>NZ_JALPZP010000001.1:0-2601452 GCF_041414895.1 Agrobacterium sp. O3.4
GCCATGCGGTTACGCTCTCGCGACAAGTTCTGCGAACTTGCGCTGGTAACGCGGGGTGGAGCAGCCCGGTAGCTCGTCAGGCTCATAACCTGAAGGCCGCAGGTTCAAATCCTGCCCCCGCAACCAACGATCCCTGTGATCCCAATAAAGCCCCTTCGTGGGGCTTTTTGCGTTTCTGGGCACCGGATTGATCAGCGCGGCCCATGAGATCTTCCAAAAGTGCCCGCTCGTTGAGAAACTCGGGCTTCCTCTTGCCAGATGCAAACGTCAGGATGGCGGCAAGATCGCCGCGCAGCACGATCACCAGTTCCGCGCCGTCGGGCACGAGATCGATGCGGCTGACCAGCGTGCGAAGTTTGTCGGCCGCCAGTGCTCGCGTTTCTTCATTGCCCAACTGGTCGTGGAGAGCAGCGATCTCCTCATGATAATATTTTGCCAGATTGGGATGCAGCAGGGGAGGTGGCTCCTCCGCATCGTCGAGGAAGCCGACCAGCTCCTTCTTGCGCGCCTCGAGCGCCACCATCTTCGCGTTGATCCTGTCGGCAGCACCACCCTTCAGAATAAGGTCGAGAAGCGTGTATAGAAAGAGCAAGGGAAGGGTGGCAAATCCGGTAAGTCCGGCGGTAAACTCGCTCCGAGGAAAAGGCATTACCGCAAGGCCTATGCAATCAGGTTGATACCCAACCCTCATGCAGGATGTCTCGGAGCCGATAAACTTTAAAGTGTAGCCGTGTCCAGATACGGATGGGTTCGGACAGACCTGCAGCGCAAGCGCCGCCGGCTTTGGCAGTATTGAAGCAGAGGAGACGGCATCGAAGTGTGCCGCCGGTTGTACTTGTAGCGCGTAGGCAGCTGAACGCCGATGGCAGCCAAGCCTCGGAGGTGAGTCGAGGGGGGGCTACCCCCTCTCCCTCTTAGTCTTCGATGATCTCGCTCTGCTTGCTGGTATCACGCATGAACAAGTAGACGATGAGCGACACGCCAATCATGGCGGTGACGTACCAGTAGAAGCCCTGTTCCCAACCGGCGGTCTTAAAGCGCAATGCAACGAACTCCGCTGTGCCGCCGAAGAGTGTGTTGGCGAGCGCATAAGGAAGAGCAACGCCGAGCGCGCGGATATGGGCGGGGAAGAGCTCTGCTTTGACCACTGCGTTGATCGAGGTGTAGCCCGTCACGATCACCAGTGCGGCCATGACCAGCAATCCGGCCGTCAGCGGATCCTTGGCATGTTCCAGAGCCGAGAAGATCGGGTAGGTGAAGAGCACGCCCAATACACCGAATGTCACCATCAGCGGCTTGCGGCCGATCTTGTCGGACAGTCCGCCCGCAAGTGGCTGCAGCAGCATGAAGACGAAGAGCGTGACGGCGTTGATCTCGCTGGCGACCTCACGGGAGAAGCCGGAGGTGTTGACCAGAAATTTCTGCATGTAGATCGAGTAGGCGTAGAAGGCCAGGGTGCCGCCTGCGGTCAGGAGCATGACAAGTGCGGTCTCTTTCGGATGCTTGGTCAGGAGCTGCCAGAAGCCAGACTTCGGCGTGCCCTCAGCCTTGGCGTTCTTGAAGCTTTCGGTTTCAGCAAGACCGCGACGCAGCCAGAAGACGACGACGGCCAGCGCCGCGCCAACGAAGAACGGAATGCGCCAGCCCCAGGCATTGAGATCTTCCGGGGTCATGACGTTCTGTAGAATGATGAGGACGGCAATCGCCAGAAGCTGGCCCGAGATAAGGGTCACGTACTGGAAGGAGGAGAAAAAGCCGCGGCGTTCCTTGCCCGCCATTTCGGAAAGATAGGTGGCAGAGGCGCCATATTCGCCGCCGACGGAGAGACCCTGCAGCAAGCGGGCGATGACGAGAAGCGTCGGTGCGGCAACGCCGATCGTCTGGTAATCCGGTGTCAGGGCAATGATCAGCGAACCAAGGCACATGAGGGTCACTGAAAGCGCCAGTCCGGACTTGCGGCCATGGCGGTCGGCATAAAGACCCATGATCCATGCGCCGACGGGGCGCATCACGAAGCCGACGGCGAAGACGGCTGCGGAATTAAGGAGCTGTGCGGTCTGATCGCCTGCAGGAAAGAAGTGCGGTGCGAAGTAGAGCGCAAACGCGGCATAGACGTACCAGTCGAACCATTCGACGAGATTGCCCGTTGAACCGCCGATAATCGATTTCAGGCGCTGCTTGCGGTCTGGCGACTGCGCGGCAGCCTGATTTGCAGCTCCGTGGGTGACAGTATTTCCAGTCTCGATCAACACACTCAGACCCTCCCTTGGTCAAGTTCTACAAAGACGCCCGGTGCCTTCTTCCAGGCAGGGCCAAGATCGTGACGCGCGGCTTGAGCCTGGGATATTCCCTCCGAGTGACCAGCGAGCGTCCCGCAGAAAGCGTCCTTGCTGATCAGCACATGGCCGTTGATTTTAAAGCTGTTCGGCCATCCTCCCGACGGCGCGTCCTCTTCATGCAATCTGCGGCAGGGTGGGATGTCATGTGAAGGATTGATTGATGATCAATTAACTATCTGAATCTAATCAATTTAATTGATATATCCGAAAGGTCTGAGGCAAAATCTGTGCTGATTTTTGCATGGCGTTTCGATTGATTGTGCAATATCCTGCACAGATGTCTCTGAAATCTCGCCTACAAATCCTAGTGCTGGTGCTGCTCGTCCTCGTCGTTATTGCTCTCGTCTGGAGTGGAGCGTCCCTTTGGTCGCGTCGGCAGGCGTCGGAGCAGCTGGCGGAGGAGGCTGAGCTGCTGGTGCGCCAGCACAGCCTGTTGATCGACAGCGAGCTTGCCCGTTTTCGGCTGATGCCGATCGTTCTCGGTGAATATGGCGATCTCGTCGATGTTCTATCGACCAAGAATCCGCAGACGGCAGCGCGGCTCAGCGAGAAATTCGGTTCTCTCGTGCGAGAGACCGGAGCCTCCTATATCTATCTGATCAATCGCGATGGCGTTGCCGTGGCCGCTTCCAATGCCCGCGACGACAGGAGCTTCGTCGGGCAGAATTTCGGCTTCCGTCCCTATTTCACCGGCGCAATGCGGGAGGGGAAGGCGGAGTATTATGGCGCGGGCCTGCTCACCCGTCAGGCAGGCTTGTTTCTGGCGCGGCGCGTCGGCCAAAGCGATGCCGCGTCCGGTGTCGTCGTCGTCAAATATGAGTTCGGCGCGCTTTCCGCCATCTGGGCCGGTGATCCGGGGCGCACGCTGATCGTCGATGCCAACGGCATCATTCTGGCGGCACCCGACAAGGACCAGATTCTCACAACCCTTGCTCCTTTGCCTACCGCCGTTCGTCAGCGGATCGATGCGATCGGCCAGTATGGCGATGCAAAGCTCGAGCCCGGCCACTATCGGTTTGCGGGACCGGATCGGATCGAGACGGCGCAGGGCGCGGAGATGATTTATGCCGCACTTCCCATTGCCGGAACGGATCTTCGCATCCTGCATCTTCTCGACACGCGACCGGCGCGTATCGCTGCCGACCGGCGGGCCACGCTTGCCGCGCTTGCCATCCTCCCGCTTCTGCTTCTCGCCGGTTCAGGCGTCTGGTGGCAGGCCAATCGCACGGCACGACGCGCTGCAGAGCGGCGCAGCCTCGAGGCGGCGGTTGCTCAACGAACGGCGCAGTTGCGTGAAGAAATGGGATATCGGGCGATTGCCGATCAGCGTTACCGAGAAGCGCGAGAGGAGCTGGCACAGGCCAATCGGCTCGCCTCTGTCGGCTCCATTACTGCTGGCCTCATGCATGAGATCAATCAGCCGGTTGCTACCATCCGCACCCTTTCGGAAAATGCGCTCCACCACCTTGCGGCCAGTCGCAGCGAGCGGGTTCGCGACAGTCTCAGCACGATGATTGCGATGACGGAGCGGATCGGCACGCTGACGCAGGAAATGCGCGGTTTCTCCCGCAAGGGGGAGGGGCAAATCGGCGAAGAACCCCTGGATGGTATTATCGCGGGCGCGATGCTGTTGATGGAAGACCGGATCCGGAAGGCAGGCATTCGCCTGACCCTGCCGCCAAGTGGTCAACCAGGCGTGCTTGGCAAGCGAGTGCCGCTCGAACAGGTTCTGGTCAATCTGTTGCAGAACGCCATGGACGCGCTGGAGGGATACGCCGATCCGGAGATTGCGATAACGGTGGAGCATCACGAGGACATGATTTGCCTGACGGTTGCCGATAACGGCCCGGGCATCGATCCGCAGCTCGGCAAGCAAGTCTTTCAGCCCTTCGTGACCGGCAAGCCAAATGGCCTCGGGCTTGGTCTTGGCATTGCCCAGGATATCATGAGCGATCTTGGCGGCGCTCTCACCATCACGGCGTCGGCGTTTGGGGGCGCGGCCTTTACCGTTACCATGAGGGCGGCATGACGCAGAATGCACCAGAGAAGATCCTGCTCGTTGAAGACAATATCGCCTTTCGTGCAGCATTGGCGGACAGCTTCGCCATCGCCGGCTTGGAGGTGGAGGTGCATGACGATGGCAAATCGGCGCTTGCCAGCCTCTCCACCACGCTGCCCGGTGTCGTCGTCACCGATCTTCGCATGCCGCGCCTCGATGGCAACGACCTGTTCGATGCAATCCTTGCTCGCGATCGCGAATTGCCGGTCATCCTCATGACAGGGCATGGCGATATCGCCATGGCAGTCGCCGCCTTGAAGCGGGGCGCCTTCGATTTCGTGGCAAAGCCGTTCATGACGGACCATCTGATCGCCTCCGTCCGACGCGCGCTGGAAACCCGCCGTCTGGTCGTCGACAATCGGCGGCTGCGTCAGGCGGCTCTCGAGGCGGAACTGACATCGCCGCTGCTCGGCCAGACGCCCGCTATGGTCCAGTTGCGGGACTTGATTGAACGGGTCGCTCCGACGGACGTCAATGTGCTTGTCGAAGGCGAGACCGGGACGGGCAAGGAGCTGATTGCCAGGCTATTGCACCAGGGAAGCCCGCGCCGCGCGCGCCCATTCATCCGCGTCGATTGCGCGTCAATTTCGGATGCGATGGTTGACGAGACACTGTTCGGCACGCGCCTTCGTCGTGGGCTGATTGCCGAGGCCCAGCGTGGAACGCTGTTTCTGGATGGGGCGGAAACCATGTCTTCCCTGATGCAGGGGCGGATGCTAGGCGTGGTGGAAAGCCGGGAAATGCCCAATCCAAGCGGCGGGACGACGCCCGTCGATGTCAGGATCATTACCACCTTGACGAGGACACACCTTGCCGGTGACGATGAAAGGGCAGGCTTCCGCAAGGATCTGCTTTATCACCTCGAGACCGTGCGCCTCGGTGTGCCGCCACTGCGTCAAAGGCAGGGGGACATTGCCATCCTGTTCCATGTGTTTTTAGAGGATGCAGCGCGCCGCCATGGGCTCCCCAGTCCGCAGATCGATGCGGAGATCGAAGCGTTTCTCCTGAGCAATGAATGGCCGGGCAATATCCGCGAATTGCGCAACTATGCAACGCAGGTCGCGCTTGGGCTTGCCTCACCGCACCGCCAAGCGTCGACGAGGTTGGGTCTGGTCGAACAGATGGATGCTTTCGAGACAAGCCTTCTGACCCAGGCACTCCAAAGCCATGGCGGTGACGCAACGGCCGTCGCAGAGGCGCTGAATCTTCCCCGGCGAAGCCTTTACGCGCGGTTGCAGCGCTTGGGGATTCATCCCGCCTTCTTCAGAAAGCCGCGTTGAGGCGTCAACTCGTGGTCGCGCCTGAGCACTTGTGCTGACTTCACCCTCAGTGGTCACTGGGCTTTGATTTTATGTTCCTGGTTCGATCAAAGTGGAACGGCCAGCAGACCGGTCGACTTCGGTCTGACGCTGGAAGATTTTTCATCCTGACCTGAGGCCCGACCCGAATTCGTTCTCGAGTTATGATGAATGCTCAAAAAGTACATCTGATGATTGGCGTGGTTCGTGTGACGCTGTTCAAGACATATGGGTCTGATCGGCGCCAACAAGTGTCGTCGGAGCGCCGCTCGGATCTGCAGCGGTGCGCCTTTAGGTTCGGTTTGCAATGGCATGTCATGGCGCGCGGTCCGCTAGTTTAGTCGTTGACTGGTCCTGGCATCGAACAGGTGGATCGATGCCAGATCCGGCTGAATCTGGATGGTCGCCCCCGGCTGCGCCTGTACACGCTCGCGAAAAACACCGATGACCTGATGATTGCCGAGCATCATCGTAACCTGCGTTTCCGACCCCATTGGCTCCACCAGCAAAACCGTTGCGGTGAGGCCTTGGTTGACCAGCTCGAAATGTTCCGGGCGGATGCCGTATATCGCTTCGCCTGTGGCGGAGCCTGCCGGGAGGGGCAAAATGACGCCGTCAGCCTCGAAGCCATTGGTCGTAAGTTGTCCCTTGATGAAATTCATCGCCGGCGAACCGATGAAGCCCGCGACGAAGGGATTGGCGGGCCGGTCATAAAGCTCGAGCGGCGCCCCGCATTGCTCCACCCGTCCGGCATTCATGACTACGATCTTGTCGGCCATGGTCATGGCTTCCACCTGGTCATGCGTGACATAAACGGTGGTGACCCCCAGACGCTGGTGCAATCCCTTGATTTCACCGCGCATCACCACGCGCAATTTGGCATCAAGATTGCTGAGCGGTTCGTCGAACAGAAAAACCTGAGGATTGCGGACGATTGCGCGGCCCATGGCGACACGCTGCCGTTGGCCGCCGGAAAGCTGGCGGGGGAACCGTTCGAGCAATGGCGTCAGCCCCAATATGTCCGCCGCCCAGCTCACCCGCTCGGCAATCTCGGTCTTGCTGCCGCCGCGATGCTCGAGCGAGAAGGCCATGTTCCTGGCCACGCTCATATGCGGATAAAGCGCGTAGTTCTGAAAGACCATGGCGATGTCGCGGTCTTTCGGTTCGATCTCGTTGACGACACGGCTGCTGATCGAGATATCGCCGCTGGTCACGGTTTCAAGGCCTGCGATCATCCGCAGCAGGGTGGATTTGCCGCAGCCCGAAGGGCCGACGAGGACAACGAATTCGCCATCGGCAATATCGATATCGACACCATGGATGGTGGCGAATGCGCCATAGCTTTTCTTGACGGATCTAAGGGTAACGGGTGCCATAGGTCAGCCTTTCGATTAGCCTTTAAGCCCGGTATGGGCGAGGCCTTCGACGAATTGTTTCTGCGCAACGATGAAGACGATGAGTACGGGAATGGCGGTCATCGTTGCGGCGGCAAGCTGGATGTTCCACATCGGTCCGCCATAGGCGTCGGTAAATTGTGTCAATGCCTGGGGCAGGGTGAACTTATCGGGGCTGGAGAGAAAGACTATGGGTTCGAGATAGAGGTTCCAGCTGCCGAGAAATGTGAAGATCGCAACGGCGGCCAGCGCTGGACGGGCAAGCGGCAGGGCAATGGTCCAGAATATCTTGAACCGGCCGAGGCCATCGACCCGGGCGGCTTCCTCCAGTTCCACCGGCAGGGAAATGAAGAACTGGCGCATGATGAAGGTGGCGAAGACCGCCGGCGCACCGAAGATCGGCACCAGGATCAGCGGCCAGTGTGTGTTGATCATGCCCCATTTGAGAAACATCCGGAACAGCGGAACCAGCGTCACTTCTGACGGGATGAGCAACCCCACCAGCACCACCATGAAGATGGCGTTGGCGAAGGGGAACCTGATGCGTGCAAAGGCATATCCGGCCATCGAAGCCACTGCCATGGTGCCGATGGTGACGATTGCGGCGATATAGGCGGAGTTCCAGTATTGCAGCGCGAAGGGCTGTATTCTGAAAACGTCGGAATAGGACGAAAAATCGAAGGCGCGCGGCCAGATATCAGGCGGAAAGGCAAATATCTGGCTGACGGGTTTGACCGACGACGTGACCATCCACCAGGTCGGAAAAACGAAGGGGACAAGCAGCACACAGAGTGTGAAATAGATCAGCGTCTGCGCGCGTGGGCTGAGTTCAGTTTTCATAGAATACGAACTTTCTGCGCAGGTGCCATTGGATGAAGGTGAGCGCGCCGACAATGACCAGCAGGATGATGGAGAGTGTCGAGCCATAACCGAAGAGGTAGAACTGGAAGGCCTGCTGATAGAGGTAATAAACGAGAACCGTCGTGGAAAAGCCCGGCCCGCCCTGTGTGAGGATCATGATCTGCGCAAAGACCTGCAACGCGCCGACAATGGTGACGATGGAGGCGAGCAGGATCGTCGGGCTGATCATCGGCAGGGTGATGCGATAGAATTGCTTGAAGCGCGGCACACCGTCGACGCGCGCGGCTTCAAACAGTTCCCGCGGCACGCCCTGTAGTGCGGCAAGAAACAGGATCATGTTGAGACCAAGGTTCTTGAGCGCCTGCACCACGATGACCGAGATCATTGCCGTCGTGGGGTGGCGCAGCCAGTTGGGCCCCTCGACGCCGATCATTTGCAGGAGGCCGTTGATGCCGCCATTGTTCTGCAGAAGGAAGCTCCACACGATTGTCCAGGCGACCAGCGACACCACGACAGGGGAAAAGAACAGTGTGCGGAACACGGTCATGAAGGCCAGCTTCTGGTTCAGGAGCAACGCAAGCCCCAGCGCCAGGCTCATATTGAGCAGGGCAAGCCCGGCGGAGAACACGGCGGTCACCGCCAGCACTTCGCCTATGGCCGGATCGCTGAGCAGCTTCTGGTAATTGGCGACGCCGGTGAACCGGAACGATCCCGCCAGCACGTTCCACTCATGCAGCGAATACCAGAAGACCAGCACCAGCGGCACGAGCACGAAGACAACGATACCGATGAGTTGCGGCGCTATGAACAGATAACCGGTGGCGGCGTCACGGCGCGCCATGGTCCAGAAACCGCGCCGGGCCTGTGTCTGCGCTGTCTGGAGGGCAAGCGTCATGGCTTTTCTTCCTTCTGCTTTCGCATCCACGGAAAATCGGATGACTACCAAGCCTCAATTGGCCGCCAGCAACGGGTCAAGACGGCCGCAGAGCGCTTGCAGGACAGCCGTGACGTCGGCATCGGGACGCCAGAGACCGTCAAGGCCAGCGCGAACGGTCTGTTGCAGCCGGGCAAAATTGCGGACCTGCTGCGTTGATTGACCGGTGGCGACGCCACGAATGACCACGGCCTCTATCTGTTTACGCGACAGCAATGGGTTGGCGGCTGCGAGGACATCGGCGGTGAGCAGACTCTGCCGTGCTGGCGGGAAAAACCGCGCGAGCTTGGCCACATTAGGCTTGGAGGAGAAAAACGCCAGGAATTCCGCCGCAAGCTTCGGGTTTTTGCCGCTGGCCATGACGCCAATGCCGGCCCGACCCGTAACGGCATAGTCACCTGCAGGTCCTGTAGGCAACGGCACGAGATCCCAGTCGAACGCCTTGTCGCCTTTCGGCAGCAGCGCTGCGCGGCTGATCTGGGTGGTCGTCATCGCCGCATCCCCGGCAAAAAAGTCGGCAGAAACACCGGGGCCTGGCATGGCTTTTTTCACGAAGATCGCATCGTGGATGAAGCGCATCGCATCAACCATCTCCGGGCTGGCAAAAGCGCAGGACTTTGTATCCTTCGACCAGGGATAGGCATTCCACCCGGTATAGACTTCGGCAAGGTTTTCCCAGGCCTTGTATTCGAAATCACGAATGATCAATCCCTGTTTGCCGGTGGCCGCGACTTTCGCGGCCGTCGCAATGGCATTGTCCCAGTTCCATTCGCCGGCAGCGATCATCTCGGCGGGCGTCTTTGCGCCTGCAGCCCGGATCATGTCGTTGTTGACGAAAACGCCGAAGGGCGATGTCGAGAAGGGATAGAGATATTGTACACCTTCGTAAGACCAGGCGGTGAGTGTTGCCGGGGGGAAGTCGCCCATGTCGTAACCTTCGGTATTGGCAAAGGTTTCGGTAAGGGGATAAAGCGCCCCAGCCGCCATGAAGTCAGGTGCGGTCGTGTCGAAAAGCCAGGCCAGATCGGGAGGGTTTCCACCGGCGATCTGGGTGGTCAGGGTGGTGGCATAACCTTCGTAGGCAAGCGAATCGTAGGTGATCTTGACGCCGGGATGGCTGGCCTCGAACTCATCGGCGATCTCGTTGAAGAGGGCGAGATGGGCTTCGTTGGCGCTCCAGATGGCCATTCGCAATTCCTGCGACAAAGCTGGCGAAACCAGCCCGGATGTGACCAGAAAACCGGTCAATGCAATTTTGACTATACTCCTGCGCATGAATAATCCTCCCAGATTATACGTTTTGGCTAGTAGCCGCGAATATCAGGCCAATGGCGCTCCACCCCTTGGCGTTCGATGTGGGTGTGAAACTCCGCCAGCCGCTTTTCATCGGCATGCACGCCATGCGGGGTCTCGCCCCTGTCAAGGCAATAGGCGGCCAGCATGCCGGCCACTTCGCCGATGTTCCATTCGACCGGATGCAGCCTGTAACAACCATTGGTGATATGCGTCGTGCCGATATTCTTGGATGCCGCCAGCAGGTTCGTTTTGTGGCGGGGAATAAGAGCACCGAGTGGGATTTCGAAAGGGCAGGCACCGACATCGATATAGTTATCGCCGCCCGTCGAGGGGTGCAGGTCGATGCGGTACATACCGATACCGATACTGTCGGGGTAATGCACCGCGCCGCGATCGCCGCGCACGGCAAGCGACAGATCCTGTTCGACCACCGTGGTCAGAGCACGAATGCGACGGCTTTCACGGATATAGGGCGCCATGGCCAGACCATGCTCCGTGCCGGTAATGTCGCCGCGCAGGCGCAGGCCCGGAAAACCCTGACCACCATCCGGGCGGGGCGCTTCGGTCTGCATCCAGTAGAACATGGAATAGGAGAGGCTTGCCGCATCGGCCAGCCGCTCGGCATATTGTTCGGGGGTAACGTCGATGATCGGCGCCTCGAAATAATCGATCATTGGCCAGTTCACGAGGCAGATATCGCTGGCATAGGCGCCGGGCCGAAATGTATGGCGGGCGGCAATGCGGCGGAATATCCACAGGCTCATATCGCCGGCGCTGTGGCGCTGGTCGGCAACGTCGCGTGTTGCGTTGTCGACCGGGTTGGGATCGAAAAAGCGGCGGCTGCGCTCCAGTGTCCGCGGATTGGGCGAGTCCCAGCTCAATAGCGGGCCGCCCCAGAATTCGGGGGCAACCTGACGCCAGTGGTCATGCCGGGCGGGTTTGTCGATGACATGATTGCCGTCAACCTGATCGACGGCGAAACAGATCGAGACGGCCTGCTGATTATGCGGTTGCGCCTCCGCCGGCGCGCTCGGCTCGCCGGTTTCGGATTGGGATTCGAAACCAGTGACATAGTCGGTTGCGGTCAGCGGCAGCAGATCGCCCAGTTCGGTGGCGTCGATGATATAGCGGGCCGAGCAGGAAACGAGATCACCGGTATTGCAATGGCGCAGCGTCACGGCCTGCACGGTATCACCGTCGACCTCTGCTGATATCGGCTCATAGGGCTTGAGGATGGTCAGCTTGCCGCCCGCTGCGTAAGGCGCCAGCATTGCCTCCATCACCGCCAGCGAAACGCGTGGTTCATGGCACAGGCGAGATACGTTGCCGTCTCCGGGGTTGAGCGTCAGATCGGCCCGGGCTGTGTCGGTGAGCGGATAGTGGTCGCGGTAATATTGCCGCACACCCGTGCGCAGGGCGCGATAGCTGGCGGTGATCCCGAACTGTTCCACCCAGCTGTGTTCGTCGGGCGGTACGGCCTGGCTGGTCAGCTGGCCGCCAATCCATTCGAATGCTTCGGTCAGGATAACGCTGCGGCCGTTGCGCAGGGCCCCGAGCGCCGCCGCCACGCCGCCAAGTCCGCCGCCAACCACAAGAATATCTGCATTGTATTCTCTCACGTCAGGTTCTCTTTCCTTGAGTTGGGCCTTGAGTTGGGGAGGCAAGCGTTTCGCCCGCCACGATGTCGCAGCCCAGCAATATCTGCTTTACGGGGCCGGGGGGGCTGGTGAGGGTCTCGACCAGCATGGAAGTCGCCTGCCTGCCCATTTCTTCGCGGGGGATGGCATAGGAGGTGAAGACGCGTTGCAACCGAAGCGTATGCGTGCGGGTGCCGCTGCCCAGCACCACGATGGAAAGATCGGCGGGGACACTCACCCCCTGGGCACGGGCATGATTGTCGAAGACCACCGCTTCGGCCACCTCGGCAAAAAAAACGACGCTTGCTCCGCTGGCGCGAACAGCGGCCAGCTGCTCGGCCGGATCGCCATTTTCACTTTCGTGGGAATAGACCAGCTCCGCCGCGCCCTTGATTGCGGCGAGAAAACCACGCCAGCGATCGCTGATGGATTCCGCCGGACCCGTCGCGCCGATAAAGGCGAAGCGGCGATGGCCAGCGGCAAGTGCTTCTCGGACAAGTGCATGAGTGGCCGTCACATAATCCGCGCCAACATAACGCACGGGCCCGCCGGCATCGTCACGACGACCGACTGCGACGTAAGGATAGTCACCGGCAACCAGCTGGGCCAGCTCATCGCTGTCGAACTGACTGCCCAGAATGAGGCATCCGTCAGCAAGTCGAAGCCGCCCCGTTTCCCCGAAGATACGCTTGCGGCCGTTATCGTCGCGCGCCGCAGCCGTCATCAGCAGAAGGTCGTAGCTCAACCTCTCTGCTTCCTCCTCTATTCCCATCAGGAAAGGCGTGTAGAAATCCGCCTGCGCAATCGGGAAAGCCGGCTGATAGGTGAAAACACCCAGGATCCGGTTGGCGCCCTTGACCATGCTGCGCGCGATGGGGTCCGCCACATAACCGGTGTCGCGAATGGCCTTCAGCACACGCTCGCGCGTTTCAGGCGGAATGCGGCCTTCCGCGGATTTCGCTTCGTTCAGCACGAGCGAAACCGTTGCCTGACTGACCCCCGCGAAGATCGCAATATCACGTTGCGTCACCCGCCTAACCATCGGAACCTCATCTTCAGTCGAATTGCTAATGCGTATTAGCTGCTGATACGTATAAACAGGGTTTGCGAGAGGATGTCAAGAGTGCGGTGTTGAGTGATGATGTGTCAGAGCGAAGCGTGCCATTTGCGTGGAGCCATCAGACATTTTTCAGCCATAGACCTGGTGCTGCCAGCAGAGGCTGCCGAGGATATAAGAAAGATCTGGCGTATCGATGCGCACGATAAGTCCCGGCTCTGGTGCGCAAGGCTTCGCGTATAATCGACGCCCCGGTTAACGGTCATTCGGCCAAAGTCGAAATTTTCAACAGAGCCCGCGCTTGTCGATAACCCCCCGAGCAACGAATCTGACTTCTATTGAAACTTGGTTCTGAGCCATTGATGCAGGGAAGAGGTTCCAGCCAGCAGTGAGCCGCCATCTGCTGGAATGTCGCCCGTGAGCGAGGTAACGAGAGCTCCCGCTTCCTGAGCGATAAGTTTGCCAGCGGCGTAATCGTAATGGCTGAGACCATCTTCGAAGTAGCCGTCGAGCCTTCCGGCCCCGACATAGGCGAGATCAAGTGCTGCCGAGCCAAGTCTCCGGACGCCTGCTGTCTCGTTAGTGATGGAATCCAGAGCTTGGAAGAAGGTGCTGCGGTCGATTGCCTTCAACTGTCCGTGGATCGGCATGGATAGAGAGATGATAGATTCCTCCGGCCGCTTTTCTTCTAACGGAGCCAGTTTTTCGCCGTTCAGCCGGGCACCCAAGCCGCGAATTGCGGTGAACATCTCGCCACGCAATGGGTCCAGGACGACACCCAGCAGCTCGCCTTCGTCGTCGCAGAGGGCGATGCTGAGGGCAAAATAGGGGATCCCCCAGATGAAGTTGCTCGTCCCGTCGAGGGGGTCCACCACCCAGCGACGTTGCGCGTCCGCCTTACGTGCACCGGTTTCTTCACCGACGAAGCCATAGCCCTCGCCCACTGTCGCCAGAACGGTGGCAATCGCCTCCTCGGCGCGAAGATCTGCTTGGGATGCATAATCTCCCAACGCCTTTCGCTGAACACTATCGCCCGAGACAGCGCCAAAATGCTTCTTCAATTCGGCACCTCCAACAAGGGCCGCGGACGACGCGATCTGCATCAGTTCGTCAAGCGACTGGTCCGCCATTATTCATGCTCCCGAAGGTAGAAAGGTAAAGGTCTCGAAATCGACACCGACGCGCGAACCGAGATCGAGCGCTCTGCGTGTTTCCACCGATAAGATTGGCCCGCTGTCAATCCGAAGGCTCTGCGTCCAGGCTTTGCCCATGAAGCGCTTATCTTCCACTCTGGCGTCTACAAGAGCGCTACCGCATTCGCGGATCATCACCTGTTCGGGACGCACCACAAGCGTGCCTTTACCGTGGTGGCTCTTTCCGGTGATAGGGAGCCTTGATCCGTCTGCCATCAGGAAGCCTGTCTCGTCAAAACTGCCCTCCAGAAAGTTCGCGCTGCCGACGAACTCGGCAACGAAACGGTTCGCCGGTCCCGAATAGATGGTTTGAGGGTCTGCAAGCTGCTGCACGACACCATTTTGCATGACGGCAATCCGGTCTGACATTTCCAGGGCTTCTTCCTGATCATGCGTAACGTAGATTGCTGTCAGGCCGAGTGTCTTCTGCAGGCTGCGTAATTCGTGGCGAAGAGCCACGCGAAGGCGCGCATCGAGGTTGGACATCGGCTCATCCATGAGAAGCAGCGGCGGGTTGATGACGAGTGCGCGCGCCAGCGCAATGCGCTGCTGCATGCCACCGCTCATTTCTGCAGGAAAGCGCTTGTCAACACCATGAAGCTCGACTTGTGCCAATGCGGAGTGAACTCTTTCGGCGATTTCGCCTTTGGGAATTTTTCTTAGCTTCAACCCGTAAGCAACATTGTCGAACACGGTCTGGTTCGGCCAGAGCGCGTAGTTCTGGAACACGAAACCGATATTCCTGTCCCAGGCAGGAAGAGTGGTCACGTTTTGGCCGTTAAACAGGATCTTCCCGCCATCAATCGGGTGAAAGCCTGCAAGGGCGCGCAAAAGCGTGGTCTTGCCGCAACCGGATGGCCCAAGCAGCGTGAAGAATTCGCCAGGCCTGATCGTGAAGCTGATGTCTTTCAAGACTGCGTGATTGCCAAAGGTCTTGGAGACGGCATCAATGACGACCTCGCAGCCTTGGGTGGGAGTTTTGGAAGATGAGGTTTCAACCACCGGATTTTCCTCGAATTTGGCCATAGCGGACAATGAAATAGAGCGGGATATAAATGATCAGCATCAGGAGGATTGTTTGCGCCGCCGAGACACCGAAATCGGCGTCCACAAGCGTGTTCTCGAAGATCACCGCCGTCATAGGCTTCCACGGCGGGCGATAGAGAACGATGGTGGAAGACAGCTCAGTGACGATGTGAAGGAAGGTGAGTGTTGCCCCGGTGACCGCGCCCGCAAGGACCAGAGGTGCAGTGATCGTGAGGAACACCCTGAATGGCCGCGCTCCAAGACTGATCGCCGCCTCTTCCAGTGCAGGGTGAACCCGACGCAGGGCAGCCTCTGATGCTTTTACCGTGAAGGGCAGGTTGCGGATGAGATAGGCAAGGACGAGGATAAACCAGGTGCCGGTCAGTTGCAGCGGCGCCTTGTTGAACATCATGATCAGGCCGATACCGAGCACCGTGCCAGGAATGACGTAAGGCATCATGACGGTAAGGCTGAGAACGGGTGCCAAGACTCGATAGCGCTTGCGGATAATGACATAGGCGATCCCCAGGCCGATTGCGCTTGCAGCCAGCGTCCCGGCAATGCCGAGCGACAAGGTCACCCATGCCGGCCCCATGCCGGTGCGCAGCATGGTCGTGTAGTTTGCGAGGGTAAAGTTTGCTCTGGGCAAGCCCACACGCCATTCCATGAAGCTGGAGATCAGTACCGTTAAATGAGGGGTAAATGCCATTAGGAGTGCAAGGATGACTGATCCAAGCACCAATGCCTGGCCAAGAGGCGAGAGTGGTTTGCGCTCCAATGCGCGCGAAGAGACCACGGCAAAACCGCGCCGCGCCAGATAGATTTGCTGTGCCATGAGAAACAAGCTGGAGATGGTGATGAGCACCATCGATCCCGTGGCCGCAAGCGCCGGATTGCGTCCCGCCTCGCTGAGGAAGGACGTGTAGATCAGAACCGGCAGCGCGTTGACATCGAGGCCGATGATGCGCGGCGTTCCGAAATCTGACAGAGCCGCCATCGTTGCGAGATAAAGACCCGTGATGATGCCGGGAAGTGCCAGCGGAATTTCCACCGACATGCGAACGCGTGGGGGCTTGGCGCCAAGGCTTTCTGCCGCTTCGATATGGCCAGCATCGAGACTTTGGAACGAGCTATGGCTGAGGAGAAAGATGATTGGAAAGACCAGCCAGGTGATGACCCAGATGACGCCATGCAAGCCGACAATGGAGACATCGAGGCCGAAGTAGTTTGTCAGAACGCCGTTGCGCCCGAGAAGCAGCCGCCAGGCATACGCGCCCAGAAATGGCGGCGACACAGAGGCCATGGTGACGAGGAAAACGATAGCCGTGCTCCCCGCGACCCGATAACGCGCAACAAGATAGGCGAGAGACACGCCGATTAAGGCGGCCAACCCGGTAGACGTTAGTGCAATCAGCAGACTGTTTATCGTCGCCGAAAGGGTCTCCGAGCGTGTGAAGAAATCTATATAATGAACGGGAGAGAGCGACAACGCCTTGTTTTCAAAGGTGATGTAGGCGTTTACCGCATGGGACAGCAAAACGGCGTTGGACGATTGCGCCTTGATATCCAAGGGCGCTGGAGCCGTTGTGGCGAAAAGCCCGCGCGGCGCCTGTTGCGACAGGGTAAACCGAGCGGAGCCAAGATCGAGTTCAAGCAGCCCGCCTTCGTCCTTGCCAACCAAAATCGGCTGTTGCGACGAGAGGCGAAGCGTTCGGTCGTCCTCGACATCGACAGTCAGGCCGTCCGTCGTATTCAACGATATGACGAGGCCGTCAGGGAGTTTCGCCACGTCGTAGCGGCTGGTCATTTCCGGGACAGATTGCAGTCCATCCCTGTTGTGCAGCAGGGTGAAACGACCGCCCTCTTCCAGAAGGGAGGCAGCAATGACGCGAATTTGCGGGACGATGATCGTCAGGCCGCAAAGCACGAGCGCGACGATGGAAAAGATAAGCCAGTTGTCGCGCAGCGCCTTCATTTCCCGCGAAGCTCCTGGAACCGGGCAACGACTACGGGCCGCGGATCGACCGCGGAAACGATCGTGAGAGAGGACATGTCGGGCAGAGCGGCCGGCGGCGTTACATCCTTGCGGGCAGAACGGCGAACGGTGGCATCGCGGACGATTTCATGTGCAGCCTTACTTCCGAGAAAATCGATGAAGCTCTTGGCGTCGTCGATGTGTTCGGCACCTTTGACAATGGCCTGAGCATCGATCTGCCCGGTAACGGCATCCGACGGATAGACGATATCTATCGGCAGGCCCTGGGCCTTCCACTTGGCGCCGAGATCCTCGTTGATCCAGCCAATTGCCGCTTCTCCATCGCGCACCGCGTTGAATGCGTCATCGGACCCCGGGGCGATGCGCGCGCCCTTGGCCATTTGGCCGACGAAATCCCAGCCGAAATTGCCTGCAAGAGCCGACAGGATGACATAACCTGTACCGGATTTCCCAGGGTCTGGAATAATCAGGCCACCGTCCTTCGCGAAGTCATGCGAGACGAGATCCTTCTGCGTCTTGGGTATCGATTTCGCCTCGACGCGCTTGGTGCTGACGATCAACGGCTGCAGCAGCACCGTGAACGGATGCCAGATGTGATTGGGATCGGTCGTCATCATGTTGGCGTCCGACTTGCTCTCGTACGCCTGGAAAAGCGTGGCATTTTCTTCGAAAGTCTGGGTCGGTCCGCCCCACATTACGTCCGCTGAGGAGTTGCCACCTTCAGCGCGAAGGCGCTCGATGAGCTCGCCTGTCCCGCCGCGCACGACGGTCACCTTGATATCCGGATTTGCCTTGGCGAAAGCATCGAGGATGGGCGCTGATGTTGCCTCCCCATGAGCGGTGTAGACGACCAGCTCTCCGGCATTTGCGACACTGAAGATTGATGCCGACGCAAAAGCGCCAGCCATAATCCGCCGTAAGGTCCATTTCACCATGACTATGTTCCCCTTTTTTAGTCACTGAGAAGAAGGTAGCCAATTAATTCCATTAACCGGATTAAAAATCAAGCCACCCTTTCGTCGAAAACGCATATTGAGATGTGGTATTTTGATATAAACGTTGTTTTCAGCTGTTTCTGTCTGCTTGACGCGTTTGGCGCACCCTGATAAATTCCATTTAATTGATTAAATAGGAATCGGCATCCATGAGCCTGATGGGAAGCAACCACACATATTCGGGCCGTTATAATCGTCGCCTCGTTTTCGATCTTATCCGGTCCGGCGATGGCATCAGCCGGCGGGACCTTGTTGATGTGACGGGTTTGAAGCCGCAAACTATGTCCAATATCTGCAAGGACCTGATCGATCGCTCGCTGGTGGTGGAAACAATCCAACAGGAGGGTGCGCGCGGTGCGCCGCAAAAAAAGTTACGGATTCGCGCCGAAGCAGGTTGTTGCCTGGGCATTCATGTGGATCGCGATGGACTTGTGGGTATCGTCTGCGATCTGGCGGGGCGGGAGCTGGGACGCGAAACCGCATCGGCATCGCTTGAGGATCCATCTGATACAATCCGCGCCATCGCTGACTTGACGCAGCATCTGCGCTCGGTCTCGGTGGACCGTCCTGCCTGGGGCATCGGCATTGCCATGCCGACACTGCAGGAGGCGGAGTTTGAACATCCTGTCGGTCCGCCAGGTTGGGATGCGTGGAACCGCATACCGGTGGCAGAGGCCATCGAAGATGTATGTGGCCTCCCCACCATCATCGAGAATGACGCGACAGCCGCAGCAGTTGCCGAACTGAGGGCCGGCAGTGCGACAGGATTGACGCATTACGCTCATATTTTCGTCGGTTACGGACTTGGTGCCGGCATCATCAATGACAGCATGCCGCTTCAGGGATTTTGGAACAATGCGGGAGAAATCGGTCTGCTTACATGGCCGGCGGAGCTCGCCAACCCGGATGCGGTCGGGCAGACCCCGTTTTCCATCGACGAGCTCGCAGCGATGCTGTCTTGCAAAAGCAGGGAGATTGCGCGGCCTGGCGTGTTAGAGAAACTTTACGCTCAACGCGACAGTATTCTGATGCGGTGGCTAGATCTCAATTCTAGGCGTTTGCGGTTGCTGGTGTCGCTGCTTGAAAACATCATGGACCCGCAGACCATCGTGGTCGGAGGGCATTTTCCTGCAATCCTCACCAATTCCCTGATCGACCGGGCGTACCCCCTTTTGCCCTCCGTCAGCGCCCGAAGCCACCGGGAAATTCCCCGGCTGTGTGCCGGTGCCCTGGGACCGGAGGCCGCCGCCATCGGCGCGGCCATGCTGCCCGTGATTGCCCATGGCAGCCCGGACTTCAGGCGCCTCTCATCCATGCGCGGACGCAGCCAGGCCATCGATTTCGAAAGACGTTTCGATCGAGTCGCCGGAGCACCAACGGATGATGACACTTCGTCCCGATTTATTTAACTCTCGCAGACAGGACTAAAACATGAAAATCGCAGTTGCCGGGCTTGGGTTTCGGCTTGCTAATGTTATTGCCTCGTTCCGCAAGGCCTGCCCCGAACTGGAAATCGTTGGGCTGATGGATCCCCGGCCTGCGGGACTGCCGGACATTCTATCTTCCGGTCTGCCGGAACCGCGCCGCTTCGAGACGGTGGAGACGATGCTGACGCAGACGCGGCCGGATCTTTTCATGGTCGGCTCGCCCAATTTTCTCCATCTGGATCATATCACTGCCGGATTGCGCGCGGGCGTCCGGGTCTTCACAGAAAAGCCAGTGGTGATCGATGAAGACCAGACGATGAGGATGGCACGGCTGCTCGCTGAATATGGCAGTGATAGCGTTATCGTGGGCCTCGTGCTGCGTTACTCTGATCTCTACAGAGATCTGCATGCAGCACAGGCTGAGGGCCACATCGGCGCGATCATCTCGATCGAGGCGTCCGAGCATATCGCACCCTACCACGGCGCGTTCTTCATGCGCGACTGGCGGCGGCATACGCGCTACGCAGGCCCTTTCATCCTGGAAAAATGCTGTCACGATATCGATCTCTATGGCAGTGTCGTTGGGCAGCGGGCGATGGCCGTCGCTAGCTTTGGAGGACGAAAGTCGTTTGTTGCGGAAAACAGGCCGGATCGCCTTTCCGAATTTCAGAAGCAGGAATTCTATAAGAAACCGAGCGGTTGGCTGCAGGGCGATACCGTGTTCGAGAGCGACGGTGATATTATCGATTATCAGACCGCGATCATCGAATATCAGGGCGGGGCGACGATGTCATTTCATACCAACCTCAACGTTCCCGATCAGTTTCGCCGCTTCTGCGTTATCGGCAGCAAAGGAATGGCCGAGGGTGATTTCATCCGCAATCGCTTCGAGGTTCATTCCGCCGTAACGGGCGAAAAGCTTATCGAGCGACGTTACGAAGGGCATGAAAGCGACCACTATGGTGCCGATGACCAGATGGCCTCGGATATCTACCTGCATCTGACAGAGGGCGCACCGCTATCCGTCGGTATCGTCGCGGCTTTGGAGGCTGGGCTCGTGGCAATCAAGATCGATGAGGCACGTCGTGCACGTCGAACCATTGAACTGGTCGAAACCTGGCAGCGCTTCGACGACGCGCTTCTCACCAAGCATACTGCTGCGTTGGGGCAGCGAGGATGACGATGCCAGACCTTTCATCATCCGTCATCATCCGCAACGCCCAACCATCAGATGAGGCGGCAATTCTCGATATTTGCCTGCGCACCTCTGACGGCGGGCAGGATGGCTCACATCTCTACACCGATCCAAGGCTTCCTGGTCTGCTCTGGGCGTTGCCTTACGTCCGTTTCTGCGCAGTCCATGCCTTTGTGCTGACGAAAGATGCAGCCGTCATGGGTTATTGTGTCGCGGCACCCAATACAATCGCTTACGAAGAATGGTTGAAGGTCGAATGGTGGCCGTACCTGAAGAGCGAGCTTCGCGATTTCTGTGCAGAAACAGCAGAAGATGAGGACATTCTGTCCTACATTGAAGGCGCGCCACGAACACCTCCTCAGGTGACAGACCTCTTTCCCGCTCATCTGCATATCAACCTCCTGCCGGAGATTCAGAATGGTGGACATGGATCGGTGCTGCTGCGCCATCAACTGAACGCTCTGGAGAGAGCAGGAGTGACGGGCGTCCATCTGGGTGTGAACCAGAAAAATGAGGAGGTCGTCGCCTTTTACGCGAAATTCGGGTTCGTGGAACTCGACAGGAGACCGTCGATCCTGATGGCAAAACGGATAGCGTGATGAAAAAATAGTCTGCGTTGCGGTCGCAGGCGCGGCGGGCTTTCAGAACAACTAAACTTCTAGCGGAGATCGAAGGCTATTATCGGGTGAGGCTTCCGGCAACCAGTTCGGCAGTTGCAGGAAGCCAGTGGAGTTTCACTTCGCGATATGCGATCTCTTCCGAAGAGCGGGGGCGGCTAACCAGTTTATCAGCAGCAATTACGGTCCTTCCGCTGCCTGGAAACAACAACTGACCGGTTGCGCTGTTCAAGCGCACGACACAAGAGGACATGACCATGGCAACACCCCGGCGACCATCCAATCCGAAAGACGCAGCCGAGGCGCTGTTCAAACCGGCAAAAAAGGTCGCAGCGCCGGCCGTTGAACGGCCTGCAATTCCTAATACCAAGGAGCTTGTATCATTGAAGATCGACAGCGATGTCCTTGCGCATTTTCAGGCGGACGGTCCGGGCTGGCAAGAGCGCATAAACGATACCTTGCGAGCCGCAATGAATGTGTCCAATTGAGCTCTTGAATGGGTTCGAACCACCGACCCATTTAGCGAAGCCATTGATACGAAATCACTCTACCGATGTTGATGGTGACCTGAGCCGGCATTGCCAAGTTGTTTGAGCCGGTCATTTGGATTATCGGTCTGGCATGAGGATGCCTGGCTCATTACTCCGGCTGAAGGTTTTGCTTCCCGCGTGAGATCGTCGCCTATGCGGTCTGGGCCTACCACCGCTTCAGGCACAGCGCCTCCTGTCGGCCCACGATCAAATCAACACGATCTTACGCCCCCGCCGCTAAACTCCAACCGCCATTTCATACCGCACACCCGGGTTGACGCGTTCAGCCTGTGGGATAAGCAAGGCGCTGAAATGATAGTCTGAAACTGGCGACACCGCGTCGCTGGCACCCAACGCCACTCAACGGGCCAATTCCATTTCAGCGCGATCGCCCGGAATGCGAGCTCACTCGTCGATGAATATGGCACGGGCCGGGGTCGCGCTGGTCTCAAGTTGGTGTCGGTTGTGGTCGAACGTCCCCAAAAAGGGTGAAGCGATTTAATCACCAACGACTTATGGAACTCACGGACAACGTAGCGTTTACCGATCAAAGGTTAGTCTTGCCTTTGTTCAACGCAGCGCAGAGCGGTATAAACTACGAGAATGGCGCTATCTGCGATCTGCTCCGACGAGCACTTGAGCGCCACGATTTTTTATTTCCGGCTACATCAATCCAAATTTCCGCTGAATCAAATCTTATTTCCATCACCATATGACAGCATCTTTCCACCCGACAGGTATGTATCGTCTATCAGTTAATCAGCATAATCATTATGCTCAAGATGCAGCGATACAGAAGATGTAAATAAAATATCCTCAAAATCGTCTAGAGTTACTTTGCACTCGCAGAGCAGCAGGACTGCCATGCCTGGACAGGCTCGCGGCAAATATAGATCCCTGCCAATAATTCTCCAATACAAAAGCCATGAAAGTCGGGCCATGCTTCTTGAATTTAAGAATATTATTCTTGAAATGATCGCCAGAGGTGTGTCGCTTGAAACAACTATTGAGCGCATCTGTTTGGAAATGGAGGCCCGAGTTCCTGGGATATTGTGTGTCATCACCACAGTTAAAGGAGGGGCCCCGTGCGATCTTACATGCCCTTTGTCGGGCATCAACGGTTTGACAGCGATTACTGATCGAGATTTAGAGGAGCGTCTCGTTTCGTGCCCACCTTCGGCCCTTGTTCAAGAAGCTTCGACCAAAGCAGAAAACCAAGAGCTTGCATGGGTCGATTTAATGGACTTTGTTCCTCCCGTCGGCTTCAAGTCTTGTTGGCCGGCGCCCGTTCTGTCGGGCAACCGTCTCGTGGCGATGGTCAAATTCTACCATTGGGAAAACCGCGATCCAACCGATCTCGAACAAGAGGCAGCAAATGCAAGTGTCCATCTATGCTTGATCGCAATAGAGCGGCACGAACGAGTTTTGGAACGCCAGAGACTAGCATACACTGATTCCTTGACAGGCCTTCCCAATCGCGCGCGGTTCAATGAGTTTCTAAAAGAGAAATCCATGCAGGAGAACCGCATTTCCGGTATCCTGCTTGCAGATATCGACAATTTGAAATTGGTCAACGATACGTTCGGTCATGCGGCAGGAGATGCCCTTATCCAGCTTGTTGGAAGTCGCATATCAGCGATCATGACAGCTGAAAATACATTCAGACTGGGCGGAGATGAGTTTGCCATCGTCATCTCCGGTGAAGCCCCTATTGATCTCGCAGCTAAGGCCCACAAAATTCTCGTGGCTATCAAGCCGCCGGCAGAGTGTGGTGGACATGTCATCTTTCCGGCGGTGACGCTCGGGGGCGCCTACAGGGAGCATGAATCAGACCTTTCCCAATTGCGTCAAAATGCGGACATTGCGCTTTACCACGCAAAGGAGCGTAGCCGCGGACAATATGTTGAATTTCATCCCGATCTCGGGACTGCGCTCACTCGTCGTACCAGAGACATCCGAGATGTTTCTGTTGCTCTTGTCGAAGATCGAATTGACGTCCACTACCAGCCGATCATTCGTCTCGATACACGTGAGATCGTCGGATTCGAAGCGCTTTGCCGTATGACCACGGCTTCCGGTCAAATCACAGCCGCAGCCAATTTTCACGAAGCAACCAAGGATGCGCACGTGGCTGCTGAACTAACCGAAAGGATGCTCCTACGCGTTGCACAAGATGTCCGCAATTGGCTCGACAGAGGCCTGCCTTTTCAACACGTGGGGATTAATCTGTCAGCTGCCGATTTTCAGAACGGCAATTTGGAGCAAAGATTATGTACAGTGTTCGCAAATGCTGGCGTCCCACTAAAACACATTGTTCTGGAAGTCACCGAGTCCGTTTATCTTAGCCAACGCGACTATGCTATCGCGGAAGAAATCAAAGGACTGAGAACGAAAGGCATGCGGGTCGCTCTCGATGATTTCGGTACGGGCTTCGCGTCCTTGACGCATCTCCTGACCGTTCCCGTCGATATTATCAAGATCGACAAGTCATTCGTGCATCGCATGGTGCCTGGGGATTCGGCTACTTTCATTATTGAAGGACTGGTGGCAATTGCCAAGAATCTCGGCATCGGTGTTGTTGCTGAGGGCATCGAAACTTCCTCACAGGCTGAACAGCTAGTTGCAATGGGATGTGAACTTGGCCAAGGATTTCTTTATTCCAAGGCTGTCAATCGCACAGCCGCGGGTGCACTGATTGAATCGCCCGGTCATAAATAAACGTCTGAGATTTGTTTTCACGCGCACTGAAATCGGCAAGTCTGTCGACCAGACTCACTGAAAATCGTCAGCGCTCTTTCCGCGATCAGCCGGTTTTTTCAACAGGACCGATGAACGGCCCTGCTTCGAATCGCAATCAAATGGTCTCCGTAACACAGGGTTTTCGCTACATACCTCAGATATTCAGTCGAGGTGCCCAGCGTCTCGGTCGCGCAAGCTCGCAAGTCAGCCGAGAGCCCTTTTTCAAATGCACTTTGCATGTCGAGAAATAGTTCGGCGCGCCGAAAGATAGCAATTATCCGCCAAGTCGGCGAGTGACCGCAGACTTGGATATGCATCCGGAGAGGCGTACCGAACGGCACGGCCCGTAGGCCGTGCGTATCCCTGTGCATGTTGACGAAGTTAGTCCCGCGAGGTCCGGTTCCGTCAGAAAAGCTTATTTTGTAAGGGCTCACCAGCTGGCTTTGAAACCGACCATCCCGGAAAGGGTATAGCTTTCCCCCAACTTCGCTAAACCGGAGTCGAGTGAAGCTTTGCCATAGATCGCATATCGGTCATCATTCCAAGCGTAGGTTGCGCCCAGTTCGATCCCGCCCCAGAGTCGTTCCTGCCGTGCAACGGTATCTGTTCCAGATATGGTGACCCGTGTTCCCTGAAAAAACTCGTTGCGGACGTTCGTAGCGCCGAAAAAATCCAAATGGGAGACCGTTCCGTCCGCCTCTTTCCAGACGCTAGAATACTCAACCGCAGCCCCGAGCCGACCACGAAGACTTTCGCCGTCAGAAAAGACAACGGCGGCTCCGAATGGATCCGCAAACTCATCGACTTTAATACTGGTGTAAACTAGCTGCGCCTGTGGGACCAGCGTCCAGTTGTTGCCAATCTTTATGCGTTGCCCAGCTTCCAGACCTATTGCGGCGCCAAAGCTGTTATTGTCACTTGTGAGCGATTGCCCCAACGTATCGGACGCCAAATCACTTTTAAGCCAAGTTGCCTGCGCCCGTCCATCCAGGTAGAATCCGCCGGATCCATACCATGTCAGTGCTGCGCCTGCACCATAACCTTCGCTCGCGATACTGCCTCTGCTTCCGAACGCACCAATCGTTGCAGAACTTTGATCGCGCCGGAGGTTCGCTCCGCCAACTAGAGTTCCATGTTTTCCCTCAAGCAAGATGCCATCGACACCGACCTGAAATGTGGAAGACTCATACTTATAATCCGCTTCGCTTGCGGAACTAGCCAAAGCATGTCGCCCGCGTCCACCCTCAAGATGGACCCAAAAGCCACTTCTAGCGGTACAGTGGGTCCCATCGGTAGCGTGGAATTCGACATCCTCCGGTGCGTAACATCTGTCAATTCCGGCGAGATTTCCGCCACGCCCAGTTGTTTCATGTTGTTCTAGAGGATTTATCCAAAGACGATTCCGGCCGCTGTTTGACAGATCTGGAAGCTGTGCCATTTCGAGAAGAACCTGCGGGTAGCTTTCGTAAACGGGGACCGTTGGCGCCAGAGATGCCTTTCGGAGGTACCAGTTACCGTCGGCTGCATCACTCCCAACGCCATTGTGATAGAGGCCGTAGGAGTAAGCTCCCAGTACGATCGACTCCGATTCACCGACCCGGGAATCACCAACGAGCGAGAAAACGTTTGCGCCGGAAGCGTCTTTGTTGCGTACTTCGACGAGGAGAATGCCGTTTCCATCTTCTGATGAGCCGTTGCTTTCGCGTCGGGCAATCCTAATCTTGGTCGGACCGCTTGCAACGCGCGTGCTGTCCACGACGAGAACGTCAGCGTATGATTCCGCCGGCTCTCTCGATGCGCCACCGCCATTTGCCACCGCGTTTAGTACGAGGTGACCGCCATCACTGAGGAAAACACCATTGCCCGCGCCTGAATCGGCGGTGGCATTGCCGGTGATGAGGAGCGTATTGCCTGTTGTTGGTCCTGTCAGATCGATCGAGCCCGAATTTTGAAAAGTGCCTAAATTGACGAGCTGACCTTGAACCACGCCAGGTCTATTCAACGAGTAGATATTGGGATCCAATGGGCTCGTGGCTGATTTAGGTTGATAATAGTTGCCTACGTCGACATTTGTTTCCCCCGTTACCGAGCTCAAATGGACGGTCGCACCGACCTGATTGTGGAAGATGCTGGTGTTGGAGCCAAAATCGGACACAGAGACCCGCTTTGTATCACGCAAACCATCGCCATCAGTGTCGGCGAAGTGCCGAATGCTGAAAACACCGTTCTCACCATTGATAAACTGATTGCCGTCGACGCCGGCGTACACAACAAACCCGGTCAGGCTGCCTTGATTGACAACATCCAAATGCCCGTTTGCTGGATGGAATCGCCCCACGTCAACGACGGCACGGTCGGAGCCAGCTTCAATTCGACCGGTGTTAACAAGTTTGCTCAACGTCGCGGAGCCAATTAAAATTCCGGAAGCGGGTCTTTCCGAGGTTGTGCCTATCTCGGTCAAGCCTGGCTGCCATCCGCCGCTCACCGTCGCCTCCCTCCCCACGACAACAGTTGAGGTGGAGGTCGAGGAGTAGGAGGAAATGCCGATACCGAATTGCCCTGAAGAACGAATTTCGCCATCAAAGCGGCCTTCGGACTTGTTTTCCGCCGTTAAATCTACCCCGAAAGATTGATCCCCGGTCACATGGACCGTGGATTTTCCATCCTGGATCATAACGACGTCACCACCACTTGAGCTTTTTATACCATTGGCCAGTGAACCCGCAGTCGTTATGGCTGTCTCTGGGGCGAGACGAACAATTGCCGCGCCTGTCCCTGGCGTTCGAGTTACGATCGCGTGTGATGCATCGCCTTGGGTCGTAATGCGTCCACCCTTGTTAATAGTAACAGTGGCGTCCTGGGAATTGGCTGCGTCATCGATTTTGGAAATGGCACCATAAGCGTAAGCGCCGCTCGTGGTAACGAATGCGCCCGATTCGATCGTCGCCGATCCGAGAGCTTCGTTACTTGCAAGTAGAGCGTCTGCGGCAAAGCCGCTCGTTTGAATAGTCGCACCTTCAGTGGCGATGATGTGAGCCTGTCCAGGATTGGCCGAACCGAGAATGCGAAGAAAAATACCCTGCCCATTTTCTCCCTGAGTTGTAATGGTGCCCTTTGTGATTGCCAGTGCGTCGCCGCTGCCCCAATGCTCACCATAGACCCCGCGCCCCATATGCCCCGTGGCGGTTATGGTGCTGTTTTCCCGCTGAAATATGTCGAGATTGGCATGACCAGCCCCGCTTCTGATCGACCCGGAAAGTCCTGCTGCGGAACCTGTATCTGACGAGGGGATCTGCACGTTAATATCAGCGGCCGAAATTATCGAGATATCGCTGTCACTCTCTACAAAGACCGCGTCAGAGTTTAGGCCGGATGTGCTAATCGACGTCCCGTAGTCCAAGTCAACTGTTGAGGGGGAGTTCAAAAGCCGCAGTGTTACTCCTCTGTTTCCGTCCCCATCAATCCTGTCAACCGTGACGCCCCGCTCTAGCCTTATCCAGTTTGCCGCGTTTAGGACATAAGTGATACCGTTAGGGTAGGGATTTAGCGACGTGTCGTTACAGGTTACGACGCCCCCAACTGCTGGTCCGCATTCGCCATCGGCAAAGCTGACACTTGTCGTGCCTGCAACTGTAAAAATAACCATGGCAGTTAAAGAGCAATTTCGATGGAAGCCAGTATTAGTCATATTCACCTGCAGTATCTATTATTAATCTTCCTTTACCGGCTGACTCATAACGAAATACAGTTTATGGTTGTGCCTGGTTTGAGCTACAAGAGTTTGCCTTCAGCTGCGGAAGGGTCATGCATTACAGCTTTACGGCCTGGACAAACTGATATCCCAATCGCCGACATGCACCGCTCATAGCATTTGCTGGAGGAAGAATTGGCTGCGTTGCAGGCACATTGTCTACTGCCATATGATGGGGGTACGCCCACCATATTGAATGTTTGGTATGGCCAAGTTGTTTGAGACTGGCGTGTCCGGTATGAAGGCGCCCTGAAATTGCAGAGCGCTTTACCCCGCTTGAAGGGGTTTCGTTTCCACGTGAGATTGTCGCTTATGTGGTTGGAATTGCCACGTGGATTGGCGTTGCGTACCAGCGGCGCGGTGTCGCCAGTTTTAGACTGTCATTTCAGCAGCATACTCAGCCCACAGGCTGAACGTATCAGCTCGCGCGTGGCGGTATGAAATGGCGGTTGGAATGTAGCGGCGGGGCGGAAGATCGTGTTGATTTGATCGTGGGCCGACAAGGAGTACTATGCCTGAAGCGGTGTTTTGAACCGACACATGATCTTTTCGCATTTTCGGGTCTGCTGGTAGGAGTTTTGGCCCAGACTGCATAGGCGACGATCTCACGCGGGAAGCGAAACTCCATCCAGCCGGAGTAATGAGCCAGGATCTTCATGCCGGACCGATAATCAAAATGACCGGTTCAAACAACTTGGCAACGTATGCTTACAGATATTCGCCTCATAACCGAAATGGAAGTGGTAGTAAAAAGTGGACAGTTGTAAGCTTAATCGCTTGGTTTTCTTATAATTATTTATATAATATTCAAGGGTAAAGCTAGAATACTCGCGTAATGAGGCCGTTATTCCGGTTGAAACTCAGGATGACGTTACGGAGCCGCATATATCAATCCCTATCATATGGTGGTAGTAGATTTATCCGACTAATCAGAATAATAAATCCACGCACTGTAGAGTATGGAATAAATATTACAATACGACCAACGTGCTTTGCGAGTTATAAATGATTGAACTGGTTCGTCGGCGGAGACGTTGGAGTTGGACACTAATTATTTCTCTGAAAAAATGTACGAGGCTGCTTTCTTTCCGGAGCTGTGGGTGCCGCTGCTTGATGAGTTGGCGGCGCAGACTGATTCCGGTTTCGGTGGCATCGGAGTATATTGGCCGGCTCCAAGGGGTATTACGACCAGTCGCAGGATCCTCCCGGATTATGAAGATTGGCATCAAACTCCCGAAGCCCAAGAGCGATGGACGAGCTATGTTCGCGCTAAAGGGATAATTAATAAAGGTTTCCTTCAGCTCGATCCGTTTGCTGGCGATTGGTCCGATATTGTCGATTTCCAGGAGAGGGTTAAGCGGCATGCCGAACGTGGCTACGGTGTACAGGCGGGCATGATTGTTGAGTTATTTAACGGTGAAATTATAACGCTCGAGTTTACTCGCCGGCTGGGTGAGCCCGGTTACGGTCCGAAAATCATTGCTCAGCTCAACAAACTAAACCAGCCCTTTTCGCAAGCTGCGTTGTTCGCGTCACGTATGTATTTTGAGCGCGTGCGTGGAGGAGTAGAGATGCTTAACAGCGTCGGAGTGGCTGCCGCTTTTATCGCTCGCAATAGAGAAATCGTCCTAACAAACGATCTATTCCACGATAGCCGTCGATATTTTTCCGCGAATTCGTCAGGTCGCCTCGATCTCAAGGGCAGCGATTCCTTGAGGAAGGCCTTCTCCCAGGCGCTGGATGTTTCCATAAGGAAACCCGTGAGCATACCCATCCCAGCGGACGAAAGTCGTGACGCTGCGGTTATCCAGATGATTCCATTGTATCGAGAAGCGAGACACATATTCGCCGGGCCGGGGACGATAATGATTGTCACGCCAGTTGCAACGACGAGAGGACTTCCCGGTGCGGAATATGTTTCCCGGCTCTTCGGATTGACGCCCGCGGAGGCTCGATTGGCGCTGGCGTTGACATCCGGCCTCTCCCTACGCGACTCGGCTGCGAACCAACGAATAACTTTCGGAACGGCGCGCACTTATCTGAATGCAATTTTCTCAAAAACAGGAACTAGTCAACAAAGCTCATTGGTGAGTCTATTGAAGAGTGTGCCTTCAAATGAGTCACATAACTCGAACAATGCTTTGCTGCCTTGAAGGCGAGTTTTTGATGAGCGCGCTTCGTGGCGCGCAGGAATGGCCAGAGTCTATGCCGATACGCTGAATCGGCTCTTTCTTGTTGGGGCGACGGTGCTCTTCTCATCAAGAGCCCAATCAGGTCATCGTGTCTGTCCATGGACCGCATAGCAGCCGGCAAGCATGGCGGGCACAGTCGAGGGGCAGATCGTGCTGCGAACTCGTAAAAACGCCTGAAATCGGCCCTCGCAACGATTTTTTTGCCCTCTGTGGGTTGTTGCATAAAACTTGATTGTAGTAATCACGTTAAGCGGATGTTGCGATCCGATCCATCATGTGGGTGGGGCAGATGAATCTCAGGGTTGGTACGGTGTGCAATCCGATCAGGACGACGTGGCGTGCGCGGCCAGGGGAGCGAAAGGCGTGACGGATGTGGTCGGTACCGAGGCGCATGATTTTGCCGGCTCGCTCGAAGATGCTGGCATTCTGGAGGAACGGATGGAGATGCAGGGCGATACACGCCGCTGGCGCGAGGTCAGCCCCGGAATGTTCCTCGGCACCACCGATCTTCGCCTCGACACGCCGCTTGCCTATCAGAGTCACACCTTTCCAGCGATCTGCCTCTCCGTCGTACTGGAGGGCTTTGCCACCAACACGACCGAAGGCATCGAGGGTGGATTCTGCCCGGACGAGGTCTGGATCACTTCCACCGGCGAAAGCCGGCCGACGAGCATGACCATCCATGCCGATCAACCGGTTCGCGTGGTGGAGTTATTGCTGACGCCCGCCTGGAGCGAGCATAACCGTGCCGTCATGGATGGCGATCCCACCTATCAGGCCATGCAACGCGCCATGTGCCAGCCGGTGATGATACGCCGCCATTCGCTCGATGCGCGGCTTCGCCAGATAGCCTGGTCCGTGCTGAACCCGCCGGCGCACGGCGCCTTCACCAATGTGCATCTCGATGCCAGTGCGATGAGCCTGCTGAGCATTCTGGCGGAGGCCTTTCGTCCGGCTGAGGTGGCCGCAGTCGCCAACCTCACCGCGAAATCGCTGGAGCGTATGCTGGAAATCCGCCGGCACATAGATGCGAATGCCGCTGCTATCGATTCGCTCGCCGGCCTTGCTGCCCGCTTCGCCGTCGGCCAGAGCAAACTCAAGCAGGACTTCCAGCGCGCCTTCGGCATCAGCGCCCGGGAATATCTTCTGGAGCGGCGGCTGCTGATCGGTCGGAACGCTATCCTGCGCGACGGATTGAGCATTGCGGAGGCGGCCTACAAGGCCGGCTACCAGCATCCCGCAAACTTCACTTCGGCCTTCACCCGGCATTTCGGCTATCCACCTAGCCGATTGAAATCTTGAATGATTTAAAACTGGATAATAATCGTAAGCTTTTTGCCGAAACGCATAAGCCAAGCGCCTCGACCCTTCTTACATCCACCGCGATAATCCGCGCCGAACTGGGGTCCGGGGATTGATCATGAAAACTGCCATACGGTTTGCCACGCTTCTGGCAAGCACCAGCCTGCCTGTCATTGCTCTTGCGCAGGAGGCGACGGAAACGACCGTGCTGAAACCGATCATCGTCACGGCGCAGAAGCGCACGGCGGAAAGCAAGGACGTGCCTGCAAGCATCGCGGTGGAGAGCGGTGAGACGCTGGCGCTTGAGAAGACAAAGCGCCGCGATGATGCCATCGCTGCCGCGCCCAATGCTCAGACCGGTGCCGTCACGGCGAAACTCTATACATCCTTCACCGCGATCCGCGGCGTCGGCTCTGCGCTTATCGAGAGCGACCCGTCGGTCGGCGTCTATCTCGATGGTGTCGGTATCGGTAGCGCACAGGCCCATAGCGGCACGTTGCTCGATGTCGACCGTATCGAGATTCTGCGCGGACCGCAGGGTACGCTCTATGGCCGTAACAATATTGCCGGTTCGGTCAACATCATCTCCAACCTGCCTGATCCCGACCGGACTGGCGGCGAACTCGGAGTTGAATATGGTCGCTTCGGCACGGCGACGGCAACCGGCATCTTCAACACGCCGATTGGTGACAATGGCTGGGCAGCGCGCGGCGCCCTTTCGGTCTCGAAGACCGACGGCTCCCTCTATTCAACCATCAATGACGATGATCTCGGCGGCGGCAAGGATGTGCATGGTCGCGTCAGCATTGCCGGCGACCTTACCGATAACCTCGAATTCCTCGGTATCGTCGATATCGAGCGCCATGTGCTGGACGGCGAGATGCTCGGTATGCCGGAAGCGGATTTCCTCAAGGGCAGGCGGGGAGTTGCTATTGACGATCCGATCCGCATCGAAAGCGATCTCGCGACTGTCTCTGGCCAGTTCACCTACCACCTCGACAATGGCGACAAGATCGTCTCGATCACCGGCTTTCAGAAAAGCGCGGTGGATGTCGGCGGCAACGGCTTTCCGCTCGGATATTTCGCGGCCTATGACGGACTTTTCCAGTCCCTCGGCTTCCCAAATTTCCGCTACCGTGCAGACAATCCGTTCGACGGCAGCTATCGTCAATGGTCGCAGGAAGTGCGTTATGTCTCCGAGGACAACGAGCGCTTTAACTGGGTCGCCGGACTTTATGGCGAGTTCTCGGAGGGCTCGCGCACCTATGGCGCCAACAGCACGTTCACTGGTGGAGCTGCGACGCTTTCGACCCGTGGAGATACTGACACGGTTTCGCTTTCGGGCTTTGCGGACGGGACCTACGCGCTGAACGATCAATGGAAAGTTTTTGGCGGTCTGCGTATCGGCCATGACCGCAAGTCCTTCGACTACGACTTCACCGCCAACAAGACCGCTGAACTGCTTGGCCTGACCGGAACCTTTGCGCGCGGTTACAACGCCCGGCTTTCCGAAACCTACGTCACACCACGCATCGGCCTGCAATTTGCGCCGATGGAGGGGTTGAACCTCTATGGCGGTGTCTCGAGCGGATACAAGTCGGGCGGTTTCAACTCCGGCTTCGTCGGCCTTGGTGATGAAGGGGCCTACGATTCGGAAAGCGTAACCAGCTATGAGGTGGGCCTGAAGTCGGCGACACTGGACGACCGGTTGAGGGTCGAGGCTTCATTGTTCTACATCGACTGGCGAGACCAGCAGGTCCAGGGCTTCAATGGGCTGACCGGCGCCACGCCGATTTCGAACGCGCCACAGAGCCAGTCCTTCGGCGGCGAACTCTCCGCCGCGTTCGACATCGACGATCACTGGTCGCTCACGGCCGGCGCTGGCTACGCGGATGCGACTTACAAGGAATACCGCAATGCGCGTGCGCTGAATGGATCGGGCGCGGTGGATGTCAGCGGCAACCAGCAGCAGTTCGTTTCACGCTTCACCGGGTCGGCCGGTCTCTCCTACCAGTGGGAAACGGGCCTTGACGACCTCGTCGGCAAGGTCGGCGTGAACTACCGTTATCGGTCGAGCTACTATTTCGACGTGCAGAACACGATCCAGCAGAAAGGCTATGGCCTCATAGACGCCTATGTCGGACTGGAGAATGACCGCTATGCGGCCTATGTCTTCGCCAAGAACATCGGCGATACCGACTACCGCACGGTCGCCGCAAATCTCGGTGTCGGCACGCTGGTTTCGCCGGGTGACCCGCTGACCTTCGGCGGCAGCTTCAAGATCAAGTTCTGAGCCCAAGATGGCGAAGAATGCATTAGGTGACATGCCCGAAGAGGCCGGGCAGGGAGACGACGTTGCCGGCGGTGGGGCTGCCGGCCATCTCTGGCGATTGACGGAGGGGTATCGTGGCTGGATGGGTATCGTCATCGCGGCGTCGATCCTCTCCGCGGTGCTCGAAACAGCTGTCGCCGTGCTGGTCGCATTGGCGGTGGCGGCGCTCATCGCGGGAGATCGCGACGGCGCGATCTTTTGGTCGGCCGGGCTTCTGGGATTGGTCGTACTGTCCTGCCTCCTGCAGATGGTATCGAACCTGCTATCGCATCGGGTGGCGATCGACGTGCAGGCGCAGACGCGGCTTGCGATAGGCCGGAAACTCTGGTCCACACCGCTCGGTGCTCTCCAGCGCTTCGAGGCTGCCGAAATCCGCCGCACGCTGATGGAGGATGTCGAGCGCATCGAGGATGGCATCGCGCATCTTATCCCCGACCTCGTTGCCGTGATGATCGCCCCACTCGCTATCGGCATTGCCATGCTGTTCCTCGACTGGCGACTGGCCATTGCAGCATTCCTGCCGGTTCTGGCCGGCTTTATCGCTTTTTCCATGATCCTGAGGCATGACGGAGGGCTGTCCCGCCGGTTTGTCGCGGCGCAGACGGCGGTCGATGCTGCTTTGCAGGAGGCGATCCGCATGGTGCCCGTCATCAAGGCCTATGGTATCGGCCCGGGCGATCTTCGCCGGGCGGAGGCATCTTTCCAGGAAGTGGACGACGTGGTTGGCCGCTGGCTTTCCTTCTCCGCGTCCAGCAACAACTGGTTTTTCCTTGCCATCACCTCGACGCTTTTGATCGTTGCGCCACTTGGCCTGTGGCTTCATCCGCTGCCAGACGGCTATTCCGTACTCGTCTTCTTCCTGCTTGCGAGCTTCACCCTTTCCTCGCTTGGCGTGCGGCTGTTCGGCGCGATGGGGCGACTGCGCATCCAGCAGGCCTCGCTGGCACGCGTTGATGCACTGCTCCGGTTGCCAGACCTGCCGGTTATTCAGGATCGACTGCAAAACGGGCAGGATATCCGCTTCGAAAAACTTGGTTTTGTTTATGAAGATGGTTTCGCGCTGGAGGATATAGACCTGGATATCAAGACCGGTCAAAGCGTGGCGTTTGTTGGTCCGAGCGGTTCAGGAAAGTCGACCCTTGCGCGGCTCCTGCTTCGCTTTTTCGATCCCGATATCGGCCGCATCACGCTCGGCGGCCGCGATATCCGCTCTTTCCCGCAGCATGAACTCGCTCGGCAATTTGCCCCGGTGTTTCAGGAGTCGTTCCTGTTTTCACAAACGATCCGCGCCAATATCGCGCTCGGCCGGCCAGGGGCGACGCAGGATGAGATCGTCGAAGCCGCACGTCTCGCGCAGGCGGATAGTTTCATAATGGCGCTGCCCGAGGGTTACAACACTATCCTCGACCGGGGCGAAGGGCTTTCGGGCGGACAAAAGCAGCGCATCGCGATCGCCCGGGCTATCCTGAAGAACGCGCCGATCCTCGTGCTGGACGAGGCAACGGCCTATCTCGACCCGGATAGCCAGCATGAAATCCAGCAGGCCCTGGATGCGCTGGCAAAAGGCCGGACCGTCATCGCGATCGCCCATCGCCTCTCCTCCGTGTGCGGCTTCGACCATATAGTCTACCTGGAGAACGGCCGCATCATGGAACAGGGAGACCACGACGCGCTGCTTGCCCTCGACGGCGCCTATGCCCGGCAATGGCGTTCGCATACTGCTGCCCGATCCTTCGTCCTTGAGAATGGCAGGGTGCGTTGATGGCGGACCGCGATCCTCTCTTGTACCTCGGCACTCGGTTGGATGCGGCTTCGCTCGGGCGTATGCTCGATGGCCTGTTGCTCGTCGCTCAACCGCTTCTTGCCGCGGTCTTCCTGTGGCAGGGTGCTGGTGGAAATTCAGGACGTTCCGCTCTCTGGTGCGCCGGCATCCTGCTCCTGATCTTTATTGCCCGGCGCCTGCTGCTTTGGCCAGCTTTACGAAAACTCTATGCCGAAGCCTATGGCGGTGGGCTGCGTTTGCGACGGGCGATCCTTGCACACCTGATCCGCATGCCGCTGGGTGCCTTCCGGGCGATCGAAGGCGGCAAGCTTATCCAGGCCGTGTCAGAAGACGTGCTCTGGCTTGAAAACCATGCATCCTATACCCGGCCGGAGATAGCCGCCAATGCAGCAGCACTCTGCGCCTGCCTGATCGGCGCGCTCCTCTTCTGGCCAATCGCTGGTCTTGCAGTTGTTGCCACCATGATTATCGGCTTCGTCGTCCTCGTTTTTGCGCAACGCCGGCTGGCCACCGGGTTGGAGCGCCGTGGGCGCAGCCTGGCTGCCGTTTCGCTGGCGATGCAGGAACAGGCGGAAGGTGTTTCGGTGTTGCGCGCCTTCTCAGGTGAAGACGACATAGGGGAAGACTTTGCCCGAAACGTCGCCCAGCTTCGCCATGGCGCCTGGCGCGGCATCCGTCAGATGACGCCGATTGCCATCTTGTTTCGCATGGCGATCGAGCTCTCGGCCGCCATTGCCATGCTCATCGCCGTTCTCACCTTGGGCGAGATGTCGGGCGCGGATACCATTCACAAGGTTGTCGCCTTACTATTGATCGTTTCGGCGATTGTCCCGGCGCGGAACTTCGCAAGCCTCACCGCCATGCTTGTGCTCGCCCGCATCGGGCGGCGGAATGTCGATGCCATCTTTGCTGTGCCGGCGCCTATATCGCATGCCGATAGCCGTCCTGATACCTTCGACATACGCTATGAGAATGTCTCTTTCACGCATGGCGGACGGAAGGTGCCGACACTCTCCGGCATCTCCTTTTCGGCAAAGCAGGGGGAGATGGTTGCGCTGATCGGTGCCAACGGCAGTGGCAAGACCACCTGCCTGCAACTTCTCATGCGTTTTTTCGAGCCGGATGACGGGACGATCTGCATCGGCGGTCGGGATATCCGGCAAATCAATGACCAGGTGCTCGCCTCCATGATCGCTCCGGTCTTCCAGGAAACCCTGCTTTTCAACGAGACTATCGCCGACAACATCCGCGTCGGTCGGCCATCCGCGTCCGACGCCGAGGTCGAAGCAGCGGCAAGGGCGGCTGTCGTGCACGACACGATCATGGAATTCGAGAACGGTTATGACACAATGGTTGGCACTCTCGGCGCCCGGCTTTCAGGCGGCGAGCGTCAGCGCATCTGTATCGCTCGGGCAATCCTCAAGGACGCGCCGATCATCCTCCTCGATGAAGCGACCTCGGCCGTCGATCCGGAAAACGAGGAGGCGATCCAGCAAGCAATTTCGGCACTTGCCATCGGCCGTACTCTCTTCGTCATCGCTCACAAACTGCCCTCGATCATCGCTGCCGATCGCATCATTCTTCTGGATGCCGGTGCGATGGTGGCGAGTGACACGCACGAAGTCCTCCTGCAAACCTCACAGGATTACCGCCGGCTTTGGAACCGCTCGACTGTCATGGAGAGCTGGACGATGGCGATACACCAGTAGTTGTTTCAGATGACCGGTGAAGCTCGGCCTGCCAGAGTAAAATATCCGCCCCTTGGCGGATGAGAACGGATTGGCAGACGCGGGCGTGCAAGCCAATGCCACAAGCAGGAAGATGCGGAACAGGGGGATTTCACGGCGCAAGCTCCTTTGTACGCGAGTAGTCATACCCAGGAGAACACCGCAGGACGCTATTTAATCCACATCGTTCCGGGGGCCATCGGGCCTGTTGAAGCTTCAGCCATGAAGTGGCTCGGGTTGGCTTACATCTGATGTTTCGGGAGGCCGGAAAAGGAGCGGAAAATAACTGAGCTCGGCAGCTTGATGAGCGTTCCGCCATCGTGCCAAGCGACTCGGCTCTGATCCCTTGCTTATGGGCGTGTGCATCGGACATACTGACACTCGAACCACAAGGGCCAAGGGCAAGACGAAGCCGGCATTGGATTGCTGGATCGCGGAGCCATGCGAGAAGATTTTACCTCATGAATACGCGATTTCTCGAAACCTTCCTCTGGGCTGCACGGTTGAACAGCTTTTCGGCAGCGGCGGAACGTTTGCACACCACTCAGGCGTCGGTCTCCAACAGGATTGCCGCTCTGGAACGAGAGCTTGGCGTTGTGTTGTTCACCCGCGATGTGCGCTGCGTCAACCTGACGCCGGCCGGTCGTCTGGCGCTGCAGCATGCTGAAAAGATCGTCAACCTGACCGGGGAGTTCCGGCAGATCGTGAGCAGTCGCGAGGCCCTGAAAGGTACCGTGCGTATCGGCGCTGCGGACACAATTGTCTATGCCTGGTTGCCGCTTCTTATTCGTCGAATGAACGAGCAATATCCCGGTGTCAGCCTGGATCTGACCATCGATACCAGCCTGAAATTATCCCAGCGCATTCAAAATGGTGAAGTGGATGTCGGTTTCATCATGGGACCGGTCATGGCTGCGAATATCTATAATTCGCCGCTCTGTACGTTCGAGTCCTGTTGGGTTGGCGCGGTGGATCTGCCTTTGCCGGAAACAGGTGTCACGCTTGAAGATATCGCGCATTTTCCGCTACTTACCTTCTCGACGGGCTCTCAGCCGCATCAGGCATTGCGTGCGCTGCTCGATGCCCACGGACTGTCTGACAGCCGTATTTATAATTCCAATTCCCTGTCGATCATGACCCGCCTCGTGGCAGCGGCGGTCGGCGTGGGCGCTTTGCCGCGCGTGCTGGTGGACGGCATCATCAAGTCCGGTGAAGCACGCATCCTCGATATTGCGCCGTCTGTACCGCCCCTGACATTCCACACCGTTTATCAGGAACGTGGCGACAACGCGCTCGCCCGGGCCATTGCCGACATGGCGACGGAAATCGTCAGTGAAACCACCACACAATGGATGACTGTTGCCGCCTAAATTTTGCGCTGCAACACGAAATGATTAATCTATAAGCTTACCTTATGGGTTCCGATAGAGTTTTTCCGTTTGTCATGAAAACCGTTCCCGTTCTTAATTCTCCTCGCAACATGAGAGGAGAGCAACGTGAAAGTCTCACTTGTTCAAATGAATACCCAGAACGACAAGGCAGAAAATCTTAAGGTGGCTGCCGATCTTATCGAAAAGGCAGTCAAGGCGGACAATCCTGACCTTGTTGTTCTTCCAGAATACTTTGCATTTCTTGGGGATAATCCTCAGGAGATGCATGAAAGCGGGGAAGAATTTCCCGATGGCGAGATTTATACGCTGCTTTCGGGGCTTGCCCGAAAGCACGCGATCACGCTGCATGCCGGTTCCATCGTCGAGAAGGAAGGCAACCGTTTCTACAATTCGACGCTCGTTTTTGGTCCTGATGGCAAGCAGATCGCCCGTTACCGCAAGATGCACCTGTTCGACGTCGATACGCCGAACGGCATCAGCTACCGTGAGTCTGACTCCGTCGCCCGCGGCGAAGACGTGGTGACCTATAAGGTCGGCGACAAGACGGTTGGTTGCGGTATCTGCTACGATATCCGCTTCCCGGAACTGTTCCGCGCCCTGCGGGACAGGGGGGCCGACGTGATCGTTCTGCCGGCCGCCTTCACCCTGATGACGGGCAAGGACCATTGGGAAGTGCTGGCCCGCGCCCGCGCCGTCGAAACCCAGACCTATTTTCTGGCTGTCGGCCAGATCGGCACCCATGCGGGCGGCAAAAAGGCCTGCTGGGGGCATTCCATGGTCATCGATCCCTGGGGCCACATCATCACCCAGTGCTCCGACACTGTCGGGACCGCCGGCGCTGCCCTCGACTTCGACTATTCGGCCAAGGTGCGCGCCAACGTGCCGGTGGCAAACCACCACGTGCTCTGATCGGAGAAAGACTTATGTTTATCGTCAATCCAATGCCGGACCAGATCGACGCCGATATCGTCGAACTTCTGGAAAAGGTCGAAGTCGCAACGATCGGCCACGTGCTTCATTCCGGTTTCGTCGATCCGGAAATCCGCGCGGTCCTTCCGGGCAAGCGGGTGGCCGGCACCGCCGTCACGCTGCGCATTCCGAACGCCGATTCGACCATGCTTCACTATCTGACGCAGATTGTGCGTCCGGGCGATATCGTACTCATCGATCGCTGCGGTGATACCCGCCACGCCTGCTGGGGCGGCGTCATCACCAACACGATGAAAATGGCCGGCGTCAAGGCTGGCGTGGTCGATGGACCGGCGACTGACTTTTCGGAGTTCGTCAAGGTCGATATGCCCATGTGGTGCCGCGGCCCTTCGCCGATCACCACCAAGATCCTTGGCCTTGAAGGGGCGATCAATGTTCCGATCAGCGTCGGTGGCCAGATGATCAATCCGGGCGATGCGATCCTGTGCGATGAAAGCGGCGTTGTCGCCCTTCATCCAAGCCAGGCCCGCGCCATGGCCGAGCGCGCCATCGGCATGCAGGAAGCTGAACTCGTGCTTCTGGAGCGTCTGCGCAACGGCGAGAAGTTGCCGGATATTTCCGGCGCCAACAAGCTCGTTCAGGCCAAGCTGAGCGCCTGACACCGCCTTACGGGTGGCGGACCAGTCCGCCACTCCCAATAATAATAGAGGAGAACAGGACAATGAAGAAATCTATACTTCTGAGCGGGATTCTCATGCTTGGCGCGGCCGCTCTGCCGGCGCACGCCCAGCAGACCGTAACGTTCCTTGGCTATAGCGGCCTTTTCCAGGAGCGTTACACCAAGGCCGTCATCGAGCCTTTCATGGCCGCCAATCCGGATATCAAGGTTGAATATTTCCCGCAGCAGGGTTCCGCCGCCATGCTTGGTTCGCTGCGCGCCCAGAAGGCTGCGCCGCAGGCCGATGTCGCGCTGATGGACGTCTCCGTTGCCAAAACCGGTACGGATGAAGGTCTGTTCGACAAGATCGATGAAAGCGTGACCAAGAACGTCGGCGACCTCTATCCCAACGCCCGCTTTGAAGGCGTGGCCGGCGTTGGTGTGACGTTCGACAATCTTGTGCTCATCTATAATACCGATGCGATCAAGACCGCGCCGGACAGCTGGAACGCTCTGAAGGACAGTGCCCTCAAGGGAAAAGTCGCCATGTTGAGCGCGCCCGATATTGTCGGTATCGGCACGACGATCATCATGGACCACATGAATGGCGGCACTGACTTCATCAAGAATATCGACGCCGGCATCAATGCGATGGCTGAAGTTGCGCCAAACATTCAGACCTGGGAGCCGAAGCCGGAAGTCTATCCGAATGTCGTCAACGGCCAGGTTTCACTGGGCGTGGGCTGGAATGCCCGCAGCCAGGTGAATGCCGATGGCTCCAAGGGCAAGATGAAGGTTGCGCTTCCCAAGGAAGGCACGATCCTCCAGATCAATACGCTCAATCTCGTCAAGGGTGGCCCATCGTCGGAGGCGGGGCGCAAATTCGTCGATTATGCGCTGAGCCCTGAAGCGCAGGCTGCCTTTACCGCCGCCATGTATTATGCGCCGACCAACACCAAGGCTACCGTTGCCGACGATGTCAGCGAGCGCACGGTCATCAAGGCGATGGACAAGGTTATTCCGGTTGACTGGATCGGTCTTTCAAAGGTCCGCGATCAGATCACACAGGACTGGCGTCGCAAGGTCATTCCGCTCAGCCGCTAAGGCTCTCGTGCAGCATGGCAGATCTTCCGCATCACTCATGCGGCTGCGGAAGGACAAAACAACACATTCCCTCTGTCGACACTGGGGTCGGCGGAGGGAAGGGTAAGACGGACATGCATTCCCTTTGGCCTGGCATGTCTGCGATACGGGAAACGCCGTGAAACAGCGCAGCGAAGTTCTGCTGCGACTGTATAGATCAAGGGACAGGCCATTTCCGCGCCTAACCGGCCGGACATGTCCTGAAGAAAGGCAAAAAGCCAGAATGGGAACTTCAGACATCATGCAGCCCGGATTCCTCTCGATTCGTTCACTGACCAAGCGCTACGAGACCATGGTCGCCGTAGATGATCTCAACCTCGAGATTCCCAAGGGCGAACTGGTTGCCTTCCTCGGTCCTTCGGGTTGCGGCAAGTCGACATCGCTGCGCATGATTGCCGGCCTCTCTCCCGTCTCCTCAGGTTCGATCTCGATTGGCGGCAAGGACGTGACGCAGCTTGCCCCTTACAAACGTGACATCGGCCTCGTTTTCCAGAGCTACGCGCTTTTCCCTCACATGACGGTTCTCAAGAACGTCATGTTCGGTCTTGAAATGCGCAAGGTGCCGGCTGCCGAGGCCGAACGCCGTGCGCGTGAAGCCATTGCCATGGTGCATCTGGAAGGGCGCGAGGACCGACGTCCCGCCCAGCTTTCCGGCGGCCAGCAACAGCGCGTCGCACTGGCGCGCGCCCTCGTCATCCAGCCCTCCATCCTTTTGTTCGATGAGCCGCTTTCCAATCTCGATGCCAAGCTGCGCGATGAGATGCGCGCCGAAATCCGCCGTATCCAGAAACAGCTCGGCATCACCTCCATCTTCGTCACGCATGATCAGGTCGAGGCGCTCAGCATGTGCGACAAGGTCGCCGTCCTCAACGGCGGGCGCCTGGAACAGCTCGGCACACCGCACGATCTTTATGAGCGCCCGGCGACGGGTTTCGTCGCTTCCTTCGTTGGCCGTACCAACAGGCTGGTGGGCAACGCGGCCGGCGATCGCATCACGGTCGGCGATGCGGTTTTGCGTGCGCCCGGCTCACACGCCGGCAAGATCGACCTGATGGTACGGCCGCATCGCATGGCCATGACGGTTGCCGGCGACGCTTTGCCTGATTTCGATGGAGCGCCGGTCAACCGCATCGCCGGCGAGGTTCGCGATGTCTATTATGCGGGAGATATTCTCCACTACGAGATCGCCGCAGGCGGGCAGATATTGTCCGTGGAACGTGCGACCTCCGGCGGCGAAACACCGGTTGCGGCGGGTAGCGCCGTCAGTCTCGTCTGGCGCGTGGAGGACACGCTGGTTTTCGGAGCAAACCAATGACGGCGTCGGTCATGATCACGGCTCCCGGCAGCCGCACCTCCTCCGTCGTGTTTCTGGCAACGCTGCTGCTCGGACCGATCATCGCGGTCAATGGTCTGGCCTTCGTGATGCCCGTCTTCAACCTGCTTTTGCTTTCCTTCCGCGAAAGCCTCGGCGGCGGCGGTCTCGGGGAAGCCCACACGCTTGAAAACTGGTCCTCCACGCTCACCGACGGTTTTTATATCGAACTGATCGGCCAGAGCATCCTGACCAGCCTCATGATTACGGTTCTGACGCTCATCGCCTCCTATCCAATCGCTCTTTATCTTCACCGGGCGCAGGGCCGCTGGAAGACACTGCTGCTTGTGCTCGTCATTTCGCCGCTGCTCACCTCGGCGGTGGTGCGCACCTATGGCTGGATCGCGATCCTTGCGGATGACGGGCTCATCAACAACATCCTCTTCGCACTGGGTGCTGAAAGCGGCGTGCGTCTGTTGTTCAACAAGGTCGGCGTCGTCATCGGCCTCACCGAAATCCTGATGCCCTATATGATCCTGGCATTGCTCGCCGGTTTCGGCAGGCTTGATCCGCGGGTCGAGGAGGCTGCCGAAACGCTCGGCGCATCGCCCTGGAGGGTGTTCTGGCGGATTATCGTGCCGCTCACCATGCCCGGTGTGGCGCTTGGTTGCCTACTCTCCTTCGTTCTGGCCGTCAGCTCGTTCATCACCCCCAAGCTGCTTGGCGGCGGCCGCGTCTTCCTTCTGGCGACGGAAATCTACGATCAGGCCATTGTGACGCTCAACTGGCCTCTTGCCGCAACGCTTTCGATGATCATCCTCGTGATTTTCGGGGCTGCCCTGGTGCTCTATTCCCGGCTTCTGCGGGCGGTTCTGTAAAGGAGATCGAAGATGGAAGAACGTCCCGTTCCGCTGGCGCTGAAAATTGTCGCCTTTGTCATGTTCCTCTTTCTGCTTGCGCCCGTGGTGCTCGTCGTGCCGATCTCCTTTTCAGCCGACAGCTACATGACCTTTCCGCCTTCCGGCTGGAGCCTGCGCTGGTATATCGAGCTCATGCACAATTCCAAGATGATTGGTGCACTGGGCACCAGTACGCTCCTCGCCGTCATCGTCACGGTGCTGTCGATGCTGATTGCGCTGCCCGCCTCCTACGCCATCGTCCGCATGCGGGTGATCGGCGCAGATGCATTGCTTGCCTTCTTCACTGCGCCCCTGCTTCTGCCGACCATCGTTCTCGGCCTTGCGATCCTGATCGTTTTTGCCGGTGCCGGTCTGCTCGGCACGTTCACCGGACTGGTGATCGCGCATCTCATCATCGTGCTACCCTATGCCCTGCGCGTGCTCACCACGTCGCTCGCCGGCCTGCCGCTGATCTTCGAAGAGGCTGCCTCAACGCTTGGGGCATCGCCGTTCACCGTCTTTAGCCGCATCACCATGCCGATGATCGCGCCGGGCGTTGTCGCGACGGCGGCACTCTCCTTTCTCGTCTCGTTCGATGAGGCCGTGATTTCGCTGTTCCTCACCGGTCCGCGGATCACAACGCTCCCCGTCGCCATGTATCAGCATGTTGAAACCCAGGCTGATCCGCTCGTTGCGGCCATTTCCGTTCTTCTGATCGTGCTGACGCTTGCCGTCGTCCTGATCGTTGACCGAACGGCGGGCCTGACGAAGACTTTTGTCAAATAAGGGCGGCAGGCCTATCGAGAAATACTCCTCGTGAGGCCGATTAAATTCAAAGGGTCGGCCAGCTTTGCCGGACTGGAACCAGCGCTAATTTCATTCCCGTTGATGAACGCCCGCTGCGTCGGCGCGATCTGTCACGCCTGTTGATTTCGTTTTTGAACCACGAAGGTAAAGGGAAACCAATGGTCCAGAGCCTCTCCACGGAATTTGACGTTGCCGTCATCGGTGCCGGGGTTGTCGGCTGTGCGGTCGCCCGTCGTTTCGCCCTGGCCGGTGCGAAAGTGGTCGTCATCGAGAAGGGTGCTGATATTCTCTCCGGGGCTTCGAAGGCCAACAGCGCCATTCTTCACACCGGCTTCGATGCGCCGGAAGGCAGTCTGGAGCTGGAACTGGTAAAGGCGGGTCGGGCGGAATATCTGTCCATCCACGGGGAGATGGGCCTCAGCCTCGTCGAGACCGGTGCACTTGTCTGTGCCTGGAATCCGGATGAGGCGGAGAGACTTTCGGCGATTGCCGAGCAGGGGCGGCGCAACGGCATTGTCGAACTCGACCTGCTCACGGCCCGTCAGGCCCGCGAAACCATGCCCGGCCTGTCCAGTCATCTTGTCGCCGCGCTCGAAGTTTCGGGTGAACACATCATCGATCCGTGGTCCGCGCCGCTGGGTTATCTCACGCAGGCCGTGGGGTTGGGCGCGCAGCTGGTGCGCAATGCCGAAGTCCTCTCGGGTTCGTTCGATGGCGCGTGGCGGATCGAGACGACGGCGGGTCCGATCCTTGCCGCAAGCGTTGTCAACGCCGCAGGGTTGTTTGGGGATATCGTCGATACGCGGCTGGGGCTTCTCCCCGAATTCACCATCATGCCGCGCAAGGGACAATTCGTCGTTCTCGATAAGGCCGCCCGCCGGCATGTGCCGTGCATCGTCCTGCCTGTTCCCACCGAAATCACCAAGGGCATCGTGGTCTGTCCCACTGCCTTTGGCAATGTTCTCATCGGCCCGACCGCGGAAGAGCAGGATGACCGCGAGCGTGCGACCGTGGAGACGGCGACGCTGCAAGCGCTGCTGAAGCGCGGCGCGGAGATCGTTCCGGAACTGGCCTCCATTTCCGTAACCGCCGTCTATGCCGGCTTGCGCCCGGCGTCTGACAAGAAACATTACCGGATTTCCGCGCGGCCGGACCGGCGGGCGATCACGCTCGGCGGCGTGCGTTCCACGGGCCTCAGCGCTGCGCTCGGGCTGGCGCAGCATGCGTTGACGCTCCATGCAGGTTTCGGCACCTGCTTTGACCTGCCTTCCTCCGTGCCTGAGGTGACGATGCCCAACCTGACCGAAACCTGCGAGCGGGACTGGCAGCGTGCCGATCATGGCGAAATCGTCTGCCATTGCGAACTCGTCACCCGGCGTGAGATCGATGCGACATTTTCCAGTCCGGTGCCGCCGGGCGATTTTGGCGGGCTGCGTCGGCGCACCCGCGCCGGCATGGGGCGCTGTCAGGGGTTTTATTGCAACGCCCGGCTTGCTGCGATGACGGGTGACCGTCTGGCCGTACCGCTTGCGGTCAGTGTGGGAGACGAGCGATGAGTAGCGTGACGCTTCTTCAGCAAGAGCGCGAAGACGTTTCATGTGCCGATGTCATCGTGGTTGGCGGCGGCCCGGCGGGCGTGGCGGCGGCTCTGGAGCTGAAAGCCCGTGGTATTGCGCGTGTGATGATCCTCGAGCGCGAGCCGACCCTTGGCGGCGCACCCCGGCATTGCTCGCACTCGCCTTTCGGCATGCGCGAATTCGGGCGCGTCTATTTCGGCCCGGCCTATGCGAGACGCCTGCAGAGGGAAGCGCAGGATGCCGGTGTTGATATCCGCACCGGTCATTCCGTGGTCGAACTCGGACAGGGTGGCGCATTGCTGGTCACATCGGCGCACGGTGTCGAGAGCGTGAAGGCCCGGCGCATCGTGCTGGCCACCGGCGCACGGGAAAAACCACGCTCGGTGCTGCTTTTGCCCGGCGACCGGCCGGTGGGTGTGATCACCACCGGCGCGCTGCAATCCTATGTTGCCTTTCATGGCATCCTGCCCTTTCGTCGGCCGCTTGTCATTGGTTCTGAACTGGTTTCATTCTCTGCGCTTCTGACCTGTCTGACGCATCGTGCGCGGCCGGTGGCGATGATCGAGCCTGAGCCGGAACCGCTGGCACGGTCGCCTTTCCAATGGTTTCCGAGACTGGTCGGGGTGCCGTTTCATTGTGGTGCAGTCCTTATGGACATTCGCGGGCGCGGCCGTGTCGAGGAGGCGGACATCCGGCTGGCGGATGGCCGTCTCCTGACCGTCAAGTGCGATGGTATTCTTCTGACCGGGCGGTTCACGCCGGAGGCGGCGCTTTTGAATGCATCCGCAGTTGATGTGGCGGCAGGCAGCGCCGGGCCGATGATCGATCAGGACGGCCGGATGGCCAACCCCATCTTTTTCGCCAGCGGAAACCTGTTGCGGGCCGTGGAAACGGGCGGCTGGTCGTTTCGCGAAGGTAGCCGCGTGGGTGTTGCCGTTGCCGACGATCTCGCCCGCGAACCCTGCAATGACCTGATGGTACCCGTCACTTTCACCGAGCCGGTCAAACTTGTGGTACCCACCATGCTCCGCAGGGGAGGGCTTGACCGACCAGCTTTTCGCGACTTTCAGCTGCGTTTTACCAAACGTGTTCGAGGCCGGCTTTCTCTCCATCTTGATGGAACGGAAGTGTGGAGCACGAGCGGCCTGTGGCTGCCGGAGCGCCGTGTGCTCGTGCCCATTCCCCGCTCTGCGTTTGAAGCAAGCCAGGTTGCCTTTGACTTTCGGGAGACAAATTGATGCGCATTGCGGCGATCGATCAGGGAACGACATCGACGCGATGCCTTGTGGTTGGCGATGGCATGGCACAGGTCGTCTCCAGCCTGCGTCATGCGCAGTTCTATCCGGCGCCAGGCCATGTGGAGCATGACCCCGAGGAACTGTTGCGCAATATCCGCGCGGTGCTTGCCGCCGCCGGCCCGGTGGATGCCATAGCCATAGCCAATCAGGGCGAGAGTTGCCTGGCGTGGGACGCCGAGAGCGGTGAGGCGCTGTCGCCGGTTATCGTCTGGCAGGATGCCCGCACCGCCGATGCTTTTGCCGCTCTGCCGCCATCGGCGGCGGATCGTTCGAAAGAGATTTGCGGCTTGCCGCTCGATCCCTATTTTTCGGCAAGCAAACTGTCGTGGCTGCTCAAGCATAATCCAGCGGTGACGCAGGCAAGGGCGGCGGGGCGGTTGCGGCTGGGCACCACCGATGCGTTTTTTCTGGATCGGCTGGCTGACTGTTTCCGCACCGATCTTGCGACAGCTTCGCGCACCGGGCTGCTTGATCTGGCAACCGGAGACTGGAGCCCGGAACTCTGCATGCTTCACGGTGTGCCGCTGGATTGCCTGCCCGCCATCGGCCCCGTCGATGGTGGTTTCGGCGCAATCGAGGCAACGCCTGTCCGCGTTTCCATCGTTGACCAGCAGGCGGCGCTTTACGGGCATGGTTGCCGCAAACCCGGTGATTGCAAGATAACCTTTGGCACGGGCGCTTTCCTGCTGGCTGTTGCTGGCAACGAGCGGCCGCTGACGGGGGAGCTTTTGCCGACTATTGGCTGGCACAGGCAGGGCGCGCCGGCCGTTTTTGCTATCGAGGGAGGGGTCTACGATGCCGGTGCTGCGCTCGAATGGGCGCGAAAGATCGGCCTGTATACCGATAATGCCGAACTCGACGGTTTCGAGGGACCATCCGCCATTCGGCGCGGCCTTGTATGCGTGCCCGCATTTTCGGGCCTTGCGGCGCCCTATTGGGACAGGCAGGCCGTGCCGCTGTTCATCGGGATGGACCATGCCACCGAGCGGCGTGACATGGTGCGCGCGCTGCTGGAAGGTATTGCCATGCTGACGGTGCGATTGATTGAGGCGATGCCGGCTGCAACTCCCATCGGTGACATGATCTCCATCGACGGTGGCCTGTCGAATAGTCGCTATTTCGCCCGTTTTCTGGCGGCCGCCAGCGGCCGGACCATCTGTGTGCCGGCCATGCGGGAGTTGACGGCGCTCGGTCTGGCGGAGCTGTGCGGTGTCGACGTCGCCGCCATGCGAAACGATACCGAGATATTCATGCCCGATGGGTCGGTTGATGCCACGGATCATGATCGTTTCGCCCGTGCCGTGGGCAATGCGCGGACTTGGCGAAATGCTTAAAGCTTTCGCGAGGACGATCTTGTCCATCGGTGTGCCGGTCGTGAATTTCCTCTGCCAGTCCAAACTGTCGTGTCTTTGAAATGTAAAACGTGCATCATCCCTGCAACCTGGGGAGGATCAGATGCGTCTTGCTGTCTACAACGTTGAAAACCTCTTTGATCGCGCCAAAGCGATGAACCTTGGCAGCTGGGAAGAGGGAAAGCCGGTTCTGGAGCATTTTGCGGCGCTGAACCAATTGCTTGGTCAGGTCGAGTATAGTGACGCAGACAAGGTCGAGATCGCCCGGCTCGTCGTCGAGTTGGGTATGGAGCAGTCCGACACGGGGCCTTTCGTTATCCTTCGCCGAAACCGTGGCGGTTTGCTCAAGCGGCCGACTGCGGGCGGTGTCGTGGTCGTTGCCGATGGCCGGGCCGACTGGGTCGGGTCGCTGGAACTGCGCGATGAGCCGGTCAACGAGCACGCCATGCGCAACACTGCGCGGGTGATGGTCGATCTTGAGGCCGACGTGCTCGGCATCGTCGAAGTCGAGAGCCGCCCGGTGCTTTCCGCCTTCAATCGCGAGATCCTGCCGGCGATCGGCGGCACGCCGTTTCGGCACGTGATGGTAATCGACGGCAATGACGAGCGCGGGATCGATGTCGGCATGATGACCCGCAAGGGTTATCCCATTGGTGCCATGCACAGCCATGTCGATGATTGCACACCGAACGGTGAGGCGATCTTTTCGCGCGATTGCCCGGAATATGAAATCACCACGCCCGCCGGCGCTCAGCTTGTCGTCATGGTCAATCACCTCAAGAGCAAGGGGTATGGCGGAAAGGCCAAGTCGGATGCCAAGCGAAAGGCACAGGCAAAGCGTATCGCCGAAATCTACAGGAAACTGATCGAACGGGGCGTCGAATATGTCGCTGTTATCGGTGACTTCAACGACACTCCCGGCAGTGATCCGCTGGAGCCACTTCTTGGCGGTACCTCGTTAAAAGACATCTTCAAGCATGACGCTTTTGATGATGGTGGTTACCCCGGCACCTATGGTGGGTGCACGGCCTCCAACAAGATCGATTATATCCTGCTGTCTCCCGCCCTTTTTGCAAAGGTCAAGGATGGTGGCGTGTTCCGCAAGGGCATGTGGCCCGGTGTTCGGCCGAAGAAGTGGGAAAGCTATGACGAGGTCAAGCGTCAGGAGGACGCCGCGTCCGACCATGCCGCGCTCTGGGTCGATCTTGATATTTGAATGTTGCCGGGGTGACACCGACTGATCTGGGGCGGTAGGCTGATCTGTCGCGCGCGGTCGGCGACAGAGAAGGTGTGAAGGTTGCAAGGGTCATGAAACCCCGCGGGCGTATTGCGTCGAATGCGGTCAATTCCTTGAGAAAGGGTGACACGGCATCGGGCGCGAGACCAAATTTGCTGGCTTCGCCTGATGTGTTGACCTGTACCCCGCCTGGGGCAGGGTGCGAAGTAGCGCCGGCCGCTGCGGCACAGGGGCAATCCGGTAGCTCTGGTACGTTATCGGATTTTCCTGCCGCTGCCGTGAAACGAGGCTCGATAGTCGCGCGGTGTCATGCCGCGCAGACGCAGGAACTGACGGTTGAAATTGGCCAGCGAGGCATAACCGACATCGGCAGCGATATGTCTGATTGGCTGGGTGGTGCCTGAAAGCCGGGCGCAGGCTTCGCCGACCCTGAGGCCGATCAGATAATCGGACAGGCTGACCTGCGTATGTTTCCTGAACATGCGGTGCAGGCCGGATTCGCTGAGAGCGGCTATTGCGGCAATCTGCTCCATGCGGAGCGGCTCATGGTAGTGGCGGTGCAGATGGATCAGGACACGGTCAATCCGCGAGCGGTCCCCTTCCACCTGCTGCGGCACGACGGTTGAAAGAGGCACGCCACCGTCCTCTGTCGCCAGCCGCGCCAGAATATCCAGGAGGCCGGTCAGCTGCCCGACTGGGGGACGGGAAAATATTGCTTCAAAATCACCTGCCAGAGCCCGGCCAAGTGCGGGGTTAAACGCCAGCCCGGTTGCGGCGTTCTGGATGAGACGTTTGACGGACGCCAGTTCGACCGATCCGCCGGCCAGTCCTTCGATCCATTCTTTCCTGAACCAGAAGACGAGGGCGATATGCGGCTCAGCTGGATCGAGTTTGTCACGCGACGCCCAGGTGTGTGGCAGGTTTGGGCCGATTAGCACGAGGTCGCCGTGATCGTAGTCGGCAACATGATTACCCACGAATCTTTGTCCGCGGGAATTGAGCGTCAACGTCAGTTCGAATTCAGGATGGTGGTGCCATTCGAACGGAATGGCGTCGTCAAGCCGCCGGTTGAGCCTGCTCCAGGATGACTCCGGTGATGTCGGCAGATGTTCGAGATGTGGCCTCATTCCGCGCTCTCTGGGATTTATACGCTGGAATAGTATCAGTATTGTGCATCTGCGGACAACACGGCATGCCGGAAAACCGTAGCTTTCTTCCATCGCCTGATGTTCGGGAGATGATGATGGGAGAACGACATGCAATCCACCGCAGCAATCAAACGCGACAGCCATCCGACGACGGCCGCCACGACCCAGCTCAAGGATATCAACAAGACCTTGCCGCTGCGCGTCCTGTCGGAAGCGGACTGGCAGCACTGGACGACGAAGGGATATATCATTGTCCGTCAGGCGGTGCCTGCGGCGAATGTGCAACGCCTTGTCGATCTGCTCTGGAAATTCGATGAGAAGGACCCGGCCGATGCTTCGACCTGGTATGCGCCGCAAAGACGCGAACACAAGATGAAGGAATTGAACAATACCGGCATGCTGGAGATTTATAATCACCAGTATCTCTGGGACAATCGCGTCGAGCAGCGGGTCTACGACGTCTTTGTCGACATATGGGACCGGGAGGATCTGTGGGTCACCATCGACCGCGCCAATCTCAATCCGCCGAAAAAGGTGAAAGGCAATCCCAACGGTTTCATCCACTGGGATGTGGATACCTCCATCCGCCCACTGCCGATCGGCGTACAGGGCGTGCTGAGCCTGCAGAAACAGGATGGCGATGTCGGCGGTTTTCAGTGCGTGCCCTATCTTTTTGAGCATTTTGACGAATGGGTGAAGACGCAGCCGGAAGATCGTGATCCGATGCATCCGGATATGGCTGGCCTCTCCGTCGTCAATATCGATATGGAACCGGGCGATCTGATGATTTTCAACTCGCTGCTTGCCCACGGCGTGCGTCCCAATCATTCCGATGGCCGCGTGCGCATGGCCCAATACATCTCCATGCACCCGGCGGAATTCGACAATGAGGCAGAACGGCAGGAGCGGATCCGGCTCTGGAAGGAGCTTGATCATCCGCAGCGCGACGCCTTTCCCGGTGATCCGCGTGAATGGGAGAAACGCCATGCCGAAACCGCCAGGCTCAACCCGCTCGGCGAAAAGCTGCTTGGCCTGACCCGCTGGTGAACTGCATTGAACACACGGAGGAAATGACCGCTCCAAGGGGACGGTCATTTATCTTGTCGGTGATCCACAATAACGCCGATCCGAACGAATTGCCGTGCGGGTGGTGGCCTTAAGACTGGCTTAAGGTGGGGGCCGGCTATGTGTCGCCGAATAGGAGACACATCCCAGAATGCACGACATCCCGATTTTCACCACCCGCAGAAACCTTCTTGCCCTTGGGCTTGCGGGCCTGCTGGCAGGTTGCGCCACATCCGGTGAACCGCCCAAGCCGGCGACGTTGTCAAGAAACGACGACCCCTTGCCCGAGACGCCTGCGCCGGTCATGCCGGCAATGTATGCGGCGCTTCCCGATGAGACATTCCCGATCCCGGCGGTGAACATCAAGCAGGTGGACCCACGCTACTGGCGGCAGGTCGTCGATTATCCGACCGACGAAAAGCCCGGCACACTGATCGTCGATACGCCGAACAAGTTTCTCTATCACATTCTGCCGGGCGGCAAGGCGACCCGTTACGGGATTGGCGTCGGCCGGGACGGCTTCTCCTGGGCTGGCCGGGCGATTGTCGCCTACAAGCGGGCATGGCCGAAATGGACCCCGCCGGACGAGATGGTGGCGCGGCAGCCCAGTCTTCAGCCCTACAGCATCGCCAATGGCGGAATGCCACCCGGTCTCAAGAACCCGCTCGGCGCGCGGGCGCTCTACATTCATCAGGGCGGCAGGGACACGCTTTACCGCCTGCACGGAACACCGGAGGCCTTTTCTATCGGCAAGGCGGTTTCCTCCGGCTGCATCCGGCTGCTGAACCAGGATGTCATCGACCTCTTCAACAATGTGCGGGACGGCAGCACCATCGTGGTTATTCCCGACCCCTCGAAACGTCAGCAACTTGCCGCCTGACGACCGATACGGAAAAGAAAGAAGGCCCATCACCATGGCACATGATGTTCGAAACCGCGCGGATGTTTCAGCCCTTGCCGGGCTCAGACGCCGTGCCTTTCTCCTCGGCTCGATTTCGGTGGTCTCGGCCATCGCATCGCCGGCTACGGCTTCACCCAACGGTCTGAAGCTCGAGATGATCCTGCGCGATCCGGCGGCACCCGTCTCCGGCAATCCCGCCGGCGAGCTCACCATGGTCGCCTTTCTCGACTATAATTGCCCCTGGTGCAAAAAGACGGCCGTTCCCATGAGTAATGCGGTCTCGGCAGACGGGGATGTCAGGATGGTCTACAAGGACTGGCCGATCATAACGCCCGACTCCGTCGAGGGAGCGCAACTGGCGCTGGCGGCGAAATATCAGGACGCTTATCACATCGTCCATGATGCGCTGATGGCGATCAAGACGCCGAAGGTGAAGGCCGATGAGATGCGCGACACCGTGCGTGCGACAAGCATCGACTTTGCTCGTCTCGAGCGCGACATGAAATCGAAAGCGGCGGAGATCGATGATCTGCTTGCGCGCAATCATGAACAGGCAATGTCGCTGCAATTGACGGGAACGCCTGCTTTCATCATCGGCAAGTTCCTCGTCCCCGGTGCGGTACAGAGTGCGGAAGCCTTTACAGACCTTTTCAAAAGAGCGCGTGAACAGGCTTAACGTTCGGAGAATGATGGTTTCAGGTCCGGTCGGACTGAAACCATCGTTTTAACATTCCGGTCGGGCATCGCAGTGCCGATGCCCTTTGCCGTCTCGTCCTAGCCCCGTGCCTTGGCGATTGCTTCCTTCAGGCCCTTTCGGTCAAGGACGCCGGCAAAGCTCGTCGTTCCCACCACAAATGATGGCGTGCCGACGAATTTGAAGGCGGCGGCCTGTACCCAGTTCCGGTCCAGCAGGCCGGAAATCCATGCCTGATGCTCGATAACGGCCTTGCCGACGCCGTCGAAGGTCAGGCCCGCTTTCTTGAGGGCCTTTTCGACATCGGCCTGCTGCAGCTTGTTCGGCGTGTGAAACATGGCGTCGAGCGTCTTTTCATATTTGCCAAGCTTGACGCTGGCGAGCACCGCCTGCGCAGCGATGACCGATGCGCCACCGAAGACCGGCCAGTCCTTCAGCACAAGCCTCACCTTGCCATCCTGTTCGACCACGTCGCGCACCATGCCGTAGGACGATTTGCAATAGGGGCACTGGTAGTCGAAATATTCCACCACCGTCACGTCGCCTTTCGGATTGCCGAGGACCGGGGCGTCCGGATCGTGCAGCACCATCTGCCGGCTTGTCGGGTCTGTCTCGGCAAAAACAAGCGAGGGGGGAGCAATGGCGGCAAGGCCGGCCATTGCGACAAGCTGTCGGCGTGTAAGGGTCATTGGCGGGCTCCTGCGGTATTGTCGATTGCCGGTTTTGCAAGCGCCTGATGCGTTTGCGCCGCCGCATCGATGAGTGAACGGGCCGAAATCTCGCCCACCATGCGGATGGAGGGGAGTTCGGTTCCTTTTTTGTCGAAGAACAGCATGGTCGGCGGGCCGATGACATTGCTGTCCTTCATCAATTGCTGTTTGTCTGACGTCATGTCCGAAAGATCGACGGAGACGAGGTTCGTATCCTTAAGGCTTTCCGCGACCTGCGGATTGCTTAGAACAGAGCGCTCGATGACGCGGCAGGAAACGCACCAGTCCGCGGTGAAGTAGATGAGGCTTGGCTTTCCTGCTTCAGCGACCGCGGCTTTCAGTTCTTGATTGGAACTCACCGTTGCAAAACTCGCCTTTGTCAGGCCGGGCAGGGAGCGGCTGGCGACCGGGCTGCCGGAGAATTGCAGCGGCTGGAGCATGCTGGTGCTGCCGCTTGCCGCGCCGAAAGCGAGAAACGCTCCGTAAAGCATGGAAAGAAGGCTGGCCGATTTCATCAGCCGGCGGCCAATGCCGGCCTGTTGCGGCAGTGCGTCGAGAGCACCGAAGAAAACACCGATTGTAACGAGCAGCGCTGCGGAAAGCGCAAGCGTTGCGGATGGAGGAATGAGCCGGTCGAGATACCAGATCGCGGTGGCAAGGAAGATAAAGCCGAACAGCCAGCGTATCTGCGCCATCCATGCGCCGGCCCGCGGCAGCAATGCCGCGCCGGAGGTGCCGATGAGGATGAGGGGAATGCCCTTGCCGATGCCGAGCGCAAAGAGCGCTGCTGCGCCGAGCAGCAGGTTGCCACTCTTGGCGATATAGAGAAGTGCGCCTGCAAGCGGTGCCGTCACGCAGGGGCCGATCAGCAGCGCCGAGCTGAAACCGAGAATGGCGGTCGAGCCGAACGATCCGCCGAGCGAACGCTGCGATCGCGCCAGCCAGTCGCGAAGGCCGGCCGGAAGCTGGACCTCGACCATGCCGAAACTGGCGATCGCCAGAATGATAAAGACGGCGGCGGTGATGAGAATGGCCGGTGGTGACTGGAGGGCAATCTGGAAGCTTTGGCCAAGCCATGCGGCCAGTATGCCGAACAGGCTGAAGGCGGCGGCAAGCGCGACGACATAGGTTGAGGAGAGGAGAAAGCTGCGACCGGGTGACAATGAAGCGCCCTGCCGGCCGAGCGTGGCCGCGAGGATGGGGTACATGGGAAATACGCAGGGCGTGAATGCAAGGAGTACGCCAAGACCCATGAAGGAGGCGAGAAGCAGCGCCGTGCCGCCTCGGGCAAGAAAACCTTCCACCATGCCCGGCTCGGCCGGGGGTGCGGGTGAGGGTACTGACTGCTCAGCCTTTTCCGGTTCTGCGGACGGCGCGATCAGGGCGAAGGACTGAAATGAGGGTGGATCCTGCGGCCTTATGCCGAACGGCGCCTCTGCTTCGATCCGCAAACCGTCGATGGCGACCGTTCTGAAGGGATAGCAGATGCCGCCATCCTGGCATCCCTGAAATGTCAGTTTCATCGTCTGCGGCGCGTCGGCAAGCGTGGCGGCGGCTTGCCCGAAATAGACTTCGGTGTTGCCGAAGCCGGGATCATCCTTCATCTCCCCGGCCGGCGTCCTGAGATCGAGCTTCGTTCCGTCCTCAGTGCTGGCCTGCAGGCTCTCCCGATAGAGATAATATCCCTCGGCGACTTGCCAGCGGAAGGTGGCCGCCGTTCCCGTGCGGTCTATCGAAAGCTTGAACGCATCCGTCATGTCCATCGGCGGACCGAGCGCGAGCGCCGGTCCACAAATGGACATGAGAACGAGGAGCACGAACGAAAAATTGAAACGCATTCTCTTTCCTTATGGGGTAGGCCTTGTGGGATAAGCCATGGATGGCGCAGGCTTCCGGCCGGAAGCTTAAGCCAGCCTTAAGGTTCGGTTTTCAGGTTCCCGCGCATCAAAATACCCCTGTGCCGGAATGATGGAGTGCTCAATGCGTCTGTTGGTGGTCGAGGACGATGATGTCCTGCTTGATGGTCTGCGTGTCGGGCTGCAGCTTGCCGGCTTCACCGTCGATGCCGTCATGACGCTTGGCGACGCAAAAATCGCCCTCGAGAATTGCCGTTTCGATGCCGTTGTCCTTGATGTGATGTTGCCTGACGGGTCAGGTCTCGATCTTCTGCGCCACACGCGCAATGAACGCAACCGGGTGCCGATCCTCCTGCTCACCGCCAAGGATGCGACCACGGACAAGATTTGCGGCCTCGATGCCGGCGCGGATGATTATCTGGGCAAGCCTTTCGATCTTGATGAGGTTGCCGCCCGGCTGCGGGCGATCATCCGCCGTGGCGAGGGCCGTTCCGAGGGCACGCTGTCGGCGCTGGGCGTAACGCTCGATCCGGCGAAGATGGTGGCGAAGAAGGATGACAATGTCATTGCGCTATCACGCCGCGAATTTGCGATCATCCATGCCCTCATGCAGAATCCTGGCATGATTTTTTCAAAGCCGGTTCTGGAAGAAAAGCTTTATGGCTGGCAGGAGGATGTGGAAAGCAACACCATCGAGGTCCACATCCACAAGCTTCGTTCCAAACTGGGCGCCGGTTTCATCGAGACGGTGCGCGGCGTCGGTTACCGCGTCGGGAGGGTTGCGTGATGTCGATCCGGGCAAGATTGTTTACCGTGCTTCTGTTGATGACGGGCCTCGTCTGGCTGTCGGCCTGCGTGTGGATCTACACCAGCACGAAGGCGCGGCTGGAGCATGTTCTTGATGCGCGGCTGGTGGAATCGGCAAGAATGGTCGGATCCCTCGTCGGCGACCGCCCGGTCGATATCCGCCTGATAGACGGCCATTCACCGACGCATGATGAGGACGCGGACGCTGATGCGGCGGCGATACCCTCCTATGAGCGCCAACTCGCCTGCCAGATTTGGTCCATCAGCGGCCGTCTGCTCAGCAAATCGGACAGTGCCCCGGATGCTTCCCTTTCGGATCATGCCTCGGGCTTCCAGAATACGGTCATCAACGGCATCGAATGGCGCGTCTATGCGGTCGTGAAACCCGACCTCGGTGTCAGGGTTCTGGTGGGCGACAGTGTTGAGGTTCGCGACCGGCTGGTTGACGATGTTATCAAGGGGCTTCTTTATCCGGCGCTTTTCATCATGCCGCTGATGGCTGGCCTTATCTGGCTGTGTGTTTCCCGGGGGCTTGCGCCGTTGCAAAAGCTCGCAAACGGCATGAAAGCACGCGACGCGACTGAACTCCACGGCTTTGCCGACAAGGGAACGCCATCGGAGCTTCGGCCGATGATCCATGCGCTGAACAGCCTTCTGGCGCGTGTTCAGGCGACGCGGGAAAGGGAACGCGAGTTTACGACCTATGCCGCACATGAATTGAAGACGCCGCTTGCCGGGCTGAAGACGCAGGCGCAGGTGGCCATGCGCTCCACCGATCCTGAGGTGCAGCAACAGGCGCTGCGGCGCATCGAGCAAAGCGTCGACCGGACAAGCCGGATGGCGAAACAGCTTATCGACCTGGCTGCCGTCGATGCCACCGAAGCGCAGGCGACGAAAGCCGGCGTCGACATTCCCCGTCTGATCCTTGATGTCATACAGGAGCTGGAGCCGCTCAGGCGAGCGCGCGAGGTTGAAATTACCTGCCGGCTTTCGCAAGAGGCGGATACGATCCTCATTGAGGCTGATCGCTCCCTGCTTCGTCTTGCGATCCGCAACGTGATGGAAAACGCCGTGCAGCACTCGCCGAAGGGATCGACGGTGGAGTGCCGGGCGGAACTGGCAAACGGCAAGGTGAACGTCGTGGTTATCGACGAAGGGGCGGGGATCGCGGTGGAGGAACAGGAACGGGTGCTGCAGCGCTTTTACCGTTCGCCGCGATCGGAACCGGGTGGAAGCGGCCTTGGGCTTGCCATCGTCAAGATGGCAATCGACCGGCTGGGCGGGCGATTGCAGTTTTCGCAATTCGGTCAGCGGTTCGCGGTATCGCTTGAGTTATGAAGGAGGCTGCCACCGGGCAGCTCTCTCTCTCTCAGAGGTCCTTTGCGAGGCGCAGCGCGTCATAGATTGCCGCATGGGTGTTGCGCGCTGCGACTGCATCACCAATCCGGAACAGCCGGTAAGCGCCGGCAGGACTGCGCTCGACGGTCTGGGCCGCGCCCGCAATCAGCGCGTCATAGGATATTTCGCCGAGGTTCTTTGAGCCGGGCTTGAGCTCGAAATAAAGCTCGTCCAGCGGGATTGTGCCGTGATTGACGACGATCTGGTCGACAACGCGCTGTTTCGAAACGCCGCCATAATCGCTGCCGACATGGGCGATGATCTGGTTGCCGCTTCTTTCCGCCGCCTCCAGCCGGTAGGTGACGGTGAATGTCGTGTCGTATTTCTGCAGCGAACGCATATAGGGCACGAGATTCATGGCCATGACTTCCGGGGCGAAAGAGCGATCCGGCGTCATGATCTCGACCTTGCCGCCCGCCTTGGCGATGAATTCGGCGGCCTGAAGCCCGGTGTGGTCGCCTGCATCGTCATAGACGAGAACATTGGTGCCCGGCTTGACGTCGCCGGAAATGATATCCCATGCGGAGACGACCAGCTCGTTGCCCTTCGAAAGCACCTCGGTATGCGGCAGTCCGCCGGTAGCGATAATCACCACGTCGGGTTTTTCGGCGACAACCGTATCCGCCTCCGCCCAGCTGTTGAAATGGAAGATGACGCCGAGCTTCTCGCACTGGCTCATGCGCCAGTCGATGATGCCGATCATTTCGCGGCGGCGTTCGCTCTGTGCGGTCAGGCGGATCTGGCCGCCGGGGTCGCTTGCGGCTTCGAAGACCACGACCGCGTGGCCGCGCTCGGCGCAGACCCTTGCGGCTTCAAGGCCTGCCGGGCCAGCGCCGACAATCACCACCTTCAGGCTTTTCTCAGCCCGGGTGATTTCATGCGGCATGGTTTCCTCGCGGCCGGTTGCCGCATTGTGAATGCAGAAGGCGAGGCCGCCCTGATAGATGCGATCAAGACAATAATTGGCGCCGACGCAGGGGCGGATGTCCTCCTCCCGCTTTTCCATAATCTTGCGGACGATATGCGGATCGGTCATGTGGGCGCGGGTCATGCCGACCATGTCGACCTTGCCGGCGGCAATCGCATGCCGGGCGGTGGCGACATCCTGGATCTTGGCGGCATGGAAGATGGGGAAGCTGGTCGCCGCGCGGATTTCGCCTGCAAAATCAAGATGCGGCGCGCTGGCCATGCCCTGAATGGGGATGACGTCGGTAAGGCCGGGATCGGTGTCGATATGCCCCCTGATGACGTTGAGATAGTCGATCAGGCCGCTCTCCTTTAGCCGTCTGGAGATTTCGATGCCTTCCGCCTTGCCGGTGCCGTTCTCAAGACATTCATCGGCGGTGTAACGAACCCCGAGGATGAAATCGTCGCCGACGCGTTGGCGTATCGCCCTGAAGACGTCGAGACAAAAGCGCATGCGGTTTTCAAGCGAGCCGCCATAGGGGCCGTCAAGCTCGTTGGTCAGGGGTGAGACGAACTGGTCGATGAGGTGGCCATAGGCTTCCAGTTCCACCCCATCCATGCCGCCCGCCTTCATCCGTTCGGCAGCGTCGGCAAAATCCTTGATGATACGCTCGATATCCCAGTCCTCGATCTTCTTCGGAAAGGCGCGGTGTGCCGCTTCCCGCTGATGCGATGGCGCGAGGACCGGCAGCCAGTCGCCCTTGTCCCAGCGGGTGCGGCGGCCAAGATGCGTCAGCTGGATCATGATCGCCGAACCCGCCTCATGCACGGCGTCGGTCATTTCCCGGATCCACGGAACGATTTCATCCTTGTAGGCCAAGAGATTGTTGAAAACGGGCGGGCTGTCTTTCGACACGGCGGCAGAGCCCGCCGTCATCGTCAGCGCCACGCCGCCCCTGGCCCGCTCGACGGTATAGGCGCGGTAGCGTCCTTTCGGCATGCCGTCTTCGGGGTAGGCGGGTTCGTGGGAGGTGACGATGATGCGGTTGCGCAGCGTCAGATGCTTGAGCTGATAGGGCTGAAGAAGGGGATCGTTCGACATGTGCCTGCTCCAAAAACGGTTGTGGAACAAGGCTAAGAGAAAATGTACATATGTGTCAATTAAGAAAACACTGGTGTTTGTGAGTTCGACAAGAGTGTACGCTTTGCCTTGTCGCGCAGGGACTGATTTGCTACGCAATTGTCATGGAAGCGACATTGAATGAAACCGGTTGGCGTGGATCGCAGGAGGGGTGGCTTGAAGCCGCCTACGAGGCGCTGCTGGAATCCGGGGTGGATTCCGTCAAGATCCTGCCTCTGGCGAAAAAGCTCAATCTCTCGCGCACCAGCTTCTACTGGTTCTTCAAGGACCGGGAGGAATTGCTGGCGGCGCTGTTATCCCGCTGGCGCGAGAAGAACACGGGAAGCATCCTCAGGCAATCGGAGGCCTATGCGGAAACCCTGGCCGAGGCGATGCTGAATGTTTTCGATTGCTGGCTGGATTCCTCGCTTTTTGACAGCAAATTCGAATTCGCGGTTCGCAGTTGGGCGCTGCAGTCCGATGATATTCTTGCCGAGCTTCGCAAAGCCGACCAGGTGAGAATGGAGGCGCTTTCGCGCATGTTCATGCGTTTCGGCCACCCCGAAAATACGGCAGACGTGCGCGCCCGCACCACTTATCTCGTGCAGATCGGTTATATTTCCATGCAGGTCGAGGAAGATGTGGCGGTGCGGATGAGAAGGATTGCGGACTATATCGCGATCTATACCGGCGAGGTGCCGCAGCAGCGCGAGCTTGACCGCTTTTATGCCAGACACGGATACAGGCCCGCCCCCGAGGTCTGACGCCCGATCGCTGATCACGGCATGTCTGGACGATACAAGGACAGCAATTTGGTGTCGCCAAACGCCTGCGATGCCAGTCGGATTATGTTGGTTGCGGTGCTACAAGAAGAAGGGCCGGCCCGCCTGCAATCTACCTGCAACCTTCACCGAACAGTGGTGAGGATGGCAAGAGTTCGTCTTTGGGGGAAAGTCATTGCGAATCCTGCTTCTTGAAGATGAACCCGAAATGGCGCGTGCGCTGCTCGAGGCCCTGCGCCGGCGTGATGTGCTTGCCGATCATGTCAGCACCATCAGCGATGCCGATGCGCTTGCGCGGGATGGCTCCTACGATGTGCTGGTTCTGGATCGTCGCTTGCCGGATGGCGAGGGACTGAGCCTCGTATCCTCGCTTCGCCGCCGGAAACATTCCGTACCGATATTGGTTCTGACGGCGCTTGGAAGCGTCGATCACCGGGTCGATGGGCTGGATGCGGGGGCGGATGATTATCTCGCCAAGCCTTTCGCAATCGAGGAATTGCTTGCCCGCCTAAGGGCCCTTCACAGGCGCGGCCCTTCGATTTCCGATAAATATACCAGCTTCGGAAATCTCAGTATCGATCCGAAAAGCAATGAAGTCAGTGTTGCGGGTTCCGTCCTCGAGTTGCGACGTCGGGAATATCTGGCGCTCGAAGCGCTGATGCGGCGTCCGAACCGCATCGTGACACGGTCGAGCCTGATCGAAGCGGTTTATACGCTCGACGATGAGATCGAGTCCAATGCGCTCGATGCGCATATCTCACGCATCCGGAAGAAGCTGGCGCAGGCCGAAGCGACGGTGGAAATAAGAGCCGTGCGCAATATCGGTTATCTCATTCGGGCAAAGACATGAGACCGGAGCGCAACCGATCCCTGCGATGGGGGCTGATGAAGCGCCTTTTCGCCTTGCAGGCATTTTTTCTCGTTCTTTTCGTTATCCTCCTCGTCGGCTGGATCTGGATCATCGATCCGCGGCTGGAAGGCGCCAATGAAGAGGCCGCGCGCATCATTGCGGAAAGCGTGACAAAGGATGGGCAGGGCCGGCCACAGGTGTCGGCGACGCCCGATCTGGAGGCGCTGAAGCAGCGCTACCCCAATCTCTGGTTTGTCGTGCGGGACGCCGACGAAATCGTCCTGCAATATGGGGATGTCCCGGCACCTGCTCTGGAAGCGGTGTTTCCCCGGGGCATCGAAAGGGCGCGTCTGGAGGCCGGGGAAACAGTCCGGGCCACCATGGAAAACCGCGATACGCCGGCCGGGCGGCTGCAGTTCATTGCCGGGACGGAAAAAGGCTTCCCGAATGACGGCATCAGTCTGTGGATCAATGTGCAACTGGATCTCGAAAAGGATGCCGATGGTGCCATCCGCTGGCTGACCGTGCTGCCCGGTGTCGGTTTCATCATCCTTGTCGCCGTCGTGCCCATGCTGCTCTTGACGGGTATTGCGACATTGCTGGTGACGCCCCGTGCGGTTGGCCGTTCGCTGAGCGGTCTCATGGAAACGGTAGCCGAGGCACAATCGATCAATTTCGAAAACCGCTCCGCGCGGATCGATCGTTCGAAGGTGCCGAATGAAATCATTCCGCTGGTGGATGCTTTCAATGTTGCGCTGTCGAAACTGGACGAAGGCTATAATCGCCGCAACCGCTTTTTGGCCGATGCCGCCCATGAACTGAGGACGCCGATTGCGATTGCGCGCGTCCGGGCCGATCTTCTCCCCGATGACGAGCTGAGTCGGCAGCTGCGGGCAGATATCGACCGCCTCACCCGCGTCGCGCACCAGCTTCTTGAAATGCAGGCGGTGGGCGCGGTGGAACTGCCTGCCGAAGAGCAGGATCTGAACGTTCTCGTCGAACGCATCGCGACCGATCTTGCGCCGATTGCGATGGATGCCGGTTATGAGTTCGATTTCGAACCCAGCGAAGGAAAGGCTCTCTTCACGGTCCAGACCTCGATCATCGAGATGGCGGTCGTCAACCTCATTCGCAATGCCATCGATCATGGTGGCGGCAAAGGCGCAATCGTCATCCGGATTGGCGCAGCGGGAACCATAGATGTCTTTGACGAGGGACCGGGCATACCCGTTGCGGAACGCGAGCAGGTATTTGAACCGTTCCATCGCATCAATACGAACTCTTCCGGTGCCGGTCTGGGTCTCAACCTGGTCCAGAAGGCGGCGGAGCTTCATCGCGGCCGGGTTAAGTTCCTCGACCTTGATCCCGGCTTCGGCGTTCGGCTGGAAATTCGATCGATAATTTTGCGAGATAAGGCTGTTACCGTCGTCTAAAAATATCAGGCATCAGGCTGCGCCGGCATGGGGAAATTTCTTACAATTTAGTTAAGGAATTTCATTTAACTATATTAAATTACTGGATTATTTTTCAATAAATTCGTTTCATGCAATCCAGACGTAATTCTCGTGGGGAAAATGACCGTATCTGCTGAGCCATCTGCACAGGAGATCAACGGGAGCCGGTTTCCGGTTCTTCAACGCGAACGGAAACCCTGCAGCCGTCAGAGCATGGCGCATCGGTTTCGTCTGGAGTCATTTAATGTCGTTCATCGCAAAATCGCTTGTCACCGTAACGGCTGCCGTCATGGTCGCAACCAGTGCCTATTCGGCTGATCTTACCAACTATAATGCGCAGCAATTCGACTATGCAAATCCGCCGGCCTTTTCCTGGGGCGGGGCTTATGTCGGTGCCCATGGCGGCATCGCCTCCCCAAAATTTAATCCGCTAGCCAGCGGCCGGGGTCTGACGGGTGGCGTACAGGCCGGCTATAACTTCCAGTTCGGCTCCGGCGTTGTCGGCGCGGAACTCGAAGGATCCTATCTTGGAAACGAAGCACGCGTGCCGAACGGTCGGTTGAGAGAGCGCTTCCGGGGTGCGGCCAAGCTGAAGGCCGGTGTTGCGCTTGACCGCACGCTCGTTTACGGCACCGCCGGCCTGACCACGACGAAATTCAAGGATACGAATGGCGTTAACGGTCCTGATGGCTGGAAACAGGGCTATCTGCTGGGAGCAGGTCTGGAACAGAGCTTTGGTGGCGGTCTGTCGGCCAAGTTTGAATATAATTATGTGAGCACCGGAAATGTCACCACGACGACCTCGAGCGGGCGGTCAAAAACCGATGTGACCGATCATGTCATCAAGGCCGGCCTGAACTATCGTTTCTGAGCGGCCGATCCGATGACAGATTCCAGGGAGAGTTCAAAAGAATATCGCCGCTTTCAACATGGAAGCGGCGGTAAAACAGCGCATGGCACGAAACGGGCGGGGCCGGGGGAGATCTGAAATCCCCAAACTATCATTCGCATTCAAGCGAAGGCTGCCGGAAGCTCGTCACATACCACTCGCTCCCCGAATTGCGGGTGTAGAATGTATAGAAACAATCGATGCGTTCGACATAACCCGGCGTCTCCGACACTTCGTAACGTTCGCCATGCCGGGTCGACCGCACTTCACCGCTGGATGATCCGGCAACCACCTGTGTCTTGTTCTTGCGCCACTGGTAAGCCTGCTGGCCGGGACCCATGCTGTAAATATTGTCCGGCGGTCCGTAGTCCAGCATCACGCTGGTAATAGGCGCGCCAATATAGCTTTTCATGACCGTCGAGGCGCAGGCGGTGAGCACGGCCGATACGGCGGCGATGAGAATGATCGCTGCCGGGACTGCAAGTGACGATCTGTCGGACATGGGAATTCCTTTCAGCTGCGGTGGATTTCCGCAGGGATAGGAACCGGTCATTGCAAGTACATTGCACGTAAAGATCGCAAGGCGGGCGGGGTGCCGGTGTCAGAGGCCGGCAATATTGCGGCCGATATGCCGCAGGATGCTTTTGAAAAGCTTTACCTCATTGGGATCGAGACCTTCGATCGCGGTTTTTTCGAACATCGCCGCGATGGGCATCAGTTCGTCGGCCAATTCCTTGCCTTTTGTCGTCAGCGTGATGCGCACGATGCGGGCATTGTCGGCCGGTCGTTCGCGGCTGACGAGGTTGCGCCGGACCATCAGCCCCACCAGCCGGGACAGTGTGGAAATCTCCACCGACACCATGTCCGAAAGCTCGGTCAGTGTCTTGCTCTCCTGCTGTCTCAGTGTCGCCAGCACGCGATACATCGGCAAAGTGATGTCATAGGAGGCCAGTCTCAGCGAAAAACGCTCGCCAAGCCGAACGCCCACCCAGTTGAGCAGGTAGGGTACCGAGTCGGTGAACTGATAAGACACGAAGCAAATCCCCGTTTGAGAACCATCTGCGCAGATGCTGATGTGCGCCTATCGGCTGTACCGGTACAATCCATCCGTTTCAATAGCTTCGCTCCAGAAGACCGGGGAATGCGCGACTGCATCGCTGCCTGAAATGACAAACAACATTTGCATTGACAAATGTTGCAAACGCAAATAAATAAGAATGCAGGATTTGGGAGGATCTCATGACATCAGCACTGTTCGGCCTGAGCAACCTTGCACCGGAAGGCGTCGGCCAGACTTTTCGCACGACGATGCGCCGTTTTCCGGCAACCGTGACGGTTATCACTGCCTGTGCTTCCGGCGATCAGCGTGATCATGGCATGACCGTGACGGCCGTCACATCAGTCTCGATGGAGCCGCCCTCTCTTCTTGTTTGTCTGAACAATCGCACCTTGCTGCATGAATTGCTGCTGTGCCGGCCGGATTTCATCGTCAACGTGCTGACCCAGGATCAGATCGCGCTTTCGGATGCGTTCAGCGGCAAGGTCTCGCCGGAGGAGCGCTTCGGCAATGGTGACTGGCAGCGCCACGAAAACGGCGTCCTCTATTTGCCAACCGCCCATGCGGCCATCGCCTGCCGTCGGGTGGCTGCTATGCCCTATGGAACGCATACCGTGTTCATAGGGCAGGTGGTTTCGGCCGATGTCAGCGAGACGACACGACCGCTGCTTTACGAAAACGCCCAATATTGCGCCGCAAGTCCGGCAAGTCTGCCAGCCTGATATTTCCCGGCCTGTCAGCCACCGGCCAAGTACCTTTCCGAAGGAGACAATCATGAACGATATGAGCCATGCGCCGCAGCCGGCGCAAACGACCCCGTATGTCCGCCTCACCGGCCGTGTTGCAGACATAGCCGATCTTTTCCGGGCGAGCGCCCGCCAGACGGAAGAGGCGCGACGCGTGCCCGCCAGCCATATCGAGGCACTGCGCGGCATCGGGTATTTCGATATCGTCAAGCCCCGCGCCTTTGGCGGAAAGGGCGGTGAATTCGCTGAACTGGTCGAGGCCAATATCGAGCTTTCGGCTGCCTGTGCGTCGACTGGCTGGGTGGCCGGCCTGCTTTCCGCCCATCAATGGCTGCTGGCGATGTTTCCGGAAGAGGCGCAGGCCGACGTCTGGGGTGAAAACCCTGACGCGCTGCTGTGTGGTTCCTACGCACCGGTGAAAATGGCTGACGTCGCCGAGGGCGGTTATCGCCTCAGCGGCAAATGGGCCTTCGCTTCGGGTTGCGAAAATGCGCAATGGTCGCTCTGCGCCGCCATTCTGCCGCCGGTGGGTGAGGGCAGGCCGGTTCCCGCCTTCCTGCTCGTTCCCGCCAGCCAATATGCCATTGAAGATACCTGGCATGTGGTGGGGCTGGCCGGCACGGGCTCCAAGACGCTGGTTCTCGATGATGTCTTCGTTCCCAAACATCGGGTTCTGACCTTCCCGGACGCCATCAGCGGCAAGACGCCCGGCGGGCAATATTATGCCGGGGAAGGCCTGTTCAACATGCCGCTTCTGACCGGCATTCCTTCCTGTCTCGCGGCCGCCGGTGTTGGTGCGGCCAAGGGGGCGCTTGTCGCTTATGTCGACCATGTCGGTGGCCGGGTGACGCGCGGTGCGGTGGCCGGTGGCAACAACCGCATGGCCGAATTTCCGACCATTCAGCTGCGTGTTGCCGAAGCGGCGGCAAGCGTGGATGCCGCCTGCGAAATCCTGCTGCGCGACGTGGCGCGCGCACAGGTGCTGGCGCAGGCCCGGATCGAAGGCCGGGCGGAATTCACCGTGGATGACCGTCTTTTGAGCCGTCGTGGCCAGGCTTTTGCGGTGTCGCTGGCGCTGCGCGCCGTGCAGGCGCTGAACGATTCCACCGGCGGCGTCGGGCTCGATCTTGCCAACCCCGTGCAGCGGGCCTGGCGCGATGCCAACGCGGTTGGCCGCCACATCAGCATGAACTGGGATGCCGTGGGCACGATGATCGGCCAGAGCATGCTCGGGCTGGAACCCAAGGGCCAGTATTGACCGCGCATCTGGCGGCACATGAACAGCAATTTCGGAGGAAACAACATGCAAGGCAAGGTCGCTCTCGAGGAGCATTTCGCAATCCCGGAAACCCTTCAGGATTCGGCCGGTTTCGTACCCGGCGACTACTGGAAGGAGCTGCAGCACCGCCTGCTCGACATTCAGGATACGCGCCTGAAGCTGATGGATGCGCATGGCATCGAAACCATGATCCTGTCGCTGAATGCGCCGGCGGTGCAGGCTATTCCGGACAAGAAGAAGGCGATTGAGATTGCGCGGCGCGCCAATGACGTGCTTGCCGAAGAATGCGCCAGGCGGCCGGATCGTTTCCTTGCCTTTGCCGCCCTGCCTTTGCAGGACCCGGATGCGGCGACCGAGGAACTTCAGCGCTGTGTCAACGATCTCGGTTTCGTCGGTGCGCTCGTCAATGGTTTCAGCCAGGAGGGCGACGGCCAGACGCCGCTTTATTACGACCTGCCGCAATATCGCCCCTTCTGGGGAGCGGTCGAGAAGCTCGATGTGCCGTTTTACCTGCATCCGCGCAACCCGCTGCCGCAGGATTCGCGCATCTATGACGGCCATCCCTGGCTGCTCGGCCCCACCTGGGCCTTTGCGCAGGAAACGGCTGTTCATGCGCTGCGTCTCATGGCGTCGGGCCTGTTTGACGAACATCCGCGCCTCAACATCATTCTCGGCCACATGGGTGAGGGGCTGCCCTACATGATGTGGCGTATCGACCACCGCAATGCCTGGGTGAAGCTGCCACCGCGTTATCCGGCCAAGCGCCGTTTCGTGGATTATTTCAACGAGAATTTCCACATCACGACGTCGGGCAATTTCCGCACCCAGACGCTGATCGACGCCATTCTGGAAATCGGCGCTGACCGCATCCTGTTTTCCACCGATTGGCCGTTCGAGAATATCGATCATGCCTCCGACTGGTTCAATGCGACGAGTATTGCGGAAGCCGATCGGGTGAAGATCGGCCGCACCAATGCCCGCCGCCTGTTCAAGCTCGACGGGGCCTGAGCCATGCAGCCCTTCGTCTACATGGCAGCTCCTGCCCGCATCGTCTTCGGAGCGGGCAGCTCGACGGGGGTGGCGGAGGAAATCCGCCGCCTTGGCCTGTCGCGCGCGCTGGTGCTTTCCACGCCACAGCAGAAGGGCGATGCGGAAGCGCTCGCCACCCGGCTCGGTCGTCTCGCGGTCGGTGTCTTTTCCGAGGCTACCATGCACACGCCGGTCGAGGTGACGAAGAGGGCGGTCGAAGACTATCGCGCCGCCAATGCGGATTGTGTCGTGGCGCTCGGCGGTGGTTCGACCACCGGTCTCGGCAAGGCGATTGCGCTGCGCACCGATGCGGCGCAGATCGTCATTCCAACCACCTATGCCGGTTCCGAGGTGACGCCCATTCTTGGCCAGACGGAAAACGGGGTGAAGACCACCATGCGCGGCCCGGAAATCCTGCCTGAGGTCGTGATCTACGATGCGGAACTGACGCTCGGGCTGCCCGTGGCCATCAGCATGACAAGCGGACTGAACGCCATGGCCCATGCGGCTGAGGCGCTCTATGCTCGAGATCGCAATCCCATCGCCAGCCTGATGGCGGTGGAGGGATTGCGGGCAATGGTCGAGGCGCTTCCCGGCGTGAAGGCTGAGCCGCAGGATATTACGGCGCGCGAGACGGCACTTTATGGCGCTTGGCTGTGCGGCACGGTGCTCGGCGCCGTCGGCATGTCGTTGCATCACAAGCTTTGCCACACGCTGGGCGGCAGTCTCGATCTGCCGCATGCCGAAACCCACGCGGTGCTCTTGCCGCACACCGTTGCCTATGTGGAACAGGCAGTGCCCGATCTGCTCGCGCCGCTCGCCGCACTTGTCGGCGGCAGGGCCGGGGCTGGGCTTCACGGCTTTGCCGCCCGACTTGGCGCGCCAGTGAGCCTTGCAGCGCTTGGTGTGCAGCAGGGTGATCTCGACCCCATGGCCGAGCTTGCGACGGCCAATCCTTATTGGTGCCCGCGGCCAATCGAAAAAGCCGCGATCCGCGACCTGTTGCAGCGCGCCCTTGACGGCGCGCGGCCGGAGTGATGGGAGGAAGACATGACGGATACGAAGATGACCAGCGATGATGGCTATTTCGTTGAGGAGCGTTCGGCGGAGACGGTTATTGCCCGCATGCACGACTGTGACGATCCGCGCTTGAAGGAGATCATGGCCGTCGTCACCCGCAAGCTGCATGAGGCGGTGAAGGAAATCGAGCCGACCGAGGAGGAGTGGATGAAAGCTATCCATTTTCTCACCGAGGTCGGCCAGATCTGCAATGAATGGCGGCAGGAGTGGATCCTGTTTTCCGATATTCTCGGCGTTTCCATGCTGGTTGACGCCATCAATCACCGTAAGCCGAGCGGCGCGTCGGAATCCACCGTTCTCGGCCCTTTCCATGTGGCTGATGCGCCGGAAATGCCGATGGGCGCCAATATCTGCCTCGATGGCAAGGGCGAGGATATGGTGGTGACCGGCCGTATTCTCGATACCGAAGGCGCACCGGTTGCCGGCGCGCGCATCGATGTCTGGCAGGCCAATGATGAAGGTTTCTACGACGTGCAGCAGAAGGGTATTCAGCCGGACTTCAATCTGCGCGGTGTTTTCGTTACCGGTAAGGACGGGCGCTACTGGTTCCGGGCGACGAAGCCGAAATATTATCCGATCCCGGATGATGGCCCGGTCGGGCGATTGCTGCGGGCCATGGGGCGTCATCCCTACCGGCCGGCGCATCTGCATTATATCGTTTCGGCAGAAGGCTTTACTACGCTCGTCACGCATATTTTCGATCCGGATGATCCCTATATCCGTTCGGATGCGGTGTTCGGTGTGAAAGAGAGCCTGCTGGCCGATTTCCAGCGGGTGGAGGATGCGGAAAAGGCCCGGCAACTGGATTTCATCGGCGAGTGGTTCTGGTCGGTGAACCATGATTTCGTGCTTGCCCGATGAGCACCGGCAACCGGACAGGTCTCTATGTTCGCTTTGCCGAAAGCGACCCCGCCGCCGGGGAGCAGCGGACGGCGCAGATGGACGCGCACAAGGCCTATTTGCGCAGTGAGGAGACCATGCCGCTGGGATTTAGAATTCTGGCATCCGGCCCCATGCAGGCGGAAAGCGCCGGGTCATCTGCCGCACTCGTCATTGCCGAAGCCCGTTGCATAGAAGATATGATTGCCTTCAGCGCTGCCGATCCGTTTGTCGTTCACGGCGTCTATAAATGCGTTCGTATTCTGCGCTGGACGCCAACACTATCGAGGATTTCCGGGCTGAAGCCTGACTGACATTTCTGTCGGGTCCTAAGGCCTGACAATCATCAATATTGCATTTGCAATTTTTGCAAATGCAATATTTAATCGGAGACGGGTGATATCGGCGATATGTGTCTTGACAGGAGCGGGGCACATATCAGGGTGGAGCAGGCCGGGCACTCGCGGAGCTATCGCCGGGAACGGGAGACGCAATCCATTCCGGATAGCGCGTTCAGGCGTGAAAGGGAGGAAGATGTCCACGAATTATATGAGCGCCGCCTCGGTGCGGACGAAAAACCCGGCTGGCGTCATCGCGACATGTGGTCTGATGATCATGTTCGACGGATACGATCTGGTCGTTTACGGCGCGGTTGCGCCGGCGCTGCTGAAAGAGGGCGCTTGGGCGCTCAACCCTGCCATGGTCGGTCGCGCTGCGGCGCTGACGCTGGTGGGCATGCTGCTCGGCGCGCTGTTTGCCGGCACCATGGCGGACCGTATCGGCCGCCGCAAGGTCGTGCTCATCAGCCTTGCCGGGTTTTCATCGATGATGATTGCTTCGGCCATGACGCCGAACTTTCTGGCTTTTGAAATCACGCGCTTCCTTGCCGGTCTCGGCCTGGGCGCGCTTTTGCCGACAGTGACCGCGCTGGTACTGGAATTCTCGCCGCCGCACCGCAGGGCGCAGGCCAATTCCCTGTCTTTCCTCGGCTATCTCATCGGCGGCATCATTTCCGGTCTGATGGGTATTCTCCTGCTGGAGAGCTATGGCTGGCGACCTTTGATGCTGATCGGTGGTCTGCCCCTTATTCTTCTGCCGATATTCATGCGGTTCCTGCCGGAATCGCCGGAATGGCTGGCAAGCAAGGGCCGGCAGGCGGAGGCAGACGGCATTTGCGACAGCTACGGTCTGCAACGCATCGTGCCCCATGCGAAAATTCAAAAGGGTGGCGTCGGCGCGCTGTTTTCGGAAGGCCGGCTGCTTTCGACGCTGAATGCATGGGGCATTCACTTCTGCTCGCTGCTTCTGACCTTCGGCATGGTCAACTGGCTGCCGACCATCATGAACAAGATGGGTTATGATATCAGCTCGGCGCTCAGCTTCTCGATCATGCTCAATGTCGGAGCCGCGATCGGCATCCTCATTGGCGGGCGGTTTGCCGATAAGGGCAACGTCAAGGTGGTCGTCGCGGTGCTATTTGCCATCGGTGCCGCCTCTATCTGGGCTTTGACGGTGAACAAGGGGCCGCTGCTCTATGTCTTCGTCGCGCTTGCCGGTGCCGGAACGATCGGAACCCAGATCCTTGCCAATGTTCTGGTCGGCCGGCTTTACCCTGTTCATATTCGCGGCACGGGCCTCGGCTTTTCGCTGGCGGTCGGCCGGCTCGGCGGCATCGCTGGCCCGATGATCGGCGGCCTCGTTTTGCAACGCGGTCTCGCGCCGGAATGGAATTTCTACATTTTCGGCTCGGTCGCGTTGACCGGCTTGTTGCTGACCGTGTTGACCCTGCTTTACCGCACATCGGGTGATGAGCGGGTTTGATGGTAGAAACGGCGAGCCGCGGGACTGAAATCCGCGGCTCGCGCACTATGCCTTACGGGAAACCGGCGCAATGCTTTCCATTTGCTGCAATGTCCGCTCATTCGTGCGCTTGGCGCGGGCCAGCGCATCGTCGCGATCTTCGGGCAGCGTGTAGGTCATATAGGACAACGAGGTTTCGAGGTCGTTGTTGTTATGTCCGAGAATGGCAGCGAAATAGCTGTTCTTGGTGACGTGGGGCGGTGCGAAATTGTGATACGCCACCTCGGCATAGAGGTGCCGCAGGCCATAGGGCTTGGGAAGCTCTTCCTTCGGCCAGAAATCCTCGAACAGGTTAAAAACCGTGTCCCGGAGCAGCAGACGGGTTTCTGACGAAAAATCGTCAATCGACATGCCGTGCCACAGTTTTCCCTGGCCGCTTGCGCGCAGACGTTCATAGGCGGAGAGAATGGTGGCGGAGCGGGCAAGAACCGGGATTTCGTAGGTGATCCCGAATTTCGTTCCTTCGCCCTGTTTCGTCTTGGCCTGGCCGTTGAACAGGATGCTCCATTTGGAAACGCCCTTGCCATAGGGGGCGGGGGAAAATTCGGCCTGGGTAAAGACCTCGTAAGGACGCCGTCCCGTCATGCCGATCAGGCCTATGCCGATCATCAGCGGATCGGCTGACTGCAGGCAATCGGCGCAGATCTTCAGAACCTGCCGGTAGTTTTCGAATGTGATCAGGGCGCCATGCTTGTTGGCGATCTTTTCCATCTTGACCTTGCGGGCGTCGTCATACATCGCGGCATCGCCGGTCGCGATCTTCAGCATCGGGTGATCATCACCGAAGGCTTCGCGGATCGCATTGCGGTATTTGGTGATGTAGGAGATGATCGTCGTCTGCGCCCTGTCCTTCATGATGCTGAGTTCAGCATTCCAGAGTGCCTGCATTTCCTCTTTTTTGGCCACGCCGTTCATTGCTGCAATGAAGTCCGCGATGCGCAGAAGAACCGTGGGCTTGCGGCCGGCAGTGTTGAATTCCGCCCGCTCGATTTTTTCGACGATGGATGTCGCCACGCCGGTTTTCGGATAGTCGGCCCGCTCGATATAGGTATTCAGCCGTTCACGCAGTTTTTTCATGTTGCAGATGGCAAGCGGTGTGCTCTTTGGGCCGAACTCGGCCTTCAGCGCATACCGATATTTCATGATGTAAAGTTCGAGCGTCTTTTCAGTGCGGCCATTGTCGAAATGGTAGCGGACTTCAGCATCCCACAGATCGCGGATTTTCTTGTTCCGCACAGCGTCGCTGCTTTTCATCGCTTCTCTGACGCCGGCGACGAACTGGTCGATGCGTTCCACGAGGACGGGTGTTTTTGTCTTGCGCTTTAAGGCGGGCATGCGGCGGCTCCCTGAACCGGTCCGAAAATATAAAATCCATGGTTGGCAATCAACAGAAGCATGGTTGAGGAAACGCCATGAACATTCGCCGCCGGCCGGGTTCTTTTGAATAATAATTTAATCGATTCCGCAAGCGTGGGTGGCGATCGAAGACGGGTTTCGAACTGCCGCCGGTCATTCAACCGGGGCTGAAGGCTGCGGGAGATGATGTTTTCCGGGGAGGGAGCCTGCAAATTCATGTTAGGAGCTTCGGAAATTCTCCCGAAGCCCCTCAGGTGAAGATACTCTATTTGGGCAGCCGCGTCTTCAGCGATGTCACAATCCGCTTTGCGAGTGCCTCATAGTCTTCGTCGAAATGGTGGCCGCCTTCAATGGCGATCGTTTCCACACCCTTCGCCTTCAGGCCGGGGCAGGGGTCTTCATCCTCCTCCTCCATGCCGTATACGCACTGCACCAGCTTCGGATCGATCTTGGCGATGTCATCCACCGTCTTGCCGCCCTTGCCTTCGCCAGCCACGCCAAGCCAGCCCTGAACGGAAATTTCGAAATCCACTTCCGTCGACAGGCCCAGCAGCGAGAGCTGCACGACGTGGGATTTCGCGCGTTCCGGCAGAAGATTGTAGGTTGCAGGAATGATGTCGGCACCGAAGGAATAGCCAATCAGCACGACGTTGCGAACCTTCCACTGCTTGCGATAGGTGTCGATGATGCGGCCAAGGTCGCTTGCCACTTCCTGTGGCTGCTTTTCTTTCCAGAAATACCGCAGGGCATCCACGCCGATCACGGGAATACCCTGTTTTTGCAGTGCACCGCCCACTTCCTCGTCGAGATCGCGCCAGCCGCCGTCGCCGGAATAGATCACCGCCATGGTATCCATGACAGGGCTCGTTTCGAGAACCTTGATCGGCAGGCCGAGCGGGCTGTCGGTGTCGCCGGCGGCGTCGATCTGGTCGGACAGGGTCTGTGTCAGAATTTCGTCCGCCTTGTCATCCACGTCAGTCACGTCGATGTCGGGATGCAGCTTGACGAGCGCGTTGACGTGGTCGCGGCCCTTCTGGTCCGCAGCGGGCGTAAACAGCACGCTGACGGGCGCAGGCAGCGGACCGTCGGTCAGGCCATAGACCGTTTCGCCATCCACCTTGTCCTTGGTGGCGGGCGTGCAGAGTATCTTCTCGAGCGGCAGGCCCGCCTTGGGGTCGACGGCAATGGCGTCGCGGACGGTGGAGACCGGGCTTTGCGCGATCATCGCCAGCGCCAGCGTTCCGCCCTTGCCGATGCCGGTGAGAATGGGCTGGCGATAGCTGCTGGTGCCGGCGGTGCGCTGGATCTGCTGCGACAGCGACTCGACGTCCGAGATCATGTAGATACACTCGTCGTCATCGGCTTCGAGCGCCTTGAGATATTCCTTGAAGTCGATGCCGACCACGGCGGCACCCTTTGCAACCAGCGCCTTGGCGCGCTCTTCGTCGGCGGCTGTCCAGCCGTCTGCGTCCGAAATCAGGAAGACGCTGGCGAGAATATCGCCGTCTGGTACCATGATGTGCTCGGCCGGGATCATGCCGGTCTCATAGGCTGGCTTGTCCTGCGCAAAAACGGAGGTAGAGGCGAACAGGGCGGAAGCGGCGATGACCGCCTTCATCATGGTGGATTTTCTCATTTTCCGATCACTCCTCTGACGCCGCCGCTGATCAGAACCGTTGCGTCCATCAGCGCCAGCGCGGCGTCTGCGCCGTTCTGAACGGCAAGGTAACGCGGTTCCCATTTCGGGTGGAACTTCGTCTTGAACGCACGAAGGCCCTTGAAGTTGTAGAAACGTTCGCCGTGTTCGAACAGCGTGCTGCCAATGCGATCCCAGACGGGTGCCGCATCGCGCTTCGACATGCCGGACATGGGCGCCATGCCGAGATTGAAGCTCTCATAGCCCGCCTCACGCAGATATTGCATGATACTGACGAAGAGGAAATCCATCGCGCCGCGCGGCGCATCCGCCGAAAAGCGCATGAGATCGACGGTGGCTTCCTTTTTCGTTTCCGTCACCATCAGATTGGCAAAGGCGGTGATCTTTCCATCTTTGCGAAGAATGGCAACCGGCTGGGACAGGATGTAATCCGGTTCGAAAGCACCGAGCGAGAAGCGTTTTTCCCGCGTGTTGTGATGCGCAAGCCAGCCATCGGAGACCTGTTTCAATTCATCGAGAATATCCGGCACCTGCGATTGTTCGACAACCTCGAAGGTCAGCCCGTCGCGTGCGCCGCGGCTCAAGGACTGGCGGAGGGTGGCGAGCTTGCCGCCCTTCAGTTCGAATGCGGTGAGGTCGACCAGCGCCAGTTCGCCGAGCTTGAAGGCGCGCAGACCGGCATCGGCGCAATGGGAGAGCAGGAAAGGCGAAATCTGATAAAAGGCGGCGCGTGCGCCCGCCGAACGGGCGGCTTCCACAAATTGCCAGACGAGATCGGGAAAATCCTCCTCGTCGCCAACCGGATCGGCAAAAGCGATCCAGGAACGGCCCTGAATGCCGTACATGATGAAGGCGTTGCCGCTCTCGGAGAACATCACGTGTTTGTCGCCCATGCGCACAAGGTTTGCGTCGGCGGCGTCCTGTTTCATGACGATGTCGGTTGCGTTTACCACGTCTTCGGGCTCGATCGCATCCGGCCTGTAGGCCACCGGCCGCATGAGGCTGAAGATGGCGATGGTGGATGAGGCGAGCACGAGACCGAGAAGGGCGCGCAAACCGCGTGGCGCTTCTTCGGAGAATTCGAACTGCCACCACAGGGTCTGACTGTAATCCGTATCGCGATAGACAAAGAGCAGGATGGTTGCCGCGCCGGCGACGATGACGGCCATGGCAGCGAGCCAGCTTGGCCCCAATGCCTGCTTCACCAATGAGGCATGGCGGTTGAAGCTGCGCATATTGGCGGCGAGTGCGACGATGAAGACGCCGAGGATCGCGGCTTCAAAGACGGCGATGGCCTTGAGGATGGAGAGAACCAGCGCCAGCGAGGCGGCGACCAGCGCAATCCACCAGGCTCCATCAAGCCGCTGGCCGAGGCCACGTGAGGCGACGACGAGCACAAGGCCTAGAATGCTGGTGAGAAAATGCGCGGCTTCGATGATCGGCAGCGGCACGAAATTGGAAAGGAAATCCAGATTGCTGTCGGGCGTCGGCGTCACGCTCGAGAAGATCAGCATGGTACCGAGGATCATCGCGAAGGTGGATAGCAGCGGCGGCGCGAGCCGCACGGCAAGCTGGCTGATATCGGAAACAACAGGCTTTGCGGCGAACTGCTTCATCTCCGAGACCAGCATCACCAGAATGGCGACCACCAGCGGCAGGACGTGATAGATCACGCGGTATAGAACAAGGCTACCGAGGAGCTGGTCGACGCTGATGGCGTTGCCAAGCCCCGCGACCATCACGGTTTCAAAGACGCCAAGACCGGCCGGCACATGGCTGAGCACGCCGAGGCCGACGGCGGTAGCGTAGATGGCGAAAAATGTCGGCCAGCCGAGATGCGTGTCGGGCAACAGCACGTAAAGCACGGAAGCGGAGGCGGCGATATCGAAAGCCGAGACGAGGAACTGGCGCGACGATGTGCGGCTGTCGGGAAGGCGAAGACGCCATGCGCCGAGACGGATCGTGTGGCCGTTGCGCCCGATATAGGCGGCCACCACGAGGACGGCGATGACGGCGAGCGCCGCCCCTCTGAGGATCAGCGCGTCAACGCCGATGATGGCGGCGATGCGTGGTGCGACGATGAAGGTGGAGATGGCACTGACCGAAAGCAGGCCAAGCCCGAAGGACAGCGTGACAAAGGCGATGACGCGGGCAATTTCACCGGGCGACAGCCCAAGCCGCGAATAGGCGCGAAAGCGGATGGCGCCACCGCTCAAGGGGCCGAAACCGGCGGTATTGCCGATGGCATAAGCGGCAAAAGCTGTCGCTGCCATGGGCGGAAGCGGCAATTTGCGGCCGATATATTCGATCGCATTGGCGTCGTAGAGTATCAGCGCCAGAAAGCTGAGCGCTGTGAAGAAAATGGCAAGCAGAACTGCCGAAGCCGAGGTCTGCGTCAGCGCGTCGATGACGTCGTCATAACGCACTTCGGAGGTCAGGTGATAGATGGCGAAGGTCATCATCACGAAGACGAGCGTGATGGCGATCGCGGTCAGATAGGGGCGGTTTCGGGCAATAAAGCTTTCAACCGCGGATTCCGCGACATCGGTTTGTGTGATTTCGCTCTTGTCTGCCATTTGCCTTATCCAGCGCCCGTTCCCAAGCTTGGCGAACCACAGGAATGTGTCGCTAATTCGTTTCGATTGAGGAAATGTGATTAGCAGAAAAGCATGAAGTGTCGATGTAGAGTTTGGCCCGCTCGTTGATGAATTTCGCCAATTCTAAAGGCAAAAATGCAACTATGAAATGCATGATTTGCCGGATTGTTCCGAAAGATATCAAATTGACCGCTACGGTTGCTTGGTGGTGGCATTTGATGCCATTACACGCTCCTTTTGATTGAAGGAGATGCAGATGAACACGCCCACAAGAATAGCGCTTTCGCTCGTCGTCGCCCTCGTGGCGGGCGGCGGATACATGGCGGTGGACAAGATGCGCGGTGCCGAATGGGTCGTTTCGCCGCAGCAGATTGCGGAGGCCAAGGCAAAAGGGCAGATGGGTTATGAATCCCGCCCGGGCACAGTGACCGTGTTGCCGATCCGCAGTGAAACGGCGGATGTATTGCCGATGAAATGGGCGATGATCGGTGTGGTTGCCGGGCTTCTGGCCTTCCGGGCGAGCGGCAAGAAAAAAGCGGCAAAGGCTTAAGGGGCTCGCCGCTTCATATCTCCGGCGTTCCGCGCCGGAGATGGATTTTACGCTGAGCCTTACGCGCCCCAGGTCTTTTCCAGTACGCGGACCCAGTTGCCGTGGCAGATCTTGGCAAGCGCCTCGTTGTCGTAACCGCCCTTGCGCAGGGCTTCGACCAGCAATTGCAGATCGCCCGCATCCTTCATGGCGGCGGGAATGGTCGTGCCGTCGAAATCCGAACCGAGGGCGACGTGATCGATGCCGATGCGGTTGACGATATAGTCCACATGGCGGACGAGTTCGCCAAGATCGGTATTCGGGTTCTTCACGCCGTCCTGGCGCAGGAACAAAACGCCGAAATTGATGCCGGCAAGACCACCCGTGTCGCGGATGGCATCCAGCTGGCGATCCGTCAGGTTGCGGCTGTGGTTACACAGCGCATAGGCGTTGGAATGCGAGGCGACGAGCGGTGCGTCTGAAATCCTGGCGATGTCCCAGAAACCCTGCTCGTTCATGTGCGACAGGTCGACCATGATCTTCAGTTCGTTGCAGGTCTTCACCAGCCGCTTGCCGGCATCGGTGAGGCCGGGGCCGATATCCGGCGTCGAGGGGAACCGGAAGGGAACGCCATAGGCGAAAATGTTCGGGCGGCTCCAGACCGGTCCGAGCGTGCGAAGGCCTGCCTCGTAGAGCACGTGCAGCGCATCCAGATCAGCGCCGATCGCTTCCGCGCCCTCGATATGGAAGACGGAGGCAAAAGCGCCCTCTGCCATGGCGCTGCTGATATCGGCGGCGGTGCGGCAAACCTTCAGTGCGCCGGCGGATTGTTTCTCGGCGCGGAACAGCAGGCCGGCCATGGCGAGCGTCGCCTTCAGCGCGTCGGCTTCTGCCGGTGTCGAAAAATCGCCGTTGGCGTCCTTCTCCATGCTTGGCGACGGCACGTAGATGGCGCAGAGGCCGCCGGCCAGCCCACCCTTCCTGGCGCGTGGGAGGTCGATGTGGCCAACCGTGTCACCTTCGATGAGCAGGGTCTCAGGAGAGGCATTGCCCGACCGCCATAACCGCAGAAGCACATCGTTGTGGCCGTCGAAGACGGGTACGGTTTTTTCATCGGTCATGGTCATTCACCTTCGGATAGGGGGAGGGCGCGGATGCGCGCCTATTCAGACTTTTGAGAATTGGTAGAGGAAAGGTCAAGGCGGGAGCAAATGCAATCCGTGCATAAGCTCTGCCAAATTTGGAATTGGTCGGGCCTCGTTTGCTCGTGTTAATCGCGGGAAAACATAAAAAAAATGACTGGATTGGGGCAAACCCACCGTTTTCCGAAAAATAAGGTCCGAAAGGGGATTTTCGATGATTTCAAGACGCAACCTGTTGATTGCCGGCGCTGCCGTTCCGTTCCTGTCCTATGCGCGCATTCCGGCATTTGCCGCGACACCGAAGGACATTCTTGTCGTCGCGCAGCAGCTGGACAATATGACGAGCCTTGACCCGCATGAAGGTTTCGAAGCCGTCGGCGGTGAAATCATCTCCAACATGTATCAGAAGCTGGTGCGCGCCAACCGCGAGGATTCCACCAAGGTTGATCCGGTTATCGCGAAATCCTGGGAAGCCGATGCGGACAGCAAGGTCTTCACCTTCGTGATCGGTGACGAAGCGACCTTCGCGAGCGGTGAGAAAGTGACCGCGGAAGACGTCGCCTTCTCGCTGCAGCGCGCCATCAAGATGAACAAGAGCCCGGCCTTCATCATCAGCCAGTTCGGTTTCACGCCTGAGAATGCCGAAACGACCATCGTTGCCGCCGACGACAAGACGGTGAAGCTGACGACGGCAAAGCCGACCGCCATCTCCTTCCTGCTTTATTGCCTCTCCGCCAATATCGGTGCGATCGTCGAAAAGAAGGCGGTTCTTGCCAATGCGTCGGGCGAAGACCTCGGCAATGGCTGGCTGCAGAAGAACAGCGCCGGTTCCGGCGATTTCATGCTGCAGGCCTGGAAGCCGAGCGAAAGCGTCGCACTCACCGTCAACCCGAACGGTCCTTACAAGGGCAATATCAAGCGTATCGTGCTGCGCCATGTCACCGATCCGTCTTCCCAGCTGCTGATGCTGCAGAAGGGCGATATCGACATTGCCCGCGACCTGACCTCGGAGCAGCTGCGTACCGTCAAGGACGACGCCAATATCGAGCTGGAGCGCAAGTCCATCGCCTCGCTGGTGCTGATCTCGCTCAACCAGGGCAATGAGAACCTTGCCAAGCCGCAGGTCTGGCAGGCGATCAAGTGGGCGCTGGACTATAAGGGCATGCAGGAAAACCTGGTGTCGCTGACGCACGAGATCCACCAGAGCTTTGAGCCGAAGGGTTTCCCCGGCGCCGTTAACGACATTCCGTTCCAGCGCGATGTCGAAAAGGCGAAGGCGCTGATGGCCGAAGCCGGCCTTGCCGACGGTTTCGAGATCAGCATGGACCACTATTCCGCCCAGCCTTATCCGGATCTGGCGCAGGCCATTCAGGCCAACCTTGCCGATATCGGCATCAAGGTGCGTCTGCAATCGGCTGAAAACCGTCAGGTTCTGACCAAGATGCGCGCCCGCGAACACCAGATGGCGCTTTCCGCATGGGGCACGGATTATTTCGATCCGCATTCCAACGCCGATGTCTTCAACATCAACAAGGACAATGGCGACGACGCCAAGTCGAAGCCCTTCCTGTGGCGTTCGCGTTTCAAGAACGACGACTTCGCCGCCAAGGCGGAAGCCGCCCGTGACGAGAAGGACCCGGCAAAGCGCGTGGAGCTTTATGAAGCCCTGCAGCGCGAGCACATGGAAAACAGCCCGTTCGTGTTCATGTTCCAGACCACGAAGACGGCAGCCTTCCGCAAGGGTGTTTCCGGTTTCGAACTCGGCGTTCTCTCCGAGGGCAATTCCTACCACGATGCGAAGAAAGCGTGACATTGAACAAGCGCGTTAAAAGCATATCGTCGATACTGAGCAGCGTCCTCTTGACGCTGTTCGGTTTGATGGTCATCACCTTCATGATCGGGCGCGTCATGCCCGTCGATCCCGTCATCGCGGCGGTCGGCGACAACGCGCCCGAAGACGTCATCGTGCGGGTGCGGGCCGAAATGGGCCTCGACCAGCCGCTGGTCGTGCAGTTCTTCCACTATGTCACGCAGGTCCTGCATGGCGATTTCGGCAATTCGATCCTGACCCGCAATCCGGTCTGGATCGATATCAAGCGCGTTTTCCCCGCCACGTTCGAACTTGCCACCGCAGCCCTCATTCTGGCCGCGCTGATTGGCATTCCGCTGGGCGTCTGGGCCGCCGTGAAGCAGGGCAAGCTGACGGATCAGGTGATCCGCGTCGTCTGCCTTGCCGGTCACTCCGTGCCCGTCTTCATGCTGGCGCTGATTTCGCTGCTGGTGTTCTATGCCACGCTCGGCGTCGCACCGGGACCGGGCCGGCAGGACATCATCTATGACGGCATGATCACGCAGGTCACTGGCCTGATGACGGTTGACACGCTGCTAGCCGGCGACTGGGACGCCTTTTACGACGCCATCGCCCATATGGTGCAGCCCGTCTGCATTCTCGCCTATTTCAGCATGGCCTATATCACCCGCATGACGCGCGCCTTCATGATTGACGCGCTGAAGGGTGAATATGTCATCACCGCCCGCGCCAAGGGGCTTTCGGCCATGACCGTGATCTGGGGCCACGCCTTCCCGACGGTCGCCGTGCAGCTCGTCACGGTTCTGGCGCTCACCTATGCCGGCCTTCTCGAAGGTGCCGTGGTGACGGAAACCGTCTTCAGCTGGCCGGGCCTTGGTCAATACCTCACCGTCTCGCTCATGAACGCGGACATGAACCCGGTCGTCGGAGCAACCCTGTTGATCGGCTTCATCTATGTCGCCCTCAACCTGCTCGCAGACGTGCTTTACAGAGTTATGGATCCTCGCGTTCGATGATGTTAGCTAATTTCAGAAACTGGGCTCTGGATGAGACGCCGCATTCCCGCACACAGGCTGCCTGGGGAAACCGGTATCGCATCTGGCTCAACCTCAAGTCCAATCCGCTGGCGGTGATCGGTCTGACCATCATCGTCCTGTTCATCGCGCTGTCGCTTCTGGCGCCGCTGCTCGCGCCCTATGATCCGGCAACGCAGAATCTCGGCAACCGCCTGGCATTCCCCAGCGCCGAACACTGGTTCGGCACGGATGAGCTGGGCCGCGACATTCTCTCGCGGATTCTTTACGGCGGCCGCGTCACGCTCGGCATGGTCATTGCCGTCGTCGTTCTCGTGGCACCCATCGGCCTCGCCATCGGCTGCATCGCCGGTTATTTCGGTGGCATTGTCGATACGGTGCTGATGCGGGTGACGGATGTGTTTCTGGCTTTCCCGCGCCTCATTCTGGCGCTTGCCTTCGTCGCGGCACTGAAGCCCGGCGTTGAAAGCGCCATTCTCGCCATCGCGCTCACCGCATGGCCGCCCTATGCGCGTCTGGCGCGCGCCGAGACCATGACGGTGCGCGGCAGCGACTTCGTCGCGGCTTATAGGCTGACCGGCGCTTCTGCCTGGCGCATCATTGCGCGTCACATTGCGCCGCTCTGCGTGCCGAGCCTTATCGTGCGTATCACGCTCGACATGAGCTCGATCATCATCACCGCCGCAAGCCTCGGCTTCCTCGGCATGGGTGCGCAGCCGCCTTCGCCGGAATGGGGTGCGATGATTGCAACGGCCAAGCGCTTCATCTTCGAACAATGGTGGGTCGCCACCATTCCCGGCATCGCCATCTTCCTCGTTTCGCTCGCCTTCAACTTCCTTGGCGATGGTCTGCGCGACGTTCTCGACCCGAAGGGACATTGAGCCATGCTGGTCGAAATCGAAAATCTGAAGATCGCTTTCCAGACCCGCACCAGCCGTTTCGAGGCGGTGCGCGGTGTCTCCATGAAGCTTGGCACTGAAAAGCTCGGTATTGTCGGCGAATCCGGTTCGGGCAAGAGCCTGACGGCGCGGGCGCTGATGAAGCTTCTGCCCTCCAATGCGGATATCCGCGCCGACAAGCTTGCCTTCGACGGCATCGACGTGCTGTCCGCAAGCGAAAGGCAGATGCGCCAGATCCGCGGCAAGCGGGCGGGTTTCATTCTGCAGGATCCGAAATATTCGCTGAACCCGGTGAAGACCATGGGTGCGCAGATCGCCGAAGCCTGGCGCGCCCATAAGGGCGGCAGCAAGCGTGCCGCCATGGAAGCGGCAATCGGCCTGCTCGATCAGGTGAAGATCCGCAATCCGCGTCAGGTCGCCTCGTCCTATGCGCATGAGGTTTCCGGCGGCATGGGCCAGCGCGTGATGATCGCCATGATGCTGGCGCCCGATCCGGAATTGCTGATCGCCGACGAGCCGACCAGCGCGCTCGACGCCACGGTGCAGGCGGAAATCCTGCGGCTGATCGAGGAACTGGTGTCGGAACGCGGCATGGGCCTTATCCTCATCAGCCACGACCTGCCGCTCGTTTCGCATTTCTGCGACCGCGTGGCCGTGATGTATTCCGGCCGGGTGATGGAGGAGCTGAAGGCGTCCGAACTCCTGAAAGCCGAACATCCCTATACAAAGGGACTTCTGAACTGCATTCCCTCGCTGACGCATCCGCGCGAGCGTCTTCCCGTTCTCAACCGTGATGCAGCGTGGTCCAGCCAATGATCGACGTCGATAATCTCCGTATCAAGTTCGGCGACCGCGAAGTGGTGAAGGGCGTGTCCTTTTCGGTGGAAAAGGGCGGCAGCTTTGGCATCGTCGGCGAAAGCGGATCGGGCAAGTCCACCATCCTGCGCGCCATGGCGGGCCTTAATGAAAGCTGGGAAGGCCGCATTGCCTTTGCCGGCAAGGACGCACCGCTGAAGCGCACGCCTGATTTCTTCCGGCAGGTGCAGATGGTGTTTCAGGACCCCTATGGGTCGCTGCATCCACGCCAGACCATCGACCGCATCCTCAGCGAGTTGCCGCTGGTGCATGGCATGGACAATATCGAAAAACGCATCCAGCAGGCTTTGTCTGATGTGGCGCTGCCGCAGGCGGTGCGGTTCCGTTTTCCGCACCAGCTTTCCGGTGGCCAGCGCCAGCGCGTGGCGATTGCCCGCGCGCTGATTGCCGATCCGCAGGTGCTGCTGCTCGATGAACCGACTTCAGCGCTCGATGTCTCGGTGCAGGCGGAAATCCTGAACCTGTTGCAGGACCTGCGCGCGGCGCGCAACCTCACCTATATTCTCGTCAGCCACAATCTGGCGGTCATTGCGCATCTGTGCCCGCAGGTTGGCGTGATGCTGAACGGGGATATGGTGGAGCAACTGAGTGCCGGCGATCTGCGAGATGGCCGGACCAAACATCCGCATACGGAAGAGTTGCGTAGCCTGAGTATCCGGCTGGAGGAACCGGCCTGAGTCTACGTTGCCAATAAATCGAGCGGGTGCCACGAGTTTCTTCTCCCCGAGGGGGAGAAGTCCGCGGCAGCGGGATGAGGGGGCAAGCTTCCCGTAAATCTCTACCGTTGCCCCCTCATCCGACCCTTCGGGCTACCTTCTCCCCCTCGGGGAGAAGAAACAAGCGGCGATGCCGAGGCTTTCTGTAGAGACGACAAGACAAGAGACCGAGCCATGCCAAAAGAATTCGACTGGAACGCCGCTTCAACCCTTTCGCAAAGCTTCGTCTCGCAATGGGCGGACAATGAGCCGGGCGGGGCGGTCATTGGTTTTGATCTCGATGGCATCCGTTTCGCCCATGCCGGCGGTGTCGAAAGCCTCTCGACCTTCACACCCTTTACGCCGCAGAGCGTGGTCCGGTACGCCTCGGTTACCAAACATGCCTTCTGTGCCATGGTGCTTGCGCATTCCGATCTGATCGGCCTTGACGATCCACTCGGCAAACATCTGCCGGAGTTGCAGCCGCCGCTCCGCGACGTCACGGTGGGGCAGGCGCTGGATATGAGCGGTGGCCTGCCGGATACGCGTGAATGCCTCTCGCTGCTTGGTCTTTCCGTTTATACCGAAACGAAGGCAGGACCGCTTCTCGAGTATCTGTCGCGGCTCACCCGCCTGAATTTCCCGGCCGGCAGTGAGGTGTCCTATTCCAATACGGGTTATCGGCTGGTGGAAGCGGTGCTGGAGCGTGGCGGTTTCCGTTTCGATGATTTCGTGCAGGAACAGATTGCCGATCCCTTTGGTGTGTTTCTGAAGGCGCCGGATGTCTGGAACGATCCGGTCGACGGGCTGGTGCCGGGTTACTGGAAGTCCGAGGACAACTGGCAGCTTTCGGCCGCCGGCCTGCATATTTCCGCTTCGGGTAGCCTTGCGGGCAGCGCCGAAGCACTTACCCGTTGGTTGCAGGGTCTGATGCGGGGCGAGGGAGGCTTCGCGGGTGTTCTTGACGCGCTTTCGGCTGAACGACCGCTCGTCGATGGGCGGATGGGCGAATATGGCCTCGGCCTGCGCTGGTCGCATCTCGGTGACAGGCGTTTCGTCGGTCACGGCGGTTCGCATCCGGGTTACAAGACTTACTTTCTGCTTGATCCGGAAAACGGCACTGGCTTCGTTGTGGTGTCGAACCGCGAGGATACCAATGGTTTCAAGATCGCGCTGGAAGGCATGGCGGCTTTGACCGGCCTGCTTTTGCCCAAACCCGCCGCCAGCCTGCCGGAAGGCCTCTATGTCACCGAAAGCGGGCCGTGGTGGCTGGAGATCAGGGGCAGCACATCCACCTTCATCGATGGCGACGACACGCTTTATGAAGATGTCTATGGCTGGGTGTCTTCCCGTTCCGCATCCTCGCCGATGCGTCTCAGGCTGGATGGTACCGCGATTGTCGGCGAGGCCGGTCACGCCGCCCGCTGCTTCCTGCCGGTCGGCCAGCATGTCGTGCCGGACGATCTTTCGGGCTTGTGGCGCTCGGATGAGGGCGCGGAATTTTCGATCAACGGTTCGTCGCTGACGATGGGCATCGGCCCCACACGCCGCAGCATGCCCTTGAAGGCGCTCGGCAATGGCCGCTTTCTGTTCACGCTCATCGATGGGCCGTGGACGAAGCGCGTCTGCCTCAACCGGCTGGGTGACGACCGGATCGAGCTGGTGTCCAGCCGGGCGCGGATGATCGAATACTCCAGAAACCGCTAACGACTGAGGCCGATCCCGGTGCGCCCCACAAACTCGATGTCATCCTCGGGCTTGACCCGAGGATCCATTGTCGCACTTGGTTGTGGATCCTCGGGTCAAGCCCGAGGATGACGCAAGCGGGCTCTTGTTAGTTTGCTAAACGACCCGAAGCTTTCTAAAGGGTTTCAATCGGCTTCCATTGCTCCTAATAAAGACCCGTGTTCCCGGCAGGCCGGGACAACATCTTTGTGGGAGAATAGGCCCTTGGAAGTCAAATGGCTTGAGGATTTCCTGGCGCTGGCCGGAACGCTCAATTTCTCGAAGGCGGCGGATGAGCGGCATGTGACGCAATCCGCCTTCAGCCGGCGCATCAAGCAGCTGGAAGCCTGGGTGGGTGCGACGCTGGTCGACCGCGCTTCCTATCCCTCCCGGCTCACCGAGGCCGGGGTGAAATTCGTGCCGGTGGCGCAGGAGACGCTGAAGCAGCTTTACCATGCGCGGCGTACCCTGCTGCAGGAAGAAGGGGCCGACGCCAGAACCGTTCGGCTGACGGCGCTTCATACCCTGTCCTTCACCTTCTTTCCCGACTGGCTGAAACGGGTGAACGAGACGGCCGGACCGCTGTTTTCAGTTCTGCGACCGGATTCCGGCAGCATGGAGGAAAACCTCAATTCGCTGGTGGACGGACAGAGTGATTTCCTTCTGACCTATGCCCATCCCGAAGTGCCGATGCTGCTCGATGCGCAGACCTTCGAGTTCCGCGTGCTGGGTGCAGAAAACATCATTCCGGTTTCCGCGCCGGCGAAAGATGGTTCACCGCTGCATGCGCTGGTGGAAAATGCGCGAAAACCCTTTGCCTATCTGGATTATGAAAAGGCCTCGTTCTTCGGGCCGTTGCTGCGCGATCTCCTGAGCGCGCGGCTGCCGCAATTCGAGCGGGTGCATGAGGGCAGCATGTCGGTGGGGCTGAAAGCCATGGCGATGGCCGGCTGGGGTGTCGCCTGGGTGCCGGAAAGCCTGATGCGGCACGAACTGGATAGCGGCGCTCTGGTGCGCGCCGCTGATTCAAGTTTCGATATTGCCGTCGATATCAGGCTTTATCGTTCCAAGGAGAACCGCCGGCCCGTGGTTGAGCGCATCTGGGCGGTTCTCGAAAGTTAGAGCATTTCCGGGAAAAGTGGACCCCGGTTTTCCATCCGGAAATGCGACAAACAAAACGTTTTCGATCAGATGGCGGTGCGGCGGGCGTTTTCGAGGTAGAGCGCGCGCAGGCGGCTCACCATCGGGCCGGGCTTGCCGTTACCCACCGGCTTGCCGTCGATCTTCGTGACCGAAACCACGAAGTTGGAGGCGCTGGTCAGGCAGGCCTCGTCGGCATTCAGCGCCTCTTCCAGCGTGAAAGGCCGCTCTTCCAGCGTGAAGCCGGCTTCCCTGGCCAGTTGCAGGGCGGCAAGACGGGTGCAGCCGGGCAGGGTCTTGTTGCTGTTGCCGCGGGTGATGATCTTCTTGTCGGCGGTGACGATGTAGGCGGTCGAGGATGCGCCTTCGGTGACGAAACCATCCTCGATCATCCAGGCTTCGTCGCAGCCTTCAGCCTTGGCGATGCGTTTGGCCATGACCTGCGGCAAAAGGCAGACGGTCTTGATATCGCGACGTTCCCAACGCTGGTCGGGAACCGATTTGACGGCGATGCCGGCTTCTTCGACGGGGGTGCCGATCAGCTTCTTGGCTTGGGTGAACATGACAAGCGTCGGCTTCAGATCGGCGGAGAACAGGAAATTGCGGTCTTCGGCACCACGCGTCAGCTGCAGGTAGATCATGCCTTCGACGAGGTTGTTGTCGGCAATCAGGCGGCGCTCTGCCTCGACGATCTCTTTCGTGGTGACCGGCAGCGGCACGTCGATTTCGCGGGCGCTGCGCTCCAGCCGGGCCATGTGCAGGTCACTGTCGATCAGCTTGCCTTCCAGAACGGAGGTAACTTCATAAATGCCGTCGCCAAACAGGAAACCGCGGTCGAAGATGGAGAGGCGGGCGTCCGCTTCGGGCAGGAATTCGCCGTTGACGTAAACGATGCGACCGGATGGGCTAGTCATGAAAACTCCGTCTGGAAAAGTCAGGCTGAAAGAAGGGTTTTAAGGGCGTCGATGGAAATGGACTCGACCGTGGAGGCCTTGCCGGTGCCGGCATTGAAGCCCGTCGTCGTTGTTGCTGCGCAGAGCGAATTGAGGATCGCTTCCTCCGTCGCCTCAATCGCTGCTTCGAAGAGCGGCGAAATCGCATCATTGGAAAGTTCTGGATAGTCTGCGACGGCCTTGCGGCGCGCAGGCGTGCGGCGCAGCCGCTCATCGGTGGAAAAGGCCAGAGCGTAATCGCCGGAGCCATTGCTGAGTGCTGCACCCGTGCGCGCCAGCCCGCCGAAGCTTCTGGTTGCCAGACGCTTCAGGTTGCGGGCGGAGAGTGGCGCGTCGGTGGCGACAATGATGACGATCGAGCCGTCCTTGTCCTTATGGTCAGGGCTGGCATAAGGCGTGCCGCAGACCAGCAGATGGCCGCCGTAATTGGACTGGACAAGAATGCCGATCGTATAGGTCGTTCCGGCGATGGTGACGATGCGGGATGCGGTGCCGATGCCGCCTTTCATGCCGAAGGCCACCGTACCGGTTCCGGCACCAATGCCGCCCTCGGCCACCGGGCCTGTGGCCGCGTTTTTGAGCGCAGCTGATATCTCATCGACCGTCGGGCGGCCGGCGCGAATGTCGTTCAGGCGGGAATCGTTGGTTTCGCCGACGACGGCGTTGATCGAGACGACTTTCTCATTGCCCGGCTGTGCCAGCGTATGGCGGTTGATCGCTTCGATGGCCCGACCGGTTGCCAGCGTATTGGTGAGGATAACAGGTGTTTCGAGCTCGCCTAGTTCCTCGATCTGGGTGGAGCCGGCAAATTTGCCGAAGCCGTTATAGACGGCGAAGGCGGCGGGCACCTTGTCCTGAAAGAGATTGCCGCCATGCGGCAGGATCGCGGTTGCGCCGGTGCGGATCGTGTCGCCTTCGATGACGGTCGAATGGCCGATGGTCACGCCTTCGACATCGGTGATGGCGTTAAGCGGGCCGGTTTCGAAATGGCCGGGCCGGAAACCGATATCGCGCAGTCTCGGGCGGGTCGTCTGATGCATCGGGCGATCACTTTTGCGGAATGCAGGCTCAAGGTGGAACAGGCGCGGCTTGCGAAAAGCTTTGCTCTGACTTGACGTTAGACTACTTCGCCGGGAAACGGCATCGCAAAAATGGAATAGTTTTATGCGGGCAATGGATGCGCTCAGGAGGCGCGCAGCGCGGCTTCGCCTTCACGCTCCAGCCATTGCCGCATCGCGTCTTCCGTCTCTTCGCGCGTCGGTGCGCCGATGCGGCCGCCGAAGACGGTGCATTTCAGCGCGGCGGCAACGGAGGAGAGCCGGATGGCCGCGCGGCTTTGCATGCCTTCAGCCATCGCCAGCGCAAATGTGCCGTGGAAGATATCGCCCGCCGCCAGCGTATCCACTGCCTCAACCTGCATGGTCGTCTGGAAATGCACTGTGGGATCACCGGCCTCCGTCCACCAGCAGCCATGCGGACCGGCGGTGACGGCGATGAAGGTCTGCGGATAGCGCGAATGCAGCACCGGCAGCATGTCCTTCACCGTTTCAAGTCCGGTCAGCCGGGCGGCGGCGGGTTCGGAAAAGACGATATGGGTTGCGGCGGGCGCAAGCTTCTCCAGCGTTTCCACCGGCGCCACATCGCCATCCAGAATGGCGGGTTTGCCAAGCGCACGCGCCACGGTGAGCACATCGAGTGCCAGTTCCGGCCAGCGCACATCCACCAGAACGGCATCGAACGGGGCAATATCTGCCGGCGTGCAGGAGCGTTTTTTCTCGTGCAGGCGATGGTCGTAAAAAGGCACGATCAGCCGTTCTCCCCGGTCATCGATGATGATCGTCGACAGAGCCGAGCGCGCGCCGGCGGCGATGGTCATGCCCGCAACATCGATGCCGCTTTCGGCGAGATCGCGCAGGATGCGGGTGCCGGTTTCGTCGTCGCCCACCGCACCCCAGAGGCTGGCGCGGCCGCCCATGCGATGCACGGCATAAGCAGCGCTCGACGCCATGCCTTCGGCGATCTGCAGCATCTCATAGGGCAGGACCTTGCCTTCGCCCTTCGGCATGTCATGCACACGAAACAGGGTGTCCAGCACGGCGGCGCCCACGCAGAGCACATGCTTGCCGCCCGCTTCCTTTACCATTCTCTTCGCTCCTGCCGTGTTCAGATGCGCTTGCCGCTGTCCTTGTCGAACAGATGCACCGTTGCCGGATCGATGGCAATGTGGATCGTATCGCCGAAGCGGACATTGAGGCGCTCGCGGAACAGGCAGGCGATCTCGTCGCCCTTGCAGTTGAGCTTGGCGTAGATTTCCGAGCCGGTGCCTTCGACCAGTTCTACCCGGCCTTCAATGCCGGTCTCGGCGGCCCGGATGTGTTCCGGCCGTACGCCGTAGACGAGGTCGCGGCCGCCCAGTTTGCCGATCTCGGCATTGGCGGGCAGCGGCAGGCTGAGGCCCTTTGTGGTGCGGAAGACGCCTTCCTCCACCCGGCCGCGAATGAAGTTCATGGCCGGCGAACCGATGAAACCGGCAACAAAAAGATTGGCGGGATTATCGTAAAGCTCGAGCGGCGCGCCGATCTGCTCGATCACGCCATCATGCAGCACCACGATCTTGTCTGCCATGGTCATGGCTTCCACCTGGTCGTGGGTGACATAAATGGTGGTCGTGCCGATGCGCTGGTGCATGGCCTTGATCTCGCCGCGCATCTGCACGCGCAGCTTGGCATCGAGGTTGGAAAGCGGCTCGTCGAACAGGAAAACCTGCGGATCGCGCACCAGCGCGCGGCCCATGGCGACACGCTGGCGCTGGCCGCCGGAAAGCTGCCGCGGATAACGGTCCAGCAGCTTTTCCAGTCCCAGAATGGCGGCGGCCCTGTCGACCTTGGCCCTGGTTTCCTCGGCGCTGACCTTCTTCAGCTTCAGAGCGAAGCCCATATTGTCCTTGACCGTCATGTGCGGATAAAGCGCGTAGTTCTGGAAGACCATGGCGATATCGCGGTCACGGGCGGGCAGGTGGCTGACCTCGCGCGCGCCGATGTGGATCTCGCCGTCGCTCAGTTCCTCCAGCCCAGCGATCATGCGTAGCAGGGTGGACTTGCCGCAGCCGGAAGGGCCGACGAGGACGACGAATTCTCCGTCCTTGATGTCGATATCGATACCGTGGATGACGTTGACCGAGCCGAAGCGCTTCTGGACATTTTGAATATTGACCGGTGCCATGTTTTTGGTTCCCGTTATGAGCAATTCCAGCAAAAGTGTGTCGCGGTTTTGCTTCCGGAATTGCGTTTAAAAAGCAAGGGCATGGAATGCCCTTTGTTGGTTCAGCCGCCCTTGACGGCGCCGGCGGTGAGACCCGCCACGATCTGTTTCTGTGCGAACATGGTGAGCAGCAGCACCGGCAGCGTCACGATCAGCGCGGCTGCGGCCAGCGGCCCCCAGCTGACCTGTTCGAAGGACAGCATGTTGTAGACCGCGACCGGCAGGGTGCGCGTTTCACGGCTGGCCAGCACGATGCCGAAGACGAAGTTGTTCCACGAGAAGATGACCGCGAGGATGAAGGAGACGACGATGCCGGGCTTGGCAATCGGCAGCGCCACCAGCCGGAACACCTGCCAGGAGGATGCGCCATCGATGCTTGCCGCCTCTTCCAGTTCCTTCGGCGTGGTCTCGAAATAACCGATCATGATCCAGACGACGATCGGCACCGTCACCACAAGATGGATGATGATCTGCGGCCAGAGCGTGCCCAAGAGGTTCAGCCATTGGAACAGCAGGAACAGCGGAATGAGGAAGGAAAGGCCAGGCGTCATGCGGGCGATCATGATGACGACGGCGGATTTTTCGGCCTTCAGCCGGGCGATGCCGTAACCGGCGGGTACGCCGATGACGAGCGCCAGAATGGTTGCCGCACCGGTGACGAGCACCGAGTTCCAGAAATAGAGGAAGAAATTGTTCTCCTCGAACACCTTCACATAGTTCGACCAGGCGAAACGTTCGGGAATGAGGATCGGCGGATAGGCGCCGTTGTCGATCTCATATTTCAGCGATAGCGAGATCATCCAGATGAAGAACAGGATGACCGGCGAGATCATCACCAGTGCCACGAAGAACAGGCCGATGCGATCGAGGTTTTTGCGTTTCAGGATTTTTCCAGACATCAGCGATCCTCCATCTCGTTCCATTGCGAGCGCTGGCGCACCATCAAAAGCACGAAGGACAGCACCACGATGATGATGAAAAAGACGACGGCCATGGCCGAGCCGTAACCGATGTCGTAATAGGAAAACGCCGTATTATAGAGATAGATGTTGATGGTTTCAGACGCCGTGCCAGGCCCGCCTTGAGTCATCGCATAGATGATGTCGAAGCTTTTGACGGCATCGATGGAGCGGATGATGACGGCGATCATCAGAAACGGCGCAATCATCGGCATGGTCAGGTAACGGAATTTCTGCCAGGCGTTGGCACCGTCGATTTCAGCACTTTCATAGGGTTCGCGCGGCACTGCGGCCAGCCCGCCGAGCACGATCAGCATGACGAGCGGCGTCCACTGCCAGGTTTCCACTAGCACCAGCGAGGGAATGACGGTCGACTGGTTGTAGATCCATTCCAGCGGCCCGATGCCGATGAGCGATAGCAGATAGTTCAGGACGCCGAGCTGCGGGTGGAACATCATGGTCCAGACGAGCGCGATGGCGACCGGGGTCGCCATCATCGGCATGACGAAAACGCCGCGCAGAAAACCGCGCAGCGGAAACTGCGCATCGAAAACCAGTGCCGCCAATGTTCCGAGGAACAGCGGGGCGACCACCGACAGCACGGTATAAATGAGCGTATGCCAGAGCGATTCCCAGAACCTGATATCACCGGCGAGCCGGATATAGTTCTCGAAACCGATAAAGCTCTGCTCCTGTCCGAGCGTCCAGCGGTGCACGCTCATCCACAGGGTAAACACCCATGGAAAAACGATGACAGCCAGAATGACGATAAGTGCCGGCATGACGAAGGGCCAGTAGTTGGGAGCAAGCCTTGCCGGCCTGCTCCCTTCTCTACGACTGACGCCTGTCTTGGTGTTTTCGATGCTCACGGAGGCCATTATCCCTCGCTACGTGCCAGAACGGGTGCGAACTGTTCCGTCGCCTTTTTCAGTTCAGCCGCCGGGTCCGCGCCGCCGATCATGTTGGTGAGGCCGACGCCGTAGATGTCGCGGAACTCCGTCACCGGAATGATGACGGGAAGCGCAAGCTGCGAGACCTTGCCGGAACCGACAACGGCATCCAGCCAGGCGGCCGGCATCTTCACGCCTTCGCGGACCTTCTGGTCTTCGAGGATGGACTGGCGGAATGGAACGCCGGCGCCGGCCTGCAACAGACGCGCGCCCATTTCATGCGAGATCGCCCATTGGCAGAAGAGGTAAGCGGCTTCCTTCTTGCTGCTGGCTTCGACGACGCCGAGACCATCGCCAAACGTGCCGGCGGCCTGAACTGCCGGGCCTTTCGGCATGACGCCGTAACCGACCTTGCCGACGACGCGGGATTTTTCCGGGTTCTCGATCGGCGGCGCAAAACCGACGCCATCGAACCACATGCCGATCTTGCCCTGCAGGAAGGCCGACTGCGCTTCCGCCCAGTTGAAGCCGGAGACGCCGGGAGGTGCTGCCTTGGTCATCAGGCGTTGGTAAAGCGCTGCCGCTTCCACCGCTTCCTTGGATTCGGTGTCGATCTTTCCGTCCGCACCGATCGGCTTTGCGCCATAACCCAGCATCAGCGAGGTCCAGACCGGGGTATTGGCGTTCTTCAGGCCACGGGCGACGAAACCATAGGTGTTGGTTGCGGGATCGGTGATCTTTTCCGCCGCCGTTACCAGTTCCTCGAAGGTTTCAGGGTATTTCAGGCCCTTGGCCTCGAAGAGTTCCTTGTTCCAGTAGACGATCCAGTAATCCACCGAGAAGGGCAGCGAGCGCAGCACGCCGTCGCTATCCTTGGCAAACAACATGCCGGCTTCGGCGAAATCCTTTTCGACGAGCGACGGATCGGTAAGCGACGGATCCTTCAGGAAGCCGCTGATATCGGCCAGCCACTTGCCCTTTTCGAACTGGCGCTTCTGGACGTGATAGCTCAGATGCACGACGTCGAAGCTCGGCTTGCCGGAGGAAAGCTCGATGACGACCTTCTGGCGCTGCTGCTGTTCCGGGGTTGCCTCGGCATTGACCTTGATGCCGGTCAGTTCTTCGAATTCGCCGAGATATTTGATCAGCGTTTCGCTGCGCGGGCTTTTGACGAGATTGACCTCAAGCGTGGTGCCGGCGTGTTTTTTCCAGTTCACCGCCGCCGATGCCGGGCGAATGCCGAGCATCGCGCTGCCGCCAAGCGCCGCCGTGCCTGCCAGAAAGGCGCGACGCGTGGGGTTGAGCAATGAATGCGTCATGTCAGTTCTCCTCCAGATTAGCCGGAAATTCTCCTCACCCCGGCTTGTTGCTTATTTTCCTGCAATCCCGGCGCAGGACCGTTTTTTACCCTGCCGGAATTGCCTTACACCGCCAGCGCCCTGTCCCTTGCGTTGCGGATATGGGCGGTCAGCCGTTCCACGGCGTCTTCCACGGATCGTTTCTCGATGGCTTCGAGAATGGCGAGATGTTCCTTCATCACCGACTTCACATGGCCGGCGATGCGAAACCGCTCCTGGTTGATGAGGCGCATCTTGATGGAATTGACGCGGTAGGCATTCGAGATGATCGAATTGCCGAGACTATCGATGAAGGCATCGTGCATGCCCCAGTCCACCTGCTGGGCATGCTGATCGAGCTCCGGCGATTCTCCGCTATTTTCAGCTGCTTCGGCAATATCGCGATGCTGTTTCAAAAGCTTGGCGATGGCCTCATCGGAAGCCGAGCGGGTAAACAGCGCCACGGCCTCCTTTTCAAGGAAGATGCGGAACTGGAATGCTTCACGGATAAGGTTGATGTCGATATGGGCGACCTGCAAACCCCGCTGCGGCACGGTCTTGATCAGCCCTTCCGCCTCCAGCCGCGGAATTGCCTCCCGGATCGCCCCCAGCGGCAGACCCGTCAATTCCACGAGGCGGCGTTGCGAGATGAATTGCCCCGGGCGAACATCACGCGAGAGGAGGTGATGCGTAAAGCTTTCATACGCCCGTTCCCGCAATGTCTGTTCGCCGGTATCGTCCATGCTCAACCTTTCAAGGTCTGTTCAAGCGGCCTGTTTGCGAAACAGCGCGTCGAAAGCGCCTTCGATCTGCCGTTGATCCTCAGGTGAAATGGCGACGAGCGGCGCGCGCACATCCGCCCAGATATTTTCGCCTGTCGTGTGTGATACCAGCACCTTGACGGCAGGCGTAACCGGAAATTTCAGAAGTTCCACAACAAGATCGACGATGCGCTTGTCGTCCTTGCCGTCAACGGCCATGGCGCGGACTTCCTGCGTCAGGAAATTGGCGACACCGGAGATGGCGCCCTGGCCGCCAAGGCGAACGCCCCTGGCGAGATCACGCTCATCGCCGATCAGGATGGCGAGATCGCCATGCTCTTTCAGCAGGCGCTCGGTATGGCTCCAGTTGCCTGAGGAATCCTTGACGCCGGTAACGATGCCCGGAAACGCCGCCTTCAGCCGTCCTACCAGTTCGACGGACAATGTCACCATGGTCACGGAGGGGATATTGTAGACGAGGATGTCGCGTGCATCCTTGCCGATCTTTGCGAAAACCGCCGAGAACCAGGCAAAAAGCCCGTCATCGCTGACATTCTTGAAATAGGACGGCGGAGCGAGAAGAATATTGCGGGCGCCCGCTTTCAGGGCCTCGGCTGACTGGTCCGCCGCATCCTCGATGGAGTCCACCAGAACGCCGGTGACGATGCGCGATGGCGCAATACCGGCCTCAATGAAGCGGGACAGGATGACCTGTCGTTCACGGCTGCCGACGGAGCATCCTTCACCGGTGGTGCCGAACAGCGTCACGCTATCACAGCCGTTTGACAGGCAGCGGCGGGCATGCGCGATCATCGCATCGATATCGACGGTTCCGTCTGTCTTGAACGGTGTCGTCAGGGCTGCCGAAAGGCCGAATTTCTGGGTCAATTAAGATGCTCCTCCAAGGTGACCGCGGATTGATGGCATACTGACATGTTAGTTGTAAAGCAGTAATTGCAGCGTGATTGTTTGAGGCCTTCAGGACGGGGCAGGAATTCGGTTTTCGACGCGGCGAGCGCCTTGTCTGTGCGGGGTCGGGGATGGGCGATTATGGATGATCGGCGCGGATGCCGTTTGCCGCGCATTTTGCCCGCTTGTTTGCTTTGCCGGTGGTCACGAAAAAATGCGAAAATAAAATTTGACTGTTGGAGTAAAGATTTTTATCAGGCAGTCTGAATATAGGGATAAAGGGACCATCACCATGACCATTGCGGAGCAGACAGCGCCTGTGGCAGAGATCGAACAGAGCCGCGTCAAGCGCCTGAAAGCGGCGACGCGTGGCGCCCATGGCGACCTCGATACTTTCATCATGGCCGCAAAGCCGTTCGAGAGCCGCGAAAACTTCGGCAAATTCGTCGAGACGCAATATCTTTTCCATCGCGACCTCGACGTTTTCTTTTCCAACGCCACGCTTGATGGCCTGCTTCCCGATCTCAAAGGCCGTCGCCGTCTCGCCATGATCGAGCAGGACCTTGCCGATCTTGGTCTCGCTATTCCGGAAGCCAAGGCTGCGCGTTTCACCGGCGAAACGCCCTTCGATCTGCCGGAGGCGATGGGCTGGCTTTATGTGGTCGAAGGTTCCAATCTCGGTGCGGCTTTCCTGCTGAAAGATGCAGCCAAGCTCGGTCTTGGCGAAGAATTCGGCGCGCGCCATCTGGCCGGCGCACCGGAAGGGCGCGGCCTGCATTGGCGCACGTTCACCGCAGCGCTTGATGAAATTGCGCTGACGGTTGAAGAGGAAGAGCGGGTTGTCGCGGGTGCCGAGGCTGCGTTCCGGGCCGTCCATGCCTATGCGCAGCATCGGCTGGGTTGAGGTTTTGGCATAGCTGCGCGATTGTTGTCCTCATCGCGCAGAAGTGCCCCGTCGCGTGTGCGATTTTGATTGAGTCTCAGCACCCCAGCGCCGTTACCCCGGACTTGATCCGGGGTCCAGCGCGATCAAGTCCTTGATCGCGAAAGACTCTATTCACGGCGCAGACGCGCCGTGGCTGGATGCCGGATCGGGTCCGGCATGACGGAGGAGCGCCTTCGAATTTCTTACATCGGTCTGTGAGTGTGGTGAGGGCCGCTCACCTTTGACGTATCGCTCTCAACATTTGCCAAATAAACAGGCAAATATTTTGACCAAATGATAAATTTTTTGTCTTTTGGTCAAAGCTCCGCCCGCCCCAAAATTTTATCCATTTGATAAAATTATTTTATTTGGTCTGGCACGGAACCTGCTACTCTTTTGTCAAGTCAGGAGACACCTGACGTAAAAAGGGAACAGCAAAATGGAAGTTGGTGTTTTTATCCCGATCGGGAACAATGGGTGGCTTCTTTCTGAAAACGCGCCGCAATACAAGCCGAGCTTCGACCTGAACAAGGCAATCACGCTGAAGGCGGAGCAATATGGCTTCGACTTTGCGCTGTCGATGATCAAGCTGCGCGGCTTTGGCGGCAAGACAGAGTTCTGGGATTATAATCTGGAATCCTTCACGCTGATGGCGGGCCTTGCCGCCGTCACCTCCAAGATCAAGCTTTTCGGCACGGCCGCCACGCTGGTCATGCCGCCGGCCATTGTTGCGCGTATGGCAACGACGATCGATTCCATTTCCGGCGGCCGTTTCGGCATCAACCTGATTACCGGCTGGCAGCGTCCGGAATACAGCCAGATGGGGCTTTGGCCGGGCGACGATTATTTCGGTGATCGCTACGAATATCTCGGCGAATACACCACCGTTCTGAAAGAGTTGCTGACGGACGGGCAATCGGATTTCAACGGCAAGTTCTTCAAGATGGAGGATTGCCGCATGAAGCCGGTGCCGCAGGGTGATGTGAAGCTCATCTGCGCTGGATCCTCCAATTCCGGCATGGCGTTTTCTGCCAAGTTTGCCGATTACAGCTTCTGCTTCGGTGTTGGCGTCAATACACCGAAGGCCTTCGCGCCCACCAATGAACGGCTTTTGGCCGCAACGGAAAAGTCCGGCCGCGAGGTCAAGTCCGTTGTGCTGACGATGGTGCTTGCCGAGGAAAAATCCGAAGACGCCTGGGCGAAGTGGGAGCATTACAAGGCGGGTGCGGATGAGGATGCGATCAAGTGGCTCGGCCTGCAAAGCGCCGTCGACACCAAATCCGGCTCCGACACCAATGTGCGGCACATGTCCAATCCCGTCTCGGCGGTCAACATCAACATGGGAACGCTGATCGGCTCCTATGAGGAAGTGGCGGCGATGCTGGACGAGATGAGCGAAGTGCCGGGAACGGGCGGCGTGATGCTGACTTTCGACGACTTCCTCGAGGGCGTCGAAAAATTCGGCAAATATGTGCAGCCGCTGATGAAGAGCCGGGCGCATGTTCAGGCCGGACTGGAGGCTGCGGAATGAGTGAAGCCGTCGTGGCGGGTTACAAGGGGCCGGAAAGCCGTTCGGAAAGCGTCACGCTTCCCGCAAGGCCGGAGCCGATTACCCTGAAACCCAGCGAGACTGCCGTTGTCGTGGTCGACATGCAGAATGCCTATTCGACCGAAGGCGGTTATGTCGATCTGGCCGGGTTCGATATATCAGGGGCCAAGGGCACCATCGCCAACATCAAGAAAACGCTGGATGCGGCACGCGCGGCGGGCGTGCAGGTCATCTATTTCCAGAATGGCTGGGACAAGGATTATGTCGAGGCGGGTGGGCCGGGCTCACCCAACTGGCATAAATCCAACGCGCTGAAGACCATGCGCAAACGTCCGGAATTGCAGGGCCAGCTCCTGGCCAAGGGCACATGGGATTATGCCATCGTCGACGAATTGCAGCCGCAGCCTGGCGATATTCTGGTGCCGAAGACGCGTTACAGCGGTTTCTTCAACACCAATATGGACAGCGTTTTGCGCGCCCGCGGCATCCGTAATCTGGTGTTCGTCGGCATTGCCACCAATGTCTGCGTCGAAAGCTCGCTGCGCGATGCCTTCCATCTCGAATATTTCGGGGTGATGCTGGAGGATGCCACCCATCATCTGGGCCCGGACTTTATCCAGCAGGCGACGGTCTACAATGTTGAGAAGTTTTTCGGCTGGGTCGCCACCGTCAATGATTTCTGCGGTGTCATCTCGCAGGCCGCACCCGTCAGCGCTTGATATTCAACACAAGAGGAGAACGAAATGCCGAAAAAGATTATCGTGCCTGCCGGTACCAGCAAACCCATCGCTCCCTTTTCGCCGGGAACCCTTGCCGATGGCGTGGTTTACGTTTCGGGCACGCTGCCCTTCGACAAGGACAATAATGTCGTGCATCTGGGCGATGCCAGCGCGCAGACCCGTCATGTTCTGGAAACCATCAAGTCCGTCATCGAAACCGCCGGCGGCACGATGGAGGACGTGACGATGAACCACATCTTCATCACCGACTGGGCGAACTACCAGGCCGTCAACACGGTCTATGCCGAATATTTTCCCGGCGACAAGCCGGCGCGTTATTGCATCCAGTGCGGTCTGGTAAAACCCGACGCGCTGGTGGAAATCGCCACCGTCGCCCATATCGGCAAATAGGACGAAACGGCAGATGATGCATTTCGAGGTTCATGGCCGGACTGATCCTGAGGCGGCAACCATATTGCTGTCTTCGGGGCTGGGTGGATCGGGCACTTACTGGACGCCGCAGATCGATGCCCTTTCCGATCATTTCCGCATCGTCACCTATGACCATCGCGGAACCGGCAGGACCGGCGGCGAGGTGCCGGCAGAGGGCGGCATATCGGCGATGGCGGATGACGTGCTGGAGATTGCCTCGGCGCTGAACCTCGAAACATTCCACTTCATGGGCCATGCGCTCGGCGGCCTGATCGGTCTCGATATCGCGCTGCGCAAGCCTGATCTGATCGACCGGCTTGTGCTCATCAATGCCTGGAGCAAGGCCGATCCGCATTCCGGGCGCTGCTTCGATGTGCGGATCGAGCTTCTGGAAAAATCCGGCGTCGAGGCGTTCGTGAAAGCCCAGCCGCTGTTTCTTTATCCGGCCGCATGGATGTCGGAACATCAGGAGCGTCTGGCGCGGGACGATGCCCATGGCGTCGCGCATTTTCAGGGCAAGGCGAATGTGCTGCGGCGCATCGCGGCGCTTCGGGCTTTCGATATCGATAGCCGGCTGGGCGAGATCGGCAATCCGGTGCTGGTGTTGGCGACGAAGGACGATCTTCTGGTGCCCTATACACGTTCGCAGCGGCTTGCCGATAGCTTGCAGCAAAGCGAGCTTTGTCTTCTCGATTTCGGCGCGCATGCGGTCAATATCACCGAGCCCGAGCTTTTCAACACAAGGCTTCTGCAGTTTCTGCTGCCGAGCACCCAGACATTCTGACAGGATTTTAAAGTAACATGACGAAAGCACTTGATGACACGGCTCCTCTGGACAGCAAGGCACTGGCAACGCTTTTCACCGAGGCGCGCACCCATAATGGCTGGACGGACCAGCCGGTCAGTGACGAGACGCTGAAGGCGCTTTACGATCTGACGAAGATGGGGCCGACCTCGGCCAATTGCTCGCCCGGCCGTTTCGTGTTCGTGCGCAGCCCGGAAGCCAAGGAAAAGCTTCGGCCCGCGCTGTCTTCCGGCAATCTCGAAAAGACCATGGCGGCTCCGGTCACGGTCATCGCCGCAATCGACAGCGAATTTTACGAGAAGCTGCCGGTGCTGTTTCCCCATGCCGATGCCCGTTCGTGGTTCACCTCCAGCGCGGCCATGGCCGAGGAGACGGCCTTCCGCAATGGCACGCTGCAGGCGGGTTATCTCATTCTCGCGGCCCGGGCTTTGGGGCTGGATACCGGGGCCATGTCCGGTTTCGACAAGGGCAAGGTGGATGCGGCATTTTTCGCCGGCACGACGTGGAAATCCAATTTCCTGATCAATCTCGGCCATGGTGATCCGTCGAAGCTCTTCGGCCGCCTGCCGCGGCTTGGCTTTGAAGACGCCTGCGTGCTGGCTTGATGGCCTGTTAAGGAAGGATGGGTTAGATGCAGATGATGTCTCTTGAAAAGGAAGCGGAAATGGAGACGAAGACTGCAGAGCAACGCAGCCTCGATTATAGAAACGCCATGGCGCGGCTCGGTGCGGCGGTCAACATCGTCACTACCAATGGTGCAGCTGGTCGTGCCGGCTTTGCAGCAACCGCCGTCTGCAGCGTTTCCGACAATCCGCCCACGCTTCTTGTCTGCCTCAACCGCAATGCTTCAGCCTATAAGGTGGTGAAGGCAAACGGTGTCATCTGCGTCAACACGCTCGCCGCACATCACGAGGTGCTGAGCACGCTTTTCGGTGGCAAGACGCCGGCCGATGAGCGTTTTGCTGCCGGCAGCTGGGGTGTGCTTGAAACCGGCGCGCCGGTTCTGGAAGACGCGCTCGTCTCTTTCGACTGCCGCATCCGCGAGGCCCATGACGGCGGCACGCATGATATTCTGATCTGCAATGTCGTGGATATGAAGATCAATGGGGGCGATGAGGCGCTGATGTATTTCAACCGGCGTTATCGGATGCTTTGAAGGTGACTGTTTGGCTGAGCACCAGCTCGAACCTGACCGTCGTCATCCTCGGGCTTGACCCGAGGATCCACAAACTGACGCGCGATGGATCCTCGGGTCAAGCCCGAGGATGACGTTGAGGTGGAATAGCGTCTCAGAAATTCGAAGGGCGTTTCCGGTTTCCCGGAAACGCCCTTTTCGTTACTTGATCAGCGGCAGAAGATCGTTGATCGACTTCTTCGCATCACCGTAGAACATCCGCGTATTGTCCTTGTAGAACAGCGGGTTCTCGATGCCGGAGTAGCCCGTTCCCTGGCCTCGTTTGGAGACGATGACGAGCTTCGACTTCCACACTTCCAGCACCGGCATGCCCGCGATTGGCGAGTTCGGGTCGTCCTGCGCCGCCGGGTTGACGATGTCGTTGGAGCCGATGACGATGACGACGTCGGTATTGGGGAAATCGTCGTTGATTTCGTCCATTTCCAGCACGATGTCGTAAGGCACCTTGGCTTCGGCGAGCAGCACGTTCATGTGGCCGGGAAGACGGCCTGCGACGGGGTGGATGGCGAAGCGCACGGTCTTGCCGTCGGCGCGCAGCTTGCGGGTCAGTTCCGAAACCGCGCTTTGCGCCTGCGCTACCGCCATGCCGTAACCGGGCACGATGATGACGCTGTCGGCATCGTTCAATGCCGCTGCGACACCTTCGGCGTCGATCGCAACCTGCTCGCCCTCGATTTCCATCGCCGGACCCGTCGTGCCGCCGAAGCCGCCGAGGATGACCGAGACGAAGGAGCGGTTCATGGCCTTGCACATGATGTAGGACAGGATCGCACCCGAAGAGCCGACCAGCGCGCCGGTGACGATCAGCAGATCGTTGCCGAGCGTGAAGCCGATGGCAGCCGCCGCCCAGCCGGAATAGCTGTTCAGCATAGAGACGACGACCGGCATGTCGGCGCCGCCGATGCCCATGATCAGGTGGTAACCGATGAAGAAGGCCAGCAGCGTCATCAGCACCAGCGACCATGCGCCCGCGCCGTTGCAATACATGATGAGCAGCACGAGCGACAGGATCGCGGCGCCGGCATTAAGGACATGTCCACCCGGCAGTTTCTTCGCCTTGCCGTCCACCTTGCCGGCAAGCTTGCCGAAGGCGACAACGGAGCCGGTGAAGGTGACTGCGCCGATGAAGACGCCGAGGAAGACCTCGACCTTCATGATCGCCAGTTCGACAGGCGTCTTGTGGGCGAGGATGGCGGAAAAGCCTGTCAGCAGCGAGCGTGCCGTCTCATCGAGCGAGGCGACATGCGCTTCTTCGATATGGGCGTTGAAGCCGATGAAGACCGCGGCGAGGCCAACGAAGGAGTGAAGGGCTGCCACAAGCTGCGGCATTTCGGTCATCTGTACGCGGTTTGCGACGTAATAACCGAGGACGGAGCCACCCGCGATCATCAACAGGACGATGAAGCCTATGCCGACATCAGGTCCGAAGACCGTGGCGGCGGCGGCAAGGCCCATGCCCGTTATACCGTACCAGACGGCGCGTTTGGCGCTTTCCTGGCCGGAAAGGCCGCCAAGCGAAAGGATGAAAAGAACGGCTGCGGCAACATAGGCCGCGGAAACGATACCAATGGTCATTTATAAGATCCCCGCTTGGCTTACGACTTCTGGAACATGGCGAGCATGCGCCGTGTCACGAGGAAACCGCCGACGATGTTGATCGTTGCGATCAGGACGGAAAGCGAGGCAAGGATCACCACCAGCCAGTTGCCGGAGCCGATCTGCAGCAGCGCGCCCAGAATGACGATGCCGGAAATGGCATTCGTCACCGCCATCAGCGGCGTGTGCAGCGAATGGCTGACATTCCAGATGACCTGGAAACCGATGAAGCAGGCGAGCACGAAGACGATGAAGTGGCTCATGAAGCTTGCCGGTGCAAACAGACCGACGAGAAGCAGCAGTGCCGTGCCGATAACGAGCAGCCCGACCTGGTTTTTCGTCTGTGCCTTGAACTCGGCCCGTTCCTTCGCGTGTTTTTCCTCGGGCGAGAGCTCTTTGGCTCTTTCCTTCGGTTTCTGCGCGGCAATCGCCTGGATTTTCGGCGGCGGCGGCGGGAATGTTATTTCGCCCTGATAGGTGACGGTGGCGCCACGGATGACATCGTCTTCCATGTTGTGAACCGGCTTGCCGTCTTTTCCGGGCGTCAGATCGGTCATCATGTGACGGATGTTGGTGGCATAGAGCGTCGAGGCCTGCGCCGCCATGCGGCTCGGGAAATCCGTGTAGCCGATGACGATGACGCCATTGTCGGACACAACGCGCTGGTCGGGAACCGTCAGATCGCAATTGCCGCCGCGCTCGGCCGCAAGGTCTATGATGACAGAACCCGGCTTCATCATCGCCACCATGTCGGCCAGCCACAGCTTCGGGGCATCGCGACCCGGAATGAGCGCCGTGGTGATGACGATATCGATCTGCGGTGCGAGCTCGCGGAACTTCTCCAGCTGCTTCTCGCGGAATTCCGGCGAGGAGGGGGCGGCATAACCGCCGGTGGCGGCACCATCCTGCTGCTGATCGGCGAAATCGAGATAGACGAATTGCGCGCCCATGGATTCGATCTGCTCGGCCACCTCAGGGCGAACGTCGAATGCATAGGTGATGGCGCCGAGCGAGGTGGCCGTGCCGATCGCTGCAAGACCGGCAACGCCGGCACCGATGACCAGAACCTTGGCGGGCGGCACCTTGCCGGCGGCGGTGACCTGACCGGTGAAAAAGCGGCCGAAATTATTGCCGGCCTCGATGACCGCGCGATAACCGGCGATATTGGCCATGGAGGACAGCGCGTCCATCTTCTGGGCGCGGGAAATACGCGGCACCATGTCCATGGCGATGACGTTTGCGCCCTTTTCCTTGGCCTGCTCCAGAAGGTCCTTGTTCTGGGCGGGGTAGAAGAACGAGATCAGCGTCTTGTCCGAAGACAGGCGATCAATCTCCGACGTTTCCGGCGGTCGAACCTTGGCGATGATGTCGGATCCGGCGTAAAGCGCATCCGCGCTATCGACGACGGTAACCCCGGCTGCGCGATAGGCGTCGTCGGAAAATCCCGCCGCCTTGCCCGCACCGGCCTCAACGATGCAATCATATCCGAGTTTCTGCAATGCCTGGGCGCTGTCGGGCGTCATACCGACGCGCGCCTCGCCTTCATATAATTCCCTGGGCGTCCCGATCTTCAAAATGGCTCTCCCTGTGCCTGATAATATAGGGGGGTCATAACCTATTCAGGGGGGCTTTGTCTTCATATTGATTTTGTCTTGCCTGCGACGGAATGACAGCCCGCTGCGACAGGCTCTTTCGATATGCCGGCTTGCCACGCAATAAAAAAACCCGGTGCCTGCGCACCGGGTTCCGAAAGTGTCGATCAGGATGGTGATCAATCCATTGTGTGGATGTCGCGATCCTTGGTTTCCGGCAGGAACAGCAGGCCGATGACCAGCGTGATGCCTGCAAAGACGATCGGGTACCAGAGACCGTAATAGATGTCGCCCTTCGCCGCGCTCATCGCAAAGGCGGTGGCGGGCAGAAGACCACCGAACCAGCCGTTGCCGATGTGATAGGGCAGCGACATGCCGGAGTAGCGGATGCGGGTCGGAAACAGTTCGACCAGAAGCGCCGCGATCGGGCCATAGACCATCGTCACATAGATGACGAGGACGGTAAGGACCGCAATGATGACGACCCAGTTCACGGCTGCCGGATCGGCCACCATGGTGAAAGCGCCGCCGCCAGCAATGGTGTAGACGGCCATTTCCGCCGCACCACCGGTCTCGGCCGGTGTCAGCAGCTTGTCCGCCACCAGCTTGTCGGTTGCCACCATCTTCTTGTCGGTGGCGCGAACGGCTTCAGCATTGAGGCTGAGTTCCGGGTTTGCGGCGATGAAGGCGTCCAGTTTTGCGTCCGGAACCTGCGCTGCGCCGCGCACCAGCGGATAACCGCTGTCATGCAGTGCGATGTTGACCTGCTTCTGGAAGGCCTTGTCCTTGGCCGCCGCATCCGCACCGGCTGCGATCGCGTCGTAGCTGGCGATGGTGGCGTCGCCGAGCTTGACGCTCGCCGGCTGGCCGGCCGTTCCGGCAACCACGTCATAGGGAACGGAGTTGCGGGTCAGGAACGAGGTGGCGATATCGCAGGATGTGGTGAATTTCGCCGTGCCTGTCGGGTTGAACTGGAATTTGCAGTCGCCGGGGGCGGCGGTCACGGTGGCGCGAACGGTGGACTGTGCTTGCGCAAGTGCCGGATTGCCCGCCCAGGTGAGCGCTTTAAACAGCGGGAAGTAAGTCAGCATTGCAAGAACGAGGCCAGCCATGATGATCGGCTTGCGGCCGATCTTGTCGGAAAGCCAGCCAAAGAGCACGAAGAAACCCGTGCCGAGAATGAGGGCTGCTGCAACCATGATATTGGCTGACTGACCGTCCACCTTCAGAATGCTCTGCAGGAAGAACAGCGCGTAGAACTGGCCGGTGTACCAGACGACGGCCTGACCGATGACGGCGCCGACGAGGGCAAGCAGGGCGATCTTGGCGTTTTTCCACTGGCCGAAGGCTTCGCTGAGCGGTGCCTTGGAGGTCTTGCCCTCTTCCTTCATCTTCTTGAAGGCGGGGGATTCATTCATCTTCAGACGAATCCAGACCGATACGCCGAGCAGCAGAACCGAAACGAGGAAGGGAATGCGCCAGCCCCAGGCGGCGAAGGCTTCCTTGCCGAGCGCGAACTGCACGCCGAGAATGACAACCAGCGACAGGAACAGGCCGAGCGTCGCCGTCGTCTGAATCCACGAGGTGTAATAGCCTCTGCGGCCGTTCGGCGCGTGTTCGGCCACATAAGTTGCGGCACCGCCATATTCACCGCCGAGCGCCAGACCCTGCAGCATGCGCAGGATGATCAGGATGATCGGAGCGGCGATACCGATCTGTGATGCACTGGGCAGGACACCGACGAGGAAGGTGGAAACACCCATGATGAGAATGGTGATGAGGAAGGTGTATTTACGGCCGACGATATCGCCGAGGCGTCCAAACACCAGCGCGCCGAACGGGCGCACGAGGAAGCCGGCGGCAAAGGCCAGAAGCGCAAAGATGTTGCGCGTCGTTTCCGGATATTGGCTGAAGAAGTTCGCGCCGATATAGATCGCGAGCGAGCCGTATAGATAGAAATCGTACCATTCGAAAACCGTTCCGAGAGAAGAGGCGAAAATCACCTTCTTCTCCTCGCCCGTCATTGGACGGGCGGGGCTGCTCACGGCTGCAACATTTGCCATTGTCTGTCCTCCACAGATGTCCCAATCGGCGCAGTGCGGAGCCCGTCTCTCTCCTCCGGGCTCCCCTTTCGGTTGCAATGCGCATGACATCAGAGTGACAGAAAATTAACCCCAATAAGAGCGATGCTTTCGGATTATGACTTTAGTCTAATGTATAACGTGCAAAAATGTCGCAGAGCGGTTTTTGCCTGCCGGGAGCGGACGGACCGAAACATGCCTTTTTTCTTGACACAAACAAGAAACCTTCTAATAGCTTCTCGCGAAGAAGGAGCATCACCTTGCGCAGGCATGTTGCAGACATGATTGTCATGGAAGGACCGGCACAATCCGCCGGCGATGATCCGCGTCTTTCTTATTCCATCCGAATTACGGCCAAAACGACGATTAAAACCGTCTGACGTCTCTGGCCCGCCGCTCTCTCCCCGGTTTGGCTGGGGATCGAGGAAGCCGCGATGCGATGCGGTTTCCCCACCTCACCCAAAAGAGGAGAGACAGAAAGAGAGCTTGATCATGGGTTTCAAAGTTGCAATTGCAGGCGCCACCGGCAACGTCGGTCGCGAAATGCTCAATATCCTCGCCGAACGCGGCTTTCCGGCCGATGAGATCGTGCCGCTCGCTTCCGCCCGTTCGCAGGGCACGGAAGTCTCCTATGGCGATCGCACGCTGAAGGTTTCCAACCTCGAGAATTACGATTTTTCCGACACGGATATTTGCCTGATGTCGGCTGGCGGCGATGTGTCCAAGAAGTGGTCGCCGAAGATCGGCCAGCAGGGTTGCGTCGTCATCGATAACTCGTCTGCATGGCGCTACGATCAGGACGTTCCGCTGATCGTTCCGGAAGTCAATGCCGACGCGGTCGAGGGCTTTTCGCGCAAGAACATCATCGCCAACCCGAATTGCTCCACGGCCCAGCTCGTCGTCGCGCTGAAGCCGCTGCATGACTTCGCAAAGATCAAGCGCGTCGTCGTTTCCACCTACCAGTCGGTTTCCGGTGCCGGCAAGGAAGGCATGGACGAGCTGTTCCAGCAGACCCGCGCCGTGTTCGTCGCCGATCCGGTTGAAACCAAGAAGTTCACCAAGCGCATCGCCTTCAACGTCATTCCGCATATCGACGTCTTCATGGAAGACGGTTACACCAAGGAAGAGTGGAAGGTTCTGGCCGAAACCAAGAAGATGCTAGACCCGAAGATCAAGGTAACCTGCACGGCCGTGCGCGTTCCTGTCTTCATCGGCCATTCGGAATCGGTCAATATCGAATTCGAAAACGAGATCACCGCCGATCAGGCGCGTGACATCCTGCGCGAAGCGCCGGGTTGCCTCGTCATCGACAAGCATGAAAATGGCGGCTACATCACGCCGGTTGAATCCGCCGGTGAAGATGCGACCTATATTTCGCGTATCCGTGAAGATGCAACGGTTGAAAACGGCCTCAACATCTGGGTCGTCTCGGACAATCTGCGCAAGGGTGCTGCCCTTAACGCCATCCAGATCGCCGAACTCCTGGTCAATCGTGGTCTCATCAAGCCCCGCAAGGCGGCTGCGTGATACGATTTTTTAAGGTTCGTTAAGTATAACCCGTCTGTTCTGTGTGGGGCAGACGGGTTTTCCATTGGTGACGATCACGGCCAGTTTATTTGCAGGCCTTGCTGCCGAAAGGCAATTTAAGCCGCCAAAAGACAATTTGGCACCCGAACCCCTACAACGGCGACGTGTTGGTTCTCGGGATGAATTCCCCAAAGGATATCGAAGGCAGATTTTGATGCGGGCAATGAAGGCAATTCTGGCTGGTGTGGCCATGGTCTCGGTTTTGGCAGCGACGCCGGTTATGGCTGCGCAATGCGGCAACACTTCGGCAGGCTTCGATGCCTGGGTCGGCGCCTTCAAGCAGGAAGCGGCGGGCCGCGGCGTCAGCGCTTCGGTGCTCGACCGTGCCTTCTCCGGCGTCTCCTACAATCAGGCGACCATCCGCGCCGATCGCGGCCAGCACAGCTTCAAGCTGTCCTTCGAACAGTTCATGCAAAAGCGCGGCGGTCAGACGATCATTTCGCGCGGCAAGACCATGAAGAAGAACAACGCCTCTCTCTTTGCTTCGATCGAGAGAGCTTACGGCGTTCCTGCCGGCCCGCTTCTGGCTATCTGGGGCATGGAAACCGGCTTTGGCGGCTTCATGGGTAACCAGCACACGCTTTCCGCCGTTGCAACGCTCTCCTTCGACTGCCGCCGTTCGGATTATTTCACCGAGCAGCTTTATGCGGCGCTGAAGCTCGTCGGCAGCGGCTCGCTCAACGTCAACGCCAAGGGTGCTGCCCATGGTGAAATCGGCCAGACGCAGTTCCTGCCATTGAATGTCGTGCGCTACGGTGTGGATTTCGACCGCGATGGACGGGTCGATCTCGTCGGTTCGCGTGCCGATGCGCTGGCCTCTACGGCCAACTTCCTCGTCGGCCATGGCTGGCAGCGTGGTGCGGGTTACCAGCAGGGGCAGGCGAATTATGCCGCTATCCAGGGCTGGAACGCCGCAAGCGTCTATCAGCAGGCCATCGCCTTCATCGGCAAGGCGATCGACGGCCAATAAGGTCGCTTTCCAAGGACTAAAGGCCCATTTTCGTCATGCCGGACTAGATCCGGCATCCAGCCACGGCGCGTCTGCGCCGTGAAAGATCCTTACGCGATCAAAGACTTGATCGCACTGGACCCCGGACCAAGTCCGGGGTGACGAAGTTGAATATTATTGGCGGCGACTACGCGTCTAAATCACAGATCCGGGCGGCGAAAGTCGCCCGTTTTGCCGTCCATCACCCACAATTCGCCGGTCGAAATATCGAACCACGCGCCGTGCAGCTTGACCTTGCCGGCGGTCTCCTGCGCCTTGACGAAGGGGAAACCGCGCAGATTGGCGATGGAGTTACGGATGGAGACGCGTTCCAGCGCGGTCTGGCGCTCGGAGGCGGTCATGACGTCGTTGCTCTGGATTTGTTCGGCCGCAGATTTGACCATGTTCATCCATTTGCCGATGAAGTCACCGGGTGACAGCGGCTCGAGATTGGGGTCGAGGGCCGCCTGAATGCCGCCACAGCGGCCGTGGCCCATGACGACGATGTCTTTCACCTTCAGAACCTGCACGGCATATTCGATGGCCGCCGACGTGGCGTGGTATTGCCCGTCCGGCTCGAAAGGCGGCACCATGTTGGCAACGTTGCGGACGACGAAAAGCTCTCCCGGTCCGCAATCGAAAATGGTTTCCGGCGCTGAACGGGAGTCACAACAGGCAATGAACAGGGTCTGCGGTTTCTGTCCGGTATCGGCCAGAACGCGATATCTTTCGCGCTCATCGACATAGCGGCCGCTCATGAAGTTCTTGTAGCCGTTCAGAAGAGTTTCCGGAAAATCTTTCATCTATCGCAGTACCGTTATGCTTGGACCAAGATCACGGGGCGAACCTGGCGCGTTGAAGACCAATCCTTTAGAGCATTTTCGCTTTTCTTCGAACCGCGAAACCGCTCCAACTTCCTGTTGCCGCATTTCCGGATGGAAAACCGAGGGCCGCTTTTCCTGGAAATGCTCTAGCCGCTATTTGCGCTTGCTGCGTGAAGGATGCAAGAGATGACGCATCTGCACCATGGCCATGGGTGTGGAAAGACTTGAAGAATCGGTCTCCAGCGTCAGCTCGTTCATCTCGCGTTTTTTCGTGCGCGCCAGAATTTCGAACACGCTGGCGGTGGCCAGTTGCAGCGCCTTTTCATCATCCAGGCCTTCCAGCAGGCGGGCGAGGAACAGCGCCGACATCAGGTCGCCAAGTCCGTTCGGCGCATTCTCGATGGCGCGGTGTTCGGCCAGAAGGGCGTGCCGGCCGCTGAGGTAAAGATTGCCGGTACCGCCCGCCATCATCGGCACGGCCGAGGTGACCAGCATTTTCGGCGGGCCGAGTGCGAGCGCCGCATCCATGATGGCGTTGTTGGTTTCAAGCTCGGCGCCGCTCATCCACGCCAGTTCGTAGCGGTTCGGTGTCGCGACGGTCGCAAGGGGAATGAGGTGGTCGCGGATGGCTTCGGCGGTCTCAAGGGGAATGTAAAGCCCGCCCAGATCGCCCATGACCGGATCGCAGGCATAAATAAGCCCCGGGTTCTTTTCCTTCAGATTGCGGATCAGCCTTGCGACGGAGCGCACCTGTGACGCGCTTCCGAAATAACCGGTCAGTACAGCCTTGACCTCGCCGACCCATTTGGCGTTCTCAAGGTCGGTCATGGCCTTGTCGAAGTCATCGTCCTGAAAGCGCATCCGCGTGGACGGGCCATGGCCGGGATGCCAGGGCATGACGATGGTGGGCACTGCCCATACCGGATAACCAAGGGTTTCCAGCGCGAAGACCGCGGCGCGATTGCCGACCGATCCACGCATGACGTGGCTGGAAATGACGATGACGGCGCCCTGTGTATTTTCCTGCATCACGGCCTTCTTGCTTTCAAATGTCGCAGAAGCGCGCAAGTGCCCCTGCCTAGAGATCAAGATGCGCTCTCATGACATATCGCAAGGCCGGTTTCCACCGTTAATCCCGCAAGGGTCTGTCCCGCAAAAGGAAGGGCGGGGCCGGGCTTTCCTGCGCTGCCGGATTGCCTTCCCGTCATTGCGGGAGGCGAGGTGCCTTTTATTGGCGTGTCGGGTCCTCCGAAAAGCACGCTACACTTTTGGGTCTGATGCCCTATAGTTGTAATATGCTCGATCTCGTCATTGCCTATTGGCCTCATATCCTTGCCGTCCTTTCCATTTTGATGGGAACCGTGGCGGCCGTGCATGCCACGATGACGAAGGAGGAGGTCCGTTCCGCACTGGGCTGGGTTGGCGTCATCGTGCTGTCGCCCATCGTCGGCGCGGTCATCTATGCCATTGCCGGCATCAACCGCATTCGTCGGTCGAACATCACGCAGCAGCGGTCCTTCATGCAGGACGAGATCATGGATCGCGTGGCGCGTTTCGATGCGGACGCAGAACTGGTTGCCACGCGGTTTGGCCGTCGTTTTGAAGCGATGAAGACGCTGGGTGACCGGGTGACACGCCACGCGCTGACGACCGGCAACACCATCGAACCGCTGGTGACGGGTGACGTCGCCTATGCCGCCATGCTGGAGGCGATCGGGGAGGCGAAGCGCTCGATCATTCTCGAAACATATATTTTCGACAATGACAGGATCGGCGCCCGCTTCGTTTCGGCGCTCGAGCAGGCAAAACTGCGTGGCGTGGAAGTGAGGGTGCTCATCGATGCGGTGGGGGCGCGATATTCCGTGCCCAGCATCCTGCCGACGCTCCGGGACAGGGGCATCATCGCCGATGTCTTCAATGGCAATGTCATCATGGGGCTGCGGTTGCCCTATGCCAATCTGCGCACCCACCGCAAGATACTGGTGGTGGACGGACGCATCGCCTTTAGCGGCGGCATGAATATCCGCGAGGGTTTCACGCTGGAATTCGGTGGCGAGAAGCAGTCGCACGATACCCATTTCAAGATTACCGGGCCGGTGGTTTCGGATTTTTTCTCCATTGCGGCGGAGGACTGGCGTTTCACCACGAAAGAGCGTCTGGACACCCCGGTCTGGGATATTGCCATTCCCGACGGGGTGCCGGGTTCGCAGATCGTCGCCCGGGTTTCCTCCTCGGGGCCGGATAAGAGCATCGAGACCAGTCACAAGATGCTGATGGGTGCGTTTTCCGTCGCCCGTTCCTCCATTCTTATCATGTCGCCCTATTTTCTCCCCGATCGGGAGCTTATTTCGGCACTCATAACCGCAGCAAGGCGGGGAGTGGTGGTCGATATCATCGTGCCCAAAAGCAACAATCTGGTGCTTGTGGACAGGGCGATGACGGCGCAGTTCGACCAGATGCTGAAGAATTATTGCCGCATCTGGCGGGCGACGGGGGCTTTCAATCATTCCAAGCTTCTGGTGATCGACGAGCGCTGGACCTATATCGGCTCCTCCAATCTCGATCCACGCTCGCTGCGACTGAACTTCGAGATCGATCTCGAAGTTATGGATGAGGCGTTTGCCGGGGTGATCGGGGAGCGCATCCGGGATGCGCGTGCGACCGCCTTGCCGGTGCGGCTCAGCGAACTGAATGCGCGCCCATTCGTTGTTCGTTTCGTGGAGCGTGTCCTGTGGCTCGCTTCGCCCTATCTTTAGAGCCTTGGATGTGCGGAGACATTGACGCGTGAAGAAAAACGGTTTGCTGAACAGCGAAAAAACGGCCCTGGCGGCAAATAGCAGTTTGCCCGCCTTCGTCATGCAGTCGCTGCGCGACCATCGTCAGCGGCAGAAAGCGGTGCAGGCGGCGAAAGATCATTCCTTCCCCGTCATCGCTTCCTACAATGTGCATAAATGTGTCGGCCGCGATCGCAAGTTTGACCCTGATCGCACCAGCCGCGTCATTCAGGAAATCGGCGCTGATATCATTGCCCTTCAGGAGGCCGACAGTCGCTTTGGTGAGCGCACCGGCCTGCTCGATCTTGCCCGGCTGGAGCGGGAAAGCGGCCTCATTCCCGTGCCGGTGCAGGCAGGGGTGAAGGCGCATGGCTGGCATGGCAATGTCGTGCTGTTCAGGGAAGGTGCCGTCAGGGACGTGCATACGCTGAAACTGCCGGGGCTGGAGCCGCGCGGCGCGCTTGTCGTGGAGCTGGATCTGAAAAGCGGCGGCACGCTGCGGGTCATCGCCGCCCATTTCGGCCTGCTGCGCCATTCCCGCGCCCAGCAGGCGAAGGCGCTGATCGGGCTGCTGGAAGCGCGCAACGAATGCGCGACCGTCCTCATGGGAGACCTCAACGAATGGCGCCTCGGCAACGGCTCGTCGCTCAACACGTTTCGGGACGCTTTCGGCGCATTGCCGCCGGCGGTGCCGAGTTTTCCCTCCAACCTGCCGGTGCTGGCGCTCGACAGGATCATCGCCAATCGGGAAGGTCTGGTCGAGCAGGTGGAGGCGCATGACAGCGCGCTGGCGCGCGTCGCTTCCGATCACCTGCCGCTGAAAGCCGCGGTCCGGACCGATCTGCTTCAGGCCTGATCCCGCCACGACATGGCACGTCGCTGGCCGAGGCCCAGGCCGGGCCGGGTTAAAGCCGCTGCGTCGCCGCCATGTGGTTGCGCGAGCGCGCCTCCAGCAATGACCTGCGAATGGCTTCCATCAGTCGCTCTCGATTGTTTCTGGTCTTGCACCGGTCGAGATTTTGCGCGGCAAGCGCGAGATCAAGACCCTCATGCATCACTATCGAATAGGCAACGGTTGTTGCCCAATTTTCGTAGTCCTGCTCCATCATGTCGCCCCTGAACTAAATCATTTAGTCCGAATCACCCAGTTCTTGAAAGTTACCATAAAATTCAAAGCATAAAATAGCGTTGTTTCTTTGGTGGTTCGTTACTCTGTGAAGCTATATTGCTTTTTGGCAGTTCTATTGCGGCGCAATATAGGTGGTTATTCCAGTTAAGCATTTGAAACTGATTCAATTTCAGGGGAGCCGCATAGACATTTTCGTCCATAAAAAACGCCGCGCATCTGATGATGCGCGGCGGGCTTGCGTCGAAGGTGGCGGTGGATGGGAGGTTAGGTTTCAGCCGGCCTTTTCGAGCTTGTAGTCCGAATTGGCCGGTTCTTCCTGCTTGTGCTGGATGAGCGGGCGGTTGCCCGCCAGCTTGCGCACCAGCACATAGAAAACCGGTGTCATGAAGATGCCGAAGAACGTCACGCCGATCATGCCGGAGAACACCGCCACACCCATGGCGGCGCGCATTTCAGCGCCCGCACCGGTGGAGATGACCAGCGGCACCACGCCCATGATGAAGGCGAGCGAGGTCATCAGGATCGGGCGAAGACGAAGCCGGCTTGCCTCGATGGCCGCCTGAAGCGGCGTTCGTCCTTCAAATTCCAGCTCCCGGGCGAATTCCACGATCAGGATCGCGTTCTTCGCCGAAAGACCCACAAGGACGACAAGGCCGATCTGCGTAAAGATGTTGTTGTCCCCTCCTGTCAGCCAGACGCCTGTGAGGGCCGCAAGTACACCGAGCGGGACGATCAGGATGATCGCGATCGGCAAAGTGAGGCTTTCATATTGCGCAGCCAGCACGAGATAGACAAGCAGCAGCGCCAGCGGGAAAACCACGATGCTGGAATTGCCGGCGAGGATCTGCTGGTAGGTCAGGTCCGTCCACTCATAGTCCACGCCCGCGGGCAGGGTTTCAGCGAGGATTTTCTCCATGGCTGCCTGTGCCTGTCCGGATGAGAAGCCCGGTGCCGGACCACCGTTGATATCGGCCGCAAGGAAGCCGTTATAACGGTTGGTGCGCTCCGGTCCTGTCGTCGCATCCACCTTCAGCAGCGTCGAAAGCGGGATCATCTGGCCGGTTGCGGAGCGAACCTTCAGGCGGCCGATATCTTCCGCATGGGCGCGGAACTGCGAATCTGCCTGCACCCGAACGCTGTATGTCCGTCCGAAGGCATTGAAGTCGTTGACATAAAGCGAACCGAGATAAATCTGCAGCGTCTGGAACACGTCGCTGACGGAGACACCCAGCTGCTCGGCCTTGGCACGGTCGAGATCAGCGAAGAGCTGCGGCACGTTGATCTGGTAGCTGGAGAAGATGCCCGCCAGCTCCGGCGTCTGATAGGCCTTGCCGATCACCGCTTTGGTTGCTTCATCGAGCGTCTGGTAGCCGTAGCCGGCGCGGTCTTCGATCTGCAGCTTGAAGCCGCCCGTCTGGCCGAGACCGTTGACCGGCGGCGGCGGGAACATGGCGATGAAGGCATCCTGAATGCCCGCATATTTCTGGTTCAGCTGCATGGCGATGGCATTACCTGACAGTTCCGGCGTCTTGCGCTTCTCGAAGTCGTCGAGAACCGCAAAGACGATGCCGGAATTGGAGCCAATGGTGAAGCCGTTGATCGACAGGCCGGGGAAGGCGATGGCGTGGCTCACACCCGGGGTTTCCAGGGCGATGTCGCTCATGCGCTTGATGACGTTTTCCGTGCGGTCAAGCGTTGCGCCATCGGGAAGCTGGGCAAAACCGATCAGGTATTGCTTGTCCTGCGCCGGCACGAAGCCGCTCGGCACCGTCGTGAACATGCCGTAGGTGGCGGCCACCAGCGCCATATAGACGATCATGACAAGGCTCTTGCGCGTCACCAGCCCGCCGACGGTCTTGCCGTAGCCATTCGACGCGGCGCCGAAGGCACGGTTGAAGCCGCGGAAGAACCAGCCGAGGATTTTGTCCATGAAGCGGGTCAGCCAGTCTTTCGGCGCGCCGTGTTCCTTCAGCAGCAGGGCCGCAAGGGCGGGCGACAGCGTCAGCGAGTTGATCGCCGAAATGACGGTGGAGATGGCGATCGTCAACGCGAACTGCCGGTAGAACTGCCCGGACAGGCCGGAGATGAAGGCGAGCGGCACGAAGACGGCGACCAGAACCAGCGCAATCGCGATGATCGGGCCGGACACTTCGCGCATGGCCTTGTAGGTGGCGTCACGCGGCGAGAGCCCGTTTTCAATGTTTCGCTCGACGTTTTCGACGACCACGATCGCGTCATCCACCACGATGCCGATGGCCAGCACAAGGCCGAACAGGGTCAAGGCGTTGATGGAGAAGCCGAAGGCATACATGACGGCGAAGGTGCCGATGATCGAGACCGGAACGGCGATCAGCGGAATGATCGAAGCGCGCCAGGTCTGCAGGAACAGGATGACGACAAGCACCACGAGGCCAACGGCCTCGAGGAGTGTGTCAACGACCTTCTCGATGGAGGAGCGCACGAATTTCGTCGTATCGTAGACGATCTCGTATTTCACACCGTCAGGCATTGCCAGCTGCAGATTGTCCATCGTGGCGCGGACATTGTCGGCGATTTCGATGGCGTTGGAGCCGGGGGCCTGAAGCACGGCGACAGCCACGGCGGGTTCGCCGTCGAGCAGCGAGCGCAGCGTGTAATCGGCTGCACCGAGTTCGATGCGGGCGACGTCACGCAGGCGGGTGATTTCACCATTGGCGCCGCTCTTGACGATGATGTTGCCGAATTCCTCCGGCGTCGTCAGACGGCCCTGCGCATTGACGTTGAGCTGCAGATCGACACCATTAGGGCTTGGTGAAGCGCCGATGACGCCGGCTGCGGCCTGCACGTTCTGCTGGCGGATGGCGTCGGAGACGTCGCTGGCGGCCAGATCATGCTCTGCCACCTTCTGCGGATCGAGCCAGACGCGCATGGAATAGTCACCGGCGCCGAAGACCTGCACCTGGCCAACACCTTCGATACGGGCAAGGCGATCCTTGACGTTCAGCGTCGCATAGTTGCGCAGATAGGTGATGTCATAGGCGTCGGTCTTCGAGACGAGGTTGACGACCATGATGAAGTCGGGCGAGCTCTTGACCGTCGTGATGCCGAGTGCGCGGACTTCCGCCGGCAGGCGCGGTTCGGCCTGTGACACGCGGTTCTGCACCAGCTGCTGCGCCTTATCAGGGTCGGTGCCGAGCTTGAAGGTGACGGTCAGCGTCAGCACGCCGTCAGAGGTTGCCTGGCTGCCCATGTAGAGCATGTCCTCGACGCCGTTGATCTGTTCTTCCAGCGGTGTCGCGACGGTTTCGGCGATAACGGTCGGGTTCGCACCGGGATAGGTGGCGCGCACGACGACGGATGGCGGAACGACTTCGGGATATTCCGAAATCGGCAGGGCGCGCATGCCAAGAAGGCCTGCCACCACAATCAGGATCGACAACACGCCGGCGAATACCGGCCGGTCGACAAAAAATCTGGAAATATTCATATCCAGTCCCTCTCCGGGTCTTTGGGATGCGAAGGCCGTTCCGGCGGCAATCCTGCCGCCGGTGAAGGCCGGTTCTGTCTGAAGGGGCGTCTCGCGGGAGGCGGGACGCTTACTGATCAAAGAGACGGGTTACTGCGAGGCAACCTTGTCTTCCGCCTGCGGTGCGATGGTGGCACCGGGGCGAATGCGCTGCAGGCCATTGACGACGATCGTATCACCGGCGGCAAGGCCGCTTTCGATGATGCGCTGGCCATCAGCCGGTGCACCGGGCTTGATCTGGCGGTAGCTTACCTTGTTTTCGGCATCGACGATGAAGACGAAGCGCTTGTCCTGATCCGTGCCGATGGCGCGGTCGCTGATGACGATGCGGTTTTCCGGCTTCGGTTCGCCCATGCGCACCCGCACGAACTGACCGGGAATGAGCCTGCCATCCGGATTTTCGAAGACGGCGCGGACACCGATGGTGCCGCTTGCCGAATCCACCTGGTTGTCGATCAGGTGCAGCGTGCCCTTGATCGGCGTGCCTTCATCCGAAAGCGTGCCGATTTCCACCGGGATCTGTTCGAGAGCCGGCAGGGCGCCATCCGTCTGCGGCAGTTCGGCAAGGGCCTTGGCCACCACGCCTTCGCTGGCATTGAAGCTGGCATAGATCGGGTTGACCGATACCAGTGTCGTCAGCGCCGGCGATGTGGAGCCGGCGGCGACGAGGTTGCCGGCGGTGATTTCAATGCGGCCGACACGACCGGAAACCGGGGCGAGGATTTCGGTGTAACCAAGATCGAGCTGCGCCGTGGTCAGTGCGGCGCGGGCGGCGCGAAGCTGGGCTTCGGCATCCGCAAACGAGCTTTGACGCTGGTCGAGATCGCTCTGGGAGATGGTGCGATTGTCGGAAAGCCGGCGGCCACGGTCGAGTTCCGTTTTCGCAAGGCTGACCTTGGCTTCAGCGGAAGCGACCTGGCCCTCAGCGCCGGCAACGGCGGCCTGATAGGGGGCGGGATCGATGGTGAAGAGGGGGTCGCCTTCCTTCACGAGCGCGCCTTCGCGGAAATGCACGGCCTTGATCTGGCCAGCGACACGGGAGCGGATCTGCACCCGATCAACGGCTTCGAGACGGCCGGAAAATTCTTCCCAGCGCATGACGTCGCGGCTCTCCACCTTGGCGACGGTGACCGGGATAGCCGGCGTCTCGGCGGGCGTGGAAGCTGCCGTGGCATCGCGGCTGGTGGGCAGGTCGAAAAACAGCGCTGCGGCTGCAACGGACATAGCTAGCCCGATGCCGGCGCCCGTCAGGGCCCGGCGCTTTGTGTTCAGCGTCATGGGGTTCTCCTTGGCTCGGTTCAGGAGCCGTCAGTGTCTTAAAATATGCGGTATCAGTGTCTCAACTGGTCAACGAAGGTCTTGAACTCCGAACAGACGGATGAGACCCATCCGCCGCCCTCTCCTTGATAAAGCCCCGTCCAGCCGACGCCGGAGGGGAAAACATGCTGTCGGACGCTGACTCCGGAGGCGATGAGCCTGTCGGCATAACCGACCGTTTCGTCGCGCAGAGGGTCGTCCTCGGCGGTAAAGATCAGCGCCGGCGCCACCCGGTTCAGCCGCGTACACTGGCAGGGGGCGGCATAGGGGTGGAAGAACCCGCAGGCCTTGGCAAGATAATGGCTCCAGCCATCCGCCCAGCGCTCACGCATGCCGATCCTGTCCGCGTCGCGAAAGGATTCCGTCGTCATCATCGGGTCGATCATGGGCGACAGAAGAATTTGCCCGGCGAGCTTGCCCGGCATGCGGTCACGGGCTTTAAGCGCAAGTCCCGCCGCCACATTGCCGCCTGCCTCTTCGCCGGCCACGAACAGCAGCGATTTCGCGCTGCCATAATGTTTGCGGTCCCGGCTCAGATGGTCGAGCGCTTCGAAAGCGCAATCGATCACCATCGGAAACTCGTTGCCGGACGGCTTGCTATAATCAGCCTCGACAACGATGGCACCGCTTTCCGCCAGGGCGCGCGCTACCGGAAGTTCCGGGCAATTGCCGCCCTTTTCCAGAAACGAACCACCCCGCAGATAAAGGATCACAGGCGGATGGCTGCACAGGCCGGCGCTCTCATATCGGCGCACGGAAAGCTGGGATGCGGGGCCCCCACAGCATTCGATGTTTTCCCAGTGCGCCTTCATTTGATCCGGTCCCGTGTACCGCCATCGGCAGTTCACCATATTTGCAAAATCTGAAATTCATATTATTGTTCGAGAGAAAACGATCAAGTACGTCAAAATGAAAACACTATTCCAAAAAAACGGATAATAGCTTCGATGGATCAGCTTTCCGCCATGCGGGTCTTCACGCGCGTCGTCGAGACCGGCAATTTCAGCCGCGCCGCCACCGCGCTGAACATGCCCAAAACGACGGTTACCAATATGGTGCAGGCGCTGGAGGCGCATCTGCAGACCACGCTTCTCAACCGCACCACGCGGCGGGTGATGCTGACGACTGATGGCGCTCTCTATTATGAGCGAGCCTCACAGATTTTGTCGGAAATCGAAGAACTGGACGGTAGCATGTCCAGCGCGCAGGTGCAGCCATCCGGCCGGTTGCGTGTGGAAATGGCGGGTGTCTTTGCGGACCTCGTGGTTATCCCACATCTTTGCGAATTTTACCAGCGTTATCCGCAAATCCGTCTCGATCTCGGCGTCGGCGACCGGCTGGTCGACTATATTGCCGAAAATGTCGACTGTGCGCTCCGGGTTGGCGTGCTGCGCGATCAGTCGCTGATTGCGCGTAAAGTGGGCGAACTCAGGTTCGAGACATTCGCTTCGCCATCCTACATCGAAAATTTCGGCATGCCGCGCGAACCGGAGGATCTGGAGAAGGATCATTATTCGGTGGGTTATCTCAATGCCACCACCGGCCAGATCATGCCGGCCTCCTTCGACAATGGTGTGCGCAGCGTCGAGCTGACGCCGAATTATGTGGTGTCCGTCAATGACAGCCGCACCTATCTCAATGCCGCGCTGGCGGGCATGGGCATCGTGCAATTGCCGATCTTCATGGTGAAAGATCACCTGGCGCGCGGCGAATTGGTGCCGGTCCTTTCGGAATGGCAGCGCGAAGCCATGCCGATCTATGTCGTTTATCCGCAGACCCGGCACGTTACCAACAAGGTGCGGGTTTTTGTCGACTGGCTCGCCAAGCTGGTGCACGGCATGGTCTGAGGTGGTCAATCACCGCCCGACCCTTGCCGCGACAAAATCAATGAAGGCGCGCACGCGGGCGGCCAGGTGCTCATGGCCGGCATAAACCGCGTGGATCACTTCCATCTCTTCGGCATTATAATCTTCCAGCACCGGCACCAGCAGGCCCGCCTCGATATCCGGTTCGATATGAAACTCGCCGACCCTTCCGAGCCCTAACCCCGTCAGGCATAGCCTTCGCATCGCCATGCCGCTATTGACCGCGACATTGCCGGTGACGGGAAGACGGTAGACTTCCGCCGAGCCGGGATCACGAAACGGCCATTCATTGAGGTTGCGGCTGAAGTTGAAGCTGAAGCAATTGTGCTGCGCCAGATCCTGCGGTTTTTCCGGCATGCCGTGTTTTTCGATATAAGCGGGGGAGGCGACGATGATCCGGCGCACCTCTTTCAGCTTTCTCGCCTTCAGGGATGAATCGCCCATCGCGCCCGAGCGGATGGCGATATCAGTGCGCTCCTCGATCAGGCTGATGACGCCGTCGGTCAGTGAAATATCCAGCTCGATGTCAGGATATAGCGACAGGAACTCAGGCGCGAGTGGCAGGAGATAACGTTCGCCGAAACCCAGCGTGGCGTTGACGCGCAGCAGGCCGCGCGGCATCACCTTGCCGCCGCTCGCCACGATCTGCTCCGTCTCGGCTATGTCGGCCAGAATGCGCCGTGCCCGGGAAAGGTAAACCTCTCCCTCCGGTGTCAGCGTTACCACACGGGTGGAGCGGGCCAGAAGACGGGTGCCAAGGCGGTCTTCGATGCGGGTGACGAGCTTGCTCACCGCCGAGGGCGACAGCTTCAGCCGACGTCCTGCGGCGGAAAAACTGCCGAGTTCAGCCGCCGCCACAAAGACTTCCATTTCTCCGGCCCGATTGTCCATCGCCGTACCACCTGTGAAATAAATTCAAAGGTATTTATCCAACCTTGCCGATTATCATGCAAGTCCCCTTCGCCCATATTGCGTCCATAGATTTGATCCAACCGGACAGCACCGCTGTCCAGAACGCCCGCGATCCCGCTGGGCGAAGAGGTATTCGTCATGCCATTGGCCATATTTGCCCTGACGATCGCGGCCTATGCGATCGGCACCACGGAGTTCGTCATCGTCGGCCTTCTGCCGACGGTGGCAAATGATCTCAACATTACCCTGCCGCTTGCCGGCCTCATCGTCAGCGTTTACGCGCTGGGCGTCACCTTCGGTGCGCCGATCCTGACGGCGCTGACCGGAAAGATTGAAAGGAAGCCGTTGCTGCTTGGTCTGATGGCCCTGTTCATCATCGGCAACAGCGCCGCGGCGCTTTCTCCCAGCTACGAGATGTTGCTCGTTGCCCGCGTCATCGCCGCCTTTGCCCATGGCGTGTTCTTCTCGGTCGGCGCAACGATTGCCGCGGATCTCGTGCCGGAAAACCGTCGTGGTTCGGCGATTGCCATGATGTTCATGGGTCTGACGGTCGCCATCGTCACCGGCGTTCCGCTCGGTACCTATATCGGCCAGGTGTTCGGCTGGCGCGCGACCTTCTGGGCCGTTGCCGGGCTTGGCGTCATCGCCTTCTTCGGCATTGCCGCCCTTCTGCCGAACACGCTCAAGAAGGCGCCGCCTGCCAGCCTGCTCGATCAGGTCCGCGTTCTCGGTTCCGGCCGTCTGCTCATCGTTTTTGCCATGACCGCGCTCGGTTACGGCGGCACCTTCGTCGCCTTCACCTTCCTTGCGCCGATCCTGCAGGACGTAACCGGTTTTTCGGAAAAGAGCGTCAGCCTGATCCTCGTGCTTTACGGCATCGCCATTGCCGCCGGCAATATCGGAGGCGGAAAGATCGCCAACCATAACCCTGTCAAGGCGCTGATCGGCCTCTTCCTGGCGCAGTCCATCGTGTTGCTCGTCTTTTCCTTCACGGCTGTCTCGCCGGTGCTGACGCTCATCACACTTGCCGCGCTCGGTTTCCTGTCCTTCGCCAATGTTCCCGGCCTGCAGCTTTACGTGGTGCAACTGGCCAAGGAGCACCGCCCCGGCGCGGTCGATGTTGCCTCGGCGCTCAACATCGCCGCCTTCAATCTCGGCATCGCCATCGGCGCATGGCTCGGTGGTCTGGTGGTGGAATCGCCGATGGGTCTTGCCGCAACCCCATGGGTCGGCGCCATCCTCGTCGCCGTCGCCCTGCTGCTGACCCTCTGGAGCAGCGCTCTTGATCGCCGCGCCGCACTGACGCTGAAAACCGCTTGAGCTTTTTACACTCAATTCCTGGCCATTCCCCTCGGGTTGGCCGGGCAATATCACAGGAGAAAATATATGTTTGACGTTACCGCCAATGGCGCTTCCATTCCGGCGCTCGGCTTCGGCACCTTCCGCATTCCCGGCCCGGATGTCCTGCGCATCGTTCCACATGCGCTGAAAGCGGGTTTCCGCCATATCGATACCGCCCAGATTTACGGCAACGAGGCCGAAGTGGGTGAGGCCATCGCCGGCTCCGGAGTGGCGCGGGGCGATATCTTCCTCACCACCAAGGTCTGGGTCGAGAATTACCGGCACGATGCCTTCCTCGCCTCCGTTGATGAAAGCCTGAAAAAGCTGAAGACCGATTATGTCGATCTGCTGCTTCTGCACTGGCCGAACGAGGCGGTGACGCTCTCCGAGCAGATCGGCGCCCTGAATGAGGCCCGGCAGGCCGGCAAGGTCCGCCATATCGGCGTTTCCAACTTCAATACGGTGCTGATGGCCGAAGCTGTGAAGCTCTCCAATGCGCCGATCGTCACCAATCAGATCGAATACCATCCTTATATCGGTCAGGGCGCGCTGATGGCGGCTGCCAGAGAAGCGGGCATGTCGGTCACCGGTTATTACGGCATGGCTGACGGTAAGGTCTTTGCCGATCCGGTGCTGAAGGATATCGCCGCAAGCCGGGGTAAATCCGTGGCGCAGGTGGTGTTGCGCTGGCTGGTACAGCAGGAGGGCGTTGTTGCTCTCTCCAAAACCGTCAGTGAAGCCCGCGTTGATGAAAACCTCGCGATTTTCGATTTTGCGCTGTCGGCTGATGAAATGGCGGCGATCCACGCTCTCGCCAAACCGGATGGCCGTATCGTCTCACCGGATGGGCTGGCGCCCGTGTGGGATGAAGCTGCCTGAATCGTGACGGCCGGGAGGGGGCAACTTCTCCCGGTTTCATGCATGTGCGGGAAACCGCCACAAAGGCCGAAATTGGTCACGCATCCGGGCTTGCCAGAATGATCACCCGGCACAACAACCCACGCAAATCTTTACTTATCGATCCGGGAAAACTGGAGCGGGCGAAGGGATTTGAACCCTCGACCCCAACCTTGGCAAGGTTGTGCTCTACCCCTGAGCTACACCCGCTCAAAACCGCTCGTCCGGGGTAGTTCGCTGGACTGCGGACCGCCGAAGTTCGGCGACGGGTGCTATATCGCTCAATCGATTTTGGAATGCAATAGTTTCTTTTGCGGTTTCGGTGGAAATCCTTCCGGCTGCTGCTTTATTCGAAGGGGCGCGCCGGAGGCAGCGCCATATGCAGTCAGGGGCGGGCGAAAGCGTTGTTTCTGATGGTCTTTATTGCCACGGCAGAGGGCGCGCGGATGACCGGTAGTGCAGAAAATAACCTGTTTACATTTGGTTAAAATCTGATTCGACAAGTGATTCGTTCGGGTGTACAAAATTGATGCCCACGAAAAAAAGAAACGATACTTGGCATATCATCATCGGGAGGATGAGCCTTGTCGTACGCAGCTTTTGAAAGAGTCGGCGCACAATTGTCGCCAGAACAAATCACCGATCTGCAGAATATTTTCGATGGTGTTTGTTTCGAGTGCCTTCAAGATCGCAGCAGCCATGTTGCCAATGAATGTGCAGCAATTTTGATCCGCAGCGCTCAGCGCGGCATTCTGGATCATGAGATGTTGCGCGACATAGGGCTTGCGGTTCTGCGCCGCCATTGATGGCATCATCTTTACGAAAAAAGCGCCCGAGTCTCTCGGGCGCTTTGCTGTGATGAGCCGGCCGATAATGCCTTTGGCTCAGCTCTTTTCCTGTACGTGTGCTTCGAGGAACCACAGGGATTTGTCGAGATCGCGCGAGGCGGCGGTGAAGATGTCGGCCGTCGTCGGATCACCGGCCTCGTCGGAATCGTCGATCGCCTTGCGGATCATGTTCGCCACCTCGCCATAACGTTCGATCAGAGCGTCGAGATGGTCGTGGATCTTGTAGATATCGGTCGGATAGGCCTTGAGCTTCGTCGTTGAGGAGACGTCTTGCAGGCTGCCGAGCGCCGTGCCGCCAAGCTGCACGACGCGTTCGGCAATCGTATCGCCGTGATTGTCGAGCTGGGTGCGGAAAGTGTCGAGAAGTTCGTGGACGGCGATGAATTGCGGGCCTTTCAGGTTCCAGTGCGCCTGCTTGGTGATAAGCGCAAGGTCGATCACCGAGGCGAGCGATTCATTCAGAATGCCGATCACGGTCGATTTCGCGTTGGAAGGCAGATCGTTTTTCGTCTTGTGCGTCTTCATCGATGTCTCCTGAAGTTGCGGACGGAATGCCGCTTTGGAAAAGTCTGTCGATTAACGTCCGGGCCTGTGGCCCTGTTCCATGTTAAGCACCGCAGCGGCAAAAATCCTGCGCAATCATCATGTCATTCGTAAAACAGGCAGATGCGCCGGCCGTCTATGTCCTCGACGCGGATCGGCATGTCGTAGATGTCCTTGAGAATCTCCGGGCGGATGATTTCTTGCGCCGGTCCCTGATGGCAGATGCGGCCCTCGCGCATGGCGATGATGGTGTCGGAATACCAGGAGGCGAAGTTGATGTCGTGCAGCACCAGAACCACGGTCTTTTTCAATTCGTCGGCTGCCTTGCGCATGATCTTCATCATGCTGGAGGCGTGTTTCATGTCGAGATTGTTGAGCGGCTCGTCGAGCAGCACATAATCCGTGTCCTGACACAGAACCATGGCCACGAAGGCGCGCTGGCGCTGGCCGCCGGAAAGCTCGTCCAGAAAGCGGCCGGCCAGCGGTTCGAGATGCAGATACTCCAGCGCCCGGTCAATATGGACCTTGTCCTCGATGGTCGGGCGGCCCTTGGAATAGGGGTAACGGCCGAAACCGACAAGATCGCGCACCGTCAGGCGCGAGGAGATGTGGTTGTCTTGCCGCAGGATCGAAAGGCGTTTTGCCAGCGTGTCGGAAGCGGTCTTGCTCACATCCAGACCGTCCACCGTCACGGTTCCTGCGTCCATGGACATCAGCCGCGCGACGATGGAAAGCAGCGTCGATTTTCCCGCCCCGTTCGGGCCGATGATCGAGGTGACGCCGCCTGCCGGAATGGAGACGGAGACGCCGTCGACGACGAGCGTATCGCCATAGGATTTGCTGATCTGACTGGCGATGATCATCGCGCACCCCGCTTCAAAATAAGACCGATAAAGACGATGCCGCCCAGAAATTCGATGATGATGGAAAGTGCCGTATCGAAGGCGAAGACCCGCTCCAGCACCACCTGGCCACCAACGAGGCAGATTATGGCGATGAGGATCGCCGCCGGCAGCACATAGGCGTGTTTGCTGTTGCCGGTGAGATAATGGGCAAGGGCGGCGACCAGCAGGCCGAAGAACATGACCGGGCCGACGAGCGCGGTTGAGACGGCGACGAGCACGGAGACCAGCACGAGGATGATCGTGACCGTGCGTTTATAGTCGACGCCAAGGCTGATGGCCGTTGCCCGGCCAAGCGAGAGGACGTCGAGCGTGTGCAGGAGGCGCAGCCCGATGATGGTCACGACACCGATGATGATCGCCGAGATCGTCAGAAGCGTGGGATCGATGGAGTTGAAGCTGGCGAAGAGCACGTCCTGCAGCACCGTATATTCGTTCGGGTCGAGAACGCGCTGCATGAAGCCCGAGAGGCTGCGGAAAAAGACGCCGAAGACGATGCCGACCAGTACGAGAAGATGCAGGCTGCGTTCCGCGCCAACGAAAAGCCAGCGATAGAGCAGGGCGGAAAAGGTGACGAGCAGCGCGGTTTCAACGATGAACTTCAGCTGCGGATCGATCATGACAACGGTTGCCGAGCCGAAGACGAAGATCAGCCCGGTCTGCATCAGCACGTAAAGCGAATCGAAACCCATCACCGAAGGGGTGAGGATGCGATTGTTTGTGACGGTCTGGAACAGCACCGTGGAGACGGCGATGGCATAGGCCACCAGCAAGAGCGACAGAAGCTTGATGCCGCGAAACGGCAGTACGAAGCTCCAGCTCCCTTTTGCGCCGAGTGTCATGAAGGCGGCCATGGAGATGAGTGCGAATGCCGCGAGCACGAGCAGAACGGTTTTTGCACGCCGGTCGGGATGTCTCTCACGCATGGTGGCGTTTCCGCAGCAGGAGATAGAGGAACAGCGCGCTGCCGATGACGCCGACCACGGTGCCGATCGGTATCTCGTATGGCGCGCGCACGGTCCGACCGATGATGTCGCAGGAAAGCACGAAGACCGCGCCAAGCGTTGCCACCCAGGGCACGGAGCGGCGCATATTGTCGCCGATCATCAGGCTGACGACATTCGGTACGATCAGGCCGAGAAACGGGATCATGCCGACGGTGACGACGACGACGGCGCTGACCAGAGAAACGATTGTGAGGCCGAGCGCCATCACCCGGCGGTAGTTGAGGCCGAGATTGGTGGTGAAGTCGCGCCCCATGCCGGCCACGGTGAAGCGGTCGGCGGCGAGATAGGCGGCAATGGCGAAGAGGAAACCGACCCACAGCAATTCATACCGGCCGCGCAGCACGCCGGAAAAATCGCCGGTCATCCATGCGCCGAGCGATTGCAGCAGGTCGAAACGATAGGCGAAGAACGTGGTGACGGCGGAAATGACGCCGCCGAGCATGATGCCGATCAGCGGCACCAGCAGCACATCGCGCAGCGGTACCTGTCTCAGGATGCGCAGGAAAAGCGCCGTGCCGGCGAGCGCGAAAACGGCTGCCACCAGCATCTTGCCGAAGATCGGCGTTTCGGGTGCAAACAGGGTGACGACGAGAAGGCCGAGACCGGCGGATTCGGTCGTGCCGGCCGTCGAAGGTTCCACGAAGCGGTTGCGCACCAGCATCTGCATGATGAGACCGGCAATCGCCATCGAGCTGCCGGCCAAGATGAGCGCCAGCGTGCGCGGAATGCGGCTGACGAGCAGCACGCGCAGCGCATCCGCGCTCGTATCAGGCGAAAAGAGCGTTGTGAGCGAAACGTCGCTCACGCCGACGAACAGGCTGACGATGGCGAGCGTCAAAGCCAGAAGAAGGGCTGATATCAGTGAAAGGGACTTCACGTTGGCAGTTTCCGGAAAAGGCGAAAGCTCCCGGCGGCCTCAAGCCATCGGGAGCCCTGATGGTATTGGCAGGGGTTACTTCTTCTCGGAGACGGCCTTGTAGACCTGATCGAGCAGGGTGTTGAGCGCCGTATAACCGCTGCTGACGATATAGGCCGCCTGCGGATCGAGATAGACGATCTGCTTTTTCTTCCAGGCATTGGTCTGGTGGATCAGTTCGTTATCCAGCACCTGCGCGGCGGCCTTGCCGGGGTCGGTGGCGCGGCCGATGCCGGCGTCACGGTCGATCACGAACAGCCACTCGGGATTGACCTCGGCCAGATATTCGAAGGATACGACGTCGCCGCGGTCGAAGCGGTCATCAATGTCGGCGGCGACCGGCTTGAAGCCGATTTCTGTGTGCAGCCAGCCGGTGCGCGAGCTCGGGCCATACACGCCGACCTTGCCGGCATTGGTCAGCAGGATCATCGCCGTGCCGGAATTCGGGGCGATCTCTTTCAGCCTGGCGACTTTTTCGTCGAGGGCGGCGTCGAGCTTCTTTGCCTCTTCCTGCTTGCCGAAGATATCGCCGAGCTTGGTGATGTTGCCTTTGACGCTGTTGATGAATTCCTTGGAATCGATCGACATGTCGATGGCGGGCGTGATCTTCGAAACGTCAGGATATTTCGCCCGCGAACGGCCGCCGACAATGACGAGATCGGCTTCAGCCGCATTGATCGCCTCGTAATCGGGCTCGAACAGCGTGCCGACCTTCAGATATTTGCCGTCGGCATATTTCTGCAGATAGGCCGGCAGGTTGGAGCCGACGACGCCTGTCGGCTCGACGCCCAGCGCATCGAGATTGTCGAGCGAGGGAATATCCAGAACCAGAACCTTCTTCGGTGCCGCTTTCAGCACGGTTTCGCCCTGCGCGTGCTTGATCGTCATTTCCTGCGCGCCCGCGGTCATTGCGCCAAGGCTGAAGGCCGCTGCCGCCAGCAGCCGAACGGGGAAGGTGAAGTTGATGGCCACGAATATGTCCCTTGCAATATGGTTCCGGACCGGCGGAAAGCTTTCCGTCGGGTTAACTTGATGTTCGTTATCAGCTTTATTGACAAGGTCGGCGGAAATCAAAAATATGTTTTAGAACGGTTCTGAATTGCGGTGAGCGGGAAATGTGGGGGCAGATGAAACATCTGCTCGAACCTCTTCCCCGTCATCCTCGGACTTGATCCGAGGATCCAATGCGGCGGTGGTGATGGATCCTCGGATCAAGTCCGAGGATGACGTTGAGGGGAAGGAAAGGCCGGCGTCAATTTTGTCGGTGCCTTTTACCCATCACGACCAACGTGACAGCCGCTGTCAATCCGGCGGCCAGTCACCAACAATTTCGCGCCTCTCCAGCTTCAGCGACCGGTCCGGCTGCACCCGATAGGTTTCCACGGCAAACCGCCCATCCTCCATGACAAATTCATTGCTGAGCGTGCTGCCGATGGGGGATTTGGTGAGTTTGGTACGGGGTTGCCCGCCATAGGTGATACTGCCGGGAATGGGTTCCACATCGGGGGCGGCGGTGGAGCAGCCGGCAAGGGCCAGAACCATCATGATCGCGATCGTGCGCATGTTTTTCTCCCAGGTTTGGAGAGTGATCCTATCACGGCTGCACATGTGCCACATATCCCGTTGGCGTGAATAAAAAAGGCCCCGCATCCGAAGATACGGGGCCAGTTGCCTTGGGAGGTTCGTGGTTTCTCAGTCTTCGTTGGCGGCAAGCTGCGTCAGCACCTCGCCACGGCCGCGGATACGCATGATCAGCGGGATGATGAAGGCGGCTGCCGCAACGATGAACAGGCCAACAGCAATCGGCGAAGTGAACAGCACCGTCGGGTCGCCCTGGCCGATGGCAAGTGCACGGCGCAGCTGCTGTTCGGCAAGTGGGCCGAGGATGAGACCAACGACCGCAGGCGCAATCGGATAACCGAAGATGCGCATGATATAGCCGAGGATACCGAAGGCGAGCAGCATGCCGAGTTCGAAGACCGACGGGTTGGCGCCGATGGTGCCGAGTGTCGCAAACAGCAGAATACCCGCGTAGAGCCAGGGCTTCGGAATGGTCAGCAGCTTCACCCACAGGCCGACGAGCGGCAGGTTGAGCACCAGCAGCATCAGGTTGGCGATGAACAGGCTGGCGATCAGGCCCCAGACGAGCTGCGGATTGGTGGCGAACAGCAACGGGCCGGGCTGCAGACCATATTGCTGGAAGCCGGCGAGCATGATGGCGGCGGTTGCCGTGGTCGGCAGGCCGAGTGTGAGCAGTGGCACCAGCGTGCCGGCGGCGGACGCATTGTTGGCGGCTTCCGGACCGGCCACGCCTTCGATGGCGCCATGACCGAATTCTTCCGGATATTTGGTCAGCTTCTTTTCGGTGGCGTAGGACAGGAAGGTGCCGATTTCAGCACCGCCTGCCGGCATGGCGCCGATGGGGAAGCCGATCAGCGTGCCGCGCAACCAGGCTTTCCAGGAGCGTGCCCAGTCCTGCGCGCTCATCCAGACCGAGCCCTTGACGGCTTCGACCTTGTCGGGGCCGGTACTGCCCTGGGCGACGATGAACAGCGTTTCGCCGATGGCGAACATGGCAACCGCAAGCGTCGTCACTTCCACACCGTCGAGCAGATCGGGAATGCCGAAGCTCATGCGGGTCTGGCCGGTCAGCTGGTCGATGCCGACGATGGCAAGCGCAAAACCGATGAACAGCGAGGTGAGGCCGCGCAGTGCCGAATCTCCGAAAGCGGAGGAAACGGTGACGAAGGCGAGCACCATCAGCGCGAAATATTCACGCGGGCCGAAGACCAGCGCCAGCTTGACGATATAGGGCGCGATGAAGGCGAGCGCGATGGTGGCGATCAGGCCGGCGACGAAAGAGCCGATGGCGGCGGTGGCCAGCGCCGGGCCGCCTCTACCCTTGCGGGCCATCTTGTTGCCTTCGAGCGCTGTGACGATCGAGGCGCTTTCGCCCGGCGTGTTGAGCAGGATCGAGGTGGTCGATCCGCCATACATGCCGCCATAATAGATACCGGCGAACATGATGAGCGAACCGGCGGGGTCGAGCCTGTAGGTGACGGGCAGAAGCAGCGCCACGGTCAGCGCAGGCCCGATGCCGGGCAGAACGCCGACGGCGGTGCCGAGCGTGACGCCGATCAGCGCATAAAGCAGGTTCATGGGTTGGGCAGCAACCTCAAGACCGTGCAGCAGGAATTCAAACGTACTCATGGACAGATGTCCCCCAAAGTGGACCCGATGGGCGGGCGGAACGGCTGGCGTGCGTCATCGCGCGCCTGCGGTTTCCTGTGATCTCGAATTTGGTCGGAATGGCTGTTAGAAGAACAGCCGTTCCAGGGGGCCGGCGGGCAGCGAAAGCTGCAGCAGGCGCGCAAAAATGAACCAGATCGCAAAGCTCAGAACGATGCCGATGGGGATCGAATACCAGAGTTTGCGTTTGCCGAAGGCGCGCGCCGTGAAGGCGAAAAGCAGACCCGTGGCAATGGAGAAACCCGCCACATTCAGTAGCAGCATCTGCGCGGCGAGACCGGCAATGACCCAGACGACCGGAGCGATTTCCTGCCTGTCGCGTTCGGGAAAATCACCGCGCCAGGCCTCAACGGCTGTCCAGAGCGCCAGGCCGACAAGACAGAAGCCTATGGCATAAGGCACGGTTGCCGGGCCGACCGGCGAATAACCGGTGACGCTGGCGAGACGCGCGCTGTCCCAGAAGATCACGCAGGCAATGAGAACGAGGAAGACGGCGATCGCCAGCGCCGCCCAATCAGGGCGGCGCTTTTGATGCTCAGAAGGGTTGGAACCCTGGCTCATTTTACCAGTCCGATGTCTTTGAGGATCGTTTCGGTAGCGGCAGTGTCCTTGGCAAGCTGTGCCTTGAACTCGTCGCCGGAAAGGTAGGTGTCCATCCAGCTCTTGGTCTTCAGGGTTTCCTGCCACTTGGCGGATTTCGCCAGCTTTTCGACGTCTGCACTAACGGCCTTTTCCTGTTCCGGTGTCAGGCCGGGAGCAGCGGCGACCATGCGCCAGTTCTGGACGACGACATCAAGGCCGCTTTCCTTCAGCGTCGGTGCGTCAACGCCTTCCAGCTTCTCTTCGCTGGAAACGGCGAGCAGGCGCAGCGTGCCGGCCTTGACCTGGCTTTCGAATTCGCCGTAGCTCGAAATGCCGGCCGTGACCTGCGAGCCGAGGATCGAGGCAAGCGCTTCGCCGCCACCGGAATAAGCGATGTAGTTGATCTTGGTCGGATCAACACCGGCCGCCTTGGCGATCAGGCCAACGGCGATATGGTCGGTGCCGCCCGCAGAGCCGCCGCCCCAGGAAACGCTGCCCGGGTCCTTCTTGAGCTGGTCGACGAGGTCGCCGATGGTCTTCAGCGGCGAAGATGCCGGAACGACGATGGCTTCATATTCGCCGGTCAGGCGGGCGATCGGCGTCACTTCATTGAGGGTGACGGGCGACTTGTTGGTGAGGATCGCGCCGACCATCACGTAACCGCCGACGATGAGGGCGTTCGGGTTGCCCTTCTGCTGGCTGGCGAACTGCGCAAGACCGATGGTGCCGCCGGCGCCCGGTACGTTCTGCACCTGAACGCTCTTGGAAATGCCTTCTTCCTGCAGCACGGTCTGCAGGGAACGTGCGGTCTGGTCCCAGCCGCCGCCGGGGTTGGCCGGGGCAATGATGGTGTAATCCGCTGCAACCGCCGGAAGAGCGATCACGCCCGCCAGAAATGTGCCGATAAGAAAATGTTTCACTTAGAAAACCCTCCTCAGGATGCCCTTTTGGGCGTCGTTTTTCGTTTATGCGGAAGGGGGCTTCAGGGCGCATCTGTGCCGGCGCTGAGAACTCAGCGCAGGGCCTTGGCAATCCTCAAGATTTCCTCCCGCATCTTCTTCCGCCTCCACGGAATGAAGAAGGATTGCAGAGCATCACAAAAAGCTGTCATCTAACTGACGCTACGCAAGTCCTTGCGCATTTACTCTCTATTAATTTGTGCCGGACGTCCACAACGGTGTGTGCTGCGACTTTGCTTTGTGCTTTGGACGCTCACTCCACCCTCATTCCTGTGCTTGTCACAGGAATCCAGCCGGCGCGCGTCTGCGTGACGTAAGGACTCCTCTCAGCCCAAGGACTTGGGCTGGCTGGATCCCTGTGACAAGCACAGGGATGAGGAGAACTCCAGCACTCGGCATTCTCAACCCTTTATTGCGAGCGCAACGCCTCGTTCCAGCGCTCGATCAGCCGGCTGCGCTTGACCTGGTCCAGATAGACCATCAGGCCGGGGCTGACGGGGACCGGGCGCAATTGTGCGCCGTGGATGGCCTGCATGGTGTTGGCGGTGTTTTCGCCCGCCACTTCCGGGCTGACGGCCGGGATCTGCAATTGCCGGGCCATGATCGTCTGGCCTTCCTTGGACATGAAGAATTCGAGATAGCGGCGGCCGAGTTCGGGATTGGCGGCGGCTTCCGGCACCAGCCCGATGCGCGACATGACCACGGTATAATCCTTGGGCAAGACGATGCCGACATCGGGGTGGCGTGAGGCCCAGTCCGCCGCATAGGAGCCGAGAATATTATAGCCCAGCACGAAGCGGCCGTCGGAAACGCGCTCCAGAATGGCCGAGGAGGTGGAATAGACCTTCACGCCCGCGGCCCCCATGGCCTTGATCACGCTCCAGATATCGCCGAACTGCTCCTGGTCCCGCGACATGAACAGGAAGCCGACACCGGAGCGCTCAATATCGTAGGTGGCGATGCGGCCATGTACCTCCTTGGCGTGGTGTTCGAGGTAATTGACGAATTCGGCGCGGGTGGCGGGCGGCTTTTCGGTGGTGAAACTCGGCTTGTGATACACGAAGACCGCCGGCTCGAAGGTCAGCGCATAGGCGGTGTTGCGCCAGTTGGCCCAGGCGGGCCAGCGGGCGCTCATGGCGAGATCCGAGCGCTGGGCGTAACCGTCATTGCTCAATTTTACCTGCAGATCCATGGCGGAAGAGAAAGCGAAATCAGCGGTCTGTTTGCCGGCATCGGTTTCCTTGACGATGCGGTCATAGATTTCGCCGGTCAGCATATCCTCGTAATGGACGGCGATATCAGGATTGGCCTTCTGGAAACCCTCGATCATCGGCGTTGCCAGAGGTTCATCCAGAGAGGAATAGACCACCAGCGTTTGCGCATCCGCCTTGCCTGATGGGGCCGGAAAAACGGCAACCTGCGCAAGCGCGGGTGAGGCCATGCAGAGACAAAGGCAAAGAAGAAGACAGATACGCATGGAAAAGATCATGCCGCAGGCGCTTGCCATTCACAAGCGGTAAGGGCTTGGTTAAACTCGGGAATGCTGCAGGAGGAAGATTTGCGTATTTTGCTGGTCGAGGACAATCAGGTGCTGTCGGAAGGTCTTTCGGCGCTGCTGCGTGGCAGTGGCTATGCGGTGGACGTGGTTTCCGACGGCTCTTCCGCCGATGCGGCGATTGCGGCTGAAAGTTTCGATCTGGTCATTCTCGATCTCAACCTGCCGGAAATGGACGGTATCGAAGTGTTGCGCTCCATGCGTTCGCGCCAGGACAAGGCGGCGGTGTTGATCCTGACGGCGCGCGGTACGCCGGAGGAAAAGGTCAAGGGGCTCGATCTCGGTGCCGACGACTACATGATCAAGCCGTTCGACATTACCGAATTCGAGGCAAGGGTGCGGGTGCTGCTGCGCCGCAATGCCGGCCTGCGCTCCTCGGCGCTCAGTTTCGGCAAGGTGCTGTTTGATCTCACATCGCGCACCTTTTCGGCCGATGGGCGTCCGCTTGATATTCCGGCACGCGAGGTGGCGCTGCTGGAAGTGCTGTTCATGCGGGCAGGCAAGGTGGTCGCCAAGGAGGCGATCGTACAGTCGCTCACTGGCTTCGACGACGATATTTCCGCCAATGCCATCGAGCAATATGTCAGCCGCCTGCGCAAGCGGCTCGCTCCCCACGGGCTGACGGTGAAGACGGCGCGCGGCATCGGTTATTATCTGGAAAAGCTGCCGGAGATGGCTGAATGAGACAGGCCGCCTATTCGCTCAGGCGGCGACTTCTAGGCTGGCTTCTCATCTCCACCGCCATCATCGGCTGTGTTGCGCTGACCGATACCTGGCGCGAGGCGGTCAACACCGCCAATGTCGTCTCCGACCGGGTGCTCTCAGGTTCGGCGCTCGCCATTGCCGAGCGGGTGGTGGTGGCCGAAGACGGCTCGCTGGAAGTCGATATTCCCTATGTCGCGCTGGAAATGCTGACATCTGCGGCGCAGGATCGGGTGTTTTACCGTGTCGACGGGCCGAACGGGCAATTCCTCACCGGTTACCAGAACCTGCCGACGGTGGAGAACACGAATGGCGATACGCCCGCCTATCGCGATGCGGTGTTTCGCGACGAGCCGATCCGTATTGCCGCTATCCGCCGTTTTGCCTCCACCGGCATCAATTCCGTGCCGTTTTCCGTAACGGTCGCCGAAACCACCATTGCCCGCAGCCAGCTGGCGCAGGCCATCATTCTGCGTTCGGCGCTGCGGCTGCTTTTGATGATCGTGGGGGCGGCGATCATCGTCTGGATTGCGGTGACGATTTCGCTGAGGCCGCTTTACCGGCTCAGCGAAGCCATTGCCGAGCGCAGCCCGAACGACCTGCACCCCATCCGTCAATCCGTGCCGGTGGAGGTGGAAAATCTGGTGGAGACCGTCAATTCCTTCATGGTGCGGCTGCAATCGGCGCTCGATGCGCTCCGGCATTTCACCGGCAATGCCAGCCACCAGCTGCGCACACCGCTTGCCATCATCAGCACCCAGCTAGCGCTTTCCGCCCGTGCCGGAAGTTTAGAGGAGGCGCAGGCGGCGGCGCTGAAGGGCGGCGCGTCAGTGGCGCATGCCGAACATATCCTTGCCCAGCTTCTGCGCATGGCCAATATCGACGCCGCTGGCTCCAGCGAAAAACACGATTTTTCCGCGATAGACCTCGTGGCCGTTGCGCAGAACGTGACCGCCGATTTCGTGCCGCGCGCGGCCGACGCCGGCATTGATCTCGGTTTCGAAGGCGAGGGCGAAGCGACCATTCTTGCCGAACCACTCTTGATCGGCGAGCTGATCGGCAACCTCGTCTCCAATGCCATCAACTATGCCGGGCGTGGGGCGGAAGTCACCGTGCGTGTCGGCAGGGAGACGGGCACGGTCTGGCTGGAAGTTGAAGATAACGGCCCCGGTATTCCGCCTGAAAAACGGGCCATGGTACGCCAGCGCTTCGCCCGCGGCGAAGAAAACGCCGCCCCCGGCGCCGGCCTCGGCCTTGCCATCGTCGAGGAAATCGCCGGGCTGTTCGGCGGGCGGCTAACGCTGGAGGATGGGGCGGACGGGCGGGGCTTGAGGGCAAGAATACGCTTTAGGTGAGGCGGCGCATTCAAAGCCGCCCCACTATGATGCCCAATGGGACATCGACTGGCGTTATTCGTTCATTTTGTCGATGATTTGCATCATGATGTCTGCGCAGGCCTTCATCGGCTCATCGTCAGCACATTTCACATCGATCTTGCGCTCGCCGTCTTCCAGGCGGAAATGAGCTGCCTTGGATGGCGGCGGCATTCTCTTGCCGTGCGGACCATCCCGCCAACCGGCATGTTTCTGACCATCAGGGCCGGGCGGCGGCGGGGGCGGTGCATCTGCCCTGGGGCCGGCGTCGGCTGCTCCCGGGGTTGGCGGAGGAGGCGGCTGTTGGGCAAAACTAGACCCTGCCGCGATGAGAAACGCGGCGCCGGCAATGACCAGTTTTTTCATGTGAATGACCTCGCTGTTGGGCTACGGTCAAGAAACGGCTACATGAGTTGCTCGGTTGCCGGTTGGTGAAAATAATTCCGCATCGTTCAGTTCGGCTGTGCCGTTATCTCACCCCATCCGTTCCGAAGCATAACTTCCCGGGCTTGGCGGGAAGACCACGGTGCGGTTACCGTTGATGAAGGTGCGGTGGTGGATGTGGGCGTGGATAGCGCGGGCCAGTACCTGGCTTTCCACGTCGCGGCCAAGCGAGACATAGTCTTCGGCCGATTGCGCGTGGGTGACGCGCACCGTGTCCTGTTCGATGATCGGGCCTTCGTCGAGATCGGCGGTGACGTAGTGCGCTGTCGCACCGATCAGCTTCACGCCGCGCTCATAGGCCTGCTTGTAGGGGTTGGCACCCTTGAAGGAGGGGAGGAAGGAGTGGTGGATGTTGATGATTTTGCCCGACATCTTGCGGCACAGGTCATCGGAGAGAACCTGCATGTAACGGGCCAGCACGACGAGTTCCGTGCCGCTGGTCTCGACCAGGTCCATAAGCTGGGCTTCGGCCTTCGGCTTGTTTTCCTTCGTCACCTTGATGTGGTGGAAGGGGATGTCGTGATTAACGACGACCTTCTGGTAATCGAAATGGTTGGAAACGACGCCGACGATGTCGATCGGCAGCGCGCCGATCTTCCAGCGGTAGAGAAGGTCGTTGAGGCAATGGCCGAAACGCGACACCATCAGCAATGTCTTCATACGCTGGCCATCCGGATAGATGTCCGCCTGCATGCCGAATTTCTCCGCGACGGGCTGAAAGCCCTCGGTGATGGCCTGCAGGGACGCGCCTTCTTCCGAAATGAAGGAGACGCGCATGAAGAACTTGCCGGTTTCCAGATCGTCGAACTGCGAACTGTCGACGATGTTGCAGCCTTTTTCCGCCAGATAACCGGAAATCGCGGCGACGATGCCGCGGGTCGATTTGCAGGCCACTGTCAGAACATAGGATGTCATGCGTTTTCCCTCAAAGACGTCGCGCCGGCTTGAGCCGACGCGGTTTGGCGCGTTCCATAGCGCAGCTTTGCGGCAGAGCAAAGCGCCAAGACGAACGCAGCCAAAGTCATAAAACGGGAAAGGCACCCGCGCCGTGCCGGAAGCGACATGGAATGTTCCACGGCCAGCACGGCGGCGGCAGGCATTACAGTGGGGCCGTTACTGCCTCAGGCGCGGCGCAGGCGCATGGCCGTGCGGCCGCGGCCGTCGATCAGTTCAAGCGTGCCGCGGCGCGGCTCCAGCCTGAAGGAGCGCGCGCCTTCCAGCGCATCGATGAACTGCCGTTCCTGGCGCATGATATCGGGAGCGCAGGCCATCTGGGTGGAAATCATCCGGCCGAAATCGACGCGATTGCGGCTGATTTTCACTTCACCGCCAATGCCGTTGCAGCCGGCATTGGCTGACACGCGGCCATCGCGGGAAATTTCAAGCGTCGCCTGGCGGCGGCCACGAACCCGCTCGCCTCTGATGTCCTGCACCAGCCAGCGCCCGTCAATGCCGGCTTCCGGTTCCGGCCTGCCCGGGCCGGCACCCACACGCTCCAGCACGAGGTCGGTATTATCCCGGCCGCCGGTCAATACCGAATAGCGCTGCGTGGTGGTGAAGAGCAGTCGGTCGCGGTCACGGATTTCGGCGCTCAGCGCATAGGAGCGGCGGCCCCTGATGTCGCGGTCGTCATAACGCAGCACGAAGGGCACAGGCACCTGGCCGCGTGGGCGGATGGTGGTTTCGGCAATGGTCTGCGACGGCGCATCCGCCAGCGAGACATCGATCAGCCGTACGGTCACGGTTGCGCCCGGCGGCAGGGCGATGCGCTCACGATAGGAGACGGTGCCGCGCAGGCTTGCCGGTGCGGCAGCCGCGCCGCCTGCCGCAAAAAGCGGGGCGAGCGCAACAAGCCCGGCAAAACTGCGGCGGGAAAGAAGAGGCTGGCGATCATTCATGGGGCTTGCTCCGTGCGGTTTCCGTTCGAATTTCAACGGATGATAGAAAACGGCACTGAACGGGCGATGAACCGATGGATGTTCCCCCGAATGCTCGAGGAGAGGTTCGGGGTGGGTGATGGCGTGTGCGGTTGTGAGAGCCGAGGCATCTCCACCCTTATTCCTGTGCTTGTCACAGGAATCCAGCCCCCGCGTGTCCACGCGGCAAAGGAGTCTTTTCAGCCCAAGGACTTGGGCTGACTAGATTCCTGTGACAAGCACAGGAATGAGGGCTAGGAGAGGTCGCCGCAGCCGTGGAAAGCAATTCCTCGGGCTGCAGTCTCCGGCTCACCTCAGCCGCGGAAACCGTCCCGCAATGCTTCGAACTTCGCCAGTTGCTCGGCGCGCAATTCCTTGTTTTCGTCGCGGCGGACGAAAATCTTGAACATGGCGCCGCCTGCGGCATTCATGAACCAGACGGAACAGGAGCGGCGGCCGTGAAAACCGCGGTCGACGAAGGTTATGCCGGTGCAATTGTCCTTCTTGATGTGACCGCCGATCGGGCTGTCGCCATGGATGTTGAACCAGCCGTGGCTTTCACTGCCTTCCGGCAGGTGGCCAGGCACTTCCAGCACGATATCGCCGGTCTGCACGATCATGAGGACTTCGCCCCAGCCGCGCATCTCGTTCCAGATCGCGTCGAAACGGTCGGCGGCAGCGGAAACGGCGGCGCCTTGCGGCAGGATCGCCAGAATTTCGGCCGGCGTCACCTCGGCCTTGGCGGCGATGGCTTCGACGATGCCGTCGGGCTTTTCGGCAAGGGCTGCGGCGGCGCGGGCCTGCCGGTCATCGGTCTTTTGGGCTGCAATGCTCATCGGTTGCCTCAGGCAGCAATCGAACGGCGTTCGCCATTCTTGTCTTCATGGATGATGACGTCGAAGCCTTCGAAATGCGGGCCGGAGAGATATTCCACCTTGCCGCGGTTATCACCGGCCCTGGCGTGGGCGGCTCGGAACTGTTCGGATTTCGTCCAGGCGAGGAAATCGTCCTTGGTGGCCCACACGGTGTGCGAGGCATAAAGCGTGTGGTCGTCGGCCTTGGGGCCTTTCAGCATGTGGAATTCGATATAGCCCTGCAATTCGCTGAGGTGCGATTTGCGTTCGCGCCAGATGGATTCGAAGGTTTCCTCGTAACCCGGCACGACGCGAAAACGGTTCATTGCGATAAACATGGAATTCTCCCTTTAAGTCTCCTGTTTCAGTCAGGATATCCAGCCGCGGCGACGTTGGGAAGAGGCTCACGACAAAGCGAACAAATTTACTCCACTTATTGATTGCGCGGTTCATAAACATGTGCAAAGAACTCAAGTTAAATGGTGCGGGCAAAGCCGCGCCCGCCCGTGTTTGTGTCGTGTTTCAGGATAACGCCATGTTGAATTTTCGCCTTCGTCCGCTTGTTTTCGCCGCACTCGTGCCCGCCGCAATCGCCTTTGCCGCGCCGGCTGCCATGGCTTCGGACAAGGGTAATCCGGAGGCGAAACGCATCGTCGCGGTGGGCGGTACGGTGACGGAAATCCTCTATGCGCTGGGTGCGCAGGACCGTATCGTGGCGCGCGACAGCACCAGCAGCTATCCGGCGGATGCGCTCTCCAAGCCTGACATCGGCTATATGCGGGCGCTGTCGTCGGAAGGCATTCTGTCGCAGAAACCGGATCTCATCCTCTCCGAAGACGGCTCCGGCCCGGCGGATGTCGTTGCTATTCTCAAGGCCAGTGCGGTGCCTTTCGTCACGGTCGATACGCCGCCAAGCGGCGATGCGATACCGAAGAAGATCGAGGATGTCGGCGCGGCCGTGGGGCTTTCCGACAAGGCGAAGGCGCTGGCGGCGGAGACAAGGGCCGGACTGGATGCGCTTGCCAAGGATGTTTCGGCGGTGCCTGAAAAGAGCAGGAAGCGTGTTCTTTTCGTGCTCTCCAGCGCCGGCGGCCGCGTCATGGCGGCGGGCAAGGATACGGAAGCCGCGGCGATCATCGAAATGGCCGGCGGTGTCAATGCCGCTCAGGAAATCAGTGGTTACAAGCCGCTGACGGATGAGGCGGTCATTGCCGCCGCACCCGATGTGGTGCTGACGATGGCGCGCGGCGACCATGCCGCCAAGGCGGCCGAGATTTTTGCGCTGCCCGCCTTCCAGTCCACGCCGGCCGCCGCTTCAAAGGCGCTGATCAGCATGGACGGGCTTTATCTCATCGGTTTTGGCCCGCGTACGCCGGCCGCCGGTCGTGAACTGGCAGCGAAGCTTTACCCGGAGGCGGTAAAGCCGTGAGCCTTGCTGCCTTGAGCTCCGCTGAGGGCAGGGTTGCCGGCGACAGATCCCGGCAGGGGGTTGTCACGCTTGCCGTGCTTGTCGGCATCCTGCTGTTTGCCTGTGGCGTGTCGCTTGTCAGTGGACCGACGGGCGTCGGCATTTCTGAACTCTTCACCTATCTTACCGGCGGCGCGGCTGAACTCGACGCCCGTGACAAAATCATCCTCGAAGCGGTGCGCCTGCCACGCACGGCGCTCGGCATGTTGATCGGCGCGGGGCTCGGTGTCTCCGGCGCGATGATGCAGGGGCTGTTCCGCAATCCGCTGGCAGATCCCGGCATTGTCGGTGTCACCTCGGGCGCAGCGCTGTTTGCGGTTGCCGCTATTTCTCTCGGGGAAGGCGCGCTTGCCACGGTTGCGGTGTTTTTCGGCCCGCATTTTCTGCCGCTGATGGCGTTTTTCGGCGGGCTCCTGAACACCTGGGTACTTTATCTGATCGCTACAAAGGATGGTGCCACCTCCACCACCACGCTCATTCTGGCCGGTATTGCGGTTGCGGCAATCAGCGGCGCACTGACCGGCCTGATGATTTTCGTCGCCGATGACCGGGCGCTGCGTGACATCACCTTCTGGTCGCTCGGCTCACTTGGTGGGGCAACCCCCGCCAAGGTGCTTGCCACCTTGCCCTTCATCATCGTCGTGCTGGCCATCATTCCCTTCGTCGCACGTGGGCTGGATGCGCTGATTCTGGGCGATGCCGCCGCCTTCCACATGGGCATTCCGGTGCAGCGGCTGAAGCGGATCGTCATCCTTGCCGTTGCCGCCGCCTGCGGGGCAAGTGTGGCGGCGGCCGGTTCCATCGGTTTCGTCGGCATCGTCGTGCCGCATCTTCTGCGTCTCGCCATCGGTCCGTCACATCGCTTCCTGCTGCCGGCCTCGGCGCTGGGCGGCGCCGCGCTTCTGCTCTTGGCGGACAGCTTCGCCCGCACGGTGGCGGCTCCGGCGGAACTGCCCATCGGTGTGGTGACCGCGCTGATCGGCGCGCCGGTCTTCCTGTTTCTGCTGCTGGGCCGCGGCGGTTTTTCCATGCGGAATGCGTCATGATCCGGGCCGAAAACATCACTCTCATCCGCTCCGGTCGTCGTCTGCTGGACGACGTCAGCGCCGATCTGAAACCGGGCAAGGTGAATGTCATCATCGGCCCGAACGGTGCGGGTAAATCCACGCTGATGAAGGTTCTGTGCGGTGAGCTGCATCCGGAACATGGTTCGGTGACCTATAACGACATCGCCCTGCCGCTGTTCAAGCCGGTCCAGCTTGCCCGCCTGCGGGCCGTGCTGCCGCAGAACACCCAGCTTGCCTTTCCTTTTACCGCACTTGAAATCGTGCGCATGGGGGCGGTGGCGCAGGGGTCACGCGCGCCGGAAGAACAGGCCCGCCGGGCGCTTGCGAAGGCGGGTTTGAGGGGCTTTGAGCAGCGCTCCTACAACATGCTTTCGGGCGGCGAGCAGCAGCGGGTGCAATTTGCCCGCGCCCTGGCGCAGGTGCCTTTTCCGGTGGAAAATGGCGAGGTGCGGGCGCTGTTTCTCGACGAGCCGACGGCAAGTCTCGATATCGGCCACCAGATCGCAGTCCTGGAAACCGCGCGCGATTTCGCGGCTGGTGGCGGTCTCGTGCTTGCCATCCTGCACGATCTCAACCTTGCGGCGGAGTTTGCCGATCAACTTATCGTCATGCATGGCGGCCGGGTGACGGCGAGCGGGCCTTCGCTGGAAACGATCAGCGACGAGACGATTGCGCGGGTCTATGGCATTGGCGGCGTGGTCGGCCGGTTGCCGGCGCGGCACATTCCTTATGTGTTGCCGCAGTCGCGGCACCGCTAGGGGAAACCCGCTCAGCTTTCCGGGCGCGTGGCGATGAACAGCGCCGAACCGAGCATGACGGCGGCAACGATGGCGGCGCGCATGAGCGGCGGGTCGCTCAGGAACCAGAAGGCGGCGTAACTCACCGTCATGGCCGACAAGGCTGCGATCTTGGCCTTGCGGGCGATTGCGCCACGTTCGCGCCAACGCCGAAGCGATGGGCCGAATCTGGGATGGCTGAGAAGCCATGCCTCGAGCTTGGGTGAAGAGCGGGAGAAGCACCAGAGCGCCAGAAGCAGAAACGGCGTGGTGGGCAAAACGGGGAGAAACGCGCCGACAATGCCGGTCGCGACCATAAGCCAGCCAAGACAGAGGTACAGAAGGCGCATGGCTATGCCGGTATCATGACTTATCTACTCATGATAGAGCGGGTGCGAGAAAACCGCGAGCCTTGTTGCCGCAGGCCCTCGCCGCACCTTAAAAGCCGGCGGTTTTTACCATCACATTTGCCGTGATCGGACTGTTACCTCCTGTCGCAGGTCGCCTTTAGGGTTGAAAGCGGGGTGCACTGTCTTTATCCCCTTGGGCCGCGATGTCCGGAGCATAACCGGACCGTTAACAGGAAGAAGAAGGAAAACACCATGGCCAAGCTGATCCACTCGATGGTCCGGGTGCTGGACGAAAAGCGTTCGGTGGAATTTTACACGCAGGCTTTTGGGCTTGAGGTTGCGGAACGCGCCGAGTTCGAGAATTTTACGCTGATCTATCTCAGCAATGCCGAGGGCGATTTCGAGCTGGAGCTGACCGTCAACCGGGGTCGCGAAGTGCCCTATGCACTGGGTGATGGCTATGGTCACCTTGCCGTCAGCGTTGCCGATGTGGATGCCGAACACCAGCGCTTCACCGAGATCGGGCTTTCGCCCGGCAAGATCATCGAAGCCGATTTTAAGGGCCAGCCTTTCGCGAAATACTTTTTCATCTGCGATCCGGATGGTTACAAGATTGAAGTGCTGCAGCGCGGCAACCGGTTCAAATAAGCACCATCATGGGAGAGACGGGCATGGCAGAGGCAGGCGTCAAACTCGAAGACAGCTGGAAACACGTTCTTTCCAGTGAATTCGCCAGCCCCTACATGCTGAAGCTGAAAGATTTCCTGCTTGCCGAAAAAACAGCCGGCAAGCGCATCTTTCCCAAGGGTGCCGAATATTTCCGGGCGCTGGATCTGACGCCGCTGGATGAGGTCAAGGTCGTCATTCTGGGACAGGACCCCTATCACGGGCTTGGCCAGGCACACGGTCTGTGTTTTTCAGTGCAGCCCGGCGTGCGCATTCCGCCGTCGCTCGTCAATATCTACAAGGAATTGCAGGCCGATCTCGGCATCCGCCCGGTTGGTCACGGTTTTCTGGAAAGCTGGGCAAAACAGGGCGTGCTTTTGCTCAACAGCGTGCTGACGGTGGAAGAATCCCGCGCCGCTTCACATCAGGGACAGGGCTGGGAGAAATTCACCGACGCTGTCATCCGCGCCGTCAATGACGAATGCGATCACGTGGTCTTCCTGCTTTGGGGGTCCTACGCCCAGAAAAAGGCGGCGTTTGTGGATCAGCGCAAGCATCTCGTGCTGCGCTCGCCGCATCCTTCGCCGCTTTCGGCCCATAACGGCTTTTTCGGCAATGGCCATTTTTCCAAGGCCAACGCTTTTCTCGCCTCCCACGGGCGCCAGCCGATCGACTGGCAATTGCCGGAAACGGTGTAAGTTATCCCTGCATATACTTCCGTCATTCCGGCCTTGAGCCGGAATCCAGCCGACGCGCGTCTGCGCGGCGAGAAGAGTCCTTTCAGCCCAAAGACTTGGGTTGGCTGGATGCCGGATCAGGTCCGGCATGCCGGGATTCAAAACCAAAATGTCTTTACAGCGCGGCGGCCTCCGGTCTAAAGAATACTAGACTACAAAGTGAAGGATTATGCCCGTGTCTCTCCTGTCTGCAGAAACCTCCGTCTCGCTGCCCGATCCGCTGTCGATCGTCGATGCTTTCGAGGATCATTTTTCCGAGCACATGGAGATGGAACGCGAAGGCCCGACGGTGCGCTTCAAGACCGAATATGGCCATGGCAGCTTCAGCGCCGAAGGTGGCCGGTTCGCCGCACGGGTGAACTGCATTTCCGAACATATACTGATGTCGGTCAAGGCCATGGTGGCCGAGCATATCGTCGAGTTTTCCGGCGAGACGGGGCTGGATTTCCGCTGGAGCGGCCATGGGGCCCATCAGCGTGAATTACCCAATCTCTTCATCGGCAGGGTTGCCCGTGCCTATAACCTCACGCCGCATATGCGCCGGCTGGTCGTCTCCGTCGAAAGCGGCATCGAAAGACTGGTCACCGGCGGCATGCATGTGCGGCTGCTGCTGGTGCCGGACCAGGCCCGTGCGCCGGTCTGGCCCTATCTGGCTCCCACCGGCGCCATCGTCTGGCCGGCCGGCGACGACCTGTTGATGCGGCGCGTTTATACCATCCGTTCCGGCGATGTCGGTCGCGGCGAAGTGGATATCGATTTCGTCATGCATGAGGGTGATGACATGCCGGGCGCGACCTTCGGCGCGACGGCAAAGCCGGGTGATGTTCTCGGCATCATCGGTCCGAGCGGCACCTGCCCGGAGGCGGAGCGTTACGTCTTTGCCGGTGACGAGACCGCGCTGCCGGTGATGCTGCGCATGGCGGCCGAAATGCCTGCTGGCAAGAAGCTCAGCGTCTACGCTGAAATTGACGACGAGGCCGAGCGGCAGGAGATCGTTTGCGCGGCCGATGTCGACTGGACATGGCTTTATCGTCGCGGCAAGCCTGCCGGCACCTCCGGCCTCATCGAAAAGGCGCTGCGCGAGCATGCCTGGAGTGCCGACCATGACGGCCTGCATGTCTTTGTTGCCTGCGAAAAATCCGAGGCACGGGTGGCGAAATCCTTCCTGACCGATGAAATCGCCTTCCCCAAGGCGTCGCTGCGCGCTGTCGGTTACTGGACCATGGGCGCTGCCGACGACCATTGAGGTCTGCGGCATGGCAGCTTTGGCTGAACAGTAGATTTTATCGTTCACCAATCGGGAACAATCCGTTCCCGTCGTCCACTCTATGCCTGACGCGCCTATTACCCCATCTTTACGCCATGAACAGAGCGGGCCCGATTGCGAGGCCCGCCAGGCGAAAAGGGGTTTATCATGCTCAACCAGATCAAGGGCCTGCACCACGTCACGTCCATGGCGGCCAGTGCGCGCCAGAACAACGGCTTTTTCACCGATACGCTCGGCCTGCGCCGGGTGAAGAAGACCGTCAATTTCGACGCACCTGACGTCTATCACCTCTATTATGGCGATAAGCTCGGCACGCCCGGCTCCGTCATGACCTATTTCCCGTTCCCGCATATCGCCCAGGGCCGTCCCGGCACCGGTGAAGTGGGCACGACGCTGTTTTCCGTTCCCGAGGGATCGCTCGGCTACTGGCAGGAGCGCCTTTCAAAGGCCGGTGTTGACGGCCTGAAGGCCGATGAGGCCTTCGGCAACAAACGCCTGCATTTTGCCGGACCTGATGGAGACGGTTTCGCGCTGGTCGAGGTCAGAGACGATGCCCGCGCACAATGGACCGGCAACGGCGTTGGCGAAGATCAGGCGATCCATGGTTTCCAGGGCGCATCCCTGCGTCTTCGCGACGAGGGCGCAACCGCCGAGCTTTTGAAGTTCATGGGATATCAGGAAGTGGATCGTCAGGACGGCGTTTTGCGTCTGGGCATGCCTGGCGGCAACGGTGCCGACGTCATCGACATCGAAACCATGCCGAATATCTCCGGCGCCCGGCTGGGCGCAGGCTCCGTGCACCACATCGCCTTTGCGGTCGAAAACCGCGAAAAGCAGCTGGAGGTACGCAAGGCGCTGATGGATACCGGTTATCAGGTGACGCCTGTCATCGACCGAGATTATTTCTGGGCGATCTATTTCCGCACTCCGGGCGGTGTGTTGTTCGAAGTGGCGACCAACGAACCCGGTTTCGACCGTGACGAGGACGCCGCTCATCTTGGCGAGGCGCTGAAGCTGCCGACCCAGCATGCGCATCTGCGCTCCGTGCTGGAAAAGCACCTGGAGCCGCTGGGTGATGAGAAGGCGGTTTAATCCGCTCTAACTTAACCCTCCATTGCGTTTGGCAGGACGTTGCCGCGTCTTTCTTCTCCCCGTTCGGGGAGAAGGTGGCCCGAAGGGTCGGATGAGGGGGAACCCCCCGCGGTTTATCTCCCGCCGCGCTCCCTCAACCCGCTACCGCGACCTTCTCCCTGGCGGGGAGGAGAAACCGGCGGCAAGCCTCTTGCTCCACATGCGATCGCGCTGCCCGGAAACTGAAAAAGCCACGGGTATCGCTGAACCTTCTCCTTCCAGAAAGGATTATCCGATGAACAAGGACACCTATTTCCACAAATCCCGCGCCGGTGCCGCCGGTGCGCCGCTTTTCCTGGTGCTGCATGGCACGGGTGGCGATGAGAACCAGTTCTTCGACTTTGGCTCCCGTCTTTTGCCGCAGGCCACCGTCCTCTCACCCGTCGGCGATGTTTCCGAACATGGCGCGGCGCGTTTCTTCCGGCGCACGGGCGAGGGCGTTTACGACATGGCCGATCTTGCCCGGGCAACCGAGAAGCTGGCGGATTTCGTCAAGGCAAACCGCGAACATTACCAGTCCGGACCAATCATCGGTCTCGGCTTTTCAAACGGCGCGAATATTCTCGCCAATGTGCTGATCGAACAGCCCGAGCTTTTCGATGCCGCAGTGCTGATGCATCCGCTGATCCCGTTCGAGCCGAAGATTTCCCCGGCAAAACCCACACGCCGGGTGTTGATCACGGCGGGAGAGCGGGATCCGATCTGCCCGGTGCCGTTGACGCAGGCGCTGGAAAAGAACCTTCAGGCGCAGGGTGGAACCGTGGAGACGGTATGGCATCCGGGCGGGCATGAAATTCGCTCCAGCGAGATCGATGCCGTGCGGGAATTTCTCTCGGTTTACGGGGAATAACGCTGTCTTCCGTCATGCCGGCCTTGAGCCGGCATCGAGCCACGGCGCGTCTGCGCCGTGGGAAGAGTCTTTCGTGATCAAGGACTTGATCGCACTGGATCCCGGATTTAGTTCGGGGTGACGGGTGCGGATGAGGTGCATTCGCCCAAACTCAACGTCACCTTCGGGTCAAGCCCGAGGATGACGGAGGAGGGATTTACTGTTCCGTCAAGTAGTCCTCTAGACCAGCCTCTTCCCACCCGCCTCAGCGATATCCGCATTGCTGCAGCTGCGCCTCATAACGCAGCGCCATGTTGGCGGAGCGGCGCGCGGCCTTCTGGACGGCGGAATTGTTGCGCCAGCTGCCCTTGGCATAACCGGCATGGCCGGAATAATAGGCGAGATAGAGATTATAGGGGTCGTTCAGCGAAATGCCGTTTTCGCGGCGGCTCTTGGCGTGATACCAGCCGACGAAGTGGATGGCATCGGTGAAATCGGTGCGGCTGGCGCCCCGGCGGCCGGTTTCGCGCTGGTAGACACTCCATGTGCCATCCAGTGCCTGGGCATAACCATAAGCGCTGGACTGGCGCGTCCAGGGAATGAAGCCCAGGAGCTTGGTGCGCGGTGGGCGTGCATAGGGACGGAAGGCGGATTCGGTATAGATCGTCGCCATCATCACAGGCACGGGCACGCCGAACTCCCGTTCGGCCGCTTTCGCATCACGTCGCCAGTTATTGAAGATGCCGTTCCGCTGTTCGAAAATCGCACAGGCATTGGTGACCTGCGACGGTGCGGTGGCACAGCCGGCCAGAACGAGCATCAGAAAAACTACGGCAAATACGCCACGCATAACGGAACCCTTTCGTTCCGCTATTCTTAAATTGCTAACCATTAACGTCGGGTTTTAAGACAAGGTTAATTCAAATGCTGCCGATCAGGGACCTGTTAACCCGCTGAAAATTCCTGTGTCCCGGATGGGGCGAAACGTGCGTTGCGCTTCTGCCGCGCGCCTTTTTTGGGATGCATTTATCCCCGCGCGTCCCCGTCTCGGCCGATCAGGCTATAATCGCCTCATCCCGATCATCGAGCGTGCGCGCGGCGCAAGATGGGCGGGGCAGGCGGCCAAAACCGGGGAGTTTCCCGATGTCACGGTTAAGGCGGCCGGCATATGTTCGTCCTCCAAACAGGAACCGGTTTGGCGGGCGGGTCATATGGTGAAACCGGGCCGCATCGCCTGCAAAGCCTTCCATACCATCTATATCCCCGCAGCGATGCGGCCCATTTATCGCCCCTCAACGCTGCTTCCGAATTCGGGGCGGTGATATCGGCGCATGTTTGAATAAAAAGCGGTCGCTGTACAAAAATGAAAACCGATAAAATTGTAGCAATCGGCTTAAAGCGGTCGAAAACAGTCGTGTGCCATTGTGGGATCACAGACGGAGAGCGCCTTTGAAAAGAGACGTTCCCACAAGACAGAAATCGAGACCGGCACAAGCCGGCGGATCGCCAAACGGGGTATGAAATGTTGAAGAAGATTATTGCTGCTGCCATCTGCGGAATTGTCGTTGCTTCCATGTCCACCCACGCCGATGCGGCGGGTGCTGCCGGGTTTGCCCGTGGTTTTGCCGCTGTCGAAAAGAGCGCAGTGACCGAGATCGGTATCTCGGCGCCGGGCGGTTTTGATGGCTGTGTTCTTTCCGCCGGCCAATGTGTTTCGACGATTGCCGCGCCGCTCAACGGCGAGCGTCGTGAGGAACTGTTGCGCATCAACCGTGATGTGAACGCCACCATGGGCGCGCTCGATGATTATTTTTCCGGCTTCGCAACCGATGTCCCGGCGACCCCTTCGTTAAGCCTTGACGATTGCGGTGATTGCGCCGCCATCAAGCGCACGGCGCTGGCCGGTGCCGGCTGGTCTTCGAGCGCCCTGCGCCTTGCCTTTTCGCTGAACAATGATGGATCGCTCGAAAAAGTGCTGATCGTCACCACCGACAAGGGCGATATCGTCCTCGGCAATGCCGTCTTTTCTCCGGCCGAGCGCGAAACCGCGCTTTAAGCCCATCTTTCATGCCTGCCAGACTGCGCCGGTTTTCCTGACCCCATTGGTTCAGGAAGCCGGCGATTTTTTTCGTTCGGCCACGGCAATGCCGGCCAGCGCCATGACGAGTGCCATGATCTGGTAGGTGTGCAGGGTTTCGCTGAGGACGACAACGGACAGCAAGGTGCCGAAGACCGGCACGAGGTTGATGAAGAGGCCGGCGCGGTTGGCGCCGATCTGCTCCACGCCCTTGATGTACAGGATCTGCGCGATGAGCGACGCAAAGATGGCGGCATAGACCACCAGAACCCAGCCCTTTTGATCCGGCCAGATGACGCTGTCGCGCGACATTTCCCAGAAGACCAGCGGCACCGAGGTGATGAGGGCGAAGAAGGCGGGGATGGCCATCAGCGTGCGCCAGTCGACGGCCGGTTTCCAGCGCAGGATGACGGTGTAGATGGCATAGACCAGCACGGCGAGCAGCATGACGGCGTCGCCGACATTCATTTCCAGCTGCAGCAGCGAGACCGGGTCGCCGTGCGAGGCGAGCAGCGCCACCCCTGATATGGTAAGACAGAAGCCGACGATCTGGCCGAACAGCACGCGGGTGCGGAACAGGATGAAGTTCAGGACGAAGATGACCATGGGAATGCCGGCCTGGATGACGGCGGCATTGATGGCAGAGGTGTGCTGCAGGGCCGTGTAGAGAAACACGTTGAAGGCGGTATAACCGACGCTGCCGAGCACGAAGAAATAGGGCAGGCGCTTTTTCACCACCGGCCAGTCCTTGATCAGCTGCGGCACGGAAATGGCAAAGATGATGGCGACGGCGAAGACCCAGCGCAGGGAGGTGAAGGCCATGGGGCTGATGTGGCCGACGGCCAGCTTGCCGGCAACGGTGTTGCCGCCCCAGCAGAGCGTGGCGATGATGAGGGCGATATAGGCTTTGGAGGGCACGCTGATGTTTCGCTTCTTCACGGGGCGGGAAAACGGCAAAGGGGTGAATGGCGGTCTTGCGCCCGCGCCTGGCCCCCACGGGGCGAGATAATGCGGGAAATCCACGCCTTGTCACGGAAAAAGCAAAATTCTCCATAAGAAACAGGGTCGCTTTCCGTAAAACAACACAGTATACATTCGCGGGTTTGGGTTTCCCATCGGGTTATCGGGCGCGCAAGCGCCATGAGCAGGAAAGCAAGAAATGACGAATGTTGTGGTGGTCGGCTCGCAATGGGGCGACGAAGGCAAAGGCAAGATTGTCGACTGGCTGTCCGAGCGGGCAGATGTCGTCGTGCGGTATCAGGGCGGCCATAATGCCGGCCATACGCTTGTCATCGATGGCATCAGCTACAAGCTTTCGCTTCTGCCGTCCGGCGTCGTGCGTCCCGGCAAGCTTGCGGTCATCGGCAATGGCGTCGTGGTCGACCCGCATGCGCTGATCGCCGAAATCGGCCGTCTGGAAGCGCAGGGCGTCAAGGTTACGCCGGAAAACCTGCGTATCGCCGACAATGCCACGCTTATTCTTTCGCTGCACCGCGAGCTGGACGGCATGCGCGAAGACGCCGCCTCCAACAGCGGCACCAAGATCGGCACCACCCGTCGCGGCATCGGCCCGGCTTACGAAGACAAGGTTGGCCGCCGCGCCATCCGCGTCATGGATCTGGCCGACATGGAGGCGCTTTCCGCCAAGGTTGACCGTATCCTCACGCATCATAATGCCCTTCGCCGTGGTTTCGGCGCGGCCGAAGTCTCGCATGAGACGATCATGGAAGAGCTGGGCTCGATTGCCGAGCGCATCCTGCCGTTCAGCGAAACCGTCTGGCTGCTGCTTGACAAGAAGCGCCGTGCCGGTGCGCGCATCCTGTTTGAAGGCGCTCAGGGCTCGCTGCTCGATATCGACCACGGCACCTACCCTTACGTGACCTCTTCCAACACGGTTGCCGGCCAGGCCGCCGCCGGTTCTGGCATGGGTCCGGGTTCGCTGGGTTACATTCTCGGCATCACCAAGGCTTACACCACCCGCGTTGGCGAAGGTCCGTTCCCGACCGAGCTGAATGACGAGATCGGCCAGTTCCTGGGCGAAAAGGGTCATGAATTCGGCACCGTCACCGGCCGCAAGCGCCGCTGCGGCTGGTTTGACGCCGCACTGGTGCGCCAGTCGGTCGCCACCAACGGTATTACCGGCATCGCACTCACCAAGCTTGACGTGCTTGATGGTCTCGACGAGCTGAAAATCTGCGTCGGCTACAAGCTTGACGGGCAGGAAATCGACCATCTTCCGGCCAGCCAGGGCGCGCAGGCGCGCGTCGAGCCGATCTACATCACGCTGGAAGGCTGGAAGGAATCTACCGTCGGTGCCCGAAAATGGGCGGATTTGCCTGCTCAGGCAATCAAATATGTCCGTCAGGTCGAGGAATTGATCGGGGCGCCTGTCGCACTTCTGTCGACAAGTCCGGAGCGTGACGACACCATACTTGTGACTGATCCGTTTGAGGATTAATGTCCTCGGCGATCTAGATTCATAAACCATATCGGGCCGGTACGTCGCCGGTCACGACGAGAAAGTGCTTATGGCGGATTTTGTAGCAGTCATTCGCAAGGCCGTGGATGGCTTGGCGAACAATACTCCCGAAAACCGGGCGAAGGTTTACGACAAGGCGCGCAGTGCGGTTGTGCGCCAGCTCGAGAATATGAAGCCACGTCCGCCGGAAGAATTGTTGCGCCGGCAGATCGCCAAGCTGGACGCCGCCATTGCCGAGGTGGACAGTGAATATGCGGAGGCGCTTCCGGCGCTGGAGGAGGATGACGCATTCTCTTCCACCGCCGAAGAGGCCGCAGCACCTTACCATCAGCACGATATCGACGAGGATCGCGCGGCCCATGCCGCCGAGCCTGTCGAGGCGGAAGAACCCGCCTCGACCGAAGTAGTACAGCCTGAGCCGGCTTATGAAGAACCCGCCGTCGAGGAAGAGCCGCGCCACGAGACGCCGGTTTCCGCCGCCGCCGAGCAGGATGAGCAGGTTTATGAGGAACAGCGCGAAGAAGAGCGCGAGCCGGAAGAGCTCTATGAAGCGCCCGCTCCGGTAACGCCCGCCGTTGCCGATGAAACGCACGGAACCTATTTCACCCGTGCGGAGGAAGAGCCGGCCTATCGCTCGGCTGACGAGCACGACCGTGAATTCGAGACCGCGCCGCGTGAAGAAGACACGTCCGTTCCCGCCCATTGGGCAAAGCCTGTAGATGAGGACGACTGGCGCAAGCTTGAAGAAGCGCAGGCCGACGATGTGCGCCCCGCTGATGACTATGCCGACGTGCGTGCCGAGACGGACGAGCGCCCGCTGGTCGCTGGTTATGCCGCGCAGCACTATCAGGACCCGGCGGTGAATTTCGAGGCGGAAAAGCGCGATGCGGATGACCGCTTCGGCCATGCGGCGGTGGATCACGACCCGGTTTTCGGCCGGCAGGATGAATTTTCCGAACCGCGCCCGACGGACGATGCGACCCCGAAAAAGTCTGCGGTTGTTGAAGATTTCTCGTCCTACTTCCAGGACACCGAGATTGCCATTCCGGCCAAGGACGCGCCGGCTCTGCCGCGCGCCGACAATGATCCCTTCGGTGATCAGACACCGGCCAAGGACAACAAGGAACGCACCCCCTGGGACGATCTGGACGAGCTGATCGGTTACGACGGCGCGTCGTCTTCCAGCCGGGCAACTGCAGACGATACGCCCGCCGTGGGCGCAGGTGCCGCGACGCCCGCTTACATGGTCAAGAAGAAGCCGCGCCGCAACTATGCGTCGCTGGTGCTTGCCCTTGTTGGTGCCGGGCTTCTGGCAGGTGGCGGTTATGCGCTGTGGATGAACCGCGATGCCCTGAACGACATGGTCGGCGGGCTGGTGCAATCGGCACAGAATGGTGGCCAGACCCAGACGCCTCCGGCGACTACTCCGACAGGTGAGGCGCAGACATCGACGCCGCCTGCAACCCAGCAGCCGCCCGCCGCCGGGCAGCAGCCGGCAAACCACCAGACGCCGACGCATGGCGATGATGGTTCCGTGACCGGCACGAAGTTCACCCAGCGGCTTCTGGCTGACGGGACCGAACGTGACGAGGGACCGGCGCCGGGCGCGAACGGCCAGCCGGTTACGGCAGAAGGCCAGTCGGTTTACGAACAGAACGTCGCGCCGCCGCCTGCGGGTGAGGCTCCGGCCAACACTGCCGGCGCGCCTGCGGGAACCCCCGCTGGCACGCCGCCGGCACAGCAGCCTGCTGCTGCCGCCACCGGCGATCGCATGTTCCTTTACGAGGAAGTGTTGGGCCAGACGGTTCCGACAGCCATTCAGGGCAGCGTTTCCTGGTCGCTGCAGCAGGAAAATGATGCGGAAGGCAAGCCGTCTCCGACCGTTCAGGGCCAGATTACGGTTCCCGGCCGTGGCTTGAGTGCGCTTATTACCTTCAAGCGCAACACCGATCCGTCGCTGCCGGCCAGCCACCTGATCGAGATCGTCTTCTCGGTTTCGCCAGGCTTTGAAGGCGGGGCGATTGACAGCGTCCAGCGTATCGCGATGAAGAGCACCGAGCAGGATCGCGGCAATGCCCTGATCGCGGTTCCGGCCAAGATCACCGACGATTTCCACATGATCGCGCTCAACGACTTCCCGGATGCGATGAAGACCAATCTGGAGCTGCTGAAAAGCCGCAACTGGATCGATATTCCAGTCTCCTATCGCAACGGTCGCCGCGCGCTGCTGACCCTGCAAAAGGGCAATGACGGCATCGCCGCCTTTGACAAGGCGCTCAGCGAATGGGCGGCGGCGGCACCTGCGGCCGGCGGTCAGTGATGATCCGGGGGGCTTGCCGAGAGCTGGCCCCCTCATCGCCTCGCTCGCGCTCCGGCACTTCTCCCCGACGGGGAGAAGAAACTGCCGCGCCCGATTGCGCCCTTCAGACATAATCCCTGAGATTTGATACGGAGTGAGATGCTGCCGCAAATTCTTCTCCCCGTCGGGGAGAAGTGCCGGAGCGCGAGCGAGGCGATGAGGGGGCAACGCCCACCGGTTCTCCGCAACCATGCGTCTGGCAAACAAAAAGCCCGCAGATCTTGCAATTTGCGGGCTTCATATTGATTAGCGTTTCAAGGACCGTTTACGCATCCACCACGCGCAATGCGCGCGCGGCTTCCAGCGCTTCCTTCTGCACCGCTTCCTGCACCTTCTCGAAAGCGCGCACCTCGATCTGGCGGACGCGTTCGCGGCTGATGTCGAACTCGGAGGAGAGTTCCTCCAGCGTTACCGGGTCTTCGGCAAGCCGGCGGGCCTCGAAGATGCGGCGCTCACGATCGTTCAGCACGCCCATGGCCTTGGCCAGCATGCGGCGGCGGGTTTCCAGTTCGTCCTGCTCGATCAGCACGGCTTCCTGGCTTTCATGGTCATCCACCAGCCAGTCCTGCCATTGGCCGGACTCGCCTTCGGAGGCCTTGATCGGCGCATTCAGCGATGCGTCGCCATGCAGGCGGCGGTTCATCGAGATGACTTCTTCTTCCGACACCTGCAGCTTGGTGGCGATTTCCTTAACGTGTTCCGGCTTCAGATCGCCATCGTCAATCGCCTGAATACGGCCCTTCAGCCGGCGCAGGTTAAAGAACAGGCGCTTCTGGTTGGCGGTCGTGCCCATCTTCACCAGCGACCACGAACGCAGGATATATTCCTGGATCGAGGCCTTGATCCACCACATGGCATAGGTGGCCAGACGGAAACCGCGTTCCGGATCGAATTTCTTCACCGCCTGCATCAGGCCGACATTGCCTTCGGACACGACTTCGCCGATCGGCAGGCCGTAACCGCGATAACCCATTGCAATCTTGGCAACGAGACGCAGATGGCTGGTGACGAGCTTATGGGCGGCGTCGCGGTCGCCATGCTCGGCATAACGCTTGCCAAGCATGTACTCTTCCTGCGGCTCCAGCATCGGAAATTTACGGATGTCGTCGAGATATCTATTGAGACCGGCTTCACCGGCCGTAATCGTAGGCAAACTATTGCGGGCCATAAAGCACCCCCTTATCTATGGTCTGGAACGGCACCCTCTCTGGCGTGGCAAAATCACCCGCCCGAGGCATGCCGTAAGCTGCGGGTCGTTACCGACCCCGCACGAACCCATGTGACAGATATGTATGCGCCCGCCGTGTTTCAAGCGAACGCTGTGTTCACACATGCGTTATGTTCCGGCGGGACTGTCTCTGACCCGTTTAACTTTCGAACGATAGATTCGTTCCGAAAAACCGCCAAGGCCGGAGCGTACCATCAGCTCATATATTACCCGCCGCCGCATGGGATTGTGCAGGCGCATGACTTTGGAGCCGAGGAACTGCGTCTCCACATGGCCAAGCGCCTGCAGATCGGGGTCGGCGGCAATTGCGCCCGCATAAATCGCGTGAAATTCCCGGCGGCAGACATAGGTTTTATATTTTGTCATGCCGAAGCAGACGAGGCTATGGCCTTGGGTGCGCAGAAAATCGGCGACACCGACCGTTACCTCCGGCCAGGCCGGGTTGAAGGTATCGTCGAAAACGATGATGCCGTGCGGGGCGATCACCTCCATCGCCAGTTTCGCGTCCGCCAGCACGTGATGCAGGTGGTGGCCGCCATCGATGCTGAAGAAGCGCGCCGGGCCGATGCGTGAGGTGATCTCGATGGGTGCCAGCCGGGTGCTGTCGCCCCTGATGATCAAGTCCTCGTCCATGGCAAAACCCAGACGGCGGCCATTTTCCATCAGCCGCTCATATTGATCGAGGCTGCCATCTTAGGGCGGATCAAGATCGAACAGATCGACGCCCAGCACCTTTTCCTGTGTCTGGGCGAATTTGCGCAGCAGGAAATAGGAACGGCCGTAATAGACACCGATTTCCGCCATGCCGCCCTTGAGATCATCCCGCGTTTGCGCCTGCAGCAAAGCCTTGAAGACAAGCGCATCGGGTGGGTCGATATAACCTTCTATGCTGCGTAGATCCTGAAATATGAACCGGCGGTCTTCGATATTCATGCGCGATAGATCCCGTCATCATGCCGGTTCCGTTGAGGCTTTAGCATCGAACGGACGGCGTTGCCTGCGGCGTCGGTTATTCGGCAAGCCCGGCGTGCGGCCACGATGTTTACGGGGACGATTGCAGGCTTTGCGGGGGCCGAGGAGGTGCGACGATTGAAGCGAAATTGGGGCGGTCTACAAAAAGGACCGACTGCGGAATATCGCTATCCGCTAATCTTTTTTTATTATCCGGGACTTCCGGCGAGATACATGGCGCGGTTTTTTTGACCGCGCCATACCAGTTTTCAGCTGCGCAGGGCTTCAAGCAGCTCTTGCATATCGTCAGGCATGTCGGTTTCGAACTCCATCACCTCGCCGGTGCGCGGGTGTTCGAAGGCCAGCAGATAGGCATGCAGCGCCTGTCGCGGAAAGCGGTTGACGGTAGATCTCGCCGGTTCTTCCAAAAGGTTCGCCTTGGTGCGGAAGGACGCGCCATATTCGGGGTCGCCGATCAGCGGATGGCCGATATGGGCCATGTGCACGCGGATCTGGTGGGTACGCCCGGTTTCCAGGCGGCACTCCACCATGGAGGCGAGGCAGGAGGCGTCAGGCCGTTCATGGAAGCGTTCCATTACCTCGTAATGGGTGATCGCTTCGCGGGCGTCATCGGTATCTTCACGTTTGACGGTACGTTTGGTGCGGTCGGCGCCGCGGCCAAGGGCAGCATCGATGGTGCCGCGCAGGGTGCGCGGGCGGCCCCAGACGACGGCCTTATAGGCCCGCTCCAGCGGCCCGGTGCGGCCGTGATCGGCAAATTGCGCGGCAAGATGACGGTGGGCATTATCGTTTTTCGCCACGACCATGACGCCGGAGGTTTCCTTGTCCAGCCGGTGCACGATGCCGGGGCGCTTGACGCCGCCAATGCCGGAAAGGCTGTCGCCACAATGGTGAATGAGGGCGTTGACCAGCGTCCCCGTCCAGTTGCCGGCACCCGGATGCACAACGAGACCGGCGGGCTTGATGAGCACTATAAGGTCTTCGTCCTCATATTCCACGTCGAGCGGAATATCCTCGCCCTGCGGCACGGGGTCTTCCGGCTCCGGCATGACGATTTCGATGCGATCGCCCGGATGCACCTTCTTTTTCGGCTCGGTCACGGGCTTTCCGTTGAGAAGAACCGCGCCCTGTTCGATCAGCGCCTTCAGGCGGCTGCGTGACAGATCGCCGCCAACTTCGCCCACCAGCCACACATCGAGGCGACCTTCGGCGTCTTCCCCGGCAATCAGGACTTTCCTTGCGTCTCCGCCTTGTTTAAAGGGGTCGTTCATTGTTATTTTTCCGATCCATCAGCATTTCAGGGAACCCGATGACGCAGATCGAGCCAGACGAACAGGAAGACAAGCCGCTTGATCCGGCCGTGGAAAAAGTTCGCCGCAAGATGATCCGTTTGCAGATCGTGTCGGGCTCCGTGATGTTTATCAGCCTTATGGCCGTCTTCGGTGCGGTTGTCTACAAGGCGATGGGGCCGTCGAAAACCGTTCAGACGCAGAGCGCTGCGCCAAATCTTGCCGTTCCCACCGGTAACGGCCCGCTGGCCGTCACCGCCAGCCTGCCGCAGGGCTTTGTGATCGACAATGTCAGCTATTCCGGCGGCGACATGCTGTTTTACGGTCGGCTTGCCAATGGCACCCGCAAGGCGCTGGTCTTCAACGTCGCGGCCGGCCGTTTTCTGGCCGATGTGACTGTTGATGCCCAGTGAGGGCAACGAGGGTGTGCTGCTGGATGGGCGGGCGCTGATCCCGGTCGAAGACCCGGCCGATCCACGCATCGCCGCCTTTCGCGATATTCGCGAGCGCGACCTGACCGGACGTCAGGGGCGCTTCATCGCCGAAGGCACGGTAGTGCTGCGCATGCTGGCCGCCGCCCACAAAGCGGGCGGCGCCTTTGCGGCGGAGAGCATTCTCATCCTCAAAAACCGGCTTGCCGGCGTTGCCGATATTCTTGCCGATTTCCCTGATGATGTTCCCGTCTATGTGGCCGAAGCGCCGGTGCTTGACGGTATCGTCGGTTTCCACCTGCATCGCGGCATTCTGGCGCTCGGCCGCCGGGTGGAGCGTGATGGGCTGGAGGACATGACGGCAGCACTTCCGGCCGCCTCGCTGGTGCTGGTGGGCTGCGGCATTTCCAATCACGATAATCTCGGCGCGATGTTCCGCAACGCGGCGGCGTTTTATGCCGATGCGGTGCTGCTGGACGAGACGTGCTGCGATCCGCTCTATCGCAAGGCGCTCAGGGTCTCCGTGGGTTCGGTACTGTCGGTGCCCTATCATCGCAGCGGCGGCGCGGTGGCGATGCTGGAGCGGCTGTCCGAGGCCGGTTTTGCGATCTGGAGCCTTTCGCCAAACGGCGAGACCGAAATCCGCAACATTCCCCGCTCCGAGCGCATGGCGCTGGTGATCGGCACGGAGGGCGAGGGGTTGCCGCAATCGGTGCTGTCGCGGTTTCATACGGCGCGGATTGCGCAATCGCCGCAGCTGGATAGCTTGAATGCTGGCACGGCTTCGGGGCTGGCGCTTTATCAGATGGCGGGGGTTATGGGGCGGGTGTGATCGGGCGGCATCAATATGTGCCGGGAGGCTTACAGTTAACTCTGTGTATGCCGCTTCACCCCCCTCTGCCCTGCCGGGCATCTCCCCCACAAGGAGGGAGATCGATACGCGGCGAGGTTTCGACCATCTCAACGTTTGTGAATTCGGCGATCTCGACATTTAAGAATGAAGTGGCTGTAGTCCGTCTTGCCGATCTCCCTCCTTGTGGGGGAGATGCCCGGCAGGGCAGAGGGGGGTGAAGCGGCAAACTCTGCCCTCACCCTTCCCGCTTCCCCATCAACGCCCCCGCCCGCGTCGCAAGGCTCTCCCGCGCAGACGCAGCGGAAGCCTTGGCCAGCAGCCCCGGAATAGGTGATTTCTCACCCTCCTGCGCCGCCGTCAGTGCAATCATCCTTGCGGCGATCCTCGCGATTTCGCGGCGGATCGGTTCGTCATTGCCGGTGCCGCGCACATTCAGCAGGCGTTCGGTGAGCGCCGTGCCCTGATTGCGGATATCTTCGATTTCCTGCTCCAGACCTTCCGGCAAGGGTGTCGTCGGCTCAGCCGCGGGGGGGATTGTGGCCTCCTCTGTGGCCACCGCCTGTGCCACCTCCTCCGCGGCGACGGGTGCGGTTTCGGGCGCAGCGGCTGGGGCAGGGGTTGCCGGTTGCAGCTGGCTCGCCGGTGTCTCGGCCGGCACGGCGGGGTTCGGCAGGCGAATGATCATGTCGTTGCTGCGGCCGCCGGTTGCCGCAAGCTGTTCCTTGAGGCGGGCGACTTCCTGATTGCGCAGCGTCAGCATCGTATCGAGATCGGCATTTTTCGCCATCACGGCAGCGATCTGGTCTTCCAGTCGGGTGACCTTGCGGCTTTCGCGCGCAACCGCCGTCATGGCTTCCTTGTTGCGGGCCGCCACATCCTGCAATTCGCGGGTGGCGGTCTCGCCTTCCTTGCGGAAGCGCGTGGCGCTCTGTTTTGCCTGCTCGGCCTCCAGATCGCGGGTGGCGGCGGTGATTTTCGAATCGTCCAGTTCGCGTGTCAGATTGGTGAGACGGGCGGTGAGATCAGACATCTGGGCGGCGCGCTCGTTGGCGGCCTGTTCCTGTTGCGTGAGGCTCGCGGCAATCGCACCGGCACGTTCCTCGCTGGTATCGAGGGCGGCGCGCAATTCGCCGATCTCCAGCGTCAACTCCTCGATTTTTAGCGAAAAGCTGCGGTTCTGTTCGCCCAGCCTATAGGCATCGCTGGAAGCGGCCTCGTTGGCGAGGCGCAGCGAGGTGTTTTTTTCCCGCTCGGTATCCAGTTCCTGGCGGACCTTGGCATTTTCGGCGGCGTAAAGCGCACGCGCCATATCCTTCTGGGCACGGACTTCCTGCGGGCTGATGGGCATCGTCGCGCGCAGGCGGTTTTCCGTATAGGCGACGATGCGGCGGTGGATCGCGGGTGCAATCAACAGGGCCAGCAGGGTTGCGGTGAGAAAACCCAATCCGAAAAGAATGGCATATTCGATCACGCGGGACAGTCTCCGAAACTCAGATACGCGCGCATTCGGAAAGAGGAGCGCGAAAGCACGTTACGCTATTATTGCAACCGTGGGGAGGGGTCTCCCGGCAATTGCACAGGCGGTGTCGGCGCCGCTTGTTTCTTCTTCCCGAGGAGGAGAAGTCCGCGGCAGCGGGATGAGGGGGTAATGGTCAAGATATAAGGAGAGCTAGCCCCCTCATTCGACCCTTCGGGCCACCTTCTCCCCGGCGGGGAGAAAAAACCCGCCGCAATCTCCCGTCCTATGCCACCGTTGGCTCCGCTGCACCTCGACTTCAGCGAATCAGAAGGGGTTCCAGGTCGGCTGCTGGGTGAGCTTCAGGTAACCGACATTGATGCCGAGGCGCGCACCGATGCCGGTGCGGATGGGGGCAAGCGTCACATCGCTGCTCTTCAGATAGGTCATGCCGACGCCGGCAACGATGAAGGCGGAACCGCTGACGCCGCCATAACGGCGGTAAAGCGCATCGACGGAGGGAAGATTATAGACCAGCATCATTGCGCGGGTGCCCTGACCGCCATAATCCAGCCCGAGCGACGGGCCCTGCCAGAAAACCGGGTGCTGGCCGGCATTCTTGGTATAAAGCGTGCCTTCGCCATAGGTGAGGCCGGCAACGAAGGCGCCGGAGCCTTCCTGGCCCAGAATGTAACCGTTCGGAAGTCCGTATTGCTGGAAGGCGCGCTCCACCACCTTGGCAAGGCCGCCGGTGGTTTCACCGAAGAATCCGTGGCCTGCATCCACGACTTCCTGGATGGAATATTGATCGCTGGTCTGGGCAAAGGCCGGTGCGACCCACATCAAGAGGCTCGCAAGGAGCGCGAAAATCTTTCCCAGTCCGAGGCGTGCAATGGTGCGGGTTTTCGTAAGGCGCATCGTCATGTCCGTCCGTCTGTTTCGTTAACGCATCAGCCCGAAAAACCGAATCGATTTTCGCAAGGGCCGATGCGTAGAGTCAAAGTTCTACAGCATCTGTCGTGCGTCCTAACGGATACACGGGGCTCCAATGTGGCCTGTTAAGGCATTTGGCATTTTGAAACCATCCTATTAACAATCGGTTTACCAAATATGGTGTCATTATGGCTTAACAATTTCCACACCGTCCGCGCCTCCCTTGCGCAGGAGAGAATTTTATGACGAGCAAACTCAATATCACGCTGTCCGGTCCCGATCTGGCGGCTCTTCTGTGCAGTCGCGTGTGCCATGATGTGATTTCTCCTGTCGGCGCCATCAATAACGGCCTCGAATTGCTGGACGAGGGCGGCACGGATGACGATGCGCTCGATCTCATCCGCACGTCAGCCCTTAACGCATCCGTGCGGCTGAAGTTCGCCCGGCTCGCTTTCGGCGCCTCCGGTTCCGCCGGTGCTTCCATCGATACCGGCGAGGCCGAAAAGGCCGCGCAGGATTTCGCCGCGGCTGAAAAGAAGGCTGAAGTCAGCTGGAACGGTCCGCGCGCCATCGTTCCGAAAAATCGTGTCAAACTTCTGCTCAACCTCTTCCTTGTCGCTTATGGCGCAATCCCGCGCGGCGGCAATGTGGATGTGCTGCTGGAAAGCCCCGACGGCGACGCCAAGTTCGAAATCACCGTCAAGGGTCGGATGATGCGCGTTCCCGCCAAGTTCGTGGAGATTTACGAAGGACGGCTGGAAGAGGCGGTTGACGCCCATTCCGTGCAGCCCTATTACACGCTGCTTCTGGCGGAAGAGGCCAATATGGCGGTGGAATACAAGGTGCATGAAGATCGCATCGTCTTTACCGCAAAGACGATCGCCGAGTGACCGCTTTGCGGACGTGATTTTGCGAAAGGGCCGGGACTGCGTCTGCCGACGCGCCGGCCTTTTTTCGTTTTGGGGAGCACGTTCATGGTTCGTCTGACAACAGCCCGTCTCATCCTTCGGCCACAGGCCATCGGGGATGAAGCGCTTTACCGCGCTTTCTGGCAGGCGGATGTTCCACCGATCGAGGGGCTCACCTCGATTGCGCCGCTGGATGCGGAACTCGCCTTTGCGCGCCTTTTGCGCTTCATCGGCCATTGGTCCGTTTATGGGTTTGGTCCCTTTGTGGTGGAAGAGCGCGCCACGGGACGCATCGTCGGCGAAGTGGGCTTTGCCCATATGCGCCGCGGACATGGCGCTGATTTCGACACGGTTCCCGAGGCAATGTGGAAGATCGATGCCGCACTGAACGGCAAGGGTGTCGCGACCGAGGCCGTGGAAGCCGTGACCGGCTGGTTCGACGGCAGCGGAATTTCGCAACGGACCGTCTGCATGATCGATCCGCTGAACAGCCCTTCATTGGCAATCGCTGCCCGATTCGGCTTTCGGCCATTCCGCGAAACGACGTTCCGCAAATCCCCGATCCGGCTTTTCGAACGTGTGACTGAGGTTTAGACGATTGCGTGAAGGCGCTGCCTTGATCGTGTTTCAGTCCGTCCTGAAACCCGTTTGAGGTCTCGGGCAGCGGCGGTTTGAGCCAAGGGGTTGGTGCATATCAACTCCTGGAGCATCTCATGCGCAATTTCCTTCTGGCGACAATTGTCATCTTCTCCCTTGCTCCCGCCGCGATGGCGGAAAGCACTATCGGTTTCAGGCAGATCAAATTGTCTGACGATGCCGGTGCAAGAGCGCTCAATGTCTCATTATGGTATCCGGCCATTCCATCGGAAAAAACGGAGGTGATGGGTGAAAACGCCGCTTTTTACGGCCTTCAGGTTCAACCGGGCGCTTCCTTTCCGTCCGGTTCCCGCCCTCTCGTTCTGCTCTCGCACGGGTTTGGCGGAAGCTGGCGCAATCTGAACTGGCTTGCCGGAGAACTTGCGCAGGACGGTTATGTCGTGGCCGCGCCGGATCATCAGGGCGAATCATTTACTGAAGAAAATGCAGCCGAGGTCATCCCTCTATGGGAGCGACCGCGCGATATCGGCAGAACGCTGACGGCAGTTCTTGATGATGATCGGCTGGCCGGCGAGATCGACAGGACGCGAATCGCCGTCATCGGCCATTCGCTTGGCGGCTGGACCGCGATGGAGCTGGTGGGAGGCCGCTATAGCGCCGACCTTGCCTTGAAAGATTGCAATGCGGGGAAAGCGCCACCGCAATGCAAGGCGCCGCGGCTGCTGGCCAAGGTCGGCATCGTCGGCGGTGGCAAGGCCGATCCGCGCCTTTCGATGGATTTGCGGGATATCCGCATCCGCGCGGCCATTGCGCTCGATCTCGGCCCGGCCGCCGGGTTTCTGCCGGAAACGCTTGAGGGAGTGGATGTGCCGGTTCTGGTTCTGGCTGCCGGTGTGGAAACGCCACAGATCGCCGCGATCAGGGCCGATTCCGATTATATCGCCCGGCATCTGCCAGAAACCACGACGGTCTATCGGGAGATACCGGACGCCAGTCACTTCAGCTTCATGCAGCTGTGCAAGCCCAATGGCGAAAAAATCGTCGAAGAGATGTCACCGGGCGAAGGTTTCGTCTGCCGGGATGGCGGGGGCAGGGGCCGGGTTGAAATCCACGCACAAATCGCGGAAACAATCGGCGGCTTTCTCAAAGAGAAACTGCATTAGGAGGGCTGTCCGCCCGATGGTTGGGGGACGCCTCGCGGAAACCTTTCGGCTCTGCGCAGCGTTCCGATCCTTCAAGCGGCGTTGAGCGGGTAATATCGAAAAACGAGATCTTCCGGGTCGCTGCGCGGCGCGGATGGGTCGGGAGAACCACCGATTCGTTTGGCGAGGGCTGCGGATTTGCTGTTTTGCGGCGATACGTAGCTCACCAGTGTCGGCAACCTCAGGGTTTCGAAGGCCCAGCCGCGCAGCTTTATGGCGGCTTCGGCGGCATAGCCTTTGCCCTCGTGCCCATCATAAAGCAGCCAGCCCAGTTCCTTTTCGGGAAATAGCGGGCCGTGATTGATGCCGACCTGGCCGATGCATTCCCCCGTTTCATCAAGCTCGATCATCAGCGCGCCGTGGCCGAAGAAGTGCCAATTGGCCAGATCGTGACAAAAAACGCCCCAAGTTTTCCAGAGGTCGTAGGGACCGCCGACGCCGAGGGAGCGTGGTGACGCCATGAAGGCCAGATAAGCGGGGAAATCCGCCATGGTCTGCGGGCGCAATGTCAGGCGTTGGGTTTTAAGGGTCGGGATAGGGTGGTTCATGGCATTGGTCCTTTTTGGGAGTGCCAATATGCGCTTTCTGTTGCGTCTGAATGAAGCGGGCATGTTTCGGCTGTGACGCACAACAAAAAACCCGCTGTCGCCAGCGGGTCTTTTAAAACTGTCCTGTTCTTATAGGAGATCAGGCGGTTTCGAGGAATTCCGTGGCGCCGTCAGGCTCGCGCAGAACATAGCCGCGGCCCCAGACGGTTTCGATGTAGTTTGCGCCGCCTGCGGCATTTGCCAGCTTCTTGCGCAGCTTGCAGATGAAGACGTCGATGATCTTCAGTTCCGGCTCGTCCATGCCGCCATAAAGGTGGTTCAGGAACATTTCCTTGGTCAGCGTCGTGCCCTTGCGCAGCGAAAGCAGCTCGAGCATCTGATATTCCTTGCCGGTCAGGTGAACGCGCTGGCCACCCACTTCAACCGTCTTGGCATCGAGATTGACGATCAGCTCGCCGGTGGAAATGACCGACTGCGCATGGCCCTTGGAACGGCGGACGATGGCGTGAATGCGGGCAACAAGCTCGTCCTTGTGGAACGGCTTTGTCATGTAATCGTCGGCGCCGAAGCCGAGGCCGCGCACCTTGTCCTCGATGCCGGCCATGCCGGAGAGGATGAGGATCGGCGTCTTGACCTTGGAAAGGCGCAAGGTTCTCAACACTTCATAACCCGACATGTCAGGCAGGTTGAGGTCGAGAAGAATAATGTCGTAATCGTAGAGCTTACCAAGGTCCACGCCTTCCTCGCCGAGGTCGGTCGTGTAGACGTTAAAGCTTTCCGACTTGAGCATCAGTTCAATGCTCTGCGCTGTCGCGCTGTCGTCTTCAATCAGTAGAACCCGCATAATTATCCCCTTTGCCGCCCGCGAACCGGTAAAACATTGCCTCGCGCGATGCGGATCCAGACGTTGCCTGATTTGCAGGCTGCCACCAAATGGTTAACAAATTCTAATTGCCTTTGGCAAGGTGTATCGAATTTATTAAGCAAAGAAGGCATTTCTCTGTTTTTGCACGTGAATCCACCATCGCCAAAATTGAAGCTTAACGTGAGGATTTCCCGCTAAGTGATTCAATCGACTCTCACATCGTCTGGCCCATTTTTTGGACCTGGCATTTACCGACCCTTAAATGATCGTGTTTATCATTAACGATGCCCGTAAACGAAAGGTTAACGACGGTGGTTTTTTATTAACGTCGGGTAACTTTTAAGAATCATTCCGGCACAGGAGTTAACCTTTGCGGAGTGACGGGCGGGTTAAACGGGCCGATCAGAGTGGCATAGTGCCTTTTTGATCCGGGTCTCGCTATCCATGGAGTATTGCGTATGAAGTCGCGTGACAGCCTGGTTCGCCTGAAGGAATTTCAGGTCAATGAAAAACGCCGGCAGCTTAACCAGCTGCAGCAGATGATGTCCGAATTCGAGCGGATGGCAAAGGAACTGGTGCATCAGATCTCGCTGGAAGAGAGCAAGTCGGGCATTACCGATCCGACACATTTTGCCTATCCGACCTTTGCCAAGGCCGCGCGCCAGCGGGCGGATAATCTTCAGGTCTCGATCCGGGAACTGAAGGCCCAGCAGGAAGCCGCCGAAGCTTCGCTGGAAGAAGTGCAGGCCGAATATGAAAAGGCCGCTGCCCTCGAAAACCGCGACGGAGCAATCCGCGCCCGCGCCTGACATCAGGCGTATAATCGGACGAATGATCGTCCTCATTGACGGCTGCCGGTGGATCAGGAGGCGGCTTTCAATGACGGGACGACCTGCATTTTTTTAAAAGGCCGCTCTTTTAGGGCGGCCTTTTGTTTTGGCGGGATACCCCGTGTCTTTCCGCGGGACGGCGTCGCCGGATTTTTATTGTCCGGGTATGGGGAAAGGCGTAATTTAAAGGGGTTCCGACCGTGAGCCGGAGGCTTTGCGTGCGCGCCTCAAGCGGGTGCGGACGGCTATGGCAGGGAGGGAAAAATGGCCCGCCAATATATTGATTGCCGCGAATTCCCCAGTGACAGCAAATGCACGATCGCCATCTCCGCCGATTCTCCGGAGGAGTTGATGGAGGCAGCGGTGCACCATGCCGTGGCGGTGCATGGGGCCAAGGATACGCCTGAATTCCGCGAGGAGGTCCGCCACAGCATGCATGCGGGAACGCCGCCGCTGAAGGTGGCCTGACGGGAAGCCCGACGCGTATTTATGAATGACGCAATATTTGGAATGGCTGTGAAGGATCGGGTGTAGGCCGCGTGTTTCTTCTCCCCGCCGGGGAGAAGTCCGCGGCAGCGGGATGAGGGGGCAAGCTCTCAGTTTATCGCTAGCGTTGCCCCCTCATCCGACCCTTCGGGCCACCTTCTCCCCGGTGGGGAGAAGAAATGCACGGCGACGCTTGTGATTATTCTGCAGGCTTACCCCTGGATAACATCCGCCCATTCTTTATGGCGCAGCGCCTGGGCCTTGAAAAACGGGCAGAGCGGAATGATTTTCCAGCCGCCCTTGCGGGCCTCATCAATTGCGTGGGCTGCGAGCGCCTGGCCGACGCCTTGGCCGCGCAGCGCATCGGGCACGCCGGTATGATCGATGATGATAAGGGTGGGGGAGGTGCGCGAATAGGTCATCTCGGCCTTGTGGCCATCGACGGTTGCCGAATATTCGCCGTGCGATCCGGTTTCGGTTGTCTTGATATCCATGATGTGCGCCTCCTTGCTGTTCGTATTGGCCACTGTAACGGCTTGCGCCTGAATTGAAACAGCGGGAAAGCGAACGCAGCGGACACAAACCGGCGACAATCATTTTACCGTAAGACTGGCATGCTGTGCGGGGAAATCCGAAATCAAACCAAATGCTCCGTCGAAAGTCCGACGGAGCATTTTGATAATTCGGTCTGGGCGCGTTACCGCGCCAGCGCAATATCAGTGGCGATATTGCTGAATGCGCGTGGTGCGCAGGCCGGCAAGGCCATGATCGGAGATCGAGGACTGCCAGGACAGGAATTCTTCAACGGTGAGCGTATAACGCTCGCAGGCTTCCTCGAGGCTCAACAGTCCTCCGCGTACCGCTGCAACCACCTCCGCCTTTCTGCGAATGACCCAGCGTCGGGTATTGGCAGGCGGAAGATCCGCGATCGTCAGAGGGCTGCCATCGGGGCCGATGACATATTTAACTCGTGGGCGTATCATTTCGGTCATTGGACACTCTATACAAACTCAAGACCATATGACGGGAACTTTAGCCCCGTACCTTTAAAAATTGCCTAAGCAGGTCGTGACAATTTATTAAGAATTTGAACGGTTTCGCCTGATTTGTTCGAGTCGCCTTATTTTGCCGGGAAAAAATTTTTCCAAAAATCGCAATTTTTCTCACTCGCCGGTTGTTTCCATCAAAGCGCCGCAAGCGAAAGGCACGTTTTCCCGCTGCCCTGGGCAAATTCCGCCGCTCCCTCATGCTGCAGCCGCAATCGGTCGCCGGCATTGAGCGGAACGATGGATGTGGCCGACTGCTGGGTGCCGGTGGCGGAGGCGTTGCCGGCGATGCTGAAGCTGGTCGCCGCACCGTTCACGAACAGCGTTACCCGGTGGCCGGAGGAAGACGCGACGGCAAGCGCCAATACCGCGAGATAGATGCCTTTTGCCGGAACGACGAGTTCACGCCCGCCGCCATTGACGGCATCGCCAAGCGCAAAGCCGCCCTCGGCGATGAACAGCAGGGAGAAGCCCGCCGCAGAGCCGTTGGCGGGCTTGGTTGTGCCCGCCGGCAGGCCGGCGACGACGAGCGGACGATTGGGCATCGAGACCCGGCCGTCGCCGCTGCACAGGAGTGCCGTGTGCCAGGAGGTTCCGTCCGCGCTGGTCTTGATTGAAAACCCGTCATGACCGGCAAGCCCCATTTCCGCCCGGCCGCTCCAGCCGGACTGGAACAGCAGCGAGGCGGTATCGGCCTTGCCCGCCTTGTTGACCGTCAGCCGATGGCTGCCGTCTTCCGGCGTATGGGTGAAGAGGCTGGCGGGGGAGGCGAGCGCCAGACGGTTGGCCGTGTCGGCCTCCGTGCCGATGCCCAGCCTTTCCATCCGGCCGGCGGCGGGTAGCGGCATGTCGCGCCAGACGCCGTCGCGCAGGATGCGGTGTTTGTCCTCACTGGCAAACCAGGCCGTCCAGCCGGGCTGCGGTGTGATCGACAGCCACGCGCCATCCTGCCGGAAGGCGAGCCTTCCGCCTTTGCCGACCCAGTCGCCCGTGGCATCCGCGGAGAGGAGGAAGCAGTCTCCTTCCGCCGCATTTTCGGGCGGTGTGGGGACCGTGGCCTTGATGGTGAGCTGCACGACCGCATCCAGCCTTTGCAGGGCTTCGTTGTGGGTGACGTGCTTCTGTGCCTGTGAGGGCAGGATATAGGGAAGGTGAAGTCTCGCCGTCTGGTCCGTCATGGTGTCTCTTTCGCGCTCGGGTATCGTTTGCGAGAGAGTTTGATGCGGTTGGGCGGGGTGGGGATGCGTGGGGATGGGATTATTTTTTGTTGGTGTTGGTGGGGATGTTTTTCGGGCTCGGAGTATGCGGCTTCACCCCCCTCTGCCCTGCCGGGCATCTCCCCCTCAAGGGGGGAGATCGACTCGAGGCGAGGCTTCGGCCATCTCGACATTTGAGAATAAAGCGGCAGTAGCGCTTCTTGCCGATCTCCCTCCTTGTGGGGGAGATGCCCGGCAGGGCAGAGGGGGGTGAAGCCGCATACACCGAAGCCGCAAAGCCCGTTGGACCAACGAAGGCAGCCGCGCCCCTTTACCCCGCGATCTCCACCGCCATCGCGCCTTCAGCAATAAAATCCGGATTGGCCAGCGCATCCTCGCCATCGCCCCTCACCACATAGGCGAGCAGCCGGCCTTCGCAATCGAGCGTTCGTCCGCCGGCAGCGCGCAGCACGGCGTCGCCGGCGGCTGTGTCCCACATCATGGTGCGGCTGAAGCGGGGGTAGATATCGGCGGCACCTTCGGCCAGCAGGCAGAATTTCAGCGAGGAGCCGACGGAAATGCAGTCTTTCAGCCCGTGTTCGGCCACGAAGGCTTCCGTCTTCGCCGTGCAATGCGAGCGGCTGATCAGCGCCACGGGTGCTGCGCCGCGCTGGCGTGCACGGATGGGGTGGCGCGACAGGATCCCTCCCTCGCCGGAAATGGCGAGCTTTTCCGCCTTGTTGCCTTCACCCGTCCATGCCTGCCCGCGGCAGGGGGCATAAACCACGCCGGCAACCGGAGCGCCGTTGCGGATAAGCGCGATGTTGACGGTGAAGTCGTCCTTGCCGGAGATAAATTCCTTGGTTCCGTCAAGCGGATCGACCAGGAAGAACTCCGTACCGGTCTCCGGCAGGATGCCGTTTGAGACAGCCTCTTCGGCGATCACGGGAATGTCGGGAAAATGCGCGGCCAGTGCCGCAAGAATGATCGTTTCGGCGCGTTGATCGGCCTCGGTCACCGGCGAGCAGTCATCCTTGTAAGACACGTGCGGGCCGGCGCGATGGACCGCCATGATTGCCTGCCCGGCGTCCAGCGCCGCTTTCGTCAATATGTCGATCATCTCTTTGCCGTTGCCATCCCGTGCCGGGATCTTTCGATCCTCAATGTCGCTACTCCTTTGCCCGTCGCCCGTCAAATAATGGCAGTAGACAAGACTAAAATAAGCATTCCGGCATCATTTTTTCAGCACTTCCTGCCAAAATCATGGCTCTTTTGACCGGGAAAAGGGCAGTCCATGTGGAAATTCCAAATTTTGTGCAGGATCGCCCGTTTTTGACTTCACATTTTTAACGAACACGATATGCATTTTGGGAGTGGGGATACTCGCAGGGGTTCCCCCAATAATTAACATAACGAGGCGTGGCCCATTTGAGGCCATACCCGGGGGAAAGACATGGAGTATTTTATCCAGCAGCTCATCAACGGGCTGACTCTTGGATCGATCTATGGCCTCATCGCTATCGGTTATACGATGGTTTATGGCATTATCGGCATGATCAACTTCGCCCATGGCGACATTTTCATGCTTGGCGGCTTTGCCGCGCTGATCGTTTTTTTGATTGCAACATCGTTTTTCGCCGGCATTCCGGTGGCGCTTCTTCTACTTCTGATGATGATCGTCGCTATGCTGATGACCGGCCTGTGGAACTGGGTGATAGAGCGCGTCGCCTACCGGCCTCTGCGCGGCTCATTCCGTCTCGCACCGCTGATCACCGCCATCGGCATGTCGATCGCGCTGTCCAACTTCATCCAGGTCACCCAGGGGCCGCGCAACAAGCCGATCCCGTCAATGGTGACGGAAAGCTATCATTTCGGCGCCATTACCGTGTCGCTGAAGCAGCTGATCATCATGGTGGTCACCTCGGTTCTGCTTTTCGCCTTCTGGTATATCGTCAACAAGACTCCGCTCGGCCGGGCGCAGCGCGCCACCGAACAGGATCGCAAGATGGCGGCTCTCCTCGGTGTTGATGTCGACAAGACGATTTCCATCACCTTCATCATGGGTGCGGCGCTGGCTGCGGTCGCGGGCACCATGTATCTGATGTATTACGGTGTTGCCTCCTTCAGTGACGGCTTCATTCCCGGCGTCAAGGCGTTCACCGCGGCCGTCCTCGGCGGCATCGGCTCGCTTCCGGGCGCTGTTCTCGGCGGCCTCCTGATCGGCCTCATCGAATCGCTGTGGTCGGCCTATTTCTCCATTGCCTACAAGGATGTCGCGGCTTTCGGCATTCTGGCTTTCGTGCTGATCTTCAAGCCGACCGGCATTCTCGGTCGTCCGGAAGTCGAGAAGGTGTGAACCCATGACCAACATCGCTTCCGAAAATGCCGCTTCCAGCCCGAGCATCATGGCGACGGCTGTGAAGGAGGGCCTGATTGCGGGTGTCATCTCGTTCGGCATGTTCATTCTTTATGTCGGCATCGTCACCTATCAGGACATCAACAACCAGCTGATCTGGGGCACCCGCTGGGGGCTTCTGGCGATCTTCGTCGCTGTGGCCGCCGTTGGCCGTTTCCTTGTGGTCGGCTTCATCAAGCCATCGCTGGACCGGCGCAGGCTTGCCAAGGCAAAAACCGGCATTCTGGAAATCTCCGAGAACAAGGGCTTTTTCCACAAGCACTTCCTCAAGCTGGCGCTGGTTCTGCTGCTGCTTTACCCTGTTATAACAGTGCAATTGTTCGGTTTTCAGGGTTCGTTGAAATTCGTCGACAATTTCGGCATCCAGATCCTCATCTATGTGATGCTGGCCTGGGGCCTCAACATCGTCGTTGGGCTCGCCGGCCTGCTCGATCTCGGTTACGTGGCCTTCTACGCGGTCGGCGCTTATTCCTATGCGCTGCTGTCCAGCCAGTTCGGCCTGTCCTTCTGGGTGCTTCTGCCGCTTGCCGGCATTCTTGCCGGCTTCTGGGGCATCATCCTCGGTTTCCCGGTTCTGAGACTTCGCGGTGACTATCTGGCGATCGTCACGCTCGCCTTTGGTGAAATCATCCGTCTCGTGCTCCTGAACTGGACGGATGTGACCAGGGGCACCTTCGGCATTTCCGGCATCGCCAAGGCTTCCGTCTTCGGTATCTGGTCCTTCGATGTCGGTGCGCCGAACAACTTCGCCAAGGCGTTTGGCCTGTCGATGTCCTCGGCCTATTACAAGATCTTCCTGTTCTACGTGATCCTGCTTCTGTGCATGCTGACGGCCTACGTCACGATCAAGCTGCGCCGTATGCCGATCGGCCGTGCCTGGGAAGCGTTGCGTGAGGACGAAATCGCCTGCCGTTCGCTCGGCATCGATACCGTCATCACCAAGCTCACCGCCTTTGCGACGGGCGCGATGTTCGGTGGTTTCGCCGGTTCGTTCTTCGCCGCGCGTCAGGGTTTCGTGTCGCCGGAAAGCTTCGTCTTCCTCGAATCCGCCGTCATCCTCGCCATCGTCGTGCTTGGCGGCATGGGCTCGCTGACCGGTATTGCCATTGCCGCCCTCGTCATGGTCGGCGGCACGGAGCTTCTGCGCGAAATGGAATTCCTGAAGCACATCTTCGGGCCTGATTTCACGCCGGAACTCTATCGTATGCTGCTGTTCGGCCTCGCCATGGTCATCGTCATGCTGTTCAAGCCGCGCGGCTTCGTCGGCTCGCGTGAACCCACGGCCTTCCTCAAGGAGCGCAAGGCCGTGTCCGGCAGCTTTACCAAGGAAGGTCACGGTTGATGGCTTCCGGAACGATGAACATGACATCCAATGCGACTGGCAATACGACTGGCGACACGATCCTCAAGGTCGAACATCTGTCGATGAAGTTCGGCGGCCTGATGGCCATCAACGACTTCTCCTTCGAAGCAAAGCGCGGTGAGATCACCGCGCTGATCGGCCCCAACGGCGCTGGAAAGACCACGGTTTTCAACTGCATCACCGGCTTCTACAAGCCGACGATGGGCATGATCACCATGCGCCAGCAAAGTGGCGAGGCGCATCTGCTGGAGCGCCTGCCGGATTTCGAAATCACCAAGAAGGCCAAGGTGGCGCGCACCTTCCAGAATATCCGGCTGTTTTCGGGCCTGACGGTTCTGGAAAACCTGCTGGTAGCGCAGCACAATGCGCTGATGAAGGCCTCGGGTTACACCATTCTCGGTCTTCTTGGCCTGCCAGCCTATAAAAAGGCGGTCGCGAGCTCGATCGAAAAAGCCAAGTACTGGCTGGACAAGGCCGATCTGACCGACCGCGCCGACGACCCCGCCGGTGATCTGCCCTATGGCGCGCAGCGTCGTCTGGAAATCGCCCGTGCCATGTGCACGGGGCCGGAACTTCTGTGCCTCGATGAGCCGGCCGCCGGTCTCAACCCGAAGGAATCGCTGGCGCTCAACACGCTGCTGCGCGGCATCCGCGATGAAGGCACGTCGCTGCTCCTCATCGAGCATGACATGTCCGTGGTGATGCAGATTTCCGACCATGTGGTGGTTCTGGAATATGGCCAGAAGATTTCCGACGGCACGCCGGACCATGTGAAGAACGACCCGAAGGTCATCGCCGCCTATCTGGGTGTCGAGGATGATGAAGTGGAAGACGTGATTGCGGAAGAACTCGACGGAGGAGCGGCCTGATGTCCGGTGAACCGCTTCTGAAAGTCCAGGGTGTCGAAACCTATTATGGCAATATCCGCGCGCTCGCCGGTGTCGATGTCGAAGTCAACAAGGGTGAAATCGTCAGCCTGATCGGCGCCAATGGCGCCGGCAAGTCGACGTTGATGATGACAATCTGCGGCAGCCCGCAGGCCCGTGCCGGTCAGGTGATCTTCGACGGCGAGGACATTACCCAGCTGCCGACGCACCTGATCGCCCGCAAGCGCATTGCCCAGTCGCCCGAAGGCCGGCGGATTTTCCCGCGCATGACGGTGCTGGAAAACCTGCAGATGGGCGCCAATCTCGACAACCTGAAATATTTCAAGGAAGACGTCGAGAAGATCTTCGTGATGTTCCCGCGCCTGAAGGAACGCCAGAGCCAGCGCGGCGGCACGCTTTCCGGCGGCGAGCAGCAGATGCTCTCCATCGGCCGCGCGCTGATGGCACGGCCGAAGCTCTTGCTGCTCGACGAACCGTCGCTGGGTCTCGCGCCGCTGATCGTCAAGGGCATCTTCGAGGCGATCAAGAAACTCAACCAGGAGGAAGGGCTGACCGTCTTCCTGGTGGAGCAGAATGCCTTTGCCGCGCTGAAGCTTTCTGACCGCGCTTACGTGATGGTCAACGGCAAGGTGACGATGAGCGGTTCGGGCAAGGAACTGCTGGCTGATCCGCAGGTGCGCGCCGCTTATCTGGAAGGCGGACGGCACTGAAAGATTTTACTTGCGCCGCAAATTTTGCGGCGCAAAACTGCACACGGTGTTCAGCCGAATTCTTCGGGATCAGGGCGGGACGCAAACAATAAAATGCCCACCGGCAAACGGCGGGACGACAGACAAGGCAGGGCCTGGGCATTTTCGCCCGGCGCTGATGGGGAAAGAGATGCAGGGCCTTTTTTTCGAGACGGATAGCGGCGTGCGTTATGTTCTGCGCGCACTGGTTGTTCTTCTGGGTTTCTGGACGGCATGGCGCACGGGCAAATCCGTGGCCGATGGCTGGGGCGATTATACGCGTGTGGTAATCTATACGCTGGCATTGGGGCTGGTGATGCGCTTCCTGCATCACGCGCTCTTCAACGGGCCGTTCATCAACGGCTTTTATTACGTGTTTGACGTCGTTCTTCTTCTGGTCTTTTCCAGCATCGGTTTCCGCATGCGCCGGACAAGCCAGATGGTCAATAACTACTATTGGCTTTACGATCGCACGTCGGCATTTTCCTACAAGAAGAAAGATTGACAGGCGGATTTTTCCGGCTGCACAATGCTCGTCAGAGTGGAACGGTTTCTGTTCGGTTAAGGTGGGTACCGAACAGGTCCTTGCAATCAACCCATCCAAGGAACTGGGAGTAAAGTAATGAAGAAGTCTCTTCTTTCCGCTGTCGCGCTGACCGCCATGGTCGCCTTCGGCGGTTCGGCCTGGGCCGATGTCGTGATCGCTGTCGGCGCACCGCTGACCGGCCCGAACGCTGCTTTTGGCGCTCAGATCCAGAAGGGTGCCGAACAGGCTGCGAAAGACATCAATGCCGCCGGCGGCATCAATGGCGAGCAGATCAAGATCGTGCTGGGTGACGACGTATCCGACCCGAAGCAGGGTATTTCGGTTGCCAATAAATTCGTTGCCGACGGCGTGAAATTCGTCATCGGTCACTTCAACTCCGGCGTTTCCATTCCGGCTTCCGAAGTTTATGCCGAAAACGGCATTCTCGAAGTGACGCCGGCCGCAACCAACCCGGTCTTTACCGAGCGTGGCCTGTGGAACACCTTCCGCACCTGCGGTCGTGACGACCAGCAGGGTGGCATTGCCGGCAAGTATCTGGCCGACCACTTCAAGGACGCCAAGATCGCCGTCATTCACGACAAGACCCCCTATGGTCAGGGCCTTGCCGATGAAACCAAGAAGGCAGCCAATGCCGCCGGCCTGACGGAAGTCATGTATGAAGGCGTCAATGTCGGCGACAAGGATTTCTCGGCGCTGATTTCGAAAATGAAGGAAGCTGGCGTTTCGGTCATCTATTGGGGTGGCCTGCACACCGAAGCCGGTCTGATCATCCGTCAGGCGGCCGATCAGGGCCTGAAGGCAAAGCTGATCTCGGGTGACGGCATCGTCTCGAACGAACTGGCTTCCATCGCCGGTGACGCCGTCGAAGGCACGCTCAACACCTTCGGCCCCGATCCGACGCTGCGCCCGGAAAACAAGGAACTGGTCGAGAAGTTCAAGGCCGCCGGCTTCAACCCGGAAGCCTACACGCTCTACTCCTATGCAGCCCTGCAGTCGATCGCAGGCGCGGCAAAGGCCGCCGGTTCCGTTGAGCCGGAAAAGGTTGCCGAAGCCCTGAAGTCGGGCACCTTCCCGACTGCACTCGGTGACATCTCCTTCGACGAGAAGGGCGACCCGAAGCTTCCGGGCTACGTCATGTACGAGTGGAAGAAGGGCGCGGACGGCAAGTTCACCTACGTCCAGCAGGGCAGCTAAGCCTTTCTGCGATACACGATCGAAGCCCGGCAGCGATGCCGGGCTTTTTTGTTTGCGACGATGTCTTATCGCCATGGCCCGCCACACTGGAGACAACAAGGCGCGAAACAAACATCTCGCGAAACTGCGATGAGGGGCAGCAACGACGATGAAGCGGGTCTTGTTTCTGTTCCTTGGTCTGGCTGCGCTGGCGGCGGTGCTCTTCGGCCTGCACCTCTTCAGCAAAGCGCGGACGATGCAATCATTCGGAACAATCATCGCGCGGGTCGAAACAGCAAAGCCCTTGGTGGCGCTGACATTCGATGACGGACCTTCGGCGGGCTTCACGCAGGGTGTTCTGGCGGTCCTCAGGCAACGCGGAGTGAAGGCGACGTTTTTCCTGACGGGCAGGGAGACCGAAGAAAACCTGCCGCAGGCGCGTATGATCGTCGACGAAGGACATCAGGTCGGCAACCACAGCTTTACGCATTCCAACATGACGCTGATGGGGACGGCGCGCATAAGTGAGGAAATCGAGCGCACCGATACGGCGATTCGGGCGGCGGGTTATGAAGGCGAGATCATGTTCCGCCCGCCCTATGGCAAGAAGCTGCTGACTTTGCCCTGGTATCTTTCCCGGCATGAGCGGACAACCATCATGTGGGATGTCGAGCCGGAATCGTTTCCTGATGTCGCCGGAGACACGGCTGCCTTTGCAAAACATGTGATCGAGCAAACACAAAATGGCTCGATCATCATCATGCATGTCATGTACCGAAGCCGCGAAATATCCCGGCAGGCCCTGCCCCTGATCATCGACGGTCTGCGTCAACGCGGGTTTGAGTTCGTCACCGTTTCGCAATTGCTGGACAGTCGCTGAGGCCAGTGTTGCTGCGTGCAGGTGCCGTTCAGCCGATCCGCGTCAGGATAAAATCTGCACGTTCTGCGATGCCCGATTTCGGGAGCACGACGGTGTCGTAGCCAAGCGCGTCATAGTCGCGGAGCAGACGCTCGTATTCCTCCACCGCCGCATCGAAATCGTGCCGGCGCTCATCATCGCCACGGTAGATTTCCGGCCAGGGCGGGGTGAGGAAAACCAGCCTGTTGTAGCGATGCGCATGGCGCAATGTATCGATAAAAGCATCGCCGCTGACATGGCGCAGCGCGGAGGCCGCGTCAATCAGGCCACGGTCGAAGAAGACGAGGCCATCCGGCGGCGCCGTTTGCCGGTCTTCGAGTGCCATGGCGATGGCACGGCGGGCGAAGGCTTCGATGTCGACCCACGGCAGGGCGGTGCCGTTGTTACGGGTTTCTTCGATGACGATGCGGCGGCCGGGTTCCTCGACGGTGGCAAAACCGCGCCGGGATAGTTCGGCAAGCAGGGTGGATTTGCCGCCACCGGAGCAGCCGGAAAGGATGATGAAACGGTTCATGGGTGTTTGTTCCTGTGTTGGGTTCAGCGGATCGGACGGCGATTTTGGATGGTGGTTTGCCGCTTGTTTCTTCTCCCCGAGGGGGAGAAGGTGGCCCGAAGGGTCGGAAGAGGGGGCAACGTTGCCGGACTTCAGAGGGCTTGCCCCCTCATCCCGCTGCCGCGGACTTCTCCCCGGCGGGGAGAAGAAACAAGCGGCCGCCGCTCGTCCGGAATTGGCTGCTCTGGGGGATGTCAGCAGCAGCCTAACGCATCACGCGAGGAAATTCACCCCTGATGCAGAACATGCGCCGCTTTGACGGCCGCCGACGCGCGGTTTTCGACGCCGAGCTTCACATAGATCTGTTCCAGATGTTTGTTCACCGTTCTCGCGGAAAGGCCGAGAATATCGCCGATATCGCGGTTGGATTTGCCCTTGGCGATCCACAGCAGCACTTCCGATTCCCGCGCGGTGAGGGAGAAATGCTCGCGCAACAGGTGGTCGTCGGATTTCTCGCTGGCGGCGGTGAGGCGAAAGAGGAATTCATCCGGCCCCATGGCGCCGAGGAATGACAGTTGCAGGGCAGGCCGCCCGGCGTCGGTGATCGTCAGCGGCACGTCGCGACCGGTTTCCGCTGCCGCTCGTTCTCCGAGCCAGCGGCCGATATGGGTGACGACGGTTTCCATGCCGTCATCGCGGCCGGTGGCGGCGTTGACGAGCCGGGTCGCCTGCGGTGTGGACCAGTGGATGGCGCCGCTGGCGCGCACGGCAAGCAGGTGGCGGCCGGCGGCATCGAGCGCCACGCGGGCGCTCTGGGCCGAGCGGGCATTGGAAAGGTGCACGCGGATGCGGGCACGCAACTCGTCTATATTGATCGGCTTGGTCAGATAATCGACACCGCCGGATTCAAGCGCCCGCACCACATGTTCGGTCTCCGTCAGCCCGGTCATGAAGATGACAGGCACCTGCGCCACCGCCGCATTGGCCTTCAGGCGTCGGCAGGTCTCGAAACCGTCCATGGTGGGCATGACGGCGTCGAGCAGGATGATATCGGGCGTGATGCGTTCGGCAATGTTGAGCGCGGCCTGTCCCGAGGTGGCGATCAGCGCCGAAAAGCCGGACTGTTCCAGCGCATCGGTGAGGAAGCCGAGCGCTTCCGGGCTGTCATCCACCAGCAGGACGATGTCTCTTGGAGCCGCTGTTGCCTGAGCGCTCATGGGTTGCCATCTCCCGTGTCTTTATCCGCAAACCGTTTGAGAAAATGCGCGTAACCGGCCAGATCGAAGGCCTGCACATAGGTGCCAAGCTCCTGCGTGAAGGGCAGGTTTTCCGTGTTGCGGGCGAGATCGGCGAGTTTCGCCTCAATGCCGCGTATGTAGCCGATTTCGCCGAGCTGCTGCAAATCCCTGATATGGATAGCGCCCGGATGGATGATCCGTGCAACCGGCTGCGGAGCGGGTTCCGGGGGCATGTCCGTATCGTAAATCCATTTCAGGCCGAGATGCACGGCAAGCCTGTCGCAAAGGTGGCGGATATCGACCGGCTTGGCGATGGCGTCGTTGTGGTTGTCTTCGCCCGCGCCTGCCACGGTGCCATCGCCGATATTGGCCGAGAGCATGATAAGCGGGGCGGTCTGGCCGGCCTCACGCAGTTTCGTCACAAGCTGCCAGCCGCTCATGCCGGGCATGGAAATATCGATGAGGAAAAGATCAGGCTTTACGCCTTCGATGAGCGTCAGGCATTCCGGCCCGCTTTGTGCCGTCAGCACCACAAAATCGAGCGGTGAGAGCACCTGTCGCATCAGTTCGCGATGATCCTCATTGTCGTCGACCACAACGATGGTGCGGCGCGGGCCGGAATAGGAGCGGATGGTCTTTTCCGGCGCAGGCGCCGTGCTTGGTCGGTGCACGGCTGACAGCATCAATCGGACGCGGAAGGTGGAGCCCTCATCCTTTTCACTGGAAACGGAAATCTCGCCGCCGAGTGTGTTGGTCAGGAGCCGTGTGATGGTGAGGCCAAGGCCGAGCCCCGGCATTGGGCGCACGCTCTCGGCCTCGCCGCGCTGGAAGGGTTCGTAGATGCGGGCGAGATCCTTTTGTGCGATGCCACGGCCGGTGTCGGACACCGTGAAGCTTGCCACCTGGCTGCGATAGGCGACATCGAAGGTGACTGCGCCATCATCGGTGAATTTGATGGCGTTGGAGAGCAGGTTGACGAGGATCTGGCGCAGCCGCTTTTCATCGGTGCGGACATATTGCGGCAGGGCCCGCGACCGGTCATGGCGGAATTCCAGCCCCTTGGCCTGCGCCTGAGGGCGGAACATGTCGACGATCTGGTCGAGGAAATCCTGGATATTGATCTCGTTGGAATAGACCTGCAGGCGGCCGGCCTCGATCTTGGAAATATCGAGAAGCCCGTCGATCAGGCCCGACAGGTGATCGGCCGAGCGGCGAATGACCTTGATCGCCGATTGTCGGGGAGGGGGAATGGTATCGTCGCGCTCGAGAATTTGGGCATAGCCCAAGACGGCGTTGAGCGGCGTGCGCAATTCGTGGCTGAGGCCCACCACATAACGGCTCTTGGCGCGGTTGGCGGCCTCGGCTGTCTCCTTGGCGTCCTGAAGGGCGGCATCGGTTTTCTTGTGGGCGGCGATTTCCTTGAGCAGCAATGTGTTCTGGCGGGAAGATTCCTCTTCCGCCACGACGCGGCTGTCATGGGCAAGCACGAGGAACCAGCAGACGATGCCGGCAATGACGGCGAAGACGAAAAACACGATGAGGATGGTGCGGTTCACCACATCGGCCGTTGCCGGCGAGGCGGTGCCGACCTGATGGGCGATCATCGCCAATATGCCGCCGATGGCGGTGACGGCAATCGCCGCCGCCATGCCGTAGCGCCCCAGCCGCGTGGCGAGCTTTGCCACCAGTTGTGCGGGCAGGAAGGATTTCGCGACGGTGGCGACCTGATAATTCAGTTTGGCCTTCGGCTTGCACATGTCATGGCAGCGGCTGTCCAGTGAGCAGCAGAGCGAACAGATCGGCGCGGCATAGGCCGGACACCACGCCATGTCTTCCGGTTCGAACGGGTGTTCACAGATCGAGCAGGTGATGCTGCTTTCTTCACGCCATTTCTGGCGCGGTTTGCGGGCGAGATAAAATTTGCCCTTCGTGCCCCAGGCGATGAGTGGCGAGGCGATGAAGGCGACGATCAGCGTCAGATAGGGCGCGAGCGATGCGGCAAGCGGGCCGAAGGCGCCGAAATGCGCCATCAGCGCAATGGTGGCCGAAAGCGCCATGGAGCCGACGCCGACAGGATTGATATCGTAGAGATGGGCGCGCTTGAACTCGATGCCCGGCGGGGCAAGGCCAAGCGGCTTGTTGATGAAGAGATCGGCGGAAATGGTGCACAGCCATGCCATGGCGATGATGGAGAATATGCCGAGCGTTTCTTCCAGCAGCCGGTAGATGCCGAGTTCCATCAACAGCAGCGCGATCGCCACATTGAACACCAGCCAGACGACGCGGCCGGGATGGCTGTGGGTGAGGCGGGAGAAGAAATTCGACCAGGCGAGCGAGCCGGCATAGGCGTTCATGACGTTGATCTTCAGCTGCGAGACGACCACGAAGGCGACCATCAGCAGCATTGCTGCCGTCTGATTGGGGATCATGTAGCCGAAAGCGGTCAGATACATCTGCGCTGGATCGGCGGCGCGATCCACCGAGACGCCGGAGCTGAAGGTCAGTACCACCAGGAAGGAGCCGGCGAGCAGCTTCGGCACGCCGACGACGACCCAGCCGGCACCGGCGAGGAAGACGGCGATGCGGTGGCGCAGGCGACTCTGGCCTTCGGCCGGCAGGAAGCGCAGGAAATCTACCTGTTCGCCGATCTGCGACATCAGCGCAAGAATGACGGCAGAGGCTGCGCCGAACTCCACCAGATTGAAATCTGCCACCGTTCCCGGCGGGCCGGAGGCGTGGTGGATGCCGGCAAAGGCGCGCCATAGGTCGTATTTTTCCCAGTCCATCAGGGCGATGAAGATGAAGGGCAGGACGTTGAGAATGATCCAGAAGGGCTGGGTAATGATCTGGAAACGGCTGATGAGGCGCACACCGTGGGTGACAAGCGGAATGACCATGACGGCGGAAATGATGTAGCCGATCCAGAGCGGAATGCCGAGCGCCAGTTCCAGCGCCCCGGACATGATCGACGCCTCGATGGCGAACAGCATGAAGGTGAAGGCCGCATAGATGAGCGAGGTGATGGTGGAGCCGATGTATCCGAAACTTGCGCCGCGCGTCAAAAGATCGATATCGACGCCGTGGCGGATGGCATAACGGCTGATCGGCAGGCCGACGGCAAGCATGACGATGGCGGCGACGAGGATGGCGTAAAAGGCATTAGTAGTGCCGTAGGACAGTGTGATGGCCCCGCCGATGGCTTCCAGTGCGAGGAACGAAATCGCGCCGATGGCGGTGTGGGAAATGCGGTTGGAGGAAAATTGCCGGGCGCTTTTGGCGGTGAAGCGCAGCGCATAATCTTCCAGCGTCTGGTTGGCGACCCAGCGATTATATTCGCGCCTGACGGGGATGATGCGTTGCCGTGCGGCCATGCCTATCGAGCGCCTTTCCGCAACGGGCCTCTCACAGCCGCACCGACATGCCGCCATCCACCGTCAGCACGTGGCCGTTGACGAAGGAGGCCGCATCGCTGGCCAGAAACAGGGCCGCACCGGCGATTTCATCCGGCCGGCCCCAACGCTCCAGCGGCACGCGCAGCTTGGCGAAAGCCACCATCTCAGGGTTTTCGGCAAGGGCGGCATTGGTTTGCGTGGCGAACATGCCGGGTGCGATGGCGTTGCTGGTGATGCCGCGTGCGCCATATTCCACGGCAATCGCCCGCATCAGCCCGGTCAGCCCCTGTTTGGCGACGGGATAGATCGCATCCCCCGGCCGAACGATATGGCCGAGAATGGAGGTGATGGTGATGATGCGGCCGTAACCATTGATGTTCATGGCCTCTGCCGCATCGCGTGACAGCGAGATGGAGGAGGTGAGATCGGTGCGGATCAACTCCAGCACATCCTCGTCGGTAAATTCGGCAAGTGGGCGGCGGTCACGCGCGCCGACATTGTTGACGAGGATATCGAGGTGGCCGAACTCGTCCATGATGCGGCGGACAAGCGCGCTGCCGGCGGTCGTATCGGCGATATCGAAGGCGGCGTAATCGGCCTTGCCGCCGGCCTTGCGCAGCGTGTCGACCGCCTGTTCCAGCGTTTCGGCATTGCGGCCGGTCAGCCACACATGGGCGCCCGCTTCGGCAAAGGCGCTGGCGATTTCGAAACCGAGGCCGCGGCCGCTGCCGGTGATGATGGCCGTGCGGTTTTCGAGAGAGAATTTCTGGAGAATGCCCATCGCTCACCTTCTTGCTTGACGTGCCGAAACTTCTTGGAGTTCGCGAAGGAAGAATATGCCGCGTGGGGCAGAGAGCGAAAGGTCGCCCGTCCGGCCCGGCCGTTCGGTGGACAGAAAAATGGCGCCGCCCGGTTCGGGGCGACGCCATTTTTTGCTTATCAGGCAGCGGCCGACTTTGCGAGCGGCACTTCTGCGATCGTCTTCAGAACGACGGAAGCGATCTGGTAGGGGCAACCCTGAGAGTTCGGGCGACGGTCTTCGAGGTAACCACGGTAACCGTTGTTGACGAAGGAATGCGGAACGCGGATCGACGCGCCACGGTCTGCCACGCCGTAGGAGAACTTGTTCCACGGAGCGGTTTCGTGCTTGCCGGTCAGGCGCAGATGGTTGTCCGGACCGTAAACGTCGATGTGCTCCTGCCAGTTCTTGGCGAAAGCGGCCATGAGGGCTTCGAAATAGTCCTTGCCGCCAACTTCACGCATGAACTTGGTGGAGAAGTTGCAGTGCATGCCCGAGCCGTTCCAGTCGGTATCGCCGAGCGGCTTGCAATGGAATTCGACGTCGATGCCGTACTGTTCGCACAGACGCAGCAGCAGGTAACGGGCGATCCAGATCTGGTCGGCGGCGCGCTTGGAGCCCTTGCCGAAAATCTGGAATTCCCACTGGCCCTTGGCCACTTCGGCGTTGATGCCTTCGTGGTTGATGCCGGCTTCGAGGCAGAGATCGAGGTGCTCTTCAACGATTTCACGAGCAACCGAACCGACGTTCTTGAAACCGACGCCGGTGTAATACGGGCCCTGCGGAGCCGGGTAACCCTGTTCCGGGAAGCCGAGCGGGCGGCCGTCCTGGTAGAAGAAATATTCCTGTTCGAAACCGAACCATGCATCCTCGTCCTCGACGATGGTGGCGCGGCTGTTCGAGGCATGCGGGGTGACGCCATCGGGCATCATGACTTCGCACATGACGAGTGCACCGTTGGTGCGGGCCGGGTCGGGATAGATCGCAACGGGCTTCAGCACGCAATCCGACGAATGGCCTTCAGCTTGCTGGGTGGACGAGCCATCAAAACCCCAGAGCGGCAGCTGCTCGAGTGTCGGGAATTCGTCGAATTCCTTGACCTGTGTCTTGCCGCGCAGGTTGGCGACCGGCTTGTATCCATCCAGCCAGATGTACTCGAGTTTGAACTTAGTCATTACGAACCTCTCATAGGTAAAAATGCGAAGCCTTGAGGCTTCCGTGGCTTTCGCCGCCGGAAGCGCATTCGCGTTCAAGGGCTGACCCCTTAGATGCATGCCGCGTGCCAGATTGGCGATGTTTCGCAAATTCTTCGAAAAATCTTTCAGAGGCTCTGGAACGCAAAGGCTGCGATATTGCGCGAAGCCGGTCCTGTTGCACTGCGGAAGGCAAATTTAACCCTCATGTTTCATCATTGAATCCTGATAGATAGCCGGCGTCCCGGCATGAAATGCCCTGTTGCGGTGCAATGATTTCAATTGCGCGCGACGGATCGGCATTTGCCCCAAAAACCGGCGCTCTCGGAATGGTTTTTCTTGCTGATTGGCCGATTAGTGCCTATATTTTTCGCAACGTGATTTTTTTTTAATCAAACGGAGCGAATCCGGCCTTTGCGGGTTTGCTTCATAACCAAAGTGCTTCGATGCAAACAGAGTGAGATGGTCGAAATGGCAACTGGCTTTCATCGCGAGACGGCAACGATCTATCAATTCCCGGTTGGCGGGCGCGCGGGGCTTTCCAAGTTCCACAATAGCGCGCTGAGCGAGCTTGAGCGTCAGGCACGCGAGCCGCATGTGGATTTCGGCTCCTGGTATCATGATGACGCGATCCGCGACGAAGAGCGGGACGGCAAGCCGCATTCCTGATGTGTCGCACCTCTGATGTGAAACGGTGCCGCGCATTTCTTCTCCCCGAGGGGGAGAAGGTGGCCCGAAGGGTCGGATGAGGGGGCTAGCTCTCCGTATATCTCGACCGTTACCCCCTCATCCCGCTGCCGCGGACTTCTCCCCGGCGGGGAGAAGAAACAAGTTGAGATGTCTCGCTCCACTCGTAAGTTAAGCTTGTCTACCCCCCACTGCACCTTTCGCCACCCCGCCTACGTCAATTGACGTATACGGTTTCGCATCCGCGAGATCGATAGTCCCTCCCAGCAGCGGCCGCTGATGCCGCTGAGCCTCCGCAGGAGGCCAACAAGGAGAGGGGTTCTTCCGATGACATTCCGCAAGACGCTTAGTGCCGCGCTGCTTGGCGCGATCCTGTCCACCACCGCCTTCCATGGCGCCTTTGCCGCCGACGACACCATCAAGGTCGGCGTGCTGCATTCGCTGTCCGGCACCATGGCGATTTCAGAGACAACGCTGAAAGACGCCATGCTGATGCTCATCGACGAGCAGAACAAGAAGGGCGGCGTGCTCGGCAAGAAGCTTGAAGCCGTGGTGGTCGATCCGGCTTCCGACTGGCCGCTATTTGCCGAAAAGGCCCGCCAGCTGATTTCGCAGGACAAGGTCGCCGCCGTCTTTGGCTGCTGGACGTCTTCGTCGCGCAAATCCGTGCTGCCGGTGTTCGAAGAGCTGAATTCGCTGCTGTTCTACCCCGTGCAATATGAGGGTGAAGAATCCTCCCGCAATATCTTCTACACGGGTGCTGCCCCCAACCAGCAGGCCATTCCGGCTGTTGATTATCTCGCCAGCACCGAAGGTGTCGAGCGCTGGGTTCTGGCCGGCACGGACTATGTCTATCCGCAGACCACCAACAAGATCCTGAAGGCCTACCTGATGTCGAAGGGCGTCAAGGAAGAGGACATCATGATCAACTACACGCCGTTCGGTCATTCCGACTGGCAGACGATCGTGTCCGACATCAAGAAATTCGGCTCGGCTGGCAAGAAGACCGCCGTGGTTTCCACCATCAATGGTGACGCCAATGTGCCGTTCTACAAGGAACTGGCAAACCAGGGCGTCAAGGCCGAGGATATTCCGGTCGTCGCCTTCTCGGTGGGTGAAGAAGAGCTGGCCGGTCTCGATACCGCGCCGCTGGTCGGCCACCTTGCCGCCTGGAACTACTTCCAGTCCGTCGATACCGAGGTCAATGCCGAATTCATCAAGACCTGGCATGCCTTTACCAAGAACGACAAGCGCGTGACCAACGACCCGATGGAAGCCGCCTATATCGGCTTCAACGCCTGGGTAAAGGCCGTCGAATCCGCCGGCACGACGGAGACGGACAAGGTTCTCGACTCGATCATCGGCGTTTCCGTGCCGAACCTTTCGGGCGGTTACTCCACTGTCATGCCGAACCACCACATCACCAAGCCGGTGCTGATCGGCGAAATTCAGGCCGATGGCCAGTTCGAGATCGTGCAGCAGACACCGCAGGTGGTGGGGGATGAATGGTCGGATTATCTGCCGGACTCGAAGGATCTGATTTCGGATTGGCGGAAGCCGATGTCTTGCGGGAACTTTAATGTGGCCAGTGGGAAGTGCGGCGGTAAGGGTAGCTGATTAGCCCCGGGGGATGATGCCGCTCCCTCTTCGTTGGGGGCGGTGCTTCAATAGTTGAAAACTGAACAAGCGTGCCCCCCTCTGCCCTGCCGGGCATCTCCCCCACAGGTGGGGAGATCGACTCGTGGCGAGGCCCCGCATTTCTCTTCGGTCGAGATAGAGCGATGCGAGCGCACCTTGCCGATCTCCCTCCTTGTGGGGGAGATGCCCGGCAGGGCAGAGGGGGGTGAGCGGCACCCACAGACGTCGCTTTTACTGGAAACGCCCTAAGGACCCCGACATGACGATCCGATCTTTTCTCGGAGCCATCTTCCTCTGGCTCACCCTGGGGATCGCAGCCCAATCCTTCGCGCAAAGCGATCCGAAGGCGCTGATCGACCAGCTCGGCACGGCTGATTTCAAACAGGCCGAAACGCTGATTGGCCAGATTGCCGCCACGGGCGACGCGCGTGTCGTGCCGGCGCTCGAGGCTTTCGCGGCGGGCGATCTTTACGTGCGCAAGGCCGACAATCTGGTGTTCATGACGAAACCTGAAGGCTCCAGCTTCACGCTCATCGACCCACTGACCGGTGAAAGCGCCGGTGAAGCACCGAAGGCGGCCGTTACCAAGATCAGGGTCAATAACAATCTGCGCCGGGTCATCCGCGCTGCGATGGGCGGCCTGACGCTGCTCAGCCCGGAACGCTCCGTGCGGCTTTCCGCGGCAGACGCGGTTCTGAAAGCGCCGAGTGCTGAAAATCTCGAATTGCTAGAAGCGGCCATATCAAAGGAAACGGACAAAGAGGTGCGAACCCGGATGGAGGAAGCGCGGGCTGTCTCGCTGCTCTCCTCGGACCGTCCGCTCGACCAGAAGAAAGATGCGATTGCCACCATCAAGAGCCTTGGGGGGCGCGATGCGATCGGCATTCTGATGGCGGCGTCCTCTTCCGTGGATCAGAGCCTGAAACCCGACATAGACGAGGCGATTTCCAGCATTGAAAGCGCGCTTGCCTTCTGGGATTACGCCCAGAATGTCTGGTACGGCCTGTCGCTCGGTTCCGTGCTGCTGCTCGCCGCCATTGGCCTTGCCATCACCTTCGGCGTGATGGGCATCATCAACATGGCGCATGGCGAGATGGTGATGATCGGTGCTTACTCCACCTTCATGGTGCAGGAGGTGATCCGCAGCCATTTCCCCGGCCTGTTTGACTGGTCGCTGGCGATTGCCCTGCCGGCCGCCTTTCTGGTGACGGGTTTTGTCGGCCTGGTGATGGAGCGCGGCGTCATCCGCTTCCTCTATGGGCGGCCGCTGGAAACGCTGCTTGCCACCTGGGGCATCTCGCTCATCCTGCAACAGGGCGTGCGCTCCATCTTCGGCCCCACCAACCGGGAAGTCGGCAGTCCGAGCTGGATGTCCGGCTCCTTCAGCGTCGGTTATCTCAACTTCACCTGGAACCGGGTATGGATCGTCTGCTTCTCGCTCTCGGTGTTCTTCGCGCTGCTGGTGCTGCTGAAACGCTCCGCCTTTGGCCTGCAGATGCGCGCCGTGACGCAGAACCGCCGCATGGCCTCTTCCATGGGCATCCGCACCCCTTGGGTGGATGCCTTCACCTTCGCGCTTGGTTCGGGCGTTGCCGGTCTTGCCGGCGTAGCGCTGTCGCAGATCGACAATGTCTCACCCAATCTCGGCCAGAGCTACATCATCGACAGTTTCATGGTGGTGGTGTTCGGCGGTGTCGGCAACCTCTGGGGAACGCTGGTCGGCGCGCTGTCGCTCGGCGTGCTCAACAAGTTTCTCGAGCCGACGGTGGGCGCCGTGCTCGGCAAGATCCTCGTGCTTGTCCTCATCATCCTGTTCATCCAGAAGCGGCCGCGCGGTCTCTTCGCACTCAAGGGAAGGGCGATCGAAGCATGATTACCGGCTTCCTCCTGCGCGCGCTCGATCGCCGCATCTCCATCGCCATCGGCATCATCCTTGCCATCGCCGTGCTGGTGCCGGCCTCCAACCTGCTATTGCCAGCCGACAGCGCGTTCCGCATCCCGACCTACATCATGTCGATGCTCGGCAAATATCTGGCCTATGCGCTCTTGGCGCTGGCGCTTGATCTGGTCTGGGGTTATTGCGGCATTCTCTCGCTCGGCCATGCCGCCTTCTTCGCGCTCGGCGGTTATGCCATGGGCATGTATCTGATGCGGCAGATCGGCACGCGCGGGGTTTATGGTCATCCGGTGCTGCCTGATTTTATGGTGTTCCTCAACTGGAAGGAACTGCCGTGGTTCTGGCAGGGCTTCGACATGTTCTGGTTTGCGGCGCTGATGGTGCTTGTCGTGCCGGGGCTGCTCGCCTTCGTGTTCGGCTGGTTCGCCTTCCGCTCGCGCGTCAACGGCGTTTATCTCTCCATCATCACCCAGGCCATGACCTATGCGCTGCTGCTCGCCTTCTTCCGCAATGATATGGGTTTCGGCGGCAATAATGGCCTCACCGATTTCAAGGATATTCTCGGCTTTTCCGTGCAGGCGGATGGCACACGCGCCGTGCTGTTTGCCGTAACCGCCGTGATGCTGGCGATCTCGCTGCTGATCGCGTCAGGCATCGTCAATTCCAAATTCGGCAAGGTGCTGGTGGGCGTGCGGGATGCCGAAAGCCGGGTGCGCTTCCTCGGTTTCCGGGTGGAAAACATCAAGCTTTTCACCTTTGTCGTGTCTGCCATGATGGCGGGTATTGCCGGTGCGCTGTTCGTGCCGCAGGTGGGCATCATCAATCCCGGCGAATTTTCGCCCGCCAACTCCATTGAAGTGGTGGTGTGGACGGCGGTGGGCGGTCGCGGCACGCTGATCGGGCCGATCCTCGGCGCTGTTCTCGTTAATGGCGGCAAGAGCTATTTCACCGGTGCCTTTCCTGAATTCTGGCTGTTCGCGCTGGGTGGTCTCTTCATCGCGGTGACGCTGTTCTTTCCCAAGGGCATTGTCGGCACCCTGCAGCATTATCTCGCAGGGCGTCGCGAAAAGCGCGTTGCCCGGGCGCTGAGCGTTGGTGAGCAGCCGGGCAATGACAGCGCGGTTGCGCAACAGGCAGCGGAGTAAGCCCATGAACACGGTTTCCGAAAACAGAACCAAAAGCCTGCTTTATCTCGATGGTGTCTCCGTTTCCTTCGATGGCTTCAGGGCGCTGAATTCCCTGTCCTTCGTGGTGGAACCGGGCGAACTGCGCGCCATCATCGGCCCGAATGGCGCAGGCAAGACGACGATGATGGATATCATCACCGGCAAGACGCGGCCGGATACCGGCACGGTGCTGTTCGAAGACAGCATCGACCTCACCAAAAAGGACGAGGCGGATATTGCCCAGCTCGGCATCGGCCGAAAATTCCAGAAGCCGACGGTATTCGAAAGCCACACCGTCTGGGATAATCTGGAACTGGCGCTGAACCGCAAGCGCGGCGTGTTCGCCACGCTGTTCTACCGGCTGACGCAAGAGGACAAGGCCCGCATCGAGGAAATCCTCGCCACCGTGCGGCTTGGCCACCGCCGGGGCGACCTCGCCGCCAATCTCTCGCACGGGCAGAAACAGTGGCTGGAGATCGGCATGCTGCTCGCACAGGAGCCGAAGCTGCTGCTGGTGGACGAGCCGGTGGCGGGCATGACGGATGCGGAAACGGCCGAAACTGCGGTGCTGTTGAAAGAAATCGCCAAGACCCGTTCGGTTGTGGTGGTGGAACACGACATGGGTTTCATCCGCGAGCTGGGCGTGAAGGTGACGTGTCTTGCCGAAGGCTCGGTGCTGGCGGAAGGGTCGATCGATTTTGTGTCCAGCGATCCGAAGGTGATCGAGAATTATCTGGGGCGGTGATGGAGGCGGGTGTCACAAGGACATTTGGGCGTTTGCCGCTGTGGATCCTCGGGTCAAGCCCGAGGATGACGGCAGGGGGTATGTTGTCAGCAGTGCCCCATTCTCCGCCGTCATCCTCGGGCTTGACCCGAGGATCCACCCCCAAGCCCTCAGCCAAACTCCTCATAAAGATCACGCCATTCCGGATTAAAATCTTCAATCAGCTTGATTTTCCAGTCGCGATACCAGCGCTTCAACGATTTCTCCCGCTGGATGGCGGTGCCGATGCTCATATGCTCCTCATACCAGACGAGGCGCGTACATCCATAACGACTGGTAAAACCTTCCGTCAGGCCCTCGCGGTGTTCGTAGATTCGCTGCTCGAGGTTGGACGTGACGCCGATGTAGAGCGTTCCGTGTCTGCCGCTCGTGACGATGTAAACGAAGCCGGTCATGGTGGGCTCCCGGAGGTGGATCCTCGGGTCAAGCCCGAGGATGACGGGTGGGGTGTGGTTACGTCTGGAGCTTATACCTGCAATGTTGCACGAACATTCTTTCACCCTGACGTCCCACAGTCAGGGCGAAATCTCGATGTGGTGGCGTCGTTTTCCGTCCCGCGCCTAGCTATATCATCCTCGGGCTTGACCCGAGGATCCACAATCCGCTCCCCGATGAAGCTACAGGTGGCACCATGCTGACAGTCGAAAACATCAACCTCCACTACGGCGCCGCCCAAGCGCTCCGCGGCGTTTCGCTTAATGCAGAGATGGGCAAGATCACCTGCGTTCTCGGCCGCAACGGTGTGGGCAAAAGCTCGCTTTTGCGCGCCGTCACCGGCCAGCAGGCCACCAGTGCCGGGACGATCAGTTTCGGCGGCGCGGCGCTGGATGGGCTGGCGCCTTACCAGCGGGCGAAGCGTGGTGTCGGTTATGTGCCGCAGGGGCGTGAAATCTTTCCGCTACTCAGCGTTCAGGAAAATCTGGAAAGCGGTTATGCGCCGCTGCCGCGCAGGGAACGGTTCATCCCGGATGATATTTTCAGCCTGTTTCCGGTGCTGCAATCCATGCTGTCACGGCGCGGCGGCGATCTCTCCGGCGGCCAGCAGCAGCAGCTCGCCATCGGCCGGGCGCTGGTAACGCGGCCGAAAATCCTCGTGCTCGATGAGCCGACCGAGGGCATCCAGCCGTCGATCATCAAGGATATCGGCCGGGCGATCAAATATCTGCGCGATTCCACCGGCATGGCGATCCTGCTGGTCGAGCAATATCTGGACTTCTGCCGTGAGCTTGCGGATTACGTCTACATCATGGATCGCGGCGAAATCGTGCATGAGGGGCTGGCCGAAACGCTGGATACCCCGGAAGCGCGGCGTCATCTGACAGTATAAATCGAGACTAAAAATACCGCACGCCGATCACGGCGTGCAAACGGCCGATTAATATTTTGAAAGCCTATGCGCCTGAGCATAGCTTTTATGCGCAATTTTAGCATTTCGTTGAATAAAAGCCTGTGATATTGGCAGCGCAAATGCTGCATGCGAGACACAGGAAAAGTCTATTCGCACGCCGCGACAGTTGATCCCTTACATTCCATGCACCTCCGACGTATCGTCGGAGACATAGTGCCAATAAAGGCGTGTCAATGATTCCAGACTTTGCAATTGGCCGGGCTGCCCGGTTTTTCCGCTCCGCCCGCACCGTCATTCTGGGCATTGCGATATGCGCAAGCGCTGGTGCCGCAGCGTCGGCATCGACCTGCGGTCAGCTCCCCGGACCCGGCATGGAGCCAGGTCGGCATGATTTTTCCATTCTCTCTAACGGGCAGAAACGCGACGGCGTCTATTTTGTTCCCTCTGCCTATGACGGAAAAAAGCCGGTGCCGGTGGTATTCGATTTCCATGGCTCCAACAGCAATCCGCACGGTCAGTTGAACCGCAGCGGCTGGGACAAGCTGGCCGAGCGTGATGGTCTGATGGTTGTGGCGCTGGCCGGCAGTCTGAACGGCGAATTGCCCGGCACCCATGCCTGGAACGTGCCGGGCGTTACCACGCGTCCCGGCGGGCTGGATGAGGTGGGTTTCATTCGCAATGCGATTGACATGGTCAAGGGCAAATTCTGCGTGGATGAAGAGCGCTTTTATGGTTCCGGTTATTCCGGCGGCGGGCGCATGCTGTCGCAATTCATCTGCAATGGCAGCGCGGATTTCACCGCCGCCGGCTTTGTCGCCTCGCTGCGCGCGGGTTATCCGCTGGAGACCGAAGGCAAATGGGGCCCGGATGCGGCAAGCTGCCAGCCGGCACGGCCGATGTCGATCATCGCCTTTGCCGGGCTGAAGGACCCTGCCAATCCCTATCAGGGCGGCGGCAAATCCTACTGGCAATATGGCGGCGAGACGGCGCTGAAGCGCTGGGCCGAAATGGATGGCTGCAAGGGCGCTGCCAAAAGCAAGGTGGGCGAGAGCTTCACCGTTAATTCTTACGATGTCTGCAAGGCTGGTGCGCGCATCCAGTCCTATGTCATCGAAAACTGGGACCATGCCTGGCCGCGCGCCACCATGAAGGCCGAAGTGCTGGCCGCGAGCGCCGTCGTTACCCGCAAGCCGGGCGGCGAGCAGACGCCGAAGGCGGAACCCGCCGTGGAGCGCAAGATGCCCACAGGCGAAGTGACGCGCACGGTTGATGCGGCTGAAAGAATGTGGGACTTCTTCCGCAACACGGAAGGGCAGCTGGTGGTGGACGCCGTCGTCAAGAAGGATTGTGGCGCAAAGGCCGCGTCCGCTTCCGCAAGTACATCGGAGACCGCGTGCAGCAGCAACAGCAAGCCATCGGCCCTTCCGGTTGTGAAGACGCTCAACAGCCTGTCCGGCAGCAGCGCGCCCGTGGCAGAGGACGCATTGTAACCAAGGCGGTTGAAGGGCGCAGCCGGCTGGACGAACTGTTTCAGGAAGGCTGCGCCAAAATCCGACTGCCGGATACGTTTTCAAACGAAGCCGAGGCCATTCTCATCAATTCCTCCGGCGGGCTGACCGGCGGAGACGAAATAGAATGGCAGGCCACCGCCGGTGCCGGCACCTCGCTGGTGGTGACAACGCAGGCCTGCGAGAAGGTCTACAAGGCATCATCAGGCACAGCCACCGTCACCGCCCGCGTTTCGGCCGGGCCGGGTGCAAAACTGCACTGGCTGCCGCAGGAAACCATCCTCTTCGACCGGGCTTCCCTGACCCGAAGGCTGGAAGCCGATCTCGACCAGTCTTCCGAATTCATCGCCGTCGAAGCCGTGTTACTTGGCCGCCAGGCCATGGGCGAGATGATGACGCATGGCCTTTTTCGTGACCGCTGGCGCATTCGCCATGGCGGCAAGCTGGTGCATGCCGAAGAGCTTCTGCTTGAGGGCGAGGTGGCGGAGCTGACCGCGAAGACGGCGGTTCTGGCCGGTCAGGTGGCCTTCGCCACTCTTCTCTATATCGGGCCTCTCGCCGAGGCGCTTCTGCCTAAAATCCGGGCGATTGCCGGTGAAAGCGGCGGTGCCAGCGAATGGCAGGGCAAGCTTGTCGTACGTGTCTCCGCGGCGGATGGTTTCTCCCTCAGAAAATTGCTTTTTCCAATCATTTCGCTCTTGCGAAACGGCGCGCCAGTGCCGAAAGTCTGGAATCTGTAACCTCCGGATCGCCCGCGACAGGCGACCTTCCGGGGTCTGTCAAACAAGTCGGACCTGTTCCCCGAAACCCTCAGTGGTTTGTGGTGCAGGTGCGAAAGCTGCGGGACGACGATGAACCTTAGCCCAAGAGAAAAAGACAAGCTTTTGATTTCCATGGCCGCCATGGTGGCGCGCCGCCGGCTGGAGCGTGGCGTGAAGCTCAACTATCCCGAAGCGATTGCGCTGATTAGCGATTTCGTCGTTGAGGGCGCCCGTGACGGCCGTGCCGTTGCAGACCTGATGGAAGCCGGCGCGCATGTGATTTCCCGCGATCAGGTGATGGATGGCATTGCCGAGATGATCCATGATGTGCAGGTGGAAGCGACGTTTCCTGATGGCACCAAGCTGGTGACCGTTCACGAACCGATCCGATAGAGGAGGGTGGCATGGCGCTGGAACTGAGGCCCAATTGCGAATGCTGCGACCGAGATCTCGCGCCCGACAGCCGGGATGCGATGATCTGCTCGTTCGAATGCACCTTCTGCGTTGATTGTGTGACGGATGTGCTTCAAGGCGCCTGCCCGAATTGCGGCGGTGAGCTGGTTCGCAGGCCGGTCCGCCCGGCGGCAAAACTCGTCAACAATCCGGCGTCCACGAAGCGCGTGCTGAAGGCCGAAGGCTGCGCGGCCGCGACCGCCGCCTGAAACAGATAAGGGAGAGCACCATGAAGCCAGGCGAGATCATTGCCGCAGAGGGCACCATCGAGCTCAATGCCGGCCAGCCGACGGTGACGATCGAGGTGGCCAATTCGGGCGACCGGCCGGTGCAGGTGGGCAGCCATTACCATTTTTTCGAGACCAATGCCGGGCTCATCTTCGAGCGTGACAAGGCGCGTGGCATGCGTCTCGATATTCCCGCGGGCACGGCGGTTCGTTTCGAACCGGGCCAGAAGCGGGAAGTGACGCTGGTGCCGCTTTCCGGCAAGCGTGAGGTTTATGGTTTTCGTCAACAGGTCATGGGGAGGTTATGAAATGGCCAGTGCGCATTATCATGGAAGCTGCCAGTGCGGCGACGTTAGCTTCGAGGTCGATGCCGATCTCGATCACACCATTGTCTGCAATTGCTCGCGCTGCAAGCGTCTGGGCTCGACGCTGGCCTTTGCGCCGCGTGAGAAATTCACCCTGCTTTCCGGCGAGGACAAGCTGAGCGAATATCTCTTCAACAAACACCATATTCATCATCTTTTCTGCTCCACCTGCGGCATTGAAAGCTTTGCTTATGCCGATGGGCCGGATGGAACGCCAATGGTGGCGGTGAACGCCAATTGTCTCGATGGCGTCGATCCCCGGGCATTGAAGCCGCAGGCTTTTGACGGCGCGGCGGCCTGAAGATGAGGATGAACCGAAAAAGCCTTTTCGTCGCAGCCGTGCTGCTTACGGCAACAGCCGGCTTGTCGATGCCGGCGGTTGCGCAGACCGAGCCGGATTGCAAGGCGCCGGAAACGCAGGCGGACATGACCATCTGCGCCGGCAAGGATTATGAAAAGGCCGACAAGCAGCTCAACGCCGAATATCAGAAGCTGCGCAAGCTGCTTATCGAGCGCGACAAGACGGCGGATGCAGACGGCAAGGGTGCGACCGACGCTCTGGTGACTGCACAGCGCGCCTGGGTGGCGTTTCGTGATGCCAATTGCGCGCTTGCCGGCTTTCAGGCGCGTGGCGGCTCGATGGAACCGATGCTGATTTCGTCCTGCCTGGCCGAGATGAGCGGCAAGCGCGCGGAAGAGCTACGCCAGCTTGCCGAGGGTTTCTGAACGGCATGGGGCGGCGCATCACGATTGTCGGAAACGGGGAACTGCCGCCGGGTGCGGCTGATGTCATCGACCGTTCCGATATCGTCATCCGCTTTAATGACTGCCGGTCGCTGGGGCCTGGCGGCACACGCACCGATGTGGTGGCCGTCTGCAACACGGGGCGGCCGGGCCATGAGATGACGGAAGGCACCGACTGGCGTGAGAGCGACGGGGTGCGGCAGGCCGCCGCCATCTGGTCGGTGCGTGATCCCGCCAAGTTTGCCGAAATGGAGCCGGATATTCGGGTGCGCTGGCCGGAACTGACCGATTTCTGCGCCGACTATACTCCCGGTTTTGCGGCCATCGCCCGTGAGACCGGCAAGCGCCATATCGTCATTCCCCGCGGCGTGCATGAGAGGCTGGATGCGGCGCTCGAAGCCTATTCGCCCGCACCTTATGTCTGCCCCAGCACCGGCCTTTTCACCATCGCCCATGTTCTTGAGAGTGTGAGCGGTGATGGTGACGAGGTGGCGATTGCCGGTTTCGGCCATCAGGGCTGGAGCGGTCACCCATTTGCCGCCGAACAACAGCTGGTCGAGGCCCTGGCGGGCAAGGGCCGGCTCAAACGAATTTCTCCCACATCGATTTTCTCCGCATCCCAAGGAGCCTGAGCCCATGCCTTACAAGATTTCCCGCGCCGCCTATGCCGGCATGTTCGGCCCGACGGTTGGTGACAAGGTGCGTCTTGCCGATACCGAACTCTTCATCGAGATCGAAAAGGACCACACCACCTATGGCGAGGAAGTGAAATTCGGCGGCGGCAAGGTTATTCGCGACGGCATGGGCCAGAGCCAGGCGACACGGGCCGAAGGGGCTGTCGATACCGTCATTACCAATGTCGTGATCGTCGACCATACAGGCATCTACAAGGCGGATGTGGGCCTGAAGAACGGCCGTATCCACGCCATCGGCAAAGCCGGCAACCCGGACACGCAGCCGGGCGTTACGATCATCGTCGGTCCCTCGACGGAGGCGATTGCCGGCGAGGGCAGGATCCTGACGGCCGGCGGCATGGACGCGCATATCCATTACATCTGCCCGCAGCAGATCGAGGAAGCGCTGATGAGCGGTGTGACCTGCATGCTGGGCGGCGGCTCCGGCCCGGCGCATGGCACGCTTGCCACCACCTGCACCGGTGCATGGCATATCGAGCGGATGATCGAGAGCTTCGATGCTTTTCCGATGAATCTGGCACTGGCCGGCAAGGGCAATGCCTCGCTGCCCGCGCCACTGGAGGAGATGATCCTTGCCGGCGCATCGTCGCTGAAGCTGCATGAGGACTGGGGCACGACGCCCGCCGCCATCGACAATTGCCTGACGGTCGCCGACGAATATGACGTGCAGGTGATGATCCACACCGATACGCTGAACGAGAGCGGCTTCGTGGAAGACACGGTCGCCGCCATCAGGGGCCGCACCATTCACGCCTTCCACACCGAAGGAGCGGGCGGCGGGCACGCGCCTGATATCATCAAGGTCTGTGGCAATCCCAACGTCATCCCGTCTTCCACCAACCCGACGCGGCCCTATACCGTCAATACGCTGGCCGAACATCTGGATATGCTGATGGTGTGCCACCACCTGTCGCCGTCCATTCCGGAAGACATTGCCTTTGCCGAAAGCCGCATCCGCAAGGAAACCATCGCGGCGGAGGATATTCTCCACGATATCGGCGCGTTTTCGATCATATCGTCGGACAGTCAGGCCATGGGCCGTGTCGGCGAGGTGGCGATCCGCACCTGGCAGACGGCCGACAAGATGAAACGCCAGCGCGGCCGCCTGAAGGAAGAGGTGGGCGAAAACGACAATTTCCGGGTACGCCGTTACATCGCCAAATATACGATCAACCCGGCGATTGCGCAGGGCGTCAGCCATGAGATCGGCTCGGTCGAAGTCGGCAAGCGTGCCGATCTTGTCTTGTGGAACCCGGCCTTTTTCGGCGTGAAGCCGGAGATGGTGCTGCTCGGCGGTTCGATTGCCGCTGCCCCGATGGGCGATCCGAATGCCTCCATCCCCACACCGCAACCGATGCATTACCGGCCGATGTTTGCCGCCTATGGCAAGTTGCGCACCAATTCCTCGGTCACTTTCGTATCGCAGGCGTCGCTGGATGCCGGTCTTGCCCAGCGCCTTGGCGTCGCCAAGAAGCTTTTGGCGGTGAAGAACGTGCGCGGCGGCATTTCCAAGGCGTCGATGATCCACAATTCACTCACGCCGCATATCGAGGTTGATCCCGAGACTTATGAAGTGCGGGCGGACGGCGAATTGCTGACCTGCGAACCCGCCACCGTGCTGCCGATGGCGCAGCGTTATTTCCTGTTTTAACGGGGCGTTGTGTTGAGAACTGTCCTCAGATGGATCGGCGGCGGCGTGCTGCTGATCGTGCTGCTTCTGGTGCTCGGCACTTTGGTGCCGCGTCCCTTTTTCGCCGATGATGCAAGCGGCTTGAGGGATCGTGAAATCCTGCTCTTGTCCAACCCGATCCATACGGACATTGCGCTGCCGGTGGATGATGATCTGCGGCGGGTGTTCTCCGAATTGCAGGAGGATGGGATAGCGGTCAATCATCCCGCCGCTGCCTATCTGGTGTTTGGCTGGGGTGGACGGTCGTTTTATATAGAGACGCCCACCTGGGCCGATCTGAAACCGATGCCGGTGCTGCGCTCGTTTACGCTGGACCGGTCGGTGGTGCATGTGGACGTGACGGGAGACTTTCCCGCCGACATGGCCGGAGTGAAACGGCTTCGCATTTCTGAAGAGGGTTATCAGCGTCTTCTCGCGGGTATCAGGGCAAGTTTTGTCAGAAATGACGGCAAGGTCCAGCTTGTCCCCGGCGCCGCCTATGGTCTGACGGACGCGTTTTTCGAGGCGAATGGCTGGTTTAATGCGCTGGCCGGCTGCAACACGTGGTCGGCCGCCATGTTGCGCGAGGCCGGTATTCGAACCGGCTGGTGGACGCCCTTGCCGCCGCTGCTGCGCTGGTCGGTCGATCTCCACAATTGATCCCTCGCCGATGCGGCATTTCGTACATTCGATGACTTAAATCCGATTTTTATGCTGCACCGCAGCGCATCTTGCGCTATGGAAACGGCAAAAGAATTCCGCGCGGATTGATCCCAAGCGATCCGCGTAAAACACCTGATCAGGAGAAAAGACATGCTCGGCAAAAAAGTGCCCGCCGTAACCTTCCGCACGCGCGTTCGCGACGAGGCCGTTGGCGGCCCCAACCCGTTCCGCTGGCAGGACATGACCTCCGACGATTATTTCAAGGGCAAGAAGGTCGTTCTGTTTTCGCTGCCAGGCGCCTTTACGCCGACCTGCTCGACCTTCCAGCTTCCCGATTTCGAAAAGCTGGCGGGTGAATTCCGCGCGCTCGGCGTCGATGAGATCTATTGCCTGTCGGTCAACGATGCCTTCGTCATGAATGCCTGGGCCAAGGGCCAGAACCTCGAAAACGTCAAGGTCATTCCGGATGGTTCGGGCGAGTTCACCCGCAAGATGGGCATGCTGGTCGCCAAGGACAATCTCGGTTTCGGCATGCGTTCCTGGCGTTACGCCGCCGTCATCAATGACGGTCTGGTGGAGCAGTGGTTCGAGGAAGAGGGTTATCAGGATAATTGCGAATCCGACCCTTACGGCGTTTCCTCGCCGCAGAATATTCTGGAAAACCTGAAAAGCCGCGCTGCGGCCTGATTTTGGTTTTTGCGAAGGCTCGGCACCGATGCCGTGTCTTCGGGTGCCGACAGGAGGCGAAAACCTCTCCTCCGTCATCCTCGCCCTTGAGGCGAGGATCCATAAGCGTCTGACGGGTGGATCCTCGGGTCAAGCCCGAGGATGACGTCGAAAGTGGAGAAAGGTTTGCACCTGGCCCGGCTGTGATGCCGGGCTTTGTCATTCTTGTGGCCATGTGCCCTGAAAACACGCCTTGAAATCCCCCCGCCTATCCGGCAAAAATCGAAACCCCAAGACAGTTTTCGAACGGATCATCCCATGCTGCGTGTCACCTCTTACCACCCCGCCGGAACCCCTGGCGACGAGCCTTCCGGTTATGTCACGCTGGCGCATGACCAGCGGCATCTGCGCCGCAAGCTGCTGCATCTGCAAAATGACGAGATGGTGATGCTTGATCTGAAGGAAGCCGTGCTGTTTGCCCATGGCGATCTTCTGGTGGTGGAAAACGGCGATCTGATCGAGGTTCGGGCCGCGGCTGAAAAGCTGTTTGAAATCACGCCGAAGGATCGACTTCACCTGATCGAGCTTGCCTGGCATCTGGGTAACCGGCATCTTTCGGCGCAGATCGAGGAGGAGCGCATTCTCATCCTGCGTGACCACGTCATCCGCGCCATGCTTGAAGGTCTCGGCGCCGCGGTGCGCGAGGTGGAAGAACCTTTCCAGCCGGCCCGCGGTGCCTATCACGCCCATGGCGGCCATTCCCATGGTCACGGGCACGGCCATGATCACCACCATCACGATCACGGCTGATCCGTGAACGACGACCGAGGCGTTGCCGCGCTGCTGCGGCTGATGGCCTGGCTGTCGCCGGCCTTTCCGGTTGGCGGTTTTTCCTATTCCGGCGGACTGGAAAAGGTGGTTGAGGACCGGCGTGTGCGCGATGCCGCTGAACTGGGCGGCTGGGTGGAAACGCTTTTGCGCCACGGCAGCCTGTGGAACGATGCGGTGTTTCTGGCGGAAGGCTGGCACAGGGGCAGTGATGCCGCCGCCCTGAATGAAACAGCCAATCTGGCGCGGGCGCTGGCCGGCTCGGCGGAGCGATATCGTGAAACGGTGCTTCTGGGGGATGCGTTCGTTGCTGCCGCAGGCGCATGGCCGCATGTGGTTCTGGAACTGTTGCCGGAGGAATGTCCATATCCTGTCGCCGTCGGGGCCGTGGCCGCCGCGCATGGGGTGCCGCTCAAGGAAACGCTTGCCGCTTTCGCACATGCCGGCGTCTCGCAAATGGTTTCGGCCGGCATCCGCCTCGGCGTCGCAGGCCAGAAGGATGGCGTCGCCATTCTGGCCGCAAGCGAGGCGGTGATTGCGGAGATGGCGGCACGGGCCGTGCAATCCACGCTCGATGATCTCGGCAGCGCCACGATCCTTGCCGATACGGCGGCGATGCGCCACGAGGTGCAGGGCACGCGGCTTTTCCGTTCCTGAAAGTTACGGGTTTGATGGAGCGGGCACATGCCACTTGTTTCTTCTCCCCGAGGGGGAGAAGGTCGCGGCAGCGGGATGAGGGGGCAAGCTCTCCGAAATCCTGCAACGTTGCCCCCTCATCCGACCCTTCGGGCCACCTTCTCCCCGGCGGGGAGAAGAAACAGGCGGCACGATCCTTGCATATCTTGAAGCGAAAAGCGGAGGAGATATGGTGAGACAGAACCAAAGCATAGTGAAGGAAACACAGTCGTGAAATCGGGCATGAAATCGGGCAATGGCCCGCTGCGCGTCGGCATTGGCGGGCCGGTTGGTTCGGGCAAGACGGCGCTGACGGAAAAGCTCTGCAAGGCGATGAGCGCTGATTATTCCGTTGCCGTCGTTACCAATGATATCTACACCAAGGAAGATGCCGAGGCGCTGGTGCGCATGCAGGCGCTGCCATCGGAACGGATTGTCGGCGTGGAGACGGGTGGTTGCCCGCATACCGCGATCCGCGAGGATGCGACGATCAATCTGCAGGCGATTGCCGGGCTGAATGCGCGCTTTCCCGATCTGGATGTCGTCTTCATCGAATCCGGTGGCGACAATCTCGCAGCGACCTTTTCGCCCGATCTTGCCGATATCACCATCTATGTGATTTCCGTCTGCCAGGGCGAGGAAATCCCGCGCAAGGGTGGGCCGGGCATCACCCGCTCCGACCTGCTGGTCATCAACAAGAAGGACCTCGCGCCTTATGTCGGGGCCGATCTGACGGTCATGGACAATGATGCAACCCGCATGCGCAATGCCATGCCCTTCGTCTTCACCGACATGAAGCGGGGCGATGGGGTGGAGCGTATCGTCGGTTTCCTGAAAGAGCAGGGTGGTCTCTGAGCCATGAATACGCCTCTTCATTTTGGCCCCTATGCCGTGTCTCGTTTTGTCGATGGCGTTTACAAGGCGCCGGTCGGCCATCTCATCCATCGGCAGGGCGAGACGGCGCTGGCCGTGGTTCTCGCCGGGCTTGAAGGCGAGACGGTGGATGTGGACGTCAATTGTTTCGCGCTCTCCGGGCCTGATGGCATCTGGCTGGTCGATGCCGGTTGCGGCACGGCCTGGGGTGCCGCCTATGGCCATGCCCGTGCGGCTATGATTGCCGCCGGTATTCAGCCGGCCGATGTAAGGCGTGTCATCCTCACCCACATTCACGGCGACCATGCGTTGGGTCTCATTGATGGTGACAAGCCCTATTTTCCCAATGCGGAAATATGGGTGCCGGAGGCCGATCTTGGCTTTTTCACCAGTGCGGATGTCCGCAAGAGCCTGCCGCCTGCCCGGCAGGGCGGTTTCGATCTCGCCGCCCGGCTGCTCGACATTTGCGGCTCCATGCTGCGGCCGATCCCCATGGGCATGATTGCCGACGACATCGAGGCGATCGCCATGCCCGGCCACACGCCGGGGCATGCCGGCTATCTCATCGGCAGCGGCGATAACCGGCTGTTATTGTGGGGTGATGTGCTGCATGTCAGCGGATTGCAGGCAGACGATCCTGAAATCGCTTTCGTTTACGATATCGATTCCGAACTTGCCTATGCCACCCGTCTTGCGGCGTTGGCAGAGGCGGCCGATCACGGCTGGCTGGTATCCGGCGGCCATCTTGGCGGCTTTTTTCATATTGAACGGCAGGGCGATGGCTTCCGCTTCGTGCCGCAGCCGGGTTGATCTGACCTTTCCGGAACGGCGAAAGGCGGGTTACCGGCTGGCATCCCGCCTTTCTTCCTCTCCCGCTATCTTCAGATCTGCTTCAATGCGGCAACGTCATTGACCTGCACGATGCGGCCACGCACGGTGACGCCTGATTTTTTCAGCGCCGAGAAGGCGCGCGACAGGGCTTCCGGCGCAAGACCGAGCTTGCCGGCAAGCAGGCTTTTCTGGAACGGCAGCCGCAGCGAAAAGGATGTTGCGTCGCGCGGGCCCTGATTGATGAGATAATGGGCGACGCGCTGTGGCGCGGTCTGCAGCCGGTCGTTGGCGATGCAATCCATGGTGCCGAGCAGGCTGTTGGAAAGGCAGCGCATGACGGCCTTGGCGATTGCCGGCTCCTGATCGATCAACGTGCGGATTCTCGCGAGCTCGAAACGCGCCACCGTGCAGCTTTCCGCCGCCTGCGCGCTGTAGCGATAGGTGTCGCTGCCGAAAATCAGGCATTCGTTGAACGTATCGCCCGGACCGCTGACGCGCACATCCGCTTCGCGCCCATGCCTGTCCAGCCGGTAAAGGCGGACATAACCCGACAGAACGCAATAAAAATGCTGCGCCGCTTCGCCTTCCTTGAAGAGCACATGGCGGGCGTTGACATTGATGATGGTCGCTGCCTCCATCAGTTTCAACGCCACTGCGTCATCCGCTATCCCGATCAAGGGCGCGCGCAGCAGAATGTTCCTGTCCCTGTTGCTCAGCTTCACGGTCTTGTTCACGTCCATCCGGCTCCCGCTCAAACCTTTTGCCGGGCTGTCCGCAGCGATACGAAACCGGGGATGTTCCGTCTCTCTCACGCCTATCTGCAAAGAACTCATCGCATTATCCTTCGACCGGCAATTCCCGATGCGAGGGAGATTAGCAGTTCACCTGAAAAGCGAATTGATTTCGATCAAACGGGGTTTGACGCTGTCATATTTGGGGAAGCTGGAATGTGACGAGGCCATGCATGCTTCAAAGCGCAGGGGAAATATGAAGCGGGTGGGTGCCGCATGTTTCTTCTCCCCGGCGGGGAGAAGAAACGTGTGGCGACGTATTGCGCAAAATAAAAACGCCGGGCACAAGGCCCGGCGTTTCAATCTTCATTCTGCGAGCTTCACTCCGCAGCAAGCGGCGGCAGCCGCAAGATATTGCTGCCCTTGTCGCTGGATTTGTCTCCCGAGCCCTTTTCCATGCCGGCGACCCGGGCCTCCAGCGAGGAGAGCGCCAGGCTGTTTTCGCGGGCGATCTCCGAGAGTTTCTCGTTGGAGAGAGCCTCTTCCTCCTCTTCCTTCTTGCCGACGAAACGGCCGAAGAGGTGGGCGAGCAGGCGCGACAGGTCGTCCATGATCAGGAAGAAGGCCGGAACCACGATCAGCGACAGCACGGTCGAGACGATGATGCCACCGATGACCGCGATTGCCATCGGCGCGCGGAACGAGCCGCCTTCGCCGACGCCGAGTGCCGAAGGCAACATGCCTGCCGACATGGCGATGGAGGTCATGATGATCGGGCGGGCGCGCTTGCGGCCGGCCTCGATCATGGCGTGGACCCGTTCCATGCCATGACGGCGCATTTCGATGGCGAAGTCTACCAGAAGGATGGCGTTCTTCGTCACGATGCCCATCAGCATCAGGATACCGATGAGAACCGGCATGGACAGCGCGTTCTGGGTGATGATGAGCGCGACGGCCACGCCGCCGATGGCGAGCGGCAGCGAGAACAGGATGGTGAAGGGCTGGATGACATCCTTGAACAGCAGGATGAGCACCACCAGCACCAGGAGCAGGCCAAGCACCATGGCGTTGACGAAGCCCTGCTGCATTTCGCCCTGCACCTTGGCGTCGCCGCTTTCCGCCAGGCGCACGCTTGCCGGCAGCTTGGTTTCCTCGACGATCCGCTTGAATTCGGCCGTCGAGGTATCGAGCGCCGTGCCGAATGGCACGTCGGAGCCGATTGAGACGACGCGGTTGCGGTCATTGCGCTTGATCGAGCTCGGACCTTCCGAATAGTCGATATCGGCGACGCTGTAGAGCGGCACCAGCGACCCGGATGCGGTCTTGATCTTCAGGGCGCGGATGGTGGCAAGATCGCGGCGGGTATCGATGGATGCCTGCACGCGGATCGGAATCTGCCGGTCATCCAGCGAGATCTTCGTCAGCTGGGCGTCGATATCGCCGATGGTGGCGACGCGAACCGTCTGCGAAATCTGCTGCGGCGTGATGCCGAGGCGGGCGATTTCATCCTTGCGCGGGCGGATCTGCAGTTCCGGACGCGGCAAGGCGCCTTCCGAGCTGACATTGGCAAGGATGGGCGAGGCGCGCAGGCGGCTTTCGAGAATGCCGACGGCGTCGTTCAGGTCCTTCTCGTTCGACGACAGGAAGTTGAAGCTCAGTTCGCGTTCCGCACGGTCGTTCAGCTTGATGATGCGGACATCCGGGATGGTGCGGACCTTGGCGAAGATATCCCGTTCCACATCCCATTGCGGACGTGTGCGGCCCTTTTCTTCCACCTTCGGAAGATATTGGCCGATGAGCGGAATGGAGCCCAGACCCTTGTTGACCAGCACCTTCAGCAGCGAGTGGTCGATATGCTGGAGGATGACGTTGACGGTGGCGCGGCGAAGTTCCAGATCGCCCTTGGGCGAAGCGCCGCCGAGAATGAAGACGCTTTCCACGCCGTTGATGTCACGGATGGCATGGAAGATCTCGGTCGTCGTCCGGTCGGTTTCATCCAGTGTGGCATTGGGCGGCAGTTCCACCGAAAGCGTCACACGCGAGGCGTCGTCCGGCGGCAGGAAGCTGCCCGGAACACCGGCGAGAAGAATGACGGAGGCAACGAGGAAGCCGATGGCGCCGATGAGCGTGAGGTACCGCGCCCACCACTTGCGGGTGGTGGCGGAAACCATGCGCGTATAGGCCTTCATCAGCCGGCCGTCATTGTCGTGATGGTCATCCATCGCGTCTTCGGCGCGCATCAGATAGGCCGCCATCAGCGGTGTGATGAGGCGGGCCACCGCCAGTGAGAAGAACACCGAGAAGGCAACCGTCAAGCCGAACTGGATGAAGTACTGACCGGGAATGCCGGGCATGAACGAGACAGGCACGAAGACGGCAATGATGGTGAAGCTGGTGGCGATGACGGCGAGACCGATTTCGTCGGCGGCTTCAAGTGCTGCCCGATAGGGCGTCTTGCCCATCTTGATATGGCGGGCGATGTTCTCGATTTCCACGATGGCGTCGTCCACGAGAATACCCGTGGCGAGCGTCAGCGCGAGGAAGCTGACGAGGTTGAGCGAGAAGCCCATGATGTCCATGATCCAGAAGGTCGGGATCGCGGAAAGCGGCAGCGCCACGGCGGCAATCAGGGTTGCGCGCCAGTTCCGGAGGAAGAGCAGGACGACGATGATGGCGAGGATGGCGCCCTCGATCAGCGTATCAAGCGCCGCCTTGTAGTTGCCATAGGTGAAATAGACGGCGTCGTCGACCATCTGGATCGAGACTTCCGGATGATCCTTGCGGACCTTTTCGAGGCTTTCCGCCACGGTTTCGGCAACCGAGACTTCGCTTGCGCCCTTGGAGCGGAACACCGCGAAGGTGACGGCGGGATTGCCGTTAAACCGCGAGAAGGATTTCTGCTCCTGATAGGTGTCGGCCACCGTACCCAGCTCGGAAAGCTTGACGAAGCGGCCGTTGGAGAGCGCGATGGTGGTGTTGGCAAGCTGCGTCACGTCGCGCGTGTCGCCGAGCGTGCGGATCGTCTGCTCATTGCCGCCGATCTGGCCGCGGCCGGAACCGAGATCGATGTTGGTGCCGCGCAGCTGGCTGTTCACCTCGCTCGCGGTAATGCCATAGGCATCGAGTTTTTCGGGGCTGAGCGAAACACGCACTTCGCGGTCCGCACCACCGTAACGGTCGACCTTGCCGATGCCGGACTGGCCCTGCAGCGAGCGCTTGATCGTGTCGTCGACGAACCAGGACAGTTCTTCGAGCGTCATGTTCGGCGAAGAGACGGCAAAGGTCTGGATCGCCTGGCCTTCGACGTCGATCTTGCTGACCACAGGCACTTCGATATCGGCCGGCAGATCGCTGCGGATCTTGTCGATGGCGTCCTTCGTGTCCTGAACGGCCTCTTCCGTCGGCTTTTCGATGCGGAAGACGACCGTTGTCGTCGACTGGCCGTCGACCACGGTGGACTGGATTTCATCGACGCCACTGATGGCGGCGACAGCGTCTTCGATTTCCTTCGTCACCTGCATTTCCAGCTCGGAGGGCGAAGCGCCGCTCTGGGTCACGGTGACGGCAACGACAGGAACGTCGATATTCGGAAAACGGGTGATCGGCAGGGTCTTGAAGGCCTGCATGCCGAGGATCATCAAAAGCGCGAAGCCGAGAAGCGGCGCAATCGGGTTACGGATTGACCATGCGGAGAAGTTCATTTCATTCCCTCAGTCAGTTGGACGCAGCCGTCTGGGCTTCGACCGGTCGGATCCGGTCACCATCACGCACGAATGCTCCAGCTTTCTCGACAACCTTGTCTCCAGCGGTAAGGCCGCTGACAATTTCGATGAAACCGCTGTCTTCTATGCCGGTCTCGATCTTCACCTGCTTGACGACATCGCCTTCCACCCTGCGGGTGGTGGAGCCTTCGCGTCCGGAGGTAACGGCCGATAGCGGCAGGGCAAGCGCGTTCGTCTCTTCGACGATGATCTCGGCGCTGGCATACATGCCTGAGCGTGCCGGGCTGTTTTCCGGCAGCACCACGTGTACGGAACCGAGGCGCGTCGTCGGATCGACGGTCGGCGACACGAGGCGCACCTTGCCCTCTATTTTCTGGGCTCCGCCGGCAACCGTCAAATAGGTTTTCTGACCGGCCTTGACCTTCTGGATATCGGTTTCCGAGAGATCAGCGACGAGTTCGATCGCGCCATCCTTGATGACGGTGAAAAGCGGATTTCCGGCGCCGCTGGCAATGGCCCCGACCTTCGCGTTCTTGGCGGAGACGATGCCGGCGACAGGAGTTTTCACGCCGGTGCGGGTCAGTTTCAGATCGATATCGTCGATCTGCGCGGCGACGACCTTGATGTCAGCCTCGCCGGCGGACACCGCCTGTCTTGCTGCCTCCAGCCGGGCCTGCGCCACTTGCGCGGCGGCTTCGGTCTTTTCCGTCTCCGAAACCGAACCGGAGCCGCTCTGGCCGAGCTTGGCGGCGCGGTCACGCTGGCGTAGGGCATCGTTGAGATTGGCCTGTGCTTCCAGCACCTGCGCTTTCGACTGGGTGACGGAGGCTTCGGCCTTGGCCTTGTTGGCCTCAAGCTGGCTCTTTTGCAGCACAAGGCTGTCAGAGGACAGCACGGCCAGAACCGCATTGGCCTCCACCCGGTCGCCGATATCGGCATTCAGCGTGTCGATCGACAGGCCGTCAACCAGCGGCTGGACGTAGATTTCGTCCACGGGGCGGATTGTGCCTGTCGCGATGATGCGGTCCACGAGATCGCGTTTCGCGGCGTGCGCCACGATGATGGAGGGCAGGTTCTGCTGCTTGGCCGGTGCCTGCGCTTCGCCTTCGGCGGCAGCCGAAAAGGGCAGTGCCGTTGCGGAAAGAAGGAGGAAAACAAAGCGGTTGAAGGTAAATTTATGCTGCATGTGTCTTGGCTCGCGCAATATCCGATCGCATGTCCTGCAGCCGTGAGGCGTGTTTCAATAGGTCATGCGATAGCGAATGTGAAACAAGGGATCACAATACTTCCTTTTCGATCCTCCCGATTCAAACGCCCCTCAACGCGAATCTCAAGCACCTTGCCCTTGTGCTTTTTCTACAAGATCAAATCTGGCAGTCTTGTGGGCGGGACTCTAATTGTTGTTGTCGTGCAAATCAATCCGCATAGCCACGATGGTTGGTATACATTTTTGTATAGCGGTAGATGTTGTAATTCGTCAGATGGGTTACCACTGCGTGAGGCGGTCTGGAATTCTGAGAACGCCCGATACACCGTCATCCTCGGGCTTGACCCGAGGATCCAGGCACATCATCACAATCAAAACGTCGGTAGATCCTCGGGTCAAGCCCGAGGATGACGGAGGCGAAGAGGATGACGGAGGAGAGGTTGTCATTCAACAAAATCGCGCGGTCATCGCCGCGCGATCTTATCTTCCCGCCTCAGACTATTTCAGCGCCGCATCGGTGATTTCGGTGGTATAGGCGCCGGAGGGTTCCCTGGTAATGACCGGATCGGACCCGCCGCCGAGCAGCGTCTTGACGGTGCGTTCGTAATCCGCCTTGTCGAGCGCGCCTTTCGAGCCGGCAGTCAGCTTGGCGACTTCACCCATCATGCGCTTCTGGTGCTTTTCGGTCTGGGCGCCGGAGGCGTCGTTTTCGAGGACGATATCTGCGGCATCGTCAGGGTTTTCTTCCGCCCATTTCCAGCCCTTCATGGAGGCACGGACGAATTTGACCATGTCTTCCTTGAACTTGGCGTCTTTCAGCTTGTCTTCGAGAACGTAAAGCCCGTCTTCCAGCGTCGCCACGCCTTCGTCTTCATATTTGAAGGTGACGAGGTCTTCCGGCTTGATGCCGGCATCGAGGACCTGTCCGTACTCATTATAAGTCATGGTGGAAATGCAGGCGGCCTGTTTCTGCAGCAGCGGATCGACGTTGAAACCCTGTTTCAGAACCGTGACGCCATCCGCACCGCCGGTGGTCGGGATTTTCAGGTGCGCCATCCACGACAGGAACGGATATTCATTGCCGAAGAACCAGACGCCGAGCGTCTTGCCCTTGAAGTCGTCGGGCTTGGTGACGCCGGTTTCTTTCAGGCAGGTGAGCATCATGCCCGACGATTTGAATGGCTGGGCGATGTTGACCAGCGGCACGCCCTTTTCACGGGTGGCGAGTGCGGATGGCAGCCAGTCGACGATCACGTCAGCGCCGCCACCGGCCAGAACCTGTGCGGGCGCAATGTCCGGGCCGCCCGGCTTGATATCGACATCAAGGCCTTCGGCTTCATAAAAACCCTTGTCCTTGGCAACGTAATAACCGGCGAATTGTGCCTGGGTCACCCATTTCAACTGCAGGGTAATCTTGTCGGCGGCCTGCGCACTGAATGCCGTCACCACTGACGCGCCGGCAAGAAGCATGGATGCAAGTTTCATTTTCATCGCTGTTCCCTTTTTCGTTATTTACGTTCGTCCCCCACGGACGGACGGATGCCAGAAGGTGACGGCCCGCTCCGCGAGCGCCACCAGACCGTAAAAGCCGGAGCCTGCGAGCGCGGCGACCGCGATTTCGGCCCAGACCATATCGACATTGCTGCGGCCCATTTCCGCCGAGATGCGGAAACCCATGCCGACGATGGGCGTGCCAAAGAACTCCGCGACGATGGCGCCGATTAGCGCCAGCGTGGAGTTGATTTTCAGGGCGTTGAAGATGAAGGGCCAGGCGGCGGGCAGGCGCAGCTTCACCAGTGTCTGCCACCAGCCGGCGGCATAGGTGCGCATAAGGTCGCGTTCCATGTGGCTGGAAGCGGCAAGCCCCTGCACCGTGTTCACCAGCATCGGAAAGAAGGTCATGATGACGACAACGGCGACCTTCGACTGCCAGTCGAAACCGAACCACATGACCATGATGGGAGCGATGCCGACGACAGGCAGAGCGGAGACGAAATTGCCGATGGGCAGCAGCCCGCGTTGAAGGAAGGGCGAGCGATCAATGAGGATGGCGACGAGGAAACCGAGGCCGCAGCCGAGCACGTAACCTGTCAGCACCGATTTGAGGAAAGTCTGGCGGAAATCCGCCCAGAGGATCGGCAGGGAGCCGGCAAGGCGGGCAAGAATGGCGCTGGGGGCCGGCAGCAGGATGGGCGGTACGGAAAAACCACGCACCAGACCTTCCCACAAGACGAGGATGGCCAATCCGAAGAGGAGCGGCACGGCGATGCCGCTGATGCGCTTTGCCGAGGGGGAAACGAAGCGGCGGCGCACCAGCCATTCGTTGAAGGCCCAGGCGGCAAGCCAGAACAGGATCGCGCCGATAAACCAGTCGGGATGGGTCATGGCCTTGCTCCCATTCGTTTCAGGACCGCGGCGTGGGCGATGCCGATAATGGACACCAGAAGCGCTGCGACACCGGCGGCCATGAACAGCGCCGCCCATATCTGCACCGTCTGGCCATAATAGGAGCCGGAAAGCAGCCGCGCGCCGAGACCGGCGACGGCTCCCGTGGGCAATTCACCGACGATGGCGCCGACCAGCGCAATGGCAATGGCGATCTTCAGCGAGGTGAAGAGATAAGGCAGTGCAGCGGGCCAGCGCAGCTTCCAGAAGATTTGCGCAGGCGAGGCATTATAGGTGTGCATCAGGTCCAGCTGGATGGTTTCGGGACTTCTCAGCCCCTTCACCATGCCGACGACGATGGGGAAGAAGGACAGGTAGGTGGAGATCAGCGCCTTCGGCAGCAACCCGGAAATGCCGATGGAATTCAGCACGACGATGATCATCGGCGCAACGGCGAGGATGGGGATCGTCTGGCTGGCGATGATCCACGGCATGACGGAGCGGTCCATGGCGCGATTGTGGATGATGGCGACGGCCAGCAGGATGCCGAGCGCAGCGCCGATGGCGAAACCGAGCAGTGTGGCCGAGAGCGTGACGCCGGCGTGATAGACGAGGCTGCGCTTGGAGGTAATGGCCTTGTTGACGGTGGTGTCCCAGAGTTCGGCGGCAATCTGGTGCGGGGCGGGGAGGACCGGGCGCTCCTGCGCGAAGGTTTGCGGCAGGAGTTGCGAGAAGCTCGGCGTCTGGCCGGCGCGGGTGGCCTGATCGCGGGCGAAGGGCATGTTGAGGTAGATGACGGCGAGGTGCCAGACGATGAGGATGGCGAGGAGGACGGTGAGGATGGGCAGGATGCGGTGGCGGAGGAGGGTCATTGGTTGACCCCCGGTTGATGAGGGTTACGTTTGCTCCGAGGGCGCGGTTTACCCCCCTCTGCCCTGCCGGGCATCTCCCCCTCAAGGGGGGAGATCGACTCGTGGCATGGTCGCGGCCATCTCAACGCCCGTGGAAAGAACATTTGTAGCGCTCCTTGCCGATCTCCCTCCTTGTGGGGGAGATGTCCGGCAGGACAGAGGGGGGTAGCACTTGCCGCAACGGCGTCTTTTCCAGCATCACCCCTCATAGCTATGCCCCGCCTTCAACCCCTCACGCACGCGATGCGCAATCGCCAGAAACTCCGGTGTCTCGCGAATTTCCAGCGGCCTTTCCCGAGGCAAGGTGGATGTGATCACATCCGTCACTCTCCCCGGCCGCGGCGACATGACGACGATTTTCGTCGAGAGATAAACCGCTTCCGGAATGGAATGGGTGACGAAGCAGATGGTCTTGCCGGTCGTATCCCAGAGTTTCAGCAGCTGTTCGTTCAGATGATCGCGGACAATTTCGTCCAGCGCGCCGAAGGGCTCGTCCATCAGCAGCAGGTCGGCATCGAAGGCGAGTGCGCGGGCGATGGAGGCGCGCTGCTGCATGCCGCCCGAGAGTTGCCAGGGGTATTTCTTGCCGAAGCCGTTGAGGTTGACGAGGTCCATCGTGCGGTCGATGCGTTCGCGCTGCTGGGCTTTGGTGTAACCCATGATTTCGAGCGGCAAAGCGATGTTCTTTTCGATGCTGCGCCAGGGATAAAGTGCTGCGGCCTGAAAGACATAACCGTAGGATCGGTCTCGCCGGGCGTTTTCCGGCGTCGTGCCGTTGACGGTGATATCGCCCGACGTGTGTTTTTCGAGATCGGCAATGACCCTCAGAAAGGTGGTCTTGCCGCAGCCGGAAGGGCCGATGAAGGAGACGAATTCACCCTTGCCGACTTCGAGATCGACATTGGACAGGGCATGTACCGGCCCATCCCCCGTTTCGAAGGTGAGGCCGAGATTTCTGGCGGAAACGACGGAATAGGGGGAGGCCGGATTCATCGTGGCTTGGTTTCGCTTTCCGTCAGGGCCGCGCGCGCCAATGGCAGCATGCGGGTTTCGGTGAGTCTGGCGATCGGCAGATCGGGCGTGGCGTCGAGATCGAGCCAGCGCACTTCCTCGATTTCCGCCTGCGGCAGAACCTCGGTATTAAGTCTGGCTGTAAAAGCATGGGCAACGACATCGGCCCCTGGCTCATTGGCGGCTTCCTCGCGAAAGACACCCTCATAATGAGCGGCATGGTCTGGCAAGGTCAGGCCGATTTCCTCGGCAAGTTCGCGGCGCAGGGCCTGTTCCGGCGTTTCCCCGGGGTCGATCTTTCCGCCCGGTTGCATGAATTGCGTGGTGCCGCGCTTGCGCACCACCAGCATTTGCCGCCGCTCGTTTAAAAGAACGGCAGCGGCGATGATGATTTCACGTTTTGCTACAGTGCTCATTGGTTACACACCCGATGCCGGAATGCCGCTGCGTTCCACCCGGCGCGGCGAAACGAGTTCCTTCCAGGTGGAAAGCGCCCGGCTGACGGCGGGGTAGGGATCGCGGGCGATAAACTGGCCGTGGCCCGGCTGGGTTTCGATGCTGCCCTCCTCGATGCTGACGAGACCGCGCGACAGGGTGAAGCGCGGCAGCCCCCTGATCTTTTGTCCCTCAAAGACATTGTAGTCGATGGCCGATTGCTGGCTCGCCGCGCTGATGGTCTTTTTCAGTGCCGGATCCCAGACGACGATATCGGCATCGCTGCCAACGAGGATTGCGCCCTTTTTCGGATAGATGTTGAGGATCTTGGCGATGTTGGTGGAGGTGACGGCGACGAATTCGTTCATCGTCAGACGTCCAGTCACCACACCATGGGTCCAGAGCAGCGGCATGCGATCTTCGAGCCCGCCGGTGCCGTTTGGTATCTTGCGGAAATCACCCAGCCCGAAGCGTTTCTGTTCGGTGGTGAAGGCGCAATGGTCGGTCGCCACACATTGCAGCGACCCGGAGGCGAGACCCGCCCAGAGACTGTCCTGATGCTGGTGGTTGCGGAAGGGCGGCGACATGACCCGGCGGGCGGCGTGATCCCAGTCGGGATTGGCATATTCGCTTTCATCGAGGGTCAGGTGCTGGATCAGTGGCTCGCCATAAACCCGCATGCCGTTTTGGCGGGCGCGGCGGATCGCTTCATGCGCCTGCTCGCAGGAGGTGTGGACGACGTAAAGCGGCGCGCCGGCCATATCGGCGATGATGATGGCGCGGTTGGTGGCCTCGCCTTCCACCGAGGGCGGGCGGGAATAGGCATGCGCTTCCGGCCCGGTATTGCCTTCCGCCATCAGCTTCTCCTGCATCTGCGCGACGATATCGCCGTTTTCCGCATGCACGAAGGGAAGGGCGCCCAGTTCGGCGCAGCGCGAGAAAGAGGCGAACATCTCGTCGTCATTCACCATCAGTGCGCCCTTATAGGCCATGAAGTGCTTGAAGGAGTTGATGCCCTTTTCCAGAACCACTGTCTTCATGTCGTTGAAGACCTGCTCGCCCCACCAGGTAACGGCCATGTGGAAGGAATAGTCGCAATTGGCCCGCGTCGCCTTGTTGTCCCAGCGCTGCAGGGCGTCGAGAAGCGGTTGGCCGGGCTCCGGCAGGCAAAAATCCACCACCATGGTTGTTCCGCCGGCCAGTGCCGCCCGCGTGCCGCTCTCGAAATCATCGGCGGAATAGGTGCCCATGAACGGCATTTCCAGATGCACATGCGGATCGATGCCGCCGGGCATGACGTAACATCCGGTAGCATCGAGGATGGTGCCGCCGGTGAGATCAAGCCCGATCTCGGTGATTTTGCCACCTTCGATTTTTACATCGGCCTTGTAGGTGAGGTCGGCGGTAACGATGGTGCCGTTCTTGATGATGGTGGCGGTCATTGAACTGTGTTCCCGGTGGCGAGGGCTGGCGAATAGCGGTCGGGATGATCAGGCGGGAAAGTCTTAGTGTTCAGCACGGCGAGGATGGTGTTGAGCGTAAAGGAAAGCTCTTCGAAGATTTCGTGGTTCCAGAACCGTAGAACCGCATAGCCGTGATTGTTGAGCCAGAGCGTTCTTTGCCGGTCATGCATGGAAGAGGCGTGCTGTGATCCGTCAAGCTCGACAACCAGCATTTGTTCGCGGCAGACGAAATCGGCGATGTAAGGGCCAAGAGGGACTTGTCGGCCGAATTTGAAACCGTTCAACCGCCGGTCCTTCAGTTCGTACCAGAGGCGGTATTCGGCGTCGGTCTCGTCGCGGCGGAGTTTTCGGGCTTGTGCAGTTTTGCCGGAGTGGCGTTTTGCTGCTTTTTTACCGGTGTGGTCTGCCATGACCCTTGCCCCCTCATCCGGCCCTTCGGGCCACCTTCTCCCCGGCGGGGAGAAGAATAGGGAGGAACCGTCGCATATTTCTGTGACATCGATGGTCGGGGTGAGGGGCTTGACACGGGTTTCTTCTCCCCGCCGGGGAGAAGGTGGCCCGAAGGGCCGGATGAGGGGGCTTGGCCTCGTGGGTACGATCATTCCACGATCTCCGCCGTCTCCAGCACCGCATGCAGCAGCACGTCGCAACCGGCTTTTGCCCATTCGGGCGAAATCTCTTCTGCTTCATTGTGGGAAAGCCCGTCCACACAGGGGCAGAAGATCATGGTGGAGGGGGCGACCCTTGCGGTCCAGCAGGCATCGTGGCCGGCGCCGGAGATGATGTCCATGTGGCTGTAGCCGAGTTTTTCGGCGGCAGCGCGTACCCGGCCCACCAGCACGGGGTCGAAGGTAACCGGATCGAAATGGCCGATGGCTTCGATCGCGCAGCCGACGCCGAGTTCTTCGGCGATCACTGGCACTTCGCGCTCGAAGATGGCGCGCATGCTGTCCAGTTTCGCCTGCGAAGGCGTTCTGAGGTCGATGGTGAAAACCACCTTGCCGGGCAGCACATTGCGGGAATTGGGGGTGAAAATCATCTGGCCGACGCCGGCGACAGCGCCCGGCTGGTGAGCCATTGCCACTTCCTGCACCTTTTCGAGAATGCGGGCGGCGGCAAGGCCGGCATTGACGCGCATGGCCATCGGGGTGGAGCCGGTATGGGCTTCCTTGCCGTTGAGTGTCACTTCCAGCCACCACAGGCCCTGGCAATGGGTGACGACGCCGATCTGTTTGTCCTGCGCCTCCAGAATGGGTCCCTGCTCGATGTGATATTCGAAATAGGCGTGCATTTTACGCGCGCCGACATCTTCATCGCCCAGCCAGCCGATGCGTTCCAGCTCGTCGCCATAGGTCTTGCCGTCTGTATCGGTGCGGCTATAGGCGTAATCGAGATCATGGATACCGGCAAAAACGCCTGACGCCAGCATGGCGGGCGCAAAACGCGCGCCTTCCTCGTTCGACCAGTTGGTGACAACGATGGGGTGCCGTGTTTTGATGTTGAGGTCGTTGAGGCTGCGCACCACTTCCAGCCCGGCCAGCACACCGAGCACGCCGTCATATTTGCCGCCCGTCGGCTGGGTGTCGAGATGGCTGCCGATATAGACAGGAAGCGCGTCCGGATCCTCACCGGCGCGGGTGGCGAACATGGTGCCCATGCGGTCGACGCCAAGCGTCAGGCCCGCCGCCTCGCACCAGCGCTTGAACAGATGGCGGCCTTCTCCGTCCTCATCCGTCAGTGTGCGGCGATTATTGCCGCCGGCGATACCGGGGCCGATCTTCGCCATGTCCATCAGACTATCCCACAGACGGTCGCCATTGACCGTCAAGTTCTTACCCGCCGCCATGAAATGTCGTCCTCACCTGTTTTGTTTTTATCGAAGCAAAGCTTGTGCCGTTCCCGTTTTTGCCGGCTAAGATAACAGCCATTGCCTTGTGCTGGCGATGATGGATAAATTGACCGGCTGGTAAACAATGCAAATTTGCGATGACGTCAGCAAGGGACTTTTGTGACGAATCGCACTAATTTTGCCTAAACTGTACGCGTCGATTATTTTTTAATCATACTGTAGCGGCAATTGCATCGAAAAGAAACAGAGAGCAGAGAATGGCCATACCGCGCGCAGCGAAAACACAGAAGCGGACCCGCATTCAGGAGGAAAAGCAGGAAGCTATCCTCGAGGCAGCGCTCAGTGTCTTTTCCATCAACGGCTTTCGTGGTTCCACCATAGACCAGATTGCCGAGGCGGCCGGCATGTCCAAGCCGAATGTGCTTTATTATTTCCGCACCAAGGAGGCGATGCATCGTGCCCTCATCGAGCGGGTGCTGGATACATGGCTTGATCCGCTCAGGGCTTTTGATGCCGAGGGTAATCCTGAAAGCGAAATCCGCTCCTATATTCGCCGCAAGCTGGAAATGTCGCGGGATTTTCCGCGCGAAAGCCGGCTGTTCGCCAATGAAATCCTGCAGGGCGCGCCGCATATCGAAGATGAGCTGAAAGGGCCTCTCAAACAACTGGTGGATGAAAAGGCCGAGGTGATCCGTGCCTGGGTGAAGGCCGGGCGGATTGCCAAATGTGACCCCTACCACCTCATCTTTTCAATCTGGTCGACCACCCAGCATTATGCGGATTTTGATGTGCAGGTGCGGGCGGTGCTGGGTGACAGGCACGGCGGCGATGGCCGTTTTGAAGATGCGGCCCGGCATCTGGAGCAGCTTTTCATCGGTGGATTGCGGCTAAACGGCTAAGCGGGACGGGTTCTCGCGAATATGTGATCGATGTTTTGTGTCAAAACATGAGGAAAATGATCACCTTTATACTTTACTCTAAAACTCATCTTTATTATGGTGCCGCTATCCCGAATGTCCGGGGCATGAAAAATCAACCGGCAGGTGAGGGAATGGCACGCAAGGAAAAGAAGAAGGCCGAACGCGGCGGCAAGCAGGGCAAAGGCGCGCCTCAAAACGAAAAGGACGTGGCCGAACAGCAGCTTTCCGGACCGAAGAGCTTTCTTTATGTTGGCGGCCGTGACTGTCAGGTTGCCCATCTTCGCCAGATCGCCAGCAATTTCGGCGCCGAACTGATCCATCACGATGGCGGCCTGCGTGAAGCGGTGTCGCGCATCGATACCGTGCTTCCTTCCGTCGACTGCGTTTTCTGCCCGATCGACTGTATCAGCCACGATGCGTGTCTGCGGGTGAAGTCGGGTTGCAAGAAATTCGGCAAGACGTTCATTCCGCTGCGCAATGGCAGCAAATCCAGTCTGGAGCGGGCGCTGCAGACCATGAATGAACGGACCTCCAGCGATGAGCGACGAGCGCAATAATTTCCATGATGATGAGCCCGCGGCAGCAGAAGCCTGCCGCGTGGAACTGCACAAGATGGCCGAACAGGGCGCAGATCCGGCCCTGACGGATATGTATGAAATCGTCGGCGAACGGGAGCGGCGCAACCGCGCGGCGGCCGCCGACAGCAATGTGGTGACCTTTCCCCATCTGCGCACCCGCCAACCCGGCGAAACGCCTTCCTTCGCCCTCGGCGAAGCGGCTGAAGGCGGCCGCAACATCCTGTCGTTTCGCTGGAGGCGTCGTTAAGGCCGATCAGCCTTTCGGCTTCAAAAATGCCCCGGCGCAGAGCACGAGCCATCCGGCGATCATGCCAAGGCCACCCGTGGGTGCGGCGAAGGGAAACAGGCTGTGGCCGGAAAAATGCCTGACGACGAGATCACCGACAAAGATCGCGGTGCCCAACCCCAGGATCAGGCCGGCCGGAATGGCGGTCCTGATACGGTCCGCACCGATATGGAGCGCCACCAGCACCGGGGCATGCGCCAGCGCCATGGCCGAGGCATTGCCCAGCATATAGGTCTCGCCCGTATGCGTGGCGGCGGCAGCAAGCATGACGCCGGCGGCACCCAGAAGGCCGCCGAGCAAAAGAATGAAGGCGCGCAATCTGTCGTGGGTCATGGGTTTTCCGCTTCCTGATTCTGCATATGAAAAGCCAGCCGCTCCACCGGCGCCCAGATGATCTCGCGCAGCTTGGGGTTCTCGATGGTCTCGTCCATGGAGCGGCGGAAGCAGAGCAGCCATTCATCGCGCTCGGCAGGGCCGATGGGCGCGACGAAATGGCGGCGGCGCAACATCGGGTGGCCGTGTTTCTCGACATAGACGGGCGGTCCGCCAAGATATCCCGTCAGATAATCGTAAAACTTCGCCTCACTGCCGGAAAGATCGGCAGGGTGGATGGCACGGCAATGCGCCGCCTCCGGCAGGGTGTCCATCAATTCATAAAAGCGCCGGGTCAGGGCCTTGACGGTCGCATCGCCGCCGATCGCTTCATAAAGGGTAGTGGTCTCGCCGCTCATCATCCGCCTCGTCTGGCCCTGCGGTCCTTATCGCTTTCTCAAGCGGGAAGAGCAACAAGGAAAGGTGGGATGCGACATTTGCGACATTGTGCTGATCGACCCCTCAGTTTTCGGGCCCGACGTATCGTTGAATAGCCTGAACGGCGATTTTGAGTGGCGCGATATGTTCTGTCACCACGGCCCAAACCACATCGTCCGCGATCTTGTGGTATTCATGGCGGAGAATATTGCCGATCCCGCGAATCTGTTTTCATGGGATGTCCGGCGCGAGGTCCAGCAATTCCTCCGGTATGTGCCGTGATGCCTCGGAAACGATCTCCAAGGCGCGCTGTACAGCAAGCTTGAGGAGCCAATTTTGCTGAAAATCAGCAAGTGACAGGCCTGCAGTGTGGGTCTCAATGCCGTTTATGGCCTCCAGAATTTCAGAGAGAACTGGCCCGACCCTGCGTCTGATCATCAAAATATCCGTACTGCGGATCGCTCGATGTCATTCCGGAGCAGCGGGTGGAGGCTGTTGCGTGTCGTCACGTCCACTTCCACCGCCAGCTCTTCTTCCAGAAACTGCTTGATACCGACGAGATCGAGCAATGAGAAACGGCGGCTCGGATCATAATCGATAAAGATGTCCAGATCGCTTGAACCAAGGGCTTCATCGCGGGCCGTCGATCCAAAAATATAGAGCGACGTTGCGCCCATGCTTTTGACCGCATGGGCGTGCCGCTTGAGTTTTCTGATCGCGTCCGTTCTCTTCATGCGTTCAGCTTATATCATCCCGCATGCGCCATCCACTCATCCAAAATTGCGGATGAGATCGAGCCCCTTGTTCAGAAGTGTTTCGGCTTCGCCCTGATTGGCGGCTTCGACGTAGCAGCGCATTTCGGGCGCGTTGCCGGAAGGGCGGAAGTGGATGGTGCTGCCGTCGGTGAGCGCCACGCGCAGGCCGTCGATGTCGCTCAGCGTCTTCACCTTGCCGACCGGGGCGAGGAAAGCCTCGAGATTGTCGCGCGAAGCGCGCAGATGCGTCATCAGGGCGGCGCTTTTTTCCTGGGCGAAATTCTCCAGACGGTCGGCGGCGGCGACCGGCAGATTGTAGGCGGCGGCGATCTCCGACAGCGGCTTTTTCTGTTCGGCCGACAGAAGCAGCACGGCGAGAACCGGCAGAAAGCTGTCACGCGTCGGCAGCGGCGAGACTGCCCTGCCGTTGAGGGTGAAGGCTGAAGCCGTGAGCAGGCCGCCATTGGCCTCGAAGCCCATGACGCCGTTTCTGCCGGCGGCAAGCGCCTCTGCCATACCTGCGATGACGAAAGGCGAGCCGACCCTGGTGCGAACGACCTCGAAGGAACCGCTCGCTTCAATGCCGGAATTGGAGGTGACGGGGGTGACGACCACACCGGCATCGAGGAAATTGGCGGTGATGAGCCCGATCAGGTCGCCGCGCAGCGGCACGCCGTTTTCATCGGCAAGCAGCGGGCGATCGCCGTCACCGTCAGCGGAAACGATGGCGTCGAGACCATGTTCCGGCGCCCACTTCTTGAGAAGCGTAAGTGTTTCCGGCGAGACCGCCTCGGTATCAACAGGAATGAAGCTCTCCGAGCGGCCGAGCGCCACGACGTCGGCGCCATAATGGGCGAGAACGTCGACGAAGAGATCGCGCGCCACGGTGCTGTGCTGGTAAACGCCGATCTTGAGGCCCGACAACGCCTTTTCCGGCAGCAGCGCGATGTTGCGTTCGTAAAACAGTTCGGCTGCGATTGCGGAATGGTCTTCCGTCGTCGCGGCCTCGTCGCTCATACCTTCGGCTTCGATTTCGGCTGCAAGGGCGGCGATTGCCGTTTCATCCTGCTTGTCGATTTCGCCGTCCGGGCGATAGAATTTGATGCCGTTGCGGTCGGCCGGAATATGCGAACCGGTAATCATCAACGCGCCTGCCTTCAGCGACAGACCGTAAAGCGCCAGGGCGGGTGTCGGCACGGTGCCGCAATCGAGCGGTGTGAGACCGGCCTTTTTCAGCGCGGCGATGCAGGTTGCCGAAACATCGGGGCTCGAATCCCGGAAGTCGCGGGCCACGAGAATGGGATCGCCCGCCTTTGCCTGGCCCGATGTGAGAAGGTGCCTTGCAAATGCCGTGGCATAGACGGCCGAGGCTTTTCCTTTCAGATCGACAGAGAGGCCGCGAAGGCCGCTCGTTCCAAATTTCAGGCTCATGCCAAACTCCGTTTCGATAAAATCTTTGAGGTTCAAATGGATAATATAAAAATATAACGGCTGAAAGAACCGTATTGATCCATTCACGTCAATCATCTCTTTCATGGCGGCCCTGAATGGGCGATGATTGCGGGGATGAAGCGGGTAACCTAAAATTCACCCGTCATATTTAAACTTGTCCGTCTATAGCGGCTGTGGCGACGGTGGAAACCATCTGTTGCCGGCCTTTTTGTGGTTCATTCGAGTTGGATTGGCTGATGTACAGGCTTCAAAAGGCGGGACATAAGCAGGCACGTCCGCTTGATGAAAAAACGGCGCCCGCCGCCAGGCCCCACGGTTCCCTGCTGGACGATCTGGTGGATGAGGACGAGGTTTTCGAACGCACGGTGCTGAAAGAGCATCTGGAGCCGAAACCGGTCGCCGCCGCCGAGCCGCCCCCGGCCGAAAAGCCCGTCAAACCATCCTCGCCGACCGGTAGTCTGGCGGCCGCGCTGCCGGGCCTGAAATACATCGACAGGATCGGTGTGGACGATATCCTCATCTGGCTGCGTAACGGCATTGTCTGGATCGTGCTGGCGATCATTCTCTGCGTCGGCGCCGCACTGACCTACGCTTCCATGACGCCGCCGCGTTACACCGCCTATACGGATATCGTCGTTAATCCCTCCAATCTCAACGTCGTCAATGACGGCGTGTTTTCGCCGAGCCAGCAGCGCGACACCCAGATACTCGAAGTGGAAAGCAAGCTGCGCACCATCACCTCGCGCAACGTGCTGGCGCGGGTGGTGGATGAGCTGAAGCTCGATCAGGATGCCGAATTCATCAATCCGCCGCCGCTTGCCCGGCTGAAGGCGATGTTTTCGTCGAAGCCGGAAGATGGCGACAACCGGGTCGGGGCGCTCCGTTCCCTCGGCGACCGGGTGGCGGCGGAACGCGATCCGCGCTCCTTCGTGGTGACGCTTTCGGTCTGGACCAACGACGCGGAAAAATCCGTGACGGTTTCCAAGGCCATCGTCAAAGCCTTTGAAAGCGAGCTGTTCCAGACGACCTCCGACAGCAGCCAGCGTGTTGTCGACGATCTCAAGAAACGGCTCGAGGAGATGCGCGAAAACGTGACGGCTGCCGAAAAGCGGGTGGCGGATTTCCGTCGTGAGAACGGATTGCAGGAAAACAACGGCCAGCTGGTCAGCAATCTCGCCTCTGGCGAACTGAATGCGCAGGTTCTGGCGGCACAGCAGCGCGTCATTCAGGAAGAATCACGCCTGAAGCAGATGGAAGCGGCGATTGCCCAGAACCGCACGCAGAGCGACGCCATCTTCGACAGCCAGACGATGAACACCATCCGCGCGCAATATAGCACCCTGCAGCAGCAGATCGGCGCGATGACGCTGACCTATGGCGCGCGGCATCCGCGCCTGGCAACCGCGGGGGCGGAGCGCGCCATGCTGGAACGCGGCATGGCGGATGAAGCGCGGCGCATCCTGCAGGCGGCCAAGACCAATGTCGCCGAGGCCCGCTCTTCGCTTGATGCCCTCAGATTGAAAGCGGTGGCGGAACGGGCCAACGTCTTCACCGATAACGAGGCGCAGGTGCGGCTCAGGGATCTGGAGCGCGACGCCAATTCGGCCGCCGCGATCTACGAGACCTATCTTACCCGCTCGCGCCAGCTTGCCGAACAGCAGTCGATCGATTCCACCAATGTGCGGGTGATTTCGCAGCCCGTCGCGCCGAATTCCAGAAGCTGGCCGCCGGGCAAGCTGACCTTCCTGATTGCCGGTGGCGCAGGCGGTCTATTCCTTGGTCTCGGCATTGCCGGGGCGCTCGGGCTCTGGGGTTATCTGCGCCGCAACGATCACGATGAAAGTGCTGCGCGTTACGCCTGATGGGGCCGACCCGTTGCGGTTATTCTTCCGACGTCAGACCGTCATAAACTTCGAGCAGGGCAGCGGCGATGGCGGCACCCAGTGCATTGCCCGCATCGCGAATGCCGGCCTCGTCGCCGTCGCGGACGGAAATGGCGAGATCGGACGCTTCGTTGGCGACGATTTCCTTTGCCCGTTCTATTGCCCAGAGGCCGAAATCGCCGCGGTTGTCGATCGAGATGGTTTCCATGGCCTTGACCTTTTCTGTGGTGTGGGTTCGCGGTTCCTTAACCCATCGGCCGGCAAACCGGAATAGGCGGAAAGAGTGGTCTCAACCTGTGGGCGTGTAAATTGTCGGCTTCAAGCGAAGGGTTTATAAAAATATTAATGATAGTTCTTCGTAGTGTTTGAAGCCTTATACTCTAAGCATATGTGTGACTATAACAATGAAACGACGCCTATCTTGGACACCGGACAGATTATGACAGGGAGCGAAATGCCGGATGCGAAAGGGCCGAACAAGACCTGGCCCGTCATTCCGCTTGCGGCTTTACCCATCACTGACGCGACGATTGAAGAAACGGCGGAGGATTTCATCCTGCGGGCGGGGCGTGTGCGCGCTACCGGCGCAAGGCCGTTCTATTCGACCTCGGCGAACGGTCAGGTCATTGCGCTTTGCCATCACGACAGGGAATTTGACGCCATGCTACGGCAGGCGGACCAGATTCATGCCGACGGCATGTCACTGGTAATCTTTTCCCGCAAGTTCTGTCCGAATGCACTGCGCGAACGCGTTGCGACGACGGATCTCGTTCATGCGGTTGCCCGCCGGGCCGAAGAGACGGGTGCGCGGTTTTATTTCCTCGGTGGCTCCGAAGAGGTCAACCGCGCCGCAGTCGAGGAAATGCAGAGGCTTTATCCGCGTCTGGTCTTTTCCGGGCGGCGCAACGGTTATTTCAACCGGGACGAAGAAGAGGCGATCCTTGCCGATGTCGTGGCAGCGCAGACCGATATTCTCTGGGTCGGCTTCGGTATTCCGCTGGAGCAACGTTTCGTTTCGCGCAATCTGGACAGGCTTTCCGGCGTTGCCGTGGTCAAGACCTGCGGTGGCCTGTTCGATTTTCTCGCCGGCAAGAACAGCCGCGCGCCGCAATGGATGCAGGATATGGGGCTGGAATGGCTCTACAGGGCGATGCTTGAGCCGAGACGCCTTGGCAAACGTTACCTGTTGACCAATCCGATCGCTATATATTCGCTTCTGAAGCACAGCTACCGGGCTTCGGGACGCTGACGAAGCGGAGAGGAAACGGCGGCTTTGCCATCGTCCGTTTTGCCATCCGCACCTTTGATTGCGCAGCGGATTTTTTGAAAACCGCGCGCGCCAGTCTATATGAGATCACCCTAACGTATTGAAACGATGCGCCTTGCCGCTGAAATTCGTTGCAACTGCGCGCAACGGCGCTACACTGGGAAAATATTATAAATTTATTCGAATCAGAGATATTTGAGGGCAGCGATGGTCATTACGTCCATTTCTCTTTTTGTTTATGGGATTGGCACTGTTACCTCTCTCGCCATGACCTATATTGAAGGCGCTCGCCGCGACAGGGATTGGGATTTTTACCGGGTGACCGGTATCGTGCTTTGTTTCTTTTGGCCGGTTCTCGTTCCGCTTCTCATTCTTGCAGCCGTCTTTTCTTCCCTCGGTTTCCAGAAACGCATGAATGCGCTTTCGCTGGGCAGGGAAAAAACGCTGGGCTGATACGGGCACCCGTAATGAGGAATATCAGGTCTTTTTCACCGGCGCCTTATAGGGCGTGAGCGTGATGCCCAGGCTCGCCATCACGCGGCCGAGGGACATCAGCGGCGGATGGGTGGCGGGCAGCAGCGCCCCGGTTTTCAGGAAAGCGGCAACAGCGCGGATAAGCGAGAGGCCCAGGCTGACGACGTTCTTGGCGGCAAGCAGCAGTCCACCCTTGAGGCCGGGACGGCGAGCGCGGTCGATGCTGTAATTGATGATGCCGGTTCTGAGCGAGCGCTCCATGATCCAGCGCGGTGCCATGCGGTTTTCCGGCACATATTCGATGATGAGGGCCTGAGCGCTCCAGGCGAATTTGAAACCGGCCTTGCGGCAGCGGGTGAAGAAATCCATATCGCCGCCGCCGAGGAAATTGAACCGCACGTCGAATTCCGGTTTCGGCAAGCTCTCGAAAATTTTTCGCGAAATCAGACAATTGCCCGATCCATGGATCTGCTCGACGGGACCGGTCGGCGCTTCGATGGAGCCGAACAGCGGATGTGACAGCACTGCCTTTGGCGCGGGTGCGTCGAATTCACGGTTGACCGGTCCGCCGACGATATCGGCGCCGAAGGACTTGGCCGCCGACACCATTTCGGCGAGCCAGACGGGGGAGGCGGCCTCGTCATCATCGATCATCAGGAACCATTGAGCGGATGGATAGCTCTGCCGGGCGGTGCGGAAGGCGGTATTGATGGCGTAACAATTGCCCTGTGTCGGCTCCACCAGCGTCTGGCCGGCCATGCCGCTTTCACCAAAAAACGCACGCGCGACGGCAAGGCCCTGCTGGCCTGCGCCATCATTATCGACCACGACGATGGCGAAGGGAAAATCGACCTTCTGGGCCGCCAGCGACAAAAGCGTCTTTCGCAGGCCTTCGGGCCGGCGGAAACTGGGAATGCACACCACCGCTTCCGGCATGATCTCGGGCATGGAAACTCCTAAATACCGGCAAGCGCTGCGGCGGAAAAAACGACGGCCCTGAGGCTTTGGCGGGGGCGATGAATGAGCGTATCGGCAAGTGCCTTAAAGGCCTCGCGGTAACGGCGGGCGCGGAAAGCCTGCGCCACGGTATAGGCATTCATGTGGTTTTCGGATTTGTGGCGAAGCCGCCGCAGTTCCTGCGGGGAAATGGCGGCGACGATGGCGGCGTCGGAAAACACCGCCTCGATGGCCGGCTCGCAATCCCGGAAGGTCAAAAGCCGGTTCATCATCACGCTCGTCCGGTGCACCCGGTAATCGAGAACGTGGCAGCCGGGCAGATAGACAAAGCGGCCGGCGGCGGCGAGCCTGCACCAGCCATACCAGTCTTCCGCATAACGCAATGTCTCGTCAAAGCCGCCGAAATCCTGAAAGATGCGGGTCCTGACCAGCATGATGCCGCCATTGACGATGAAGTTCCCGCCCAGCAGCGGCTGGAGGATAAAACCGTCAGGCTTTTCACGGCGGCGAATGAGATTGCGCCGGCCGATCTTGGCGCCGTTTTCGTCGATGCGCTCATAATCGCCATAGACGGCAACGACGTCGGGGCCGGAGATACCGGCGCAAAGAGCGGCGATGGCACCCGGCTTCAGCCGGTCGTCGGCATCGAGAAACATCGTCCATTCGCCGCGTGCCTGCGACAGGCCGAAATTGCGCACGGCGGAAACGCCCTGCCGGCCCTGCGGCCGGGCGAGCAATTTGACCCGTGGATCGGAAAAACCTTCCACCTTCTGCGCGGTGGTATCGGTGGAGCCGTCATCGACCACCAGCACCTCGCGGATGGTCTCGCCCTGAAGCAGGACGCTTTCGATCGCTTCCACGATGTAACGCTCGCCGTTGCGAACGGGAATGACAATCGAAACGGAAACCAAGGTTTTCAACTCCATAAGGGTGGGCCAAGAATTCGCACAGCGAAGTTACTACCGGATTAAGCGGACCTCGCCAATTATGACGTGGTATAGCGTCGGTTAACCTTGCAAATCTTTAATATCCTTTTGGCATGATCGAGATGTTATGTTTTGAGAATTAGAGCGTGGTTGCGTCCTTTCGGACGTTGATACGCGAGGGTTGCGGAGGCGGGTGAATGCGGATCGGGCGGCGGAATTTTCTGGGCGGTGCGGCGAGTGCCGGCCTGTTGCATGCCATGGCCGGCCCGACCCTTGCCGCGCAGAAGAAAGCGCCGGTCAAAACTGCCCCTTATGGTGCGGCGGTTTATCTGCCGGATCTCAATGCCGATAGCCGCATTGGCGAGGCTGTTGTCAAATATTGCTCGCGCATCACCCCGGTTACCGAAATGAAATGGGAGGTCATGCGGCCTTCCGCTGACGTGTTCGATTTCGCCGCCGCGGATGCAATCGCCAACTTTGCGCGCCAGCACAAGCTTTCCATGCACGGCCATCCGCTGATCTGGTACGCCTCCAACGCGCCCTGGCTTGCGAGTATCGGCGGCGGCGGCAAGGTCGAGAAGCTGATGGAGACCCATATCGTCAAGGTGATGGAGCGTTACAAGGACGTGATCCACAGCTGGGACGTGGTCAATGAGCCGATCCCCGATGTGCCGGGCAATGTGCGCGCGCGGCGGGATGCCTGGTATTACGGGGCGGGATCGGACGCCATCAAGAAGGCCTTCGATATTGCGCATGCAGTCGATCCGAAGGCGCAGCTCGTTCTCAACGAATATGATGTGGAATTCGCGGTTGAAAAATCGCCGGCCAAACGCGCGGCCTTCCGCAACCTTATTCTCGAATTGCTTGAGAAGGGCGCGCCGATCAACGCCATCGGCCTGCAGGGACATCTGCGCGGCGGCTGGCCGATCGCCAAGGACGAGCTTGCCGCGTTCGCTACGGAAATGCGCAGCTACGGTCTTGCCATTCTGGTGACCGAGCTGGATGTGATGGACCAGACGCTGCCCGGCCCGGAGGCCGAGCGCGATATGCTGATCAACGGCCAGGTCCTCGATTTTCTGGAAGCGGCCTCGGCGGGTGGCGGGCTTTCCTCGATCACGACCTGGGGTATTTCGGACCAATATAGCTGGATACGCTGGGCCTATCCGCGCCGGGACGGCACGCCCAACCGGCCGCTGCCGCTGGACTGGAGCTTCAACGAAAAACCGATGATGGCCGTCATCAATGAATTCCGGAACCGTGGTGCATGAGCATGAGTGCTGAAACGTCGCTTCCTCCCGTACAGAAGGCGCTGCAGATCAATCTGCATCCCTTCGATGCTCCGCATGCGGCCCTTACCCTGCCGCATCAGCTGCGGGTCTGGGGCGGTCAGGTGGACCGCATTCTTCTGACTGTTGATACCGGGCAGGTCGGAGCGGGCCGTTACAAGGGCAACGGCTTTGATGCGGCCAGCAAACGCCTTTTCGACATGCTGGAGGAAATGCAGACCAATTATCCGCATCTGCATGTGGATGTGGTTGATTACAGCGATGCGGCGCGCAACCTGGTGGCAAAGACCTTCTTTTCGCGCTCGCCGATCCCCTATCCGGCCAAGGCCTTCGACGGGGGGCCGTTTCATGTGTATTTCTACGGGCTGAAACGCGCCAATGCCCGTTATGTGCTGCATATGGACAGCGACATGATGTTTGGCGGCGGCAGCCAGAGCTGGTTCGAAGAGGCCGTTGCCCTGCAGAAGGCCAACCCGGATGCCCTTTGCATCACGCCATTTTCCGGACCGCCGACGGTGCGCGGCGATCTTGATATTTCCCGCCATGTCGGCATGCCGGGGGTGAGGAACATCCCTGAGCCGCGCAAGCTGCCATCGCGCATCCCGACATGGCGTTTTGCCACTGTCTCCACGCGGCTTTTCATGATCGACATGGACCGCTTCACCAAGCGGATCGGCTCTCTGGAACTGCTGCGGCCCGATGCCAAGCGGCGTATCCGCTCCTATGCCTATAACCAGCAGCCGGTCTCGATGCCCGCCGAAGAGGTGCTGAGCACCAACATGATGCGCGTGGGCGTGCACCGGCTGGATTTTCTCGGGACGGGGAAGGGCATGTATTCGCTACATCCGCCCTATCGCTCGCCGGAATTTTACGCGGCGCTGGGGTCCATCGTCGAGCGTATCGAAAAGGGTGACGTTCCCGAGGGGCAGCTGGGAGACTTCGATATCAACGGCTCGATGGTGGACTGGACCAGCGCGCTGGCAGCCAAGACGCGCTCCAAACGTTATGCAAAGGCGCTGCGCCACCTGATCTCGGCGAATGTCCAGCGTTTCACCAAGGCGTAAAAACGCTTGCAGCCTGCCTTCTGCGCCAAGGGCGTGGGGGCGGCTCAATAGTCGGTTATAAGCTTGCTCCAGCTTTCCGAGCATAGCCCGCCAATATAGATGTCGCCGGCAATCGCTCGATCGCGCAGGGCTTCATCCCGGGTTGCCATGCAGAAATATCCGTCATGGCGAAAGCTCATATGGTTCTGGCGGTACAGCGCGTTTATGAGAAAGGGCTGTGACATGCCGGTGACGTGGGCGTAGTTCTCGTCGTCGAAATGGCGGAACAGGGTGTTGAGCACGTCGTTTTCACGGCCGGCATCGCAGACGAGATTGAGCACATAAGCGGTTCTTCCCGGCTGGCCAAAAAACAGCGCGGCGCCCATGACATGGCCTTCTGCGGTCTCGATCGTCAGGCTTTTCAGTTCACCGAGGCTCTCATTGGCCCTGCTCATTTCTATCAGCCAGTGAAACTCCTCGTGAGACCATTCGGGACGAATGGAAAACCGCTCGATCATCGTCAGCGCCTTGCGGCGGAATGTCTCGAAATCCACGGTTTTTACCCTGGCGCCGGCGACCTGATGCGGCCTCAAGCCTTTTTTCCATGACCGCAGGATACCGTCGATAAATCCAAGCGCCGACAGGGCAAGGGTGGTCTTGGCCAGTTTCGAGCGTCGCGGCATGCGCAGCGCAATCGTGCAGAAGGGCTTGAGGGCCTTGTGCCATTGCAGGCTTTCGATCGGCATCATATTGCCGCCGATCGCCACCCAGTGATCGGCGCTGACGGGGGAGGCCGTGTCCGAAAACAGCATGTCATGTTTCGTTGCCCGCATGCTGCGAGACAGGCGGGCAGCCCCCAGCGCGCCGAGTTTCCCATCTGATGCGAAAGCGCACAATAACCTGGCGGTAATGGCTTTTCCATTCGCGATAAACCGCATGGGGACTGCGAGGATGACGCTAGTGACCCTGTTCTCCCCCGCATCATAGACGACGCTGCCATATTCCGGATCAAATGTGGGGCTGCTGAAGAACAATGTCTCGACATAGGAGCGGAAATCGAAATTTACGTCACGCCCGGTCTTCTTGAAAGCGCTGTTGAGAACCGCCTCGACAGCCTCGACATCGTCCTTGCGCATGGGGCGAATGCCGACCGTTCCGGGCTTGCCCGTGCACCGTGTCGATTGACCGATATCGCCATCGTCCATGTTGGTGTGTCTTGGAACGTCCACCTTAGGTCTCCAGCCTTATGCGCAATTATGAGATCAACTCTAGGATATATCTTAAGTTGTTAATATACGCTAAAGAGAGCCTGGAGTCATACCCTCAATACGCCCAAATTGTCCTTCTGCAGCGCAGATGGAAGTAATTTATTCGAGGTTATATTTCGTTATGATATTAATAAAATCAAATATTTGATATCAATTCACAAAATTGTTTCCGGCGGAAATTCCATCGCTCCCCAAACTGACCTCCAGAATGATGCGCCATTTCTCTGTTTGCGGATCTATCCCTTTATAACAAAAGAAAAAGACGGAATTACTATTCTTCCGTGCATTATGCATAACTAAAAAATAGGATTTTTGCTGGATATTCCTGTGACGGGGATGAAGCATCGGATACGATGTGTGCTGACGTGGAAAAAGGAAGAGAAAAACCCCTTATGGATGCAGCGGACGACGGACAGGGGCGTGGCTATTGGCGGGACGCATTGTTTTATGTGACCTTCCTTTACTTCACGATCGGCTTTTCGCCCTATGTTTCACTTTCCTCCACCTATTCCGGCTCCGCCATGGCAGCCGGCTCCAGCCTTCTCAACCAGCTCACCGCGATCATTCTGCTTTTCAGCTTCGTGGCGTTCATGGCGAAGGAAAAATCATTCTCGATCCTCTTTGCACCGCGCCTGCTGATCGCGGCGATTTTCGGCTGGTATGCATTCACTTCGGTGGTGGGCGAAGCGCCGATGTTCTCGCTGCGGCGGCTGGTCATGTGCGCCATCATCTGTGCGCTTGCCGATGGTTTCCTGCAGTTACCGCGCACCGAGCGGCATTTCACCACCATGCTTGCCTTCTGCGTGTGGATTATCCTGTTCCTGTGCTATTTCGGGATCGCGGCCCTGCCCGGACGGTCGATTCATCAGGTCAGCGATGCGCTGGAGCCGTTTCTTGCGGGCAACTGGCGGGGTGTCTTCAATCACAAGAACGAGGCCGCCTCGATCATGTCGGTGCTGATCATCGTCGGGATCTACCTTTGCAGGCGCTGGTCCTTCTTCGGGGGGATGGTGGTTCTACTGCTGTCGCTGATCTTTCTGGTGAAGTCAGGCGGCAAGACGGCGCTTGGGCTGATGCCGATCATCATCGGTACAGGCTGGTTCATCGTGCGCTGGCCACAATGGCGGTATCTGGTCGTGACCCTGCTGATGGTGGTCTTCACGACGGTGGTGATCGGCACCACTGTCGATCCGGTCTTTTCGCAGATGCTGACCAATATGGGGATCGACGCCAGTTTCACGGGCAGAACCGATATCTGGACCATCGCCATTGATTATATCCATCAGCGACCGGTTCTCGGCTACGGGTATCAGGCCTTCTGGCGCAGCGATGCGCTATTATCGAGCTCCATTGAAAACAACAGCTGGGCGGCGACCGCGCCGGCTGCGCATAATGCCTATTTCGACCTTGTGCTTGCGGCCGGCATTCCGGGCCTGGTGCTGGTGCTGGTGTGGATCTATCTGCTGCCGCTTCATTATCTTGGCAAGATGGATGAGGCCACGCGCAAAAGCCCGCTGACGCGGCTTTATGTCGGCGTCTGGCTTTATGTGCTGCTCTACAGCTTTCTGGAAACGATCCTCATGCTGAGTGCGGGTTTCGTCTGGTTTTTCCTTATCGTCGCCGTGATGGGCCTGCATCTGCAGGCAACTGCCAGCTTGGTCCAGGATGAGAAACGGCGGGAGCCGGCCCGCGCCGATGATGACGGGATAATGGTGCCGAAGCCTCTTTCGCGCCCCACATCATAGGCTGTTCGTTGCGGACGATGTCTGGCGGGACGATGCCGGTTCGTGCCGGTGCGCGCAAGTGCTGATCCGCCGGGCGAGTGGCAGGACTGGAGACGCCATCCGCCGTTGATGGGGTACATTTTTTCATCGCAGCTATTGACCTCAACTAATGTTGAGGAATTATCAGAGCATGGAACACTGTTGAAGGACGTTCCATGAGCGATATCATACTCTCCCTACGGATCATATCTGGCCGCGCCCGCAACCCGCGTTCCCCTTCCAGGGAGGCGTGACGATGGCTGAAAATTCCACGGCGCTGAAAATCACCCTGCTGTTTGTCGCCACACTCACCATCATGGCCGGAACGACGGTTGCGCCCTCGCTGCCCGCCATCGAACAGAACTTCCTGTCGACAGCCAATGTCGGGCTGTTGAGCCGTATGGTGTTGACCTTGCCATCGGTTTTCGTTGCGCTCTGCGCGCCCGTCGCCGGAATGCTGGCGGACCGCTTCGGCCGCAAACGGCTGCTGCTGGGTGCGATCCTGCTTTACAGCCTTTCCGGCATATCCGGTCTTTTTACCGACAGCCTTGCGGGTCTGCTCGGTGGACGGGCGTTTCTGGGTCTGGCGATCGGCGGCATCATGACGATCGGCACGGCGTTGGTGGGCGACTATTTCGAGGGGCCGGCACGGGAGCGTTATCTGGGGCTGCAGCAGGCTTTCACCCAGCTTGGCGGTGTCTTTTTCGTCGTCGCGGGTGGATTGCTGGCAGATATTCACTGGCGCGCACCCTTTGCGGTCTATGCCATCGCCCTGCTCATTCTGCCGGCGGCCCTGCTATTCCTGAAGGAGCCGGCGAGGGGCGATAGCCGCGGCGGGGCGGGCGGGCCGGCTTTTGCGGTCAATTGGCCTCTGGTGGCCGTGCTGGCGGTGGCAGTGTTTCTCGTCAACGCGCTGTTTTACACCATCCCTTCGCAATTGCCGTTTTTCATGCGTGAACTCGGCGTGTTTTCCGGCAGTGTTGCGGGATATGCGATTGGCATCTTCAATCTGGCGGGTGCGCTGACGGCGCTCAATTTTGCAAGATTGCGCAGGCATATGGGTGTGGCCGCCATTCTTGCCGTCGGGCTGGTGCTGATGGCGACGGGATTTGCGCTGCTTGCCATGGCAGACGGGCTGGTTTTCATGCTGTCGGCGGTTGGCGTGGCGGGGCTTGGTCTTGGCCTTGTGATGCCGGCCATCATGTCCACGACGATCATGCTTGCACCGCTGCGGCTGCGCGGGCGTATCGCCGGCATCGTCACGGCATCGATGTTCCTCGGGCATTTCATCTCGCCGCTGGCGAGCCAGCCTTGGATTGCCCGGTTCGGTTTTGCAACGGCCTATCGCGATATCGCGGTGGTCTTTGCCGCCATGACCGGTCTTGCCCTGCTGGCCGCACTGGTTCAGCGCTGGACGATGATGCGCAAAGCTCGGACTTTTGCCCGAAGCGGATGATGGCCTGGCTGGCTGCGAATGCGTGTTGCAGGCGCTGCTTCGTTCGGCAAAGCAGGCGGCAGAAATACCTGTCGCCGCTTTATAATCCTAATATTCTGCAGGCCCGAGGGACATGAAGGAATTGTAAAGTTTTTGACTATAATCATTTTGTCGAACAAGGAATGGTGATCGGCATCCAGCAAATTGGCCGCGCTCCATTTCTCTCGAAATGCGCCTCCGCTCTCTTTCGGGTCGCCTGTGCTCTAGAAGGTAACCTGTCGATATTTGAGGGGCGGGCATCACTTTTGGCGGGCGCATGCATGATGCAAATCGCGGCTCGGGCCGGTGATGCGTCTCGCGAAGCCTCAATGATCGAGGCGTTCGACGTGCAATGTCAGTTTTGCCGAACACCTCCGGCACGGGGAAGGAGCGGTTTTTCATTGACGTGAGGTTTCCGTGTCTTTCCTTCAAAACGCCAGCATTCGCACCAAAATCCTGTCGCTTATTCTGCCGCTCTGCATCGTCGGTCTCGCCGCGACCGCCTTCATGTCCAGCCGTTACAAGGAGGCGGATACGGCCTATTCGTTCTTCATTGCCAATGACAACGCCGCTCTGGTGGAGCTTGCGCGGGCCAACCGAAATCTCGCCGCGGTTGCCTATGGTGCCTATCAGGTGATGGCCTATGATGCGAGCGGGCCGGATATAAAGGTTGCCAGGGAATTTTATACCGAGAGCAAGCGGCTGCTGGTGATGCGCCTCAACAATGTGAAGGCGGCCTTTCCCGAAGAGGCCACTGCCATCAACGGCTTTATGGCGAAATCGCAGGAGATTACCGCGATTACCGACAAGGCGGTCGAATTTGGCATCGCAGATCGCTCCGCGGAAGCGGCAGCGGAGATGCTGAAGGCTGATGCCTCCATTCGCCCCGCCGCCGTTGAGATGGCGGCGCTGCTGGACAAGCTGGCAAAAGGCGTCATCAAGGGTAGTGACGATCTGACGGATCAGACCAACTCGACGATCCTGACATCGCTTGCCGCGATCGGATTTGTTTTCTCCATCGGTGTCATTCTGGCGATTTTCGTGGCGTCGCGTGGCATCACCGCGCCGATTGCCCGCCTGCGCGAACGGATGGTGGCACTGGCCGGCGGCGAGACGGCGGCGGAAATCGACGGCACGGGCCGCGGAGACGAAGTCGGCCAGATGGCCAAAGCCGTTCAGGTATTCCGCGAAAATGCGCTCGAGCGTATCCGCCTCGAGCAGGAAACCGAAGCCAATCGTAGCCTGTCGGAAAAGGACCGCATCGAGCGTGAGCAGCAGAAGGCGCGCGAAGCGGCCGACGTTAAGTTCGCAGTCGATAATCTCGCTGCAGGTCTGTCGAAACTGTCCGAAGGCGATGTTTCCTATCGCATCGGCCAGCCGTTCACGGCAGCGCTGGATGGCGTTCGCAACGACTTCAACATGTCGGCTGAAAAGCTGCAGGGCGCGCTGACCAAGGTTGCGCAGAATGCCGGTGGCATCGGTGCCGGCGCAAACGAGATCAAATCGGCCGCCGATGATCTTGCCAAGCGCACGGAACAGCAGGCCGCAGCCGTGGAAGAAACCGCCGCCGCCCTGGAAGAGATCACCACCACGGTGCGCGATTCCACCAAGCGCGCGCAAGAAGCCGGCCAGATCGTCAGCCGCGCCAAGGCGGGTGCCGAACAATCCGGCGAAGTGGTGCGCCGCGCCGTGGTCGCCATGGAACAGATCGCCAAATCCGCCAATGAGATCAGCAATATCATCGGTGTGATCGACGAAATCGCCTTCCAGACCAATCTTCTGGCGCTGAATGCCGGTGTGGAGGCCGCGCGTGCGGGCGAGGCCGGCAAGGGATTTGCTGTCGTCGCGCAGGAAGTGCGCGAGCTTGCGCAGCGCTCCGCCAGTGCGGCGAAGGAAATCAAGGCGCTGATCACCACGTCCAACGATCAGGTGCAGCAGGGTGTTCAGCTGGTGGGCGACACCGGCAAGGCGCTGGCGACCATCGTCTCGGAAGTGCAGGAGATCAACCGGCACGTGGTTTCCATTGTGGAATCCGCACAGGAGCAGTCTTCCGGCCTCCAGCAGATCAATACGGCCGTCAACCAGATGGATCAGGACACGCAGAAAAATGCGGCGATGGTGGAAGAAACCAATGCCGCAAGCCACAGCCTCGCCAAGGAGGTCGCCTCGCTTAACCAGCTGCTCTCGCAGTTCAGGCTTGGTGAAGCCGCCTATCAGCAGAAGAGCCAGCCCGCTCCGGTTCGCAATGCCGGCGGCAACGACAGGCCGGTCGCATCCCCCGTCCGCGCGCTGGGCCGCAAGCTCGCCTCCGCCTTCTCCGGCAATGCGGCGGTGGATACGTCAAAGGATGACTGGCAGGAGTTTTAAACGACGGTCGGTTATTTGCAGGAACATCGGCGGGGATATCTCCGCCGATGTTCAAGGAGGTTAACGTTGGGCGGCTTTGCATTGCGGGCTCAATGAAGACCGGACAGCTTTCTCAAGTCGCTGTTTATGCGCGACTGCCAAACCTTACCCATGGCTTTGTAGTGCTCCACAACTTCGGGGTCGAGCCGGATCGTAACGGGCGTTTTCAACGTTTCCGCTTTTGGCCTGCCGCGACGGGCGAGTTCCCGATCGATGCTTTTTCCAAGGCCAGGGAAAAACTTGCGAAATGGCTTTGCCAGGGCGATTTGTTCGTCCGTGGCTTCCGGGGGCATCCGCATCAGATGCGATCATCCGCAGGACTTCCACCTCTTCCTTTTGCGTGAGCAAACGTTTCGAAGAAAATTTAACAGGCATCAGAACCTCCTTTCCCTGGCGCTGGCTGGCCGCATTGAAATCACGGACAGGCACTGCGAGCCCAAAGGGCGAAAAAAACCGCGACAATGATACGTCCCTCAAATTCACGCACGGCCATAAAGCGGTTTTCATTGGCCGATATGACAATGGAGCCTGCGAAAAATTCAATCGGCGATCTACCTGCGCGATACCGATCGGCGCTGGTTTGTCATGGGCGCTTACAGCGCCATTAGAAACAATGGAAGAATTTTACCCTGGGCGCAGCGGCGCGCTCCCTTTCGGGTGAGATAGTTTCAATCTCATTTGCCAAGTGATTGAAATAATGGCGCACCCGACAGGATTCGAACCTGTGACCTTTGGAATCGGAATCCAACACTCTATCCAGCTGAGCTACGGGTGCAGCGGTCACGCTTGAATCGCGTGCAGCGGTTGGTTCATACCCCAGCTTTCTTTCCGCATCAATGTCTAAAAATCAGAGATTTGCGAAACGGCACGTGTTTTTCTGCCGGGGTGAGACGCGGTTTGTTGTGGGGTGCTGATGCCTTTGTGCGGGTTCCGGAAACAATGCGTCGTTTGGCGTATTGCTTTTTCTGTTGAAATCGGGTTTCCCCTATAAGTAGTATGTTATCGCCTGATCCTGTTGCTGTTTTGCCGCCACCACGGGCAGGCGCTGGGATTGGCGCGATGCCTTTCAAACGCGGTGCGGCGGGCCGTGCGATACCCTCAAAATCGGCGGGTAAATAGTCATATTTTTCCCGGCCTCCGGATGGCGGCCTGGAAGCGAGGTTTGGGTTTTTGCGGATTAACTGTCAAATTATTATACAATATTAGTATCATCTACATTTATTTGGGATACAGTTTTGGAACGTTGTCGGTTATGATTTCGGCAGGGTAAAGGAACGAATCAAGCGGGGGATCGGATGGCTTTGCGATTGGCACATAGCAACGGGCCGCGGGCGGAAAAGGCCGAAAGCGACGGAGTGGAACCGGTGCATCTTACGGCAATTGACTATGGACTGTTGACGACGGCGATCGGCTATCATTTGCGGCACTCGCAACTTGCCGTGGCAAATGGGTTCTCCGATGTGCTGGCGGAACGGGGATTGCGACCGGCTGATTTTTCGGTTCTCGTCATTGTTGGTGGCAATCCGGGCCTGAAACAGAGCGATGTGGCGGAAGCGCTCGGCATCCAGCGCGCTAATTTCGTCGCGATCGTCGACAGCATGGAAGACAAGGGGCTGCTTGTCCGCCGCCGGTCGGAAGAGGACAGGCGTGTTCATTTTCTCGATATGACCGAGGAAGGCAGCCGCCTTCTCGACAGTCTTTCCGATTCATGGCGCGACCGTGAGGAAAAGCTGATCGACAGGATTGGCGGCAAGAAAGCCCGCGACCAGCTGCTGTCGCTGCTTGGACGTCTGCGGGACTAAGCGGGGCTCTCATCGACTGGGGACTGCTCTGCGAGCAACGACCCGGAAAGTGCGGGCCGGGCCGAACCACCGGCTCGCCGGGCTGTGCATGGTGATTTGCCGTTCCGGTATTTTCACGACAGCCTGATCGGTGGCGGCTCGATTTGCGTTGCAATTTTCCTGTGAAACGGCCAAGACGACCTGCATATGCCTTTGGTCACCCGATGCCGTAAGAGCGCGGTGTGGCGGAAAAGGCCGGAAACGGGAACGCCATGCTGAACATCGATACCAGCCATCCGCTTTATCGCCCTTTATGGGTCAGGTTGCTGATCGTCGGTTTCTGTGCGGCCTGGGCGGTGATCGAATTCGTCAATCGCGAGTTTTTCTGGGGCACGATCGTCGGCGGCATCGCCGCCTATGCGGCCTATGAGCTGCTGGTGAAATTCAAACCCGTGAGCGTTGATGATGCGGCCAAGGGCGGAGCGGACAAGGCTGCGCCAGACGAACCCGCCGATAACGCACCCGTCGATAAAAACGACGCCGGCTGACAGCGGCATATCCTTTGGCAGGCATCGCTGCCTTGCATTGCATGATTTAAGTTTTCAGCATCCGTATCGCCTGGTCGATCAGCAGATTTGCCGCGGTCATGCGCAGGGTCGCATTGTGCCGGAATTCCGGTTTCACGCCGTCGGGGTGGTTGAGACGGGCAAAGGCGCGGCGTTTTTCCGCAAGCGTTGCGGCGGTGTCGGTTTCATGGATCGCCAGTTCCGTTGACACATCCGCGAGCGAGGTCTTTTCGAGATGGGCCGGCATGGGTTCCGGCTCTGGCTCCGGCTGGGGTTCAGGCGGTGGTGCCGGTTCGGCCAGAAAGGCGAGATAGGCGTCGAGGCCGCCATTTCCCGGTTGCGGCGCAGCAGAGGGTGAGCCGACGACAAAACCGGAATTGAAACCGACGATGCGGTGGTTGACTGGCGGCGGCGGTTCCGCGGCTTCCTCTTCTCTTTCCTGCTTCAGTCTTTCAACGACCGACTGGAAGACGGATTGTCCGAAAAGCATGCGGCTGTTCCCCTGCGCCGGCTCGTACATCCGGCCTGTTTATAAGATGAAGGTGGCGTCTGGCTTGCCACCTCGTCGCGGCCCCCATGGGGTCATCATCATGGCCAGGTCAGCTTTCGGCTTTCATCCAGTACCAGATCGTAAAGCAGCCGGGCGCTGGGCGGCAAAACGCGGCCTTTGGTGGTGATGATGCTGTAGGGCTTGACCACAAGTTCGAAATCCGTCGGCAGGATGCGGGTGCGGCCGATGCCGGCCTGCTGGCCGGCCACGAATTCGGCCATGTCCTGCGCGATCGGCGCAATCGCATTGGTGTTGCAGATCAGCGCGAGCGTCAGAAGCATGGACGGCGTGTTGATGATATTGCGCGGCATGGCAACGCCATGGGTAAGGAACACGTCCTCCATCGTTCTGCGCAGCAGGGCGCCGGGCGGCTGGAAAACCCAATCGTAGGCGGAAAGATCGTTCAACGTTACCGGCTCGCCGCCAAGCAGGGGGTGGCCTTCGCCGACCACCAGACAGGCGCGCTCGATGCCGATTTCATGGATGGAAAACAGGCCGGGGTCGAAATCGTCAGGAATGCGGCCGATGATGAAATCGTGACGCGCGGCCAGCAACTCCCGGGCCAGCACATTGCTGCTTTCCACCTGCACGTTGATCTCGATGCCGGGATAGGTGTCCGTCGCCCGCTTGATGGCGGGAACCACAAGGCTGATGGCGGGTGCCGTGACGGCGCCGATATAGACCGAGCCACCGCTGCCGGATTTCATCTGGTTAAGCTCGCGGCTCGCCTCGCGCAGCTCCAGCAATATGGTGCGCGCCCGACGGGCCAGTGCCTCGCCGAATTTGGTCAGCACCACGCCGCGCGAGGCCCTTTGACAGAGCGGGCTTTTGACGATGGCTTCCATTTCGGAAAGCATGCGCGAGGCCGCCGGCTGTGTTATGTTCATGGCCGCTGCGGCGGCGCTGACCTGCCCGTGTTCCTCGATCATGACCAGCATGCGCAGATGGCTCATCTTTAATCCGGCGCGCAGAAGCGGGTTGTCTTCAAAGACGAAAAGGGCCTCTGTTGTTTGCGCCTGCTCATACACTTTTTGGTTGTTCATTCGCGTGTTTATACCCACTCATCGCTTATTGTATCGATTTAATATAGCGAAATTGATATATGGAAACAGATTTATTCTATTTGACAGTTATATGGATTCAGAACAGTTTGCGGGATGCCGGGGAGGAGCGGCATCTGTTCAATTTCGCAGCTGCGAGATCGGAACGGGCCGAACGCGGCTCCTTCCTCTGACGGCATGAATTTCATGGTGCGCCGCAACATGCGGGTGCCAGAAAAGGGTTCAAGGGAGAGAGTTAATGAAGTCCATTATTTCGCTGATGGCGGCTTGTGCCATCGGTGCTGCTTCCTTCGCAGCACCGGCTTTCGCGCAGGACAAGGGTTCCGTCGGCATTGCCATGCCGACCAAGTCTTCCGCTCGCTGGATCGATGACGGCAACAACATCGTCAAGCAGCTGCAGGAAGCCGGTTACACGACCGACCTGCAATATGCCGACGACGACATTCCGAACCAGCTGTCCCAGATCGAAAACATGGTCACCAAGGGCGTGAAAGTCCTCGTGATCGCCTCGATCGACGGCACCACGCTTTCGGACGTTCTGAAGCAGGCTGGCGAGCAGGGCATCAAGGTCATCGCTTATGACCGCCTTATCCGCAACAGCGGCGACGTCAGCTACTACGCAACGTTCGACAACTTCCAGGTTGGCGTTCTGCAGGCGACTTCGATCGTTGACAAGCTTGGCCTGAAGGACGGCAAGGGTCCCTTCAACATCGAGCTGTTCGGCGGTTCTCCTGACGATAACAACGCCTTCTTCTTCTATGACGGCGCAATGTCGGTTCTGAAGCCTTACATCGACAGCGGCAAGCTGGTCGTGAAGTCCGGCCAGATGGGCATGGACAAGGTCGGTACGCTGCGTTGGGATCCGGCAACGGCCCAGGCCCGTATGGATAACCTGCTGTCGGCTTATTACACCGACGCCAAGGTTGACGCCGTTCTGTCGCCTTACGACGGTCTGTCCATCGGCATCATCTCCTCGCTGAAGGGCGTTGGTTATGGTTCGAAGGACCAGCCGCTGCCGGTCGTTTCCGGTCAGGACGCTGAAGTCCCGTCGGTCAAGTCGATCATTGCAGGCGAACAGTATTCCACCATCTTCAAGGATACCCGCGAACTCGCGAAGGTTACCGTCGACATGGTGAATGCCGTTCTGCAGGGCAAGGAGCCTGAGGTAAACGACACCAAGACCTATGAAAATGGCGTCAAGGTCGTTCCGTCCTACCTGCTGAAGCCGGTTGCCGTTACCAAGGAGAACTACAAGCAGGTTCTCGTTGATGGCGGTTATTACAAAGAAGACCAGCTGAAATAAGCCTGAAGACACATGCGGGGATGACTTGGCGTCATCCCCGTTTTTCCATAAAAATAAAAACGCCGAAATTAATCGGGCGCTGGATTGCGATATGGCCAATACCATTCTCGAAATGCGGAACATCACCAAGACGTTTCCGGGCGTGAAAGCGCTTGAGAACGTCAACCTCAAGGTTAAAGAGGGTGAGATCCACGCACTCGTCGGTGAGAACGGCGCGGGGAAGTCGACCTTGATGAAGGTCCTTTCCGGTGTTTATCCCGCCGGCACCTATGAGGGCGAAATCCACTATGAAGGCGCAGTGCGGAATTTTCGCGCCATCAATGATAGCGAAGATATTGGTATCATCATCATTCACCAGGAACTGGCATTGGTGCCGCTCCTGTCGATTGCGGAAAACATCTTCCTCGGCAACGAGGTCGCCTCGAACGGCGTCATCAGCTGGCAGCAGACCTTCAACCGGACCCGCGAACTTTTAAAGAAGGTGGGCCTGAAGGAATCGCCGGAAACGCTGATCACCGATATCGGTGTGGGCAAGCAGCAGCTCGTGGAAATCGCCAAGGCATTGTCGAAGAGCGTGAAGCTGCTCATCCTCGACGAGCCGACCGCCTCGCTCAACGAAAGCGATTCCGAGGCGCTGCTCAACCTTTTGATCGAATTCCGCAAGCAGGGCATGACCTCGATCATCATCACCCACAAGCTCAACGAAGTGCGCAAGGTGGCCGACCAGATCACCGTTTTGCGTGATGGCATGACGGTGAAGACGCTCGACTGTCATCAGGAAGAAATCAGCGAGGATGTCATCATCCGCAACATGGTGGGGCGTGATCTCGAAGATCGTTATCCGCCACGCGATGTGCCGATCGGCGAGACCATTCTCGAAGTGAAGAACTGGAACGCCTATCACCAGCAGCACCGTGACCGGAAGGTTCTGCACGATATCAACGTCACCGTGCGCAAGGGCGAAGTCGTCGGCATTGCCGGGCTGATGGGCGCAGGGCGCACCGAATTCGCGATGAGCGTGTTCGGCAAGTCCTACGGCCACAAGATCAGCGGTGAAGTGCTGATCCACGGCAAACCCGTGGATGTCAGCACCGTGCGCCGCGCCATCGATGCCGGTCTTGCCTATGTGACGGAAGACCGCAAACATCTCGGCCTCGTGCTCAACGACAACATCCTGCACAACACCACGCTTGCCAACCTGGCCGGCGTGTCCAAGGCCAGCGTCATCGACGACATCAAGGAAATGAAGGTGGCGAGCGATTTCCGCACGCGCCTGCGCATCCGGTCGTCGGGCATCTTTCAGGAAACGGTCAATCTTTCGGGCGGCAACCAGCAGAAGGTGGTGCTATCCAAGTGGCTGTTCTCCGATCCTGACGTGCTGATCCTCGACGAGCCGACCCGCGGCATCGATGTCGGCGCGAAATATGAAATTTACACCATCATCAACCAGCTCGCTGCCGACGGCAAAGGCGTTCTGATGATATCATCGGAAATGCCCGAACTGCTCGGCAATTGCGACCGCATCTACGTCATGAACGAAGGCCGCATCGTCGCTGAATTGCCGAAGGGAGAGGCGAGCCAGGAAAGCATCATGCGCGCTATCATGCGCTCAGGGGAGAAGAACTCATGAGTTCGGCAAACACAACAAGCGAAGAAAGTAACGTCATCTCGATCTCATCCTATATTCGCTCGAATATCCGCGAATATGGCATGTTGATCGCGCTCGTCGCCATCATGGTTTTCTTCCAGTTCTACACCGGTGGCATCCTGTTCCGTCCGGTCAACCTCACCAACCTCATCCTGCAGAACTCGTTCATCGTCATCATGGCGCTGGGCATGCTGCTGGTCATCGTTGCCGGGCATATCGACCTTTCGGTCGGCTCCATCGTCGCCTTCGTCGGCGCGATAGCGGCGATATTGACCGTGCAATGGGGCATGAACCCGTTTCTGGCGGCGCTGATTTGTCTCGTCATCGGCGGCATCATCGGTGCTGCCCAGGGTTACTGGATCGCCTATCACCGTATTCCGTCCTTCATCGTGACGCTGGCGGGCATGCTGGTGTTCCGCGGCCTGACGCTGTTCGTGCTCGGCGGCAAGAACATCGGTCCTTTTCCGACCGACTTCCAGATCATCAGCACCGGCTTCCTGCCTGACATCGGTGGTATCGAAGGTCTCAACACCACCTCGATGATCCTGACCGTGCTGATCACCGTGGCGCTGTTTTATCTGGCGTGGCGCCGCCGCGTGGTGAACGTGAAGCATGGCATCGACGTGGAGCCGTTCGGTTTCTTCATCGTGCAGAATCTGCTGATCTCAGGCGCTATCCTGTTCCTGGGTTACCAGCTGTCCACCTATCGCGGCCTGCCGAACGTGCTGATCGTGATGCTGGTCCTCATCGCGCTTTACAGCTTCGTGACGCGCCGCACGACCATCGGTCGCCGTGTCTACGCCATGGGCGGCAATGAGAAGGCAACCAAGCTTTCCGGTATCAACACCGAACGCCTCAGCTTCCTCACCTTTGTCAACATGGGCGTGCTGGCCGGTCTTGCCGGCATGATCATCGCGACCCGCCTCAACTCGGCGACGCCGAAGGCCGGTGTGGGCTTCGAGCTTGACGTGATCGCGGCCTGCTTCATCGGCGGTGCTTCGGCCTCCGGCGGTGTTGGCAAGATCACCGGTGCGGTCATCGGCGCCTTCATCATGGGCGTCATGAACAACGGCATGTCGATCGTCGGTCTCGGCATCGACTTCCAGCAGATGGTCAAGGGCCTCGTGCTGCTCGCCGCCGTGTTCTTCGACGTCTACAACAAGAACAAGGGCTGATCGGCCCAACCAAATCGCAAGTCAAAAAAGTGGCCGGTTTCCGGCCACTTTCATAAGATGCAGGCGCGACGCGCCGTAGCGGATAAGGCGCATGGCGCCGCAGGAAGGAAAACCCGTGCTCATTTCACAGATTAAAGATGCCAGTGGCAAAATCATTGTAGCGGTTCGCGAAGACGGCGGACAGGCACAGGCGGTCAAGGGTGCCGGTTCGGTCTACGCGCTTGCCATGGAAGCCGCCAATAGCGGCAAGAGCCTTGCCGACGTTGTTTCCGCCCATGGCCTGGGCGATGCCGTCGATCTCGAAAAGGCTTATGCCGAAGGTCGTTTCCTGCCGCCGATCACTCATCCCGATCCGGCGCATCTGCATCTGACCGGCACGGGCCTCACCCATCTCGGCTCGGCCGCGACCCGCGACAGCATGCACAAGAAGACCACGGAAGCCGCCGAGGAAAGCCTGACGGATTCCATGAAGATGTTCCGCATGGGTCTGGAAAACGGCAAGCCGAAGGCCGGTGAAAAGGGCGTGCAGCCCGAATGGTTCTACAAGGGCAACGGCCATGTGGCGGCAGCGCCGGGTGCGGCGCTCACCTCGCCATCCTTTGCGCTGGATGGCGGCGAAGAGCCTGAGATGGCCGGCATCTACGTCATTTCGGACAAGGGCGAGCCCGTGCGCATCGGCTTTGCCGTCTCCAACGAGTTTTCCGATCACGTCACCGAGCGGGTCAACTATCTCTACCTCGCCCACTCCAAGCTGCGCCCGGCAAGCTTCGGCCCGGAAATCCGTGTCGGTGCGGCACCTTCGGATATTCGCGGCACCTCGCGCATCCGCCGCGGCGACAAGGTCATCTTCGAAAAGCCGTTCGTTTCGGGTGAGGACAACATGTCCCATACCTTCGCGAACCTCGAATATCACCACTTCAAATACGGCCTGTTCCGTGCGCCGGGCGACGTGCATGTGCACATGTTCGGCACGGCCACGCTCTCCTTCGCAGACGGCATCAAGCCGGAAGCGGGCGACGTGTTCGAGATCGAGGCAGCCGGTTTCGGCCTGCCGCTGAAGAACCCGCTGGCCGTGGACGCGGAAGAAGAGATCGCCGTTCGCCAGATCTGATCTGCGAGCTGATTTTGAGAATGCCAAGGGGTGGCGCCATCACATGGTAGTCCCACCCCTCGATCTCATCCTCGGGCTTGACCCGAGGATCGGCAACAGACTGACCCGCGAGACGTGGTTGGATCCTCGGGTCAAGCCCGAGGGTGACACTGGAGGTCGGGCCTTATGTCCAATTGCGCGCGGGCAATGTTGAAGCGATTGCGTCTCAACCATCGTCGTCTGTCAGATGCGAAACATCCGCCAGTGAAACGACGGCGCGATTTTGCCAATAGTCGTCTTCCTTCAAATGCGTGATGCTTCCAGACCGCGCCGGAAAACTGACATGGCCGACGCTTTCGACCGGCATCTTGATCCATGCCGCGATGACGAAGGTAAGAGCAAAGCCATGGGTAACGATGACCTGCATGGGGCAGGGGCGTGATATAATGGTGTTCACGGAGCGGTACACCCTTTCGGCGAACTCACGTCTCGTTTCTCCATCGGCAATTCCGCCGCGATGATGCAAACGGTTATGATGAGGGGCGGGGATCTGGCGGGCGTCGAGCCATTCCTGCGGCATACCGCCGGCTGAACCATAGCTTATTTCCCGCAGGTCATCTGTTGTTTCAAAAGGGTGCTTGAGGTGTTCAGCGATGATTGCAGCTGTCTGGGAGGCTCGGAGAAGATCGGAGCTGAAGATTTCAACCGGGGCGCTGCCGATCAAGGCCATAAGCTTGGCGGCTGTCGCCTCCGCATCGGCCCTGCCCCTGGGTGTCAGCTCGGTGTCATACCAGCCCCCGACCTTGTTCTCGACATGGTGGACGGATTGAGCGTGCGTGACGACAAAGATGTTATTCATAGCGTTTTTCCCGGTATTTTCAGGCCTGCTCAATCCCCCACAGCTTGCCTTCGCCCACCTCCACTGAATTACCCGCGGGATCGCGGACATAGACCGAATAGCTGTCATTCGGCCAGCGATGATAATGTTCGACGGGAATTCCAAGCGTTTCGAACCGGTCCTTCCAGCCATCCACTTCCGATTTATCCTTTGCATAAAAGCAGAAATGGCCCTGGCCCACCGCCCCATGGCGGGGGATTGGATTGTCGGGGTCGGCCCGGCGGGATTGCTGCGGATCGAAGATCAGCAGCATTTGCTGGCCGCATCTGAAGAAGACGAATTGGCCAGGCAGTCTGCGCACCACCTCCAGCCCGAACACATCGCGGTAAAAGGTCTCGGCGGCGTCGAGATCATCCACGTAGATTGCGGTTTCCATGATGGCTGCTGGCGGGCGCATGTTTCCTCCGGTATCTACTGGGCGTCCGACACTGGAAGTGCCGGGACGCTTATGTTTTGGCGCTGTAGGTCAGTACGGTCAGATCGTGTTTGCCGACGCCGCGTTCCAGAACCGTCCAGCCGCAATTGACGTAATAGGTCTCGAGATCGCGCTGGCAGCACAGGTAGCTGGTATGGTGGCCGAGTTTGGCTGCCCTTTGCGTGGCGGCCTGCATCAGGGCCCGTGCTGCGCCTGAGCGCCGTCGGTCTTCCTCTACCCAGAGAGCGGCAACCCATGGCAGATATTGCGGTCGCTCCTCCAGATCGCAATGGATAAGGAATGCGGAGCCGACATAAGCCTCACCGTCATGGGCAACGAAACCGGTGGGCAGGGCGTGCGGGTTGGTCATGTCCTTCAGGTGCTCGGCGACATCATCGACCTTGAGGCCGCTATCCTGCCACCACGCCGTCCAGACACGGTCGGCGATGACGGGGCCATGGGACTGGCAGTCGCAATAGTCGGAAATAGTGTACAAGACCGTCTCCCGGCCGGCTTTTCTGCCCGCAGGCTGAAGCCGGATCATGCTTTCAAATCGATGCGGCGATTTAAACGGTCGGGAGACGCTTTCGCAACCGGCAAGTTCCGGAAATGGATCAGGACTTCGTTGCCGTCACATGCAGCCAGTCGGTCGGCATCTTGTCGTAACCGCTGCCGTGGCGGGATGTGATCCCGACGCTTGTCCAGCCAAATTGACCGTAGACATTTTCGAGCCAGGCTTTGGAAGGGTAGTTGTAATAACGGCCAAACGTGTCACGGCCTTCCGCCTCTCCGGCCTTGAAACTGGCGTAAAATACACCGCCCGGTTTCAGTGCCCCGTGAATACGGCCGATAATGCCGGCAAGTGCTGCGCGTGGCACATGCAGCAGGCAGGCATTGGCCCAGACGCCGTCATAACGTTCCCTGTCGTCAATATCCTCGAACAGCAATGTCGCGACGGGAACCCCAAGCCGGGCTTGCGCCGCTTTAGCGATCTCGGGTGTTCCATCGGTGGGATGAACGTCGAAACCGGCAGCCAGCATGAATTCGCTGTCCTGCCCGCCGCCGCATCCGAGTTCTAGAATGCTCGCGCCCTCCGGCAGCTGCGCCAGAAATGTCTCCAGATGCGGGCGGTCAGGAGCCTGTCCCCGGGTGGTGTAGGCGTTGGCATTATCGGTGTAAAAACCGATCGTATCCTCGTCTTTGGCGGCCATCATCTCAACTCTGCGACTGGCTCTGGCTCTGCGACTGCTGCACGGTGACAGTCACGTTCAGCGTCTCACCGGCGGGGCCGATGCGCATGCCTGATATCGGCGCGCAATCGCGGTAGCACAGGCCCGACGCGATGCGGACATAACGGTCATCGGGGCAGATATTGTTGGCGGCGTCGAAGCCGACCCAGCCAAGCCCCTGAAGATGCACCTCGGCCCAGGCGTGGGTGGCCGTCTGTTCTTCCACCTCTTCCATCATCAGATAACCGGAAACATAACGGGCCGGCAGGCCCATCAGCCGCGCTGCGGAAATCAGGATATGGGCATGGTCCTGGCAGACGCCCTTGCCTGCCTCCAGCGCCGTTTCCGCTGTCGTTTCAATGTCGGTTGCACCAGGCACATAGTCCACCTTGCGGTGAATATTCTCCATGAGGTCATGCAGGCGGGAGAGTTCGGTGTCACCAGTGCTGACTTTCACCAGCTCACGCACCAGTTTTCCCGGCTTGGTGCGCGGCGTCTCGCGCTGGAAGAGCCAGAGCGGCGCATTGCCGATATGGTGCCCGAACACGCCGGCCCTGTCTTCGGTGGTGACGAGACCGCTTGCCACAACCTTGACCTTGCGTTGCGGGCCTTCCGTTTCCACCAGCGCAACCCGGTTGCCGAAATGGTCGTCATAGGTCACTTCGACGGTGGCGCCATCCACCGAGACATCCCAGTTCTCCACCGTCTGGCAGGGGCCGGTCTGCGGTGTCAGGCGCAGCCGCTGCAACGCATAGGGCGTCGGCTCGTCATAGACATATTCCGTCGTATGGGTGATTTTCAGACGCATAAGCTGTCCCCGTCCACGCGCTTATTGATAAAAGCGGTAGCCTTCCATGATTTCCTGTCCCAGCTGCCCGTTGCGGTTTATGAATCTCTCCAGAAACTCGTGCAGACCTTCATCCATGACGCGGTTGATCGTCGTCTTGCGCAGGCTGTCACGAATGCTTTCGGCCGTTTCATGCGCCTGGTGCCTTTCGCCGTAATCCTCAGCTATGTAATTGAGGTTGCTGGCGATCTTCTCGTAACAATAGGCGAGCGAACGCGGCATGCGGCCATTGAGAATGAGGAAGTCGGCAATATTGGCCGGCTTGTATTCCGCATCATAGACCCAGCCATAGGAACGGTGCGCCGAGACCGAGCGCAGAATGGATTCCCATTGCGCGTTGTCGAGCGAGGAACCGACATGCGCCACAGCCGGCAGCAGCACGTAATATTTGACGTCTAGAATGCGGGCGGTGTTGTCGGCCCGTTCGATGAAGGTGCCGATGCGGGAGAAATTATAGAGATCGTTGCGCAGCATCGAGCCGTGGAAAGCGCCGCGCACCAGACCGGCGCGGTGTTTGATGCCGTCAATGGTCTGCGGCATGTCCGCCGGCTTCACCCTGCGCTCGAGGCTGGTCTTCAATTCGATCCAGAATTCGTTGGTCGCTTCCCATGTCTCGCGCGTCAGCGCGGTGCGCACCATGCGGGCATTGTTGCGGCCCGCCTCAATGCAGGAGAGGACGCTCGACGGGTTGGCCTTGTCGCGCAGGAGATAATCGATCGCATCCGCCGTCGTCACCTTGTCGTGCGTTTCGAGGAACGCCTCGTGGACGCCAGCACTCTGCAACACGCCGTCCCAGTCTTCATCGCCGCTGCCCGAGCGCGTCAGTGAAACGCGCAGACCCGCATCGATCAGCCGGGCGATGTTTTCAGCGCGCTCGATGTACCGGAACATCCAGTAGAGCCCGTTTGCCGTTCTGCCCAGCATGGCTTAGTCCTCCAGTACCCATGTATCCTTGGTGCCGCCGCCCTGGCTGGAATTGACCACCAGCGAGCCCTGCTTGAGCGCGACGCGGGTCAGGCCGCCGGGAATGATCTTCACCTTGTCCGACACCAGCACGTAAGGGCGCAGATCGACATGGCGCGGCGCGATGCCGTTTTTCACCATGATCGGCACGGTGGACAGCGACAGCGTTGGCTGCGCAATATAGTTGGAGGGGCGGGCCTTGAGCTTTTCGGCAAACAGCGCCCGTTCCTTTTTTGTCGCCGTGGGGCCGACCAGCATGCCGTAACCGCCCGAACCGTGGACTTCCTTGACGACCAGTTCGGCAAGATTGTCGAGCACGTATTTCAGGCTGTCCGGCTCCGAACAGCGCCAGGTGGGCACGTTTTCCAGTAGCGGCTTGCGGCCGGTATAAAATTCGACGATCTCAGGCATGTAGGAATAGACGGCCTTGTCGTCGGAAATGCCGGTGCCGGGGGCATTGGCGATGGTGATGTTGCCGGCACGGTAGACATCCATGATGCCGGGCACGCCGAGCGCCGAATCCGGCCGGAAGGTCAGCGGATCGAGGAAGTCATCGTCAACGCGGCGATAGAGAACATCAATCGCTTCATAACCGCGGGTGGTGCGCATCTTGACCTTGCCGTCCATGACACGCAGGTCGGATCCTTCCACCAGCTCCACGCCCATCATGTCGGCGAGGAAGGAATGTTCATAATAGGCGGAGTTATAGATGCCGGGGGTCAGCACCGCGACGCGCGGCTTGCCGGAACAGCCGGGCGGGGCGAGCGAGGCGAGCGATTGCCGCAGCAGATAGGGATAATCCTCCACCCGCCGCACGCGGTTTTCATGGAAGAGTTCCGGGAACATCTGCATCATCGTCTCGCGGTTTTCCAGCATGTAGCTGACACCGGAGGGCGTGCGGGCATTGTCTTCCAGAACATAAAACTGGTCTTCGCCGGTGCGGACGATGTCTGTGCCGACAATGTGGGTATAGACGCCGCCGGGCGGGGTGAAACCGATCATCTCCGGCAGGAAGGCTTCGTTTTTCTCGATGATTTCGCGTGGGATGCGGCCGGCGCGGATGATTTCCTGCTTGTGGTAGATATCGTCGAGGAAAGCATTGAGGGCGAGAACGCGCTGTTCGATGCCCTGGGCCAGTTTGCGCCACTCACGTCCGGAGATGATGCGCGGGATGATATCGAAGGGGATCAGTTTTTCTGAACTGTCGGCATGGCCATAGACTGCGAAAGTAATGCCGGTTTTTCGAAAGATGTTTTCCGCGTCTTTTGATTTCTGGATCAGGTGCGACCTGTCCTGTCGGCTGTACCACTCGTTATAGTTTTCATATGGGCTTCGCGGCGTTTCGTCCGCATTTATCATTTCGTCAAATGCCAACTTCGATGTCCCCTTTTTTACCATATGAATACAAGGCCAAATGCAATGCAAGAACTATGCGGACCTCGTCATGAAGATTTTTTGTCGCCCTAGAGTTTTAAAAAAGAAGCGTTTTTTCGGTTTCAGCCTATAAATGCGGCATCGTCAAAATGGTTGCGCGGCGCGGCAGTGCGGAAGGGCGTGATGGGGCTGTGTGCGCCGTGGGCGAATGCACAAAATTTGTTCGTTCGTTTTCGGTTGATGGATTGCGGATGCCGCATAAGAAAAACTGAAAGATGCGATCACGAAAACGCCTTTGACCTTTGGCGGCGATAGCGATACCGCCTTGGCAAACGGCGTGTATGCCGCCACAGGCCTGGTGCCAAGCCGGCCTGCTTTTTCACCGGTGTGCCTTGGCCGAAATATCAATTCGCTGCATGGTCTTGCGTCCCCGGCAATGTCCGAGAGGCGGGATTGTGCCGCACAGGGGATGTTCCCATGTCGCTTGACCGTCTGGCTCCAGCCATCTTCGTGTTTCTCTGGTCGACCGGCTGGGTCACGGCTAAATATGCCGTCTATTATACCGGGCCGCTGACCTTCCTCTGTCTGCGTTACCTGCTGGCCGGCCTGATATTATGGGCGATCTGCCGGCTGTCCGCCATTTCCTGGCCGAAGCAGCGCGCCGATGTCCTGCGGGCGATCCTGTCCGGCGTGTTCCTGCACGGCATTTATCTCGGCATGATCTGGTGGGCGGTCGGGCAGGGCGTGCCGGCGGCGATCGGCGGCATCATCGCCGGTCTGCAGCCGCTGATGACGGCGGTGGCCGCCCGTTTCATGATCGGCGAGAGAATCTCACCCATGCAACGTGCCGGTTTGCTGCTCGGTTTTGCCGGCATTGCCATCGCCGTGCTGCCGAAGGTCATGGCTACGGGTGCGCTTGGCATGTCCGTGCCGCTTTATGCCGTGGCGGTGAATGTGCTGGGTATGGTGTCGGTGACCTATGGCACGCTGTACCAGAAGAAATATGTCCATGGCGGAAACATCATGGCGGTGGCGACGCTGCAATATGTCGGCGCGCTGCTGGTCACCATTCCCTTTGCGCTTTTGCTGGAAGACGGGCATGTGGACTGGAGCCTCGGGCTGGCCGCCACGCTTGGCTGGTCGGTGGGTGCAATCTCCATCGGCGCGGTTGCATTGCTTCTTTATCTCATCCGGCGTGGGCAGGTATCGCGCGCGGCCTCGCTGATCTATCTCGTGCCGCCGCTTGCCGCCGTCGAAGCTGCGCTGCTGTTCGGGGAAACGCTGACGCCGGCCATGATTGCCGGTACGGTTCTCGCGGTCACGGGGGTCTATCTCGCCAACCGCCGGCCCACTGCATCGGTTGCAGCGGGTTAATTACTACAACCTCATATTAGGGGTTTGTTAACCATAAAATTATACCTCTCGTTAATCACATGATTTGGCGGGGGTTACATGTCTATTTCACGTCGTGGGGTTCTGTTCGGATTGCCACTGTTTCTGGCCGGCTGCGCAAATACCGGTATCGGTCAGCAAAGGCTTAATTATGCGGCGATGCCGGAAGAGAAATTCCCGCTGCCCGCCATGCATCTCGACAAGGTCAAGCCGGAACTTCGCCGGCAGGAAGTCACCTACGATACGAGCCATCCGGCCGGAACGGTGGTGGTGGATACGCCGGCACGGCGACTCTATTATGTCATGGGCGATGGTCGCGCCATGCGTTACGGCGTCGGTGTCGGCCGGCAGGGTCTTGCGCTGAAGGGCGACGCCTATATTGGCCGCAAATCCGAGTGGCCTTCCTGGACGCCGACAGCAAACATGATGCGACGCGATCCGCGCAATCTGAAATTCGCCGGTGGCATGGCGGGCGGCCCGAACAATCCGCTCGGTGCCCGCGCGCTTTATCTTTATCGCGGCGGCAACGACACCATGTTCCGCCTGCACGGCACCAACCAGCCGCAATCCATCGGCCACGCGATGTCCAGCGGCTGCATCCGCATGCTCAACCACGATATCATCGATCTTTACAGCCGCGTGCCGGTTGGCTCCAAGGTGGTTGTGCTGCAGGCGTGACGGAGAGGCGGATTTTCCGCCTTTGCCTCGCGAAAAAATGTCTGTACCCTTGAGTTGAGTTTTTCAGCAGATGGCCAATTTTATGCTGGAAAATCAACCATGTGTAGAATGCCTCCCTTTCTGTATTTAAGGGAGTTCTGCAATATCGGAAACGTGATTTCCGGTGTTCGAGACGTGTATCCATAAAGGCTTGAATGCACTGTATCGAGCGCGGCACCACTTCAACGGGGACACATGAACATGGCAGCTTTCGACAATCTTTCTCGCTATCGACCTTATGCTCTTGCGGCACTGCGCATCATCGCAGCGCTGCTTTTCATCGAACATGGAACGCAGAAGCTGTTCGGCTTTCCGGCATCGCAGATGGAAGGCTCGTTGCCGACCCTGATGCTGGTGGCGGCGCTTCTGGAACTCGTCGGCGGCATTCTCGTGCTGATCGGCCTGTTCACGCGACCGGTCGCCTTCATCCTTTCCGGTCAGATGGCCGTCGCCTATTTCATGGCGCACGCGCCGAGCAGTGTTTTCCCGGTCCTGAACGGTGGCGACGCCGCCATCCTGTTCTGCTTCGTCTTCCTCTATCTGGTCTTTGCCGGTCCAGGCGCTTTCTCGGCGGATGAACGCCGGGCCTGATCTGCCCGACCGATCAGCATCGATCCTTTTACCGAAGCCCCGCATGGTCATGCCGTGCGGGGCTTCTTTTTGGAAAGGGGTGAAACTTCGGCCGCGACCGAAGCATAGATGCCTGCTTTCGGGTTAAGAATGGTTGATCCTGAACGCTGTTGGAAAGTCGATCCGTGACCACTCAAAATCCCATTGCCCGCGAATTGCTGCTACTCGCGCTTCTGTCCACGCTATGGGCGGCCTCCTATACGTTCATCAAGATCGGGGTGGAGACGATACCGCCCATCACCTTCATCGCATCGCGGACGCTGATTGCGGGTCTGCTGCTCTACGTCGTGATCCGGCTGCGCGGGCTGCGATTGCCGAGGGATTTCGCCACCTGGCGGCTGTTCTTCATTCAGGCCTGTATCAATAGCGTGTTGCCTTTCACGCTGATCGCCTGGGCGGAGCAGAGCATCGACGCCGGGCTTGCCGTCATTCTCAATGCCACGACACCGATCTTCACCTTTCTTCTCACCGCGCTGGTTATCAGGCATGAGGCGGTCAGTGGGCGCAAGCTGTTCGGCACCATTGCCGGCATGACGGGCGTGTGCCTCATCATCGGCATGGAGGCGCTGGGTGGTGCGGGCGAGGCGATATGGAGCCAGCTCGCCGTGCTGATGGCGGCGTTTTCCTATGCCTGTGCGGCGATCTTTGGCAAGAACTTCAAGGGGCTTGATCCGATCATGCCGGCTGCGGGCTCGCTGATCTGCGGTGCGGTGCTGCTTTTGCCCGTCAGCCTGATGGTTGACCGGCCGTGGACATTGTCGCCTTCGGCGGCCTCGCTCACTTCGCTTGTGTGCCTGAGCGTCTTTTCAACCGCGCTCGCCTTCATGATCTATTTCCGGCTGATGCAGACGCTCGGCTCGGTCGGCACCACATCGCAGGCCTATCTGCGGGTGCCGGTCGGCGTGGCGATCGGCATGGCATTTCTGGGCGAAATGCCGACACCTGCCATGTGGGTGGGTCTCGTCTGTGTCATCGCCGGCGTGCTGGCCATGACCCTGCCATCCCGGCGTCGACCGGTTGTGCAGGGCGGGTGACGGCAAAGAAAAACCCCGCAGGCTGGTGGCTTGCGGGGTGTGATTTGAAGGCGTCTCGGAAGAGAACAACCGCATAATAGACCGAGCGGGTGCCGCTTGTTTCTTCTTCCCGAGGGGGAGAAGTCCGCGGCAGCGGGATGAGGGGGCGAGGGTAGAGAGATTCGGCAATGTTGCCTCCTCATCCGACCCTTCGGCCACCTTCTCCCCCTCGGGGAGAAGAAACGCGCGGCAACGCCGAGCGTCCTCATCCCACGCGAAGCAACTTAACGGTTGCGGCCGCGATGGCCGTTGCCGGAAGCGCGCTTTTCCTGGCCGTTGCCGCCAGCAGGTGCGTGGCGGTTGGCGCCGCTGCCGCCGGGCTTGCGGGCCGGACGGCGGTGCTTGCGGGGGCCGGCCGGACGACCTGCGTCGCCTTCAGCCTGCTTCACACGCTTGAAGTCGGACGTGACTTCAAGATCATTGTCCGCATCGCGCGGTGCGTGGTTGCGGGACGGGCGGGATTCGCCATTGTGACGTCCACCTTCACGCGGGCCACGCTGCTGGCCACCATTGTTGTTGTTGCGACCGCCACGGTTGTTGTTGGGGCGCGTCGGGCTGGCGAGACCGGCCGGACGTTCACCCGATGCGACCGGGATATCGATCTTCATCAGCTTTTCGATGTCGTGCAGCAGGCGGGTTTCGTCCGGTGCGCAGAAAGCGATGGCGATGCCGTCGCGACCGGCGCGGGCGGTACGGCCGATGCGGTGAACATAGGCATCAGGCACTTCCGGCAGATCGTAGTTGAAGACGTGGGTTACGGCCGGGATATCGATGCCGCGGGCGGCGACGTCGGTTGCGACCAGAACCTTGATGTCACCATCCTTGAAGCCCTTCAGTGCCCGCTCGCGCTGGCCCTGGCTCTTGTTGCCGTGGATGGAGGCGACCTTGAAACCGATATGTTCCAGATGCTTGTAAAGCTTTTCCGCGCCGTGCTTGGTGCGCAGGAAAACGATCGAGCGACCGTCCGGGTTCTCGTTCAGCGACTTCTTCAGGAGATCGGTCTTGTCGTTCTTGCCGGCGACGAAATGCACGTACTGCTCGACCTTGTCGGCAGCCTTGCCCGGAGGCGTGACCTCGACCTTGATCGGGTCGGTCAGGAAGTTGCTGGCAAGCTCGGAAATCGCCTTCGGCATGGTCGCCGAGAAGAGCAGCGTCTGGCGCTTGGGCGGAACCATGCGGGAAATCTTGCGCAGATCATGGATGAAGCCGAGATCGAGCATCTGGTCTGCTTCATCAAGCACCAGATAGGTGACCTTGGAGAGCGAGATGGCGTTGCGGGCGATCAGGTCCAGCAGGCGGCCGGGCGTGGCGACGAGGATGTCGGTGCCTTTTTCGAGCTGCAGCTGCTGCTTGTTGATCGACGCGCCGCCGACAACCTGGTTGATGCGCAGCGGTGTCTTCTTCACGAAGGAGCGCAGGTTTTCGCCGATCTGGTTCACCAGTTCGCGGGTCGGTGCAAGGATCAGCGTGCGGGTGGTGCGGTTTGCCGGACGGTCGGCCTGCTTCATCAGCATTTCGATGATCGGCAGGCCGAAGGCTGCGGTCTTGCCGGTGCCGGTCTGTGCGAGGCCGATGAGGTCACGGCCTTCGAGCAGCAGCGGAATGGCTTTTGCCTGAATGGGGGTCGGGGTTGTGTAGCCAAGCTGGGTAACGCTGGCCACAATCTTTTCGGAGAGGCCGAGTTCGCTAAAACTGGTCAATATATTGCCTTTCGGGGCGCCAAAACAAACTCAGCCGGAGCAGGGCTGCTGTCCGGTGGTTTCGGCGTCAAGAACCCCGCGTGAATTGGGAACTTGTGGGTTGGAATAACTTTCTGCGCATCAGTGCGGCAAATGCCGTCTTCTGTATTCGTTGCGCTTTTCCTTCATGCGGGCCAGATTTCTCTTGGAACAAGTCGTTCTGGACATACGCTGCAGCTCACGCGGCTGCCGAAGGTGAAAGCTTGACCGGCATGTGGGCGTTTTGCGCGTTAAAGTCAAGCGATAGTTTTATAACGCCGCTGTCCCGCGACGCATGGCAGCCATGCGCAAGGTCGGCCGGTTATGGTCGGAATGGCGCATCGGAGCGAATATTTATGGTTAAAAAAGGGTAGCGGTGCCGCTCGGTACATAGCAAACGGCGATTTTATCACATAACGTTTTTACGACGATATCCGGAAATATTTGATTCGACAGAAATGGAACTGCACGGTGTGGAGTATCGATTGACCGAAGGCAGCGGGTTGCTGGAAAAAGCTTACAGGGCCGTCGCCGCCCTGGACCTGCCCGCGTGCATCAAGGACAGCGAGCTGCGCTATCTCATGGTCAACGCCGCCTATGGCCGGATCATGGGGCGTCCACCTGCAGCGTTTCAGGGGCAAACGAGCTTTTCCCTCTCCGCCGATATTCGCGATGCCGAACGGGAAGACAGGGAGCGCCGCTCGCTGGTTTTCGCTACGGATGAGCTGATCGCCTGTCATGGTGCGGCGTCTTCCGGGCCATATACGCTTCGTTGCGAACGTTTTATCGGTGATGACGGCAATCTTTTCCTGTTCGAAGCATTCGAGGAAATGCCGGCGGTTGCCATTGAGGGCTTTTCCAGCGGCGATAACGCCTCCGAATTGCTGTTCGGCAGTGGCGTGATTGATCTCATCGACGCCGGTATCGTTATCTATGACGAAGAAAACCGGCTGATTTATTGCAACGCCCGCTTCCTGGAATTCTACAGTGCCTTCGGTGTTGCGCTGAAGCCGGGCATGCGGCTCGAAGCGCTGATGGAAGCGGTCTATTTTTCAAGCGGTTACAGCCGCGCGAAAGAGGATGATCAGGCTTTTGAAAGCTGGAAGCAGGAGCAGCTGCGGGATTTTTCCCTGCCCTATCTGGAAAGGGTGGAGCAGTTTGCCGATGGCCGCTGGGTGCGCATGGTCAACAAGCGGCTGGAAAACGGCATGCTGGTCGGTCTGCGCATCGACGTGACCGAGTTCAAGGCGCATGAGACCCTGCTCAGCACGCAGATCCGCGAGACCTGGCTGCTGCGCGCCGCGCTTGAGCAATTGCCGGTGGCGGTCTTTTTGCGGGATCATGACAGGCGGCTGACCTTTGCCAATGCGGCCTATGAGAAATTCGTCGGAGGCGATCTCGCCCATTTTATCGGCAAGACCGAAAACGAGATGTTTCCGGCGACCGGCGAGCAGTCCCGGCTTGAAAACGAGCGGCTGCTTGAAACCGGGGAGGCAATCGAGAAGGCGGAAACCCTGCCGCTGCCGGATGGCAGCTCCGTTCCCGTCATTACCCGCCTCGGCCGGGTGGCGACGCCTGACGACGAATATTATCTGGTCGGCTCGGTTACCGATGTCAGCCTGTTGCAGGACCGTGAAAATGCACTGATTGCGGCGCAGGCACAGGCCGAAGCGCTGCACCGCCAGCTGGAGATGATTCTTCATGCCCTGCCGGTGGGCGTGCTGCTCATCAACGCCGATCTCGTCATCGAATATGTCAATCCGTTCTTTTACGAGGTCTGGGGCGAAATTGGTGGCGAGAAATCGCTGGTCGGCAAAAGCTATCGCGAATTCATGGAATTGAATTTCGAAAGCGGCCTTTACGACTATGGCGACATGTCTTTCGACGATCTTTATAGTCAGCGAACGGCGCGACTTCTCAGCAAGGAGGCCTCTGCTCCGCGCGAAGTGCGCAGCAAAAGCGGCAAGGTCACCGTCATCTCGAAAACCCGTCTCGATGGCGGGAAAATCCTCAGCACCTATGCCGACGTGACCGATGTGCGCATGCGCGATGCTGAGATCATGAAGGCCAAGGCCGAGCTGGAGCGCGTCGGCGAATATATGCAGGGCGCCACGCGCGCCATGGCGCAGGGCCTGGTGCTGGTCGAGCAGGGCACGATCATCATGTCCAACGAAGCGATGGCGCGGATGTTCGACGTGCCGCCGCATCTGCTGGAAAAAGGCCGCAACTGGTCGGGTTTCTTTGCCCATTGCGCCAAGCGCGGAGATTTCGGCACTGCCGAAGAAGCGGCCGCAACGCTTGCCGCCTGGAAAGGCAACATTGCCGCCAACCAGCCATTCTCCTGGCTCATTCATGTGGCCGGCAAGACCTGGCTCAATCTGGAAGCCACCAACAGTTCCGGCAATTACTGGCTCGTCATCGTCACCGATGTGACCGAGATGAAGCTGCGTGAAGAGGAATTGCAGCGGCTGCTTTCGCGGGCGGAAGCGGCAGATCGCGCCAAATCGGAATTCCTGGCCAATATGAGCCATGAAATCCGCACGCCGATGAACGGTGTGCTCGGCATGGCCGAGCTTCTGGCCAAGTCCAATCTGGACACGCGCCAGAAGACTTTCACCGATATCATCGTCAAGTCAGGCAATGCGCTTCTGACGATCATCAACGACATTCTCGATTTTTCCAAGATCGAGGCCGGACAGATGAAGCTGCGCAGCGTGCCTTTCGATCCGGCCGAAGCGGTGGAGGATGTGGTTTCGCTTCTCTCCTCGGCGGCGCTGGAAAAGGACATCGAACTGGTTGTCCGGATCGACCCGTCGGTTTTCGGCAAGGTCATGGGCGATGCCGGGCGGTTCCGCCAGATCGTCACCAACCTCGTCGGCAACGCCGTGAAATTCACCGAAACGGGGCATGTGCTGATCGAGCTTGCCGCGCAATCGGCCGAGGCGTCGGAAGCCATGCTCTCGCTGCGCGTTGAAGACAGCGGCATCGGCATTCCGCCTGACAAGCTCGAGACGATCTTCGACAAGTTCAGCCAGGTGGATGGTTCGGCGACGCGCCGGCACGAGGGAACAGGGCTTGGACTGGCTATCACGGTCGGCCTTGTCGGTCTTTTCGACGGTTCGATCAATGTCGTGAGCGAGGTCGGCAAGGGGTCGACCTTCGAGGTCAATATCCCGTTTCAGGTCACCGAAAGGCGGCGCGACGTTCCGCTTATGTCCGTGGCGATCGACGATATCCGGGTGCTGGTCATCGATGATAACGACGTCAATCGTCGCATATTGACTGAGCAGCTGAAGACATGGGGCATTGATGGCCATGCGGTGGAGGACGGCCCGTCCGGCATCGCCGTATTGCAGGAGGCCGTGTCGCTCGGCTTTGCCATCGACGCCATCATCCTCGATTATCATATGCCTGTCATGAACGGCCTGGATGTGGTCGAGCGTATTCGCGCGGACCAACGTTTCGATGAGATTGCCATCGTGTTTCTGACCTCCATGGATGTGGTGGGTGACGAGACGCTGTTTACCGATCTCAACGTGCAGGCGCATCTGATGAAACCGGCGCGGGCGCGGCTCTTGCGCTCCACCCTGTTCGATGTGGTGCGCGACGTGCGGCTGAAGCGCGCCCGCCTGCAGCCGCTGGCACTGGACGCAGGCGGCTGGCCGGTGCGCCCGGAAAGGCGTCTGGCTGAAAAGAAACAGCGTATTCTGCCAGCGACCCCGGCGGTTTCCGAACGCCGCCGGCCGAGCCTGATCGAAGTGCTGGTGGCCGAGGACAATGACGTCAACCAGATCGTCTTCACCCAGATTTTGCAGCAGGCGGGTTTGCGTTTCCTGATCGTCGGCAACGGCAAGAAGGCGGTTCAGGCGTGGGAAGAAAACAATCCCGCCATCATCCTCATGGATGTCTCGATGCCTGTCATGAACGGCCATCAGGCAACGCTTGCCATCCGCGCCGCCGAACAGGCGGCGGCTGACGGCCGGCATGTGCCGATCATCGGCGTTACCGCCCATACCCAGGACGCTGACCGGGAACTTTGCCTGCAGGCGGGCATGGATGATTATCTGTCGAAGCCGATCAGTCCTGAAATCCTCGAGGACAAGATCGCGCAATGGCTGGGGGATGCCATGCCCCGGCGTGACGCGCCGGGCGTCTGATCATCCGGCGCGTCGGGGGGCGGAGTTGCCTCAGGTGGGCCGTTTGGTGCCACAGAGCATTTCCCGCTTTCCGGCAAAGCCCTTGCGCCGCTCCAGGTCAAAACCCGCGGCGATGAGGTTGCGGCGAACGAAGCCGGCGGCGGCATAGGTGGCGAATGTGCCTTCCGGCGCCGTTTTGGCAAAAAGCGCCTGCATGATTTCCAGCGACCACATGTCCGGATTGCGCGCCGGCGCGAAGCCGTCCAGAAACCACGCGTCGAAACTCTCATCGCTGCTGGAGATTCCGGCAAAGGCCTCGCCGCAGACCACCGTCAGGCGCGTCTTGTCATCCAGTGCGATCTCGACCCTGCCTTGCGGCTCTTCCGGCCAGAGGGCGACAAGCGCCTTGCGCTCAGTATCGATCTCCGGCCAGCGGGAAAGCGCCCGGTCGATCTCGTCCGCCTTCATCGGATAAAGCTCGAAGGAGATGAAATGCAGCGTGGAGCGGCCGTTGCGCATCTCTTTCCACTGGCGCCATGTCTCGCAGAGATTAAGGCCGGTGCCGAAGCCCAGCTCACCGATGCGGAAAATGCCCTTCCGTTCAAGCCAACGCTCCGGCAGGCCGTTTCCGGACAGGAAGACATGGCCGCATTCCAGCCTGCCATCCGTCTGGCAATAAAAATGATCGTCAAAGGCCAGCGAATAGGGCATATCCCCGTCACGCCAGTCGAGTGCGGTACGGGTTTCTCCGGTTGCGGAACCGGTCTCTGTGCCAGCCTCTGGGATAAAGTCGTTGGAATTTTTCATGGCTAATGCCGATAGTCCTGCTTTCGAACAGGGTCAATCTCCAAGATTGCCGGGCTCCGTGCCGCTCCTCATCGTTGGTGGCGGCATTATGGGGCTCTGGGCCGCCGTCAAGGCGGAACGGCTCGGAATAGACACCCTTCTGGTGGAGGCGGAGCAGCTTGGCAGCGGGGCGAGCGGCGGGCTGCTTGGCGCCTTGATGCCGCATATGCCGGACCGATGGTCGGACAAGAAGCAGTTCCAGTTCGATGCGCTTGTGGCGCTGGAAACGGAAATTGCCGGGCTGGAGGCCGAGACCGGGCTTTCGGCCGGTTATCGCCGTTGCGGCCGGATCATTCCTTTGCCGAAACCGCATCTGCGGGACATCGCGGAGCGGCACGAACGGGATGCCGGGGAAAACTGGGTGTCGGGTGAGCGCCGGTTCCACTGGCATGTCGGCGAAAGACCTTCGGTGGCAGACTGGGTGGACGATGCGGCAGGGCAGGCCGGCTTTGTGCTGGACACGCTGGCGGCGAGGGTTTCGCCGCGCGCGATGATCGCCCTTCTCTCGGCGTTTCTCCGCAAGGCGCACCACGTGCGGGTGGCGGAACGGTGCTCGGTGGTTTCGCTCGACCCAAAAGCAGGGCGGGCGATGTTATCTTCGGGAGATGAGGTTGCCTTCGGCCATGTTGTCGTCGCCAACGGACATGGTTCTTTTCCCCTGCTTCGTGACGCGATGGGTCTGGAGGCCGGTGTTGCACTCGGGCAGGCAGTGAAGGGGCAGGCGGCGCTTCTTGATGCGGCGGCCGATCCGGCCATGCCCGTCGTCTTCCTCAACGGTCTTTACATCGTGCCGCATGAGGATGGCACCGTCGCCATCGGCAGTACCAGCGAAGATTGTTTTTCTGAGCCTTTCAGCACCGACGAAAAGCTGGAAAAGCTGCTTGCAGAAGCATGTAGCGTGGTACCATCGCTTGCCCACGCACGGGTTCTGGAACGGTGGGCCGGCCTGCGGCCGAAGGCGGTCGGCAGAGACCCGATGGTGGGGTCGGTTGCCGGTTATCCGAAGCTTGTCGCGCTTTCGGGTGGCTTCAAGGTCAGCTTCGGTCTTGCCCATTTTCTTGCCGATGCGGCCTTGCAAACCGTGTGCGGGGAAACAGCTGACGTACCCGCCGGGTTTCGCCTTCAACAACACGTGAATATTGCCGTCACGGACTTTAGAAAGTGCTGATCAGGCCGTCCACGTCGTTAATCTGTCACGCAAATCACCTATTTGCTGGCCTGCAACGAGGCCGGTTTGGCCGCTTTTGCGGCGAGGTGACAGCGCATGCGATACGCCATTCATTTCACGCCTACCCCCAATGACCCCCTGACGCAGGCAGCCGCCGCGTGGTTGGGGCGCGATGCCTATTCCGGTCAGGCGGTGGAGCCGCCGGGCATGATCGATCTCGGCATGCAGGAGATTTCATACCACACGGCGCTGCCGCGCCGTTACGGTTTCCATGGCACGATCAAGGCGCCTTTCCGGCTTGCCGAGGGCCACTCCGAGGCCGCGCTGTTGCGCGACCTGATGTATTTTTCCGGCAAGCAGGACCCTTTCACGCTTCCACAACTCGTGGTGGCAAGGCATGGGAATGTCTTCAGCCTCGTTCCCGAGCGCCCCTGCGAAGTGCTGCATTTTTTTGCCGCCCGCGTGGTGCAGGAATTCGACCGCTACCGCGCGCCGCTGTCCGAGGCGGAAATCGAGCGGGCGGATCCGGACCGGCTTTCAGCCTCGCAGCTCACCAACCTGCATCGCTGGGGCAGCCCGCATGTGATGGATGAGTTCCGGTTCCAGATGTCGCTGACGGGCGGTGTTGAGCCTGCCAGCAGCCAGAGAGTCGAGCGTGCCGTTCGCAAGGTTTTCGAGCCGCTGCTGACCCGGGAACTGCAATTTTCCAGCCTTGCGCTCTTCATCGAGGATGAGCCGGGTGCGCCCTTCCGGGTGCATTCGCTGCATCCCATGGGCCGCGTTTCCGCCCGCAAGATTGCCTGAGAAACAGCAGCCCATAATCGTATACAAAAAAGCATCGGAATGTCGGCAAAATTGATCTCGACATTCCGGATGCGGATGATACCGTTCGGCATCGCATATCCGAAGTTTGCGCCGTTTACCCATTCCGGGGTCGGCGCCCTTTGGAGATTTGTTTATGTCTCCCGAAGCCGCTTTTCGCCTGGGGAGAGATGTCTTGGGTGGCTGAATGATTTCCGACAATTACTCCCGCAATCTGGTGGGCTATGGCCGTAACGTTCCCGATCCGAAATGGCCGGGCGGCGCGCGTATCGCCGTGCAATTCGTCATCAATTACGAGGAGGGTGGCGAAAGCTGCATTCTCGACAATGACAAGGCCTCGGAATCGCTGCTGTCGGAAATCGTTGGCGCCCAACCCTGGCCGGGCCAGCGCAACCTGAACATGGAATCAATCTATGAATATGGCTCGCGCGCCGGCTTCTGGCGGCTGTGGCGCATGTTCACAAGTCTTGGCGTCACCACCACCGTTTATGGCGTGACCGCCGCCATGGCCCGCAATCCGGAAGCCGTCGCGGCCATGAAGGAAGCCGGCTGGGAAATTGCCAGCCACGGTTATCGCTGGCTGGAATACAAGGATTTCTCCGAAGAGGAAGAGCGCAAACATATAACCGAAGCGGTGCGCCTGCATAAGGAGGTGACCGGTGAACGGCCCTACGGCATGTATCAGGGCAAGCCTTCGGACAATACGCTGCGCCTCGTCATGGAAGAGGGCGGTTTTCTCTATTCGTCCGATTCTTATGCCGACGATCTACCCTATTGGGTGAAGGGCGCGAAAGAAGAGCCTTTCCTGATCATTCCTTATACGCTTGACACCAACGACATGCGTTTCGCCACGCCGCAGGGTTTCAATTCCGGTGACCATTTCTTCACCTATCTGAAAGATGCCTTCGACGTGCTTTATCAGGAAGGCGCTGAAGGCGCGCCGAAGATGATGAGCGTCGGCCTGCATTGCCGCCTTGTCGGCCGTCCCGGCCGCGCCGCGGCGTTGCGCCGTTTCATCGAATATGTGCTCAGCCATGACAAGGTGTGGATCCCGCAGCGGATCGAGATCGCCCGGCACTGGCATGACCATCACAAGCCGGTGGCTCCGTGATGTCGGCGCGGCAGGAATTTGTCGCCCGGTTCGGTGGCGTGTTCGAACATTCGCCCTTCATCGCCGAGCGGGCCTATGATGCCGGCGCGGTCGAGGGAGATTTGACGGCGAAGGTGGTTCACGCCGCACTCACCGCGCAGTTTCGTGCCGCTTCCGAGGCTGAAAGGCTCGGCGTGTTGCGGGCGCATCCCGATCTTGCCGGCAAGCTGGCGATTGCGGGCGAGCTGACGGCCGATAGCCGCAACGAACAGGCCGGTGCGGGGCTCGATCGGCTTTCGCCGGCGGAACATGCGCGTTTTACCGAGCTGAACAGCGCGTATACCCAGAAATTCGGCTTTCCCTTCATCATCGCAGTCAAGGGGCTGAACAGGCACGATATTCTTTCCGCCTTCGAGACGCGCATCGGCAACGGCGCAGCCGAAGAATTTGAGACGGCGACGGCGCAGGTGGAAAAGATCGCCTGGCTTCGCCTTTCCGCGATGCTGCCGGAGGGCTGAATTGGCGAGCGATGGCCGTTCTGCTAGGATCGTGCTGTCTGGAGACAAAGATCATGAGACCCTCCGAGGTACTGGAAAAGAACAGGGAAGCGATCCGCGAAGCGACGAAGCGCTTCAACGCGGCAAACCCCCGCGTGTTCGGCTCCGTTGCCCGCGGTGAGGACCGGCCGGACAGCGATCTCGATATTCTGGTGGATGCATTGCCGGGTGCCACCTTGTTTGATCTGGGCGGTTTACTGGAGGAACTGAAGGCGCTGCTTGGTGTCGAGGTCGACGTCGTCACCTCAGGCGGTCTGCATTCGGATATAAAGGCGCGCGTGCTGAAGGAAGCCAAAGCGGTATGAGTACGGATCGGCTTCTGCTCTATCTGAAGGAGATGGATGTCGCCGCGTCCAGAATACGGGATTTCATTCAGGACATGGATGAGGCCGCTTTTTCCTCCGACACGCGTACGCAGATGGCGGTCATGATGGGGCTTGCCCTCATTGGCGAGGCGGTTGCCAAACTCGACAAGCACTACCCCGCGTTTTTACAGCAGCACCCGGAAATCCCCTGGATAAAGATGAAGGGTATGCGCAATCTGATCGTGCATGATTATTTCCGGGCGGAGCTCTCGGTTGTCTGGAAAACGATAACGCAGAGCATTCCGGATTTACAGGCGCGTCTCTCCCTCCTCAGAAACTGGCATGCCCAAGGTGAATGACATTTGACCGATTTTCTCGACATAAAACCCCTTACCAAGCAAGCATTCGCATCCTTCGGCGATGTGATCGAAATCACGCCTTCCTCCATGCGGCACATCAATGGCGGCCAGACCGAGCGGCACCATGCGCTTGCCGCACCCGAGGCGGCGGGCGAGGGCGCACGCATCATCCTCAATATTTTCCGTGGGCAGCCGCGGGTGTTCCCGCACAAGATCGAAATGATGGAGCGGCATCCGCTCGGCAGCCAGAGTTTTTCGCCGCTGTCCGGCAGGCCTTTCATCGTCGTCGTTGCGGAAGATGACGGAGGCCGTCCGGCCCGGCCGCAGGTGTTTCTGGCGCGCGGGGACCAGGGTGTGAATTACCGCCGCAATGTCTGGCATTATCCGCTGATGCCGTTGCAGGCGGTTTCTGATTTTCTGGTTGCCGACCGGGAAGGGCCGGGCAACAATCTGGAAGAGCATTTTTTCGATGAGCCCTTCATGATCGCGGAGCCCAACCCATGACCGGTCTGACCACCCATGTTCTCGATGCCGCCCATGGCGTGCCGGCTGAGGGACTGACGATCGAGCTTTACCGGCTCTCCGGTGATCGCCGCGAGAAGCTGAAGACGGTGAAGACCAATAGTGACGGCCGTGTGGATGGCGGGCCGCTGCTGGTCGGAGAGAGCTTCAAGGCCGGCGAATATGAGCTGGTTTTCCATGCCGGCGATTATCTGCGCGGCAGGGGCGTTGTGCTGCCTGAACCGGCCTTTCTCGACATTATCCCGATCCGCTTCGGCATTGCCGATGAGAGCGGCCACTACCACGTGCCGCTTCTGCTTTCGCCCTATAGCTATTCCACCTATCGAGGAAGCTGATTGCCATGATCTTTGCCGCCATTGCCGATATTCACGGAAACTGCGCTGCGCTTGAAGCCGTGCTTGAGGATATCGCCAGGCTTGGCATCAAGGATATCGTCAATCTCGGTGATTGTTTCAGCGGGCCGCTGGAGGCGGGTTTCACCGGTGATGTGCTGGTCGGCAACTGGATCCCCAGCATTCGCGGCAATCACGACCGGGAATTGATCGAGCGGGCGCCGGAGGATATGGGCAGCTGGGAAAGGCCGGCCCATGCGCAGATGACTGCTGCGCACCTGGACTGGCTGCAAACCCTGCCCTTCAGCTTGGTATTCAAGGACGTCGCCTATTGCTGCCACGGCTCGCCGCACGGCGATCTCGACTATTGGCTGGAAACGCTGTCGCCGGAAGGCGTGCTGAAACTGCGGCCGCTCACCGAAATCGAGGCGAGGGCGGAAGGTATAACGCAGCCGCTGATGCTGTGCGGCCATACCCATATTCCCCGCGCGGTGCAGCTTTCCGATGGCCGGCTGATCGTCAATCCCGGTAGCGTCGGCTGCCCCGGCTGGAAGGACGATACGCCCTTCGATCATCACGTCGAGGCCGGTCATCCGCTTGCCAGCTATGCGGTGGTGGAAGAAACCGGGCGCGGCTGGCAGGTCTATTTCCGGAATATCCGCTACGACAATCTGGCCATGGCCGAGATGGCGCGAGTCAACGGCATTCCGTATCTGGCCGATGCTCTGGAGAATGGCTGGCTTCGCAAACGGACTTGAATTGTTCAGGTAGTTGTACTATTTATTGTACAACTCTTGTCGAGGTTCATCCATGCGTACCGTCATGTTTTCAAAAGCACGCGAATCCCTTGCATCGCTTCTAGATGAAGTATCGCAAGACCGTGTGACCGTGGAAATCGTGCGGCGCGACAAGCCGTCCGCCGTTCTTATCGATAAGGACGAATATGAAGGCTTGATGGAAACCTTGCATCTCTGCTCGTCACCCGAGAATTTCGCCAGACTTAGAAAGTCGATGTCCGACGTGGATGGCGGCGTTTTCGAAAGCCACGATCTGATCGACTGATTTTTCAAACCCATCGCGCATGAGTGCGAGCTTCCATCAGGAGAAACTCTCATGCAGCAAAAGGGCTCGATTGCTCTCGGCTGGAGCCACGAAGGCTGGGAAGACTATCTTCACTGGCAGAAATACGATCGAAAGATGCTTGAACGCATCAACGAACTCATAAAAGACTGCCGGCGGCATCCATTCGAGGGCATCGGAAAACCCGAACCCCTGCGTTTCCAGTTGAAGGGCCTCTGGTCACGCCGGATCTCGCAAGAGCATCGCCTTGTTTATGAGCTTCGCGGCGAAGGTGAAAAGGCAGTACTGATCATTCATCAATGCCGTTTCCACTATTGATCTTCACCCCTCGCTGTTCATCACCACGCAGGCGTAGGACTGCGCCTTCAGTTCCTTGCAGGCGGAAACCGCCGAAGACTGGTCTTCAAAGCCGGTGAAGCGGGCGCGGTAGAGCGTTGCCGAGCCGCTTTGCACCGCTTCGGTATAGGGGGCGATCCCGGCATAGCTGCCGATGTTGGAGCGCGCATTGGCAAGCAGCGAGCGGGCGGCGGCTTCGCTATCGGCAGCGGCAATCTGCACTTCCCAGCGGCTTCTCTGGCCCGCAAGCTGGCCAATCGCAGCAGCGGGGGAGGGTTTCGGAATGGCGGAGACCTGGATCATGTCGGCCATCTGGTTGTTGGCCGTGGCGATCTGCATGGCAACGGGGTCGGAGCGGCGTTCGGCAAACATCGGCAATGGTACCGATGCGGTCGGGACGGCTGCGGGCGGCACATCGAAGGTGCGGCTGACATTGGCGCTGGCGACGAGCTGTTCGGTGTTGCGGCTTCTCGATGCCTGCGGCACGGCCTTGTCGAGAAGGGCCGCCATCTGCGCATCGCGGCTGCGCGCGGTCTTGCCGCCCAGCACGACGCCGACGACGCGGCGGCCATTGTCATTGATGGCGCTGACGAGGTTGAAGCCGGACGCGTTGGTGTAACCGGTCTTGATGCCATCCATGCCCCGGTAACGATACATCAGATTGTTGTGGCCACGGATGCGTTTTCCCCGGAAGCTGAAGGATTCCATGGCGAAGAGGTCATATTCCTTGGGGAAGTCGCGCTGCAGCGCAAGGCCAAGCTTCGCCATATCACGCGCAGTCGTTACCTGCGATTTGCTGGGCAGGCCGGAAGCGTTGCGGAACACCGTTTTCGACATGCCGAGCTGGCGGGCCTTGCGGGTCATCATCTCGGCAAACCTTGCTTCGGAGCCGCCGAGGTGGTCGCCCATGCCTTCCGCCATGTCATTGGCGGATTTGACGATCATGCCATAAACCGCTTCGCGCACGGTGAAGGTCTGGCCCTGACGCACATAAAGCTTGGAGGGGATGACGGCTGCACCATTCTTGGACATCTTTATCTTCTGATCCCAGCGAATGCGGCCGGCATGCAGCGCCTCGAAGGTCATGTAAAGCGTCATCATCTTGGTGAGCGAAGCGGGGTGGTTCAGCACATCGGCATTGCGGGACGCCAGAACCTTGCCGGTGTTGGCATCCATGATGAAATGGGCGTAGCCGGCCTGCGCCGGCGATGCCTGCAATGAGAGGATCGCGCAAAAGAAGGCGAGCGCGAAGACCCATGTTCCCGCCATTCCCCGTTTGACCGTTCCCGACATAATTCGCCCCTTTTGTTTGACCGCCGCTGTTGATTTCAAGTTTTACTGACACTTTCCGGCAACAAAACCGCTAAAACTTTAGAGATCGCTTTCATGCTTAATTAAGTATGAATTTCAACCCGTCTGCTGCCCTCACAATTTCCTTGAAAAGAAACCTACCGTCCGGTATGTTTTAAAACATGACAAATGCTCACGAACGAAAGAAGCAGCCCGAGATCGTGCGTCGCAGCCTCCTTGACTGCGCGGCGAAACTTGCTGCGGATCAGGGTGTTGCGGCACTTTCCATACAGGCTGTGGCCGATGCGGCCGGGGTGACGAAGGGTGGGCTGTTCCACCATTTTCCCTCCAAGCACGCCTTGCTGGAGGCCGTCATGGCCGACCTTCTTTCGGCGCTGGACGCGGAAATCGATGCGCTCATCTCACAGGATTGTGAAGCTTACGGATGCTTCACGCGGGCCTATTTGAGGGCGGTTTTCGATGATCGTGACCGGGATTCGGGCAGGCAATGGGCGGCAATCTCGGTTTCCATGGTCGGTGAACCGTCGCTTCGGCGTATGTGGACCAGCTGGGTCGAGGGGCGTCTTGCCCGTCATAAAGATACGGATGACGGGGTGGTACTGGAGATGGTGCGGCTTGCGGCTGACGGCATCTGGTTTGCCGATCTTCTGGCCGATGATGGCAGGGCAGGTGGCGACAGGGCGGCTCTCAAGGCCCGGATGATCGCCCAGACGACAAAGGAAACGGAACGATGAACGCGGCACTTTTCACCTATGGGGCGCTTGTCGCGGCCATTATCTGCGAGGTTATCGCGACCTCATTCCTGCAGCAGTCGCAGCAATTCACCAGATGGCTGCCGACGGTGCTGATGGCGGTGTTTTACGGCGCGGCCTTTTACCTTCTGTCGTTCACGCTGCGCGTCATACCTGTCGGAGTTGCCTATGCGATCTGGAGCGGGCTCGGCATCGTGCTGATCTCGGGCATCGGTTATTTCGTGTTCCGCCAGACGCTGGATATTGCCGCCGTTATCGGTCTCGGTTTCATCATCACCGGCGTGGTGATCGTGAATGTGTTTTCGAAGACCGTGGGGCACTAGGCTCTCTTGTCCTCATTCCTGTTCCCCGGAACAAGCCCGAGGATGTCACAGGAATCCAGCCGGCGCGCGTCGGTGCGACAGAAAGACTCCTTCCAGCCCAAGGACTTGGGCTGGCTGGATCCCTGTGACAGGCACAGGGATGAGGGAGGCAGCGTAGGGCGGGACTTTATGGCGCATCGGCTCTGAGGCCCTGCCCATCTACTCGACGTCAGCATCACGCCAGAATGCTGCGATCCACATCCGTGATCAGCCTTTTGCCGCAAAGCGCCATGCTGATATCCATCTCCTTGCGGATGATTTCGAGCGCCGTCGTCACGCCCTGCTTTCCATCAGCGCCGAGGCCGTAAAGGAAGGGGCGGCCGATATAGGTGCCTTTGGCGCCGAGCGCCACGGCTTTCAGCACGTCCTGACCGGAGCGAATGCCGCCATCCATGTGCACCTCAACCCTGTCGCCGACGGCATCGACGATTTTCGGCAGCATGGCGATGGAGGAATGGGCGCCATCGAGCTGGCGGCCGCCATGGTTGGAGACGATGATGGCGTCGGCGCCTGTGTCGAGCGACGCGCGTGCATCTTCCTCGTCAAGAATGCCCTTGAGGATCAGCTTGCCGCCCCAGCGTTCCTTGATCCATTCCACGTCTTTCCATGACAAACGCGGATCGAACTGTTCCGCCGTCCAGGAGGAGAGCGACGAGAGGTCGGAAACGTTCTTGGCGTGGCCGACGATGTTACCGAAGCTGCGGCGCTTGGTGCGCGCCATGTCCAGGCACCATTTTGGCCGGGTGGCCATCTGCCAGATGTGCTTCGGCGTGAATTTCGGCGGTGCCGACAGGCCGTTGCGCAGATCCTTGTGGCGTTGGCCGAGGATTTGCAGGTCGAGCGTCAGCACCAGCGCCGAGCACCCGGCTGCCTTGGCGCGGTCGATCAGATTGTTGACGAAGTCGCGATCCTTCATCACATAAAGCTGGAACCAGAAGGGTTTCGAGGTAACCGAGGCGACATCCTCGATGGAGCAGATGCTCATGGTGGAGAGCGTGAAAGGCACGCCGAATTCCTCAGCAGCCTTGGCGGCCAGCATCTCGCCATCGGCATGCTGCATGCCCGTCAGGCCGGTGGGAGCGAGCGCCACTGGCATGGACACCTTCTGGCCGACCATTTCAGTGGCCAGCGACCGGTCGGTCATGTCCACCAGCACGCGCTGGCGCAGCTTTATCTTGGCAAAATCATCCTCATTGGCGCGGTAGGTGCTTTCCGTCCACGCGCCGCTATCGGCATAGTCGAAAAACATTTTTGGCACACGGCGCTGAGCCTGTTGCTTCAGGTCCGCTATGGTGAGGATTTTGCCCATGGATAAAGCCTTCACATTTGAATGATGGCTTCACATAACATGAATGTGGCGGTCACGACATCAAAATCGACGGATTTCCATCACCAGAATGCCCGCAAAAACAGCTCGGCTCCCAATATGAGCAGGCAGATGAGAAACTAGCGCCGGAATGTCGCCGGGCTGACGATGGTACGGATTTTCTGGCCAAGCCACATTCCGGCAAGGGCCGGCAGCACGGCCAGCGCAGAAAGCGACAGATGCTCGACGTGAAAGGCATTCTGCGAGGCAAGACCGGCGGCGAGCGCGACGGTGGAGACGGTGAAGGAAAGGCCGAGCGCCTGCACGAGATCATCCCGGCTGAAACCGAGCGACTGGATATAAGGCACGGCGGGCACGACGAAAACTCCGGTGCCGCCGGTCAACAGACCGGTTGCGAGCCCCATGACCGGGGAGAGTTTCGGTTCCAGCCCGGCCGGAATCGAGATGGGTCTGGCAAGCAGGCTATAGGCCGCGTAAGCCGCAAGGCACAGGCCGAGCGCCGAGGTGGTCCAGACGCCGGTGCCTGATGTCATCAGCCGGATGCCGATGAGGGTGCCAAGCGCAATGGCGATCATCATCGGCCACAGCCGCTTCACGATGGCCCGGAAATCAGGCCCGGCCAACAATTGCCAGATATTGGTGATGAAGGAGGGCAAAATGAGCAGGCCGGCGGCGATGACCGGCGGCATGAAGAGGCCGAGCACGCCCATCGCGACAGTGGGCAGTCCCATGCCGGTTACGCCTTTGACGATGCCGGCGATGATGAAGGTCGCGAGAACCATGAGCATGGTGGTTGTGTCTAGATTCAGCACGGGGTGCTCCGGAGGGTTTTCACGTTTTGGCCAAGATGGCGTCAGGAAATCATGTGGAGCGAGCGGGTGCCACGGGCTTCTTCTCCCCGCCGGGGAGAAGGTCGCGGCAGCGGGATGAGGGGGCAAGCGTGAGGTCTATCGCTGGCGTTGCCCCCTCATCCGACCCTTCGGGCCACCTTCTCCCCGGCGGGGAGAAGAAACAAGCGGCACCCGCTCGATCTTATATTTCAATGGTATAAACCACGTCGTGACCGGATGTTTCGGCCCCAACCGAACTATGTCAGCACGCTTTTCAATGCCCTGCCGGCCACATAGGTTTCCACCACGGTGCGGTCATCACCCATGGTCAGCATCAGGAACAGTTCTTCCGTCAGGCTTTTCACCACTTCCATCTTAAGGGCCATGGCGGGTGTCGAGGAGGCGTTCAGCACGGTGATGTCGGCGTCCGTGCCGGCGTCGAGCGTGCCGATGCGGTCGACCATGGAAAGCGCTTCGGCATTACCGCGCGTCATCAGATACCAGCTTTCCAGCGGGTTCAGGCGCTCGCCCAGCAATTGCTGGACCTTGTAGGCTTCATCCATGGTGCGCAGCATGGAATAGCTGGAGCCACCGCCAATGTCGGTGGCAACCGCGATACGAACAGGCTTTTCGCGCCGTTGCAGCTTTTTCATCGGGAAGAGGCCGGAGCCGATGAAGAGGTTCGAGGTGGGGCAATGTACGGCCACCGCGCCGGTTTCCGACAGCACGTCCGCTTCGCGCTCCGAGAGGTGGATGGCGTGGCCGAGCAGGGTCTTGTTGCCCATCAGGCCGTATCGCACATAGATATCGGTATAGTCGGTCGCTTCGGGGTAAAGCTCGCAGGTGTATTTGATCTCGTCCAGATTTTCGGAGAGATGCGTCTGGATAAAAAGATCGGGAAACTCCTGCGCCAGCGCCTGGGCGGCCTCCATCTGCTTCGGGGTGGAGGTGATGGCGAAGCGGGGGGTGATGGCGACATGGTTGCGGCCCTTGCCGTGCCAGTCGGCAATCACTTGGCGCGTCTCGTCATAGGAGGTTTCCGGCGTGTCCAGCAGGCCCTGCGGGGCATTGCGGTCCATCATCACCTTGCCGCCCACCATCAGCATGTTGCGCTTCATGGCCTCAGTGAAAAAGGCGTCCGCGGAGGTCTTGTGCACCGAGCAATAGGCAGCAGCCGTGGTGGTGCCGTGGCGCAGCAGCTCGTCGTAAAAATGCGTGGCGATGCGCTGGGCATGGGCGGTTTCGACGAAGCGGCATTCTTCCGGGAAGGTATAGGTGTTCAGCCATTCCAGCAGGTTGGCGGCATAGGAGCCGATGACCTGCATCTGCGGGAAATGCAGGTGCATGTCGATGAGGCCGGGCACGATGAGATGCGGCCGGTGATCCTTTTCCTCGACGTTTTCGGGGGCTGCCTTACGGATATCGGCATATTCGCCAATGGCGGCGATCCTGCCATTTTCGATCAGCAGGCCGCCATCTTCGATATAGAGATAGCTTTGCGTATCGTCGATTGCGAGCGGCGCGCGGCGGAAGCTCAGCAGGCGGCCACGCAGCAGAACCATGCTCATTCAGTCTTTCCTTCGGCTTTTCCAGCCCCGGAAACCGCACTTTCATACCATGCGGTCAGCACCTTGCGCTCATCCGGGGTGATGGCGGTGATGTTGCCGGGAGGCATGGCATGGCTGCGGCCGGCTTGCAAATAGATTTCGCGCGCATGGGCGGCGATCTGTTCGTCGGTTTCGAGCTTCACGGATTTGGGTGTGAAGGGCACACCTTCCCAGACAGGTTCGGCCGCATGACACATGGAACATCGACCCTGAACCACATCGCGCGCCTTGGTGAAATGGACGTCGCTGACGAATTGCTGCTGCATGGGGGAGAGGGTGGCGGCCTTCTGCTCCTCCTCGCCGGTCAGCACTTTCGGCACGGTGGAAAGCCACATGATGACGATGAAGATGAGAGCGGTGAGAAGCCAGGTCCATGTCGGTTTGCCCTTACGGGCATGTGTGGTGTTGAACCAGTGGCGGATGGTGACGCCCATCAGGAACACCAGCGCTGCGATGATCCAGTTGAACTCAGTCGCGAAAGCTAGCGGATAATGGTTCGACAGCATGAAGAAGATGACGGGCAGCGTCAGGTAGTTGTTGTGCAGTGAACGCTGCTTGGCGATGCGGCCATATTTCGGGTCCGGCGTGCGCCCGGCAATCAGGTCTGCGACGACGATCTTCTGGTTGGGAATGATGATGAAGAACACGTTCGCCGACATGATGGTGGCGGTAAACGCGCCGAGATGCAGGAAGGCGGCACGCCCGGTGAAGACCTGCGTATAACCCCATGCCATCGCCACCAGCGCGACGTAAAGCACGATCATCAGGCCCCAGGTATTGTTGCCGAGCGGCGATTTACAGAGGAAATCATAAAACAGCCAGCCGATGGCAAGCGATGCCAGCGACAGACAGATGGCCTGGAACTGGGTGAGATCAAGCACGGAATGATCGATCAGGAAGAGATCGGCACCGCCATAATAAACGATGCAGAGCATGGCGAAACCGGAAAGCCAGGTGACGTAGCTTTCCCATTTGAACCATGTCAGGTGTTCGGGCATCTGGGCAGGCGCAACCAGATATTTCTGGATGTGGTAAAAACCGCCGCCATGCACCTGCCACTCCTCGCCATAAGCCCCCGGCGGCAGATGCGCCCGTTTGACCAGCCCGAGATCGAGCGCGATGAAATAAAAGGACGAGCCGATCCAGGCGATGGCGGTGATGACGTGGAGCCAGCGGACGGCAAAGGCCATCCATTCCCACGCAATGGCGTATTCGTACATGCGGTTCCCCTGATCCTTGTGCAGCGCACCTTGCGAGAAATTTGGCCTTTAGGAAAGGGAAAAGCAGAGGGCAGGAGGTGATTGTTCACAATCTGACGCCCTTGTGTCTGCAATCTCGTTTCAGTTCACCCGTGTACGTGGGTTGGCCCGGTAAAGTTGCAGCCGCATATTCCTGTCGCATAGTTTGTGCTTAGCTGGCTAACGCGACTCAGCTATTATCCTTTGTGCAGTCTGCCGATGTGCTAAAATATAAGGCTGCGGAGTCCTGTGGGGCGCCTTGCCGGAAATCATTCCGGTTTCGCGCCGATGCGCAGGGCTTCCATGACATGTTTCGCTGGCGGTTCTTCCGAAAGCGGGCGCTGCGAACCCTGGGTGGGGGCAGATCAGGGGGCAGGTATCGCAGTTCCCGGTGCCGTTGTGTCCGGGTGGGTGTTGATGTGAAATTTGAATAAAGGGACGCAATGATCTTCCGGCAGCCGCCGTTGTTTCAACGGAGACCATGCCGATGCGCCTTGTTCTGACGGTCCTCTTCCTGTCTCTGGCGTTCAGCGCCACCGCGCTTGCCCATGAATCCCATAAGGGGTTCAAATATGAAAGCTATTGCTGCAATGGCGACGCCGAAACCGGCGACTGCCAGATGATCCCCACGCGCAGCGTCCGCGTGACCCCCGATGGTTACGAGGTCTCGCTCGCACCCGGCGATCACCGCATGGTCACGCGACGCCACGTCTTCAACTGGTCGCAGCGCGAGGCAAGACGATCCGAGGATGGCGAATATCATCTCTGCCTGTTTCCGGATGAGGATACGCCGCGCTGTTTTTATGCGCCGGACATGGGGTTTTGAGGCGATTGCTGCGGCCGGCTTTCCTCGATCCGCTTCAATATCCAGTCGCGGAACAGCCTGATCTTGCGGATGTTCCTGCGGTTTTCGGGGTAGACCAGCCAATAGTTCTTTCCTTCGCTGCTGAGGTGCTCGAAGGGTTGATAAAGGCGGCCGAGCGCAATCTCATCGGCATAGAGTTCAGGGGTGAGCATGGCCACCCCCTGGCTGGCAATTGCGGCGGCGGCTTCGAAGGCCTGCACATTGAGGCGGCTGCGGGGACAACGGTCGAGGCCGGGATTTTCAACACCCACTTCCCGAAACCATTGGCTCCACCAGATGTCGCCGGGATCGATGATGCGCAGGCGCAGCAGGTCTTCCGGCTTGTGCAATCCGCCGATGCTGTCGGCAAGGCCCGGATGCAACATCGGCGTATAAACGCCGCGCAGCAATTGATGATAGATCAGCCCTTTGCCGTTATCTTTGCTCCAGCGAATGGCGACATCGCAATCCGACTGGGAAAAATCGATCAAAGCGCTTGATGTGTCGAGCCGCACGGCGATCGAGGGATGTTCGAGCTGGAAAGCACCCAGATGCCGCGAAAGCCAGCGTGAGGCGAAGGTGGCGGTGGAATGGATTGTCAGGGTCGCGTCGGACGTGTCGCGCACATTGTCCACGGCCTCCCGCAGATTATTGAAGGCTTCCGCGACTTTCGGCGCAAGTTTCTGCCCGGCCTCGGTCAGCGAGACCTGCCGCGCCTTTCTGATGAAGAGCGGCTCGCCGATATTCTCCTCCAGCAGTTTCACCTGATAGCTCACCGCCGTCTGGGTCATGCCCAGCTCTTCGCCGGCCTTGGTGAAGCTCAGATGCCTTGCGGCAGCTTCGAACACCCGCAGAGCGTTCAGGGGAAACTGGCGGGACATTTTCATGGATAAGTTCTCTTTATGCCAATTGCCGAAGGTTTCATTGGTTTTTCTCCGGAAAACAGAGCATTTTTAGCTCAATTCATCAACTGAGCTTCTGACATTTTTGAATGGAGACGAACATGCGCACAGCACTCTTGCGCGCGTGGTCCCGCCTGCATGCGGGTCTGCGGACAGCGGAACGGTTTACTCTTGAAAGCCTTCAACCCGACAATCTGGCGGATGAAAGCCTGCCGGAGGGGCTCAGGCGTGATCTTGGTCTTGAGGATGGGCGTGTCGATTTTCGTTGCGACGGATTTCGGCAGCGGAAAATGCTTGCAGCAACTCGGCTGCCACAAGGGCCGCTATGACGGCGGGGCGTTTGTCTCTCACGCTTGTCCCGCCGATGGGCAGGGTGAGCTTTGCAAGGCGGGAAGGGGGCTCTCCTTCCCGTTCCAGCCAATGGGAAAAGGTGGCGCGTTTGGTCTTCGAACCGATCATGCCGACATAAGCGAGATCGTCGCGGGCAAGCGCTTCCTTCGCAATCAGGAAATCGAGCGCGTGATCGTGGGTGACGATGATGGCCGCGCCGTTTGCCGGGATTCTCGGAACGAATGCTTCCGGCATGGGGGTCAGTATGGACGCCACCACCGGGGGAAGATCGCGCAGCTCGCTTTCACGGGTTTCCACCACAGTCAGGGTCAGGGGCAGCAGCGACAGGGCATCTGCCAATGCCTTGCCGACATGACCGGCGCCAAAAATGAAGACGGCGGCCTGCTGCTCGGTTTCGCCCTTCAGCCGCGCTTCAAGCCCGGCAGCGATCTCTGCCGTTATCCGCCGGAAACGGATGAGGGTGCGACCGCCGCAGCATTGGCCTATTTCCGGCCCTAGCGGAATATCCATGCGGTCTTCGGCAGCACCTGTTCGCAACATGGTACGGGCGTGGTCTATCGCCATATATTCGAACTGCCCGCCGCCGATGGTTTCCCACAAGTCAGCCTGTGAGACCAGCATGAAGGTGCCGGCCTCGCGTGGGGATGAGCCTTTCACGGCCTCGATTTCCACGAGGATTGCGGGAGCAGGGCGGGCGAGGAAGGCGGGGAGGGAGGTGTCAGGCATTGGCGCTGGCCCCCTCATCCGGCGCTGCGCGCCACCTTCTCCCCGGCGGGGAGAAGAAACCCGGAGCGATGTTTTCGCTTACCTCACCAACTTTGCGGAAATTTGCGACGGCGCGGCAAATTTCTTCTCCCCGCCGGGGAGAAGGTGGCCCGAAGGGACGGATGAGGGGGCTCGGCCACATGGATACGCCCTCCCTCACACCTTCTTCAACCGTTCCACCGCCATCAGCACCCGCTCAGGCGTTGCCGGCGCATCGAGGCGCGGGCAGACCTTGTAATCGGCGACGGAGGCGACGGCCATGGAGAGGGCTTCGAGAACCGAGATCGCCAGCATGAAGGGCGGTTCGCCCACGGCCTTGGAGCGGCCGATGGTGGGCTCGGCATTTTCCGCCCATTCCGCCAGCTTGACGTTAAAGCTCTTCGGCCGGTCGGAGGCGAGCGGGATCTTGTAGGTGGAAGGCGCATGGGTGCGCAGCCGCCCCTTGCCGTCCCACCACAATTCCTCGGTGGTCAGCCAGCCCATGCCCTGCACGAAGGCGCCTTCGATCTGGCCGATATCGATGGCCGGGTTCAGCGACTTGCCGACATCGTGGAGGATATCGGTGCGTTCCATCAGGTATTCGCCGGTCAGCGTATCGATCGATACTTCCGAGCAGGCCGCGCCATAGGCGAAATAATAAAACGGCGTGCCCCGGCCGGCGGCGCGGTCCCAGTGGATTTTCGGCGTCTTGTAAAAACCGGCGGCGGAAAGCTGCACGCGGGCGAAATAGGCCTTTTTGATGAAATCGTTGAAGGCGATTTCCTCAAGGCCGATGCGCACCCGGTTTGGCAGGAAGACGACTTCCTCTTCCGGCACGTTCCAGTTCTCAGTGGCGAATTTGACGAGCCGCTCGCGGATCTGGCGGGCGGCGTCATAGGCCGCCATGCCGTTGAGGTCGGTGCCGGAGGAGGCGGCGGTGGCTGACGTGTTAGGCACCTTGCCCGTCGTCGTGGCAGTAATCTTCACCCTGTTGATATCCACCTGGAAGGCATCGGCCACCACCTGCGCCACCTTGGTGTAGAGGCCTTGGCCCATTTCGGTGCCGCCATGGTTCAGGTGAATGGAGCCGTCATTATAGATATGCACCAGCGCGCCGGCCTGATTGAAGGCGGTCATGGTGAAGGAGATGCCGAATTTGACAGGGGTGAGCGCGATGCCCTTGCGGATGATCGGGCTCGTTTTGTTGAACTCGATGATTGCATCACGTCGTGCGCGGTAGTCGCTTGACGTCTCCAGCTCCTCGACAACGCGGGCGATGATGTTGTCTTCGACTTCCTGATGATAGGGCGTCGTGGTGCGGCCGGAGCCGGTCTCGCCGTAGAAATTCAGCTTGCGGATATCGAGCGGGTCCTTGCCAACGGCATAGGCGATCTCCTCGATAAACCGTTCCGCGCCGAGCATGCCCTGCGGCCCGCCGAAACCGCGAAAGGCGGTGTTGGAGACGGTGTGGGTTTTCAGCGGCCGCGAGGTCAGATGCACATGCGGGTAGAAATAGCTGGAATCGGCATGGAACAGCGCGCGATCCGTGACCGGACCGGAGAGATCGGAGGAAAAACCGCAGCGGGCGGCATAGGTGGCGTCGACGGCGTGGATGCGGCCTTCTTCATCGAAGCCCAACTCGTAATCGACGCGGAAATCATGGCGCTTGCCGGTGGCGCTCATGTCCTCGTCGCGGTCCGGACGGATTTTCACGGCCCGGTTCAGCTTCTTGGCGGCGATGGCGCAGAGTGCTGCAAACTGGTTGCCCTGCGTTTCCTTGCCGCCGAAACCGCCGCCCATGCGGCGCACCTGCACCGTGACGGCGTTGGACGGCACCTGCAGGATGTGGCTGACGATATGCTGGATTTCGCTTGGATGCTGGGTGGAACTCCACAACGTCACCTCGTCATCCTCGCCCGGCACGGCCATGGCGATGTGGCTTTCGAGATAAAAATGCTCCTGCCCGCCGATCCGCATCGTGCCGGTGAGGCGACGCGGTGCGACATCCATTTCGATCTTGGCATCGCCACGTTTCAGCGTCATCGGATCGATGACGAGCGCGCCGCCATTTTCAATCGCCGTGTCGATATCGGTGAAATGCGGCAGGTCCCTATAGGTGATCTTTGCCTTGCGGGCCGCCTTTCTGGCGATATCGCGGGTTTCGGCAAAGACCGCGAAGATCGGCTGGCCGTGGAATTCGACCTTTGTCTCGGCCAGCAAAGGTTCGTCGTGGCGACCGCCTGACGAGACATCGTTTTCGCCGGGCACGTCCTTGCCAACCATGACCCAGAGCACGCCCGGTGTGGCCTCCACTTCGGAAAGGTCCATGGAGACGATTTCGGCATGCGCCCGGTCGGAAAGGCCGAGTGCGCCGTGAACGAGGCCTGCGGGCTCAGGGATATCATCGATATATTCGGCGCTGCCCGTCACGTGCTTATGGGCGGAGTCGTGCCGGAGCGACCTGTGGATGGGGCCGTCGATTTCGGTCTTGGTCTTGTCGAAGCTTGTGGTGTCCATGGTTCAAGCCTCCTCCAGCGTGAAGCGCGCGAGTTCCTGCTTCTCGCCCGAAGTCTCAAGGAAGAACCGCGTCAGCAGGTTCTTGGCCGTCATTTGCCGATATTCGGCGGTGGCGCGCCAGTCGGTCAGCGGGGTGAAATCCTCGTCCAGCACATCGCGCGCTGCGTCGATGGTATCCTGCGACCACGCCTTGCCGAGAAGAGCTGCCTCCAGATGAGCGGCGCGTTTCGGCGTGCCGGCCATGCCGCCAAAGGCGATGCGGATGTCCTCGATGGTGCCGTCAGCGTCTAGCGTCAGATTGAAGGCGGCGCAGAGGGCGGAAATATCCTCGTCGCGCCGTTTGGAAATCTTGTAGACGGCGTAGTGGCTTTCCGGCTTCTGGAACGGAATGAAAAGCTTTTCGACGAATTCGCCGCTCAGCCGGTCCTGTTTGCCGTAATCGATGAAATAGCTTTCAAGCGGCACGGTGCGACCGCCGGAAGACGAGCGCAGGGTGAGCGTCGCGCCAAGCGCGATCAGCGCCGGTGGTGTGTCGCCGATGGGCGAGCCGTTGGCGATGTTGCCGCCGATGGTTCCCATATTGCGCACCTGCTCGCCACCGAGGCGGTTAAACAGCCGGGCAAGCGGTGGGAAATGGTCTGCAATGGTCCTGAAGGCCTGGCTGTAGGTGACGCCGGCACCGAGTGTCACGCCATCCTCATCCACCGTAATCGCCTGCAAATCGCCGAGATTGTTGATGAAGATGACGGGGTTCAGCGCCCGCATCTGCTTCGTTACCCACAGGCCGACATCGGTGGAACCGGCGACGATGGTGGCCTTTGGTTCAGCGGCGTAAATCTCGGTCAAATCAGACAGCGTCGCCGGAATGATGGTGCGATCCTCGCCTCTGACGACGGTGATCGTCTCATTTTCGCGGATCGCCCAGAGCCGTGCCATGATGTCGGTGCGGTCCCGTTGCAGCGGATCGAAGAGCGCACTCGGGCGGGCCGCGGCGATTTTTTCGGCGGCCTTCACGATCGGCTCGTAACCCGTGCATCGACAGAGATTGCCTTGCAGTGCCTTTTCAATATCGGCGCGGCCGGGTTTTTCGCTGGTCAGCCAGAGGCCGTAAAGCGACATGATGAAGCCCGGCGTACAGAAGCCGCATTGCGACCCGTGGAAATCCACCATGGCCTGCTGCACCGGGTGCAGCGTGCCATCGCGCGCGGCCAGATGCTCCACCGTGACGATGTGGGTGCCGTGCAGCGAGCCCAGAAAACGGATACAGGCATTGACGCTTTCATAACGCAGCGAACCATCCAGCAGCCGCCCGACCAGCACCGTGCAGGCACCGCAGTCGCCTTCCGCACAGCCTTCCTTGGTCCCGGTCAACCGCTTGCTGATGCGGAGGTAATCGAGAAGCGTGTCCGTCGGTCCGAAATCCCTGAGCGAGATGGTTTCGCTGTTGAGGATGAAGCTGATCGCGTCTTTCATGCAATGCCCTGCTTTTTGTCCGGCTGCCGAGCCGGTTTCTTGTCATTATCTCTGCATATCTATGCACGACCGCGCGTGCATATCGATTTCCGTTTTGGCAATTCATTGTTTCCATAACGGAAAGAAAATCCGGCAATTATTGCGCCGTCCAGCCGCCATCGACGGAGATATGCGTGCCGGTGATATTGCTTGCGGCGTCACTTGCCAGAAATAGGGCAGCCGCCGCCACGTCATCGACGGTGACGAATTGCTTGGTCGCCTGCAATTCCAGCATCACGTCGTTCTTCACCGCCTCTTCGCTGATGCCGCGCATCTTGGCCATTTCCGGTATCTGCTTTTCAACCAGCGGCGTCAGCACGTAACCGGGACAAATGGCGTTGACGGTGACGCCGGTCTGCGCAAGCTCCAGCGCCGCTGTCTTCGTCAGGCCCATGATGCCGTGTTTGGCCGCCACATAGGCCGATTTGAACGGCGAGGCGACGAGACCATGGGCCGAGGAAATATTGATAATGCGGCCTTTGCCAGCCTTCTTCATCAGCGGTATCGCGGCACGCATGGTATGGAAGGAACTGGTCAGATTGATGGCGATGATCCAGTCCCATTTTTCCGTTGGGAAGTCCTCGATCGGCGCGATGTGCTGGATACCGGCATTGTTGATGAGCACATCCACCGAGCCGAGTTTTTCATGGGAGGAATTGATAAGGTCGGCGATCTCGTCCGGTTTCGTCATATCGGCCGGGTGATAAAGCACGCGCCCGCCGCTTTCGGCTTCCAGCAAAAGGCGGAGTTTTTCAATCTCGTCCTCGTCGCCGAAACCGTTCAGCACGATATTGGCGCCTTCCCTCGCAAATCTCTGGGCGATGGCAAGGCCGATACCGCTTGTGGAGCCTGTCACGATAACTGTCCGATGCATGCTTTCCCCTTTTTGCATTACTTCGCACATGTTTAAGCAGGTTATGCCCAAAGGGGGCGGGCTGGCAATCGCCATTTCGGGCGTCATTGCGCGGGCCATTTCAGGCAAGGGTGACGCGGTGGCGAATCCGGCTGCGCCTATCCATTTTTTCGAAGCTAAGCTTCCAGATTTTGCGTTTGTCTGGGGGGCTGTGCGTCCCTATCTCTGAGGCAAGCAAACAGAGGTATCGTTTATGGAACTCGGTCTTTACACATTCGCGGATGTCAATCCCAACCCCGCCGATGGCCGCGGGCCGGAAGGCGCGCGCCGGCTGAAGGATCTTCTCGAGGAAATCGAGCTTGCCGATCAGGTCGGGCTCGATGTTTTCGGGCTGGGCGAGCACCACCGTCCGGATTATGTCGCTTCCTCACCCTCCACCGTGCTTGCAGCTGCGGCTGTCAAAACCAGGAACATTCGTCTCACCAGCGCCGTCTCGGTGTTGAGTTCGGATGATCCGGTGCGGGTGTTCCAGCAATTTTCGACCGTCGATCTCCTGTCGAACGGTCGCGCCGAAATCATGGCCGGGCGCGGCTCCTTCATCGAATCCTACCCGCTGTTCGGTTACGATCTCGAGGATTATGACGTGCTCTTCGCCGAAAAGCTCGATCTGCTGCTGGCGCTGCGCGAACAGGAAATCGTCACCTGGTCCGGTACCAAACATCCGGCCATCAACGGGCGCGGCGTCTATCCGCGCCCGCTGCAGGAACGTCTGCCGGTATGGATTGCGGTGGGCGGCACGCCGCAATCGGTGGCGCGGGCCGGCGCCATGGGCCTGCCGGTGGCGCTTGCCATTATCGGCGGCGAATATCGCCGTTTCGCGCCGCTGTTCGATCTCTACCACGAGGCGGCACGCCGGGCGGGGCAGGAAAAGACCAAGCTGCGCACCAGCATCAATGTGCATGGCTTCATTGCCGACACCACCGAGAAGGCGGCGGACCAGTTTTATGGCCCGCAGGCGGAGGTGATGAACCGCATTGGCCGCGAGCGTGGCTGGGGGCCGACGAACCGCGCGCATTTCGATGCCGCACGCGGGCCGGAGGGCAATCTTTTCCTCGGTGAGCCGGAACTGGTGGCGGAAAAGATCATCAAAGCACATGGCGTGTTCAGGAATGATCGCTTCCTGCTGCAGATGGCCATCGGCCTGATGCCGCATGATCAGATCATGCGCGGCATCGAGCTTTATGGTACGAAAGTCGCCCCTGTTGTCAGAAAAGAATTGACGGGGAGTGCTGATCCGGTGAAAGCCACGGCCTGATGATTACCAAGGCGGGCGTTTTCAGACCCGCCAAATAGAACGACGGACAGAGACATGGTCATTTCCACCGAAGAAGAACTGGTTCTGCTGAAGGATATCGGCCGTTTGTGCGCCGTTGCCATGCAGACCATGGCGGACGCGCTGGAACCCGGCATCACCACGGCCGAACTGGATGCTATCGGCCGCAAGGTGCTGGAGGACAATGGTGCGCAATCGGCGCCGGAATTCTGCTACAAGTTTCCCGGCGCGACCTGCATCAGCGTCAACGAGGAAGTGGCCCACGGTATTCCGGGGCCACGCATCATCAAGGCGGGTGATCTCGTCAATATCGATGTCTCGGCGGTAAAGAACGGCTTTTTCGGTGATACGGGTTCGTCTTTCGCCGTGCCGCCGGTGAAGAAGGATATCGAACGCCTGTGCCGTGATGGCAAACGCGCCATGTGGACGGGCCTGCAGCAGGTGAAAACCGGCCGGCCCTTTGCCGATATCGGCAATGCCATCGGCGCTTTTGCCAAAAAGAACCGCTATACGCTGATCACCAACCTCGCCAGCCACGGCATCGGCCGTTCCCTGCATGAGGAGCCGAAGGAACTGGCGACCTGGCCCGACAAGGGCGAACGCCGCATCATGCAGGAAGGCATGGTGTTCACCGTCGAGCCGTTTCTTTCGACCGGTGCCTATTGGGCCGAAGACGGCGACGATGATCCATGGACGCTCTATAGCGATCCGAGCGCGCCGACGGTGCAATATGAGCATACGGTGGTGGCGACGAAGAACGGGCCGCTGGTGCTGACGCTGGTTGAATGACGGGTGGGGCTGAGTTCCGTTCATCAAGGGCAAATTACAAACGTCTATCTTCTCGTTCTCGCCCCTGAGTGGGGCGAGCGGGTGCCCCTTGTTTCTTCTCCCCGAGGGGGAGAAGTCCGCGGCAGCGGGATGAGGGGGCAAGGGTCGAGATATACGGAGAGCTTGCCCCCTCATCCGACCCTTCGGGCCACCTTCTCCCCGGCGGGGAGAAGAAACTCGCGGCACCTTCGGAACATATCGGATGCGCGCCGCGTGACCGATAAAGGCGGCTTATGACGCCGATCAAAATAACTCGCTTGTCGCTTATTCGCGTGGTTGCGATAAGCCATGCATGATCACCGACAAGCCACTTTCCGCCAGACATCTGACTGCACTCGGTTTCGCCGGGGCTCTGATGATGGCGTCCGCCATGGGTTTCGGCCGCTTTTCCTTCACCCCCATCCTGCCCGGCATGATGGCGGATGTGCCGCTTTCTGCTGGGGATGCTGGCATCGTGGCGGCGGGCAATTTTGCCGGTTATCTGGCGGGTGCGGTGCTTTCGGCCTATTCCTGGGGTTCGGGGAGGGAGCGGCTCGTAGCACTTGGCGGGCTGTTTTCCACCGCCGCGCTGCTGCTGGCCATGGCCGCTTTCAATTCCGTCGCGGCCTTCACCGTCATCCGGTTCCTGGCCGGTGTCGCCAGCGCGCTGACGATGATCTTCACGTCGCAGATCGTCATCGGACATGCCATGAAGGCCGGCAAGGATCATATTCAGGCACTGCATTATGGCGGGGTTGGCGCGGGTATCGCCATCTCCTCGCTTGCGGTCTATCTGATCGGCGTGGTTTTTGATGGTGGCGGCGCCTCCTGGCGGGAGGAGTGGATCGCCGGTGCCGTCTTTTCCTTCCTGACCTTCCTTCTTGTCTGGCGGGTGCTGCCCGCAGGCCCGCCACGGCATGCGTCCTCGGTGGCCGAGCCGCCACTCCAATGGACGCGGCCGCTTTTTCTGACCACGCTTGCCTACGGGCTTTTCGGTTTTGGTTATGTCATCACCGCCACCTTCATCGTGGCGATTGCCCGCATGGCTGCTGCCGGTGCCTTCGTGGAGTTTCTGGCCTGGTTCATCACCGGCTGCGCCGCCGCCATTTCGCTTTTCCTGTGGAAACCGGTGCTGAAGTCACAGGGATTGAAACGCGCTTTCGTGATCGTTCTCGCCGTCGAAGCCATCGGCGTCTTCGCTTCCGTGATGCTGCCGCCGGTGCCCGGTGTTCTCGCGGGCGGTCTGCTTCTGGGGCTGACCTTCATGGTCATCACCGCCTATGGCCTGCAGCTCGGCCGGGAATTTGCCGGTCCAAGCCCGCGCCGCGCCTTTGCGCTGATGACGGCCGCCTTCGGAACGGGCCAGATCGTCGGGCCGCTGGCCGCCGGTTGGATTGCCGAGGTGACGGGCAGTTTTACCGCACCCAGCATTCTCGCTTCAGCCGTGCTCGTGGTCAGCATTCTCCTGATGCTGCCGGTGCTTGCTACCGAGCGGCGGCGTTAGGCAGCGAGCGGTCTCTCCCCGTCTTTCTGCGGTGTTCCATCGCGGCTCGTTTCGCCAGCTTCGCCTTACATCTTGTTAAGGTCCGCGCTTCTCCGTTGCTGTGCACAAATTTCTGCCCTAGGTTCGGGCCATCTAGTGCTTCGCCAATAATGGCTGATTTCAAACGCGCGTGAGTTCGAAAACGTGTTTCATTCCTTCTTTCCCAGGCCGAAAGCCTTCTTTACCTCCGCCATCGTTTGGGCCTTCTTCGCCATTCTTGCCTGGTATTTCATCTTTGAAAGGCTAGGGGCGTCCTGGGGTTATGTGATGCCCGAGCAGGAACCCTACGATCTCAGCTATTTTCTGGTTCCGGCAAATCTGTTCTTTTACGGCTATCTCGCATCGTGCCTAGCGTTATTCGGCGTTGTCTGGACCGTCATCGCCAAGGATCACCCCTGGAAGCTCTGGTCTATCTGGGGATCGCTGCTGATTATCGCGGTAACCTATTTCGGCGTTCAGATTTCCGTCGTCATCAACAATTTTCGGCGGCCTTTCGGCGACCTTCTGCAAAATGCCCTTTCCAAACAACCGGGTATCGAAGTCTGGGATTTCTACAGCCTCCAGATCGTCTTCGCCAAGATTGCCTTTCTCAGCATGGCGGTTTCGATCCTGACGGATTTCTTCACCAGCCATTACATCTTCCGCTGGCGAACCGCGATGAACGATTTCTACATGTCCAAGTGGGAAAAGCTGCGCCATATCGAAGGTGCTTCCCAGCGCGTTCAGGAAGATACGATGCGGTTCTCCTCCACGCTTGAGGCATTGGGCATCACCCTGATCAATTCGGTGATGACGCTCGTCGTTTTCCTGCCGATCCTGTTTGCGCTGTCTTCCTATGTCTCCGAATTGCCGATCATCGGCGAAGTGCCGCATGCGCTGTTCTGGCTGGCGATCGTCTGGTCGATATTCGGTACGGTGCTTCTGGCGACGGTCGGCATCAAACTGCCCGGTTTGAACTTCCGCAATCAGCGTGTGGAAGCCGCCTATCGTAAGGAACTTGTCTATGGCGAGGATCACGCCGACCGCGCCCAGCCGCCAACAGTCAAGGAGCTCTACTCCAATGTGCGGAAGAACTATTTCCGCATGTACTGGCACTATCTCTATTTCAATGTGGCGCGGTATTTCTACATTCAGGCCGATGCGGTGTTCCTGCTCCTGATGCTCGTTCCTACCATCGTCGCCGGCAAGATCACCTATGGTATCTACCAGCAGATCGCCACGGCCTTCGGTCAGGTCAGTAATTCGTTCCAGTATCTGGTCAACTCCTGGACGACGATCATCGAACTGCTCTCCATCCACAAACGTCTTGTCGCCTTCGAAGCGGCAATCGACGACAAGCCCCTGCCTGACATTGACGAGCGTTATCTGCAGCGCGAAGCGGAAGCCGGTGAACTGGCGGCCAACAAACCCTGAGAAAAGGCGGTCGATTGGCCGCCTTCAGGTCTTGAGCACGTTCTACGGAGACGATGTGTTTGATGAACTGCCTCATCCGCACGTCGTCACCCCGGACTTGATCCGGGGTCCAGCGCGATCAAGTCCTTGATCGCAAAAGGCTCTTGTCACGGCGCAGACGCGCCGTGGCTGGATGCCGGGTCGAGCCCGGCATGACGGAGGAGAGGTATTCGACCTTTGTCACGAAACGGAGAGTGTGAGGAAGTTTACCCCTCGGTTTTCTGCTTCTTCCGCGCCTCGATCATCGGCATGGCCTCAGCATAACTCACGCAGGCGACATCGTCTTTCCGGCAGACTTCGCGCAGCAGGCGCTCATAGGCGTTCCAATAGGCGCCGCCATTCATCTTCACGAAATGAAAGCCCATCTGCAGCGGAATGCGCTCGCCATTGTATTGTCTGTCGAAAGCATTGCGGAAGGCCGTATAGGCGCGGTCTTCAAATTCCCTGGCGCGATCCGGCGTCTCGATGCCGATGGAATGGCGGATGAAGAGATTGTAGTCCATGGCAATGATGGGGCGGTTGCCCGGCCCTTCGGGAATGAGCGGCAGGCCGAAATGCTCGATGCCGTCGCGCTCCGCCGGCCATTCCGGCCCCTTGGTGATGCTGGTGGCATCGTAAACGAAGCCGTGTTTTTTCTGGGCGGTGGTCAGTGCCGGTCCCTGCGACAGATAGGGCGCACGGAAACCGTTGATGTTCTTCACCATGTTGCGCCAGCCTTCGGGCTCCTCGCCCTTCTTGCCGATCATCTGCCAGGCATTTTCCAGCGTGCTGGTGAAGGTGGTGAATTCGCCATCCCATTGTTCGGCGGTCCATTGGCCTCCATCGAAATGGCCGCAGGTGTGGTTGCCGATCTCGTTACCTTCACGATAGGCGGCCCAGATGTTTCTGAGCCGCGTCTCCACCTCTTCCGGTGACTGGCCGAAACCGACATTGGAGCGACCGGCCTTCTGGCCCGGACCCTGATAGGTCTTGGCGCTGGTCTTGCGGTCCATGACCAGCGTGCAGGCGAGAAAATAGGTGAAATGCGCGCCGACTTCCTTCGCCGTCGCGCGGCTTCTTTCCCACAGCGTATTGTCGCCCGCACCGTCAAAGGACACGATGACAAGCTGCTTCGGCTTTTCCGTATTTTCGGCAAAAGCGGGCAGGGCGGCGAGAAGCGACAGGGAAAAAGCGGCAAATGGGCGAAACATCAGTCATCCGTCATATGATACACCGTGGCCTTTTGCGGGTGGAATAAGGCGAAGCTTTGAATAGTCTGGCTTTTTTACGTCTTTCAGCCTAATTCCTGTTCTGCCTCGCGGTGATAGGGCCGCGTTCCGATCCACCGGGGGACCGTGTTCCATGCTTTTTCTCGTACTCTGTCTTGCCTTGTTTTTCCTGACGCATCTTTTGAAGGTGTTTGCGCCGCAATTTCGCGCGCGAATGATCGCGAAGCTGGGTGAAGGTCCTTTCAAGGGGCTTTATTCCGTCGCCAGCCTCATCACGCTCGGCCTCGTCATCTATGCCTTTGGGGAAGCCCGGCAGGAGACGGGCATGTTGTGGTATCCGCCGGTCTGGACGAGCCATCTTGCCGTGACGCTGATGCTGCCGGCGATGATCTGTCTTATCGCCAGCCTCATACCGGCTGGCAACATCGCGGTGAAGACGAAGCATCCGCTCATTCTCTCCGTCAAGATCTGGGCGCTCGCCCATCTTCTGGCGAATGGCGAAACCTCTTCGATCCTGCTTTTTGCATCCTTCCTTGCCTGGGGTGTGGTGATGCGCATTTCGCTGAAGCGGCGGGAAAGGGCGGGCGAAAAAGTGCTCCGTCCCTTCGTCTCGGGCCGTTATGATGTGGTGGCCATTGTCGGCGGCATCGTTCTCTGGGGGGCTTTCATCCTGAAACTGCACGAATGGTTGATCGGCGTTCAGCCGATCGCGATGTAGGAAATCAACGTTTCCCCCTTACATATCAGGCAAAATAGGCTAGAAGGCCGACCATGACCCGGTCGGCCACGCTTGTGCTTGCCCGGGTAAGCGGCTTGGTATGTCCGCGGACGGATGGATCGGCGACGATCTCCGCGCGGGTAACGGAGAATTTGATGGCAAACGAAAATGATACCTTTATCCGCGAAGTGAACGAGCAGATCCGCTCCGAGCAGCTGTCGCGCTTCTGGGGCCGTTACGGTATCGTGGTTGCGGGCGCCGCCGTTCTCGTGGTTCTCGGTGCCGCCGGCGCCGGCATTTACGAATACTGGAACACCAGCCGCGCTTCCAATTCCGGCGACCAGTTCCTTGCGGCGCTGACGCTTGCTTCCGAAAACAAGACGGATGAGGCGCTGAAGGCTTTTGCCGATCTCGAAACCTCCGGTCATGGCAATTATCCGGTGCTGGCGAAGTTCCGCTCGGCCACGCTGCTGTCGCAGAAGGGTGATGCGGCCGGCGCCATCGCCGCCTTCACCGCCATTGGCAACGACACATCTGCACCGCAGGTCTTCCGCGACACGGCAAAGGTGCGCGCGGCCTGGTTGCTGGTGGACAACGGCACCTATGATCAGGTGGTTGCACTGGCCGAGCCTTTGAGCGCCGAAGGCCAGACCATGCGGGCCTCGGCCCGTGAGGCTCTCGGACTTGCCGCCTACAAGGCCGGCGATTTCGTCAAGGCCAAACAATGGTTCGAGCAGATCGTCAACGACACGCAGGCACCGCGCAACGTGACGAGCCGTGCGCAGATCATGCTCGACAATATCACCGCTTCGGGCAAAGCTGCTTAAAGCCGCTTATCCCGAGCCATCGCCCGGCATTTCTTCGCATTGCCAAAGCGATCCAACTGATTATTTTACGCATGTCTTTTGCCCAAAACAGGTAACGTTTTGGGCAGACTTGCTCTAAGGAACAGACAACAATGAGCTTCACCGTCGCCATAGTCGGGCGCCCCAATGTCGGCAAGTCCACGCTTTTCAACCGTCTGGTCGGAAAGAAGCTGGCGCTGGTGGACGATACGCCAGGCGTGACCCGCGACCGCCGCCCCGGCGACGCGAAGCTTGTCGATCTGCGTTTCACCATCATCGATACCGCCGGTCTGGAGCAATCCGGGCCGGAAACGCTTCAGGGCCGCATGTGGGCGCAAACGGAAGCGGCGATTGATGAAGCCGATGTGACGCTGTTCGTGGTTGACGCCAAGGCCGGGCTGACGCCCGCCGACGAGACACTGGGCGAAATGCTGCGCCGTCGCGGCAAGCCTGTCGTGCTGGTGGCCAACAAGTCCGAAGCGCGCGGTTCTGACGCCGGTTTCTATGATGCCTTTACGCTCGGTCTTGGCGAGCCTTGCCCGATCTCGGCCGAACACGGTCAGGGCATGATCGACCTGCGCGACGCCATCGTTGCGGCGATCGGCGAAGACGCCGCCTTCCCGCCTGAAGTGGATGAGGCGGAGACGGATATCGTTCTGCCGCGCACTGAACCCGGCAGCGAGGAAGAGGAAGAGGAAGAGCCCGTCTATGACGAGACCAAGCCGCTGCGCGTCGCCATTATCGGTCGACCGAATGCGGGCAAGTCGACGCTCATCAACCGTTTCCTCGGCGAAGACCGGCTGCTGACCGGCCCGGAAGCCGGCATTACCCGCGACAGTATTTCGGTTGAATGGGACTGGCGCGGCCGCACCATCAAGATGTTCGATACGGCCGGCATGCGCCGCAAGGCCAAGGTTACGGAGAAGCTGGAAAAGCTCTCGGTGGCGGATTCGCTGCGCTCCATCCGTTTTGCCGAGACGGTGGTGATTGTGTTCGACAGCACCATCCCGTTCGAAAAGCAGGATCTGCAACTGGTCGATCTCGTCATTCGCGAAGGCCGCGCCGCCGTGCTCGCCTTCAACAAGTGGGATCTGGTTGAAGACCCGCAGGCCTATCTGGCCGATCTGCGGGAAAAGACCGAGCGGCTGCTGCCGCAGGCGCGCGGCATTCGCGCCGTGCCGATCTCCGGCCAGACGGGTTATGGCCTCGACCGGCTGATGCAGAGCATCATCGATACGGACAAGGTCTGGAACCGCCGTATCTCGACCGCCAGGCTCAACCGCTGGCTGGATGGGCAGACCACGCAGCATCCGCCGCCGGCCGTTTCCGGCCGTCGCCTGAAGCTGAAATATATGACGCAGGTCAAGGCCCGCCCGCCGGCCTTCATGATCTCGTGCACCCGCCCGGAAGCCATTCCGGAGAGCTATACGCGTTATCTGGTGAACGGCCTGCGCAAGGATTTCGACATGCCGGGCGTGCCGATCCGCGTGCATTATCGCGGCTCGGACAATCCGTTCGAGAACAAGGCGAAGAAGCGGCGTTGATTTTGACGTGAAGGGTCGCCGCGTCTTTCTTCTCCCCATCGGGGAGAAGGTGGCCCGAAGGGGCAACCTCTCCGCATATCTCGACCCTCGCCCCCTCATCCCGCTGCCGCGGACTTCTCCCCCTCGGGGAGAAGAAACAGGCGGCTGACGCTCATCCAACGCCTTGTTTTGAAGAGTAAAAAACCATGCTGATCAAGCAGACCGACTATCACCGGATTTACCGGGTCATCAACAGCCTGCTCATCAGCCAGAACGCCGATCCCGCCTCGGCCTCGATGTATTTCAGTACCTTCGGCGCTTTCATCCTCAAACAGCATTACAAGGTCAAGGCTGTGCCGAAGGGCGGGCTTGCCGCCTATAATCTCGGTGGAAAGGTCCTGCTGTTTGCGGATCACCGCGATGATGGTTACGTGACGGGTGCTGGCGAGAATTTCCATTGCTGGGTCGAGGCTGATGGCTGGGCGATTGATTTCATGGCGCCGGCTTTTTCAGATGGCGCGCGGGAACTGTCCGTGCCGCCGAAGATGTTTCAGCGGCCGCTTGCTGTAATGGCGGCATCGATCAATGATCTCGGACACTCCGGTGATTTCTTCTACCGTTCAGAAGCAGAAGCGACGGCAAGACGGTTCGCCGACTGGCACAGCCACGCCATGCTTGGCGATATGGCGAGCGTCGCCGCCAGCTGGTTCCGCAAATCGCCAAAGCAGATGTCTGCATCGCTCTCGATGGTTGACAAGGACGGCAAGCCGCGAACTGTACCGCTTTCCGGGCAAATGCTTACCGGAGCATGGTGAAGACAGGTTTCGCCGCACGGCGTTGATCCCCAGAGGTTTCGGCGGCGAAAGGTCTTTTGATTTATAAGGGCAACCCTGTTACGCAGTTTAAACTGCACAGGGACTGGATGACGTGCTCCTATGGCCGATGAAACGATTTCAATAAGCTTCACGCCTGATCCGAAACATGTCCCCGACTATGTCCACGGCTATCAACATCAGGCCTATGAAAATTACGGCATGATTCTCGACAGGTCCTGGACGCGCCATCTTGCCTCGGCAAGAGTGAAGCTGTCGATATTTGCGGGACTGGCGGCCGGTTTTATCTATTCCCTAAGCCTGCCATGGTTCCCGGGTGTCTGGCCGGTGGTCGGTTATTGGGTGTTTGCCCCTGCACCATTTGTGGCCCTCGTCGTCTGGTACATTATCTGGCAGGGCGCGAGACGGGAGGCGAAATCCTATTACGAGGTTTTGGCACACTGGAATATCGCGCACGAGCGCATGTATTCGCCGCACTCGCAGATCGAAATCGGGCCCGATGGCTTTAAGCAGATCACACGACTGGACACCGTGCAATTGAGCTGGGCGCGTTATCATCTCGCACTCACGCCGCCGGACAGTCTGGTGCTGGTTTTTCACGGAACGGTGGTTGTCATCCCCAACAGCGCCCTGCCGATGGCGCCGATGCAAATTGTCGAGAAGATCAATGATTGGTGCGCAGCCCAGCAAAAAGAGCTTCTTCCTTTACCCGGAAGCGCATCTCAAGGGGGCGGCTGAGTATTATCGGGAAATAGGACGGCCAGCGTAATCTCGCGGCAACCGCCTGACGTCAATCAGCAGCCCGACCCCGTTCTAAAGATAACGGCAGTCGCGTCCTGATCGCCTTGTGACATTCCCGTCATGTTTCGTCCACTGGCCCTGCGCAAAAAAAAATGGGGAATGTGCTTGCCTTCAGGCAAGCTGTGAACGCGACAGAAGCGGCAGGGATTTTCCTGCCGCATGGATGACATTGTCGAGGAACTGCCGTGAGGCCTTTTCCCAGCTGTAGCTTTTTGAAAGCGCTAAGGCCTCCTGCGGCGAACAATCCAGCGCCGCCAGACAGGCATTGCGAAGATTGTCATCCAGCGCGCCGGCGGCCGGGTTGCCGCCAAGGATATCGATCGGCCCGGTGACGGGGAAGGCGGCGACGGGCACACCGCTTGCCAGTGCTTCCAGAATGGTGTTGCCGAAAGTGTCGGTTTTTGAGGGGAAAACGAAGACATCGGCCTGCGCATAGGCATCGGCCAGCTCTTCGCCGGTCTTGACGCCGGTAAACAGCACGCCGGGATATTTTTCCTGCAATTCGTGACGGGCCGGGCCGTCGCCGATGACGACCTTGGATCCGGGCAGGTCGAGTTCCAGAAATTCCGGCAGGTTCTTCTCCACCGCCACACGACCGACAGTCATGAAGATCGGCCTTGGCAGATCAAAAGGCAGTGTGGTTTTCGGGCGCGGATGGAACAGTTCGGCGTCGATGCCCCGGCTCCAGCGCTTCAGGTTCTTGACGCCGCGCGCTTCCAGCTCGGTCTCGAGGCTTGGGGTCGCCACCATGCAGGTGTTGCCGCCATTGTGGAACCAGCGCACGAAGGCATAAAGCCAGCTTTCGGGGATCGGGAAACGCGCCGCGACATATTCCGGGAAGCGGGTGTGATAGCTGGTGGAAAACCGCATATGGTTCTTCACACACCAGCGCCGCGCCATAAAACCCAGCGGCCCTTCGGTGGCGATATGCACGAAGGAGGGCTGGCTTTTTTCGATCTCCGCCGCGACACGGCGATAGCCGGCGACGGAGAGGCGGATTTCCGGATAGGTGGGGCAGGGAATGCTGTAGAAACTCTGGGGCGTGACCATGTTCACGTCCACACCCAGCCGCGCCAGCTCGGTATTGGTGTTCTCGATCGAGCGAACCACGCCGTTGACCTGCGGGTGCCAGGCATCTGTGACAATCGTGATTCTCGTCATGAAACACTGATCCTGCTCATCTGCGCGCAGGCGAATCCCCATTGCCCGGCTTCCGCCCGTATATGCGGCGCGCGTGTTACAGGATCATGTCAGGGCATATGACTGTCAATATCGTCCCTTTTCAGGGCAGCCTGCTGGCCTATCCGACCAGCGGCAGCAGTTCGGGGCTGATCAGCGCGCCGTGGTGGCCGATGACGGTTGCCGCTGCCCTTGCGGCAAAGGCGGCGGCTTCCTGTGGCGAGCTGCCGGCTACATAACGGGCAAGGAAGGCGCCGTTGAAGCTGTCGCCGGCGCTCGTCGTATCCACCACCTCCACGGCCTTTTCCGCCGGGGCATGGGTGCGGTTGCCGCCGAAATCGAGTGTCGCACCCTTTGCGCCGTCTTTCACCACGATGTTTTCGACGCCGAGGGAACGGTAACGGTCGATGGTGGCTTCCACGGAGGCGTCGCCGAAATGGCTGGCCTCGTCATCAAAGCTCGGCATGACAAGTGTTGCGGCGCGTGCACCGTTGGAAATCGTCTCGAGCATGACGTCCTTGTCTGCCCAGAGGCGCGGGCGGATGTTCGGATCGAAAACCACGGGCTTGCCCGCCGCCCTGGCGCGGCGAAGCTCGGCCAGAAACGTATCGACATCATGGGCGGAGGCGAGGATGGCGAGGGTGATGCCGGAGAAATAGATGACGTCAGCGCTTTCCACTGTTCGGCGCAGGTGATCCGCGTCGGCGGCCAGCTGTCTTGCGGCGGCGGCATTGCGCCAATAGCTGAAGGTGCGTTCGCCGTCCTTCAGGTTGATGAGGTAGAGGCCGGGCGTGCCGCCCTTGATGCGGCGGATCTTTTCGGTGCCAATGCCGGCTTCCGCAATGAAGGCGAGCATGTCTTCCGAAAGCGGATCATCGCCGAGTGCCGTGAAATAATCGACGGACCAGTCTTCAGGCAGGCAGGCGCGGGCATACCAGGCGGTATTGAACGTATCTCCGGCGAAACCCTTGCGCAGCAGACCGTTGCCGGCCTGCGACAGTTCCACCATGCATTCGCCAATCGATAAAAACCGTCCGCCCACGCCGTCATCCTCCCGTTTTATCCAGCCATGCGGCTTACGACGCGCGCGCGCCGCTGACAAGGGCGGTTCTGGCCGATTGTGCGTGTGCGAAGTTCCGGTTTACGCGGCCGCACAGGCTTTATATTCTCCCGCCAGACACATCAGGAGATTGCCGATGACGCTACCCCATGCCCCGGTCCACAAACCTCAAGCGCAATCGGACTGGTGGAAGGGAGCGGTGATCTATCAGGTCTATCCGCGCTCGTTTCAGGATACGACCGGAGACGGTTATGGCGATCTTGCCGGGGTGACGAAACGGCTGCCCTATATCGCGTCGCTTGGCGTTGATGCCATCTGGCTGTCGCCGTTCTTCACCTCGCCCATGGCCGATATGGGTTACGATGTTTCCGATTATTGCAATGTCGATCCGTTGTTCGGCACGCTTGCCGATTTCGATGCACTGATGGCGGAAGCGCATCGGCTGGGGTTGAAGGTCATCATCGATCAGGTCATTTCACACACGTCGGATCAGCATCCTTGGTTTGTGGACAGCCGGGCGAGCCGGACGAACAGCAAGGCCGACTGGTATGTCTGGGCCAATCCCAAGCCTGATGGTACGGCGCCCACCAACTGGCTTTCCGTGTTTGGCGGGCCGGCATGGGAATGGGACGGCGTGCGCAAGCAATATTACATGCACAGCTTCCTTGCCTCGCAGCCGGATCTCAATTTCCATAATGCCGAGGTTCAGGACGCGCTCCTGGAAACCGTGCGGTTCTGGCTGGATCGCGGCGTTGACGGTTTCCGGCTCGATACCGTCAACCACTATTTCCATGACAAGCTGCTGCGCGACAACCCGCCACTTTTCGACGAGGAGAGCTTTGGTCTCGATGCCTCAGACGTCAATCCTTACGGCATGCAGGACCATCTCTACGACAAGACGCGGCCGGAAAATGTTGCCTTTCTCAAACGCTTCCGGGCGTTGCTCGATGAATATGAGGGCCGCGCCACGGTGGGAGAGGTGGGCGATGGGGCGCGCTCGCTGAAGACGGTTGCCTCCTATACATCAGGCAATGACAAGCTCAACATGTGCTACACTTTTGACCTGCTGGGGCCGGATTTCAGCGCAAAACACCTGCGTGGTTCGGTCGAGACCTTCGGCAAGGTGGTGACGAATGGCTGGGTGTGCTGGGCCTTTTCCAACCATGATGTGGTGCGTCACCTCAGCCGCTTTTCGGAAAGCGTGGAGGAACAGACGCGGGTGGCGAAACTTGCCATCTGCGTTCTTGCCAGCCTGCGCGGTTCCATATGTCTCTATCAGGGTGAGGAGCTGGGGCTGACGGAGGCCGAGCTTGCCTTTGATGACCTGCGCGACCCCTATGGCATTCGTTTCTGGCCGGCCTTCAAGGGGCGCGATGGATGCCGCACGCCGATGGTGTGGGAGACCGGCAAGCCGAATTCCGGGTTTTCAAGCGCTGAAAAGCCGTGGCTGCCAGTGCCCTATGTCCATGCCATGCAGGCTGTGGATGCACAGGAGCGCAAGCCGGACTCGGTGCTGAACCATTACCGTGCGGTTTTGTCTTTCCGTAAAAGCCATGGCGCATTGCGTGACGGGGACATACACTTCATCAAGACCAATCTCGATGTGCTGGCCTTCACGCGCAGCAAGGGTGACGAAAAACTCCTATTTGTTTTCAACCTCACTCGCGAGCCGGTTGAATTTCCCGTGCCCAAGACGATGCGTGTCACGGATATCCTGCCGATGCCGGGTTTTGCGCCGCTATTCGATGCTGATATCGTGAAGCTCGAGGGGCTGGATGTGTTTTGTGGGGTTGTCACATGAGTGGTCAATTCATCATTGGAAACGCCGCCGACCATCGAGATGACTGGTCGCTTTTGCGGCATCGCCTGTGGCCGGATACCTCGCCCGCCGAACATATGACGGAATTGCAGGACGTCTCCGAAACCGGGGCTGGATTGATTGTCCATGATCCGGCCGGAGTGGCAATCGGTTTTGCCGAGGTCAGCCTGCGGCGGGACTACGTTAATGGCTGCGATACCACGCCCGTGGCATTTCTTGAGGGAATTTATGTCGAGGAGGCGTTTCGCGGCCAAGGCATTGCTGCCGCACTGGTGGCCGAAGTGACCCGCTGGGCGGTTCGTCAGGGTGTGAGCGAGCTTGCTTCCGATGCCGATATTGCAAACGTCGATTCACATCGCATGCATGCGGCGCTGGGGTTTGAGGAAACGGAACGGGTGGTTTATTTCCGCAAGCTGCTGCCCTCGGATTGAAGGGGAGACACAATGATTTTTGCCGATCCTCCACTCTTGTGACAAGCACAGGAATAGGGATCGGCATTTCATCCGCCCAGCCGGGATGTTTTCCGGTCAATCAGATCAGCGCAAACCGGTCCACGTCCACCATGCCCATATCCGAAATCTTCAGATGCGGGATAACGGGCAGGGGCAGGAAGGCGACCTGCAGGAAGGGCTCTTCCAGCGTGGTGCCGAGCGCATAGGCTGCTTTTCTGAGCGTGTGCAGTGTGTCGCGCACCGTCTCATAGGGTTCGAGGCTCATGAGGCCGGCGACGGGGAGCGGGATTTCGCCGGTCACCTTGCCGTCTTCGACCACCACGAAACCGCCCTTGATTTCGCCGAGCCGGGTGGCGGCCAGTGCCATGTCGTCCTCACCGACGCCGACGACGCAGATATTGTGGCTGTCATGGCCGACGGTGGAGGCGATGGCGCCTTTCTTCAGGCCGAAGCCCTGCACGAAACCATTGGCATGGTTGCCGTTCTTGCCGTGGCGTTCGATGACGGCGACCTTGATGATGTCGTTCTCGAGATCGACTGTCGTCTGGTTGCCATCCGTCGGCAGTTTATAGCGGCGATGTTCGGTGATGATCTTGCCGGGAAGCACGCCCATGACGGGTGTTTCGCCTTCGGTGACAGGCACGCCGAAATGGGAAGCGAGCACCGGTCTTGCCTTGACGCTATCAAGACCAACGGGGGTGACCGGCTTGCGGGTGGCAAACAGGGCGTCATCGACGATCCTGCCGCCGGAAAGCACCATGCTGGCCTTGCAGTTCTGCAGGCTGTCGATGACCACGAGATCGGCGCGCCAGCCGGGCGCGATGAGGCCGCGATCACGCAGGCCGAAGGCTTTTGCGGCGGAAATCGAGGCGGCGCGGTAGATGGCGAGGGGCTCCACACCGCTGGCGATGGCGGTGCGGATCATATAATCGAGATGGCCCTGTTCGGCGATATCGAGCGGATTGCGATCATCCGTGCATAGCGCCAGATAGGGCGACAGGCGTTCGGTAATGATCGGCATCAGCGCGTGCAGGTCTTTGGAGACCGAGCCTTCCCGCACCAGAATATGCATGCCCTTGCGGATTTTTTCGAGCGCTTCCGGTGCATTCGTGCATTCATGTTCGGTGCGGATGCCGGCGGCGAGATAGCCATTCAGCGCGGTGCCTGACAGAAGCGGCGCGTGGCCGTCGATATGTTGCCCCTGAAAGGCCTCCAGTTTTGCCATGCACACCGGGTCCTTATGGATGACGCCGGGAAAATTCATGAATTCGGCAAGCCCGATGACCTTGGGGTGATTGCGGAACGGCAAGAGTTTCTCGATCGGCAGATCGGCGCCCGAGGTTTCCAGATGGGTCGCGGGCACGCAGGAGGATAGCTGCACGCGGATGTCCATGATGGTTTCCATGGCGCTGTCGAGGAAGAATTGCAGCCCTTCCACCCCCAGAACATTGGCGATCTCATGCGGGTCGCAAATTGCCGTCGTGACGCCATAAGGCAGAACGCAGCGGTCGAACTCGTGCGGAGTGACGAGCGATGATTCGATATGAAGATGCGTATCGATGAAACCTGGAACGACGATCTTGCCGGTAATATCGATTTCCCGACGGCCTTCATAGTTCTCGCAGGTACCGACGATGGTATCGCCGCAGATGGCGATATCCGAAGCAACAAGTTCCCCGGTCACCAGGTCGAAGAAGCGTCCGCCTTTGAGAATCATATCTGCCGGTTCACGGCCAGTACCCTGATCGATGCGCGTTTCAAGTTTCGAATTCATGCGGCTCTTCTTCAGCTCCTGGTTTACGTCGTAAGCGAGAATTTTTAATATTTACATTCTCAGGTTGCTTCTTGATATATTCAGATTGATTCTTCGGTTTTTAAATATATCCTGAGTAAATAATTTTCATATTCGTGCTATCTTATGTTCTGTGTTGCAGAGTTAAATAGTTCGGTGGGCTTATCTTTATCCGTCTGAAGGCTGGTTTTATGTTGGTCTTTACCAATAGCGGGTCACGTTATCATTCCCGGGAAGGAAAATAAAAGCGTCTGATGCTCAAGCGAATTTCCACCCGGCAATTGACTGTTGGCATGTTTATCGAAGCGGTTGAGGGAACGCTGTCAAACCGGCATGTCATGCAGCGACATCGGTTTCTCCTGCGGCATGAGGATGTGGTGCGCCAGCTGAAATCGAGCGGCGCGGAAAGCATCGTCATCAATACGGCCAGGGGAAATGATGTCGAGGGAAGGCCGGGCGTTGACGGACCTGCATCAGTAAAACCGGGCAATTCCTCCGAAACCACGGTGGCCGTCAGCCATGCCGTTCGTTCGGCAGCCGATGCGGTTGCGCAGACCTTTGCGGTCGCAGAAGCCGGCGGTGGTGTCTCGCTGAAGGGCGTGGCGGCAGAAACGAGCAAGATTTCCGAAGCGGTGCAGTCGAACCCGGCGATCTTCATCGGCGTCACCCGCCTGAAATCGAAAGACGAAACAACTTTCGTGCATTCGGTTTCCGTCAGCGGTTTGATGATGCATTTCGGCTGCTATCTCGGGCTGGATAAGGCAACGGTGGATCTGCTGGGGATCAGCGGCCTGCTGCATGATATCGGCAAGGTGGAAATTCCCTCGTCGATCCTCAATAAGGCGGATGGTCTGAGCTCCAGTGAGCGGGAGATCATCAATCTTCATCCCGCCTTCGGCCGGGAAATCCTGTCGCGTAACGATCAGATGCCGGAGATGGTTCTGGATGTCTGCTTCAATCACCACGAGCGGATGGATGGCGGTGGTTATCCAAGCGGCCGGTCTGGTGCCGAGATCAGCCTTTACGCCCGCATCGCGGCGATCTGCGATGTCTATGATGCCGTCACTTCGGTCCGGCCCTACAAGAAGCCGTGGACGGCGAATGATGCGCTGACCTGGATGCTGCGCCGTGAAGGCCATTTCGATGTGCAGCTTCTGAAGAAGTTCGCGCTCTGCATCTCCGCCTCGCTGCCGAGGGCTTAATCGCCGAAGATGACCGCCATCTGCAGGCTGTCGATGTAATGCCCGTCGATCAGAACGGCGTCGCGTGACCGGCCTTCATGCACGAAGCCGATCTTTTCATAAAGCGCAATGGCTCTGGCATTGTCCCCATGCACGCTTAATTCAATACGGTGCAGCCCACATTGACGGGCGGCATCAAGCGTCCGCCGCATCAGCCGCGCACCCAGTCCCTTGTCACGATAGGCTGGCAGGATGCCCATGCCGAGCGTGCCGCAATGGGCGCGGGTTTCTCTGCTCACGCGGCGAATATCGCACCAGCCAATAACTTCATCGTCCACAATCGCCACGAATTGCGGATGGCCGTTTTCGATCATGTCATGCACGAAGGCGCGCACCGCTTCGAGCGGCGGCGCCTCCAGAAAGCTCAGATATTTCCGCTCGCGCGACACCGCATCGAGAGCACGATGAAAGCTTTCAACGTGCTCCGCCCGGATCGGCTCGATGCTGATGGCGTCGGCAGCAGCCATCACGCGGCTTTCGTCTTCGCCTTGCGGGTCAGATGCACCACCACGTTTTCGATCATCCGCATGCCGGCATCCTGGCCGAGCGTCATGATCGATTCCGGGTGGAACTGAACGGCGGCCACCGGCTCTTTGGCGTGTTCGATACCCATGATCGTACCGTCCTCGCTTTCCGCGGTGATGATGAAATCACGCGGCAGGGTGGTGGGATCGGCGAAGATCGAATGGTAACGACCAACGGTGACTTCCTTGCCGAGACCGGAGAAGACGAGGCCGGGCTCCAGCACGCGAATGCGCGAGGGTTTGCCGTGCATCGGCACCGCAAGCTGGCGCAACTCGCCGCCATAGGCTTCCGCAAGGGCCTGAAGGCCGAGGCAGACACCGAAGATCGGCAGGTCACGGGCGCGGGCGGCCTTGATCGTCGCCTTGCAGTCGAAATCCGTCGGGCTGCCGGGGCCGGGAGACAGAACGACGAGATCGGGCTGGAAGCGATCGAACACGTCCGCGGCGACCGGCGATCTGACGGTGGAGACCGTGGCGCCCGTCTGGCGGAAATAATTCGCCAGCGTGTGCACGAAGCTGTCCTCGTGGTCGACGAGCAGGATCTTGACGCCGGTGCCAACCTTGGCGGCATCGCGTTTGGTGGCGGCAGAGTTGGTGCCCTTGGCATCACGAATGGCTGATATCATGGCGGAAGCCTTCAGTTCGGTTTCTGCTTCTTCTTCCTGCGGATTGGAATCGTTAAGCAGCGTCGCGCCGGCACGCACTTCGGCGATGCCATCCTTGATCCGGATGGTGCGCAGCGTCAGCCCGGTGTTCATGTCGCCGTTAAAGCCGACCATGCCGATTGCGCCGCCATACCAGGCGCGCGGGCTCTTTTCATGGCCTTCGATGAAGCGCATCGCCCAGAGTTTCGGTGCGCCGGTGACGGTGACGGCCCAGGCGTGGCTGAGGAAGCCATCAAAGGCGTCCATATCGTCGCGCAGACGGCCCTCGATGTGGTCAACGGTGTGGATGAGGCGCGAATACATCTCGATCTGGCGGCGGCCGATAACCTTCACCGAACCCGGCTCGCAGACGCGGCTCTTGTCGTTGCGGTCGACATCCGAACACATGGTCAGTTCGGATTCGTCCTTTTTCGAATTGAGCAGTTTCAGGATCTGTTCGCTATCGGCAATCGGATCGTCGCCGCGCTTGATGGTGCCTGAGATCGGGCAGGTCTCGATGCGGCGGCCGGAGACGCGCACGAACATTTCCGGCGAAGCGCCGACCAGATATTCCTGATGGCCGAGATTGATGAAGAAGGAATAGGGCGACGGGTTGATTGCCTTCAGGCGGCGCGAAATCGCCGACGGATTGCTTTCGCAACGCTCCATGAATTTCTGGCCGGGAACGACCTCGAACAGGTCGCCGCGGCGGAAGCTTTCCTTGGCCTTCACGACAAGTTCGGAATATTCGCCGGGTCGGTGATCGCCCTTGGGCGGGATCGTATCGGTGGTCTTGAAGGGCTCGGACGTAATGTCGGAGGACTTGCCGTCCGTGGTCACGCCGGCCTTTTCGAAGTCGTAACGGTCGATCCAGGCCTTGGCGGAATAGTGGTCAACGACGAGGATTTCATCCGGCAGGTAGAGCACCATGTCGCGCTGGTCTTCCGGGCGCGAAAGCGACAGCTTGATCGCATCGAACTGGAAAGCGAGATCGTAACCGAAGGCGCCGAACAGGCCGATGGCCGAATCCGCATTCGAATAGAAGAGATCGACGATGGCTCTGAGCGCCGTGAAGACGGTCGGGATTTTCGAACGTTCTTCTTCGGTAAAGACGCGATCCGGCTCATTGACCGTGAGATCGAGACGGCGGGTGGAGGATGCGCCGAGGGTAAGATCGGGTGTCGTCTTCAGCTTTTCGGTGATGAAGCCGAGCAGCACTTCGCCGCGGCCATTATAGGCCTCGATCCACATCTTGCGGCCAAAACAGGAAATGCCGAGCGGTGGGTCAATGATGGCCGTGTCCCAGCGGGTATAACGGCCGGGATATTCATAGTTGGACGAAAAAACCGCGCCACGATGGGAATCGAGCTTTTCGATGTAATTATCGATGGCGTTGGCGTAATCGGCGGGCCGACGCTTCCGGCTGACTTTTATGTCGCCTTTCGTCTCGTAGGTTTCCGCTCCGTCATCCTGAATGATCGTTACCATTTCTTTCGTACTTCCTGTTGTTCAGGCCCGATGACAGGCGGCAAAATAACAAAAAAGCCGCCTGAAAATTCGGGCGGCTTGGACTTTGTCTAAAGACATGACTGGTCAAGGCCGCGTAAAGCTGCTCCACCACCAGTTAGCAATGTTCATAGACACGATATTCATGGGAAAATTGTTAGCGTGCACGATCCGCCTTGGCAAGCGGATTTCGGTGGGGGAATGAACCTTACCTGCCGCTGCTGCGTTGCTCTCCTGCCGAAACGGTCAGGAGTACCCCGTATAATGCTTCATCGCCTGTGTCTTCTGGTAGCCAGCCTCGCATTGATTTCCGCCTCGGAACCGCCGCCCCAGGTGCCCGTGCCACAGCCCAAACCGGGTGAGGCGCAATCCTCCACCCCCCCCGGAAAAACCCGCGGACGAAAAGGTGCAAGATCCGGTGGAAGCGCCGAAACCGGTCCCGAAGCCACAGGCTCCGGAAGAGCAGAAGCCGGATGGTGAAAAGACACCGGCTGATAAGGGTTCGGATGATGCGAAGGGGAAAAGCGAGGGTAAGGACGGCGGAGAACAACAGAAACCGGCTGACGAAGCGGCAAAACCGAAGGAAAAACCGCCGGAGCCGGTAAAGCCGGAAGACCCGGCAGCACTTGAGGCCTGCCTCGGTGCGCTGAAGGAAATCGGCGCGGAATTCAAAAAGCTTGAGCCGATCCGGGACGAGGAGCAGGGCTGCGGCATTGAAGCGCCGATTGAGCTTTCCACGGTTCTGCCCGGCATCAAGCTTGAACCTTCGGGCACCATGCGCTGTGAAACCGCGCTTGCCCTTTCCCGCTGGACCAAGGAGATGATGCTGCCGGCAGCAGCCCTTGCCCTGCCGGAGAAGAAGGTGACGGCGATCGCCAATGCCTCGACCTATATCTGCCGCAACCGTAACAGTGCCGAAACGGGCAAGATTTCCGAACATGCCAAGGGCAATGCGGTGGATATTTCCACCATCGCCTTCGATAAGGGCGAGCCGCTGGTGATGAAACCGCGCGGCGAGGACGGGACGCCGGAAGGCGCCTTCCAGCGGACGATTACGGCCGCCGCCTGCCTGTTCTTCCGCACCGTTCTTTCCCCCGGCAGCGATGCCACCCATCAGGATCACCTGCATCTCGACGTCCTGGAACGCAAGGGCGGCTACCTCTATTGCCGCTGACAAAAAAGGGGCGACCCGAAGGCCGCCCCGACTGGAGATGATGTTTCTGCCCGGTTTTAGAATTTCTGGGTCAGAGAGATTTTGAAGGTGCGTCCGGCTTCGGAATAGAAATCAACCGGTTGGTTGACGGTGCTGGCAGTGTTGGGGTTGATGTCGCGGACACCGACGGCATTCCAATACTTCCTGTCGAACAGGTTGTAGATGCCGGCCTGAATACGCAGGCCCTTCGTCTGTTCAGGCTCCCACCAGCCACTCAGGTTGAAGACGCCGTAACCGGGGGCATCGAAGGTGTTGGCCACCTTGTCGTCACGCATGCCGGATGAGAAGACGCCCGTGAATTCCGTGCCCCAGGTTTCCTGCTCGTAGCCGACGCCGAGGACGGATTTGAACGGCGCAACCGTGCGAATGAACTCATTCGTGTCAGTGTCTTTGCCATAGGCGTAAGCAAGCGAGGCGTGGGCGAAGAAGCCGTTTGCGAGCTCCTTGCGCACCTTGGCTTCCACACCGGAGATTTCGACATTGTTGCGGTTGCGATAGGTGAACAGGCTTCCCGGCGACCCTCTGAAGGAGAAGAGGTTGGTCGTCGTCGTATATTGCTCGATGAAATTCTTGTACTTGTTGTGGAACAGCGTCAGGCTTCCGGCAAGATCGCCGGAGGCGTAGTTCGCGCCGATTTCGAAACCATTGCTCGTTTCTGGCTTCAGTTCGGAATTGCCGATAACGGCATATCCGCCCGAAGTGATGTTCGAGAAGTTCAGATAAAGCTCGTTGATGGTCGGTGCACGGTAAGCCATGGACCATTGTGCAAAAAGCTGCACCTCGGGGGTGAGGTCATAGGTCGCGAGCAGTTTTGGCGAGAAGCGCGAGCCGCTGTTGCCGCTCGGCAGACCGAAGGTTCTGTAGCCGCTGTTGCTGGATACCGAACCATCCGGATCGTAATCATAGGAATCGAAGCGCAAACCGGGGGTAAGGCGGAAGCCGTTACCAAACGCAATTTCGTCGTCGAGATAAAGACCGAGACTCTTGCCGCTCACGTCAGGCATGTCTGACTGCGACGAAGACGTCACTCCGGCCGTATTGGCGTAAAGCTCCTGGCTGAAATCGGTCGTCATGGCGTTGCCGCCGAAACGGACCGTGTGCTGCACGCCGCCGAGTTCGAAGCCGGATTCAAGGCCGCCGACGATACCGAATGCGCTGTTGCGCATGCTGTCTTCGCGAATATAGAGCGAATTGTTGGTCAGTCGGTCGCCAGCACCGGATTCCTTGGAGAGGCGCGTCCAGTAAAGCGACAGATTGGCGGCATCGATCAGGCCGTCGGTCGAAGGTGCTTCGTATTCGTAGTCGAGAGATACGCGATCTCGCTCCGTATTCTCATAGCCGCGGTAGTCGCCGATCCGATAGCTCGATCCCGTGCCCGTTATGCTGACGCCCTGCAGGGTTTTCATGTCGCTGCGGTTTCTCAGCGAGTAACGCTCTGCTGTCAGGCCGATGCGATGGCCGCCTTCAAGATCCTGACGGATCTTGAACATCAGGTTGCTTTCATAGGTGTCGGCGGGGTTGGGCTTGGTGCGGCGCAATCCGTAGATATCGTCCGTGCCCTTGTTATCCGTCTCGTTACCACGCTTGTAGGAGCCCTGGAATAGAACAGAGGTGTTCTCGATCTTCTTGGCAACGGCAAGCGAGCCGCCGACGCTTCTGTCTTCGCTGTCATAGGTGGTTTTGGCAACGCCGCCCCAATCCTTGCCTTCGCCGATCAGGTCTTCCGGCTCGAGTGTGCGCAGCACGAGCGCACCACCGAGAGCGCCGGAGCCGATACGGCTGGAGTCGGCACCGCGCACCACATCAACCGTCGAAAGCGATGAGAAATCAAAGCTCGAATTCGTATTGCTTAACGTGGTGGTGGCCTGACCCTGGCGGGCGAAGTTTTCAAAGAAGGGGACGGGGATATTGTCGATCAGTGTTACGACGCGTGCGCCGCCGAGGCCGCGAATGAACAGGCCACCAGGCTTGCCGGGCTTGGCTTCGATGAAATCGACGCCTGGCTCGGTGGTGTTTCCAAGATCCTTGATGCTGCCGATATCCTTCTTGCGAATCTCTTCCGCCGTCGTCTGGCTTGCCAGCGGCGTATCGGCAGCGGCGTTGGCGCTTTTAACGCGCTTGCCCTTGACCACGATCTTTTCAAGCGTCGTCGTGCCGTTCGCCTGCGAAGCGGCATCCTGTGCCCCTGCAGGGCCGGCAAGCGGCAGAAGAGACATGGCAGTGCACAGAAGCAGCGCGGAATGTGTGCGCGAGATGGACATTAGTACCCCCGGTAGGCGCGCATATAGACACGGCGCGCGAAAACGCGCCGCACTTGTGCGCGGCTGAAAATGTTCTGAATTGTTACGGGCGAGCCGATAGGTGAGGACTAGAAAACATGATGATAACTGTCAACATATTATATATGACTTTTCGCATCATGTTTTAAAGCATAACGGTATGTTGCAGAAATGTTACGGGCTGCCGTGGCGTCTTCCAGCCGCTGAATGCGGCAAAAACGCCATGGTGTCGCCAAAGTCCCGACATTGCCGCTTGCTAGGATATTCACAGCCAGTTTACATGGCGAAAGAAAGCATGCTCCAACAGTAAACAGATTATTATCGGATACGGAAATGAAGTCTCTTGAACTGCTCGTCGAGCGGATCATCCTCTCCAGCCGCTGGCTGCTCGTCGTTTTTTATCTCGGGCTTGTCGCGGCGCTGGCGGTTTATGCGTTTTCCTTCGCGCTCAAATTCCTGAAGGTTGCAAAAAACGTCTTTATTTATGACGAGTCGGATATGATCCTCGCCATGCTTGGGTTGATCGATGCGGCGCTGGTCGCCAGCCTGATCGTCATGGTGATGATTTCCGGTTACGAGAATTTCGTCAGCCGCTTCGACAATGCGGATGACGAGGTTTCGTTTCTTGGCAAGCTCGATGCCGGCAGTCTGAAGATCAAGGTCGCATCGTCGATCGTGGCGATTTCGTCGATCCATCTGCTGCAGATATTCCTCAACGCCAACCAATATTCGGACAGCAAGCTGATGTGGTTCACCATCATTCATCTGGCTTTTGTCGTCTCGGCGGTTATGCTCGGTTTTCTGGAAAAACTGATGGCCAAGCCAAAGGACAAGTCCGAAAAACCCGCGCTTTAATTCAGGTGGTCCGCCGGTCATGAAGGTCGCAACCGTCTTTGCCTTTGCTGTCTGTTCCTCGCATTGGGGCATTTTGCGCCCATCGGGTGGTGGTGGCTGAATGTCGAAAACGGAGCGCCAGGCCAGACTTTGCCGTGACCTGTCGGCCGCCGCCGACAGGCAGCAATGGCTGATGGCGCTGCTAGAGGTAATGCGCGCGTTCGGCTATGCGCATGTGACACTGATGAAATTACCCGGCGGCAGCAATGCCTATGCCTTGCCAACAGTTGTGGAAAGCAGCCTGCCGGTCTGGGTTGTGAATGCGATGACCGCGAATGGTGCGCTTGGCGAGTGTCCCGTTATCAAGCGTGGCGCCTCATCGATGATGCCGCAATACTGGTCGCTGGACGACGCGGATATTGCCTGCGGAACGCTGGCGGAAGCGGGGGCATCGCTCGGCAGCATCGGCATCACCTCCGGGCTCATGGTGCCCGTCAGCGGCATGAGCGGAAACCGGCACCTGATGAATTTTGCCGGCGATCGCGATGCCCTCTCACAGGCATCGCTGAATGAACTGGGCATGATCGTGCTGCATGCTCTGGAGGTCTATGACCGTCTTTGCCGCATCGGCTCCAAAAGCCCGTCGCCTTTAACGAAACGGGAGCTCGATGTGGTGCGCTGGACCGCACAGGGCAAGACCTCCGTGGAAATCGCCGAGCTTCTCTCCATCTCGGAACACACCGTCAATACCTATATGAACAACGCCATGCGCAAGCTCGACTGCGTCAACCGCACGCAGCTGGTGGCAAAGACCATACGTCAGCGCCTGATAGATTGAGCCGGCCGCAAAGGGCCGGCATCATTGTCAGCGGTCGAGAACGGAACGGAGCTCGACGAGGTTCGAACGAACCCGCAGTACGTAAAATCCCATGGTGGCGAGATGCGAGGGCATGATCCAGCCGCTTTCCTCACCATTGGAGATGATCGCCGGCTGGATGCGCAGCGCCGCGCGGGTCTGCACCAGCGTGTCGTTCCACAGGTTGGTGAGATTACGCTCGCGGATGACCTGCGCGAAGTCCGATCCGGCGGCCGAAAGCACGCCGTAATAACCGTAGAGCTGGCCATAGGCGAACCAGAAACGGTCGTCGGCGCGGGTGTCGAACCAGCCGCCATTATAATTTTCCGAACGCTCGCGCAGAATTGCCGATGTGGAGCCGATATCGCCGGCAATACGGTCGATGAACTGGATGAGGTTGTCGGCACGGGTATCGAAGACGGCCTTGCAGGCGGTCAGTTCGCCGTTGAAAGCCTGGAAGCTGCGGATGGCGGCGCGGTAATAGCTGGGTGTAGGCGTCTTCGGACCGAAGGGATCAAGGCCGAAATACCAGGAATATTCGCTGAACTGCATGTTGCCACGCGCTTCCTGGAGATTGTTGTTGATACCAGAGGTGCCGCGCACGCGGCCAAGCGTATCCACCAGTTCCACCGAGGTGCGGCGCACGGCCTGGTTCACGCCGCGCTGGAACGAAGCCTTGTTATCCAGAAACGGCGTGCTGTCCCAATCCATGCCGAAGAGGCCGAGACGGTAAAGCAGCATGGAGGAAATCCATGCATTCTGGTTGACGTTGAAATCGGTGAGATCGGCGGCGGCATCGACGATGGCGGATCGCTGGCACACGGGTGCGGACGTGTTGGCGGCAGCGCCGGTGGCTGCAGCCGGGGTGGCGGCCGGCAATTCCTGTCCGGGCGGCACGGTGCGTTCAGACAGCTTGTAACGGGAAATGTAATCCGGGTCGAAATTGCTCCAGACCTGCGTCTGCCAGACGAAATATCCGTAAAAGCCGGCAAGCAGGATGAGAACCAGAGCGATCGGTCCCTTGATGATCCAGTTGCGGTCGCGATACCAGCCATGGGCGGCCATGAAGGGCCACAAAAGCCAGGCGACGACCATGCCGGCGGCCTTGCCGATGGCGCTGAAGGCTGCCTGAATCAATGCGGTGATCCGGTCGATCATGTCGTCATAGTCTCCTCTGCCCGTGGGGCTGGACGCCGGAAGAAAAATCCGCGGTTCAACCGGGCGCCCTTCGGCGCTTCGGAAAAACCACGGTCATTTACTGTCTTCCAGATATGTCCCGGTCAACCGGGATACAACATGATTGCGAAACTTTTCTCAACCTGCGGTCCGCGTCGGCCATTCCGGCATGCTCAGACTGCTTAACCGGATATTGCCGCCGCGGAGCCGCAGGGATATGCGGTTACAGGCCCAGTTTGGTGATCTCGGCATTCAGCCGGTCACGGGCTTTCTTCGGCAGCTTACCGTTCTTGACAGCATCCAGATTGGCCGGCGGTGCGTCGCCAACGACAATGAGAGCCACCATGCCCATGCCAAGATGCGGTGTGCATTTGACGACATATGCGCCTTCCTTGTCGACCGTCACCTTCACCGTCTCGTTCATCTTGCCTTTGAAGTCGGCGACACCTTCGGGGATCATTTCCTTGACGGCTGCCGCATCATGGCCCTTGTCGACCGGAACGAAGGTGATGACGTCACCGACAGCGGCCTTGACGGTTGCCGGTTCGAAGACCATCGCCTGGCCGTCGCTGCCCTTGTTGAGCATCTTTACTTCGATTTCAGCCGAGAGGGCGGGAAAGGCGAAAAGGCCTGCGATGATGGCGAGGCTGGCGAATTTGGCAGTTTTGTTCTGCATAATTTTGCTCCTGAGAGAAAGCACATCCACGCGAATGTGTCGTCCTCGTCTTAGCGCAGGAGCAGGGCAGCCATCTTTGCGAAAAATCAAATGCGGCAACCGGACGCAGAGGCTCAGCCGCCCTTGATGGTCTCCACCCAATGGCGGCGGCAGAAGGAAACGTATTTTTCATTGCCGCCGACCTCGATCTGCGCGCCTTCCGTCACGACCTTTCCTTCATTGTCGAAACGGGCCACCATCGTCGCCTTGCGACCGCAATGGCAGATGGTGCGGATTTCGCGAAGCTCGTCGGCGATGGCGAGCAGTTCCTTCGAGGCGGGGAATAACTTGCCCTGAAAATCCGTGCGCAGGCCATAGGTCATGACCGGAATATTCAGCCTGTCGGCAATATTGGCCAGCTGCCAGACATGGTGTTCGGAGAGAAAGTTGGCTTCGTCGATGAAAACGCAGGCGACCGGCGCCTCGGCATTAAGGGCCGATACCTCGGCGAAGAGGTCGGTATTTTCATCGAAGGTCAGGGCGTCGGAGGACAGGCCGATGCGCGAGGCGACGCGACCGACGCCCGCCCGGTTGTCGAAGGCGGCCGTGAAGATCAGGGTGCGCATGCCGCGTTCCTGATAATTATAGGACGCCTGCAGCAGCATGGTCGATTTGCCGGCATTCATCGTCGAATAATTGAAATAGAGTTTTGCCATTATCCACTCCCGGAGCGCCTTTGCGTTCGTCAGACGCGTCGCAACCACCGCTCCAATTTTCTGAATCGGCGCATCGCGCCTTGCAAAACCGATTCTCATTCCCGAGCCGATGCTGCAATCTGCGTCTTTTGACGGCGAAGAAGCGGGTTGAAAAGTGCGGAGATGGAAAAAACACAGATTTCCGCGGCCTGCCATTCTCGACATTACACGGTTGAAGGCCGACATTTTCACGGTTTTGTCGCAAACGGTGGGCCAAAGCACGCAAATGCACGCGAGTTGATTGTGGCCGGCAGATATTGATAATGGCAAGGGAACGAAAAAAAAGGGAGCAAACAATGTTTGCAAATAGAAGCCGCTGTCTGGCCCTGGCCGCAGCAATCTCCTCCATGACGTTCAGCGCGGCCGGTGCCGCCGAGCCGGCAAGTTGCGGTACGGTGCGTTTCTCAGATGTTGGCTGGACCGACATCACGGCCACAACGGCGACCGCCACCGTACTTCTGAAAAGCCTGGGTTATGAAACCGACGTCAAGCTTCTCTCCGTACCTGTTACCTATACATCCTTGAAAAACAAGGACATCGACGTCTTCCTCGGCAACTGGATGCCGACCATGGAAGGCGATATCGCGCCTTACCGCGAAGACAAATCTGTTGAGACGCTGCGTGAAAACCTGACGGGCGCCAAATACACGCTGGCGACCAACGCCAAGGGTGCCGAACTCGGCATCAAGGACTTCAAGGATATCGCCGCCCATAGCGCCGATCTCGGCGGCAAGATTTACGGCATCGAGCCGGGCAATGACGGCAATCGCCTGATCCTCGACATGGTGGCCAAGGATAGTTTCGGCCTGAAATCATTCGAGGTGGTGGAGTCTTCCGAACAGGGCATGCTGTCGCAGGTTGCCCGCTCGGAAAAATCCGGCGAGCCGATCGTCTTCCTCGGCTGGGAACCGCATCCGATGAATGCGAATTTCAAGCTGACCTACCTGACCGGTGGCGACGAGGTCTTCGGCCCCAATCTCGGCGGCGCGACGATCCATACCAATGTGCGCAAGGGTTATGTCGAGGAGTGCCCGAATGTCGGCGCGTTTCTGAAGAACCTGCAATTTTCCCTGCCCATGGAAAACGAGATCATGGGCAAGATCCTGAATGACGGCCTTGAGGGCGAAGCCGCAGCAACGGCCTGGCTGAAGGCCAATCCGGCGGCGATCGAGCCCTGGCTCGCCAACGTCAAGACCAAGGACGGCAGCGCCGACGCCTTGCCCGCCGCCAAGAAGGCACTGGGCCTTTAACGCAAGACCATGCATGACTGCGTCCGGCCTGTGCGACAGGCCGGATTGCAGCGGGAAATAACGATGCCCATGCATGACCTCAGCCGGCGAATTTTGCCGCACCGCAGGTCATGCGCCAGCACCGCGCCCGGCAGTCCCGCTGCCGGCCGTCGTTTCTGCATTTGTTCACGAAAGGTCTTTTCTTACCGTGGAATGGCTCAGCGCTCCTGAAAACCGCCTGCCTGTCGGCCGATATGCCAAGGAGGCCATCGATTGGCTGACCGGCAATCTCGCTTTTTTCTTCGATTGGCTTTCTTTCATCTTCCAAAGCGTCATCAACGCCCTGCTTTATGTTTTACAGGCGCCGCATCCGCTGATCATCGTCGCGATAGTGACGGCGCTTTCGGCCTGGACACGCCGGTCTGTCGGTATGCCGCTCTTCACGGCGCTCGGCCTGTTGCTCATCATCAATCTCGGTTACTGGAAAGCCACGACGGAAACGCTGGCGCTGGTGATGGCCGCGAGCGCCGTTTGCATGATCATCGGCATACCGCTCGGCATATTGGCGGCGCGGCGCAAATGGATTTATGCCGGCATGCGCCCGGTGCTGGACCTGATGCAGACCATCCCGACCTTCGTTTATCTTATCCCGGCGCTGGTGCTTTTCGGCCTCGGCATGGTTCCCGGGCTCATAGCCACCGTCATCTTCGCCATCCCGGCCCCCGTGCGGCTTACCCGCCTCGGCATCGTCTCGACGCCGCCGGCGCTGGTGGAGGCGGCGGTCGCCTTCGGTGCGACGCCGTCCCAGGTTTTGCGCAAGGTGGAGCTTCCCTTCGCCGCGCCGCAGATCATGGCGGGCCTGACCCAGACGATCATGCTGTCGCTGTCGATGGTGGTCATCTCCGCTCTCGTCGGTGCCAACGGGCTCGGCGTACCGGTGGTGCGCGCGCTCAACACCGTCAACATCTCCATGGGCTTCGAGGCGGGGCTGTGCATCGTCATACTGGCGATCGTTCTCGACCGGCTTTTCCGACTTCCCGGCGCGGAGGATGACCTATGAGCGACGCCATCATCTTCGGAAATGTCGATATCGTTTTCGGCGACCGGCCCGATGCCGCCCTGCCGATGATCGACAGAGACAGTACCCGCGACGAGATCAATAACGAAACCGGGCTGGTGCTCGGTGTTGCCAATGCCTCGCTGTCGGTGAGTGAAGGCGAAATCCTCGTGCTCATGGGGCTTTCCGGATCCGGCAAATCGACGCTGCTTCGCGCCGTCAACGGTCTGGCGCCGGTGGTGCGCGGCAATGTCGGCGTGAAGACCAAGTCCGGTTATGTCGATCCCTATCGGTGCCCGGCGAAGGCGTTGCGCGACCTGCGCACGCACACGGTTTCCATGGTCTTCCAGCAATTCGGCCTTCTGCCCTGGCGCAATGTGGCCGACAATGTCGGTTTCGGGCTCGAGCTTTCCGGCGTGCCGGAAGCGGAGCGCAAACGCATGGTGTCCGAGCAGCTGGAACTGGTGAACCTCTCCGCCTGGGCCGACCGCAAGGTGGGAGAACTTTCCGGCGGCATGCAGCAGCGTGTGGGGCTGGCCCGTGCCTTCGCCACCGGCGCGCCGATTCTCTTGATGGACGAGCCGTTTTCGGCGCTCGATCCGCTGATCAGAAGCCGTTTGCAGGATGAGCTTCTGGAATTCCAGAGCCGGCTGAAGAAGACCATTCTCTTTGTCAGTCACGATCTGGACGAGGCATTCCGCATCGGCAATCGCATCGCCATGATGGAAGGCGGACGTATCATCCAGTGCGGTACGCCACAGCAGATCGTCAAGCAGCCGGCCACGCAATATGTCGCTGACTTCGTGCAGAACATGAACCCGATCTCGATGCTCACCGCCGCCGACGTGATGAAGCCCGGTGTCGACGAGCGAAACGGGCGGCTTACCGTGGCCGCCACCGCGCTTGCGTCATCGCCGCTGATCGACATTCTCGATGCGCTTGCGAAGCATTCGGGCGCGATCGGTGTCGTCGACAATGGCGCGATCATAGGCACAATCTCCGCCGACGAGATCGTGACGGGGCTGACCCGGCATCGCAAAAAATAATATTCCCCCGCGGTGAAAAAGCAAAAAAGGGCCTTCCGTGATGGAGGGCCCTTTATGCTTTTAAAGCGGGCCTGCGGCGCAAGTTATACCTTCCCACGGTAGCAAAGAATATTTTTGGTATCATAAGTTATGCATGAAAATAATTACTAATAAAAATCATATTGCAAATTTCGAGAAAATTGCGCAAAGTTAATCTAGATTCTGTAGGCCGTTGCTAAATTTAAGGTGGTATAAGATTGCAGCCTCAAAACCGGGCACTGGTCGTCAAGATTTATACGCTCAAATTTTGATCGTTTACTGCTTATAAATACTACTGCTAATACATAAGGTTATTGCTAAATTGATAAAAATCAGGCAAAAAGATTATAATTTAGTCGCGATGTCTTAAGTAAATAAATGGTCAAGAATAGTCTTTGAAAGGGACACGATATAAGCAAGATTTAGGTATATACAACGTATCCGCCGAATTATAAAAACTTCTTTTGGAACACCTATTATAGCCACCATGACGGTCTTTCCGACTGTCATCAGGAGACTTGAGCGTATGGATAACCAATCTCTGTCGGAACATAGCATCGCCGCTGCAGACTTGCTCTCAGCGATGGCGAATCCCAAGCGCCTGATGATCTTATGCACGCTGGTGGATACGGAAGTGCCGGTCGGTGTTCTCGCTTCGCAGGTTGGTCTCAGCCAGTCCGCTCTTTCGCAGCATCTTTCCAAATTGCGTGCGCAACGGCTGGTCAAGACACGACGGGATGCGCAGACCATCTATTACTCCAGCAACTCCGAATCCGTCAAAAAAATCCTCGCCTCCCTCGAGGAAATTTATTGCCAGGTGCAGAAGAGCAGCAGCAAGACCGCCGCTTGATCCCACGGCCATTTTTCGGGCCTTCGCGGCAACATATCCGTTGAAACCGGCGCACGACGCCGGTTTTTCGTTTTCAGGTCCTGCGTCTGGATCGGAGGACCATCAGGCTTAAGAGGCGCACCTCTCACACCGGCGGGTCTTATGGGGATAGCGCCGCCTGCATCTGTTGTTTGAGGCGGCTTGACGCTGCCGCATATCCGCCGTCCGCACCGTCCACGAAATGCATGTGATCCCGCGAAAGCGGCGAGGGCACGATACAGGTCATCAGGGCGGCCTCCTGTTCGTGCAGGCCAAAATAGCAGGTTCCGGACAGGCGGGCCTGTTCCAGCCGGGCATGGATTTTTTCGAACCGCGCGGCGTCTATGTCCACCGTCATCTTCAGGCCGTCATCGAATTTCCTGAAATCGGTGTTGCTGGCCACCGAGCGTCGGTAACGCTCCGCATTGAACCGCCCGAGCGACACCCCGGTCAGGCCGAGAAGATTGACGAGCAGGCTTTCGCCGAGGATGCGCAGCGAACGGCGCTTCTGCCCCCAGCCATCGTGATAGGCAGCGCCAGCCTTTGCTTCGAGACCGAGGCCTTCTCCGACAAAACCGAGTTTCGGTCCGTCCTCCGGCACGGGGTGGCCATGTCTTGCATCCTGGGCGGCCAGATCAACGAGATCGACGACCAGTTGCCGGAAGGCGGGCATATCCTGCGACGGTCCCGGCACGGCGATGATCGACACCACCTTGCCATGGGTGGCCGGAATGGGGTTCCAGCGGCATGAGAGGCCCGTGAGATCCGGCCGCTCACCCGCTGCGGCGGCTGGCAGGGTATATTGCCCGGCCTTCATCTGCGCTTCCGCCCAGCTGTTGCCGCCGCCCGAAAACATTGCATAGGAAACATCTTCGCTTGCCTGAAAGCGCGCGACCCTGACATCGAAGCCGTTTGTGCGGATGTCTTCGATCGGCACCAGGGCAACCCGCATCGAAAGGTCAAGGTCGTCCTTCACCCAGCGCTGAACGTTCGAAAGGGCGATGCCCGCAAGCGGCATTCCATTTGCCGGCACGGCGACGGCGGCGCCATCGCCACCAAAGACGAATGGCAGGTCATGGCGGCCAAGACTGTTCGAGACGCCTGATATGACCGCCGCGCCAGCCATGTTGACGGACTTGTACCTGCCGGCACCGATCGCGGCCGTCGAATCGACGATATCGGCGATGGCCAGGCCCCATCCCGGCGGCAGGGCGCGGTAAAGCGCCGGGTCTGCCACGTCCTCAAAATGCCGGAAGACGGGAAGGCCCGTCAGAAATGCGTCATCTGCTGCGATCATGCCGGTATTATCCACTTCTGGCAGCCAAACGCCAAGGGTTTACGAAGGGTCGATTATAGGTTCTGATAGCGCAATCATGACGGGCGGGGCGATTGATTTACAGGTAATAGACCTTATCCAACAAAGGTGACTTGCATAAATCATCAAACCTTCCGTATGAGTTGAGATTGAAGGCTCGGAATTCAAACATGGAACGAGTTTTCGCCGGGAGGCGTCCGATAAGTTTCATTCGGTCAACGCCCATGGCGCTCACCGGGTCCGCGACCCCTTTTAAGGAGACACCAGGATGAAACTGAAGACATTGACCAGCGTGACGCTTGCCGCGTCCTTCGCATTCGCACCCCTTGCCCATGCCGAAATCGTCATCGGCCTGATTGCGCCGCTCACCGGCCCCGTCGCTGCCTATGGCGACCAGGTCAAGAACGGCGCGCAGACGGCAGTCAATGAAATCAACAAAAAGGGCGGCATCCTCGGCGAACAGGTCGTGCTGAAGCTGGCCGACGATGGCGGCGAGCCGAAGCAGGGCGTTTCCGCGGCCAACCAGCTCGTTGCCGAAGGCATTCATTTCGTCGTCGGTCCGGTGACGTCTGGCGTCGCCATTCCGGCATCGGATGTCTTTGCCGAAAACGGCGTACTGATGATCACCCCCACGGCAACTGCGCCGGGCCTGACCAACCGTGGCCTTTCCAACGTCTTCCGTACCTGTGGTCGTGACGACCAGCAGGCCGAGGTTGCGGCGAAATACGTTCTCGCCAACCTCAAGGACAAGAAGATCGCCATCATTCACGACAAGGGCGCCTACGGTAAAGGTCTTGCGGATGCCTTCAAGGCAACGCTGAATGCCGGTGGCGTGACCGAAGTTCTCTATGATGCCCTGACACCCGGCGAAAAGGATCTCGGCGCGCTGACAGCCCGTCTGAAGTCCGACAATGCCGATGTCGTCTATTTCGGCGGTTACCATCCGGAAGCCGGTCTTCTGGTGCGCCAGCTGAAGGACATCGGCTCCAAGGCTGCCGTCATTGGCGGTGACGGCCTGTCGAACAGCGAGTTCTGGAACATCGGTTCGCAGGCTGGCGAAGGCACCATCTTCACCAACGCCTCTGACGCGCTGAAGAACGACGACTCCAAGGCCGCAGCCGAAGCGCTGAAGGCTGCCAACATTCCGGCGGAAGCCTTCACCCTCAATGCCTACGCTGCCGTTGAAGTTCTGAAGGCCGGCATCGAGAAGGCTGGAAGCGCCAAGGATGCCGAAGCGGTTGTCACGGCTCTGAAGAGCGGTGATGCTTTCGCCACGGCAATCGGCAAGGTCACCTATGGCGAGAATGGCGACCTGACGTCGCAGACCTTCTCGCTCTTCAAGTGGCAGGACGGCAAGATCGTCGCCGCCGAATAAGCTGACGATACCGGCCGCACCTGTTGCGGCCGGTATTTTTTCATGGCCTTAAAAACGGGAAAGTGCGCATGCGCGACGCCGAAAAGCACAGCCTTTCAGAAATCGGTTTCGAGCGGACGTTCCCGATCGTCAGGATTTTCGACGAGGCCAAGGCCCGGGAATTTTATGTCGATTTTCTCGGCTTCGAGATCGACTGGGAACATCGCTTCGGCGACAATTTCCCGCTCTATATGCAGGTATCGCGCGCCGGAATGGGGCTGCACCTCAGCGGCCATCACGGCGATGCGACGCCGGGCTCCAACATCTTTGTCACCATGCGCGGCGTTCACGCCTATCAGCAGGAACTGGCGGCACATGACTATCGCTTCATGAAGCCGGGCGTCGAAGAACTGCCCTGGGGCGATGTGATGGAAGTCACCGATCCCTTCGGCAACCGCATCCGTTTCTGCGAACAGAAAAGCGAGGACTGAGGTTGTTGATGCGATCTTGAGGCTCTTGACCTTGCCTGCGGTTTGAACGATAGAAAACCCTAATAGCGAACCGCGCGCACGGAGACCCCGTGCGCGCGGTTCGTGCGTTTTGGCAGTCGGTCATGCAATTCGTTCGCATCCGCACGGGGGCAAAAATGAACAGTGAAGGCAATGCACTGGTAAGGAAGCTCGCATTCTGGGGCATTCCACTTTCTTTCGGCGTGCTGGGCCTCAAGCTTCTGGCATGGTGGGTCACGGGGTCCGTCGCGCTTCTGTCTGATGGTCTGGAATCGACCGTCAACGTGGTCGCGGCCTTCATCGCCTATTTCGTCATTCGTTATGCGCAGAAGCCCGCGGATGACGACCATCAGTTCGGCCATCACAAGGCGGAATATATTTCCGCCGTGGTGGAAGGCGTGCTGATCGTCGTTGCCGCGCTCCTGATCGTGCAGGAAGCGTGGGGCAGCCTTTTCAGTCCGAGGCTGCCGGAAGCGCCGGTTCTCGGTCTTGCCATCAACGCCTTTGCGGCCGTCATCAATGCCGTCTGGGCGACAACCCTGATCCGCGTCGGTAAAAAATACGCCTCGCCGGCGCTTGCGGCCGATGGCCATCACATCATGTCCGATGTCGTGACCTCGGTGGGTGTTCTCGTCGGCCTCATTCTGGCGCTTCTGACGGGTTACGCCATTCTCGATCCGCTGCTCGCCATTCTGGTTGCCATCAACATCCTGTTTCAGGGATCGAAGGTCATCCTGCATTCGTTGGGCGGGCTGATGGACCGGGCCGTGGAGCCGGAAGAAGACGAGGCGATCAAGAAGGCGATTGCCGAACATTCCGGCGGCGTGATGGGCGTGCATGACCTGAGAACCCGCCGTGCCGGTTCGGCGGCATTCATCGATTTCCACGTGGTCGTTCCCGCCACGATGACGGTGCGGGAGGCGCATGATATTTGCGACCGCCTTGAAGATGCCATAAGGGAGGTCATACCGGGCGCCAGCCTTGCCATTCACGTCGAGCCTGAGGGCGAAAAGGCGCATGGCGTCAAAGTCATTGTATAAGTAATCAGGAGTTTTCCATGTCCGTGACGGATGTTTCCGGCCTGTCGCAGCTGGGCACGAAGGTCGATACGCCCGAGAGCCCGGAAAAGGCCATTCTTGAAAAGGTGCCGAACGGCAATGCCGGCACTGATTACGTGGTGCGCTTCACCGCGCCCGAATTCACCTCGCTTTGCCCGATGACCGGCCAGCCGGATTTCGCCCATATCGTCATCGATTATATTCCGGGTGATTTTCTGGTGGAATCGAAGTCGCTGAAGCTGTTCCTGCAGTCCTTCCGCAACCACGGCGCATTCCACGAGGATTGCTCGGTCTATATCGCCAAGCGTCTGGTGGAGCTGCTGCAGCCGAAATGGCTCAGGATCGGCGCGTACTGGTATCCGCGCGGTGGCATTCCGATCGACGTCTTCTGGCAGACCGGAGCTGCGCCCGAAGGCGTGTGGCTGCCGGATCAGGGTGTCCCGACCTATCGCGGTCGGGGCTGATCCGGCTGTTTACAGGCATGACGATTCAGGCGAACGACCCGTCGTCGCCTGAATCGGAATCCATATCGTCGGCGCTGTCGTCATAATCGGCCTGCTGGATATTATCGTCATCGTCGTCGTTGTTCAGCTGGTTTGCGCTGTCGCCGTAATAATTGTTGACGACGGTTTCTTCGACCGGGGCATTGCCTGCGGCATTAGTGCCGCCGAAGGGTGAACCCAACCCCAGCGACGACATGTGGCTGCCGAAAATGCCGCTCAACGAATTGGCAAGCAGCATGCCGCCCGCGACGCCGGCGGCGGTGCCAAGCGCACCCTGCAGAAAGCCACCACCTGAACGCCCGACGGCATTGGGCTGCTGGCTCCAGGGGCCGCCGGGTTGCTGCTGACCAGCCGGCGATCCCCAGGGGCCAGCCGTCTGGCCGGCGGTATCATTGCGCCATGAGGTCGGGGCAGCAGCCGGGGCTGGCGTCGGTGCGGGTGGCTGCGGCTGGCCGGTGCCGAAAATGGAACTCAGAAACCCGCCCTGTGCGGCCGCCTGCGGGGCGTTGTTACCGCTTTCCAGCGCATGGATGCGGTCTTCGAGCTGCCTGATATGGGCTGCTGCCGCTTCCAGCCCTTTTTCCTGAACAATCACCGCCTGGGCGAGATAATAGGGGGCTGCGGGCTGATCGCGCACGGCGTCTGCGATCAATGTTTCCGCCTCGCGGTCACGCGGGGTGGCGGATGCGGTTTTGGTCCTGTCGAACAGGCCCTTGAGAAGCTGGCTTTCTTCCGGTGACATATGCTGCCTCCTTACCGTGAAGCGTAAATCCACGATAAGGAGGTAGGCCTCAATTCAGGCTTTTCAAAGCGGCCCGAATTTTAAATTTCGGTAATGATCGTCAGCCGCCGAGGGCAAGCGACAGGCCGGCGATTGCTGTCAGCGCGCCGATGGTGCGGCTTGCCGCCGAGCCGAAACGGGCAATGCCAAGGCCGAGCGCGATGCCGGCCAGATGCAGCAGCGCGGTGGCGATCATGAAGCCAAGGCCGAATTGCCACGCGCCGGCACTGCCCAGTTCACCGCCATGGGCATGACCGTGGAAAAGCGCGAAAGCGCCGACAACCGATGCCGCCGCCGTCGCGGGAAGCTTTGCCGCTGTGGCAACCAGCAGGCCGAGACCAATGACGGAGGCGAGGATGGCGGGTTCGCCGAAGGGAAGACCGATACCGTAAACCGCCATCAGAAACCCGACGGCCATGGTGCCGACAAAGGCGGACGGCACGATCCACAAGGCTTTTCGGTCACTGTTTGCGGCGGCGATCTGCGAGGCCCATATGCCGACGGCCACCATTGCCAGAATATGGTCCGCGCCAAAGAACGGGTGGGAAACGCCGGCCATGAAGGAGCCGTGCTCTTCCGGGTTCAAATGGGCAAAGGCGGGCAGGGCGGTAACGCCGAGCGCTGTAGCGGCAAGGCCTAATCTTTTCAGCATGTTTCCCTCTTTCGATTGTTGCCGCCGGTCCGGATCCTGGGCTTCCGGTATGGGCGGCGCTGCAATGAGGGGACGACGATATCGTGAACGCAAAGAAGCTGTCCATGCGTCATCTGCCGGGGGTACTGTTTATTGTTCAGGCGCGAACCTTGTCTTTTTCGCTCATTGCCTTACGTAACAAGTCGCACTATGTCCGAAGGGCATGCAAGAATTACGCTGGAGAGAGCCGTTGATGAACGAAGACGAAGACGACAAGAGCAAGGAACTGCCGATCGGCAAGGAAACGGAAGCGAATCTTTTCAAGTCGCGTTCGATCTTCATCTATGGTGGCATCACGCAGGAACTGGCGCAGAAGGTCTGCACGCAGCTGGTCGCGCTTGCCGCCGCCAGTGACGACGACATTCGCGTTTACGTCAATTCGCCGGGCGGTCACGTGGAATCAGGTGATTCCATCCATGACATGATCAAGTTCATCAAGCCGAAGGTCTATATCATCGGCACGGGCTGGGTCGCTTCCGCCGGCGCGCTGATCTATGTTTCGGTGCCGAAGGAACGTCGTCTTTGCCTGCCGAACACCCGCTTCCTGCTGCACCAACCCTCCGGCGGTACGCGTGGCATGGCATCCGACATCGAAATCCAGGCCCGCGAAATAATCAAGATGAACCAGCGCCTGATCAAGATCTTCTCCAAGGCCACCGGCCAGAGCGAAGAAAAGATCGCCAAGGATATCGATCGCGATTACTGGCTGAGCGCGGATGACGCCAAGGATTACGGCCTCGTCGGCAAGATCGTCGAGAGCCAGTCGGAACTCTGAGTTTCTGAGATTATCTGTTGAAAAAGCCCGTGCCGGTGAAAACCGGCGCGGGCTTTTTCCGTTCAGGCTAGGGCATCTCCAGTAAAGCGGGATCGCTTTTGCGTCAGGACAATGGGTAACAACAAAGCGACAGAGTGTTTTCGCGTTTCGGAGAAAAGCGGAAATGCCCCGGTGTCATTTCATGGCGTCACAGGCCTTCATCATGTCGGCCTTCTTCATCTTGTTCATTTCCATGCCAGCCTTGTGCATGCAGTCCTTCTTGCCTGCCATGGACATGCCGTCTTTTTTCATCGTCTCCATTTTCATCTTGTCGCCGTGCATGGCATCCTTCTTCATCGTGTCGGTTTTCATGCTGTCGGCATGGGCGATGCCTGCGAAAGACAGGGCGGACAGCATGGAAGCGACGGCAATGGTGCCAAAAATCCGGGTCATGAAAGATCTCCTCTGGACGTCCTTTTATGTCCGCCAGCGTTGTGCCGGGGGCTCACGACTGTCCATTCGGTCGGAAACGGCCCATCGTTACAGCTTCACGTGCTTGTGAGAGCATATTCGGGCGAGATTATTTTTAAGCCATTATGTAACAATATCCTGCGGACTGCGAATAACCCGATAGTGACGATGACAGGCAGCCTTTCGGAAGAAACATTAAAGATACTGATGCTGCGTTCCCTTGACGGGGACGATAGCGCCTACAGGCATTTGCTCCACGCCTTGCGCCGGCTGCTTATCGCCTATTATGGGCGGCGCATGGCCTCCACTTCCAGAGGCGATGTGGAGGATCTTGTACAGGAAACCCTGTTGTCGCTTCACGCCAAACGGGGGACCTATGATCGTGCGCGACCTTTCACGGCCTGGTTTTTTTCGATCGCCCGTTACAAGCTCATCGACCACTATCGTGGCAGGGGTGGGCGCATGCTGGCGGAAGTGGAGCTCGATGAGACGCTGGAGGCCGAGCCAACCATCGATGCGGTGACGGCACGCATGGATGTGGAACGGCTGCTCGACGACTTGCCGGAACGGCAACGCGACCTCATTCGCAATGTGAAGCTTGAAGGGCAGTCGATTGCCGAAGCGGCAAAAAAATCCGGCCAGACCGAGCTTGCGGCAAGGGTCGGCATTCACAGGACACTGAAAGTCCTGGCGGCAAAATTGCGGGGAGATTCGTGAGAAAGACGGACGACATGATTGACCAACTGGCGGGTGACCTCAGGCCCGTGCCCGCTTTTGCGATGGAGCGCAGGCTCGTGCTTGCGGTTCTGCCCGCGCTTGGCATTTCGCTGTTGCTGATGCTCGTCATTCTCGGGCTGCGCGTCGATATGGATGATGCCTTCACCGAACTGGGTTTCTGGATCAAGTCTGCCTACAACGCCCTGCTGGCCGTGGCTGCATTTGTCGCCGTCAGACGCCTTGCCAGCCCCGATGGGGACAGCGGTCTTTTCTTCGTTTGGCTTGCGCTGATTTTCGTCGCGATGGTGGCGATAGCGCTTGTCCAGCTCGGTTTTGCCGTGCCGGGTAGTTATCGCGCCCTTATTCTGGGGCGGTCGGCGCTGCATTGCCCGTTTCTGATCGCGGCTTTTTCGCTTCCCGTCTTTTTGGCGAATTTCGCCGTTCTCAAACGCGCCGCTCCGGCTGACCCGACGCTTGCCGGTTTTGTCGGTGGCCTTGCCGCGGGTGCGGCCGGAGCCTGGGTCTACTCCTGGTTCTGCACCGAAAACGGCATGGCATTCGTGCTGATCTGGTATTCGCTCGGCATTCTCATGATGGGCCTTTTCGGTGCCTTTGCAGGTTCCCGTTTTCTGCGCTGGTGAAAGGCGCTGCTCTTGCCGGCTCCGAACGTGGTCCGGAGCCGGTGTCTCATGTCGTCACGGATTTCATTGACCCAGATTGGCGGGAATTGCGAAGGCCGCGAACTGGGTGAACTGCTTGCCCGCATTGAAATTGTCGTCCGAGGCGATGAAGAAAAGCTGCTTGCCATCCACCACCGGTCCGAAGGCGAAGCTTTCGATATTGTCGATGTCGAGACCGAAATCGCCTTCGTTGATCTCGAACCACGGGGTTTTCGATACGGCGCGCACATTCGCCGCCTCTATCTTGTCCTTGCCGAGGATGTTTTCCGCGCCGGACAGGTCGGCAATGAAAAAGCGGATATGGTTGCCGACGCCGGAAGCGAAATTGCGCTCCACCGTGACAAACCGGCCATCCGGCATGGCGGCGATGGCGGAGAGACCATTGTCGTTATATTTCGGTTCGGCGGCTGTCGGGGTCTTCGAGATCGCCTCGGTGACATAGACATGTTCGGCAACCGGCGTCAGTGTCGCCGTGTCGATGACGAGAATGCGGGACGGGCTGCCGGCCTGCGGGGTGGCCTTCTGGCCATCCTGGGTCAGCGCGTTTTCCGTGGCGGCGATGAGCTTGCCGGATGTCAGCGTTAGCCCCTCAAAGCCGAGATTATTCTGCACGCCTCTCGTCTTTGCATCATTGACGAGATAGGCCTCGGGCAGTTCCAGCCGCCTTACATCGCTGCCATCGAGGTTCGAGACATAGATCGCCGGCTGGTTTTTCAGGTCGCGTTCGGACGACCAGTAGAGCTTGCCGGCCTTGCGGTCGAGTGCGATGCCTTCGGCGTCGATGCCCTTCAGCGCGAAGGCTGCGCCGGTCTCGTCCTTCAATTCGCGGGTGGCGGCGATGTTCAGCGTGACGGCACCTTCCGTCACGGCCAGTTCCAGTTCGTAATAACGGGCTGGGCCTTTTTCGACACGGTCATCGGAAATGGCCAGATAACGGCCGGTTTCGCTATCAAAAGTCAGATCGGAAATGCCGCCGAAAGCAACGCCATTGATGGATAGGCCGGAGGGCACGACGATCTGGCCGAGAAAGGCTGGCGGTGGCGGGGTCTGGGCGGCGGCCGGAAGGGCCACAAGGCAGAATGCGGCGATGGCGGCGATGCGAAACATGGAGACGATCCTTCTTGTGGCGGCTGCCCTGTTGGGATGGATGCCGCGAGGATTAGCGCCCTGCCGCTAAACTTTGATGACGTTTTCCGTATCTCCGTACCTGAAGTCCGGCGGCTCATCTTGCCAAGCCTTGTCTTTTTTGATCCTGAATATAGTCATGCTTCATCCAAAGCGTGTCGCGCTGTCCGGATTCGCGCCCTACGCTTCAAATTTTGTTCCTGCCTGTCGCCCCGCCGTCCGTTGCGGTTCTTGCGACTGGCAGCAGGCCCGCAGAGTGCTTCATGCTGAAAGATTTTTCCGTCCAGAGCCTGTTCATGGGATGCCTTACCGCCTTTGTCGGTTTTGCCAGCTCCTTTGCCGTCGTGTTGCAGGGCCTCAAAGCCGTCGGCGCGACGGATTTCGAGGCGGCCTCCGGGCTGATGGCGCTTTCGGTGGCGATGGGGCTTTGCGCCATCGTTCTTTCCGCCACCACCCGGCTGCCGGTCAGCATTGCCTGGTCGACGCCGGGTGCGGCCCTTCTGGCAACCACCGGTGTGATCGAGGGCGGGTTTCCGGCGGCGGTGGGCGGGTTCATCATCTGCGCCGTGCTGATCATCATCGCCGGCCTGTTCAAGCCGCTCGGGCGCGCGGTCGCCTCCATTCCCGCGCCGCTCGCCAATGCCATGCTGTCAGGTGTCATCATCGGCCTGTGCTTTGCGCCGGTAAAGGCGATCGGCTTTAACCCGGCGCTTGGTTTGCCGATCATTCTTGCCTGGATCGTGGTGGGAGCCTTCAGGCGGCTTTTCGCCGTGCCTGCCGCCCTTGCCGCCTTCGTACTTGTCATGATCTTCGGCGTCGATATTCCGGCGGGGGCGCTTGATAGCGTGGCGCAATCGCTGACGCCGCCGATGGAATGGGTGACGCCCGTCTTCAACCTGCACGCCGTCGTCTCCATCGCGCTGCCGCTGTTCATCGTTACCATGGCCTCGCAGAACATTCCCGGCATCGCGGTGCTGAAGGTCAATCACTACGATCCGCAGCCTGGTCCACTCTTCGCCACGACCGGTTTCTTCTCGCTGCTTTCCGCACCCTTCGGCGGCCATGCCGTCAATCTCGCGGCGATCACCGCGGCGATGTGCGCGGGCGAGGACGCCCATGCGGACCCCAAACGGCGCTATTGGGCAGCGATCATCGGCGGTGTCGGTTACATCATCTTCGGCCTGTTGGCCGGCGTGGTCACGGCCTTCGTGGCTCTGGCGCCGCCCATCCTCATTCAGGCGGTGGCGGGGCTGGCGCTGGTCGGCGCCTTTTCCGGTTCCGCCCTCGCGGCCTTCAAGGAGCAGGAAACCCGCGAGGCAGCGGCGATCACCTTCCTCATTACGGCCTCAGGCCTGTCTTTCGCCGGCGTTTCCGGTGCATTCTGGGGGCTTATCGGTGGCGGGCTGATGATGGCGTTGCAGCGGGTAGTGAAGCGTGGTTAGATGGTGGAAATGGTATAGTTTTTATATTATATTCTCATGGTATTCGAATTTGATCCGGTAAAGAGCGCTGGCAATAAAGACAAGCACGGCATCGATTTTGTCGATGCGCAGGCATTGTGGCACGATAAATATGGTTTGACGGTTGCCGCCCACGGTATTGGCGAAGAGCGGTTTGCGCTCATCGCGCTTCTCGGGGAGAAGCTATGGTTGGCTGTCCACACACTGCGGGGCGGCCGTATTCGCATCATTTCCGTGCGTCGTGTCCGGGAGTTAGAGAGGCATCACTATGAAGACAATAAGCGCAGAAGAATTCGACAGGATGGCCGATGATGGCGAAGACATCAGCGAATATCTCGACTGGTCGACGGCTCGGCATCTGAACATCGAACCCAAGCGCGTGAATATCGATTTTCCGACTTGGGTCGTCAACGATCTCGACAATGAAGCGCGGCGCCTCGGTGTGACACGACAGTCACTTGTCAAATTGTGGATCGCCGAAAGACTGGAGACTGGCCGTCACGTAAAATAAGCCGGTCATCACAAGATCACTTGTCAGACCGCCAGTCGCTGTTTATACACGTCGCCATGAGCAACCGCATCGCAACCATTTTCGGCATGAGCGCGCAGATTTCTGCGAAGGCCTCGCCGTGCGGTGCACTCTCGCTTCTTAGCCTCGACCTTACACGCGGTTGCCGGGTCCAGTGAGGAGCGCCCGGCGGCCGAAAGCCCGCTGGCGCAAACGCTCCTCATCTTGAAATCTCATTTTATACTGGATTTAGGCCCTCAAGGGCCGCGCATCCGCCGATGGCTTGGACAAGCCCGCGGACTGCGCAAGGAGGAAGCGAAATGGACGGCAAGATCACCAATATTTCCAAGGGCATGAACGACGCGAGCGTGAAGTATCGCCCTTACCCGACCATCAACATCCCTGACCGCACCTGGCCGGGCAAGATCATCGACAAAGCGCCGATCTGGTGTTCGGTGGATCTGCGCGACGGCAACCAGTCGCTGGTCAACCCTATGGGCCACGACCGCAAGGCCCGCATGTTCAAGCTGCTGCTCGAAATGGGCTTCAAGGAAATCGAGATCGGTTTTCCTTCCGCCTCGCAGACGGATTTCGATTTCGCCCGCTGGTGTGTGGAAGAGGGCAATGTGCCTGACGATGTCTCCCTGCAGGTGCTGGTACAGTGCCGCCCGGAACTGATCACCCGCACCTTCGAGGCGCTGGAAGGCGCCAACAAGCCGATCATCCACTTCTACAATTCCACTTCGGAACTGCAGCGCCGCGTGGTGTTCGGCAAGGATGTGCACGGTATCAAGCAGATCGCCGTCGATGCGGCCAAGATGATCACCGACATGGCGGCCAAGGCCGGCGGCGGTTACCGTTTCGAATATTCGCCTGAGAGCTTTACCGGCACCGAGCTGGAAGTGGCGCTGGAAATCTGCAACGCCGTGGTCGAGGTGGTAAAGCCGACGGCCGACAACAAGCTGATCCTGAACCTGCCTTCGACGGTGGAAATGGCGACGCCGAACATCTATGCCGACCAGATCGAATGGATGTGCCGCAATATCGATAATCGCGAAAACGTCATCATCTCGCTGCATCCGCATAATGACCGTGGCACCGGCATCGCCGCAACCGAGCTGGGCCTGATGGCGGGGGCGGATCGCGTCGAAGGCACGCTGTTCGGCAATGGCGAGCGCACCGGCAATGTCGACGTCGTGACGCTGGCGCTGAACATGTATACGCAGGGTGTCGATCCGGAGCTGGATTGCCGCGATATCGAGCGCATCAAGGCGGTCTATGAATATTCCAACGAGATGACGATCCCCGAACGCCACCCTTATGTCGGCGAACTGGTCTACACGGCCTTTTCCGGCTCACATCAGGATGCGATCAACAAGGGCATGAAGGCGATCAAGGTCGCCAACCATCCCGTCTGGGAAGTGCCCTATCTGCCGATCGACCCGAAGGATGTCGGCCGCTCCTATGAGGCGATCATCCGCATCAACTCGCAATCCGGCAAGGGCGGCATCGCCTATATTCTGCAACAGGATTACGGCATCAACCTGCCGCGCAACCTGCAGGTGGAGTTCCGCGAGGATATCCAGCGCATCACCGATGAAGAAGGTGTCGAACTGCCGGCCAAGCGCATCTATGAGCGCTTTATCGAGCGTTACGTGACGCAGCCGAAGGCGCGCATCAAGTTTGTCGATCACCACACCTATCCGGCGGGCGATTTCAAGGGTGTGCGCATCGTTGCCGCCGAGATCACCGACAATGGTGAGGTGAAGCGCATCGAAGGCAAGGGAACCGGTCCGATTGACGGGTTCATCAATGCGCTGTCTGTCTATCTCGGCATTGACCTGTCGGTGAATGATTATTCGGAGCATTCGCTGCAGCATGGCTCGAATGCGTCGGCCATCGCTTATGTCGAGATGGAGCATCCGGGCGGCAAGCTGTTCGGGGCGGGGGTCAACACGAATATTGTGGCGGCTTCGCTGGAGGCGATCGTTTCGGCGGCCAATCGGGTGCTGGAAGAGCGGGCGAAATAAGTGGGCCTTGAGGGTGGGCAAGGTACCCCCCTCTGCCCTGCCGGGCATCTCCCCCACAAGGGGGAGATCGGCAGGAGGCGCTATTGCCACTTCATTCGCAAATGTTGAGATGGGCGAGACCTACCCGCGAGTCGATCTCCCCCCTTGTGGGGGAGATGCCCGGCAGGGCAGAGGGGGGTAAAGCCCAACGCACCAACCCTCACGGCAGCGAACGCTATTCCCCCAACCGCGAAAACCCCAGCGGACGCCCGTTGTCATAAAACACCCGCACATCCTCCAGCGCCACGCCCGTCCCTGTCTCATCAAGGCTGTGCCGTTCGCAGGTAACGTTCCACGTCCCCGGCCCACCGGAAATGTGGAAGAGATTATAGGCCGCGCGCGGTTTTTCCCCACCCGGTCCCTGGCTGGCCGAGGCGATGCCGACGACCGGAATGTGGTCTTCCCCGTGATGCGTATTCAGCCAGTAAACCGTGTTGAGATGGGTATGACCATGCAGCACGAGTTCCGCGCCGCCGACGCCCAGCGCCGCTGCGAAACGGCGGATGCCGATCATGCGCTTGTGGGTGGCGGTGGCGCCGCGGATGGGTGGATGATGGATCATTACCACCCGGAACAGCCCCTGTTCGCCAGCTTTTTTCAAAAGTTCCGCCGTGGCGCGCGCCTGCCGGTTGCCGAAGTAACCGGTGGCTGAAAAGGGCGGCGTGGCAATCGAGGTTGAGCAGCCGATCAGTGCGACCGGGCCGCGCACGCGCATATAGGGGAAAATCTTGCGGTCATCGTCCCATTCCGGCGGGTCGCCATCGCCGCGCACATAGGGGTACCAGGCCTGCATGGCCTTGTCGTGCGCGCCGGAAACATAGGCGTCGTGATTGCCGGGAACGACGGATGTTTTTTCAGGATCGCCCACTTCCTCCAACCAATCGGCGGCGGCGCGAATTTCAATGCCGGTCGCAAGATTGACGAGATCGCCGGTAATAGCCAGATGATCCGGTGACTTTGTCTCGAGATCATCAAGCAGCTTTTCCAGCGTATCGGTGAAGAGATGCTTGCGGCGGTTGCGGTGCCAGTTGACGAAACCGGTGATACGCTTGGATGCAAGTTCCCGGAAAGTGAGTTTTGGCAGTGGCCCCAAATGGACGTCTGAAATATGCGCAAGTTTGAACATGGCGGCAGAGATAACCTATGATATGCGGCACGTCCAATAAAAGCCTGCCGGCGGGGAGAAACCAGGGTGAATGACGAGACAACCGGGCAGAAGGCCCGTCCGTTCCACATGCGTGTCTTCATCCGCTTTCTGCATTTCATTTTTCTGCTTACGCGGGGCGCCACGCTTGGCGTGCGTGCGGCCTGTTTCGATGAAAAGGGCAGGATTTTCCTGGTGCGGCACACTTATCTGCCGGGCTGGTATCTGCCGGGCGGGGGGGTGGAGCGTGGTGAGACGCTGATCGCGGCACTGCACAAGGAAATCCGCGAAGAAGGCAATCTCGAAGCGGCTTCCAAGCCTGAGCTTTTCCACGTCTATCTCAATCTGGAAGGCAGCAATCGCGATCATGTCGCGCTTTACCGGCTTGATGTCACCCAGACCCGGCCGAAAAAGCCGGATCATGAAATTGCCGAAAGCGGCTTTTTCGACCTTTCGGCTTTGCCGGAAGGGGTGACAGCCGCCACCCGCCGCCGCCTCGCCGAACTTGCCGGCGAAGCGGAAATCGCCGACCATTGGTAGCAGCGGGAGGCTTCCGGTCAGGAGAGCGCCTCGCGACCATGGGCCATGGTCAGATCCAGCTCCGGGCCGACGGGCACGATGCCGGTCGGGTTGATGGTGCGGTGGCTTCGGTAATAATGTTCCTTGATGTGGCGCATATCCACCGTCTCTGGCACGCCCGGCGTCTGGTAGAGATCGCGCAGGTAACCCGTCAGGTGCGGATAGTCGTGGATGCGGCGGATGTTGCACTTGAAATGGCCGACATAAACCGGATCGAACCGTACCAGAGTGGTGAACAGGCGCCAGTCCGCTTCCGTCTGTTCTGAACCGAACAGGAAGCGCCGGTTCTTCAGGCGGTCTTCCAGCATGTCCAGCGTTTCGAAGACCTTTACGGCATTCTGCTGATAGGCGTCCTGCGTGGTGGCGAAACCGGCCTTGTAGACGCCGTTATTGACGGTGTCGTAGATGACGTCGTTCAGCGCATCGATCTCGGCGCGCAGCGCTTGAGGGTAATAATCCGCCTTCGATCCGGTGAGATCGTTGAAGGCAGAGTTGAACATGCGGATGATTTCCGCGGATTCATTGGAGACGATGGTGCCGCGCTGTTTGTCCCAGAGCACCGGCACGGTCACACGTCCGGAATATTTGGGGTCCGCTTTGGTGTAGACCTGCCAGAGCGTGGAGGAACCGAAAAGGTGGTCTTCCGTCGCTCCCGGTGTGCGTTCGCTCTCAGGCTTGAATTCCCAGCCGTTTTCCAGCATCAGCGGGTCGACGACGGAGACGGAGATCAGGTCTTCCAGTTTCTTCAGCTTGCGGAAAATCAGCGTCCGATGCGCCCAGGGGCAGGCGAAGGAGACGTAAAGGTGGTAGCGACCCTTCTCCGCCTTGAAACCGCCTTCTCCGGAAGGGCCGGGGGCTCCATCTGCTGTAACCCAGTTGCGGAATTGCGAGGCACCGCGCTTGAAATGCCCTTTGGTTTCCTTGGTGTCGTACCAGACGTCTTTCCATACGCCTTCCACCAGCATGCCCATGACGATCTCCTTGATTGTTTCCTTGACGGCGATCCTAACCGTTCCCTGTCGTCTCGCGAACCCGCAAGGCGTTGAACAATGCGTTTCTGCTCTTGCACAGGCTGAATGAGATGGCTTCGAGATTTGTTCTGGACGGGTTTGAATTTTCCTGATAATTGCGATTTTCACAAATCTGAGGAAATTGCTGACTATGATCGAACCACGGATGCTCCGACGACGCTGACGCTCCTGAACGCCTTTACCGGCGCAGCCGTCATCTATTGTCACATCCGCATTCTGGAAGTTTCGGTCTCTTCATGTCCAAGCACGATCTTGTCTACCTCACCGAGGACGCGTCGCACGACGCCATCATCGAAGTCATCAACGAAGAAGCTTTTGGTCCCGGCCGGCACACCCGTGCGGCAGCGCGCATCCGTGAGCAGGGGCCCCATGATCGGTCTCTGTCCTTCGTCTGCGCCGATGATGGCGAGACGATTGCTTCTGTACGCATGACGCCGGTTCTGGCCGGCGGGGTGAAGGGCCATATGCTTGGCCCGCTTGCGGTGCGGCCCTCGCACAAGAACAAGGGCATCGGCCGGGAACTCGTCCGGATCGCCATTGCGGCGGCCCGGCGCAAGGGCTCCGAAGCCGTTATCCTGATTGGCGATCCGCCCTATTACATGCCGCTCGGTTTCGAGAAGGTCGCTTATGCGGCGCTCGATTTTCCGGGTCCGGTCGACCCGAACCGGGTGCTGGTGGTGCCTGTTGGTGACGACGTGCACCAGCGGCTGAAGGGCAAGATCGGCTGGCGCAAATGCGAGGCTGCGATGCCGGCCGCCGCGGCGGACGATGAGGGTTTTGAGGAGCCTCTTCGGGTTTACGGCTGAGGGTTTTCTTCTTGCCATGATACTATCCCATCTGTCATTCCGGCCTTGAGCCGGAATCCAGCCGGCGCGCGTCGGGACAGGGAAAGAATCTCTTTTCAGCCCAAGGACTTGGGCTCGCTGGACCCCGGATCTAGTCCGGGGTGACGGAAGGGATGTTACGAATTACGGGAACCATCGAGACTGCCGTGCCAATCCTCGCGCGGTGAAACCTTGAACGACGAGTGCCTGTCTCGAAACAACGCGTCTCCCCACCACAGAATTCAATTCCGTTTCCTCCCCCCATGCGGTAGCTAGTGAAAGTCGATTACTGCGAAGGGGCGGGGCATGACGGCGATTACCATGAACGATGCGCTGGAGCGCGCGGGCGCAGGCGCCTATCAACGGCGGCTGATGGGCATTTTCGGCCTCGTCTGGGCGGCGGATGCCATGCAGGTTCTGGCGGTTGGTTTCACCGCAGCCTCGATTGCCGCAACCTTCGGCCTGACGGTGCCCCAGGCCCTGCAGACAGGAACGGCGTTCTTTTTCGGCATGTTGCTCGGTGCTGCCGGTTTCGGGCGGCTGGCGGACCGGTATGGGCGTCGTCGTGTGCTGATCGTTACCGTCGCCTGTGATGCGCTGTTCGGTGTGCTTTCGATATTTTCGCCCGATTTCACCATTCTACTCATCCTGCGTTTTCTCACTGGCGCGGCGGTGGGCGGCACGCTGCCGGTGGATTATGCAATGATGGCGGAGTTCCTGCCTGCCAAAAATCGCGGCCGCTGGCTGGTCTTTCTCGAGGGCTTCTGGGCTGTTGGTACGCTGATCGTGGCCTTGGCTGCCTGGGGTGCAAGCCTTGCCGGCGTGGCCGATGCCTGGCGTTATATTTTCGCCGTGACGGCTTTTCCGGCCGTTCTTGGCCTCGGCCTGCGTTTTCTGGTGCCGGAATCGCCGCTTTACCTGCTGCGCAGCGGGCGATTGGACGAAGCCAAGGCCGTCGTCAACCGTATGCTGGTGACGAATGGCCGTGCGCCTCTCGATGCCGGGACGGGGCTTTTCCAGCCTGACGTGGCCAAGGGGCAGGGGATATTTTCACCGGCGCTCCGGCAGCGCAGCATCATGATCCTCACCATCTGGTTCCTTGTCTCCGTTTCCTATTACGGGGTCTTCACCTGGATGCCGGCGAAACTGGCGGGCGACGGTTTCGGCTTCGTGCGCGGTTATGGTTTTCTGGTGCTGGTGGCGCTGGCGCAGATCCCCGGTTACGCGCTTGCCGCCTATGGCGTTGAAAAATGGGGCCGCAAGCCGACGCTGATCGGCTTCTGCCTGCTCTCCGCGCTTGGTTGCCTGCTGTTTACGCTCGCTTCCGGCGGCGCGATGATTGCCGCCTCGCTCCTCATCATGAGTTTTGCCCTGCTCGGCACATGGGGCGCGCTTTATGCCTATACGCCGGAGCTTTACCCAACGGAATCGCGGGCGACCGGCATGGGGGCCGCGGGCGCCATGGCAAGGCTCGGCGGTCTGCTGGCACCGTCGCTGCTCGGTTATGCCATTGCGCAGGGCTTTGGTGTCGCGATCGGCATATTTGCCGGACTGCTGGTGCTGGCTGCCATTGCGGCCACGATGATCAATGCTGAAACGCGGCAGGTGGCGCTGACTTAGTTGCCGCCAAGGGTGATGGCCTGATCTGATCCACGATCAGGCCATTCTGTTCTGCGCTTACAGCGTCGTATAATTGACCGGAAGCCAGTCGTAATTGGTGCTGTCGGTACGCACATGGCCGATGCCGGGGAAAGCGATGTGAGCGCCGGCCACCAGATATCTGCCCTCTACCGCCTGTTTGAATGCCAGATCGCGTGCCACGACGGCGGCCTTCTGGTCGACATCGAACTCGATCGCCACGTTAGGCTCATCAAACTGGAGGATATCGCCATGGGTGATATCGCCCCAGAAGACGATCTTCTGGCCGTCGCTTTCCAGAACAACAGCGCTGTGGCCGGGTGTGTGGCCGGCGTAAAGGATCGAGCCAAGACCGGAGACCGGTGCGGCATTATCGCCGAAAGTCTCGAATTTACCGGCATCAATATAGGGCTGGATGCTTTCCTTCGCTTCGGCATAACCCTTTTTCAGCGCTTCAGGGGCTGCCTTGGCCTTTGCCTCGTCAAGCCAGAAGGCGGCTTCGCGTGCATTGACCCGGAGCGTCGCATTGGCAAAGACACGCTTGCCATTCGAGGAAAGCCCGCCGGAATGGTCCGTGTGGATATGGGTGAGGACAATGTCGTCTATCTCGTCGGTTTTGTAACCGGAGGCCTCGATATTGGCGACGAGCCTGCCAAGGCTCGGACCGAGATAGGTGCCGGTGCCGGCATCGATCAGCACCAGCCTGTCTCCGGTGTTGACGAGAAATGCATTGACCGATGTCGGCGTCTCTTCCGGCAGGAAGGCATCGCGCAGCACCTTGGCGGCATGTTCCGGCGTGGTGTTGGTGTAGATTTTGGCGAGCGGCAGCGCAATGACGCCGTCCGAAAGGGCGGTGACTTCCACCTTGCCGACCATCCAGCCGATAAAAGCCGGGTGCCTGTGTGGCGGCCAAAGGCGCCTTGGCGAATGCGACGGTGGGCGCCACGAAAGGGGCGGCGAAGATGGCGCTGGCGGCGCCTTTGAGAAGCGAACGACGTGATGGCATGGGTGGCTCCTGAGTTTGGGGAACGTCTTGAAAGTTTCCGAACTCCAGCTAAGTGTAGAGAGGCCAGCAATCAAATCGATGTGACTTATGCAAACTATCGATCATTTCAATCTCCGTTCCTTCGACCTCAATCTTCTCATCGCCTTTGATGCGATGATGGAGGAAATGAATGTCACGCGCGCTGCGCGTCGGTTGAAAATCCAGCAGCCGGCCATGAGCCATAACATCTCCACCCTGCGGACATTGTTTCAGGATGAGCTTTTCATCCGCGTGGGGCAGGAGATGAAGCCGACGGCACGGGCGCTCAATCTAGCCGGGCCAGTGCGGCAGGCGCTGAGGCAGGCGCAGGCGGCAGTGCTGACGGCGGATGTTTTCGATCCGGCCACGGAGCGCCGCACCTTCCGGCTGGGCATGTCGAGCGAGGTGGAACTGCTGCTGCTGCCGGACCTGACGGCGCGGCTGCGCGAGATCGCGCCCGGCATCCGCATTCTGGCCCGCAGCGGGCAGGAGCAGGAAATCACCGCGATGCTCGATACGGGTGTGATCGATATGGCCGTGGGATGCGCCTATTCGCAGGAGCAGCGTCACCATTGCGAGCCGCTTTATGTCTCAAGCGTTCTTTGCTGCTTCAACCCGAATTTGCTCGATCTCACCACGCCCGTGGGGCTTAATGCCTATATGGCGGCAAAACATGCGGTGATATCGCAGACGGACAGTTTGCAGGGCTGCATCAAGGACGCGCTGGAATTGAGCGGCGTGGAAATCGATGTCATTGCAGCCGCGCCGGATTTCCTCTCGGTTCTGGCAACAGCACGATCTTCGGCGGTGCTGGCCACCGTATCTTCACGCATTGCGTTGCGTTATGCGCCGATGCTCGGGCTTGAAGTGAGCCCGGTGCCGGTGACACTGAATTTCCCGCCGGTTGCCATGGTCTGGACCTTGCAGACCGATGCGGATCTCGGTGCCATGTGGCTTCGCCAGCAAATCCGCGAGGTCATGGGCCGAACCGTGGATTGTGGACTATCGGGGATCGCGGCCTAGGCATTCGCCTCAACTCTGGAGCGCGTCCTGTTGAAACGGAAGTGTCAGGGACGCTCTATGCCTTTGTTTCCATGTGTTTTCCGAATGTAGAAACGCTACGCATTGTGAGTTGAAATGCTCTAGAACCGCTTCTCCAGCCAGGTGATCGACTGGCCACTGGAAAGGGGACCAAGCGAGCCGATTCTGGTGAAACCGTAGCGTTCGTAGGTTCTCAGGGCATCAGGGTTCATCGTGTCGATATAGGCGCCGGTGCAGCCGCGCTTTCTGGCTTCTTCCTCCGCCATCGCAAGCAGCTTCGCAGCGGTGCCCTTTCCGCGCATGGTTTCCGGCACGAAAAGAAGCTGCACATAAAGCCAGCCGCGGCCGGTATATCCCACCAGACCGCCGGTCACTGCATTTTCGTCATCGCGGATGGTGATATTGAGCTCGCGTTTGTCGCTTTCACCGAAACGGGCGACATTATAGGCCACCAGCGGATCGCGGATGGCCTTTTCAGCTTCTGCATCCGCGACATCGCTCAAAACGAAATTCATGATTTTCTTTCCTGGACGCCGGGCGGCGGCCGTTTGTCGTTTTCCAGTTCAAGACGCGGAAAGTCTTGCACTACTTCTAAGGCTTTACCGCCCTTCACGCCACCAGAGCGCGGAGAAGGCAAGCAGCAGGGCGCCAAGCCCGGCAAAACCGGCAAAGAGCGGCAGGGTGTTGACGCCTTTCAGCACCGTCTCGTCGGTCAGACGTATCAGCATGCGATCCTCGTCGGCAACCCTGATGTCACCCCGCACCGGCAATATATCCGGCAGCGCGATGCGGCCGGAATTATCGGCGACACGGTGCACGCTGCCCCTGGTGGCGTCGGCCAGCGGTTTCAGCGTCTCAGTCGTCGAAATCATCGCCTTGAACTCCGGCGCATCTACCGCGCCGACATGGACGAGGGTGGTGAAATCGCCGTTCTTGATTTCGAACAGGCCGGTTTCGTCCATGCGGCGCTCGATCTTGTAAAGACCGGGCTCGGTGGTGGTGAAGGCCATGTTTTCGGTCTTGCCGGAAGGGAAACGCACGCTTGCCTGACCGGGATCGTCGCCGATGGTCTGGCGGGTGATTTCCAATGTGCGGCCATTGGCCCGCGCCGTCAGCGCCTCTTCTTCAAGCTCGGGTTCCTTCATCAGCCAGTGGGCGATGCGGCGATAAAGCGCCACATGCGGGCCACCGCCTTCGAAACCACGCGCCCACAGCCAGCCCTGATCGGACAGAAGCATGGCGACACGGCCTTCGCCCTGACGGTTCAGCACCAGCAGCGGGTCCTGTCCGTCGCCCAGCATCACGGTCTGGCCCTGCGGCGGGTCGACGCTGATGGTGCGGAACCAGCGGCCCCATTGCGGCGGATCGTTGGCCGATCCATCCAGCCCGCGGGTGACAGGGTGCTTCTTGCCCGCTTCCGAAAGGCGGGGATAGAATGCCGCCTGATGCACCTGACCGGTCGGTTGAGCCGGCAACACGGAGGCGAGCGGCGTCATGGCGATCGAATCCTGACCGGCATGTTCCGGGCCTGCGGCAATCAAGAGCGCGCCACCCTTTTCGACATATTGGGCGATGTAATCGTAATAGAGGATCGGCAGCACGCCGCGATGCTGGTAGCGGTCGAAGATGATGAGGTCGAAATCCTCGATCTTTTCGACAAACAATTCGCGGGTCGGGAAGGCGATCAGCGAGAGTTCGTTGATCGGCGTGCCATCCTGTTTTTCCGGCGGGCGCAGAATGGTGAAATGCACCAGATCGACCGAGGCGTCGGATTTCAAGAGGTTTCGCCAGGCCCGTTCACCGGCATGCGGCTCGCCGGAGACGAGCAGCACGCGCAGGTTCTGGCGGATGCCTTCGATCAGGTGAACGGCGCGGTTGTTCGCAGCAGTCACTTCGCCGGGAAGCTCGGCGACGGAAAATTCCATGACGTTGTTGCCGCCACGCGGAACCTTGAAACTGAACGGCGTCGGCTGGCCGGGTGTGGCCTGAAGCGTGGCGATTTCTTCGCCATTCATCTTCACCGTCACTTCCGCCGAGCCGCCGCCGGCGGGGCGGCCGTCATCGAAGACACGCAGCGTCAGCTGCTGTTCCTCATTGACGATGCCGAAGCGGGGGGCACGGACGATCTCGATGCGGCGGTCGAATTCATCGGCCTTGCCGGTGATCAGCCCATGCACGGGGGCGCGGAAGCCGAGCGCCTGTTCGGCATTGGGCAGGGCATTCGGGATATCGTGGATCTGTCCGTCGCTGAGGAAGATCGCGCCGCCGACGCGGGACGGCGAGACATCGGAAACGGCCGAGGAGAGCGCCGAGAAAAGCTGGGTCGAGGGCGAATCACTCTCACCATCATCGCGCACTTCGACGATGCGCGGTTCGATACGCGGGAAGCGCGACAGCCGGTCTTTCAGCGTCTCCAGCGCCGTATCGGTCATTTGCGGCCGGTCCTGCACGTCCTGGCTCTGCGAGCGGTCAACGATGACGGGCACGATGGTGGAAAGCGGCTCGCGTTCCTCCTGCGTCAGAAGTGGATTGGCTATCGCCGCAAGCAAAGCGGCAAGCGCCAGCCCGCGCAGCCATGCGCCGCGCACGCCACGCCACAGGCCGATGAAGGAGAGCGCAAGAGCGGCGACGGCCAGAACGGCAATCACGATCCACGGCAGGAATGGGGAGAAGGTCAATGTCATGTCACTGCCCCAACCGTTCGAGAAGTGCGGGAACGTGAACCTGATCGGCCTTGTAGTTGCCAGTCAGCATATACATCATGATGTTGACGCCGGAGCGGAAGGCGTGTTCGCGCTGCATCTCGTCCGGCGGCACGGTGGGCAGAACCGGCGCGCCCTGCGGATCGACGGCCCAGGCGCCGGCGAAATCATTGCCCGTTATCATGATCGGCGTCACGCCATCGCCGGAAGAAGAGAGGCCCGAGGTGGTCTTGGCGGCTCCCTGTCGCGATTCCACCCAGAGTGGCGAACCATTGTAACGGCCGGGGAAATTGGTGAGCAGGTAGAAGGACCGCGTCAGAACGTGGTCTTCCGGCACAGGCTCCAGCGGCGGAATATCGATATTGGCGAGGATCGCCTGCAGGCGTTCGCCATTGGGGCTGGTCGCGCCGGTATCGAGCGAAGAGAACTGGTCGCGTGTATCGAACAGCACGGTGCCGCCGGCGCGCATATAGGCGTCGATGCGCGAAATCGCGGCGCTCGACGGCATGGGGGCCGTCGCCGATACTGGCCAGTAGATGATCGGATAGAAGGACAATTCATCCTTGGAGATATCGAGTCCAACCGGCTGACCGGGTTCCAGTGTCGTGCGCCAGGTCAGGAATTCGCTGAGACCCTGGAGACCCTGCTCGGAGGTGCGGTCGACATCATCCTCTCCGGTGCGGACATAGGCGAGATGGGTGGTGTCCAGCCGCTCGAAAATCTGCTCGTCGCCGGGTTTTGGATCGTCGGCGCGGGCATCGGTTGGCGACATGGCGGCAAAGGCGCCAAGCGCCAGCAGCAGGGTGGCAACTGTCGCGCTGCGGGCTTTCGGCAGGCGTGCGAAGGCACCGTTCATGAAGAGCACGATCAGGCTGTCGGCAATCAGCATCAGGAAGGCGGCGATGAACAAAGCAGGGCGCAGCGATTTCGCGGTTTCGCCGATCAGCGCTTCACTGGTGGTGCTGACACCGGCGACGGATGCGTCAAGCGGGCGCAGCGTCGCACCTGCGGGCAGGAGATTGAGAGCCACGAAACCATCCTCTGTGCCGTAAAGGCCGGGGGGATTGTCGAAACCGGTGCGCGGTGGCTGGCCGGCGCGCATTTCCAGCGGCCGGGCAGTGCCGATTTCGGCGGATAGCGCGCCTTCGGCTGTCAGGAGGCGGAACGGGGGCAGGGCTGCGGCCGGGGCATTGGCGGAAGCCGAAGCGCCGCCCGCTTTCGACAATTGCACGATACGGCGCAGCATATCGACGAAATGGCCTGAGATCGGCAGGTCGGACCAGCTTGCCTCGGCGCTGACATGGAAGAGCACGATGCGGCCTGCCTCGACAGTGCGGGTGGTGACGAGCGGCGTGCCGTCGGCAAGGCTTGCCCAGGTGCGTTCAGCCAGATCGGGTGTCGGTTCGGCCAGAACCTGGCGTTTGACGAGAATGCCATCGGCCTTCGGCATGCCGGCAAAGGCGCCGAAAGCAGGGAAATCGGCAAGCGGCTGTGGCTCCGCCCAGGAGAGCGCGCCGCCAAGCGCGCGTTCACCCTGCCTGAGCGTCACCGGCACCAGCGGATCGTCGGCCGGGGCTGCGGCAAGGCGCGGCCCGGCAAAGCGGATCAGCGTACCACCGGCTGCAAGCCAGCGCTGCATTGGCTCATAGGTTTCCTGTGGCAGTCGGCCAATATCGGCCATGACGATGACCGACGGATTGGATTGCAGGATCTCCGGGATTGCCTGCGCCAGATCGGCCTGCCGCTGCGGAATGAGATCGACAAAAGGTTGAAGCGCGCGGCTGATATAATAAAGCGGCTGCAGCAGCGGCTGGAAATCATTGCCGGTTTCGCCGGCGAGCAGCGCCACGCGGCGGCGGCGGAAACCGTCATCCAGAAGATGCACGGCGCCCGCCGTCGAAACGCCTTCGAGGGAGAGGCGGGCGAAATCGTTGCGCAGTTCGAAGGGGGCTTCCACCGTTGCGGTTGTTTCGGCCTCGCCGGGGGCGAAGCTGGCCGTGCCATTGGCGAGAATGCGGCCCTGGCTGTCCTGGGCATTGACGGTCAGCCGGGCGGCTTCGGCCGTGTCGAGCCGCGAAAGGGTGACGCTCATGGCATCGGCATTGTTGGTAGCGCCGGTAATGGCGGCGATGGCCTTGCCGTCGCCCTTCACGATGCGGAATTCGGCGGGCGAGAGGCTGGCAAGCGTTCTCATCGCGTTTTCATCCTGCGCGATCTGAACACCGTCGGTAATATAAGCGAGCGTGCCGGGGGTCGTGCCGTTCAGCGCCTCGGTGATGGCTTCGGCCGTGTGCACGCGGTCCGGCATCAGCGGTTTCGGCTTGGCGGCGGCGAGCTTTTCCAGCGCCACGGCTGTGGTTCCCGATACGGCATCATGTTCGGCATCGGCGGTGAAGCTGATGGAGACGGGGCGGTCGGCCCGCTCCGCATCGCCGATCAGGGCCTGAGCGGTGGCCACGCGTCTTTCCCAGTCGGGCGCGGCGGCCCAGCTGTTGTCGACCACCAGCACCAGCGGGCCGCTGCCGGCGATGCTGTTGTTGCGCGGGTTCACCACCGGATCGGCCAGCGCAAAAATTACGGCGGCGGCAAGCGCCATGCGCAAAAGGGTCAGCCACCACGGGCTTTTCGAGGGCGTTTCCTCGCGTTTCAGCACCGTCGCCAATATCTTCAGTGGCGGAAACACTTCCGCCTTGGGGCGCGGCGGGGTGAGCCGCAGCAGCCACCAGATGGCGGGCAGCGCCAGCAGGCCGAAGAGGATGTAGGGGCTGGTGAAGACGAAAGGCAATGCGCTCATCGGTGCCCACCGCCCTGTGCCGGCGCGCCGGAAAGATACATGTGAACGGCCACAAGCGCCTCGGAAGCGAGATGATCGGTGCGGTGGAAGACGAAGTTCCAGCCGAGACGGCGCAGCGACGAGGACAGCGCCTCGCGTCTTGCGAGATAGGCGCGGGTGTAATCCTCGCGAATGGTCTCGGCGCGGCCGGATACCAGTTTTTCGCCGGTTTCCGGATCGGTAAATTCGGTGCGGCCGGAATAGGGGAAGGTTTCTTCGGCCGGATCGGCGATTTCCACCACATGGCCGCGCAGGCCACGTCGCGCCAGAGGCGAAATCCGCTCCATCACGTTTTTCGCATCATCGAGAAAATCGCCAATCAGAACGATGTCGCTCGCGCCACGGATCATGCCCGTTTCCGGCATGCCCGTGGTCAGCGGCGCGTGCATGATGGCGGCGGCCAGCCGTTCGGCGGCGTTTCTGGCCGAGACCGGCTCCATGATGCCGGGGCAACCGATGCGTTCGCCAGAGCGCGCCAGGATTTCCGCCAGCGCCAGCATCAGCACCAGCGCCCGGCTTTCCTTGGAGACGGAGCCGAGGGTGGACTTGAACATCATCGACGGCGACATGTCCGCCCAGAGCCAGATGGTGTGAGCTGCCTCCCATTCGCGGTCGCGCACATAGGTATGGTCGTCGCGGGCCGAGCGCCGCCAGTCGATGCGCGACAGGCTTTCGCCTTCGGCATAGGGGCGAAATTGCCAGAAATTTTCGCCGATGCCGCGTTTGCGGCGGCCGTGCCAGCCGGCGGTGACGGTGTTGGCGATGCGCTTTGCCTCGACCATGCAGTCCGGCACCAGGGCTGCGCGCTGGCGCGCGCGCGCCAGAACTTCGCTACCCGGCGTCTTGTCTACGATCTGGCCGATGGATGCCACAGGCACTCCTTTCGCGAAAGGTTAGGCACGCGTCTTTTAATTCTTGGCCTGCTCCACGAGGGCCGCAATCACATCGCGCACCGACATGCCTTCGGCGCGGGCCGCAAAGGTCAGCGCCATGCGGTGTTCCAGCACCGGCTCGGCCAGCGCATGGACATCGTCCAGCGATGGCGCAAGCCGGCCTTCGTAAAGCGCACGGGCACGGGCCGTCAGCATCAGCGACTGACCGGCACGCGGGCCCGGACCCCAGACAACGTGTTTGTCGGTCAATTTGTTGCCATGGCCGGGGCGGGCGGAACGGACGAGCGAAAGGATCGCGTCCACGACCTTGTCGCTGACCGGCATCTGGCGGATGAGGGCCTGGATTTCCATCAGGCGCTCGGCACCGATCACGCCGCGTGCTTCGCCGGAGGCGGTGCCCGTCGTGTCGAGCAGGATCTGGCGTTCGGCGGCAAGCTCGGGATAACCGACATCGACCTGCAGCAGGAAACGGTCGAGCTGGGCTTCCGGCAGCGGATAGGTGCCTTCCTGTTCCAGCGGGTTCTGGGTTGCGAGAACGTGGAACGGCTTTGGCAGCTCATAGGTCTGGCCGGCCATGGTGATGTGATATTCCTGCATGGCCTGCAAAAGTGCGGACTGCGTGCGCGGGCTGGCGCGGTTGATTTCATCGGCCATCAGCAGCTGGCCGAAAATCGGACCCTTGATGAAACGGAAGGACCGGCGGCCGTTCTCGTCCTGATCCATGACTTCGGAACCCAGGATGTCCGAAGGCATCAGGTCCGGCGTGAACTGGATGCGGTTGGCATCCAGACCAAGGACGGTGCCGAGCGTGGTGACGAGCTTTGTCTTGGCAAGGCCGGGAACGCCGACCAGCAGCGCATGGCCGCCGGAGAGGATGGCGAGAAGCGTGTTCTGCACCACTTTTTCCTGGCCGAAAATGACCTTGGAGACCTCCGTGCGGATGGCCGCTATGTCTGAAAGCGCCTTTTCGGCCGAGGCGACGATGGCCTTTTCATCGAGGGTTTCGCCGGTATTCATCACGCCCATGTCGCTCTCCTCATACCTTCGCCGCTGTCGCATTCGCATCCCGGTTTTGCTGGTTGCCAACCGGGGCGGATTTTGCGCTGCATCTAGCTTATTGCTCTCTTGGCCGCTGACAAGCGCCATTCGAATGACTATGTCGTGACTTAGTATTTCCTTATCGGCAAAGCGAGACTCGAATATGGCAGCGGAGACGATAAATTCGGCTGATGATGCGGCGGGGCTTGCGGCGATGATTTCCCGTGCCGCCGAACAGAGCGGTGATGGCAAGCGCGGGCCGGCCCCGGTGGAGCGCTGGAATCCGCCTTTTTGCGGCGATCTCGACATGGAAATCCGTGCTGACGGCACATGGTTCTACCTCGGGACACCCATCGGAAGGGCACCTCTGGTTCGGCTGTTTTCCACGGTTTTGCGCAAGGATGAGGACGGCAGGACCTACCTTGTAACTCCTGTGGAAAAAGTCCGCATCCGGGTGGTGGATGCACCCTTCGTCGCCGTGGAAATGACGGTGACTGCGGCTGGTGCGGATGGCGAATCCCTGCTGACCTTTCGCACCAATGTCGGCGACGTGGTGGAGGCGGGGCCGGAGCATCCGCTGCGCTTTGAAATTTTCGGTGAAAACCGCGAATTGAAACCCTATCTTCTGGTGCGCGGCCGGCTGGAGGCGCTCGTCTCACGGGCCGTGATGTATGATCTCGCGGCACTCGGCGAGGTGATCGACGTGGATGGCGTCGACATGTTTGCGGTGCGCTCGGGCGGGGTGATCTTTCCGGTGATGCCCGCCAAGGAACTGGAACGGCTTTCAGAATGACGATGATGACGACGGGCCTCAAGGCTTTTACCGCCACCGATTTCCGCCGCCGGGTGCTGCAGGAAGGCGAGGGCGTGGCCGAGCGGGAAAATGGCGACCACGTGCTCAATCCGGGCGTGGTGCTGTCTGGCAATGGCATCCGGCTGAAGGATGCCGCAGTGCTGATACCGGTTATCGACGATGGCAACGAGGCGCGGGTGATCTTCACCCAGCGCACCGCAACGCTGCGCCAGCATTCAGGCCAGATTTCCTTTCCGGGCGGCGGCATCGATGCCGAGGACCGCACGCCGGAAGAAGCGGCGCTGCGCGAGACGGAAGAAGAGATCGGTCTTTCGCGTTCTTTCGTGGAGACGGTTGGACGGCTGCCAGATTATATTTCCGGGACGGGTTTTCGCATCAAGCCGGTGCTGTCAGTCGTCCGCCCGGGCTTTGATTTAACGCTTAATCCCACTGAGGTGGATGAGGTTTTCGAGGTGCCGTTGTCCTTCCTGATGGACCCGGCCAATCACGGTCGCGGCAGCCGCATCTTTCAGGGGAAGGAGCGGTTTTTCTACGAAATGCCCTATGGCGAACGCTATATTTGGGGCATTACGGCGGGCATCGTGCGAACGATTTACGAGAGGTTTTATACATGAATAGCCTTGCCGGGCGGGACTGGTTTGAAAAACCGGCGCTGAGGCGCATCTTTACGCTTCTGAATGCCGATGGCGGCGAGGTGCGGATCGTCGGCGGCGCGGTGCGCAATGCGCTGATGGATCTGCCGGTCGTCGATGTCGACATGGCAACGACGCTTACCCCCGATGTGGTTGTTCAGCGAGCGAAAGCGGCCGGTATCAAGGCGGTGCCAACCGGCATCGAGCACGGCACGGTGACGCTGGTGATCGATGGCGAAGGCTTTGAAGTCACGACGTTGCGCCGCGATGTCGAGACCAACGGCCGCCACGCGCAGGTTGCCTTCGGCACTGACTGGCAGACCGATGCCGAGCGGCGGGACCTCACCATCAATGCCCTTTACGCCAACGAAAAGGGCGAGATCATCGATCTCATCGATGGACTGCCCGATGTGGAAACCCGCACGGTGCGCTTCATCGGCGATGCGGCGATGCGGATTGCGGAAGATTACCTTCGTATCCTGCGGTTTTTCCGGTTTTTCGCCCATTATGGCTCAGGTCGGCCCGATGCCGACGGTTTGCGTGCCAGCGCCCGGGCCAAGGACAAGCTTGGGACGCTTTCGGCCGAACGCGTCTGGAGCGAGACGAAAAAACTGCTTTCCGCCCGCGACCCATCCCGCGCCCTTTTGTGGATGCGGCAATCGGGCGTGCTGGCGGAAATTCTGCCCGAAACGGAAAAATGGGGCATCGACGCCATTCACGGCCTGGTGGCGACGGAGCAATCCCTTGGCTGGGCGGTTGACCCGATGCTGCGGCTTGCCGCCATCGTGCCGCCCGACAAGGACAGGTTGGCGGCCCTTGCTGCGCGGCTGAGGCTGTCCAAGGCTGAGGCGGGATATCTCGCCAATTGGGCTTCCGCCCCGGCGATCGACCCGGAAATGAAGGAGACGGCGCTTGACCGGCTGCTTTATCGCCAGGGTGTCGAAGGTGTGAGGACGCGGCTGAAGCTCGCGCTTGCCTCGGCCCGCGCCGACCTTTCGGCGGGAGATGCGGCGATGCAGAAAGTGGCGCGTCTTTCGACGTTGCTGACGAGAGCGGAAAAATTCAAAAAACCGGGATTTCCGTTGAGCGGTGCTGATGTGATGGCCGCCGGCGTCGAGGCTGGCCCGAAGGTTGGCGAGGTGCTGAAAAACCTCGAGGAAAAGTGGATCGACGTCAATTTTTCGCTCGACCGGGCAGCGCTGACCGCCCGGCTTAAAACCATGCTGGAGAATTGAGATCGCAGCGATGACGGCGGTTCGGCTTAAGCCGCATTTGCCTCGTCGCGGATGCGGGCCTTGATATTGTCGATCATGTTTTCGCGGATCGTGGTTTCGCCATGGGCCGAGCGCATATGTTCCACCGTGCGGCGGACAACTTCGGCGTCGTCATCGGCGCGTGTATGCCAGGCACAGCCGGGCACGAGCGTTCCACATTCAAACAGTCTCATTAGTTTTACCTCCCTGTTTCGAGTGAGGGACAGCATTGAAAGGACATGCTGTCCCTCTGCCAAGAAACGAACGGTTGCCGCTTATGTTCCAGAGCGACACCCTTCGACCCTGTTCGGGTCTCTATTCTGGCCCCTATTCCGGCATTGCCCAGCACTGGAAAACAGAGGATGTGCCGGCTGCCGGAATTTTTGTACGAGGCATTTCGTCATTGGCCGCCCGCCGTGCCGTCGTTTGTCCGGCAAGGGTGCGCTTTACCTGTTCGACATAAAAGGAATGCGGCAGTTCACGATCGCCCGTGGCACGCATTTCCGCTGCCAGGCGGTCGATCAGTTCGGGGGTATCGATGGATTGCGGTGCTGCCTCGGGGGCAGCAGAAATAGGCATGCTGTTCGAAGTAATCATGACGATAGCTCCTCCAGTACGTCTGCGGGAGGAGACTATCACTGCCTTGATTTTTCCATAAGTCCTAATTTGCGCTATTTGCGACAAATTGGCTGATGAGCGTCAAATTTGCGTGAGGTTTTTTAAGGCCAGCGCACTACCGGCGGCAGAGACGAGAGGATCGATTCGACATTGCCGCCGGTCTTCAGGCCGAAGATGGTGCCGCGGTCGTAAAGCAGGTTGAATTCCACGTAACGGCCGCGGCGGATAAGCTGCTCGTCGCGATCCTCTTCCGTCCAGTTCTGGTTGAAATTGGCGCGAACGATCTTCGGATAGACCAGATTGAAGGCGCGGCCGACATCCTGCACGAAGGCGAAATTGGCGTCCCAGCCGCCCTTTTCTTCTTCCGGGTGCAGCCAGTCGAAAAATATGCCGCCGATGCCTCGGGCTTCGTTGCGGTGCTTCAGGAAGAAGTAGTCATCGCACCAGCTTTTGTAGCGCGGATAATCGGCGACCGGGTGGCGTTTGCAAGTGATCTCGAAGGCGCGGTGGAACAGCTGGCTGTCCGCGTCCTCCTGCGTCCGTCTGCGGCCCAGCACGGGTGTCAGATCCGCACCGCCGCCGAACCAGTGGCTGGTGGTGACGACCATGCGGGTGTTCATGTGCACGGCCGGGACATTGGGGTTGACCGGATGGGCGATCAGCGAAATGCCCGAGGCCCAGAAGCGAGGGTCTTCTTCCGCACCCGGTATCTGCTGGCGGAATTCCGGCGAGAACTCGCCATAGACGGTGGAGGTGTGCACGCCGACCTTTTCGAAGACGCGGCCTTCCATCATCGACATCTTGCCGCCGCCGCCTTCGCCATTGTCGCGCAGCCAGTCCTTCTGCACGAAGCGGCCGGGCTCCTGATCCGCCAAGGGGCCGGTCAGGTCGTTTTCGAGCGTTTCGAAGGAGGTGACGATGGTGTCGCGCAGATGCTGGAACCACGCCTGGGCAACGGCCTTCTTGTCTTCGATGTCCTCGGGCAAGCCCTTCGGCAAGATTGGCCGTTCCATATCTCTTCTCTCCTGCGGTGAAGTCCGTTCCCTGCCGCGTCTAGCAGGTGTTTGCGCCGCGCACAAATTCGACTCGCCAAGGCGGCGTGCCGACACTATCTTTATCGATGTAGGTGCCAGAGGTGAATATCATGACGAAATTTGCCGGACCGCCCCTCGACGGGCTGAAGCGCAGGATTGCCAATCACCGCAGGGAACGCGAAAGCGCCGGCGGTGAACAGAAACGTGACGGCATGTTCGTGCGCCAGACCTTCTGTCTTGGGCGTGAGGAGGCCCGCGCCAAGGCGCGCGAATGGTTCGACAGCTTTCCCAAGGCCGCCTATTGGACGGAAGTGGAAAGCTGGCGGCAGCTGGAAGGCGATCGCATCGAATTCACCATGCGCAGGCTTCCCTCTGCCGATTGAGTTTCAGAGCGGTTTTGCGTTTCCGGGCGGAAAGCCGGGGACCACTTTTCCTCGCTCAGGCGCGCGGTTCGGCATAACGCAGGCGGCTTTCGATCAGCACGCCGCTTTCATCCAGAATGGGGTGGGCCACCGTTACGATATGAGCGTTGATGCGCTTCAGATCCCGCAGCATGTCGAGATGCAGCGAGCTGGTTTGCATGCTTTCCGCCAAGCCGTCCCGCAGCCGCTCCAGATGGCGGTTTGAAGATTGTTTTTCGAGGCGGCGTATATCCACCTTGCTCTCCATCAGCCGCCGGGCGAGATCGAAATCGCCGGTGACCAGAATGCTTTGAGCGGCCCGCAGGTTCTCGATGGTCATGTCGAACAGGGTCTTCAGCTCCTCATACCCGTCGTCGGAAAATTTGAAGCTGTTCAGCACCTTCTTGCGGATCTGCTCGCAGATGCCTTTTTCGATGATATCGCCGATATGTTCGAGATTGATCGCATAGTCGATGATGGCGATCGAACGGCGCGCTTCTTCGTCGGCAAGCCCCTTGCGCCCCAATTGCGAAAGATAGACCTTCACCTCCTGCTGACGGCGGTCGACCTTCTTTTCGAGCAGGGAAACTTCCTGAAGCGGTGCCAGATCATTGTGCTTGAAGGCGTTTTCGGCGCGGATCAGCATCCGTTCTATGCTGTCGCCGACGCTCAAAACCTCGCGGGTGGCGTTGGCAAGCGCGACGACCGGCATATCAAGCGCCTGCTGGTCGAGGAAATTCGGGCCGTCTTCAGCCTTCGGATCGCCCGGCACGAGTTTCGCCATCAGATCGGATATCAGGCCGGAGAAGGGCCAGGCCACCGCCGCCAGAATGACGTTGAAGATGAGATGCGCATCAACAGGCAATTTGGCCGGCGAAAGCGGCAGTTGCTGCAGATACGTCGCACCGTAAGAGGCGAGCGGCATGGCGATGAGGCAGCCGATCGTGCGCACCATGAGGTTGCCGATGGTGATGCGCCGCGCGGAGGCCGGGCCGGAAAGTGTGGCGATGACCGGCGGAATGGCGCCACCGAGATTGGCGCCGAGAATGAGAACTATGATGAGCCCGGTGGACAGGGTACCGGTGGCGGCCAGCGACAGGATCAGCACCACGACGGCAAGGCTGGAGGAGGAGACGAAGGCCAGCACCGCGGAAAAGATCAGCGCGACGGGCCATGCACCATCCAGCAGGCCGATGAAGACGCCAAGCGCGGGGGAGGCGCGCATCGGTTCGGTGGCCCCGCTCAAAAGATGTAGCGACAGGAGCATGAGGCCGATGCCGATCACTGCCGTTCCGCCGCCCTGTCTGGCATTGGAACTGCCCTTCTTGAGAATGATGCCTGAAAGGATCAAAAGTGGTGACAGCCATTCCACGCCGGCCGCCACAATCCAGGCGGTGACGGCGGTGCCGACATTGGCGCCAAGCAGCACCACCTGCGCCATGCGCGGTTTGATGAGGTCACGTTCGGCGAAGGAGGCGACTGTGAGTGCCGTTGCCGTCGAGCTTTGCAAAGCCACGGTGGCGAAGAAGCCGGAAAAGAAGGAACGCGGGCCGTTCTGGGTGCCTGTGGCCAGCACACTTCTGAGTTTCATGCCGAAGGCGCGAGTGACGCCGTCCTTGACCTGCGCCAAGCCGAAAAGCAGCAGCGCGACCGCGCCGAGAAGGTTGACGATGACAATGGTGGATTGCATTCTACGTCTCCTCACACCCGCCGGCGGATTGTTCCGGCGAGGGTGGTTTTTAATTGCCCGGCTAATCAGTATAGGAGCGTGAACGCGTCCGGTACAGGCCATGTTGCGACAGTTTCGCGATGAAACCGGTCAATTTTCATATTTGCCTGAAAAAATGGCTGCAAAGATGGCAGGTCAGGCCCATTCCGTCTGACGCAGGACCTCGCCGGTGATCATCGCCGCCGACATGGCGACGTTGATGGAGCGTTGTCCGGGCACCATGGGGATGATGATTCGCTCGTCCGCCTTTTCATGCACATGGTCAGGCACGCCGGCACTTTCCCGACCGAAGAGCAGGATATCATCGGTGCGGTAGCTGATATCAGTATAGGGCAGGGCGGCCTTGGTGGAGGCGAGAACAAGGCGGCGGCCGGTGGTTGCACGCCATTCCTCGAAGCGATCCCAGCTGACATGGCGCGTCAGCGCCGCCGCGGCAATATAATCCATGCCCGCCCGTTTCAGATTGCGGTCGGAAATATCGAAGCCGGCCGGCTCGATGATATCGACGCCGAGGCCAAGGCAGGCGGCCAATCGCAGTATGGTGCCGGTATTGCCGGGAATATCGGGCTGATAAAGGGCTATTCTGATTTCAGGCATGGTTTTCTCATGGCGATTGAAGTGCCTGCCCGATTATCACGAGCGGCGGGCGGGCAACAGATGCGGCACAAAAAGTCCCTTTCCGGTGCCGTTGCCGGCCGGATATTCATTCGCGTGACACACAGGGCGGCTACCCATTCACCAGCACATCGTCAGGCCTGCCCGCAATATCGGACATGGCCGTTACGATATCTTTTCGAGCCGGATTTTCTGCACGCAACAACAGGAGGACGCCATGTCCGAACGGGTGAATTTTGTCCATCTGACTGATCTGCATATCGGCAATCCGCAGGTGCAGGATGATGATCTTTATTCCGAGACGTCGGCCACGCTGTCCGCCACGCTTACGCAGATCAAGGCGCTGGTGCCGCCGCCGGAATTCATCGTTGTCAGCGGCGATCTGACCAACCGGGGCGATGCGGGCAGCTATGAAGAACTCAAGCGCCTGATGGCTGAGGCGGAACTGGATGTGCCGGTGCTTTTCGCGCTCGGCAATCATGATCGTCGCGACGGTTTTTATCCCGTGATGCTTGGCCGCCACGAAGATCTGGACGCACCCTACGACCATTCGCAGGTGATTTCGGATATCCATGTCATCGTCATGGATACCAGCGTTCCCGGCAAGGTCGGTGGCGCTTTCGAGCCCGGCCAGATCGAATGGCTCGAGGAAGAACTCGAAAACCATCCCGATCTGCCGAAGCTTCTGGTGATGCACCATGCGCCGGCGCTTGATTTCGACCGTCCCGACGCCGAGTGGGAATCCCTGTCCTTCGACGATACCGAGGCGCTGGACGAAGTGTTGTTTGAACACGACGTCATGGGCATTCTGGCGGGCCATATCCATTATGATCGCATGTCGCACTGGCAGGGTATTCCCGTTGTCGTCGGCATCGGCCAGCATTTCGCGACCGACCCGTTGTGGCTGCATGAGGGTGTGCGCATGCTGTCAGGTGCATCTTTCGCCATCGGCACGGTGCGGGATACCGGTCTGACCGTTATCTTCGCACCGCAGCCCAGCGACCGCCGGGAACTCAAGCGTCATACGCAGGCCGGCATGGTCGAGCTCATTACGGAATATGAGAGCGGGCAGGCGCAGGACGCAGCTGAATAAGACGACACAATCAGGTTAAGTGATGGGCGGAAACCTTTGCGGGTAAATCCGCCCATTTTGCTCGGTTCGACACAATCGGGAGTTTTCTGGCGCATCCAGTATCTTTCCGACTGGTCATTGATTAATTTTTGCGCTACAAGGCCACATCTTCAACACCAGCTAGGGAGGTTCTCATGGATATTTACGTTCGCTTTCGCCTCCCGGCCCCAGTAGTGCCGCTGCTGGCTTAGGTGTTACTCCGCGGTTTGACCGCGTTTCCCATTTCTCGATTCGTCATGTGGCTGTTACGGCCATATCCAAAGACTTTTCCGTTCCGTCGTGAGCCATATTTGCGTTTGCTCACCTTTCGATGGGGCGATTGATTGCCGGAGCTTGGCCTATGTTTGGCTGGTTTGAAAAACGCCTCGATCCTTTTCCCTCTTCGACGCCGGATGTGCCGCCGAAGAAGCTGTTGCCGTTCCTGTGGCATTATGTGAAACCGGCCTGGCCGTGGCTGCTGCTGCTTGGCCTGATGTCCATGGGTATCGCCATTGCCGAAGCCATGCTCTACAAATTCCTCGGCAACATCGTCGACTGGCTTTCCACGGCCGATCGCGCGACGTTTTTCGCCGATGAGGGCTGGCATCTGATCGTCATGGCCGGACTGGTGCTCGTGGTGCTGCCGCTGATGGGCGCTGTCCACACCATGACGATGCATCAGACGCTTGCCGGCAATTTCGGCATGATTGCGCGCTGGAAGATGCACCGTTTCCTGCTGCGCCATTCCATGAACTTTTTCGCCAACGAGTTTGCGGGCCGGGTTTCGACCAAGGTGATGCAGACGGCGCTGGCGATCCGCGAAGTGGCGCTGAAGGTGATCGACGTCTTCGTTTACGCCATCAGCTTCGTCGTCTCGATGCTGTTCATGGTGGCCGCGGCCGACTGGCGGCTGGTCATTCCGCTTCTGGCATGGCTCGGCATCTATATGTGCATTCTTGCCTATTTCGTGCCGAAACTCGGCCGGCTGGCGCAGGAGCAGGCGGATGCGCGCTCGATGATGACGGGGCGGATCGTCGACAGCTACACCAATATCTCGACGATCAAGCTGTTTTCCCATGCGGGCCGCGAGGAGAGATATGCGCGTGAGGGTATGAATGTGTTCCTTGGAACCGTTCACCGCCAGATGCGCAAGATTTCCGGCTTCAACATCCTGATCGACCTCAACAATGCCGTGGTGCTGTTTTCCACGGCGGCGCTTGGTCTTTATTTCTGGATGCAGGGTTCGGTGACGGCCGGTTCGGTCGCCATCGCCATCAGCCTTGCCATGCGCGTTAACGGTATGTCGCAGTGGATCATGTGGGAAGTCACGTCGCTGTTCGAAAATATCGGCACGGTCTATGACGGCATGTCGATGATGACGAAACCGCACGATATCGTCGATGTCGCCAAGGCACCGCAGCTTGCGGCACCACAGGGCGCCATCCGTTATGACAATGTCCGCTTCCACTACGGCAAGAACAAGGGCGTGATCGACGGGCTGACGCTCGACATCAAGCCGGGCGAGAAGGTCGGTCTCGTCGGCCGCTCGGGCGCCGGCAAGACGACGCTGATGAACCTGCTGCTGCGCTTCTATGATCTGGAAGCCGGCAGGATCACCATCGACGGACAGGACATTTCCAAGGTGTCTCAGGACAGCCTGCGCGAGCTGATCGGCGTGGTGACGCAGGATACTTCGCTGCTGCACCGGTCGATCCGTGACAACATCGCCTATGGCCATCCCGAGGCCACCGACGAGCAGGTGATCGCGGCGGCAAAGCGGGCAAACGCCTGGGATTTCATCGAAACGCTGGTGGACATGCATGGTCGCCAGGGTCTCGATGCCCAGGTGGGCGAACGCGGCGTGAAACTGTCAGGCGGCCAGCGCCAGCGTATCGCGATCGCCCGCGTCTTCCTCAAGAATGCACCGATCCTGGTGCTGGATGAGGCGACCTCGGCGCTCGATAGTGAAGTTGAGGCAGCTATCCAGGAGAACCTGTTCTCGCTGATGGAAGGCAAGACGGTGATTGCGATCGCCCACCGCCTTTCGACGCTGACGGAAATGGACCGGCTTATCATCCTCGACAAGGGCCAGATCGTCGAGGCGGGCAGCCATGCGGAGCTGGTGGCGATGGGCGGCATCTATGCCGATCTGTGGCGGCGCCAGTCCGGCGGTTTCATTGCCGACCACGAGGCGGAAGTGGCCGCGGAGTAAGGAAAGAGAAAGGGCGGGAGCGATCCCGCCTTTTTTCAAAGGCCTAGCCTCTCTGTCGTCATTCCGGCCTCGAGCCGGGATCCATCCGGCGCGCGTCTGCGTCGTGAAAGAGTCTCCCGCGATCAAGGACTTGATCCCGCTGGACCCCGAATCTAGTCCGGGGTGACGGCGTGCGGGAGCTGTGGATGTGCGAAATTTCTTCGGCTGCATTTAAGAGCGGGCGGAACATTCCCCGCCCTTTTTCATTGTCAAAATGTTACCGAAATATAATCTCTTCCCAAAGGGTCTGCGGCTGTTCCGGCGACGGGAATCCGCCTATATCCGGATGATGGTCATTACGCGCATCTTCGAGTTCTTCGAGAACTGGATTAGGCCCTTCGCCCGCAAGGACGACCTGCGGCCGCCTGAAAACACATTCGCTTTCATCTGGTTTTACATTTCGCAGGCCAAGGCGCCGTTTTTTGCGATGCTGGTGCTGGGCGGGCTGACGGCGGCCATCGAGGCGGCGCTGTTCTGGTTCGTCGGGCGGCTGGTGGATATTCTCTCGACCGTGAAGCCGGAAGAGGGTTGGGCTGGGTTGCTTTCCGCCCATGGCGGCGAGCTGGTGGGCATGCTGGTGTTGATCGGCGTCGTGCGTTTCATCGTCACGATGATCACGGCACTGGTGGACCAGCAGATCATCACGCCCGGCTTTTACAATCTGGTGCGCTGGCAGTCCTACATGCATGTCGCGCGGCAATCGCTTTCCTTTTTCCAGAATGATTTTTCCGGCCGCATCGTCACCAAGGTCTGGTCGGGCGGTCAGGCGGCGGGCGATCTCGTCACCTCGCTGATGGAAAGCGTCTGGTTCGTCGGTATTTATTCCGTCTCGATGCTGTTTCTGATCGGTGGGCTGGACTGGCGGCTGGCGGTCGTCGTGCTTGTCTGGGTGCTGATCTTTTCGGCGCTGGCGCGTTATTTCGTGCCGCGCATCCGCTATCATTCCAAAGAGACGGCGGAAGCTGCTTCCATGCTTTCCGGCCGCATGGTGGATGCCTATAGCAATATCCAGACGCTGCGGCTGTTCGGGCGCGACGATGCGAATGACCGCTACATGCGGCAGGGTTTCGACATCTTCCAGAATGCCACCATGACCTTCACCCGGTTCATCACCGGCGTGCGTGCGTCCATGGCACTGCTGTCTGGCGTGATGATCACCTCCATGGCAGCGCTGTGCATTGATCTTTGGCTGTCCGGCAGGATCAGTTCCGGCGCGGTGGCCTTCACGCTGGCGCTGGTGCTGCGCCTCAACTTCCTGCTCGGCCGCTTGATGACGCAGTTTAACGGCATCATGCGCAATTTCGGCACGGTGCAGAATGCCGCCGAGTTGATCTCGCAGCCGATCGGCCTCGTTGACGCGCCGGATGCGGCGGTGCTGGAGGTCAAGAAACCGAGCGTTCGCTTCGACAATGTCAGTTTCCATTACGGGCGGGCGAATGGCGTCATCGACAATCTCAATCTGGAGATCCAGGCGGGCGAGAAAGTCGGCATCGTCGGACGCTCCGGCGCGGGCAAGTCCACGCTCGTCAACCTGCTCCTGCGGTTTTATGACGTTGAGAAAGGCCGTATCCTCATCGACGGGCAGGATATTGCCAAAGTGACCCAGGAATCGCTGCGCGCCCATATCGGCATGGTCACGCAGGATACCTCGCTGTTGCACCGCTCCATCCGCGACAACATCATGTTCGGTCGCATGGATGCCACCGAAGCGCAGTTGCGGGAAGCGACGCGCCGGGCCAAGGCGGATGATTTTATCGAGAGGCTGGAAGACCAGCGCGGCCGGACCGGTTTCGACGCCCATGTTGGCGAACGGGGCGTAAAACTCTCCGGCGGCCAGCGGCAGCGCATCGCCATCGCCCGTGTGATGCTGAAGGATGCGCCGATCCTCGTGCTCGACGAGGCGACCTCGGCCCTTGATTCGGAGGTGGAGGCTGCGATCCAGAGCAATCTGGATGAGTTGATGCAGGGCAAAACGGTGCTCGCCATCGCTCACCGGCTATCGACGATCGCGGCGCTGGACCGGCTGATCGTAATGGATCAGGGTCGTATCGTCGAACAGGGCAGCCATTCCGACCTGGTCTCGCAGGGCGGACTTTATTCGGAGCTTTGGGCACGGCAATCGGGTGGTTTTCTCGCTGCTGAGGAAGCGGCCCAATAAAGACGCGCGCTATTTTCCGATCATGAAATCCGCCATCAGTCCGTAATGATTGGAACCCAGACTGTCGGGCAGGCGGGTCGTCTTCATCAGTGTTGCCGGCGCGCGGGCGAAGATGTGGTCTATGGCGATGCCGAAGCGGCCGGCTTCCGTCGGCCAGGTGGCGGGTTCCCAGGTCGCTTTCTTCAGCTCGTTGGCGGAAAGGAAAGCGCGCATGTCGGGGGCGATGCTCGCCGAATTGAAGTCTCCCGCCAGAATGAGCGGCCCGGTGACGCGAAATAGAATTTCGCTGACCTCATCCAGCTCATCGCGGTGATAATCGTCGAAATAGGGTTTGGTGATGTGCCCGGCGGCAAGCGTCAGTTCCGTGCCGTCGACATCGACGCTGGTGATTGCGAAACGGTCGCGGCGCAGATCGCTAAGGCTGTGGAAACGGCCTTCCAGCAACGGTCGCTTCGACAGGATCAAAAGGTCGCAGGTCGGTGTTCCCGAATAACAGCCAAGCCTGTGGGGATAGGTTTGCTGAAGCCGTGGCAGAGCCGATTGCAGCGCCGCCGCTTCGAACAGATAGACCGCATCCGCGCCTGATTCGAGAATGGTGTCGGCAATCGCATCCGCGTTGGCGGCATTGTCCATCAGCACGTTGAAGGACAAAAGCCGGAAGGGCCTCGCATCCGATGGCGGATTGGCGGATGTGGAGAATTCCATCAGCATGGCGATGGCGTGGATGGCAAGCGCCAGCGACCAGACCACGAGCAGGGCGGAAACCGCATCGCGCGTCACCCAAAAGATGAGGCACGACAACAGGATACAGACAATGGCGATGTGAAGCTGGAAACTTGTGACGAAGGCGAGAAGCCAGAAATCCGTCACATAGCGCAGGCTGGCGATGAAAAGAACGGCAGCCACCACGGTGGAGACCATGCAAGCGAGCTTCGCCGTCATCCGAATCCCTGCTTTCCAAGCTCTCCCTGTGCGTCTCGTACCATGGGGCACAGGCGGGCACAATGTTGCCCGCCTGCCAAGGCTCGGGAAAAATGCGAAACAAATCGGCCCCCTCAGGCAGAATTACGGCAGCTTTGTGTGCTTTGCTCTTGCCAAGTCAGTCAATATTTTGCGATCAAACACAATGACGCGGTTTCTTTATGCCGCAGTTGTGTCCAGGACGATGGGACGGAGTTTGTCCTGGATCAAATCATAGCGGGAGGACTCATGCGATTTACGGCAAAAACAGCGCAGAGGATGGTGTAGCGGTGAGCGAGCACGTAACCAATCACGACGCCTCGGGTGAACCGACCCGTCGCGATTTTCTTTATCTAGTAACCGGAATGACGGGCGCCGTTGGCGCTGCTGCAGTCGCATGGCCTTTCATCGACCAGATGCGTCCCGATGCATCGACGCTGGCGCTCGCTTCCATCGAAGTGAATGTCGCGGCGGTCGAGCCGGGCATGTCGCTTACCGTGAAGTGGCGCGGCAAGCCGATTTTCATCCGCAACCGCACGGAAAAGGAAATCGATGAAGCCAAGGCGGTCGCTCTCGGCGATCTCAAGGATCCGGTGGCACGCAATGCCAATATCGCCGTCGACGCCCAGGCGACGGATATTGACCGTTCGGCCGGTGAGGGCAAGGAGAACTGGATCGTCATGATCGGTTCCTGCACCCATCTCGGTTGCGTTCCGCTCGGCCAGGCCGGCGATTTCGGCGGGTGGTTCTGTCCCTGCCATGGCTCGCACTACGATACGGCGGGCCGCATTCGTAAGGGTCCGGCGCCGCAGAACCTCGCCATCCCGACATTTGCATTCACATCCGATACCGTGATCAAGATCGGATAAGGGGACAGATATTCATGAGTGGCCATTCCAGTTATCAGCCGTCCACCGGCATCGAAAGGTGGATCGATTCGCGGCTTCCCTTGCCGCGCTTGATCTATGACAGCTTCGTTGCCTATCCTGTCCCGCGTAACCTGAACTACGCCTACACCTTCGGTGCGATGCTTTCCGTCATGCTGATCGTGCAGATCCTCACCGGCGTCGTGCTTGCCATGCATTATGCCGCTGAAACGACGGTTGCCTTCAATTCCGTCGAAAAGATCATGCGTGACGTCAACCACGGCTGGCTGCTGCGTTATATGCACGCCAACGGCGCGTCGTTCTTCTTCATCGCGGTCTATCTGCACATTGCCCGTGGTCTTTATTACGGGTCCTACAAGGCGCCGCGCGAAATCCTCTGGATCCTCGGCTGCGTGATCTATCTGCTGATGATGGCGACGGGCTTCATGGGCTACGTCCTTCCCTGGGGTCAGATGTCCTTCTGGGGTGCGACCGTCATCACCGGCTTCTTCACGGCTTTCCCGCTGATTGGTGAATGGATCCAGCAGTTCCTGCTCGGCGGCTTTGCGGTCGACAATCCGACACTCAACCGCTTCTTTGCGCTGCATTACCTGCTGCCCTTCATGATCGCGGGTGTCGTCATCCTGCATATCTGGGCGCTGCATGTGACCGGCCAGACCAACCCGACCGGCGTGGAAGTGAAGAGCAAGACCGATACGGTCCCCTTCACGCCCTATGCGACGTTGAAGGATGCGCTCGGCGTTTCGGTGTTCCTCATCGCCTATGCCTGGTTCATCTTCTACATGCCGAACTTCCTCGGCCACCCTGATAACTACATCATGGCGGATCCGCTGAAGACGCCGGCGCATATCGTGCCGGAATGGTATTACCTGCCGTTCTACGCGATGCTGCGCGCCATCACCTTCAATATCGGGCCGATCGATTCCAAGCTCGGTGGCGTTCTCGTGATGTTCGGCGCGATCATCGTGCTGTTCTTCCTGCCCTGGCTCGATACGTCGAAGGTTCGCTCCGCAGTCTATCGTCCGTGGTACAAATTGTTCTTCTGGATTTTCGTGGTCAACGCCATCCTGCTCGGCTGGCTGGGTTCACGTCCTGCGGAAGGCCTCTATGTCGTCATGTCGCAGATCGGCACGCTGTACTATTTCGGGTTCTTCCTCGTCATCATGCCGATCCTCGGTCTGGTCGAAACGCCGCGGCGTATTCCGAATTCCATTACCGAGGCCGTTCTTGAAAAGAACGCCGCCAAGAAGGGTGCCGCGCCAGCGGCCGCCCAGATCTGAGCGCGAAGGAAGGATGACGACAATGAAGACGCTTCTCACGAGCATCGCGCTCATCGCCGCCATTGGCTGTTCCTCCGCCGCATTCGCGGCCGAGGAGAGCCATGACCTTGCCACCAAGACCGAACATGCGGTTGCCGGCGGTCACTTCCCGGTCATCAAGCCCGAGGAGCAGAGCTGGTCCTTTGCCGGACCTTTCGGCAAATACGACAAAGGCCAGCTGCAGCGTGGTCTCAAGGTCTATAAGGAAGTCTGCTCCGCCTGCCATTCGATGAGCCTTGTTTCCTTCCGCACGCTGGGAGATCTCGGTTATTCGGAAGATCAGGTGAAGGCTTTCGCTGCCGAATATGAAGTGCAGGACGGCCCGAACGCCGATGGCGAAATGTATAGCCGCAAGGCCGTACCTTCCGATCACTTCCCTTCGCCGTTCCCGAACCACGAGGCGGCAGCCGCCGCCAATGGCGGGGCCGCACCGCCTGATATGTCGCTGCTTGCCAAGGCGCGTGGTGTTGAACGCGGGTTCCCGCAATTCATCATCGACATGATCCCGATCATCGGCGGTTACCAGGAAGGCGGCCCGGATTATATCCATGCGCTGCTGACCGGATATCAGGATGCGCCGGCCGGTGTTGAAGTGTCGGAAGGCACGCATTTCAACCCGTATTTCGTCAGCGCCGTGGCGCTGAAGATGGCGCCGCCGATCAGCGCCGATCAGGTGACCTATGATGACGGTGCACCGCAGACGGTGGATCAATATTCCAAGGACGTCTCTGCCTTCCTGATGTGGGCTGCGGAGCCGCATCTGGAACAGCGCAAGCGCACTGGTTTCATGGTCATGGTGTTCCTGTTCATCTTCACGGCACTGATCTATCTGACCAAGAAATCGATCTACGCCAACAAGGAACATTGAGCCGGTTTCAAGCGGCTGCAATCAACGGCCCCCACGGTTTCCGTGGGGGCTTTTTTGCTGCCTGTCGGACAAGGGCGTTGTCCGATCGCAGTTCACGCGACCCAGACTGTTGAGGTTCAATACCAACAGATGAGGGCCGACGGTCGCGGTCCTTTTTTGTTGGTCCACAGCCGGCAAGTTGATAGGGTGGCCCGAACCTTCTGATCCATTCCCATATAAATGGAAATCCCATGACCCTTATCGCTTCGGAGCTTTCCGCTGCCATCCGTTCCATTCCCGACTATCCGAAGCCGGGCATCATCTTCCGGGACATCACCACTTTGCTTGGCAATCCGCGGGCTTTCCGCCGGGCGGTGGACGAGCTTGTGCAGCCCTATGCGGGAACGAAGATCGACAAGATCGCCGGCATGGAAGCACGCGGCTTCATTCTGGGCGGGGCGGTGGCGCATCAGCTCTCGGCCGGTTTCGTGCCCATCCGCAAGAAGGGCAAGCTGCCACACACCACGGTGCGGGTCGCCTACAGCCTGGAATATGGCGTGGACGAAATGGAAATGCATGTGGACGCCGTGCAGCCCGGCGAGAAGGTCATTCTGGTCGACGATCTGATCGCGACCGGCGGCACTGCCGAAGGCGCGGTCAAGCTTTTGCGGCAGATGGGCGCGGATATCGTCTCCGCCTGCTTTGTTATCGATCTGCCCGATCTCGGTGGTCGCAAGAAGCTTGAGGACCTTGGCGTCGAGGTACGGACGCTGGTGGAGTTTTCCGGCCATTAAGTCAGAAATAACGGTCAGGGCTGCTGCAGCAGCCCGCTCGTTCTGCCGGTTTTTCGCAAGGCAATCCATGTCCAGTGAACGCCCAGAGCGCGGTTCCCGGCCTGAATGGAACCCACCTCCGCTTCCCGGATTAACGTGAAGCCAAGACGGGCGGCCTCGTTTATGGTTTCCGCCGGGGAAATGGCAAAGGCGCGGCGGCCCTCGGGCGCCGGGCCATGACGCAGCGACATGATCAGCAATCCACCTGTCGCCGTCATCGCCGAGAGGCTTTCCATCGCAGCGCGCCTTGCATCGTGATGGATGTGGTGCCAGACGCCGCACAGGGCAACCAGATCAAAGGCGCCATAGCAGCGAGCCCTTGTCAGCGCGGGCAAGGTGTCATCCAGCCAGATTATTTTCTCCGATGAATGTAACTGCATGCCGGGTTCACGAAGCTCTCCGACCGGCTCGACGGCGAGAACGTCGTGGCCCTGCGCGGCAAACCATGCGGCGTCGCGGCCGGTGCCGCTGCCAATATCTGCGATCCGGGAGGGTGTCGTCGGCAGCAGGTCGATGACGGGTGCGTAAACTGCCCCGCAGTCGAGATTTTCGAACCTGGAAATCAGCTCGGGCGTTGCTGCCTCGGCATAACCCTTGAGAATATCATCCATATTTACCGGCCCGCCGCGATTCCTGCTGAAGGGTATCGCGGCGGCGTGATAGGGGCCAGTGCCTATTCGAACTCCAGAACCCCGCTGCGGAAGGTCAGCACCGTTTCTCCCGACTGGTTTACGCCTTCGTTGAAGGTGGTGTTGAGCCAGACGCCGGCGCGGGATTCCAGCGGACGGGTATCGAGCAGCGTGACGAAATAGGTCACATCATCACCGGCAAACACCGGCTTCTTCCATTTGAGCTCTCGAAACCCCGGGGAGGGGCCGAGCCGCGGTGGCTCAATGCCCTGCTGTTTCAGCCTTTTGACCTCTTTTGCCCAATGGGACAGGAAACACTTCATCCAGCCCGCGCCCGTGTGCCAGCCGGAAGCGCAGAGGCCGCCGAAAACGCTGTTTCTGGCGGCATCGGCATCGAGGTGGAACGGCTGCGGATCAAAATCGCGGGCGAAGCGAATGATGTCTTCGGCGGAAAAATGCAGCGTGTCGAGGGTGACGCGCTCGCCGATCGGGGATAATTCTGCCAGTCTCATGCTGCAAGGCCTCCGTCTGCCCGCATCAGGAACATTACGGTGTTTTCGCCCTGCGCGACCAGAATACCGCGCTGATTGTAAAGCTCATGGCGGAATTTCACGAGGCCGATGCCAGCGCGCGACGCGGAAGGGCGCTGTTCCAGAACGATGGATTTTCCCGAAAGCGTATCTCCGGCCAGAACCGGCTTTTTCCAGTCGACGTAATCGATGCCGGGGCTGCCCTGCGAGGTTGAACTGGCAATATAGCTGTCTGCCATCATCCGCATCAGCAGGCTGCAGGTGTGCCAGCCTGATGCCGCCAGCCCGCCGAGAATGCTCTGGCGGCCGGCTTCTTCGGAAAGATGCATGGGTTGCGGGTCGAATTCGCTGGCGAAAGCAATGATCTGCTCTGCGGAAATCGATTGCGGTCCGAGGGGAAATTCCCGTCCAACGGAAAAATCCTCATAGGTGTAAATCGCGACCGGCGTCATGGCGTCCTCCCTTCGCACAGTCAAGGTCGGCGCATCTAAGATGATTTTTCCCTTTACGTAAAGGTCAAATCGAAGGTGTGATGCGAGGGAGGGATGGCGAGCGGGTGAGGCCCGTTTCTTCTCCCCGCCGGGGAGAAGGTCGCGGCAGCGGGATGAGGGGGCGAGGGTAGAGATATGCGGAGAGGTTATCCCGCATCCGACTCTTCGAGCCACCTTCTCCCCGGACGGGGAGAAGAAATAAGCGGATCCGTGGCACCTAGCGCTTCAGAAGAAGCAAGCCCCGTCCAAACCTGATCAGGTGTTGAAGCGGAAGTGGATGACGTCGCCATCCTGAACGACATATTCCTTGCCTTCGTCGCGTCCCTTGCCGGCTTCCTTGGCGCCCACTTCGCCCTTATAGGCGATGTAGTCGTCAAAGCCGATGGTGAAGGCGCGAATGAAGCCGCGTTCGAAATCGGTGTGGATGACGCCGGCGGCGGCGGGGGCTTTGGTGCCGCGCACGATCGTCCAGGCGCGTGTTTCCTTCGGGCCAACGGTGAAATAGGTGATGAGGTCGAGCAGGTGATAGCCGGCGCGGATTAGGCGGTCGAGGCCGGCCTCGTTAAGACCGAGCGCCGAGAGGAATTCCTCGGCTTCATCAGCTGGAAGCTGTGCAACTTCGGCTTCGATCGCCGCCGAGATGATCACGCATTCGGCGCCCTGCTGCTTTGCCATCACTGCGACGGCCTCGGTATGCTCGTTGCCGGAGGATGCATCGGCTTCCGAGACGTTGCAGACATAAAGCACCGGGTGCGACGTCAGAAGGTTGAGGCCCTTGAGGATTTCGATCTCCTCGGCTGCCAGCGTCTTCAACAGCAGGCGTGCCGGCTTTCCGCCGTTAAGCAGCGTGATGACGGCTTCCATGACGGGCAGTTGGGCGAGGGATTCCTTGTCCTTGCTGCTGGCGCGCTTGCGGGTCTGCTCGACGCGGCGTTCCAGGCTTTCGAGGTCGGCGAGCATCAGCTCGGTCTCGATTGTTTCGGCATCGCCGACCGGGTTGATGCGGCCTTCCACATGGGTGATATCGTCGTCTTCAAAGCAACGCAGCACGTGCACGACGGCATCGACTTCGCGGATATTGGCGAGGAACTTGTTGCCGAGGCCTTCACCCTTCGATGCGCCACGCACCAGACCGGCAATGTCCACGAAGGAGATGCGGGTCGGAATGATTTCCTTCGAACCGGCGATGGCGGCAAGCTGCTGCATGCGTGGATCGGGCACGGCAACCTCGCCGGTGTTCGGCTCAATGGTGCAGAAGGGATAGTTGGCGGCCTGTGCGGCGGCCGTTTTCGTCAGCGCGTTGAAGAGGGTGGACTTGCCGACATTCGGCAGCCCGACGATACCGCATTTGAAGCCCATGGCTTGAAACCTGTCCGTTTGAAAGAATTCGTTGAGGAGCCTTTTGCGGAAAGGGCAGGGCAAGGTCAAGCCCGCGGGCCGATTTGGGCTGGCAAAGCCCTGCGAAAGGTGCCGATTTCCGGGCAGGCTTGCCGATAGCGCGGTTGCGGCGCAATATAAGCGGGTCCAAAGCGCGATCTTTCGCCATCCAGCGGGATTTTCCCCCTGAACCACGATGATGAACCACCATGACGAGCGACAATCATGAGTGACAGTCCTGTCGACCTCAAACCGAAACCGAAAGTCAAACCGAAGCTGGAGCGGCCGAAGCTCTACAAGGTCATGCTGCTGAATGACGACTATACGCCGCGCGAATTTGTCACCGTGGTGCTGAAGGCCGTCTTTCGCATGAGCGAGGAGACTGGCCACCGGGTGATGATGACGGCGCATCGCTTCGGCAGCGCGGTGGTTGTTGTCTGTGAGCGCGACATCGCCGAGACCAAGGCCAAGGAGGCGACCGATCTCGGCAAGGAAGCCGGTTTTCCCTTGATGTTCACCACCGAGCCGGAAGAGTGAGCGTATTTTGTTTTACGCATTTTCCGGACGTAAAACCGCTATGCACCTTTACTGGAAATTCTCGCTCCGGATCTGAAAGCCGGTCTTGTTCTGCACAAAACCGCAGCATTCGTAAAAGGCATGAACTGCGGGGTCGTCACGGCCCGTCAGCAGCATGACCTTGTAACAGTTTGCGGCAAAAGCGGCCTCGATGGCATGGCGCACGACCATGCGGCCATATCCCCGGCCGCGCAGGGCTTCCAGCGTCACGACATTCTCGATGAGCGCATAGGGGCGGGCGGCGCGCGTCAGGTTTGGAACAACCAGAAGCGTGGCGGTCGCAACCGGCTTTCCGTCATGCATTGCCAAAAACACGGTCAGGCCCGGTTGCTCAAGCATGGCGGCGAAGGGCGCGCCAGCCTCCTGCACCGTCAACGCGGGGTCCGATGGATTGAGCGCCTGGTAAAGTTCAAGCAGGCCAGGCAGATCGCCGGGACCGGCTTTGCGCAGGGCAAGGGTCTCTGAAGGCATTCGAGTTAGTCTTTCTTGCCGAACATGCGCTTCAGCATTTCTGCCATCGGCCCGGTTTCCGGCAGTTTTTTCGGCTGGGCGCTGTTGCGGGCCTGATGGATGTGGGACTGCCCGGCGGGTTTGGCCGCCTTCACCGGTTTTTCGGCCTCCGGCTTGCTGCCTGTGGCCAGCGCCAGCTTGTTCATCAGCTGCGAATCCTCACCCTTCACCAGCATGGCGGCGTTGTCGGCGATGGCGTCCAAAAGCGGATCGAGCCAGACCCGGTCGGCCTTGGCGAAATCGCCGAGTACGTGGCCGTGCACCCGCTCCTTGTCGCCGGGGTGGCCAATGCCGAGGCGCAGGCGGCGGTATTCCTTGCCACAATGGGCATCGAGCGATTTCAGGCCATTATGGCCGCCATGACCGCCGCCCGTCTTGATGCGGGTGCGGCCGGCGAGAAGATCGAGTTCGTCATGGATGGCGATGATGTCGCCGGGCGAGAGCTTGAAGAAGCGCATGGCCTCGCCGACGGATTCGCCGGAAAGGTTCATATAGGTCAGCGGTTTCATCAGCAGAACCTTCTCGCCGGCGATTTCACCTTCGGAAATCTCCGCCTTGAACTTTCGCGCCCAGGGCGAAAAGGAGGGCAGGCGCTGCAGCGCGTCGACGGCCATGAAACCGATATTGTGGCGGTTTCCCGCATATTGGGCGCCGGGATTACCAAGTCCTGCGATGATCTTCATGGGGGCATGTCCGCGTTTTACCTGATGATGCTGTTGTCACCACCCCGAAATGCGCCGACTGTCAATCTTTTTATGGATGTGCGGGATGCCGCTCAGGGGCTGACGAGGTTGTAGCGGTCGAATATGCGCTGTTGGGTTCCGTCAGCGATCAGCCCGTCCAGCCGAGCCTGCAATTTTGCGATGAGCGCGTCGGGAACGCTCTTGTTGCAGGCAAGGCCCAGTTGTTGTCGCGTCAGGGTAATCACTTCCCTGAAGGTGTCGGCCGGCAGAGTTTTGAAGGTGCTTTCCGACATGGGCATCAGGTCGATGCGCCCTGCTTTCAGCTTGTGAAGGGTGATCTGGAAATCTGCGCCGACATCCACCAGCGGGAAGCCGAGCGTTTCCAGAAGCGCTTCGGTATAGTCGCCGCGCTGGGTGCCGACGCGGTATTTCTTTGCGTCCTGAAGGCTGGAGACATTGATATCCGCCTTGCGGCGCGCCACGAGAATGTTGCGATCGGTGTGGATCGGTGAGACCCATTTGAAGAGTTTTTCCCGCTCCGGCGTTCGCGCCGTGGCGAAGACGCAATGCATTGTCTGTGTCGCGGCGAGCGCAATTGCCCGCGCCCAGGGCATGACAGCGACTTCGTAGCTGGTGCCGGTTTCCTCCAGCATGATTTTCAGCTGGTCGAAATAGACGCCCTGCACGCTGCCATCGGCGGCCTGCAGATTATACGGAGGATAGACTTCGGTCGTCAGGAAAAGCTTGGCCGCGCTGGCCGGCCATGGGGCAAACAGGAGTGCGAAAGCAAGAAAGATCAGACAAATGCGGATCAATCCCATGGCTCTTTCCACCGCTTCACGCTTGCCGTGCCGCAATGCGGCCAATATCGGACATTGCGTCCAGTGTGGTGATCAGTCTTTCGACGGGCTGCGGCCTTGCGAAGAAATAGCCCTGTCCGTAATCGGCGCCTATTTCCGTCAGAAGTTCCTTCTGCTCTTCCGTCTCGACGCCTTCAGCGATGACGGTGCAGTTCATCTTGTGCGAGATGGCGGCTATGCCTTCGACCAGCATGCGGTTGCGCTGCCTGATTTCCACCGCATCGTCGCAGATGGAGCGGGTGAAGGACTGGTCGATCTTGACGATATCGACCGGAAAACGGCTGAGATAGCTGAGCGAGGAATAACCCGTGCCGAAATCATCCAGAGCGATGCGGCAGCCGAGCTGGTGAATGGCGTTGAGGATTGCCCGGATTTGCGGGTCGTCCTTCATGATGACGGCCTCGGTTATCTCGATGACCAGTCGCTTGGGAACAATGCCGTGCCGGTGCAGAACGCCGGCGATCCGCGTCGGCAAGCCCGGTTCGAATTGCAGCGGTGAAAAATTCACGGCTACATAGGTCTGTTCCATGCCCGGCAGGCGCGACAGCCTGGCAAGGTTGGCGATCGACTGATCGAGAATGACATTGCCGATACGATTGATGGTGCCGTTTTCTTCCGCAAGGCTGATGATGGCGGCGGGGGAGAGCAGACCCTTTTCCGGGTGGTTGAGACGCAGCAAGGCCTCGAAGCCCGCTATTCCGCCCTTTGCGAGGTCTTGAATCGGCTGGAAATGCGCCTCGAACCAGCCTTCGGAAAGCGCCTGTGCGATATCCCGCTCCAGTTCGGCATGTTCGCGTGCCCGGTCCATGATCGACGGATCGAAGATCTGCGAGCCGTTCTTGCCCGTTCTTTTGCGGCTATACATGGCCATGTCGGCATTCTGCAGAAGCTCGGAGGCGCTGGTGGCGTGCAGCGGATAGACTGCCATGCCGATGCTGGCGCTGAGGCGGATGCTGTTGCTGCCGATCTCAAAAGGCGTATCCAGTATGGCGCAAATCCGCTCGCAGAACTGCAGGGCGCGTTCTTCCACCGTGTCGCCGGCAAGCAGGATCGCGAATTCATCGCCGCCGAGACGCGAGGCGCTGTCGAGAGGCGTCAGCAGCGGTTCGAGTTTCAGCGTGAATTCACGCAGAACCGCGTCGCCCACCGCATGGCCGAGATTGTCGTTAATGGATTTGAACCGGTCCAGATCGATGAACAGGCAGGCCAGTTCGCTGTCGTTCGTGTCCGCTTCACGGATCTGCAGGTCTAGGATCGCCTCGAAACCCTGACGGTTGAAGAGGCCGGTCAGATGGTCGGAAATGGCCTGCTGGCGGTTGCGTTTTTCCGACTGGCGCAATTCGGTCACGTCAGTCATGACGCACAGGCATGTGCTCTGCTGTGCCGCATCGCCGGAATCGAGGGCTTTTTCAAGGATGAGCGCATCCATGACGCTGCCACCCATGCAATGAAAGCGGATGGTGATGCCGACCTGCGAAGCCTCGGGCGACTGTTGCGCCGCCTTGCGTTCCCGGAACAGGGAACGGTCATCCGGGTGGATAAGATCGGCGAAGTTGAGGCCCAGTATCCGGGCGCGGCCATAACCCGTCGCCTGCACCCAATAATCGCTGACGGCGGCAATCCGGTCGTACCTGTCGAGCGAGAACAGCATGGCGGGTGTGCGGTTGTAGATTTCCGTCTTGCGCTCATGGGCGTTCTTGATTTCCAGCTCTTCCTTTTCAAGCTGGGTCTGCATTTCGTTGAAGCTTTTCGCCAGCCGGCCGATCTCATCCTTCGAGCGCCAGTCGACATGATGGCGGGAGCCGAGGCGCCGTGTCGCCTCTATCGCTGCCGCAAGCCGCATCAGCGGGCGGATGACCATGAAGCGGTTGCCGGCAATCGCCGCCAGAACGATGGTGAGGATGGCGAGAACGAAAATGGTGATGAAAGCCATTTCGGTGCGGCTGAGAGAGGTGAGAAGGCTGACATTGTCGTAATAGACCGTCAGTTCGCCAACGGTGACAGTGCCCTTCGTCGTCTTGTAGGTTACCTCGCGCGTGGTTGAGGCAGCATCCTGAATGAAATCGCTACCGGCCGTCTGCACGATATCGAGCTGTCCGGACGTGTCCTTGACCTCGACCATCTTGATCATCGGGTCGGAAACAAGGGTTCCGGTAATCTGATTTATGGTGTCGTCATCCATATCCCATAGGGGACGGGCGAGCGCCTGCGAATTTGTCGACAGCAGAATCTCAAGGTGATTGCGCTGGCTACGGATGGCCTCGTTGTAGGAGAGCGTCAGCAAAAGGGTAAAGAGCGGAGCGACCACTGTAAGAAGTGCGCCGGAAACAATCGCGATAAAGCGGCTTTCGACGGAATGAGCCATGTTTGATTGCAGCTACCCTTTGCCCCTGAATTTTTGCGCGCCGTTTTCATCCGTCCGGAGTTTCCACGACAGCGCGAGGGTATCGTTTCATGGAAGTGTTAATCGACGCTAAAACAGGGTGGGCGTCCTGCACGGTCCGCGGGCTTTCTGTTTTTAAAGTTCATAAAAACTAAAAGGCCCGTTCCGAAAACGGAACGGGCCTCAATGCGCAAAGCTATCCGGCCTTGCGGCCGCCGATTATTCTTCGGAAGCTTCTTCGGTCGTTTCGTCTGCAACGCCTGCAGCCGGAGCGACGATCGTTGCGATCGTGAAGTCACGGTCGGCGATAACAGGCGAGATGTTCTTCGGCAGCTTCACATTCGAGATGTGGACGCTGTCGCCGATCTTCAGGCCGGACAGATCAACCGTGATGAATTCCGGAATGTCGTTGGCCGGGCAGTGGAATTCCACCGTGTGGCGAACGATGTTCAGAACGCCGCCGATCTTGATGTCCGACTTTTCTTCGTTTTCGAAGTGAACCGGAACTTCAACGTTGACGAGCGTGTTGCCCGAAACGCGCAGGAAGTCGACATGCATGGTGAAGTCGCGGACCGGATCAAGCTGGTAATCCTTCGGGAGAACCTTGATCTTCTTGCCGTCGACGTCGATGGTCGCAACCGTCGTCATGAAACCGCCAGCGTGGATACGCTTGGTGACTTCGTTGGTCGAGAGTGCGATAGAAACGGGGGCCTGCTTGTCACCGTAGATGACAGCGGGAATCAAACCGTTGCGGCGAAGTTCACGAGAGGACCCCTTACCAACTCGTTCGCGCGCCTCGGCCTTGAGCTCATACGATTCTTTGCTCATGGCAATTCCTTTCGAGGTTATATGGAGAGTTCACGCCGACGATGCGGCCTGAACTGGAGAGGCCCATGGAGCCATCCCGCCCGCGTTGCCTCCAAGGGTGTCTACACGGGTGCGGGCGCTATAATACAAAAGACCCATAAAGACAAGAGCGGCCAGTTTTCACGATCGTCTAGCCAGGATTTTATTAGTTGCAACTAATTCACTCGTTTGTTGCAACTTTTAATATGTGCTTATCCATGCATATAAACTAGCTGAAAACCTGGCAAATGATAAAGCTGCACGGAATTCCAATTGTGTAGACAACAATGCTGACCGTTCTCCAGTGCCTCGCCATCGATCATGACTTCCGATACACCGCCGCAGCGGTTTTCGTGTGCATGTTGGGAAGCTTCGTTACAATACGTCTTTTCTCGAGAGCGCGTCTGGCGACCGGGCTGCAGAAGGTCAATTGGCTGTTTCTGGCGGGTGTGAATGGTGGCGCTGCGATATGGACCACCCATTTCGTGGCGATGCTGGGTTATTCCGCGGCAGGCGAGGTGGGTTACGATCCCTATCTGACGGGACTTTCGCTCCTTATCGCCATTGCCACCACGACTGCCGGCTTCGGCATTTCCGCCTATGCCGGACGCAGTGCGCTGGTGGAAGCCGGTGGCGTCATCCTGGGTCTTGGCATCGCGGCGATGCATTACACCGGCATGGCCGCTTATAATGTACAGGGCGTGATTTTCTGGAACCAGGCTTATGTCATCGCCTCGCTGGTGCTGGGGGCGGTGCTGGGCGGGATTGCCGTCAACAGAGTGGCGCGGCCGCTCAACCGGTTCTGCCAATATAGTGCGGTGACGTTTCTGATCCTCGCCATCGCCTCGATGCATTATACCGGCATGGCCTCGATGTCCTTCGCGTTTGATCCTCGCGTCGTCATTCCCGAGAACCTGCTGCCGCCGGCCATCATGGGCGGAGGTGCCATCGCGGTCACGCTTCTGCTGCTGGCGCTCGGTCTTTCCACCTATGTCATCGATGCCCAGTCCACCCAGCAGGCGGTTGCCCGTTATCGTCATCTTTCGCTGCACGATCCGCTGACGGGCATTCCCAATCGCGCGGCCTTCATCGAACATCTCAACCGCCGCACGCGCCATATCTCCCTCGGCGCGCATACCGCACTTCTGTCCATCGATCTCGACCGTTTCAAGGAAATTAACGACGTGCATGGTCACGCGGCGGGGGACGCGGTGCTGCGCGCCATTGCCGACCGGGCGAGTTCCGTGCTGAAGGCCGGGGAGTTTCTGGCGCGCATGGGTGGCGATGAATTCGTGGCGATGACCCATTCCTATTATACACGTGCCGATGGTGCGGAATTCGCCCAGCGACTGATCGAGCAGATCAGCAAGCCGGTCGAGTGGAACGGGCAGACATTTTCCGTGGGCGCAAGTGTGGGCATATCAGTCCGCAACAGCGGCGCCATCGATGCCGACACGCTGATGGCGCAGGCCGATGTCGCCATGTATCGGGCAAAGGGCGGCATTTCGGAGACGATCTGCTTCTACGACAAATCCATGGATGAGGCTGCCCGCGAACGCAACGCGCTTGCCATTGCCATGCGCAGTGGTCTCGCCAACAAGGAATTCGAGCTTTATTACCAGCAGCAGAACGATACCAAAAGCGGCAGCATCGTCGGTTTCGAGGCGCTTTTGCGCTGGAAGCACCCTGAACGGGGCATGGTTTCTCCCGCTGAGTTCATTCCGATTGCCGAACAGACCGGCTTTATCGTCGAACTCGGTGAATGGGTTCTCCGCGAAGCCTGCGCGCAGGCCGCGCTCTGGAAGAAGTCGCTTTCCATCGCCGTGAATGTCGCGCCGCAGCAGCTCGCTGACAATGATTTCCCCGAAAAGGTCGAGAGGATCATTCTGGAGACCGGACTTGCGCCGGAGAGGCTCGAACTGGAAATCACCGAAGGCAGCATCATCGCCGACCATCGCCACGCGCTGGTCACGATCCGCAAGCTCAAGTCGCTTGGCGTCAAGATCGCCATGGACGATTACGGTACGGGCTATTCCTCACTATCGACCCTGCAGAGTTTCCCTTTCGACAAGATCAAGATCGACCGCGCTTTCATCGACGGCCTGTCGACCAACGTGCAGTCGGAGGCAATCGTCCGCTCGACGCTCATTCTGGCGCACAGCCTCAATATACCGGTGCTGGCGGAAGGGGTGGAGACCAAGGCCCATATCGAATTCCTGCGCCGTGAAGGCTGCCTGCAGGTGCAGGGCTTCTTTTTCGGCAAGCCCGGTCCGCTGAATTCCATCGCCAATCTCGTCGATGACACGTTTCTTTCGGTTGAGGAGGAAACCGACGCGAGTGACGGCCGGCGTTACTTCAAGGCGGCTCGATAGGCTGGCCGCAGCCCGCGGTTGCGTCCGGCCATGCCGGTCGCGAAGTTTTTAGTTGAAACATGAACGCTTCCAGCGCACCATCGCCGAAAAGCTTTGGGAGGAGCGTATGCCGACCGACATCGCCCATGCAGAACGCGTGTATGAAACAGCGCGCCACCGTTCCGCAGCCGCAAGTTCTCCGATTGTCGCTTCATGGCGCCGCTGCATGGTCAAGCATCGTCTTGCGCCGGAGGAAAACCGCAAGCCGATCTTTCTCAGCGAATTCGAATTTCGCCGCGCCCGTGAAAGTGCTGCCGGCTTGATCGCCGAAAGCACCGACGAACTCGACCGCATCTTTCACAGTGTCGGCAAATCCGGCTGCTGCCTGCTTTTGACCGATGCGCAGGGCGTTGCGCTGGAACGGCGGGGTGCCGCCGGCGACGACCGGGACTTCCGCGCGCTCGGCCTCTGGTCCGGCGCCGTCTGGAGCGAAGCGAGCGTCGGCACCAACGGCATCGGCACGGCACTTGTCGACGAGCGTTCGGTGGTGGTCTATCGCGACCAGCATTTCTTCACGTCAAATACCGAACTCTGCTGCACCACTGCGCCGATCCGCGATCACACCGGCCGGGTGACAGGTGCGCTCGATATTTCCACCTGCCGCGACGACATCAACGAAATGACCTTCTCCTTCGTCACCCAGGCGGTGAGGGATGCGGCGCAGCGCATCGAGGGTAATCTTTTCCGCCGGGCCTTTCCGGGCGCACGTATCGTCGTGGTGCCGAGCGGTTTCGGTGCGGCGCTTTCGCTGCTGGCGGTGGATCAGGACGATCTCGTTCTCGGTGCGACACGTGCCGCCCGTCTGGCGTTGAAGCTTGACGACCATGCCATTGCGCAGGGTTTGCCGGCTGCCGATATTCTGCAGGAGGAGCGTCATGACAGCGGCTCCGACCTCGCCGAAGCGGAGCGTTCGGCGCTGCGACGGGTCCTGTCGCGCACCAATGGCAATGTCACGCAGGCCGCATCGCTGCTCGGCATCAGCCGGGCCACGCTGCATCGCAAGATGAAGAAGCTTGCCGTGCATTGAGGCTGTTTAAGCCATCCCGCAGCGGGTCTGTCGCAGATGTGAGACAATGTGCGCTGCGGAACCGCGCCGCCCCTCTACCCGACCGTACTATCTAGGCCCACCTTCCTCCCATGCGATCCGTCACGGATCGTTTTCATCAGGGAGGATGAAATCATGAATATTCAGGTTCAGCAGAAAGCCGGCGAAGCGCCCTTCAAGCTGAAATACGGCAACTACATCGGCGGCAAATGGGTGGAGCCGAAATCTGGCCGCTACATGGATAATCTTTCCCCCGTTACTGGCCACAAGATCTGCGAAGTTCCGCGTTCAGACGCATCCGATATTGAATTTGCGCTGGATGCCGCCCACAAGGCCCGCGACAAATGGGGCAAGACGAGCATAACCGAACGCTCCAATATCCTGCTCAAGATCGCCCAGCGCATCGAGGAAAATCTCGACCTCATCGCCCGGGCCGAAACCTGGGATAACGGTAAGCCGCTGCGTGAGACCACCAATGCCGATATTCCGCTGGCCATCGATCATTTCCGTTATTTTGCGGGCTGCATCCGCGCGCAGGAAGGCACGATCGGTCAGATCGACAACGACACCGTCGCCTATCATTTCCATGAACCGCTCGGTGTTGTCGGCCAGATCATTCCGTGGAACTTCCCGATCCTCATGGCGGCGTGGAAGCTTGCACCGGCGCTTGCCGCCGGCAATTGCGTGGTGCTGAAACCGGCGGAACAGACACCTGCCTCCATTCTCGTCGTGATGGAACTGATCGAAGATCTGCTGCCGCCCGGCGTTCTCAACATCGTCAACGGCACGGGCCTCGAAGCCGGCAAGCCGCTGGCGCAAAGCAATCGCATCGCCAAGATCGCCTTTACCGGTTCCACCTCGGTTGGCAAGGAAATCATGCGTTATGCGGCCGATAACGTCACCAACATTACACTGGAACTGGGCGGCAAATCGCCGAACATCTTCTTTGCCGATGTGATGAACGAGGACGACGCCTTCCTCGACAAGGCACTCGAAGGTTTCGCCTTCTTCGCGCTCAATCAGGGTGAGGTCTGCACCTGCCCGTCGCGGGCGCTGGTGCATGAATCGATCTATGACCGCTTCATGGAAAAGGCCATCAAGCGCGTTCAGGCCATCAGCCAGGACGATCCGCTCAATCCGTCGACCATGCTGGGCGCACAGGCCTCGCAGGAACAGTTCGACAAGATCATGAGCTATCTGGAAATCGGCAAGAAGGAAGGCGCCAAGGTTCTGACCGGCGGCGACCGCAAGACGCTGACTGGCGATCTGAAGGACGGTTATTACATCCAGCCGACCGTTTTTGAAGGCAACAACAAGATGCGGATTTTCCAGGAGGAAATCTTTGGTCCTGTCGTTTCCGTCACCACCTTCAAGACGGTGGAAGAGGCGCTCGAAATCGCCAATGACACGGTTTACGGATTGGGTGCCGGCGTCTGGAGCCGCGATACCAATATCGCCTATCGCGCCGGTCGCGGCATCGAGGCGGGCCGTGTGTGGACCAATTGCTATCACGTCTATCCGGCGGGTGCGGCATTCGGTGGCTACAAGCAGTCGGGCATCGGTCGCGAGACCCACAAGATGATGCTCGACCACTACCAGCAGACCAAGAACCTGCTCGTTTCCTACAGCCCGAACAAGGTCGGCTTCTTCTGAGCTCCTCCCCGGAAGCCGGCGAGGGTCATCGTGATCTCCCTTCGCCGGCGCGTTCCCAGGGGCTTTGGCCCCTGGGAGCCCGGCACAAATAAAAAGGCCGGAGGTTTTGCCTCCGGCCTTTTTTCGTTGCGGCTTATGCCGCGTAACGCTGATCCCGCTGTTGGGTATGGCCGACGGAGAATTGCCCTACCTGTTCGGTCAGGCCATCCGCCTCGTTGGCCAGCGAGAAAGCCGCTGCCGTGGTTTCCTCCACCATCGCCGCATTCTGCTGCGTCACATGATCGAGTTCGTTGACCGAGGCATTGATCTCGCCGAGGCGGCCGGACTGTTCGCGCGAGGCCGTGGCAATCGCGCCGATCTGGTCGTTGACCGACTGGATGCGTTTCTGGATCTGCTCCAGGCTTTCGCCGGTCTTCAGCACCAGCGCCACGCCGCTTTCCACATCGCCCGCCGAAGTGGCGATCAGTGTGGTAATGTCGCGGGCGGCGGCTGCCGATTTCTGCGCGAGTTCGCGAACTTCCTGCGCCACGACAGCAAAGCCCTTTCCGGCTTCACCGGCACGCGCCGCTTCCACGCCGGCATTCAGCGCCAGAAGGTTGGTCTGGAAGGCGATCTGGTCGATGACGTCGATGATCTGGCGGATCTTGGACGACGAGGTTTCGATACGCTCCATGGCGACGATGGCTTCTTTCACGACAGCCGTGGATTTATGGGCGTCCTGCATGGTTTCCGCTGTCGTACCAACTGCGACATCGCAGCGTGAAAGCGAAACATTGACGGCCTGCGTCATGTCGCCCAGTGCGGCTGCCGCTTCTTCAAGGGCGGCCGCCTGCCGTTCCGTGCGCCGCGACAGATCTTCCGATGCGCTTTTCAGCTCGCCGGAGCCGGAGCGGATGGCATTGGCGCTTTCGCCGATATTGGCGATTGTCGCTTCCAGCCCCGCCATGGAGTTGTTGAAGTCGATGCGCAGATGATCGAGCGACGGCACGAAGGATTTTTCAATGCGCAGATCGAGCCTGCCGGCTGCAAGATGGGCAAGGCCGGAGGCAAGCGCATCGACGGCCTCTTCGAGTTCCTTGGCGCTTCTTGCCTTTTCCATCTCGCGCTGGGCGCGTTCCTCGTCCAGTTCTTCGCTCTTGCGATGGGACTCGGCTTCCATGTTCTGTTTGTCCAGAATGCCCTGACGGAAGGATTCCAGCGCGCGCGCCATGGTGCCGATCTCGTCGCCACGGGAAACCGCCTTGATCTCGATGTTGTTTTCACCACCGTTCAGGCGCTCCATCAGCCTGGCAAGGCCAGTCAGCGGCTTGGTGAGGCTGGCGGAAACGAAGATGCCGACAAGCGTCATGACGGCAAGCACCGCCAGTGTCGCCAGCGTCGCCCAGAAGGCCAGATCATTGGCGGCTGCGAGAACCTTGCTTTCCTGCTGGCCGATGGCCAGAAGATGCTTCTGACCGAAGACGGAGACCGGGCGATAGGCATAGAAGATGTTGCCCGCAGATGTCTGCGCCATCACCGTTCCGGCTTCGCTGGTGCTGGAGAGGGCCGCGAGGCTTTCCGAAACCGCGGCATCTGCGCCGCCCGAAAGCACGCCTGCCCGGCGCTTGCCCTCCGCCGTCAGAAGAACGGCGTCATCAATGGTCTTGCCGGTTTCCTCCGGCGTGACCACCGCGCCGATGCGGTCGGCTGAAATGCGCATGATGACGGCGCCCTTGCGCTGCAGCTGGCCCCAGTTGGAGACCGCGAGCGGCATGCCGACCATGGCTGAATCATTCGCGCCGCCGGTAAATCCGGTCGTGCTGACGACACCGTCCTTGCCGGCTTCAACGCGATCGAACAATTCCTTGATCGCGCTGTTCTCGGGGTCCTTGACACTGGTCAGGAAGTTCTTGCCCTTGGTGACGGAATAGATAATCAGCCCGGTCTTGTCGATCACATAAATATCGCTGACCCGGGTGTTGCGCCAGACGCTGGCGATGGTCGCGTTGATCGTCGCGTGGCGAATGGCATAGAGCAACCGCAATCCTTCGCCGTTGAAGGAGGCGCGCTCTTCCTCGGAGACACCTTCGCGACGGAAAGCCTGGATGATCGCATCCTTTTCCGTCGGCACGACATTGGTCATGGTTTCCAGCGCCTGGGCGATCGCGGCATTTTGCGACAGTTCGGAAATGCTTTGTTCAACCCGCAGCGTATAGGCGTCCAGCTGCTTGGACTGATTTCCTGCAACCGTCTCCAGCCTTATTTTGCTGGCGTCGATCAGGCCCGACTTACCCATCTCATAGGACAGCAGCCCCACGGACAGGCAGGAAACCAGCGTCGCACCGGTGACGAGCCCCGCAAATTTGGCCTTGATTGACAATGATTTAGCTCTGACAGCAGTCGGATTTGCACCCGGCATCTGTTTCCTCCCCCAAAAAAACGTTGCCGCAGCGTCGCAACAATTGTTTACGGCCACGTTAAAGGGCTGAAATTTGTATGATTATTTCCCGCATACCGCGAAAAAATCGCCGACCTGTTCAGGCGTCGTACCCGTTATAAAACTGCAACAGAACGGGCGCATACCGTGCGAAGTTCAACGGTCGTTCATGTTCATGCAAGCTTTTCGCGCTCCATCTCCTGCCACTATCGATGATGTTTGCGCCACCCGCGCAGACGGATGTGACGGAGCCACTTTGCGATCGACGCCGGATTTCGCCGTTATCGTGCCCATGCACAATGAAGAAGCGAGTGTGGAAACGCTCGTGGCTGAGATCGTGGCTGCCTGCCAGCCGGTCGGCCAGTTCGAGATCGTCGTGGTGGATGACGCTTCCTCCGACCGCACGGCGGATGCCGTTCTTGCGCTCGGCGATCGCTATCCCATGCTGCGGCTGGTGCGGCACAACCGCCAGGGCGGGCAATCGGCCGCGATCCATAGCGGTGTGCAGGCGGCGCGCGCGCCTGTCATCTGCATGCTTGACGGCGACGGCCAGAACCCGCCGGATAATCTGCCGGCGCTTCTCGCGCCGCTTCTTGCCGCCAGTGCCGCCGGCCGCCTCGGGCTGGTGGCCGGCCAGCGCGTCGGCCGGCGCGATACGCTTGGAAAACGGCTTTCCTCACGCTTTGCCAATGGGCTTCGGGCGCGGATATTGAAGGACGGAACGCGCGATACCGGTTGCGGCCTCAAGGCCTTCCGCCGCGATGCCTATCTCGCCTTGCCCTATTTCGATCACCACCACCGCTATTTCCCGGCGCTGTTTAACCGCGACGGCTGGCAGGTCGCCCATGTCGATGTGACGCACCGGGCGCGGCAGCATGGCAATTCCCATTACACCAATATCGGCCGCGCGCTCGTCGGCATTCACGATCTGATCGGCGTCGCCTGGCTGTTGCGCCGGCGCAAGCGGGCAAGCTGGGCCGAAACTTTCAAAACGGAGACATCGCCGTGAATACACCGGCCATATGGTCCATGCTGCATGTGAACAGCTGGAAGGAATTTCTCTGGGTCATGACCGGCTTCATGGGCCAGATGCTGTTCACCATGCGTTTTCTGGTTCAGTGGATTTCGTCGGAACGGGCCAACCGTTCGGTCATCCCGGTGGCCTTCTGGTATTTTTCCGTTCTCGGCGGCCTTGTGCTGTTGTCCTATGCGGTTTGGCGTCGCGACCCGGTCTTCATCATCGGACAGGCGTCCGGCCTGTTCATCTATGCCCGAAATCTGTGGTTGATCCATGCAGAACGCCGCCAGCATGCATGACGGGGCAGCGGCTTTGCCCTATGCGCAGGCGAGCCAGCAGCGCCAGTGGATGACGCTGGCGCTTGCGGCCATCGTTTTGGTGACGGTGCTGCGCGTCCTCGGCCTTGCCTTCAATCGGACCGATCTGTTCGTCGACGAGGCGCAATATTGGCTGTGGGGTCGGGAGATGGCTCTCGGCGCCTATTCCAAACCGCCGTTGATCGGCTGGCTCATTCGTGCATTCAGCATTCTGGGCGGTGGCGAAGGTACTTTTCAGGTGCGGTTGGCTGCACCCGTGGTGCATGGCATCGCGGCGGCGGCCATCCTTGTTCTTGGACGGATGATCTACGATGTGAGGCTGGCTTCGCTCGCCGCCGTCGTCTATCTGACGTTGCCCGCCGTGACGCTCGGCAGCCTGCTGATTTCGACCGATACGCCGATGATGCTGTTCATCGTGTTGTCGATGATCTGCGTGCGCAAGCTGGCGCAAGCCCGCAGTGAGGGCAGGGCGGCAGTGGGTTGGAGCCTTGCGCTCGGTCTCTGTTTCGGCCTCGGCCTGATGTCGAAATATGCGATGATCTATTTTCTGCCCTGCTTCATCGCCGCCGGCTGGCTTTGCATGGGCTGGCGCATTCGGCTGCGGGACGCAGGCGTTGCCGCCCTTGTCTGCGTCGCTGTTATCGCTCCCAATCTGTGGTGGAATGCGGCACATGATTTCATGACCGCGCGCCATACGGCCGACAATGCCAACTGGAACGGCATTCAGCTGAAAATCGGTCCGGCGCTTGAGTTTTTCTTCTCGCAGGCGGGTGTTGTCGGGCCGTTCGTCTTCGTCGCCATGATCGTCGCGACCTTCCGGGCGAAGAGTGCCGAAACCCGGGCGCTGGTCGCCCTCTCTGTGCCGATCGTGCTGCTGATCACGGCGCAGGGTTTGATGTCGAGGGCGCTCGCCAACTGGGCTGTCGGAGCCTATGCCGCGGGTGTGCTTCTGGCGGTGCCGGTGCTGGCATCCCGGCGCTGGCTGACGGTCTCCACCCTCGTGCTCGGTGGCATCGTCGCCGTTGTGCTGCCCGTCATGACGATTGCCGGGACCGAACTGCGCCTGCCAAGCGGCGAGCTGGCGATGAAGCGTTATCTCGGTCGGTCGGAATTGGTGTCCACCGGTTTTACGCGGGCGAAAGAGGCGGGGGCGGACGCCATTGTCGCTTCCGATCGCTCCATATTGGCCGAGCTTTTTTATCAGCTGCGGGATGAAAAACAGGCGCTGACACGTGCATTGCCGGAAACCGGCGTGCCGTCCAGCCACTATGCGCTTCTTTATCCGCTGAAAGCCGGTGAGGCCAAAAATCCCCTGTTCCTGGCAAGCATGGATGGCCTGCCGGCCTGCCTTGCCGGTGAGGCGCCGGTTGCGCGCTGGACTGCCGGGCCGGGCTTCCTCGACGGCAGGGAAATCGGGCTGTGGCGCCTGCTGCCGCAGTGCATTCCGGGAGGCGCTAATGGACAATGACCTCTCGCATATGCGGATCACCATCTGGGTAATGTTCGTTACCCTGGCGCTTGTCATCCTGTTTGCGACCTTCCCATCCATCGATCTTGGGTTCTCTTCGCTGTTCTTCTCTCCCGAGGGAAATTTGTGGTCTGGCCGCGAGCCGCTGCCTGAGTGGTTTCGCGACACATTGCGCGAGCTGACGGAGCTCGCCACCATTCTGGCCTTCATCGTCCTTATCGGCAACACCCGGCTTGGCTCCCTGCAGCGCACCGGCTGGCGGGTCTGGGCTTTCCTCTGCGGCCCGGTGGTTCTGTGCGCCGGGCTTCTGGTGAACGGCGTGCTGAAGGCCAATATTGGTCGCGCCCGGCCGTTCAGCGTCAGCGATTTCGGCGGGCAACAGCTATTTACGCCGCCTTTCCAGTTCAGCACGCAGTGTTTTTCCAACTGTTCGTTTTCCTCGGGGGAAACGGCGCTGATCGCTAGTTTTTTCCTGCCGCTCTGCGCACTCGTCTGGCCCCGTCTGCAATGGCGCGGTCGTGTTGCGATGGGCAGCTTCGCCGCCGGCGCGGTTATCCTCATGTCCGGTCTTCGTATCGCGGCCGGTGGGCATTTTCTCAGCGATGTGGTGATGTCTGTGCTGTTCTCGGCTCTCACGACGCTGTTTCTCTACCGGGCGCTGGCAATTGGTCGCCATCGACATCTGTTTACGAGCGATGCCGTCACGGCCGATACAGTCAGCCTGTGGCGCAATGGCAGCCATGCGGCGCGTGTGCGGGCCCGGCGCTGGTGGCCGAAAATCAAGGCTGCCGCCACACGCCTGCAGCGTCCGCCGGATGCGGGTGCGGCATCGCCTTGAGGGATGCAGAATGATTCTTGCGATTGCGCTTTAACGCGTCAATGGTTTCCGTAAGGCGAAAGGCAGCGACCTTTGGTCGAGAACACGTGCTGCAGGGCGGGCTTGTGTTCCCAACAATATAAATCGTGCGATTTTTTTACTTGAAACGCGCATGCGTTCAGCGAACGCTCGGATGCGAGGTTTTCAAACCCTCGGTCATCCTCGGGCTTGACCCGAGGATCCATAACTCGTCGAAATCAAAGGATCCTCGGGTCAAGCCCGAGGATGGCTGAGCGCGAGGAGAGGACGGCAGCGTCAGTCGAACAGGCCGGACACCGACTGTTCCTGCGCGGTGCGGTTGATCGCTTCGCCGAGCAGGCCCGCCGTGCTGATGACGCGGATATTATGCGCGGATTGCACGCCGGTGGTGGGCTGGATACTGTCGGTGATGACGAGTTCGCGCAGCTTCGAGGAAGCCACGCGGGCAACTGCGCCGCCGGAAAGCACGCCGTGGGTAATATAGGCGGTGACGCTGGTGGCGCCCTTCTTCAACAGCGCTTCGGCCGCATTGCAAAGCGTGCCGCCGGAATCGATGATATCGTCGATCAGGATGCAATCCTTGCCGGAAACATCACCGATAACGTTCATGACTTCGGATTCACCCGGACGGTCGCGGCGTTTGTCAACGATAGCCAGCAGACAGTCCAGACGCTTTGACAGGGCGCGGGCGCGCACCACGCCGCCGACGTCAGGTGAAACGACCATGACGTTGTTGGTGTCGTAGTGTTCCTTGATGTCGCGGGCCAGAATGGGGGCTGCGAAAAGATTGTCGGTCGGGATATCGAAAAAGCCCTGGATCTGGCCGGCATGAAGATCGAGCGTCAAGACGCGGTCGGCGCCGGCTTCGGTGATCAGGTTGGCGACGAGCTTGGCGGAAATCGGTGTGCGGGGGCCGGCCTTGCGATCCTGGCGGGCATAACCGAAATACGGAAGCACCGCGGTGATGCGTTTTGCCGAGGAGCGGCGCATGGCATCAATCATGATGAGCAGTTCCATCAGATGATCATTTGCCGGAAACGATGTGGACTGAACGACGAAAACGTCCTCGCCACGTACGTTTTCACTGATTTCTACGAATATTTCCTGATCAGCAAACCGCTTTACGGTGGCATTTCCGAGAGGAACGTTGAGATACTTGCAGATCGCTTCGGCAAGGTGCCGGTTCGAATTGCCTGCGAAAACCTTCATTGCGGCCGCCTGTTTCCATGCCATCGCCTTGCGCTACGGAAGTCTGTCTGCCGTAACCAAGCGTCGTTCAAGGGGAGGAACATCCGGCCGAAAAGCCTTTGCCGGACACGCCTTGTTGCCATGCGCGCCTTAATAGCGCTGTTGCTTCCGATTGCAAGAGGACTCAGCGCTTTCGCAATGATTTTCATGAAATCTCTGTGACTTCTCCCGCCGTTTCACCTCATCCCCTTTGAGACTGCTTCCATGATGAATAGTCATTGAGCGTTTTTGCGGCGATATCCTGCATCACCCTGTCGGTCACGGCGGCCCATGGATCGCTGCCCTTTGCAGCCACCGTCTCCTGTCCCTGAAGACGGTGAAGCCGCACGCCATTGGCATCCAGAACGTCCCAGACGTAAATGACATTGACCTTGCCGCCATCGGCGAAGGCGGAGAAATATCCTTTCAGGATGTTCTCTGCCGAATTGTCGTTGGAGGCGCGGATGGTCAGTCCCTTGGCCCGTGCTTCGGCACCCAGTTGCCGCGAGAGCGGCGTGACGGCCTGAACGGGCGCGCCGATGATCGGCAGGAAGCGGATGGTATTGCCGGAACCCGCCGGAGCAAGCGAGGCCGTCTGTTGCGAAGGTGGTGGCTGGCCACCCGCAGGCGATGCTGCGGATGACGGGGCCTGGCCAAGAGGTTCACCATACTGGTTGCCGCTCGAAAGCGCCTGTGCCTGCGCCTGCAAGGAATTCTGCGGCGCATAGGCCGGCACGGACGATGCGGTCGCCGAAGCGCCTGGCGGCGCGCGGTCGGCGGCGGCGGCCATCTGGTCGAGATCGCCCTGGGTTACCGGCGTCGATTGTGTAGCGTTGTGGCCAACGTCCACCTGCGGGGTCAGCGCCTCCGTGGTGTTGCAGCCCGCGAGGGCCAAAACCAGCGCTGGAACGGCAAGAGCTGGAAAGACAAAGGCTGGGAGAGGGGGGACGAACCCCGTCCGGCTCATGTGACGTTTTCTCTCATGTTCCGCTCCTTCTTGCCCAAGGTGCGGCAATGTAAGGGCGGTTTTCCCGCTCTGTCAAACCCGGTGGTGATTTAAGCTGTGAGAAGATCGAGGCTATGGCGTGAGAGCGGCTCGGGAGCGCCGTCGGTGGTCAGATAGGTCTGGCCGAGCGTCATGGCGGTGCCGGCATCGGAGTCCATCACGATCATATGCACGAACAGCGTCATGTCGCTGGTAATCTCCTGCGGATTGCCGGCATGGAACATCTGATGCTCCATCCAGGAAGGGGAGAAGCGCGCTCCCAGCGAGTAACCGCAGGAGTTCAGCCGGTGGCGGGTGAGCCCGCGCTCGTCCATCACGCGGGCATGCACGTCGAAGACATCGCCGAAGGTCTTGCCCGGCCGCAATACATCCTCAATGGCGGTGAGGTTTTGCAGGCAGGCGCTGTAAAGCTCCTTCTGGCGGAAATCCTGTTCGCCGATTACCACCGTGCGCATCATCGCGGCATGGTAATGGGCGCTGACGCCGGCCCATTCCAGCGTCAGCTGGTCCTTGGTGTCGAGCCTGCGGCGGCCGGATTTATAACGGCACAGCAGCGCATCCGCGCCGGAGCCGATGATGAATTCATTGGCGGGATAATCGCCGCCGCCCGCCAGAACCGCGCCCTGCATCGCTGCAAGAATTGCGGCTTCGTCCGCGCCGGCCTTGATGAGCGGCAGAGCGGCGTCGAGGGCGTCGTCGGCCAGTTGGCCGGCCTTGCGGGCATAAGCAATCTCGGCCGGGCTTTTGACGAGCCTGAGCGTGCTGACGAGGTATGAGGCGTCAACCATCTGGCCAAAGCTGGCAAGCTGGTTGTCCAGCAGCCGGGCAACACGGCCGGTCATGCCGTGGGTATCGTATTCCACCCCGATCTTTGCGCCGAGCAGGTCGAGGTCACTCAGGAGATTTTTAAGATCGAGCGTCGGGTCGGCATTGGGCCGGTCGACCCAGATGAGGATATTTTCGATGATCGAGGTATTGCGCGCCTGGCGCAGGTCGGCCGAGCGGGTCAACAACGTCATCGAGCCGTCGGACTTGACCACCAGCGTCTGGAAGAAGCAGTAGCCGAAGGTGTCGTAACCGGTCAGCCAATACATGCTTTCCTGCGCGAAAAGCAGCAGGGCATCCAGCTTCTCTTCCGCCATTTTCGCCATCAGCCGCTCGCGGCGGGCATCGAATTCCGAAAGCTCGAAGTGCAGGGCCATGTCAGTCCTCCAGAATTGCGATTGCGGAAATCTGCCGGCCGTAATCGGGTTCGGCGCGGTGGGTCGTGCGGCGATAGGAATAAAAACGTTCTTCGTCAGGATAGGTGCAGAGGCCGAGATTTTCCGCCCTGACGCCGGCTTTGGTCAGGCGGTCGATGGTAAACCGCTTGAGGTCGAAAAGCGCGTGGCCCTGCTTCTCGGCTGCGGTGAAATAATCCGCGTAAACCGGATCGATATCGGTGAAGCGTGCCACATATTCCGGCCCGACCTCGTAATTGCTCTGGCTGATGGAGGGGCCGAGTGAGGTGACGATGCGCTCGCGGCTGGCACCCAGTTTTGTCATGGTCTCGATGGTGTTTTCGAGAACGCCGAACAATGCACCCTTCCAGCCGGCATGGGCGGCGCCCACGACGCCGGCTTCGGCATCGGCAAACAGGATCGGGCCGCAATCGGCGCTCAAGACGCCGAGCACGAAACCCGGCGTCGCCGTCACCATCGCATCGGCCTGCGGGCGGTTGCCGTCATAGCTTTCATCGACCACGAGAACATCGGGGGAATGGACCTGATGCACGGTGGCGAGGCGTTCAGCCGAAAGGCCGAACCATTGCGCCACGCGCCGCCGGTTTTCCTGCACAAGTTCCGGCTCGTCATGCGAGCCGAGACCGACATTGAGACCCTGATAAAGCCCTGAGGAGACGCCGCCCTGCCGGGTGAAGAAGCCGTGGCGAACACGGTTTTCACCAGAGGCGGCGAGCAGGGGGCTCTGGATGGGGAGCGGCAGCGTTTCGTTCTGCATGGTGCGGGAGTTCCTTGGAGAATATCGCTGTTGGCCGGTGGGGTGCGTTAAGCGAGATGTTTCCTGTTGCTGCGGCGTTGCGCGGCGTGTGTGATGCAGTGTGCCTGCTTCGTGTGTCGCGGCGATGTTGGCCCAGAGGTTATTGCGCTGTCAATCCACCGCACGAAACGGCATGAGATGAAGCGCGGGACTTGAAACGGCGACGACCTTGAAAAGTTCCCCCATCTTGCCGGCCCCTTCGCCGGCAAGGCGGTTGACCGCTTCGGCAATCGCCAGCGTCTGATCGGGTGTAGCCTTGGCGGCAAGGGCTGCTGCCCGCTCCTTGAGGCCGAGGCCATAAAGAAAGTCGCCCTGTCTCAGGGTGCCGTTGACATGCACGCCGGTCGCTTCGGCCGTTCTGACGAGGCTTTCGAAATCGACATGGCTCGTCAGGTCGGCCTCGCCCGGATGTGCTAGCGGCGGATCGAATGCGTGGTTACGCATGGCCTGCAGGGTGTCACCAAACCCGGCAACCAGATGGCCGTAATCGATGGCGAGCGCTGTGCCGCCATGGGCCGACAGGCGCTGGCAGATGGCTGTCATCACGGCTTCGCGGGCAGGTGAAATTTCGAATATGGTACCAAGCGGCTGTCGTTCAGGCTGCGGCGGCAAGAGGGCCGGGTCGATGCTGGCAAGGCCCGTCGAGAAGACAAGCTCGTCATTTGCATCGAGACTGACAACCCGTTCGCGAAAACCCTGAGGCGTCTTGACGAATTGCCGTATGGGGATGGCGTCGAAAAGTTCGTTGGCGACGAGGAGCAGGAAACCTTCGGGCACCACGTCGAAACTTTCATGCCATGTCAGCCGGCCGGCATGGTCGGCAAGCGTTTCCTTCTGGATCGTGGAAAGGCGGGGACTGGTTTCCACCAGATGCACCCGCATCGTCTCGTAAAGCGGCGGCGCGATGCGGCGGATGACGCGCAGCATGTCCGACATCATGGTGCCGCGGCCGGGGCCGATCTCCACCAGCTGGGTTTGCGCCGGTGCGCCGTGCCGCTGCCAGGCATGGACAACGAAAACGCCGAGCATTTCGCCGAATAGCTGGCTGACCTCAGGGGCGGTGATGAAATCACCCGAGCGGCCGAAGGGTTCACGGCTCTTGTAATAACCGTGTTCGGGATCAGCGAGGCAAAGCGAGAAATAATCGGTGACGCTGAGCGGACCGTTGAGCCGGATAAGGGATTTGATGCGTTGCGCAAGCGGTGTCGTCATGGCAGGCCATACCGCTTAGGCTATTTTTGCCGCGCGGCGTGCGCGCAGCACCGCCCAGAGGCCGAGAAGGAACATCGGTGTGGAAAGCACCATGCCCATGGTCAGCCAGTTACCGGCGAGATAACCGATCTGGGCATCCGGCTCGCGGAAGAATTCCACGAAGATGCGTGACAGCGCGTAACCGCAGACGAAGATGCCGGTGACGACGCCGGGCGTTTTCAGCGCCCTGAAGGCATAGATGGCAATGGCGAGAATGATGACGAGCACGAGGCCTTCCAGGCCGGCTTCATAAAGCTGGCTCGGGTGCCGCGCAAACGGGCCGCCGGTCGGGAACACGACTGCCCACGGAACATCGGCGATGCGCCCCCACAATTCGCCATTGATGAAATTGGCGATGCGGCCGAACAGCAGGCCGATGGGTGCCACGGCCGCAATGACGTCGAACATGCTCCAGACCGGGATGCCGTTCTTGCGGGCAAAGAGGATCATGGCGACGGTGGTGCCGATCAGGCCGCCATGGAACGACATGCCGCCGTTCCATATTTCCAGCGCTCTGATCGGGTTGGCGGCAACGGCGCCGAGATCATAAAACAGGATGTAGCCGATGCGGCCGCCGAGCACGATGCCGCCGGCTGCCCACAGGATGAAATCATCAAGGTGCTGCGCCGAGATCGGCGACGTATCGTTTGGCCACAGGCGATCCGTGCGGGCAAGGCGACGGGCATAAAACCAGCCGAGCATGATGCCGGCGACATAGGCAATGCCATACCAGTGGATCGCCAGAGGCCCGATGGAGAGCGCAATCGGATCGATATTGGGAAAGGGCATGATGGCAAGTTGAGTGGGAGCGGCTAACAATCCGTATATTCCGTCATCGTTGCTGGGCGGACAACAGAATGATCCATTGCCTCGAGGGGCCGGGCGATGATGCTCACCGGTCTCCCTGACGCCAAGGAAAATGGCGATTGCCGAGGCGGCGGTCAAGGTGATTTTTCGTGAGCGGATTGCGATGTCGGGCGCTGCAGCGAAAGGCCGCATTTTTCGATTTCGCTTGCAAGGCGGCTGTCGAGCACCTACCTGAAAGGCATCAACAGCAGGGAATGGAACGCTCCCTGAACCGACGAAGGAACAGCGCCATGAGCACGACAGGCACCAACCGTATTCTGGATGAATTCGCCAAGCTGATGACCGATGCGGCCGGCGCGGCGCAGGGCGTGCGCAAGGAAGCGGAAGCCGCCCTTCATGCACAGGCCGATCGCTGGCTGAACAGTCTTGATGTCGTCAAGCGCGAGGAATTCGACGCGGTGCGTGAGATGGCCATCAAGGCGCGTGATGAAAACGACGCGCTGCGCGCCCGCATCGAGGCTCTGGAAGCAAAGCTTTCGGCCACTAACGACTGATTCTTTAGCGCTTTTTCCTGATGGGTCCCGGATCGCCTGCGATTCCGGGACTTTTTGTTTGCGGGCCATGCAACCCGAAATAATCTCCGGTTGCCGAAACCGGCCTCTGGCGCGATTTTTTTGGTGCCTGTGGACACTTCCAAAAAACGCAATCGCCAGAGTCGCTTATGTATCTCGCCTGAGGTGATGGGGGAGAAGATATCCACTGTTCAAAAAGCAAAAATGGCGGACGAGGGGTGGCAGCAGGACTCGGCCATTATACACTGATTTTAAATGATGATTCGAAACGACCTGGTAAGCTCCGGACAGGGTGAATGCGTAATTCTGTTGGTGTCGGGCAATCGTCTCAAATGTTGAATCCGGTTTGTGTGTGCGTTTTGTGCCCGGCGTTCAAAACAGAACATCCATACCGGCTGAGAAGGTGCCGCATGAGCCTGATAGAATTTGAAATTGAGCGTCAGTCCAATCCCGTGGACATGATCGAGATTGTCGCTGCCTCGAATGACTGGTCGTTCGAGCGTTCCGGCGAAGACGAGATCGCCATGACGGTGGCTGGTCACTGGGCCGACTATCACGTTTCCTTTGCCTGGATGGAGGATTTCGAAGCGCTGCATCTGGCCTGTGCTTTCGACATCAAGGTGCCCGACCACCGCGTCAACGAAGTCATTTGCCTGCTTTCGCAGGTCAACGGCCAGGTGTTGATGGGTCATTTCGATCTGTGGCGGCAGGAAGACGTGGTGATTTTCCGCCAGTCCCTGCTTCTGGCTGGTGGTGCCGAACCGAACAACCAGCAGGTGGAAGTGCTGCTTTCCAGCGCGCTTGAGGCCTGCGAACAATATTATCAGGCATTCCAGTTCGTCGTCTGGTCGGGGCTGGATGCGAAAAGTGCAATCGAAGCGGTCATGTTCGAGACCGTCGGAGAAGCGTGAAGATGGTATACAAGGCTTCCGGTCCGCTGGTGCTAGTCGGCGCCGGCAATATGGGCGGCGCCATGCTTTCGGGCTGGTTGAAAAAGGGCGTGCCTGGATCCCAGGTCATCGTCATCGATCCGCGCCCTTCCGATGCCATGCGCACGACGATTGCCGAAGCGGGTGCAACGCATAGCCAAAGCGTGCCTGACGACATCAAGGCAGGCATTCTTTTCGTGGCGGTGAAACCGCAGATGATGGAAGCCGTGCTGCCGTCCCTCAAACCCCTTCTGGGAGCGGATACCGTCGTTGTCTCGATTGCGGCGGGCACGACGATCGGCACCTTCGTGTCGCATTTCGGTGCGGTTGCCGCCGTGCGGGCCATGCCCAACACGCCGGCCATGGTCGGGCGCGGCGTGACGGGGGCCTATGCAAATGAATTGGTAACGCCGGAGCTTAAAGCCGTGGTGGACGGATTGCTGAAGGTCAGCGGTCCGGTCGAATGGGTGGAAACCGAAAGCGATATCGACGCGGTGACCGCGGTTTCGGGCAGCGGCCCGGCCTATGTCTTTTATCTGGTGGAATGCATGGCCGAAGCCGGCCGCAAGGCCGGTCTGCCGGCGGATGTGGCCATGCGTCTGGCGCGGGAAACCGTGGCCGGCGCGGGCGAGTTGCTGCACCAGTCTCCCGACGAGGCGGCGCGGCTGCGCCAGAACGTGACCTCACCGGGCGGCACGACGGCCGCGGCACTTTCCGTGCTGATGGCTGACGATGGCATGCAGCCGCTGTTCGACAAGGCGGTTGCGGCGGCAAAGACACGCGCCGAAGAACTTGCTGGTTGAAGCATTGCAGGCAGATGGGGCAGGCTATGAGCGGTGAGATTTCCTACGCCGATTTCGAAAAGGTCGATATTCGTGTCGGCACGATCGTTGAGGCTGAGCCCTTTCCCGAAGCCCGCAAGCCGGCAATCAAGGTAAAAATCGATTTCGGACCTGAGATCGGCATCAAGAAATCTTCGGCACAGATTACGGTGCATTATACGCCTGAAAGTCTGGTTGGCCGGCAGGTGCTGGCTGTGGTGAATTTTCCGCCGCGCCAGATCGGCCCGTTCCGCTCCGAGGTCCTGACGCTGGGCTTTGCTGACGGCAAAGGTGATATCGTGCTTGCCGCCGTTGAACGGCCGGTGCCGAACGGCGAGAAAATGTGCTGAGATAACAGCACGGGTGCTCGATCTCTCGGATTGAGCGCGGGATATATCTTACGCCGGAATTTTGACGATTACCCGCAGTCCGCCCAAGGGGCTGTCATCCAGCGAGACGTCGCCGCCGTGGCTGCGGGCGATGTCGCGGACGATGGAGAGGCCAAGTCCCGTACCCGAGGCGTTGAGGTTGCGCGCCTCATCCAGCCGGAAGAACGGCTTGAAGACATCCTCGCGGGAGGCTTCCGGAATACCCGGGCCATCATCATCGAAGGTCATGATGATGGAGCGCGGTGCCTTGCGGATATCGATGTGCAGATTGGTCGCATAACGCCGGGCATTCTCCGCCAGATTGGCGACGAGGCGGGAAAGAGCATTCGGGCGCGCGATGATGCGCTCGATATTATAAAGCTCGTAGCTGAATTTCTTGCCGTGAAGTTCGAAATCATGGCCGATCTTTTCCAGAAGTGCGGGAAGCTCGAGCGTACCGACATCCTCTTCGACATCGGTGCGGGCAAAGGTCAGATAGGCCTCCAGCATCGACTGCATGTCCTCGACATCCTTGTCCAGCCCTTCAAGGTCCGGATTGTCGCCCGCCAGAGCCAGTTGCAGCTTGAAACGCGTGAGGATGGTGCGCAGATCGTGGCTGACGCCGTTGAGCATGGCGGTACGCTGTTCCATCTGCCGCTCGATGCGTTCGCGCATCAGGATGAAGGCGAGACCCGCCCGCCGGACTTCATCTGCGCCACGGGGAGAATAGGCTGTGAGTTTCTGGCCGCGGCCGAAATTTTCCGCCGCTTTGGCAAGCGCTTCGATGGGCTTGATCTGCCCGCGCAGGAAGAGGATTGAGATTGCAATCAGCACCAGCGATGCGCCAACCATCCAGACGAGGAAGATATGCGTATTTGAGGCATAGGCCGCGCTGCGGCTGGTAAAGACGCGCAGGGTCTTGTCGTCCAGCTGGACGCGGATTTCGACCAGCGAGCCGTTGCCATAGGTGTCGATCCAGAACGGCCTGCCGATCTGCTGGCGCAACTGATCGGCCAGAATTCTGTCGAGGATCGAAAACAGCGGCTCCGGCCTCGGCGCGGGCAGGTCTGCCTTCGGTTCGATATAGACGCTGAGATCCAGCTTCTCGCGGGCAATGCGGATGACGCGCTGGTAGTCATCTTCCTCGGGGTCGGTTTGCAGGAGCTCGATGATCGCGGCGATATCGCGCGTCACGGCGGCGGAAAGACGCTCCGTCACCAGCTGCCAGTGGCGTTCCATAAACACGGCGGCAACCACGCCCTGAAGCAGGATCATCGGCAAAATGATGATCAGAAGCGAACGTGTATAAAGCCCGGTGGGCAGCCAATGGCGCAGCCCTCTGGCAAACGAGCGCCAGGTCTTTGCTATGCCGCTTTTTTTGACCGTATTGAGAAAATCGAGGCTCGCCATGGCCGTGCGCCCGCCTTTCGTTTGTCCTTGTCAGTCCACGCTTAGCCGGTAGCCGATGCCGCGCACCGTCTGCAGATAGACCGGATTGGCAGGGTCGTCCTCGATCTTGCGGCGAAGACGGTTGATCTGCACATCGATGGTTCTTTCGCCCACTTCCGATTCCGCCTCGACCAGTTCATGCCGTGGAATGGTGTCGCCGGCGCGGAGCGCAAAAAGCAGCATGATCTCCTGCTCGCGGTCCGTCAGGCGGATGGTTTCGGGGCCGCGGCGCAATTCCCTTTTGGGAATGGAGAAGCTGTAGGGACCGAACATGATCTGCTCGATCTTCGGGGTATCCGGCGAGGTGTTGCGCCGCAGGATGTTGTTGATGCGCAGCACGAGTTCACGCGGATCGAATGGTTTGGCGAGATAATCATCCGCCCCGGCCTCCAGCCCCTCGATGCGGGAATCCGCCTCCGAGCGGGCGGTCAGCAGAATGACCGGCACGGATTTGTCCTCGTTCAGCGAGCGGGTGAGCGAAAGTCCGTTTTCTCCCGGCATCATTACGTCAAGGATGAGCAGGTCGAAGCGGATGCCGATCATCTTGCGCCGGGCTTCGGCCGCATCCCCAGCGACGGAAATGCGGTACCCCTTCTCACCCAGAAAGCGCTGGAGAAGGTTGCGAATGCGGGCGTCGTCGTCAACGATGAGAAGGTGGGCGGCGTCATCATCCGCCGGCGGGCGCTTTGTCGTTGCTGTCGCCATCGTCAGTCGCCTTCCCCTGTTGTCGGGCTGCGCATCTGCGCCAGGAATTTTCGCACGCAGGCGCGGGCATCGGGACCAAGTCCCTCCAGCGCACGATCAATACGCCGCGACTGCGGTTCGCTCAGCGCCAGGGCCAGTTCGCGGCCGGTCAGCGTCGGATAAAGCCGGCGCTGGCGGCGGTCTTCGGGGCCGGCCATCTGGCGGATGTAACCGTCATCGATCAGTTGCTTCAGCACGCGGGCGAGGCTCTGTTTGGTAATCTGCAGCGTGTCGAGTAGATCCGCCACCGTCATGCCGGGCTGCCGGCTGACGAAATAGACTACCCGGTGATGGGCGCGGCCATATTCCAGCTTCGACAGGATGACATCAGGGTCGGAGACGAAATCGCGATAGGCAAAAAACAACGCCTCGATCGTATCGAAGTCAATCTTGCCGTCGTCAACCTTCGGGAGTGCCGGTATTTGTCTCGCGGCGGCGGTTTTGAGCGATTGCGGTGGCACTGCGGTTCCTTCATATCCTGCGGCTGACATACGTCGATGCGCCAATATTCTGTAAACATAGCCGAAAATGCGTCCGCTCGGGAGAATGTCGCCGATCATTTTCTGTTGCGGTGGATAATATGCTGCGGGTGCGGGTGCAACTGGAATCCTGAGTGGCCTTTACCGGAAATAGAAAAGAGCGCGGAAAGCCCGCGCTCTTCAGTTGTTTCATACGATTCAGCCAGGTGGTCTACTGGTAGACGTAGACGATCCGGTGGGTTGATGGCTCGACCAGCACCGGCACGTCGTTCACCCGGACATATCGATACTGATAATCGGGAACTTCTACGAGACGGGTATCGGACGGCAGGGTTGTGCCGACGACCACGTCGCCATCAAAGGTGACGGTGTCTGCAGGATGCTCGTCCATGTAGGTGATAACCGCTTCGGGCGGGGTGATGTCGACATCACCGACGCGGCCGAGGTTCGGATCACCGGGATTGGGTTCAGCCTGCACGCTTGCGGTTTTCTCATACGTCACGACAGGCACACTGAGTTCGGTGCGACGGTCTTCGAGAATGACGGGCGAACCCTCATACATGACATTGAGATAATCGGCATGAGCCCAACCGCGCAGGCCATTGACCTCGATGCGGCACCAGCTGCTGCCGTCCATGCAACCATCCAGCACGGCATTGCTGCCACGTGTGGCCAGACCCAGTTCGGGATAGTCTTCGCCGGGGCCTGAACGAACGGAAATGTCCGATGCGGTGGTGGCGACCATGGCGGCGTTTGCATAACCGGCCATCAGGGCGAAAGCGCCGCCAGCCATGAGCATTTTAAGCGTCTTGTCCATGTGTCTCACTCCTTTCAAGACTGGAGCTACAACGTCGGGGCCACCCGGGCGTTCCACATTTTTTGGGAGTACTTCCTGTTTTAAGAAGTAATATACCGATTATCTTATTGAATTTTATCGAAATTTTTAGGGGCGATCTGGCAACGGAAAAACCGTATCTTTTCTCCGCCATTGTACTGTGATCGGTCGCAGTCTATACGAGGCGGGATTTTTCGGACAAGGAGATAAGGGATATGGGAAAGTTGCAGGCGGGCATTATTCCGGTCACGCCGTTCGAGCAGAACTGCACCATCCTCTTTGATCAGGATACCAAGGAAGGTGTTGTCGTTGATCCCGGCGGCGATGTGGATGTCATCCTTCAGGTCGTCGCCGAAAACGGCATCACGCTCAAGGAAATCTGGCTGACCCATGGACATCTCGACCATGCCGGTGGTGCCGAGGAATTGCGCGCGAAACTCTCGCTGCCGGTCGTCGGTCCGCATGAGGACGACCGGCCGTTGCTGGAGAGGATCGAAGTGCAGGCCGAAAAATACGGTATCGCCGGTCTTCAGAACGTCGTGCCGGACAAATGGCTGAAGGACGGGGACAGGGTATCCTTCGGGGATCATGTCTTTGAGGTCTATCACTGCCCGGGCCATGCCCCCGGCCATGTCATCTATTATAATCGCGACCAGCAATTTGCCCATGTCGGCGACGTGCTGTTTTCAGGGTCGGTGGGGCGGACCGATCTGCCCGGCGGGAACCATGAGCAATTGATGGCGTCCATTCGCGACAAGCTTTTGCCACTCGGCGACGATGTCGGGTTCATCTGCGGCCATGGTCCTGGCGGTCGGCTGGGCGATGAACGCCGCAACAATCCCTATCTTCAGGGGATCTGAGCGCGTTGCGCATGGCGTGTGCGCAGGTATAAAAAAACCCGGCATTCCTGCCGGGCTTCAACTAGAAAAGAAAGCCGTTTTAGGGTCAGCCAGCAATCTGCAGATTGACTGCCTTCGGGCCCTTGCCGCGACGATCCGGTTCCGTGTCGAAGCTCACTTTCTGATTTTCTGAAAGTCCGGACAGGCCAGAAGCCTGTACAGCAGAGATGTGAACAAAGATATCAGCGCCACCATTGTCTGGCTTGATGAAGCCGAAGCCTTTGTCTGTATTGAAGAATTTTACGGTGCCAGTTTCGGCCATGCATCAGGTCCTTTTCGCTCTGCCCGCGTTCAGCTACAGGCAGCATTACAGTTTTGCCCCGCGAGGGCGTTGGCAGGCAGTTCTTGACTATTGAGAAAATGGACCTTCACAGCGGGAAGTAATGGCGTTCTCATCCAACGTTTTTCGTCCCACCGCCCGAGGTTTATAGCGTCCCCAGTGCGCAAATTTTATAGGCCTTCCCATGCTCGCAAATTGCCCGAACCGCGGTAGAGTGATGCGTTTATGGAAAATTGGCAAGCAAAAGTTTTCACGGGCTTTTTGTCAGATAAAAAACCTGCGGTAGAATAACGGCGTGCAATCGCACATTTTTTTCGCATAGGCGATATTTGATGAAATAATTGCCGGTTAGCTCGGGCGTTCCCGGCAAAATTTTGGATGTCGAAACGCGTTTTTGACGCGGAGCGAGAAAAAACGGTTCTTTTTGCGTCAGGCCGTTCCAGCCACGGTTTTTTGCCGTTTTCGCGTTAGTTCAGGCACCAGTTCCACGATCAATATGGCGATGAATATGATCAGGCAACCGACATAACCGGCGCGGGAAATGGTCTCATTCAGGAAAAGCGAGGCCATCAAAGCGCCGAAAAGCGCCTCCGAGGACAGGAATATCGCCGCCTGCGGCGCCGTGGTGTAACGCTGGCCAATGACCTGCAAAACGAAGGCGAGGCCGGAAGATACGAGGCCGACATAGAGGATTTCCGCCAGCGAGGCTTCGATTGCAGCCATGCTGATGGGTTCGAAGGCAATGCCGATCATGCAACTAAGAAGGGAGCAAACCGCGAACTGGGTGCAGGAGAGGGCGAGCGGTCGCCCGCTCTCGGAGACGAAGCGGCCGGCAAGCGTGATCTGGATCGCCCAGAAGAAGGCGCAGATGATGCTGAGAATATCCCCCCTCGTCAGCGCCTCGAATGCGCCGCCAGACAGGAGGAAGATGCCGCCGAGCATCATCAGCGCGCAGGGCCAGACGATCCAATGGGGATGCCGCCGGTAAAGCACGACGGCAATCACGGGCACGAAGATGACGTAAAGCCCGGTCAGGAAGCTGGAATTTGTGACGGTCGTGGTCAAAAGCCCGACCTGCTGGGTGGTGGCGCCGCCGAACAGGGCAAGTCCCACCAGGATATAACTGCCGATTTCCCTGCGGCGCGGTGGTGATTTCTTCGACCGGGTTTCCATCATGGCGAAGGGCAGCACGGCGATTGCGGCAATGGCGAAACGCAGACCGACGAACCAGAAAGGGCCAATGGAGGCCATGGCGGAGGACTGCGCGACAAAGCCGCCTCCCCAGATCGCTGCGGCGAGCAGAAGCAGCATATTGGCCTGAATACGCGTCATTGTTGGCACCAGCACACAGGGGCCGGAAGATCATTCCATCGCGGCCTTGGCAATTCGGGGATTTTTTGAAATGTCGATCAGACGGTTTCCCGGGTGCTTTAGCAGCAACCTGCCGGTGCCGCAAGCCGGCGGAAGGCGGTCACCGTCAGACGCGGCGACTGGCGTAGCTTTTGGAGCGCCAGCTTATTTGTAGCGGCGGGCTTCGTCCTTGAGACTGCGGCGGGTCAGCGTCAGGCCGCCGATGCCGAGGCCGATGAAGGCCGCAGCCGAGAGGATGATGAGCAGGAAGTGCGGACCTGCCCGCGATGTGGCCGTTTGCGGAATAGACGCGGTGTGCAATGTATCGACGGCTTGGGCCGCCGCATTGGCGGATGTCGCGATACCCGCGGCCATGGTGACGATGACAAGAAAAGCAGCCGCTGCCATCCAGAGGGAAAACAGCGTTCTCTGCGCCCTTAACCTTTCAACGGAAGTCCGGTCGTTGGTAAACATGGCGATTGCCTCTTGTCCCTGTCCATGACGGATAAAAGAGGCTTCGAAATGGACGGCTTGGAGACCGAATTCTGGCGTTCCGCGGCATTTATTGCGGCAATATTGTGGCAAGTGCGATTACAGGCGGCTGCTGGCCGCAGATAGCCTCAGAGGCCGCGTTTTCCGAAGGTGCGGGTCTGGCGCTGCGGATGCGGCTCAGCAGGGCGCTCTTCGCGCAAAAATGGCGGCGTCGTGCCGTTCCGGTCCGTCCGCGGTGCAGTGTTGAAATAGGCGCTGCCGAGTTCGGGAAAGCGTGCGTCGAAGCTTGTGGGCGCGAGTTCCGGTTTGGCGAGAGCATAACCCTGCATCAGCAGGACGCCGAGGTCCTCACACAGATCGACCTGCCAGCCGCTCTCCAGCCCTTCGAATACCGGCTCTATTCCATCGTCGCGAAACTGGCTGACGATGACACGCAGAAGGGCGGCTCCTGCGGAATTCTGCATGAAATCGCGCACCCAGCCGGCTTCGAATTTGACATAATCGGGCTTGATGAGCTTTACCCGGTCGATATCGGAATCGCCGGCGCCGTAGTCGTCCAGCGCCACGCGAAAACCGATGTCGTGCATGTGGTAGGCGAAGTCTGCGACCATCTGCGTGTCGGAGGCCTTTTTCTCGGAGATTTCGCAGACGATGCGCTCGGCCGTCATGCCGGCCTCGTGGGCGGTAAGACGCATGCGCTCCACTTCCTGGCGCATCTTGGCCGGGGTCTGGAACAGGCCCGGATGGAAGTTGACGAAGATACGGGCGCGGGAACGGTTGAGCCTGCCGGTATTGAGAATGTGAATGGTGCGCAGGATGCTGTCGATAGTCTCGATATCGTCAGGCTCCACCAGCGAGAAAAATTCGCCTGGCGTCACCGGTTCGCCGTTGCGATGGGGCCGCACCAGACCTTCGAAGGAATCGATGTCGAGTGCGCCGCTCGGTGTTCGACGGAAAATGGGCTGCAGGGCCGATTTCAGGTTGAATGTTTGGTAGGCCGTGGACCATGTGCCATCGACCTCGCGGACAAGACTGGAAAAGATGCTTTTGGGCGCCATTTTTCAACCAGCTATAGAGACACGACCCCTAGGCTCGCGAATGTAGCGTATCAAGCGTTACTTCCGGGTTAAGGAAGGTTTAAATTCTCTGCTACAGCACATAAGCCGGCTTTTGACCTTGAAAGACGGCCTTTCTTTCGACATAGAAAGTGCCGCAGAAAACAAGTTTTTCAGCTTCTACCGATGTCAACCCCAATAGGACCGATTAAAAATGGCCTTCCTTGCCGACATTCTCTCCCGCGTAAAGCCATCCGCCACCATCGCCGTTACCCAGAAAGCCCGCGAGCTTAAAGCGAAGGGCCGCGATGTGATCAGCCTTGGCGCCGGCGAGCCGGATTTCGATACGCCCGAAAATATCAAGGAAGCGGCCATTGACGCCATCAAGCGCGGCGAAACGAAATACACGCCCGTTTCCGGCATTCCGGAACTGCGCAAGGCTATCGCCGAAAAGTTCAAGCGCGAAAACGGCCTCGACTACAAGCCGGAGCAGACGATTGTCGGCACGGGTGGCAAGCAGATCCTTTTCAACGCCTTCATGGCCACCCTCAACCCGGGTGACGAAGTCGTCATTCCCGCACCGTACTGGGTCAGCTACCCGGAAATGGTGGCGATCTGCGGCGGCACGCCCGTATTCGTCGACACCACGCTTGAAGACAATTTCAAGCTGACCGCGGCAGCGCTGGAAAAGGCGATCACGCCGAAGACCAAGTGGTTCGTCTTCAACTCGCCTTCCAACCCCTCGGGTGCCGCCTATTCGCATGACGAGCTGAAGGCGCTGACGGACGTGCTGGTCAAGCATCCGCATGTCTGGGTGCTGACGGACGACATGTATGAGCACCTGACCTATGGCGACTTCAAATTCGTCACCCCGGTCGAGGTCGAGCCTGCGCTTTATGACCGCACGCTGACGATGAACGGTGTTTCCAAGGCCTATGCCATGACCGGCTGGCGTATCGGCTACGCGGCCGGCCCGCTGCCGCTGATCAAGGCCATGGACATGATCCAGGGCCAGCAGACCTCGGGCGCCAGCTCGATCGCACAATGGGCGGCTGTTGAAGCGCTGAACGGCACGCAGGATTTCATTCCGACCAACAAGAAGATCTTCGAAGGTCGCCGTGATCTCGTCGTCTCCATGCTCAACCAGGCCAAGGGCATCAATTGCCCGTCACCGGAAGGCGCATTCTACGTCTACCCGTCCTGCGCCGGCCTGATCGGCAAGACCGCGCCTTCTGGCAAGGTCATCGAGAGTGATGTGGACTTCGTCTCCGAGCTTCTGGAAGCCGAAGGCGTTGCCGTCGTGCAGGGGTCGGCTTTCGGCCTCGGCCCGAACTTCCGCATTTCCTACGCCACGTCGGAAACCCTGCTGGAAGAAGCCTGCAAGCGCATCCAGCGTTTCTGCGCCGATTGCCGCTGATCGGTTGTTGCGATTTTGAAGGAAGCCCGGCAGCGATGCCGGGCTTTTTTGTTTAAAGCCCCAGAAACAGCAGCATGACGAAGGTGGCGAAGAGGATGAAATGCGTCATTCCCTCAATCGCATTGGTCTCACCGTCATTGAGATTGATGGCGGCGGCGATGAGGGTGATGAAGACCATGACGGTTTGAACAGGTGTCATCGCCATGATGAAGGGCTGGCCGGTGTAGAGCGCAATACCCTCCATGACCGGCACGGTGAGAATGACCGTCGACAGCGATGCGCCCATGGCGATGTTGACCACGGCCTGCATGCGATTGCGCAAGGCGGAGCGGAGTGCGGTGAGGATTTCCGGTGATGCCGAGATTGTCGCCACCACGACCGCCATCAGCGCCGGTGGCGCGCTGGTGCCTTCGAGGCTGACGCTCAAAAAGCTCGACATGAATTCCGCCAGCACGCCGATCAGCACCACACCGGCGATGATGAGGCCGATGGAGAGCGGCACGCTGCCTTCGTCTTCTTCCTCGGCATGGCTCTCCGATGGTTGACCGGCAGGATGCGCCTTGCGGGGATAGGCATAGCTGAAGAAATAGCTGTGTGGGCCGACCTGCATTTTCAGGAACAGGGCATAAAGCGCGATCATGGCAACGATGGTGAAGGCGGAATAGACGTGCCAGCTTTCATCGGGAATGAATTCCGGCACGATCATGGAAATGCCCATGGCGGTAAGGATCATCACCCCGTAGGTCTTGCCGGAATCATCATTATAGGGCTGCTCGCCGTGGCGCAGCCCGCCGAGCAGGGCGGCTAAGCCAAGAATGCCGTTGATGTCGATCATCACGGCGGAATAGATCGTGTCGCGCACCAGTGTCGGTGAGCTGGATTCACTCATGATGATGGCGAGGATCAGCACTTCCACCGCAACTGCCGACAGCGTGAGGATCATCGTGCCATAGGGATCGCCGACCTTGGCGGCGAGGATTTCGGCGTGATGGGCAACCCGCATAGAGACCAGAACGATGAGCCCGATCAGGGCGATCGCGGCGATGAGCGACGCCGTTTTCCCGCCCTCGAATATTGCATGTTCGGCCATATAGGCAACGATTGCCGCCGGTATCGCGAGCAGCAATATGCGCTCCTGCTTCAGAATAGAACCTACCATTGATTTCCCTTCCCCTGACAGCCGCAGGCTGTGACGTATCGTCCCTCAGATCAAGCAGGATTTGCGCTTGAGTGCTTTTGGTAGGATAGTGATGTCGCAGGACATGCTGCTCATGCCGCGGTGTCCCCGTTGGGTGCAATGCTTGAAACGCGGTTGTGGTTGCCATGTCGCCTACTGAAACAGGAGGAACATGCATGACCAAAGTGGTGTATGAAATCGTCGAACATGACGGGGGCTTCGCTTACCGCATGAACGGCGCTTATTCTGAAACCTTCCCTTCCTATGCGGATGCCGTCGAGGCTGCGCGTATCGTTGCCGCTGAACAGCAGGTGGGCGGCGATGACGAGGAAATCAGCTATCAGGACGAACGCGGCCAATGGCATGAAGAATATAGCCAGGGCGGCGACCGGCCGGAAGCTGAAGTCGTGGACAAGACCTTACCGTCGGCCAGACCGTTTTGATGAAAGAGCCGGCATTTCCGGTCAAATCGGCATCACGTTACATGTTCCGCAAGTTGGTTTTACATCATCGCGGACCGAGGTCCGTGCGGCAACCGCTTCCCAATAGTCCTAGCGCCGTTGCGGCGGAGCACCCGGGTCGGTTTCCTTGAGATGCGCCTTCAGGCCTTCAACGAGGGCGCTGAACACGGCACGGCATCGTGGCGAGGTCTTCAGGTTTTCATGCATTGCCACCCAGGTGTGCAGCGGGATGTCAATATCCGGCAGAACCTGCACCAGCCGCGGGTCCTTGCGCGCAAGGCCGATCTGACAGACGCCGATGCCTGCGCTGGCGCGGATCATGGCAAGCTGGGCGAGATTGCTGTCGGCGCGGATTTCGAAGCAGATATCCTCAATATCGGGTATTTCCGGATCAAGGGCGCGCATCCGCTGGATGGCCGCCCTGATGAATGGCGTCTTGCGGTCGAAACCGACCATCCGGTGCTCGTTTAATTCTTCCATGACCTTGGGAATACCGGCTTTCGCCAGATAATCGCGCGTTGCATGAAAGCCCAGACGGAAATTGCCGATGTAGCGCATGACGATCGCATCCTGCTGCGGTTCGGTCATGCGGATGGCGATGTCGGCTTCGCGCCGCAAAAGGTCTTCCAGCGTATCCGATAGCGAAAGCTCGATTTCGAGCCGGGGGTGAATTTCCTGCATGGCCGCGACGATGGGCGGCAGCATTTCCACGCCGATGATGTCAGATGCGCTGATGCGCACCGTGCCTTCGATCTTCCCGACTTCGCCGGATGCCGCGCGCATGAGCGCTGCCGCTGTCGCTGCGAGATTTTCCGCATAGGGGCGGAGCGCAAGGGCAGCCTCCGTCGGCATCAACCCGTGCGGTGAGCGGATGAACAGCGGAAAACCGACCGCCTCTTCCAGCGCGCCGATATGGCGCCCCGCAGTCGGCTGAGTGATGCCCAATTCACGCGCAGCCGCAGACAGCGAGCCGTCACGCAGCACACTGAGGAAGGTGCGGTAAAAATCCCAGCTGACATCCCGGCTCTTGATCATAAATTTTTGTATACCTGCTCCACCCATTTCGACAATTTCGTATATCGCAGGACGGGACGATACTCCAGCCCACAAGAAGGAGTGATGGCGATGATATATGAAAAACACGCAGATACAGCAGAAAATCAGCCTCTGGCGCTGATCGTCGGGGCGAATGGCGGTGTGGGCAGCCATGTGGCGAAGATGCTGTTGCAACGCGGCTGGCGGGTGAGGGCGCTGACGCGCCAGCAGGCACCATCCGGTGCGACGGATGGTATTGAGCGCGTGACCGGCGACGCCATGAACCGGCAGGACGTGGTGGAGGCCGCGAAGGGGGCAACGCTCATCGTCCATGCGGTCAACCCTCCGGGATATCGCAACTGGGACAGGCAGGTGCTGCCGATGCTCGACAACACCATCGCGGCGGCTGAGGCCTGCGGGGCGAGGATCGTGTTTCCCGGCAGCGTTTATAATTTCGGGCCGGATGCCTTTCCGCTCCTGACGGAAGACAGCCCGCAAAAGCCTTTCACCCGCAAGGGCACGTTGCGGGTGGAGATGGAGCGGCGGCTGAAGATGGCGTCGATGCGCGGCGTGCCGGTGCTGATTGTCCGCGCCGGGGATTTTTTCGGACCCGATGCGAAAAATAACTGGTTTTCACAGATGCTGGTGCGGCCGGGTAAGCCGGTGCGCAGCGTCCAGAACCCTGCGGCACCCTATGCCGGACATCAATGGGCCTATCTGCCTGACGTGGCTGAAACGATCGGCCGGTTGCTCGACCGCTCCGGCGATCTTCCGGCTTTCGCCGTTTATCACATGGAAGGTTTCTGGGATTTCGATGGGTTACAACTGGTTGCGGCAATCGAGCGGGTCGTTGGTCACCCGGTCAAGATGCGTCGGCTTTTCTGGCCGGGCATAAGGCTGGCCGCACCCTTCGTTCCGCTGTTTCGCGAAGTGCTGGAAATGCAATATCTCTGGCAGATGCCGATCCGCATGAGCAACCGCAAGCTTGCGGATTTTCTCGGCACGGAACCACGGACGCCGATTGATGCAGCCGTCTCGGCGACATTGGCGAGCCTGGGCTGCCTCCAGCAGGTGCCGCAACCGGCGAGCCAGCATCATACGGCGGATGCCGGGGGCAGGGTGTGATGGCCACCGCGGCAAATGGGATGTCAGCTCGGCGTCGCGTATTCGCGGTGATTTCGGCAGGGGTGCCGGTGCTGATTTTTGCACAGGTGCTGCTGGCAGGGTTGTCGATCTATTATGACGGATCGCTGCTTTCGGTGCACAAGGGGCTTGGCATGTTTATCGCCATCCCCATCGCGTCGCTGGTCTTCCTCGCGCTGCGTTATGACGATCTGCGGCCGAACCTCAATCGAGCGCTGGTGCTGCTTGCCCTCTATTGCCTGCAGGTGGCGCTGATGAGCATCGGCCGGGAAACGGGCAATGGCTTTCTGCAGGCGCTGCATGTGGCAAATGCCTTTGTCATGGGGGCGTTTTCCGATTTCGCCGCCCGGCAGGCACGCACCGCATCCTGAAACGGAAAACGCCGCACTGCGGAGAAGCAGTGCGGCGTTTGGTTTTATCAATGATCAGCCGAGCGCCGGATAGTCGGTATAGCCTTCTGCGCCGCCGCCATAGAAGGTCGGCTGGTTCGGCTCATTCAGCGGTGCATCGTTCTTGAAGCGGCGCACCAGGTCCGGATTGGCGATGAAGGCCTTGCCGAAGGCGACAGCATCGACCTTGCCGCTTTCCACGGCTTCGATAGCGCTTGCACGGTCGTAGCCGTTATTGGCGATCCACAGGCCCTTGCCGCCGGCATTGCGATACGCACCCTTGAAGGCGGCGTAATCGAAGGGCTTGTCGCCCTGCTTGAAATCACGCGGGCCACCGGTCGCACCCTCAACGACATGGATGAAGGCGAGATTGCGCTTGCCGAGCTCTTCCGCAACGTAATTGTAAAGCGGCTGCGGATCAGCCTCGAAAATATCGTTGGCGGGGGTGACGGGGGAGAGGCGGATGCCGGTGCGGCCTGCGCCGATTTCTTCCGTAACCGCATCCACCACTTCCAGAAGGAAGCGGGCGCGGTTTTCGATTGAGCCACCATAGTCGTCGGTGCGCTGGTTGGTGCTGGATTTCAGGAATTGCTCGATCAGATAACCGTTGGCTGCGTGGATTTCGACGCCGTCGAAACCAGCTTCCAGCGCGGCACGGGCGCCGCTGCGGTAATCCTCAAGGATGAGGCCGATATCGTCGATGGTGAGCGCACGCGGCTCGGAGGTTTCCGCAAAAGCACCGGTGCCGTCATCATTGATGATATAGGTCTTCGATTTGGCCGGGATGGCGGAAGGGGCGACGGGCTGGCCGCCATGCGGCTGCAGCGACGTATGCGAAATGCGGCCCACATGCCAGATCTGCGCAACGATCTTGCCACCGGCCGAATGTACGCCGTCGGTGATCTTCTTCCAGCCTTCGACGGCTTCCTGCTTGTAGAGGCCCGGAACATCCGCATAGCCCTGTCCCTGCTGGGAAATCGGCGTGCCTTCGGTGACGATCAGCCCCGCCGTGGCGCGCTGCTCGTAATAGGTGGCGTTCAGATTGTTGGGAATTGCCCCCGGCGAACGGTTGCGGGTGAGGGGAGCCATGACGATACGATTGGCGAGTGCGATATCGCCGGCCTGTGCCGGTTCGAAAAGACTGGTCATGCGACTTCACTTTCTGGTCGGTTGGCGAAATTGCGCTTAAGGCGCGCTGTCTTTCGGTCTGGGTGCCGGAAGGAGAACCACGTGCTGGTTTCCGGTCCGGCACCCCAGGGGCTCAAAGCTTGGGAGGCTCAGAGATTCGCGTGCAGATAATTGCGGAACGCGTCGATGGTTTCCTCGTTGCGTTCGAAAAACACCCATTGCCCAACCTTCTTCGACCTTATCAGGCCGGCTGCCTGCAACACCGCCAGATGCGACGAGACGGTGGATTGTGACAGGCCGCTGATCTGAAACTGGTTGGCGCACACACCCATGCTGAACGGATGGTCCTGACAGAAGTGATTTTCCGGGCACTTCAGCCATTCCAGAAATTTCAGCCTGGCGGGGTGGGAAAGGGCTTTGAGGACTTCCTCCGGGTTCATCGGTGTTTCTCTAATATCTGGCATGAACGATGTTTATATCGATGGTTTCCGATATACAAATCACGTATCCGTGAGGGCCTGTGGGGATGGCGGGGGATACTTCCCAAAAAAGAAGGCCGCTGGATGTCTCCGCGGCCCGATAAGTTTGAAGGTTAAAACCTCCAGAGGGGAACAGCTGTCGCGTGCCTTACGGGAGCGTGACAGCCAGCTAAAATATGGGAGCGTCAATAATGCAAAACAAGGTTGCATCGTGCGATATTTCGCCAAATTGGGGAAAATTCTTGCGGGTAAAAAAAGAGGGCCGCCGGATAGATCCAGGGCCCTTTAAGTGTGAAGGTCAAAAACCTCCAGAGGGGAACAGCTGATGCGGTGGAACTGGGAGGAAAAGCCACCGTGTGCATCAGCTGAGAGCGATATGGTGCTTTTTTGTGCACGAAACAACTCTTTTTTGTGCAGGTCAGGCATGCGCGCGATGCAGGCCTCGATATTTCCGGTGTATTTTATGTGCAATGCTGGTGAGGGCCGCCTGTCGGCAGCCCTCTCATCCGCATTTTCAAGTGTTTGAATTTAAACGGATATCCATGTTTTCCGGCTAATTTAGCGTCAGAAGTTCCAGTTCCGCGCCTTGGCGACGATGAAATCGCGGAAAGCTTTCAGCTTTGCGGCGTTTTTCATTTCATCGGGATAGCAGAAGTAGGTATCGAATGACGGAATATCTGCGGCCAACGACAGCTGGATGAGACCGGGATCGCGCCCGACGATGTAGTCAGGCAAACAGGCAATGCCTATTCCCAGCAGGCAGGCGCGTTTGATCGAGGTCTGGCTGTTGATCTGAAGATGCGGGATGCGCGTATTGTCTGAAGACCGGCCGGCGTTTTCCAGCCAGTTGACATCAAGAAGGTAGTTTGGCGCCGGTTCACCGAAGGAGATGATGCGGTGATTGTCCAGATCCTCGATCGACTGCGGTTCGCCGTGGCGATTGATGTAGGACGGCGCGGCATAGACATGCATGTGCACCGTAAACAGCTTGCGCTGGATAAGGTCCGATTGCTGCGGCTGGCGCAGGCGGATGGCGCAATCGGCGTGGCGCATGTTCACGTCCAGTTCCTCATTGTCGAGGATGAGCTGGATCGACATTTCCGGATAGAGTTGCAGGAACTCCTGCACCTTGTCCGTCAGCCAGCCCTGGCCGAGACCAACCGTCGTCGTGACGCGCAGCTTGCCGCTCGGCTTTTCCGTCGTTTCGGTCAGCTGCATCTTCACCGTTTCGAGCTTCAGCAGCACGTCATGTGCGGTGCGGTACAGCAACTCGCCCTGTTCGGTGAGGATCAGGCCACGAGCATGACGATGGAACAGCTTGACGCCGACATCCTGCTCCAGCGCGCTGACCTGGCGGCTGATGGCCGACTGGGACAAATGCAGCTTGTCGGCAGCGTGGGTGAAAGACCCTGCTTCGGCTGCGGCATGAAAAATGCGCAGTTTATCCCAGTCCAATGGCATTGCCATGCCTATCCTGCCTTTCGGTTATTCCGCTGCGACCGCGAGCGGTTGTTGCGCGGTGAGATAGCGTTCTGCTTCCAGCGCTGCCATGCAGCCCATGCCGGCGGCGGTGATCGCCTGGCGGTAAATGTCGTCGGTGACGTCACCGGCCGCAAAGATGCCTTCGACGTCGGTTGCCGTGGAATCGGGAGCGGTCCACATGTAGCCGTTGTCTTTCAGCTTCACCTTGCCTTTGAACAGTTCAACCGCAGGCGCATGGCCGATGGCGACGAAGACACCGTCGATGGGCGTATCGCTGATGACGCCGGTTTTGGTGTCGCGCAGGCGCACACCCGAGACGGAGGGTGGCATGGGTGGCTTGGTGGGTGCGCCGGTAATTTCGGCGATTTCCGTGTTCCACAGGATCTTGACGTTTTCCTTGGCAAACAGCCGTTCCTGCAGGATCTTTTCCGAACGGAAGCTGTCGCGGCGATGCACGACTGTCACGGATTTGGCGATATGGGCGAGATAGAGCGCCTCTTCCACGGCGGAATTGCCGCCACCGACCACGATCACATCCTTGTTGCGATAGAAGAACCCGTCGCAGGTGGCGCAGGCGGAAACACCGAAACCCTGAAAATGCTGTTCGCTCTCGATACCGAGCCACTTGGCCTTGGCGCCGGTGGCGATGATCAGCGTATCGGCAGTCCAGACCTGACCGGAATCGGTCTTGACCACAAATGGCCGGGTCGTGGTGTCAACTTCGGTCACGAGGTCGCTGACGATTTCCGCGCCCACATGGGTTGCCTGCTTCAGCATCTGGTCCATCAGCCACGGACCCTGAATCGGATCGGCAAAACCCGGATAGTTTTCGACATCGGTGGTGATCATCAGCTGGCCACCCTGTTCCATGCCGGCAATCAGCACCGGCTTCAGCATTGCGCGGGCCGCGTAGATCGCCGCCGTATAGCCGGCGGGACCGGAGCCGATGATCAATACCTTCGTGTGGCGGGCAGACATGGAAACATTCCTTCTCAATAGCAGGGTCTTCGCTCAAGGGCCTTCCAGCCGTGGACGGCGGACGGGCCACAACCCCTTCGTTGGCAGGTATTTAAGGTTGTCTAGTGTCTTTATTCAAGGGCAGCCTTGCGTTACCAACAAGGCAGTTGTGGATGCGCGCGCAATTTTGTAACCGGCCGGCGGCATATTGTTGCGAATCCCGTGCCGAATAGTACAAGGAACTTCTACGGCTTAACGAGGAACTTCTCCGTGACCAGCGTCGAACTCGATGCCATCGATCTGAAAATCCTGCGCGAATTGCAGCGCGACGGGCGCATGACCAATGTGGAACTGGCCGAAAGGGTCGGTATTTCCGCGCCGCCATGCCTCAGGCGTGTCCGCAAGCTCGAAGAAGCGGGTGTGATCGAGGGTTATCACGCCATGTTGAACGCGCCGAAGCTCGGTTTTGATCTCGTCGCCTTCTGCATGGTTGGCCTCAAGCGCCAGTCGGACAGCAATCTGAAGGCTTTCGCTGCCGCGACGGGCGGCTGGTCGCTGGTGCGGCAGGCATGGATGGTGTCAGGCGAAAGCGATTTCCTGCTGCATTGTGTTGCCAGAAACCTCACCGAGTTTCAGGATTTCGTCATCGAGGTTCTGACGGCTGACGAAAATGTCGACACGGTTCGCACCATGCTCACCATCCGTCAGGTCAAGCGCGTCGGTCTCGTGGAAATCTGAACGGCAGATTTGCAGTTGCTTTGCTAGGCGTTATGCGCGCCTTAGCGTGTCATAGACCGCACCGAGACTTGTCGCCTCTTTTTCCAGCGGGAATGTGGTGCGCACATGCGCAAGCCCGGCCAGCGCATGGTTTTTGGCCAGAGCCGGGTCGGCAAGATAGGGCTTTATCGCATCCACGAGTGCTGCGTAGTCACCCGCTTCGACCACCATGCCGGTCTTTCCCTTGACGATCATTTCCTCGTAAGCGCCGGCATTGCTGGCAACGACTGATGTTTCCGACGCCATCGCCTCGAGCGGTGTCAGGCCGAAACCCTCGTTTCGCGACGGGGCGACATAGAGCGTCAGCCGTCTGTACCAGGGTTTGATATCATCGACTTCGCCCTGAAACACGATCCGGTCGGAAAGGCCGGCTGCGGCAACATCGGCTTTGAGTGCGTCACCAAAGGCCTTGTGTTCCGCCGTCACGCGGCCGGAAACCACGGCCGTCCATTCAGGGTGTGCGGGCAGAAGCTCGATCATGGCGCGCACGAAGAGATCGGTGCCCTTCTGGTGGCGCACCCGCCCAAAACAGCCGATCAGATAGTGTCCCGGCAGGCCGGTTGAGGCGATCGTGTCCTCGGGGCCTTCCGCCGGATGAAACAGATCGGTGTCGACGCCATGCATCACGACGCTATGGGGGACTTCAAGAAACGAGCCGGAACGGCCGCTGGTTGCCACCACCGCATCCATCTTCGAAATCAGAAAGCGGGTATAGGCGGAATGTCGCCTTTGCGCGGCCGAGGTGAACAGCAGCTTTACCTTCATGCGCAGCACGTCGCGCATGAAAATGCCCGGCAGCATTTCAAGATTGCGACGGGCGTGCCAGATGCGGGGGCCGCCGAACGGCCCGTTTTGCCAGAGGCGCCACAGATCGCGGAAGCGCACATGCGGCAGATGCGGCGGCAGGCCGGGGCCGATGACGGCCACTTTTTGTCCCAGCCGGTTCTGCACTGGAATGAGCTGAACGATGGTGGAGGTGACGCCGGAGAGCCTGCGCTTGAAGTTCGGTGCAAGCACCTGCACATCTTTCAGACTGACGTGGGACAAGATGGGCTTCCGTCTCTGCGGCTGGTTTGGCGGTTTGATACGTCAAAAGGCAATGCGCCCGCGAGGGGCGCATTGCGGTGAGGCTCATCAGCCCCACTGTACCGCGAGGATTTCGTAACCCTTGGCGCCGCCCGGAGCATTGACTTCGATGCTGTCGCCAACTTCCTTGCCGATCAGGGCACGGGCGATGGGCGAGGAGATGGAGATGCGGCCAGCCTTCACATCGGCTTCCTGGTCGCCGACGATCTGGTAGGTCTTTTCCTCGTCGCTGTCCTCGTCCACCAGCTTGACGGTGGCGCCGAACTTGATCTTGGAACCGGACATCTTGGAAAGGTCGATGACCTCCGCGCGGGCGGTCAGGTCTTCCAGTTCGGTGATGCGGCCCTCGTTATGGCTCTGGGCTTCCTTGGCAGCGTGGTATTCGGCATTTTCCGAAAGGTCGCCATGGGCGCGCGCTTCCGCAATTGCCTCGATGATACGGGGACGTTCCTCCTGCTGGCGAAAGCGCAGCTCCTCCTGCAGCTTGACGAATCCACCCTGAGTCATCGGTACTTTTTCTACCATTTTTTTATCCTTCGCATTCCGGTCGCTTTACTTGCAGACACAAAAAGAAACAGGTTCCGGAGGGGAACTCCGGAACCATGCCAAAATCATAACTAAGCCGACTATATCAGAAGACGATAGCGAAATGCCAGCAAATTTGAGGCGGGCAATTTTATGCATTCATTCATGAAGTTAGGCGGCAAGATTGACATTTCTCAATAGAACATATAGTGAACATAATTATGAAGAAGTCAATCAGGCAACGTCTGGCCATTCTCTCCGATGCGGCGAAATATGACGCATCCTGCGCCTCCAGCGGTACGACGAAACGCAGCTCCGCTGCATCGGGCGGATTGGGTTCCACGGAGGGATCGGGGATCTGCCATGCCTATGCGCCGGATGGGCGCTGCATTTCGCTGCTGAAAATCCTGCTCACCAATTTCTGCATTTATGACTGCGCCTATTGCATCAACCGTTCCTCCAGCAATGTGGAGCGCGCGCGGTTTACCGCCGAAGAGGTAGTGTGGCTGACGCTGGAATTTTATCGGCGCAATTATATCGAGGGGCTGTTTCTTTCCTCCGGCATTATCCGCTCTTCCGACCATACGATGGAAGAGATGGTGCGCGTGGCGCGTGAGTTGCGCGTTACTCATGGATTTCGTGGTTATATCCATCTGAAATCGATCCCTGAAGCATCGCCGAAGCTCATAGAGGAGGCGGGGCTTTATGCGGACAGGCTGTCGATCAATATCGAGTTGCCGACCGATAGCGGTATCGGCCGTTTCGCGCCGGAAAAGCAGCCTGCAAATATTCGCCGCTCCATGGCTGATATTCGCCTGAAAATCGAGGAGGCCGGCGAGCCGACGGTGCGCACGCGTCGGACCAAGCGCTTTGCGCCCGCCGGACAGAGCACGCAGATGATCGTGGGTGCTGACGGCGCTGATGACAGCACCATCCTTTCCACCAGTGCCCGGCTTTATGGCAGTTATGGCCTGCGCCGCGTCTATTATTCCGCCTTCAGTCCCATTCCGGATTCCTCGAAAAACCTGCCACTTATCAAGCCGCCCTTGATGCGTGAGCACAGGCTTTATCAGGCCGACTGGCTTTACCGGTTTTACGGTTTCGACATTGGCGAGATAACCGCGATTGGTGGCGATGGCATGCTCGATCTCGATATTGATCCGAAGCTGGCATGGGCGCTCAAAAACCGCGACCGTTTTCCGGTGGATGTGAATGCGGCGGATCGGGAAATGCTGTTGCGCGTTCCCGGCTTCGGCACCAAGACGGTGGCGTCCATCCTGTCGTCACGGCGGTTCCGGCGGGTACGGCTGGAGGATGTTGCCCGTTTCGGGGTGTCCCTGAAAAAGGTGAAGGCCTTTATCGTCGCGGATGGCTGGACGCCGGGCAAACTGACTGAACGGCCTGATCTGCGGGCGATGTTTGAGCCGCAGCCCGAACAATTGTCGCTGTTGTGATGTATGGCCCGGTTCTCGAAGGGCGGGGCGATTTCGGCGAGTGGCGCGATGCGGCTCGGGCGGCGCTTGCCGCCAACATACCGCCAGAGGCGATCGACTGGCGGCTGCGGGATGACGAAGCTGGTCTGCTGGATTTTGCCGGGGAGCCGTTGCCGACGCTCAAGCCTGGGGAAACCCAGGTCTCCGCTCCGTCCGCTTTCGTGGCGCTGGCACAGGCGGTGATCTGTCACAGCGATAAGGGCCGTTTTGCGCTGCTATACCGGCTGCTGTGGCGGCTTAGGCAGGATCGCGCCCTGTTGCAATTCAAGTCCGATCCGGATGTTTCACAGGCACGACTGCTCGAAAAATCCGTCCGTCGTGACTGTCACAAGATGACGGCCTTCGTTCGTTTCAAGGAGTTACTCTTACCGCAGGGGCAGGGCGGGCGACGGCGCTTCGTTGCCTGGTTCGAGCCGGATCATTTTATTGTCGAGCGCGAGGCGCCGTTTTTTCAGCGGCGGTTCACCGACATGGACTGGTTGATCGCGACACCGCAAGGGTCTGCGCGATGGGATGGGAGCGTGCTGCAAACATCGCGAGAGGCCGCCGCCAAACCCGATTTGACAGACGAGACGGATGATCTCTGGCGGACTTATTACGCCAATATCTTCAATCCCGCCCGCTTGAAGATCAAGGCGATGACGGCGGAGATGCCGAAAAAATACTGGAAGAACCTGCCCGAGGCGGATCTCATTCCCGGCCTCATTCTGGGCGCGGAGGCGCGGGTGCTGGATATGGCGGCCAAGGCGGCAAGCCAGCCGCAGCCATTTCACCACCGCCTGCAGGCCGTTGCCGCCGCGGCACGGGAGGAGGTCCTGTCGGCGGAACCGGAAGGTTCGCTTGCCTCCTTGAGGCGGCAGGCAGGCCAATGCACCCGGTGTCCGCTGCATTGCAAGGCGACGCAAACTGTTTTTGGCGAGGGGCCGGAGGATGCGGATGTCATGATCGTCGGCGAGCAGCCGGGCGATCACGAAGATCTTGCCGGAAAACCTTTCCTCGGCCCTGCCGGTCAGCTCTTTGACCGGACGCTGGGCGAGATCGGCGTGGATCGCAGGCGGCTTTACGTCACCAATGCCGTGAAGCATTTCAAATATGAAACACGTGGCAAGCGGCGTATTCACCAGCGGCCGGATGCGGGTGAGGTGCAGCAATGTCGCTGGTGGCTGAGCCAGGAAATTGCATTGGTGCAGCCGAAGCTCATCGTCGCCATGGGCGCGACGGCGCTTTATGCGCTGACCGGTGGCAAGGAGAAAGTCACCGACGTTCGCAGCCGCCCTCTGCCCATGCAGGAAGGGCGAACGCTGTTTGCCACGGTGCATCCTTCCTACCTGCTGCGCCTGCCGGACGGGGAGGCGAAGCACGCGGAAATTCTGCTCTTTAAAAAGGATATGGAGTTTATAAGATCATTCGAATAGATTGTTTTATTAATTTATGAAAATATTGTATTTTATTTTGATTTTTATGAATATAATTTACGATTTTTTGGTTCGCTATTTTTATTGAAATTTTATACTTATAGATGATAATTGAATTCGTTTTATTTATTTATTGCGTGGACATATTATGTTGGGTGAACTCGACCTCACGACAGTCATACTGATGCAAAAGTGTTCTTATATTGTAGGATTGCTGAGTTTCATCTATCTGAAGTTGTCAAATCGTGGATTGCGTGGCCCGGTTGCTCTTGCCGCGGGCTTTGCTGCCATGACAATTGGTTCCACCCTCGCGGGTTACGGCGAATGGGGGATAATGTCACCGGCTTTTTGGCAGCTCGGCAGTGTCGTTTTCGGCATTATCGGTTATGCGCTGATCTGGCTCGGTCTGAAAGTTTTGAGCGATGGACGCCCTGTGGGTCGCCGAACGGTGGTTGTCCTCTGTCTTGTCGCCCTGCTGGCGATTGTCGTCGCGCTGCAGGTGGCTGAAAACAATGCCTATCGTGCGGCTCTGTTCAATGGCTGCGCGGCTCTCGCCTATCTTGCGGGCGCGGGTGGTCTTTTCACAAGATGGCGCAAGGAGCGGCTTCTCTCCCGTCTGGCACTCGGCGCAATCACCGGGATTTCCGGTCTGATTTCGCTATCCGTGGTGAAAAGTATATTCCTCCCGGACTATGCCATCATCAATCTGGTCAATGCGTTTTTCTTCATCATCATGCTGAACTTCGCCATCGCGCTGTTCGTGATGATGCTGGTGGCCGAGCGGTCCGAACGGAAATTGCTGGTTCTCGCCAACACCGATCCGCTGACCGGCGTCAAGAACCGCCGCTTCTTTTTCCAGGCCATGCCTGCGGCTCCCGATCCCGCCGATGCGGCCATGCTGCTGGATATCGATCACTTCAAATTGATCAACGATCGTTTTGGCCATGCCGTCGGTGATAGCGTCCTTCAGGAAGTGGCGAAACGCATCGGTGGCAGCATACGCGGTGCCGATGTGCTGGCGCGTTACGGTGGTGAGGAATTCATCATCTTCCTGCCGGGTGCAGGAGGTCAGAAAGCCTCAATGATCGGCGAGCGTATTCGCAATGCGGTTGCCGTCAATGACGTCGATTGTGGTGGATTGCGCGTCGGCGTGACGATCAGCATCGGCGTCGCGACCACCGGCGAAATGCGCTGCGACCTGCAGACGCTGGCGGAAATGGCGGATCGCGCCCTCTACCGGGCCAAGAGCGAAGGGCGCAACTGCGTGCGCGAGGCGCTGGCGGCCTAGCCCTGCTGCTCGCTCAATTCATTCACCGCGGCGCGATGGTGCAGGGCTTCCTTGAGCAATATCTCGATCTGGGCGTTGATGCTGCGCAACTCACCGCTGGCCGTGTTCCTGATCACGTTCAATATTGCGGGTTCGATCCGCAGCGGAAAAGCCACCCGTTCCGGTCCCGGCGGACGTCCTGCCATTGCTTTAACCCCGCAAGGTTTCGGTGCTGATCACCGGAGTTGCGTCGACAGGCGCGGAAATGCCGGCGATTATGCGGGCAAGCGCAGGCGAAATATATCCGCCTGTGGCCGAGGTCGGCATGTCGGTCTTGGATAAGGGCATCATGAACCTCACGTCGGAATGATGCGTTTTTGATACCGGAAACGGATTGCAGGGGGATTACGCAATGCGAAACGCCGCGGATCTTGCGACCCGCGGCGTTTCGTTTTCATTCAGCACGTGACGGCGGGAATTTCCCGACAGTCGCTTACTGGAAATAGCTCTGCAGCGGCTTCACTTCCAGATTGCCGGCCTTCAGGGCCTGGATGGCAAGGGCTGCAGCTTCGGCACCGGCCATGGTCGTGTAATAGGGCACCTTCTGCATCAGTGTTGCACGGCGCAGCGACTTGCTATCGGAAATCGCCTTGTTGCTATCAGTGGTGTTGATGACGAGCTGTACCTGGCGGTTGCGGATGGCGTCTTCGATATGCGGACGGCCTTCCTGCACCTTGTTGATCTTTTCGGCGTTGATGCCCCGTTCGGCAAGGAAACGCTGAGTGCCGCCGGTGGCCACGACCTTGAAGCCGCTTTCCACCAGAATGCGGATGGCGGGGAGAACACCTTCCTTATCGTCGTCACGCACCGAAACAAAGACCGTGCCGGAGCGCGGCAGGTCAACGCCGGCGCCGAGCTGGCTCTTGGCGAAGGCGAGCGCAAAATCCGTGTCGAGGCCGATGACTTCACCCGTCGAGCGCATTTCCGGTCCGAGCAGAATGTCGACGCCGGGGAAGCGCGCGAAGGGGAAGACGGCTTCCTTGACGGCGATGTGCTTCAGGTTACGCGGATCAGGCTTTTCGCCATAGGCGGCAATCGCTGTATTGAGCTTTTCACCGGCCATGACGCGGGCGGCGATCTTGGCAATCGGCGCGCCGATGGTCTTGGCGACGAAAGGCACGGTGCGCGAGGCGCGCGGGTTGACTTCGAGAACGTAGATCGTGCCGTCCTTGATGGCGTATTGCACGTTCATCAGGCCGCCGACATTCAGCGCTTTTGCAAGAGCCGTCGTCTGGCGCTCCAGCTCGTCAAGGGTTTCCTTGCTCAGTGAACGCGACGGCAGCGAGCAGGCCGAGTCGCCCGAATGAATACCGGCTTCTTCGATATGCTCCATGATGCCTGACACGAAGACGTTTTCGCCATCGCACAGCGCATCGACGTCGACTTCGACGGCGTTGGTCAGGTAGCTGTCGAACAGCAGCGGGTTCTTGCCGAGCAGGGTGTTGATCTGGCCGGTCTTGTCGTTGGGGTAACGCTGCTTGATGTCTTCGGGTACGAGGCCCGGAACAGTATCGAGCAGGTAGGTCTGCAGCTGACCTTCCGAGTGGATGATCTGCATGGCGCGGCCACCCAGAACGTAGGACGGGCGAACGACCAGCGGGAAGCCGATTTCAGACGCGACGAGGCGGGCCTGCTCGACCGAATAGGCGATGCCGTTGTTCGGCTGGGCGAGATCGAGCTTTATCAGCAGCTTCTGGAAGCGGTCGCGATCTTCGGCAAGGTCGATCATGTCAGGCGCGGTGCCGAGGATCGGGATACCGTTCTTTTCCAGCGCTTCTGCGAGCTTCAGCGGGGTCTGGCCGCCGAACTGCACGATGACGCCAACCAGCTCGCCCTTTTCCTGTTCAGCGCGCATGATCTCGATCACGTCTTCGGCCGTCAGCGGCTCGAAATAGAGGCGGTCGGAGGTGTCGTAGTCGGTGGAAACCGTTTCCGGGTTGCAGTTGATCATGATGGCTTCGAAGCCGGCATCCTTCAGCGCGAAGGCGGCGTGGCAGCAGCAATAATCGAACTCGATGCCCTGGCCGATACGGTTCGGGCCACCGCCGAGGATGACGACCTTCTTGCGGTCGGAAACCTGCGCTTCCGAGCGGGCTGCGCCAACGAAGGGAATTTCATAGGTCGAATACATGTAAGCGGTCGGCGAAGCGAATTCGGCAGCGCAGGTGTCGATGCGCTTGAAGACCGGGCGAACATTGAGGCTGTTGCGCAGTTCGGCCACTTCTTTCGGACGCTTGGACGTCAGGCTGGCGAGGCGGGCGTCGGAGAAGCCCATGGCCTTCAGCATGCGCAGGTTTTCGGCATCCTGCGGCAGGCCATGCTCGCGGATACGGGCTTCCATGTCGACGATGGCCTTGAACTGGGCGATGAACCACGGATCGATCTTCGAGTTTTCGTGGACTTCTTCTTCGGTCATGCCCATGCGCAGCGCCTGGGCGACCATGCGCAGACGATCGGGCGTCGGCGTGCCGATGGCGGCGCGGATGGCGTTCTTGGAGCCTTCGCCTTCCTCAAAACCGGGGATTTCGATTTCATCGAGACCGGTGAGGCCGGTTTCCATGCCACGCAGCGCCTTCTGCAGCGATTCGGCGAAGGTGCGGCCAATCGCCATGACTTCGCCGACCGACTTCATGGCGGTGGTGAGGATCGGCGAGGCGCCCGGGAATTTCTCGAAGGCGAAACGCGGGATCTTGGTGACGACGTAGTCGATCGACGGTTCGAACGAAGCAGGCGTCGCGCCGCCGGTGATGTCATTTTCCAGCTCGTCCAGCGTATAGCCGATGGCTAGCTTGGCGGCGATCTTGGCAATCGGGAACCCGGTCGCCTTCGATGCGAGGGCCGACGAGCGCGACACGCGCGGGTTCATTTCGATGACGACGAGACGGCCGTCTTTCGGATTGACGGCGAACTGCACGTTCGAGCCGCCGGTTTCCACGCCGATCTCACGCAGCACCGCAATCGAGGCGTTGCGCATGATCTGGTATTCCTTGTCCGTCAGCGTCAGCGCCGGTGCGACCGTGATCGAATCACCCGTGTGGACGCCCATCGGATCGATGTTTTCGATGGAGCAGATGATGATGCAATTGTCCGCCGTGTCGCGGACGACTTCCATCTCATATTCCTTCCAGCCGAGCACCGATTCTTCGACCAGCACTTCGGTCGTCGGCGATGCATCGAGGCCGCCCGAGACAATGTCGAAGAATTCCGAGCGGTTATAGGCAATGCCGCCGCCGGTGCCGCCAAGCGTAAACGACGGGCGGATGATGGCGGGCAGGCCGACATGGTCGATGGCCTGGGCGGCAATCGCCATGGCGTGGGCCATGTAACGCTGCTTGCGATCGGTCTCGCCGAGGTTCCACTGGTTTTCGAGGTCATCCAGCGCCTTGTCGAGCTCAGGACCCGAAAGCTTGCCCTTTAGTTCGGTGCGGGCGATTTCGTGCTTCTTGCGGTCGGCATCCTTGATTTCGGTGGCGTTGGCGAGCATCGACTTCGGGGTTTCAAGGCCGATGCGGGCCATGGCTTCGCGGAAAAGGGCACGGTCTTCCGCCATGTCGATGGCTTCAGGCTTCGCGCCGATCATTTCGACATTGTAGCGGTCGAGAACGCCCATGCGCTTGAGAGAAAGCGCGGTGTTGAGCGCGGTCTGGCCGCCCATGGTCGGCAAAAGCGCGTCCGGGCGTTCCTTGGCGATGATCTTGGCGACGACCTCAGGCGTGATCGGCTCGACATAGGTAGCGTCGGCAAGGCCCGGATCGGTCATGATCGTTGCCGGGTTGGAGTTGACCAGAATGACCCGGTAACCCTCTTCCTTCAGCGCCTTACAGGCCTGTGTGCCGGAATAGTCGAATTCACATGCCTGACCGATCACAATCGGTCCTGCGCCAATGATGAGGATGGACTTGATATCTTGGCGCTTCGGCATGGCTCTCTCGTTCCGCTTTTTGGTTGCGCAAAACACCGGCCAGGGTGGAAGATCACCGGCCGGGGAGCGCAATTCAAATGTTTTCAGGCTAGAAGCGGCTTATAGGCAAATGTTTTTGAGAACGGAACCCCATAAATTCCGGAATCGACAGAAACTCTTAGCCGGCGGGGGCACGCGCGGCGAAACGGGCCTGCACCGCCGCGCTGTAAGAGCGGCTGACAGGGATTTCCGTGCCGTCTTTTGTGACGATGTGCAGACGGCCTGCCTGCCTGCGCAGCGAGACGACATCGGCATCGGCAATCCAGTGGGATCGGTGGACCTGCAAGCCCTCGCTCTGGCCTATTTCTTTCAGCGCATCGGAAAAACGCAGCAGAACGAGCTGGCGTCCGCGCGTGGTGACGATTTCAGTATAATGGTCCTGCACCGATAGCCGCAGCAATTCTCCGCGCTTTTGCGGCGGCAGCCGCTCCAGCAGCGGCGCGGTGCCTTTTACCTTGCATTTGCCGTCTTCCCCCGTGTCCGTTACGGCAACTGCCTTCGTTTCGAGGGACTGGCTGGCGGTGAGATAACTCAGCAGGCAAAAGATGGCACAAAGAGGCAGGGACGACAGGCTGCTTTGCAGAAAGGGGCCGAAACCCATTTCCGTGCCTGAAAAGACCCGGTTGGTGATGGTAAGTAAGAGCCCTATCGGCAGCGCGGCCGTCAGCGAGCCGAGCATCATGCGTGCCAGCATGTTTCTGATGCTATCCGCGAAGATGCGGTTGGCGATGATGGAAAAGGATATGGCAAATGTCCAGGCGCCGGCCTGTATGATTGTCCAGTAAAGCAGCCGGTCGGCGAAACTCATGGTTTCGCTCGTCCCGAAAGGTCCGGTCACGATAAAGATCGCCAGCACGGCGAGAAATGTCAGCCACAGCCTGCGCGACTGCAGGATGGCGTGCATTTCACGAAGCGTGGATTGCAGATATGGGTGATCCACGAAGTTTTCCTGCTGATGGCGCCAATCCGTTTTCCCTGAACGCATGTTTTGCCGAAATTGCCGGTGATTTCAACAGAGCCGAAACAGCGCCCATGTCATTCCAGCCTTTATTAGATGCACCGCTTGCCGTGCAATTCCATGTCGTCACCGTCGTGCCCGCAGCCATTCTCGGGGCCTTCATCTTCCTGCGTCCCAAGGGCACCGCCATCCACCGGCTACTTGGCAAGATCTGGGTGGTGCTGATGGTCGCGACTGCGGCTTCTACCTTCTTCATCCATGAATTGAAGGTGTTTTATGGTTTCAGCCCGATCCATCTGCTTTCCATCTTCACCATCTATGGGTGTCTGCAATCGGTTTATTTCGCCCGCCGCGGTGATATCAGACGGCATATGCGGATCATGCAGAGTGTTTATCTCGGCGGTATCGTGATTGCCGGCGGCTTCACCTTCGTTCCGGGGCGCATCATGCATGAGGTTGCGTTCGGCGACGGGAGAGCGGGTTTTGCTGCCCTTTCCGCCGGCGCATTGGTGTTCGCCATCCTATTTCTGGCGGTGTTGAAACAAAGACGTAGAGCCGTGTGAGAGGTTCCGTTTGCCGCCTCTGCTTTCTTCCGGAACAAGATGTATTATAGTGCCGTTATAAGGCAGCTTGTTGAGGCGGTATTCGCCGGGAGAAGAGCATGGAATGGAGAGGGCGTCGCCAGTCGGACAATATCGAGGACCGGCGCGGCATGTCAGCGGGATCGGGTGATCCTTTTTCCCGCGGCGGGATGCGGGTACCGATCGGACGTCGCGGCGGCGGTATCGGGATTGGCGGTCTTCTGGTCATACTTCTGATCAGCTGGGTGCTCGGCATCAACCCGCTGACGCTGCTGACCGGCGGCGATATGTCGATGGACGGCGGCGGCACGACGCAACAGCAATCCGGCACGCGCCCGCAGGGCCAGTCGTCGGATGAGACAACGGCTTTCGTACGCACCGTGCTGGCGGAGACCGAGGATACCTGGAGCGGTATCTTCCAGTCTGCCGGGGAGACCTATCAGAAACCGACGCTGGTGCTGTTCTCCGGTCAGGTGTCTTCCGCCTGCGGTAACGCCTCCGCCGCCAGCGGCCCGTTTTATTGCCCTGGCGACCGAAAGGTCTATCTCGATACCAACTTCTTCAAGGAACTGGACCAGCGTTTCGGTGCGGCCGGCGATTTCGCGCAGGCTTACGTGATTGCGCATGAAGTTGGCCATCACGTGCAGAACCTGACCGGCGTCCTGCCTGAGTTCAACCGTCGCCGCCAGTCAATGAGCCAGGTGGATGCCAACAAGATGTCGGTACGGGTGGAGCTTCAGGCGGATTGTTATGCCGGCATCTGGGGCAAGTTCACCGAGCAGAAGGGTATTCTCGAAACCGGCGATCTCGAAGAAGCACTGAACGCCGCCCACCAGATCGGCGATGACACGTTGCAGAAGCAGACCCAAGGTTATGTGGTGCCTGATAGTTTCAACCACGGCACTTCGGCGCAGCGCATGGAATGGTTCAAGCGCGGCTTCCAGAACGGCCGTGTCGAAGATTGTGATACGTTCTCGGCGAATATCTGAGACAAAGACAGGAGAGGGGGCTTTTCAGCCCCCTTTTCATTTAGCGCATCAAAAGTGCCACGGCATACATGCCCAGGGCGAAGATCGTGTGGGCCACGAGGTTGAGAATGCGGACTTTTGTCGGATTGGGCGTTTTTGATGCCGCCCAGCCGATGCCAAGACCCGGCTGCAACAGGAACCAGCCCGCACCAACCGTGACGATGCCAACGATCCATGGCTGGATGAAGGATGGGTTTGCAAACCATGCAGCCGGCACCACCAGTGCCAGAATAATGCCGTAGAGAATGCCGACGGCATAATGCGAAATCCAGCCTAGCGCCAGTTCATGCTCATAGGGTGCGGCCGTGGCGATGCTGTCGTGAAAAATCGTGCCTTTTGGCACATGCCAGAACCAGCGGCCAACCGGCGCCCAGTTCGGTGCTGACTGGCCGAAAAACCGATGCAGCACAATCGCCCATATATCCATAAACACGGTGCCGCCAATGCCCATGGCAATGCCGCGCCAAATCAGTTCCAGCATAAATCCCTCCACATATCATGATCGATCAAGCTCTAGCGGATCGGGCCGGTAGAGAGAACGGGGTATCGTTCGCGCGGCAAATAAAAATGGCTCGATCGGTCCGGCCATGAAAGAGGTTGAAACCTCTCCTCCGTCATGCCGGACTTGATCCGGCATCCAGCCACGGCGCGTCTGCGCCGTGAGGAAATGAGTCTTTCGCGATCAAGGACTTGATCGCGCTGGACCCCGGATCTAGTCCGGGGTGACGGGGTTTGTATGCTTTGCCTCCACCAACTAGCAGGCGGTTCTCCTAAGCAGCCCGCCCATATTCCGCCTGCCGCCGCGTCGCCGTGGCAAGCTGGAATTGTGCCAGCAGTTCGTTGAGCGCCGCCGCTTCCGAAGCCAGTCCGTGGCTGGCCGCCGTCTGTTCTTCGACCATGGCGGCATTCTGCTGGGTGCCCTGATCGATGGTGTTGATGGCGGTGTTGATTTCCTGAAGCCCGGTCGACTGTTCGCGTGACGACGTCACGATGGCGTCGATATGGCGGTTGATCTCCTGGACTTCGCGGACGATGGTTTCCAGCGCCTTGCCGGCATTGCCGACGAGATCGACGCCGGATTGTACCTGCGATGTGGAGGCGTTGATCAGCGTCTTGATCTCCTTGGCGGCATTGGCGGAGCGCTGGGCAAGTTCGCGCACTTCCTGGGCGACCACGGCAAAACCCTTGCCGGCTTCACCGGCGCGGGCGGCTTCCACACCGGCATTCAGGGCCAGAAGATTTGTCTGGAAGGCGATTTCATCGATCACGCCGATGATGTTGCTGATCTCCGACGATGATTTTTCGATGCCTTCCATGGCGCGAACCGCATCTTCGACGATGATGCCGGATTGTTCGGCATTGCCGCGGGCGCGATCAACCAGACGGCCGACTTCCTCGGCGCGGCGGGCGGAGTCCTTCACCGTGGTGGTGATTTCCTCGAGTGCTGCGGCGGTTTCTTCCACCGAGGCGGCCTGCTGTTCGGTGCGCCGGGCCAGATCGTCGGCGGATTGGCGAATTTCACCAGCACCGGCGTCGATTGCGCGGGCATTCTGGCCAACGGTGCTGAGCGCCACATTCAGCTTGGCGACGGAATTGTTGAAATCGTCGCGCAGGCGGTCGATGCGGGTCACGAAAGGCGTATCGATGCGGTAATTGAGATCGCCGTCCGAAAGATGCGCCAGGCCTTTGGCGAGCGAATCGACCGCGAACTGGATGTCTGCGGCATCTTTCGACGCCAGTCTCTCGCGCTCATTGCGCTCCTGTTCGGAAAGCGTGCGGTTCTCTTCGGCATCACCTTCCAGACGCAGGCGTTCCATGGCGTTCGATCTGAAAACGGCAACCGCTGCGGCCATCGAGCCGATCTGGTCGGTGCGTTCCTGGCCGGGAATGGCGACATCGAGATTGCCGGCTGCAAGGCCTTCCATGGCCGAGGTCATTTGCGTGACGGGGCGGACAATGAAACGGGAGAGCACGGTTGCAAGCAGCACGATCATGATTGCGGCGGCAAGAACCGTGGCAATGGTCGCTGCCAGCCGGAACTGGCCGATTGCGCTGTAGGCGACATCGGAATCGACGACGAAGCCGAGATACCACTCGACCGAGGGCAGGCCGGCAACCGGTATGAAACTGGTGATCTTGCCCTTGCCGTTAATTTCAGTCTGGGAAATTGCCGAGGAGATTGTCGGTGTGTTGACCTTGAAAAGATCGCTCAGCGGCTTTTCGACGAGTTTCGGATCGGGATGAATGAGGATCTTGCCATCCTTGTTGACAAGGAAGGCATAACCGTCCGTGCCGGCATCCACGGACTTGATCATCGTGACCAGCGAATCCAGCGAAAAGTCGCTTCCCGTCACGCCAGCCAACTTGCCGTCAACGGAGACGGGCATGGCGGCAGTGATGACGAGGCCGCCGGTCGAGGCGTCGGTGTAAGGTTCGGTCAGCACCGGCTTGCCGGCCTTGACCGCATCCAGATACCAGGGGCGCTTGCGCGGGTCATAACCTTCCGGCAGCGGTGTTTTCGGGAATGTCGTGAAAACGCCGGTTTCGGCATTGCCGAAGTAAGTGGACATGAATTGCGCTGTCAGCACGTCGTTCTGCAGGAACTGCAGCTTGGCATCGTCCTCCGGAAGTTTCGCAAGCGTTTTCGCCACCGTGTCGGTGAGCATGATGCGGCCGCTCAGCCAGTTGGCGATGCTCTGTGCGGCCTGCTTGCCGGACGAATCGATGTTTTCCGCCACCGCTTCCGTGGTGACCCGGTGCTGAAGGCTATCGATATAGAAAGAAAAGCCCGCAAAGGCCGCGACAACAAGTGATGACGCCGCAAACAGAATGCGCGTCATGAGGTTGGATTTTTTTGGCAAGCTACACGTCCTTGAAACCAGATATGCCCGGTCGGGTCATCTTGGAGAATGGGGGGAAAGACATGCCTCTAAGGCGGGAATATTCTGCGTCATGCAGCTTATGATTTAAAAGAACTACGCGATGTTCTAATAGGTAAAGCGAAATGGTAAAATTCGACTAAATTTGTTCAGGTTCATGCTGTTTCAGCCGGTGCCGGCAGGGTTTGGAATTCTGCGTAAATTTTGATCATCGGGCCGCAAAGGTTGCGTGCAGGAAGGGAATATTTTATTCATCACCCTGCTGCCGTTGCGCAATTCGCGGGCAATGGCCAAAATTCAGGTGAATTACAATGTCTTCGTCGGTTGTTGCAGAAACCGTTCCCTCCGGATCGGGGTCGTGGCTTTCGCATTTCAAGGCTACGCTTGCGCTTGGAATTCCGCTTATCGGTGCGCAGCTCGCCCAGCTTGGCATCCATACCACTGACATGGTCATCGTCGGGCAGCTAGGGGCTGAAAAGCTGGCGGCCATGGTGCTGGCCGGGCAGTTCTTCTTCGTCGTCTTCATTTTCGGCTCGGGATTTTCCGTGGCCGTGGTGCCAATGGTGGCGCAGGCTTACGGGCAGGGCGATGCGACGGCGGCCCGCCGCTCGCTGCGCATGGGCATGTGGGTGGCGATCGCCTACTGGATCCTCGCTTTGCCGGTCTTCTTTAATGCCGAGCGGATTCTGGTCTATCTCGGGCAGAACCCCAACGTGGCGGCGCTGACTGGCCATTATCTCGCCATCGCCAAATTCGGCCTGCTGCCGGCTTTGCTTTTCTACGTGCTGCGCGGCCTTGTAAGCGCCATCGGCCGTGCGGGCATCATTCTTTATGTCACCATCATCATGTTGGTCATGAACGGTTTGATGGCCTATGCGCTGGTGTTCGGCCATTTCGGCCTGCCGGCAATGGGCATGAATGGCGCTGCCGTCGTTGCCGTCATCGTTAATGCCTTCAGCTTCATCTTCATCGTTGTCTATGTGCAGACGCGTGAGGAGACGAAGAAATACGAGCTGTTCGTGCGTTTCTGGCGGCCGGACTGGCATGCGCTGTTCGAAGTGCTGCGCTTGGGCCTGCCGATCAGCATCACCATCCTTGCCGAAGTGACGCTGTTTGCCGCCGCATCGATCCTGATGGGGCAGATTGGTACCGTGCAGCTTGCGGCGCATGGCATTGCCCTGCAGCTTGCCTCCATCGCCTTCATGATCCCGCTCGGCCTGTCGCAGGCGGCAACCGTGCGCGTGGGCATCGCCCGCGGTCAGGGCGATTTCAAAAACCTCATTCGCGCCTCGATCATGATCTATGCCATTGCCTGCGGCATTGCCCTTTGCGGCGGCATTTTGTTTGCGGTCGTTCCGGATTTTCTGGCGAAATGGTTCCTCGATCCAAAATTGCCGGAAGCTGCGGAAGTGCTCGCTTATGCCAGCAGCCTCGTTGTCATCGCCGGCGTCTTCCAGCTGGTGGATGGCATTCAGGCCGTGACGGCAGGGCTGCTGCGCGGACTGAAGGATGCGCGCATTCCAGCGATGCTGGCGCTGATTTCCTATTGGCCGATCGGTCTGGCGCTTGCCTGGACCATGGCCTTTCCGCTCGGTTTTGGCGGGCGTGGTGTCTGGTTCGGTTTCGTGATCGGTCTTTCGACGGCGGCTGTTTTGCTCACCGTCCGCTTCGTCATTCTGGTGAAGCGCGAAATGCAAACGGCCCGCTGATAGCGGGCCGTTGTGTTCTTTCTGGAATGTAACGCTCTGTCGTCATCCTCGCCCTTGAGGCGAGGATCCATCGACGTGGTTCCTCGGGTCAGGACCGAGGATGACGTCGAACGCGAAAGGTCGATTAGCGCTCGGCGAGCGCTGCCTCACCCTGTCTTTCGCGCAGCAGATTGACGAAGCGGCGGAAGAGGTAGTGGCTGTCCTGCGGGCCGGGGGATGCTTCCGGGTGGTGCTGAACCGAGAAGACCGGCTTGCCGACGATGCGCAGGCCGCAATTGGTGCCATCGAACAGCGACGTATGGGTTTCTTCGACGCCATCAGGCAGCGATTTTGCATCAACCGCGAATCCATGGTTCATCGAGACGATTTCCACCTTGCCTGTCGTGAAGTCCTTGACCGGGTGGTTGGCGCCGTGATGGCCCTGATGCATCTTTTCAGTCTTCGCACCGACGGCGAGGCCGAGCATCTGGTGGCCGAGGCAGATGCCGAAGATCGGCAGTTCGCTCTTGATGAGGTTCTGGATAACCGGCACGGCATATTCGCCCGTCGCGGCCGGGTCTCCCGGGCCGTTGGACAGGAACACGCCATCCGGCTTCAGCGCCAGAATGTCTTCGGCCGAAGTCTGGGCCGGAACCACCGTCACCTTGCAATCAAGACCGGCGAAAAGGCGCAGAATGTTGCGCTTGACGCCGAAATCCACGCAGACGACGTGATATTTGGCATCGGCTTCACCGAGCGTGCCGTAACCCTTGTTCCAGACCCACGGCGTTTCAGCCCAGGTGGAGGACTGGCCGGAAGTCGCCTCGATGGCGAGGTCGAGGCCGACGAGGCCGCTCCAGGCCTTTGCTTCGGCCTTGAGCGCCTCGATGTCGAAGACGCCGTTCGGATCATGGGCGATGACCGCGTTCGGTGCGCCGTTTTCGCGGATCCATGCCGTCAGCGCGCGCGTATCGATGCCGCAAAGGCCGATGACGCCGCGGGCCTTCAGCCAGGCATCCAGATGCTTGACGGCGCGGAAGTTCGAAGGGTCGGTGATATCGGCCTTGAAGATGACGCCAACGGCGCCGCGGCGGGCGGCGGGGGTCAGGTCTTCGATGTCTTCCTCATTGGTGCCGACATTGCCGATATGCGGGAAAGTGAAGGTGACGATCTGGCCGAGATAGGATGGGTCGGTGAGGATTTCCTCGTAACCCGTCAGGGCCGTGTTGAAACAGACTTCGGCCTGAACCTTGCCGGTTGCGCCGATGCCTGTGCCCTCGATCACCGTGCCATCGGCAAGAACAAGCATTGCAGTCGGTTTGCGGGTAGTCCAGGGCGCTGTCTCGGTCATCTCGTTCCGTTTCTGCCGCTTCGCACCCCACCTCTTGAAAGGCAGGGGGTAAGGGGCCATTTTTGTCGCAGGCTTCGTGACATAAAGGGGCGCGCGATAAAGCTCGCGTTCCGACCCTTCGTTAAAATCTCGTGCAGGTGCCGGAAAATAACGAAAGCAGCCCAAGCGGTCAACCATGGGCCCAAGATTTACGCGGATTTAAGATGCCGTGGATTCAAGGGCTTATGCAATTGATTTGCTTGAGCGTAGTTGCTCGTTTATGTCGTTGCGAAAAATAAGGTGGAAAGTTTGCCTATCGCGAAGCTGCGGAATGGGCTTTCCCAAGGAGAAGAAAAATGATGCGCGACACGTTCGCAAATACTTTGAAAGATGCGCTGAAGGCTCGGGACGCCAGACGTACCTCGACCGTGCGTCTCATTCAGGCGGCCATCAAGGATCGCGATATCGCCAATCGCGGCGTGGGCAAGGACCCCGTCAGTGATGAGGATATCATGCAGATTCTGACCAAGATGGTAAAGCAGCGCGAAGAGTCCGCCACCATCTATGACGGTGCTGGCCGACCCGAGCTTGCCGCGCAGGAGCGCGAGGAAATCGTCATCATCAAGGAATTCATGCCGGAAGAGATTCCGGCCGAAAAGGTGCGCGAACTGTGCCAGGCCGTCATCAGCGAGACCGGTGCCTCCGGCCTGCGTGACATGGGCAAGTGCATGAACGCGCTGAAGGAGCGTTATCCCGGCCAGATCGACTTCGCCAAGGCCTCCGGCGTTGTCAAGGATCTGCTGAAGTAGGCTTCCAGCGTGTTGGAAAAAGTAAAGGCAGGGTAGCCACGGCTACCCTGCCTTTTTTCTGTCGACGAAAGCGCATTCCGGCGGATCAAAATGCGGTCCTCACAGGCTTTTTTAGGGGGACGTGCCTGTGGGCGTCGGCAGATTTATGGAAATGTTCACGCACTACCTTTGACTGTGTTTTGTTTTTACACCGCCGCGACGGGGCGCTCAAATTACAAAAACATAATTTTTGGTGATGTTGCACTGCCATAAATTTGCCGGAAGCAGGCGCAATGGGGACCTGCCGTCTCCCACTCGCTCGAAAATGATCCTCGTCTTCTGCGCCGAATCCGGGCAATCCGTCCCGAGACGTTTCAGCCCGGCCGTTTTTTCTGCTCGTGCACATAGTGGCGCAGCACCGCATTCATGCGGGTTTGATAGCCTTTGCCGGTGGATTTGAAGAAATCGACGACATCCTGGTCGAGGCGAATGGAAATCGATTGCTTGGCTGTGGGGAAAACCACTTCGGCCTTTGACCAGTCTATGTTTTCAAAGCCGGCCCAGTCCGGATCGTCGCGCATGGCGCGGTCGATATCTTCGTCGGTCATGGCATCGACTCGCACCCAGTCTGTCTCGCTCTTTTCGCCGCGAGCGCGCTTAGTGCGTATTTCTTCCAAAGTTATTCGCGTGGTAGGATTGTTGCTCATTTTTCCGTGCCGCTCGCGCCGATATGATCCGGCATGTTTCGCCCCGCATCGTATAAATGATGGTTATAAGGCGCCCCATGAACGGGCAAACCGCGCGTATGCGAACCTCTCCATTTTGGTCGGACTGTATTTCGATATGTGGCTCAAAAAGCGCCTCGACCGCATCCTCGAAATCGATACCGTGCTTTTCGATATTGATCAGCCGCTTTTTCTTATCCCAATCAAAGGATATGAAATCCCTTGTCACAATGTCCATGAGCCACCTGAAACTGATTCCAGCTTTAGGGCACTCATGCGTCGTTTCTGTATATTCTTTTGTATATACACTTATGTCAATGCCGCCTGTGAATATCGGGTATTATTTACCTACCCATTTTGTATTGCGGCCTTTATGCGCTTATATGAAAGACTGGCCTCGAACAGGTAACCCATGCGCTTTTCCAATTCTTTTCTCGATGAGATACGCGACCGCGTGAACATCTCCGATGTGATCGGTCGACGTGTGTCTTGGGACAAGAAGAAGACCAATACGCCGCGGGGCGATTATTGGGCCTGCTGCCCGTTTCACGGTGAAAAAAGCCCCAGTTTCCATTGTGAGGACCGCAAGGGGCGGTATCATTGTTTCGGTTGCGGTGTTTCCGGCGATCATTTCCGGTTCTTGACAGACCTTGAGGGCTTGAGTTTTCCCGAGGCCGTGCAGCAGATTGCCGATATGGCCGGCATTTCCATGCCGCAGCCCGATCCGCAGGCGGAAAAGCGTGAGCGTGAGCGCACCTCGCTGCAGGATGTCATGGAAATGGCGACGCTGTTCTTTCAGGATCAGTTGCAGACGGCGCTTGGCGCGCGGGCGCGGGCTTATTTGCGCGATCGCGGGTTGACCGGACGGACCATCGAGACTTTCAGGCTCGGCTTTGCGCCGGATAGCCGTAATGCTCTCAAAGAACATCTGGCCAGCAAGGGTGTGGCGCGCGAGCAGATGGAGGCCTGCGGGCTGGTGGTGCATGAGAACGTGCCGGTTTCTTACGACCGGTTCCGGGATCGCATCATGTTCCCGATCCTGTCGTCGCGGGAAAAGGTGATCGCTTTCGGCGGCCGCGCCATGGCGGCGGATGCGGTGGCGAAATATCTGAATTCCAACGAGACCGAGCTTTTTCATAAGGGCAATGTTCTTTACAATTTTGCCCGCGCCCGCCGCGCCTCGCAGGCTGCCGGCGGCACCGTTATTGCCGTTGAAGGCTATATGGATGTCATCGCGCTTTATCAGGCCGGTGTCGAAAACGCCGTCGCGCCGCTCGGCACGGCGCTGACGGAAAGCCAGCTCGATCTCCTCTGGAAAATGTCACCGCAGCCGATCCTCTGCTTTGATGGTGATGGCGCCGGCATTCGCGCCGCCAACCGTGCGGCCGATCTGGCTTTGCCGCATATCAAGCCCGACCGCTCCGTCAGCTTTGCGCTTTTGCCTGACGGAAAAGACCCGGACGATCTCGTGCGGCTGGAGGGGCGGGCGCCCTTCGACCGGGTGCTTTCTGAAGCCAAACCGCTTGCCGCGATGGTCTGGAGCCGTGAAACATCCGCCGTTACCTTTGATACGCCCGAAAAGCGGGCCCAGCTTGAAAGCCGTCTGAGACAGATCGTTTCCGTGATCGGCGACGAGACGGTGCGCCGTTTTTACCAGCAGGATATGCGCGACAGGCTGAATGGCTTCTTCCAACCGCGCTTTCAGCAGGGCGGGCAACAGGGCGGGAACTTCCGTCGCGATGGCGGGCAGGGCGCCGGGCGCGGCTTCCAGCGCAATGCGCCGGGGCGGGGCGGGGCGATGTCGGCGCCTGCCAGCAGTATTTCGGACCGGTTGGCGCAATCGGGTCTGGTGAGAGGGTATCAGACCAAACCCTCGCTCCGGGAAAGCGTTCTTGCCATCACCATCGTCAACCATCCCGAATTGCTGCTCGAGGAATATGACGAGATCGCTGCCATCGATTATGAAAACCGCGATCTGCAACGTCTGTGGTCGACAGTGCTGACCTATGCGGCGGAAAGTGCGGCGGAGATATCGCGGGCGGGGCTGATAGAGCGCCTGTCGCAGCAGGACTTCGAGGCGCTGTTGAAGACGATGGACCAGCAGGTGCGCAATGCCCGCCTGTGGACGGCGACTGAACAGGCGGCGATGGAAGATGCGCGCGAAGGTTATGTGCAGGCGCTTTCCTTGCACAAGCGAACCAAATCCCTGCTCTGGCAGAAGCGGGAGCTGGAACGGGAAATCGCCGAGGCGACGGATGACGAGCGCGGTATGCTTCTGGTGCGGGCATTGGCGGAGGTGCAGCTTGAAATCGGCCGAATGGAAAATCAGGAGGCGATCATCGATGGTTTTGGGGTCATGTCCGGCCGGGTGAAGGGGCCGGCCTTCGGCCATGGCTGAAAGGGCTGGCCAAGAATTGAAAGACGTGTGGGGTTGCCTTTTGCGGCAAGCGTCCTAAATAGGGGATAGTCTGGTGATAACCGTGAAATGCGGCCTTTTTTGAGAATTTCCGTGGCTGTCTCGCCCTCAAAGGCTTGACGGGGCGGGAAATAGCGGGAATCACCATTTCAGGAAAAGTAAGGTGGAATGAGCCTTGGCGGATAGAAATTGCATGAGCAAGCATTTCCGGGTGCACTGTCTTTGCATTCTGCCTGAGGCTGCCGTGGTTAATCGGCAATTAAAGATCACTCCGTTAGGTGTCTGACAGTGATTCGCGGCAAACCGCTGGATGCTCAAGGGGCGGACGGCGATGCGGCGGAACAGGTGTTAGCGTCAGGGAAAGCGACGAGATAGATGGCAACCAAAGTCAAAGAAAACGAAGAAGCAGAAAACGAACGCGACGGTGCGACGGACGGTCCGCTTCTCGATCTTTCGGATGACGCGGTCAAGAAAATGATCAAGGCCGCAAAGAAGCGCGGCTATGTGACGATGGACGAGCTGAATTCCGTCCTGCCGTCCGAAGAGGTGACCTCCGAGCAGATCGAGGACACGATGGCGATGCTGTCCGATATGGGCATCAACGTCATCGAGGACGAGGATGCGGAGGAAGCGTCTGGCGAGGCCGAAAGCGACGATTCGGAATCGGAAGATTCCGAAGGCGGCGAACTGGCGCCCTCCGGCGGCACAGCACTTGCGACCGCCAAGAAGAAAGAACCGACCGACCGTACCGATGACCCGGTACGCATGTATCTGCGCGAAATGGGTTCGGTCGAGCTTCTGTCGCGCGAAGGCGAAATCGCCATCGCCAAGCGCATCGAGGCCGGCCGCGAAACGATGATTTCGGGCCTGTGCGAAAGCCCGCTGACGTTCCAGGCGCTGATCATCTGGCGCGACGAACTGAACGAAGGCACGACGCTGCTGCGCGAGATCATCGATCTCGAAACCACCTATTCCGGTCCGGAAGCCAAGGCTGCGCCGCAGTTCCAGAGCCCGGAAAAGATCGAGGCGGACCGCAAGGCTGCCGAAGAGAAGGAAAAGACCCGCAAGCTGCGTGCGCCGAGCGGCGACGATGACGTGACCGATGTGGGTGGCGATGGCCTGCCGCCGGAAGAGGAAGAGGAGGACGACGACGAGTCCAATCTTTCGCTTGCCGCGATGGAAGCCGAACTGCGCCCGCAGGTCATGGAAACGCTCGACACCATCGCTGATACCTACAAGAAGCTGCGCAAGCTTCAGGACCAGCAGGTTGAGGCGCGTCTGGCCTGCACCGGCACCCTGTCCTCCGGTCAGGAGCGTCGCTACAAGGAACTGAAGGATCAGCTGATCACGGCCGTCAAGTCGCTGTCGCTGAACCAGAACCGCATCGACAGCCTCGTTGAACAACTCTACGACATTTCCAAGCGCCTGATGCAGAATGAAGGCCGCCTGCTGCGCCTTGCCGAATCCTACGGCGTCAAGCGCGACAGCTTCCTCGAGCAGTATCACGGTGCGGAACTCGATCCGAACTGGATGAAGTCGATTGCCAATCTGGCCGCGCGCGGCTGGAAGGAATTCGCGCGCGAGGAAAGCAACACGATTCGCGAAATCCGTCAGGAAATCCAGAACCTCTCCACGGAAACCGGCATTTCCATCGCCGAGTTCCGCCGCATCGTTTCGATGGTGCAGAAGGGTGAGCGCGAAGCGCGTATCGCCAAGAAGGAGATGGTCGAGGCCAACCTGCGTCTGGTGATCTCGATTGCGAAGAAATACACCAACCGCGGTCTGCAGTTCCTCGATCTCATTCAGGAAGGCAATATCGGCCTGATGAAGGCGGTCGACAAGTTCGAATACCGTCGCGGTTACAAGTTCTCGACCTATGCGACCTGGTGGATCAGGCAGGCAATCACCCGTTCGATCGCCGACCAGGCCCGCACGATCCGTATTCCGGTGCATATGATCGAAACGATCAACAAGATCGTTCGCACCTCGCGCCAGATGCTGCACGAGATCGGCCGTGAGCCGACCCCGGAAGAGCTGGCCGAGAAGCTGGCCATGCCGCTGGAAAAGGTGCGCAAGGTTCTGAAGATCGCCAAGGAGCCGATCTCGCTCGAAACCCCCGTGGGTGACGAAGAGGATTCGCATCTCGGTGACTTCATCGAAGACAAGAACGCGCTGCTGCCGATCGACGCCGCCATTCAGGCGAACCTGCGCGAGACGACGACCCGCGTTCTGGCGTCGCTGACGCCGCGTGAAGAGCGTGTTCTGCGCATGCGTTTCGGCATCGGCATGAACACCGACCATACGCTGGAAGAAGTCGGCCAGCAGTTCTCGGTCACGCGCGAACGTATTCGTCAGATCGAAGCGAAGGCGCTGCGCAAGCTGAAGCATCCGAGCCGCTCCAGAAAGCTGCGCAGCTTCCTCGACAGCTAAGCGTTCCGCTTCCTTTAAAATTGAACCCGGTCAGTCACCTCTGGCCGGGTTTTTTGTTTCCCGCACTGGCGAACTCTGCGACAAGCCTTATGTGTGAAAATAAAGCGCTCCGTTTTTCTGTGAAAAGCCAGATGCTTTATCCCTTTGTTTTTACGCATTGTCCTGATGTGACGGCGGTTCCGCTTTGACAGGCAATGCTCAGGTTCGATGAGATGGAACAGGTTTCGGCAGAAAAATGGCGGTGGAGAGGTTGGGCTGTGCCCGTCTCCGTGCTGCTGCATCTTGCCGTTGTCGCGATCTTCCTTTTCGAATTGCCGGAACGGATAGCCGAACCGCAGGAGCCGGAAAGCATCAGCGTCGATCTGGTGCCGCCGCCTGAGGAGAAGAAGGCAGAGGAAGGCAAACCGCCCGGTGCGGAAGAGGCAAAGCAGGAGGAGAAGCCGCAACCTCCGCCACCACCGCCTGCACCGCCGGCAGAGGAAGCAAAACCTTTGCCGCCCATGCCGGCAACGTTGCCCGCCATCGCCATGAGGCCGGAAGAGGCGCAGTCCGACCCTGAAGACAAGCCGGGAAAAGCTGAAGAGGCGGAAAAGACCGAGCCTTCCGAGCAACCAGAAAGCCAGCCGGAAAAAACGGCAGAGGAGAAGCCCGCGCCTGCTGCCGCCAATAGCGACCTTCAGGCTTCCGCCGATCAGGGGGAGATTGCGGTTTCGCCCGCCAAGCAAGAGGCTGAGCCGGATCAAGCACCCGTGCCGCAAGCGAAGCCCACGGAGGAAAAGCCAGCTGACGTGGCGGAAGAAAAGCCCGCAAAACTTCCTGCTGCCAAAAGTCTGCTTTCCTCGTCGCTGCTTTCTCCCGCCCAGAGACGTCAGATGTTCGGTGATCTTCCACCGCGTCGCCGTGTCGTGCAGCTTTGCAGCACGGAGGCCCTGGCCCAAATTCAGGGTGCGGGTTTTGCCGCCAGAGGCATGATACCCTTTTCAGATACCGGTGGCAGGATCTCCGGGAACTCGATCGATGCTTCGGGCGGTGCATTCAACACCGGCAATAGCTGGCACGATGTATCGTTCCAGTGCGAGGTTGATCTGGAGAATTATACCGTTACGGAATTCCGGTTTAAAATCGGCAATGCGGTAAGCCCGGATGATGCGAAAAAGCGCGGCTTCACGCGTTTCCAGTAAGGGCAGTAGATTCTGAGGTCGCCGGTGAAACTCCCAACATCTCTCTCTCATCCTCGGGCTTGTCCCGAGAATCTGCAATCGATTGATTTTGTTGATGTGCTTAAATCCCTGGGACAAGCCCAGGGATGACGTAGTGCAAGGCACTAGTGTTTCGCGAGCTAAGGACGTTATACCCTCTCCGGATCGCCCACCAGCAGCCCGATACCCGCCATGAGCGCATCCTCATCATAAGGCTTCCGGATCACCGGCACAGCCCCGAATTCATCCGGTACCATGCTGCCATCCGCATAACCGGTGGCAAAGAGGAAGGGGATGCCGCGGCGGTGGAGTTCCCGGGCGACGGGGATCGAGGTGTCGGAACCGAGATTGATGTCGAGAATGGCGACGTCAGGCACGTAGCTCTTCAGCTTTTCGATTGCCATCGCCGATGAGGTTGCTGTTTCGATCGTCTTGATGCCGTTGTCTTCCAGCATGTTTTCGACATCCATGGCAATCAGCATCTGGTCTTCGACAAGCAATATCTTCAACGGTTCCTCCCGATTGTAACGTCTGGCCTGCGGCACGATTTCTTCTTCGGTTTTTGCGGTGGAGGCCGCCATGGCCGATGAAACGTGGCGGGAGGGCAGGAGAATGTCCGCCTCCAGCCCGTCCGGCAAATATCGTATCGTGCTGCGCCCACCGAGATCGTAGGGAATGCTGCGGCTGATGAGCGCCGTGCCGAAACCGGCGCGTGACGGCGTCGGCAACTTGGTTGGCAGGGTTTCACGCCATTGGATTTCGCAATCGCCGTTCTCGTTGACGTCCCAGTTTACGTGCAACTGCCCGCCGGTCTGCGAAAGCGCACCGTATTTGGCGGCATTCGTTGCCAGTTCATGCAGAACCAGGGCCATGACGGAGAAAGCGCGCGAATCGAGCGTGACCTGCGGACCTGCAAGCTTCACCGTCGTTTCCGGCGAGCGATGCGGCGACAGTTCAGCTTCCAGCAGATCGCGCAACGCGCCGCCGCCTTCACCGCGAATGATCTGGTCATGGGCAAATGACAGCGCCTGAATGCGGCCCTTCAGCGCGCTCACATATTCCTGCAGCGTCTTGCCCTCCTGCGAGGGGTTGCCGACCAGCGATTTGATGATGGCGAGAACATTCTTGACGCGGTGATTAAGCTCCTCGTTCAGCATGCGCTGGCGCACTTCCGCGCGCTCCCTCTCGCCGGCCATCAGCTCGCTGTGATGGAAGGCGACCTCGACAAGCGCAATTCTGGCCGCTTCGGCAATTTCCCGGTCGGCTTCTGACCAGGGCTGCGCCTGCAGGCGAACGGTTTCTTTCCAGATCGCGAAACTCTTGCGGGGGGTGAGGCGGTCGCCCAACGGGCCGGTCTCATAGGATTTTTCGGGATTGCCGGCCCAGTTCAGATTTTGAACGATCTCCTTGCGGAAAAACAGCAGATAGTCGTTCTTGACCTGCGACAAGGGAATGGCAAGCATCCCGGCGGCCGTGCCGGCATAGATTTCCGCTTCCGGTATGGCGTGCGACAGCGCATGGGTGGCCCAGACCTTACTTTCGGAAGCCGAGGCGACGAAGCGCGCCAGCCTTGGAATGGCATCCTGCGGCGGCGTTGCGCCATGGCCGTGCCAGTTGTTGCCAACCCAGAGCCCGACGCCATCGCAGGGCATCAGCTCGGCAAAATCCTGGAAACTGTCGATCAGCAATTCTTCGATATTGGCGTGATGGGCGGCAAGCCGCAGGAAGCGGTCAAGTGCGGCATGGGCGTGGTTGACGGTATCGAGCCGGCGCTTCTGCTTCAGAACCTGCAAATGCATGGAGAAAAATTCTCCGAACATTTCGGCGGCGATCCGGACCGGCATCGTCAGCACGCGCGGAGAATAATGGTGACAGGCGATGAGGCCCCACAGCGCACCATCGACAATCACCGAAATCGATATGGAGGCGCCGACACCCATGTTGCGAAGATATTCGCAATGGATGGGCGAGACGCTGCGCAGATGCGCGAAGGACAGATCAAGCGGTTCGCCCGACGCATCGAGAGCGGGCAGGACGGCAACGCGCGCACCGCTGGCATCGGAAATGATGCGCAGCGTGTTCTTGAGATAGAGCGCCCGGGCTTGCTGGGGTATGTCGCTGGCCGGAAAATATTGCCCGAGAAAGCTTTCCAGTTCCGGCTGTTTTGCCTCCGACACCACCTTGCCGGCCCCGTCTTCCTCAAAACGGTAGATCATCACCCGGTCATAACCCAAAGTCGCCTTTATCAGCCGGGTCGTTCTGGAAATCAGGCTTTCGACGCTGTCGGCCTCACGGATGCGGTCCACCATCTTGCGCGCCGTGCCAAGCGGCTGCGTTTCGCCTTGCGATGGTTCGAACTCGATGATGGTGGTGGATTTGTAACGGTGCAGGGCAATATCGAAGCTGCGGCCATCGCTCATCTGCATGTTGGGCAACATGGCGGGGCGGGTGGTTCTGCCGGTTACAGTCAGCGCGTTGCGAAGATCGTGGACGAGGTCCTTACCGAGCACCTCTTCGGCAGTCCTGCCGTTCAGATCGCCCTCGATGCCCAGAATTTCGCGGCAGTTTTCCGAATGCCGCAGGACCATGCGCAGGGCATTGTCGCAGGCGATCAGACAGCCATGCGGTTGAATATAACCTGGAATGTGGATGGGTTCGCGATCGCAATTGGTCAGGTCGACTTGATAGTCAGTGGATGCCATGAAGAAGTCTTTCGCACCCTGTGCCCGGCTTGGTACTTGTCTTGCGTTGAAAATAGTCTGTTCGTCGAGGAACGGGGAAGCTTGAATAATTCATTCTGATATTGCCAACCCTTCCCCGTTTTCTTGCAACCGTGACATCGCTTTTCCGTTAGTTGTTACGGCCCGCCGTCGCGTTATTGTTTTATCTCTACCCCTATCGGATAGAATTTGACATGGCGTAACGTTCGCAGTGCCGATTTTGTTCCAGCCTGTTTGAAAGAAAAAATGTGCCGCAGAAGACAATAACCATCGCCACCCAAGGACAGGGGCTCTACGAGTTCACATCCGAAGCCAAGGGGTTCATAAGAGAGACCGGTGTGGACGAAGGCTTGCTGACAGTCTTTGTCCGGCATACATCCTGCTCGCTGCTTATTCAGGAAAATGCCGATCCGGATGTCCGGCGCGATCTCTCGATGTTCTTTTCCCGCCTCGTGCCGCCTTCGGACGATGCCTCGATGCGCTGGGTCATCCACACGTTGGAAGGCCCTGACGATATGCCTGCGCATATCAAATCGGCCCTGACGGCGGTTTCGATCGGCGTGCCGATCGGGCAGGGCAGGCTCGCGCTTGGCACCTGGCAGGGGATCTATCTTTTCGAGCATCGCGACCGGCCGCACCGCCGCGAAATCGTGCTGCATATCTCCGCCTGATCTTCCATTCAGGAATGGGTGTTTTGCCGTTAATAACCATGAACCCCTGCTGAACATGCGGTTCTGTTAATGTTCAGACGGCTGGAACTAGGGTCTCCTCAATCGCTGAGGGACGTTCCCTGCCGGCGAAGAACAAATGGAGTGAGTTCATGTTCAACACCTTTGCAAAAGCCGGCCTTGCCGCTCTCATTGCTTTCGGCGGCGTCTCCGCCACCGCTCCTGCGGCTTCGGCTGGCTCGGATGTTCAGTTCAGAGTTCAGGTTCAGGATGGCTATGGCCATGACAGAGGCCGCGGCTGGGGTCGTCCCGATCGCCCGCGCTTTGGCTGCTCGCCGCGCTTTGCGGAAGAAAAGGCAAGCCGCATGGGTCTTCGCCGTGCCCGCGTTGTTGACGTATCGCCGCGCCGCGTCGTGGTTGCAGGCTTCGACCGTCAGGGCCGTGACCGCATCGTCTTTGCCAATGAGCGTGGCTGCCCGGTCATCCGCCGCTAAAGCGGACAATATCGATCCGGTGACATCCCCGTCCGCCGGATGGATAAAAAATGCCCCTCGCTTGTCCGGAAAGGCAGGCGAGGGGCATTTCTTTTTTTAACCGGCCGATGCCGGATTTAGAACGGGCGGGAGGCGGCACGCAGGTGCCGCCCCCTGACGTGTTCTTACTGTTCGAGGGCGAAGGTGACGTTGACCACCACGCTGTAATTGTTCTCACCCGAAGCGATCGGCACGCTGTCGGCTTCCTTCATCATCGAAGCACGCATTGCGCCGGCTGGCATCGGCATCGGGCGCTGCGAGTTTTCGCTGATCTGAATGACACGGCCGAGCTTCACGCCTGCCGCTTCCGTCAGCGTCTTCGCCTTGGCGATCGCATCGGCCACGGCCTGCTTGCGGGCCTCGGTAACCGTGGCTTCGGGCTTGTCATTGGTGAAGGTGATATCGCCGCCCTGATTGATGCCAAGCTTGACGGAGGTATCGAGGATCGCGCCGAGCTTCTTCAGGTCGCGCACCCGCACCGTCAGGCCGTTGGAAACCTGATAACCGGTGATCTCAGGCGCAACATAAACGCCGTCCTTGGGCTCATAATGCTTGTAAAGCGGCTGTACCGAGAAATTGCTGGTCTGCAGATCCCGGTCTTCGATGGCGGCTTCTTTCAGCGCCTTCAGAACATCGGCGAGCGCCTTGGAGTTCTCCGTAAGCGCTGCAGCCGCCGTCTCCGCCTGCTTGACGACGCTGAAGGACAGGATCGCCATATCAGGGGCAATGGCCGCCTGGCCTTCGCCGGAAACACTGATGGTGGCTTCGCGCGGGTTGGCTTCCTGTGCAAGCACCTGGCTGGCCAGCGGCACCATTGCTGCTGCGGTCAAAGCGGTGAGTGCGAAAAGGCGGGCCTTTTTTGTCGTCATGGTGTTTCCTCGTTGATTGTGTCCCTTTGGAGGGTATTGCCTTAGATTGTGTAGCTAATACGGCGGCGGTGCCTTGCGGAAGCATCAATGGCTTGTCGGGCTATAAAAATTACGTTAGAGCGTGACCCACCGGATTCGAACCATTGCGAAACCGGTATTTCGGATCACCTTGCTCCGATAAGGGCCTGTAGCTCAATGGTTAGAGCCGGCGGCTCATAACCGCTTGGTTGGGAGTTCGAGTCTCTCCAGGCCCACCATTTTTCTTTCATATTTCGAATGAATTGGCGATTCCGCTCATCAGCTAGCGATGCTTCATTGATCATCGCCGCCTTCGACATCTTTTGCTCCATCCAACAAAAAATCCGACCAGCCATTCAGACTGATCGGATCATCCGTTTATAAATCTCAGCGATGCGGTCAGTTGCAGACCCGCATGCTCTCCGTATGCCAGCCGCCGTCATAGGAATTGGGGACGCGGCGGTCTTCGAACCAGCAGCGCGGGCGGGGCGGCGGTGGGGGTTCGTAGTAACGGGGGGCGTTGTTGTTGCCGTTGGCGATCGCGCCGCCGATCAGGCCGCCGATGACGCCTGCGGCAAGGCCGCCGGCGATTGCGGCGCCATCATTGTGGCGGCGGTGTTCGCGGTAGGGCGGTGGGGGTGGGCCGCCACGGTCATAACCACGGTCGTAGCGCGGACGATAGGGATAATCCTGCGCGGCAGCGCTGCCGTAGGATGCGAAGACGCTGCCGGTGGCGACCAGCGCGGCAAGGGTGGAAAGAATGATCTTTTTCATCGGGGCTACTCCATAAGCCTGCCTTGGGAGATAGAGGCTCATTATGCCCGCATGATGGCACGGCTCTGCTGAATGCTTTGTGAATGTTTCGTTGTTGAGGGGTTCATGTTTTTGGCGTCGCTAAGGTCGGCGGGTTGAGGCGGGCATTGTTTTGTCAGTCAAGAAAAAGCCCGGCGAAGGGCCGGGCTTTTGATGCTTGATCCGGTTGGACAGGATCAGAATTTCACACCGAGGCCCACCTTGACGGTGTGCTGGTCGAAATCGGTATTGACGCCAAAAATGTCCTTGTCGCCATAATCGTTGTAGCGATATTCCAGCCGGCCAAACACATTGTCGGTGAAGGCGTAATCAAGACCCGCGCCAACGGTGAAGCCGTTGAATGTGGTGCTGTCCTTGCCGGCGCCGGGGGTTTCGATGAAACCACGTGTGGCTGTCCAGCCGGCCGTGCCGTAGAGCAGGGCGCGGTCAAAGGCATAACCGACGCGGCCACGGACGGAGCCCTGCCAGTCGGTGCCGATCTGCACACCGGCATAGTCATTGTCATTCCAGTTGTAATCGACGTCACCTTCGATGCCGACGACGAAATTATTGTCGAACTGGTAATTGTAACCGGCAAAGGCACCCAGAATGCCGCCATCGAAATTATCCGAGGCGACGGGGCCGCCAGCCGAAAAATCGCCATTCGCCCAGCCCGCGCCGCCTTGAATACCAAGATAGGGACCAGACCAGGTGAAGACCGGCAGGGTTTCCTGCGCGACCGGAGGTGCCGGCGTTTCGTAGACGGCATCCGCGGCCATTGCGGTGCTGGCGGAAAGGGCCAGAAGTGACGTTACGATCAGCGTTTTCATCGTTATTCTCCCTGAGCTACTGTCGTCTATAGCATATATTAGTCGCATTTAATATGGTCTCGGGCCTGGCAATTCCAAGAGGCGCTATGTCCTCCGGTGTTCTTGACCGTTGCGCCCGGATCGCGGCGATTTTTCTCGCCCCGCCATGCTGTTCTGATGCGGCGAACGTCCTCAGCGGCGTTTGGTTCCCTTTGTCTTTCCGTCAGTGGCCTGGCGAACTGGCCGTCCGGTGTCACGCTTGGTTGTCTTGACAGCGGGGGGCACGACCATAGAGTTGTGTCTGTCCGTGGCAGGCCCGCTGCTTCGGCGCTCCAGCCGCTTCACATCGGCAAGGATGTGGAAAGGGATGAAACGTCGCTATCACGCCGGGTCGCCATGGACGGAAATGGGTAAGGGAGGGCAGGATCGCATGCGGGTTTGTTTTTATGAGGGAGGGGCGACGTGATCGTCGGAGCCGTTCTCAGTGCCATTCTTCTGCTGGTCCTCATTGCATTTCCGCGGCATCTCAAACCCGTCGTCATCTGCCTGCTGCTGATCTGGGGCGCGACAGCGGCCTTTGTCATTTATGACTGGTGGCGTGGCAGCCAGCGGCTCGGCCATGTCATTGCGACAGCCAGTTTCGATGCAGCCTGCCCGGATCCGGCTTTGCCCATTCGCGTCAGCTTCCGCAACGACAATGATGTGGCAGTGCAGCGCCTGACCTATACGCTCGAAGGGTTCGAGCCCGCCTTCCGCGCCTCGGTCGCCTTCGATCCCTATCAGGTGAGCGAAAGACGCATCAAGGCGGGAGAAACTTTCGCCGCGTGCCGGGCTTTCCGGTTGCGCAACAATGAAAGAGTGGAACCGCAGCGGCTGGAATGGCGTGTCACCGTTATTTCGGCGGAGTTCGACTAGGCGGCCGGGCGCGGTTCCCGTCATCACGGTATTTTGAGAATTTTCGCGCCGTTGCGCAGCCACCGGTAAACCCTTGCGGCGCAACGGGTCTGCGAGGGCTGTCGTCTAGCCACCGGCCTTGCCCATGCTTGGTTTGGCCGGTGCCGGACTTGTTTTCGCCGGTTTGCGATGCCATCTCGCCCCCGTCCGATGAATGTCGCGGGTTGATGTTTTGCGTATCGTTTTGAAGTTTTTGAAAATCACGGCCATCGGCCTTGTCGCCCTGCCGGTTCTGGCGGGCGCGCATATGGGTATCGGCCAGCTGACCGGAAATTTCCACGAGGTCATCCCCGGCGAACTTTATCGTTCGGCCCAGCCGAGCGGCAAGGACATAGCAGCCTACGCCAAGTCCTATGGCATCAAGACCATCATCAACCTGCGTGATGAAAAGCGTGAAGGCTGGTATGACGCCGAAAGCCAGGCGGCGAAGAAAAACGGTATCCGGCTGGTCGATTTTCCGATGAGTTCTAGCGAAAAGCTTTCGCCGGAAGATGCGGAAACGCTGGTGGCCGTGCTGCAGAATGCGGAAAAACCGATCCTCATCCATTGCGAACACGGTGCCAATCGCACGGGACTTGCCTCGGCGATCTATGTAGGAGCGGTGGCCGGCAAGAGCGAGGCGGCGGCCGAATTCCAGCTCTCGCCCTATTACGGGCATGTTCCTATCCCCGGTATCGGCAGATATGAGATGTATCAGTCGTGGGATGATTTCGAGGAAACCATCGGTTTTTGAGGTTTAACGAGTGGCCGTCACCCCGGACTTGATCCGGGGTCCAGCACTATCCAAGTCCCTGATCGTGAGAAACTCTTTTCACGGAGCAGACGCGCCGTGGCTGGATGCCGGCTCAAGGCCGGCATGACGGAAGGTATTGACGCCTCAATAATCCCCGCCGTTTTCCGCAATCACCTTCGTCAGGCTTCCCGTGGCCGGGAAAAGCGGGATGAGGCAGGCCTGAAGCGCGTGGTAGATATCGCCCTTGCCGGGGAACAGCGTGTGGGCGGGAACCAGATTTTCCGTCAGTTCCTCGTGCCAGCCGCCATTGTCATGGTCGATGAAGTTGTTGGCGATGGTGCTCCAGATGCGGCGGTAGCTGTCTTCATAGAAGGGGTCCGCCGGCAGGTTTTCGTTGAGGAAGTGGGCGGCACCCGCCGCCTCGCACATCGGCCACCAGAGTTTTGCCCGCTTGTCGGGATTGTCGTTCCAGTCGAGCGTATAAAAGAAGCCGCCCTTTTCGCGGTCCCAGCCCAGCGCCATGGATTGCACGAACAGCGATTTTGCGGCGACCGGCATCCAGTCGTGGCGGCGTTGGCCCAGTATCCATAATTGCAGGATGAGGCGTGCCCATTCCAGCCAGTGGCCGGGGGTGGAGCCGGAGGGCCGGAACATTTCATTGCCGCGATACGCCTTGTCGAGCGTCCAGTTCTCGTCGAAATGCTCCGGCACGCGGAAGTCCAGCTCGCCGGCGCGGCGGCGGATGACAAGATCGGCGATGCGTTCGGCCTTGGTGAGATAGTTGCTGTCGCCTGTCGTCTCGTAGGCGGCCATCAGTGCTTCGGTCAGGTGCATGTTGGAGTTCTGGCCGCGGTACTTCTCGATGGGTGACCAGTCGCGGTTGAATTCCTCGGCGATGGCGCCGTGTTTTTCTTCCCAGAAACGGGTTTCCAGCACTTCGGTAATGTCGGCCAGCATCTGGTCGGCCAGCGGATGCCCGACGGTCTTGGCGGAAGAGGCGGCCAGAAGCACGAAGGCATGGCCATAACCCTGCTTGGTGGCGTCGACAGGGCCGGCATTGTTCACCTGCCAGAAATAACCGCCATGCTCGTTGTCACGATGTTTGTTCCAGAGATAGGTCATGCCGTGGTCGACGATATCGCCGCAGCCAGGCCGGCCGAGCAGATGGCCAATGGAGAAGCAGTGCACCATGCGGGCCGAAGCGTGGATGCCGCGCACGGGATCGTTTGCCTGTAGCGGCGCGCCCTTGGCGTCGAGATCGAAGAAGCCGCCGGCGGAATTCACGGCGCGATACTGGAAGAAATCGAAAAGTCCTTCGGCCTCTTTCACCAGCCATTGGCGGTGCCAGGGAAGGGTGTTCCAGTTGCGGCTGTTATGATCTTCCTCGGGCATTCTCGTCCTCCATGCGGTTTGCTGCCTTGGCTTATATCCTTGCCGTATAAACCTGTCATCTGTCAGTGAAATTTCGTAGTCTGCCGCAACGGCGCAAAGCTATGCCTGTCCCTTGAAGATATATTGACATAAACATATCTTTATGTGACTTGACGGCTTGCGATCTTGCAAATCGAAATGAGGAGTGTGCCCGTGTTTGACGACCTGTTTGGCCCCGAAGGGGCAAAGCGCGACGGCGCGGAAATTTTCAAGGCGCTGCGCGAGGCCGCAAGCGAACGCATCCTCATTCTCGATGGCGCCATGGGCACGCAGATCCAGGGTCTCGGTTTTGACGAAGACCATTTCCGCGGTGACCGTTTTATCGGCTGTGCCTGTCACCAGAAGGGCAATAACGACCTTCTGATCCTGACCCAGCCGGATGCAATCGAGGAAATACATTATCGCTACGCCATGGCGGGTGCGGATATTCTCGAAACCAACACGTTTTCATCGACGCGCATCGCGCAGGCTGACTACGAGATGGAAAATGCCGTCTACGACCTCAACCGTGAGGGCGCGGCAATTGTCCGCCGTGCTGCCCAGCGCGCCGAGCGGGAAGACGGACGCCGCCGTTTCGTGGCCGGCGCCATCGGCCCGACCAACCGCACGGCCTCGATTTCGCCAGATGTCAACAATCCCGGTTATCGTGCCGTCAGCTTCGACGACCTGCGTATTGCCTATGGCGAGCAGATCGACGGCCTGATCGACGGCGGCGCCGATATCATCCTGATCGAGACGATCTTCGATACGTTGAACGCCAAGGCGGCGATCTTCGCCTGCGAGGAGCGTTTCGAGGCGAAGGGCATCCGCCTGCCGGTGATGATCTCCGGCACGATTACCGACCTTTCCGGCCGCACGCTTTCCGGCCAGACGCCGTCTGCCTTCTGGAACTCGGTGCGCCACGCCAACCCCTTCACCATCGGGCTTAACTGCGCGCTTGGTGCGGATGCGATGCGTCCGCATCTGCAGGAATTGTCTGACGTGGCAGACACTTTCGTCTGCGCCTATCCCAATGCCGGCCTGCCGAATGAATTCGGCCAATATGACGAAACGCCTGAGATGATGGCGCGTCAGGTTGAGGGCTTCGTGCGTGACGGTCTCGTCAACATCGTCGGCGGCTGCTGCGGCTCGACGCCGGAGCATATCCGGGCGATTGCGGAATCCGTGAAGGGTTACAAGCCGCGCGAGATTCCCGCGCATGTGCCCTTCATGTCGCTTTCGGGCCTTGAGCCTTTCGTGCTGACCAAGGACATTCCCTTCGTCAATGTCGGCGAGCGCACCAACGTTACCGGCTCGGCCCGCTTCCGCAAGCTCATCACCGCCGGCGATTACACGGCGGCGCTGGCTGTCGCCCGCGATCAGGTGGAAAACGGCGCCCAGATCATCGACATCAACATGGATGAAGGCCTGATCGATTCTGAAAAGGCGATGGTGGAATTCCTGAACCTCATCGCCGCCGAACCTGACATCGCCCGCGTGCCGGTCATGATCGACAGCTCCAAGTTCGAGATTATCGAGGCTGGTCTGAAATGCGTTCAGGGCAAGTCGATCGTCAATTCCATTTCGCTGAAGGAAGGCGAAGAGAAGTTTCTCCAGCAGGCGCGGCTGGTCCACAATTACGGCGCGGCCGTCGTGGTCATGGCCTTTGACGAGGTCGGGCAGGCGGATACTTATCAGCGCAAGGTGGAAATCTGCGCGCGCGCCTACAAGCTGCTGACCGAAAAGGCTGGCCTGTCGCCGGAAGACATCATCTTCGACCCGAATGTGTTCGCCGTGGCGACGGGCATCGAAGAGCACAATAATTACGGCGTAGACTTCATCGAGGCCACAAAGACCATCCGCGAAACCATGCCTCTGACGCATATTTCTGGCGGTGTTTCCAACCTGTCCTTCTCCTTCCGCGGCAACGAGCCGGTACGCGAGGCGATGCATGCCGTGTTCCTCTACCATGCCATCCAGGTGGGCATGGATATGGGCATCGTTAATGCCGGGCAGCTTGCGGTTTACGACAATATCGATGCGGAACTGCGCGAGGCCTGCGAGGACGTGGTGCTGAACCGTCGCGACGATGCGACCGAGCGTCTGCTTGAAGTCGCGGAGCGTTTCCGTGGCACGGGCGCCAAGGACACCAAGGTGCAGGATCTTTCCTGGCGCGAGCTTGCCGTCGAGAAACGGCTGGAACATGCGCTGGTCAACGGCATCACCGACTATATCGAGGCCGATACGGAAGAGGCGCGCCAGAAGGCTGCCCGTCCACTGCACGTTATCGAAGGGCCGCTGATGGCCGGCATGAACGTGGTCGGCGATCTCTTCGGCTCGGGCAAGATGTTCCTGCCGCAGGTGGTGAAATCCGCCCGCGTGATGAAGCAGGCGGTTGCCGTGCTTTTGCCTTACATGGAAGAGGAAAAGCGCCAGAATGGCGGTTCCGAGCGCAGTGCCGCCGGCAAGGTGCTGATGGCGACCGTGAAGGGCGATGTGCACGATATCGGCAAGAACATCGTCGGCGTCGTTCTGGCCTGCAACAATTACGAGATCATCGATCTCGGCGTCATGGTGCCGACGACGAAGATCCTTGAGACGGCGATTGCCGAAAAGGTGGATGTGATCGGCCTTTCCGGCCTCATCACGCCATCGCTGGATGAAATGGTGCATGTGGCGGCTGAAATGGAGCGGCAGGGTTTCGATATTCCGCTGTTGATCGGCGGCGCGACGACCAGCCGTGTGCATACGGCGGTGAAAATCCATCCGCGTTACGAGGCGGGGCAGGCGATCTATGTGACGGATGCTTCGCGTGCGGTAGGCGTCGTGTCGGCACTTCTCTCGGCCGAACAGAAGCCTGCTTATATCGATGGCATCCGCAACGAATATGCCAAGGTGGCGGAAGCCCATGCCCGGAACGAGCGCGAAAAGCAGCGTCTGCCGCTTGCCCGTGCCCGTGAGAATGCGCACAAGATCGACTGGTCGAGCTACAGCGTCGTCAAGCCGCAGTTCTTCGGCACCAGGGTATTCGAGACCTATGATCTGGAAGAGCTTTCCCGTTACATAGACTGGACGCCGTTCTTCCAGACCTGGGAATTGAAGGGCCGTTTCCCGGCAATCCTTGAAGATGAAAAGCAGGGTGAGGCGGCGCGGCAGCTTTATGCCGATGCGCAGGCAATGCTTTCGAAGATCATCGAGGAGAAGTGGTTCCGGCCGCGTGCGGTGATCGGCTTCTGGCCGGCCAATGCGGTGGGCGACGATATCAAGCTGTTTAAGGATGAAAGCCGCAGGCAAGAGCTCGCCACCTTCTTCACGCTGCGCCAGCAGCTTTCCAAGCGCGATGGTCGTCCCAACGTGGCGCTGTCGGATTTCGTGGCGCCTGTCGATAGCGGCGTTGCCGATTATGTTGGTGGCTTCGTGGTGACGGCGGGTATCGAGGAAGTGGCAATTGCCGAGCGCTTCGAGCGGGCCAATGACGATTATTCGTCCATCCTCGTCAAGGCGCTGGCCGACCGTTTTGCAGAAGCCTTTGCCGAGCGCATGCATGAGCGGGTGCGCAAGGAATTCTGGGGTTATGCGCCGGACGAGGCTCTTGGCGGTGATGACCTGATTGGTGAAGCTTATGCCGGTATTCGCCCTGCACCCGGCTATCCGGCGCAGCCCGACCATACCGAAAAGAAGACGCTGTTTGCCCTGCTCGACGCCACCAATGCCGCGGGTGTGGAACTGACGGAAAGCTATGCCATGTGGCCGGGATCCTCGGTCTCCGGCATCTATATCGGTCATCCCGAGAGCTATTACTTCGGTGTCGCCAAGGTGGAGCGGGACCAGGTTCTCGACTATGCGCGCCGCAAGGATATGCCGGTGACAGAGGTCGAGCGCTGGCTCGGGCCGGTACTCAATTATGTGCCGACAAATGGCGCTGAGGAAATCGACAGCGCGGCCTGATGTTTCGGGCGTCGTTGCTGCAAAAAAAGCGCGGGTTCTGCCCGCGCTTTTTTGTTGGCCGTTGCGCTTACGATCTTAGCGCCGCCAGTTCCTCGATGCCGACATGGCTCTCAACCTCGCTGCCACGCAGATAGAGGTAAAGGCCAATGCAGAAGGCGAGCACGGCGATGAAGACCAGATACCAGGCATGGGCCATGGGATTGACGGCAAGCGCGGTCGTCACTCCGATCGGCGTCAGCCCGCCGAAGACGGCATAGGAGACGTTGTAGGCGAAGGAGAGGCCGGAGAAGCGGACCGATGCCGGGAAGGCGCGGACCATGACATAGGGCACGGCTCCCGCCATGCCGACCGAAAGGCCCATGACGCCGTAGAGAATGAACATGGTTTCAAGCGACGCGCCGGCATAGCTGTAGAAGGTGAAGGTGGCGATGCCAAAGAAGATGCTGGCAGCCATGAAGAAAATGCCGGAGCCGACACGGTCGATCAATGCGCCGGCGATGATGACGCCGAAAATCAGGAACAGCGTGCCGAAGCTGGTGCCAGCCAGCGCCTGCGTCGGGGTGTAGCCATAAAGCTTCTGCAGAAAGGTGGCCGTCATCAGCGTGGTCACCACGATGGCCGCCGACAGAACCCAGGTGAGCAGGGCGGAAATGATGACGCCGCGCATATGGTGCTTCAGCACCAGCCCGAGCGGCAGCTTGTCCGTCAGCGACTTCGATTTTTTCATCTCGTTGAAGATCGGCGTCTCTTCCAGCCAGCGGCGCAGATAGACGGCGATCAGGCCGAAAATCCCGCCGAGCAGGAAGGGAATACGCCATGCATAACCGGCAACATCTTCCGGCGAAAAAAGCGAGTTGATGGCAAAGGCAATCAGCGAGCCCAGCATGATGCCGAAGGAGAGGCCGGATGTGAGGAAGCCGCAGGCAAGCCCGACACGACGGAAAGGCACGTGTTCGGCAACGAAGGTCCAGGCGCCCGGCACTTCACCGCCAATGGCTGCACCCTGCAGCATGCGCAGGATGATGAGCAGGATTGGGGCGGCGACGCCGATAGTGGCATAGGTCGGCATCAGCGCCATGCCCAGCGTGGAGAGCGCCATCAGGAGGATGGAAAAGGCAAAGACGCGCTTGCGGCCATAACGGTCGCCATAATGCGCCAGAACGATGCCGCCGAGCGGTCGCACCAGATAACCGGCGGCGAAGATGCCGAAGGTCTGGATCATCACCAGCCAGTCCGGCATTTCCGGCGGAAAGAACAGGTGGCCGATGACGGTGGCGAAAAACACGAAAATGATGAAATCGTAAAATTCGAGCGCGCCGCCCAGGGCCGAAAGACCCAGAGTTCTGTAATCCTGGCTGTTCAGGGGCCGGGCAGCTGCCGGTGTGCTGGTGGGAGACATAGGCCTGCTTCTTTTTCTAATTCACATGTTGCTAATGGGCATGCTGCAAGAGAAGCGGGATTTCAAGCTTTATCGGTTCTCAATCGCTTATGAATTTTGATGGACGATCGAGAAAGCGCCGCAGGAAAGTGATGTTCTCAAGTTCGTCATAGAGGCGTTCGGTGATGCCATCCTCATCGAAATAATAGATCGTCGCTTCCGGAATGGCCAAAAGCACCGGTGAGTGGGTGGCGATGATCAACTGTCCGCCACTGTCGGCGGCGTGGCGGATGATGGCCGCAAGCTCCAGCTGTTTTTGCGGTGAAAGCGGGCTTTCCGGTTCGTCGAGGAAATAGAGGCCGGCACCATGTACCCGCTGCTGCATGATATCGAGAAAGCCTTCGCCATGCGACCGACGGTCGATGGTGTTGTTCCTGACAATCCTGCGAAAGGTCTCCGGGGTTTCTTCCGGAAAGTCCTCGCCTTTTTTCAAGGCTTTTTCCCGCTCCCAGCGAAAGTCGTCCAGCGTCTCTTCATTCAGCCGGCGGACATAGCCAAGCACATCTTCGGCGCGCATGAACATGCGGATCTTCGGATATTTCTTGCGGGCGAAATAAAAGGCCCTTGCCACGGTCTCGGCATGCTGAAGATAAAGATCACCCGAAACCTGGCCATGGTTACCGATGGCATAGGCCGTCATTCCGGCCGCCAGTCCTTCCAGCAGCGTTGATTTACCCGAACCATTATTGCCGGCAAAAAAAGTGATCGGCGTCTTGAACTCGAGGCGTTCCAGATGGCGCACCGCCGGAACCGAGAAAGGATATTCATCCCGTCCGCCCGGGGTTTCTTTCATGGTTACGCTATCGAGAAACAGCATGTCACGGTCCTTGCATCTCATCCGTCATGTTCACCGACGTTGCGCTCTGTCGCATCATCGCGGCGCCATGCTCAAAGCAATTGCGTGTGATTGCGGCTTAACGTGGGGCGCTGTTCGCACCAATGGTTTACAGCGTTGGCGGAGATACGTCATGTCGCATCGTTAGAAGTTCATTTTATTATAAATTAGTGTGTCTAATTCCAAGTAATAAATCGACATATATTAGATATATACAATATTTATCTTAAATTTAACATGTTGTCGTAAGTATATACTTCAAATTAATTCAGTAATGTCAGTGGTCATCATTCTCGTTGTTTTGGAGAGAGTGAATGAAGCATATTGCGCTTTTTTCGGCCGCGTTTCTATTTTCCGCGATATTCGTGAGCGAAGCTGAGGCGCGGAAGTCTCGGTTTTTTGCCATCCCCGGATTCGGTGGCGGCGAGACCATCGATCTCGTTTATGATCTGCCGGACAGCGAGCCTTTTCTTCGCGACGGTGAAGCATTCGACGTTGGTTATCTCAACAGCGGGGATAGGAGCGGTTATGTGCTGTATCGTGACGAGCGTTACAGCAGGCTCAGCGATGCTGACATCGCCAGGCTGAATGCGACGCTTGGTTTTGATCCGACGACAAAAGATCGCATGGAGCGGGCGGCGAGGGACAGTGACGCGCCCTGGAACCTCGTGATTATCATAGCGGTCGCAATTATTGGCATCTTTGTGCTTGTTCACAAGGGCATGCAGCTCGTGCGGTGGATTTCGCGATTGGCGACGACCTCCGCAGTCACTGGAAGTAAGCAGCAGCAGGAGGAAGACGCCCCCGACCCGCTTGAGGTCCGCACGAAACAGCTGGTGAACCGTCAATGGAGCGGTAGCCAGACGGATCACGCGACGCGTATCCCGGCAGCATCGTCGGTCCATGCATCTGCTCCGGGAGCCGCTCCGGTCCGGGCGTTCGGGCGCAGGGGTGCCTGACCCGGACGCAATTCGCGAATCAGGTGGTTGCGGGCGCCTGCACTATTCGAACCGGTCGATGATGCTTATGCCGCTTTCCTGGAAACTGTTCATGGCGGGCAGGGCCGTGATGGCGTCGGAGAGGCTGATGTGGCGGCCGATCAGTTTTTCCGGTGCGAGCTTGCCGCTTTCGATCATGGCCAGCATGTCTTCGTAACGCCACGCCTGCATGCCGTGGCTGCCATAAATCTCCAGCTCGTGAGCGATGACCCGGGCCATGGGGATGGCGGGCATGGCATGATCGGCCAACATGAGGCCGACCTGCACATGCCGTCCGCGCCGGCGCAGATTGCTGATGGAATTGCAGCAGGTCTGCGGGTGGCCAAGCGCATCGATTGACACATGCGCACCGCCGCCCGTCACATCGCGCACCGCTTCCGAAACATCGGCGACCGAGCGGCTGTTGATGGTGGCCGTCGCGCCGAGCTGTCGGGCGAGTTCGAGCTTGTCTTCGGCAATGTCGATGGCGACGACCTGCGCGCCGAGACCTGCACCGATCATGATGGCGGAGAGGCCGACGCCGCCGCAGCCGTGCACCGCCAGCCATTCGCCACCCTTTAGCCGTCCCTGATCGGTCACGGCGCGGAAGGAGGTGGCAAAACGGCAGCCGAGGCCGGCGGCAGTGGCGTAGCTCATCGTATCAGGCAGATGCACGAGGTTCTGGTCGGCATAGTCGATGGCGACATATTCGGCGAAGGAACCCCAATGGGTGAAGCCCGGCTGGAACTGCGCCTCGCAGACCTGCTGGTTGCCGGAGCGGCATTCATGGCAGTGGCCGCAGCCGGAAACGAAAGGCACCGTAACACGGTCGCCTGTCTTGAAACGGGTGACGTTCTTGCCGACCGCGGCTATGACGCCGGCGAATTCATGGCCTGGAACATGCGGCAGGCTAATATCCGTGTCATGCCCCATCCAGCCATGCCAGTCGCTGCGGCAGAGGCCTGTCGCTTTTACCTCGATGACCACGCCACTATCGGTCGGTTCCGGATCGGGCAGGGATGCAACGACAGGGGTCTCGCCGAATCGTTCGTAAAAAAGCGCGCGCATCATGGCCTCATATCGCTGGCATGCAGGTTCGAGTTCAATACCTGCTCTAGCCTCTTCCCCCAATGGAGAAAAGCGGTTTAGTCCTTGATCACCATCAGATCGCCTGCTGCGAATTTGAGCGTCACCTGTTCGCCAAGGGCAGGCGGCGCGGTGCCGGGATCATTGAACATGTCGAAAGACAGGGTCGAGCCGCCGAGATCGAGACGGGTGCGGATGACGGAGCCGAGGAACTGACTGGAGGTGACGGTGCCGGAAATGGCGACATCGCCTTTCGCGTCGTTGCCGAGCGAGCCCGCTTCCGGACGAAGCGCGAGGGTGATTTTTTCGCCGTTTACGGCTTCGACCGGTTTGTGCAGCGTCACGTTTTGCTCTCCGACACGAATGGTGTTGGTGGAGGAGTCCATGACCGTGGCGTCGATGAGGTTCAGCGTGCCGACGAAGGAAGCGACGAAACGGGTCGCGGGCTTGTTGTAGATATCGAAGGGCGTGCCGATCTGGTCGGCGCGGCCGGAATTCATCACCACGATACGGTCGGAGATCGACAGCGCTTCTTCCTGATCGTGGGTTACGAAGATGGTGGTGATGCCGAGCTTCTGCTGAATCTGGCGGATTTCCTCGCGCAGCGATACGCGGATCTTGGCGTCGAGCGCGGAAAGCGGCTCGTCCAGCAGAAGCACTTCCGGTTTCGGCGCCAGAGCGCGGGCAAGCGCCACGCGCTGCTGCTGGCCACCCGACATCTGGTAGGGATAACGGTCTGCCAGATGTTCCAGATGGATGAGCTGGAGCATTTCCTTCACGCGGGCGTCTATCTCGGCTTTCGGCTTGCCGGCGACTTTCAGGCCAAAGGCGACGTTTTCGTAGACATTCATGTTCGGAAACAGCGCATAGGCCTGGAACACCATGCCGATATTGCGCTGGTTGGGGCGCAGCGTCGTCTGGTCCTTGCCGTTGATGACGATGGAACCGCCGGTCGGGATTTCGAAGCCGGCGATCATGCGCAGCACGGTGGTCTTGCCGCAGCCCGATGGCCCGAGGAAGGAGACGAATTCGCCCTTTTCGATGGCCATGTTGAAATCATGCACGACCTGCACGGCGCCGAAGGATTTCTTGATGTTGCTAAGTGTCAAAAAGCTCATGAAAATCTTGTCCTCAGGCCTTGGGAGGCGCGCCCTTCTGGTAACGTGAAACGAGTTGGATCAGACCAAGGCAACCCCAGGTGATGCCGAAGGAAATCACGGCAAGGGCTGCCGGTTCATAGGCGCGGTTGGCGCCAAGCAGCTGCATGTAGGGGCCGAAGGCCGGGCGGTTCAAAAGCGCCGCCATGGTGAATTCACCGATGACGATGGCGAAGGTCAAGAACGCACCTGACAGCACGGCGACCAGAACATTGGGCAGGATGATGCGCGACAGGATGGTCGTCCAGCCGGCACCGAGGCTTTGGGCGGCTTCCGTCAGCGTCGAGACATCGATGGTTCTGAGGCCCGTATCGACGGCGCGGTACATATAGGGCAAAGCGAGTGTGGCATAACCAAACATCAAGAGCAGGTTGGTGCCGGAGGTGGTGCCGGTCAGCGGCAGCCAGCTGGAGGTGTTGTAAAGCCGGATATAACCGAAAACGATGACGATGGCCGGAATGACCAGCGGCAAAAGCGTGATGAATTCGATATAGGGCCGCAGGCCCGGCAGTTTCAGCCGTACCCAATAGGCGGTGGGCACGACCAGCAGGACCCCGAAAACGATGGTGAACAGCGCCATCACCACCGAATAGCTGAAGGTTTCCTGGAAACGCGGATCGGTCAGCACCTTGCCATAGGCGTCGAAGGAATATTCGCCGCGCCGCATTTTCAGCGAGAAGTTGGTCATGCCGATCAGCGGCAGGGCGAAATAGAGCAGGCCGAAGATCAGCGCGCCCCAGGCGAAAAAACGCTTCATTTCAGCCACCTTTCGCTGCGGGCACGCAGCCAGATATACAGCGCATTGGCGATGCCGGTGACGACGATCATGCCGAAGGCGAGTGCGTAACCAAGATGCGGATTGCCGAGAACGTCGCCGCGGATCTGCGCGAAGAGCAGGATCGGTACGATGTTGAGCGAGGAGCCAGTGAGCGCGATTGCGGTTGCCACAGCGCCAAAGGCATTGGCAAACAGAAGCGACATGGTGCCGAGCAGCGATGGCAGCAGGATGGGGAAGGCCACCATGCGCCAATATTGCAGGCCGGTTGCGCCGAGAATTTCCGCAGCCTCGCGCCATTCGCGCTTCAGACCGTCCAGTGCCGGCGTGATGATGAGGATCATCAGCGGTATCTGGAAGAACAGATAGGTGACCGTGAGGCCCCAGAAGGACAGGATGTTGAAGCCGAGGAGCCGAAGATCAATGCCGATCTGCGTCTTCAGGAAGACGGTGAGCAAGCCGACAGGGCCAAGCGTGGCGATGAAGGCGAAGGCGAGCGGCACGCCGGCAAATTGCGAGGCGACGCCCGAGAAGGTCAGAAGCGGCCCGCGAATGCGCTGCGGCAGACCGCCCAGCACCACGGCGGCGGCCACGGCAAAACCGATCAGGCAGCCGAGAGCCGCCGAAGCGAGGCTGATCTTGATCGAAATCCAGTAGGCCGAAAGAATGGACGGGGTGAAAAGCCCGGCGATGTTTTCCAGCGTGAAGCTGCCATCGGCATGCTGAAACGCGCCGATGACGATCTTCATCGTCGGCAGGATCAGGAAGAGCAGAACAAAGACGGCAAAAGGTACGACGCCTATCCAGTGCAGCGGCAACTTTCTGCCCGCGTCGGATGGTCCGCCGGTGTTGGTTGATGGCATGCCTTGTCCCCAAACGCCGTTTTCGAACGGTCTGTCTATTAAGGTCTTTATTATTAGAGAAACACCCCGGCTTTTTGATCAGCCGGGGTGCGTTTTCAACAATTACTTCACGTTTGCGCCGACGACGCTGTCCCAGCCGGCCGTAACGGCCGCCTTGTTGGCGTCAACTTCCTCGAGCGTCGGGAAGATCGCCTTTTCATAGGCTGCTGCCGGCGGCAGGCTGTCGATCAGTTCCTGCGGAACCTTGCCAGCCTTGACCATGGCGTTGAAGCGGATCGGGTGGCAATAGCCCTTCAGCCAGCCGAGCTGACCGTCGTCGGAATAGAGGTGTTCCATCCACAGCTTGGCGGCGTTCGGATGCGGCGCGTAAGCGGAGATGCCCTGAACGTAAACGCCGGCCAGAACGCCCTTCTCAGGGACGACGACTTCTGTCGGCGGGTTGTCGTTCAGCGTCTTCTTCCAGGACAGGGCGTTATAGTCCCAGGCGATGATGATCGGAGTTGCGCCCTGTGCCAGCGTGCCGGCCTTGCCGATAACCGGCAGGAAGTTACCGGCCTTGTTGAGGTCGGCGAAGTACTTCAGGCCGGCTTCACCGGCTTCCTTGCCGGATTTCGCACCGGTGGAAAGACCAGCGGCGAGAACGCCAAGGATTGCCTGGTTGGAAGCGCGCGGATCGCCTGCGAGTGCTACCTGACCGGAATATTCCGGCTTCAGCAGGTCAGCCCAGTCCTTGGGAGAGTTGGTGACGAGGTCCTTGTTCACGAACATCGACATGACGCCGTAATAGTCGCCGTACCAGTAACCGTCGGCATCCTTGACGTTGTCAGGAATTTCGTCCCAGGTGGAGACCTTGTAGGGCTGCAGCAGGCCTTCGGCCTTCATCTGCGGGCCGAAAGCAAGGCCGACGTCGACGACGTCAGGAGCCTGCGGGCCCTTGTTGTCCTTGTTTGCCTTGATTGCTTCCACTTCGTCGGCGGAGCCGGCGTCGGGGTTCAGTTCGTTGACGGTGATTTCCGGGTACTTCGCCTTGAAGGCGGCGACGACGTCGCCGTAACCGCACCAGTCGTGCGGCAGCGCAACGGTTGTCAACATGCCTTCCTTCTTGGCGGCAGCGATCAGTTCGGCGCTCGGTTCAGCGGCGGCGATCGCGGTGGAGGCGATGACCAGTGCAGTGGTCGTAGCAAGCAGTCGGCGGCAGTGAGAGATCACTTTTTTCTCCTCTTCGTGTTCTCATATTGCGGACGCTGATACGGATTCTAGATGAAGCTAATGTGACGGCTGGATTACAATTTATTTATCCGGATTCCGCCACTTTACGCCCATTTTCCGCCATCGTCAGGCTTTTTGCCTGCAATTGCGGGATAATCCCCTCATCATCCTATTGGCCAGATCTGTTCCCCAGCTTGGTTATGTACCCTGTTTTTCGTGCTGGTAGCGATCACAGGTATCCAATCAGCGCGCAGCATTCTCGTCAAGCAAGTTGCCGGCTATATAATTTCTCATGTTCTGTCCGGTCGGCGAAACAGCCGCGTCTGCTCGAACAGGCCCTCCAGCGCGTTCATGCGCTGCTTGGTTTCATCCCAGGTGCCGCTTTGCACCGCTTCGATCAGCGCTTCGACCACGAATAATGTGACGACCGAGGAATCCCAGGCCGAGGGCGCCTCGATCTTCACACGAAAGGTGTGCAGCGCGTGGCGCGCCACCGGCGATGTCCATTGATCGGTGAAGAGAATGATCTGCACGCCGTTTGCTTTCGCGACTTCGGCGAGCGTCGTCATATCGTGTTCGTAACGGCGGATGTCGAAAATCACCAGCACGTCGCCGGCGCTCATATTCAGCATATATTGCGGCCAGGCGCTGGAATTTGATGACATCAGCGTCGTTTTCGGCCGGATCACCTGCATATGGGTGAAGAAATATTCGGCAATGGCGCCGGTGATGCGGCCGCCGACGAAATAGATGCTGCGTTTGCGGTCGGAAAGCAGGGCCGCGGCATTGTCGAAGACGGCGGTGTCCAGATCGCTCAACGTGTCGCGCAGATTGCCGGTGATGGCATCGGCAAAGCGGTTGAGGATATGCAGCCCCGGCGCATTGGTGGCCCAGCGGTCGTGTTTGGCAACCGGGCCGGAGATTGTCGCTTCAAGCTCCTGGTGCAGATGCGCCTGAAATTCCGGATAACCCTTGTAGCCAAGCTTCTGCACCATGCGCGCCACCGTCGGCGTCGAAACGCCGGCATTTTCAGCGATGGTGGTGATGCTGCCGAGGCCGGAGACGGGATAGTTGCCGAGCAGGCTTTCTGCCAGCCGTTTTTCCGAACGGGTCAGCGCATCGTAATGGGCATGGATGACATCCGACACGGTCGCCGTCGTGCTGCGCAAATCTTTCCCCCTTCCGGTCTTTCTGCCGGTACTTCCACTAAAATAAACATCTGTGTCGGCGATCGAGTCAATGGGAAAAATGAAGAGAAAATTTCAAAATTCCATTTGACACTGGCAATAATGTGAAGAATTCTTTTCGTCGTTGACGGAACAGCGGGTTTCCGGGTGGGGTTCGTGCATGACGGTGCGTTCACGGTTTTTCACAGAAATGGAAGGACAGGCGGTTGGCGTCGAGAACGCTGCGGGAAAGGGCGACGTCCTTCTCGTCTGCGAACACGCTTCCGCCACCATCCCTGAAAAATACGGTACGCTTGGTCTTTCGCCGGAGGTTCTCTCGAGCCATGCGGCCTGGGATCCAGGTGCCCTTGCCGTGGCGCGGCTGCTTTCGCAGAGCCTTGACGCCACGCTCGTCCATCAACGGTTTTCGCGTCTGGTCTATGATTGCAACCGGCCACCCGAATCGCCTTCCGCCATGCCGGTGAAAAGCGAGATTTATGATATTCCCGGCAATCTCGATCTTTCCGAAGTGGAGCGATTTGCCCGCACTTCTGCGCTCTATGTCCCATTTCACGACCGCGTCAGCGAGATCATCGCCGAGCGGCAGGCCTCCGGGCGCAGGGTGGTCGTGGTGACGATCCACAGTTTCACGCCGGTCTATCACGGCCAGTTTCGCGCCGTTCAGATCGGCATCCTGCATGATAGCGACAGCCGTCTGGCTGATGCGATGCTGGCGGGCGCCGAGAGGTCGGCGCTCACGGTCAAACGTAACGATCCCTACGGCCCGGAAGATGGCGTGACGCATACGCTGAGGCTGCATGCGCTGCCGGACGGGCTTTTGAACGTCATGATCGAGATCCGCAACGATCTTGTCACCAATGAAGGGGAGCAGGCGGCAATTGCCGGGTTCCTCCACGAGCTTATGGGGAAGGCGCTCTCATCAATCGATGAGTGAGGGAGCAAGGGCTGGCCAATGGTGAAAACACCGGGGCCGGCCACCAAACGAGACTGCCGACATTCAAGGAAAGCCGGAAAGGCATGAAGCGGCAAGGGAACAGCAAGTGCGTGCGGCACAGCGCGGAAACCTTCCGCAGGTGCTGAAAACTGGGGCACAATCGGCCAATAACGGCTGACTGGCTTGTTTTTTTCTTATTCAGGAGAGAAGGGCATGGACAGTTCATCGTCAGGCGTCAGCTATAAGAAGGCTGATGCATCCTATTTCGAAAAACGCGGACTTTCCCGTTATGCGGGCGTCTGGTCGCTCTGGGCGCTCGGCGTCGGGGCGGTTATTTCCGGGCATTTTTCCGGATGGAATTTCGGCTTTTCCACCGGCGGCTGGGGCGGCATGCTGGTGGCGGGCATCATCATCGCCATCATGTATCTCGGGCTGACATTTTCGATCGCGGAAATGAGCCCGGCCTTGCCGCATACGGGTGCGGCCTATTCCTTCGCCCGCACCGCGATGGGTCCCTGGGGCGGCTTCGTCACCGGACTTTGCGAGAATGTCGAATATGTGCTGACGCCGGCGGTCATCGTCACCTTCATCACGGCCTATATAAATTCCATTCTGGGGCTCGATCCGGCCTATTCACCATTTGTGTGGATAGGTTTTTATGTGATCTTCCTTGCGCTCAACGTTTTCGGGCTGGAGCTTTCCTTCAAGGTGACATTGGTCATCACGCTGATTTCGCTTGGTGTTCTGGTGTTCTTCTGGATCAGCGCCATTCCGAACATGGATTTCTCGCGTTTCGCGCTGAATATCGGCGTCGGTCCCGACGGCAAGGCCGTGGAACTGCCGGAGGGTGGCGGTTCATTCTTCCCCTTCGGTTTTTCAGGCGTTCTCGCCACGCTGCCTTTTGCGGTCTGGCTGTTCCTTGCCATTGAACAGCTGCCGCTGGCGGCGGAAGAATCGGTCGATCCGAAACGCGATATGCCGAAGGGCATCATTCTCGGTGTCATCACACTGATGGTTTCGGCCTTCATGATCGTGCTGCTCAACCCGTCGCTGCCGGGTGTTGGCGCCTTCCATCTCGGTTCTTCGCTCGAACCGCTGCTGGATGGCTTCAAGGCGATTTACGGTGATGGCGGCGTGGTGCTGCTCGGTCTCGTGGCGCTCACCGGCCTGATCGCCAGCTTCCATACGATCCTCTATGCGCAGGGTCGGCAGATCTATTCGCTGTCGCGTGCGGGCTATTTCCCGACCGTACTGTCGATTACCCATCCGAAATACCGCACGCCTTTTGTGGCCAACATCGCCGGTGCGCTTGTCGGTCTGGCGGTCATGCTGGTCATCTGGTTCTCGCTGGGCGCGGAACAGGGCGGCAGCATCATCGGCAGCGTGCTTTTGAACATGGCCGTTTTCGGTGCGATGTTCTCCTATATCCTGCAGGCGATTTCCTTCATTCTGCTCCGCAGGAACCTGCCGCATATCGAGCGGCCGTTCCGTTCGCCCTTCGGCATTCCGGGTGCGGTGCTGACGATCATCATCGCCATCGTCACGCTGCTTTATCAGATCCAGGATCCCAACTTCAGCAAGGGCGTGCTGTGGGTAGCGGTCTGGTTTGCCGTGGCGATCGCCTATTTCGCCTTTGTCGGACGCCATCGCCTCATCCTGTCGCCGGAAGAGGAATTTGCGCTGGAGCACAAGCAGGCTGCTATGGCAGCGGCGGCTGCAAAGGCCTGATGCCCAAACAAACGGGCGGCCGTATCCGGCCGCCCGGCCAGGACAATAAAGGGAACGGACAAAATGACGAGCTACACATTCGACGCGCTTAAGATGGATGTCGCCGAGGGGCGCATCGACACGGTTCTGGCCTGCCTTGTCGACATGCAGGGGCGTCTGATGGGCAAGAGATTTCAGGCCGAATTCTTCGTTGAAAGCGCCTTTGAGGAAACCCATAGCTGCAATTACGTGCTTGCCACCGACATGGAGATGGAGACCGTTCCCGGCTATAAATCCTCCAGCTGGGAAAAGGGTTATGGCGATTATGTGCTGAAACCCGATCTTTCGACGCTGCGGCGCGTGCCGTGGCTGGAAGGCACGGCGCTGGTGCTGTGCGATGTGCTTGACCATCACACCCATGAAGAAGTGCCGCATTCGCCGCGTGCGCTGCTGAAAAAGCAGGTGGCGCGGCTGGAGGCCATGGGGCTGAAAGCCTTCATGGCGACCGAGCTGGAATTTTTCCTGTTCGACCAGACCTTCGATGCGGCGCGCGCCAGCGGCTACAAGGGGCTGAATCTCGCCAGTGGTTACAACGAGGATTACCATATCTTCCAGACCACCAAGGAAGAGGACGTGATGCGGGCGCTGCGCAAGGGCCTGCAGGGCGCTGGCATTCCGGTTGAAAACTCCAAGGGCGAGGCGTCTCCCGGCCAGGCGGAAATCAACGTGCGTTATGCCGAAGCGCTGACCATGGCCGACCGGCACGCCATCATCAAGAACGCCACCAAGGAGATCGCCTGGTCCAAGGGCAAGGCGGTGACGTTCCTTGCCAAGTGGAACTACAATGCCGCCGGCAGTTCCTCGCATATTCACCAGTCGCTGTGGAGCCTCGATGGCAAGACGCCGGCCTTCCTTGACAAGGATGCCAAGCATGGCATGTCGGAGCTGATGCGGCATTATGTTGCCGGGCTTCTGGCTCATGCCAGCGAAATAACCTATTTTCTGGCGCCCTATATCAATTCCTACAAGCGGTTCATGGCCGGCACGTTTGCGCCGACCAAGGCGATCTGGAGCCTCGACAATCGCACGGCCGGATATCGCCTGTGCGGCGAGGGCACGAAGGGCATCCGCATCGAATGCCGCGTCGGCGGATCCGATCTCAATCCCTATCTCGCGATGGCTGCTCTTCTTGCAGCGGGCATTGACGGCATCGAAAATAAACTTGAACTTGAGCCCGCTTTTGTCGGTGACGCCTATGGCGGCAAGGACGTGCGCGAGATACCCAAGACCCTGCGTGACGCCACTGCCTTTCTGGACGGATCGAAAATGCTGCGCAACGCCTTCGGCGACGATGTGATCGATCATTACGTCCATGCCGGACGGTGGGAACAGGAAGAATACGACCGCCGCGTGACCGACTGGGAAGTGGCGCGCGGTTTCGAACGAGCCTAATCATTACGGGAAAACATCATGACCATGATCCAGAATATCTCGCCCATCGATGGCTCGGTTTATGCCGAGCGGGAGGCGATGTCGCTGGAGGCGGCGCGGGCCGCCGTTTCGAAAGCGCGCAAGGCGCAGAAAGACTGGGCTCGACGTCCACTTGAGGATCGCGTTCAGCTGGTTCTGAAGGGTGTGGCGCGCCTCAACGAAATGGTGGCGGAGGTTGTGCCGGAACTGGCGCATATGATGGGCCGTCCGGTGCGTTACGGCGGCGAGTTCAAGGGCTTCAACGAGCGCTCCAATTATGTCGCGTCGATTGCGGCTGATGCGCTGGCGCCGCTCGTCATCGAGGAAAGCGGCAATTTCGAACGTCGCATCGAGCGCGAGGCGCATGGCGTGGTCTTCGTCATCGCGCCGTGGAACTATCCTTACATGACGGCGATCAACACCGTCGCGCCCGCTTTGATGGCCGGCAATACGGTGGTCATCAAACATGCGGCGCAGACGTTGCTGGTCGGCGAACGCATGGTGCGGGCTTTTGTCGAGGCTGGCGTGCCTGACGATGTCTTCATCAACGTCTTCCTCGACCATGGCACGACCTCGGCGCTGATTTCCGAGGGCCTGTTCAACTTCGTCAATTTCACCGGTTCGGTGGAAGGCGGCCGTGCCATCGAACGCGCCGCTGCCGGCACCTTCACCGGCCTCGGGCTTGAACTCGGCGGCAAGGACCCCGGTTACGTGATGGAGGATGCCGATCTCGACGCCGCCGTCGATACGCTGATGGATGGCGGCACCTATAATTCCGGGCAATGCTGCTGCGGTATCGAGCGCATCTACGTCAATGAAAACCTCTATGACGAATTCGTCGAGAAGTCGGTGGCGTGGGTTTCGAACTACAAGCTCGGCAATCCGCTGGAGCAGGAAACCACGCTCGGGCCGATGGCCAACAAGCGGTTTGCCAAGGTGGTGCGGGCGCAGATTGCCGACGCCGTTGCCAAGGGCGCAAAGGCGCTAGTCGATCAGACGCTTTTCCCGGCCGATGATGGCGAGAGTGCTTATGTCGCGCCGCAGATCCTCGTCAATGTCGATCATTCCATGGAATTCATGACCGAAGAGACTTTCGGTCCCGCCATCGGCATCATGAAGGTCAAGAACGACGATGAAGCCATTGCGCTGATGAATGACAGCAAATACGGCCTCACCGCTTCGCTCTGGACGCAGGATGCGACACGGGCCGCGAGGATCGGTCGCGAAATCGAGACCGGAACCGTGTTCATGAACCGCGCCGATTATCTGGATCCGGCGCTTTGCTGGACCGGTGTGAAGGAAACCGGCCGTGGCGGTTCGCTTTCCGTCCTTGGTTTCCAGAACCTGACCCGCCCGAAATCCTACCATCTGAAGAAAGTCACGAAATGAATATCGTCGCCAACTGGAGCTACCCCACCGCCGTCAAGCTTGGCCGTGGCCGGATCAAGGAACTGGCGGAAGCCTGCAAGACGCTTGGCATCAAGAAGCCGCTTCTCGTGACGGATCGCGGGCTTGCCAATATGGCGATCACCGCGCATGCGCTGGATGTGCTGGAAGAGGCAGGCCTTGGCCGGGCGATCTTCGCCGAGGTCGATCCGAACCCGAACGAAATCAACATGGAAGCCGGCGTGAAAGCCTATCGCGATGGCGGCCATGATGGCGTCGTAGCCTTCGGCGGCGGCTCGGGTCTCGATCTCGGCAAAACCATCGCCTTTATGGCAGGACAGACGCGTCCGGTCTGGGATTTCGAGGATATTGGTGACTGGTGGACCCGGGCGGATGCCGCCAAGATCGCGCCCATCGTCGCTGTGCCGACGACGGCCGGTACCGGTTCCGAAGTCGGCCGCGCCAGCGTCATCACCAATTCGCAGACCCATGTGAAGAAGATCATCTTCCATCCGAAGCTCTTGCCGGGCGTCGTCATCTGTGATCCGGAGTTGACGGTCGGCATGCCGAAGGTCATCACGGCCGGCACGGGCATGGATGCCTTCGCGCATTGCCTCGAGGCTTATTCGTCGCCATTCTTCCATCCGATGAGCGCCGGCGTGGCGCTGGAGGGCTTACGTCTCGTCAAGGAATTCCTGCCGCGCGCCTATAGGGACGGCACGGATATCGAAGCGCGCACCAATATGATGGCAGCGGCAGCGATGGGGGCGGTGGCGTTCCAGAAGGGTCTCGGGGCCATTCACTCGCTCTCGCATCCGATCGGCGCGGTTTACAACACCCATCACGGCATGACCAATGCTGTCGTCATGCCGGCGGTGCTGCGCTTCAACCGCCCGGCCATCGAGGACAAGATTGCCCGCGCGGCCGCCTATCTCGGTATCTCCGGCGGTTTCAATGGTTTTTATGATTACGTGCTGGAACTTCGCAAGGAACTCGGCGTACCGGAAAACCTGACCGCCATGGGCATCAAGCCGGATCGTATCGACGAACTGGCGGCGGAAGCGATCAAGGATCCGAGCTGCGGTGGTAATCCGGTGCCGATGACGCTGGAAAATACCAAGGCGCTTTTTGAGGCTTGCTTTTAAGGAGCTACCTTTATTCATCAGGTTTGTGAGAGGTTGAGAGGGTGCTGCTTGTTTCTTCTCCCCGAGGGGGAGAAGTCCGCGGCAGCGGGATGAGGGGGCAAGCTCTCCGAAATCCGGCAAGGTTTCCCCCTCATCCGACCCTTCGGGCCACCTTCTCCCCGGCAGGGAGAAGAAACATGCCGCGCCTTCGTGCCATGCGAACTAAGCTCGAAGAGGACGCCGCTCTTTATCGACAGCCCGCGATTTATCGCGGGCTTTTCGTTGCCCGGCATAACCGTTCTTAGCCTTTTATTAACCCTGTTCGTTAAGATTATGGAAAGCACCATGAATTGCTTCGGTGCGTGAATGAGCATGAAACGGCTCTGACCAACAGGGGGTGTCATGTCAGTCATCACTTTCGCCAATACCAAGGGCGGTGCCGGAAAAACCACGGCCGTGCTGCTTCTGGCAACCGAACTGGCCCGCAGCGGTCACCGCGTGACGGTTCTGGATGCCGATCCGCAATTGTGGATTTCCCGCTGGCACGAATTATCAGGCGATATCGAAAATCTTTCGGTGATTTCGCATGTGACGATGGTGTCGCTTGAGGGTCATATTCGCGAGAATAAAACCAGCACCGACTGTTTCATCATCGATCTGCCGGGAGCGAAGACCCCGCTTCTGACCATGGCTCTTGGCATTTCCGATCATGTGCTGATCCCGGTTCAGGGCTGCGCCATGGATGCGCGCGGGGCCGCCGAGGTTCTGGACCATATCGAATTTTTGAACCGCAAGATGGGCAAGGAGATTGCTCATTCCATCGTGCTGACACGGGTGAACGCCATGGTGGCGACGCGTTCGCTGCTGCTGGTCAAGATGCTGCTGGCCGAGAAAAATGTCTCGGTTCTCAACACCCCGATCGTCGAGAGAGCCGCCTATCGCGATATTTTCGACCTTGGCGGCACGCTTCTCTGTTTCGATAAGACCAAGGTGAGCAATATCGACAAGGCGGTCGAGAATGCCAGAGCATTCGCGGGCGAAGTGCTTGGCCTGCTGCCGAAACGCCTGTTGCGGCTCGGTACGCCACCCGCGCGCCTTTTCACCCGTAAAGCCGCCTGAAACATTGCTTTCAACTTTCGATCCGTCTGCGGCGCTCATAACCGCAGACGGGTGATGATGCCTTGGACCATCGCGGCCATCAGGCTTGCCGGCGTGTCAGTCGTCGCTTTTCAGCGATGGCTTCATTATTCGCTTGATTTGGAAATGATCGTTTCCTATATTCCGGCCATGAGCAATATCAGCCACAACCAGTCCGAGGAACAGCGCCATCGCGGCAGGCCGCGCGAGTTCGATATCGACCGCGCGCTCGATGGTGCGATCCGGGTTTTTTCCAGGCGCGGTTATCACGCCACCTCTGTGGGCGACCTTACCGATGCGATGGAGCTGGCGCAGGGCAGTCTTTACAAGGCCTTCAAGGACAAGAAGGCCATCTTCATCGCCACGATGGAGCGCTACAGGATTGTGCAGACCGAGCGTTTCGAGGCGGCGGTGGCCGGTTACGATACCGGTCGCGAACGCCTGCGGGCAGGGCTGATGTTTTACGCGGAACGGTCGCATGGCGGTGCCGGGTCTGATGGATGTCTGGTTGTCGGTGCCGCTGCCGATCTGGCGGCGCTGGATGACGACATTGCCGTTGTGGTCGAGCGGGCCGTGAAGGCGAGGGAGCGGATCGTCGCCCGCCTCGTTGCCGAGGGGCAGAAGGATGGTTCGGTGAATTCCAAGGCCGATCCCGATGATCTTTCCCGGGCGATGCTCTGCATGATGTACGGCATGCGAGTGGTGGGAAAGACAGGGCGCAGCCTCAAGGACATGGTGGCCGTGGTGGATATCGCCATGAAGCTTGCCGAGTGATTTTATGTCTATTTAGGAAACGTTCGTTTCCATATTGGAGAAAATGATGACGACGCGTGTAATTGAAGGGGAGGATGTTGATGCAACATCCCTTTCCCCGGCTTTGACTTTTCTGCTGGCGACAGCCTGTGGGTTGATTGCCGCCAATCTCTATTATGCCCAGCCGCTTGCCGGCATCATCGGGGCGGAGCTTGGTCTTTCCGCCGGCGCCACCGGCCTGATCGTGACCCTGACGCAGATCGGTTACGGTGTCGGCCTGCTGTTCGTCGTGCCGCTCGGCGATCTCGTTGAAAACCGCAGACTGGTTGTCAGTGCCGTCTTGATGGCGGTGCTTTCCCTTGTGGCAGCGGCATTCGCGCCGCATGCGGCCCCGTTTCTGATTGCGGCCTTTCTGGTCGGCGTCAGTTCGGTCGCGGTGCAGGTCATCGTTCCCTATGCCGCCCACATGGCGCCGCACGCCATTCGTGGCCGGGTGGTCGGCAATGTCATGAGCGGGCTGATGGCCGGCATCATGCTGGCGCGGCCGGTCTCCAGCCTGCTGTCGGAAGTGGTTTCATGGCGCGGCGTCTTTCTGACGTCGGCGGCAGTCATGGCGCTTCTTGCCGTCGTGCTTTTCCGGCTTTTACCGCCGCGCATGCCGGAGGCAAGGCTGGGTTACGGCTCGCTGATGGCCTCGATGGGCAGACTTGCCCTCCACAAGCCGATCCTGCGGCGGCGGGCAATTTACCATGCCTTCCTGTTTGCAGCCTTCAGCCTGTTCTGGACCACGACGCCGCTTTATCTGAGCGGGCCGCATTTCAACCTGAGCCAGGGTGAGATCGCGCTGTTTGCGCTTGCCGGTGCTGCGGGCACTGTGGCTGCGCCAATTGCCGGGCGGATGGCCGATCGCGGCTGGACCCGTGCGGCCACTTTCCTTGCATTGGTGGCGGTGGCGCTCTCCTTCGCCGTCACGCATCTTGCGCCCGAAGGCTCGCATCTGGCGCTTGCCATTCTGGTGGTCGCTGCCATCGTTCTGGATTTCGGCGTCACCACCAATCTGGTGCTTGGCCAGCGCGCCATCTTCACGCTGGGGGCGGAATTCCGCAGCCGTCTGAACGGCATATACATGGCGACGTTTTTCATGGGCGGCGCAATCGGTTCCGCCGTGGGTGGCTGGGCTTATGCTGTCGGCGAATGGCAAGCCGCCTCGTGGATCGGTTTCGCCTTGCCGGTGGCCGCCCTGCTGTATTTCCTGACGGAGAAGCGCGACTGAAACACCACTGAATGAAAAAAGCCCGACGGACCAAACCGCCGGGCTTTTTCTCTTTTATTCCGGTCGATCCTATTCCGCGAATTCGACCACAACGCCGGGACGGACCATCTTTGCCAGTTCGGTCGCATCCCAGTTGGTCAGGCGGATACAGCCATGGCTGTTTGTCTTGCCGATCTTCGAAGGTTCCGGCGTGCCGTGAATGCCGTAGGTCGGCTTCGACAGGGCAATCCAGACCGTGCCGACCGGGCCGTTAGGACCCGGCGGGATCTGCAGGATCTTGTCGTTCTGGCCCTGCTTGAAGTTGATCTTCGGATTATAGGTGTAGCCGGGATTGAGCGCGATCCGCTCCACCGTGTGCGTGCCGCTCGGCGAAGGCGTATCCGTGGAACCGATGGTGGCGGGATAAGCGGCGATCAGATTGCCGTCCTGGCCATAGGCGAAGACCTGCTTGATGCCCTTATGCGCGACGATGCGGGCCACCTGTCCCTTTTTCGTCTCGCCCGGATTGACCACCTTGATGATGGTGCCGGGCACCGTGAAGTCGATGCCGGGGTTCAGTTCCTTCAGATAGTTCTCATCCATATGGAAGCGCTCGGCCAGCGCCTCGGAGGTGGAGGTGAAGGACAGCGCGGGCAGCTGCGACTTCTCGGCATAGTCGTCCGGAATGGAGGCGACATAGGGGCCGGCGGCATCGGCGGCGGTGATGGTGTAGTCGACGATCGGCATGCCGCCGGAAGAGCGCAGGCGTTCCAGAATGTCGTCGGAATTGTTCGGGTCCAGCTTTTCGCCGGTCATGTCCTGCCAGGCGGCAATGGCCTTGTTGACGTTGTCACCCATCTTGCCGTCGATCACGCCGGGCGAGATGCCTTCACGGTCAAGGAAAGTCTGCAGTGCGACGATTTCCTGACGGGAACGGTTGACCGGTGTCGTCACCGGTGTGTGGCGTTCGATCAGGTGATCCGGCTGCGGAACGGCGGCTGTGGTGCTTTCGCCCGGCATGGGCTGGCCGAGCGGTCCGCTTTCCACCGCGCCGGGGCCGGGAACGGAGCCGGTATAGACATTGTCGTCGGAGCCATCACCGCGATATTCGCGGTAATCACGCACGCTGCCATTGTCCTGATAGCCGTAGTCGCGCTGTGGTTCGCGATACTGGCCGCCGGGGGCGGGCGGATAATAGGTGGTGTCGCGCTGTTGGCGCGCCTGCTGCCGCTGCTGATAACCAGAGGGCATTTCGGTGGCGAGCAGATTGCCGTACTGGTCGTAAAACACCGTGCGACCCATGGCATCGCGGCTGATGACGATATCGCCGCGCTCTGGCATGAAGTCGAGCACGCGACCGTCAGGTGTCACCAGCATCGTTTGCTGGTCGCCATAACGCTGCTGCGCGCCAGCCTGCAGCGGGGCGAAAGCTGCCACTACCGCGACTGTCAGACCCAGAGCTGCGTTAAGAAACTGTTTCACGATTCTGCTATCCTTGCTTCGTTCGCCCATAAACACACCGCAATCTTGACCCTATTGTGAAAAAGGTGAATTCGCGGTTAATGCAATCTTAATTTCCGTCACGACTAGTAGCGTTTCCGTGATTCATGCGTTTTTACTGCCACAGGAGAGGTTGTCTTGCGTTCGTTTCAGGCCGGCAGATCGCCCCATATTTTCCTCGATGAAACCTCTGTTTTCGATATTGGTTCGTGTATCGTCGATGGCATCGACATTGCGCCTGGTCGCGCCATTCCCGATGATGGCGATGCGCGCATCGACCATTCGCTGGAAGGCTTTCTCTTCACCTGCGGTCCCGATCATATCCGCCATCCCGAACCGATTGATGGTGACGGCGAGGGGCGTCGATATCCGTTGCATGGGTCCTTTTCCTCGCATCCGGCAAAGATAGTCGCCTTCGACGTTCATGAGACCAATGCACTGGCGCGCGTCAAGGTTCCCGTAAAGCTTGCCGATGGCGGCACTGCGTCGCTGGAGCGGACGTGGCGCATCGATGGCGAAAGCGGCGAAGTCAGCCTTGAGGACAGGATCGTCAATACGTCAGACCGGCCGATGCCGGTGTTCCTTATGTATCACATGAATGTGGGTGCCCGTCTGTTTGACGATGCGGTGCGGCTGGAAGGCGCAATGCTGGATGGCGGCGGCCATGGCTGGCGATTCGGCGAGGAGCCGGGCAATGTTTTCTGTGTTCCCGCCGGTAATGATGATTGGGCGGAATTGAAGCTTGGTCCCGTCGCGGCCATTGGCGGGAAGACGCTGACCGTGCGTTTTAGCACCGAGACGCTGCCCTATCTGCAGATGTGGCGTAACCAGCAGGAGCCGGCCAATGTGCTCGGAATCGAGCCGGTTTCGCATCGCTGGGTGGGGCGGAGCGAACTTGAGGCTGCAGGCGAATTCAACATTATCCAGCCCGGTGAAAGCCGCTCCTTCGGCCTGCGCTTTTCCATCCTCTGAATGCCGTACCGAATGAGGACTCCGCATCATTGACGCATGGGTTTTGAGCCCTTACATCGGATGCGGATTTCTAAGGGTGGCGAGAGCGTGCCAGCGGCGCGGATGCCGATTTCAGCGGAGGCATAAGATGGATATCAGGCGCATAGACGACGAATATTCGGTAACGGGCCAGATCAGCGTCGCCGATCTGGATGAGGTCAAGGCACTCGGCTTCAAGTCGATTGTCTGCCACCGCCCTGATGGTGAAGAGGACGGCCAGCCGCTTTTCGCCGATATTGCCGAGCGCGCGGAGCAGCTCGGTATTACCATCATGCATGTGCCTGTCGGCCGTTATGGCGTCGATGCTGATGCCGTTGCCGGCATGGTGGACGCGCTGGACGAATTGCAGCGCCCGATGCTCGGCTATTGCCGTTCCGGCGCGCGCTCGACGGCGATCTACGAAAAGACCCATCACCTGCGCGGCTGATTTTTCGCGCTTCATTTTGTTTTCAAATGCCAATCAACAGGAGTTCTCCATGACCATCAAGCGTATCGAGCCGGGCAAGCGCATGAGCGGCGCCGTCGTTCACGGCAACACCGTTTATCTGGCCGGCCAGGTTGGCGAAGGCACCAGCGTGACGGAACAGAGCAAGTCTGCGCTGGCTGAAGTCGATCGCTTGCTGGCCGCTGCCGGCTCCGACAAGTCGAAGGTCCTGCAGACCATCATCTACCTCTCCGACATGTCCACCTTCGGCGAAATGAACGCCGTCTGGGAAGGCTGGATCGACCCGGCAAACCCGCCGGCCCGTGCCACCAGCGAAGCAGCGCTGGCAACGCCGGACTACAAGGTTGAATTCATCGTTACTGCGGCTCTCTGAGCATCAGTCTGATTTCCAAAGAAAGGCCGGGTCGCGGAATGCGGCCCGGCCTTTTTTGATGGGAAATTCGAAACGCTCGTTTCGTCATCCTCGGGCTTGTCCCGAGGATCCACTCACGTATCACAACTTGATAGGTGGCACATGCTCGGGACAGGCCCGAGTATGACGGAAGAGAGACGATTGTCCCAAGTTTGTGAATCGTTTGCGCCCTTCATTTCAGAAGCAAAGCAAGCGCCTTCTCAAACTGCTTCAACGTCTCCACCCGCTCCGCAAACCACAGCCGCGCCAGATCATTTACCGAGGCGAGATCGATACCATCCGGGTCGATGGAGGTGATCGTCCAGCGGCCGGCCTTTGTGCCGGCGAGAACTGCCAACCGCGACGCTTCGCCCTTGATGGCGTTGAGGCGGGCCGCTTCGCTTTCCGTCGCAGCCATCAGTTCCGCCGCGCCTGAGAGATCGGTGCGCAGGTCGGCCGGGGTGATGTTGCTGGCATTGCGGGCCGGGCCGCCATTGATCTGCACACCTTCCGTCCGCAGCCGGTAAAGCCTCGTGTCGGGAAGGGAGAGATAAAGCTTCGCTTTGGGGTAACGGGCAATGTAGCGCCTGATGGCGAGTTGCGTCTCATCCGGGCCGAGCTGTTCCACCTTGCCCACCAGTGTCAGCCGCGGCAGCGTCAGCGCATCGCCCTTGCCGAAGGGCGCGAGCGTCAGCGAGATGCGCGGGTCGGCCTCCATGTTGCGGGCGTGCAGCGTCAGGCCGGCCGCGAAAAAAAACGGCGTACCGTCCGGCTCGATGCCGATATTGGTGGCGGTCGTATAGGGATAGCTGCTGACCGGATCGAGCGTGGCGAGCGCCGCCGTGCGGGATGTGTGCAGCACATCGCGGGCCACGCGCACCGCCTCGAAAGGTGCGCCGGCCGAGGGCTCGATCTTCGCGCCGCGTGGGGTGATGACGGGAGGGGCAACGTCCGGCATGTCTTATCCTGAGTTAGTGGATGCTGAGAGAAGCGTAAAACCTCTCCACGTCATGCCCGAGCCTGTCCCGGGCATCTGCAACCGATCGGTTTAACGCGACGAGGTTGGATCCTCGGGAGAAGCCCGAGGATGACGTCAAGCGAGCGTCAGGATTTACACCATGCCGGAGGCATGTCCATGCGTCATGTCAGCTTTTTGTCCTGATCTGTGTCAGCGTGCGCGTTGGCGTGATCGCTTCCGGGTCCAGCTTCACCTCGATGATGGCGGGCTTGCCGCTTGCACGCGCCCGCTCGAAGGCAGCGGCGAAGTCCTGCGTTCTTTCCACCGTTTCGCCGTGGCCGCCATAGGCTTTGGCGAAAGCGTTGAAATCCGGATTGACGAGATCGGTGCCGCTCACACGGCCGGGATATTCCCGTTCCTGATGCATGCGGATGGTGCCATACGTGCCGTTATTCACCAGTACGGTGATGATCGGCAGGCCATAGCGCACGGCGGTGATGAATTCCTGCCCGTGCATCATGAAGCAGCCATCGCCGGCAAAGCAGATCACCTCCCTCTCCGGGAAAAGGTGCTTTGCGGCAACCGCCGCGGGTAAGCCATAACCCATCGAGCCGGAGGTTGGCGCTGATTGCGTGTTGAAGCGGCGGAAGCGGTGGAAGCGGTGCACCCAGGTGGCATAATTACCCGCACCATTGGTGAAGATGGCGTCCTCAGGCACATTGGCTTCGATCCAGTCCATGATCGGACCCATCTGCACCGGGCCGGGGCCGGTCTGCGGCGGCGTGGACCAATTGAGGTAAGCCGCGTGTATGGCGGCCGTGCGCTCGGCCCATGCGGCGTTTGCCGGAAGCGAGATGGAGGAGAGGGCGGCGACGAAATCATCCGGTGCGGCGCAGATCGCGAGATCGGGACGGTAAACGCGGCCAAGCTCTTCGGCTTCCGGATAGATGTGGATGAGTTTCTGCGACGGGTAGGGGATGTCGAGCAGCGTATAACCGGAAGACGGCATTTCGGAGAGGCGGCCGCCGAGAAGGACCACGAGATCGGATTCCTTGATCTCCTTTGCCAGCGCCGGGTTGATGCCGATGCCGACATCGCCCGCATAGGAGGGGCTTAAGTGATCGAACAGCATCTGGCGGCGGAAGGAACAGCCGACGGGCAGCTTGTGGTTTTCGGCAAATGCCCTGAAGCTCGCCACGCTTTCCTCGGACCAGCGCGTGCCGCCGATAATGAAGATCGGCCGTTTTGCCTCGCCCAGCATTTTCGCGAAGGCCGCGATCTGTGACGGGCCGGGATGCGCTTCGACTGATGTGTAGGGCTTTGCCTCGGGCGCTTCGACCTCTTCCACCAGCATGTCTTCGGGCAGCGTCAAAACCACCGGGCCAGGGCGGCCGGAGGTGGCGACAGTGAAGGCGCGGGTGACGAATTCGGGGATGCGGCGGGCATTATCGATCTCGCCCACCCATTTGGCAAATTCGGTGAAGGCGCGGCGATATTCCACTTCCTGAAAGGCTTCGCGCTCGCGGGCCTCGCGCTGCACCTGGCCAATGAACAGGATCATCGGAATGGAATCCTGCCTTGCGATGTGCAGGCCGGCCGAGGCGTTGGTGGCACCCGGACCGCGGGTTACCATGCAGATGCCGGGTTCACCCGTCAGCCGGCCCCAGGTGTCGGCCATCATGGCGGCGCCACCTTCCTGGCGGCAGACTACGGTTTCGATACCGCTTTCATAAAGCGCGTCCAGCACCGCCAGATAGCTTTCGCCCGGAACGCAGGAAACGCGCGAGACACCATTGGCCTTCAGCGCTTCGACGATCAGTTGCCCACCGGTTCTTTTCATGGCGTCGTGGTCCTTTCGATGTTTTCCAGTTCGGCCAGCACCTGCGCCTGATGTTCGCCGAGCTTCGGGCTCGGGCGTTCATAACGCAGCGGCGTCTGTGACATGATAATCGGTGTCCGCACACCGGGGATGACGGTGCCATCCTGAGCTTCGAGATCAACACGCAGGCCGCGTGCCTGAACCTGTGGATCGGCGAACATTTCCTCGATGGAGTTGATAGGCCCGGCCGGTACGGCATTCTGCTCGCAAGCGGTCAGAAGATCGCGCTTCTGCCATTTCAGCGTTTCGGTGGAAATGATCTGCCGGACTTCTTGCCTGTGCGCCACGCGGGTCTTGTTCGTCGCGTAACGCTCGTCATCGGCAATCGTGCCTATGCCGAGGATATTGCAGAGGCGGCGGAACTGGCCGTCATTGCCAACCGCGAGGATGAGGAAACCATCGGCCGTCGGCACCACCTCATAGGGGGAAATATTTGGATGGGCATTGCCAAGCCGGACGGGCGGCTTGCCGGAAATCAGGTAATTCATGTTCTGGTTGGCGAGCACGGCCGACTGCACATCGAGAAGCGCCATGTCGATATGCTGGCCTTCGCCTGACCGTATGGCGTGGATCAGCGCGGCCTGAATGGCTGTCACGGAATAGATGCCGGTGAAGATATCGGCAACAGCCACGCCAGCCTTCATCGGCTGGCCATCCGGTTCGCCTGTTATCGACATGAAGCCCGACATGCCCTGCACGATATAATCATAACCGGCGAAATCGGCATAGGGACCGGTCTGGCCGAAACCGGTGATGGAGCAGTAGATCAGCTTCGGATTGAGCACCTTCAGGCTCTCATAATCGAGGCCGTATTTGGCAAGCCCGCCGCGCTTGAAGTTTTCGATGACGACATCGGCGGTGCGCACCAGCCGGCGCACGAGTTCGCAGCCCTCAGGCGTCTTCAGATCGGCAATGATGGAGCGTTTGCCGCGATTGGTGGCGTGATAATAGGCGGCGGAGAGGTTTTCGCCTTCCGCGCCTTCAACGAAGGGCGGTCCCCATGTGCGGGTGTCGTCACCGCCTTCGGGGTTTTCCACCTTGATGACGTCAGCGCCCATATCGGCCAGCATCTGCCCCGCCCAGGGACCGGCCAGAACACGCGCCAGCTCGATGACGCGGATGCCTGATAGTGGCGGTTTCCTGTTCGGCATGTCGGTCATCTGTCCCCCGGTCTTTTGTGCCTGCCGGTTATAGACCGGGCGTTGCCCCGCCGCATGTGATTTTATCTCATGGACTTATTCCGTTTTGGAACGGCACTAAACTGGGGCTGACACGGCAGCTTAGACATTCGTTGTGTTTTGAGAGTCCCCTAATTCCGTCATTCCGGGTCAAGGTCGGAATGACGGGGAGGGCGTTTTACTGTCATCCACGACGCGGCCGCACCAGGCGGCGAAATCCGCCGCTACCGCCTGCCAGCCGATCTCGTTCAGGGTCTCGTGCCGCATGCCCTTGTAGATGGTGTGTTCGACATGGCTGAAACCTGCCTCCCGAAACCGCTCTGCTAGCCAGACGATCTCCCTGCCGTCATTGGTCGCGGCGTCCTGATCGCCGCTGACCAGCAAAAGCGGCAATGTCTTCGGCAGGCGCTCAATGAGTTTCGGGGCGCGATAGGAGAGTTCGAAGACGTCCTGCCACAGGGAAACGCTGGCCTCGAACTGGCAGAGCGGGTCTTGCACATAGGCGTCCACTGCCAGCCTGTCATGGCTCAGCCAGTCGGCATGGGTGCGCCTTTCCGGCATTTTTGCATTCCAGGCGCGAAAGGTTGCTTTCGGCAGGATGGCGCTTGGCACATCGGAGCCTTTCAGCATTTTTTCAAGCCGCAGCACCACCTGCGCGAGGCGGCCCATGACACCAGGATTGAGATTGGAATTCCAGATTGACAGGCCGTCGAAGGCATCCGGATTGCTGACGGCGGTGTTGAGTGCCACGAGGCCACCCATGGAATGACCGAACAGGATGACCGGCAGGCCGGGATGTCTTTCTCCGACCATGATGCGCATCGCCATGACATCGGCGACCACTTTTTCGGCGCCATCCTTCCAGGCGAAGCGGCCGATCGGTGCGTCCGCCGCTTTCGTGCGGCCGTGGCCGCGATGGTCGTGAGCATAGACCTCGAAGCCCTGCTGCGACATGACGTCGGCAAAACGCCGGTAACGGCCCGCATGCTCCACCAGGCCATGGCAGATCACCAGCACGCCGCGGGCCGGGACAAGGGCGGAAGGCTGGTGGCGAAAGGCGATGGATGCGCCGGAGGGAGCGTCCAGTCTCTGGATCTGGCTGAACGCGAAGTTATCGGTCGTCTCATTCATCATCGCACCCGTCGTGTCATCACGCAGCTTGTCATAATCATGGGGTCATAATCGTGCCAGAGGTTGCCCCACGGTCCTATTTACCCTACATAGCGGCAAATTTCCCGATACGTACTCTTAAAAATCCGATGTGGAGCATTCGCTACAATGGCACGTCAATTCATCTATCACATGGCTGGGCTGAACAAGTCCTATGGCGCGAAGAAGGTTCTGGAGAACGTCCATCTCTCCTTCTACCCCGATGCCAAGATCGGTATTCTCGGCCCGAACGGCGCTGGTAAGTCGACCGTTCTGAAAATCATGGCCGGCCTCGACAAGGAATATACCGGTGAGGCCTGGCTCGCCGAAGGTGCGACGCTCGGTTATCTCGAGCAGGAGCCGAAGCTCGACGAAAACAAAACCGTGATGGAAAACGTCATGGAAGGCGTGGCGAGCAAGACGGCGATCGTCGACCGCTACAACGAACTGATGATGAACTATTCCGACGAAACGGCGGATGAGGGCGCAAAGCTTCAGGACATGATCGACAGCCAGAACCTGTGGGATCTGGAAAATCAGGTCGAAATGGCCATGGACGCCCTGCGTTGCCCGCCCGGCGATTCGCCCGTGACTGGCCTTTCGGGTGGTGAGCGCCGCCGCGTTGCGCTGTGCAAGCTGCTGCTTTCGCAGCCCGACCTGCTGCTGCTCGACGAACCGACCAACCATCTGGACGCAGAAACCATCGCGTGGCTGGAAAAGCACCTGCGCGACTATCCCGGCGCCGTGATGATGATCACCCACGATCGCTACTTCCTCGACAACGTAACCGGATGGATTCTCGAGCTCGACCGTGGCCGCGGCATTCCTTACGAAGGCAACTATTCCGCCTATCTGCAGGCAAAAGCCAAGCGTATGCAGCAGGAAGCCCGCGAAGACGCCTCGCGCCAGAAGGCCATCAGCCGCGAACAGGAATGGATCGCTTCCAGCCCCAAGGCTCGCCAGACGAAGTCCAAGGCGCGTATCCGCGCTTATGACGAGCTGGTGGAAGCCGCTGAAAACCGTCGTCCCGGCGACGCGCAGATCGTCATCCCCGTCGCCGAGCGTCTGGGCCGTGTCGTTATCGAGGCGGAAAACCTCACCAAGTCCTATGGTGACCGGGTGCTGATCGAAAACCTCACCTTCAAGCTGCCTCCGGGCGGCATTGTCGGCGTCATCGGCCCGAACGGTGCGGGCAAGACCACACTGTTTCGCATGATCACCGGTCAGGAACAGCCCGATAGCGGTTCGGTGACTGTCGGTGAAACGGTACAGCTGGGTTATGTCGACCAGAGCCGCGATACGCTGGCGGGTGACAAGACCGTGTGGGAAGAAATCTCCGGCGGCAACGACATCATCAAGCTCGGCAAGTTCGAAGTGAACTCGCGCGCCTATTGCGGCGCCTTTAACTTCAAGGGCGGCGATCAGCAGCAGAAGGTCGGCAATCTCTCCGGCGGTCAGCGCAACCGCGTTCACCTTGCCAAGATGCTGAAGGCCGGCGGCAACGTGCTGCTGCTCGACGAACCGACCAACGACCTTGATACGGAAACGCTGGCGGCGCTTGAAGAAGCGCTGGAAGCCTTCGCCGGTTGCGCCGTTATCATCAGCCACGACCGCATGTTCCTCGACCGTCTGGCCACCCACATCCTCGCTTTTGAGGGTGACAGCCACGTGGAATGGTTCGAAGGCAACTTCGAAGACTATGAAAAGGACAAGGTCCGCCGCCTCGGCCCAGAAAGCATCAAGCCCGGCCGGGTGAGCTACAAGCGCCTGACGCGCTAATCCTTTTCCACACCGCTTCAGAAAGGCCCGCCGCAAAGCGGGCCTTTTCTCATGTAATAAGTGGACTTGATGGCGGCGCACCACAGTTTGCGCTTGCATCGAGCACCACATCGACATAAAGATATCTTTATATGTTGATTGGCTTGCGAGGCGCGGCAGAGTGGCGTTCGGTTTAGACAAATTGGTGGATCTTTTGAAGGCGGCGGGTGAACCGACGCGCTTTCGGTTGCTGGCGCTTTTGGCTGCCGGCGACCTGACGGTCACCGATCTTACCGAAATCCTTGGTCAGTCGCAGCCGCGCATCTCCCGTCATCTGAAGCTTTTGACGGAAGAGGGGTTGATCGAGCGTTATCAGGAAGGTGCCTGGGCCTATTTCCGTCTGCGGCAGGATGGTGAGCCCGCCGTTGTGGTCAGGCAGCTGCTTGGCGCTGCATCGCCCTCCGATGCCGTCCTCCAGCGTGACAACGAACGGCTTTCTACCGTCAAGCGGGTGCGGGCGGAGCGGGCGCAGGATTATTTCAGCCGCAACGCGTCCGCCTGGGACGAGTTGCGCCGGCTGCATGTGAGCGATGAAGCCGTGGAAGGCGCGTTGCTGAAGCTGGTCGGCACCACGCCCGTCGATTCGCTTCTCGATCTCGGCACGGGGACGGGCCGCATTCTCCAACTTCTGAGCGGCATCTATCGCCGGGCGATCGGCGTCGATGCCAGCCGTGACATGCTGTCTGTGGCGCGCGCCAATCTCGACAAGGCGGGTGTGGTCAATGCGTCCGTCCGCCATGGTGATATTCTCAACCTGCCGCTGGAAGGACAGGATTTCGATCTGATCGTCATCCATCAAGTGCTGCATTTTCTTGACCAGCCGGAGATCGCGCTTTCCGAAGCCGCGCGTATGCTGCGTCCCGGCGGGCGACTGATCGTCATCGATCTTGCGCCGCATTCCTTTGAATATCTGCGTGACGAGCATGCGCATGTGCGGCTCGGCTTTTCGCATCCGTTGATGGAAGAATGGCTGAAAAAGGCCGGGCTTGCGCCTGACCGCGCCGTCGATCTTCATTCTGAAAGGGCGTCCGAGGAGTCTCTGGACGTGACGATATGGGTTGCCCGCGACCAGCGGCTGCTGATGGCAGACGATGTGGTGCAAGAGGCGGTATTACTTGGCTCCCGGAGGGCATGATATGTTGAGGTCGGAAACCGCGCGCCGTGATGGCGATATCCGGTTATCTTTCGAGTTTTTCCCGCCCAAGAATGCCGAGATGGAGACCCATCTCTGGGAAACGGTTGCCGAGCTGAAAAAATGGAACCCGGATTTCGTCTCCGTCACCTATGGCGCGGGCGGTTCCACCAAGGCGCCGACGCTGGATGCGGTGCGCCGGATGATTGGTGACAGCCATCTGCCGACAGCTGCGCATCTGACCTGCGTGGATGCCAGCCGTGACGATGTGCATCAGGTTGTCGAAGAGTTTCGCAATGCCGGCGTTCGCCATTTCGTGGCGCTGCGCGGCGATCCCTCCACCGGCATCGGCACGGCGTACAAGCCGCATCCGGAGGGTTATGAAAACGCCGCCGCACTGGTGAAGGGCCTGCGCGAGATCGGCGATTTCGAGATTTCCGTATCGGCCTATCCGGAGAAGCATCCTGAGAGCGCGAGCGAGGCGGTTGATATCGACATGCTGAAGCGCAAGGCGGATAATGGCGCAACCCGCGCGCTGACACAGTTCTTCTTCGATAATGACGTGTTCGAGCGTTATATGGAGCGGGTGACGGCGGCAGGCATCACCATTCCGGTGGTTCCGGGCATCATGCCGATCCAGAACCTTACCCAGCTCAAGCGTTTTGCCGGTCGTTGCGGCACCAGCGTTCCCGGTTTTCTGGATGAGCGTTTCGAAGGTTACGATGAAGACCTTGAAGGGCGCGCCCGCGTGGCTGCCGAAGTTGCCGCCGAGCAGATCGCCGATCTGCAGCGGCGCGGCGTGAACGAATTCCATCTCTACACCATGAACCGCGCGCCGCTGGTTGAAGCAGTGCTGGAAAATCTCGGGCTGGAACGTCTGCGCCGCAGCGCCGCCTGATTTTTAAAAACTCTATTTTCGACATGAAAAAAGCGCAGACCCGAAAGGATCTGCGCTTTTTAAATTCGTGTCATCTACGGTTCTTATCTGCGTTTGGTCTTCACGTCTCGTCAGATGAAAAGCATCATCGCTACGAACAAAAACGCCAAACCGACTGCCAAGGCATTGAGAGATTTTGTAAGTCCCATGGGTGCCTCCTGTTGTTGACAGGTTCGATAATATGACCGTTTTGTGGCAGTTGAAAAGCGGTTTCTGTGATGCAGTGCAGCACGCTTTGAGGCGGCATAAAAAAGAAGATTCTGTAATTATCTGAAAATAAAAGATTATTTCTCTTTCACGCAGTGCTTCATACGTTTAAAAAAAGTAAATGACCGGGGTGTTATCCCCAGTCATCCAGTCGAGATTAACGATTTCGCCTTGATTCCGTCGGAGAGATTAAAGGCCCGACGGCGTCGTTAAGATTGCTTAAAGCGCCTGCAGAAGTGCAGCTGACGGCCAGCCATCCGCGGGCATGCCGAGGCGCTGCTGTTCCTTCTGGATGGCGACACGGGTGCCGGAACCCAGGATGCCATCGACCTTGCCGACATTGTGCCCGCGCGCCTCAAGCTTGGTCTGAAGTTGCTTCATGGTCGCGTCATCGAAGCCCGGCTCGGGATTGCCCTTGTTGTAGACGGGAGAACCCATCAGGCGGGTGGCGAAATAGGCCGCCGACGTCGTGTAGATGAACGACTGGTTCCATTCCAGATAGATGTTGAAATTCGGATAGGTGATGAAGGTCGGCCCCTTGCGGCCCTGCGGCATGATGAGAGCTGCGGGCAGGGAGGCGAAGTTTTTGTTGCCGTCACGCGGCGTCACGCCAAGAGCGAACCATTCACCGGCGGTGAGCGGACCGCCGAGGCCGGATTTTTCCCATGGCAGGTTTTCCGGCAGGGAGACTTCCTGAATCCACGGCTCGCCCTTCTTGAAGCCGAGATGCTGGATGAATTTCGCAGCCGTCAGGATGGCATCCGGGGCGCTATCCTTGACGTTGATGTGGCCGTTGCCATCACCATCAACGCCGAAAGCAATGATGTCCTTGGGCAGCATCTGCACCTGGCCGATTTCACCGGCCCATGCGCCAGTGTTGGCGGCAGGGTCGAGATCGCCATGCTGAACCATTTCAATGAGCGCCAGCAGCTGCGGACGGAAAAGTTCCGGGCGGCGGCAATCATGCGAGAGGGTCACCAGCGCGTTGCGGGTGTTGAAGTCACCCTGAACGGCGCCGAAATCAGTTTCCATGGCCCAGAAGGCGGCGATGACGCCAGCCGGTACGCCATATTCACTTTCGGCGCGGGCGAAGGTGGAGGAGAGCTCCTGCAGCTTCCTGCGGCCTATATCCAGACGGGCCTGGCTGACGGTGCGCTGGGAGAATTCCAGGAAGGTCTGGCGGAAGACGCCCTGTGCCCGGTCACGCGAAAGCACTTTCGGATCGATCTGGGCGCCGGCAAGCGCCTTCTGGATCGCGTCGGCCGGAATGCCCTTGGCCAGCGCATCGGCTTTCACGCCCTCGAGAAATGCCCCGAGATCACCGCCGCAGGCGACCTGCTTGGGATCGTCAGGCGAGGCAACGGGCGGCGTGGCAAGGGCGGAGCCAGTGGAAAGGAGCGACAAAGCGGCGGCAAAAATGATGCTGCGCGACCGGAAGGTAGACATGGGAATTTCCTCAATGGGTTGTAGGCCCGCTTTACCCATATGTTTGCGACAAAAAAACGGGTCTCGCAGCCAGACGACAGGAGAGAACGCGGTTTTTTCGAATGTGTTGCTTCTTGGCCGTGTTTATTTGGCGGAAGCGACCCATTTCCGCCAGTTTTTCTCGCTGCCGGCAAAAACATTGATGTCGGTCGGGCCGTTTACGCCGGGCACAACGCCGGTTGCCGTATATTGCCAGAAGGCCCATTGGCGTTCTTCGTAGATCTTGGCCGGATGGGCTGCGACGGAGCGCACCCAGAAATGGTAATTCTTGAACTGGCCGACGAGATTGTCGCGGTGGAAATCGACCGACGTGTAGATGATCGGGCGTTTGCCATAATGCGCCTCCAGGCGATCAAGGAAACGCTGCATCTCGGCACGCACGATGCCCGGCGCAGGTCTTGTCTTGCAGGTGGGGGAGGCGGGGTTCCATTCGACGTCGAGAACCGGCGGCAGGGTGACGGCTTCCTTCGGCACGTTGCGAATGAACCAGTCGGCCTGGGCATCGGCCGTCGAGCAGAAATAATAGAAGTGATAGGGCGCGTGGAGGATATCCGCCGCTGCGGCGCTGCGCCAATGGTCGCCGAATTTCGGATCGATGCGGTCCGATCCTTCCGTCGCCTTGATGAAGACGAAGGAAACGCCTGACTTGCGGACGGTCTGCCAGTCGACATCGCCATTCCATTTGGACACGTCGATACCGTGCACCTCGTGGCGATGCGGGTTGTTCATGCCGAAATCCTGCGGGTCGGTATCGGCGAATTTCGGCTTGGAAACGGACGCGGTTTCAAGCAGGTCGTAGCTCGTGGACGTGCAGCCGCCGATCAATAGCAAAGCCGACAATAGTGCCGATAAACGCAGCCGCATTGGAACCCTGATGAAAGTGTTGTTGCCCATCCCGCAGCCGCAACATGGTGCGCCGCATCTCCCGATTTACCCATAACATGGTAAACAAACTGATATGGCAAGGGGCACCGGCCCTTTTAGGCTTTGCAAGCCGCTGGATTCGAAGCGATTTGTGGTGCGGCGGCGGGAATAACGGCAAAGTGCTGCAAAGGGGAAGTCGTGTTGGCGGGGCCGCACCTTCTCTTGCGGAGGTGCCGGAATCCCTTTCGAGAATCAGGCGTCCGCCAGCATCCGGCTGATTTTCGGCTGCACTTCGGCGACCGGAAGCGTGATGACGGCCCGCCATGCGTAACCGCGGGCGATCTCTTCGAATTCAAGATTACCGTCAAAGCGGCCAGCCATATTGGCCATGATATAACGAAGATTGGCGCGCGGCGTGACGTGGAAACGGGTGAGCCACGCCTGCAGGAGGCTGCGGAACCACTTCGGCAATTGTTCCTGCTGGCCAAAATCGACAATATGCAGGGAGCCGCCGGGTTTGAGCGCCATGAGCGCCTGTTCGATCGCCTTTTCCCACTCCGGTATCATGGAGAGTGCATAGGGGATCATGACGCGATCGAAACCGTCCGGCTGGCCGAATTCAGCGGCGCGGAAGGCGGTGGCATCGGCTACACGCAGAATGGGACGCTCGGCCTCGCCGGCAAAGTTTTCCGATGCGGTCAGCAGCATTTCGGACGAAATATCGAGGCCGAAGAGTTTTGCCTGCGGAAATTTCCGGCTGGCCAAAAGCAGATTACGGCCGGTGCCACAGCCGACTTCGAGCAGCGTGCCGCCATTGGGCACATCGAGACTGGAAATGGTCCTGTCGCGGCCCAGGAGATAATATTTGCGTGTCATATCGTAGATATGCCGCTGGTGGCGATACATGCGGTCCATCAGGCCCGCATGCGCGCTGTCTGCAAGGCCCACATTCTCGCCGATGGTTTTCATGCCATAGCCCTCTGGTAGATATGGAAACCGCCGTAAATGGCCGATCGATCCATGGCGTTCAGCTCTTGCGACCGCTCTTCGAGATAGACCCACTGGTTGCGGATGTCGGTGGAGAGCCGGCCTTCGATAACGCTCTTTTCGGCAGCGGTGCGGAAGATGACGCGTGCGCCGGGAGCGGCGGTGCGACTGATCTGTGACCACAATTCGTTGAGCTGCCCGTCTGTCATCCAATCCTGCGCGTCGAGGAGAATGTATCGATCGACACCGCTTGCCGGCTTTTTGGAAAGAAGCTCGGTATAGGTGGCGTGGTGCACGGCGACGCGCGCGGTATTGTTGCGGATCGTCTCGTAATATTCCGGCTTCAGATAGGCGGGCAGGGCGCCCTCATGCGGCTCGGGATAACGGCGCGCAAAGGCCTGCCAGGCGAAATAATTGTCACTGAGCGGGAAGTTGCAGGCAAGCTTCTCCAGTCTTTCCTTGAGCACGGCGGCAACCGTGCCGTTAGAGGAAAGGCTCGCCAGTTCGTCATATTGACGGGGCGGAATACCGAGGCCGAACAGCGAGCTTTTGCGCTTCGTCAGCCAGCGCACCACCGGCTTGTCGAACAGGGGGGCGACCTTGCTGTCGAAAAACTGGCGTTGTTCGTCCAGCGTGCGGGTCTTGGCCATTTCGGTGAGTTTTACGCCGTGCAGGCGCGCCATCAGATGGCCGGCGCCGATGAAACGGCCGAGCAGGCCGGTGCGATAGATGTTCCGGTCGAACACCGAAATCCGGCGGCGGCCGGAGAGGGTGCGCTTCGACCAGTAGGCCTTGGTCGTATCATCGAGATGGTCGGCGATGAAGCGATCGTAGCCATGGCTGTTGCTGCGCGTATTGGCGCGGCCGAAGTGACGCACGACGTCCTGATGGGCAGGCAGGTGGCGGAAGGCGGCGAGCTTCAGTTTGTTGAGGGCAATATGATGCGGGTTCAAATCCACGACATCGATGCTGGCAGGGTTGCGGGAGAGATAGGCCAGCATGTTGCAGCCGCCCGAACCGATGGTGACGACACGGTGGCCTTCGCCAAGCTCCATCGCTTCCATGTCGATTTCCGGGTCTTCCCAGATTTGCGGATAAACGAGACCGGAAAAAAGAACTCCGAAGAATCGTTCGGAAAGGCCGCTTTTCGAGAGTGCCTTGTGCTGGAGCAATGCAGACTTCAGTTTCGTGTTTTTGCTGAAGCCGGTCTTGGGTGCCGCACTCGTCATATGTTCACCTCTCAGTCGATTGAGAGGCGTCTACAGCCGTGACGCTACAGTTTGATGACAGGGGCTGTGGGTGAAAGCAACGAAGCAAAGAGACTGTGGGAAACCATCGGCGTCTAGATTGCCAACGAAACCTCGTGACACACGACGTCATCCTCGGGCTTGACCCGAGGAAGACGGAGAGAAAATTTCAGGCGCTTTTGTCGCCGGCCTCGAGAAGCCGAATGAATTCAGACGGCATTCTCAATGCAGCCGGAGCTATTATTTCCGCAGAACGTGCAGCATGCCCTTGCGCTTGGCATCGTAATAATAACCGCGGGCATAAAGACGGACCGCGTTGTCGCGGTTGTTATCGGCCACCACCCATGCGCCGCTCAGATATTTGACGGCGTATTTTAGGTTGGTTTCGGCATCGAACAGACCGGAGGCAGGGCCATCAAAGCCCATGGAGCGGGCCGTGGCGTGCCTGATCTGCATCAGGCCGAAGTTGCCGCTGTTATAGGCGCCGGGATTATACATGCTTTCACGCTGCACCACGCGGTGAACCAGATCTTCCGGCACATTATACATGACGGCATATTTGGAAATCAGCCCGCTCAGCTTTTCGCGCCCGGCCGGTGCCGCTTTGAGCGGCGTGGTCATCGCTTCGTTCTGCCGGATGGCGGCAAGGGCAGCGTTTGTGGGGCCGGAGGCGTAGGCGAGAACCGTGCTGTCGGGCTTCGGCAGCGGAATGACTTTCCGCTCCGCCGTCAGTTCCGTGCCGATGGAGGGCGTACCGGGCGGCGGCGGCGCGGGCGGGAAGCTGCCCTTCACGGCAACGACCTGCGGCAGATCGGCTGCGGCGTTGTGGATGGTCGGCTGTGCCGCTGCACCAGCGGTTTCAATCGCGGCTGCTGCCGGAGTGACGCCTGTCGGTGCGAGAGCCGCGACCGTGGTCGGCGCGGATGTCATCACCGCGGCTTGAGCCACTTCATTCTGCTGCGGCTGCATCTGCGCGCTAATGGCGGCGGCCGCTGCGATTTCAGAGGCCGGCGGCAGGGCCACGCGTCCGCCCTTGACGGCGACTGCGGTGGGAAGTGCTGCAGGCTGGGAAGAGGTTGCCGCATCAGCGGTCTGGGTCGCCGGTGTGGCGGCTGTTGCGCCGGGTACCGTTTCGGCTGCCGCCGTCTGCGTCGATGCCTGGGCGGGTGCGGTCGCGGGGTTGACTGTTGCGATTTTCGGGCCGTTCGGACCTTCCTTCGCGGTATATTCGACGCTGGTACAGCCGCTTAATGCCAATGCCAGACCCACGGTGGAAGACAGAAGAAGTGCACTTCTTCCGCGGAATTTGCCCGAATTTCGCATGTTGCCGCCTTCGTTATGCCTGTCTCTCGATACCCCCGCGTCAAGCGAAGCAGGCAGTGTCCCGTCGAGCCTTCATTAACCTATTGTAAGGATAGCGGCAAGCCGGGACGTGGCATCGCGGTTTTTCAGGCTGCAATGCGCCTGTAACCGGCGCTGACGGCGCGGCCGGAAATGAAGTGCGTGCGGTACTTTGGCCGGATTTTTTTCTCGCCCGACATGCGGCGCACCAGCGCCAGTGTGGAGCCGGCAAACAGCGCCTGTGCGGTGAGAACGGCAAGTGCCAGAAGCAGGATTGCGGCCTGCGCCACCGCCAGTGTTTCCACGGCGTTACCGGAGGTGGAAATGAATTGCGGCAACAGCGCCAGAAAGAATGTGAAGTAACGCGGGCGCAACGCGGCAATGGCGTAACAATCGCGGAAAATGCCACTCCATGATTTGCCCGGCAGATTGTCGTTATCGGCATTGGCCGCCTGGGCGGCGGGTGTCGCAAAAGTCCACAACAGGAACAGCATCAGCCAGCCGATGCCGGCCCATTGTACTATGCCTAAGAAGGATTGCGGCAGATAAGCCAGACCGGCCACCGGAATGGCCGAAATCGTCATGGCCGTGACGATGCCGAGCGCCCCGCCGCTGACGGAGGCGAAGATGGTTTTTTTGCCGCGGATGGCGGCATAGGAGGCGACAGAGAATACAAGTGGGGAGGGAAGTGCGAACACAACGGCACATGCTGCACAAAAAATCAGCCAGGCCTGTCCAGACATTCTCTTCCTCCTTGCCCTCCCTGTCACCGCATTAATTAGCCTATCGTAAAATTAGGCCGCTGTGAACGGTTGACCGACGTGTTCCATCACTTCGGTAAACCATTTTGCAGAAAGGTCGAAATGCTTTCCACCCTTGATACGCGGAAACTCGATGGTCCGCAATTTGCCGTTCTGGTCTTCGTCATGGCCGGTGACGCCGGAGACCTTGTTGAGCGCGCTTTCGACGGCGAGATCGACCATGCCCTGGATGAGGCGCAGATCATCGCCATTGGCCGGCGCGGAGCGGGCGAAATAGCCTGACTTCTGCACCATGGAGCGTTCTGCGCCGATGAGGCCGGCGAACTGCTTCTGGAACCAGCCGCCGACATTGATGGTGTCGATCTTCACATGGCCGAAGGCGTCGCGCTTGACGGCTTCGCCCGAGGCTTCCCGTTCGGCAACGATGGAATCCAGGCCGGCACCTTCGGAAACAAACAGCGTAACGTAGCCGTGTCTGTCCATGATCGCCTTCAGGCGTTCGGCTTCCGCTTCTATGTCGAAGGCCATTTCCGGCAGGTAGATGCCGTCGATGTTCTTCATCTGCGTGTTCATCATCAGGCCTTCGACATATTCATTGCCGCTGGTCTTCTGGATATAGGCGCGGGCGGTTGCCGCCGTCAGCCAGCCGCAATGGCGGCCCATGACTTCATGGATGACGAAAGTCTTCGGCGCAGCGCTCTGTTCGTTGCTGACATTGTCGAAGAACGACGCGCCAACTTCGGCAGCGGTCCAGGCGCCGAGAGACTGCTTGATCGGCACCACGTCATTGTCCACGGTCTTCGGCAGGCCGACGACGGTGAGGTCGTAACCATTGGCGCCGAGATAGGCGGCGAGGTCCGCGGCCGTCGTATTGGTGTCGTCACCGCCGATGGTGTGGAGAATGGTGATGCCGTCAGCGGCCAGCCGTTCGGCGGCGACGCGAAGCGGATTGTCGCCTTCCTTGACCAGGCCGCGCTTGGCGCAATCGGCAGCATTGGTAAGCTTGACGCGGCTGTTGCCGATCGGCGAGCCGCCATAACGGTGCAGCAAAGGGGCCTTTTCACGCATGTCCCTGGTGATCTCGATGCGATCGCCCAGAAGCACGCCCTGATAACCGGAGCGATAGGCCACGATGTCGATTTCAGGCGCAATGTCGTTATAGCGCTCGATCAGGCCGCCGACGGCCGAAGAGAGACAGGGCGCAAGGCCACCCGCGGTCAGCATTGCGACTTTCTGTTTGGCCATCATGGCTCTCCTTTTTGCATAAACTCAAAGACATGTCTGGCAAATGGATGCGACAGCCGCGTGTAGGTGTAAAGTGAATTTATCAAGAAAAACGCCGATTTCTCGCGGCTTTTCAGCGGCTTGAGGAAACTGGCCGAATATAATCGTTTCAATCCGCATCGAGGCCACCAGCTGCCTGTATCCGCTTGCGGCACCTGTGGAAAACCCCGGGCGTGCTGTTTGCCCCGCTCTTGTTCCTGAAGCAAAACTGTCGCAAAGATGAATAAAAGTTAATGCCGCCGCACTGCCGGACATATTGCATTCACGGCAATATCCCGTCATGCTTGACGGCATGATGTTCGATTTTGCCTGTCTGCAAATTTCATCCCTGTGGGAGCGGCTGCTCGGCGCAATCGGCGACGCGGCAGGTGGTGCGCTTGGGCGCGTGGTTGAAGCCATCCGCACCCTCTTTGAGGGAGACCCGGAGACGCGGCGCAAGGTTTCCTTTTCCGTAGCGATTATCGCACTCTCCGCCAAGATGGCGAAGGCTGATGGCGTCGTCAACGACGCCGAGGTGCGTGCCTTCCGGCAAATCTTCGATTTTCCCGAAGAAGAAGCGCGAAACGTTGCCCGTCTTTACAATCTCGCCCGTCAGGACGTTGCCGGTTACGAAGCCTATGCCGAGCGGCTGGCCGGTCTCTGCGGTTCCGGGCACGACAATTGCGAGATGCTGGAAAGCGTCATCGACGGACTGTTCCATATCGCCAAGGCCGATGGGCTGATCCACGAGCGGGAACTGGCCTTCCTTGGCCGTATCGCCGAGATATTCCATATCACCGAAGACCACTTCGAAACGATCATGGCGCGGCATGTCCATATGGACGGACGCGATCCTTATCGCGTGCTTGGCGTTTCGCCCTCGGACGACTTCCTGGATATTCGCAAGCGTTACCGTTCGCTGGTTGCCGAACACCATCCCGACAAGCTGATTGCGCGCGGCGTGCCGATGGAATTGCATGCTGCCGCCAATGAGCGTATGGCGGCTCTCAATGCCGCCTATGCGGCCATCGAGAAAGAACGCCGCGTCGCATGAGTGAATGTCTGCCGGATTTTACCCCGGATTTTCCGGGCGCAGCCGTTGCGCCGTCGCCTAACCATGGCGAAAGACTTGATGTGGCCGGTCCCGATATCATTCTTCTGCATTATACCGGCATGACGACGTCGGACGGCGCACTGTCGTGGCTCCGCAACCCCGAAAGCCAGGTCTCCAGCCACTACTTCGTCTTCGAGGACGGCCGCGTCATCCAGATGGTGCCGGAAGGCCGTCGCGCCTGGCATGCGGGCAAAAGCACCTGGGCAGGGGATCAAGACATCAATTCCCGCTCCATCGGCATCGAAATCGCCAATCAGGGTCACCCCGGCGGCCTGCCGGAATTCCCTGGAAAACAGGTGGCTGCGGTCATCGAATTGTGTCGCGATTGCGGCCAGCGCTGGAATATTGCGCCTGAACGGGTGCTTGCCCATTCGGACGTAGCGCCTGTCCGCAAGGTCGATCCGGGCGAAAAATTCCCGTGGGACATCCTGTCGCAGAACGGTGTCGGCCACTGGGTGGAGCCTGCGCCGATCCGCGGCGGGCGCTTTTTCCAGCGCGGTGACCACGGGCAGCCGGTGGAAGCACTTCAGTCGATGCTGTCCATTTACGGATATGGCGTTGAAATAACAGGCGCTTATTGCGAAAAGACCGAAGGTGCCGTTGCTGCCTTCCAGCGGCATTTCCGCCCGGCTCTGGTGGATGGCATCGCGGATTTTTCCACCATCGACACGCTTCACCGGTTGATTGCCAGCCTGCCGAAATTTTCGGCCGCCTAAACGCGGATTCTGGAAAATAGTTCCCCGTTTTCCGGGCGTTCAAGTCGCTTTTTTTGATGTGCCACAGTTAATCCGCATTGAGGAAGTTTAAGAACAGCACTGCATGCGGTGTCGTTCTTCAGGGGAACCAGCCGTCAATATCAATCAAGGAGACTGGACTGCGGAAGGTCGCGATCGACTTTCCGGGCGCTGAATATTTGTGTCGCTTCATTGGTTCAGTCATCCGATCTGGAGACTTTTTCTACATATGAACAGGGTTGTTGTTGCTGTTGCGGCGGGCGTTGTTATGCTCGCTTCACAGGCGGGGATTGCTTTTGCCAAAGACGAGGACGTGAAGACCAAAACCGTGACGATGGAGACCTTCTTCCGCAAGCCCGGTTATCCCATTCCGGAAAAGAGTCTGCCTGCGTCGCTGAAGAACGACTATTCCGATCTGATCGTCAAATATGCCAAGCGTTATGGCGTTCCCACCAATCTGGCGCATGCCGTGGTTTCGGTGGAAAGCAAGTTCAACCCCAAGGCTCGCGGCAGCGCAGGCGAGGTCGGGCTGATGCAGATCAAGCCGGCAACGGCGCGCATGATGGGCTTTCGCGGCACGACAAAAGCGCTCTACGATCCCGAGACCAATATTCGCTGGGGCATGCAATATCTGGCGACCGCCCACCAGCTTGGCGGCGGGCAGGTGTGCAGCACGATCCTGCGTTACAATGCCGGCCATGGCGCCACACGGATGAACCCGGTGTCCAAGCGTTATTGCGGCAAGGTGCAGGCGCTGCTGGCCAGCTGAGGTCTGCGCGGATCTTTTCAGGAAGCATTGCCTGAAAAAGCTGAACCGATTTTTCCGCCCGGAAATCCGACAACGCCCACGGCTTTTGCGAAAAGCGATTCCGGTTCGTGCGGGCATGCTGTAGTCAGGAATAAATCTGATACGGAGCATGTCATGCCGGATTTCAAATATATCGTGGTCGGGGCCGGGATGATGGGTGCGGCCGCGGCGCGGCACCTTTCGGCGCAAACGGATGGCGTTGCGCTGATCGGGCCGGCCGAGCCCGCCGATCGCAAGACCCATAAAGGCGTGTTTTCGAGCCACTACGACGAAGCGCGCATCACCCGTGGGTTTGACGGTGATCCGGTCTGGGCGGAACTGGCGCAACGTTCGATCCGCCGTTATGCGGAGATCGAAGCCAAAAGCGGCATCCGTTTCTTTACCGAATCGGGCTGCCTGTTCACCGGGAACGGCAAGGGGCTTGCCGGAGATTATGTGTCGCGGGCGCTCTCCTCTGCCAACCGTCTCGGTCTTGGTGTGGAAACGCTCGGCACCGACGCGCTGGCTGGCCGGTTTCCGATGTTCTCGCTGCCCGCCGATCACGGTGGCAGCTTCGAGGCCCGTAACGCCGGCCATATCAATCCCCGCGCCTTGGTAAAGGGGCAGTGCTCGATTGCCTGGGCGCAGGGTACGCATCTGGTGCGCGAGACCGCGGCGCATGTTCGCGATACCTCCCGCGGTGTCGAGGTGGTAACGCGGGAAGGTACTGTTCATACCGCTGAAAAGGTCATCGTGGCCGCAGGCGGTTTCACCAACATGGCTGAGCTTTTGCCTTCCCCGGTCGATATGGCGGCCACCGGTCGCACCATCGTATTTTTCGAACTGGATGAGGCAAGACAGGCGATATTCGGCGCCATGCCGTCGACCATCGTGCTGGCGGAGACGGAGGACGACATCGTCTACATCCTGCCGCCCGTGCGGTATCCCGATGGCAAGGTCTATCTGAAGATCGGCGGCGAAAGCGAGAAGGGCAGGCTTGAGACACTGGCCGAGGCGGTGGACTGGTTCCATTCCGACGGCACGCCGGGTGAGGTGGAATTCCTGACGAGGAAGGCCCTGTCGCTGATGCCCGAACTTGCCGGCTGCCCCGTGACCTCCGGCTCCTGTGTCGCATCCATTACCCGCAGCGGTTATCCCTATATAGGCTATACGCAATCCTCCAATATCGCAGTTCTGACGGGTGGCAATTTCGTCTCCGCCAAGTCTTCGGATGAGATCGGGCGGCTGGGCGCAGTGCTGCTTGCGAGTGGTCAACTGACCGAGGATGAGTTCGCGGCCGAAATGTCGCCGGTTTTCGTCTGACATCCTTCTGCGAAGCGGCTACAAGGTTGCTACTGAACAGGGCGGATGAAGAGGGCAGCATGTCGGGACATTTCAACTATATCGTCGTTGGTCGCGGCATGATGGGTGCCGCCGCCGCCCGCCATCTGGCGGAAACGGTGGATGGCGTGGCGCTGATCGGCCCCGGAGAACCTGCCGATATCAAATCACATCAGGGTGTTTTTGCCAGTCACTATGATGAAGCGCGGATTACCCGCACCATCGATGGTGATGCCGACTGGGCGCTGCTCGCCAACCGCTCGATTGCGCGTTATGCCGATATTGCCGCGAAAAGCGGCGTGGAATTTTACGCGCCGGTCGGTTGCCTGATGGTGGGGCCTCAGCGGGGCGGCGACAATCCCTTTATCGATGATGTTTCCAAAGCGGCGTCGCGGCTCGGTGTTTCGACGGAATTGCTGGATGGCGAAAACCTGAAAAGCCGGTTTCCCTATTTCTCTTTCGAGCCGGGCTGCGAAGGCGTCTTCGAAAGGGACAATGCCGGATACGTCAATCCACGTGCGCTGGTGAAGGCGCAGGCGGTTCTGGCGGAAAAGGCCGGCGTTACGCTGATCGACGATATCGTCGTCTCGACGCGGGAAGAGGATGGCCGGGCATCGGTGCGGACGGCTTCCGGTGCGGTTTATACCGCAGACCGAGTGCTGGTGGCGGCCGGCGGTTTCTCGATCGCGAAAGACCTGCTGCCACAGCCGGTCGCGCTCAATGTCTATGCGCGGACCGTCGCCTTCTTCGAGATTGATGAAGCCGATCTTGGGCAATATGCGGCTATGCCGTCGCTGATCTACGAGCCGCGCGACACCACGAAACATATCTATCTTCTGCCGCCGGTGCGTTATCCCGATGGCAAGTTCTATCTGAAAATCGGCGGTGATCCCGACGACAAGGCGGTCGGCAGCGACCCGGAAATCCGGGAATGGTTCCGGTCCGGCGGACGTGAAAGCGTGCGGGATCATCTGTCGGCCATCGTCGAAACACTGGTACCTTCCGTCGATCTCTCGCGTGTCTCGATGGCCGCCTGCGTCGTCTCCAAAACCCGGAGTGGTTATCCCGCCATCGGTTTTACCGCCTCACCGCGTATCGCGGTTCTCACCGGCGGCAATGGCACCGCGGCGAAGAGTTCCGACGAGATCGGGCGGCTGGGTGCCACGCTGCTGCGGGATGGAAAAATCACCGATCGTGCTTTCACAACGGATTTCACGCCGGCATTTCTTTGATCCTTGATTACGCTTTTCGGTGGCTTTCGCTCCGGAACATGGTTATGGAGCCCATGCCAGTTGGCCGGGCAGCCGCGCTTTACCAATGTCGAAAGACGGTAAGGTGAGGAAAGTCCGGGCTCCACGGAAATACGGTGCCGGATAACGTCCGGCGGGGGCGACCCCAGGGAAAGTGCCACAGAGAGCAAACCGCCATGCTTTGCATGGTAAGGGTGAAAGGGTGGGGTAAGAGCCCACCGCGCCGCTGGTGACAGTGGTGGCAAGGTAAACCCCACCGGGAGCAAGACCGAATAGGGATGACACGGGATGGGCGAAAGCCCGTTTACAGCCGGTTTCCGGGTCCGTCATCCGGGTGGGTTGCGAGAGGCGGCATGTAAATGCCGTCCCAGATGAATGGCTGCCACGTTCCGGGTCAAACCGGGGCCATACAGAACCCGGCTTACAGGCCAACTGGCGAATTTTCCTCAATATATGCAGCGATCCTCTTGGATGCCGGGTCGCTTTGACCAATGCGCGAACGTGTATGATTAAATCATATGCCGTGATATGAAAGGCGTAGGAACGAAAGGCAGAACCATGCGCACTACTCAGGCTTTCAGTATCACTCTTCCTCTGGATATGGCCGAGATGGTCAAGGCAAAAGTAGCCTCTGGTGAATATGCGACGGAAAGCGAAGTTATTCGTGATGGCCTGCGCACCCTAGTCGCACGCGATGCAGCTGTGGAGCGTTGGCTGCAGGAAGAGGTCGCAGCCGCATACGATGCTCACAAAGCCGACCCGAACCGTGCGAAGCCGCTCAATGAAGGTATGGCTGAGGTGAAGGCGCGGATCGCCAAGGGCGAAGGGCGCACGTAGCATATTTCCACTTCAACTCCTTGTTTTTTAAATAATTCATAATGCAAAGCTGCTGCAGATTTTTGCTGGAATTGCTTCAATGAAATATTACGTCGTGCGTTTGTCCCCTGAAGCGCAAACCGATCTGGTGCAAATCCATAGCTATGTTATTCGCAAATCTGGCTCAGCTGTCACGGCGGATCGGTATATTGAACGTGTTGGTGCTTTTCTCGCGTCGCTGAACGTATTCCCCGAGCGTGGCACGGTGCGCAATGAGGTACGATCAGGGCTGCGCATAATCGGTTTTGAGCGAAGTGCCAGCATAGCCTTTGTCGTAGAGCACGATGATGTGGTTGTTCTCCGCGTCTTGGTCAAAGGTCAGGAGTTCGAAGGAGAGGCGCAGAGCTTGTGGCGAGGAGAACCGGTCGCCGCTTCGCCCGATTGATTTTCGGTATTTTCGAATATTGGTGTTTGTTCTATCGCGTGGGAACGCAGAGGCGTTCATTCACACTCTTGTTTCAAAAAAGAAAAACGTCAATTTCACCGCATTTTCATGTGCCGTGAAAGCGCATCTGTGCGCCCGAAGTAAACCATTCGTTAAACTTAACGGCTTATGAATTTCCGATGCGAAGTCGGTATCGTGCCGGCTTCTCCCATTGACGCCCATAGTGTCCCATGATATCCCAAATACACACCACACTGGGTCGTGTTTTTGACCCGCAATCGCTGAAACGAGTGAGGAGCCTGCAAGGGGCTGCTGCAGGGCATGTTGCCCTGGCGCTTGGCGATGTGTCGTGCGTACCGGTGTTGTCTGTGGGGCGGATGGTTCGCCTGGCGGATTGCGGTTTGGGCGAGTTGAGTAATGGACCGCTTTTTATCGAACGTGACGAACAGGATCGACGCCAAGGGGCGCGTTTCGGTTCCGTCTCCGTTTCGTTCGGTGCTGGTGAGGCGCGGTATCCAGGAGCTTTATTGCCTTCAGGATTTCGCTTTCCCGGCAATCAGTATCGGCGGTCCGGATTTGCTGGAGCGCTACGAGCGGCAGATCGCGTCGATGGATGCCTTCTCGCCGCAAGCGAACGCGATGTCGCTGCTGGTTCACGGCGGCGGTGTCTTCATGAAGCTCGACCAGGAAGGTCGGTTGATGGTGACGGATTTCGTGCGGGAATTTACCGGCATATCCACCGAGGTCACCTTCGTCGGACGGGCGGATCATTTTCAGCTTTGGCAACCGCAGGCGTTTTTGGGCGCGCAGGCGGAAGCAAGAGCGGGGCGCGGTTTTTCGGCTGCTCGCCCCGCATAGGACGGGGACACGGAATGGCGGCGAATTCTGGTGGGCGATCTTCTGATGCCGATGGCGGACCTCAGCGTCACATCCCTGTCCTGCTTCGCGAAGTTATCGCCGCGCTTGAACCCGCATCCGGAAAGATCATCCTTGATGGCACTTTTGGTGCCGGCGGCTACACCCAGGCCATTCTCGATCAGGGTGCCAATGTCATCGCGCTCGACCGCGATCCGACCGCGATAGCTGGCGGTCAGGCGATGGTTGCCGCCAATGGCGGCAGGTTAAACCTCATTCAATCACAATTTTCCGATCTGGCGAGGCACGCGCCCGAGGGCGGCCTTGACGGCGTCGTACTTGATATCGGCGTTTCCTCCATGCAGATCGACGAGGCAGAGCGCGGCTTTTCCTTTCAGAAGAACGGTCCCCTTGATATGCGCATGTCCGCGTCCGGCGTTTCGGCGGCGGATGTCGTCAATCGTGCCAAGGTCGGCGATCTGATTCGTATTTTCGGTTTTCTCGGTGAGGAAAAGCAGCCGGGCCGCATTGCCCGCGCCATCGAGAAGAGGAGGGCGGAAGAGCCCTTCCGCACCACGCGTGATCTCGCCGGTCTCATCGAGATCGTCACGCCGCGCAAGGCGAAGGACAAGATCCATCCCGCGACTCGGGTGTTTCAGGCGCTTCGGGTTTTCGTCAATGATGAACTCGGCGAGTTGGCGCAGGCGCTTTTCGCTGCAGAGCGGTCCCTGAAGCCCGGTGGTCGCCTGGTTGTCGTCACGTTCCATTCGCTGGAAGACCGCATCGTCAAGAAATTCTTCTCCGACCGTTCCGGCAAGGCTGCCGGTTCCCGGCATCTGCCGATGGTCGAAGACAAGCCGGCCATTTTCGACAATATCGGCAAGCCGATGATCGCCGCCAGCGACGCGGAGGCGGAACTCAATCCGCGTGCCCGGTCAGCCAAGCTGCGGGCCGGTCTGCGCACGACCGCGCCAGCGCGCGCGGCGGATTTTTCGATCTTCGAGCTTCCCGATCTCGCCAGCCTTGAAAAGATGGGAGGCTGATATGCTGCGCACTTTCGATGTCATCTTGATGGGGGTCATGGTTGCTGCGGCCGTCGTGACCTATTCGATCAAGCACAAGGCCGATCTGAAGCTCGAAGAGGTCCGCAAGCTCGAGGCCGAAATCAAGCTCGAGAAGGATACGATCGATCTGTTGCGGGCCGACTGGGCGCTCCTGACGCAGCCGAACCGTCTGCATCGCCTCGTCAATGCCTATCAGGACGAGCTTGGCCTTTCGCCGACGCTGCCGACGCAATTGGCGCAGCCGCGTGAGTTGCCCATGCTGCGCTCGCAATTGCCGCAACCGCCGGAGCCGGAAGGCATGAGCGTCGAGGATGTGATTGCCGCCGCCGTCAACGGTTCCAAGCCGGGCGCGACGCTTGGCGCGGCCACCAAAAAGAAATCGCCGCCGGCAGGCCAGATAGCCGCCAATGGCGCCCCGGTTCCGACGCCGAGGGCCCGCGTTTCCCGTTCCCCAGCGGCTCCGGCCGTCTCCGCCGTCGCCGGTGATGAAACCGATGACATGGATGACACGATAACAGGATCGGTGAACCGCTGATGTCTTTTCTCTCCCGCGTCATGGTTTTGAAGAGCAAGGCTCATTTTTCCGCCAGCACCACCGGTGTTTATACCGATCATGCGGCTTTTGAGGGAGCCCGCAAGAAACGTGCTGCCCAGGCGAAAAGCCGGGTTGGCCTGATCATTTTTGGTTTCGTGGCCTTTTATGCCGTCGTTGGTGGGCGTCTCGTACAATATGGCATGGCGGAACAGGAAACCGTTTCGAGCATCGCGCCCGCAGACCGGTTGATGGCGTCGCGCCCGGACCTTCTCGACCGCAATGGCGAGGTTCTCGCCACCGACATCCGCACCGTCTCGTTGTTTGCCGAGCCGCATCGCATCGTCGATATCGACGAGGCGATCGAGAAGCTGCGCACCGTTCTGCCTGATCTCGATCAGCGTGGCACCTATCAGAAGCTCACCTCCAATTCCCGTTTCCAGTGGCTGCGCCGTCAGTTGACGCCCAAGCAGCAGAGCCAGATTCTCGCACTCGGCATTCCCGGTGTGGGGTTCCGTCCGGAAAAACGCCGGTTCTATCCGGGTGGGCCAACGGCTGCCCACGTCGTCGGTCATGTGAACATCGACAATCGCGGCGTGGCGGGTATGGAGCGATATGTCGACAATCAGGGACTTGCCGATCTGACGGCACTTGGCATGACCAGCGATCAACCGCTGGAGCCGGTAAAGCTTTCGATCGATCTGCGCGTGCAGTCCATCGTGCGTGAGGTCGTAACCTCCGCGATCGCCAAATTCCAGGCAATCGGTGCCGGTGCCGTGGTGCTGGACGTGCATACGGGTGAAGTTCTCGCCATGGCCTCGGTGCCGGATTACGATCCGAACAACCCGGCCGAAGGCGCAAAGGAAGGCTGGCTCAACCGCATGTCGAACGGCACGTTCGAAATGGGATCGACCTTCAAGTCCTTCACCATCGCCATGGGCCTCGATTCCGGTCGTGTGCGTCTGGGTGACAGTTTCGATGCCCGTTATCCGATCCGGATCGGCGGTTTCACCATCAAGGACTTCCATGGCAAGAACCGCGTTTTGTCGGTGCCGGAAATCTTCCAGTTTTCGTCCAATATCGGCACTGCCAAGATCGCCGACACTGTCGGTACCGAAGGCCACAAGGAATTTCTGACGAAGCTCGGGCTTTTGACCCGCATGCAGACGGAATTGCCGGAGGTGGCGCTGCCATCGCAGCCGCGTGAATGGAAGAAGATCAACTCCATCACCATTTCCTTCGGTCACGGTGTTTCGACGACGCCGCTGCAGACGGCGGTTGCCGGCGCGGCGCTCGTTAATGGCGGCAAGCTGATCGAGCCGACCTTCCTGCCGCGCACCCGCGAACAGGCCGATCTGGTGGCCAAGCAGGTTCTGAAACCCACCACCAGCAAGGACATGCGTTTCCTGTTCGAGTGGAATGGTGTGAACGGATCGGGCCGTAATGCGCGCGTCGACGGTTTCAACGTCGGCGGCAAGACCGGCACGGCGGACAAGGTCGTAAATGGCCGCTATGTCCGCGACAAGAACTTCAACGCCTTCCTGTCAGCTTTCCCGATCGACGATCCGCAATATGTGGTGTTGACCTTTATCGATGAACCGAAGACGGACAAGGGCAATGGCGCGGCACTCGCCGGCACCTCCGCAGCGCCGATGGTGCGCGATATCATCGCCCGCACCGCAGCGGTGCTGGGCGTGAAGCCGAAGTTCGGCAAGGATGGCTCGGCCTTGCTCGTGTCTTATTGATTGTTAGAGCTTATGATGTTCCGGCGATTCGCGCCGGGGGGACAAGACGGACACAGTCGATGAATTTGCGAGATATATCCGGAAACGCGTTTCCGGAATTGAATGAATTGCTCCTGTCTGAGATCGGGGCGATCGAAATCGGGGGAATAACCGCAGACAGCCGCAAGGCTGCGCCAGGCAGCCTGTTCGTGGCAGTGGCGGGAACCAAGGCGGATGGCGCGACCTATGTGAAGGACGCGATTGCCAAGGGTGCGGTTGCGATCGTTTCCGCACATGCGGTGGAGGCCGATGTACCGGTTCTCGCTGTCACCGATCCGCGCCTCTATCTCTCCCTTGCCGCTGCCCGGTTCTACGGAAAACAGCCTGAAACCATGGTTGCTGTTACCGGCACGGCTGGAAAGACGTCCGTCGCCTCTTTCGTGCGGCAGATCTGGGCCTTTGCGGGCCATGCCGCCGCACAGATCGGCACGACGGGTGTCATTGCGCCCGGCCGCGAGGATTATGGCGCGCTGACGACGCCCGACCCTGTGACGTTGCATGCACTTCTGGCCGAGCTTGCCGCCGAAGGTGTAACGCATGCGGCGATGGAAGCTTCGAGCCACGGCCTTGACCAGCGCCGCCTCGATGGCGTGACGCTTGCAGCGGCCGGTTTCACCAATCTCGGCCGCGATCATATGGATTATCATCCGACCGTTGAGGACTATATGGCCGCGAAGATGCGGCTGTTCGACACGCTGATGAAAAAGGGCGCACCGGCAGTGATCTTCGCTGACGATCCCTGGTCGCAGCAGGCCATCCGCGCCGCTGGTGATGCGGGCCTTGATGTTCGCACTGTTGGCCGCAAGGGCGATTACCTGACGCTGAAACGGGTGGAGCATTTCCGTCATAAACAGATGATCGAAGTGCATCATGACGGCGTGATTCACGAAGTCGATATTCCGCTTGCCGGCGATTTTCAGGTGGCCAACGCGCTCGTGGCAGCCGGTCTCGCCATGTCCACGGGGGTTTCCGCCACTGTGGCGGTGAAGGCGCTTGAAAAGCTGATCGGTGCGGCCGGTCGTCTGGAACTCGTAGGCCAGACGAAAAACGGGGCGCTTGCCTATGTGGATTATGCCCACAAGCCGGATGCGCTGGAAAATGTGCTGACCTCAGTAAGACCCTTCACCTCCGGACGTATCATCACCGTCTTCGGCTGCGGTGGCGACCGTGACAAGGGCAAGCGCCCGATCATGGGTGAGGTTGCAACGCGGCTTTCCGACATCGTCATCGTCACCGATGACAATCCGCGCTCGGAAGATGCCGCAACGATCCGTTCCGAGGTCATGGCGGCGGCGCCGGGTGCAGTGGAAATCGGCGACAGGTCGCAGGCGATCCACCATGCGGTGTCGCTGCTTTCAAATGGCGATACGCTGATCGTCGCGGGCAAGGGGCATGAAGAGGGGCAGATCGTCGGTTCCGTAACGCTGCCGTTTTCCGATCATGAACAGGTGCGCGCTGCGCTGGAAGGATTGAAGATTTGAGCTGGTTATGGACAGTCGCCGACATGATCGCCATCACGGCAGGACGCCCGGTGGGCAACCTGCCGACCGGAATCACCGGCATTTCCATCGACAGCCGGACCGTTAAACCCGGAGAGGCCTTCTTCGCCATCAAGGGTGATCGGGTCGACGGCCATGATTATACCAGCTTTGCCGTTGCCAATGGCGCCGGTCTTCTGGTGGTGGCCGAAGGCAAGCTGCCGGCGCTCGGCCGGCTGACCGTGCCGATGATCGTGGTGGAGGATGTTCTCGCCGCACTTGGCAAGCTCGCTATTGCAGCACGGGAAAGAACCTCGGCGCGCATCATCGCGGTGACCGGTTCGGTCGGCAAGACGACGACGAAGGAGATGCTGCGGCAGGCTCTGGAGCCGTCGGGTCGGGTTCACGCGGCGGTCGCTTCCTTCAACAACCATTGGGGCGTGCCGCTGACGCTGGCGCGCATGCCCGCCGATACCGAATTTGGTGTGTTCGAAATCGGCATGAACCATTCCGGCGAAATCCGGCCGCTCGTGAAGATGGTGCGCCCGCATGTGGCGATTATCACCACCATCGCTGCCGCCCATCTCGGCAATTTCAAGAACATCGAAGAGATCGCTGCCGCCAAGGCGGAGATATTCGAAGGTCTGGAGGAGGGCGGCTCCGTCATCCTCAACCGCGACAATGCCCAGTTCGAGCAGCTTGAAGAGGTCGCACAGGAGCAGGGCATAGAGCATGTTCTGACCTTCGGGCAGCATGCAAAAGCCGATTTCCGGCTAGCCGATTTCGAAAGCACACCGTCGGGTTCAACCATCTGGGCGATCCTGAACGGCGAGACCAGCGAATTGCACCTGAACGTTCCCGGTCGTCACATCGCCGATAATGCCATGGCCGTGCTTGGCGCTGTTGCCGTGACCGGCGCCAATCTCGACCGTGCTTTTGAAGCGCTTGGAACACTCGAAGCGGTGAAGGGGCGCGGCCAGCGCCACCGCCTGACGATCGACGGCGGCTCCTTCCTGCTCATCGACGAGAGCTATAATGCCAATCCGGCTTCCATGCGGGCGGCGATTGCCGTGCTGGCGGAAACCGAAACGCAGGGCCACGGCCGACGCGTTGCAGTTCTCGGCGACATGCTGGAAATGGGTGAATTTTCCGCGCAGCTGCATGAAGAGCTGGCCGGGCCGCTGCTTGCGGCGGGTATCGAACATGTCTGGCTGGCGGGAGAGGCGATGGCCGCTCTTCGCGATGCGTTGCCGGACAGCGTCACCGTCATCTGGTTCCCGACGACGGCGGAACTCACCGATTTCGCCCTGCAATGGGTGCAACCGGGAGACGCGCTCATGGTAAAATCGTCACTGGGGCTTGGTTTCGGCAAGATTGTCGCCGCCCTGCTTGACAAGTATCCGGCATTCCCCGAGACGGAACGCCAAGTCTGAAATAGCCTTTTGAAAGGGCAAATATGCTGATCTGGCTCGTCGAACTGTCGGATAAAGTTCAAGTCTTCAACCTCTTCCGGTACATCACCTTCCGGGCGGGCGCCGCAATGTTCACCTCTGCGTTGATCGTCTTCCTGTTCGGACCGGCAATCATCAACTCGCTGCGCGTTCGCCAGGGCAAAGGCCAGCCAATCCGCGCCGACGGGCCGCAGACCCATTTCAAGAAGGCCGGTACGCCGACCATGGGCGGGCTGATGATCCTTGCCGGTATTCTCGGTGGTTCGCTGCTCTGGGGTGACCTGTCGAATGTCTATGTCGTCGCCGTTTTGATGGTGACACTCGGTTTCGGCGCAATCGGCTTTTACGACGATTATCTCAAGGTGACGAAGCAGAGCGACAAGGGTTTTTCCGGCAAGGCCCGTCTCGGCATCGAATTCGTGATTGCGGCGATTGCCGTGTTTTTCATGATGAAGATGGCGCTCGCTTCCGCACCGCATGGCGGCACGCTCGGCAGTTCCATCGCCTTTCCTTTCTTCAAGGAATTCGTGATCAATCTGAGCTACTTCTTCGTGCTGTTCGGCGCATTTGTCATCGTCGGTGCCGGCAATGCGGTGAACCTGACGGATGGTCTCGATGGTCTCGCCATCGTGCCGGTCATGATCGCTGCCGCCACCTTCGGCGTGATTGCCTATCTCGCCGGTAACGCGGTTTTTGCCAACTACCTGCAGATCAATTTCGTGCCGGGCACCGGCGAACTTGCGGTCATCGTCGGTGCGGTCATCGGCGCGGGCCTCGGCTTCCTGTGGTTCAATGCACCGCCCGCCGCCATCTTCATGGGCGACACGGGTTCGCTGGCGCTCGGCGGTCTTATCGGCTCCATCGCAGTTGCCACCAAGCATGAGATCGTCATGGTCATCGTCGGCGGCCTGTTCGTCATGGAGACGCTGTCGGTCATCATCCAGGTGTTCTGGTTCAAGCGCACCGGCCGGCGCGTCTTCCTCATGGCGCCGATCCATCACCATTTCGAGAAAAAAGGCTGGACGGAAAGCCAGGTGGTCATCCGTTTCTGGATCATCTCCGTGGGTCTCGCGCTGCTTGGCCTCGCCACCCTGAAGCTGAGGTGAGCGATGATCCCGGTCACGTCGTTCAGAGGTAAGAAAGTCGCCCTTTTCGGGCTTGGCGGTTCAGGTCTTGTCACGGCCAGGGCGCTGGTTGCCGGTGGTGCGGAAGTCGTCGCTTTCGACGACAATCCCGACAGCGTTGCCAAGGCTGAGGCCGAGGGCATCGTAACGGCGGACCTTCGAACGATAGACTGGCCCTCGTTTTCTTCCTTCGTGCTGGCGCCCGGCGTGCCTTTGACACATCCAAAGCCGCACTGGTCTGTGGACCTTGCGAAAGCAGCGGGCGTCGAGGTCATCGGCGATATCGAGCTTTTCATTCGCGAACGTCGTGCCCATGCGCCGGATTGCCCGTTTATCGCGATTACCGGCACCAACGGTAAATCCACGACGACGGCGCTGATCGCCCATATTCTCAAGGCTTCAGGCCGCGATACGCAGCTCGGCGGCAATATCGGCACGGCGGTGCTGAGCCTCGATCCGCCGAAAGCGCAACGTTTTTACGTGGTCGAATGCTCGTCCTACCAGATCGATCTGGCACCGACGATCAATCCGACTGCCGGTATCCTGCTCAATCTGACGCCAGACCATCTCGACCGGCATGGCACGATGCAGCATTATGCCGACGTCAAGGAGCGGCTGGTGGCGGGCAGCAACACTGCGATCGTCGGTGTGGATGACAGCCATTCGACGCTGATTGCCGACCGTATCGAGCGCGCCGGCGTCAAGGTGGAGCGCATTTCCAAGCGCAACATCGTTTCCGAAGGTCTTTATGCCGAAGGCAGCCGCATCCTGCGGGCACATGGCGGCACGTCTTCGCTGCTGGTCGATCTCGACGGTATCCAGACGCTTCGTGGCAGCCACAATGCGCAGAACGCGGCGGCGGCAATCGCTGCCTGCCTTGCGGTCGGCGTGTCCGAAGACGAGGTTCGCGCCGGTCTCAAATCGTTCCCCGGCCTCAAGCATCGCATGCAGCCGGTCGGCCGGCGCGGTAACGTCACCTTCGTCAATGACAGCAAGGCGACCAATGCCGATGCCGCGGCACCTGCGCTTTCAAGCTATGAGCGGATTTACTGGATCGCCGGCGGTCTGCCCAAGGCGGGTGGCATCACCAGCCTGTCGCCGCTGTTTCCTCACATCGCCAAAGCCTATCTGATCGGTGAAGCGGCGGCAGAATTTGCCGCGACGCTTGGCGAGGCGGTGCCTTATGAAATATCCGGCACGCTGGACAAGGCCGTGCAGCACGCGGCAGCCGATGCGGAAAAAGATGCGACGGCCGGCAACGTCGTGATGTTATCCCCGGCTTGCGCAAGCTTCGATCAATATAAGAACTTTGAAATCAGAGGTGATTCGTTCGTCGCACAGGTCGCGGCGCTCGACGGCATGACGATGCTCGTTCACTCTGGAAAAGGGGGCTGAAGGCCATGGTAAGCCGAGTTGATCGCGGTCCGGTCGCAGAGTGGTTCTGGACTATCGACCGTTTCTTTCTGGCGGCGTTCATCGCACTGATGGGCATCGGCCTGATGCTGTCGTTTGCGGCGTCGCCTGCGGTTGCCGAGCGTATCGGTCTCAACAGCTTCTTCTTCGTTGAACGTCAGGCGATGTTCATGGTGCCGTCGCTGGCGATCATGGTCGGCCTTTCCTTCCTGTCGCCCCGTCAGGTCAGGCGTGTCGCGGTCATCATGCTGATCGCTTCGCTGTTGATGATGATCTTCGCGCTGTTCTTCGGCATCGAGGTCAAGGGTGCACGGCGGTGGATTTCCATCGGCACCTTCTCGATCCAGCCTTCGGAATTCATGAAACCTGCCTTTGTGATCGTCTGCGCCTGGCTGTTCGCTGAACGGGCGCGCCATCCTGAAATTCCCGGCAATCTCTTCGCCATCATCACCTTCGGCATCGTGGCGGCACTCCTGATCGCCCAGCCGGACTTCGGCCAGACGATCCTGACCTCGGTTGTCTGGGGCGGCATGTTCTTCATGGCCGGCGTGCCGTGGTTCTGGATCATCATGCTCGGTGGCGTCGGCGTCGGCGGCATCATTTCCGCCTATCTGATGTTGCCACACGTCGCCGGTCGTATCGACCGCTTCTGGACCGGTGAAGGCGATACGTTCCAGGTGGATACGGCGCGTGAGGCGATCATTCGCGGCGACTGGTTCGGGCGCGGCCCGGGCGAAGGCATCGTCAAGCGCATCATTCCCGACAGCCATACCGACTTCATCTTCTCGGTTGCGGCTGAAGAATTCGGCATCGTTTTCTGCATGTTCCTCGTTGCGATCTTCGCCTTCATCGTGCTGCGCGGCCTGTCGCACGCCTTCAAGGAAAAGGATGATTTCTGCCGCTTCGCCGTGGCTGGTCTCGTGCTGCAGATTGGCATGCAGTCGATGATCAATATTGGCGTTAATCTGGAGCTGATGCCCGCCAAGGGCATGACGCTGCCTTTGATTTCCTATGGTGGTTCGTCGATGATGGCGATCTGCGTCACGGCTGGCTTCCTTCTGGCGCTGACACGCCACAGACCTGAAAAGCGGGCGCAGGAGCGCAGCTTCTTCCGCGTCGGTTCCGGCGTTCCAGCGGAGTAAACGATCATGAGCAAGGGTATTGTTCTTCTTGCCGCCGGTGGAACCGGCGGCCATGTATTTCCGGCAGAGGCCCTGGCGCATACGCTGACGGCGCGCGGTTATCAGGTGCATCTCGTCACCGACAGCCGCGCCGAGCGTTATGCCGGCAAGTTTCCGGCGGATGAAATCCATGTCGTGCCATCCGCCACCATCGGCTCGAAGAACCCGATTTCCGTCGTGCGCTCGCTCTGGAAGCTGTGGGTGGGTCTTCGCGCAGCGCGTCGGCTGGTTACGAAACTGAAGCCAGTCGCGGTTGTCGGCTTCGGCGGTTATCCCACCGTGCCGCCGCTTCTGGCATCGACCGGGCTTGGCGTTCCCTCAATCATTCATGAGCAGAATGCGGTGATGGGCCGCGCCAACAAGGCGCTGGCTGCCCGCGTGAAGGCAATTGCCGGCGGTTTCCTGCCGCCCGCCAACGGCCAATATTCCGACAAGACGGTGGCGACGGGCAATCCGGTGCGCCCGGCGGTGCTGGCGGCCTCGGAAATTCCCTATACGCCGTCGCAGACGGGGGAGCCTTTCCAGCTGGTGGTTTTCGGCGGAAGCCAGGGTGCGCAGTTCTTTTCGAGCGCCGTTCCGGCGGCGATCTGCCTGATGAAGGACGAGCAGCGCAAGCGCGTCGTCGTGACCCAGCAGGCCCGACCCGAAGACAAGGACAGCGTGATAGCCTCCTACCAGAAGCTCGGTGTGAAGGCTGACGTTTCGCCCTTCTTCGGTGACATGGCCTCGCGCATCGCTGAGGCCGATCTTGTTATCAGCCGCTCCGGCGCTTCGACGGTGTCGGAGCTTTCGGTGATCGGTCGTCCGTCGATCCTTGTGCCCTATCCGCACGCGCTCGATCACGATCAGGCGGCCAATGCGGCCGCACTTTCGGCCGCCGGCGGCGCAAGCGTCATCAAACAGTCGGAACTGTCGCCGCAGAAACTGTCGAGCCTTTTGTCTTCAGCACTTTCGGAGCCGGACAGGCTTTCTACGACGGCAGCGGCTGCCAAGGCAACCGGAAAACCGCATGCGGCGGATGTGCTGGCCGATCTGGTGGAAGCGATTGCCGAAGGCCGGTCCGTACAGGAATTTAAAAAGAAGAATGAAGGAGTTGGGGCATGAAGATGCCGAAAGCCATAGGCCTTGTCCATTTCATCGGCATAGGCGGGATCGGCATGAGCGGCATTGCCGAAGTGCTTCACAATCTCGGTCATCGCGTACAGGGGTCGGATCAGGCTGACAGCGCCAATGTGCAGCGCCTGCGCGACAAGGGCATCGAGGTGTTCGTCGGACATACCGCTGACAATCTCGGTGACGCCGAAGTCGTGGTTGTTTCCACCGCCATCAAGAAGAACAATCCGGAACTGATCTCGGCGCGGGAAAAGCACCTGCCGATCGTTCGCCGCGCCGAAATGCTGGCCGAGCTGATGCGTTTCCGCAATGCCATCGCCATTGGCGGCACGCATGGCAAGACCACGACGACCTCCATGGTCGCGACGCTGCTGGAAGCCGGCAATCTCGATCCGACCGTCATCAATGGCGGCATCATCAATGCCTATGGCACCAATGCCCGCATGGGTGAGGGCGAGTGGATGGTGGTGGAGGCCGACGAGTCCGACGGGACTTTCCTGAAGCTTCCGGCCGATGTGGCCGTCATTACCAATATCGATCCGGAACATCTTGACCATTACGGTAATTTTGATGCCGTGCGCGCCGCGTTCCGGCAATTCGTCGAGAATGTGCCGTTCTACGGCTTCGGCGTCATGTGTCTCGACCATCCCGAGGTTCAGGCGCTGGTTGGCCGGATCGAGGACCGCAAGGTCATCACCTATGGCGAAAACCCTCAGGCGGATGTGCGGTTTTCGAATGTACGCATTGACGGCACGCGGTCCATTTTCGATGTGGAAATCCGCCGTCGCCGCACCGGCAAGATATTCTCTTTCACGGATCTCGTTCTGCCGATGCCCGGCCGCCACAATGTGTCGAATGCGACGGCGGCGATTGCCGTTGCCAATCGCCTCGGTATTTCGGAAGCCGACATCAAGAAGGGGCTTGCCTCCTTTGCCGGGGTCAAGCGTCGCTTCACGCTGACGGGCGAAGCCAATGGCGTGCAGGTCTTCGACGACTACGGTCATCATCCGGTTGAGATCAAGGCTGTGCTGGCGGCTGCGCGGGAAGCCTGCAAGGGCCGCATCATCGCCGTGCACCAGCCACACCGTTACAGCCGTCTTTCCAGCCTGTTTGACGATTTCGCGCATTGCTTTAACGATGCTGACACGATTATCCTTGCTCCGGTCTATGCCGCGGGCGAAGATCCGATCGAAGGCGCAAGTTCGGAAGCGCTGGTTTCGGCCATCAAGGCCGCCGGCCACCGCGACGCCCGTTTTCTCGAAAAGCGGGAGGACCTTGCGTCACAGGTTGCAGCCATTGCGAAACCGGGTGATTTCGTGGTTCTCTTGGGGGCTGGAAATATCACGCAATGGGCAGCGGTGCTGCCTTCGGAATTGAAGAGCATATCAGGAAAGTCTGAATGAGACAGGTCGATGGGGTAAAATTGCTGGGGAGGCTCGGCGACGGGGTAAAGGAATTGCGGGGACGTCTGACACCGGATGCGCCCATGGACCGCGTGACGTGGTTCAGAGCCGGCGGTCTGGCGGAAGTCATGTTCCAGCCGCACGACACGGATGATCTGATTGCCTTTCTGAAAATTCTGCCGGAAGATGTGCCGTTGACCGTGGTCGGCGTCGGCTCGAACCTTCTGGTGCGTGATGGTGGTATTCCGGGCGTCGTCGTCCGTCTGTCTGCCAAGGGTTTCGGCCAGGTGGAGCTTGCCGGCGAGAACCGTATCAAGGCGGGCGCGATCTGCCCGGACAAGCATATTGCCGCCATGGCCATGGATAATGGCATCGGTGGGTTCCATTTCTTTTACGGCATTCCCGGTTCCATCGGTGGCGCGCTGCGCATGAATGCCGGCGCCAATGGCGGTGAGACACGCGATCGCGTCGTGGAAGTCTATGCGGTCGACCGTCAGGGCAACCAGCATGTGCTGTCAAACGCGGATATGGGTTATAGCTACCGCCATTCCGGCGCCGATGCCGGCCTGATCTTCACCGGTGCGCTGTTTGAAGGTTATCCGGAAGACAAGGCGAAAATCCGCGCCGATATGGACGCCGTGCGCCATCATCGCGAAACCGTCCAGCCGATCCGCGAGCAGACGGGTGGTTCGACCTTCAAGAATCCCGAAGGTCATTCCGCCTGGGAACTGATCGACGAGGCGGGCGGCCGTGGTCTCGTTATTGGCGGGGCGCAGATGTCATCGCTGCATTGCAATTTCATGATCAATACCGGCCACGCGACTGGCTACGATCTGGAATATCTGGGCGAGACCATCCGCAGGCGGGTGTTCGAGAAATCGGGCATCCGGCTTGAATGGGAAATCAAGCGCCTTGGCCTGTTCATGCCGGGCCGGGAAGTGGAGCCGTTCCTCGGGGCATAAGTCTCGGCGAATGCTGCCAATTGCAAGAAAGTCCTGCTGTTGATCTGGCCGTTTCATGTATCGTAACGGTCGATCAACAATTTTTGCAATATTATCGGGGTGAGGCGGCGTCTTGTCCTTCAATATTAAATGACTTTTTATCAGGAAATAACAACGGCATTACGTGATCTAGGTGCTTTTGAGCATGATGTTGGGTCTCTGGAAAAAACCGATCGAAATGATAAGTTTTTCGGTCGCCACGTCGGAGGGCCGCAGGCGGCTCGAGCCGCTGGAATTCTCCATTCGTATCGCTTGTCTCGTGACGATCATTGTCATTCTGATGTGCATGGGTGGCCTGACGCTTCTCGCGCAGTTCGGGCTGGTAACCGATCTCTTCAACGGCATCATGTTGAGTGTGACGCTCGGTGGGGCGGTGGCGTTTACGATTACATTGCTGGTCTGCTGGCTGAATGCCAGGGAAGTGAAAATTCTCGTGCAATCCCACGAGCGCTTCCTGCATCTGAGCCATACGGACGCCCTGACCGGCCTCAGCAACCGGCTCGGCCTTTATGCTGCATGCGCTGAACTGGGCAGCGACTATTGTGTTGCCTTTCTCGATATCGATCATTTCAAGTCGGTGAATGACAGATACAGCCACCTTGCCGGTGATCTCGTCATCTCGAGTGTCGCCCGCAGGATAAGAGAGCAATTCGATCCTTCTGCGCATGTCGCCCGTCTGGGTGGCGAGGAATTTGTCGTTGTGCAGGAAACCAGTCCGCTCGCCTTTCTGCAGTTGTGCGAAAGGGTTCGCGCAGCCATCGAGACCACCCCGGTGGCGTATCAGGATTTGCGGATCACGGTGACGATTTCGATTGGCGTGGCCTTTCGCGGCGACGCCGACATTTTCGACAAGGTCATGCACAATGCCGATCTGGCGCTCTATCGGGCAAAGGGAGGAGGGCGCAATCGCGTCTGCATGACTGGTCACGTCGAGCGACGCCAGGCCGTGGCGTAAGCGTTAAAGCAGGCAAACAAAAGCCCGCGAAACGAAGGTCTCGCGGGCTTTTTAATGTCAGGAAATCCGTTCGGATCAGACTTCGTCCTTGCGGGACAGAAGAATGCAGGCGAGCGTGATGATGGCGGATACGCAAAGGTAATAACCGACGTAACCCATGCCGTAATTCACCTGCAGCCATGTGGCGATATAGGGCGCCAGCGATGCGCCGAAGATGCCGGCCATGTTGAAGGTGATGGACGAGCCGGTGTAACGCACGCGGGTCGGGAAGGGGGCGGCGAGCGCCGTTCCGATCAGGCCATAGGTCATGCCCATCAGCGTCATGGCAAGAGCTGCGAAGATGAAGATCGAGCCTTCACCACCCGTCATTAGGCTGGGCAGCAGGAAGGAGAACAGGCCGATCAGCACCGTCGTCAGGATCAGGATTTCACGACGGCCGAATTTCTCGGCAAGCTTGCCGGCGATCGGGATGAAGATACCGAAGACGATGGAGCCGAGGATCTGCACTTCCAGCGCGTCGAGGAACGGAATTTTCAGAACCTTGACGTTGTAGGACAGAAGATAGGCAGTACCGATATAGAACAGCACGAAAGTGGCCAGCGCCACGAAGGTGCCGAGCACGAGGCTGCGCTTGTGGTTGCGGAAGAGTTCGGCGACCGGTACGGCAACACGTTCTTCCTTTTCGATGGCCTTCTGGAAGTCGGGCGTTTCGGTGATCGACAGGCGAACCCACATGCCGACCGCGATCAGGATGATCGAGGCGACGAAGGGAATGCGCCAGCCCCAGCTGAGCAGCGATTCCTGCGACATGAAGTGCAGGAGGATCCAGAACACGCCGGACGAAAGGAACAGGCCGACGGGTGCGCCGAGCTGCGGGAACATGCCGTACCAGCTGCGTTTGCCGGGAGGAGCATTTTCGGTGGCGAGAAGCACGGCACCACCCCATTCTCCGCCAAGGCCAAAGCCCTGACCGAAACGGCAAATCGCCAAAAGCAGCGGGGCAAGAACGCCTGCCGTCTCATAGGATGGCAGAAGGCCGATGATGACCGTCGAAACACCCATGGTTAGGAGTGCTGCGACGAGGGTCGTCTTGCGGCCAACGCGGTCACCATAGTGGCCGAACACCACCGCGCCGAGCGGGCGGGCGAAAAAGGCGATGGAGAAGGTGGCGAAGGACGCCAGAAGTGCCGTCATCGGGTCGTTGTTCGGGAAGAACAATGCCGGGAACACGAGCACTGCGGCCGTGGCGTAAACGTAAAAATCGAAAAACTCGATGGTCGTGCCGACCAGGCTGGCAGTGAGAACTCGTGCAGGCGAATTTGTCTTTACAGCGTTCGAATTGCCAGCTGTCGACGATACCGGAGATATCGCGTCAGTCATGGTTTGGGTTCCATTTCAGATGATTGGAATGTCATGCCTTGGGAGGCAGGGACTGCGTTAACGCAATTTTTGTTCTTATGGAATGCTAAAAAAGAAATAATGCAAATAATGTGATCTTTGAATGCGAGATCCCGACGGCGAAGCTTTTTCACGCGCTCCAGTGATTGAGAGACTGATTCAGGTCGCGGATTTAAAACGCTGAAACGCCAGATAATTTTCGCTGGGGAAAAACGCCTTTCGTTAACGTTTCAACCTTGCCTTCAGCGGGGCGCCGTTGTCGCGCTGGCGCGGCTTTATTTCCGATCATTGAAAACCTGCATGTTGCAATCGGTGCAACTCTCTGATTCCAAGGAGGGAATCCGGATCGATGCTGATTCTTTAATGGAACTCGGCATGTTGGGCGCGGCGGTTAACGAAAGTAAACGATTCATTAACCTTAATGGCGTTTAACTGATCTCAAGGATCATGTGCCAGAATCACCGTCCGTCAAATTCGGTCGGTTCGGGCGTGGTTCGTAACGGAGAGTTGGTGTCAGAGGGTTCGATGGGCGGCAAGCACGTAGCTGTTCTTTTGGGTGGGTTTTCGTCGGAGCGGCCGGTCAGCCTCTCGTCGGGCAACGCTTGTGCGCTTGCGCTCGAAGGCGAGGGCTACAAGGTCACCCGTGTCGATGTAGGGCGCGATGTCGCTGCCGTTCTCGCGGAACTGCGCCCGGATGTCGCCTTCAATGCACTGCACGGCCCCTTCGGTGAAGACGGCACCATTCAGGGCATTCTCGAATATCTGGCCATTCCCTATACCCATTCCGGCGTGCTGGCTTCCGCCCTTGCCATGGACAAGGCGCAGGCCAAGAAAGTTGCTGCCGCCGCCGGCATCCCGGTTGCTGCCGAGCGCGTCATGAACCGCTTCGATTTCACCAGCGAACATCCGCTTGCGCCACCTTATGTGGTGAAGCCGGTGCGCGAGGGATCGAGCTTCGGCGTCGTCATCGTCAAGGAAGATCAGTCGCACCCGCCGCAAATCCTCACCTCGTCGGAATGGCGTTATGGGGATCAGGTCATGGTCGAGCGCTATATTCATGGGCGCGAACTGACCTGTGGCGTGCTTGATGGCGAGGCGCTGGGCGTCACCGAAGTGGTGCCGCTTGGTCACAATTTCTACGATTACGATGCGAAATACGCGGCTGGTGGCTCGAAACATGTCATTCCCGCAGAAATTTCACCGAAAATTTACCAAAAGATTCAAACATTGGCGGTTATGGCGCATCAGGCGATCGGGTGCCGTGGCGTAAGCCGTTCAGACTTTCGTTACGACGACCGTTTCTCAGAAGATGGCGAAGTTATCTGGCTTGAAGTGAATACACAGCCGGGCATGACGCCGACCTCCCTGGTGCCGGAAATGGCGGCCCATGCTGGCCGCTCCTTTGGTAACCTTGTCAGCTGGATGGTGGAGGACGCTTCGTGTTTGCGGTGACCGGCAAAAAGTCGACGGCAAAAAAGCGCGAGCAATATGCGGCGGCAGCCAATGCCGACGATCGCAGGGTGCTGCCGCGTCCGCTGCGCCGCTTCGTGCGTTTCGGTGTCAGCCTTGCGACCGGACGCATTCACATTCCCGCCCATACCGGTACGATTTCGGCCATTGCTTTTTACGCGGTGACCGGGCTTTACGGCATGTCGCTTGGCGGACACACCAACATCGTCACCCAGACCACGACATCTGCCGCGGGCTTTGCGGTTGAAGACGTGAAAGTTTCGGGCAATCGCCAGACGTCGGAAATCGAAGTCTTCCAGCTTCTTGGCCTTGATGGCAGCACCTCGCTCATCGCGCTCGATATCGATGCGGCGCGCCGCAAGCTCGTCCAGCTTCCCTGGGTGGAAGATGTCGATATCCGCAAGGTCTATCCGAAGACCGTCGAGGTTCGCCTGAAGGAGCGTGAAGCCTTCGGCATCTGGCAGCACGGGACGGAACTGTCGCTGATCGAAAAAAGCGGCAGCGTGATTGCGCCGTTGCGTGACAATAAATTCGCCGAGTTGCCGCTGTTTGTCGGACGTGACGCGGAAACCGGTGCTGCCGGTTTCGTCGGGCAGCTGGCCGACTGGCCGGAAATCCGCAACCGTGTCCGCGCCTATGTCCGCATTGCCGGCCGTCGCTGGGATCTGCATCTCGATAACGGCATCGTGGTCAAGCTGCCGGAAGAAAACCTGCCGCAGGCGCTGCAATTGCTGGCGCGGCTCGATCTCGAGGAAAAGGTTCTGTCGCGCGATGTCGCCGCGGTTGATCTGAGGCTCGCGGACCGCACCACGATCCAGCTGACCGAGGGTGCCACGGAACGCCGTCAGGCCGCCGTCGATGCGCGCACCAAGGCTCTCAAGAAGGCGGAGAAGAACACATGAGCTTATTCGGTTCTTCCCATTTCGGCCTGCCTCGGCTGAAGCCGCTTTCCTCCAAGCGCAGCCACATCGTGTCGGTGCTGGATATCGGCTCGACCAAAGTCGTATGCATGATCGGCCGGCTGACGCCGCGTCAGGAAAGCGAAATTCTGCCGGGCCGCACCCACAAGGTCGAAATCATCGGCATCGGCCACCAGCGCTCGCGCGGCGTGAAGTCAGGCGTGATCGCCGACCTCGACGCGCTGGAAGGCGTCATCCGTCTTTCGGTCGATGCGGCCGAGCGCATGGCGGGTCTCACCGTCGACAGCCTGATCGTCAATGTTTCCGCCGGCCGGCTGGCAAGCGATATCTATACCGCGAGCATCGATCTCGGCGGCCAGGAAGTGGAAGCCAGCGATCTGCGCAAGGTTCTGGTGGCGGCAAGCCAGCAGTCCATGCGTCAGGACCGGGCGATCCTGCACTCGCTGCCGACGGGTTATTCGCTGGATGGTGAGCGCGGTATTCGTGATCCGCTCTCCATGTATGGCGACCTCCTTGGCGTCGACATGCATGTGGTGACGGTCGAGCGCACGGCGCTGAAGAACCTCGAGCTTTGCGTCAACCGTGCGCATCTTTCCGTCGAAGGCATGGTGGCGACGCCCTATGCCAGCGGTCTTGCAGCGCTGGTGGACGATGAAGTCGAACTTGGCTGCGCGGCCATCGACATGGGTGGCGGCACCACGACGATCTCGGTTTTTGCCGAAGGCCGTCTCATTCACACCGACGCGATCGGCCTTGGCGGCCATCACGTGACGACAGATCTTGCACGTGGCCTCTCGACACGAATCGAAGATGCGGAGAGACTGAAGGTGGTGCATGGTTCGGCTTTGCTGAATGGCGCGGATGAGCGCGACATGATTTCGATCCCGCCGATTGGCGAAGATGATCGCGATCAACCATCGCAAGTTTCAAGAGCCCTTGTAACCCGCATCGTGCGGGCGCGTATTGAAGAGACGCTGGAATTGATCCGTGATCGTATCCAGAAGTCCGGCTTCAGCCCCATTGTCGGCAAGCGCGTGGTCCTGACCGGCGGCGCAAGCCAGCTGACGGGGCTGCCGGAAACGGCACGGCGCATTCTCGCCCGCAACGTTCGTATCGGCCGCCCCATGGGCGTGGCCGGTCTTCCGGTAGCGGCGAAGGGGCCGGCATTTTCAACCGCCTGCGGACTGATGATCTATCCGCAGGTGGCGGACATCGAAATTCATGCGGCGCAAGGCGGAATGTTCTCGCCGTTTGGTACGGGCAGCGGCCGGATAGCCCGGGTTGGGCAATGGCTGAAAGAGAGTTTTTGAGTGGCCTTGTGGCGTAAGCCGGAGGTTTCAGAGTTGAGTTTTCAAGAATCGGCCAGCGGGGCGATGCGGCCAGAGAAAGAAGGAATGCTAAAATGACGATACAGCTGCAAAAGCCTGATATCACCGAGCTGAAGCCACGCATCACCGTTTTCGGTGTTGGCGGCGGCGGCGGTAACGCTGTCAACAACATGATCACGGCTGGCCTCCAGGGTGTCGATTTCGTCGTCGCCAACACGGATGCCCAGGCGCTGACCATGACGAAGGCAGATCGGGTCATCCAGCTCGGCGTCAACGTCACCGAGGGTCTCGGCGCCGGTTCCCAGCCGGAAGTCGGCCGCGCCGCTGCTGAAGAATGCATCGATGAGATCATCGATCACCTTAACGGCACCCACATGTGCTTCGTCACCGCCGGCATGGGCGGCGGCACCGGCACCGGTGCTGCCCCGGTCGTTGCACAGGCTGCCCGCAACAAGGGTATCCTGACGGTCGGCGTCGTCACCAAGCCTTTCCACTTCGAAGGCGGCCGCCGCATGCGTCTTGCCGAACAGGGCATCGAGGAACTGCAGAAGTCCGTCGATACGCTGATCGTTATTCCGAACCAGAACCTCTTCCGCATTGCCAACGACAAGACGACCTTCGCCGACGCCTTCGCCATGGCTGACCAGGTTCTCTACTCCGGCGTTGCGTGCATCACCGATCTGATGGTGAAGGAAGGTCTCATCAACCTCGACTTCGCCGACGTTCGCTCGGTCATGCGCGAAATGGGCCGCGCAATGATGGGTACCGGTGAGGCTTCCGGTCCGGGCCGTGCAATGCAGGCTGCGGAAGCGGCAATCGCCAACCCGCTGCTCGACGAAACCTCGATGAAGGGCGCACAGGGCCTGCTGATCTCCATCACCGGTGGTCGCGACCTTACCCTGTTCGAAGTCGACGAAGCGGCCACCCGCATTCGCGAAGAAGTCGATCCGGATGCCAACATCATCCTCGGCGCCACCTTCGACGAAGCTCTGGAAGGTCTCATCCGCGTCTCCGTCGTTGCCACCGGCATTGACCGTGTTGCCGGCATCGGCGAACAGAACGTCGCCGAAATGCGCGCTGCTGCTGCGAAGCCGCTTATCCGTCCTTCCGCGGCCGTTGCTCCCGCTCCGGCCGCAGTTCAGCCTGCACATGCAGTATCGCAGGCACCAAAGACCGTAGACCAGATCGCCCAGACCATCCGTTCGGCGGAAGCTGAAATGGAACGCGAACTCGGTTTTGCCGCTCACCAGCAGCCGTCTCAGGACTTCCGTCCGCAGAGCAAGCTGTTCGCATCGTCCCCGGCTGAAGCGCCGGCTGCTCTTCGTCCGGCCCAGCCGGTTCAGCAGGTCGCTCCGGCACCGGTTGCTCCGGCACCCGTCTACCATGCGCCGGAACAGGTTGCCGCTCCGGCTCCGCGCATGCAGCAGCCGCAGGTTCCGGTCTACCAGGAGCCTGCTCCGGTTGCCCGCCAGCCAGAACCGGTACGCATGCCGAAGGTCGAAGACTTTCCGCCGGTCGTGAAGGCCGAGATGGAACATCGCACCCATGCCGCTCCTGCCGCCCAGGAAGAGCGTGGCCCGATGGGTCTTCTGAAGCGCATCACCAACTCGCTTGGTCGCCGCGAAGAAGAAGAAGTTCCCTCCGACATGATGGATGCGCCGAGCATGGCGCCGCAGCGCCGCGCGCCGCTTTCGCCGGAAGCCAGCCTCTACGCACCGCGTCGTGGCCAGCTTGACGACCACGGCCGTGCAACGCCCGCATCGTCCAGTCATCATGATGACGACCAGCTGGAAATCCCGGCGTTCCTGCGCCGCCAGTCCAACTAAAGGCGATTCCATCCGCCTCTTCAAACGCCCGGGTTTCACGACCCGGGCGTTTTGTTTATTTTGCGTGATTAACACTAAATTAATTTGCGTTTTCAATAGTTTATGCGTGTAACAATCCGAAACGAACAGTGATTTGTCGTGGCACCTACATGTGCGTATGTATGAGGCTGGGTAAAGGAAAATACGGACTTGGCCGGTCGCCAAAACCGGCTTTAAAACTTGAACGGCGCTTCACCAAACGGCGCGGTTTGCAAAACAAGGCATATACGCATGACTATCGGACTGCTCGGATTTCAGACAACTATCGCAAATGCTGTTCAGCTTAAAGGCATTGGCGTGCATTCCGGCAATCCGGTCTCTATGACGTTCCAGCCCGCAGAAGCCGGGACGGGCATCGTATTCCATCGCCTTCATGACAATGGCAACGTCACCGAGTTGAAGGCGGTTTCGGCCAATGTCGGCAATACCGACCTGTGCACCGTGCTCGGCCGTTCGCTGTCCCAGTCAGTGGCGACGATCGAGCACGTCATGGCCGCCATCTACGCCATGGGCCTCGACAACCTCGTCGTTGAGGTTGACGGTCCGGAAGCACCGATCATGGATGGCAGCTCTGCTCCCTTCATCGAAGCCATCGAATCGGTCGGCATCAAGAACCTTGGTGCGAAGCGCCGCTATATTCGCGTCACCAAGCCGGTGCGCATCGACTCTGGCGCGTCCTGGGCGGAATTCCGTCCCTATGACGGCACACGCTTTGAGGTCGACATCGATTTCGACACGCCGCTGATCGGCAAGCAGTCCTGGAAGGGCGACCTGACGGCTGAGACGTTCAAGAACGAATTGTCGCGCGCCCGTACCTTCGGTTTCATGCGTGACGTGGAGCGCCTGTGGGCTGCCGGTTATGCGCTCGGCTCCTCGCTTGAGAATTCCGTCGTCATTTCCGACGATAACAGCGTCATCAACATGGAAGGCCTGCGTTACGCCAAGGACGAATTCGTCCGTCACAAGACGCTGGACGCCGTGGGCGACCTGGCGCTTGCCGGCGCGCAGTTCATCGGCTGCTATCGCTCCTATCGCGGTGGCCACAAGGTCAATGCCAATGCGCTGAAGGCACTGCTGAGCGACCGCACGGCTTACGAGATCGTCGAAGCACCGGCTGCCCGCAACCAGATGGTGCGCGCCCGCGAATTCGTACCGGTCAACATGCCGGAATTTGCGCCCTGGTCTGCTTGAGTTTGTTCGCAGGCTATCGATTGACAGAAAAAGCCGCTCCCCTGGGGGCGGCTTTTTTATGATGCAGGGCAAGATGTTTCGTCATATCGCCTGATATTCATGCGATTGCGCGCGCGGATGCCATAAAAATGCGTTAATGCGTCATCATTGCGTTGCCCTGCGGATGCTTTTATGGCTAGAAACGCCAGTGCAAAGCCGATGCTTATGTATTTGCGCGGGAAGTGGGAACTGTCGAATGAAGCATGTAGGGTCTGGTGCGATGAAGGGTACGATGCGGGGGATCGCCGTTTCGTTGTTGTTGGTCGGTGCAAGTGTCGCCGTCACGGCCTGCCAGTCCGATCCGGATATCGACATTACCAAGCTCGGTTTCGAATCCGATCCGCCTGACGTTCTGTACAAGCAGGGGCTTGCCAACATGAACGCCGGCAACATGACGGAAGCCTCACGCAAGTTCGAGGCGATCGACAAGCAATATCCATTCACCGAATGGGGCCAGAAGGCGCTTGTCATGCAGACGTTCATTGCGACGCGCACCAACAAGAATGATGTGGCCATCACCAATGGCAGCCGCTTCCTGCGGCAATATCCGCGTTCCAAGGATGCGGCTTATGTTCAGTACATGATCGGCCTTGCCTATTCGAAGCAGATTTCCGACGTGACGCAGGACCAGCGCGCAGCACAGCGTACGGTCGAGGCGATGAGCAAGGTCGTCAACGACTATCCCGATTCGGAATATGTCGCCGATGCGCAGGCCAAGATCCGTTTCGCCCGCGACCAGCTCGCCGGCCGTGAAATGCAGGTCGGCCGTTATTACCTTGAGCGCAAGGAGTATCTCGCCGCCGTTTCGCGTTTCCGCATCGTCGTCGAGCAGTACCAGAACACCAACCAGATCGAGGAAGCGCTGGCGCGTCTGACGGAGGCCTATTATGCGATGGGCCTGGTGGAAGAAGCGCAGACCGCGGCCGCCGTTCTCGGCAACAACTATCCCGACAGCCAATGGTATGCGGACTCCTACAAGCTGCTGAAGGGCAACGGGCTGGAGCCGCGTGAAAACAAGGGGTCCTGGATTTCGCGCGCCGGCAAGAAGCTTATCGGCGCCTGAGACGGGGCATAGGCCATGCTGGTCCAGCTCTCGATTCGCGATATCGTCCTGATTGAAAGGCTCGACCTCGGTTTTGAGGCGGGCCTTTCCGTGTTGACGGGGGAAACGGGCGCGGGCAAATCGATCCTGCTCGACAGTCTTTCCCTTGCGCTGGGTGGCCGGGGCGATGGCGGCCTTGTACGCCATGGCGAGGACAAGGGGCAGGTGACTGCCACGTTTGAAGTCCCCAACAATCATCCGACACGGCTTCTTCTGCGGGAAAACGGTCTCGATGACGACGGCGACCTGATTTTTCGCCGCGTGCAATCCTCCGACGGACGTACCAAGGCCTATATCAACGATCAGGCCATCAGCGTGCAGATGATGCGGCAACTCGGGCAATTGCTGGTGGAAATTCACGGCCAGCATGATGACCGTGCGCTTGTCGATACCGATGCCCACCGCACGCTGCTGGATGCCTTTGCCGGGCTGAGCGATGAGGCCCGCGCCGTTCAGGGTTTCTACCGCACCTGGAAAGACGCCGAGCGCGCCCTGAAGACCCACCGCGCCAAGGTGGAGGCTGCCGCCCGCGAGGCGGATTACCTGCGCTCTTCCGTCGAGGAACTCGAAGGGCTTTCGCCGCGTGACGGCGAAGAGGAGGAGCTTGCCGAGCGCCGGGCGGTGATGCAGAAATCCGAGCGCATTGCCGGCGATATCGCCGAAGCCAGCGAGTTTCTGAATGGCAATGCTTCTCCCGTGCCTGTCATTGCATCCATGATGCGCCGGCTTGAGCGCAAGAGCCACGAAGCGCCCGGCCTGCTGGAAGACACCGTGCAGTTGCTGGATGCCGCGCTGGACAGCCTTTCCAATGCACAGATGGAAGTGGAGGCGGCGTTGCGCCGCACCGAATTCGATCCGCGTGAACTGGAGCGGGTGGAGGAGCGACTGTTCGCGCTGCGTGCCGCCGGCCGTAAATATAATGTCGCGGTGCCTGACCTGCCAGCTCTAGCCGAAAAAATGGTGGCTGATCTTGCCGATCTCGATGCCGGTGAGGAAAAGCTCGGCAAGCTGGAGGCCAATCTCGGCGTCGTCAAAGCCGATTTCGACCGTGCCGCCCAATCGCTTTCCGACAAACGCCGCCATGCGGCGGATGCGCTTTCCGATGCTGTGATGGCCGAGCTGCCGGCGCTGAAGCTGGAGCGGGCACGGTTTACCGTCGAGGTCACCTCCGATACCGAGCAGGCGACGGCCGACGGCATCGATACCGTGGAATTCCACGTGCAGACCAATCCGGGCACACGGCCGGGACCGATCATGAAAGTTGCCTCGGGCGGTGAATTGTCCCGCTTCCTGCTGGCTTTGAAGGTTGCGCTGGCGGATCGTGGTTCGGCGCCGACCCTGGTGTTCGATGAAATCGATACGGGTGTTGGTGGTGCCGTGGCGGATGCTATCGGCCAGCGGCTGCGTCGCCTGTCGAAGACGGTGCAGGTTCTCTCCGTCACCCATGCTCCGCAGGTGGCGGCGCGGGCGGCGACCCATCTTTTGATTTCCAAAGGCCCATCCGGCGATGGCAGCGAGCGCATCGCCACCCGCGTGGCGACGATGGAGCCGAAACACCGCACCGAAGAGATCGCCCGCATGCTTGCCGGCGCATCGGTGACCGACGAGGCGAGGGCGGCGGCGGCCCGTCTGCTGGCTGCCAAGGACTGATCGTTCGCCAAAGCGTTGCGAGAGCACCTTCGGCATTGTGGGTCTTGTGAGTCTGGCGGCAAAACTGATTTTATTGCTGTTTTATTTCGGCTAAAAGCGTTCGGTAATTCCGAAAAGAGGCTGCCCATGTCGAAAGACCAGATTCCCGTCGAAAACCTGACTGAGCTTGAAGCCTCTTCCGAGCTGGCATTTCTGGCAGCCGAGCTTGCCCGTCATGACGCGCTTTACCACGGCAAGGACGCGCCGGAGATTTCCGATGCTGACTATGATGCGCTGAAGCGGCGCAATGATGCCATCGAGGCGGCTTTCCCGGCATTGGTGCGGGCTGACAGCCCGTCGAAAAAAGTCGGTTTTACACCGCTGCCAACCTTTGCGCCCATCGTGCATGCCCGCCCGATGCTGTCGCTCGACAATACATTTTCGGAAGAGGACCTGCGCGATTTCGTCAGTTCCGTCTACCGCTTCCTCGGTCATCTGCCTGACGATTCCATCGCATTTACCGCCGAGCCGAAGATCGACGGCCTTTCCATGTCGATCCGCTATGAGAAGGGCAAGCTGAAGACGGCGGCGACGCGCGGCGATGGCACGACCGGCGAGAACGTCACCGCCAATATCAGGACCATCAAGGAAATCCCGAACGAATTGCCTTCGGACGCGCCCGATGTGGTGGAGGTACGTGGCGAGGTCTATATGGCCAAGAGCGACTTCATGGCGCTCAACGCCCAGATGGAGGCCGAGGGCAAGCAGACCTATGTGAACCCGCGCAACACGGCATCCGGTTCGCTGCGCCAGCTCGACGCCAATGTGACGGCGAAACGCAAGCTGCGGTTCTTCGCCTATGCCTTGGGTGAAGTTTCAAATGGCGGCCAGCCGGCGCGGATTGCCGATACGCAATATGGCATCGTCGAGAAATTCCGGGAGTGGGGTTTTCCGGTCAATCCGCTGATGAAGCGATTCACCTCCGCCCAGCAATTGCTTGAGCATTATAATGAAATCGGCGTCGCACGGCCTGATCTCGATTATGATATCGATGGCGTTGTCTACAAGGTCGACCGGCTTGATCTGCAGGAACGGCTGGGCTTTCGTTCGCGCAGCCCGCGTTGGGCTACGGCGCACAAGTTTCCCGCCGAACAGGCTTTCACCACGGTCGAGAATATCGAAATCCAGGTAGGGCGCACCGGGGCGCTGACGCCGGTGGCGCGCCTGACCCCGATCACGGTCGGCGGCGTCGTCGTCACCAATGCGACACTGCACAATGCCGATTATATCGAAGGCATTGGTAACAGCGGCGAGCGCATCCGCCCTGAGGATCATGACATTCGCATCGGCGATACGGTCATCGTGCAGCGCGCTGGCGATGTCATTCCGCAGGTGCTGGATGTGCTGCTGGAGAAGCGCCCTGCTGAAGCCGTGAAATATGCGTTTCCGGAAAAATGTCCGGTCTGCGGCAGCCATGCGGTGCGCGAACGTAATGAAAAGACCGGTAAGCTCGATTCGGTCACGCGCTGCACCGGCGGTTTCGTCTGCCGGGCGCAGGCGGTGGAGCACTTAAAACATTTCGTCTCGCGAAATGCCTTCGATATTGAAGGGCTGGGCACCAAGCAGATCGATTTCTTCTTCGAAAGCGATGATCCGGCGCTCTCGATCAAGACTGCGCCCGATATCTTTACGCTGAAGGCGCGGCAGGAAGCATCCCACCTGACCAAGCTCGAGAATATCGACGGTTTCGGCAAGGTCAGCGTCAGGAAGCTGTTTGATGCCATCGATGCCCGCCGCGAGATCGATCTGCATCGGCTGATCTTTGCGCTTGGCATCCGTCATGTCGGCGAAACCACGGCGAAGCTTCTGGCGCGTTCCTATGGCACCTATGAACATTTCGAAGAGGCCATGAAGGCGGCGGCGGATCCGGCAAGTGATGCCTGGGCGGAGCTCAACAGCATCGACGGTATCGGCGAGGTGGTGGCTCGCGCCATCATCGAGTTCTATAAGGAACCGCGCAATCTCGACGTCATCGACCGGCTGATACGGGAGTTGCAGCCGAAGGAGGCCGAGAAGCCGTCCACCGAAGGCAGTCCTGTGGCGGGCAAGACGGTGGTCTTCACCGGCTCGCTGGAAAAATTCACGCGGGATGAGGCGAAAGCCCGGGCCGAAAGCCTCGGCGCGAAAGTGGCTGGTTCCGTTTCGAAAAAGACGGATATTCTGGTGGCCGGGCCGGGGGCGGGCTCCAAGCTTGCCAAGGCAACGGAACTGGGCGTGCAGACCATGGACGAGGATGAATGGCTGGCGCTGATCGGCGGCTGATATGCCGTCATCGCCGTGTTGTTCTGCACCGCTAGAGGTTTGCGCCTGAGACGGGGAACGCATCATGGATGACCGTATTGTCGTCACCGTTCAGCAGGCCCGCAGGCTTATTGCCAGCCAGTTTCCGCAATGGGCGGCGCTCGATGTTCGGCCGGTGGAATTGAGCGGCTGGGACAATCGCAGCTTCCGCCTTGGCGACGACATGCTGATCCGCATGCCAAGTGCTGAGCGCTATGTGGCGCAGGTGGAAAAGGAACATCGGTGGCTGCCGGCCCTTGCGCCGTTCCTGCCTGTTCCGATTCCCGTACCCTTGGCGCTTGGACAGCCGGGTGAGGATTATCCGTTCTGCTGGTCCGTCTATCGCTGGCTGAAGGGTGAATCTCTCGCCCGGCAGCTGGACTGCATAAATCTTTCGGCCATCGCCAGTGATGTTGCGGGGTTTTTGAAAGCCCTGCATGACATCGATGCTTCGGATGGGCCGCATGCGGGCGCGCATAATTTCCATCGCGGCGGATCGCTGGCGGTCTATGATGGCGAGGCGAGAGCCTCGGCGGCGCGCCTTTGCGATGAGGTGGATCAGGGGCTGGCCATGGAGATATGGCAGCTTGCGCTTTCGAGCCGTTGGCAGGGGCAGGGCGTGTGGGTGCATGGCGATATCGCCGAGGGCAATCTGTTGGTGCTGGACGGGCGCCTGTCGGCCGTCATCGATTTCGGCAGTTCCGGCGTGGGCGATCCGTCGTCCGATCTCATTTTCGCGTGGAATGTGCTTGATGCGGAAAGCCGGGCTGTTTTTCGCCGGGCGCTGGATCTGGATGAGGCCACATGGCAGCGCGGGCGCGGCTGGGCACTGTGGAAGGCGTTGATCGTACTGGATGCCGAGCGCGGGCGGAATGAAGAAATGGCCGAATGGTCGCGGCGGACCATTCGGCGCGTGTTTGAGGATCATTGCTTGGCCGTCTGAACCATTACCGCAGACGCGCCATGCAATAGGCATCGATATATTCGCCATCGCGGAAGGCGAAGGATTTTAGATGGCCCTCGACCTCGAAACCGAATTTAAGATAAAGCGCCAGCGCCGGCTCATTGTCGGTGAAAACGGTCAGTTCGATCCTTTTCAGGTCCAGCCAGCGATCCGCAATGGCGAGGATTTCGCCGATCATGGCGCTGCCGATTCCCCGTCCCGTATAGGCATCATGAACGCCCATGCCGATGCTGCCCGCATGGGCCCGGCGGTTGGTGTGGCGCGTCAAGCCGATATCGCCGACGGTCTTGCCGTCGAGGATGGCGACCAGCGCAAAGCTGTTGGCCGACTGGGTTTCGATCCCTTTGCGAATATCTTCCGGATTCTGATGTGGCCAGCGCAGCGTCCCGTTGCGAAATCCGGCCATGTTGTGCAGTGCCGTTATCCCCGGAGCATCTGCCGGGGTGCGGGCGCGGATGCACAGGCCTTCGGGCCAGCGCGCATCGGGATCCAGGGGTGAGGGTATATCGCATTCAGGCATGTCTGCTCTCCTTGGATATTTCAGCCGAGGCAGAGCGGGAACACCAGACCCTGCCAATATGCGGCAGGGTGGTGGACGGATGACCAGTTGACTAACGCACTGACACCGCCACGCGCCCTGCGGGGCGAATGGTCACGGTGAGATGCATGTGGGTCGCAAAGCTGGTCATGGCGGCATAAGGCCAGAGGAGCCGCCGGGCGTCAAGACGGCACGGAAGCGTTCATTCCCGGAAAACACCGGGCTGAGAGGAAAAGAACGAGGCCGTCTCGCAAGTCGGCCTCGATCTTCCGGCCTCATTGCAGACGTTGCCGAGGCTGGCGCAATCTGGAAAGCAATCTGCCATCGATTGCGGCAAGACCGGCAGCGATCATCGCCATGCCGGCGAAATGCTTCATTTCCAGTTGCTCGCCGAGAAGCAGCGAACCGAGCAGGATGGCGCTGACGGGAATGAGGAAGGTGACGAGGGCGAGATTGGTGGCGCCCGCGCTGGCAAGGATGCGGAAGAAGATGAGGTAGGCGAGGGCTGTTGACAGCAGGGCGATGCCGATCAGCGCGCCCCAGGTGCCGAGGCTTGGCATGGTGAGTGTCCATGGCCTGTCGACGAGAAGGGCGACCGGGATCAGCATCAGCGTCGAAGAGGATATCTGGCCGGTGGCGGTCATCAGCGGCGGCACGCCCATGGCCTTGAAGCGGCGGCCGAATATGCCGGCGAAGGAATAGGAGATGGCTGCGCCGAGAATGGCGATCTGGCCCCAGAGGCCGGATGATCCGCCAAAGGCTGCAGGGCCGATCATCGTCGCCACGCCGGCAAAACCGATCAGTACGCCGACGAGCTTATTACCGGTCATCTTTTCGTCAGCGGTCAGGAAATGCGCGACGATGACGGTGAAAAGGGGCGTGGTGGCATTAAGGATTGAGGCAAGCCCGCTGGCAATATGGGTCTGACCCCAGACGATCAGGCAGAAGGGAATGATGTTGTTAAGCAGCCCCATGCCGAAAAAGGCGCGCCACACCGCCCATTGGCGCGGCAGGTGAAGGCCCATGATACGGCAGACGATGAGAAGCGCCGCAGCGGCAAGCGTGACCCGCAACGTGACGATGGTGACGGGCGGCAGTTCCTTGACCGCGACGCCAACGAAAAAGAACGATCCGCCCCAGAGTAGTGAGAGCGCTATGAGCATTGCCCACTCTCGGGCATCCATCTGTTTCTGTATCGCCATCGTCGTCTCCCACGCTATATGAATATCGACATGATTGCAGGAAGGCACGTTGCCATCCACCCGATATCGGTTGAGTTTACCTCAAGCCGATATTGCGGCCTTTTCTCCGCCCCCCATATCCTGTTGCGTCTATTTACTCCCTGTTTTATTGTGTTTTCAAACGATAGTTTCTCTCGCGATAATTGAGCTCAGCTAAATCATGGCAACGGAACTTCCATCGCTTAAAGGGTTGCAGGCCTTTGAAGCCGCGGCGCGGTATCGCAGCGTCACGCTTGCTTCCAACGAGCTGAATGTCACCCCTGGCGCGGTCAGCCTGCAAATCCGGGAGCTGGAGACGCGGCTTGGCGTGCAGCTGTTTTTCCGCAAGCCGCGTAGTATCCAGCTGACGCGGGAGGGGGAGCGTTATTACGGCGCGCTCCGCACCGCCTTCCGGATGATGCGCGAGGCGACGGCGGAACTGACGGCACGCTCCGAAATCACGGTTCTGACCCTCAGCTGCACGCCGACTTTCGCCATACAATGGCTGATGCCGAGATTGCCGGCCTTTCAGCAGCAACACCCCTATGTGGACGTCCGCATCAGCGTGACCAACCGGCTCGTGGATTTTTCGCGGGACGATGTCGATCTGGCGGTGCGGCACGGTTTTGGCCGTTATGAAGGGCTGGAGAGCATCCGTTTCATCGATGACAGCACTTTGCCGGTCTGTTCGCCGCAGCTTCTTGAGAAATACGGACCGCTTCAGGAGGCGGGGGACCTGAAAGCAGTGCCGCTTCTGCATGATGAAAACCGCAATGAATGGCGGCGCTGGCTGGAGGCTGCGGGAGCATCCGATGTCGACGCCTCCGGCGGCACGGTGTTCATCGACAGCAATGGCGCGCTGGATGCGGCGAAAGCCGGGCATGGCATTGCGCTGACGCGACGCTCGCTCGTTTCCCGCGAGCTTGCGGAAGGTGCATTGATCGCGCCCTTTGGAAAAGACATGGCCAGCACGCTTGCCTATTTTCTGGTTTATCCGCGGCGCATGCTTGATAATCCCGATCTGGTGACGCTCATCGAATGGATGCTTTCGCAAGCGCGTTCAGCCGAGGCCGGTTCTCTTTGATGCCAATCCGGTCTATGCCGGAATGAAACAACGGGAATCACTCTTGAAAACCATCGCCATCGATTTCGAGACCGCCAATGAGGAACGGGGCAGCGCCTGCTCCGTCGGGCTTGCGTGGATAGAAGACGGTAATATCGTTCGTGTCGAGGAACGTCTTATCCGGCCGAAGGACATGCGGTTCTCGCCCTTCAACATTGCCGTGCACGGAATTCGGCCTGCTGATGTCGAGGATGCGCCGGAATTTCCTGAGGTGATGGAAGAGTTCATTGATGACTTCCATGGCGCCACCATGATCGCCCATAATGCCGCCTTTGATTTCAGCGTCATGCGGGCGTCCTTCGACAAATACCGGCAGTCCTATCCTGATCTTTCCTATCTGTGCAGCGTCAAGATTGCCCGGCATGTCTGGCCACATCTGGAATCGCACAAGCTGAATGTGATTGCCCACCATCTGCAGCTGCGCTTCGTGCACCACAATGCCGCCGAAGACGCGGTTGTCTGCGCTGCCGCATCGATTGCGGCGGCGAAGGCCTTGCGTGTCGCCCATATCCGCGATCTGCCGGAAAAGATCGGCATGGTCGCCGGCCGTCTCACCTCCACCGGCTACCAGCCCTGCAGCATGAAAAAACGCGCCGTCGCCCGGGTTGCTTAATGGTGTCGCCCACCTATGTTTGAAGCAGCGTAACGGAGAAGATGCGATGACGATGAAAACTCTGTCGGGTTTGTTTGCGGGCTTTCTGGCATTGCTTCCGGTGACAGCGGCGCATTCGCAGGTCGTGGGTGAAGTCGGGGTCGACTGGATCGGCAATGATATCGTCATCGAGGCGATCGCCGATCCCAAGATCAAGGGTGTCACCTGCCACGTTACCTATTTCGAGCGTGGCGTCATCGACCGGCTGAAGAACGGCAACTGGTTCGAAGACCCTTCCAACAACGCCATTTCCTGCAGCCAGACGGGGCCGGTCGAGATCGGTGACATCGATCTGTCGAAGGGCGGGGAAGAGGTATTCCGGCAGGGCATGTCACTGGTCTGGAAGAAGCTCGTCGTCAGCCGTGTATATGACAAGGCGAACGATGCGCTGATCTATCTGGTGCATGCGCGGGAACTGACCGACGGTTCGGCCAAGATGGCGATTTCCACCGTGCCGCTCTATAATCAGCAGGTGACCTGGCAGAAGGGCAAGCCGTAAGCTCTTCCGGTATTTTGATAAGGAATTCCAATGTATTATCCGTCATGCCGGACTTGATCCGGCATCCAGCCACGACGCGTCCGCGTCGTGAAGGGGCTCTTTTGCGATCAAAGACTTGATCGCGCTGGACCCCGGATCCAGTCCGGGGTGACGGGTGCTCAGGTGGTGCCAAACCCTACGGTTCTGCATGCAGCCCGCATGGCTTCAGCTGATCAGGCCGCTTCGCGCGCCAGTTCGTCCGCAATGACGGTGTCGAGGTTGAGGAAGCAGACCATGCTCTTTTCCAGCGCCACGATGCCGCGGCAGAAGCTGCGCTGTTCTTCCGGAATGATATCCGGCGCGGGCTGCAGGTCTTCGGAGCGGATGGTCATCATGTCGGAGACCTGTTCTACCAGCAGGCCCACCAGCTTGCCGCCGATATCGGTGACGATGATGGCGGAGCGTTCGGAAGGTTCGGTCATCTTCATGCCGAGGCGGCCGGCCATGTCGATGACGGGAATGACGGCGCCGCGCAGGTTGATGAGGCCGAGAACATAAGGCGGCGTGTGCGGCATCGGGGTAACCGGCGCCCAGCCGCGGATTTCGCGGATCGCCATGATGTCGATGCAGAATTCCTGATCGCCCAGATGGAAGGAAACGATTTCGAGATATGCGCCGGATTGCTTGATGGCGTTGGACATGACGGCAGGTTTCCTCTGATGGCTCTCTAACAGGCCCACGCAGGATTGAGCTTTATGCGGTGGCCGGCATGGGCCGGGAGACATCATGTCGAGGCTTTAAAAACCGCTATGGTCATAATGCACAGCAAGATTTTAAACTTTCCCTAACAATTGCCGCGCTCTCCCACGCAAAACCCGGTATTTTGGCGGTTTTCGCGTCGGTGCAAAAAGGTTATGATGGTGGTATGAACGCACTCGTTTCCAACCCGCTGAAGTTTGTTCTGGCAAGTCTTGCGGTCGTCGCTTCGCTTGCCATCGTGCTTCTTGCCTTCGACGGCTGGGTGCGGCACAGCACGGATATTTTCCTTTCCACCGTGCAGAGCGGTATCGCCTGGTGTCTGTGATCGTTTGGGCCGTCTGCGCTTTGTGACAAATCAGCGCGGTTGCCGCAAATACGTCCAGTTGATTTGCCGTCGCCGTCGTCGTTCGTTATCAGTCTGCCAAGGCCTGCGATATGCTGCGGGCTTTCGGGGTAGGATTGGACAATGAGAAATATTCGCATCGTATTGTGGGCCGTGGTGGTCGTTCTCGCCGGTGTCGTCAGCTGGCTGACGATCGAAATGACGAAGACCCGTGAGGAGATGGTGGAAACGGCCTATGGCGTGCCTTTCGCGCTGACCGCGCAGGACGGCCAGCCGATCACCGAAAAGGCGTTTCAGGGCAAACCGACGGCCTTGTTCTTCGGTTTCACCCATTGCCCGGAAGTCTGCCCGACGACATTGTTCGAGCTGAACGGCTGGATGGAAAAGGTGGATCCGGCCGGCGACAAGATGCAGGCCTATTTCGTTTCCGTCGATCCAGAGCGTGATACGCCAGAGATCATGCAGCAATATGTTTCCAACGTTTCAAAGCGGATTACCGGTATTACCGGTCCGGCCGACAAGATTGCCGAGACGCTGAAAGGCTATCGCATCTATGCCAAGAAGGTGCCGGTGGATGAGAAGGATCCGAATGGCGATTACACCATGGATCATACTGCCTCCGTCATCCTACTTGATGCCAAGGGCCGTTTTTCAGGCACCATCGCTTATGGCGAAAACCCTGAAGTTGCCGAGCAGAAGCTCCAGAATCTTCTGAAGGGCTGATAGAGCCGGCATAATTGCGCCAGGCTTATTGGACTGGCGCAGCTTTTGTGGCAAAGGCAAGACAACAACCTCAGCCAGAGAAAGCAGCCCGCCGTGAGCGAAATCCGACTTTACGTCACCACGACCGAAATCAAGGCCGGCGAAATCCTCGATCTCATGTCGGATTATTTCGGCGAGGAGGATGTTGCGATCGCCACGACCGAGGTGGATGAGAAGCGCGACATCTGGGAAGCCTCCGTCTATTTGATGGCCGAGCAGGAGGATGAGTTCCGCGAGCGTGTCGGCGCTTTGCTTGCACCTGACTTTCCCGGTCTCGTCATCGAAAAAGAGATCGTTCCCGATGTTGACTGGATCGCCAAGTCGCTCGAGGGGCTGAAGCCGGTGCAGGCAGGGCGCTTCATCGTGCACGGCGCGCATGATCGCGACAAGGTGCAACCGCATGATCTGGCTATCGAGATCGAGGCGGGGCAGGCTTTCGGCACCGGCCATCATGGCACGACGGCGGGTTGCCTTGAAATGATAGAGGATGTTCTGCGGGCACGGACGGTCCGCAACGCGCTCGATCTCGGCACCGGCAGCGGCGTGCTGGCGATTGCCGTGCGCAAGATGCGCCCCATTCCCGTACTGGCGACGGATATCGACCCCATTGCCGTCAAGGTGGCCAAGGAAAATGTACGGCTGAACGGCATCGTGTCAGGAATGGCGCTGGAAACCGCACCCGGTTTTCACTCCGATGCTTTCCGCAAGCATGGTCCATTTGATCTCATCATCGCCAATATTCTGGCGCGGCCGCTGATCAAGATGGCGCCGCAGCTTGTCACGCATCTGGCGCCCGGCGGCACGGTCATCCTGTCGGGTATTCTTGCGTCACAGCGCTGGAAGGTTCTCGCCGCATATAATGGCGCGCGGCTTTCCCATATCCGCACCATCTGGCGCAACGGCTGGGTGACGCTGCATCTGCGCAAAGACTGACGCTTTTTCGACCTTGCTTTCTGGCAAAAGAAAAGGCGGCGCTTTCGCGCCGCCTGGAACCCGCGAGCATATGGGAGGAGCTTGCTCAAGCGGGTCGACGTATTCCTGTTCAGACGCGGTGGAGGGAGGATCGCCGCGCCTGACTTGATCAGAATACGTAGCTGGACTTTGCCTTGCGACGCAGATCGGCGCGGTTCATGCCCAGCGCTTCGAGCGACTTGTCGTCAAGGTTCAAAAGTGCTGCGTTGACGTGGCGGCTGACCTGACGCTCGCGTGCTTCAACAACACGATCGAAGGCGGCGCGGAGGAAAGATTTTGCCATTGCTTCAAATCCCTTTTTGCCAGGAGAGTGTTTCTCTCGCTGTGTTGATCTTGATATAAGCGATGTGATTTTGTTTGGTTAGATGGGATATTTCACGGTTGATATGCGTAAAATGCATGTCACTTGCTTTCTAGTATTACTTATTTCGCAAAATATGCACAATTTATCGCCGTAATCGGTTCTGTCATATATGGCTTGAAACCGGGTTTGCCCACGTGGCATTGTCGTTGTGCGCCAATGATTTGACGGCGTGAATGAACCGCTTTCCTCATGACAGTTCCCGAAAGACACCCATGTTCCAGACCTTCGAAAACAAATCCGCGCCGCAATTTGGCAAGGCCCGTGTCGAGGCGCTGCGCGCCGGTTTCGACGCGCTGGCTATCGACGGTTTTCTGGTGCCGCGCGCCGATGAATATCAGGGGGAATATGTGCCGGAATGCGCCGAGCGCCTGTCCTGGCTGACGGGCTTCACCGGTTCGGCCGGCATCGCGCTGGTGACACGCAGCGAGGCCGTGGTTTTTGTCGATGGCCGGTATACGACACAGCTCAAATCGCAGGTCGACCAATCCGTCTTCACGGGCGGTGATCTGGTCGGGGCGCCGCCCTCTGTCTGGTTATCCGAACATGCAGCGCAGGGCTTCCGACTGGGGATCGATCCGTGGCTGCATACCGGCGCTGAATTGAAGCGGCTGGAAAAGGCGCTTGCGGCCAAAGGCGGCTCCGTCGTGTTGCTGGAGCGCAATCCGCTTGACGCCCTGTGGCAGGACCGTCCGTCCGAGCCGCTGGAGCCCGTTATTATCCAGCCGGAAGCCTTTACCGGCAAGCTGGCGAAGGAAAAGATCGCGCTGCTGGCGGAGACGGTTTCGGCCAAGCAGGCAGATGCCCTGCTGGTTACCGATCCGTCTTCCATTGCCTGGATTTTCAATATTCGCGGCAATGACGTGCCGCATACACCGCATCCGCTTGCCCGTGCCATCATCTATGCCGATGGCAGGACGGATATTTTTCTCGACAAGCGCAAGACCGGCATCGAGGTCGAGGCCTATCTGGCGCAATTGGCGACGCAACTGCCGCCATCGAAAATTGCCGACCGCCTGCATGCGATTGCCAGCGCCAAGGGCCGGGTCATGGTCGATGCCGATCTGACGCCGGTGGCGCTGACGGGCGCAATCACGACAGCGGGCGGTATACTGGTGGAGATGTCCGATCCGGTCCGCCTGCCGCGCGCCTGCAAGAACAAGGCGGAGCTTGCCGGTTCGGCCGCAGCACACGTGCAGGATGGCGCGGCCATGGTCGAATATCTGAGCTGGCTGGATCGCCAGCAGCCGGGCAGCGTCACCGAAATCGCTGCGGTCAAGGCGCTGGAGGCAGCGCGGGCCAAAGTGGGGCAGGCGATGCAGAACCCGTTGAAGGATGTGTCTTTCGACACGATTTCCGGCGCTGGCGAACATGCCGCCATCATCCATTACCGTGTCACCACCGACACGGATCGCACACTTGCCGATGGCGAGATGTTCCTCGTCGATTCCGGCGCGCAATATGTCAACGGTACTACTGATATTACCCGTACCGTCGCAATCGGCACGGTGCCGGAAGAGCAGAAGCGTTTCTTCACGCTGGTGCTGAAGGGGGTGATCGGCATCAGCACCGCACGGTTTCCGAAGGGAACGCGCGGTTGCGACCTCGATCCCCTGGCGCGCATCGCGCTGTGGAAGGCAGGCGCCGACTATGCCCATGGCACCGGCCACGGTGTCGGTTCCTACCTTTCGGTGCATGAGGGACCGCAGCGTATCGCAAGGCTTTCGACGCAGGAGCTGCTGCCGGGCATGATCCTGTCGAACGAGCCGGGTTATTACCGCCCCGGTGCTTTCGGCATCCGTATCGAGAATCTGATCTATGTGCGTGACGCGCAGGAGGTAGCCGGCGGCGACCAGCCAATGTTCTCCTTCGAGACGCTGACCTGGTGCCCCATCGACAACAGACTTGTCGTCGTGTCGCTGCTGACCGACGAGGAACTCGACTGGCTGAACGCCTATCATGCCGACGTTCTGGAAAAGCTCTCTCCGCTAATCACTGATGAAAAGGTGAAAGCCTGGCTTGTTGCCGCGACCAGGCCACTGGAGAGGGTCGCTTAAAGCAGCCCGAAATGCCTGATGGCGATGACGACGGCCCAGCCGATTGCCAGCATCGTCAGGCCGGGAAACCGCAGGCAGACCAGAAGGGCTGCCAGCATGCCGATCTTGACCTCGTATCCGCCTTCGAAAAAGGCGGGTGCGACAAGCGTGGTCAGAACCGCAACCGGTACGGCGTTAAGTCCTGCTTCCATGCGCGGCGGGATGGATTTCATCCGCGTCATCAGCACATAACCGCCGATGCGGGTGAGATAGGTGGCGACGGCGGCGAGCGCGATCAGGATCATCGTGTCGGTATGGAGCATGTCGCTCATGGCGTTTCCACCCTATTTTCAGGATTGGCCTCGCCGTTGGGTTTGGGCGGATAGAGGACGGCAACGAGAATGCCGGCAATCGCCCCGAGGCTGACTTGCCAGGGCGAGCCGACGAAGTGATAGGCGACTGTTGCGCCGGCTGCGCTTGCCAGCATCACGGGGTAGAAATTCTCCCGCTGGCGGAAGCTCAGGACCATGCCCATGAAATAGATCGGCAAAAGCACATCGAGGCCGATGGCTTTGGGATCGCCGACGAGATTGCCGAGCGAGGCGCCGAGAATGGTCATGGCCAGCCACAGCACATAGACCGGTGCGGCAAAGCCCATATACCAGGAAAAGCCGACTGTGCCGGTGTTCTCGTATTTGCGGACCGATTCGGCGAATTGCGGATCCACCAGCACAAAGAAGCCGGCAGCTTTCTGCATCAGCGACCAGCCGGAGATCATTCGGGCGATGGCTGCCGAATAAAGGATATGGCGGAAATTGACGGCGAAGACGGAAAGAACGATCAGCCATGGGGCGACCTTCTGGCCAAACAGTTCGATGCCCACAAGCTGGCTCGCGCCGGCATAGACGGTGCCGCTCATGATCGTGGCTTCGGTGACGCTCAGGCCGTTATCGACTGCAACCGCGCCGAACAGCGCGCCAAAGGGGGCGGCGGAAAGGGCGATCGGAAAACCGGTCCTCAGTCCCTCGCGAAAATCTTTATTGAACATTCTCTGGAAACTCCTTGCCGCCGCTCTATCGCCGTCCCGGCCGGCTGGCAAACGAATTGCATGAATGGATCGATTGATTCCCTTGAAGCTTCCGTTACGGTAACGCCGACAGTCAGCGCCGCACGAAAGACCTCATCGGATTTTGTCTGCGCACCCACACCGTGAAATCATGGAAGATCAATGCTCGAAAAGCAGGAAAAGGCGGTCTTGGCCGCGCGTATCAAGGACTACCTTGCCCGGGAGACCGAAACCGAGATGGGGCTTCTTGAGGCGGAAATCTTCGTGGAGTTTCTGGCCGAGGAGGTCGGATATGTTTTCTATAATCAGGGGCTGAAGGATGCACATGCTGCAATCCTGCGGCGTCTTGAGGACGCGGCGGGTGACATCGATGTGCTGGAAAAACCGCGGCTGCGTTGAAATGGCGGTCAGTCGCGCAATATGTCGCGGCTGTTGACGATTGCTGCGCCCTTTTCCCGCATGGCCGCAATCGCGGCCTTTATGCCCTGCGGATCGATGCCGCGGCTTGCATCCTCGATGAAACGGACCTTGATGCCGGGCAACATGTCGATGGCATCGAGCACCGAAAAACTGACGCAATAATCGGTGGCGAGGCCGCATATATCGAGCTGCGTCACGCCCTGACGGGCCAGATAATCGGCAAGGCCTGTCGTCGCCGACTGGTCATTGTCGCGAAAGGCGGAATAGCTGTCGACGGCGGGGTTTTCACCCTTCTGCTGAATATAGTCGAATGCGTCCGTCTTCAGGTCGGGGTGGAATTCCGCATCCTGCGTGCCCTGCACGCAATGGTCCGGCCACATCATCTGCGGTTTGCCGGAAAGCTCGCCCATGTCGAACGGTTTTCTGCCGGGGTGCTGGGAGGCGAAACTGCCGTGGTTTTCCGGGTGCCAGTCCTGTGAGGCGACGATGAGATCATAACCGCCATTGTCGATGAGGGCATTGGCGGCGGGTACGATCCTGTCCCCTTCGGCAACGGCCAGATTACCGCCGGGGCAAAAGCCGTTCTGGATGTCGATGAGCAACAGCGCCTTCATGATGTGCCTCCCTTTTGCCAGCAGGATGCCAAGCCGGCTTTGGCTGATCAAGTACCCATTCAACCTTTGTGCGCACGTGGCTGGTTGATGACGACAGCTTGTCCCGTCGCAGTCCTGCCGCATTTACAGCAAATTTCCGGCCAAGTCGGAATTTACCTGACGATGCGGCGACGGAAATTTTAAAGGCCGATGACGCCCCGCGGGGCATTTTTTGGGACGAGCGATGCAGTGTACGCCGTCCCCACAAGGTCATCGTTTCCCCTTCGCCTGACATGCGCAGACCTTAACGAAGTATTTTTGCAGGGACTCGTAAACACTTTGGTTACCATAATTCGTCATGCTTCGAACCAGTCAGTTCCGAAAGCGGCGTGGTGTTCACCCGCTCTTTGGATGCCCCAAAATCCCACCGGCATTGGCCGGGTGTGCGTGAACGGTTCGAGTAACGAGTATCATGGCGTTTTCTGCTGCGGCCTATAATGGCGCCGGTGTTGCCGGGTCGTCCTGCCTCAAGAAAGGCAAATCCTTTTCGCTTGGCCGAATGTCCGCGCTGCTCGGTGGCGGTGCCTTTGCCGGTCTTTTTGCCTTTGCTGCCTTCGCATCGCTGCATAGCATGGCAGCCGCCTCGCATGGCGTCGGGCAATTTGAAAAGACGCTGGTGGCGAGGCTTGATTCTGCCGAGACGGCGATCGGCCACGCGACTGGGCGGGATATTCACGTCCGCAAATTTTCCCGCCTGAGCGATCACAGCCATGGCCCGCAGAAGGCCGTTCGCCTTGCCGGCATCATGCCGGAGATCGGCGCGAAGGAATTTCGCGAGCGCTTTGGCGCGGCGGCAAATGCCAAAGGGCAGGCGTCGGTGAAGGAACTTGCCGCGCTCAGGCCTTCGGCAATCGTCGATTCGGCGCTTGGGCGCACCACCGAGGTCGCCTATCAAAGCGCTGCCTCGCAACATCCGGCATTCGAAGTGGCGCTGGCGCGCCCGCAGATCGAGGAAGAGGCGAGCAGCCTGCTTCCCGATGATGTACCGCTTCCGAGCTTCCGGCCCGAAGTGGCGGCGGCCGAGACGGTGGAGCCGTCGCCGCGTCCCGCCCTTTCCAAGGCTGCGGTTGCGTCAGCCCCCGATTTTGATGCGCCGGTTCCGCTGCGCGCGCCGCAGCAGCCGAAGCAGAGCACCGGCGCCATGCTTGCCTTTGCAAAGCCTGATAATCCGATGCGCGAGCCGAGCAAGATGGATGCGGTTCCGTGGCCGGATCGCGGCAATGGCACGGCGATTTACGATATTTCCTCCGGGACGGTTCACATGCCGAATGGCGAGAAGCTGGAAGCGCATTCCGGCATCGGCAAGATGCGTGACAATCCCGACTTTGTTCACGTCAGAATGCGTGGCTCTACGCCGCCCTCCAGCTATCGCTTGACGATGCGCGAAGCGCGGTTTCATGGCGTAGAAGCCATTCGCCTGACACCGGAAAACGGCGTCAACCCGCATGGCCGCGATGGGCTTCTTGCCCATACCTACATGCTGGCGAAACGCGGTGAATCGAACGGCTGTGTCGTGTTTCGGGATTATTCGCGCTTCCTGGCCGCCTTCAAGCGCGGCGAAGTCAAGCGCATGGTCGTGGTGCCAAAACTGAACGGCAACCGTCCGACGCTTGCCAGCAGCAGCGGGAAAAGTGGCGGCAAGACGCTGCTCAGCATGTTCTCGCGCGGCAACGATTCCTGAGTTTATTTGAATTTCATCAACGGCTGCGCCGTTGCGTCAGCACCATGCCGGCGATGATGAGAAGAATGCCAAGCGCGCTTGCCCAGATTTTCGGCGGATGATCGCCGAAGAGATCGAGCACAACGCCTGACACCATCTGGCCGCTGATGACCAGAAGGGCGGTATTGACCGCGCCGATGCGCGGAATGAGCCAGCTTCCCGAGGCGATGAAGACGACGCCGATCGGGCCGCCGATAAAGGCAAGCCAGGGCGCATCGGCCGCGCCGGGCGGAATGAGGCCGCCGACGATGAGGCCGATGACGGTCAGCACGGCAAAGCCAACGATATGGTTCCAGAATGAAGCGATAAGTGGTGAGTTCGACAGGCTCAAGCGGCCGTTGATCTGACGGCTCAGCGCCACGAAGACGCCGCCGGCAAAAGCCATGGCTATCCAGACGATCATGCCGTTCTCCCGACAAGAATGATGAGCGCGCTGCCGCAAAGGATCAGTGCCACCGCTGCCATGTCCCGCATATCCGGCCGCCGTTTCGGCAGGCCGAAAAGGCCGAAAAGATCGGCCAGCAGGCTGAAAATCACCTGTCCGCCGAGGCCGAGCGCGATGGTGCCGGAAAGCGCCAGCGGCGAATTGACGGCGGTGGAGGTGAGGATGACGATGGCCGCACCCACAACCCCGCCGCAATAGGCCCAGAGCGGTGCCTTCGGTTTTGCCGGTGCCGTGGGGTCGTTCTTCGGGCGCATGATGGCGAGATAGATCAGCGCCGCCACCGTACCTGTGCCATGCGCCGTCCACGAGGAAAACAGCGCGCTGCCGTAATGGGCAAGCTGGCCGTTGAAATGCACCATCAACGTCAAAAGACAACCGCTAGCGAAGGCGGCGGCAAGATGCAGCGGGTTGAGGCGGGGATGCGTCATATCTGTCATGGCGGGTCTGTTGTGGCGTGCCGGGAAAGCTGAAGAAGTATCCGAGCTTTAGCCGATATGTGCCTGAAGCGGAATCGAATTGCGCCGTTTCGCGGCTTCACGTGGCATTATCCTGTGCGCTACGGAACCAGTGACCCTGCCGCGCATTATTCCAGCATGAAGAAAACGACACGCAAGCCATTGAACCGGATGACGATTTTCGTCATTTCGATTTTCATTCTCGCAGCCGTGATCGCTGCGGTTTATCTCATCGGCTTTACGCCCGGCGAGGCATGATCCAGCTTGTTCAATTGCCGGCGGGAGCAGTCTTGCCCTTGCCGCCTTCGAGCGTAACGCTCAGCCTGGCGATGGCGAAGCGGAGGCCGCGCAGAAGAAAACGGCTGGTTTCCAGATAGGCGCGATAGGGCAGCACCGTAAAATAACGCCAGCGCGGCAGGCGATAAATGCGCAGGTTGTTCTGAATCTGGCTTTCGCCATCCGCATCCTGCGTGGCGCAGAGCGGATAGATGAAAGCCCCCTTCAGGCCTGCCAGATATTCCAGATCGAATGCGATATCATAAGCGAGCCGCATGGGGATCAGTTTCGATATCCATTTTCCGGCGCGACGATTGACGAGATAGGCGCCTGAGCCTTTTTCCCGCGTCAGGGCAATGGCCAGCGAACGGCCATTGGAAAGCGGGCGAAACTGGAATTTGCGGCCGTTGCTGACCGTCGTCAGCCGTAGCAAATCCCAGTCACCGCCGTTCAGTACCGCCTCATCGATTGCATTCAGAAAATCATTGTCGAAGACCACGTCGTCTTCAAGGATGAGCGCGATATCGGCATCGCCAGCCATGAATTTATTGGCGCAGGCGACATGGCTGAGATAACAGCCGATTTCCGGCGGCGAGGTGCGCCGGCCATGCATGAGCATGTAGGAAATCTCGCTGAATTCCGGGATCGGATAATTGAGCTCGCGGCCATTTACGCCGGCGATACGCTCCGCCTGCAGTCCGATCGCGTCGAGCCTGGCGGTCATATCCTCAAGGCGCTTCGTGGCGCTATCCATGTTGATCAGGAAAACGGCAAGCTTGCGCTGGCTTTTCGGTAAAATATGCAAAGCGGTCCTCGCCCGGTTTTCGCTCTCGTGTAGCAATTTCTTTATTGCAACGATGTGACGCGGGCTATGGAAAAAGCTGTCTTGAACCTGTCTTAACCGCTCGAATCAAACCTTTTCCACAAATCCATCCAGCACGCGCTTTTGTCCTGCGCGGTCGAAATCGATGGTCAGCTTGTTGCCCTCGATGGCGGAGATGTTGCCATTCCCGAATTTGAGGTGGAAGACGCGGTCGCCGACCACGAATTTCGACGGCGTGTCGGCAACGGATTTGGCCACCAGCTCGCCATCAATCGTGCGGGTGCGCGGGCCGCTTTCGCCATAACCAATCCGCTCGACCGCATGGCCGGAGCGTGTGCCCCAGTTATCGCGGGTGGCATCTGATTTGTTGGCCTGCGCCCGTTTCCAGCCGGGAGTGGAATAATTATTGGCGAAGGGTTCCGCCTTATCGAAGCGGGACTGGCCATAGCCGCCGCGCCCGCCATAACCGCCGTAATTGCTGTCGGATGCCGCGACATCCACATGGGCGGGCGGCAGTTCTTCCAGAAAACGTGAGGGCAGGGTGGATTGCCATAAGCCATGGATACGCCGGTTCGATACGAACCAGATATGGCAGAGTTTCTTGGCGCGGGTGATGCCGACATAAGCCAGACGGCGTTCTTCTTCGAGACCGGAGCGGCCGCCTTCATCCAGCGCCCGCTGGTGCGGGAACAGGCCTTCTTCCCAGCCGGGCAGGAAGACGGTGTCGAATTCCAGACCCTTGGCGGAATGCAGCGTCATGATGGATACGGCATCCATCTCGGCATTTTGTTCCGCATCCATGACGAGTGCGACGTGTTCGAGAAATCCACGCATGCTTTCGAAGGATTCCATCGACCGGATGAGTTCCTTCAGGTTTTCCAGCCGCCCGGGTGCTTCCGCCGTCTTGTCGACCTGCCACATGGCGGTGTAGCCGCTTTCGTCGAGGATCTGTTCGGCAAGCGTGGTGTGCTCGGTGTTTTCCAGGAGGCCCTGCCAGCGGCGGAAATCCTGCACCACGTCGAACAGCGCCTTGCGCGCTTTCGGTTTCAGCTCGTCGGTTTCGATAATGTCGGCCGCTGCCGCCAGCATCGGAATATCGCGGGCGCGGGCATAGTCATGCAGGTTGCGGATCGTCGTATCACCAAGACCGCGCTTGGGTGTATTGACGATGCGCTCGAAGGCGAGATCGTCGGCCGGCTGGCAGACCAGCCGGAAATAGGCCATGGCATCGCGGATTTCGAGGCGCTCATAAAAACGCGGACCGCCGATGACGCGGTAATTGAGACCAAGCGTGACAAAACGGTCTTCGAATTCGCGCATCTGGAAGGAGGCGCGAACGAGGATGGCCATGTCGTTCAGCTTGTGATTCTTGCGCTGGAGCTGCTCGATCTCCTCGCCGACGGCGCGGGCTTCCTCCTCGGAATCCCAGGCGGCATGCACCATGACCTTTTCGTCATCAGGGCTGCTGCGTTCGGTGAACAGGGTCTTGCCGAGACGCCCTTCATTATGGGCAATCAGATGGCCGGCCGTGCCGAGAATATGTTCGGTGGAGCGGTAGTTACGTTCCAGCTTGATGACCTTGGCGCCGGGGAAATCCTTGTCGAAACGCAGGATGTTATCCACTTCGGCCCCACGCCAGCCATAGATCGACTGGTCGTCGTCACCAACACAACAGACGTTCTGCGGCTCGCCCTTGGCGCGCTGTGCGAGAAGCCTCAGCCACATATATTGCGCCGTGTTGGTGTCCTGATATTCGTCCACCAGAATGTAACGGAACTTCTGGTGATACTCCTTCAGAATATCGGTGTGGCGGCGGAAGATACTGATCGGGTGCATCAGAAGATCACCGAAGTCACAGGCGTTCAGCGTCTTCAGCCGGTTCTGATAGGCGGTGTAAAGCTCGCGGCCCTTGCCATTGGCGAAGGCGCGGCTGTCGCCTTCCGGAATATCCGGCGGCGTCAGGCCCTTGTTCTTCCAGCCGTCGATCATGCCGGCGAATTGTTTTGCCGGCCAGCGCTTGTCATCAAGACCTTCGGCCTGGATGAGCTGCTTGATCAGCCGCACGACATCGTCCGTATCGAGAATGGTGAAATCCGATTTCAGGCCGACGAGTTCCGCATGGCGGCGCAGCAGCTTGACGCCGATGGAGTGGAAGGTGCCGAGCCAGGGCATGCCCTCGACAGCGCCGCCAACCAGCACGCCGATACGTTCCTTCATCTCGCGGGCAGCCTTGTTGGTGAAGGTCACGGCAAGGATCTGGCTCGGATAGGCACGGCCGGTTGCCAGAATATGGGCGATGCGGGTCGTCAGAACGCGCGTCTTGCCGGTGCCGGCGCCCGCGAGCACGAGAACGGGTCCGTCCAGCGTTTCCACGGCATCGCGCTGTTCCGGGTTGAGGCCGGACAGATAATCGGGCGCGGCACGTGTCTGGTCGCGCGCCGCCATGGCACGGGCGGCAATGCCAAGCCCGCCGCCGTTTTCCGAAGGGGCATTGTTCGTTGCCCTGCGCGGTGCGGCGGGTTCTTCATCGAAGAACGGCATATCGTCAAAACTGTTGCTCATGCGGCCCAATGTAGTGATTCGGGATATAAAGGCCAGAACCGTGTTCTGCTTTTATTCCGGTATCGTCAGTCAAAACGCCTATTCCAAGGCATTTTCTTCGTCTCAAGCCCGTCTGTCGGCATCGAACGCGGCGTCAACGGGCACTTGCAGCGCCACGGCAAGCTGGTTGGTCTTGGCTGCAAGCGCGATGATGCGCAACAGATCGGCATGTTGTTCAATGGTCATGCCCTTGGCTTTTGCGGCGGCCGTGTGGGAATGGGCGCAATAGGAGCAGCCATTGGTGACGGAAACGGCGATATAGAGCATTTCCTTCACCAGGGGATCAAGCGCCGAAGGCGTCGCCATCACGGCCTTGACCTCGGCCCAGGTCTTTTCCAAGAGATCAGGATCAAAGGCGAGGTAGAGCCACATATTATTGATGAAATCCGATTTGCGGGTGGTGCGGATATCATCGAACACCGCTTTGACGCGTGGGTCGGCTTCGGGATTTTCGGCTTTCGTCACGGTGCTCATGGCTTCCTCCGGAAATGGTTTTCGGCTTTTAGAGTAACCGATCGGCGGAGATTTGCGACAGAAACGGTTGCGCCATGCGTCCCGACGAAAATTCATCACAAATTACAATTACGTAAGGAACGGTTTTGTGCGTTGCCTTCGTCAAGGCGAGCGGGAATACTTTGCACGTTCCAACAGGGTTCGGTTTGGAACTCCATTTTACTGCGCGGATCAACCGGAGAAATACATGCGGGTCTGGAAACAGGTGGGTGTCAGTGTTGCCGTGGTGGGAGCGGGGCTCTGTCTCTGGGGCTTTTATTCGCCCGATGCCCGCAATGTTCTCGCTGCCATCGGGCTTGGCAAAACGCCGGCCGGTGCGATCGAGGTTGCCGCATCCGGCGCCGGAGCCTCCGGCACGCCAGCGGGCCAGAATGCCGGCGGCGCGCATGGCAACAGCAACGCGACCCTGGTGGTCATGGCTCCCGTCAAGAAAGGTACGGTCAATGACCGGCTGAACGCCATTGGCAATGGTGAGGCGATCCAGTCGGTTGTCGTCATGCCGCAGGCCTCCGGCACCGTTTCGGAAATCCGCACCTCCTCCGGTGCCCGCGTCGTGAAGGGGCAGGTGCTCGCGCGGCTCGATGATGAGGAGCAGGTGATCGAGCGCGACAAGGCGCAGGTCACACTGCGCAGCGCGGTTGAAAAATCCAACTCCTACAAGAACCTGAAATCGGTTTCCCGGCTTGACGTGCTGGATGCGCAGATTGCCGAAGAGGCTGCCAAGCTTGCGCTGAGCACTGCCGAACTCAATCTCAAGCGCCGCGACATCGTCGCGCCCATCGAAGGCGTGGCCGGTATCGTCGCTGCCAATATCGGCGACAACGTTACCACGCAATCGACCATCGTCAGCATCGATGATCGTTCTGAAATTCTCGTCAATTTCTGGGCTCCGGAGCGCTTCGCAACCGCGATCAAGGTCGGCATGCCGGTGGAGGCGACGTCGATTTCCCGCCCCGGCGAGGCCTTCAAGGGTGAGATCGAGGCCGTCGATAACCGTGTTGACGAGGCAAGCCGGACGATCCGCATCCGGGCGAAGTTCGGCAATGAGAAGGATGAGCTGAGGGCCGGCATGTCCTTCGGTGTTACCATGCGTTTTGCCGGGGAGACCTATGCTTCGGTCGATCCGCTGGCCGTGCAATGGGATGCGGAAGGCTCTTATGTCTGGCGCGTTGCCGACAGCAAGTCGAACAAGGTGCGCGTGCAGATCGTGCAGCGCAACCCCGATGCCGTTCTGGTCAAGGCCGAGTTGGCGGAGGGCGAGCCTGTCGTGATCGAGGGTCTGCAGCGTGTGAGAGAAGACGGCGCGGTCCGCGTCAACAATCAGCCGAAGCCTGAAGAGGTTGCCAGCCAATGACGACGCAGCCACCCTCCGGGCAGGATTCCAAGCTCGCCTTTACTGCCCTGTTCGTGCGCCGGCCCATTCTGGCGGCGGTTCTCAACACGCTGCTGGTCGTCGCCGGCCTTGCCGCGCTGGTTGGCGTCGAAGTGCGCGAATTGCCCGATGTCGACCGGCCGACGATCAGCGTCAGGACCACCTATGAAGGTGCCGCGCCGGAAACCATTGATCAGGAAGTGACGCAGACCATTGAAGGTGCTGTCGCCCGTGTCAGTGGCGTCAAGTCCATCTCGTCCAATTCGCAATTCGGCACCAGCCGCGTGACGCTGGAATTCGGCGATAATGTCGATCTCGCCGTCGCCGCCAATGATGTGCGCGACGCCATCGGCCGCGTCACCAATCAGCTGCCTGACGATGCCGACGAACCGCAGATCATCAAGGCGGATTCCGACAGCCAGCCGATCATGCGCCTTGCCGTCACCTCGACCACACTCAGCATGGAAGACCTGACCAAGCTGGTGGATGACGAGATCATCGACCGTCTGGCCGCCGTTGATGGCGTGGCGGATGTGGAGCTTTACGGCGATCAGGAAAAGGTTTTCCGCGTCGATCTCAATCAGGCGGCACTCGCCAGCCGTGGTCTGACGGTCACCGATGTCTCGAACGCGCTTGCCAGCGCTGCGCTTGACGTGCCGGCGGGGTCGCTGAAAAGCACGACGCAGGACATCGTCGTGCGCGCTACGGCGAGCCTGACGAAGCCCGAAGACTTCTCCAATCTTTTGATCAAGAACAATATTCGTCTCAGGGACGTGGCAACCGTCATGCTCGGGGCAGATGATGAATCCACCTCGCTGCGCTCCAATGGCGTGCAGGGTGTCGGTCTCGGTGTCATCCGCCAGGCGCAGTCGAACACGCTCAGTATTTCCACGGGCGTGAAGGCCGCTGTTGATACCATGTCGGCCAACCTGCCGGAAGGCACGCGTATCGTCGTGACCAGCGATGACGCCGTCTTCATCGAAGGCGCACTGCACGAGGTTGAACTGGCGCTCGGACTTTCCGCGCTTATCGTCGTCGTGGTGCTTTACCTGTTCCTGCGCGACTGGCGCGCCACTCTCATTCCGGCGATCACCATGCCGGTGGCGCTGATCGGCACCATTGTCGCCATCTATATGGTTGGCTTTTCCATTAATATTCTGACGCTGCTTGCCATCGTTCTCGCGACCGGCCTGGTTGTCGATGACGCCATCGTGGTGCTGGAAAACATCGTGCGCCGCCGCACGGAAGGCATGGGGCCGCGGGCCGCTGCCGTTCTCGGCACGCAGGAAGTCTTCTTCGCGGTCATAGCAACGACGGCGACGCTTGCCGCCGTGTTCATTCCGCTCTCCTTCCTGCCCGGCCAGCTTGGCGGCCTGTTCCGCGAATTCGGCTTCGTGCTGGCCTTCGCGGTGGGCTTGTCCTCGATCGTCGCCTTGACGCTTTGCCCGATGCTCGCCTCACGCATGCTGAAGGAAGGGTTGAAGGAGCCGACGGGGCCGCTCGCCTGGTTCGGCAATGTCTTTGCCTCCACCTATAAGTCAACGCTTTCCGCCTGCCTCAACAATCCGCTGATCGTCATCGTTGTCGCGCTGATCTTCTCCGGCCTGTCGTGGATCGCCTTCGGCATGATCCAGAATGAGCTGACGCCGCGTGAAGACCGCGCCTCGATCATGATGCGGGTGACAGCGCCGCAGGGCGTCAGCCTCGAATATACCCGTGACCAGTTGCAGCGGATCGAGGAAAACCTGCAGCCGCTGCGCGACAGTGGCGAAATCCGCAATATCTACTCCATCACCGGCATGAACGGTTCGTCCAATACCGGCTTCATGGTGCTGACGCTCGCCCCCTGGGCCGATCGTGAGCGTACGCAGAACCAGATCGCTGCCGACGTTACCTCCGCTGCCAACAGTGTGCCGGCGCTGCGTGGGAATGCGATGCAGCCGAACAGCCTCAGAATTCGCGGCGCCGGCAACGGGTTGCAGATGGCGATGGTCGGCAGCAATTATCCGGCGCTGACGGCGGCGACGCAGAAATTGCTGCTTTCCATGGAAGAAAGCGGCCTGTTCGACACGCCGCGCTTCGACAACGAGCCCAATCAGGCGCAGATCTCCGTCTCCATCGACCGCGAACGCGCGTCGGATCTCGGTATCGATATCACCGGCCTGTCGCGTGCCATGCAGTCGCTGCTGGAGGGACGCTCGATCGTTGATGTCTTCGTGGATGGCGATGCGATCCCCGTACGGCTCCTGTCTTCGACCCGGCCGATCAACGATCCGACCGATCTGGAAAACGTCTTCCTGAAAACGGGCGACGGCAAGATCGTGCCGATGTCGGTTATTGCCACGCTCAAGGAAAATGCGGTCGCGCCGCAGCTGAACCGCGAGCAGCAGCTTCCCTCCGTTGGCTTTACCGCCAACCTCAAGGATGGCGTTTCGCTTGGTGAGGCCCTTCAAAAGGTGAATGAGCTTTCGCAATCCGTGCTGCCGCCGGGCGCTCGCCTGCTGCCGCTCGGCGAAGCGGCGACGCTTGAAGAAAATTCGAGCGGCATGTTGCTGACCTTCGGTTTCGCCATCGCCATCATCTTCCTCGTGCTCGCCGCGCAGTTCGAAAGCGTTCTGAGTTCGGTCATCATCATGACCACGGTGCCGCTCGGCCTTGCCTGCGCAGTCATCGCCCTGCTGGTCACCGGGTCCAGCCTCAACGTCTATAGTCAGATCGGTCTCGTGCTGCTGGTCGGCGTCATGGCCAAGAACGGCATCCTCATCGTCGAATTCGCCAATCACCTGCGCGATCAGGGCGCCACCGTGCGCGAAGCCATCGAAAAGGCCACCAGCATCCGTCTGCGCCCCGTGATGATGACGATGATCGCCACCATTCTCGGCGGCGTGCCGCTGGTGCTGGCGCAGGGGGCAGGTGCGGAAGCTCGCATCGCGCTCGGCTGGGTCATCGTCGGCGGTCTCGGTTTTGCGACGCTGGTGACGCTATACATCACGCCGGTCTCCTATCTGCTGATTGCCCGCTTCGCCAAGCCGCAGGCGGATGAGGAAATCCGCCTCCACCGCGAACTGGAACTTGCAGCCCGTCGCAAGGCGCTGGAGGAAGACAAGCCGCTGCTTGCTGCCGAGTAGGAAGGCGATGGGCAAACCGGTTGCGAGTTTCGCCATAACTTGAGCGGAAGCCTGTTTTCTCAGGCCACCGACAGAATTAAGCAGACCTGCCAGCTGATTAATCCCCGTTCGGGCGATAAATCTGGACACCTTTGTAAGACAGTTCAAAGGCTCCGACGCTGACTCTGCCGTTCGCGTCCGTCTCAATCAGGTTCCCTATTCTGTCATAGCTATTGAACAGGCTGGAAATCGTCCGGTCGAGTTGGTCTTTGGCGCGTTTTTTCCAGTAGTTACTGGTGTCTTCGAGCATTTTACGAGTTGCTCGCTGTTTATCTGTCAGAGTTTCCGAATCTACCTTCTGAATTTCAGTTTTGTGCGTGCTGTTGTAAAAATCGATTGCATTCTGAAGCGTTTGTATGCTTCCGGGAACGCCCATGGCTGCATAGGCCGGGTTGTCTACGCCTGCCACATAGGCGTCGAAATCGCGGCCGTGATATGCCCAACTCTCCCTCTGTTCGCGCTGCGAAGCGTTGTAGTATGCTTTACTTAGCTCAGCTTGATATGCCTCCGGTGTCAGTTCATACACACTCTCTTTGGTCATGCCTTCTGGAACGAAATTGCGAATAATATCTTGAGGCCGTACGCCTAGGATGTGGATAGCCTTATTGAACCGCAATTCCTCTCCCCATATGTCGCGTCTGCTGGAGGCCGGGGAAACATCAAAGCTGGTGGTTCGGATAATTTCTTCCTTCCAATCTGTTTCGCCCTCTGCGCCTGATTTGTCCTTTGCGTTTTCAACATCCGCGCTGCGTTTCTCTGGCATGCTTTCGATCCTGCCTGTCCTGTCGTAGGTGAGGTCGCCGGTTTCATTGTCCAGGTCGGACGCAAGCAGCACGGTAAGAGGATCGACGCCTTTCGTGGCGTGTGAGGGGGAGCTTGCCTGGTCTCCGGGGGAAATGTTTTCGGTCAGCGGCCGAAAAGAATTCGATGCGGTGAAGGGCTGACTTGTAATTGTAGTCATCTTGAAACCCTGATGTTTGAACGCGGACATGCTTTTCCAGGATCCGCATTCCGGTTGTAATTCATATGCATTTATGAGTGTCGATGAATAAATTCACGTATAAGGTGTATGCGGGGCGGAGCTTGCTCGGGGCTGGCAATACGCCGAGCAACGAAGCCGCGGCGGTAGCAGTTCGTTCTTGCCGTTCGGGCGGCTGATCGGCTGGACAAAGCGTTAACCTTATCCCATACCACCTGACGGAATTTCGTAACGGATCTGCTCCGTTACGGGCGGATGTTGCGGTGGAGACAGACGATGGCGCTGAAAGATGTGGTGGCGGGAAAGCGGAACGAAGAAGGTATTGCCTCGGTGCTCGCGATGCTGAAGCAGCAACTGGGCGAAAGGCTCCAGACCGGGCAGGCGTTTCGCGAACAGCACGGCCACACCACCACCTATCTGACCCTGCAGGCGCCTGACGGCGTTGTCTTTGCCGAAAACGCTGATGACGTGAAGGCCGTGGTGAAGGCTTGTGCACAGTACAAGGTGCCGGTCATTCCGTTCGGAACGGGGTCTTCGCTCGAAGGGCAGGTAAATGCGCCCAATGGTGGAATCTGCATCGATTTCAGCCGGATGAATCGCATCATTGAGGTGAATGCCGAAGATCTTGACGTGACGGTGGAGCCGGGCGTGACGCGCGAGGACCTGAATGTCTACCTGCGCGATACCGGCCTGTTTTTCCCGATCGATCCGGGCGCCAATGCCTCGATCGGCGGCATGGCCTCGACGCGGGCGTCAGGCACCAATGCCGTGCGCTACGGCACGATGAAGGACAATGTGCTGGCCGTCACCGCCGTCGTCGCCAATGGCGAGGAAATCCGCACGGCCCGCCGCGCCCGCAAGTCGTCTGCGGGTTACGATCTGACACGGCTTTTCGTGGGGGCGGAGGGGACGCTCGGCGTCATCACCTCGGTCACGCTGCGGCTGCAGGGCATACCGGAAAAGATCGCCGGCGGGGTCTGCACCTTCGATAGTATCAAGGCGGCCTGTGATGCCGTCATCATGACGATCCAGATGGGCGTTCCGGTTGCCCGCATCGAACTGCTTGATGAGGTGCAGGTGCGCGCCTGCAACGCCTATTCCGGCCTGAACTACGCGGAAAAGCCGACGCTGTTTGTGGAGTTTCACGGCACGGAAGAAACGGCGGCGCTGCAATCGCAGCAATTTGCCGAGATCGCGGCCGAATGCGGCAGCGTCGATTTCCGCTGGACGGGCGATGCTGCCGAGCGCAACAAGCTGTGGAAGGCACGGCATGACGCCTATTGGGCATCGCGGGCGCTTGCGCCTGACCTCGACGGGCTTTCCACGGATGTCTGCGTGCCGATTTCAAGGCTGGCGGATTGCGTAGTGGAAACGCAGCGGGACATCGAGGAAAACGGTTTTCTGGCGCCAATCGTCGGCCATGCGGGGGACGGAAACTTTCATGTCCTTATTCTGTTCGATGGCAAGGATGCCGAAAGTGTCGCGAAAACCGAAGCTTTCGTCGCCCGCCTCAACCGCCGGGCGATTGCCATGGACGGTACCTGCACCGGCGAACACGGCATCGGCCAGGGCAAGATGAGTTTTCTGGCCGAAGAGGCTGGAAATGCACTGGATGTGATGCGTGCCATCAAAACGTCGCTCGATCCGGATAATATTTTCAATCCGGGCAAGCTGTTCCGGCTTGTCTGATCATTCTCACAATTGATTGGTACAAAAGGCTGCTTGCCGTTAAGGCAGAAAAGAATAGGTTTGCAGCGTTCGCGAAGGGAGATGCAGGTCAGTGCTCGGGCGTATTCTGGTTTTTCTGGGCGGACTGCTGGCCTTGGTGCTGTTTTCGGCGCTGCTCATTCCCTATTTCGTCGACTGGACGGATTTCCGCCGCGACTTTGAAGACCAGGCAAGCCGCATTCTGGGCAAGAAGGTGGTGGTGCACGGCCGGGTCGAGGCCCGTATCCTGCCTTTCCCTTCGGTAACCCTGCATGATGTGCGCGCCGGAACGGATGCGGATGGATCGCCGCTCATCCAGGTCGCCCGTTTCTCCATGGATGCCGAGCTTGCACCTTTCCTTTCCGGCGAAGCGCGTATCTTCGACATGCGCATCGAGGAGCCCAAAGCCAAGATCAGGCTGTTGAAGGACGGCACGCTGGACTGGATGCGTGGCAGCCGGGCGGAAATTCCCGCCCGCACCGTGGTTCTGGAAAGCGTGCAGATCGAAGGCGGGCAAATCGAATTCATCGATGAGCAATCCGGCCGCAACCGTGTCGTGACCGGCCTTAACGCCGACATGTCCGCCAATTCGCTGGCCGGGCCGTGGAAGGCGGAAGGGCGTGCTGCTGTTGACGGGCATCCGGGTTCCTTCTCCCTTTCCAGCAGCGAGCCCGATTATGTCGCCGGCCGCATGGGGCTCAGGGTGCGGGTGGTGCCGGATGAACATCCGGTCGAGGTCGATCTTGATGGCGCGATTGCTGCAACGGCGGGCAAGCCTGCCTATAGCGGCTCTTTCGCTTTCAGCTTCCGGGAAGACGAAAAGCAGAAACAGGCCGGACAATCGCTGTTTTCTTCGCCGCGTACACGCGGCAGTTTCGAACTGACCAATGAAAGCGTGCGCATATCGAGCTACCGCATGGAGCTTGGTGGCAGCGAAAACCCCTATGTCGTGACCGGCGAGGCGACACTGGACACCGGTGCGAAACCGGAATTCCTGCTGACGGCGGACGGTCAGCAGATCGATGTCGCGCGCTTTGCGCCACCCGTCGTGCAGACGGGCAAGACCTCGCGCCAGCCCACCGTCTCCGTGCGCCAGCGCATCGAGGCCTTTGCGGCCATGGTGGCGCGTATTCCGGTGCCGCAGGTGCCGGGCAAGGCCAGCATCAGCCTTCCGGCGCTGGTTTCCGACGATACGACCATTCGTGACATCAGGCTGGATGTGCGCCCGGAAGGCAGCGGCTGGCAGGTGGTGAATGCGGTTGCGACACTGCCGGGCAGGACGCAGCTGGAAGCCAAGGGATCGCTGACATTGCTTGGCGGCCCGGCCTTCAACGGCAATCTGCTTCTCGCCTCCAACCAGCCTTCGGGGCTTGCCAACTGGCTCTCCGGCTCGGTCGATCCGGCGATCCGGCAGCTTAATGCGGCCGGTTTTTCCGCCGATGTCTCGCTGACGACGCTCAACCAGCGTTTCAACAATCTCGAGCTTGCCATTGGCGACGCTTCGCTGAAGGGTGAGCTGGAGCGGCGCTCCGATGGCAAGACGTCCAATCTTTCCATCGATCTGGCCGGCAATGAAATCGATCTTGATGCGCTGAAGGCGCTCGGCAGTCTGGCGCTGGGCGATCAGGTTGGAAGCTCGGTTCTCGATCATCGCATCGACGCCAAGTTCAAGGCCGACCGGTTCAACATGGCCGGCGTAACCGCAAATCATGTCGAAACCGCCTTCACCATGGCCGGCGGTGTTCTGACGCTCGAAAAGATGACGGCTGGCGATATTGCCGGTGCTGAGGTCAAGGCCACGGGACAGCTGCAGGGTTCGTTGCTAAAATATGCGGGCAAGGGCACGGTAAACCTGCATGCTCCGGATATGCAGCCGTTCTTCACCATGCTGCAGCAGAAATTGCCCAACCATCCCTTCCTCAGCCGTTTGGCCGCCAGCGCGCCGTGGTACGCCAATTCCGACCTTGCCGTCGATGTTTCGGTGAATAGTGAAAATGGCGGGGCCAATGTGGCCGTGTCAGGTACCGTCAATGGCAGCCGTCTGTCGGCCGTTGCCAAGATGCCGGATTTCCTGTCGATCACCGATGATACGGCGATGTCGCTGGAAGCGGTGTTGAAAAACCAGTCGACGGCGATCCTGTTCGGGCAGGCGGGGCTTGATCCGCTGCCGTTCGATGCGGATGGCGAGGGGCTTCTTTCCGTCAAGCTCAATGGCACGCTCGGCTCGCCGGCCCAGACCGATATCCGCTTCTCGACGGAGCGTACGCATTTTTCGATGAACGGCTCCTTTGCCGTTGCTGCCGCCAATTTCGGTGAGGGCAGCGCGGATGTGGCGCTCGAAAGTGCTGATATCGAACCATATCTCATCATGAACGCGGTGGGTTTGCCGCAACTCGGCGGCGGCATGGCTGTGAAAGCCAATGCGAAAGTGGCGGTCGATGCGCAGAAGATCGCTTTTTCCTCCGTGGGCGGGCAAGTGGGCGGCAATCCGTTCTCCGGCAATCTCGCGGTTCAGCGCGCCGCGCCTTATCCTGTCAGCGGTGATCTGTCGGTCAGGACCGCCGATCTCGCCTGGCTGGGTGATGCGATCTACGGGCCGGTGATCGATCCGGAAAGTGGTGCGCTGAACGCCAAGCCGCTGGCCATGGCCGCTTTCCCCCAGCTCAAGGCCTCGGTGTCGCTGAAGGCGGAGAATTTCGAAGCGGGTCCGTTTGGCACGATCACGGGTCTGGCGGCCAAGGTCACACATGATTCGGGCAGTCTTTCGCTCGATGATGTCACGGGCGGCTTCATGGGCGGCAAACTGACGGGCCGGCTTGCCATGTCCACGGGTGAAGGGGCGGGGATTTTCCGCACCAAGATCGCGGTGACCGACGCCAATCCGGAGCCTATCCTGTGGGCGAACGCCAATGGCCCGGTGGCGACCGGCCGGGTTGCCATCGACCTGACGGCCGAATCGACGGGCAAGAGTGTCGGCGAAATTCTGAAATCGGCGGGTGGTTCAGGTGAAATCCGCGCTGGCGGGTTGGTGCTGAAGGGGCTTAACCCCGGCGCCCTGCCGCCGATCCTGCAGGCGGCGGATGGTTTGCAGCAGCCGATCGATGCGCCCAAAGTTCGGCCGCTGGTGGACCAGAACCTGTGGCAGGGCGAAATCGGGCTCGGTGATGTGGCCCTGCCGTTCTCGCTGAATGGCGGCGCGCTTCATTTCCAGAATCTGCGCGCCGGGATCGATCCGGTGACGCTTACCGGCGATGCGACGGTGGATATTGCCGCATCGACCGTGAATGGCGATCTCGACCTTCTCTTCAATCCCGGCACCGAAGCGGTTGCCGGAGCCGAACCGTCTCTGCGCCTCAACTACAATGGTCCGCTGGCGGCGCCGGCTTTGACGATCGATGTTTCGACGCTCAGCAATTATCTCTCGCTCAGGGCTTTCGAAAAGGAGCGCCGTCGGGTGGAGGCCATGCAGGCCAGCGTTCTTGAAAAGCAGCGTTTGCGCCGCGAGGTGGCGCTTTATCGCTCCCAGGCGGCCGAGCGGCAGGCTGAAAAGGAACGGGTGGAGGCGGAAGCCAAAGCAAAGGCGGAAGAGGAGGCCCGGCTGAAGGCTGCGGCCGAGGAGCGTCTTCGCCAGGAAAAAGAACAGCAGGAGCGGTTGCAGCAACAGCAACAGCAGCAACCCGTGCCGGAGCGGCAATCGGCGCCGATTTTGGTCGTGCCACCGACGGAAAATGCAATCCGGGACCTGGCGCCGGAAAATGCTCCGGTCAATCCATAGCTTGTTTGAAATCTGAGGGTGGATCGCCTTCAGATTTGCAGGATGTCTAGGCTGGTACCCAAAAACGGGGCCATTCCCTTCCCGGGCATGCATGGCCAGCGTCGCACCCGGTCGCGCAACCTCGGATCAAATGAGAGGAGGGGTGTCTGGCAACGGCTCATGGCATTGCCTCAGAACAAATGTTGGTGCGGTGGTCTGGACAGCTGTGTTTTTTGGCGGTCTTTCCAGCGTTACCGGGCAGCCGATTAAATCCAGCTCTCGCGTTCGCCGAAGGGCGTATCGGCATCGAAGTTTTTCGTGCCAATCCTGCTGCTCTCTCCCGAGAGGCTGGGTTTATCCGTACTGCTGCCCGACGCTGCCGATTTCTCGGCGCTGTTTTCGATAGCTTCAAGCTGAGCCTTGAGCGAGGCGATGGCGCTCTTCAGTTCTTCCTGGGCTTTCGCTTCGGTCGTCTGGGCCAGCTCCGACTGCTTTTCGGCAATCTGCGATTTCAGCTCGGAAACGTTTGAAGAAGAGGTGGATGAAGAGGAAAGGGCGGAAACAGCAGCGCTTGTTCCCGAAATGACAGAAACCATGGGTCGCCTCGTGGCGGATGTGGGGATTGGAAAAACTATGAAACAAAGACTGAAAACAAGGCTACGCAATACGGGAATGCCTTGCAGCGCAGATTAGGCCGCGAATGTTTAATGAATGCTTTCGCGACGTTACGAGTTTTCTGGCCGGAATGTTTGTAGTCTGTGGGCTGGAAGATCAGGGCCAGTGACCATGTCGTCGGCTTGATGGAAAGATTACCGGCTCTTCAGCCAGTTCAGCACATAAACGCGCAAAGACGAGGACAGATTACTGTCGGCGGGCCGGTTGTCATCTATTTCCGCGAGCAGGGCGGCGAAGCTGATCTTGCGCCTTTCGGCAATCGTCTTCAGTTCTTCCCAGAAGGCATCTTCAAGTGAAATGCTGGTGCGGTGGCCGTGTAATGTGGCTGAGTGCTTGCGGATCATCAGATCGGCCTCCGGCTGGAAATCTGAATCATGTTTCGCCGGCAAGCCTCTGTTTCGCGATTGGTTTCCGATTTTGCGGGGGAGTTGGCTGCGGCAGGTCCGATCGTCAGTCCCTGTCGGTCCCGCCATCATCCTTTTCGAGTCGTCCCTGATCGAGCGCCTTTTCAGCTTTCTCATTAAGGGCCGATGTCAGGTTTTTTTCGGTCTTGCTGCGACCGAAGGACAGGCGGTTCTGTTCCGCCTGTTTTTCCTTTTCGCTGCGGGCCTTCTGCTTCCGAAACTGACGCAGATTGACGATATCGGCGGCCATGCGGATATGTCTCCTTGGGTTTCGGGTGGCGGAAGAACGGCCTTATTGCTTCTTGCGGAAGGCATCCAGCGAAACGACGGAGCCTTCCTTCTTTTCCTCGCCGGCCTTGGGGGCCTCGGAGGTGGAAGCGGGCTTTGCCTCGTTGGAAACGGGATAGGCGGTGATTTCGGCCTCTTCAATCTCTTCTTCATCGGCCAGAGGCACGTCGAATTCAAGCTCGAAATTGACGGAAGGATCGTAGAAACCGCGAATGGCGTTGTAAGGGATAACCAGCTTTTCCGGCGTATCGGAGAAAGACAGGCCGATTTCGAAGCCGGTTTCCGTTACCTTCATATCCCAGAACTGGTGCTGGATAACGATGGTCATCTGCTCGGCATATTTCGACTTGAGGTGCTGGGAAATCCGCACGCCCGGCGCGCCGGTCAGGAATGTGATGAAGAAATGATGGTCGCCGGGCAGGCGGCCGGTGGCGGCCACTTCACCCAAAACCTTACGAATAACGCCGCGAAGGGCATCCTGTGCGAGAATGTCGTAACGGATATGATCCTGCCCCATGCGGTCCTGTCTTTCCCTTATTCGAACGTCTTTTAATGCGCTGCGCGCCTTGCGCGCCAAGGACGCTGTAACACTTTGAATCTTTGCGCAATCCTGAACCGGAGATCGAACTCGATCCAGACGGCTGCGCGTTGCCCAAGTATACGCAATGTCCCGAACGGCAGCAACGGAAAAGCCGATGCCGTTCGCAAGTCAGCTATCATATAACAAATTCAGGCAAAATGGAGAAGGTGGAGGTTTCTGTTGCCAGGTACCTCCGAACCCCGCCTTACGGGGCTAACCGTAAGGACTTAGAGCGGAATTCCCGCACCGCCATTAGGCAGCGAGAGCATATTCCTTAGCGTTGTTGTCGTTTGCAACTACACTTGTGACCCGATAACGGCGGTATCATGCCGAGCAAAAGTTCGATCTTTACGCCCTTGTCGATCCTATTTCGCCCCCATCAAAAGCCGGCCTTCCCTTTAAAGAAGTCCGCCGGTTTTTGGTGGAGGCGCCGGGTACCGCCCCCGGGTCCAATAGGTTTATTACACCGACCGTTTATCGCCATAGCCGGGTTGCCCCGGCAAAGCTCATATAGGCGTTTCGCCCGGCGGAGAAAAGGGGGGCTATGACAATTCCATGAAAAGGTTTCGTGTTTGACGTTGACGATTTAGACAATTCTTGACGACGAGAGATTGCTGTCACATTCTCCATGCAACCGGTCACCAGAAGCAACGTGGCGCCGGGGACACACGAAGGAGTTGATATGACCGACTATCTCGCAGATGTGAAGAAATACGATGCGGCAGCCGACGAAGCCATCGTTGGCAAAATCGTCAAGCATCTCGGCATTGCGTTGCGCAACCGGGATTCATCGCTGGTGTCTGCTTCCGATCCGGAAGAACTTGCGCGTGTCAAGGCAAGCTGGTGCGGCAAGAAGCTCGGCGTGACCGACGACAGCGCCGACAAGGCGATCGACGCCACCGCGAAAGCCATGGCTGCTGACCGCTCCAAGTCGCGCGTGACCTTCTATTATCTGGTGGCCAAGGAACTGGGCAAACTCCAGTCGCTTTGATTTGAGCCGGGGATAGCCCGCATTAGGTGATTGGTTCTGCCGCCCTGTGCTATTATATTCTCCTGATATCAGGGAATCGGCGGCAGAACGCATGAAACAATATCTCGATCTTCTCCGGCATGTGATGGATATCGGCTCCGACCGCGGAGACCGCACCGGCACCGGTACGCGCTCGGTCTTTGGTTACCAGATGCGTTTCGACCTTTCGCAGGGCTTTCCGGTCCTCACCACCAAGAAGCTGCATCTGCGCTCGATCGTCCATGAACTGCTGTGGTTCCTGAAGGGCGACACCAATATCGCCTATCTCAAGGAAAACGGTGTTTCCATCTGGGATGAGTGGGCCGATGAAAACGGTGATCTCGGCCCGGTCTATGGCGCGCAGTGGCGCTCGTGGCCGGCACCGGATGGTCGTCATATCGACCAGATCGCGCTTTTGATCGAGGCGCTGAAAACCAACCCCAATTCCCGCCGCCACATCGTTTCGGCCTGGAACCCGGCGCTGGTGGACGAAATGGCGCTGCCGCCCTGCCATTGCCTGTTCCAGTTCTATGTTTCGGACGGCAAATTGTCCTGCCAGCTTTACCAGCGCTCGGCTGATATTTTCCTTGGCGTGCCCTTCAACATCGCCTCTTACGCGCTGCTGACGCTGATGGTGGCGCAGGTGACCGGTCTGAAACCGGGTGATTTTGTCCATACGCTTGGCGACGCGCATATCTATGCCAATCATTTCGAGCAGGCGCGGCTGCAGATGACGCGAACCCCGAAAGCCTTGCCGACAATGCGCCTCAACCCTGATGTGAAGGATCTTTTCGGCTTTAAGTTCGAAGACTTTACGCTGGAGAATTACGAGGCCGATTCAAGCATTAAGGCACCGATCGCAGTATGAGCGAGCCACGCGTCACCATCATCGTCGCCGTCTCGGAAAACGGCGTCATCGGCCGCGACCTCGATATGCCGTGGAAGCTCTCCACTGATCTCAAGCGCTTCAAAGCGATGACGATGGGCAAGCCGCTCATCATGGGCCGCAAGACGTTTCTGTCTGTCGGTGAGCGCCCCTTGCCGGGCCGGCCGCATATCATCGTCAGCCGCAATGCCGATTACAGGCCGGCGGGCGTTGATGTGGTCTCGTCGCTGGACGAGGCTTTGAAGCTTGCCAAAGACAAGGCTGCGGAAATGGGTGTCGATGAGGTTTTCGTGGCCGGCGGCGGCGAGATTTATCGTCAGGCCATGCCATTTGCCGATCAACTTTCCGTCACCCATGTGGCGGTAAAGCTCGATGGCGACACTTTTTTTCCGGAAATCGATCCTGAGGTCTTTGAAAAAACCGACGAGAATGCCGTTCCCGCAGGGGAAAGGGACAATTATCCGGTTCTGTTCACCACTTATTTGCGAAGAGCCGCGTCAAAGTGAACTATTTACCCTGATTGGGTATTTAGTTACCACCTCTGCGTTGAAACGGACGCTTCTCCTTCCTATAACGGGTCGATATTCCCGCCGCACGCGAGCAATCGCTTTCGAACGGAACCGGGAGAGGCTTTTATAAAGAGGTATTGATGCCCTGGAGCAATCAGAATGGCGGCGGCGGCCCTTGGGGCGGCGGCGGTGGAGGAAACAACCAGGGTGGCGGTGGCGGCCCGTGGGGACAGGGGCCTAACCGGCCTCGCGGCGGCGGTGGCGGCAACAATGGCGGCCCACCTGATCTGGAAGAGATCATCCGGCGCAGTCAGGACCGTTTCAAGAATGTCCTGCCGGGTGGCTTTAACGGCGGCGCGGTTGCGATCCTCGTTCTGGTCATCCTCGTTTTCCTTGGCATCCAGTCCATCTATACCGTCCAGCCGGACGAGCGTGGCGTTGAGCTGCGTTTCGGCCGTCCCAAGGATGAAATCTCGATGCCGGGCCTGCATTTCCATCTGTGGCCGATCGAGACGGTTGAAATCGTCAAGGTCACCGAGCAGCAGCAGAATATCGGTTCGCGCGCCTCGTCTTCGTCATCGAGCGGCGTGATGCTGACCGGCGACCAGAACATCGTCAACGTGCAGTTCTCGGTGCTCTATACCGTTTCGGATCCGAAATCCTATCTCTTCAATGTCGACAGCCCGGCGGAAACCCTGCAGCAGGTTTCTGAAAGCGCCATGCGCGAAGTGGTTGGCCGTCGCCCGGCGCAGGATATTTTCCGCGATAACCGTCAGGCGATTGCGGGAGACGTGCGCACCATCATCCAGTCCACCATGGACGGTTATGGCGCCGGCATCTCCATCAATGCGGTCGCCATCGAAGATGCGGCACCGCCGCGCGAAGTGGCCGATGCCTTTGATGAAGTGCAGCGCGCCGAGCAGGATGAAGATCGCTTCGTTCAGGAAGCCAACCAGTATGCCAACCAGAAACTGGGTGCGGCACGCGGTCAGGCGGCACAGATCGTCGAAGAGGCGAACGCTTACAAGTCGCGTGTCGTCAACGAGGCTGAGGGTGAGGCACAGCGCTTCATCTCCATCTACGACCAGTATCGCACGGCGCCGGATGTGACCCGTCAGCGCATGTTCCTTGAAACCATGGAACAGGTCCTGAAGGGCTCCAACAAGGTCATCATCGACGAAAAGCAGGGCGTGGTGCCTTATCTGCCTCTGAATGAGATCATGCGCGGCAATACAGGCGCAGCACAGCAGGGAGGCAACTGATATGGGTAACCGTCTTACGGCCATTCTCGTCGGTCTCGCCGCCGTGCTTTTCCTCGGCTATTCATCGATCTTCGTCGTCAACGAGCGCCAGCAGGCCATCGTCGTGCGCTTCGGTCAGATCCAGGATGTGAAAACCGCGCCGGGCCTCTATTTCAAGCTGCCCTTCGCCTTCATGGATGCCGATCGGGTGCAATATGTCGAGAACCGGGCGCTGCGCTTCGATCACGACAATATCCGTGTTCAGGTTTCGGGCGGCAAGTTCTATGAAGTAGACGCCTTCGTCGTCTATCGCATTACGGACGCACGCCGTTTCCGCCAGACGGTCTCGGGTGACCAGATGTCGGCCGAATCGCGTCTTCGTACCCGTCTCGACGCATCTTTGCGCCGGGTCTACGGTCTTCGCGGCTTTGAATCGGCGCTTTCGGATGCACGCGCATCGATGATGCAGGAAGTGCGGGACGATCTGCGTCCTGACGCGGAATCGCTCGGCATCAGCATCGTGGATGTCCGCATCCGCCGTACCGATCTGACGCAGGAAGTGTCGCAGCAGACCTTCGAGCGCATGAAGTCGGAACGTCTGGCTGAAGCAGAACTCATCCGCGCCCGCGGTAATGAAGAAGCCCAGCGCCGCCGCGCTATCGCCGACCGTCAGGTCGTCGAGTTCGAGTCCGATGCGCGTCGTCAGTCTGAAGTGCTGCGCGGTGAAGGCGATGCCAACCGTAACCGCATATTCGGCGAGGCTTTCCAGCGCGATCCGAACTTCTTCGAGTTCTATCGCTCGATGGCCGCCTATGCCAATTCGATGACCGGTACCGGCACGACGCTGGTCCTGTCGCCGGATTCGACCTTCTTCCGTTATTTCAACAACATCAACGGCGCTCCGTCTGCGGCTCCGGCCGCACCCGCGGCGCCCGCGCCGGCGAACTGATATCGGATCAAGAGAGTTTGAAAGGGCCGGTTTTACCGGCCCTTTCTTTTTGACAGCCTCCGCACGACGTCGTCCTCAGGCACGACCCGAGGGATGGCCGAGGGGAGGGCTTGGCGGCCGTTGTTGGTAATCTGAGGACTGGTTTTGGCCGGCCCTTTCTTTTCACTCCCGTTTCGTGCCAATGCTGTGGGCAGGGGCAAGGCATCATCCGCCTGTTCACGAAAAGGTATTTTTACACTTCATCATTCCGCCTTATGCTTTGTCGATATATGCAAGGCGAGACTATCTGAAACGCGAGGACGCTTATGGCCGTGACCCTTCTTTCGCCTTTTCGCAACAGCATTGCCGCAGTCGCGGGCATCGCGCTTGTGGCGGGCAGCCTTTCGGCGCCGGTTGCGGCAAGGGCGCAGAGCCATGGGCCGGAGTCTGTGGCCGATCTTGCCGAGCCGCTGCTGGATGCGGTGGTGAATATTTCGACGTCACAGAACGTCAAGACCGAGGGCAAGGGTCCTGTTCCGCCGAAGCTGCCGGAGGGGTCGCCCTTCCAGGAATTCTTCAAGGATTATTTCGACAGCCAGAAGCCGGAGGGCGGTGAAAAGGTCAACTCGCTGGGTTCCGGTTTCGTCATCGATCCCGCTGGCTATGTCGTCACCAACAATCACGTCATCGAGGGTGCTGATGCCATCGAGGTGATTTTCCCGAACGGCTCGAAGCTGAAGGCAACGCTTGTTGGCACCGATACCAAGACCGACCTTTCGGTCTTGAAGGTAGAGCCAAAAACGCCGCTGAAGGCCGTCAAGTTCGGCGATTCGCGCAGCATGCGCATCGGTGACTGGGTAATGGCCATCGGCAACCCCTTCGGCCTTGGCGGTTCGCTGACTGTCGGCGTCATTTCCGCGCGCGGCCGCAACATCAATGCCGGCCCCTATGACAATTTCATCCAGACGGATGCGGCGATCAACAAGGGCAATTCGGGTGGTCCGCTCTTCAACATGAAGGGCGAGGTAATCGGCATCAATACCGCGATCATTTCGCCGAGCGGCGGTTCGATCGGTATCGGTTTTGCCGTTCCGACGGAGCTTGCGCAGAATATCGTGCAGCAGCTGATCGAATTCGGCGAGACCCGTCGCGGCTGGCTCGGCGTTCGTGTTCAGCCGGTCACCGACGATGTGGCCGCAAGCCTCGGCATGGAAAGCGCCAAGGGTGCGCTTATCTCCGGTGTGGCCAAAGGCGGCCCGGTGGAGAACGGCCCTATCCAGGCCGGCGATGTCGTGCTGAAATTCGACGGCAAGGACATTCATGAAATGCGCGACCTTCTGCGGATCGTGGCGGAAAGCCCGGTTGGCAAGGAAGTCGATGTGGTGATCCTGCGTGACGGCAAGGAGGAGACCGTCAAGGTCAAGCTCGGGCAGTTGCAGGATACGACCGACGAAAAGGCCGCGACCGAAGACCCGCAGGCCGAAGACGGTGATGGCGGCGTGGTTGCCCCTGATGATGATGGCGGCACCGACGATCAGGCACAGGACCAGACGCCGGAAGTGCGTGAAGCACCGCAGAGCGTGCTTGGCATGAACCTGGTCGTCCTCAGCAATGAGCTGCGCACGGAAAAGGGCATTGCTGAAAGCGTTGAAGGTGTGCTGGTCGCAAGCGTCGATACGGGTTCGCCGGCCGAACAGAAGGGCATGAAACCGGGCGATATCATCGTCGAAGTTGGTCAGGACTTCATGGAAGTTCCCGGCGACGTGCTGGTTCGCATCAACGGCCTGAAATCCGAAGGCCGCAAGAATGCGCATATGATGGTTGCCGATGCGCAGGGCAATCTGCGCGTGGTGGCGCTGCCGCTGGAGTAAAGCGCTTTCCACCCGGTTCGGCAGGAATCGGGTGGTTGTGATCCCGGCCCCTCTCTAATCCTTGGTCTCCATCAACGGAGGTCAAGGATATGAAATTACTCGAAAACAAGGTTGCCATCATCACTGGCGCGTCATCCGGCATCGGCCGGGCGACGGCGAGGCTGTTTGCCTCGCAAGGGGCAGCCGTCGTCATCAATGCGCGGGGTGCTGCGGCACTGGAAGAGGTTGCCGCCGGGGTTCGCGAGACCGGTGGCCGTGTCCATGCCGTTGTCGGTGATGTCAATCTTGAGGAAACTCATTCCCGGCTGGCGGATGCTGCCGTCAGCATTTTCGGCGGTCTCGATATCGCCGTCAACAATGCAGGCGCGGTCGGCGCCATGAAGCCGCTGGCTGAGATTTCCGCCGAGGAATGGGATCATGTAATCACAGCCAATCTCACTTCCTCATATCTCGGTGCGCGTCACCAGATTCCGTTGATGCTGAAGCGGGGCGGTGGCTCGATCGTCTTTATCTCGAGCTTCGTCGGTACCAGTGCAGGCATACCGGGCATGGCGGCCTATGGCACGTCGAAGGCGGCGCTGATGGGGCTGGTGAAAGGCATTACCGCCGATTATGCCGTGCAGGGCATTCGCGCCAATGGGCTGCTTCCTGGCGGGGTCGACACACCCATGGCCGGAGATGCGGCCCAGAAGGAATGGGCGGCAGGCCTGCATGCGATGAAGCGCATCGCCGAGCCGGAAGAACTGGCGCAGGCAGCCCTTTTCCTCGCCAGCCCGATGTCGAGTTTCGTTGCCGGGGCGGCGCTGTTTGCGGATGGCGGCAATGCGGCGGTGAAGTAAGGTTCCAGACTGGCGGGAAGGGCGTTATTGCAACTGCCGTTCCCGCCATTCCGCCAGCGTCAGCGCATAGGTCACATGCGGACGCAGATGCGGATGGGTGTCATCGGGCACACGCGGATGATCGAAATCGCGTGACGGGTCCCGCTTCAGGCCGATGCGCTCCATCACACGGGTCGAGCGGTGGTTGTCGTGGACGGCGAAGGAGACGATTTCCGGCGTTTCCTTTTCATCAAAGGCCATGACGAGCAGCGATTGTGCAGCTTCGGTGACGTAGCCGTGGCCCCAGAAGCGGGTGGCAAGCCGCCAGCCGATCTCCATGGTGCCGAGCGGGAAAGGCGGATCGAGGTTCATGACGGGCGATATGCCGCAGAAACCCATGACTTCGCCGGTTTCGCGCAGTTCCATGGCGTAGAAGCCATAACCGCTGCCACGGATCATGCCGTTGATGGTTTCCAGTACGGTGTCCGCTTCCGCGTGGCTGCGACGGAAGGGAAAAAACTCCATGACCTTTTCGTCTGCGTTGATTTCGCGGAACAGGTCGCGGTCGCTCTCCTTCCACTCGCGCAGAATGAGCCTTGGTGTTTCGCGGATGATCATGGAGTGACAAAATCCGTCTTGCGGTAACCCTGAATGTAAAGAAGCGCGGTCAGGTCGCCGTGGTCGATGCGCATCTGTGCTTCGGCCGCCACGGCGGGCTTGGCGTGCAGGGCAACACCCGCGCCGGCCAGATGCAGCATGCCGAGATCGTTGGCGCCATCGCCGACGGCCATCGCCTCTTCCGGAGAGATGCCAAGCTTTGCGGCGATGTCGTTCAGCGCATCCACCTTGGCCTGCTTGCCGAGGATGGGTTCGGCAACGGTGCCGTCAAGCTCGCCATTGGCTTCGCCGAGCAGATTGGCGCGGTTTTCATCGAAACCGAGCATCGCTGCGACGCGGCCGGTGAAAACCGTGAAGCCACCGGAAACCAGCGCGGTGTAATAGCCTTTGGCCTTCATGGTGGCGATCAGTTCTTTGCCGCCTGATGTCAGCGTGATGCGCTTTTCGATGACGTCGTCGATGACCGAAACCGGCAGGCCTTTCAGCAGCGCCACGCGTTCCCGGAGCGCCGGCTCAAAAGCGATCTCGCCATTCATGGCGCGGGCGGTGATGGTGGAGACCTTGTCCTTCAGGCCGACTTCGGCGGCCAGCTCGTCGATGCATTCCTGGCCGATCATGGTCGAATCCATATCGGCGATCAGCAGTTTCTTGCGGCGCTGGTCCTGCTCCTGGATGACGATATCGATCGGCTGGCCAGTCAGCGCGCCGGCAATCGCGTTGCGGGCCTCTTCGGCACTGGTGCCGGAAGGCAAAGCGATATCGCAGGCGACACCATCCGCCAGCCAGTAAAGACCTGACGCATTGACGGCCTTTGCGGCGGCTTCGCCGAGGGCCGGTGTAAGAACAGGATTTGACGGATTGGCGATAAGCGTGGCAACGAGAGCCATGATGAAAAACCTTGATGAGAATTTTGATGCGATCCTGATAACCGGCCCGACGGCAAGCGGCAAGTCCGCGCTTGCGCTTCGTCTGGCGCGGGAGCGGAATGGCGTCGTCATCAATGCCGACAGCATGCAGGTTTACGACACGCTGCGGGTGCTGACCGCCCGGCCTTCGGAAGAAGAAATGCAGGGCGTGCCGCATCTGCTTTACGGCCATGTGCCGGCGAGCAGCCTTTATTCCACGGGTGAATGGCTGCGGGATATTTCAATGCTGCTTTCGGATCTGCGGGGGCAGAGACGTCTTCCCGTCATCGTCGGCGGCACGGGGCTTTATTTCAAGGCGCTGACCGGGGGACTGTCAGATATGCCTGTCATCCCGGACGAAATCCGCGACAGGCTGCGCGGCCGGCTGGTTGAAGAAGGGCCGGCGGTTCTCCACACGGAATTGTCGCGACGCGATTCCGAAATGGCAGAGGCTCTGCAGCCAGGAGATGGCCAGCGGATCGTCCGGGCGCTGGAAGTGATCGAAGCGACCGGAAAATCGATCCGGGATTACCAGAAAGCCAGCGGCCCGGTGATCGTTGATCCCGACCGGGCGCAGAAATTCGTCGTTTTGCCTGACAGGCCGGTGCTGCATGACCGCATCAACCGTCGTTTCGAGGCCATGATGGAAAGCGGCGCGGTGGAGGAGGTGGAGGCGCTTCTGGCTCTCAAGCTCGCGCCCGATGCGACGGCAATGAAGGCGATCGGCGTTTCCCAGATCGCCGAGATGCTGACCGGACGCATGAGCGAGGCGGAGGTGATCGAAAAATCAGCCGCTGCGACCCGCCAATATGCCAAACGGCAGATGACCTGGTTCCGCAACCAGATGGGGGAGGACTGGACGCGTATCCAGCCCTGAAGGCTGGCATCAGTCCTTGCGATAGAGGCTGCCGAGCGGCTTTTTCAGGAGGCTTTCGCGCAGCGACGGGCGTGTATCGGCTGGCGGGGGACCATTTTGCGTCTGCATCTGGAAACCGGCCCGGCGCAAGTCGTTGACGGCACCGGAGGCGCTGTCCATCCTCTCCGGGTTTTGTGGCGGTGGCGCTGTGCGTCCGGGCAGCATGTCCGGGCGGTAGGGCTCATAGCCCTCCGCTGCGGGTGTTCCCAATTCTCGCTTCCAGCGATCGATATCGTCCGCTTCTCCGGGCGCCACCAGCGATTCCGGCAGATCGGAAAAGGCCGCTTCGACACTTTGCTGGAAGCCGGTGATAACCGGCCGGGCGGTGGCGCGCATGCGGGTGACAATGGTGTTGAGATCGACGGTATCGGGTGTTTCATGCGGTACGTGGCTGACCGTGCCGCTTGCCTTCGGCAATTTGATTGTCGGCACACGGTCAAAACGCATGCGCATCGGCACACCCACTGCCTCACCGAAAGCGATGGCTTCGCCATTGCCAATGGAGGACAGAAAGCTGGTGGTCGAGGCCGAGGCGTTGGGCACGGCCGACAGAATGATCTTCTGGTCGATCTCGTTTGACAGCCGCATGGCGAAAACGGTCGAGCATTGCGACAGGATGGTCTGATCCAGTTCGCTGGGCCGCTGACTGATGACGCCGAGCGAAATGCCGTATTTGCGGCCTTCCTTGGCGATCTGGGCGATCGCCTGCCGGGTCGGGAAAAAGCCGCGCTCGGGGTCGGCAGGAACATAACGGTGGGCTTCTTCGCAGACGACAAGCATATGCAGCGAGCCGCGCGCCAGCACCGCCAGCTCAAACGACATGCGGCAGAGAACGGAGACCACCGAGTTCACCACCTCGGAGGGGATGCCCGAGAGCTGGAACACTGAAATGGGCTTGCCTTCCCCGGGAATACGGAAAATATGCGCCACCGTCTCCAGGATGGTGTCGCTGATCGTATTGCTGGAGAACATGAAATTGTAGCGCGGATCGTTGATGGCCGAGAGGATGCGGCTTTTCAGGGAACGGAGCGCCGGCTTTTCACCACGTCCTTCCAGCCGCCCGATACGCTCGTCGATGGAAGCCAGAAGATCGGCCATGCGGTAGGGCACAGGCGAATCCGGTGTGATCGCGCTCTTGTCGGAGGTGCGGCGGACGGCGGAACCATCCGTGCCGCGAAATGCCTTTTTCGCCTCGGGTATGACGTCACGCAGAACGTCCATCTCTTCCGGCACAGGCTTGCGGCCACGGAAAACCACTTCCGCAAATTCCTCAAGGCGCATCAGCCAGAAGGGAAGGTCGAGCGTATCGGTATCGATGACAACCGAATGATCGGGAAAAGCGGCTGCAAATTCGTTGTGCGGATCGAGAATGAGGACGCGCAGTTTCGGGTCCGTCTCGATTGCCTTGTTCAAGAGCAGGGAAACCGCAGTGGTCTTGCCGACCCCGGTCGAACCGACGACGGCGAAATGCTTCGAAAGCATCTGCGGAATATTGATGGCCGCGCCGATCGTATCATCCTGCGTCAGCTTGCCGATGATGCAGCTGTCACGCTTGCCGCTGTCGTAGATCCTGGCAAGGTCGCCGGTGCGGATGCGGTGGGCCACGGCACCAAGATAGGGATAACGCGAAATACCGCTGGAAAACCGTTCGCTGCCGTCATCGGTGCGGTAAACCTCTCCCATCAGTTCGACGTCGATCAGCAACCTGTTCGACCTGTCCGAGGACCATTGTCTCTCATCGGTGCGCATGGCGAAGACGAGGGCCGCGACACGGCTCGTGCCCATTTCGATGGAGATCAGCCGTCCGACGGACCAGAGTTGCGCAACATCGGTGGAGCCCGGTTCCGTTTCCGCGGCGATGGTGGCATGGGCGCCGTCGCAGGCGATGACGCGGCCAAGCATGCGGTCTGCCGGTTGCAGAGCGGATCGCCGTTCGGTTTCGTCCATGCCGGACGCTTTATGAAACTCGTTATTATTCACATCTTATCCCGGGACATGCGGATGATCGCGGTGGTTCGGGCAGTACCTGCGCCCTCGATAATAAAAGATTATATTTAACAACAGGTGTATCAATTGCTTTCGAAAATTTCGTCGACTGGGGGTTTTAAGTAATAAAAGAAGCGGTCGCCGATTTTTTCCGCAATATGCGTTGACGGCTGGGGCTTTTGTGGCTAACACTCCGGCCCATGAAAAATCTTAACGTACTTATCGTGGTGGGACGGCGCATGGGCAGGATGGTGTAACCATCCGGCGAAAGCACCCATGCGCTGAACGAGGCTCCTTAAGGGGCCTTTTTTTATGTCTTCAAACAGGCCCTCGGGCTCCTCGATATCCAAAGCCAAAGCGGGATGGAAACAGGCAATGACGGATAAGGACAATACGGAAAACAGCAATCGAATGACAGGTGCGGAGATCGTGCTCCAGGCGCTGAAGGACAATGGCGTCGAGCACATCTTCGGTTATCCCGGCGGCGCCGTGCTTCCGATTTATGACGAGATTTTCCAGCAGGAAGACATTCAGCACATTCTCGTGCGTCACGAGCAGGGCGCCGGCCACGCTGCCGAAGGTTATGCCCGCTCCACCGGCAAGGTTGGCGTCATGCTCGTCACCTCGGGTCCCGGCGCCACCAATGCGGTAACGCCGCTGCAGGATGCGCTGATGGATTCCATTCCGCTCGTCTGCCTGTCCGGCCAGGTTCCGACATCGCTGATCGGTTCCGACGCGTTCCAGGAATGTGATACCGTCGGCATCACGCGCCCCTGCACCAAGCACAATTGGCTGGTCAAGGACGTCAACGAGCTGGCGGGCATTATCCATGAAGCCTTCCGCATCGCGCAGACCGGTCGCCCCGGTCCCGTCGTTGTCGATATTCCGAAGGACATCCAGTTCGCCACCGGCACCTACACGCCGCCCTCTGCCGCCGTTCAGCAGAAGAGCTACAAGCCGAAGGTCCAGGGCGATCTCAATGCCATTCACGCCGCCATCGAGCTGATGTCCAAGGCGAAAAAGCCGGTTTTTTACACTGGCGGTGGCGTTATCAACTCCGGCCCGGAAGCCACCCGTTTGCTGCGCGAACTGGTCGAGCTGACCGGTTTCCCGATCACCTCGACCCTGATGGGTCTCGGCGCCTATCCGGCATCCGGCAAGAACTGGCTCGGCATGCTGGGCATGCATGGTTCCTACGAAGCCAACATGACGATGCATGATTGCGACGTCATGGTCTGCATCGGCGCGCGCTTCGACGACCGGATTACCGGTCGCATCAATGCGTTTTCGCCGAACTCCAAGAAGATCCATATCGATATCGACCCGTCCTCGATCAACAAGACGGTTCGTGTCGATGTGCCTGTTATCGGTGATGTCGGCCATGTCCTGGAAGATATGGTTCGCTTGTGGCGCGCTTTGCCGAAGAAGCCGGAGAAAGCCCAGACGGCCGACTGGTGGTCGCAGATCGAGCGCTGGCGCGCCCGCAATTCCTTCGCCTACAAGAATTCCAAAGACGTCATCATGCCGCAATATGCCTTGCAGCGGCTTTATGAGGCTTCGAAGGGACGCGACACCTACATCACGACCGAAGTCGGCCAGCACCAGATGTGGGCGGCACAGTTCTTCGGCTTCGAGGAGCCGAACCATTGGATGACCTCGGGCGGTCTTGGCACCATGGGTTATGGCCTTCCGGCGGCCATCGGCGTGCAGGTCGCACATCCCGAAGCGCTGGTCATCGACATTGCCGGTGATGCCTCGATCCAGATGTGCATTCAAGAAATGTCCTGCGCCATCCAGTATGGTCTGCCGGTGAAGATTTTCATCCTCAACAACCAGTATATGGGCATGGTGCGGCAGTGGCAGCAGCTGCTGCACGGCAACCGTCTGTCCAACTCCTATACCGAAGCCATGCCTGATTTCGTCAAGCTGGCGGAAGCCTATGGCGCGGTCGGCATGTATTGCGACGACCCGAAGGAGCTGGACGACAAGATCGCCGAGATGATTGCCGTCAACAAGCCTGTCATCTTCGATTGCCGCGTTGCCAATCTTGCCAATTGCTTCCCGATGATCCCGTCTGGTAAAGCCCATAACGAGATGCTGTTGCCGGATGAGGCGACGGATGAAGCTGTTGCCAACGCCATTGACGCCAAGGGCCGCCAGCTAGTCTGAGCCGGGAGAGGAAAAGGACATGAACGCACACCTACAACCCACCGGCTCCGCCTATTTCATCCAGAAGGAAACGGCTGCTGTCGAAAATCACACGCTGTCGGTTCTCGTCAGCAACGAGCCGGGCGTTCTCGCCCGGGTCATCGGCCTGTTTTCCGGCCGGGGTTACAACATTGAAAGCCTGACGGTTTCGGAAACGGAACACGAGGCGCATCTGTCGCGCATCACCATCGTCACGCGCGGCACACCGATCGTACTGGAGCAGATCAAGGCGCAGCTTGAGCGCATCGTGCCGGTGCACCGGGTTCTCGACCTCACCGTTCGCGCCCGCGAACTGGGACAGGAGCGGCCGATCGAGCGCGAAGTGGCGCTGATCAAAGTGGCTGGTACGGGCGAAGTTCGCGCCGAAGCGCTGCGCCTTGCCGATGCGTTTCAGGCCAAGGTGGTGGACGCGACTGTCGAGCATTTCATCTTCGAAATCACCGGCAAGTCGTCGAAGATCGACCAGTTCGTCGCCATCATCAAGCCACTCGGCCTGATCGAGATCTGCCGCACGGGTATTGCCGCGATGAACCGTGGCTCTCAGGGGATGTAAGCCCCGTACTCGAAGCAAGTGCCCCGGAATTATTCAAGCCCGCGCTATGTCGCGGGCTTTTGTTTTTCCAACTACCGTCCGGTGCGTTTTCCAAAAGGAATGATGCGTGCGGTTCCGCTCCGACCGGAAGGCTGCGGTGGCTCATCCGCAGGCCGGGTCACGACGAGACGGCCGCCTATACCTTCGGCAAGCGCTTCGCTTTCGCGCATTTTGCGAAGTTCGGCCCGTGCTTCCGGCGTTGCCGTGCCGATCAGCCGTTCAACGCCGTTGACGCCACCCGGAACCGCCAGCCGGCGTTTGGCATCCTGCGTCGTATAGCCATGTTCGCGGGAATATCGAAGGGTTAGTTGGTAGTGATCTGGTAGGCCTTGTTCGGCGTTCGCTTCGACATGGCGAACTCGGAAGGAAACGGAATCGTCTTCTATCCCGAAGGTGTCGTTATCGGGGATGATATAGCCGTTTTTATGGGTCGCGATTTTGATGAAACTCAAGGCGCCCGCATATAGCTCCGTCCAGGGAACCGGCGCGGCTTCCATATGGATTTCCCGCCCAATATAGTCTGCTGCTCCCAGAGTGTGAATGCCGATGCATTGTTCCGTGGTGCCTCGCGGCGGCGCTTCACTGTAAATGCGGGGATGAACTGTCAGCGGGCCTATCGGCTCTTCCACAAATGTTGTGAAACTCTCCGCAGGAAACACCATGTTGCTCTGCGTCCAGTGGACAAGGCGCGCCGGTGTGCTTGCGCAGATCGTTTCGCAGGCGATCGACAGAGCCCTGATCCGCTCGAGAAACTCGGCAAGCGAATGGCCCGGCTGGTGCATGCCGATCTGGTTGAACAGGTCAGCAATACCCTTTTCCTGCATCACTCCGCCAAACACACCGTGCTGGACATAGACCAGTATATGGGCTTTGTGACGCCGGATCCGTTCTGCGGCATCGGGCACAAGCATGTTCGAGATTGGGGAGCCAAGAGTGGGGGCGAAAACGCCATGATCCGCCGGACCCGTCATGAACTCGACAGCGATCTGGAGATCGTTCGGCCCGAACATCTGCACATAAGCCGGCGATATTGCGGGGCACGTCAGGCCGATACCGAGCCGATTGAACACGGTCTGGAACTGCTTGGCCAGGTCCGGCAATGGTGAGGAGGCGATGTCGCCGTCCAAAAGGATGGCCGCTTGCATCTGGTTGGTATATTTCCCGATCATAATACTGGTGATCCTGATGAATATTCCAGTATCATCACGCATTCCGGTTGCGTTCTTGTAAATATAAATCGCGCAATCTAATCAATCTACGTTTTTGTTTGCATTGCTTTATGCTTATTAGAACTTTTATATATTGGTGTGCACCCGCGCATATGTTTCACTCCTGCAATTCGATGTCTACATTTCAAAGCCGACACGGCTGGCAATGGAGTTTCTCGCAATCCGATAGCGTCCCGAAAGCTCGATCTGCTGTTGCCAGCCGTTTGGCCCGCGGTTTGCCGTCGCTATTCCAGTGCATTCCGTGAGTGGGATTTATATTCAACCATATGGTTGACTTTCTGGATCGGCAGCCTATATTCAACAACATGGTTGAATTATCTGTTCCACAACTCGACACTGTCTTTCATGCTCTTGGCGACGCGACGCGGCGCACGATGTTGCGCGAGCTTTCCCGTGGCGAGCGGACGGTCACCCAGTTGGCCGCGCCGTTCGACATCTCGCTTGCAGCAGCCTCCAAGCACATCAAGGCATTGGAGAATGCCGGGCTTATCCGCCGGGAGGTGAGGGGGCGCACCCATATCTGCCACCTGGCGCCGGAACCTCTGGCAAACGCGCAGGAGTGGCTGGATTACTACCGGCAGTTCTGGAACAGCCGCCTCGATATTCTTGAGCAGATGCTCAGGGAGGAAGATCAGGGAAAATCCCCTGCAGATGGAGGAAATGACAATGACTGATATTGCAGTGCCTGACGCCTATGGCCAACTTGTCGAACCCGCGACGCTGAAGATCGAACGGCTGTTGCCGGGGCCGATCGACCGGGTCTGGGCCTTTCTGACACAAAGCGAGCTTCGCCGCCGCTGGCTGGCCTCCGGTGAAATGAAACTTGCGCCTGATGCACCGTTCGAACTGGTCTGGCGCAATGACGAGCTTTCCGATCCGCCGGGTCACCGCCCGGAAGGTTTTTCGGAAGAACACAAGATGGCCTCGCGCATCATTACCGTCGTTCCGCCACATCGCCTCGTCTTCACTTGGGGTGAGGGCGCTGAGGTTTCGATCGAGCTTCAGGCTTTGGGCAAGCAGGTGCTTCTGACGCTCATCCACCGCCGGCTGGGGGATCGGAATAGCAAACTCAATATCAGCGCCGGCTGGCACACGCATCTCGATATTCTCGCCGCCCGTCTTCAGGAAAAAGAGCCAGGCCCCTTCTGGGATACATGGCTGGAACTCAAGAAAGACTATGAGCACCGCATACCATCATAGAACGGGGTAGCGCATCTACCGGACGGCGCGGTTTGCCGCGCCGTCATTGCCGGTTTCTGTGCACGCGCGGTATCGATCTGGTTCTCATATTTCGATTCAACCGCTTCAGCACCTGATTCCGGAACGCCTCTTAAGGCCATGTTCTCTCAGAGCATTTCCAAGGCTGTCTTGCGCGTTGGCACCGGGAAGGCGGCGTCGAGGGCCGTCCAGTCTTCGTCGGTTATTTCAAGATCGGTCGCGCCGCGGTTCTCTTCCACACGGGAGGCGCTGGCGGATTTCGGGATGGCGATGACGCCATCTCTTTCCAGCAGAAAGGCCAGTGCCAGTTGCGCCGGCGTCGCCTGATAGGCCTTGGCGATGCGGATGAGTTCGTGGTTCTTCAGGATGCGGCCCTGCTCGATGGGCGAATAGGCCATCAGCGGCACGCCGCGCTCCTGGCACCAGGGCAGCAGCGAAAACTCGGGGCCGCGCCGCGACAGGTTGTAAAGTACCTGATTGGCGGCGCAGTTTTTGCCATCGGGAACCGCGAAAAGTTCTTCCATGTCGTCGGTATCGAAATTGGAGACGCCCCAGTCGCCGATCTTGCCGTCGCTCTTCAGTCTTTCGAAAGCCGCCACGGTTTCGGTCAGCGGGTGCTCGCCGCGCCAGTGCAGCAGATAAAGATCGATATGATCGGTGCCGAGCCTTGCAAGGCTGCGCTCGCAGGCCTCCACCGTGCCTTTGTCGCTGGCGTTCCACGGATAGACCTTGCTGACCAGAAACACGTCGTCACGGCGGCCGGCAATTGCCGTGCCGACCACCTCTTCGGATCGGCCATCGGCATACATTTCGGCCGTATCGATCAGCGTCATGCCAAGATCGATCGCCTTGCGGATGCTCTCGATCTCCTGAGGCGCCGACGATCTGTTTTCTCCCATGTTCCAGGTGCCAAGGCCAAGGGCTGGAACCTCTTTTCCGGATGGCAGGGTAACGGAAGGAATGTCGTCATACATTGTTTCGCTCCAGCGGTTGTCGGGGGAGAATAGCCCTTTGTGCCGACTTCTCAAACCCGGCACGGGCGGGATCGATCCATCAAAAAAATTGACCCCGGCCATCGGTCTGCCGGGCTGGTTTGATAGTGGTCGTGTGGCTAGGGTCTCTTTCACAGGAGAAACCATGACCGTTGAAACCTTCGCTGCACTGGTGTTGTTTGCCTTCACCACGTCCATCACGCCCGGCCCGAACAACATGATGTTGTTTACGTCAGGCGTGAATTTCGGGTTCCGCCGCACCATCCCGCATATGCTGGGTATCGGCGCGGGGTTTCTGTCGCTTTTGATCGGCGTCGGTTTTGGCCTTGGTGCGGTGCTGCATTCCGTGCCGTTGCTCTATACCGGGCTGAAATTCGCCGGCGGGCTATATCTCGTCTGGATCGCCTGGAAGATCGGCACTTCCCGCAGCCTGAATGAAGGAACGGCCGCATCGCGGCCGATGAGCTTCCTTGCCGCCGCAGCCTTTCAGTGGGTCAATCCGAAAGCCTGGGTAATGGCGGTGACGGCAATGGCGACCTACACCAACGAGGCGCAATATTTCGTCACTGTTCTGGTGGTTGGCGTGGCCTTCGCCGCCGTCAATCTTCCCAGCGTGTCCACCTGGGCAGGTTTCGGCTCTGCGCTGCGCGACTGGCTGTCCGTGCCGGTCCGGCTCAAATGGTTCAATATCACCATGGCCGTGCTGCTCGTCATCAGCCTCTGGCCAATGCTGAAATAACAGCCTTCACGTGGGGAATTGCCGGTAACATTCCTCGGCGATTGCCTGCACCTCGTCGCGTGTCAGTTCGGCCGACACCGCGTAACCGAGTTCGTTGTCGATCCAGTAGAAAGTCTCGATGCCGTCGGCGCTTGCCATGCGGAAACTGGTGGTGCGGTTTTCCTCATTATGGCCGATCAGTACCGTCACCCGGCGGCCCGTCTTGTCCTGATACATCAGCATCGCGCCCGGCTTGCCGCTGACGGGGATGAGACGCCCGCCGACGAGATCGTATCCTATCCTGGAAAGATCAGGGATCGCAAAGGGATAACCGAGCCGCTTGCCGAGCCATGTCGCGAGATGCTGCTGCTCTCCCGCGCCAACTTCGACGGGGTGGCGCACTTCGCTTGCATAGATGAGATAGGCGGATTTTGCCTGTGCCGGAATATCCGTCGTCAACGACGCCAGCGTCACGTCCTGCGGTGTGGAGGCGGATGGCGGCAGAAGCCGGCCAGCTGCGGCGCCCGCAGCAAAGATCATGAGGGCGGCCGCTATTTTGGCAATAGCCGGTTTCAGCCGCCAGGTACGGTCCGGTTTTGGTGGGCTGAGCATCGATGCGTCGTGCGGATGGGCGGCGGCGTAGGAAGCGAAGGCATTGCGAAGAATGTCGGCCTGCTGTTTCCAGTCCCGCACGCGGGCCTGTTCTTCAGGTCTTTCTGCGAGCCACGCCTCGACAGCCGCGCGGTCATCGTCGGAAAGAAGCCCGTCGACATAGGCGTGCAGGTCGTCTTCGGTTATGGCATCGGGCCGTTTCATCGTGGTCTCCGCAGGGGAATGATATTGTCCGCCGCCAACTGCTGGCGAAGGGTTTCGCGGGCGCGGGACAGTCTGGACATGACGGTGCCGAGCGGGATCGATAGCATCTCGGCCGCCTCCTGGTAGCTGTAGCCTTCCACCGTCACCAGCATCAAAACCGCCCGCATATCAGGCGAAAGAAGCGCGAGCGCGCCGTGCAGCCGATCATTCTCCAGCGTATCGGATAGCTGATCGGTGACGGCGATGGTCTCATGGCCATCAAGGCTTTCGGACGGGTGGCGTTTCTCGGCGCGGTGGCGGTTGCGATAAAGATTCGTCATTATCGTGTAAGCCCATGATTTCAAACCCGTTCCGCGCCATTGCCTTTTATTGACGAGCGCTTTTTCCACGCAGTCCTGCAAAAGGTCTTCGCCATCTGCATCCGAGCGGGAAAGGCTGCGGGAATAACGGCGCAGCATGGGTATCAGCGCCAGAACCTCCGCTTCGAAGGTGCCGGCTGCGGGGGAGAGGCTCCCCCGCGTTTTGCCATTCATGCCATCAGGGTTTTGCGGCATCCCATACACCGTTCATACCGTCACCGGTGGCGTCGCCTTTTTTCATGTCCTTGACCCAGTAATAGAGCGGCATGCCGTCCTTTGCCCATTGCATCTTGCCGTCCTTGCGCGTCACGGTCGTATAGGCCCCCTCGGCCTTGGCGCCAGTGGCTGCGAAAAACGGCGGCCAGTTCACCGCGCATTTGTCATAACAATTGGATACGCCCTTCTTATCGTTCTTGAAAGTGTAGAGCGTCATGCCTTTTTCGCCGGCAAGTACATTGCCTTTGTCGGTCTTGACCGTTTCGACCGCCGGGGCCGCATAGGCCGTTCCGGCAAAAGCCAGAATGAGGGCGGGAACGATAAAGCGGATCTTCATGGACATATCCTCCTTGGTTCGGGCGGGCTTTGCCGCCAACAGATCAAGAGACACCGCAGGCGGCGGGTTTATTCCCTGTCGCGACACGATTTTTGCGATTTTAAAACTTATCCATTGAGCTAAGTATCTTATCGTGATAGTTAGCCTTATGGAAAACTATTCAGACGCGCTCGACGATATCTTCCAGTCTCTTGCCGATCCGACCCGCAGGGCGGTGATCCTGAGGCTGGGCGGTGGGGAAGCGAGCATCGGAACGCTGGCCGAACCTTTCGACATGGCGTTGCCGTCCTTCATGAAACATATCCGCCAGCTGGAAGAGGCGGGGCTGATCGTCACCCGCAAGCAGGGCCGGGTGCGGTTCTGCACGCTGGAGAAACAGCGGTTTTCCATGCTGGATGGCTGGCTGTCGCAACAGCGCGCCATCTGGGAAGGCCGCACGGACCGGCTCGAACAATTCGTCATGGCGCAACAGGATAGAGCGTCAGGAAAAGGGGAGAATGACCAATGACCGAGACTTTCAATCCCGATCTCGACCTGAAGATTTCACGCATCATCAGGGCGCCGCGCCGGCTTGTCTGGAATGCATGGGTGGACAAGAACAGCCTTGAACAATGGTGGGTGCCACATCCCGGCCAGTGCCGCATCGAGAAAATGGAGCTTCACCCCGGCGGCGCTTTTGAGACGCGCTACAGCGAGGATGGCGCGGCATTCGGTGACCATATCAGTGGCTGTTTCCTGGCTGTGGATGACGGCGAGCGTCTGGTTTTCACCGATGCGCTGACCTCCGGCTTTCGCCCCTCCGCCCGCCCGTTCCTCACCGCCGTGATGACTTTCCGTGATCACCCGGAGGGTATGGAATATGTGGCCTATGCCATGCACAGAAACTCTGTGGATCGCGACAAGCACGCGGAGATGGGGTTCTTCGATGGCTGGAACACGGTTGCGGAGCAGCTGGCGCAGCTTGTCGAAAAGCAGGCGGCCCATTGAGCGGCATCAGCCGAACAGGGTGATATCCGGTTTGGTGAGCATCAGCCAGATGATGCCGAGGACCGCGAAGAAGGCGGGGAAACCGCAGGCGAACCAGATGCGGTAAAGGCGGAACCATTGCGCTGGCAGGGCCTGTCCCGTGGCGGCGCAGTCTCTGGCGATATTGCGCAGTTGGATCTGGATCCACACCACCGGCAGCCAGAAAATGCCGGTGAAGACATAAAGGCCAAGCGAAAGGGCGATCCAGCCTTCGGTCAGCGGCCAGCCGATGATGCGCACGAGAAGATAGCCCGTCACCGGCTGGATGATCGCCGCCGTGGCGGTGAAGATCGTATCGGCGATAACGACGGTGCCTGCCACATGCGCGATCAGCGCCGGGTTTGCGGTTCGCCGCGCCATGACCATGAAAAATGCGATGCCCGCGCCGGTGCCGAACAGCACCGTTGCGCCGATGACATGGGCAAGCCGCAGCAGTTCCTCAAGCGTCATCAGCGTTCATCCAGCGTGGCAAGGGCGACAAGTGTCAGGGCTATGGAAGGCAGAACCTTGACCAAGGGACCGAGCGGATCGAGCCACAGGCCCGGCTCCAGCAGGCTGCCGCCAGCAAGGTAAGCGGCGCTGACCAGCAGCATGCCGATGAGCGCCTTTCTGGCGAGCGGCCGCAGCAGGACGGTGACGCCGAGGGCGATATCGAGGAGGCAGGTGGCGAGTGTGAGCGTGACCGCCGGCGCCTGCGGCATGAAGGGCAGAAAATGCGCTGCAGCTCCGTTGATGTTCAGCAGCGGTACGAGGCCGGACAGCAGCCAGAATAGAGACAGGCAGAGGATGACCAGCGGTTTGAGCAGATAGGATCTGGCAAACCACAGGTCCTGCACGCCGGAAGAGTGGGCGGCCAGTGTCTGCGTCAGGGGCCTGAGCGACAACGTCCTCGGTCGCGCCTCATCCTCCGCTACGATGCCTTCTGACATGACTGTCATGGCGGTTGAACGCAGCGGCGAGCGCCAGCCGAGCGCGCCTGCGGCATCCGCCATCAGACTGACGGGTCGCATGAAGGCAGCCGGAAGGTTTACGACAGGGGCAGGGGGCAGGCCGAGCCATTGCCGGTGCGTGGTGACCACGTCCTGCAATGTCAGCAGCTCTTCTGCGGCGAGTTCGAGATCGCTGCCCGGCAGGATTTCACCATTGATCGCCGCGTTGACGGCTGTGGCCACATCCTCGACTGCGACCGTGCGAACCGGCATCGCGCCATTGACGAGTGGCAGCATGAGGGGAAAGCTGGCAAGCGCGCGCACCAGTGCCGTACCGCCATGGGCATTGCGCCCGACAACGAGGGCTGGGCGGAGAACGACATAGGGCAGGCCGCTTGCGGCCAGTGCTGCGTCGGCGCGGCGTTTGGTGGCGAGAAAGGGCAGGTCGGCTGCCGCTCCCGCCGTGCGGGCCGATATCTGGATCAACAGCCTGCCGCCCGCCTGCGCCGCCGCCGCGTAAAGCGCCAGCATGGCTTTTTCCTGCGTCGCTGCAAGGTCATCCGAAAGACCGTCCTGAAGCGCGCCGGCGCAATTGACGATGGCGTCATGATTCCTGACCAGCACGTCCCAGTGCGGGGCTTGAGTCATGCGGGCGAGATCGGCGGATATCCAGTTGGCGAAAGGCCACTTGTCTTTGGCGCGTCTGACGGAGCGGGCCAGGCCGGTGACGGAATGGCCTCTGCCGTGGAGGCTGCGCATCACCTCCGAACCGATGAAACCTGTCGCGCCGAGAATCAATATCTTCATACGCGGCATGATAGCCGCCGTGGTTTAAAAACCAGCCGTGTTTTATTGCCGCATTCTGGTGTCACGATTCATCTTTCGTTCTTTTTCTGTTGCGCAGGGTGCTCGAATCCTGCGATGAGGGCGCATGTTATTTTCACCGCAACAGGACGAAGCGCTCAAGGCTGTTTCCCGCTGGCTGAAGGAAGGCCGGACGCCGGTTTTCCGGCTGTTCGGTTATGCCGGAACGGGCAAGACGACGCTTGCCAAACATTTCGCGGAAAATGTCGATGGCGAGGTGCTGTTTGCGGCCTTCACCGGCAAGGCAGCGCAGGTGCTGCGTTCACGCGGGGCGACCAATGCCCGCACCATCCATTCGCTGATCTACCGCCCGCGCGGCGAAGAAACGGTGGAAGACGAGGAAACCGGCAAGACCTCGGTCGCGCCAATGTTTTCCATCAACCGCCAGAGCCCGCTTGCCAAGGCGGCGCTGATCATCATCGATGAATGTTCGATGGTGGACGAGCAGCTCGGCAAGGATCTGATGAGTTTTGGCACGCCGATCCTCGTGCTCGGCGATCCGGGCCAGTTGCCGCCGGTATCGGGTGGTGGTTTCTTCACCGAGCAGGAGCCGGATTATCTTCTCTCGGAAATCCATCGTCAGGCCAAGGACAATCCCATCATCCATCTTGCCATGGATGTGCGCGAGGGCCGCGAGATCATGCGCGGCGATTATGGCTCGGCGCAGGTGATCTCGAAGTCGGAAGTGACGCAGTCACTGGTGCTGGAAGCCGATCAGGTGCTGGTCGGCACCAATCGCACGCGCCGCCGCTACAATCAGCGGCTTCGTGAACTCAAGGGTTTTTCGGCCGATTATCCGCAATCGGGTGACAAGCTGGTCTGCCTCAGGAACGATCCTGCCAAGGGCCTGCTGAACGGCTCGCTCTGGCAGGTCATGAGTTCGTCGCGCGAGACGGTGAAGCCCGGTATCAACCTGATGATCCGGCCTGAAGATGACGATATGGATCGCGGTGCGGCCAAGATCAAATTGCTGAAGGCGGCGTTTGAGGATGTCGAGACCGAAATTCCGTGGTCGACCCGCAAGCGTTACGACGAATTCGATTTCGGCTATGCGCTGACCGTGCACAAGGCGCAGGGTTCGCAGTGGAACAATGTGGTTCTTTTCGACGAGAGCTATGCATTCCGGGATTCACGTGAGCGTTGGCTTTACACGGCCATTACCCGCGCGGCGGAGACGCTTACGATCGTTCGTTGAGATTGGGCATTGGCTCAATCTCCTTGTCTGCGCATCGTCCGGGCGGAAAATCGCTATGCACTTTTCCTCGACACGCTTTTATGCGCGGATAACACCAAGCAGGACTGCCTTGGCGACCGCCTGAAAGCGGTTGCTGGCACTGAACTTGCCGATGATCTTCGCCTCAAGCGCATTGAGATCGCTGCCCGAAAGGCCAAGAGCCCGGGCGAGCCGCACCGGCGCATAACCTTCCGCCATCAGTTCCAGACATTTCCGTTCGGTATCGGTGAGGGCAATGTCCTTGGCCGGACCACGTTCAGCGCCGTCGAAGCCGTCCGCATCGCTGTCGATGACGAGCAATTCTTCAATCTGCTGTGCCTGACGCTGAAGGGTTGAAAGCTCGGCCGTCAATTCTCTCTTTCGCTGTCTCAGCGCGGCGTGGAAAATGTCGTCCGCCTCTTCCTGCGACAGGGAGCGGACGAGTTTTTCCATGATGTCGGTAATGGCGGCAACCGAAATGCCGACCTCGCGGCAGACATTGATGACCGCCATGCGCTGGACGTTGCGATGGGTGTAGACCCGCATCTGGCCGATGCGCTTCGATGTCAGCAGCGCCTTTTCTTCGTAAAAATGAAGCGTTCGGTGGGTCACTCCGAAGATATTGGCCATATCGGCAATGGGCACCGGTTCGGCGGGCAGGGAAGAGGGCAGGCTTATGTCCGGTAAAAAGCTGCTGAGCCTTAGATTGGGTTTGTCCTCGTCGCCGTGTTCAAACGGCATACGGCCATCCTGCATTGTTTCCCCCTTTGCGCTCTTTGGCGGCGCGCCTGCTTTTAAAAGACGTCCGTTGCTTGTTCCCCCGCAACGGTCTGTCTCCTGATCAAGACATCATGCCAAACGCTACATAAGAACCGTAACGTGTATTGTGTGTTTTCGTTCCCGTGTTCCAAAAAATTTTATCGGCCTCCTTGCGGTCGGCGTCAACCTGCGTGAAACAGGATGCAGATTCCGAACCGGAGCCCGACGCCATGCCCGCAAAACTTTCCGTCAATCTCAATGCAATCGCCATGCTGCGTAACCGCCGCGATCTTCCGTGGCCGGATGTCGCGCATTTCGGGCAACTGGCACTCGCTGCGGGTGCAAGCGGCCTGACTGTACACCCTCGTCCCGATCAGCGCCATATCCGCTTTTCAGACCTGCCGGTGCTACGCGCGTTGATCGACGACAGCTTTCCCAAGGCGGAATTTAACATCGAAGGTTATCCGACCGAGGATTTTCTCGTTCTTTGCGAAAAGACCCAGCCGGAACAGGTAACGCTGGTGCCGGATGATCCTTCGCAGGCGACATCCGATCATGGCTGGGATTTTCGCAGGCACGGCATTTTCCTGAAGGAAGTCGTCGGACGCCTGAAGGCTGGCGGCATGCGGGTTTCGCTGTTTGCCGATGGTGACGGGGAACGCGAGCCGGTGGAACTGGCGGCTGAAACGGGTGCGGCGCGTATCGAACTTTACACCGGCCCCTATGGCGGTTGTTTTGACGATCCGCAAAAGGGCGAGGCGCTTCTTGAGAAGCTCGGACAGACGGCGGACCATGCTGCGGCACTCGGGCTTGCCGTCAATGCCGGCCATGACCTGACTGTCGCAAACCTGCCCAGGCTGATGAAACGCATTCCTTATCTGGCTGAAGTTTCTATCGGTCACGGATTGACGGCGGATGCGCTGGAATATGGCATGGCTGAAACAGTCCGGCGTTTTTGTCAGGCCTGTGGTCAGCCTATTTCATAACCAAAGTCAATTTTTTCGCCTATGCTCTGGCTGCGCATGCTCCGTGCGCGAGCTTTTGAAGGCAGAGACATATGCAAGAACATCATGTTGTCGTCGTGGGTGGAGGCTTCGGCGGTTTACAACTGGTACATGGGCTGGAGGGGGCCCCTGTCCGCATCACACTGATCGACCGCCGCAACCATCACCTGTTCCAGCCACTGCTTTATCAGGTTGCGACCACGGCGCTGGCGACATCCGAAATCGCCTGGCCGATCCGCCATCTTTACCGCGACCGCAAGGAGGTAACGACCCTGCTTGCGGAGGTGACCGGCATAGACCGGGCGGCGCGGTCCGTGCATTTAAGTTCGGGTCAGGTGATCGGTTTCGATACGCTGGTGCTGGCCACCGGCGCGCGCCATGCCTATTTCGGCCGCGATGAGTGGGAGCGTTCCGCCCCCGGTCTCAAGACGCTGGAAGATGCAACGACGATCCGCCGCCGTCTGCTTCTGGCTTTCGAAAGGGCCGAACTTGCCACCAGCGAAGAGGAGCGGCAGGCGCAGCTGACCTTCGTCATCATCGGGGCGGGCCCGACGGGCGTAGAAATGGCGGGCATGATCGCCGAGCTGGCCCACAAGGCGCTGCCGGCGGAATTCCGCAATGTCGACACCCGCCAGACCCGCGTGCTGCTTGTCGAGGCCGGCCCGCGTGTCCTGCCGGTTTTCACCGAGGATCTTTCTGCCTATGCCAAGGAAGCGCTCGAAAAACTGGGTGTCGAGGTTCTGCTCGGTACGCCGGTGACGGCCTGCAGCGATGAAGGCGTGACGGTGGGCGACACTTATTATCCCTGCCGCACGGTCGTCTGGGCCGCGGGTGTGCAGGCGTCTCCCGCCGCGAAGTGGCTAGGGGCAGCAGCCGACAGGGCGGGGCGCGCCATCGTCGGACCTCATCTCAATCTGCAAGACGATGCCGATATCTTCGTCATCGGCGATACGGCCGCCGTCAATCAGGAAAACGGCAAGCCGGTGCCGGGCATTGCGCCCGCGGCGAAGCAGCAGGGCGCTTATGTTGCAAAGGTCATCAGGGCGCGGCTGGACGGCAAACCATCGCCTGCACCCTTCCGCTACAGCCATCAGGGCAATCTCGCCACCATCGGCAAACGTGCGGCGGTGATCGATTTCGGCAGGTTCAAGCTCAAGGGCGTGCTGGCATGGTGGATCTGGGGCCTTGCCCATATCTACTTCCTGATCGGAACGCGTTCGCGACTTGCCGTGGCGTGGAGCTGGTTGTGGATTTATCTGAGCGGCCAGCACAGTGCGCGGCTGATTACCCAGAAAGAGACGCTGAAGGACGAGGCCTGAGGGTCGGGCGGGCAAAGGAAAAGGCGGGAAGCATCGGCTTCCCGCCTTTATGTTATGACAGCTGCGCCAAACTACTCCTCCGTCATGCCGGACTTGATCCGGCATCCAGCCGCCGCGCGTCTGCGCGGCGAGAAGAGTTTTTCAGCCCAAGGACTTGGGCTGGCTGGACCCCGGATTTAGTCCGGGGTGACGGCGTGCGGATGGGGCGGGTTTGCCCCAATCCAAGGCTCACGCGTCGAGCGACGCCATGTCGATGACGAAGCGATACCGCACGTCGCTCTTCAGCACGCGCTCATAGGCTTCGTTGACGTCCTGGATGTTGATCGTCTCGATTTCGGAGACGATGTTGTGCTCGCCGCAGAAATCCAGCATTTCCTGGGTTTCCTTGATCGAACCGATCATCGAACCCGACAGGTTCTTCGCACCGAAGATCAGCGCGAAGGCGTGGACGGGGATCGGATGTTCCGGTGCGCCGACCACGACCATGCTGCCCTTGGGCTTCAGGAGGCCGAGATAGGCATTCCAGTCGATGGCGACGCCGGCCGTGCAGATGATCAGGTCGAAGGTGCCGGCCAGCTTCTCGAAGGTCGAGGCGTCGCTGGTGGCGTAATATTCCTTCGCGCCGAGCTTCAGGCCATCTTCCTTCTTCGACAGCGTCTGAGACAGCACGGTGATATCCGCACCCATGGCCGCGCCGAGCTTGACGCCCATATGGCCAAGGCCGCCCATGCCGACGATCGCGACCTTCTGGCCGGGGCCGGCATTCCAGCGGCGCAGCGGCGAGTAAAGCGTGATGCCGGCGCAGAGAAGCGGTGCGGATGCATCGAGCGGCAGGTTGTCCGGGATCGACAGGACATAACCTTCCTTGACGACGATCGAGTCGGAATAACCGCCATGGGTCGCGGTTTTCGTGAACGGATCGACGTCGTTATAGGTCTGGACGAGGCCGGGCATATAATGCTCGTTGTCGAGATCGCGGGTGGCGCAGCCAACGCAGGAATCGACGAAGCAACCGACGCCGACATGGTCGCCGACCTTGAACTTCGTGACCTTGGAGCCGACAGCCTTGACGACACCGGCAATCTCATGGCCGGGAACGATCGGGAAGACGGCATTCTTCCATTCGTTGCGGACGGTGTGGATGTCCGAGTGGCAGATGCCGGCATATTTGATATCGATGACGACGTCGTCATCGTTCGGCTCGCGGCGTTCGAAGGTGAACGGGGTAAGTGGCTTCGACGCGTCGGTCGCAGCATAACCTCTTGCAATAGCCATCTGAATATCCTTTCGGGAGTTGGGGACGGCGGAATATGCAATGGAAGTGCAAGGCGGCGTTAGAGCGATCCTCCGAGCTTTTTGCACGATCCTGCAAAAATATGCGGGCATGCTCTTTGCGGAAGTCCGGCGGCTTTCTAGATAAGTGGCATCTAACGCATCTCTTCCTTCAGTTAAGGGATTTCCCTCATGTCCTTGCCGTTCAATGTCTATCAGGAGATCGCCTCCATCGCCGCACGGCATGCCACCCGTGACGGTGAGGTGCAGACGGCAATCGAATCCCTCGGCATCAGCCGGCGTACCGCGCCGAGCGCGCCGTGCCACGGTAGCTACCGTCCCTGTCTGGCGATGGTGATACAGGGATCGAAATGTGTTCAATTGGGAACGGATACCATCAATTACGGCGCCGGCGACTATCTGCTGACCTCGCTCGACCTGCCGGTCGCGTGGCGGGTGGTGGAGGCGAGCAAAGAGGTGCCGCATTTCTGCATCGCGCTTACCATCGACAGCGAGAAGCTGCTCGATCTCATGCGCCGCGTGCCGATCGATACGCCGACGGAGCCCGCGAATGCGCAGCGCGGCATCGTCGTCAACGCTGCCACGCCGGAGCTTCTGGATGCGGCGATCCGGCTGCTGCGCTTGCTCGATCGTCCAACAGAGATTGCCGCCATGGCACCGCTGATCGAGCAGGAAATCCTCTATCGCATCCTGACAGGACCAGCCGGCGGGCAGCTGATGAACATCATCGCGGCCGGCAGCCAGGGCAACCGCATCGCCCGCGCCATTGCCTGGCTGCGGGAGAATTTCGCGCGCCAGCTGCGCATCGAAGACCTTGCCGAGCATATCGGCATGAGCGTGTCGTCCTTCCATCATCATTTCAAGACGATCACGGCCATGACGCCGGTGCAATACCAGAAGCAGCTGCGGCTGCATGAGGCGCGCCGGCTGATGCTTGCAGAGCGGCTGGATGCCGGCACTGCCGGCCATCGTGTCGGTTACCAGAGCCCGTCGCAGTTCAGCCGCGAATATAGCCGTTTTTACGGATTGTCGCCGTCGCGGGATATTGATGCTTCGCGTGAGATTATCGCGGCGGAACAGGCTGTTTCGCCTTCGACTATTCGGGCTTGAGCAACGGTCGCTGTTTTAAAGCCCGTCCCCTCCCGGCGCGGGGTGGAACGGGCCGGCATTTCAGCCGAGCAGTGCGGATTTATGCGCGCTGAAGAAATCCGCTGCGGATTGCGGCGTCGCACCTGTCAGCGTTTCGAAGTCTCGGGTCACGATGTCGAAGTTTCCGGCGGCGATATTGGCGTCGGCGGAAGCGATCATGCCGGCAATGATCTCAGGTAATCCCGTCGCAGTTATTGCCTGCTTGAGCTGCTCGGGCGTGACCTGCACCACGGCAAGCGACTTGCCCGTCACCTCGCTTATCAGGGAAGCCAGACCGTCGGCCGTCGATGTTTCCGCCCCGGTCAGCGTATAGGTCCGGTTTTCCGCCGGTTTCAGCAGTGCGGCGGCGGCGGCATGGGCGCAGTCTTCCCGGGAGATATCGGCGACACTGCCGTTGCCGCGGGCCGTGAACCACTGGCCGTTTTTCAGATTTTGCGGCATACCGTGCAGGTGGTTGTCAAAATACCATGCATTGCGAAGAATGGTGTAGGGCAGGCCGCTTGCCTTGATCGCTGTTTCCGTTCCCAGATGATCGGGTGCGAAGCTGACGAGCGATTTGTCGGGGCTTGGCATCGACGTATAGGCGATATGCCGGATACCGGCTCTTGTGGCTGCCTCCACCGCCGTTTGGTGTTGTCTGAGGCGGAGGCCGGGGACCATGAGCGCATCGGTGGAGATGACCAGCAGCGTGTCGATGCCGGAAAAGGCCGCATCAAGCGATGCGGGATCGTCGAAATCCGCGCGTCGCACTTCGACGCCTTTTGCTGCAAGCGCGGAGAGCCGGGATACGTCGCGGGTGGCGGCGACGATATTGGCGGCCGGGACGTGGTAGGTTTCCAGGAGGTGGCGGATGACGGCCTGTCCAAGCTGTCCGGCGGCGCCGGTCACCAGAATGCTGCTCATGATTTTTATCCTTTCAGTAGTCTCAAAAAGAGAGCAGCACTAAAATAGGAATTGCCGAAAGGCTGTAAAGAAGGCAGGTTCTGTGCGGATCGTTACCAAAAGGGAACCATGCTTATGGATGTTGTCGAACCCGCGAGGCAGGAAAACAGGCTGGACGAGGCCTTCGGGCTGTTGTTTTCCGCCACCAGTGTTGCCGATTGTCCCGTGCGGGACGTCATGAGCCAGATCGGCGGCAAATGGTCCACTTTGCTGCTGGGGGCGATAGCATCGAACCCCTACCGTTTCGGCGAGCTGCGGCGCATGGTGCCGGATATTTCCCAACGCATGCTGACGCAGACACTGCGGGATTTGCAGCGCGAAGGCTATATTCACCGGCAGGTCTTTCCGACGAAGCCGCCAAGCGTGGAATACAGCATCACCCCGCTCGGCGCATCGCTCTACGCGCCGCTTAAAGTCGTCATTCAATGGGCGCTCGATAATCACGATGCGATACGCAAGGCGAGAAGCCGGTTCGACATCGAGAACTGAATGCCGGCGCCTGCCACGCTTCATGCTGCGGCGCATGGCGATGCCGCAGCGCGTCAATTCTCGTCCTCCTCCGAAGAATCCGCTTGACCGGGAAGCAGCCTCCGCTTAAATGGCGCTCGAACCGTACCGTACGGTACATTAATCGAGCCCCTGGAGTGGAAAAGACTTGGCTTCCGACCCGATCACAGCGCAGGAATTTTCGCCGCGTCAGAACGCCGTTCTGGACCAGGCATTGCGTCTATTGGTCGAGGGCGGCGAGAAAGCGCTCACTACATCCGGGCTGGCGCGCGCCGCCAACTGTTCCAAGGAAAGCCTCTACAAGTGGTTCGGTGACCGGGACGGCCTGCTGGCCGCGATGATTACATTCCAGCAGAGCAAGGTCCGCACCTTCGAAAAGGCAGGCGACCGCGTTTCCGCGCTGCAGCTTGCCGATCATCTCGAGGTTTTCGCGCATGATCTGCTGGATGTTCTGGCGGGTGATGTGTCGCTGGCGCTCAACCGTCTGGCCATCGGCCAGGCGAGCCGCGATGGTTCCAAGCTCGGCGATCTGTTGCTCGAGCGCGGCCGTCGCCAGATCGACCGCCGCGCCCGTGGACTGATCGAGGCGGGTCGCCGTTCCGGCTACCTGCGTTTCGATGACGCTGAAGAGGCGTATCGCAGTTTTTACGGTCTCATCGTTTCGGATCTGCATGTGCGCATGCTGCTGGGCGAGGCGCCGGACAAGGATTTTTCCGCCCGGGCAAAGAAGGCGGTCGTCGCCTTTCTGACGCTCTACGGGACGGAAAAGGTACATTCGGAACTCAGCGGCAAACCCGCCTGAGATTCCGGTTCAGACAACTGAGAGACAAGCATTAGGGAAGGACCATAAAATGCGCGTTTATTATGATCGTGATGCCGATCTCAATCTCATCAAGGCGAAGAATGTCGTCATCGTTGGTTACGGCTCCCAGGGCCGCGCCCATGCGCTGAACCTTAAGGATTCCGGCGCCAAGAACGTCGTCATCGCCCTGAAGGCCGGTTCGCCGACCGTCAAGAAGGCAGAAGCCGACGGCTTCAAGGTCATGACCGTTGCCGAAGCCGCCAAGTGGGGCGACCTGCTGATGATGGCGACGCCTGACGAATTACAGGCCGACATCTACAAGGCCGACATTGCCGGTAACATCCGTGATGGCGCAGCGATTGCCTTCGCACACGGCCTCAACGTTCACTTCGGCCTCATCGAGCCGAAGGCATCGCTCGACGTCGTCATGATTGCACCGAAGGGCCCCGGCCACACGGTTCGCGGCGAATACCAGAAGGGCGGCGGCGTTCCCTGCCTCGTTGCCGTTCACCAGAACGCTTCGGGCAACGCTCTTGAACTCGCTCTCTCCTACGCCTGCGGCGTTGGCGGCGGCCGTTCGGGCATCATCGAAACCAACTTCAAGGAAGAGTGCGAAACCGACCTCTTCGGCGAACAGGTCGTTCTGTGCGGCGGTCTCGTCGAGCTCATCCGCGCTGGTTTCGAAACGCTGGTCGAAGGCGGTTATGCGCCTGAGATGGCCTATTTCGAGTGCCTGCATGAAGTGAAGCTGATCGTCGACCTGATCTATGAAGGCGGCATCGCCAACATGAACTACTCGATCTCCAACACGGCCGAGTGGGGCGAATACGTCACCGGTCCGCGCATCATCACCGCCGACACCAAGGCAGAAATGAAGCGCGTTCTGCACGACATCCAGACCGGCAAGTTCACCACCGAGTGGATGCAGGAATGGAAGGCCGGCGGCGCTCGCTTCAAGGGCATCCGCCGCAACAACGACTCTCACCAGATCGAAGAAGTCGGCGCCAAGCTGCGCGGCATGATGCCCTGGATCGGCAAGAACAAGCTGGTCGACAAGGCTGTCAACTAAGCTTCATTGTTTGGTGGAAGATATGGAGGCCGGGGCGAAAGCTCCGGCCTTTTATAATTCATACGCGGACCCCAGAAATATGCCCTCTACACTGTCTGAAACGCTTTCAATATAAGTGTTGATCGCGACCAGAAGGTCAGTCAGAGCAAAATATTTCCTATCGAATTTATCCGATTTTATTGATATGGCGGCATCGATTTCTTCTTTTATATCGAGCCATTTATTCAGATCAATGCGTCCGGCAACGTACTCCATGGTTCCGAAATCCTTAAATACAGTGATTTCGTTTCCGTGAATAACGTTTCCTATTATATTCCAAGCGCTGTCTACGCGGCCTTTGCCACTGTTAGCTGATGGCTCTCCTGATATGCGGACGTTTTTCGATTTTAGGATTGGGACGGTTTGGGTGATCTCAGCAAATCGTCTTGCGGATATGCATAAAATCAGTAAGTCTTTTCTGCATAAATTTTCCGCGACGCTGTAATATTCGCCGTGGTCTAAAATCTTCAAACTTCGAGATGTTGCATATGATGCTAAACGGCTGATGGCCTCAACGGCATCAGCGTACGCATGCTTGCAAAGATCTCTGTCTACCTTCGGTACTTTATTTTTTGCCATCGCTCTGCCCGGCATATGGAGGGATGACCCCCTTCGTCAGCAGGAAGCAGCCGTAAAACCGCGTTTCGCCAGTCGTAATGACGCAATAGGCCTGTTTGGCTTTTTCGTAAAAAGCGAAACGCTCGATGCCATACATCGGGGCGGTTTTTCCTTCCGCCGCGTCGATTTCCGCCTGCACTTCGACCTGTACCGGCTCCAGCTGATCGGGAGCGCCCATCACCTCCATGCGGCCGACGGAGGGTTGCAGCGGTGTGTCGAGCGGCAGTACCGACAGAATTGCCTGCACGGCGCGCGCGGCAGAGACGTTGTCGATATGCAGCACCTTGCCGACCGTCGTGTGGCGGGCGACCGAATCGGACGGGAAATTGGTATCGGAGATCACCAGCGTATCGCCGTGCCCCATGGCGCGCAGCGCGTGCAGCACATCGGCGTTCAGCGCCGGATCGATATTTTTCAGCATGTCGTCTCACTCCCATGGCTGCTTTCGCCGCATCACGGCGCTTGGCCGCAATCCAGCCGGAAAAGCTTGCCGCGTCAATCGCAAAGGTGAGATTGTGAAGCTTTGCGGGAGGGTGTATTTGGCTTTGTCCGCAAAAACGGGCCTCAGGGAGGGCCGGCTGCGGGCAATGTGCAGGGAGGCAGAAATAATTCGAAAAACTGATAAGTCAGTATTGCTGACATATCGACATTTCTGTAAAGATGCACGCATAAAAACGACACAAGAGGAAACGTACCCATGCTAGATTGGGAACAAATTTTCGCCACGCGCTCTTCGCGCATGAAAGCGTCTGAAATCCGTGAGCTGCTGAAGCTGCTCGAACAGCCCGATATCATCTCCTTTGCCGGCGGTATTCCGGACCCGGCTCTTTTCCCCGCAGAGGAATTTCAGCAGGCTTATGCCGAAATTTTTTCAGGCGCGCAGGTCAATGCAGCGCTGCAATATTCGGTGAGCGAGGGTTACAAACCGCTGCGCGAATGGCTGGCGGGTGAGATGGCCGATATCGGCATCGACTGCACCGCCGATAATGTCTTCATCGTTTCCGGCTCGCAGCAGGGTCTCGATTATCTCGGCAAGCTGTTCCTGTCGCCGAAGGATACGGCGCTGGTCACCTGGCCGACCTATCTCGGCGCGCTTTCCGCCTTCAACGCCTATGAGCCGAATTACGACCAGCTCAATCCCGGCGGCAACCGCACGCCCGAGGCCTATCGCGAGACCGCCGCCAAGCATGGCGGTGCGGTGAAGTTCGCCTATCTCTCGGCCGATTTTTCCAATCCGACCGGCGAGACCGTCGATCTGGCCGGCCGTGAAAAGGTTCTGGCGCTGGCCGACGAGCTCGACATTGCCGTCATCGAAGACGCCGCCTATCAGTCGCTGCGTTACGATGGCGAGGCGGTTCCGCCGATCATGGCGCTCGACATTGCCCGTTGCGGTGGCATCGAGAACACCCGCACCATCTATTGCGGCAGCTTCTCCAAGACACTCGCACCGGGCCTTCGCGTCGGTTACATCGTCGCTTCCGCACCTGTTATCCGCAAGCTGGTGCTGATGAAGCAGGCCGCTGACCTGCATTCCTCGACCATCAACCAGATCGCCATCGAACGTGTCGCCTCGCGCGGTTTCGACAAGCAGGTGGCCAAGATCAAGGCCGCCTATAGCGCCCGCCGTAATGCGATGCTGGCCGCACTCGACAGGTACATGCCGAAGGGCACGCACTGGACGAAGCCGGAAGGTGGCATGTTCATCTGGGTCACCTTGCCGGAAGGCATGGATGGCGCCGCCCTGCTGGCAAAATCCATCGCCACGGAAAAGGTCGCCTTCGTTCCCGGCCGTGCATTCTTTGCGGATGGTTCGGGCACGAACACGCTGCGCATCAGCTTCTCCTGCGCCAACGAGGCGATGATTGAAGAGGGTATGAAGCGGCTTGGCCGGTTGATTACGACGGCGCAGGCGGAAACGGGCGAAGTGCTGCCGGCGATTTGAGGGTTGCGCGGTATTCGGCAGCGATGGAGGTTGTGGCGTTACCCCCCTCTGTCCTGCCGGGCATCTCCCCCACAAGGGGGGAGATCGACCCGTGGCGAGGTATCGCCCATCTCATCGTTTGAGAATGAAGTTGTGAGAGAGCCTCTTGCCGATCTCCCCCCTTGTGGGGGAGATGCCCGGCAGGGCAGAGGGGGGTAAGCCGCGATTACCAGGGAACATTGTTCCTCTCGATCACGACGGCCCCAAGAGAACCCACCCCAAAAATCTTGCCTGTCACATACATGTTATGCAATCATGTTTAAGCGGTCCCACCAAACAACAGGGACTGGACCCATGAAAACGCTGCTTTCCGCTTTCACCGCCATCGTATCGCTCGGCTTCATCGCCACCGCTGCCAATGCCGCCGATCTGGTGCTCTATACCAGCCAGCCGAACGAGGACGCGCAGGCGACCGTTGATGGTTTCAAGGCCGCCAATCCCGGTCTTGAAGTTGAATGGGTGCGTGACGGAACGCCGAAGATCATGGCCAAGCTGATGGCTGAGATCAGCGCTGGCAATCCGGTTGCCGACGTGCTGTTGATCGCCGACACCGTGACGCTCGAGCGCATGAAGCAGGCCGGCCAGCTTCTCGCCCACAAGTCTGCCGAAGCCAAGAACATCGACGCCTCGCTCTATGACGCGGACGGCTTCTATTACTCCACCAAGCTCATCACGACAGGCATCATGTACAATACCGCTGCCGCGATGAAGCCGACGAGCTGGAAGGATCTGGCCAAGGCTGAAGCCAAGGGTCTCGTGACCATGCCGAGCCCGCTGACCTCGGGTGCGGCGCTGATCCATGCGCAGACGCTTGCTGCTGCCGATGGTCTCGGCTGGGACTATTACAAGCAGCTGAAGGCCAATGAAGCCATTGCCGGCGGCGGCAACGGTGCGGTTCTGAAGTCTGTTGCTTCGGGCGAAAAGGCTTACGGCGTGGTCGTCGATTACATGCCGATCCGCGAAAAGGCCAAGGGCGCGCCAGTCGAGTTCGTTTTCCCGGAAGAGGGTGTTTCGGCCGTCACTGAGCCGGTCGCGATCATCAAGGGCACCAAGCACGAGGAAGCCGCCAAGAAGTTCGTTGACTACGTGCTTTCGGAAAAAGGCCAGCAGGGCTTCGTCAAGCTTGGCTACATTCCTGTTCGTGCCGATGCCGGCATGCCGGAAGGTTTCCCGGCCCGCGACAAGATCAAGGTTCTGCCGCTCAGCGCTGCTGATGCGCTGAAGAACTCAGAGCAGGACCTGAAGACCTTCTCCGATATTTTCGGCTCCAAGGGCTGATATAGCGGCATGTCCCGTTCAAGTGCCTATGGAAGCAGCCAGCCGCGCTGGCTGTTTCCTTTTGTGGTGAGTGTCGTTTTTGCCCTCAGCGCCCTGCCGCTCGGCCGGCTGGCCTATACCGGCATCATTTCATCACTCAATGGTGACATATGGCGGCTTCTCGCTGATCCAGCCCTTTGGGATGCGGCGCTAAACACGCTCTCCACCTCGTTTTTCGGCATGGTGATCTCGCTGGCGATTGGCGGCGCCTTTGCGCTTTCGCTGACGCTTTGCGACATTCGCGGCAAGTCGATCTTAAGCTTTCTGTTCATGCTGCCTATGATGATCCCGCCGCAGGTGACGGCGTTGTCGTGGATCGGCATGACCGGCCCGTCGAGTACGCTGTTAAAGGCCATCGGCCTTGCGCCGCCGATGGGATCGCCGCAGCCGCTTTATTCGATTGCGGGCATCGCGCTGCTGCTCGGCGTGCAGCATGCACCGCTTGTTTATCTGTCGCTGCGCGCCGGTCTGCTTGCGCTGCCGCAGGATGGCATCGAGGCCGCCAAGCTTTCGGGCGCTTCGCCGCGCCGTGTGCTGTTCGATATTATCCTGCCACTTTCCACGCCGGGGCTGATCGCCGGGGCGGCGATTTCCTTCGTGTCCAATGTCGGCAATTTCGGCATTCCGGCAATCCTCGGCATACCGGGGTCGATCTTTACCCTGCCGACGCTGATCTACAGCCGTTTCGCCAGTTTCGGCACCAGCACCTTCGGCGATATCGCCATTCTCTCCACCATGATCGCCATCATCTCGGTCGCCGGGCTGGCGCTTCAGGAACGGGCGATGAAGGGCAGGGACTATCGCATCATCGGCCTTTCCGGCAAGGCCGCGACCTTCGGGCTGGCGCGCTGGCGGGTGCCGGCAGAATGTGCCCTGTGGTTGGTGCTGTTCTTCATGCTGGTTGCGCCGCTTGCGGCACTGGTGGCGAGTTCGCTCGCGCCTGCCTATGGCGTGCCGCTCAGCCTCAAGACCGCGACGCTGCATGCCTATGAGGAACTGCTCTACCGCCAGAGCGTCACCCGTACCGCCTTCCGCAATTCGCTGTTTCTGGCAACCGCCACATCGCTCTGCCTGCTGGCGGTAACTGTGCTGACCGCCTATTTCCTGGTGCGCGGCAAGAGCCGCTTCATGTTCCTGCTGTCGGCCCTGGTGGATATCCCCTATGCATTGCCGGGCGTGGTCATCTCGGTGTCCTTCGTGCTGCTTTTTGCGGCCCCCATTCCGTTGTTGGGCATCACGCTTTACGGCACGATCTGGATCATCCTGCTCGCCTATTTCTCCTCCTTCTTTGCTGTCAGCCTGAAACCCATGGTCAGCGCCTTCCTGCAATTCGATCCGTCGCTGGAAGAGGCCGCTCGGCTGTCCGGTGCAGGCTTCTGGCGACGGCTCACGGATATCATTCTGCCGCTGGTCGGCCCGGCGGCGGGCGCTTCGGTCATTCTTGTTTTCCTGATCGCCTGTAACGAGCTGACGGTCTCGGCGCTCCTGTGGTCGGCCGGCACGCAGACGCTCGGTGTGCTCATCTACAATCTCGATGATAGCGGCAGCTTCGATCTTGCGTCCGCGCTTTCGGTGCTGGTCGTCATCATGGTGATTTTCCTCATGTTGCTGCTCGAAATTCTGGGGCGCTATCTGCCGAAAGGAGTGGTTCCTTGGCGAAACTGATCCTCAACCGCCTGTCGAAAAATTTCGCAGCCGGATCGAAGCCTGCCGTCGACGACGTGTCGCTTACCGTGCGCGATGGCGGCTTTCTCGCCTTGCTCGGCCCTTCCGGCTGCGGCAAGACGACGGTGCTGCGGATGATTGCCGGTTTCGAACAGCCGACCGATGGCTCCATCCTGCTTGGTGAACGCGTGCTAGCCGATGGCGGCAGCATGGTGCCGCCGGAGCGGCGCAACATGGCGATGGTGTTCCAGTCCTATGCCTTGTGGCCGCATATGTCGGTTGCCGACAATGCCGGCTATCCCTTGAAGGTACGCGGCATTTCCGGTGAGAAATATCGCGAGAAGGTGCGTCAGGCGCTTGCCGCCGTCCGCCTCGAGAGCTTTGCGGATCGTCGCCCCGCCGAGTTGTCCGGCGGCCAGCGGCAGCGTGTGGCGCTTGCCCGCTGCCTCGTTACCGAGCCTGACGTGGTGCTGCTCGACGAGCCGCTCGCCAATCTCGATCGGCATCTGCGCCAGGAAATGGAGGAGACGTTTCGCGAATTCCACATCCGCTCCGGCGCGACGATGATCTATGTCACCCATGATCAGGCCGAGGCCATGGCGCTGGCGACCGATGTCGCCGTCATGTCGCAGGGCAAGCTCTTGCAGGTGGCGGCACCGGCAGAGCTTTATGCGCGGCCGGAAGGTAGGCTTGTCGGTTCGCTGGTGGGGCAGGGGGCGATCCTGACCCTGCCGGTAACGGAAGGGGTTTCGCGCGATCTTGACTGGACGGCGCTTCGGGCGGCGATGGAGAGTGGCAGGCACTTGCCGCAGGCGGATATTCTCGTGCGGCCGCAGGATGTGGTGCGGGACGCGGAGGGTGTCAGCTGCACCGTCACCTCGGTCCTTTACGAGGGCGAGCGTTATGCTCTCCGTCTCGACCTGCCGGATGGGCAGGCGCTCAGGGCGTATTCGCGGGAAGCGGTTGCCATTGGTGATCGGCTGCCGGTTGCCATCAGGGCGGCGTGGCGGCTTTAGACTATTGGCGAGACAGGGCCGGAGCGGTTAAGCTTTCCTTCCAGCAATAGGAATGAACCATGTCGCTTCGGCTTGCCACCTTCAATATCGAAAATCTTCTCACCCGTTTTGATTTCACCGGCTTTCGCAACCAGACGCGGCGCGACAGGGCGATCCAGCTGTTCGATATCAGGGACGAGGCGACCTATCAGGCGCTGGAAAGCGCACGGACAGTCTCCTCCACCGACGATACCCGCCAGCTTTCGGCGCTCGCCATAGCGGATGCGGATGCCGACATTCTCTGCCTGCAGGAGGTCGATAACATGGCCGCACTGCAGGCCTTCGAATATGGTTATCTTTACCGCATGGTCGGTAATGGCTACCTGCAGAAATATCTGGTCGAGGGCAATGACAGCCGCGGCATCGACGTCGCTGTCGTCATGCGCGAGCAGACCCGTGATGGTGACAAGATCGAGGTGGTCGACATCAAGAGCCATGCGGCGCTGACCTATCGCAATCTCGATCTCTTCAATCCGACGCTTTCGGCCACCAACCAGATCGATGACAAGATTTTCAAACGGGATTGCCTGGAAATCGACCTCCGGATCGGCGGCAAGCCGCTGACGCTTTACGTCACACATTTCAAATCCATGACCAATTCCCGCGATCCGGTCGATGCGCGGCTTGCCACCATGCCGATCCGCGAGGCGGAAGCCATGGCCGTGCGCCGTATCATCGAAAACCGCTGGGGCGTCGGCAATACGCGCAACAAGAATTTCGCCATCTGTGGCGATATGAACGACTATCAGGAGCGGGTGGCGATTTCCGGCGACCGGCGCAATGGCTATAGTTTCACGCCTGTCGAGGAGGCGAGGAGCGCGCTCGATGTCTTCACCGCCGATGATTTCGTTACCAATCCGATGATGCGCCGCGATGTCATGGATCGCTGGACGCTTTATCATTCTCGCGGGCCGCAGGAGCAGCATCTGTGCCAGCTGGATTATATCTGGCTTTCACCACGTCTGGCTGAAATCAACGCGACAAGGGCTCCTGAAATCATCCGGGCGGGCCAGCCGTATCGCACCATCTTTCCGCCGGGGCAGGAGGTGGAGCGTTATCCGCGCACCGGCTGGGATCGCCCCAAGGCTTCCGACCATTGCCCTGTCGTGATGACGCTGGACCTGATCTAGAGAATTTCCGCATTTTTCGACGTAAGAAACGATTTCCGTTCTGACTGGAAATGCTCCAGCCGCCGGCAGCTTGCCAATCCATGCCAGCAGCTATCCGTTGGCGACCTTTGGGAAATAGGTGGCCCAGACGCGGTTGCGGCCGGCACGCTTGGCTTCATAAAGCCGGTCGTCGGCGATTGCGATCAACTCGTCCCAGCTGTTTATCGCCCGCGCTTCCTGCCACACCACGCCAAAGCTTGCCGTCAGCGACAGGCCGCTTTGCTCATCGATCATCTGCGCTTCGATCAGACGGCGAAGGCGGTCGGCGGTTGCCGTCGCGGTCGCGTGGCTGACATCCTGCAGCACGACGACGAATTCCTCACCGCCGTAACGGGCCAGAATATCGTTCTTGCGCAACGCGCTGCGCAAAAGCCCCGCCGTCTTTTGCAGCGCGAGGTCGCCCATGGCGTGGCCATAACGATCGTTGATCGATTTGAAGTGGTCGATATCGACAATCATCACGCCGAGCGACTGATATTGTTCCTCGCCGCTCAATATGGCGCGGACGGCCCTTTCCAGCGCACGGCGATTGAAGACACCTGTCAAGGCATCGGTTTCAGAGAGCGTGCGAAGCTGCTCGGCCAGCGCGCGCTGCTGGTTTTCCATTTCGCCCTTCTGGCGAAGCTGCTCACGCAGGAAATCAAGTTCCTCGAACATCTTCTTCACTTCCGGAGCAACCCTGTCTTCACACCGGGCTTCGGAAAGGTCTCCGGCGGCGATCGCGGCGATCTGCGCCCGGACGGATTGCATAGGCTGGAACAGCGCCGTTCTATAGACGGAAGTAAGCCGCAGCAGAACCAGAACCGCGAAGGCGGCCAGAAGAAGGGATGCTGCACCAAAGACCAGAGCCTCGTTCTTCCTTTTTTCGAGTCTTGCCCGGGTTTCGGCGAGAATGAGGTCGCGCAGCGTATCGGACGAGCGCATGCCGGCAATATAGTTCCTGGAGAATTCAAGAATGCTCGGCTGGGCGGAGGGCATGGTTATCACGATGGTATTCTGCGCATAACGCAGCGCCTGACCGAAATAATAGGTCTCCATGTCCTGAAACGCCTTGTCCAGTTGCGGCGTCGACAGATAGGCGGCGGTGTAGTTGATCAGCGACGCTTTCAGCGACAGCAGGCTCTGCATCTCATTGTCAAACCTGGCACGATATCCCAGCTTTTCCTGCCTGTTTGCCCGCAGGCTCATCACCACATAAGAGCCGAGCCGCCCGATCCTGTCGCGCATCACGCCGGCGGTGCCGGTCATGGTGATATCGATCGCCACTTCAGGCGTGACCTTGATGACGGCGCGTGCCACCTTGCCGCGCAGCAGGTTGACGCTGTCAGCCGCCTTGAACATCGATAAAATCGCGCTGGACATGGCGCTTTGGCTGCGTGTGGCAGGGGGCAGTGCGGCAACCCGATCCACGGCTTCACGGGATTGCGCCAGTTTCTGGCGGGTTTCGGCGAGTGATTTGGCAAATTCAGGCTGGGCCTTGATTTCCTCGGTGAAGGAAACTTCAAGTTCCGACAGCTTGTCATCCGTCGCCTTGCGTGCAGCCGCAAGCCCTTCCACCAGCTTCGGATCGGGGGCGGATGCGCCCATCAGATTGTTTGCAGGGCCGCGCTCGGCCGAAATCAGCCATGCGGACTGAAGTGCAGTTTCGAAACGGGTGAGCTGGGCAGCATTGGTGCGGTAACGCAGATAATTGGCGACACTTGGCACTGCGGCCAGAGTGGCCAGCAGTATTGAACTCGCGGCGATGACGATCGTGCCTGTCAGCTGTATTTTCTGTATGCTCGCGCGCATCTGAGGCGTCGTTCTCGCTGCAATGGTTATGTTTCATCGCCATCTTACCGCCGCTGCGTAAATACTTCGCTTATTTTCCGGGCCTTTGCCGCGATGATAGTCAAGGGGACGACGAGCGCAGGTGATGTGGAGAAGCTATTCGCTGATGCAGTGTCATCAGTTTTTGCTTTACACCAAGTCAGAATCTGATAGTTGGCAAGGCACTGGATTGCCCTTGTAGCTCAGTTGGTAGAGCACCTGATTTGTAATCAGGGGGTCACGAGTTCGAACCTTGTCGGGGGCACCAGTATTTTCAATAGCTTGAACCTGCCCCCATCCGCACTTTCGTTGCTTTTCCGGACCGCACCTACCTCTTGATGTGGTAGAGCTTGTGCACGATCGACCAGTTGCCGTCGTGTTCCAGCAGGGACAGATATTCGTAAAAATCCATGCCATCGAAACTTGTCGTCAGCTTCACCGAAGCGCTGTCGCCCTCCTTGTCGATGCCCATGATTTCGAATGTGGGGTCGTGATCCGGCAGGCCGCGTTCGTTTTTTCGCATCTGGTCAACGAAGTCCTCCAGGGACAGCCATTCGGTCTCCCCTTCGAAGGTGCCGACAATGCTGGCGCGCGGATCGAAAACGTCACGCATCAGGCTCTCATCGGCATAGGCCATGGCGTGCACATAGTCCGTGACGGTCTGGGTAATGGTTTGCGGCATCGGATCATCCCTCCCTTCAGATCCAAAAGCCGAGCTTACACCCGTTGGTGAGTTTCCACCATAACCTCCTGAAAACGCGCTCCTTACGCCTTCGCAAAAGTGTTTTACGGTGGCCTGCCGCAAAGGCGGCGGGTGGAGTGGCGGCATGTTTTGCTGCCGCTTTCCACAATTTTGTCCCGCCTGTCATTATAGTCGCCTTGGGTCCGACAAATTTCGGCATCAAGGGCTTTTCCGCCGGTCGTCCTGCGGCGTGCCATGAGGCTTTTATGTGGGCTTTGCCGGTTTAACCGCCGGTGCGGGGTGCCGTGCGGGGCGGATTTGGCCTATGATCCGCCCGCAGGTCCTGCGACGGTGGTATCGGGCATGCGGGTAACAGTTTGCGTTTGAAGGTGTTTTTGTGATCGATCCCTATGTTTTGCTTGGCGTGGAGCGCGATGCCGACGAGGCGGCGGTCAAGTCGGCCTATCGTAAGGTTGCCAAGGCGGCCCATCCCGACAGCGGTGGCGACGCCGATCAATTCGCCCGCCTGCAGACGGCCTACGAGCTTTTGAAGGATCCGGTGCGCCGCAAGGTGTTCGACGATACGGGTTACGATCCACAGCTTGCCGACGCCAAGGACCTGAAGGGCCTGCTGATGCTGGAAACACTGGTCAACGAGTTCATTCTGGATGAGCGCGAACCCGGAAGCTTTGATCCCGTGGCCGCCATGCGTCGCAAGCTGACCGACGACATTCTCAAAAGCCGCTTCCACATTCTGGAACTTGAGCGGCACCGCACCCGGGTTCGCAAACACATGGATCGTCTCGGCCGCAAGCCGGAGACCGATGTGCTGAGTTCCATGCTGCGCGCCCGCAGCCAGTCGATCGCCGAAGCCATCCGCAATGCGGAGGCCCAGATCGAGGCAATCGAGCAGGCCTATACGATGCTCGAGGGCTATTCCTATGAGCTGGAGACCATGGTGCTGTCCGAGCCGCTGCTGAAGGGCGAGGCGGCGGAATAATCGCTCTTCAGGGCCCGTTGACCAGCGCGAGAATGAGCTTGTGCACCCGCCCGCCGGGGGAAAGCTCGTCGCGGTCGAAATCACGGCCGCGCTGGCGCTGCTCGTTGGAAAGCTCGCCCAGCCGTTGCTGCAGGACAACCCGCACCTTCTGGCATTTCGGATCGTTTTCCGCCCTCAGACCCGTGCTGAAGGCTTCGATCTTCTGCACCATGTCGAGAATATGTTCGCCATGGACACGCTCATGGGTTTCGACGCCGGAAATGAAGGTTTTCCAGCTGGCGGCAACGGCGGGTGGCAATTGCGCCGGTGCTTTCGGCCAGGTGTAGATGATGGTGAGATTGGGCCTTGCGGTGGCCAGCACACAGGCGCCGTCTGGCTGCGGACGATAATCCCGCCGCCAGGTCAGCTTGAAGGTCGTGTGGGCGATCGCCTGTACGCCGGCAGTCGGGCCGCGTTCGCCGATCGACTGGTACAAAGCACCGCCGGTATTGCCGCTGATGGCATAGGTTTTTATCTGCTCTGCGGGTTTCCAGCCGGTGGATTGCGCGAACAGCGGAACGGCGCTTAGCAACATCATGACGGTGCTGGTGGCGAGGGCGGAGAGGGTCTTGGCGGGCACGCATGGATCCTTGGTGATTTGCGAGCCGAAGATAGGCGAGAGGCGGGCTGTCAGGCAAGGGTCTGTGCGATGGGATTACCAGATGCCCCGCCGGAATATAACACAGGAAAAACCCCCGCGATGACGGATCGCGGGGGCAAGCTTGCGACTGCAGGGGTAATCAGTCGTCCAGCTTGTCGTAGTCGAGCTTCGGCGCATTTTGCAGCGCTTCCTTGGTGGTGTCGACATAGGCCTTCCAGGTGCCGTTGTCGTTGTTGACCGCGACCGAGGCCGGGTCGAGCACCACGTAGCTCTTGTCGATGCCGAGGAAACCGCCGACGCTGGCCACAAGGCCGATCACCGACTTGCCGTCGCCGATGACGACATCTTCGATTTCGCCGATGTTTTCGTTCTGGGCATTGTAGATGTCGAGACCGTCGAGCTGGGAGGCGGTGAGATCGGTCTTCTGGACATTCACGAACTTCAGCGGGCCGTTGGCCTTGGTGCCCATGGTGATGCCGGGGCCGGACAAAGCGGCATCCGCGCCGGCGGCAGGGGCCGTGGTGGCCGTCTGGGCAAAAGCCACGGAAGAGGAGAGCACTGCCGCGGCAGCGAGCGCGATGACCTTGATTTTCATGATGTTTCTTCCCTTTGTATGCTGAACGTTTCGTTCGGTAAGGAAACGGCGAAGCGTGAATTTGGTTCCGCGTGGGATGGCATGAAAATTTGGTCTATGCTGAAAGACGAAACAGTCGCGGGGCAGGCCGGCAACGGCGGCGCGGTGAAATCGGGAGAGTGTCATGGCAAAAACGACGGCGGAGAAAGGTGCGGAGGAAATCGCAGCATCGGACTTCATTGACGGCAAGATCGCCGAGCTTGGCGACTGGCGGGGTGATATGCTCGCGCATGTCCGCGCGCTGATCAAAAAGGCTGATCCGGAGGTGATTGAAGAAGTGAAATGGCGCGGTGTGCCGGTTTGGTCGCATGCGGGCATTCTGTGCACCGGTGAAACCTACAAGAACGCCGTGAAGATGACCTTCGCCAAGGGTGCTTCACTCGCGGATCCTGCGGGCCTGTTCAATTCGAGCCTTGAGGGCAATATGCGGCGGGCGATCGATTTACACGAAGGGGACATCGTGGACGAGGAGGCGTTGATAACGTTGATCCAGGTTGCCGTGGCGTTGAACGCGTCGGTGAAAACCGGGAAAAAGCGGGCCGGCAAATGATCAGGCTGATCAAGCCGTGAAGACGGCGGGTTCCTCAATCTTGCGCAACATCCGCTGCCTTGTCCCATTCGCTGTCGATGAACTTCAGCGCGTCGATGATCGAAACTTTCCACACTGACCAGACGTGATCGCCATCGGTCACCCGCAGTTCGGATTTGCGCTTGTCGGCCTGTAGGGTCTCATGCAGGGCGATGGCGCCGCGCCAGAGGAAGAAGCCGTCATCATCCCCTACGGTCAGATAGGTGGCGGGAAGATCCTCGCTTTCGGCGACGTGCTGGGCGACGAGGGTGAAGACGTTTTTCTCGTTAAAGAGCCTTGCATCGAAGGGCGTGCCGAAGGCGCCGGAAAAATGGTCACCGGTGGAAGGCAGCACGATGCCGCTGGTGATGGTGGTGCGGTCGACCTGATGGAAAAAGGCGCTGTCCTGAATGAGCTTCAATTCGGCGGGTGTCTTGTCGAGATCGGAGGCGGGCACGTTCTGCCAGATCGCGCCGGACAGGCTGACGACGGCGCCATAGAGGTCTTCGTGGCCATAGGCGAGATGCAGGGCACCGAAACCGCCCATGGAAAGGCCGGCAATGGCGCGGCCTTCACGATCCTTGCGCACCGGCAGGGTTTTTTCGATCTGGTGGCGCAGATCGCCGGTCAGTGCCGTTTCATAGTCGCCGGGGCCGCCGACGGCGGCGGAATCGACGTACCAGCTGTTCTTGACGCCGGGCATGACGACCACCAGCGGACGGATGGTGCCTGCTTCAATGAGCGTATCGAGGGTCTTTTCGATGTTGCCGAGATCGCGCCAGCTATTCTGGTCGCCATCATGGCCATGCAGGAGATAGAGCACCGGCCAGCCGTTTTCGGGCGGCGTGCCGTCCGGGCGATAGATGTTGACGGGAAGCGGCGCGTTGAGGGCGGCGCTCTGGAAAGTCGCATCCTCGATCTGTCCGGAGAAGGCTGGTCCGCAGGAAAGCAAAAGGCAGAAGGCCGCCAGATTTTTTCGATGCATGCCGTGTCTCCCTGCTGCTATCTCCAGACGATAATCCACGTTCGTGGGAACCGCGTCGTCAGGGCATAATGTTGCGGTAATGCTCTCCTTGCAAGTTTGCGGGCGATCTAATGGCTTCAGCTTCGGGAATTTCGATGCGGCGGCCATTCATATTGCGCCACAGTCTTCTGGGTTTCATGATGACATTGACATTATCGCGTTTCAAACCACTGCTTATTTTGATCGTATTTCTCTCCGGCTGCATGACCACGCCGATTTCCAGTATTCCCAAGCTGATGCGCCTCGATTTTCTGACGATGAATTTCGAGCATGTGCGGGTGGGGTTGCAGCTTCCTACCTTCCTTTCACTCCGTGCCGGTGATGCGGTGATGATCATCCGCAGCGCCACCGATGGAGTTAAGGACAAGACTGTCGAAACATTCGGGCTGATCGAAGAAGATATGTCTGAGGCTGACCGCGCCCGGTTCAAGGCGAAAAACCGGGCCGGATGGGGCACAACCGCGTGGAGAATAAAGCCCGAGGATGTGGCGCGGCTCACCGCATTGCAGGAGAAGGTGCGCCGCTCGCGCATCGAGGGGCCGCGCATCCGCGGCAGCACGGAAATAGAGATATTGCGGGTCTGCGTCGCCGGCACCCTGCCGAGTGGGCCGATTTATTTCTCGACCTATATCAAGCCTGCGGAAAATGAGGACTACATTCCGATGTCCATCGATGCGGATCTGGTGAAGGTGTTTGGAGCAGCGCAGATTGCGACGCGGGTCAGCCGCTGCGAAGGTTAGAACAGTATCCGGTTAAACGGAGGCGCTCGACGTGCTTTGTGTTTTACGCATTTCCGGACGTAAAGCGGCCGTGAACCTATATTGGAACTACTTCGGCTATGATCGGAAGCTGTTCTGCCACGCACAACGCTGAAGCGGGGGCAAATCTATCGCCACCCGCCTGATTGATCGTTGCGCATCAGCGGCCGGGACGGCCGGTCTTGCCCTTGGTTCGGCTTTTGCGCTTCTGTTCGCCGGCATCCTCATAGGAGCCCGCGCCGATCTTACCGCGTACCAGCGGTCTTGGATCGTCGGTCGCACGCTCCGGCTGGCCTTCCAGCAGCGGTGAGAACCGTTTGCCGGGCTCGCTTTCCGGTTTGTCGGGCACGGTGCCGCGCACGGGTTTTTCGGTTCTGCCTACTGTCATTTCGTCCAGCGAGTTTCTGCGGAACAGCGGCTTTCCAGCGTCCGAGCCGGGGCCCATCTCGTCCAGAGAGGGTTTGGCGAAGAGGGAGGTTGCCGCGGGTGGCTCATTCCCGTCTGTCCTGCCGGACATCTCCCCCTCAGGGAGGGAGATCGACTCGGGGCGAGCGTTTTTAGCGCTTTTCCTGGCCTTGCCGCCGCCTTCAACAGCGCGCGCTTCTTCCTTGGCCATGGGGTCATCCATGGTGGCGAGTTCGGCGGCCTTGAGGCGTTTGATTTCGTCGCGCAGGCGAGCGGCCTTTTCGAAGTCGAGGTCGGCTGCGGCATCGCGCATGGATTTTTCCAGCGCGTTGAGATGGGCCTGCAGATTGTTGCCGACCAGATGGCCGCCATCGGCGAAGCCCTTGCCGGAAACGCCTGAAATATCAGCCCTTACGTGATCGCGCTCATAAACAGAATCAAGAATATCGGAGATTTTCGCCTTGACCGATTCAGGCGTGATGCCGTGTTCGGCATTATAGGCCATCTGTTTTTCGCGGCGGCGGGAGGTTTCCTCCATCGCCCGTTTCATCGAGCCGGTGATGTTGTCGGCATAAAGGATGACCTTGCCGTCGACGTTACGGGCGGCGCGGCCGATGGTCTGGATCAGCGAGGTTTCCGAACGCAGGAAGCCTTCCTTGTCGGCATCGAGGATGGCGACGAAACCGCATTCGGGAATGTCGAGGCCTTCGCGCAGCAGGTTGATGCCGACGAGTACGTCGAAGGCACCGAGGCGCAGGTCGCGGATGATCTCGATGCGCTCCAGCGTGTCGATGTCAGAGTGCATGTAACGGACGCGCACGCCCTGTTCATGCAGATATTCTGTCAGGTCCTCGGCCATGCGTTTGGTCAGCACGGTGCAGAGTGTGCGGTAACCCTTGGCGGCGGTCTCGCGGATTTCACCGAGAACGTCATCCACCTGGCTGCGGGCGGAACGCACCTCCACCGGCGGATCGATGAGGCCGGTCGGGCGGATGACCTGTTCGGCGAAGACGCCGCCGGACTGCTCCATTTCCCATGAGCCGGGGGTGGCCGAAACCGCGACGGTGAGCGGGCGCATCGCATCCCATTCCTCGAAGCGCAGCGGCCGGTTGTCCATGCAGGAGGGCAGCCGGAAGCCATATTCGGCCAACGTCGCCTTGCGCCTGAAGTCGCCGCGATACATGCCGCCGATCTGGCTGACGGAGACATGGCTTTCGTCGATGAACAGCAGCGCGTTGTCAGGTATATATTCGAACAGCGTCGGCGGCGGCTCGCCGGGATTGCGGCCGGTGAGGTAACGCGAATAGTTCTCGATGCCGGCGCAGGAGCCGGTCGCTTCCAGCATTTCGATGTCGTAACGGGTGCGCTGCTCCAGCCGCTGGGCTTCCAGCAGGCGGCCGGCCTTTTCCAGCTCGGCGAGGCGGCCCTTCAGCTCTTCCTTGATCGACTTGATCGCGCCATTCAGCGTCGGGCGCGGCGTGACATAGTGCGAATTGGCGTAAATCTTCACCGATTGCAGATCGCCGGTCTTCTGGCCGGTCAGCGGGTCGAATTCGGTGATGGAATCGATCTCGTCGCCGAACATCGAGATACGCCAGGCGGCATCCTCAAGGTGGGCCGGGAAGATTTCGATGGTATCGCCGCGCACGCGGAACGAACCGCGCTGGAAATCCATGTCGCGGCGCTTGTATTGCTGGGCCACCAGGTCGGCCAGAAGCTGACGCTGGTCCAGCCGGTCGCCCACCTGCATCTGGAAGGTCATGGCGGTATAGGTTTCCACCGAGCCGATACCGTAGATACAGGAGACCGAAGCGACGATGATGCAGTCGTCACGCTCCAGCAGTGAGCGGGTGGCGGAGTGGCGCATCCGGTCGATCTGTTCGTTGATCGAGGATTCCTTCTCGATGAAGGTGTCGGAGCGCGGCACATAGGCTTCCGGCTGGTAATAATCGTAGTAGGAGACGAAATATTCCACCGCATTATCGGGGAAGAAGTTCTTGAACTCGGAATAGAGCTGTGCCGCCAGCGTCTTGTTGGGTGCAAGAATGACGGCGGGGCGCTGCGTGGCTTCGATGACCTTGGCCATGGTGAAGGTCTTGCCGGAGCCGGTGACGCCGAGCAACACCTGGCTGCGCTCACCGGAATCGATGCCTTCAACGAGGTCGGCGATGGCGGTCGGCTGGTCGCCGGCGGGCTGGTAGTCCGAGGCCATGCGGATGGCGACGCCGCCTTCCGATTTCGGCGGGCGGGCGGGTCGGTGCGGTGTCCAGAGCTTGCCGTCCTTGAACAGTGGATTGCCGCTCTCGATCAGCTTGGACAATGCGTCCACCGTGGCGGTGACGGCGCCTGGCGCGAGATTGGCGGCTTCCTCCAGCGAAACGTCCATGCCGGCCACCGGATTAAGACCAGCGGCGGCACGGGTTTTCGGATCGCTCGACGCGCCGATGGATACGCCGCGCGCGGTTTTGGACGCGGTGGTGTTCTTGGCCGTCTTGGCGGCTGCCTTTTCCGCTTCCTTGCGGGCCTCTATCTCGATCTTCTTGCGGTGCTTGCCCGCTTTCGAGGCAATTTCGCGCTGGGTTTCCACCGAGCCCGCCTCGGCTTCCGCCTCCAGCTGCTTCACCCAGTCGGCGACACTGCCGCTGAGCGGCGCGCCTTCGAACGACGATTGCGGGGCTTCCTCAAAGCCGGAGGGCGAGGACGGGGGATTTTTCGGTGATCTGGCCATGCGCGAAATATGGAGGGAGTCACGCGCAAAGGGAAGGGGAGGCCGTGAAAAAATGAGTACAAAAAGGAAACGAAGCATCCGGAACAAAATTCAGGCGGATGCGTTGCATAGCGGCTGAATGCAGCTTTATCGAAACCTGTTGAAAATCGATTCCGGTTTTCGCTGCGATGCGCTAGAGCAAATCTCTACCGGCAGAATGATGGTTGCGTTTTCAAACTGCCTTTCATGACATCCCTCCCTATTTTCAGGAACCATCATGCCGTTCTCGATCAGTCCCGCCCACATCTGGCCTGTCCTAATGCTCGTCGCCTCAAATGTTTTCATGACTTTCGCCTGGTATGGCCACCTCAAGCACAAGGGCAGCGCGCTCTTCCTGGCGATCATCGCGAGCTGGGGCATCGCGTTCTTCGAATATATGCTCGCCGTGCCGGCGAACCGTATCGGCTCGGAGGTCTATTCCACGGCGCAGCTCAAGACCATCCAGGAAGTCATCACGCTTGCGGTCTTCGCGCTGTTCTCGATCTTCTGGCTGAAGGAGAGCATCACCATCAATCATGTGATCGGCTTTGCTTTGATCGCTTTTGGGGCTTCCTTCATTTTCCGGTCCTGATCCGCATGGTGAGGCTCCGGTCCGGGACCATATGCCAGCAGTCGCAATCTGAGAGGTTGATACATTGATGAAGATACGGCCTGCGAGAGACGATGATGCGGCTGGCATGGCGGCGGTCCAGAACGAGATATTCTCGGCAGGCCTCCGAAAGGCGCCGACTGATATCGTTGCGGTGCTGGAAAATTACATCCGGCATGCAGACCGTATCGAGTGTTCGGTCGCCGAGGACGGGGACGGGCGTATTCTGGGCTTCCAGTCGCTGCGTTACGCGCGGGCGGACAATCCCTACGGCGTGGCGGAAGGCTGGGGTATCATCGGCACCCATGTCAGCCCGCATGCGGCGCGAAGGGGCGTGGGGTCCGCGCTTTTTACGGCTACCCGAAAGGCGGCGGAGGCTCGCGGCCTGAAAAATATCGATGCCAGCATCGGCGCGGATAACAGGCTCGGGCAGAATTATTACGAGGCGATAGGCTTCACGACCTATCGTCAGCCGGAAGGGCTGGTCTGCAAGGTCTATCGTCTGGCCTAGGTATGGGGTTTGAGACCCGGCCCGTGCCGGCAGTGGATCAGCCGCGATTGTCGTTTTCGGAATATTGCAGGCGCGCCTTGCAGATACGAACGTGGTTCTCGTCGGCCCATTGCACCAGCAATTGCATCGGCACCAGAAACGAGCGGCCGAGATTGGTGAGTTCATATTCCACCCGCGGCGGCACTTCGGCATAAAGCGTGCGGCGGATGAAGCCGTCTTCTTCCAGCCGCTTCAGCGTGCGCGACAGCATCTGCTTGGAAATATCGTCGATCCTGCGGTTCAGTTCGTTGAAGCGTAGCACGCCGCCCTGCAGGGCTTCCAGAACCAGCAGGCTCCACTGATCGCCGATGCGATCCAGTACGTCACGGATCGGGCACGGTTGCTCGAAGGTGAAGATTTCCTTTGTTTGCGTGTCCGACACTGTTTCCTACCCCTTGCCCTTTTTCACTCATCAAGGTCATCGCCATGTGACCAGATCAGCCGCCGCTGACTTCTTGCGGCTATGGTTGCGATATCATAGCTCTCTTTCGCGGTCTATTATCTAGACCGATAACGATTGTGACGAAAGGACAGAAGCCATGGCAAAAATCGCGCTCGTCGGCGCTTCCGGCAATGCCGGCTCCCGCATTTTGAAGGAACTTTCGGACCGGGGGCATCAGGTAACGGCGATTGCCCGCGCTCCTGAGAAGATCGCCAGCCTGCCGAATGTGGTGGCCAAAAAGGGCGACGTCTTCGATCAGGTGGGGCTTTCTGAGCTGCTTAGGGGTCACGATGCTGTGATAAGCTCGGTGCACTTCACTGCCAGCGATCCCCTGAAGCTCATCGAGGCCGTGCGTGCTTCCGGCGTTCAGCGTTATCTCGTGGTCGGCGGTGCCGGCAGCCTTGAAATTGCGCCCGGCCAGCGTGTGGTTGATCTTCCGGATTTCCCGGCCGCCTACAAGGCCGAGGCGACGAAGGGTGCGGAATTCCTGGATCTGTTGAAAGAGGAAAAGCAGCTCGACTGGACCTTCCTGTCACCCTCAGCCGAATTTGTGCCGGGGGAAAGAACCGGCAAATTCCGGATCGGCAAGGACAGCCTGCTCAGCAATGACGAAGGCAGCCGTATTTCCTTCGAAGATTATGCCATCGCGCTTGTCGATGAAATCGAGAAGCCGCAGCATTCCCGCCAGCGTTTCACCGTCGGTTATTGAGAGGTATCACCCATGAATTTCGTAACACGCCGTCTTGCCATTGCCGCTTTCGCGCTCGTGCCCGCTTTGGTGGCCGCACCGGTTCTGGCGCAAACCGCAAATCGCGATCTGGCTCAGGAAGAAGCCAAGCGCAAGCTGGTGATCGAATTTTACGACACCGTCTTCAACAAGCACGAGGTGGAGAAGGGCGCTGCCGTTGTCGTCGACAGCTACAAGCAGCACAACCCCAATGTGCCTGACGGCAAGAAGCCGTTTGTCGATTACTTCACGGGGTTCTTCAAGGAAAATCCGCAGTCCAGAGCGCGCATCGTCCGCAGCGCAACGGATGGCGATCTTGTCTATCTGCATATTCATTCGACCGAAAAAGAGGGCGATCGTGGCACGGCCATCGTCGACATCTTCCGCGTCACGGATGGCAAGATCACCGAGCATTGGGATGTGATCCAGCCGGTGCCCGAGACGGCGGCGAACAACAATACGATGTTCTAAGTCAGACTTTCGTCAATAACGAGGGAAACAGCCGGGATTTTCGCCCGGCTGTTTTCATTTTAGAGGATGCCTTTTAACCGGCCCGCCGCTTCTGGCGAGACTGCACGATCAGATCCAGCGCCAGCATCACCAGCAGGCTCGCGCCCACCAGCGGGAAAAGGATGCCGCCGATGGCGAGTACAGCGAGGAGCCCGCGCAGCACACGTTTTTCCTGCGGCAGGGGCGGAACGCCGAGCGAGCCTTGCGGGCGGCGTTTCCACCACATGATACCGGCGGAGACGGCTAGCAGCACAATGCCGATGCAGGCTGCCAAAAGCACGATCTGATTTACGACCCCGTATTGCTGACCCAGATGCACGTTGATGCCCCATTCGAGCGCTTTGCCGAGCGGGCCGTAGTCGGCGTAACTCATATCGATCAGCGGCTCGCCGCTATATTGATCGAGGTGGACGACGCGTTGCTGCGTCAGATCGTCAGGATAGGCGGAGCCGCTATAGACCCCGGAAGATTTGGTGGGCAGTGCGACGGCGTAACCGGCAGCGAGGCCCAAGGCGTCGAAACGCGCCATGGCCGCATCGATCCCGATCGGTTGGCCGGTGCCGGACGCACTGGATTCGGGAATTTGTGCCTGTTCCAGCGACCAGCTTGTTTTGGCCACGTGATCGAGATGGTCACCGGACATCGGGACATCGGTGCGGACGCCGGCCGGATATCCGAAATTGCTGCCATTTGCCCATTCATTGACCTTCGCGCCCCAGACGCCCGACCACGGCATGCCGGTGACGGCGAGGAAGACGATGAAAAAGCCGACGAAGATGCCGGTGACGGCATGGGTATCACGCCAGAAGACCCGCTTTTTCGGCGTACCGCGCACCGTTACGACACCGCCCGTCTGTTTTCGCGGCCACCAGAGATAGATACCGGTGGCGACGAGCAGGATGGACCAGCCGGCGGCGATCTCGATCAGGTAGCGGGCATAGGCACCGAAATATTTTAGGCTGTGGAGGTAGCGGATCGTCCACATGACGGTGCCGCGATCCGGCAGGGAGCCGGCAACCTCAGCCGTATGGGGATTGACGTAGACGGCGCGCTTGCCATCCGCCGTATTGACGGTGATTTCCGTCGACGCGCCGGGATCGGCCGGGGTCGTATATTTGACGGCAGTGCCTGGAACCGCAGCAAGTGCAGCGGCAACAATTTCGGAAGGCAGTGCTTTCGGTGCGTTTTGCACCACCTCTATCCGCTTCAAATCCGAATGGATGAGGTTATCGAATTCGTCCCGGAAAAGATAAAGGGCGCCGGTGACGGCGAGCGATATCATGAAGGGCAGGACGAAGAGACCGGCATAGAAATGCCAGCGCCACACGGCGCGGTAAAGATTGATGGACGAGGAATGCGCAGGCGCGCGCTCGCCCTCGAAAGAGGTCGTAACGGACATGGATGTCTCCGCAGGAAGAGTGATTTCCGGCAAGCCGGGCGTGTTTCAGTTCTGCGGAGGGGCGGGCGGTGCGCGGGGGCGTGATTCCAGATTGGGCGGCGATGGCGGCAATGCCGCATCGAAGTTCAAAAAGGCGACTTCGTCCGTCGTAACGACACTGTCTGCGCGTTCGACAGGTGTGACCGGAAGAGTGGCAATGGTGGCCGATGCCAGCCGGCACAGCGTTCCGCAGCAGTCGGCGGCAATTTTGCCCGCCGGGTCCTGCTTTGCGGGCCCTTCGGGCATGTGGCTGGAACAGATGACCTCATCTGCCGCAAGCGCGGCCATGGCCATGTTGCCGCTGGTCAGGCCGTTGGCGAGACCCTGCAGGAGGAAAAGCAGGACGGCCAGCGTGGCGATGGCGCCAGCCGAGCTTCTGTCCTGCATGATCCTGCGAATATGTCCCATAAGGCCGGAATGCCATAATCGCGGCGAAATGTCACCGCGACACAATGACGGCATCAGGACGTTACGGTCTTCAGGCCAGCAGGTCGTAGGTGCGGAAAATCCAGGCGATCTGGTAGATCAATGCGAAGATGACGAGGAACCGGTGGAAGCGGCGGTTGCCGATGAAGGCGGCGGATGTGAAAAGAACGACGTAAATGGCGGTACGGATGAGATATTCCGGGCCGAGCGTTGCAAGATAGTCCTGTCCCTTCAGCAGCGTGTCACCGACATCGGTGACGAAAAGCGCTGCCAGAAAACCGAAGAACCAGCTTTTGCGGGAAAAGAAGTAGTCCTCATATCCCTTGTATTCCTTCATGTCGGTGGGAAACAGCAGCACGCAGAGGAAATAAAACAGCGAGCAGAACAGGATGAGGAACAGGAAAGCGCCGAAGCCCAGCACGTGGCCGGTGGCGGAAAGCCGGTGTTCCCACCACCAGAAATGCACCAGCATCAGAAACAGGAACGCCACCCAGCCGAGATGCAGCGGATAGATGCGTTCCTTCTTTGGGTGTTGCACGAAACCGGCAAGGCCGGTCAGCAGGCGGGCGAGGCTGAGGCCGACCACCATGCCCATGACGGCACGGATGTGCGAATAGGCTTCCGCGGCGTTGACGGCGGCCTCCATCGTGCCTACTCCCCCGGAGGAATGGGCGTCGGCTGCCCGTTTTCGTCCATCGCCACCATGATGAAGGTGCCGGCGGTGACCTTTTCCAGCTTGTCGAAACGCGACCGCTGTGCCCAGGCTTCAACCGTCAATGTGATGGAGGTGCGGCCGACGCGGGCGATATCGGTATAGATGGACAGCGTATCGCCGATCTTCACCGGCAGTTCGAAAGCCATTTCCTTGACCGCCGCCGTGACCACGCGACAGCGTGAGCGTTCCGCTGCGCGGATGCCGCTTGCCAAGTCCATCTGCGACATGACCCAGCCGCCGAAAATATCACCGGCGGGATTGGCGTCGGCCGGCATGGCAAGCGTCCTGAGCGTCAGCTCGCCGGTCGGTTTGATGGTCTGCTCGGTCATGTTGAAATTTGCTCCTTGCGAAAAAGCGCAGCATGCGTTGCGCTTTGTGATTTCGCAAGGAAGGGAAAGCGTCAGGACGACGCTTTGCCCAGAAATTGCTGCGTTGCGTAAAGGGCGATGGCCGCCGCATTCGACACGTTAAGCGATTTGATCTCGCCGGGCATATCGAGACGGGCGAGCGCCGAGACGGTTTCGCGAGTCTTCTGGCGCAGACCCTTGCCTTCAGCTCCCAGTACCAGCGCGACTTTTGCGCCGCTGAAGGTCTGTTCGATGGGGGCGGGGCCTTCCGAATCCAGCCCAACCGAAAAGAAGCCGAGTTTGTGCAACTCGCCCAGCGCATCCGCCAGATTGGTGATCTGGATATAGGGGATGAGTTCCAGCGCGCCGGAGGCGGATTTTGCCAGGACGCCCGACTCGGTCGGGCTGTGGCGCATGGTGGTGATGACTGCGCCGGCGTTGAAGGCGACCGCCGAGCGCATGATGGCGCCGACATTGTGGGGATCGGTAACCTGATCGAGCACGAGGACGAGCGGGCTGTCCTTCAGCGCGCCGAGCCTCTTGACCGGCAATGGCTTCGTTTCCAGCATCACGCCCTGATGGATCGCCTCGGGGCCGAGTACCTTGTCGATATCCTGCGGGGAAACCATCTCGACAGGGAAGGGCTGGGCGTCCGCCTCGCCGATATCCAGACGTGCAAGCGCATTCTGGGTGACGGAGAGCTTGACGATCTGCCGTTCGGGATTGGTGAGTGCGGCGCGCACCGTATGCAGGCCGTAAAGATGCACCTGATCCGGTGCAAGCTGCGGCGGCTTCCAGTCGTCCGCATCGCGGTTCCTGCGCCTCTGCTGCGGCGGAGTGGGGATTTCGCCCCTTTCGCGCTTGGCGTCGCGTACGGCGCGGCGCAGGGTGGCGTAGTGCGTATCGCGGGTGGATTTGTTGTTTGGATCGTCTTTGCTCATGGCGCCTTATATCTCCGCTAGGAGGCGCGCACCAGCCCCCGCGATAATCCACAGGACTGTAAACATGTTTGAATTTTTTCCCGAAAATTCGTGAAAGGGCGTGTTGACAGAAACGAACGAGGCCGTCATATACGCGCCACAGACGACGCAATGGCGCTTCGCCGCGGCAAAATCTGAAGAGCTTGGTAGCTCGATCCTAGCAGAAAGCTGGAGGGATGCCCGAGTGGTTAAAGGGGACGGACTGTAAATCCGTTGGCTACGCCTACGTTGGTTCAAATCCAACTCCCTCCACCATTCTGCACGGATCGAAATCACCACCGCGGGTATAGCTCAATGGTAGAGCAGCAGCCTTCCAAGCTGAATACGCGGGTTCGATTCCCGCTACCCGCTCCATTTACTCTCCCGGTACAATCAAAGACGTTCGTTAGATACGGTTTGCAGCGTTTTCTGACGCCCGCGAGATCGTGTAGGGCATCCAGCAATTCTGGTGTTAGAAATCGCGATATTGACTAAAGCGGTTGGAAGCCGGGCCGATCTCGCCCTCAAAATGTCGCGACTTGAAGTCGCCCATCAAAAATCTCGCTGGAAATCCAACCGCTCTTTCCAACATCGATAGAGTTTTTGGAGCAGGGGGCCATATGGGCTTGCCTGTCGACTATCTGATGTTACTCTCAATTCACGCAGTTGCGTAATCAGCGCTCGCCGGGCCAAGCCCACAGGTGACGCTATCGTGTTTACATATGATTTCGACCGGCACCATAACAGCATGCTACATTGCTCTCGCGGGGCCAGGATGCGCCGATTATTCCTGTCCCGGCAAGTGCAGTAATCACTCGACGCCAGCGAACGTCCGACAAGAGCGGCCAACGACCGGTGTCGTAATTCCAACCGAGGAGTGACACATGGGTTCGAAGCCGACGATTATTCTCGTGCATGGGTTCTGGGGCGGGGCTGCCCACTGGAGCAAAGTAATCGTCGATCTTGCCGGCAGAGGTTACACTCTCAAGGCTGTCGAATTACCACTGACATCACTCGCCGACGATGTTGAGCGCACCCGCAAGATGGTTGCGCAACAGGATGGCCCCGTTCTGCTTGTTGGACACTCCTACGGTGGCGCGGTCATCACGGAAGTCGGCAATCTGCCGAATGTTGTCGGGCTTGTTTATATCGCCGCCTTCGCCCCCGATGCAGGCGAGAGCCCCGGAGGCATCACTCAGCAGCATCCGCCTGCGGCGGTTGCAAATCTTGCGCCTGATGACGACGGTTATCTCTGGCTGCGCGCAGACAAGTTCCATGAGAGTTTTTGCCAGGATCTCAGCGCTGACGAAGCGCTGGTCATGGCGGTGACCCAGAAGGCGCCGCTCGCCTCGACTTTTGGAAATGCTATCTCAAAGCCTGCCTGGAAAGCAAAACCGTCCTGGTATCAGATTTCAACCGATGATCGGATGATCTCCCCGGAGAACCAGCATCTCATGTCGGCTCGATTGGGGGCTCGTCAGGTTATTTCGCTTGAAGCAAGCCACGCATCCCTTGCGTCGCATCCTGCCGCCGTCGCCGGATTGATCGACGAGGCGGCTAAAAGCGTATCGTAACTGGAGCCAGCTCCGGAACCTGCGTGCGCAACAGGCTGTTCTCCCAGCCGGGCGTTAATAGGGAGAAAGACACTGGGTGCGTGTCCCCGCAGGGGCCATGTAGCTGTTATCGGTCGGATGGTAGGAGGTGTATCGCGCCGCACACCATTTGACGTGGTTTATCTCCGCCTGCGACAGGGCGTAGCCATTCGATGTGGCTTCCTCACCCTTGCCCGCGGCGAAGGCGGATGCGGGATAGCCACGCTGGTTCGAATTCTGTGCCTGTTCCGGCGGTTCATAGGCCGGCTGTATAAGGCTCAGCGCGTGGGCGGGCATGACAGAAGCGCCAGATAATGCGACGCCAAGAGCGAGTGCGGAGATAGTCTTCGGCATCCTCAACATCGATAAATCCTCGTTATTCGTTCGGGATGCTAACGAAAATTTAGGAAATTCGTTCCGTGAGAGGGTTGACGCCACACGAACACGTGATTCTTCGCGATCGGTAAAAGGTGAGGCGGCGGGATTGGAGAGGTCGCTTGCGGCGGCTGTTGGGCCTTACGCGTCCACGCGCAAATGTGAGCCGGCATGATGCCGTCTTTACCAGGAAGATGCCGTGTCCTCTGAACACGTTTCATTCCCCCGTCAATTCGACTTTCCGTCCTTCCCGCACTGCTCGTTGACAAGCGGAAAATCCGGTCGGATAGTCGGCCGGCAATCATGCAAACGGGAGTCTTCAATGTTTAACAGGGTTGTCATTCTCTCATCCTTTGCGCTGCTGGCATCGGCAGCGTTCGTCTCCCCCGCAGCCGCACTCACCATGAAGGAGTGCAGCGTGAAGTATCAGGCGGCGAAAGCCGACGGATCCGCGAAGGACGTCAAGTGGAACGACTATCGCGCCAAATTCTGCGGTGCCGATGCGGCGGCCGAAGATGCGGCCGACGACAAGCAGGTCGCGGCTACAACCGACAAAGAACCCGAAAAAGCGACGACAAAGGCCCCGAAGGGCGTCGCTTTTCCGAGTGCTGTCGATAAGAAATATTCAAGCGAAACGCCTGGCAAGGCACGCCTGAAGACCTGTGTCGACTCCTACCACAAGAACAAGAATGACGGCACGCTCGGCGATCTGAAGTGGATTCAGAAGGGCGGCGGCTACTGGAGCCTGTGCAACACGGCGCTGAAGAGCTGACAAGCGACGGGGCGGCGGCCGACTGCCGTCGCCCGACCATCAGACTGATTCCAGAATCATATTGGCAGGCGGGAACGGTTTCAGCCGGGGAGGATGTGTTCATGCGCTCTCCATCGCCGCCACCAGATAGGGCAAAGGTGGGCAAGGCTTCTTATGGCCATGCAAGATGGTCAGGCGTGGCCGGGAATTAACTCTTACAGCCGGTAACATCCGGGGCCCTGGGGCAACCCCGTTTTCGGGCGGGTAAAATCTGTGAATAGTCCGTGATTCAGTATCTTGGTAGAAAGAGTTGATCCTGCGGTTCGACCCGCATCCAGCAATTCAACGGTAAGCGCTGTCCGGTGATGGCCGACCGGCAATGTGGGCGGATGACCAGACGATTTCGAAACTATCTCACAGTGCTGGCCATATCATTGCTGATGTGGGCGGTTATCCTTGGCGCCGCTTACTGGATGTATCGATAAGGGCACCGGGTGTGCCTTCCGGCATGAGCTGACAGCGGATAGACGTGTCGTCGATATGCTTCGGCATGTCCTCCGTCGTTCATGTTTCCGCAAATTCCAAAAGTCAGGAATGGTCCGCCCAATTTTGGCTTTGCTGTCGTGACCTTATGTTTCGACTGGATCAGGAAAGGGTCAACATGAGAAAATCCATCGCCATCACGTGTCTTGCAATCCTGTCGTCGGCGGTCGCTTCCAGCGCTCTGGCTGATGATCTGGTGATTCCGCTTCCGAAGGACACGACGATCGAGAAGGTCGAGGCTGTCTATCAATGCGCCGCCGACACGGTGGACGCCGTTTATTTCAATGCCGGCGATATCAGCCTCGTGCGGCTGGGGCTGAAGGATGGCGTCATCGTTGCCGCGAATGTCATTTCAGGCTCAGGCGCCAGATATCAGGGCGGCGTTCACGTCTGGTGGTCGAAGGGTGAGGAGGCCGATCTTTATGATCTGATGGCGGATCCGGAGATGAAGAAGCCGGTTCACTGCGTGGAAAAGAAGAAGTCCTGATCGGCAGCAGTAGCCTTTAAAGGAGCGGCGGCAGGGCGGTTATGAAACCTTGCCATGCCGCCGGTCAGTGTTGGTCTGCGCTTGCGTCGCGTTCAGACGAGAACGAGCGACGCCAGCAGCGCGAGAAGGATGAGGGAGCTTGCGACAACGCCGAGTTTCACCCTTCGACGGCGACGGGTACGACCGCCGCTCCAGTCATAAGCCATTGGCAGCTTTACCTTTCTTTTTATTATTATGACTTATTACTAGCTCCCTAGGCTTGCTTGTGGCTGACCTCAATTGCCAGAACCCATAGGCGAGAAATTACGATTTCCCTGCCTTGCCCGGATGTTGCAGCGGTTGAATCGCGTGATTCTCGAGGTGTGCCTGCCGGTGGGTCGAAGGGGTTTTCGAAGACGTTCATCGCGCTCGGCAGCGCGTAAAAAAGGCCCGGAAACCTTCACGTTTCCGGGCCTTTCAAATGGCGTTTCTGCGGGGCGGCTCAGCCCAGATAGGCCTTGATATAGGGCAAGACTTCGATCACGCCGTGATAGAGCATGTTGAGTGCCACATAGATGATGACCATCAGACCGAGATAGGAAATCCAGCGATAGCGGTGCAGCAGCTTGGCGACGAAGTTGGCGGCAAGCCCCATGAGGGCGATCGAAACGATGAGGCCGATCACCAGGACGGTCACATGTTCCTGTGCGGCGCCGGCAACAGCCAGAACGTTGTCCAGCGACATGGAGACATCGGCGATGACGATCTGAGTTGCGGCCTGAAAGAAGGTCTTGTGGCCTTTGGTCAGATCGGCTTCGTCGTCGGTCACCTCGTCTTCGATGGAGCCGGCAGCTTCGCGCAGTTCGGACCACATCTTCCAGCACACCCAGGCGAGCAGCAGGCCGCCGAACAATTGCAGCCCGACAATGGCGAGAAGCTGCACGGTGACGGCGGCAAAGGCGATGCGCAAAACGGTGGCGGCGATGATGCCCACCAGAATTGCCTTGCGGCGGAGATGGGCGGGAAGACCGGCGGCGGCAAGGCCGATGACGATGGCATTGTCGCCCGCCAGAACGAGATCGATCGCGATGACCTGTAAGAATGCCGTGAAACCGGCGGCTGTGAAGATTTCCATGGAATGGTCCTGAAACGGATAGAAAGGTCGCGGGGGAAAGCGACGGAACGAGATAAGGCATGGGATGGCGCCCAGCGCCGCATCGGGATCGCCCGTCTCCCCCCGGCGATGGATTGTCCTTAAGCCATCATGGCGGTGCAGGTAAAGAAGTTGTGATGGAAATATCTTAATTAGTGATCGAGAATAGCAGAAAGGCACTCCGCGCGGCTTGCGTCGATGTCATTCTTCCAAGGGTTTAAATGTCGCAAACAACACACCATATGCGGGCCTCGGGGCACGCTTGAAGCGCGTGCGCAGGCGCTTTCACAATTAAGTCTTGCGCATTCGCTTACAAAGCCTTAAACGGCGACACCAAACCGGTTCGCCGGGGAAACTACTTCACGTTCACAGGAAGCAATTCACATGGCAAAGAGCAAGTTTGAGCGCAATAAGCCGCACGTCAACATTGGCACGATCGGTCACGTTGACCATGGCAAGACGTCGCTGACTGCCGCGATCACGAAGTTCTTCGGCGAATTCAAGGCGTATGACCAGATCGACGCCGCGCCTGAAGAAAAGGCCCGTGGTATCACGATTTCGACGGCACACGTTGAGTATGAGACGCCTGCCCGTCACTACGCGCACGTCGACTGCCCCGGCCACGCCGACTACGTGAAGAACATGATCACCGGTGCTGCCCAGATGGACGGCGCGATCCTGGTTTGCTCGGCTGCTGACGGCCCGATGCCGCAGACCCGCGAGCACATCCTGCTTGCCCGGCAGGTTGGCGTTCCGGCAATCGTCGTGTTCCTCAACAAGGTCGACCAGGTTGACGACGCCGAGCTTCTCGAGCTCGTCGAGCTTGAAGTTCGCGAACTTCTGTCGTCCTACGACTTCCCGGGCGACGATATCCCGATCGTCAAGGGTTCGGCACTTGCCGCTCTTGAAGATTCTGACAAGAAGATCGGTGAAGACGCGATCCGCGAGCTGATGGCCGCTGTTGACGCCTACATCCCGACGCCTGAGCGTCCGATCGACCAGCCGTTCCTGATGCCGATCGAAGACGTGTTCTCGATCTCTGGCCGTGGTACGGTTGTGACGGGTCGCGTTGAGCGCGGTATCGTCAAGGTTGGTGAAGAAGTCGAGATCGTCGGCATTCGTCCGACCTCGAAGACGACGGTTACCGGCGTTGAAATGTTCCGCAAGCTGCTCGATCAGGGCCAGGCTGGCGACAACATCGGTGCTCTGGTTCGCGGCGTTACCCGTGACGGCGTTGAGCGTGGTCAGATCCTGTGCAAGCCGGGTTCGGTCAAGCCGCACAAGAAGTTCATGGCAGAAGCCTACATCCTGACGAAGGAAGAAGGCGGCCGTCATACGCCGTTCTTCACGAACTACCGCCCGCAGTTCTACTTCCGCACGACGGACGTTACCGGCATCGTTTCTCTGCCGGAAGGCACGGAAATGGTTATGCCTGGCGACAACGTCACGGTTGAAGTCGAGCTGATCGTTCCGATCGCGATGGAAGAAAAGCTGCGCTTCGCTATCCGCGAAGGCGGCCGTACCGTCGGCGCCGGCATCGTGGCCTCGATCGTCGAGTAATCTTTTCCCGTAAGGGATTTGAGAAAACCCCGCTGGAGACAGCGGGGTTTTTTATTGCAAAAAAGCCTCAGCAATCGATCCGGGCAATGTCGCCGTGCCTGAGATGGAAGAACGCGTCTTGCGGTACTTCGAGGCGCAGTGTCTCGTCTTTCGGGAGGCTCGCATAAACGCCGCGTAATATCCGGCTGGTGATGCCGTGGCAGATGATGATCGCGTCGCGGGCCTGCCTCTGTTTGATCGTCTCCAGGCTGCGGGTGACGCGGTCCGTCATTCTCTCAAATGTTTCACCCCCGGGGGCGTGAAAAAACCACTCATGCCGGTCCAGTCCGTCGCGCATGCCGGGATATTCGTGATCGATCTCGTAATCCGTCATGCCATCCCATGCACCCATGCCGATTTCCATCAGACCCGGATCGAGGGTGATGCCGTCTATCACGCCGATCTCACGGGCTATGATCTCGCAGGTCTGCCGTGCCCGTCCGAGCGGGCTCGAGAAAACATGCGCTTCACCTGTGCCGGTCAGCGCGGCGAGCTTACGCCCCATGCGCGCCGCCTGTTGTCGTCCCAGCTCCGTCAACGGCGAATCGACCTGACCCTGCCAGCGCTGGACGGCATTAAATTCGGTCTGGCCGTGACGGACGAGATAGATGCTCATGGGTTTTTCCTGTTGGGGAGTGTGAGAAAGATCAAGGGAATAGGCATTGTGCCGGGTGGGGCAGGCGGCTCGTCCGTGTATTTTGCCAGACATTGTGAAAAAACGAAAAACACCCTTGCCATTCTTTTCCCGGCGTCTTAAAGGAGCGCATACCGAATTGGCCAAGCGATTTTCGCGGTCGATTACGGTGATGAAGGGGTATAGCTCAGTTGGTAGAGCGGCGGTCTCCAAAACCGCAGGTCGTAAGTTCGAGCCTTACTGCCCCTGCCACTTTCCATTCGCAAGCGCGGTCTTCGCTGCACGGCAGATGGCTACCGGATTTCCGGTGAATTTCGCGGAATGTCGATTTCCTCTTGTTAAAAGTGGAATCGGTGTTTATGTAGGTCAAAACAGACACGCGGTGCGTGGGGCTGATTAGTTCGGCTTTACGCGCCGTAATTGCGTGGGCAGTCAATGGCATCCAAAACCAATCCGTTTACGTTTCTGCAGCAGGTTCGCGCCGAAGCGTCAAAAATTACTTGGCCGTCGCGCCGCGAGACCATGATTTCGACGGCTATGGTGCTGGTGATGGTCATTTTTGCGGCTCTGTTCTTCTTTGCTGCAGACCAGCTCATCGGCTGGCTGCTCAGCCTCGTGCTGAACGTAGGCCGGTAACGGCCTGGTGAAGGATTGAACGGAGAATAAAAATGGCAGCACGCTGGTATATCGTTCACGCATATTCGAATTTCGAAAAGAAGGTCGCCGAGTCGATCGAGGAAAAGGCCCGCCAGAAGGGTCTTGATCATCTTTTCGAGAAAATCCTCGTGCCGACCGAAAAGGTTGTCGAGGTGCGTCGCGGCCGTAAGGTTGATAGCGAACGCAAGTTCTTTCCGGGTTACGTGCTGGTGCGCGCCAACCTGACGGATGAGGCCTATCACCTCATCAAGAACACGCCGAAGGTTACCGGTTTCCTCGGTTCGGACAATAAGCCTGTTCCGATTCCCGATTATGAAGCCGATCGTATTCTCGGTCAGGTTCAGGAAGGTGTCGAGCGTCCGAAGTCTTCGGTTTCGTTCGAGATCGGCGAGCAGGTTCGCGTTTCCGACGGTCCGTTCGCGTCGTTCAACGGCGTGGTGCAGGATGTCGACGAAGAGCGTTCGCGCCTGAAGGTGGAAGTTTCGATTTTCGGCCGCGCTACGCCGGTCGAGCTGGAATACAATCAGGTCGAGAAGGTCTGATTGGAGGGGTGAAACCCCAAGCGCGTGGAAGGCAATCTGGCTCTTAAAGCCGGGGCAGGGCGCCGCACCACGCAACCGCAGCCGCCGGAGCGATCCGGCTAGAGAGAAGCCGGGTAACCGGTTTGAATTGAAAGGCAGAGAGATATGGCTAAGAAAGTTGCAGGCCAGCTCAAGTTGCAGGTAAAGGCTGGGTCGGCCAATCCGTCCCCGCCGATCGGTCCGGCACTTGGTCAGCGTGGCATTAACATCATGGAATTCTGCAAGGCGTTCAATGCCGCCACGCAGGAAATGGAAAAGGGTATGCCGATCCCGGTCGTCATCACCTATTACCAGGACAAGTCCTTCACCTTCGTCATGAAGCAGCCGCCGATGACCTATTGGCTGAAGAAGGAAGCTAAGATCACCTCCGGTTCCAAGACGCCTGGCAAGGGCGCCAAGGTCGGCTCCATCACCAAGGCTCAGGTCAAGACGATCGCTGAAGCCAAGATGAAGGATCTGAATGCAGCCGATATCGAAGGCGCAATGGCAATGGTTGAGGGCTCCGCCCGCGCCATGGGCCTGGAAGTGGTAGGTTGATCATGGCCAAGGTAGCAAAGCGCATTCAGAAGATCCGCGAAGGCGTGGATCCCAACAAGCTTTACGTTCTCACCGACGCCATTTCGATGGTCAAGGAACGTGCGGTTGCCAAGTTTGACGAAACCGTTGAAGTTTCGATGAACCTCGGCGTTGACCCGCGCCATGCGGACCAGATGGTTCGTGGCGTTGTCAACCTGCCGAACGGCACCGGCCGTGACGTTCGCGTCGCCGTTTTCGCCCGTGGCGTCAAGGCTGATGAAGCCACGGCTGCCGGCGCTGACGTTGTTGGCGCGGAAGAACTGGTTGAAATCGTTCAGGGCGGCAAGATCGACTTCGATCGTTGCATCGCGACCCCGGACATGATGCCGCTCGTCGGCCGTCTCGGCAAGGTACTCGGCCCGCGTGGCATGATGCCGAACCCGAAGGTCGGTACGGTGACGATGGATGTTGCCGGCGCCGTCAAGGCGTCCAAGGGCGGCGCTGTCGAATTCCGCGTCGAAAAGGCTGGTATCGTGCATGCCGGTATCGGCAAGGCTTCGTTCGACGCCAAGGCTCTTGAAGAAAACATCAAGGCTTTCGCCGATGCAGTCATCAAGGCAAAGCCGACGGGTGCCAAGGGCAACTACGTCAAGCGCGTTGCGATTTCCTCGACCATGGGTCCGGGCGTCAAGATCGACCCTTCGTCGGTTACGGCTTAATCAATTCTCGCGCGTCTTTCGGGGCGTGTGACTAAAAGAATTTCCGGCTCTCAGGGAGCCGGAGATTTCCGGGGAAACCCGGAACTCCTGTCCGAGATTGCAGGTGGCCATGTCTTTCGGGATCTGGCCTTAATCATTCAACCTGCATGAGACGGGTGAGGCTGGATTTGAGACATCCAAGGATGTCTGACTGTCCGGTTCGAACCTGGTGTGCCTGTGCCTGGAGCCGTTTGCGGCGACAGAGCGGGGGACAGGATCCTCGAGCGTCGCTCGGGATCTTTGTAAGAAGGTCCCCTGGGGCAAAGGCAAACCCGACGGGTTCACAATCATGTGGTCCCGTCTACTGGAGACAGACAGTGGAAAGAGCGGAAAAACGCGAATTCGTCACGGAGCTGAACGAAGTCTTCAAGGCTTCCGGTTCGGTTGTCGTGGCCCACTATGCTGGTGTCACCGTTGCGCAGATGAACGACTTCCGTTCGAAGATGCGCGCTGCCGGAGGCACCGTCAAGGTCGCGAAGAACCGCCTGGCCAAGATCGCTCTTCAGGGCACGGAGTCGGAAGGGATGACAAATCTCTTCAAGGGCCAGACGCTGATTGCATACAGCGTCGACCCGATGATCGCTCCGAAAGTCGTCATGGACTTCGCAAAGACCAACGATAAAGTCGTTGTTCTCGGCGGCGCCATGGGTGCAACCACGCTCAACGCCGAAGCAGTCAAGTCGCTTGCGACCCTGCCTTCGCTGGACGAGCTTCGTGCAAAGCTGCTGGGCCTTCTCAATGCCCCGGCAACTCGCGTCGCTACGGTTGTCGCCGCACCTGCAAGCCAGCTTGCACGCGTGTTTTCGGCTTACGCCAAGAAGGACGAAGCCGCTTAAGGCGGTTTTTCGCTGTAATTATTCAAACTGGTTCGAACTGAACAAAAGGAACTATCAAAATGGCTGATCTCGCAAAGATCGTTGAAGACCTCTCCACCCTGACCGTTCTGGAAGCTGCAGAACTGTCGAAGCTTCTTGAAGAAAAGTGGGGCGTTTCCGCTGCTGCTCCGGTAGCTGTTGCTGCTGCTGGCGGTGCTGGCGTTGCTGCTGCTGTTGAAGAAGAAAAGACTGAATTCGACGTGATCCTGGTTGACGCTGGCGCCAACAAGATCAACGTCATCAAGGAAGTCCGCGCTATCACGGGTCTCGGCCTGAAGGAAGCTAAGGACCTCGTTGAAGGCGCTCCGAAGGCTGTCAAGGAAGCTGTTTCCAAGGCTGAAGCTGCTGACCTCAAGAAGAAGCTTGAAGACGCCGGCGCTAAGGTCGACGTTAAGTAATCTTGCGATTGCTGGCGGGAAGGGGCTTCATGCCCCTTTCCGTCGTCATCGTTTTTAAAACTTATTACCCAAAAGCCGCGTGAAAATGGCTTTTGGGTAATGGGTTCTTCAAGAGAATGGTTCCGAACCGGCTCATCTAGGCAATCCGGCCTGATCGATCCGGGATGTGGAACGAGATTGATGATACCCATTGCTTGACGGGGTCGACTGGCCATCGGTTCCCGTCCGTTGCAGGCCCGGATGCAATTTTAAAGGAGCGACGATGGCTCAGACCCTTTCGTTTAACGGTCGCAGGCGCGTACGCAAGTTTTTCGGCAAAATTCCAGAAGTAGCGGAAATGCCGAACCTCATCGAGGTTCAGAAGGCTTCGTATGACCAGTTTCTCATGGTTGACGAGCCCAAGGGTGGCCGTCCCGACGAGGGATTGAATGCCGTATTCAAATCCGTATTCCCGATCACCGATTTTTCGGGCGCATCCATGCTCGAATTCGTATCTTACGAATTCGAAGCGCCGAAGTTCGACGTCGAGGAATGCCGTCAGCGCGATCTGACCTATGCAGCGCCGCTGAAAGTGACGCTGCGCCTCATCGTGTTCGATATTGACGAGGATACAGGCGCGAAGTCCATCAAGGACATCAAGGAACAGTCCGTCTACATGGGCGACATGCCGCTCATGACCAATAACGGCACGTTCATCGTCAACGGCACCGAGCGCGTCATCGTTTCGCAGATGCACCGTTCGCCGGGCGTGTTCTTCGATCACGACAAGGGCAAGAGCCATTCTTCCGGCAAACTTTTGTTCGCTGCCCGCGTCATCCCGTATCGCGGTTCCTGGCTCGACATCGAGTTCGACGCCAAGGACATCGTCTATGCGCGTATCGACCGTCGCCGCAAGCTGCCCGTGACCTCGCTCCTGATGGCGCTTGGCATGGATGGTGAAGAAATCCTGTCGACCTTCTACACCAAGGCTTCCTACGAGCGCTCCGGCGATGGCTGGCGCATTCCGTTCCAGCCTGAGACGCTGAAGAATGCCAAGGTCATCACCGACATGATCGACGCCGATACCGGCGAAGTCGTTGTCGAGGGTGGCAAGAAGCTGACCCCGCGCCTCATCCGCCAGCTCTCCGAAAAGGGCCTCAAGGCGCTGAAGGCGACCGACGAGGACCTGTACGGCAACTATCTGGCCGAAGACATCGTCAACTACGAGACGGGTGAAATCTATCTCGAAGCCGGCGACGAAATCGACGAGAAGACGCTCGGCATCATCCTGCAGTCCGGCTTTGACGAGATTCCGGTCCTCAACATCGACCACGTCAATGTTGGCGCCTATATCCGCAACACGCTGTCTGCGGACAAGAACGAGAACCGTCAGGAAGCCCTGTTCGACATCTACCGCGTCATGCGTCCGGGTGAGCCGCCGACCATGGATTCGGCGGAAGCGATGTTCAACTCGCTGTTCTTCGATGCTGAACGTTACGATCTCTCGGCTGTTGGCCGCGTGAAGATGAACATGCGTCTCGACCTCGACGCGGAAGACACCGTGCGCACGCTGCGCAAGGAAGACATCCTCGCGGTCGTCAAGATGCTGGTCGAACTGCGCGACGGCAAGGGCGAAATCGACGACATCGACAACCTCGGCAACCGCCGTGTTCGTTCTGTCGGCGAGCTGATGGAAAACCAGTATCGTCTGGGCCTTCTGCGCATGGAACGTGCGATCAAGGAACGTATGTCCTCGATCGAAATCGACACCGTGATGCCGCAGGACCTGATCAATGCGAAGCCGGCAGCTGCCGCGGTTCGCGAATTCTTCGGTTCCTCGCAGCTGTCGCAGTTCATGGACCAGGTGAACCCGCTTTCGGAAATCACCCACAAGCGTCGTCTTTCGGCTCTTGGACCGGGTGGTCTGACCCGTGAGCGCGCCGGCTTTGAAGTCCGTGACGTTCACCCGACCCATTATGGCCGTATTTGCCCGATCGAAACGCCTGAAGGCCCGAACATCGGTCTGATCAACTCGCTTGCAACCTTTGCCCGTGTGAACAAGTACGGCTTCATCGAAAGCCCGTACCGCAAGATCACCGACGGCAAGGTGACGACCGACGTGATCTACCTCTCCGCCATGGAAGAGGCCAAGTACTACGTCGCACAGGCCAATGCCGAACTTGATGGCGAAGGCGCCTTCGTTGAAGAGTTCGTTGTTTGCCGTCACTCGGGCGAAGTCATGCTCGCACCGCGCGACAACATCAACCTGATGGACGTTTCGCCGAAGCAGCTCGTTTCGGTCGCAGCGGCTCTCATTCCGTTCCTGGAAAACGACGACGCCAACCGCGCTCTCATGGGCTCGAACATGCAGCGTCAGGCCGTTCCGCTTCTGCGGGCGGAAGCGCCGTTCGTCGGCACGGGCATGGAACCGGTTGTTGCTCGCGACTCCGGCGCTGCCATCGCGGCTCGCCGCGGCGGTGTGGTCGACCAGGTGGATGCGACGCGTATCGTTATCCGCGCTACGGAAGACCTCGATGCCGGCAAGTCGGGCGTCGATATCTACCGTCTGCAGAAGTTCCAGCGTTCGAACCAGAACACCTGCGTCAACCAGCGTCCGCTGGTCTCCGTCGGTGACGCCATCTCCAAGGGCGACATCATCGCGGACGGTCCGTCGACCGACCTCGGCGATCTGGCGCTTGGCCGTAACGCGCTCGTCGCGTTCATGCCCTGGAACGGCTACAACTACGAAGACTCGATCCTGATGTCGGAACGTATCGTTTCCGACGACGTGTTCACCTCCATCCACATCGAAGAATTCGAAGTGATGGCGCGCGACACGAAGCTTGGTCCGGAAGAAATCACGCGCGACATTCCGAACGTTTCGGAAGAAGCGCTGAAGAACCTCGACGAAGCCGGTATCGTTTACATCGGTGCGGAAGTTCAGCCGGGCGATATCCTCGTCGGCAAGATCACGCCGAAGGGCGAAAGCCCGATGACGCCGGAAGAAAAGCTTCTGCGCGCCATCTTCGGTGAAAAGGCTTCCGACGTTCGCGACACATCCATGCGCATGCCTCCGGGCACGTTCGGTACGGTCGTCGAAGTCCGCGTCTTCAACCGTCACGGTGTGGAGAAGGACGAGCGCGCGATGGCTATCGAGCGCGAAGAGATCGAGCGCTTAGCGAAGGACCGCGACGACGAACAGGCAATTCTTGACCGTAACGTCTACGGCCGCCTGATCGACATGCTGCGTGGCCACGTTTCCATCGCCGGTCCGAAGGGCTTCAAGAAGGGCGTCGAGCTTTCCAACGCCGTCGTCTCCGAATATCCGCGCTCGCAGTGGTGGATGTTCGCTGTCGAAGACGAGAAGGCCCAGTCCGAACTCGAAGCGCTTCGTGGCCAGTACGACGAGTCCAAGTCGCGCCTTGAACAGCGCTTCATGGACAAGGTCGAAAAGGTCCAGCGCGGCGACGAAATGCCTCCGGGCGTCATGAAGATGGTCAAGGTCTTCGTTGCTGTTAAGCGCAAGATCCAGCCGGGCGACAAGATGGCCGGCCGTCACGGTAACAAGGGCGTCGTCTCGCGTATCGTTCCGGTCGAGGACATGCCGTTCCTCGAGGACGGCACGCATGTCGACATCTGCTTGAACCCGCTCGGCGTGCCTTCGCGCATGAACGTCGGCCAGATCCTCGAAACCCACCTCGCATGGGCATGCGCAGGCATGGGCAAGAAGATCGGCGAGATGCTCGAAGAGTATCGCAAGACGATGGACATCAGCGAGCTTCGCAGCGAGCTGACGGAAATCTACGCGTCTGAAGCCAATGACGAGGTTCAGCGTTTCGACGACGACTCGCTGGTGAAGCTTGCCGAAGAAGCCAAGCGCGGTGTTTCCATCGCGACCCCGGTCTTCGACGGTGCGCATGAGCCCGACGTCGCAGCGATGCTGAAGAAGGCAGGTCTGCATGAATCCGGTCAGTCCGTCCTTTATGACGGTCGTACCGGTGAGCCGTTCGACCGCAAGGTCACCGTCGGCTACATGTACATGATCAAGCTGAACCACCTTGTTGACGACAAGATCCACGCTCGCTCGATCGGTCCTTACTCGCTCGTTACCCAGCAGCCGCTGGGCGGCAAGGCGCAGTTCGGCGGACAGCGCTTCGGGGAAATGGAAGTCTGGGCTCTGGAAGCATACGGCGCGGCCTACACGCTGCAGGAAATGCTGACCGTCAAGTCGGACGACGTGGCCGGCCGCACCAAGGTCTACGAAGCGATCGTCCGTGGCGACGATACCTTCGAGGCCGGTATTCCGGAGAGCTTCAACGTTCTCGTCAAGGAAATGCGGTCGCTCGGTCTTTCGGTTGAGCTGGAAAACTCGAAGATCGAGAACCAGCCAGAAGACCAGCTGCCCGACGCGGCGGAATAAAAATGAGAGAGGCGGGCGCCTTCCGGGCGCCTGCCGGTTTCCCGTCAGCCCGGCTGGCGTGGGACACTTTCGCCGCATTGTGCGGTTAATCCGTATTTAAAGCTCTGGACGGCGACCCGGGAAGAAACCGGTCCGGATGCAAACAGGGGCAGCAGCTAGCCTCTCAAGGAGACAAGGCATGAACCAAGAGGTCATGAATCTTTTCAATCCTCAGGTGCCTGCGCAGCATTTCGATTCCATCCGGATTTCGATTGCTTCGCCGGAAAAAATCCTGTCGTGGTCCTACGGCGAGATCAAGAAGCCGGAAACCATCAACTACCGTACGTTCAAGCCGGAACGCGACGGCCTTTTCTGCGCGCGTATCTTCGGACCGATCAAGGACTACGAGTGCCTGTGCGGCAAGTACAAGCGCATGAAGTACAAGGGCATCATCTGCGAAAAGTGCGGCGTCGAAGTCACGCTGTCGCGCGTTCGCCGTGAGCGCATGGGCCATATCGAGCTCGCAGCGCCGGTTGCCCACATCTGGTTCCTGAAGTCGCTTCCCTCGCGTATCTCGACCCTGCTCGACATGACGCTGAAGGATGTCGAACGCGTTCTTTATTTCGAGAACTACATCGTCACCGAGCCTGGCCTCACTTCGCTGAAGCAGAACCAGCTTCTGTCCGAAGAAGAGTACATGATCGCCGTCGACGAGTTCGGCGAAGACCAGTTCACCGCCATGATCGGCGCTGAAGCCATCTACGAGATGCTGGCTTCGATGAACCTCGAAAAGATCGCCGGCGACCTGCGTGCCGAACTTGCTGAGACCACGTCTGATCTCAAGCAGAAGAAGCTGATGAAGCGCCTGAAGATCGTCGAGAACTTCATGGAGTCGGGCAACCGTCCTGAATGGATGATCATGAAGGTCGTTCCGGTCATTCCGCCGGACCTGCGTCCGCTGGTTCCGCTGGATGGCGGCCGTTTCGCGACGTCCGACCTTAACGATCTCTATCGCCGCGTCATCAACCGTAACAACCGTCTGAAGCGCCTGATCGAGCTTCGCGCACCTGGCATCATCATCCGCAACGAAAAGCGTATGTTGCAGGAATCCGTCGATGCGCTGTTCGATAACGGCCGTCGCGGTCGCGTCATCACGGGTGCCAACAAGCGCCCGCTGAAGTCGCTCTCCGACATGCTCAAGGGCAAGCAGGGCCGCTTCCGCCAGAACCTTCTCGGCAAGCGCGTCGACTATTCCGGTCGTTCGGTCATCGTGACCGGTCCGGAACTGAAGCTGCACCAGTGCGGCCTGCCGAAGAAGATGGCGCTCGAACTGTTCAAGCCGTTCATCTACGCCCGCCTCGACGCCAAGGGTTACTCCTCGACCGTCAAGCAGGCCAAGAAGCTGGTTGAAAAGGAAAAGCCTGAGGTCTGGGATATCCTCGACGAGGTCATCCGCGAGCATCCGGTTCTTCTGAACCGCGCACCGACGCTGCACCGTCTGGGTATCCAGGCTTTCGAACCCATGCTGGTCGAAGGCAAGGCCATCCAGCTGCACCCGCTCGTCTGCACGGCCTTCAACGCCGACTTCGACGGTGACCAGATGGCTGTCCACGTGCCGCTTTCGCTGGAAGCCCAGCTGGAAGCACGCGTGCTGATGATGTCGACCAACAACATCCTGCATCCGGCGAACGGTCATCCGATCATCGTTCCGTCGCAGGACATGGTTCTCGGCCTCTATTACCTGTCGATCATGAACCAGAACGAGCCGGGCGAAGGCATGGCCTTCTCGGATATCGGTGAGCTGCATCACGCGCTTGAAAACAAGGTCGTGACGCTGCATGCCAAGATCCGCGGCCGCTTCAAGACCGTGGATGCCGATGGCAAGCCGGTTTCGAAGATCCATGAAACGACCCCTGGCCGTATGCTGATTGGCGAACTTCTGCCGAAGAACGTCAACGTGCCTTTCGACGTCTGCAACCAGGAAATGACCAAGAAGAACATCTCCAAGATGATCGACACGGTCTACCGTCATTGCGGCCAGAAAGACACGGTCATCTTCTGCGACCGCATCATGCAGCTCGGCTTCAGCCACGCCTGCCGCGCCGGCATTTCGTTCGGCAAGGACGACATGGTCATTCCGGACAGCAAGGTGAAGATCGTTGGCGACACCGAAGCCTTGGTGAAGGAATACGAACAGCAGTACAATGATGGTCTCATCACCCAGGGCGAAAAGTACAACAAGGTTGTCGACGCCTGGGGCAAGGCAACCGAAAAGGTCGCCGAAGAAATGATGGCACGCATCAAGGCTGTCGAGTTCGATCCGGAAACGGGCCGCCAGAAGCCGATGAACTCCATCTACATGATGTCCCACTCGGGCGCCCGTGGTTCTCCGAACCAGATGCGTCAGCTGGGCGGCATGCGCGGCCTGATGGCGAAGCCGTCGGGTGAAATCATCGAGACGCCGATCATCTCGAACTTCAAGGAAGGCCTGACCGTTAACGAGTACTTCAACTCGACCCACGGTGCCCGTAAGGGTCTGGCAGACACCGCCCTGAAGACGGCGAACTCGGGTTACCTTACCCGTCGTCTCGTCGACGTCGCGCAGGATTGCATCGTCGTTTCCACCGATTGCGGCACCGACAAGGGCCTCACCATGACCGCCATCGTCGATGCCGGTCAGGTCGTTGCCTCGCTCGGCGCGCGTATCCTCGGCCGTACGGCTCTTGATGATATCGATCATCCGGTTTCCGGCGAAAACCTCGTCAAGGCCGGCACGCTCATCGATGAGGCCGATGTGGCCGTCATCGAAAAGGCGGGCATCCAGTCCGTGCGCATCCGCTCGGCTCTGACCTGTGAAGTGCAGGTTGGCGTCTGCGGCGTCTGCTACGGTCGTGACCTTGCACGCGGTACGCCTGTCAACATGGGCGAAGCCGTTGGCGTCATCGCCGCACAGTCGATCGGTGAACCGGGCACGCAGCTCACCATGCGTACCTTCCACCTTGGCGGTACGGCGAACGTGGTCGACCAGTCGTTCCTCGAAGCCTCTTACGAGGGCACGATTGCGATCAAGAACCGCAACATTCTGCGCAACTCCGAAGGCACTCTCATCGCGATGGGCCGTAACATGGCCGTCACCATTCTCGATGAGCGCGGCCAGGAGCGGTCTTCGCAGCGCGTTGCCTATGGTTCGAAGATCTTCGTGGACGACGGCGACAAGGTAAAGCGTGGCCAGCGTCTGGCAGAGTGGGACCCCTACACCCGTCCGATGATGACGGAAGTGGAAGGTACCGTTCACTTCGAGGACCTCGTCGACGGTCTTTCCGTTCTGGAAGCCACCGACGAATCCACCGGCATCACCAAGCGTCAGGTTATCGACTGGCGTTCGACGCCGCGCGGTTCGGACCTCAAGCCCGCGATCGTCATCAAGGACGCTTCCGGCGCTGTTGCGAAGCTTGCCCGTGGTGGCGAAGCCCGCTTCCAGCTGTCCGTGGACGCCATCCTGTCGGTCGAGCCGGGTTCGAAGGTCTTCCAGGGTGACGTGCTTGCACGTTCGCCGCTGGAAAGCGCCAAGACGAAGGACATCACCGGTGGTCTGCCGCGCGTTGCCGAACTGTTCGAAGCACGTCGTCCGAAGGATCACGCCGTCATCGCCGAGATCGACGGTACGATCCGCCTGGGTCGCGACTACAAGAACAAGCGTCGCGTGATGATCGAGCCTGCGGAAGACGGCGTCGAGCCGGTCGAATACCTGATCCCGAAGGGCAAGCCCTTCCATCTTCAGGAAGGCGACTACATCGAGAAGGGTGAATACATTCTCGACGGCAACCCGGCGCCGCACGACATTCTGGCAATCAAGGGCGTGGAGGCTCTGGCTTCCTACCTCGTGAACGAAATCCAGGAAGTCTACCGACTGCAGGGCGTTGTGATCAACGACAAGCACATCGAAGTGATCGTTCGCCAGATGCTGCAGAAGGTCGAAATCACCGATGCCGGCGACAGCCAGTACATCGTTGGCGACAATGTCGACCGTATCGAGCTGGACGACATGAACGACCGCCTGATCGAGGAGGGCAAGAAGCCGGCTTACGGCGATCCTGTTCTGCTCGGCATCACCAAGGCTTCGCTGCAGACGCCGTCCTTCATCTCGGCCGCATCCTTCCAGGAAACCACCAAGGTTCTCACGGAAGCTGCGATTGCCGGCAAGACGGACACGCTGCAGGGCCTCAAGGAAAACGTCATCGTCGGCCGTCTCATCCCGGCCGGTACTGGCGGCACCATGACGCAGATCCGCCGCATCGCCACCTCGCGCGACGACCTCATTCTCGAGGAACGCCGCAAGGGTACGGGTGCAGGTTCTGCGAACCAGATGCTGCAGGACATGACGGATCAGGTTCCGGCCGCCGAATAAGCTTGGGGCAGGGGCTTTACGGAGCCCCGCCAAAATTCAGTAAAACGCCCGGAGCAATCCGGGCGTTTTTTGTTTGGCGGGTGGGAGAGCTGATCCGATCTTTCAGATCATCAGTGTCGGCGTGTTCTCAGCCCTGTCCGCCGATGGTGTAGCGCGTCAGAACGGAGAGGCGGCGGACGAGATCGGTCTGGCCGGTACTGCCGGTTTTGGCATAGATCGACTTGGCGTTGCTGCGCACCGTTTCGTGGGAAATCCGCAATTGCTTTGCCACGGCGGGAAGGGAAAGCCCCTTCATGATTTCCAGCGCAACACGGGCTTCGCCCTTGGTGAGGTCATAAAGCCCCTTCAGCAGCGGCGTGGCGTCGAAGACCGTGTCTGAGGGCTGGGATATCAATACGATGGCCGAGCCGTTCGGGGAAAGGTCCAGTGCGTCCTTACGTAGCGGTATGACGTGCAGTATGCATGCCCTGTCTTCGGTCGGCAGGGGGAAGGAGCCGACGCTATGTCCGGCAAGTGCATTGTAAAGCAGCCGGTTGACCCTTTCATCGGAAATCAGAATCCTGTCACGGGTGCGGGTAGAGATACATTTCTGAAGTGAAAGAAACAGGTCATTGGCGGAGAGAAGGCGTCCGCTTGCCTGAAGCACTGCCGCCGGCGCGCCGATGGCGTTGAGGCCAAGCGTCATCGCATCGGCTTTCTGACGCTGCAGCCGGGTCGCCAGCGTGAGGCTGCGGGCGATATGCGGTCTCAGCCCGCCGAGAGCCGCCATCGTCTCCGGGCCAATGATGCCGCTGTCGAGCTTGCGTTCGAAAATCACCGTCATTTCCGGATGATCGGGTGGAGCGACCTGGGTCGCCACACCATAGCCCAGTCCGCGCGGCATCAGGAAGTCACGCACGATCGGCAGCCCGGCCCATTCATCATGGGTAAAAACATCAAAATCATGCACGAAGGAAAATTGTCCCTCGCGGATTGCGCGGGTGAGGCGGTCATTGCGATGATTCCAGCCGCCCTCCATGAAGGCCTGCATCAATTCCTGGAAATTGGGCGTGAAAAGCCAGGCTTCTTCCTCTCCCTTGCCCCAGGTAAGGGCGCCGCCCCAGAAATCCAGCTGTTGACCGATTGTGGCGATGACTTTCGCCCAGCGGTCGGGAAAAAGCGCCGCTTCGTAAATGTCATCGATGATGTCTGCCGAAGATATATGATCCAACCTGCCACCGGAGATTCATGTCAGGATTGTTTTACGCCAATATATTCGCGTTGTTCAACAGAAATGAAATAATACTACTGAACTTAAAGTATATAATCTATAAGTGACTTAATATGTTGATCAGTCTGCCAAAGGGATCGCGCAGGAACAGGCGGCGCACGCCCCATGTTTCGGTGGCCGGGCCGTATTCGACCGGCAGTCCGGCTTCAACTATGCGGGCGTGAACCTCGTCGAAATTGTCGACCTCGATGGAGATGTCGGGGACCGCCGTGCCGGAGCCGCCTTCGCGGGCAAAGCTGATCTGGGCAGGTGTCTCAACCGGGCTTGCATAGGTCACGATCCAGCCGTGATCCATGGCGATGGTCATGCCGAGAATGTCGCCATAAAAGACACCCGCCCGTTCAGGGTCGGGTGTCGCGATGTTGGTGACGATGCGTCTCACCACCATTGCCGCGCCTCAGGCGAAGCGGATGATGGCCACTTCGCCTTCCAGTGCGCCCTGATAGGCGGAAGCGTGCGGCTCTTCATCGGGGATTTCGGTCAGCATGCCGATCTGGTCGAGGTCGGCCTCGATGAAGCCTTCCTCGGAAAGCGCGTTCAGCGTTTCACGCACGGCGGTGTCGTCGTCCGGGGCGCGAAGGATGACGTGGATGTCGATGCCTTCGGAGTTATCGGTCTCGTAAGCCTTGCCGATGACGATGAAGACCATCGGCTCGTCGCGTCCATTGTCGTTGTCGGGGAGGGTGCTCATGACGCGGTTCCTTGATCTGTCGTTGCTATGTTCGCGGGTCGACCGGAGCGGGTCTTGCGCGTGGCGGGCCAAGTCTGGCCGCTTGAGGGAATCAATAGACGGATTTTATGAAAAGCCAAAGGCCGGAGCGCAAAATCGCTGTTGCCGATGGTGACTTCTGTTAGAAGGAGGGCGAAATGGCCCGCCTGCGGGCTTTGTGGCCGCGGGCGCGGGCGCAAAATGCGGATTCGGCCTTGACGAAAGCTGGCTAAAACAGTAGTACGCCCGCCATCGGAGCCTCTGTGGGTGCTGGCCGTTCGGAAACCTTTTTTCCGAACATCATCTCAAACAAGACTCCATTGCACGTAGAAGACACGAATGTTGCATGCAAGACGCCTCGTTGAGGTGTCCTCTGCTCTTGGTGGTCCATCCGTGAAAACGGATCGGGCCACGTTTTGCGCATGAGGATATATACGTGCGTCGTCGCCGGCAACGGCATAGCCGCCACCCGTTCGGGTGGCTAAAGTAGTTTTTGCAAGGGATGGTTATATGCCTACCGTAAACCAGCTGATCCGTAAGCCCCGCCAGGCACAGGTAAAGCGCAACAAGGTTCCTGCTCTTCAGGAAAACCCGCAGAAGCGTGGTGTTTGCACCCGCGTTTACACGACGACCCCGAAGAAGCCGAACTCGGCTCTGCGTAAGGTTGCCAAGATCCGCCTCACCAACGGCTTTGAAGTCATCGGCTACATTCCGGGCGAAGGTCACAACCTTCAGGAACACTCCGTGGTCATGATCCGCGGCGGCCGCGTAAAGGACTTGCCGGGTGTGCGTTACCACATCATTCGCGGTGTTCTCGATACCCAGGGCGTCAAGAACCGCAAGCAGCGCCGCTCCAAGTACGGTGCGAAGCGTCCGAAGTAATTCGGTTTAAACAAATTCCGGCGCTGCGCGAGGTTCTCCGCGTGGTAAAGCGTCAATAACATTGAGAGACAAAGAATATGTCCCGTCGCCATAGTGCAGAAAAGCGTGAGATCAACCCGGATCCGAAGTTCGGCGATCTGATCGTTACCAAGTTCATGAACGCCATCATGCTTCACGGCAAGAAGTCGGTCGCAGAAAGCATCGTTTACGGCGCGTTCGACGTCGTTCAGGGCAAGACGAAGCAGGAGCCGCTCGGCGTGTTCCATTCCGCCCTCGACAACGTTGCTCCGCATGTTGAAGTGCGTTCGCGCCGCGTTGGTGGTGCTACGTATCAGGTTCCGGTCGACGTTCGCCCCGAGCGCCGTCAGGCTCTGGCCATCCGCTGGCTGATCACCGCTGCGCGCAAGCGCAACGAAACGACCATGGTCGATCGCCTTTCCGGCGAACTCATGGACGCTGCGAACAACCGTGGTTCGGCTGTCAAGAAGCGCGAAGACACGCACAAGATGGCTGACGCCAACCGCGCATTCTCGCATTACCGCTGGTAATCTTAACCGGTCGCATATCGAAAGGCAGTCCATTATGGCTCGCGAATATAAAATCGAAGACTACCGCAATTTCGGTATCATGGCGCATATCGACGCCGGCAAGACGACGACCACCGAGCGTATCCTTTATTACACCGGTAAGTCGCACAAGATCGGCGAAGTCCATGATGGCGCTGCCACGATGGACTGGATGGAGCAGGAGCAGGAGCGTGGTATCACCATCACGTCTGCTGCGACCACGACCTTCTGGAAGGGCCGTGACGGCAAGATGCGCCGTTTCAACATCATCGACACCCCCGGCCACGTTGACTTCACCATTGAAGTCGAGCGTTCGCTGCGCGTTCTCGACGGCGCCATCGCGCTGCTCGACGCCAACGCCGGTGTGGAGCCGCAGACGGAAACCGTCTGGCGCCAGGCTGAGAAGTATCATGTTCCGCGCATGATCTTCTGCAACAAGATGGACAAGACCGGTGCTGACTTCTACCGCTCGGTAGAAATGATCAAGACCCGTCTCGGCGCCATTGCCGTCGTCATGCAGCTGCCGATCGGCGCTGAGACCGAGTTCAAGGGCGTTATCGACCTGATCGAGATGAACGCACTCATCTGGCGCGACGAATCGCTCGGCGCTCAGTGGGACGTCGTCGAAATTCCCGATGACATGAAGGCCAAGGCTGACGAATATCGCGAAAAGCTGATCGAGACCGTTGTCGAGATCGACGAAGAAGCGATGGAAAACTACCTGAACGGCATCATGCCCGACAACGAACAGATCCGTGCACTGGTTCGCCGCGGCACCATCGACGTGAAGTTCCACCCGATGTTCTGCGGTACCGCGTTCAAGAACAAGGGCGTTCAGCCGCTTCTCGACGCCGTCGTTGACTACCTGCCTTCGCCGCTGGACATTCCTGCGATCAAGGGCATCGACTTCAAGACCGAAGCCGAGATCGAGCGTCATGCTGACGACAGCGAGCCGCTTTCCATGCTCGCGTTCAAGATCATGAACGACCCCTTCGTCGGTTCGCTGACGTTTGCGCGCATCTACTCGGGCAAGCTCGAAAAGGGTACGTCTGTCATCAACACGGTCAAGGACAAGCGCGAGCGCGTCGGCCGTATGCTGCAGATGCACTCCAACTCGCGTGAAGACATCGAAGAAGCCTTTGCAGGCGACATCGTTGCTCTGGCCGGCCTCAAGGAAACCACCACTGGCGATACGCTCTGCGATCCGCTGAAGCCGGTTATCCTCGAGCGCATGGAATTCCCCGAGCCGGTCATCCAGATCGCGATCGAGCCGAAGACCAAGGGCGACCAGGAAAAGATGGGCCTTGCGCTCAACCGTCTGGCTGCTGAAGATCCTTCGTTCCGCGTCAAGACCGACGAAGAGTCCGGTCAGACGATCATCGCGGGCATGGGCGAACTTCACCTCGACATTCTCGTTGACCGTATGCGTCGCGAGTTCAAGGTTGAAGCAACCGTCGGCGCGCCGCAGGTTGCCTATCGCGAAACGATCACGCGTCAGCACGAAGAAGACTACACGCACAAGAAGCAGTCCGGTGGTACCGGTCAGTTCGCGCGCGTCAAGATCATCTTCGAACCGAACCCTGAAGGCGAAGACTTCAAGTTCGAATCCAAGATCGTCGGTGGTGCTGTTCCGAAGGAATACATCCCGGGCGTTCAGAAGGGTATCGAAAGCGTTCTGTCTTCCGGTCCGCTCGCTGGCTTCCCGATGCTCGGCGTCAAGGCGACGCTGATCGACGGTGCATTCCACGACGTCGACTCGTCGGTTCTCGCCTTCGAAATCGCATCGCGTGCCTGCTTCCGTGAAGCAGCCAAGAAGGCTGGTGCACAGCTTCTCGAGCCGATGATGAAGGTCGAAGTCGTAACGCCGGAAGACTATGTCGGCGACGTTATCGGCGACCTGAACTCCCGTCGTGGTCAGATCCAAGGCCAGGAAAGCCGTGGTATCACCATCGTCATCAACGCGCATGTTCCGCTCGCGAACATGTTCAAGTACGTCGACAACCTGCGCTCCATGTCGCAGGGTCGCGCTCAGTACTCGATGACGTTCGACCACTACTCGCCGGTTCCGTCGAACGTGGCGCAGGAAATCCAGGCAAAGTACTCCGGTCAGAAGTGATCGGGGTACGCCCCACCAGATTTGAAGATTATTCCCGTCAAGGGACAAGAATGGAGAGCCACTAATGGCAAAGAGCAAGTTTGAGCGCAATAAGCCGCACGTCAACATTGGCACGATCGGTCACGTTGACCATGGCAAGACGTCGCTGACTGCCGCGATCACGAAGTTCTTCGGCGAATTCAAGGCGTATGACCAGATCGACGCCGCGCCTGAAGAAAAGGCCCGTGGTATCACGATTTCGACGGCACACGTTGAGTATGAGACGCCTGCCCGTCACTACGCGCACGTCGACTGCCCCGGCCACGCCGACTACGTGAAGAACATGATCACCGGTGCTGCCCAGATGGACGGCGCGATCCTGGTTTGCTCGGCTGCTGACGGCCCGATGCCGCAGACCCGCGAGCACATCCTGCTTGCCCGTCAGGTTGGCGTTCCGGCAATCGTCGTGTTCCTCAACAAGGTCGACCAGGTTGACGACGCCGAGCTTCTCGAGCTCGTCGAGCTTGAAGTTCGCGAACTTCTGTCGTCCTACGACTTCCCGGGCGACGATATCCCGATCGTCAAGGGTTCGGCACTTGCCGCTCTTGAAGATTCTGACAAGAAGATCGGTGAAGACGCGATCCGCGAGCTGATGGCCGCTGTTGACGCCTACATCCCGACGCCTGAGCGTCCGATCGACCAGCCGTTCCTGATGCCGATCGAAGACGTGTTCTCGATCTCTGGCCGTGGTACGGTTGTGACGGGTCGCGTTGAGCGCGGTATCGTCAAGGTTGGTGAAGAAGTCGAGATCGTCGGCATTCGTCCGACCTCGAAGACGACGGTTACCGGCGTTGAAATGTTCCGCAAGCTGCTCGATCAGGGCCAGGCTGGCGACAACATCGGTGCTCTGGTTCGCGGCGTTACCCGTGACGGCGTTGAGCGTGGTCAGATCCTGTGCAAGCCGGGTTCGGTCAAGCCGCACAAGAAGTTCATGGCAGAAGCCTACATCCTGACGAAGGAAGAAGGCGGCCGTCATACGCCGTTCTTCACGAACTACCGCCCGCAGTTCTACTTCCGCACGACGGACGTTACCGGCATCGTTTCTCTGCCGGAAGGCACGGAAATGGTTATGCCTGGCGACAACGTCACGGTTGAAGTCGAGCTGATCGTTCCGATCGCGATGGAAGAAAAGCTGCGCTTCGCTATCCGCGAAGGCGGCCGTACCGTCGGCGCCGGCATCGTGGCCTCGATCGTCGAGTAATTTCGACTTTTAAAATTCGCTCCGACGGCGGTGTCACAAACACCGCCGTCGGGCTTTTAATAAAAAGCCTGGCGGCGTTGCATTTTTAGTGCTTGAAAAATTCGGTGAAAGCGCGTAAACGCGCACTCACACTCACCGCTGGATTCGCAAGCATTTGCGAAACGCGGTGTTTTAGCAATACAGACTACTGAAATGATTGGGGTGCGAGGCGCATCCCTCTCGATTTTTGAAAATCTGCGGCGCCACGATCAATAGAAGTTCATGTGTTTCCGCGTGCGGAAACGAATAACAAAGAACAAGGACAAGACGAATGACCGGCCAGAATATCCGTATCCGCCTCAAGGCGTTCGATCACCGGATCCTCGATGCCTCTACCCGTGAAATCGTGTCGACCGCAAAGCGCACCGGCGCCAGCGTTCGCGGCCCGGTTCCACTTCCTACACGCATCGAAAAGTTTACCGTCAACCGCTCTCCTCACGTTGACAAGAAAAGCCGTGAACAGTTCGAAATGCGGACGCACAAGCGTCTTCTCGATATCGTTGACCCCACCCCGCAGACTGTCGATGCTCTTATGAAGCTCGACCTCGCTGCTGGCGTTGACGTGGAAATCAAGCTCTAAGACCCGGCCCGATCCATCCAAGGTGAGGGCTGAAATAACAAGGAAGGTACGTGGAGCAATCCAACGACTTCCAAACCGGAGACCGGAAACATCGTGAGATGTCGAAGGGCACTCCTTAACAAAGGCCAGAGAGGGTTTTCCCTTCAAGGCTCGCAAGAGGATGAACCAATGCGTTCAGGTGTGATTGCACAGAAAGTGGGTATGACACGCGTCTATAACGACGCAGGTGAACATATCCCCGTAACAGTATTGCGACTGGATAACGTACAAGTCGTTGCCCAGCGCACGGAAGACAAGAATGGCTATACCGCAGTTCAGCTCGGTGCCGGCCAGTCCAAGGTCAAGAACACGACGAAGGCGCTTCGCGGTCATTTTGCCGCTGCCAATGTCGAACCGAAAGCCAAGCTCGTCGAGTTCCGGGTTTCCCCCGAGAACCTGATCGACATCGGTGCAACACTGACCGCAACTCATTTTCAGAACGGCCAGCTGGTGGACGTCACTGGAACCACGATCGGTAAAGGTTTTGCCGGTGCTATGAAGCGTCACAACTTCGGTGGTGGCCGCGCTTCGCACGGTAACTCCGTATCGCACCGTGCACACGGTTCGACCGGTAACAACCAGGATCCGGGCCGCGTCTGGAAGGGCAAGCGCATGGCTGGTCATATGGGCCAGACGCGCGTTACGACCCAGAACCTCGAAGTCGTTTCGACTGATGAAGACCGTGGCCTCATCCTCGTGAAGGGTGCAGTTCCCGGTTCCAAGGGTTCCTGGATCATCGTCCGCGACGCCGTCAAGTCGGCTGCGAAGTAAGGGAGCCTTATCATGGAATTGAACGTCAAGACCCTCGAGGGAAAAGACGCCGGCAAGGTTTCTCTGTCGGATGAGATCTTCGGCCTCGACCCCCGCCAGGACATTCTGGCCCGCATGGTTCGCTGGCAGCTTGCAAAGAAGCAGCAGGGAACCCACAAGACCAAGAACCGGTCGGAAGTTTCCCGCACCGGTGCCAAGATGTACAAGCAGAAGGGTACGGGCCGCGCTCGTCACCATTCGGCTCGCGCACCGCAGTTCCGCGGCGGCGGCAAGGCCCACGGCCCGGTCGTTCGCAGCCATGCCCATGACCTTCCCAAGAAGGTTCGTGCGCTCGCTCTGCGTCACGCCCTGTCTGCAAAGCTGAAGGCTGAAGAACTGATCATCGTTGATCAGCTCGTTGCATCTGAAGCAAAGACCAAGGCTCTGCTGGGCAGCTTCGCTTCGCTTGGCCTGACCAACGCTCTCGTTATCGGTGGCGCTGAACTTGATGGCAACTTCAAGCTCGCAGCCCAGAACATCCCGAATGTGGACGTTCTGCCGGTACAGGGCATCAATGTTTACGACATCCTGCGCCGTGGCAAGCTGGTGCTTTCCAAGGCTGCTGTAGAGGCTCTGGAGGAGCGGTTCAAATGACGGATCTTCGCCACTACGATGTGATCGTATCTCCTTCGATCACGGAAAAGTCGACGCTGGTATCCGAACAGAACCAGGTCGTATTCAACGTCGCCAAAAGCGCTTCCAAGCCTGAAATCAAGGCTGCCGTGGAAGCTCTCTTCGGCGTCAAAGTCACGGCTGTGAACACGCTTATCCGCAAGGGTAAGACCCGTCGTTTCCGTGGGTTCGCCGGTAAGCTGAAAGACGTCAAGAAAGCCGTCGTTACGCTCGCCGAAGGTCAATCCATCGACGTGTCCACCGGACTCTAAAGGTTAGGCCCAAGCGGGCAAAGACCCAAAAGGGAACAATAAAATGGCATTGAAAAGTTTCAATCCGACCACGCCAAGCCAGCGCCAGCTGGTTATCGTGGACCGCGCTTCGCTCTACAAGGGCAAGCCGGTAAAGGCTCTGACCCAGGGCCTCAGCTCCAAGGGTGGCCGCAACAACCAGGGCCGGATCACCGTCCGGTTCCAGGGTGGCGGTCACAAGCGGACCTACCGTCTGGTGGATTTCAAGCGTCGCAAGTTCGACGTTGAAGGCACCGTTGAACGTTTGGAATACGACCCCAACCGCACCGCGTTCATCGCGCTGGTTACGTATACCGACGGCGAACAGGCTTACATTCTCGCGCCACAGCGTCTCGCTGCTGGTGACAAGGTGATCGCCTCCGACAAGGCAGTGGACGTGAAGCCCGGCAACACCATGCCGCTTCAGTACATTCCGGTCGGTTCGATCATCCACAACGTCGAGATGAAGCCGGGTAAAGGCGGTCAGATCGCCCGCTCCGCCGGTACGTATGTCCAGCTCGTCGGCCGCGATGCCGGTATGGCCATCCTGCGTCTCAACTCGGGCGAACAGCGTCTGGTGCACGGCTCCTGCCTTGCATCGATCGGCGCTGTTTCGAACTCGGATCACGGCAACATCAACGACGGCAAGGCTGGTCGTTCGCGTTGGCGTGGCAAGCGTCCGCACGTTCGCGGCGTCGTCATGAACCCGGTCGACCACCCGCACGGTGGTGGTGAAGGTCGCACGTCGGGTGGTCGTCACCCGGTTACTCCGTGGGGCAAGCCCACGAAGGGCAAGCGCACCCGTTCGAACAAGTCGACCGACAAGTTCATCATGCGCTCGCGCCATCAGCGTAAGAAGTAAGAGAGGTAGTCACTAATGGCTCGTTCAGTATGGAAAGGTCCGTTTGTTGACGGCTATCTTCTCACCAAGGCTGAGAAGGTGCGCGAGAGCGGACGTAACGAAGTAATCAAGATCTGGAGCCGTCGCTCCACGATCCTGCCGCAGTTCGTTGGTCTGACCTTCGGCGTTTATAACGGCAGCAAGCATGTGCCCGTCTCGGTCAACGAAGACATGGTCGGACACAAGTTCGGTGAATTCTCTCCGACCCGTACCTATTACGGTCACGGCGCGGACAAGAAGGCAAAGAGGAAGTAATCATGGCGAAGGCTAAGACCGAACGCCGGCTGAAGGACAATGAGGCTCAGGCCATTGCCCGTACGCTCCGCGTCAGCCCCCAGAAACTGAACCTGGTTGCCGCTCTTATCCGTGGCAAGAAGGTTGATCGCGCTCTCGCCGAGCTCGAATTCTCCCGCAAGCGCATTGCAGGCACCGTCAAGAAGACGCTGGAATCTGCAATTGCCAATGCGGAAAACAACCATGACCTCGACGTCGACGCTCTCGTCGTCGCCGAGGCCTATGTTGGCAAGTCCATCACCATGAAGCGTTTCCACGCTCGTGGCCGTGGTCGTGCGTCCCGCATTGAAAAGCCGTTCGCTCACCTCACGATCGTCGTTCGTGAAGTTGAGGAAAAAGGGGAGGCCGCATAATGGGTCAGAAAATCAATCCAATCGGCTTCCGCCTCGGCATCAACCGTACCTGGGATAGCCGCTGGTACGCTGACACCGCGGAATACGGCAAGCTGCTGCATGAAGACCTGAAGATCCGGGCATACCTGATCAAGGAACTCAAGCAGGCCGGTATCGCCAAGGTGGTCATCGAGCGTCCGCACAAGAAGTGCCGCGTTACGATTCACTCGGCTCGTCCGGGTCTCATCATCGGCAAGAAGGGCGCGGACATCGAGAAGCTTCGCAAGAAGCTTTCCGAGATGACCAACTCCGAAACGCACCTCAACATCGTTGAAGTGCGCAAGCCGGAAATCGACGCAACTCTGGTTGCCCAGTCGATCGCCCAGCAGCTCGAGCGTCGCGTGGCTTTCCGCCGTGCAATGAAGCGTTCGGTTCAGTCTGCAATGCGTCTTGGCGCCGAAGGCATCAAGATCACCTGCGGCGGCCGTCTCGGCGGTGCTGAAATCGCTCGTACCGAATGGTACCGCGAAGGTCGCGTTCCGTTGCACACGCTGCGTGCGGACATCGACTATGGCACAGCTGAAGCTGAAACCGCATTCGGCATTTGCGGCATCAAGGTCTGGATCTTCAAGGGCGAAATCCTTGAGCACGATCCGATGGCTTCTGAGCGTCGCGGTCTCGAAGGCGATGCGCAGGGCCCTGCAAGCCGTGAGCGTGGCGATCGTCCCGATCGTCGTCGCGAAAACGCTTGATTGACGCTGGCGAAAGATAAGCTCGGAGAAGTAAGAAAATGTTGCAGCCAAAGCGTACTAAGTACCGTAAGCAGTTCAAGGGACGCATCAAGGGCGTCGCCAAGGGCGGCTTTGACCTGGCATTCGGTGAATTCGGCTTGAAGTCGCAGGAACCGAACCGCGTGAATGCACGCGAGATCGAAGCGGCCCGCCGCGCGATCACGCGTTACATGAAGCGCGCAGGTCGTGTGTGGATCCGCGTATTCCCTGACGTTCCGGTAACGGCTAAGCCGACCGAAGTTCGTATGGGTAAGGGCAAGGGTTCGGTCGAATACTGGGCATGCAAGGTCAAGCCCGGTCGTATGATGTTCGAGATCGACGGTGTTACCGAGGAGATCGCCCGTGAGGCGCTTCGTCTCGGCGCTGCCAAGCTCTCGGTCAAGACGCGCTTCGTACAGCGCATCGCAGAGTAAGGAGCAAGGCACATGAAAGCCGATGAAGTTCGCGGCCTCAGCGCCGACCAGCTCAAGGACAAGCTCGCCGATCTGAAGAAGGAGCAGTTCAACCTGCGCTTCCAGAAGGCGACCGGCCAGCTGGAGAAGTCCTCGCGCATCAACGAAGTCCGCAAGGACATCGCCCGCGTTAAAACCATTGCCCGCCAGAAGGCGGCAGAAGCCAAGGCCTAAGGAAAAATAATATGCCGAAACGCATTCTGCAGGGCGTCGTAGTGTCCGACAAGAACGAGAAGACTGTCGTGGTCCGGGTTGAGCGTCGATTCGCTCACCCGCTCATGCAAAAAACCGTTCGTCGTTCGAAGAAGTACAAGGCACACGACGAAAACAATCAATACAAGGTCGGCGATGTCGTTTCCATCGAGGAATGCGCACCGATCTCCAAGGACAAGCGCTGGACGGTTGTCGCCGCCCAGGCTTAATTTCAACAGAATCGCGCCAGGCATCTTGTACTTGGCGCGAATTCCTGTATGAAGCAGCGCAAGGACGCTCGTGAATCGAGCGTCTTTTGCTTTGATGCGCACGGAAGGTCCTTCGGGAAACCACCCTGTCACGACATTTCCGCGCAAAAAAAGAGATATTCATAAGCTGGAGCAGGGGGCTCACTCGGGAGAGTTTGCCCAACCGTTCCGGTAACAACAAGAAGGCGACCTGACATGATTCAGATGCAAACAAACCTCGACGTGGCGGATAATTCCGGCGCACGTCGTGTCATGTGCATCAAGGTGCTGGGCGGCTCGAAGCGCAAATATGCTTCTGTTGGCGACATTATTGTCGTTTCCATCAAGGAAGCTATTCCGCGCGGCCGCGTCAAGAAGGGCGATGTGATGAAGGCGGTTGTCGTGCGCACCGCCAAGGACATCCGTCGCGCTGACGGCAGCGTCATCCGTTTCGATAACAACGCAGCCGTTCTTATCGACAACAAGAAAGAGCCCATCGGCACCCGTATCTTCGGACCGGTTCCGCGCGAACTTCGCGCCAAGAACCATATGAAGATCATCTCGCTGGCTCCGGAAGTACTGTAAGGAGCAATCGCGATGCAGAAAATTCGTAAAGGCGACAAGGTTGTCGTATTGACCGGTAAGGACAAGGGCCGTACCGGCGAAGTAATCCAGGTTTTGCCGAAGGAAGACCGGGCTGTTGTGCGTGGCGTAAACATGGTGAAGCGTCACCAGCGCCAGACCCAGGGCCAGGAAGCCGGCATCATCAACAAGGAAGCATCCTTGCACATCTCCAACATTGCCATCGCCGATAAGGATGGCAAGCCGACCCGCGTTGGCTTTTCTGTTGTAGAAGGCAAGAAGGTCCGCGTGGCCAAGCGTTCGGGAGAAGTGATCGATGGCTGACAAGTACGAGCCGCGTCTCAAGACGGAATATGTGTCGCGTATCCGCGGCGCCATGCAGGAGAAGTTCTCCTATGCCAACGTGATGATGATCCCGAAGATCGAAAAGATCGTGATCAACATGGGTGTTGGCGAAGCGACTGCTGATTCCAAGAAGCCCACCATTGCTGCCGGTGACCTGGCTGCGATTGCCGGCCAGAAGCCGGTCGTTACCCGCGCTCGTAACTCGATCGCTGGTTTCAAGCTTCGCGAAGGCATGCCGATCGGTGCGAAGGTTACCCTTCGTGGCGCACGCATGTATGAATTCCTTGATCGTCTGATCAACATCGCGCTGCCGCGCGTTCGCGACTTCCGGGGTCTGAACCCCAAGAGCTTTGACGGCCGTGGCAACTTCGCCATGGGCATCAAGGAACACATTGTGTTCCCTGAGATCAACTACGATAAGGTTGATCAGATGTGGGGCATGGACATCATCGTTTGCACGACGGCGACGTCGGACGACGAAGCTCGGGCTCTGCTTACAGAGTTCAACTTCCCGTTCCGTCACTAACCGTAACGACGAGCGTAGAAAAGGAACTCCGATATGGCGAAAACAAGCGCAGTTGAAAAGAACAAGCGCCGCCGCAAGTCGGTCGCCCAGCAGGCTACCAAGCGTGCTGCACTCAAGGCGATCGTAATGAACCAGTCCCTTCCGATCGAAGACCGGTTCAAGGCCACTCTGAAGCTCGCTTCGCTGCCGCGTGACGGCTCGAAGACGCGTATCCGCAACCGCTGCGAAGTAACGGGCCGTCCGCGCGCGTTCTATCGCAAGCTCAAGATGTCGCGTATCGCGCTTCGTGAGCTGGGCAATTCCGGCAAGGTGCCGGGCATTGTCAAGTCGAGCTGGTAAGGAGACGGGCACATGACCATGACTGATCCTTTGGGTGATATGCTCACCCGCATCCGCAATGGTGCCGCTCGCCGCAAGTCTGCGGTCAGCACGCCTGCTTCCAGCCTCCGCGCACGCGTTCTCGACGTGCTGCAGGCTGAAGGCTACATTCGCGGTTATTCCAAGGTCGATTTCGAAAACGGCAAGTCCGAATTCACCATCGAACTGAAGTACTACGAAGGCGCGTCCGTGATCCGTGAGATCGGCCGCGTTTCCAAGCCGGGCCGCCGGGTTTATGTCTCGGTAAAGTCCATTCCGCAGGTCGCGAACGGCCTCGGCATCACCATCCTTTCGACCCCGAAGGGTGTGATGGCCGATCACCAGGCTCGCGAACAGAACGTTGGTGGCGAGGTTCTTTGCTCGGTCTTCTAAGATCGAGTACGGATCTCCATAACGAACAGACAGGATTGAACAATGTCTCGTATCGGTAAAAAGCCCGTTCCGGTTCCCGCAGGTGTGACGGCCAATGTCGACGGCCAGAAGGTCACTGCGAAGGGCCCGAAGGGTGAACTGTTTTTCGTCGCAAACGACGATATTCAGCTGAAACTCGAAGATAACGGCGTTTCCGTAACGCCGGCCAATGGCACCAAGGAAGCTCGCTCGAAGTGGGGCATGTCCCGCACGATGATCGAGAACATCTTCAAGGGTGTTAAGGACGGTTACGAACGCAAGCTCGAAATCAACGGCGTTGGTTATCGTGCCGCCCTGCAGGGCAAGAACCTGCAGCTGGCGCTCGGTTTCTCCCACGACGTGGTTTATGAGCCGCCGGTCGGCATCACCATTGCCGTGCCGAAGCCGACGGAAATCATCGTTTCCGGTATCAACAAGCAGCAGGTCGGTCAGGTAGCCGCGGAAATCCGCGAATACCGTGGTCCCGAGCCCTATAAGGGCAAGGGCGTGAAGTACGCTGAAGAGCGTATCGTCCGCAAAGAAGGCAAGAAGAAGTAAGGATCACGCGAAATGGCTAGCAGGAAAGAAGCACTTGCACGTCGCGCGAGCCGTGTGCGCCGCCAGATCAAGGCGGTTGCCAACGGCCGCCCGCGCCTGTCGGTTCATCGCTCGTCGAAGAACATCTACGCCCAGATCATCGATGATGTTGCTGGCAAGACGCTTGCGTCTGCCTCCACGCTCGAAGCTGATCTGCGCGGCTCGCTCAAGACCGGCGCCGACGTTGCTGCGGCATCTGTCGTGGGCAAGCTGGTTGCCGAGCGCGGCGTCAAGGCTGGCGTCAAGGATGTCGTATTCGACCGAGGCGCGTTCATCTATCACGGCCGCGTCAAGGCCCTGGCAGATGCTGCCCGCGAAGGCGGTCTGAACTTCTGATATTTTTCCGCCCGGGCAACGATCCGGGCGGAATTTCACCGGGCCATGCGGATCTCTTCATCGAGGCCGCTGGTCTTTTCGTTTGCCGTTCCACCCGTAAAAGAAAAAGGACAAGGACAATGGCACAGGATAAAAGAGGTTCTCGCGAAGATCGCCAGAACCGCGAAGAGCGCGATAGCGAATTCGTCGACAAGCTGGTCGCGATCAACCGCGTTGCAAAGGTTGTTAAGGGTGGCCGTCGCTTCGGCTTCGCCGCTCTCGTCGTCGTCGGCGACCAGAAGGGCCGCGTCGGCTTCGGCCACGGCAAGGCTCGTGAAGTTCCGGAAGCGATCCGCAAGGCAACTGAAAGCGCAAAGCGCGATCTGATCTTCGTTCCGCTGCGCGATGGTCGCACGCTGCATCACGACGTCAATGGCCGTCACGGCGCAGGCAAGGTTCTGCTGCGTTCGGCCAAGGCCGGTACGGGTATCATCGCCGGTGGTCCGATGCGCGCTGTTTTCGAAACGCTGGGCGTTCATGACGTCGTTGCGAAGTCGACCGGTTCGTCGAACCCTTACAACATGGTTCGCGCAACGTTCGACGCTCTGAAGCATCAGGTTCATCCGAAGGACATCGCTGCACAGCGCGGTCTTAAGTTTGCGACCCTTCAGGCTCGCCGCGCCGCGTCCGGCAACGCTTCTGAAGAATAAGGAGCTGGATCATGGCCAAGAAAACTACTGAAGCCAAGAAGACTGTTACGGTCGAACAGATCGGCAGCCCTATTCGCCGCCCGGCAATCCAGCGTCAGACGCTGGTCGGTCTGGGTCTCAACAAGATGCATCGTCAGCGCACCCTGGAAGATACTCCGGCGGTTCGTGGCATGATCCGTGCGGTCCAGCATCTCGTTCGCGTCGTTGACGAGAAGTGAGACGGAGTAACCTATCATGAAACTCAATGAAATCAGAGACAACGAAGGCTCCTCCAAGGATCGTATCCGCGTAGGTCGCGGTATCGGTTCTGGCAAGGGCAAGACCGGTGGTCGCGGTGTGAAGGGTCAGAAGGCTCGTTCGGGCGTCGCCATCAACGGCTTCGAAGGCGGTCAGATGCCAATCTACCGTCGCCTGCCGAAGCGCGGCTTTAACAACATCTTCGGTTCCGAATATGCTGTTGTGTCGCTCGGCCGCATCCAGACCGCCATCGACGCCAAGAAGCTCGACGCTTCCGCAACGATCGATGCTGCTGCTCTCAAGGCAGCCGGCGTTATCCGCCGCGTCAAGGACGGTGTCCGCATCCTCGCCGACGGCGAGCTGAAGGCCAAGGTTGCCTTCGAAGTTGCCGGCGCTTCCAAGCCCGCACTCGAAAAGATTGAGAAGGCCGGCGGCTCGATCAAGCTTCTCGTGGTTGCAGCCGAAGCTTCCGAGTAATATATAGACTTCAGGCGCCCGGGGCTTCGTGCTCCGGGCGTCTGCGCTCCCTGGCCAATGTTGCTTTCGATCTAAATCGATTTAGAGATGCATCATGGCAAACTCTTCGCGGTGCAGCTGTTATGCGCGCCGCTTGCGGCATAAAGTGCTGCAGGGAGAGCCTCACAGTTCTTGAACTTCCGTAGGGGAGGGGATAGGACATAAAAAAACAGGGTGAGGCATGATGGCGGCGCAAAGCCGTGTTCGTCCGAAGCCCGGTTTTTGAACCGGTATCTTTTAGACCTTTCCGCATCGGCCGGTTTTGCTGGCTGGCAAGGGTCATTCGGAGAAATTTATGGCTTCCGCAGCGGAACAACTGGCTTCGAACCTGAATTTTTCGACCTTCGCTAAGGCGGAGGATCTGAAAAAGCGTCTCTGGTTTACTCTTGCCGCACTTCTCGTCTACCGTCTTGGCACCCATATTCCGCTTCCGGGCCTGAACCCAGAAGCCTATGCGCAGGCCTTCCAGGGCCAGGCCAACGGTATTCTCGGTCTTTTCAATATGTTTGCGGGTGGCGCTGTCGAGCGTATGGCGATTTTCGCCCTCGGCATCATGCCTTACATCTCCGCTTCGATCATCGTGCAGCTCATGACCTCGGTCGTGCCCTCGCTCGAAGCGTTGAAGAAGGAAGGCGAAGCCGGCCGCAAGATCATCAACCAGTACACCCGCTACGGCACGGTTCTGCTCGGCACGCTGCAGGCCTATGGCATTGCGGTCGGCCTTGAAAGCGGCAGCGGCCTCGTGGTCGATCCGGGCTGGTTCTTCCGTATCTCCACCGTTATCACGCTGCTCGGCGGCACGATGTTCCTGATGTGGCTCGGTGAGCAGATCACGTCGCGCGGTATCGGCAACGGTATTTCGCTGATCATTTTCGCAGGTATCGCTGCTGGCCTGCCCAAGGCGCTTGCCGGCACGCTGGAACTCGGCCGCACCGGTGCGCTTTCGACCCCGCTCATTCTGATGGTCGTCGTCGTGGCTATTGGCGTTATCGCGCTGATCGTCTTCGTGGAACGCGCCCAGCGTCGCCTGCTGATACAATATCCGAAGCGACAGGTCGGCAACCGGATGTTCCAGGGCGATACCTCGCATCTGCCGCTGAAACTCAACACCGCCGGCGTTATTCCCGCGATCTTCGCATCCTCGCTGCTGCTTCTGCCGGCGACGGCTGCCGGTTTTGCCGGAAACACCAATCTGCCCGGGTGGGCGACGTCCATCATTGCGTCGCTGCAGCATGGACAGCCGCTGTTCATGGCGCTCTACGGCCTGCTGATCGCGTTTTTCGCATTCTTCTACACGGCTATCGTCTTCAATCCGAAGGACACGGCCGATAACCTCAAGAAGCATGGCGGCTTCATTCCGGGCATTCGTCCGGGTGAGCGCACCGCGGAGTACATCGATTACGTCCTGACCCGTATCACGGTTGTCGGCGCTGTTTATCTTGTCTTCGTGTGTATCCTTCCTGAGACACTTATCGCACGCACGGGCATTCCATTAGCCCTTGGTGGTACTTCGCTTTTGATCGTTGTCAGTGTAACTCTGGACACGGTTGCGCAGATCCAGGGCCACCTGATCGCGCAGCAATATGAAGGGCTGATCAAGAAGTCGAAGTTGCGTGGAGGAAAGAGGGGACGATGAGACTGATATTTTTGGGTCCGCCGGGTGCGGGCAAGGGAACCCAGGCCAAGCGGCTGACTGACAAGTACGGGATCCCGCAGCTTTCCACCGGTGACATGCTTCGCGCTGCGGTCAGCGCGGGCACCGAAATCGGCAAGCGCGCCAAGGCCGTCATGGACGCCGGCGGGCTGGTTTCCGACGATATCGTCAATCAGATCGTTTCCGAACGTATCGAAGCACCTGACTGTGCCAAGGGCTTTATTCTAGACGGCTATCCGCGCACCGTTCCGCAGGCCAAGGCGCTTGCCGAGAACATGCGCAACAAGAATCTTGCCCTTGATGCCGTCATCGAACTGAAGGTGGACGAAGAGGCGTTGATTCGCCGAATCGAAAACCGCGTCGCAGAAACCATTGCCGCCGGTGGTACGGTTCGTTCGGACGACAATCCGGAAGCCTTCCGCAAGCGCCTGACGGAATATCGCGAGAAGACCGCGCCGCTGTCGAACTATTACAGCGAGCAGGGTGAACTTGTGACGCTGGATGGCATGGCGGATGTCGATGCCGTGACCGAGGCTATCGAAAACGTCCTCGAAAAAGCTTCTGCCTGACGGCTGTGGCAGGGTGGCAAAATCTGCCGGCGATTTTCGCCCGATTTGCCGCTCTTATGATTTAGCTCGTCCTTTGGATAGCAAAAGAATCTTGGCGGAGCCGGTTGCTTTTTTGCGCTGATTCCGTTAAACACCGCGCCAACTCGCGACATCCCAAGCGACTGGCGCGGATTTCCCTTAAGGGAGGGAGATCCGGGTTCGGTCGTTTTGACCTGTCACGGACATCAATTTTGAACTGGCGACCCTGTTGGTCGCTCGACTGGAATCACCACTTGCCGGATGGCAACTGGAACCAAGGAGAAAAGACGTGGCACGTATCGCTGGCGTCAACATCCCGACTGCGAAGCGCGTTGTTATTGCGCTGACCTACATTCACGGGATTGGTCCGAAATTCGCGCAGGAAATCATGGACAAGGTCGGTCTTCCGGCTGACAAGCGCGTTCATCAGCTGACGGATGCTGAAGTTCTTCAGATCCGCGAAGCCATCGACCGCGACTACCAGGTCGAAGGTGACCTGCGTCGCGACACGTCGATGAACATCAAGCGTTTGATGGACCTCGGCTGCTACCGCGGCCTGCGTCACCGTCGTGGCCTTCCGGTCCGCGGTCAGCGCACGCACACCAACGCCCGCACCCGCAAGGGTCCGGCGAAGGCTATCGCTGGTAAGAAGAAGTAATTTTCCGGTTCTCCGGAAAGGGGAGGCTGGTGCAGTCCGCGCCAGCCTTTCTGAGTTTGGCGAAAAGCTCGAATACGGGCTGATTGCCGGTGTAGCCGCTGGTGTTACGGCGGTGAAGAGATCAATGAAAGGTATAACATGGCCAAGGAAGCCGCACGCGTCCGTCGTCGCGAACGCAAAAATATCACGTCGGGCGTCGCGCACGTCAACTCGACCTTCAACAACACGATGATCACCATCACCGACGCACAGGGCAATGCTATTGCCTGGTCGTCCGCTGGTGCCAAGGGCTTCAAGGGTTCGCGTAAGTCGACCCCGTTCGCTGCCCAGATCGCTGCTGAAGATTGCGCGAAGAAGGCTCAGGAACACGGCATGAAGTCGCTTGAAGTTGAAGTTTGCGGTCCGGGTTCCGGCCGTGAATCGGCACTTCGCGCTCTGCAGGCTGCCGGTTTCATGATCACTTCCATTCGCGACGTGACGCCGATCCCGCACAATGGTTGCCGTCCGCGCAAGAAGCGCCGCGTCTGACGCGACCGTGGTTCGGAAATTCCGCCTTACCTCAGGTCTGGCGGAATTTTCGTGTATCTGGCGTGTGCGCGTCGATTTCGATCGACGGACTTGCGCTCAAGAACCCACTGATGAACCACTGAATTAGGTTCCTCTCGGTGTTTTCATGCTCGGTCCGTCACGATTGGATGGTGGCGGCGAACGGAAGGTTTAAAGATGATTCAGAAGAACTGGCAGGAACTTATCAAGCCGAACAAGGTCGAGTTCACCTCGTCCAGCCGCACCAAGGCAACGCTGGTTGCCGAGCCGCTGGAACGTGGTTTCGGTCTTACTCTCGGCAACGCGCTGCGTCGCGTTCTGTTGTCTTCTCTGCGTGGCGCCGCTGTAACGGCCGTGCAGATCGACGGTGTCCTGCATGAATTCTCCTCCATCCCCGGCGTTCGGGAAGATGTGACGGATATCGTGCTCAACATCAAGGAAATCGCCATCAAGATGGATGGCGACGATTCCAAGCGCATGGTCGTGCGCAAGCAGGGCCCTGGTGCCGTAACCGCTGGTGATATCCAGACGGTTGGCGACATCGAGATCCTGAACCCCGACCACGTGATCTGCACGCTTGATGATGGCGCTGAAATCCGCATGGAATTCACCGTCAACAACGGCAAGGGTTACGTACCGGCTGAGCGCAACCGCGCGGAAGATGCCCCGATCGGCCTCATTCCGGTGGACAGCCTCTATTCTCCGGTCAAGAAAGTGTCCTACAAGGTGGAAAACACCCGTGAAGGCCAGGTTCTCGACTATGACAAGCTGATCATGACGATCGAGACCAACGGTTCGGTTTCCGGCGAAGACGCCGTTGCCTTCGCCGCTCGCATTCTTCAGGACCAGCTGGGCGTCTTCGTCAACTTCGACGAGCCGCAGAAGGAAGCAGAAGAAGAATCGGTTACCGAACTCGCGTTCAACCCGGCGCTTCTCAAGAAGGTCGACGAGCTCGAGCTGTCCGTTCGTTCGGCAAACTGCCTGAAGAACGACAACATCGTTTACATCGGCGACCTGATCCAGAAGACCGAAGCCGAAATGCTCCGCACGCCGAACTTTGGTCGCAAGTCGCTGAACGAAATCAAGGAAGTTCTCGCTTCCATGGGTCTGCACCTCGGCATGGAAGTGCCGGCATGGCCGCCAGAGAACATCGAAGATCTCGCCAAGCGTTACGAAGACCAGTACTAACAATCAAAAAGGCAGACCCTTTAAAGACTGCCTTTCCCCGTCAAACAGCAGATAAGTCATCTGCATGTGCCAGGAAACGGCAGGCCTTAGAGAAGGAACCTGCGTAGAAGGAGAATAGCAATGCGCCACGGAAATTCAGGCCGCAAGCTCAATAGAACCGCCAGCCACCGCAAGGCAATGTTTGCCAACATGGCTGCTTCGCTCATCACCCATGAGCAGATCGTCACCACCCTTCCGAAGGCGAAGGAAATTCGTCCGATCGTCGAGCGTCTCGTGACCCTCGGCAAGCGCGGCGACCTGCACGCTCGTCGTCAGGCGATCTCGCAGATCAAGGATCAGGACGCCGTTCGCAAGCTGTTCGACGCGATCGCTTCGCGTTACGCAACCCGCAATGGCGGCTACCTGCGTATCATGAAGGCCGGCTACCGCCAGGGCGACAACGCGGCTCTCGCCGTCGTTGAATTCGTCGAGCGCGACGTTGACGCCAAGGGTGCAGCCGACAAGGCTCGCGTTGCTGCTGAAGCTGCTGCTGCCGAAGCTGCGTAATATGTGACGCCTTCGGGTGTCACGAGTTAGAAAGCCGGGTGAGAGATCGCCCGGCTTTTTTGCGTTTCGTATCGGGAGGAGGGCAGGCGCGGATCTCGCCACCTTGAGCACATTCGTGCGGGTACTTTAATTTGCGAATATTGCCGCAGCCGTGAGCTGCCCAGCCAGTTGCTTGGCTGCAGAGAATCCTCTCTCACTCCGGAACGTGGATACGGGCCTTGATGTGCTTGAGATGCGCGACGATGGTGAAGGTCATGATGACCAGCAGCGACCATGAACTCCATTTCCCGATATGCACCACGGACCAGGCGCCGAGTTGGTCGGGATATTTCCAGATGCCGAAGAAGGTGGAGATGTTTTCCGCCAGCCAGACGAAAAATCCTATGAGGACGAATGAGAGGAGCAGCGGCATCTTTCGATCCCGATCATAGGGGCGATAAATCACGGTCGCGCGGGAATAGAGCCCTATGGCGCAAGCGGCGATGTACCAGCGGTAGTCGCCGATGAAGTGATGGGTGAAGAAGTTGGCATAGATGGCGATGCCGATCAGCGTCGCCATCCAGTAGGTTGGATAGTGGCGAATGCGCACATCCAGAAGGCGCCATGCCTGAATGATGTAGCTGCCAACGGCGGCATACATGAAGCCGGAGAAAAGCGGCACGCCGAGGACCTTGCTATAGGCGAAATCCGGATAGGACCACGACTGGATGGCGCTGGATGTCTTGAATACTTCCAATACGAAACCGACGACGTGAAACAGCAGGATGGCCTTGGCCTCATCAAGCGTTTCAAGCCTGCTCCAGATCATGAAGAACTGGATGGCGAGCGCAATGATCAGCAGTACGTCATAACGCGGGATGCCGAACAACCCGCCATGCGGCACGACAAAGATGGAGATGAAAAACAACCCCGCAAACAGGCAGGCGCGGGCCTCCTTGATGCCGAAATAGAGAAATTCGACAATAAAGCGCCTGAAGCCCTTGAGTTCGCCCCAGGGATAGGTATCGCAAAGCAGATTGTCCAAAACCGAGAGGCGGCTTGTGGCTGGGCTGGTCCCTGTGCTCATGTTCTCGCCTCGATCTGCATCCGCCACGTTCATACGAAAACCGGAAGGAGCCTGCATGGGCCCGCCAAGCCTATCCCCGTCTTATTTTGCGCGCCTCCGGCTTTTGGGAGCTGCTATCGCGGTGATCATGTGCGGTCTTTGCCTGCGGGCATTCGGTTATGACGTTGGGTTACCGTTCGTGGCGGTAAAATATGGCGGATCCGTGCTGTGGGGAGCTATGGTTTTTCTGTTGCTGGCGGCGGTGTTTCCGTCCGGTTGGCGTGGTTATGAGGCTCGGGCCGCCATTCTTGTCGCTGTTGCCGTGGAATTCATCCGGCTTGTCCATTTTCCGGCGCTGGACGCGTTTCGATCGACGACGGCCGGAGCCTTGCTGCTCGGTCGCGTTTTTTCCCCATGGAATATCGTCTGTTACATCGCGGGCATCGCGGCCGCATTCTTCATGGCCGGGCGGTTTTCGCGCGTTTCGCCCTTTTCGCCGCCATGATCGTCGGCCGCACCAACCGATATCCAAGCAATACCACCATGGTGCTGATGTAAAACACCGGCTCCAGCGTGATCGATTTTCGTGCCAGCACGAAATGCAGCACGCCGACGATGAGCACGAGATAGACGAGCTTGTGCAACGTGTTCCAGCGGCTGCCAAGCTTGCGGATGGACCAGCGGTTGGAGGTGAGCGCAAGCGGCGTGAGCATGACAAGCCCGGCCATGCCGAGCATGATATAGGGGCGTTTGAGAATATCTCCGGCGATGGAGCCCAGCATCAGGCCGCGATCCAGCACCAGATAGACGGTGAAGTGCGCGAGCACGTAATAAAAGGCAATCAGGCCCAGTGCCCGGCGATAGGCGATGAGGTTGATGTTGAAGAGGTCGCGCAACGGCGTCACCAGCAGGCCAAGGCAGAGAAAGCGCAGCGCCCAGATGCCAAGCAGGTGCTCGAAATCCTTGACCGGGTTGAAGCCGAGGCCGCCGGTTGCGGCGAGATAGAAATACGAGACGGCCGGACAGAGACCGATCACATATAGCGACCAGATGGTCGCCGGCTGGTAACGCTTCGGCAGCGATGGAAGCGACAGGGCAAAGGCCATGGTCAATAATTCGCTTTCAGGTCCATTCCGGTATAAAGGCTTGCCACCTCGTCATACCCGTTGAACATCAGGGTAGGGCGGTTCTGGGTGCCGAAAAAGCCGCCTTCGCCGATGCGCTGTTCGGTCGCCTGGCTCCAGCGGGGATGGTCCACATGCGGATTGACGTTGGAATAAAAGCCGTATTCGCGGGCATTGGAATTTTTCCACGTCGTTTCCGGCTGCTTTTCGACCAGCGAAATCTTGACGATGGATTTGATGCCCTTGAAGCCGTATTTCCATGGAACGACCAGCCGGATCGGCGCGCCGTTCTGGTTGGGCAGCGTTTCTCCGTATAGGCCGACGGCAAGCAGGGTCAGCGGGTGTCGCGCCTCATCGAGGCGCAGGCCTTCGATATAGGGCCAGGACAGCGGCTGGAACAGGCCGGTTTGGCCCGGCATTTCCTCCGGCCGCACCACGGTTTCGAAGGTGACGTATTTCGCGCTGCCAAGCGGCTCGACCTTGTCGAGCAGGCTTGCGAGCGGGAAACCGATCCATGGAATGACCATCGACCAGCCTTCGACGCAGCGCATGCGATAGGTGCGCTCTTCAAGCTGGTATTTCATCAGCTCTTCAATGCCGAATTCCTGCGGCTTGGAGACGAGGCCATCCACCTTCACCGTCCATGGGGTGGGCTTGAACTTGCCGGAATTTTCCTTCGGGTCGGATTTTCCGACGCCGAATTCGTAGAAATTATTGTAGCTGGTGACGGCATCGAGCGGGGTGAGCTTGTCATCCAGCTTGTAGGCGCCGGGTTTTGCGGAAAGCGGTGCGGCGATCGCTTCGCGACCGGTAAGCCCAACTGCCGCAAGTCCGGCCGCCGTGCCGAGAAAGCCGCGTCGGGACAGGTAGGTGCTCTTCGGCGTGATTTCACTTGCCGCGATGAGGGGCGGACGATAGGCGGGCATTTCAACCTCCACAAAAGCCGGGTGCATCGGCGATAAATCGATTATGATAACCAATACGACCGCTGCACAGATATGTTTCAGCGCTGTGCGAAAAAACAACGACCGCACGGTGAAAATCGCGCATTTGTGATGAGCCAGTGCCAGAATGGCAGCAGCAGACGGAGCGTACCGTACCGAACCGTACTGTTTTGCCTGAAGGTGACAGTGACAGGGCTTGCGGTTTGCGCTAGAAAAACCGCAAAATAGGGCAGAGGCTGTTTTGACCGCGCTGCGGAAGACGGCCCTTCTGTTCAAGAGATTGAGGAAAACACCATGCCAGCCTATCGCTCCAGAACGACAACCCACGGCCGCAACATGGCGGGCGCGCGCGGCCTTTGGCGCGCCACCGGCATGAAGGACAGCGATTTCGGCAAGCCGATCATCGCGGTGGTCAATTCCTTCACGCAGTTCGTACCGGGCCATGTGCATCTGAAAGATCTCGGCCAACTGGTTGCCCGCGAAATCGAAGCGGCGGGCGGCGTTGCCAAGGAATTCAACACGATTGCGGTCGATGACGGTATCGCCATGGGTCATGATGGCATGCTCTATTCGCTGCCGTCGCGCGAGATCATCGCTGACTCTGTCGAGTATATGGTCAACGCCCATTGCGCCGATGCGATGGTTTGCATTTCCAACTGCGACAAGATCACCCCCGGTATGCTGAATGCGGCGATGCGCCTCAACATCCCCGCCGTCTTTGTGTCCGGCGGCCCGATGGAAGCGGGCAAGGTGGTTCTGCACGGCAAGACCGTTGCGCTTGATCTGGTCGATGCCATGGTGGCGGCTGCCGATGACAAGATTTCCGATGAGGACGTCAAGATCATCGAACGCTCCGCGTGCCCGACCTGCGGTTCCTGTTCCGGCATGTTCACCGCCAATTCGATGAACTGTCTGACCGAGGCGCTGGGCTTGTCCTTGCCCGGCAACGGCTCAACGCTTGCCACCCACTCGGATCGCAAACGCCTTTTCGTCGAGGCCGGCCATCTGATCGTCGATCTGGCCCGCCGTTATTACGAGCAGGATGACGAGACCGTTTTGCCGCGCACCATCGCCAACAAGGCGGCGTTTGAGAATGCCATGTCACTGGATATCGCCATGGGCGGCTCCACCAACACGGTTCTGCATATTCTGGCGGCGGCCCATGAGGGTGGCGTCGATTTCGGCATGGAGGACATCGACCGTCTTTCCCGCAAGGTCCCATGTCTTTCCAAGGTGGCGCCCGCCAAGCAGGACGTGCATATGGAAGACGTTCACCGCGCCGGCGGCATCATGCGCATTCTCGGCGAGCTGGAGCGTGGCGGTCTCATCAACCGCGATACCTATACCGTGCACGAGGCGACGCTGGGCGATGCCATCGATCGCTGGGACATTACCCGCACTAACAGCGAGACGGTTCGTGAATTCTTCAAGGCGGCCCCGGGCGGCGTGCCGACCCAGGTTGCCTTCAGCCAGTCTTCGCGCTGGGATGATCTGGATACCGACAGCGATAACGGCGTCATCCGCTCGGTCGAGAAGCCGTTCTCCAAGGATGGTGGTCTGGCCGTGCTTTACGGCAACATCGCGCTCGATGGCTGCATCGTGAAAACGGCGGGTGTCGATGAATCGATCCTGAAATTCAACGGTTCAGCCGTCGTTTACGAAAGCCAGGACGCCGCGGTGAAGGGCATTCTCGGCAATGAGGTCAAGGCGGGCGATGTCGTCGTCATCCGTTACGAAGGGCCGAAGGGCGGACCGGGCATGCAGGAAATGCTCTATCCGACCAGCTACCTGAAATCCAAGGGTCTCGGCAAAGCCTGCGCGCTGATTACAGACGGTCGCTTTTCTGGTGGCACGTCAGGTCTTTCCATCGGTCACGCCTCGCCGGAAGCGGCACAGGGCGGCGCCATCGGCCTCGTGCGTCAGGGCGACCTGATCGAGATCGATATTCCCAACCGCACCATCAACCTCAAGGTCACGGATGCGGAACTTGCAGCGCGCCGGGCCGAACAGGAAGAGCTCGGCTGGAAGCCGGTGGCACCGCGCAAGCGCAATGTCACGACGGCGTTGAAAGCCTATGCGGCCTTTGCGTCGAGCGCGGACAAGGGCGCGGTGCGGATTTTGCCGGAGTAAGCCCGGCACAGAGTGAGAGGGGAGGCTGCGCCCAGTGCGCAGTTTCCTTCTTGGGGTTTTGCAGAGCGATAACAAACACACTCCGTCACGCCGGACTTGATCCGGGGTCTAGCGCGATCAAGTCCTTGATCGCTAGAGGCTCTTCTCACGGCGCAGACGCGCCGTGGCTGGATGCCGGATCAAGTCCGGCATGACGGAGGAGAAGGTCTCGCACGTCCGTCTGCAAGGTGAGCCGCTTTCGAGCGGCTTTTTTCTTGCCCAGGTACAGATCCTGCTTTCCGCTCAGAAAGAGATTCAATTGCTTCAGAAGGCGATTCTCTTAGGCCCTGCAACATGCTGTTCTAAAATCGTAATTTCGCATGTTTCCGACAGTTCTCCGGTCATCCCGGCAGTCACATTGGAGTGATGTTCGTCCATCGGCTCTTTTCCGTAGCGTAGCGATGCCTAACTTCATCAGCATGAAAAGACGAACCGCACTCGCCCTCATCGCCTGCCTGCCTTTCGCCCCGCTTACCCGCGCGCAGAGCTCCGGAAATGGCGCCCGTTTTGATCCATTGCTGAGGGACGCGGATGCGCTTTCGAGCCTCAAGGCCGTCATCGTCAGCATCGACGGGGAGGAGGTCGCCAGCCGCGCCTATCATGGCGCGAGCCTTAACGGCTCCACCAACATCAAGTCGGCATCGAAATCGGTCATTTCGGCACTGGTCGGCATGGCGATCGACCGGAAGATACTCTCTGGTGCCGATCAGCCGATTGCGACCATCCTGCGCAGCGATTTTCCGCCGAATCCCGATCCACGGCTGGAGAGGGTCACCATCGGCAACCTGCTTTCGATGCAATCCGGTCTGGAGCGCATGTCCGGCCCGAATTATGGGCGCTGGGTTGCCAGCCGCAACTGGGTGCGCATGGCGCTGGGGTCCGGTTTTGCCGGAGAGCCTGATGGTGGCATGCTTTATTCCACCGGCTCCACACATCTGCTTTCGGCGATATTGACCAGGGCCTCCGGCCGCTCGACGCTCTCTCTGGCGCGAGACTGGTTCCGGCCGCTGGAGGGATTTGCCATTGGTGGCTGGGAGCGCGATCCGCAGGGCATTTATCTTGGCGGTAACCAGATGGCGATGACGGCGCGCTCATTGCTGGCCTTTGGCGAGCTTTACAGGCGGGGCGGGGTAACACCCGGGGGTGAGCGGCTGATCTCACAGGAATGGATCGACCAGTCCTGGCAACAGCGCACCAACTCCGTCTTCAACGGTGATGGATACGGCTATTGCTGGTTCATCAAGGAGATGGCGGGAGAAATGGTCTATTACGCCTGGGGTTATGGCGGGCAGATGCTCTACATCGTTCCCGCCAAGCGCCTGTCCGTGGTGATGACCTCACGTGAGGATGCGCCTTCAGCTAGAACCGGGTATCGCGATCAGCTGCACGGTCTCATGGAGAACATCATCCGTGCAGCCTGATAATCACCGTATCGATCAAAGGGGTCTGTTGATGCTCTGGAAAGCTTCGCCGAGCTTCTTCATTCGCTCATCGTAAGCGCCCGTCAGGCAGGCGACATCCGCCGCGCATTCCTGGCGTTTCTTCAACCATTGGCTCTGCTCCTCGCGCAGTGTGTCACGGGCGCCCATGGCCATGAGCTGGGTGAGGATATCGAAGGTGGTGGCCATCTTCACGTCCTGGTCGTTCAGGGCACGGTTGTCGCAGATCGCCTTTTCATCCGCCGCCAGATCGGTCTTGGTGCAATCAAAGCTGGCTGCCGAAGCTGGCGAGCCGAGAGTGGAGGCGCAGAGGAGGAGGCCGCAGGCGAGGAAAGTCTGTTTCAGATGCATGGATCGTTTCTTTCAAGGACAATCGATGCGGATGAAACCAAAAAGGGGCGTCGGTGGTTCCAATTGCCGGAACCGGCCTGCACAGGGAAAAGGCTGGCCATCATCTTGCCGCTCTTTGCTTTACAGGCTTTGGCGTTATAACTCCATCATACTGATGACGATGAGGAATCACATGCGAAGCGTGTTGAAGTATCTGTCCACCGGCTTTTTCGCCGCGCTCATTCTCCTGCCCGCGGGCGCGCAGGCGCAGGACAACAAGACCGTACCGTCAAGCCACACGGAAATGCAGCTTTCCTTCGCGCCGCTGGTCAAGCGCACCGCGGGTGCTGTGGTCAATGTCTATGCCGAACGTGCCGTGCAGCGGCGTCTGTCGCCCTTTGCCGGCGACCCGTTCTTCGAGCAGTTCTTCGGCCAGCAGATGCCGAACCGCACGGAAAAGCAGTCGTCGCTCGGCTCGGGCGTGATCGTCACCGCCGGCGGTCTGGTCGTGACCAACAACCATGTCATCGATGGTGCCGACGACATCAAGGTAGCGCTGGCGGATGGACGCGAGTTTTCCTCCAAGGTGCTGATGAAGGACGACCGTATCGACCTTGCCATTCTGCAGATCGATGCCAAGGAGCAGTTCCCCGTGCTGTCGCTTGGCAATTCTGACACCATCGAGGTGGGTGATCTGGTGCTGGCCATCGGCAACCCCTTCGGTGTCGGCCAGACGGTGACCAGCGGCATCGTTTCGGGTCTGGCGCGTAATCAGGTGACGCAGGGCGATTTCGGCTTCTTCATCCAGACCGATGCTTCCATCAACCCCGGCAATTCCGGTGGTGCGCTGATGAACATGGCCGGTGAGCTGATCGGCATCAATACCGCGATCTTCTCCAAGGGAGGCGGGTCTAACGGCATCGGCTTTGCCATTCCTGCCAACCTCGTCCGCGTGTTCGTCGCTGCGGCCGAACGCGGCGATGCAAACTTTCAGCGGCCCTATATTGGCGCGACTTTCGATCCCGTAACCTCTGATGTCGCCGAGGCGCTTGGTCTGCATCGCGCCCGTGGTGCGCTGGTCGTCAGTGTCGTCAAGGATGGCCCGGCGGAGAAGGCGGGCATCGAGCCGGGACAGGTTGTTACCGCAGTCAACGGTTTCGAGGTCGAGCATCCCGATGCGCTGGGTTATCGCCTGACGACGGCGGGCATCGGCAAATCCGCCGAGCTTACCGTGATGGACAAGGGCAAGGAAAAGAAGCTGACCATCGCACTCGACACGGCGCCGGAAACCGCGCCGCGGGATGAGCGCCTGGTCGAAGGCCGCAATCCCTTCGCTGGCGCCACCGTCGCCAATCTTTCGCCGAAGCTTGCCGATGAGCTGCGCATGCCGTCGCAGGTGACGGGCGTGGTCATCACCGATGTGAAGCGTGGTTCGCCAGCCTATCGCGTCGGTTTCCAGCCGAAGGACGTGATCCTGTCGCTGAATGGCGCGGATATCGGCTCCACGGCTGCGGTCGAGAAGGCGCTGGATGACAATCCCGGTTTCTGGCGGGTCGAAATCCTGCGCGACGGCCAGCGCATCCGGCAGTTCCTGCGATGAGTGATGACCTCTTCGCCCCGCAAGTGCCTGTCGAGGTCGCCAATCGGCGGCCTCTTGCCGATCGCCTGCGTCCAAAGACACTGGCCGAGGTAAGCGGGCAGGCGCATCTGACGGGCGAGGAGGGCGTGCTGCGCCGCATGATCGACAGCGGCTCACTGGGATCGATGATCTTCTGGGGGCCGCCCGGAACCGGCAAGACGACGGTTGCCCGTCTGCTTTCGGGTGAAGCGGGACTGGCTTTCGAGCAAATCTCGGCGATCTTTTCCGGGGTCGCTGACCTCAAGAAAGTATTCGAGGCCGCGCGCACCCGCCGGATGAATGGCCGGCAGACACTGCTGTTCGTTGACGAGATACACCGTTTCAACCGCGCCCAGCAGGATAGCTTCCTGCCGGTGATGGAGGATGGCACCATCATTCTGGTGGGCGCCACCACCGAAAACCCGTCCTTCGAACTCAACGCCGCTCTTTTGTCGCGGGCGCGGGTGCTGACATTTGGTTCGCATGATGAGGATAGTCTCAGTGAACTTCTGAAACGCGCCGAGGAAGCGGAGGGCAAACCTCTGCCACTGACGGAAGACGCGCGAGCGAGCCTCATCCGCATGGCGGATGGCGATGGCCGTGCCGTGCTGACGCTCGCCGAGGAGGTCTGGCGGGCGGCGCGCAAGGATGAGACCTTCGATACCGAAGGGCTGACACGCATCGTGCAGCGGCGCGCCCCGGTTTACGACAAGAGCCAGGACGGTCACTACAATCTCATTTCGGCGCTGCATAAGTCGGTTCGCGGCTCGGATCCGGATGCGGCGCTTTATTATCTGGCCCGCATGTTTGATGCCGGCGAAGATCCGCTTTATCTGGGGCGGCGGCTGGTGCGCATGGCGGTGGAAGATATCGGCCTTGCCGATCCGCAGGCGCTGGCGGTCTGCAATGCCGCCAAGGATGCCTATGATTATCTCGGTTCACCCGAGGGCGAGCTGGCGCTGGCGCAGGCCTGCGTTTATCTCGCCACCGCACCGAAATCCAACGCCGTTTACACGGCCTTCAAATCGGCAATGCGGGCGGCCAAGGAGAACGGCTCGCTGGTGCCGCCGAAACACATTCTCAATGCCCCGACCAAGCTGATGAAGGGTGAGGGGTACGGCGACGGCTACCGTTATGACCATGACGAGCCAGACGCCTTTTCGGGGCAGGATTATTTCCCGGAAAAAATGGGCCGCACGACCTTTTACGATCCGCCCGACAGGGGTTTCGAGCGGGAAATCCGCAAACGTCTCGACTGGTGGGCGAAGCTGCGCCGTGAGCGTGGGGGGCGTTAGGCGGCGTTCTTCACAAACAGAATCATGTGCTTGGCAAAAAGAGTCGCAAAGCCGCGCTATCTCTTTGTTTATTAGTGAATTTCCGTCAAAATGCGTGGCGCTTTTACGCTCGGAAAATGCGTAAAGATACGAGAGCGTGTGGCGTTTGCGAGAAAAGCCGAAATGCTTTGAAGAAATCAGGACGCTTTGCGCTGCGGCGCGACCTGCGGCTGTGCCGGCAGCATCTTTACCGAGGACTCCGCCAGGCCACTATGCCCCTCGGCGTCGATCACCAGGTGCCAGTGCATCGTTTCCGGAATGGCGATGCGGATCGGTGATTTTTTCGCGACGCCGCCGAGATATTTGAAGTCGAGCAGTTCGGTGAAGCGCTGGAAATTCGCGCCTGTCATCAGCCGCACATTGTTGACGGCCGACAGCGATATTTCAATGGTCGTCCCAGCCCGCAATTCCTTCAGGTCGTAATGCGTAAAGCGGAAATTCGGCCGTGCCATCGCGTGCTTCCCATACCGTATATTTGGCAAAGGAGGATAGGACGCCAGAGTTAACGAGCCCTTTAAAGCCATGGGTGCGCCTGTCGAATTTCGGACAGCCATGCCGCTTTTGAGTGACTGTGGAGAGTATCGACGGGTTTCACGGAGACGGCCGGGAATAATACTAACGTATAAGATGCGTATTTAATGATAATAAATTTTTCAACTTTAACATCGGCTGATGGGAATGCCATCGTCGGCGTTGGGGGGAATATGAAAAACGTTACGATATCTATGCGTCTTTATGCGCTTGTCGCATTGTTTCTGACAATATTGACCGCGGCGCTGACATTCAGCCTTTTTGAAACCTTCCACGAGATGGAGCGCGAGCGCAAAGCCGGGCTTGCGGCGATGAACGAAACCGCCGTTGCCATTCTCGAGCAATATTATCGTCTGGAGCAGAGTGGCAGCCTGACACGGGAAGCCGCGCAGCAGCAGGCCAAAACGACAATCGCGGCGATGCGTTATGGCAATGGCAGCGGTTATTTCTGGATCAACGACATGCATCCCAATATGGTGATGCATCCGATCAAGCCTGAAATGAACGGCACCGACCTTACCGCCAACAAGGATCCGAACGGTAAGGCGCTGTTCGTCGAATTCGTGAACACGGTGAAGGCGGGTGGTCAGGGTTTTGTCGATTATTATTGGCCGAAACCCGGCGCGCCGGACCCGGTGGAGAAGTTTTCCCATGTCGCCGGTTTCGCCCCCTGGGGATGGATTGTCGGTACCGGTGTTTATGTGGACGATCTTGAGGCGGTGTTCTGGAGCGATGCCTATTTCAACATCGGTCTGTGCGTTCTGTCTGCCCTTCTGGTCATCGGCGTGGCAGCTGCCGTCGTGCGCAGCGTGACGCGACCGATCGATCTTATTCGCCAGAGCATGAAGCGGATCGCCGATGGTGACGGCGCGGCCGAAATCCAGTTCGCTGACCGCCGCAACGAAATCGGCGCGATTGCCAAGACGCTTCTGGTCTTGCGTGACAGCGTCAATGAGCGCAGCGCCCTGCAGGCCCGTGAGGCTGACCAGCAGCGGGCACTGGAAGAGGCGCGGCGGGGCAATGAAACGGTTCTGCGCTCCGCGTCTGAACGTCAGGCCCATGCCATGACCCAGCTCGGCAATTCGCTGGAGGCGCTTGCCAATGGCGATCTGACCGTCGAGCTTGCCGATATTGGCGCGGATTATGAAAAACTGCGCATGGATTTCAATCGTGCGGTTGGCGCATTGCACGGCGCCATCGAGGCGATTGCCCGAACCGGCGATGTCGTTAATGACAGCGCCTCCGATATCAGCGGCGCGACGGGTAATCTTTCACGCCGGACCGAACAGCAGGCGGCGGCGCTGGAGGAAACGGCAGCGGCCCTTGACGAGATTACCGCCACCGTGCGCACCGCTTCTGAACGGGCCAATGAGGCGCGGCAGATGGTGCAGGACACAAAAACCAGCGCCGGTCGCTCGGGCGAGATCGTTCGAAACGCCGTCGATGCCATGGGCCGTATCGAGGATTCCTCCAAACGCATCGGTCAGATCATCTCCGTCATCGACGAGATCGCTTTCCAGACCAATCTGCTGGCGCTGAATGCCGGGGTTGAGGCCGCACGGGCGGGCGAAGCGGGACGTGGTTTTGCCGTGGTGGCGCAGGAGGTTCGCGAACTGGCACAACGCTCCGCCAATGCGGCCAAGGAGATCAAGACCCTCATCAACCGTTCGGCGGAAGAGGTCGGCGGCGGTGTCGCGCTCGTGCGTTCCACGGGCGATGCGCTGGAAGAGATCGTGGCGCTGGTCAACCGCGTCGAAGGTCATGTGAATTCCATCGCCACGGCGGCGCGGGAACAGGCGACCGGCCTGCAGGAGATCAATACCTCCGTCAACCATATGGATCAGATGACGCAGCAGAATGCCGCCATGGTGGAAGAGACAACGGCGGCCAGCCAGACGCTTGCCGAGGAAAGCCAGCAGCTGCGCTCGCTGCTTTCCCGTTTCGAACTCGGACACGGGGCAGGGCGCGAGGTTTCTCGGGCCGCGTGAGTTGATCCGCTTGGGGTAATTGGAGGGCGCGGCTTTGGCTGCGCCCTTAGCTTGTTGACGGACCTTCATCCACACTCGACGTCATCCTCGGGCTTGACCCGAGGATCCATCCCTCGTGCGGCTGTAGATCCTCGGGGCAAGCCCGAGGATGACGCTGGAAGATTTAAGCGTCGTTTGGTGAGGAGAGGTTTCAGCGTTTTCGTCATCGCCTTCGATGCAATTTCCGACGGCCCTTCACCATTCCCCGTGCCGCGAAACACAGCATTCGTTATTTCCTGCAACCAATAAGGTTTCGTTTACCTCATTTCTTTAAAATTTGACCTGTATTGCCGCGTTTGCGGCCGCTGAAGGTACAGGTTCTCGTATGGCGTATGTTTCCCTTCCGCGTCGTCTTGTGACGTTGCTGATGATTTCCACGGTCATGGTGTCGTGTTCGGCGGAAGGCCTCGTGCCACCGGCGGAGGTGGATGGCACCACGCGTGTCAGCGCCATAAGGTCGTCGCGGCAGCAGGGCTACAGCGCACCGTCAGGCGCGGTCTATCAGGCCGAGCGGGCCGGGCAGGCCTCCGATTATCCCGCAGCCGTGTCGCAGCCGATGCCGGAGCCTTACGCTTCGCAGGACCCCCTGCTGCAATCGCCACAGGGCGGACAGGGCTATTCCACACTCGACACCCAGCATCAGGCGCGCATGGCCGCGAGCGGCCACAGCACCCCGACGCAGACGATGCCAAATCAGGTGATGCCAAACCAGGCGACGCAAGGTCAGACCATGTCCCCGCAACCGATGGCCGGCAGCCAGATTGCTGAAGGTGAGGGTGGGGTGAACATGGATTCCATGCTGGGTGTGGAACCGGTTCGTGGACTCGCGGAAGAGCAGGATGCCGACATTGCCGAAGGTGTTTCGGAGCAGCCGGTGGTGGATGGTATCGGCACCGACAATCCGATGGCCGTTTCTTCTCCTCGCCGGCAGCAGAGCGCCGGTCAATCACGGTTGATACCGCCGCCACCCGTTGGCTCATCTTCCCGCCGCCAGCCGGTGGAGGAGGTTGCCATGTTGATGCCAAATGATCCGATGGCGCGCGGCGGGCAAAGCAACCGGTCAAGCATGCCGCCCGGCGTCATGCCTTCCTCTGAAGTTGCCTGTCGCTCCGAGCTGCGTCGTCTTGGCGTCGCTTTCCGCGATGTTGCGCGTATCGCCGATGGTCCGACCTGCGGCATCGATTATCCGATCGAACTCAGCGGACTTGCCAGCGGCGTCGCCATCCGCCCGGCGGTGAAGCTCAATTGCCAGGTCACGCTTGCCTTCGCCAAATGGGTGAAGTTCGAACTCGTGCCATCCTCGCGCTTCCGTTATCTCTCGGGCGTCGGCCGTATCACGCCGATGGGCGGTTATTCCTGCCGCAAGATGAATTCGCGCTCCAGCAACCCGTGGTCGGAACACGCGCGCGGCAACGCCATCGATATCGGCACCATCACGCTCAAGAACGGCAAGGAAATCGACGTCCGCAGCAAGAACTTCTTCGCCTTCCGCGAAAAGGCGCTGCTGAAGGCGGTGAGGTCCGACAGCTGCAAATATTTCTCGACCGTTCTCGGGCCGGGCAGCGATCCCAACCACTGGAACCATTTTCACTTCGACCTGCGCACCCGCAAGTCGGGTTACAGGCATTGCGATTAGAGCGGCGAGAGATAAATCGAAATCGGTCCCGCCGCTCTCAGTTTTTGTTTGAGCATCGGGTTTTCCGAAAACCGCAATGCAGTTTTCGTTCCGATGCTTCAGGTGTGAGCTTTCAGGAGGTTGTCCATTGGCAACTGGTCGAGGGTGGGTGTGGTTTACCCCCCTCTGCCCTGCCGGGCATCTCCCCCTCAAGGGGGGAGATCGGCAGGAGGCGCTACCTCCACTTCATTCTTAAGCTTCGAGATGAGCGAGACCTTGCCACAGATCGATCTCCCCCCTTGAGGGGGAGATGCCCGGCAGGGCAGAGGGGGGTAAGCCCCACGTACCCTCGACCTCAATGGACCCTCATTCCCGTCCCCGAAGTCCGAGGATGAGCCGCAATGACGGAGGGCGGGCGTTGGCATCCATCTCCCAACACATATGTCCCTGTCACATGCACAAAAAAAGACCGGCCCGAAGGCCGGTGAAGAAGACTGCCTTATCGGGGGGATATCGGCGTCTTTGCAAGGGCATGCAATGGGACATGGTCCCAAGAAGTGGTCCATCCGGCGCGGATATGCGGCAAAAGACATCGCGCCGTACTGACCTGCGGCCAACATGGCTTGCCGCCCGTCTCTGATACGCTATGAGGGTCACATGTTTGTGACAACGGTCGCCGGGAGCCACCTTCATGCCGCCTGTTTCAGAGGTAATGGTCTTCGCTGCGGCGCTTGCGGCGGCCGGCGTCATCGCCGGCCTTCTCGCAGGGCTGTTCGGCATTGGCGGCGGCGCGGTTCTGGTGCCGGTTTTCTACCATGTCTTCGGGCTTCTGGATGTGCCTGAGGCAGTGCGCATGCATCTTTCACTCGGCACCTCGCTTGCCATCATCGTGCCGACCTCCATCCGCTCGTTTCTGACCCATCGCCAGAAGGGCGCAGTCGATATTGATCTGCTGAAGGGCTGGATCGTCGCCGTGCCGCTTGGCACCATCCTCGCATCCGTCGTGGCCGCCCATGCCTCCAGTGTTGCGCTGCGGCTGATCTTCGCCTTCATCGCGCTGGCGCTCGCCTTCCGGATGGTCTTCAACCGGGCGAGCTGGCATCTCGGTTCCGATCTGCCGCAAAGCCCGGTCCGGTTTCTGGTGGGCACCGGCATCGGCCTTCTCTCCGGCCTGATGGGCGTGGGCGGCGGGGTGATGAACAATACTTTCATGACGCTTTACGGGCGCACCATCCATCAGGCGGTTGCCACGTCCTCCGGCGTCGGTGTGCTGATTTCGCTGCCGGGGCTGCTGGGTTACATCTGGGCCGGCTGGGGTGATGCGGGCCTGCCGCCATTTTCAACCGGCTTCATCAACTGGATCGCCGTGGCGCTCTTGATCCCCATTACGCTCGTGGTCGCGCCCTATGGCGCGCGGCTGGCGCATGCGCTCAGCAAAAAGCAGCTGGAGCGGGCCTTCGGGGTGTTTCTGGTCTTCGTCGCGGCGCAGTTTTTCTACAGCGTTTACGGCTGATTTTCCTCGATTGCCGAACGCAGTGTTCAGGCCTCCGGGCTGGCATTTGCGCATTCTACGGCCTATATGGCGTGCATCTTACTCGGTTTTTCGAAAGATTCGCGATGAATGCCATTGTTTCGATACGGAATCTGACCAAATCCTACGCAAATGGCTTTCAGGCGCTCAAAGGCGTTAGCCTTGATATCAGAGAGGGAGAAATCCTCGCTCTTCTGGGTCCGAACGGTGCCGGCAAGACGACGTTGATCTCCATCGTTTGTGGTCTCGTCAATCCGGGTGAAGGTTCCGTTTTTGTCGGCGGGCATGATGTGGTGAAGGATTTTCGCCAGACCCGCGCCCTGATCGGTCTCGTGCCGCAGGAGCTGACGACCGACCAGTTCGAGACGGTGTGGAACACCGTCAGCTTTTCGCGCGGCCTGCACGGGCAGAAGAAGAACCCGGAACTGATCGAGCGCATCCTCAAATCCCTGTCGCTGTGGAGCAAGAAGGACAACATGCTGCGGGAGCTTTCCGGCGGCATGAAACGGCGTGTGCTGATTGCCAAGGCGCTGGCGCATGAGCCAAAAGTGCTGTTCCTCGACGAGCCGACCGCCGGTGTGGATGTGACCCTGCGCCGTGACATGTGGAATGTCGTCTCCGAGCTGCGCGCCAAGGGCGTCACCATCATCCTCACGACGCACTACATCGAAGAGGCGGAAGAGATCGCCGACCGCGTGGGCGTCATCAATGGCGGCGAGTTGCTGCTGGTCGAGGAAAAAACGGCGCTGATGAAGAAACTCGGCCGCAAGCAGCTTTTCCTTGAACTCGCGCAGCCGGTGGAGCAGTTGCCGGAAAGCCTTGCGCCCTTCGGGCTTACGCTTTCAGACGATCGCTGCACCATCACCTATGAAATAGAGGATAATGGCGAGCAGGGGCGCATGGCCGATCTTCTGGGTGCCCTTTCCGCCGCCAACATCCACTTCAAGGATATTTCCACGCGACAGAGTTCGCTGGAGGATATTTTCGTTTCGCTGGTGGGAGACCAGAAATGAATTTCGAAGCCATCAAGGCCATCTATCTTTTCGAAATGGCGCGCACGCGGCGCACCCTGTTGCAGAGCGTGGTGTCTCCGGTCATTTCCACCTCGCTCTATTTCATCGTGTTTGGAACCGCGATCGGCTCGCGGATTCAGGAAGTTGGCGGCGTTTCCTATGGCGCTTTCATAACGCCCGGCCTGATCATGCTGACGCTTCTGACCCAATGTATCAGCAACGGCTCCTTCGGCATCTATTTCCCGAAATTCACCGGCACGGTCTATGAAATATTGTCCGCGCCCGTCTCGATGACGGAAATCGTCGCCGGTTATGTCGGGGCGGCGGCGACCAAGGGGCTGATGATCGGCACGATCATTCTGATCACGGCCACGTTCTTCGTGGATATCCACATTGCCCACCCGTTCATGATGGTGCTGTTCTTTGTGCTGACGGCTGTCAGTTTCAGCCTGTTCGGTTTCATCATCGGCATCTGGGCGACGAATTTCGAGCAGCTGAACCTCATTCCCATGCTGGTGGTGCCGCCATTGACCTTCCTCGGTGGCAGCTTCTATTCCATCGACATGCTGCCGCCCTTCTGGCAGACGGTGAGCCACTTCAATCCGGTGCTTTATCTCATCAGCGGTTTCCGCTGGAGCTTTTACGAGATCGCCGACGTCAATCCCGTCATCAGCCTTGCGATGATCACGTTGTTCCTGGGGCTCTGCCTTGGCGTTGTCGCCTGGATGTTCAAGACGGGGTATCGGCTGCGTAACTGACATTGCGGATTACTGCCTGTCACTGAAGACTTCTCTACAGTGCCGTCATCCTCGGGCTTGACCCGAGGATCCATGGTTGCGTGGGGATGGATCCTCGGGTCAAGCCCGAGGATGACGGGAGCAGAGAGGTCGCGAGCCCTCAAGACATGATCAACCCACCGTCGACATTGATCGTCTGGCCGGTGATGTATGCCGCATCCTCGGAGGCCAGAAACGCCACCAGTGCGGCCACTTCCGCGGGCGTTCCAGCGCGGCGCATGGGGATGTTGCGTACCCATTCGGCCATTAGTTCGCCCGGCTTGTAATCGCCCAGCATCTGGCCCCAGACGCGGTCGTTATAGTCCCACATTTCGGTATGGATGATGCCCGGGCAAATGGCGTTGACGGTGATGCCCTCAGGCGCCAGTTCCTTGGCAAGGCTTTGGGTCAGGCCGATAACGCCGAATTTCGAGGCGGCGTAATGCGGGGTGTAGATGAAGCCCTGACGCGCCTGGCCGGAAGCGGTGTTGACGAGGCGGCCTTTGGTGCCGCTTTCGCGGAAGCGGCGGATCGCCTCCTGGCAGCAGAGGAACGCGCCCTTGGTGTTGACGTCGAGATTGAAATCCCACTGTTCCTGCGTCAGTTCCTCGATCTTGGAAATGGTGATGACGCCGGCGTTCTGGACGGAGATGGACAGCGGGCCGATCGCTTCTTCGGCGGCACCATAGGCGTCGCGCACGGCTGCCGCGTCGCGCACATCAAGGATGACGCCATGGGTGACCGCGCCAGTTTCGTCCGCCAGTTTTCTGGCGGCGTCATGGGTGTCCCTGTCGACAGAGGCGATGGCGACTTTCGCGCCTTCCTCGGCAAAACGGCGGGCGATGCCGTATCCGATGCCCTTATTGCCTCCGGTCACGAATACGGATTGACCTTCAAAGCGCCTCATGTCTCCTCCTTATGGGATTTTGGCTATGTTTCCTTGCCGACCAGTCGTTCGGCGGTGAATTTATCGGTGACGAGCACGTCGATCACACCGGTTCTGAGTGCGCCGGCAATCGCCTCGGTCTTTTTCGAGCCGCCTGCGAGTGCAATGACGCGGTCAACATTGGAGAGGTTTTCCAGCGGCAGGCCGATGACCCGGTCGTCGAGCGGCGTCTTCACCGGCTTGCCTTGCCTGTCGAAGAAGCGCAGCGAGATGTCGCCCACCGCACCCGCCTGGGCGAGATCGGCCAGTTCCTTGGCGGAAAAAATGTTGCCGGAACGGGCGAGAAGCTCCGATGGTTCGACCGCGCCGACGCCGACGATGGCGAGCGTGATCGACCCGAAGAGATCGATGGTTTCGCGCACGAAGGGATCGGCGAGCATCAAGAGCTTGGCTTCGCGCGAGGTGGCGACGCCCGGCACCGGCAGCAGTTTCGGTTCGGCCTCCGTCAGCCGCGCCAGCCGGGTGGTGATCTGGGTCGCATGCGTCTGCACGGAAGGATCGCCCATGCCGCCCAGTGTCTGGACGATATAACGCGCCTTGGCACCTTTAAGCGGGTGGATGTTTTCCACCATCTTGAAGATCGTCTGGCTCCAGCTGGAAACACCGATGATCTCGTTCTGCGACAGCGTCACCTCGAGGAAATGCGCCGCTGCCTCGCCGATGCGGGCCATGATCGCGCCGTCGCGATCCTCGCTGCAATCGACAACGATGGCTTCCGGCAGGTCGAAACGTTCGCGCAGCTGCGCTTCCAGATCGCTATAGGTACCGGGCGGTGGAATGATGCTGGTGCGGACGATGCCTTCGGCCTCGGCACGCTTCAACATGCGCGAGACGGTGGCCTGCGACAGGTTGAGATGCTGCGCAATTTCCGCCTGCCTTTTGTGCTCGCTGAAATACATCTGCGCCACGCGGGATATCATTCGAAGTTCGTTTAGCCTGCCCATAAGCCCTCCAGGGTGAATTTTTATTCACCATTACCCGAGGTTACAGGCAAGGTCGAGCGGGCAATCGCATCGCGCCAGACGCTGAGCCGCTGGCTGTTTTCGCTGGCGGACGGCGCGATGGTGTTGCCGTTGCTGTTCAACGCCGCGATGGCATCGAGATCGCTCCAGACACCGAGGGCGAGGCCGGCGAGATAGGCGGCACCCAGTGCCGAGGCTTCCGGCGCGTCACGCTGGATGACGGGGTGTTGCAGCATGTCGGCAACGCATTGCATCAGGAAATGGTTCTGGCTCGGCCCGCCATCCACGAACAGCCGTCCAAAGCCCGAAGGCGACTGCGCGCGCATGGCGGCGAAGACGTCATGGACCTGAAAGGCAATCGAGTCAGTGACGGCGCGGGCCATCTGGGCACGCGTGGTGCTGAAATTGATCTGGGAGAACAGGGCGCGCGCATTGGTATCCCAATAGGGCGCACCGAGGCCAACGAAGGCCGGCACGAAACCGGGACCGTTTGGCTCGGCAGTGGCGGCGAGTTCCACCAGCGCGGCGACATCCGGCAGGCCGAGAATCTCCGTCATCCAGGGCAGGGAGGCTGCCGAAACGAGAATATTGCCTTCAAAGGCAAAGGTTGGTTTGCCGCCGAGCCGCCATGCAACGGTGGTGGTGATGCCGCGTTCTGGCGCGATGAAATGCGGAAGGGTGGTCATCACAGATGAGCCGGTACCGAAAGTGACCTTGCCATCGCCGGGGTTGAAGGCGCCGTGACCGAAGAGGGCTGCGTGGCTGTCGCCGATGGCGGCGAGGATCGGTGTGCCGTCCTTGATACCGGGAACGCCCGATGTGGTGCCGAAATCGCCGCTGCTGTCGCGCAGATCGGGCAGGGTGTTGATATCGATGCCGAAGAGCTCGCAAAGCTCCTCGCTCCAGACCTGCCGGTTGAGATCGAGCACCTGGCTGCGGGCGGCGTTGGAGGCGTCGCAGGCATGGGCTTTACCGCCCGTGAAGCAATGGATGAGCCAGCTATCGATGGTGCCGACACGGAGCCTGCGGCCCTTCGGGGCACGCTCCAGCAGCCAGCGCATTTTTGCGCCGGGAAACATGGGGTCGATCGGCAGGCCGGTCAGCGCCATGACGCGCTCGGAATGGCCTTTCTCGATCAACTCAGCACAGTCTTGCGCCGTTCTTCGGCACTGCCAGCTGAGCACCGGGCCGAGCGGCTCGCCGGTCTCGCCATCCCATATGGTGACGGATTCGCGCTGGTTGGAAATGGCGATGGCCGCGACATCGATCGCAGAGGGGGCGGCAGCGAGGCAGGAGGAGATTGCTTCACGGACCGAGGCCCAGATGCGGTTCGGATCCTGTTCCACCCAACCGGGCTGCGGATAGGCGATGCCGACGGGAGATGAGCCGCGCGCCAGCAACTCTCCGCTTTCCGAGACGAGTATGGCCTTGGAATTGGTGGTGCCCTGATCGATGGACAGAATGGCGCGCATTACGTGGGTCTTTCGTCGGCAGTTTTTCGTTTCCGCCTTGCGGCGATTAAACGACGATATTGCAGAAAGGGTGTCGCCGCGCATCCGAAGACACGCGACGACTCTGGGAGGAGACCTTATTTTCTCTTGATCAGCGCTTCGGCCGCATCCGCAATGGCGGCCGGAGCCATGCCGAATTCATCCAGCAGCCATTCGGCCGAACCGGTGTGGGCAAAGACACCGGGAACGCCGAGACGTTTCATCGGTACGGGGGCCTGCTCAACCACGACTTCGGCAATGGCCGAACCAAGGCCGCCGAAGATCGAATGTTCTTCAGTCGTCAGGATCGCGCCGGTTTCCTTCGCTGCGGCGACGATCGCCGCCTCATCGATGGGGCGTACGGTCGCCATGTTCAGCACACGCGCCTTGACGCCACGGCTGGCCAGAATTTCGGCAGCCTTGACGATGCGGTGGGTCAGCGTGCCATTGGCGATCAAAGTCAGGTCGGAACCTTCGCGCAGCAGGTTGGCGCGGCCGAGTTCGAAGACATGGCCTTCCGGCAGAAGATCCGGCACGCCGACGCGTGACAGCCGCAGGAAGCAGGGGCCGGCATAGTCCGCCGCCCATTTGACGGCAGCGGCCGTTTCGATGCGGTCGCAGGGCGCGATGACCGGCAGGTTCGGCAGAACGCGGGTCCAGGCGAAATCTTCGATGGAATGATGCGTCGGGCCGAGTTCGCCATAGGCCATGCCCGAGGAGATGCCGATCAGCTTCACATTGGCGTTGGAATAAGCAAGGTCAGCCTTGATCTGTTCCAGCGCGCGGCCGGTGAGGAAGCAGGATGCGCCGCAGACGAAGGGTAATTGGCCGCCATTGGCGAGACCGGCGCCGACGCCGACCATATTCTGCTCGGCAATGCCGACATTGACGAGGCGCTCGGGGAATTTCGACTTGAAGCCGCCGAGCTTCGAGGAGCCGACCGAATCGTTGCAGACGGCGACGACCCTGTCATTGCCGGCGGCCAGCGCTTCCAGCGTTTCGGCGAAGGCGTCGCGGCAGTCATACAGCTTGGCGGCGGTTACGGGCGCGTTCATTACAATGTCTCCGAAAGTTCTTTGACGGCGATTTCATATTGTTCCCTACTCGGAACCTTATGGTGCCAGTCAACGCGGTCCTGCATGAAGGAAATGCCGTGACCCTTGTTGGTGTGGGCGACGATGCAATGCGGGCGGTTGCCGCGATGCTCCAGCGCCGGCACGACTTCCGCCATGGCGTTGCCGTTGATTTCGCTGACTTCCCAGCCGAAAGCCTCGAGCTTCGGGCGAAGCGGCGCGACATCATTGGTTTCCGAAAGCGCCGCACCCTGCTGGAAGCGGTTGTGATCGACGATCAGCGTCAGATTGTTGAGGCCGAATTGCGCGGCGGACATGATGGCTTCCCAGTTGGAGCCTTCCTGCATCTCGCCGTCGCCGGTCATGACATAGGTGTGGTAGTCCGCACCGGAAAGCTTGGCCGCCTTGGCCATGCCGACGGCAACCGGCAGACCGTGGCCGAGCGGGCCGGTATTGGTTTCCACACCCGGCACCTTGTTACAGTTCGGATGGCCGTTGAGGCGCGAATTCGGCTGCAGGAAGGTCGAGATTTCCTCTTCCGGGATGAAACCGCGCTTGGCCAGCGTCACATACAGCGCGCAGGCCGTATGGCCCTTGGAAAGCACGAAGCGGTCGCGGGCAGGGTTCTTCGGATCATCCGGCCAGATGCGCAGGACGCGGAAATAAAGGGCCGTCATGATGTCGATAGCCGACATTTCGCCGCCGACATGGCCCGCACCCGCTTCAAAAACAGCCTGTACGTCGCGAAGGCGAATCTGGCGCGCAATGCGCTCTAGCTCCTGGGACTGCATGGAATCCTCTTCAAAACATGCGTGTGAATATTTATGCATCTATTTATATAATTGCAGAGATGGCGTTTCTGTCAAGATGGAATTGCGGATTGTTTATCGTCAGGCGGCATCGGCATTGCCGTCAAAGCCCTATTGACAAGCTTCTCTCAACTGGCTTATGCATGTTTCGCCGATGATGAATAATTATTCTAATCGGTTTAAAAAATGCAAGACAGTCATCGGGAGGAGCCATGTCCGCGCTTGAACGCAATGAGGGGGTCACGCACACCAGGAGCCCGCTTGCCTGGCTGAGTGGTGCGACCGGACCGCTTTTGGGCCTGCTGCTGCTGTGTGTCTTTTTGACTTTCGCCAGCGAGAACTTCCTGTCGCTCCGAAACGGGCTCAACATTCTCGACCAGATCACCGTGCTCGGCATCATGGCCGTCGGCATGACCTTCGTGATCCTGCTTGGCGGCATCGATTTGTCAGTCGGCTCGGTGCTGGCGCTGTCGATGATGATCATGGGCTGGACGGCCAATGTCGCGGGCATGCCGATGGGCATGGCCATCGTGCTGGCGCTTGTCGCCTCTGCCGCCTGCGGCCTCGTGGTCGGTATTCTGGTGACGGCCTTCCGGGTGCCTGCTTTCATTGCCACGCTGGCGATGATGTCGGTGGCGCGCGGTCTCGCCAATATGATTACCGATGGACAGCAGATCGTCGGTTTTCCTGACTGGTTCATGATGCTGGCGATTGAGCGCCATTTCGGCGTGTTGACCGCAACCGTGCTGCTGATGCTGGTCGTGGTGCTTGTTACCTGGATTTTCCTGCGTTTCCGCTCCGAAGGCCGCACGGTCTATGCCGTTGGCGGCAACCCGGAAGTGGCGCGTCTTGCCGGCATTAACGTGCCGCTGGTGACGATCTGCGTTTATGTCGCCTGTGCGGTTCTGGCCGGTCTGGCCGGCATCGTTCTTGCAGCACGTCTCGACTCGGTGCAGCCCTCCAGCGGCTTCGGTTACGAGCTGGATACGATTGCGGCGGTCGTCATCGGCGGAACCTCGCTTTCGGGCGGTGCGGGCGGCATTGGCGGCACCCTCATCGGCGTGCTGATCATCGGCGTGCTGCGCAATGGCCTCAATCTGCTCAACGTTTCTCCCTTTTTGCAGCAGGTCATCATCGGTGTGGTCATCGTGCTGGCCGTGGGTGCTGAAACCTTGCGTCGCCGCAGAAGCTGAATTTGCCTGCGGATGGCGAAGAGCCGTCCGCGCAATAAACGACCCTCCCGGCATGGGAGGCGTGAAAAACGGCCGGAGGGGAGGAGGTTTGATCTGCCCGAAGGTCAACAATCAACAAATGGAGGAATAATCATGAAATTTTCACGCATTCTGCTGACATCCGCCGCCCTTCTCGCCATGTCGCTTGGCCAGGCCAATGCCGCCGAAGTCAAGAAGATTGGCCTTGCCGTCGCCAATCTGCAGGCGAACTTCTTCAACCAGATCAAGCAGGCCGTTGAAGCCGAAGCCAAGACGCGGGGCATTGCCGTCGTCACCGTTGACGCCAAGGGCGATGGCCCGACGCAGGTGAACCAGATCCAGGATCTGCTGACCCAGAACATCGATGCGCTGATCTATATTCCGGCCGGTGCCGCCGCTGCGACCGTTCCGGTAAAGCTTGCCAAGGCCGCCGGCGTTCCCGTCATCAACATCGACCGCAATGCCGATGGCGCGCCGGGCGATACCTTCCTTGCCACCGATTCCGTCGCCTCCGCCAAGGCGGTTTGCGATTACATCATCAAGCAGGCCGGTGGTTCGGGCAAGATGGTCATCATCCATGGCCAGAAGGGCACGACACCGGAAGTGGACCGCACCAAGGGCTGCATGGAATCGGTAAACGCCAATTCCGGCGTGAAGATCGTCGCCGAACAGTGGTCCAACATGTGGAGCCAGGATGAAGGCTTCCAGATCATGCAGAACATGCTGCAGGCCAATCCGGATGTTTCCATCGTCTTTGCACAGGCCGACGGTCTGGCGCTCGGCGCGGCCCAGGCAATCAAGGTCGCCAACCCTTCGCAGAAGATCGTCGTTGGCGGCTTTGATGGTGATACGGCAGCCCTTGAGGCGCTGAAGAACGGCGTGTTCGACGTGACCGCGACGCAGCAGACCCAGAAGATGGGCCGCATGGCTGTCGAAATGGCCGTCAAGATCGTCGGCGGTGAGAAGGTTCCGGCCGTGCAGCTCTCCGATGCGACGCTGACGACAAAGGAAAATGTCGAAGGCTTCATCGCCAATCATCCCTGATCCTGCTGCCCCGCGCGACCCATGGGATGCGCGGGGCATTCACTGGTTTGTCTTTAGGTTATTTCGGACGCAAGGCTTGGGCATTTCCGCTGCTTATGTGTCCTGGGAGGTCCCGTCATGCGCGAGCCGGTTCTTTCGCTCCGTGGCATCAGCAAACGTTATGGTCCGCTTGAGGTTCTGAAAGCCGTCGATCTCGATGTCTATCCGGGCGAAGTGGTGGCGTTGCTGGGTGAAAACGGCGCGGGCAAGTCCACGCTGTCAGGCATCATCGCCGGTTCGCGTGAGCCGTCCGAGGGCAAGATGACATGGCTTGGGCAGCCTTACGCACCTGCATCGCCACGCGAGGCGATCGACAAGGGCATCGTGCTCATCCACCAGGAGCTGAAGCTTCTGCCGGAGCTTTCTATCGCTGAAAATGTCTTCCTCGGCCGCTGGCTGATGAAGAACGGCGTTATCGACCGCGCCGAGATGGTGCGCAGAGCCCAGCAGCAGCTGGCGCGCCTCAATCTCCACATTCCCGCCACCCGCAAGGTGGCCGGCCTTTCGACCGCCAACCAGCAGCTGATCGAAATCGCCAAGGCGCTGGCGCTGGATGCGAAACTTCTGATCCTCGATGAGCCGACGGCGGCACTTGGCGGTGCGGAAACGCAGGCGCTGTTCGAGCAGGTGCGCAAGCTGCGCGCCGAGGGCGTCGGCATCATCTATATTTCTCACCGCATGGAAGAGATCAAACAGATCACCGACCGCATCGTGGTGTTGCGCGATGGTGAGCGGGTGCATGAATTTGCCGATAGCGCGACGCCGGTGCGTACCATCGTCGAAAGCATGGTCGGCCGCTCGCTGGAGCGACTGTTCCCGGCGTTGCCGGAACCGCAGGACAAGGTGGTGCTGGAGGTCAAGGGGCTGACCGGCGCGACCAATGCCTTCCGCGACATCAGCTTCGGCGTTCGCGCCGGCGAAATCCTTGGTATCGCCGGTCTTATCGGCGCGGGACGCACCGAGCTGGTGCGGGCGATTTCCGGTGCCGACCCGACGAGTGCGGGTGAGGTGCTGCTGGATGGTAAGGTGCTGGCGCTGAAAAGCCCGGCGGACGCGATAGAGAAGGGCATCGTCATGGTGCCGGAAGACCGCAAATTGCAGGGGCTGGTGGTGGAGCACGAGATCGGCGAGAACCTGATCTATGCCAATCTCGACCGCGTCGGCACCGGCTGGATCACGCCGCGCATCAAGCGCGCCTTTACCAAAGAGGCTATTGCCAAATTCGGCGTGAAGGGCCGCAGCGAACAGCCGGCATCGGATCTTTCCGGCGGCAACCAGCAGAAGGTGGTCATCGCCAAGTGGCTGGCCCGCAATCCGCGTGTGGTGGTGCTGGACGAGCCGACGCGTGGCATCGATGTGGGTGCGCGTGCGGGCATCTACGATATTATCGTCGGTCTGGCGAAAGACGGTGTGGCCGTCATCGTCGTCAGCTCCGATCTGGAAGAAGTGCTGGGCGTTTCGAACCGCATCCTCGTGCTTGCGCAGGGAAAACAGGCCGGCATCCTCAACCGCGACGAGGCCAACGACGTCTCGGTCATGGAACTGGCAACCATCTGAAGAAGGAAATATCGATGTCCACCATCACGCTCAACGCGCCGAAACTGTTCGATCTTGCCGGTCAGGTGGCTCTCGTCACCGGCGCCGGTTCCGGCATCGGCCAGCGGATCGCCATGGGGCTTGCCCAGTCCGGCGCCAATGTCGCGCTGCTTGATCGCCGCACCGATGACGGTCTGGCGCAGACGGCCGATTTTATCGCCAAGGCCGGGCGCAAGTCGATCCAGATTGCGGCTGACGTCACCAGCAAGCAGGCATTGACTGAAGCGGTTGCGCGTACTGAGGCCGAGCTTGGCGCGCTTTCACTCGCCGTCAATGCCGCCGGCATCGCCAACGCCAATCCAGCCGAGGAGATGGAGGAAAGCCAGTTCCAGACGATGATGGACATCAACCTGAAGGGCGTTTTCCTCTCCTGCCAGGCGGAAGCCAGTGCCATGCTGAAGAACGGTCGTGGTGCAATCGTCAACATTGCCTCCATGTCCGGCGTCATCGTCAATCGCGGGCTGATGCAGTGCCATTACAACGCCTCGAAGGCCGGCGTCATCCACATGTCGAAATCCATGGCGATGGAGTGGGTGGGGCGCGGCATTCGCGTCAACACCATCTCGCCGGGTTACACGGCAACACCGATGAATACGCGGCCGGAGATGGTGCATCAGACCAAGCTGTTCGAAGAACAGACGCCGATGCAGCGCATGGCGGGCGTCGATGAGATGGTCGGTCCGGCGATCTTCCTGCTGTCAGATGCGGCGAGCTTCGTGACGGGCGTGGATCTGCTGGTGGATGGCGGTTTCTGCTGCTGGTAGGGTTTTGGCGTCGTGGAAGTACTGACTTACTGGTCTGATGAACATAAACGTCCGCGCCAACCGGCGGTTCACCACACTCCACGTCATCCTCGGGCTTGACCCGAGGATCCATGGGCGGCCGAGTTGTGGATCCTCGGGTCAAGCCCGAGAATGACGGAGCTGAGAGGTTTCAGCGCTTCAGTTACGCATTTCACGCCCGGCTTGCGCCGGGCGTTTTTGTATTCACACCACAAGCAGCAGCTCACGCAACCTGCTTCTGCACCACGTCCTCGACAACTTCGCCCTTGAGGTAAGCAACGAGATCCTTGATCGTCACGACGAGCAGGCCGTGGCGTTCGGCGAAGACTTCGAGCTGGGGCAGGCGGGCCATGGTGCCGTCGTCATTGGCAACTTCGCAGATGGTGCCGGACGGGAATTTCCCGGCAAGACGGCAGAGGTCTACGGCGGCTTCCGTGTGGCCGGTGCGGCCGAGAACACCTTGCGGATTGGCGCGCAGCGGGAAGATGTGGCCGGGACGGGCGAAGTCTTCCGGGCGCGAACCCTCCGACACCAGCGCACGCACTGTCTCTGCCCGGTCGGCGGCGGAAATGCCTGTCGTGGTGCCCGGAATATAGTCCACCGAGACGGTGAAGGCCGTCTTGAGGGATTCGGTGTTGCGCGACACCATCAGCGGAATGTCGAGCGCGTCGAGGCGCTCACCCGGCATGGCGACGCAGACCAGCCCGCGCGCATGGTTCATCATGAAAGCGATCTGCTGCGGAGTGATGCTGTCGGAAGCGGCGATGATATCGCCTTCGTTTTCGCGGTCTTCATCGTCAACCACAATCACCATCTCGCCACGGGAAATGGCATCGATCGCGTCTTCAATTTTAGCAATGGTCATTCTATTTCAAGCCTTTCAAGGGGTTATGCCGTTTTGCGGCATTTTCGCGCTTCAAGAAGCGCCAAATATCCCTTGGGCGAACAATGCAATGCGAAACCCGCTCACGCGCGGGCGTCTTATGCCTTGTCCTCTTCCATCCGGACTATACCGTCGGCTCCGGCCTCTCACCGGATCTGCTGACCTTCCGGCTTTGGAGACCGGAAGCGCTCGCGGGCTCCGGGAAAAATCCCGATACCGCCGGTGGGGAATTGCACCCCGCCCTGAGAACAACACCAACATAAATTATCAAATGGGAAGGAATCAAGGGGCAATGGTTCGCTGGGCGGGGGCCGGGCAGAAAGAAATGTCTCGGAAGGGTGTTTCTACGAGTATTTTAATTCGCCGATTAATATGTCGCACCCTTACCGTGTTTTCCCATCGTGACCGATCTGACATCGGGGACGCAAGTCATAGCCCTGCCTATGATTTGAAACGGCGTCTTAGTATTGTTAATATTGGCGGATTATGATTTTTATATTGTCGTTATTACAAGATTTGTTTTTATTATATTTATGGAGATCGTTGCATGTCAGCGACGCAGCAAATATCTGAAAGCCCGCAATTGCTCGCTGCAGTGGTCGCGGCTTCCACAGCCTTCACGCTCTGGATACTTGGTCAATTCGTAGCCGTGGGCGTAGGATTCTGGAAGAAATCGCGAGAAAAAGAGAAATTTATCCGGTCCCTATATGCTGAAATCGACTTTAATACAGCCGATATGGCGATCTTTCTCGCAGCGCCTATTTCTTATGTGACCTTCAGGGAGCGCATCAAGGAAAACAAAGATTTCGTGCCGCATATTACAGATGCACGTCACACCCATTTCTATCTGAAGAATATCGATTCCATATCCGCCACTGGGCGAGAGTACATTGGAGATGTCGTCTACTTCTATGGTGTTCTGGATAAAATCCGCGCCAAGATAGATGGAATATACCGCAAGAGCTTCACCAATATTTCACTCGAGGGGCGGGAAAGCGCTATTCGGAGCCTCTATGAACATGCGGAGGAGGCAAAGAAAACCGGCGAGAAACTCTTGGAGACGATGGAACGAAAATACAGGGGATATAAACTGAAGCGAAAAATTCGTTCGCCGGGCGTTTCTAAAAACCAAAAAGCGCCGAAACCATAGTTCGACGCTTCGCTTCTCGCAGTGGAAAGACGTTCAGATCAAAGTAGGATGGGATCAGGACCGATCATGTAGAGAACTCCTGCGTTGAACATGTAATCTTGTCTCATGGCCAATGTGGGATGTCAATCATTTGCCGAGGTGGCGAGATTTTCCGGAAAATCCACTGTCTCCAGCGGTTCTGCGTCGCCCAAAGTTCTCGTTGTTGCTTCACATATATTGTGGCGAAAGCCTTTGATTTCAAGATGAGATGGCTTGTCCGAGATGAGTTTATCGATCCCGCAACCGCAATTCGTCCGTCTGCATCTGCAGCGAACCGAGCGTCGACAGGAAGCTCATGCCGAGCAGGCTCTGGCCCAGTTGGCCGTCCTGGGCGACGAGGGCAGGGATGTTGCGGCGCACGATCGGGCCGATGCCGATTTCCGCCAGGGTGACGGGGGCTGCTGCCGTGCGGCCATTTGCGGTCATAACAGGCACGGTATAGCGCAGGCTGCCGGTATCGATGCCGATTTCGGCGGCGTCGGCATTCGCCAGCACCACGGAGCTAGCGCCGGTATCGACGAGCATGTGGATGGTCTTGCCATCAACGCTCACATTCGCCTCGAAATGGCCGCTCATCGATTTGTGTAGCACGATTTCCTGTTCGCCGCCGGCGGTTGTCACCACCACGGCGCGGCCGGGCATCAGGCCACCCAGCAGCCGATCGCCGAAGGATTGCAGGTCGTAGCGATAGAGATAGAGCGAGACGAGGCCGAGGATGATGACGAGCCAGACGGCGAGCTGGCGGATGACGGTGCCGAAGCCACCGCGTCTTCCGGCCAGGATGCCGACCGACAGGAGGCCGGCAATGGGCACGAGATAGAGGGCCTGTGCGAATTGATCATTATCGAGGCCGAATGTGCGGCCACCATCGTGATTGATGAGAAGCAGGCCGAGGCCCACGGCGAGGAGAAGGAGAACGATGGTCAACCTGTTCATGCGGTATGCGTCTCCTTGGCGGTCTCGCTCAAATTTTCCAGTCTTTGCGGCAGCGCCTGCATGATCGCGCGGCGCTTCTCGTCGCTATAGCCTGTCCAGCCGCCGATTTCATCCAGCGTGCGGCCGCAGCCGATACAGAGGCTGTTGGTCGCATCGAGGCGGCAGATATGGATGCAGGGTGTTTCCATGACGATCTATATCAGACCGTTACGTCGCAAGGGCAAGGGCGACGAGAGTAACGATCTCCGTGATCTGCTGGCAGGCGCCGATGGTATCGCCGGTATGGCCGCCGATCTTCCGGTCGCACAGCCTGCCGAACAGTACGGTGGCCAGAATGGCTGCCGCCAGCACAAGTGCAATCGACAGAAGAGGCAAAGTGTGCAGCGTGAAGAGAATGAAGACGAGCAACCCGATCGCCAGTGCGATATTGCGCTCGGTTTCGCCGGGTTGGCCGGCGCCGGCGGCAATGCCGGAGGTTTTGGCGGCGGGCAGGGCCTGCCAGTGCCACACCATCAGGGAACGGCTCAGGACAAGTGCGGCGATAAGGCCGGCGGCGGCAGTTTTAGCGGGAAGTGTCTCGATCAGCGATGCGAGTGCGGTGGCGCGCAGGGCAAAGGACAGCACCATGGCGATGGTGCCATAGCTGCCGATGCGGCTGTCCTTCATGATCTCAAGCGTGCGCGCCTTGTCCTTGCCTGCGCCAAAACCATCGGCCATATCGGCTAGCCCATCCTCATGCAGTGCTCCTGTCAGAAGCGCCGTGAGGGCGATGGCGAGCCAGCCGGTGAGCTGCGGCGAGGCATCGAAAGTAGCGAAAATCACCACCAGAAAAGCCGCGGGCAGGGCGATCAGCAGGCCGGCGGCGGGAAAGGCGCGGGCGGTGCGGCGCATCGACACGCCATCGGCATTTTCGAAAAACCGCGAAGGAACCGGCAGGCGGCTGAGAAAGGCAACGGAATGCATGACATCTGTTATAAAATCCCGGGCCTTCATGCTCTCTCCGTTGCTGCACTTGCATTTCCGGTTGTTCCGCGGCGCATCCGCGATTATGAGAGGCGCAACAAAGACCGATTTGCCGGAAAACACAAGTTCCGGACGCATGAGCCGATGCGACAGCCAACCCGGCTACGAAAGAGACCGACACCATGAGCATGAGCGGATTGCCCTTCGACGATTTTCGCGCGCTGTTGCGTGAGCTTCCCGGCCCGGAGACGCACGCGCTGGTGGCGGCCAAGGAGCGCAATGCGCAGCTGACCAAGCCTGCCGGTTCGCTCGGCCGCCTTGAAGAAATCGCCATGTGGCTGGCGGCTTGGTCCGGCCGTTCGCCCGCCGTCACCCGTCCGCTGGTGGCGATTTTCGCCGGCAATCATGGTGTCACCCGTCATGGTGTTACGCCCTATCCGACTTCCGTGACCCAGCAGATGGTGGAGAATTTTGCAGCCGGCGGTGCTGCCATCAACCAGATCTGCGTCGCCAATGATCTCGGCCTGAAGATATTCGACCTGGCGCTTGATTATCCGACCGGCGACATAACCTGCGAGCCGGCCCTTTCGGAGCGCGACTGTGCGGCGACCATGGCCTTCGGCATGGAAGCGATCGCCGGCGGGACCGATCTTCTCTGCGTCGGTGAAATGGGCATTGGCAACACCACGATTGCGGCGGCGATCAACCTCGCGCTCTATGGCGGCACGGCGGAAGAATGGACCGGCCCCGGCACCGGTTCGGAAGGCGAGGTCATGGCCCGCAAGATCGCGGCGGTGAAGGCCGCTGTCGAGTTCCATAAGGACCACCTGTCCGATCCGCTGGAAATCATGCGCCGCCTCGGCGGACGCGAGATTGCGGCAATTGCCGGCGCTATCCTCGCGGCGCGCGTGCAGCGTATTCCCGTGCTGATCGACGGTTATGTGGCAACCGCCGCTGCCGCCCTGCTGAAGGCCGCCAATTCTTCGGCGCTTGATCATTGCCTGATCGGCCATGTCTCGGGTGAGCCCGGCCATCTCGCCGCCGTCGAAAAGCTTGGCAAGACGCCGCTTCTGGCGCTTGGCATGCGGCTGGGCGAAGGCACCGGTGCGGCACTGGCCGCCGGCATCGTAAAGGCTGCCGCGGCCTGCCATTCCGGCATGGCGACTTTCGAAGCGGCGGGTGTGGACACCCGCATCAGCCCCCGCACCGATCATTGAGGCCGAAGATGGACGCGACGCCGCAAAAGAAGCAAACCGAACCGGCATTCCGCAAGGAAAAAGGCTGGCGGCACCTTTTCGCCGCTGCCCGCTATTCCGTGCAGGGGCTGGGCCGGCTGTGGCAGGAAGCGGCGTTCCGGCATGAGGTTCTGGCTTTCGGCGTCGGGCTTGGCCTGCTTCTCATCGTCGCTGCGCCTTTTGCGCATCTTCTCGCCTTCACTGTGCTGATGTTGCTGCTGTTTGCGGTCGAGGCGCTCAATACCGCGATTGAGGAGCTGGTGGACCGCATTTCGCCGGAAATTTCCTCGGTCGGGCGACATGCCAAGGACCTCGGCTCCTTCGCCGTGTTCTGCCTGTTGATGGCGAACGGATTCTTCGTGCTTTATTCGCTGGTAACGACGTTGTTCTTCTGAGGCCTTGAGCCCTTATGCGAAGGACCGGCGGCGCGGCTGGATCGCATGGGTTTCCTCCACGGCCGGCAGACTCTGCAACACGCGTTTTGCCGGCAGGATGGCGATGCCTTCGGTGCCTTCGCGCAGCTTCGATTTCAGGATGAACTGGCCGTCATGTTTGGCGAGAATGGCCTGAACGATGGGCAGGCCAAGCCCGGTTCCCTGTTCGGCGCTCTTGATGGCGATCGATCCCTGACCGAAGGCCGACAGCACCACGGGGATTTCGTCTTCGGGAATGCCGGGGCCGTTATCCTTGATCGATACATATTGCCCGCCGCCCGCCGTCCAGCCGGCTTTCACAAGGATTTCACCGCCCTGCGGCGTGAATTTCACGGCATTTGAGAGAAGGTTGAGAATGACCTGGCGGATCGATTTTTCGTCAGCCCAGACCTGCGGCAGGCTGCTTTCGAACTGCTGCGAAATCCTGATCGTCTTGGCGCGGGCGCGCAGCTGGATCATGCCGATGCAATCCTCGGCGATTTCCAGCATCGAGATGGATTCCTCATTGAGATCATAGCGACCGGCCTCGATGCGCGACAGGTCGAGGATTTCATTGATGAGATCGAGCAGGTGCTGGCCGGAGCGATGGATATCGCCGGAATATTCCTTGTAGAGCGGGTTGTTGAGCGGGCCGAGCACTTCTGACGCCATGACCTCGGAGAAGCCGAGAATGGCGTTGAGCGGGGTGCGCAGTTCATGCGACATGGAAGCGAGAAAACGTGATTTGGCCAGATTGGCCTCTTCGGCGCGGCGTCGCGCTTCATCCGAAACCGAGTTGGCGACTTCGAGCTCGGCGATCAGGTCGTCCTTTTCCGTCTGGGAGGACAGGAGCTTGACGCTGGTCTGGTAGAGCCGGCTGGTGATGCGGTGACAGAAGAGGATCGCCATGCCAAACATCAGCGCAAGGCCGACATCGAATGGATCACGAGAGATGGCCGAGGTGACGCACAGAGCCGCCATAACCGGCAGGAAGGTCATGAAAGTCGCCCGCCGCAGCATGAAATTGGCCATGGCGGTCAGCGAAAGCGCGATCAGCAGCGTTGCGCCCTTGAAGAAGAGGACAAGCGTCGGGTCGTTGCGCGCCGGTTCGGCCAGTGCGAACATGGCCCATGCACAGCCGATGAGGATCTGCATGCCGAGGAACAGACTTTTCCAGTGCTGGAGATTTTCGGGCGTGATCTGCTGTTTCGCCGCTCTCTTGGCCAGCACCAGAGCCATGGCGTGGAAGCTGAGCGCAATCAGCGACCAGATGATCAGCCCGATGTCGCGGGTGATATAAAGACCGATGACGGAGGCAAGCACGATGAAAAGCGGCATGAACATCGCGCCCTGAAGGGTCTCGGCGATGTGCATGGTCAGCATTTCGCGTTCATAGGCTTCGGTTCCGCCAGCACCCTGCTGCAGGCGTTCACGCGTCGTCTTCACCGTGTCGAAAACCGCCTTGTTGCGGTGTTTTTTCGAGCGGTCGACGATGATCTTGTCGGTGGACGTGCTGACGCTTTTACTCATTGTTACAACGCAGGTGACATGAACCCTTGCAGGCTACGCTCAAAATCTTAAGAAGATGCTGCCGTGAAAGGATTTGTTTGCCATTTCTGACAAGGGTTTGTTGTTACATGGGACGAAACGGAGGCAGGCGCAGGGGTTTTTCGGCGTTCCGCGACGGCGGACTGTTTCTTGCCGCGGTTTTTCTCGGCATCCTCATCGCCGCCAAGCTCGACCAGATCAACAGCGAGACGTATAGCGGTCGTTTCTTCGTGATCGACGGCGATACGCTTTCAAAGGGTGAAGAGCGGTTTCGTCTGCTGGGTATCGATGCACCGGAACTGTTGCAGACATGCCGGCGCGGCGCCGAGACCTGGCCCTGCGGGGAGGAGGCGCGCCGTGTGCTGCAACGGCTGGTCGTGGCGCAGAATTTTTCCTGTTCCGGCAGTTCGAGGGACCGTTACGGCCGGCTGCTCGTTTATTGTGCCGCCGGCGGCAGGGATGTTTCGGCGGAAATGGTGTCGGCGGGTTTTGCCGTCGCCTCCGGTTACTTCCAGTTTTCAGGTGAACAGGCCGCAGCGCGCCGGGATGCGCGGGGCATCTGGGCGGGCGAATTCGAAAAACCTTCGCAATGGCGGCGTGAGCACCGCGCAGCGGATATCGAGACACCGGCGGCGGGGTTCCTGACCGTCATCCGCCATCTTCTGGGATGGTCGCATGGCTGAGATGGATCAATCCATGCCGGGGTTCGATGACGGGCTGGATGCGTTGCGCGGCGAGATTACCCGCTGTCGCCTCTGTCGTGACGCGCCTGTCAGGGGCATGGCCGATCGCCTGCCGCATGAACCGCGTCCGGTGGTCGTCATGTCGAAGAAGGCCCGCATCCTGATTGCCGGGCAGGCGCCTGGCCTGCGTGTGCACGAGACGGGACTGCCGTTTAACGACGCTTCAGGTGACAGGCTTCGGCAATGGCTGAATGTCGACCGCGAGACCTTTTATGACCCCGACCGCTTCACCATTGTGCCCATGGGTTTCTGTTTTCCGGGTTATGACGACAAGGGCAGCGACCTGCCGCCGCGGCGCGAATGTGCGCCTGCATGGCGTGCGCGGGTGATGGAAGCGATGCCGCAGGTGGATCTGATCCTTGCTGTCGGCCAATATGCGCAGGTTTTTCATCTGGGCGAAAAGCGACGCAAAACCATGACCGAAACCGTGCAGAACTGGCGCGGCTACCTGCACGCCAATTCCGGCCCCGGCATTTTACCGCTGCCGCACCCCAGCTGGCGCAATACCGGCTGGCTGAAAAAGAACCCATGGTTCACGCAGGAGCTGCTTCCGGTTCTGCGGCAACATGTGGAAATGCGGCTTTAGTGAAACAATTTTCTGTTTTTCTGCAAAAATTAGTGTATTGAAAGGAAATTAATTCAGGAGGATAGACGCATTGGATCGCCTTGACCGTAAGATTTTGCGCATTCTGCAAGAGGATTCCACGCTGGCCGTCGCTGATCTGGCGAAAAAGGTCGGACTTTCCACGACGCCTTGTTGGCGGCGTATCCAAAAGATGGAAGAGGACGGCGTCATCCGCCGGCGCGTGGCGCTGCTTGATCCGGTCAAGGTCAACACCAAGGTCACGGTTTTCGTCTCCATCCGCACCGCCTCCCATTCCATCGAATGGCTGAAGCGCTTCTCCGAGGTGGTTTCCGAATTTCCGGAGGTCGTCGAATTTTACCGCATGAGCGGCGACGTCGATTATCTCCTGCGCGTCGTCGTGCCTGATATTGCTGCCTATGACGCCTTCTACAAGAGGATGATCGCCAAGATCGAAATTCGCGACGTGTCGTCGGCCTTTGCCATGGAGCAGATCAAATATACGACGGAACTGCCGCTCGATTACATGCTGCTGGATAATCCGAAATCCGGCGAAGAGTGATACGCCGCTCATCCGGTTTTTGAGCAATGCCCTTTCCGGTTGCCGGGGAGGGCATTTTTATTTGCGGGTTGTTGCGACGGAAAGTCGAATCTCTTCAACTGGCTGGGCGATCTTGATGAGATATTGATTCAGCACGGCAGAGTTCGTCGCATTGGGCCGAGCGGACGCCACTTGTTTCTTCTCCCCGGCGGGGAGAAGTCCGCGGCAGCGGGATGAGGGGGCAAGCTCTCCGAAATCCGGCAACGTTGCCCCCTCATCTGACCCTTCGGGCCATCTTCTCCCCCTCGGGGAGAAGAAATATGCCGCAATGTCGGGGCCTCAGCCCTTGAGCTTGGCAATCACCAGATGGCCCGGTGTCGGGTTGCCGTCCTGCATGCGGACGTTGATATCGGTGACTTCGAGGATATCGAAACCGGTCGCAGCCAGTCTTTCGCGAACGTAATTTTCCGCATGGGCGAAACGGTGATGCGGGCCGACCATATAGGGACGTCCGGCCAAGGTCTTTTCGTCCAGGGTTTCCGACGAGAAGATCAGCAGGCCGCCGGCATTGAGGTTTTCGGCGGCGCCGAAAAACAGCGGTTCCAGCGCGCCGAGATAGGGCAGCACGTCTGTGGCTGTGATGATATCGAAGGCTTCGTCGTCATTATCTTCAAGGAAATCTTCGACTTCGGCGACGTAAAGCGTCTCGTAGAGGTCCTTCTCATGGGCGATTTCGACCATGTTTTCGGAGATGTCGATGCCGGTAATGTCCTCGGCCATGTCGCGCAGCGCCTCGCCCGTGAGGCCGGTGCCGCAGCCGAGATCGAGCAGGCGTTTGAAAGGGCCGAGGTTCAGCGTCTGCAGCCGTTGGCGCACCATCATCGGTACGGCATAACCCAGCTGTTCGACAAGAATGTCCTCGAAGGCTTCGGCGTGCTGATCGAACAGGGTCTCGACGTAGGCGTCTGGCGCTTTCGGCGGCGTTTCGCCCCGGCCCATGGCGGCGATACGCACGGCGGCGCCACCGTGATCTTCCGGATCGATCGCCAGAACTTCCTGATAGGCTTTTACCGCCGCTTCCACATCGCCGGCTTTTTCAAGCGTCAGTGCGCGGTTATAGGCCTCGGCAAGCGCCTCTTCGTCGATTTTCTGGTTCTTCGTCATCGTGCGGTATCCATAACGTCTTCGGTTGACGTTTGCTGTAAGCCGCAACGGTGGTTGGCGCAACGTTTATGTGGGAACAGTTCTCAGTGGATGATGAACTCCCCTTTCAGGGCACGCCATTCCTGCGCCGAGATCACCTGCCGGTGCACGTAGCGGACGGAATGTAGCGGTCCGTCGAGCTTTTCCTGCCAGAATTTGAGGAAGCCGTGCATTTCGGGAAAATCCGGGGCGAGATCATAGTCCTGCCAGACATAGGTCTGCAGAACCAGCGGATGGTCCGGCATGCGGTAGAATATCTGGGCGGTGGTGAGGCCGTAGCCTCTCAGCATCATTTCCATGTCCTTGTTCATGACGGCGGTTCCCGTTTCCATGATTGCCGATCACAGCGTTGCCGCTGTATCTGACATGGGAACACGACAGGGTTAATCCAACCTTGCCAAAGCCATGGACTGTCACAAAATAGTTATATTTTTCAAAATGTTGGCAGCCTCAGTTGATGAGTGCTGCCAAGCTTTGGCTTAACGCTTGAGGTGACGTGTCAGGCGGGCTTCCAGCCAGGCCCAGACATGTCTCAGCGTCTCGACGATCGTCAGGTAGAAAATCGCGGCCCAGAGATAGGCCTGGTAATCGAATGTGCGGGAAAAGGCGTAGCGGGTCTGTCCCATCAGGTCGAAGACCGTGACGATGGAGACGACTGCCGAACCCTTGATCATCAGGATGATCTCGTTTCCGTAAGGACGCAGCGCGACGATGAGTGCCTGCGGCAGGATGACCTTGCGGAAGGTGATGAATTTCGAAATGCCGAGCGAGGCGGCGCCCTCATGCTGGCCGAGCGGCACGCTGCGGATTGCGCCGCGCAGGATTTCGGCCTGATAGGCGGCGGTATTGAGGGTCAGCGACAGGAGGCCGCAATACCAGGCTTCACGGAAGAACCACCACAGACCAACGGCCTCCAGTTGCGGGCGGAAGCTGCCGAGGCCGTAATAGATCAGGAAAAGCTGGGCCAGAAGCGGCGTGCTGCGGAAGACATAGACATAGGCATAGGCCAGCGCGCCGAGGACGCGGTTTTTCGACATGCGCGCAAAGGCGATCGGCACTGACAGGATTGCGCCGAGAATGATCGAACTGCCAACCAGCGTGATGGTGGTGATGAGGCCATCAATATAACGCGGCCCGTAACGTTCGAATTTCGCCCAGTCCCACCCCTCGATCATGGCGAAGATCAAGCCGGCGGCGAGCAGCAGCCAGAGCATGATGACGGCGATGCCGACGATGCGCGATATGTTGACCGGCTTCTCGGCTATGGCCGGCGCCGGGCGCGGCGGAATGAGTTCATTGATATGGCTCATCGGCGTGCCTCCGACTTGCGAGACCAGCGATCGATGAAGCCGATCCCGATGGAGGAGAGAAGTGCGAGGATGAGGTAAAGCAGGCAGGCGATGCCGTAGAAGAAGAATGCTTCCTTGCTGACCCGGGCGGCGATGCCGGTCTGACGGATGATATCGGCAAGTCCGATGATCGAAACGTAGGACGTGTCTTTGAGCAGGATGACCCAGAGATTGGTCATGCCGGGCAGGGCTATCCTGACCAGTTGCGGAATGATGATGAGCACCATGGTGCGGCCGCGCGACAGGCCAAGCGCATGGCCCGCCTCATATTGGCCTTTGGGAATGGCCTTGAAGGCGGAGAGCAGAACTTCGGAAGCATAGGATGAAAACACCACCGATAACGCGACCATGCCGGCCACGAAGGCATTGATCTCGACCGGGCCGGTGATGCCGACATAACCCGCTGCTGATTGCAGCAGCATCTGAATGCCGTAATAGACGATGAAGAGCGTCAGCAGTTCCGGCAGGCCGCGGAAGATGGTTGTGTAGATGCCGGTTGCCAGCCGCAGCGACTTTTCTTCCGATTGCGCCGCAAGCGCGATGAGGAAGCCGATCAGCAGGCCGACAGGCAATGTCGCAAGCGCCAGCGAGATCGTGACCTTGACGCCGAAGGCGATTTCATCGCCCCAGCCTGCATCACCACACGCAACAAGGGTGCCGTTTCCGAAAAGCGAGAAGAGACCGACCGGACCGCAAAAGGGGTCGAGAAGTGTCGAGACATAGGTCCAGAACGCACCTATGGCGGAAAATGCTCCGCTCATGCCAGTTTTCCCCCGCGGTCTTAAGCCGCCGTGATTGTTATGGTGACGTTTTCAAACAAAAATGGCGGAAGGGCAAGCCTTCCGCCACCAGATTTCAACAGATCGAGCAGGCTTACTCGCCGTAAACGTCGAAATCGAAGTATTTTTTATTGATCTCCTGGTATTTGCCGCTGGCGCGGATACCGGCGATGGCAGCCGTGAATTTATCGGCGAGCGCTGTGTCACCCTTGCGGACCGCAACGCCTGCGCCATTGCCGTTGATTTCGACATCGACCTTGAGGGGCGTCAGGATCTTGCAGCAGGCGCCGGCATCCGTCTTCAGCCATTCCGAAAGCACGACGATATCGTCGATCACGGCGTCGATACGGCCATTGGCGATGTCGAGTTTATATTCGTCGGCGGTCGGATACATCTTCACGTCGGCATCCGGAAAATGCTTTTCAGCATAGTTGGAGTGGGTGGTGGAACCCTGTGCGCCGAGCGACTTGCCCTTCAGGTCGTCGAGGGACTTGATCGGCGAATCCTTCGGCACGGCGATGGCCGGCGGGGTGTTGTAATATTTCTTGGAGAAATCGACCTTCTCGAGACGCTCGGGCGTGATCGACATGGACGCGATGATGGCATCGAACTTCTTGGCCTGAAGGGCGGGAATGATGCCGTCCCAGTCATTGGTGACGAAGGTGCATTCGGCTTTCATTTGTTCGCACATCGCCTTGGCGATGTCGATGTCGAAGCCGGTCAGCGTGCCGTCGGCTTCAAGATTGTTGAAGGGCGGGTAGGCGCCTTCGGTGCCGATGACGATCTTGTCCTGCGCAAGGGCCGCACCTGAAAACAGCGAGATAGCGGCAATCGATACGGCTGCGAGCAGACGGGTGGAAATAGGCATTTCGATCCTCTCTTTTGGTCGTTCATCCGCAGTCTGTTGTTGTTTTCAGTGCGGACGCCATAAGCGCAAGGCGCGACGGAATGTTTTTTTGTTTTCCGTGGCCTTCAGCGCCGGGGCAATTATTCATCCGGTTGGTCAAAAAATGCAACTGCAATATTAGTCACCTCGATTGCGCCGCAGAGCTTTCACGAAAACGCCTTGATCTGTTCATTTCCGGTACACAAGGCTTTGTCCATCATGGGAACCGAAGCGTGTGCAAGGCGTTGACCAGCGCCTGCATGCGCAGCCGGTTCAAGATGTCGCGATACAAGCGACCAATAATGGCAGATGAGGAAGCACCGATGCTGAAGAAGAACAGATTGCTGACGGGGGTGGTTTTCCCCCTCATGTCGCTGGCGATTGCGGTGGAGCCGGCTGCTGCCGGTTTTGCCGGAGCCGCGCGGGCGCAGACCCAGATGCCCAAGTTGCAGAGCCCGCTGATTCTGGCGCAGGCGCAGCCCGAAGGCCAGGTCGCCGAGGAACAGAACCCGGAGGAGCTTCTGCGCAAACAGCGCCAGCAGGCCGAAGAAGCGCAGCCGCAGGCCGAGCCGCCGAAGCAGGCCCCCGAGCCGCCACGTGAACGCCCGCCCGAGCCGAAGCCGGAAGCCGCACCTGCCGAACCGCGCCCGGAGCCACAACGTGAAGCGCAGCCCGAACCCAAACGTGAGGCACCGCCGGAACCTCAGCGTGAGCCGCAGCAGCAGCGCGAAGCCCGCCCTGAACCGGCGCCTGCCGAACAGCCGCAGGAACGCCCACGCAAACCCGAGCGGGCACAGGAGCCTCAAGGGGAAGGCGAGCAGCGGCCCGCACGCCAGCGCCCGGAGGCCGCCCCCGAAGCCGCGCCTGAGGCAGCGCCGGCTGAACAGCAGCCGAAGGAGCGCCCGCGCAAGGAACGTGCGAAAGAGCCTGCCGCCGAGCAGCCGGCCGCACGTCCTGACAATGCCGAGCAGCCTGCCAAACCGCGTGAGAAAAAGCCGCAGGTAGAAGAAAAGGCTCCGGAACAGAAATCCGAACCGGCCGAAAAGGCTGTTCCGGAGAAAAAGCCCGACGCTCCGGAACCGGCCGCGAAAGAAGCGCCTGTTCCAACGGAAGCGCCGACACCTGCACGTCCGCCGGCGCCAGAGGCACAGCCCAACCCCGCACCCGGCCAGCAGCCTTCCGAGAAGCCGCCAGTCGAAGGTCAGGGCAAGACAGAGCCTGCAGCGCCGCTGCCGGGCACGCCGACGCCCCCGCCGCCAAGCGGCGCCACGACCGGACAGGCGCCTGCCGGCGAGCCCGTTCCCAACCAGGTTGCCGTTCCGCAGACGGAAGCACCGCCCATGACGAAGGAGGAGCTGGACAAGGCCAAGGCGGTTGCCAAGGACCCGTCCAAGACCGCCGATACCGTCATCCTGCCGGTCGACAAGGGTGCGGCCGTTCTCGACAGCGACAAGGAAGTGGAACGCTCCGGCAACAATCAGGCCCGCGAGCAACGTCGCCGGGAGCGTGAACAGGCCGGTGACGTGAAGGTTCCGACCTCCGACGCCGAGGCGCAGCGCGCCGGTGCCGCCGAAGGCAAGACCCCGCCGCCGCCTGTGAAAATGGAGGCGATCACCTCCCAGCAGGGCGAGCGCATCGACCGTCGTCCGCAATATGAGCGGCCGGAAGGCGTGCGCGAATGGCAGCCACGTGAGGGCCGCCCGCGTGACCGGGATCGTGATCGCGATGCGCCGATCATCCTGCAATTCGGCGATCGTGTCGTCGTGCGTGGCGATGACAATCAGCGCTTCATTCGTGATGGCGGCGAGCCCTATTACGAGCGTCTGCCGGGCGGTCGCGTCCGCGAAACCGTGGAGCGCCGTGACGGCACGCAGGTGGTGACGATCCGCAATCGTTATGGCGACGTGATCCAGCGCTCGCGCATCGATGATCGCGGCCGGGAATATGTGCTGTTCTATGCGCCCGAGCTGATGGACGATCCAGATCGCGATTATGTCTATCGCGATCCGGGACTCGACCTGCCGCCGATGCGCCTGCGTATCCCCGTTCGTGACTATATCATCGACACGTCGAGCGATCCGGACCGCGATTATTACCGCTTCCTCGAGCAGCCGCCGGTCGAGCCCGTGGAACGTGTCTATTCGCTGGATGAAGTGCGCTATTCGGCCCGTATCCGTGACAAGGTGCGCCGTATCGACCTCGATACGATCACCTTTGCCACCGGCAGCGCCGAAATCCCGATGGCGCAGGCTCGCTCACTGCGCAAGGTGGCGGACGCGATCAACAAGGCGCTGGAAAAGAACCCCGCGGAAACCTTCCTGATCGAAGGCCACACCGACGCCGTGGGTTCGGATGAAAGCAACCTCGTCCTTTCCGACGAGCGTGCCGCATCCGTCGCCAATGTGCTGACCGATGTCTATGGCATTCCGCCGGAAAACCTTGCGACGCAGGGTTATGGCGAGCGTTACCTGAAGGTCCAGACACTCGGTCCGGAACAGCAGAACCGCCGCGTCACCATCCGCCGTGTCACGCCGCTGGTAAAGCCGGTCGCGCAGAACTGATCGGGTTCTGGCAGGAAAACAAAGGCCCGGAGAGCGCAAGCTTTCCGGGCTTTTTGTTGGTGTCGGGCTTGCTACTTTCGCACCGTCATCCTCGCCCTTGAGGCGAGGATCCATTCCTGCTGTCGCAACGTGGATCCTCGGGTCAAGCCCGAGGATGACTGAGAAAACTGAATGCTCTTCAGTCCAGCGCCACCGCGATCTCCGCCGCCAGCCGCGCATTGTTGCGCACCAGCGCAATATTGGTCTCCAAACTGCGGCCATCCGTTAGCCGGAAGATATCGCCGAGCAGATAGGGCGTGACCGCCTTGCCGGTGACTTCGTCGCGCTCGGCATGGGAGATGGCGCGGTTGATGTAGATGTCCATCTCCTCGCGCGGGATTTCGTCTTCTTCCGGCACGGGGTTGGCGATCAGCATGCCGCCATCGATGCCGAGCTGTTCGCGGGTTACCTGGAAATTGGCGATTGCTGCCGGGCTGTTCAGCGAAAGCGGGCTCGCCAGGCCGGAGGAGCGCGACCAGAAGGCCGGGAATTCTTCCGAGCCGAAGGTGACGACGGGCACGCCGTTGGTTTCGAGAACCTCGAGCGTCTTCGGAATATCGAGGATCGCCTTGGCGCCGGCGCAGACGACGATGACGCCGGTCTTGGCCAGTTCGGTCAGATCGGCGGAGATGTCGAAGGTCTCTTCCGCGCCCTTATGCACACCGCCGATGCCGCCGGTGGCGAAAACGCGGATGCCGGCGCGGGCGGCGGCGATCATGGTGGCGGCAACCGTGGTGGCACCGGTGCGGCGCTCGGCGATTGCGAAGGCGATATCGGCGCGCGAGACCTTCATGGCGTCAGTGGTCTGGGCGAGCGCCTCCAGCTGGTCCTTTTCGAGGCCGATATGCAGGGTGCCGTGAATGACGGCGATGGTCGCCGGAACGGCGCCCTGGTCCCGAATGATCTGTTCGACGCTTTCGGCCATCTCGATATTGCCGGGATAGGGCATGCCATGGGTGATGATGGTCGATTCAAGTGCGACGATCGGCGCACCGCGCTGCTTGGCGGCGGCGACTTCCTGTGAATAAACGATGGGCAGGAGCGGGGAGATTGGGCGGGTCATTTATTCTGTTCCAGTTCTTGAAAGCGGGTTCATGCCAGTATTTCAGCTGCGGGAACAAGTCCCAACATGGCATCGACACTGTCTTTTGATAAATCCTGCGAGGTGGCGAAGGGCGATTGTACGGTGATGGCCGCCGCCGCCGCACCCTGTCTCAGCGCTTCCGCGATGGTCTTTCCCTCGGCGATCGCGGCAAGATAACCGGAGGCCATGGCGTCGCCGGCGCCGGTCACGTCCTTCACCTCGCGGATAAGGGGCGGGTTGAGCGTTACGGTTTGCGTCGCATCGAAAGCCACGACCTCGCTTGCGCCGCGGGTGACGACGCCGCCGGCAAGCCCGGCCTTGCGCAGAATGCCGGGCCAGTCGCGAACATTTTCCGCCGTCTCTCCGGTGAGCGCGCGTGCTTCTGCTTCGTTCATGAAGAGGATGTCGATATCGGCAAGCGCGCCCTTCAGTTTCACCGCCTTGGCGGGTGAAATGGCGATGGCGGCGAGCGGTTTTTCGCAGGCGCGGGCGACGAGGCCGAGCGCGGTCAGCGTGTCATCAGGCAGATTGGCATCGCAGAGCAGAAAGTCGCTTGCCGTGATCGCCTCACGCACGGCACGCACTTTCAGGCGTCGCGGGGTGAAGAGCCTGTAGAGGTCCATATCGGCAAGCGCGATGACCAGATTGCCGTCACGCTCCAGAATGGCAGTGTAGCTCGGCGTACGACGGTCAAGGAAAATGAAGGGCGTATCTTCGACGCCGGCATATTTTGCGGCCTCCGCCACCGCTTCGCCCGTCACGTCGCCGCCGCGTGGCGCGATGATGCGGACGGCAAAACCGAGCCGGGCAAGATTGCGCGCCGCGTTAAAACCACCGCCGCCTGCCTCCTCCATCCAGGAGCCGGGATTGCTGGCGCCGGGCGCCGTCTCAGTCTCGATCATGCCGCGCCTGTCGATATGCGCGCCGCCCAGAACGAGTATTTTCTTCACGCTTGCGTTTCCCTCTTTGGCGGATGGAAAGGCCGGACGATTCGGCCGAACCTCCTGTCCGTTTCCCTGTCACTTCCCGTTTGCGGCGATAGGCCGGAGCCGAAAAACAAAGATAGAACAAACCACTTATCGCTATTTGTTTTCAATATGCTGGCTGCGCCTTGCGAAATGAGAACAAATGGAGTACATACCATTTCCATACTGCTTCATTGCCTGTGCGGCTTCAATAACCTAAAGGTGGTTCAGATGGCACAAAATTCTTTGCGTCTCGTAGAGGATAAATCCGTGGATAAAAGCAAGGCACTGGAAGCGGCGCTCTCCCAGATCGAACGTTCGTTCGGCAAGGGATCGATCATGAAGCTCGGTTCCAATGAAAATGTGGTTGAAGTGGAAACCGTTTCGACGGGTTCGCTCAGCCTGGATATCGCGCTCGGCATCGGCGGTCTGCCGAAGGGGCGCATCGTTGAAATTTATGGTCCGGAAAGCTCGGGTAAAACGACGCTGGCGCTGCAGACCATTGCGGAAGCCCAGAAGAAGGGTGGCATCTGCGCCTTCGTGGACGCCGAACATGCGCTTGATCCGGTCTATGCCCGCAAGCTGGGTGTGGATCTGCAGAGCCTGCTGATTTCGCAGCCGGATACCGGCGAACAGGCACTGGAAATCACAGATACGCTGGTTCGTTCCGGCGCGGTCGACGTTCTGGTCGTCGATTCGGTCGCGGCGCTGACGCCGCGGGCGGAAATCGAAGGCGAGATGGGTGACAGCCTGCCAGGTCTTCAGGCGCGTCTGATGAGCCAGGCGCTGCGCAAACTGACCGCTTCGATCTCCAAGTCGAAGTGCATGGTGATCTTCATCAACCAGATCCGCATGAAGATCGGCGTCATGTTCGGTTCGCCGGAAACGACGACGGGCGGTAACGCGCTGAAGTTCTACGCCTCCGTGCGTCTCGACATTCGCCGTATCGGCGCCGTCAAGGAACGCGAAGAGGTGGTCGGCAACCAGACGCGCGTCAAGGTCGTCAAGAACAAGATGGCGCCGCCCTTCAAGCAGGTGGAATTCGACATCATGTATGGCGAAGGCGTTTCCAAGACCGGCGAGCTTGTCGATCTCGGCGTGAAGGCCGGTATCGTCGAGAAATCCGGTGCATGGTTCTCCTATAACAGCCAGCGTCTGGGGCAGGGGCGTGAGAACGCCAAGACCTTCCTGCGCGACAATCCGGAAACGGCCAATGAGATCGAGCTGGCGCTGCGCCAGAATGCCGGTCTGATCGCTGACCGCTTCCTGCAGAATGGCGGTCCGGATGCCGGCGATAGCGACGGTGACGGCGACGAGGGCTGACACCTCAAAAGCGGCCGGGCATGAATTGTCGGGCCGTTTTGCCGAAATGAGCTGATCGAAACGAAATGGGCCGTGCGATTTTCCCTCGCCTGGCCCTTTTTGTTTGTCGATGCGCCTTGGTTTACCTGCATGGCTGGACAGGGCAGGATACGGACGATAAAAGCCATTGATTTTGCAATATAGCCGTCATTTGTGATGGCAATGATGGACTCCAGCTGTGAGCGGTGTGTGGGCATGAGCGGTGTAAATGAAATTCGGTCGACCTTTCTCGACTACTTCAAAAAGAATGGACACGAGATCGTGCCCTCCAGCCCGCTGGTGCCGCGCAACGATCCGACATTGATGTTCACCAATGCCGGCATGGTGCAGTTCAAGAACGTCTTCACCGGTCTTGAAAGCCGTCCCTATTCCACCGCCGCTTCGGCGCAGAAATGCGTGCGCGCCGGTGGCAAGCATAACGACCTCGACAATGTCGGTTATACCGCCCGTCACCATACGTTCTTCGAAATGCTCGGCAATTTCTCCTTCGGCGATTATTTCAAGGAAGAGGCGATCACCCATGCCTGGAACCTGATCACCAAGGAATTCGGCATCGACCGCAACCGGCTGCTGGTCACGGTCTATCACACCGACGACGAGGCCTTTAATCTCTGGAAGAAGATCGCCGGTTTTTCCGACGACCGCATCATCCGCATTGCGACCAGCGACAATTTCTGGGCGATGGGCGATACCGGTCCCTGTGGTCCCTGTTCGGAAATCTTCTACGATCACGGTGATCATATCTGGGGTGGCCCGCCCGGCTCGCCGGAAGAGGATGGCGACCGGTTCATCGAGATCTGGAACCTCGTCTTCATGCAATATGAGCAGCTGACGAAGGAAGAACGCATCGACCTGCCGCGCCCGTCGATCGACACCGGCATGGGCCTCGAGCGCATTTCGGCACTGCTGCAGGGCAAACACGACAATTACGACACGGACCTGTTCCGCGCATTGATCGCCGCTTCCGTCGAGGCAACCGGGGTTCCGGCCGAAGGCGAGCACCGCGCCAGCCACCGGGTCATCGCCGATCATCTGCGTTCGGCCTCCTTCCTGATTGCCGATGGCGTTCTGCCATCAAGCGAAGGTCGTGGTTATGTTCTGCGCCGCATCATGCGCCGCGCCATGCGCCATGCCGAGCTCCTGGGCTCGCGCGAGCCGCTGATCTATAGGTTGCTGCCGGCGCTGATCCAGCAGATGGGTCGCGCCTATCCCGAACTGGTTCGGGCCGAGGCGCTGATTTCCGAGACACTGAAACTTGAGGAAACCCGTTTCCGCAAGACGCTGGAACGCGGCCTGTCGCTGCTGTCCGATGCTACTTCGACCCTGCACAAGGGCGATATGCTGGATGGCGAAACCGCCTTCAAGCTTTACGACACCTATGGTTTCCCACTCGATCTGACACAGGACGCGCTGCGCGCCCGCGAAATCGGCGTCGATATTTCCGGTTTTACCGATGCCATGCAGCGCCAGAAGGCGGAAGCCCGCTCGCACTGGGCCGGCTCCGGCGATACGGCAACGGAAACCGTGTGGTTCGAGCTGAAGGAAAAGCTCGGCGCAACGGAGTTCCTGGGCTACGACACCGAAACCGCTGAGGGCGTCATTCAGGCGATCGTCAGGGATGGCAAGGCAGTCGATAGTGCTGCCGAGGGCGAGACGGTGCAAATTATCGTCAACCAGACGCCATTTTACGGTGAATCGGGCGGCCAGATGGGCGATACCGGTGTCATCGTCGGCGAAACTGGCAGCTTTGATGTCACCGGAACCCACAAAAAGGGCGAAGGCCTTTTTGTGCACTCCGGCACGGTGTCCAAGGGTGGATTGAAGGTCGATGAAGCCGTACAGCTGACGGTCGATCATGATCGCCGTTCGCGTCTGCGTGCCAACCATTCCGCAACCCACCTGCTGCATGAGGCGCTGCGCGAAGTGCTCGGCACCCATGTTGCCCAGAAGGGTTCGCTGGTTGCGCCCGAGCGCCTGCGCTTCGACGTTTCACATCCCAAGCCGATGTCGGCCGAGGAGCTGAAGGTCGTTGAGGACATGGCGAACGAGATCGTGCTGCAGAACTCGCCTGTTGTCACCCGCCTGATGAGCGTTGACGATGCCATTGCCGAAGGTGCCATGGCGCTGTTCGGCGAAAAATACGGCGACGAGGTTCGCGTGGTGTCGATGGGCACCGGCCTGCATGGCGCAAAAGCCAATCGTCCCTATTCCGTTGAGCTTTGCGGCGGCACCCATGTGGCTGCCACCGGTCAGATTGGCCTCATCCGCATTCTCGGCGAAAGCGCTGTCGGTTCCGGCGTGCGTCGTCTTGAGGCCGTCACCGGTCAGGGTGCGTTCGCCTATCTTGCCGAGCAGGATGAGAGGGTGAAGGCTCTGGCGTCGTCGCTGAAGGTTCAGCCGGGCGACGTGCTGTCGCGCGTTGAAGGGCTGCTTGACGAGCGCAAGAAGCTGGAGCGTGAGCTTGCGGATGCCCGCAAGAAGCTGGCCATGGGCGGTGGTTCGTCGGATGCCGGCGCAAACGATGTGCAGCAGGTCGCGGGCGTCAATTTCCTTGCGAAATCGCTTGCTGGCATCGATGCCAAGGATCTCAAGGGTCTTGCCGATGAGGCCAAGGCCAATATCGGCTCCGGCGTTGTGCTGCTGATTGCGGTTTCCGAGGATGGCAAGGCAAGCGCCGTTGCTGCCGTTACCGAAGATCTGACGGCCCGTTTCAGTGCTGTCGATATTGTCCGCACCGCTTCAGCCGCACTTGGCGGCAAGGGCGGCGGCGGACGCCCGGATATGGCACAGGCCGGCGGCCCGGATGGCGCCAAGGCGCAGGAGGCCATCGAAGCGGTGGCTGCGGCACTGGCGGCCTGATCCGGAAAAGATTGAGGAAGGGGCGGGGTTTTACCCCGCCTTTTTTAATTCTGCGCTGCGGCTGGCGAGAGATGGTATGGATCATCGAGCGCTGAAGACAGGGAGGAGGTCATGCGATGCGCTTTGTAAATCCCATCCCTTTCGTGCGCGATATAGACCGCTCCAAGGCGTTTTATCGTGACCGGCTCGACCTCAGAATATTGCGGGACTTCGGGGATTTCGTTCTCTTTGAAGGCGGCTTTGCCATTCATGAGGGGCGGTCGCTTGAGGAGACGGTGTGGCAGGCACCATCCGGCATGGAAGAGCCCTATGGCAGGCGAAATCTGCTGCTCTATTTCGAGCACGCAGATGTGGATGCGGCTTTTCTAAATATCTCACCGCATGTGGAGCTTATTCATTCCGTGCAAGAGCAGGCCTGGGGGCAGAGAGTATTCCGCTTTTATGATCCGGACGGGCATGCAATCGAAGTTGGAGAACCGCTCGGCCAATCCCATGAATAGACCCGCCGCAAAAACCGATCCTATGGGCGATTTTCGGACGGGCCGTGGTTTGTTTTTCGCAATATCGCAGACCGATTATCCGGTTGCCTGCAGATCCTTCGCCGCATCTTCATCAAGCTGGGCGGCACGCTTGAAGGCCGGGCGTTCGGTGAGATGCGCCATGTAGTCGATGAAGGCCGGGCGTTTTTCGATCGTGCCGAAGTGTAGCCCCCAACCGATATGGGCACCGACATAAACATCGGCCGCGGTGAAGAGATCGCCGGCGATGAAGCGGTTTTCGCTGACGGCGCGCTCAAGCGTGTTCATCACATCCGCATAGCTGCCGCAGCCCGCCATGCGCAGCTTGTCGGTCGGTACTTCAAAACCCATCGCCTTCATGCTGACCGTCATTTCCAGGGGGCCGGCAACGAAAAACATCCAGCGATAATAAAGTCCGCGCGCCTTCGGTGTCGGAGCAAGATTTGCACCCGGAAAGGCGTCGGCCAGATAAGCACAGATAGCCGCCGCCTCGGTGACGATGGTATCGCCATGTTTGATGGCCGGCACCTTGGCCATCGGGTTTATCAGCCGGTAAGCGGGTGATTTCATTGAGGTTTCGAAACTCAACATTTCCGTTTTATACGGAACACCCACTTCTTCGAGCATCCAGCGCGCGATGCGTCCGCGCGACATGGGATTGGTGTAGAAGATCAACTCACTCATAGTTTTGCCTCCCCAAGCAAAATAGCCGCAACCTCATGGGGAAACCCTGCGGGTCCCTCACTGGCGCGGTGTGTTTTTATAACCCGCGGCATCATTCTCACGCTCTTTGAAGATCGTACTGACGCTACGGTAAGTTTTGACTGCGCCGGGCAAGTTAAGTAGATGCTGTTTCAGCTTTGTCTTATTGTTATACTGGCCACGGCACGGCGCAGAATCGAAGTCTGCGCCTAGTGCAACGTCTAATCAAGATACTGTGAACAAAAAAAGAAAACCGGGCGTTTCGGCCCGATTTTTCAGTTTTTCCACCTTTTTCTGCCCAATGCAGCCCGGATCGTGACCACGTCATGCCGAAACTCGCGGCCTATTTTCAGGCATTGGAAGAACGCGGTGTCATATGCGCTGACATGCCGGAAGGGCCGGCCGAAATCTGGCTGTCGCTTCTGGTCGGAGATTTGCAGGTCAGGCGCGCGACGGGCGCACTCGGTCTTCCGCCGCAGGAGAAGGTGAGATCGCGCTCGGCCCGTGCCGCCGCGCTGGCGTTGCAGCTTTGTGGCGCAAAGAAAAAACCCGGCGCTGAGGCCGGGTTTTAATGTCGTTGAGTGAAGAGGCTTAAGCCGCCATCGCCTTCTTGAGGTTCTCGTCGATCTTGTCGAGGAACGCGGTGGTGGAGAGCCAGGGCTGGTCCGGACCGATGAGCAGGGCCAGATCCTTGGTCATGAAGCCGCTTTCGACGGTGTCGACGCAGACGGTCTCGAGCGTTGTCGCGAATTTTGCGAGTTCGGCATTGTCGTCCAGCTTGGCGCGGTGGGCGAGGCCACGGGTCCAGGCGAAGATCGAAGCGATCGAGTTGGTCGAGGTTTCCTGACCCTTCTGGTGCTGGCGGTAGTGGCGCGTGACCGTGCCGTGTGCCGCTTCGGCTTCGACCGTGCGGCCATCCGGCGACAGGAGAACCGAGGTCATCAGACCGAGCGAGCCGAAGCCCTGGGCAACCGTGTCGGACTGAACGTCGCCATCGTAGTTCTTGCAGGCCCAGACGTAACCGCCAGACCACTTCAGCGCGGAAGCAACCATGTCGTCGATCAGGCGGTGCTCATATATGATGCCGACTTCGTCGAACTTCGCCTTGAACTCGGTCTGGTAGACTTCTTCGAAGATGTCCTTGAAGCGACCGTCATAGGCCTTGAGGATGGTGTTCTTGGTGGACAGGTAAACCGGCCACTTGCGCATCAGGCCGTACATCATCGATGCGCGGGCGAATTCGCGGATGGATTCGTCGAGGTTGTACATGGCAAGTGCCACGCCGGCGCTCGGAGCGTCGAAGACGTCCTTCTCGATGACCTGACCGTCTTCACCAACGAACTTGATCGTCAGCTTGCCCTTGCCGGGGAACTTGAAATCGGTTGCCTTGTACTGGTCGCCGAAAGCGTGGCGGCCGACGACGATCGGCTTGGTCCAGCCGGGAACGAGGCGCGGAACGTTCTTGCAGATGATCGGCTCGCGGAAGATGACGCCGCCCAGAATGTTGCGGATCGTGCCGTTCGGGCTCTTCCACATCTGCTTCAGGCCGAATTCCTCAACGCGGGCTTCATCCGGGGTGATCGTGGCGCACTTGATGCCGACGCCGTGCTTCTTGATGGCGTGTGCCGCATCGACGGTGACCTGGTCGTTGGTGGCATCACGGTTTTCAACCGAGAGGTCGTAATATTCGATATCGAGATCGAGGTAAGGCAGGATCAGCTTGTCCTTGATCAGCTGCCAGATGATACGGGTCATTTCGTCGCCGTCGAGATCAACGACTGGATTGGCTACCTTGATCTTTGCCATGAATTCCTCACCTTCGAAGCTGTGGCGCCTGGTGACGCCGGTATCCGGAAAAATATCCGGTGCGGCTATAGCATCGCGAGCGTCTGAGGCAAAGCCATGGGGGGCGCTTTTTTGGCGCAGCGCAACAGTGGATTGCGCATTGCCAAACCACAATGCCGGAATACAGTCAGGCGAATCGCTTCGCCCGCCTGTCGGGCCTATCCCGGGATCACATCATGCGGAATATTCTGCTTCTGACTGCCGCCGTCCTCTTTTCGCACAATGCCCTTGCGGCCGGGCCTGCCGATCCCGTTCAGAAGGTGATGGACATCACCGTCAAGAACTGGTCCGGCGACGCCGAAAACTGGAAATATATTTTCGACGAGGACATGCTGACCAGCCTGTTCAGCAAGGACTTCGTCACCCAGTATCGCGAAGCATCCAAGAAGCCGGCATATGAGGCGGAAAGCGGTGAGACCGGCGATCCCTTCGGTTACGATGTGGTGACGAACTCGCAGGATGGCTGCCCGCTGGCGGATGTTTCGGTGACGCCGGGCGCGGTGAAGGACGGCGTGACTGATGTGACGGCGAAATTCAAGCTGTGGGCCTGCATGGACGAGGCGGAGATGAAGGCGACCGTCGATGAAGTTCATTTCGATGTCATCGAGGAAGACGGGCGGCCGGTGATCAGCGACATTCACCGCGTTGGCGATGAGGGCAGGGATTCGCTGCGCGAAGAGATGGCGAATATCATCAAGGGCGAGTGAGGGGTCGCGTTTGAGCCCGTTGAGGGTGATGCGAGGCTTTCGCCACAATCGTCGTCATCCTCGGGTTTGACCCGAGGATCGATTGATTTCAACGGTTTGTAGATCCTCGGGTCAAGCCCGAGGATGACGGGGTAGTGGTTTTGCTCTCATCTTCAGCAAATCCGAGCGGGATGCGTGCTCCCTCCGACTTTGATTTTAGCGCCGATCTATGCCAGTGAGGCGCGCTTTACAGTATCGGCGTTAAAGTCGATGCGGCGCTTTTGAAAACGGACAAACGACGATGGCAGGCACTAACAGTGAGCTTGAACTTCTGGCGGAAGGCCCGGCGATCATTCTGGTCGAACCGCAGCTCGGCGAAAATATCGGCATGGTGGCACGGGCGATGGCCAATTTCGGCCTTTCCGAACTGCGTCTGGTCAATCCACGTGATGGCTGGCCGAGCGAGAAGGCGCGTGCTGCCGCTTCCAAGGCCGATCATGTCATTGACGGCACCAAGGTATTCGAGACGCTGGAAGAGGCGATCAAGGATCTCAATTTCGTTTATGCCACGACGGCGCGCGAGCGTTACGGTTTCAAGCCGGTGCGCGCGCCGGTAACCGCTGCCGATACGCTCAGGGCAAAATTCAAGGCTGGCGAAAAGACCGGCATCCTGTTTGGGCGGGAGCGCTGGGGGCTGACCAATGAGGAAGTGGCGCTGGCCGACGAGATCGTGACCTTCCCCGTCAACCCCGCTTTTGCCTCGCTGAACATTGCGCAGGCTGTGCTGCTGATGTCTTATGAATGGATGAAATCAGGCATGGACGACCTGGGGGAGACGCTTTTCCAGTCCGTCGAGCAGCGACCTTCGACTAAGGAGCAGGTTTTCGGCCTGTTCGAACATATCGAGGAAGCGCTGGACGCGCGCGGTTATTTCCACCCTGCTGAAAAAAAGCCGAAAATGGTCGACAATCTGCGTGCCGTGCTGTCGAGACGGGGTTTTTCCGAGCAGGAAATCAGCGTTGTCCGCGGCGTGATCAATTCGCTCGACCGTTTCCCCCGGCAGTGGCCAAAGCAGGCAGGCCGGGCGGCGCCGTCGGCTGAGGGCGCCAATTCGGAGAGGACCGGGGAGAATGCTGAAGACGAATGAGGCCGCGGCCGATGTGCTGAAACCGGTGCTGGTGTTTGATTCCGGCATTGGCGGGCTGACTGTGCTGCGCGAAGCGCGCGTGCTGATGCCCGAGCGCGGTTTCATTTATGTGGCCGACGATGCGGGTTTTCCCTATGGCGGCTGGGAAGAGGAGGCGCTGAAGACGCGTATTCTCTCGCTCTTCGAAACGCTGCTACAGGACTACAGCCCGGAAGTCTGCATCATCGCCTGCAACACCGCCTTCACACTGGCCGGTGCCGATCTTCGCGCCCGGTTTCCGGACATGACCTTCGTCGGCACCGTTCCCGCCATCAAACCGGCTGCGGAGCGCACCCGCTCCGGCCTCGTCTCCGTGCTGGCGACGCCGGGTACCGTCAAGCGTGCCTATACGCGTGATCTCATCCAGTCCTTCGCCACACAGTGCCATGTCCGTCTCGTGGGCTCTGAAAATCTGGCGCGCATGGCGGAAAGCTGGATCAGGGGTGAGCCGGTTTCGGACGAGGCGGTTCTGGCTGAAATCGAACCCTGCTTCATCGACAGTGACGGCAAGCGCACCGATATCGTCGTTCTCGCCTGCACCCATTACCCCTTCATGGCCAATGTGTTTCGCCGGCTGGCACCCTGGCCGGTGGACTGGCTTGATCCGGCGGAGGCGATTGCAAGGCGGGCGCGCCATCTGGTGCCGCTGCCGCAGGATGCGGAACACCCCGATGGCTTCGACTTTGCCGTCTTCACATCGGGCAAGCCGGACTTCGCCACGCGGCGGCTGATGCAGGGGTTTGGGCTCAGCGTTTCGGCAGCCTGAGCGCCTGTTGTATTTTTGCATCTATCCCATTTGACTTTTACAATTCGAGATTGCGACCACTTGTCGCGCCTGACATCTCGTGTAAGATGCTCCTCGTGTGTAACCGCTATAAAAGGAGGCGTGGAATGACTGACGATTTTAATATGCGCCTTAACGGCATGTCTGGCATTTCCGGCATGGTCATCGGTGGTTACATGGTCCGAGGCATCAACCTCCGATAAGGCTTATTGCCTGATTTCCTTGCCGTTTGGCATTTTCACTTCGTTCGACATCGGAAATTGCGCGTTCGCGTGGCCTGAGTGCTGCGCCCGTCGTTCCGGCATGTCGTTTTCCATCGATAAAGGACCTGGCTGCTTCGCTGCGCCGGGATGGATCTCCATGCAAAAAAATCAACCATTGGTAGCATATGCGCTGCCGGATGCGGTCGACCGTTTGTTCGTCACGTTCGGCGTCTGGAAAACCCTAAGGGCGGTTCTCGTTGCGGCCATGGTGCCGCGTGCACCGCCGACGGATATCACCGATCTACCCGAACGTATGCTGGATGATATCGGCCTCGAGCCATCCGAGCGGAAGATGCGTCGGGACTGGGCACCACCTTACTGGGCGCCGCGGTTTTGAGTTGGGGCAACTGCACTTCGCCGGCCCGAAAGGTTCGGCGAAGCTGTTGCCGGTTTTGTGAAACCAACGTCATGATCCCGTGCTTTCGTCGTATTTTTGGAGTGGAATTTTATGCGAATCCGAAAAGTCACCGCGACCGATATCGAGCTGCTTTGCCCTGTGTTTGTCGATATGGAGCGGCATTACGAGGGGGCGGGCGCGATTGGTGAGGCGGCGGTGCGGACCCGTCTCGGACATTTTTTACAGTCCGGCAACGGTATCATGCTTGTCGCTGTCGATGACGGCGCTCGGGGCATTCTCTCTATGTTCGAGATGTTTCCTGGTGTCGCGCTGCGGCCGGTCTGGTTCATGAAGGAACTTTACGTTGCGGAATGGGCGAGGGGGCGTGGTGTCGGTGAAGCGCTGATCCGTGAGGCGGCAAAAATTGTCGTCGAACAGGGTGGTTCGCGGCTCGATTTCACGACGGGTCGCGACAATAGCGGCGCGCAACGGTTCTACAGCCGTGTTGGCGCAAACGAGGTGGAGTGTGCTTTCCTCCGCTTCGACGAGGCTGCACTTACGCGTCTTGCCGAGCAGGAGACGGAGCTCTTGCCAGAGTAGGATTTCCGTGGCTTGCTCACCGCATCGAGTGAAGGGAGATTTCCATCATGCCTTTGGAGAACTGGCTGGCCTTCGTGGCCGCATCCGCCATCATGCTCGCCATTCCGGGACCGACGATCCTGTTGGTGATTTCTTACGCGCTCGGCCATGGCCGCAAGGCGAGCACCGCGACGGTGACGGGCGTGGCGCTGGGTGATTTCACTGCCATGACGGCCTCAATGCTGGGGCTCGGCGCGCTGCTTGCCACATCGGCCGCTCTTTTCACCGGTCTGAAATGGATTGGCGCCGCCTACCTCATCTATCTCGGCATCAAGCTGTGGCGTTCACCGATCAGCGGCGAAGGCGCGGACGGCAAGGGTGTGACGGGCCGTGAAAGACCGCTCAAAATCTTCCTGCATGCCTATATCGTCACCGCGCTGAACCCGAAAAGCATCGTGTTTTTCGTCGCCTTCCTGCCGCAATTTCTGGTGCCGACATTGCCCTTCTGGCCGCAGGTGCTGATATTCGAGGTGACCTTCCTGGTGCTTGCCACCGTCAATGCCGCCCTTTATGGACTTCTGGCAAGTGCCGCCCGCAACACGATCCGCAAGCCGAATGTTCAGCGCATCGTCAACCGCACGGGTGGTGGTCTCCTGATCGGCGCCGGTCTCATTGCCTTTGGCTGGAAGAGGGCGGTCGCGCCGTAAGGCAACTCTTGATCGCCTGAAATTCGGACATAACAAAATGGCATTGCCGCATATACTTCTCGCCCTGATCACCGTGTTTTTGTGGGGCTTCAACTTCGTCGCCATCAAGGTCGGCGTCACCGACATGCCGCCTTTGTTTCTGACGGGTGTACGTTATTTCTTTGCAGCCGTGCCGCTGGTATTCTTCCTGCCGAAACCCAATGTGCCGTGGCGGCATATGATCGTGTACGGCATGGCGATGGGCTTCGTGCAGTTCGGCCTGCTTTATCCGGCCATCAAGCTCGGCCTGCCGGCGGGGCTCGCTTCGCTCGTCATGCAGTCGCAGGCCTTCTTCACGCTGGCGCTTGCCGTGGTGTTTCTCGGCGAGCGGCCGTTGCCTTCACAGATCATCGGCGCGATCATTGCTTTTGGCGGGCTGGCGGTCATCGGCGTGGAACGCATGACGGTCGCAGCCCTGGTACCGCTTCTGATGGGCGTCGGCTCGGCCATTGCCTGGGCCTGCGGCAACATCGTCAACCGCCGCATCGGCCAGGTGAATGCGGTTTCCTTTGTCGCATGGACGAGCCTTGTGCCAGTTCTGCCGTTGATCCTGCTTTCGCTGGTGGTGGAAGGACCTGAAGCGATTGCGGAAGGCGTGCTCAATGCGACGCCGACGATGGCTCTCGTGGTGATCTACATGGCCTATGGTGCGACGATTGTCGGCGCGGGCATCTGGAGTTACCTGCTTCTGCGTTATCCGGCCGGAACGGTGGCGCCGTTTTCACTGCTGGTGCCGATTGTCGGTTTCATCAGCGCCTATCTCGCTTTCGCAGAGCATATCACCGTCTTTGAAGTGGTCGGCGCCGCATTGGTCATCATCGGGCTGATGCTGAATGTGTTCGGCAGACGGCTTGCATTTTTGCGGGTCTCGTCCGGGGCGGCTTAGAGGCGGTGCAATTGCCTGTGCATTATCGGCACGGGGCAGACGCAACCGGCGATTTTTTGGTAAAGAGCATGTTCGGCCGCCGCCAAGAGAATCGGCCGCATCAGATGCAGCACGAGGAATTGAACATTGCAGGTCGGCATCGACATGGGGACCCTATCGGGCGGGCAGCAGGCCAAGCTCGATATCGAGGAATTGCTTGCGACGCGTTTGCTGGTGCAGGGCAATTCCGGTTCCGGCAAGTCGCATCTGCTGCGCCGGCTGCTGGAGCAATCGGCGCCATGGGTGCAGCAGGTCATCATCGATCCCGAGGGCGATTTCGTCACGCTTTCCGACAGGTTCGGCCATGTGGTGGTGGATGGCGAACGCACGGAAGCCGAGCTTGCCGGCATTGCCAACCGCATTCGCCAGCACCGCGTTTCATGCGTGCTGACGCTGGAAGGCCTTGATGTCGAACAGCAGATGCGGGCCGCAGCCGCCTTCCTCAACGGCCTGTTCGATGCCGACCGCGAATTCTGGTATCCCGTGCTTGTGGTGGTGGATGAGGCGCAGATGTTTGCGCCCTCCGTCGCCGGTGAGGTCACGGAAGATGCGCGCAAGGCGTCGCTGGGCGCCATGACCAATCTGATGTGCCGTGGCCGTAAGCGCGGTCTTGCCGGCGTCATCGCCACGCAGCGTCTGGCGAAGCTTGCCAAGAACGTGGCAGCGGAAGCCTCGAACTTCCTGATGGGCCGCACCTTTCTCGATATCGACATGGCGCGCGCGGCTGACCTTCTTGGCATGGACCGGCGACAGGCGGAAATGTTCCGCGATCTGCAGCGCGGCAATTTCGTGGCGCTCGGCCCGGCGCTCTCGCGCCGCCCGCTGCCCATCGTCATCGGGGCGGTGGAAACCTCGGCGCGTTCCTCCTCGCCGAAGCTGATGCCGTTGCCGGATGCACCGCAGGACGTGGAGGACCTGATCTTCACGCCGGACCCGGAAGAGTTCACGCGCGCAGCCGTGCGTCGCACGCCGCCCGCGCCGCGTCCGACCACGGACATTCTGGCAGAGCTCTCCCGTTCCACACCCGCCGCCGTCGGCCCTACACCGGAGCAATCGCCGCGTGCAGGTCAGCCGGAACTGACGCCGGAAGAGCGTGAGGAAAAGATCGGTGCGGTTCTTGTGGAAATTCTCGACGATCCGCAATCGGCCTATCGCACGGATGCCGTGCTTTATCAGGATTTTCTGGTGCGCGCCCGTATGCGTCGCATTCCCGGCACGCCGATGACACTGGCGGAATTCCGCCGGCAGGTGGCGATTGCCCGTTCCGGCGTGGATGCGGCGATGGCGGCAAGCGAAGGCTGGGAAAAGGCGCTGGAATTGTCCATGTCGGTTTCCGACGATCTGCAGGGGGTCTTCCTGCTGCTCGTCAAGGCGGCGCTGGGTGAAGAGCCTTGCCCGTCGGATGCCCGCATTGCCCGCGCCTATGGCACCCATTCCGCCCGCCGCGCGCGGCGCCTGCTCGGTTATTTCGAGGAGAAGGAGCTTGTGGTGGTGCATGCCGATTTCTCCGGCAAGCGCATCGTGGCGTTTCCCGATCTCGATGCAAAAACCGCACCCGGCGATGCGGATGCGGCTGAGGATGATACGCGGCTTGCGGCGGAGTAATCGCTATTCTGCAAAAAGCCGCATTGCGGAGCCGATTGTCGTATATAGGCCGACAAGGCTGAGGGCCAGGACGCAAACCAAAGAGACGATCACCAATATCGAGGTCATGCGATGCGACCGTTGATAGGGACGAGCGTCGATATCCGTTTGTATTGGAAGGATGTGGGAGAGCTGCGCCGCGGTCCATCCGCTGCGTTCGAATTCCGGCGAAGCGATAAACTCCGCCAGATGCCGTTGCCGTCTCATGGAAGAGGGCAACTGCGCCAGAAAGCGTTGCGGTTCGCGCCTGTCATTTCTTGAGAGGAAGATATCAATCGCTTCCCGGAAGCGCTCGTCCCTTGCGCCCGAGCAGAACAACATACGCCCCGCTTCGATGAGATCATTCATCTCAAGCAGCACTTCGCCATATTTTTGAAAGAGCGCCAGATTGACTTCAGGATGGCTGAGCCTGCCTTGAAGGATTTCCTTCGCGCGCCAGAATTTCTGTTCGGAAATGGCCTGATCTACGGGTTCAAAGGTCATTTTAACGCAATGAGTTTCTATATTGGAGCAAATAGATTTTCGTCTCGGCAGCAATAGTACGAAGTTTATATTTTCACTATCAAAAAAGAAAGTGGAGGCGTCACCGCCTCCTCCTTGCTCATCATTACTCGACGGCCTTCACTTCCTTGCGTGTCGCAATCAGCGAACCGATGATGCCGGTTGCGAGGATGGCGACCGTGACGCCGAGTGAGACGGCGGGCGGGATCTTGGCGATGCCGAGCATATCGGCGACGAAGATTTTCGAACCGACGAAGACCAGAACCGCAGCCAGCGCATATTTCAGATAAGCGAAGCGGTGGATCAGGGCGGCGAGCGCAAAATAGAGGGCGCGCAGGCCAAGGATCGCGAAGATGTTCGAGGTGTAGACGATAAACGGATCGGTGGTGATCGCGAAGATCGCCGGGATCGAATCGACCGCGAAGATCAGGTCGGCGATTTCAACCATGATGAGCGCCAGGAAGAGCGGCGTCACAAAGGTTTTCAGCTTGCCGGTGGCTGCATCCGTTTCCTTGATGAAGAATTTCTCGCCATGCAGCTTCTCCGTCACCGGAAGGCGGCTGCGCAGGAACTTCAGGATGCGGTTGTTGCCGATATCGGCCTCGTCATGGTCGGACGAGAATAGCATCTTGAGGCCCGTGAAGACGAGGAAGGCCGCGAAGAGATAAAGTACCCAGTGGAAGTTTTCGACGATGGCCGCACCGCCGGCGATCATGATGCCACGCAGGATGATGACGCCGAGGATACCCCAGAGCAGCACACGATGCTGGTACTGACGGGGAATGGCGAAATAAGAGAAGATCATGGCGATGATGAAGATATTGTCCATCGCCAGGCTTTTTTCGACCACGAAGCCGGTGACGTATTCCATCGCCGACTGCTGGCCGGACTGATACCAGATCCAGCCGCCGAAGGCCAAACCGATGGCGATGTAAAAGCCCGACATCAGCAGGCTTTCGCGAATGCCGATTTCCTTGGAATTCTTGTGCAGTACGCCGAGATCGAGCGCCAGAAGACCAAGGACGAGAGAAATGAAGACCGCCCACATCCATGTGGGGGTACCGAGAAAATCGTTGAGGAGAAACTCCATCAGTCAACCTTTAGCCGGACGAGGTTGGCTTTGCGGATGGGGAACGTGTGTCAAGAATATACGTGGGCCCCAACCTAAAGAAACTCGACATCACGTGTTGTCCGGTAACACGTCAGAGGGGCCCGAGTTCTGATCACGATGGGTAAATGGGTGGCCGCTCGATGTTTTCAAGGGCAGGTCCAAAAAAAAATCGGCAGGCGCTGTTTGACAAATTTGTAAAACGACTATAGAAGCCGCCCCAACGCCGGGCAGTGATGTCCGGTGTGTTTTGTTGACTGCCTTGCAGTTTAAAGGCTGACGTTCGGCGGTCAATATCACCGACATGTCCCGTGGTTTCTCCATTTGCATGTGAGAAGCCTGTCAGAGGCCCTGAAACGGGCTTCAGAGGAGGGCGTGTTTCCTTAAACCGGTTTGGCAACAGACCGGCATAACCTTTTGAGAAGGAAATACGATGAGCAAGCGCGAATCGGCTAAGTACAAAATTGACCGCCGCATGGGCGAAAACATCTGGGGTCGTCCGAAGTCCCCGGTTAACCGCCGCGAATACGGCCCGGGCCAGCACGGCCAGCGCCGCAAGGGCAAGATGAGCGACTTCGGCACGCAGCTGCGCGCCAAGCAGAAGCTCAAGGGCTACTACGGCGAACTGCGCGAAAAGCAGTTCCGCGCCACTTTCGACGAAGCAAACCGTCGCAAGGGTGACACTTCCGAGAACCTGATCGGCCTGCTCGAGTCGCGTCTGGACGCCATCGTCTACCGCGCCAAGTTCGTTCCGACCGTTTTCGCATCGCGCCAGTTCATCAACCATGGCCACGTCACGGTTAACGGCGTTCGCGTCAACATCGGTTCTTACCGTTGCAAGGCTGGCGACGTCATCGAAGTTCGTCAGAAGTCCAAGCAGCTGGTTACGGTTCTCGAAGCCGTTCAGCTCGCAGAGCGTGACGTTCCTGACTACATCGAAGTCGACCACAACAAGATGGTTGCGACCTACGCCCGCGTTCCGTCGCTTTCCGACGTTCCGTACCCGGTCGTCATGGAACCGCATCTGGTCGTCGAATTCTACTCGCGTTAATCGACGCGTTTCAGTATTGAGAAAGCCGCCCCTCGGGGCGGCTTTTTTGTTTGCTGGGGAAGGCTTTGCATGCAGGATATTCAGGCGATCGTCGATTCCATCTATGACAGCATGCTGCCAAGACTGGGCGAGGGGAAGGTTGCGGATTACATTCCCGAACTTGCCAAGGTCGATCCCAACCAGTTCGGCATCGCCATCACCACCGTCGACGGAATCACCTATACGGCCGGCAATGCGCTTGTGCCGTTTTCGATCCAGAGCATCTCCAAGGTCTTCATGCTGACGCTGGCGCTCGGCAAGGCCGGTGAGACGGTGTGGAACCGGGTGGGGCGCGAACCTTCAGGCTCTTCCTTCAACTCCATCGTCCAGCTGGAACATGAGCACGGCATCCCGCGCAATCCCTTCGTGAATGCCGGCGCGATCGTGGTGACTGATATCGTTCTTTCCGGCCACCAGCCGCGTGAGGCGATCGGCGAGCTTCTGCGCTTCGTGCGTTATCTCGCGGACGATGACACGATCAGCATTGACGACACGGTGGCAAAATCCGAGCAGGCGACGGGTTTCCGCAATTTCGCGCTTGCCAATTTCATGCGTTCCTTCGGCAATCTGCATCATCCCGTGGAACATACGCTCGGCGTTTATTTCCATCAGTGCGCGCTTTCCATGACCTGCGCCCAGCTATCCCGTGCCGGGCTTTTCCTTGCCAATCGCGGCCGCAATCCGCTGACCGGCCACACGGTCGTCTCGGACCGCCGGGCGCGGCGCATCAATGCGCTGATGCTGACCTGTGGCCATTATGACGGATCGGGCGATTTCGCCTATCATGTCGGCCTGCCGGGCAAGAGCGGTGTCGGCGGCGGCATCATGGCGGTGGCGCCGGGCAATGCGTCGATTGCCGTCTGGTCGCCGGGTCTCAACAAGGTGGGTAATTCGGCGCTCGGGTCACAGGCACTGGAATTGCTGGCGACGAAAACCGGCTGGTCGGTATTCGGGGCTTGATATTGCCAGCGGATGGGGGCATTGCCTGCATGAAGAACGGCAGTCGTGCCGGAGCGAGCGGATGATGAACATTCTCACCAAGATCGATGACTTTGTAGATCAGGCCGGGGCCGCACCAATCGGGGCGGATCAGGACGCGTCCGAGGAAAACGGCAGCTCGCATCCGCTGTTCGACAATGCACCGCGGTCGGTCTCGTTCAACAAGCTGCGCAAGCGGCTGCTGCGCAATGTGCGGCAGGCGTTCGAAGATTTCGGCATGCTGAACGGCCAGAAGCGCTGGCTGGTCGGCCTTTCCGGCGGAAAGGACAGCTATGGTCTTCTGGCCTTGCTGCTCGATCTCAAATGGCGCGGGCTTTTGCCGGTGGAACTGGTGGCCTGCAATCTCGATCAGGGCCAGCCGAATTTTCCCAAACACGTTCTGCCGGAATATCTGGCGAAGATCGGTGTCGCCCATCGCATCGAATATCGCGATACCTATTCGGTGGTGAAGGAAAAGGTGCCTTCCGGCGGCACTTACTGTTCGCTCTGTTCGCGGCTCCGGCGCGGCAATCTCTACCGCATCGCGCGGGAGGAGGGCTGTGACGCACTGCTGCTCGGTCATCACCGCGAGGATATTCTCGAGACCTTTTTCATGAACTTCTTCCATGGCGGCCGTCTCGCCGGCATGCCGGCGAAGCTTTTGAATGACGAGGGCGACCTGATGGTCATGCGTCCTCTTGCCTATTGCGCCGAAGACGATATGGCGAAATTTGCGGCGGCGATGGAATTCCCGATCATTCCCTGCGACCTCTGCGGCTCGCAGGATGGGCTTCAGCGCAATGCCATGAAAGAGATGCTGGCGGATATCGAACGGCGCATGCCGGGCCGCAAGGATGTGATGCTGCGGGCGCTTGCCCACGTTAATCCGTCGCATCTGCTTGATCCCAGGCTTTTTGATTTTTCGGCGCTTGCTGTCACCGGGGCGTCACCTGAAGAGCGTAGTGAGGCCAGCCCTCCCTGATGAAGAAGTGCCCCGCGCCATGAGCCTTTCCGATAAAGATATCGAATTCCTCGTTTCCACCGTCGCCGCTGCCGGCGCCCAGGAAATTCTGCCCCGCTTCCGAAATTTGAATGCAGGTGCGATCTCCGAAAAGACGTCCGCCGTCGATCTCGTTACCGAGGCTGATATTCTGGCGGAAAAGGCGATTACTGCTGCTTTATTACAGCGGTTTCCAAAGGCCCACATCGTCGGCGAAGAGACCTATGAGGCGGACCCATCAGTCATTCCCGCCCTTGCCGATGCGCCGCTTGCCTTCGTGATCGATCCGATCGATGGCACGTTCAATTACGCTTCCGGCTTTCCCGCTTTCGGCACGCTGCTTGCGGTCACCGTCAAGGGTGAGACGGTGGCGGGCATCATCCATGATCCTGTCATGGGCGACACCATTGTTGCGCTGAAAGGCGAGGGCGCTTATCTCCATCGCAGGAACGGCTCGCAGGCCAAGCTCAAGGTCGCGGATCCCGCGCCGCTATCCGAGATGGTCGGCATTTTTTCCTGGGGCCACAGCCACGAGGATCGCCGTCCTGTCATCGCCGCCAACATGGCGAAGATCAAGATGGCGTTTTCGCTGAATTGTTCTGCACATGAATATTGGCTTGCCTCGGCCGGCAAACTGCATTTCATCGGCCATGAAAAGCTGATGCCGTGGGATCATCTTGCCGGCGTGCTCGTTCATCAGGAAGCGGGTGGTTACACAGCCCGTTTCGACAATACGCCCTATCGGCCGGGCCAGACGGCGGGCGGCATCCTGTCGGCGCCCGACAGGGAAAGCTGGAAGATGCTGCGACGGGAAATCGTCGCCTTATAGCAGGTACATCACAAGGAAGGATATCGCCCATGGCTCTCGAACTCGACATCGCCTCTCTTGCCAACGCGCTTCAGGAGGCGGCGGCAGTGGAAATCCTGCCGCGGTTCCGCAATCTGGGCGATGGCGACGTCAGGATAAAGTCCGAGGCGATCGATCTCGTCACCGAGGCTGACGAGGCTGCCGAGCGGCTGATCCGTGCCCGCGTGCAGGAAATCATGCCTGATGCGCTGTTCATCGGCGAAGAGGCCGTCGCGGCGGATGCTTCGCTGCTCGGCAAGCTTGCCGATGCCGATCTGGCCGTGGTGGTCGACCCAATCGACGGCACCTATAATTTCGCGTCGGGCCTGCCGCTGTTCGGCGTGATGATGAGCGTCATTTCCAAGGGCGAGACCGTGGCCGGCCTGATCTTCGATCCCATGGGCAATGACTGGGCAATCGCCGAAAAGGGTTCCGGCGCTTGGCTTTGTGGCGCAGATGGCACCCAGACGCAGATGTCGGTCGTGACGGCGCCGCACCTGTCGCAGATGGTCGGCATCGCCAATACCGGTTATTTCGATGTGGAAACACGCCGCAAGATTTTGATGAACCTTGCGGATGTGCGGCTGTTCACCAGCTATCGCTGCGCTGCGCACGAATACCGCCTGTTCTGCGGCGGCCACATGCACTTCCTGATGTATAACAAGCTGATGCCGTGGGATCATCTGGCCGGTACGTTGATCTCGCAGGAATCGGGCGCCTACGCTGCCCGTCTCGATGGTTCGCCCTATCTGCCGCGCCATGTGGATGGCGGGCTGCTGCTGGCTCCGGATCAGGAGACCTGGGAATTGCTGCGCGAGAAGATTTTTACGGTGTGAAGCGGCGTGACAACGTTGCGGCTCTATGGTGGACATCTACCCCAGCTCCGTCATCCTCGCCCCTGAGGCGAGGATCCAGAGGCGGTCTAAGCGAAGGATCCTCGGGTCAAGCCCCGAGGATGACGCCAAGAGCGGAGAATGGGTGCAGAAACTAGCTGACGTTGAGCACGACGTCAGCCCTCGATCAAACAAAAAGGGCGCGGAACAGAATTCCGCGCCCTTTCTTTTTTCCAATGGCTCTCACCGTGTCGGCTTGTTGTGAGCCTGAAACAGCATGCCCTTTTCGCCGATCAGCACGAAGATCAGACCGATGATGGAGACGACGAAGAAGCCGGCCACCATCGGCAGCGCCGTGCCGTCGAAAGCCTGGCCGATGCCGGCGCCGATCAGCGAACCGCCGACGGTTCCCATGAAGCCGATGACGGAGGAGGCGGTACCGGCAACATGGCCGAGCGGTTCCATGGCAAGCGAGTTGAAGTTCGAGCCGATCCAGCCGAACTGGAACATGGCCAGCGCAAAGAACACGATGAAGATGGCAAAGGGCATCGGCTCCGGTCCCAGCACCTGCACCACCAGCCAGATAAAGGTGATGGCGATGAAGCCGAGCAGCGATCCGTGCGACAGCTTGCGCATGCCGAACCTGCCAACCAGTCTTGCATTGATGAAGGACGAGAAGGCCATGAACAGGGCAACGCCGGCAAAGGCCGCCGCAAACCATGCGCCAAGGCCATAAATGCCCTTATAGACCTGTTCAGCCGAGTTGATGAAGCCGAACAGCGCGCCGAAGATGAAGGTGCTCGAAAGCGTATAACAGAGCGCGATACGGTTGGTGAGCACGATCTTGAAGCCGCCGAGCACCGAACGGGCGGTGAAAGGACGGACATCGTCGGGATGCAGGGTTTCCGGCAGGCGGAAATACATCCAGGCCGTCACGACGGCGGCGATGCCGGCCATGAAGGCAAAGATCAGATGCCAGTTGCCGAAGAAAAGCACGATCTGGCCGGTGCCGGGCGCGATGACCGGAACGACCATGAATACCATCATGATCAGCGACATGACTTCCGCCATCTGACGGCCGCCATAGATGTCACGGACGATCGAGATGGTGATGACACGCGTCGCCGCCGAACCGATGCCCTGGATGAAGCGCAGGACCAGCAGGCCGGAGAATGACGGCACGAAGACCACGGCAATGGCGGAGATGATATAGATGGCCAGACCGACGAGCATCGGCTTGCGGCGGCCGAAACGATCCGAAATCGGTCCATACAGAAGCTGGGCGACGCCGAAGCCGAGAAGATAGGTGGAAATTACGTATTGGCGGTGGTTTTCATTGACGACGCCCAGTGATGCGCCGATTTCCTGAAGACCGGGCAGCATGATGTCGATGGCAAGCGCGTTCAGCGCCATCAGCATGGCGGCAAGCGCGATAAATTCCGTGCGCCCCATCGAGCCTGCGCGCGAAGTGGTGGATTGTGAAAGTTCTGTCACAGGATTGCCCCAAAAAGAACGGCAAAGGCGTTGCTTGAAGCAACGCCTGGCATACATTTCTGACAATCAGGGTGGGCCGGTTAACCGGCCGAAATCAGGCCGCGCCGCGGACGCTGATACCCTGTTCTTGGAAGTGGTTTTGAAGTTCGCCGGACTGGAACATCTCTTTTACAATGTCACAGCCGCCGACGAATTCGCCCTTGATATAGAGCTGCGGGATGGTCGGCCAGTTGGAATAGTCCTTGATACCCTGACGGATGTCAGCATCGGCAAGCACGTTGATGCCTTTGTAGTCGACGCCGAGATAATCGAGAATCTGTACCACCTGGCCGGAAAAACCGCACTGCGGAAATTGCGGGGTGCCCTTCATGAAAAGAACGATGTCGTTGCTCTTCACTTCGCTGTCGATCATGTCGTTAATGCCGCTCATAGGCTTATTCCTTTCACATGCGGTTCAAGGCCGCTGCTTTCTGTTTGTCCCTAGATAACATGTCGCGGCGCGATTTCCACCCGGAAAGCGTAAAAATGCGCGGGTGTGGCAATGCACGACATGCCAAAAACGTGGCTTGAGACGCCTTAGCGATATCTCTGCCGGCTGCGGGCGGCGGCGGTGCGCCTTTTGCTCACCTGCTTCTTGGCCGGCTTGGGTTTGACGGCGGCGTTGATCGCGGCTTCCAGAACGGAGCCGACGATGCCGCCTGCGAGGGAACCGCTGTTTTTCGTCCGGCGCGTGCGGCGGGTTTTGCGGATACCGGTCTTGGTGAGGATTTCAGAGAGCGCGCCCTTGACGACGCCGTTGAGCAATTGATCGACGATGCTAGACAAATTTCCCTCACCGCTAAATAAATCATATTTCCGTCGCGATTTTTACTATACGTGCATCGCCCACTGTATCAAGCGATCCTTTCGGGTGTCTCTAGAGCATTTCCGCTTTTCTCTGAAACGCGAAAACGCTCTATCTATTTGTTTCTACGCATTGTCCTGGCGTAAAAGCGGCCCCGCTTTTACTGGAAATGCTCCCGCCCGAAGGTTTGTGCATGCCGACCGTCAAGTCACGACTTGTTCTTTATTTCCCCGGTTTCGATCCGCTTGATGCGGCGGCCCATCATCTGCGTTACCAGCGGGCGGCGGCGCTTGCCGGCAAGACCTGGGATGTCGATTATGCGGTGGGGCCGCTGGAGAATGCGCCAGGGGGTGAAACATTCACGGTGGAGGCCTCGGCGGGCGACTGGCGAACCCGTTCGGAGATTTTTGTCTATGATCATAATGGGGTCATCTCCGAGCTGCGGGATGAACCGGTCTGGCGGCAGATCTGGCTCGGATTCAAGGCCGGGGCGGGCATCGTCAGTGAAGGGGGTGCGGCGCGCTACTTTCGCCATGCCTGGCGTTTCGGCCTGTTCTTCATCTTTCCGTTCCTGCTGATGCTTGTCGGTGGCGGGCTTGCTGCCGCTATTGCCCTTTCGCCATGGCTGTTCGCTTTGCCACTCTGGCTGTTTGTGATCAGCCTTCCTGCCGCCGCGCTGTTTTTCGTGAAGGCGTTTCTGCCGTTTGCCGAGCGGTTTCACACCCTGCACCTTTACGCGGACTGGCGGTTCGCGCTTGCGGTCGGCCGCGATGAGCCGATTGCGCGCGACTGGATCGAGGAGAGGGCGGCGCTTGTCCTGACGGCGCTCGAACAGCCCTCGGACGAGGTTCTGGTCGTTTCACACAGCATGGGCGCCAGTCTTGCGCTCGCCACCATCGGCCGCGTGCTGGAGCTGAAGCCGGACGCGCTTGAAGGCCGGAAACTGTCTTTCGCCACCTTGGGTGGGGCGGCGCTGCAATGCGCGTTCCTGTCGAGTGCGGGCAGGCTGCGTGAGAGCGTCGGCACGATCGCACGTCACCAGCAAGTGACGTGGTTCGACATCCAGTGTCTGACCGATCCAATCCATCTTTACCGGTGCAATACCGTGGCCCTGACCGGTCACGCAGATGCGCCGCAGCCCAAGATCGTGCCGATCCGTTTCAAGCACTCGCTTTCGCCGGAGCGTTATAAAAAGAACAAGTGCAATTTCCTGCGCATGCACCGGCAATATGTTCTCGGTCCGGATCGCAGGTCCGGCTACGATTTTACGCTGCTGACGGCAGGGCCGGTGCCGGCCGCGTCTTTTGCCGATCTGGATTCGCAGACGCCGCCTGCCTTGTAAGCAGCGTTTTGCCATTCCATCGATGTGAAAAGGCCCGCGTGAGAGTGTCACGCGGGCCTTTTATTTAGTCCGGAGCCTTTATGCGTCGGCGGGACAGTGAAACTGTCTCGCCGGCATCGCTTTCACGGTCGCAATCATTCGGGAGCCGAGGTCTGCAGGGCAAGGGCATGCAGAACGCCGCCCATATTGCCCTTCAGCGCGTCATAGACCATCTGGTGCTGCTGCACGCGGGTCTTGCCCTTGAATGCTTCCGCAACGACTTCTGCCGCGTAATGGTCGCCATCACCGGCCAGATCGCGGATCGTGACCTTTGCCCCGGGAATTCCCGCCTTAATCATGTCTTCAATGTCGCCGGGTTTCATGGGCATGGTGTTTCTCCTTAATTCATTCTGCGGCGAGCAAAGTTTCGCCGTCCATGAATTGAGGGAACCACGATTCATAGGCCAAGTGCAATTCTTTAATCTCGACAGCGCGCGCCGTGCCCAGCTTTACGGTGGAACCGCCGGTAACGCCAATGGCCACGCAGGAAACGCCCGCCGTCTTGGCAGCCGCCTGCACCTTGTCGAGATCGCTTTTCTTGACGGTGAGGACATAACGGCCCTGATCTTCGCCATAGAAGGTGAGGACCGGATTGTGGCCTTCGACCGCATCGATCGTTGCGCCGATACCCGAGGAAATCGCCATTTCGCCGATCGCAAGCGCCAGACCGCCCGAGGAGCAATCGTGGACGGCGGTGGCCAGGCCGTCGGTGATGACGCCACGAACGAAATCGCCGTTTTGCTTCTCGGCAGCCAGATCGACATGCGGCGCCGGGCCATCGATACGGTTATGGATGTCACGCATGTAAACCGACTGGGCGATATGCGTGCCGAGGCCGGCAGGTGCGCCGACCAGAAGCACCACTTCGCCCTCGGCAGCGAAACGGATGCGTGCCATGCGGCCCCAATCCTTCAGGAGGCCAACGCCGCCGATGGTGGGGGTGGGCAGGATCGCCTGGCCATTGGTCTCGTTATAGAGCGAGACGTTGCCAGAAACGATCGGGAACTCCAAGACGCGGCAGGCTTCGCCGATGCCCTTGATGGCATGGACCAGCTGGCTCATGATCTCGGGCTTTTCCGGATTGCCGAAATTGAGGTTGTCGGTGGCCGCCAGCGGCAGAGCGCCTGTCGCGGTGATATTGCGCCAGCATTCGGCAACCGCCTGCTTGCCACCCTCGAAGGGATCGGCCTCGACATAACGCGGGGTTACGTCGGAGGAGAACGCGAGCGCCTTCTTGTCGTGGCCTTCAACACGCACCACGCCGGCATCGCCACCCGGTAGCTGCAGGGAATTGCCCTGGATCAGCGTGTCATATTGCTCATAGACCCAGCGGCGCGAGGAGTTGTTGGCCGAACCGAGCAGCGACACCAGTGCATCGGCAATATCGGCTGCGGGAACGTCGGTTTCGGCCAGCGGCGCCGGCACCTTGGCGGGCGTCCATGGGCGGTCATATTCGGGAGCCTCGTCGCCGAGTTCCTTGATCGGCAGGTTGGCGACTTCCTCGCCATTGTGAATGACGCGGAAACGCAGATCATCGGTGGTCTTGCCAACGATGGCGAAGTCCAGACCCCATTTGACGAAGATCGCCTTGGCGACTTCTTCCTTGGAAGGCTCGAGAACCATGAGCATGCGCTCCTGGCTTTCCGACAGCATCATTTCGTAAGCCGTCATGCGCTCTTCGCGCACCGGCACGGCGTTCAAGTCAAGCTCGATGCCGAGGTCGCCCTTGGCGCCCATTTCGACGGCCGAGCAGGTGAGGCCGGCGGCGCCCATATCCTGAATGGCGATGACCGCGCCGGTCTTCATCAGTTCAAGGCAGGCTTCCAGCAGGCATTTCTCGGTGAAGGGGTCGCCGACCTGAACGGTGGGGCGCTTTTCTTCGATGGATTCGTCAAATTCGGCCGAAGCCATGGTCGCACCGCCGACGCCGTCGCGGCCGGTCTTTGCGCCGAGATAAACGACCGGCAGGCCGACGCCCTTGGCCTCCGAGAGGAAGATCGCATTGGATTTGGCAAGGCCGGCTGCGAAGGCGTTGACGAGGATGTTGCCGTTATACCGCGGGTCGAATTCCACTTCGCCGCCAACCGTCGGCACGCCGAAGGAATTGCCGTATCCGCCGACACCGGCGACGACGCCGGCAACCAGGTGGCGGGTCTTCGGGTGGTCAGGCGCACCGAAGCGCAGCGCGTTCATGGCCGCGATCGGGCGGGCGCCCATGGTGAAGACGTCACGCAGGATGCCGCCGACGCCGGTTGCCGCACCCTGATAGGGCTCGATATAGGACGGGTGGTTGTGGCTCTCCATCTTGAAGACGACGCAGTCGCCATCGTCGATATCCACCACGCCGGCATTTTCACCGGGGCCCTGAATGACGCGCGGTCCTGTTGTCGGCAGGGTCTTCAGCCACTTCTTGGAAGACTTGTAGGAGCAGTGCTCGTTCCACATGGCCGAGAAGATGCCAAGCTCGGTAAAGCTCGGCTCCCGTCCGATCAGGTCGAGGATACGCTGGTATTCGTCGGGCTTCAGCCCGTGGGATGCAACGAGTTCCGGGGTGATCTTGATGGAGTTTGAGATAGACATAGGTCTCACGCGGTTCGAGCCGAGGAAAGTTTCCGGTTCTTTAGCGCAAGAGGCTCAATGGTGCGACAGGAAAATGCGTGGATTCACCCGCTAATTGGCGGTTTGTGCCGTTCACGGCGGCTCATGGGTGATGCCTGCGGGTCCAGAAAGGACTACGCCACGCTTTCGTAACCCACCGACCCATTGTCGAGCAGATGTCTGAGGATGCCGAAGGCCTGCGTCATTTCCTTTTGTTCGGATGGGCCGGAAAAACTGATGCGGATGCGGTGGAAAACCTTGTCCGTCCGTCCGGCCTTGAACTCGTCCTCGTCGTCGATCAGCACGCCTTCCTTCATGGCCGCGCTGCGGAAGGTTCCCGAAAGCCACGGTTCGGGCAGTCTCAGCCACAAAAAGGCAATATCGGGCAGCGAATTGAATTCCAGCCCGGAAAAGACGCGTCGGGCGATCGCTTCGCGCTGGTTGATTTCGGCAATGCAATCCTTGCGGATATCGTCGGCGTCGCCGCTATTGACGAGGCGGGCATTCAGTTCGGCCAGCATGAAGGGCAGGCCGCCGGTCAGCATCGAATGCGAAATCCGTATTCTCGATGAAAATTGCGAGGGGCAGGCCACCCAGCCGCCCCTGGTGCCGGCCGAAACGGATTTCGACAGGCCGCCGACGACGAAGGTGATGTCGGGTGCAAATTCCGCGATGAGCGGGATCGCATCCCGGGTCATAGCGCCGTAGAGATTGTCCTCTATGATCCATACGCCGTATCTGCGGGCGATATCGGCAATTGCCCGCCGCCGATCTTCAGGCAGGGTGGCGCAGGTGGGGTTCTGGCCCGCCGACATCAGGAAGATCATTTTCGGATGCTGTTGGGCGCAAACGCGCTCGAAATCATCGGGAACAATGCCCTTTTCATCCGCCTCCACCAGTGTCACGCGGCGTCCGGCAAGGGCGGCGCTGCGGCTGATATGGGAATAGGTGACCGGTTCGAAGACGATGCGGTCCCCCGGCGCGGTCATTGCCGTTACCACGCTCATCACTGCGGCATGGGCGCCGAGCGTCGAAACGATGTTTTCCGGTTTGGGTGACCAGCCGTTCTGGGACAGCCAGCGAGCGCCCGCCATGCACCAGTTGTCTGGAAGGGTGCGGGTGTAGTTGGAAATTTCGAAGGGATGCTCTTTCGCGAGCGCCTCGATGTACTTGCCGATCAGCACGCTTTGGCCAACATCGGGTGCCGCCGTGGTGTTCAGGCGGAACTCGGCGCTGGTGTCGATGGCATAACGCGTGCCGCCAAATGCCGCCGCCGCCGGTTCTACCCGCGACAACGGGGCGGGGCTCTTGCGCTCGTTGACATAAGTGCCGCGGCCGACTTCGCCGCTGACGAGACCACGTTCATGGATCAGCGCGTAGGCGCGGCTGATTGTACCAATTGTCACGCCCAGATCGTAAGCGAGATTGCGCTGAGGCGGCAATTTCGAGCCGGCCTGCAGGGTGCCGTCGGAAATCGCGCCTTCGATACTGTCCGCAAGGCGCAGATAAATCGGGCCGTCGCCCTCGGTGAGATCAGGAAGCCAATTTGTCATGGTGACAATTTATGCATTGTATCTGTCAGCAAGTCAATTGTATTTATTGTCTGCATTGATTGAGATTAAACGCACGGAGACAATAGGTGCAATATGCGCAAGATGGATCAATACCTTTCGACAGCGGATACGCTTTATCCTGATGGCTACGAACGGGAACGCGTGTTCCGCGATGCCGGCGACATGGTCGCACCGGCGCCCTTTCCGGCCGAGATCGCCCGCACGCTTATTGGTCGCCTGATTATGGGCATGTTGCGCTGGCAGCAGAAACGACGGGGACGGCTCGCCTTGCGGGAATTGCCTGACGATCTTCTGGAGGATATCGGCGTTACACGGGACGAAGCCTTGAAGGAAGCCGCGAAATCGCAGCTTTTCTCATGGCCGTCGCGGTCTTTATAATTTTTGTCGAAGAGCGGTGCCTTCTTTCCCCGGCGCCATCAAGCCATTCGGCAGCCCGCCACGCCACTCCCAACCGGCGTCGGCGGGTTTTTTTATTGGATTTGCGCGGGGATGCAGGCAAATGGCCCGCCGTCATCCTCGGGCTTGTCCCGAGGATCTGCGACGGATTGATTTTATTCGAGGTGATCAGATCCTCGGCACGGGGCGAGACTGACGTCTTTGACGTAGACGTATCTAGTCAGCAGCCCTTGCCGCCATTCGCCCAGCGCTTGACATCGGTTGCGATGCGGCCGGAGATGGCTTCGTTCATGACGGGTCCGAAAGCATCGAGCTTCGCCGGATTGCCTTCTGCCTGAACGACCAGCATGGGGCGTGATTCCGGGCTGTTGCGTGGTACGAGCAGGATGCGCGGACGGCCGGAGAAAGAGTTGAGTTCCGGGGCCAGACGATAGGCCTTGAACGCCGCATCACCCGATTTGAACCAGCAGGCATTCGCGCCAAGAGCAATCCGTTCCATCGTCGGCAGGGCGGCGCGGGATACGGAGGCAGCCGGCTGCGTTTTCGGCTGGCAGGCGGCGAGCGCTACTGCCGCGAGCAGCAATGCGGTGGCTTTATAGGCATTGTGGCGAAGAAGACGAGGCATCAGGTCATCCAGAAGAGAAGCCGAAACTTAGCCGGAAGCCGGCATTAAAAAAGGCGGGCCCGAAGCCCGCCCGATCTATCAGGCTGCGATGACGCCGAGCGCCGAAGCAAAGAGGCCACGCCCGTCATTGCCGCCATGGGCGGCTTCGATGAGGTTTTCCGGATGCGGCATCATGCCGAGAACGTTGCCCTTTGCGTTGATGACGCCGGCGATGTCGTTCAGCGAGCCGTTGGGATTGGTGCCTTCAGCATAACGGAACACGACCTGACCATTGTCTTCCACCGACTTCAGCTCATCCGTATCGAGGAAATAGTTGCCGTCGTGATGGGCGACGGGGCAGCGCAGGATCTGGCCCTTGTCATAAGCGCGGGTGAATTCGGTGTCGTTATTGGTGACTTCTAGCTTCACTTCCCGGCAGACGAATTTCAGCGAGGCGTTGCGCATCAAGGCACCCGGCAGCATGCCCGCCTCGACCAGGATCTGGAAACCGTTGCAGACGCCGAGAACCTTGACGCCCTTTTCCGCCTTTTCGCGAATGGCCTGCATGACCGGCATGCGGGCGGCAATCGCGCCGCAACGCAGATAGTCACCATAGGAAAAGCCGCCCGGAATGACGATCAGGTCGACGTCGGGAATATCCGTTTCCGTCTGCCAGATGGTGACGGGCGCGCTTCCGGAGATTTTCGTCAGCGCGGCGATCATGTCGCGGTCGCGGTTGAGGCCGGGAAGTTGGACGACAGCGGATTTCATCGGGACGGCTCCTGCGGCTTAGAGCGTTTCCAGTAAAAGCGGAAACGCTTTTACGTCCGGACAACGCGCAAAATCAAAGACATAGGTCGGTTTGGAGATTCGAAGAAAAGCCAAAACGATCTAGAGGATGGCGATAGCGTAGTTTTCTATAACCGTATTGGCCAGAAGCTTTTCGCACATTGCCTTCAGGTCGGTCTCGGCCTTGGCCTTGTCGGCGCCTTCCAGTTCCAGATCGAAGACCTTGCCCTGACGGACATGGCCGACGCCGCCGAAACCGAGGCTGCCGAGCGCGCCTTCGATTGCCTTGCCCTGCGGATCGAGAACGCCGTTCTTCAGCGTAACAGTCACCCGTGCCTTGATCACCTGATCTTCTCCTGATTTTACCTTAAGAGGCCAATATTACTTCACGAGGCCGATATTACTTTACCAGGACTGGGCCGGTGCCGCGGATCGGTTCGTTTTCATTGATGATGCCGAGACGGCGCGCCACTTCGGAATAGGCTTCCACGAGCCCGCCCATATCGCGGCGGAACAGGTCCTTGTCCATCTTTTTCTGGGTCTCGATGTCCCACAGGCGGCAGCTGTCTGGCGAAATCTCGTCGGCCAGAATGATGCGCATCATGTCGCCTTCGAACAGGCGGCCGCATTCGATCTTGAAATCGACGAGCTGGATGCCAACACCGAGGAACAGGCCGGACAGGAAGTCGTTGACGCGGATGGCAAGCGCCATGATGTCGTCAAGCTCGGCGGGGTTGGCCCAGCCGAAAGCCGTGATGTGCTCTTCGGAGACCATCGGGTCTTCCAGCTCATCCGACTTGTAATAAAACTCGATGATGGAGCGCGGCAGCACCACGCCCTCGTCAATGCCGAGGCGCTTGGAAAGCGAGCCGGCGGCAACATTGCGCACGACGATCTCAAGCGGGATCATCTCCACTTCCTTGATCAACTGCTCGCGCATGTTGAGGCGGCGGATGAAATGGGTGGGAATGCCGATCTTGTTCAGATGCGTGAAGACATATTCGCAGATACGGTTGTTCAGCACACCCTTGCCGTCGATGACTTCGTGCTTCTTCTTGTTGAAGGCGGTCGCATCGTCCTTGAAGAACTGGATAAGCGTGCCTGGCTCCGGACCTTCGTAGAGGATCTTGGCCTTGCCTTCGTAAATACGGCGGCGACGGTTCATAATGGCAGGTCTCTTGGTTGACGCCGATTCTGGTGGCGTTACGTTTCTGTCTTTGAGCGGTCCCATAAAGGAAAAGAGTGCATTCTACAATGCAGCTCGCATATCTTCCCTTCAATTCTTGTGTCGGGCCGGAAGGTTGCACCGGCCGGAAACCGGCCGGTGCAACTGGCAAGTGGCGGGACGGGTCTTGCCTCAGCCCCTCGTCAGGGTTCGTTCGCCTTCAGTCGGCTCAGGAACTGGGCGAAGACCATGCCGCCCTCCGGCCATGGGCCGTGGCCGGACTCAGCGTTGATATGGCCGGACATGCCGGCATCGATCAGCAGCGAACCCCAGGCGGCGGCAATGTCATCGGCATGTTCGTAAGTGCCGAAGGGATCATTGCGGCTGGCGATGGTGATCGTCGGAAATGGCAGCGGATCGCGCGGATAAGGGCCGAAGGTCATCAGATGTTTCGGGCGGATATCGGGATTGGCGACATCGGGCGGCGCGACGAAAAGCGCGCCCGAGACCTTCTTGCCGATTTCCGGCAACGCATGGATCACGGTCGGCACGCCGAGTGAATGGGCGACGAGGACTATGGGCTTGGTGGAGGCATTGACCTCTTCCACCAGCCGGGCGACCCAGTCTTCCTTCACGGGTTTTGTCCATTCCGCCTGCTCGACCCGGCGGGCGGTGGAAAGCTTGCGCTCCCAGCGGGTCTGCCAGTGGTCGGGGCCGGAATTGGTATAGCCCGGTACCATGAGGATATCTGCTTCTGAAACTTTCATGCGCCCATATCTGTGTTGTGATGCCGCCGCGATCAAGGCCGCGACGGCATTAACTTTGGAGACCCTGCCTTACGCCTTGCCGAAGACGCGCGCGAAGATCGTGTCGACATGCTTGGTGTGGTAACCAAGGTCGAATTTCTCGCGGATGGTCGCTTCGGGAAGGGCGGCGCGCACTTCCTCGTCACCCAGCAGTTCCTCAAGGAAATCTGCGCCCTGTTCCCAGACCTTCATGGCATTGCGCTGGACCAGACGGTAAGCGTCCTCGCGGGAAACGCCGGCCTGCGTCAGCGCCAAAAGAACGCGCTGCGAATGCACGAGGCCGCGGAACTTGTTCATGTTCTTCAACATGTTGTCCGGATAGATCACCAGCTTTTCGATGACGCCGGCAAGGCGGTTCAGCGCGAAATCCAGCGTGACGGTCGTGTCGGGACCGATGGCGCGCTCCACGGAGGAGTGGCTGATATCGCGCTCATGCCAGAGCGCCACGTTTTCCATGGCCGGCACGACCGACATGCGCACCAGACGGGCAAGGCCGGTCAGGTTTTCGGTCAGAACCGGGTTGCGCTTGTGCGGCATGGCGGAGGAACCCTTCTGCCCGGGAGAGAAGAACTCTTCGGCTTCCAGAACCTCGGTGCGCTGCATGTGGCGGATTTCGATGGCGACGTTTTCGATCGACGAGGCGATGACGCCGAGAACGGCAAAGAACATGGCGTGGCGGTCACGCGGGATGACCTGCGTGGAGACCGGCTCGGGGATGAGGCCGAGCTTTGCGCAGACATGCTCCTCAACGCGCGGGTCGATATTGGCGAAGGTGCCGACGGCGCCGGAGATCGCGCCGGTGGCGATTTCCGCGCGGGCATTAACGAGGCGCTCGCGGTTGCGGTGCATCTCGGCGTAAAAGCGGGCAAAGGTCAGGCCCATGGTGGTCGGCTCGGCATGGATGCCGTGGCTGCGGCCGATGCGCACCGTGTTCTTGTGCTCGAAGGCGCGGGTCTTCAGTGCTGCGAGTACACGGTCCATATCGGCAAGCAGCAGATCGGCGGCGCGCACGAGCTGGATGTTGAGCGTGGTGTCGAGCACGTCCGACGAGGTCATGCCCTGATGCACGAAACGGCTGTCGGGACCGACAAATTCGGCAAGGTGGGTCAGGAAGGCGATGACGTCATGCTTGGTGACGGCCTCGATCTCGTCGATGCGGGCGACGTCGAAGGTGGCGCTGCCGCCCTTTTCCCAGATCGTCTGGGTCGCCGATTTCGGAATGACGCCGAGCTCGGCCAGTGCGTCACAGGCATATGCCTCGATCTCGAACCAGATGCGGAACTTTGTTTCCGGCGACCAGATGGCGACCATTTCCGGCCGGGAGTAACGAGGGATCATGGCGATGGCTTTCTTCGTAGAGAGGCTAGGCTTGGTGGAGGAACTTGGCTTTGTGGGAGTTTTGCTGCCCGTTTAGCAAAGTGTTCCGGTAATCTCAATCTAAAGCTACATGGCTATGTAGCGCGATGGGCCCGCCGGCAAAGGATTGCGCCCGCCAGGGCCAGCGGAACGGCGGCATAGGGGAAATAAAGGCCGAGGCCGAGAATGCAGAACTGGTAGATTGCGCCGAGCGAGGTGAAGATCTGCTGGAAAAACCAGATGCGGGAAAACGCCGGCGCATGCCACTGCGCATAAAAGATGCGGTACTGAAAAGCGAAAAATATCGCCGCGACCGCCAAAGTGAAGAATGCGATGGCGAGACAGCTTGCCGCAAAGCGCAGCGTCAGGCTGGTAGAAGCGGGCAGGAAGCGCAGCGCCACCATGGCCAGCGGCCAGCCGAGAAGACCACCGCAGAAGAACAATATCCCGATATCAGCGGCATGGTCGGTTTCCAGCCGGTTTCGGAGATAGAGGCCGAGGGCGGCGGTGGCCGCCGAACAGACGGCCCAGACAAGCGGGGCAAGGAGAGGGAACAGCGATGCCGATACTGTGTTGCGGAAATCCTGCCTGTCGCTGTCCATCAAGCCCTCATCCAAACGCCCCGTAGTCCTGCTTCCGGCGTGTTTTCTCCGTGGGTCAGGACCTTCCGGCCTCCGCCGCCGTGCGCAACAATGACACCGTCTTGCGGTAGTCTTCGACACCATCGCCCTTGAAGACCGCCGAGCCGGCCACCAGTGCATTGGCCCCGGCAGCGATGATCGCGCCGGCTGTCTGCGCCGTTACGCCGCCATCCACTTCAAGCTCGATCGGCCGGTCGCCGATCATCGCCTTTGCCGCGCGGATCTTGTCGAGCATGGCGGGAATGAATTTCTGGCCGCCGAAACCGGGATTGACGCTCATGATCAGGATGAGATCAACATCATCAAGCACGTTTTCGATAACGGAAAGCGGCGTGGCGGGATTGAGGGTCACGCCGGTCTTCCGGCCGAGTGTGCGGATGGTCTGCAGCGAGCGGTGCAGATGCGGCCCGGCCTCCGCATGCACGGTGATGCTGTCGCAACCGGCCTTGGCGAAGGCTTCGAGATAGGGATCGACGGGGGCGATCATCAGATGGCAATCGAAAAAGGCGTTGCTGTGCGGGCGAAGTGCCTTGATGACGTCAGGCCCGAACGAGATGTTGGGCACGAAATGACCGTCCATGACATCGAGATGGATCCAGTCGGCACCTGCTTCCGTGACATCGGCGACCTCCTGTCCGAGCTTGGCGAAATTGGCAGCCAGGATCGACGGGGCTATCCGGATGGGCAGGGACATGGGGCAAACTCCTCTCGACGCGTTGCGTAAGCTGCCTTTAGCACCAAGTATCCGGGTTTGAAACGGCCTGCCGCGCGGTTGGCGGCGCTTTTCAGCCCGGCTTCCTCAAATTTCCCGCCGCACTGGCTTTACCTATTGTTTTTCGGCCTTGTCCGCCGGTTCGAAGCGCTGGCCGTTCCAGCGCTGCAGGCGGTAGGGATTGTCGGCAAGTTCGTGCGAGGGATTAAAGCTCAGGTCGCCAATCACGGTTTTGAAGACGGTGCCGGTCGTCAATATTTCCGGCGCGGGTTTCGACTGCGCCTGCGCTGCTTCCGAAAGCGCTGCCGTCAGTTCCGCGGCTGCATAGGCGGGCAGGACATAACCTTCCGGTTCAATGCCGGCGGCGCGCAATTCACCGGTGACGGCCTGGGCCGATGGCAATGTGTCATAGGCCGGGCGGGTGATGGCGAGTACATTTGCCGTAAGCGCTACCGGGGCGTTGGCCGCATTCATGGCATCGCCGCCCATGATGGTAAGGGGGGAACTTTCCGAGGCGGCGTCGCGGGCGACAATGGCGACGTCATTGCGTTCCGCGCCGATGAAGACATGGGTGATGCCGGTTCGCGCCAGCCGGCGCACCAGCGCCACCTGCTGTTCCTGGTTGGGGCGCATCGTGTCGGTGAAGGTGGGTTTCAGCCCGTTTTCCTCCAGCTTGGAGCGAATCCTGTCGACGAGGTCGCGGCTGTAGATCGTGCCGTCATCCACCAGTCCGATGGAGTGACCTTTCCAGTCGCGCAGGATGATTTCCGCTGCCCTTTCCGATTCGGCCCTGTCGGAAGGGGCGAGGCGGAAAAGCGGCCAGCCATATTTCAACGCATCTTCCATCAGGATAGGTGCGCGGCTGGAAAGCGTGATCGCCGGGATGGCGGCCGCCTTCAATGGCGGCAGAACATCCTGGAGCGTTTCAGTGCACAGGAAGCCGATCGCCGCGCTGACTTTGGCGGCCACAAGGCCATCGGCGATGGCGCCGCCGCTGCCATCCTCGCAGCTTTCGTGGATTTCGACGACATCAAGCCCGAGTTTGGCGGCAGCGGCCTTCGCGCCCTGCCGCACCTGCTGCCCCAGAAGCTCATATGGCCCGTTCTGCGGAGCAACAATGCCGATCGACGCCGCGCTTGCTGAGCCCGCAAAGGCAAAACCGGCGATGATCGTTAGCAGGCGAAGTGAAAGCATGACGTGAGCGAAATCCTGTTGTCCCGCTTGATGTTTATCGGCAACAAACGGTTTTCCAAAGGAAAAATCGCCGGAACCCCAGCATAATCGCATATCGCGGTGCACGAGGCGGCGGTTTTGATCGCCAGTTGTCCGATTCAAGCAAACGGGGTCTAAAGACACGTTGTAGTTGCTGCTATCCAATATGATTGTGCGCTACTGTCTTGATTGCGGATTCATTTTTGCTGATCGACAAGTCGCTCGTGAGACGCGTGACGGGAGAAGTATCTCCATTACTTGTTGAGAGGATTTTTACTTTATAAAACTGTAACACGCGATGCGTATAAGCACAGTTTAGCAATGGCTTGTGCGCTGTTTTGCCCTTTAAAGTGCAGCCGCGAAAAGTGCACATTTTATTTTCATATATTTAAATTATTGATATTAAAAGAAAAAAATTAGTTTTTTGGCTCTCCGTCAATTTTTCTTCGTGTCTTTTTTCGCATTTGCGAGAAGATTTGCTTGACGGAAAGTAAATGTTTAGCTTAGATATACGTGTTTCAGGGGACGACTGAAATTGGCTGTAACCAGCCTCGGAAAGTGTTCCGATTATAAGCACTGCCAGACTATATTACATTCTATATTCTATTATTTTCATTACGTATAAACCGCTTCGGGAAACTGGGGCGGTTTTTTACATAAAGCTAATTTAAGCAATTTAAAATTGAATCTGAAAAGCTTCACGCAAAGCTGTTCTCTTATTATTATATTTGCCGAAAAGAAATCGCTCTGCCGGCTTGCCTTCATTGCAGGCAGGCGAGGCTTCCGCCTTTTTCGACGCACCCGTTCCAGATTTTAAAGACGCCCGGCCTGCGGTAACCGTTGCACTTGCCGGTCCCTTATTCGGCGTCATTTCAGGGCGGCCAGCGCGTCCCTCGCGAAGGCGGAAATGGGTGCGGGAAGATTGTCGGGATAAAACCAGCCAATATCGGAAAGCTTGTCCGGTTCGGTCAGTGCCGGCTCGCCACGGGTATCGCGGGCGACGAAGATCAGCGACACCCAATGGTGCCGTTCTTCGGTATCGATATATTCGCTGTGACAGAGAAATTCGACCTTGCCGATGGTCAGCCCGGTCTCTTCTTCGGCCTCTCGCCGTGCTGCGGCGAGGGAGGATTCGAGGTGATCAACCTTGCCGCCCGGAATACTCCAGTATCCGGCTTCCGGTGCTTTCAAGCGCCGGCAGAGAAGCAACTGGCCATCGCGCAATATCGCAAGGCCTACGCCGACACCCGGAAAATCGAGCCCTGGTTTGATTGTCGGCGTCATATTGGTACTGGCCTCAGCCCTTGGCGTTGGCCACGATCAGCATGAAGGCGGGAATGTCGTCGCCGAAGCCGACCGGGGTCGGGCCGTCATCATGGTCGCGATAGTGGCGGCGGCGCTCGCGGTTGTCGTCATTGGCGTGCAGCGGATTACGGATGTTGCGGTCGGAATTGCGCGGGGTCTTTTCCGGTCTGCGTTCTGCTTTCACCTTGTCGTCTCCGTGAGCCACGATCTCGGTAACCGCAGCGGATTGTACATCCTGATTAATGTTTTCGACCGGAGCCGCATCGCGACGGTTCCTGTCGCGGCCCCTGCCACCCCGTTCCTTGTTGCCCCGGCGGCCGGAATTGCTTTCAAAGCTTTCCATGGGTGCGGGCAGCGAGGAGAGGTCGCCATTCAGCCACTCGATCTTTTCGCCGATCAGCTTTTCGATCGCGTCGAGATATTTAGCGTCATTTCTGGTGACGATGGTGAAGGCTTTGCCCGAACGGCCTGCACGGCCGGTGCGGCCAATGCGGTGGACATAGTCTTCGGCATGAATGGGAACGTCGAAGTTGAAGACGTGGCTGACATCGGGGATATCAAGTCCGCGCGCCGCAACGTCGGAGGCGACGAGCAGCGTCAGATTGCCATCCCTGAAGTTCTGCAGCATCGTGGTGCGCGAACGCTGGTCCATGTCGCCATGCAGCGCGCCGACGGAAAAACCGTGACGGTCGAGCGAACGGAACAGGTCGGCGACATCTTTCTTGCGATTGCAGAAAATGATCGCGTTCTTGAGTTCGGCCTCTTCGGCGCGGACGAGATCACGCAGGACAGCGCGCTTCTCATAGTCCTTGTTATGCGCAGCGACGATGTTCTGCGTAACCGTTTTCGCGGTGGAGGAGGGCTTGGCGACCTCGATGCGTTCCGGGTTCTGAAGGAAGCGGTCGGCCAGCTTCTGGATTTCCGGCGGCATGGTGGCCGAAAAGAACAGTGTTTGCCGGGTAAAGGGAATCATCTTCACGATACGTTCGATATCGGGAATGAAACCCATGTCCAGCATGCGGTCGGCTTCGTCGATGACGAGGATTTCAACGCCGGTCATCAACAGCTTGCCGCGCTCGCAATGGTCAAGAAGACGGCCGGGGGTGCAGATGAGAACATCGGCGCCACGCTCGAGCTTGCGATCCTGATCTTCGAACGACACGCCGCCGATAAGCAGGGCGACGTTCAGCTTGTGATTCTTGCCGTATTTCTCGAAATTCTCGGCCACCTGCGCCGCAAGCTCACGGGTGGGCTCAAGGATCAGCGTGCGCGGCATTCTGGCGCGTGCGCGACCCTTTTCGAGCAGGGTGAGCATCGGCAGCACAAAGGACGCGGTTTTGCCCGTGCCGGTCTGTGCGATACCGCAGATATCACGCTTTTCCAGTGCGGGCGGAATGGCGCCGGCCTGAATGGGTGTCGGCGTCGTGTAGCCGGCATCTGCAATAGCGGAAAGAACTTTTTGGCTCAGGCCAAGATCAGAGAATGTTGTCAAAGGAAGAACTTTTTCCGTTCTGGTTCGGTAAGAACACCTGCGTGCCGCTGCGACACTTGCAAAGACTTGGCGCGGGGATATGCCCAAATTGCCGGAAAGTCAAGGAAACAACGGGAAAAGCACGCGAAACGTCGCGGTTCTGACGAGGCTTTTCAGCCTGTGGCGCAGTTTCGTGCGATTTATCGTAAAAAGCGCAAAAAAAGCGTTAAATCTGGGGCGTCATTTTAAATAGGTTTTAAGCTCGGCACCGGCGATCAGGAACCGCATCGGATCGACCGGCGTATCGTTGCGGCGCACCTCGTAATGCACATGTGGACCGGTCGAACGGCCGGTGCTGCCGGCGCGGCCGATGATGTCGCCGGCCTCCACCTTGTCGCCGGCCCTGACGAGGATTGCGGAGAGATGGCCGAATCGCGTCGAGACGCCCTGACCGTGATCGATCTCGACCATATTGCCGTAACCGCCGGAATTTTCCGCCACGGTGACCTTGCCCGCCCCGGTGGCCTTGACGTCGGCGCCGGTTTCGGCACGAAAATCGATGCCTGTGTGCAGAGCCGGCCGCCCGAGAAACGGATCCATGCGATTGCCGAAGCGGCTGGTGATCGTTCTGCCGGGAGCAGGGTTGCCGAAGGGCAGGGCGGTTGCGGTTTCCTTGACGATGTCCAGCCGGTTCAGCGCATTGTCGAGATTGTTCAGCGACAGGTTGAACGGGTCAGTTTCGCTGCGTTCGGGCGCCGCATAGGGGCCGCCAATATCGTCCGTGCCGGTTTCGTCGATTTTCAATCCGGCCTGCCGGATGATGTCCTGCATCGCGCTTGCCTTGTCTTCGGCATCGTTCGTCAATCTGGCAATGCGCGATATCTGCTGGCGCTCGATATCCTTCAATGAAATGGTCACTTTGGAAAACACCCGATCGGCCCGGTCCGAGGGTGTTTCGCCGGATTGAGGCACGTAAGCGGCGCGTTTGTCGGTTGCGGCGGGGGGGGCCGGCTGCGGCTTGCGCGGCGCCATAAGCTTTTCGATTGCCGACAGGCCGCCCGTCAGATCGGCGCGTTTTTCCGGCACCATGGCGTTTGAAAGGGAAGAGGGCGTGGCGGGTGTGGCGGCGACGCCGGAATTTTCGGCGCGCTCCAGCAACTCGCTCATTCGCCCGTGCCTGGAGGTCAGCGCCGCCTGCTGTTCCAGCAGTTTTTCCACTTTCTTTTCAACGACCTGCTGGTCGAGCAATTGCCGGGAGGTGACCCGGTCCACCTGCGCCCTCAGCGCTGCGATACGGTCTTCATAGTCGTTCTGCATGCGGGTCTGGCGCGCCATGGTCGCACCGATCAGGTCGTCACGCAGGATAAGGTAGCCGGTAGCGCCGAGATAGCCGAGCGAAAACAGGCCGATGGTGCAGCCGGCAAGGGCCGCCATCCACGGACGAATGGTCATGTGCCGAACTTTTTCGCCGCTCGCCAGTATGAGGACGTGCTGCGGCCGCTTTTTGCCGAATACCCGGTTTTCCGCTGTATCAGTCAAAATCTCTCTCCGGACTGGCCGATTTCTCACAGGAAATCATAATTCGTTAAGGTTAACGAAGTTTTGCCGGAAGCATCTATCTGCGCTTGTGCCGTGTTGCCTGGCGCGGTTTTAGCTGTGGCTGACGGAGGTCAGCGAGCGATAAAAGGACGGTGTCAGGCCGGCCTCGGCGCGGGCGAGGTCGTTGAAGGGCGGTTTCAGGGGGCCGCGGAAATTGGCACGCACCAGTTGTCTGAAGGTTGCAGCCGGATCCTTCTTTTCACGGGCGCACAGGAACCGGAACCATTTGGCGCCGATGGCGACATGGCCCTTTTCGTCGTTATAGATGACATCGAGAACGGCAGCGCTTTCGAGATCGCCGGTTTCCCGCATCCTGGCCTGCAGGGAAGGCGTAACGTCCAGTCCGCGCGCCTCCAGAATGAGCGGCACGACGGCCAGCCGCGCGGTCAGGTTGTTGCGGGTGGAATGAGCCGCCTGCCACAGCCCGTCATGGGCGGGCAGATCGCCGTAATCCGCCCCGAGGCTTCTGAGCCGGTCGCGCACCAGCCGGAAATGTTTCGCCTCCTCGAAGGCAACCTGCATCCAGCCGTCGAAAAAAGAGTGCGGCACCGGTTCGCTCGCATAACGGGCGACGATGTCGAGCGCGAGATCGACGGCGTTGAGTTCAATATGGGCAATGGCATGCAGCAGGGCGATGCGGCCCTTTACGGTGTGAAGCGAGCGGCGCTCGACGGCGGTCGGCGGCACGAGCTCCGGCTTCTCCGGTCTGCCCGGACGTTCGGGCAAGGGTGGATCGAGCGGAGACCGCAACGACAGGCGACGCTCGAACCACCGCGTCGCCGTTTCCTGTGCCAGCGCGGTTTTACGGTCGAGATCGGCGCTCGCAATGGCGTCCGTCGCTCCGCCGCGCAGCGAGATGATTTTGAACGGGGGCGTCACATAAGATCCGTTTTTTTAAGAGCTTTTTTGCAGCCTCGAGAACGGCCTGCGCGTGGCCTGCAACCTTCACCTTGTTCCAGATTTCCGCGATTGTGCCGTCCGGTGCGACGAGGACGGTGGTGCGTTCCACACCCATGTATTTCTTGCCATACATGCTCTTTTCCTTCCAGACGCCATAGGCTTCGAGAGCCTTGCGGCCTTCGTCGGAGGCCAGCATGACGGAAAGCGCGTGTTTGGCGGCAAATTTGTCGTGGCTTTTGACACTGTCCGGCGAAATGCCGATGACGACGGCGTTGGCGGCTTCAAATTCGCCGCCCAGCGCGCTGAAGTCGATCGCTTCTGCGGTGCAACCCGAAGTATCGTCCTTCGGATAGAAATAGAGAATGACGGCCTTGCCTTGAAGTTTGGACAATGTCACCGTTCCTTCACCGTTACGGGGCAAAGTAAAATCCGGAGCCGGGCTGCCAATCGTCAAGTCTGTCATAATCTACCTTTCTTTCGCCGGGATGTTGAGTGAAAGTCGCCACATTCGATATATAGCGAAACCGCGCGTCGTCCAGATCACGATTGAGATTTCAGGTCTAATCGGTCCGAAATCTCAATCGTGATCTGGATTAAAGAATTAAAGCGGGATTCCAGACGAAAACCGCTTACACTTTTCGCCATCCCGCTCCGGTGTTGCGGCGAAACAAAAGCTATTCAGGGGCAAGCACGGGCGTATGGCTGAAGTCAGGGGTGAAAAGGTCAAGTTCGGCAGGCGCGATATCATTGCCCTGCACGATCTTCCTTCGGCACAGGCCGAAGATCCCATCATCGTGCATTGCCCGGCGCCGCGCTCCATGCTACGCGCCTTTATCAAGATTTTCGCGGCTCTTTTCGTGCTGGCCTTCCTGTCCATCGGCGGCATCATTCTTTCCGTCGAGACGGGATCGATCGACAAGACGCTCTCCAGCCAGGCGCAACAGGCGCTGGAGAGGGCGCTTGGACCGCATTACAGCGCCCGGATCGGCTCTTCGGCCATAAGGTTCTCCACCGGGCTGCGGTTGGCGCTGGTGGCCGAGGATGTGGATATCGTCGAGAAGGATTCCGGCCAGCATCTGAGCAGGGCCCGGGCGATCGGCATGGCGCTTGATCCGCTTGCGCTGCTGACCGGCCGCATCTCGGTACAGAGCCTCGAAGCCGATGGCATGGAGCTCGACACGGCACTTTTGCCCAAGGGTAACGGTTTTGATCTTTCCAGCATCAAGCTCGACGCCGTACCGCAGCAATTGCAGGCTGCCTTCGGACAACTCGACAAGCTTGCCCAGGCTTTCCTAAGCAGCGGGACCGAGGAAATCGATATTTCCAGCGTTTCGGTGCATCTGCCGCCCGGCGAGCTTGGAAAACCACGCACCATCGAGATACGCGAGCTGTCGCTCACACCCGACCAGCAGGGTGGATATTCGCTTGACGGGGAGACGCTGTTTAACGGCGAGATCGCCAGTCTCTCGCTGACGACATCTGGGTCCGGCGGCGTGATCGACGGTTTTCAGGCGCGGATCGACGGTTTCGATATCGGGCCGTTTCTGGAAAAATTCGATCCGCAGGGCAATCTGCATGAGGGGCTAAACGTCAAGACCGGTGTCAGCATCGTCGCCCGGCGCGCTGCGGAAGGGCATGAGCCGCAGCTGGAAGTTTCTGTCGGCATGGGCAACGGAACGCTTCTGATTGGTGGCGAAGCCCAGCCCTTCACGGCCGGCAGCGTCAATGCGCGCTATGATTTCGAAAAAAGTACCCTGGTAATCGCCAATTCGCGGCTGGAGCTGGGACGGACGATTATACCGGTTACCGGTGAAATCCGCGATACGGAGGAGGGTTTCGGCCTTTCACTCCGGGTCGACAACGGAATTGCTTCGGCCGAAGCCTCGGGCGAGGAGCCGGTTCCCTTCAGCCTGAAGGCGGATGGGCAATTTACGGCGGCGACAAAGCAGCTCGACGTTCCCGCGCTTTACGTTACCGGTCCGCTTGGAGACATGGCGGGATCGCTGAAAGTCCGCTTCGGTGAAGGCTCGCCGGAAATCAGCTTTGGCGGCCAGATTCCGAAGATGGAGGCCACGGCGGTCAAGCAGCTCTGGCCGTTCTGGATGGCGCACAAGCCGCGTGAGTGGGTGGTAACCAACCTTTATGGCGGCACGGTCACCAATGGCTCGATTGCGATCTTCATTCCGCAGGGGCGGATGTGCGGTCCCGGCTGCCCGCTGGTGCTCGGCGAGAGCGAAATGCAGATCCGCTTCGATATTGACGATACGCGGCTGAACACCACGGGCGATATTCCGCCGCTTCGGGATGTCGATGCACATTTCAATATGGTCGGCGGCGGCATGACCGTCGACATCGAGCGGGCGACATCCTATTTCCCGTCCAACCGGTCGCTTGCGCTGGAGAACAGCCGGTTCCTCATCTCCAATGTTTATGACAAGCCGCTGCTCGGAAATGTCGAGTTGAATGTTTCCGGCTCTGCCGACGCCGTTGCCGAGCTTGCGACGCTGAAGCCGATCAATGCGCTGAAGGATACGCAGTTCAAACCGGAAGATTTCACCGGTGACGTGAAGGCCAGTGCGAAGCTGACCGTTGGCCTGCTGTCCAGCCAGAACCCGCCTCCGCCGGTGTGGACGGCCGATCTCGATTTGAAGAACCTGGCGCTGACGAAGCCCTTTGCCGGTCACAAGGTGACGGCGCTGGACGGTTTCATGGCGTTGAACGACCGGCAGCTCAAGCTTCAGGGCAAGGGCCGTGTGGACGATGTGCCGATGGATATCGAGATGACGGAGCCGGTGCGCAAGAACGGCGATGTCCCCTCAACGCTGTCGCTGAAGGCGACCCTGAACGAAACGCAGGTCGCCAAGCTTGCGCCGGAACTGTCCTCGGTTCTTGGCGGCACGACGGTGCTGGAAGTTGATGGTGCGGATCCGAAACGGCAGGACATCAAGCTTGATCTGACCCGGGCGTCGATCATTCTGCCGGGGCTTGGCTGGAGCAAGGGTATCGGCATTCCGGCAAAAGCCGCTTTCACCACCGAGACAGTGGATGGCCGCACGACGATCAGTGATTTTTCCCTCGACGGGGACGGTTTCGGCGGCGCCGGCGATATCGCCTTCAGCAAGAACGGGCTGATTTCAGCCGATCTCAGCCGTGTGCAGCTGTCGCCCTCCGACAATTATGCCGTTTCCGTCGCGGCCTCCAAAAACGGCTATATCATCACCGCCTCGGGAAAATCCGCCGATGTCCGGCCGTTCCTTTCGAAACTGCGCAGTTCTTCCGGCGGCGGTGATGGCACGTCGCGCTCGCAGCCCTCGCTTGCCATCAAGACACAGTTCGACAAGGTCTATGGTTTCAACGACGAAATCCTCGCCAATGTCAGTTCCGATATCAGCGTGCGCGACGGCAAGGTGCGTTCGATCGATTTTCGCGGTGTCACCGGCAACGGCCAGGCGGTGGTGGCGCAGACCACCAATCGCGGCGCGACGGGAACCGTGACGCTGACCAGCAGTGATGCCGGTTCGCTTGCCCGTTTCGCCAATATCTACAGCCGCATCCGTGGCGGTCTTCTCAATCTGGCGCTGACGACCGCCAATGGCAGCGACTGGAGCGGTTCGCTCGACCTGCGCAATTTCGCCGTGGTCAACGAAGCGAAATTGCAGGATATCGTCGCCACCCCCGCCGGTGAAGATGGCAGAAGCCTCAACAATGCGGTTCGCCGCAACATCGATGTCAGCTCGGAGAAGTTCCAGCGCGGTTTTGCCCGCGTGGTTTACGTCAATGGTTCGGTTGCGGTGGAAAACGGCGTGGTGCGCGGTGAACAGATCGGCGCGACGTTCCAGGGGTTGCTCAAGGACCAGAGCGGCCGCATGGACATGACCGGTACCTTCATGCCCGCTTATGGCCTGAACCGGCTGTTTGGCGAGTTGCCCTTCATCGGCATCTTCCTCGGCAACGGCCGCGACCGGGGACTGCTCGGCATTACCTTCAAACTATCCGGCCAGACGGACCAGCCGAAGCTGACCATCAACCCGCTGTCGCTGATCGCGCCGGGTGTCTTCCGGCAGATTTTCGAATTTCAGTAACAGGGCCCACATCACAAGGCGGCCACACACTCGACGTCATCCTCGGGCTTGACCCGAGGATCCATCATTGCGCCGGGCTGTGGATCCTCGGGTCAAGCCCGAGGATGACGGGGAGGGGTGGAGTTGTCCCGGGAGATGCTTTCGTTCCCCCGGAAGAACATCTCTCCGTTGCCCTTACGCCGGGCGAACCAGAACGTGCTTCTTCTTGCCGACGGACAGCTTGATGACGCCGTCGCCGGTCACTTCACCGGTGCCGATCGTCTGGCGTTCGTCGGAAACACCCTGATCGTTGATCTTCACCGCGCCGCCCTGAACGTGGCGGCGGGCTTCGCCGTTCGAACCGGCAAGGCCGGCGCGGACGATGAGGGAGAGGACGCCGACGCCGGCTTCGAGTTCGGATGCCGGAACCTCGATGGAGGGCAGGTTTTCAGCCAGCACGCCTTCCTCGAAGGTCTTGCGCGCGGTTTCAGCCGCTTCTTCCGCTGCAGCGCGGCCATGCAGGATCGCCGTCACTTCGGTTGCGAGGATCTTCTTCGCTTCGTTGATCTCCGATCCGCCAAGCGCCGCAATGCGGGCGATTTCGTCCATCGGCAGGGTGGTGAAGAGCTTGGCGAAGCGCACGACATCCGCATCTTCGGTGTTGCGCCAGTATTGCCAGAAATCATAGACCGGCAGGAGGTCCTTGTTCAGCCACACGGCGCCCGATGCCGACTTGCCCATCTTCGCACCCGAAGAGGTGGTCAGAAGCGGTGAGGTCAGCGCGTAAAGCTGCGGTGTCCCCATGCGGTGACCGAGGTCGATGCCGTTGATGATGTTGCCCCACTGGTCCGAACCGCCCATCTGCAGCCGGCAACCGGTGCGCTGGTTCAGCTCCACGTAATCGTAGGCCTGCAGGATCATGTAGTTGAATTCGAGGAAGGACAGCGACTGCTCGCGGTCGAGGCGCGTCTTCACGCTGTCGAAGGACAGCATGCGGTTGACCGAGAAATGGCGGCCGACATCGCGCAGGAATTCGAGGTAGTTCAGGCCACGCAGCCAGTCGGCATTGTTGATCATCAGCGCCGGATTATTGGCGCGTTCATAATCGAGGTAGTTGGCGAAGACATGCTTGAGCGACGTGATGTTGTCCTCGATCATGTCGATCGTCATCAGCTTGCGGGCCTCTTCCTTGAAGGAGGGATCGCCCACCATGCCGGTGCCGCCGCCCATCAGCGAGATCGGCTGGTGGCCGGTCTTCTGCATCCAGTGCAGCATCATGATCTGGGTGAGGTGACCGACATGCAAACTCGAAGCCGTCGGGTCATAGCCGATATAGGCGGTCACGGTTTCCTTGGCGAACAGTTCGTCGAGACCTGCCTCATCGGAGATCTGGTGAATGAAGCCGCGCTCATCGAGCGTGCGGAGGAAATCGGACTTGAACCTGGACATAACCTTTTACTTTCTGGTTGGATATTTGCTTCATTGGAGCCAATGAACGCCGGGGCTTTATCACTGTTTTTTAAAAAGTGCACCCGTTTCGGCCATGAATAACCGCGATTCATGTCAGCATGATTCGATATTGCAAGGGAGCGGCGCGTGGGTGAGGTTAAAACGGCAATCGGGTTGATGAGCGGCACATCGATGGACGGTATCGATATAGCCCTGTTACGCACGGATGGCGAAAACGTGGTGCGACACGGGCCGAGCGGTTATTTCCCCTATGATCCCGGTCTGCGCGCCATCTGGCAGAAGGCGCTCACGACAGCCAAATCCATCCGCGAACGGCGTGAGCGTCCGGGTGATCTGGGCGAGGCCGAGCGCAAGTTGACGCTTGCCCATGCGGCGGCGGTGAAATCCTTTCTCCATCGTCACCGGCTTCTGCCCGGTGATATCGATGTCATCGGGTTTCATGGACAGACCGTGCTGCACCGGCCGGATGAGGCACTGACCGTACAGATCGGCGACGGCGCGCTGCTGGCCTCCGAAACCGGCATCGACGTGGTGTACGACATGCGGGCCAACGACATGGTGCATGGCGGGCAGGGCGCGCCGCTGATCCCCGCCTATCACATGGCGCTTTCCGCCAATCTGCCTGATGGGTTCGAAACGCCCGCCGTTTTCGTCAATATCGGCGGTATCTCCAATCTGACTTATATCGGTGAGGCGGGGCGGCTTGCCGCTTTCGATAGCGGCCCCGGCAACATGCTGATCGACCAGTGGATCGAGGCGCATACGGGTAAGGCCTTCGACAAGGGCGGCAAAACGGCGGCAGGCGGCAGCGTGGTTGCCTCGCTGGTGGCGCGTTATATGGAAAGCCCGTTCTTCTCGGCCAATATCCGCCGCTCGCTCGATCGCGGCGATTTCGCGCCGCCGAAAAAGGGTGAGGTCTCTCTGGCGGATGGGGCACGGACGCTGGCGCATCTGACGGGTGCTGCCATCCTCAAATCGGCGAGCTATTTGCCGGAAACGGCGAAGACCTATGTGGTTTGCGGTGGTGGGCGGCTCAATCCGGTGATCATGGGGGAATTTGCCGAGCTTGCAGCAAAGTCCGGTGCGCGGGTGATCGCGGCGGAAGAGGCGGGGTTTGATGGCGGTGCGATGGAAGCGGAGGCCTGGGCCTATCTGGCGGTGCGTTCGATGAGGGGGCTGCCGCTGACCTATCCGGGGACGACGGGGGTGAAGGAGCCTGTGACGGGTGGGGTTTTGGTGCGATCGGAATGACGATCATAGTATAGGACGCGGGCTTGGCTTACCCCCCTCTGCCCTGCCGGGCATCTCCCCCACAAGGAGGGAGATCGGCTAGACGCCTGCTCCCCGCTTGGGGCGCTAGGTCAGAGAGGGTCGGGAGATAACCACGATTCGATCTCCCCACCTGTGGGGGAGATGCCCGGCAGGGCAGAGGGGGGTGAACCACACCTGCCGGCGATCATTTTAGAAAAATCGAGCCGCCTGCCAACAGGGCGCGGCCAATCACCGAATACGCTTGGCCGCCGGTTCCGGCACAAGCTCACCGTTCAGGCGGCGGTCGAGGTAGTCCTCGCATTCGCCCATCAGCTCATCCACCTTGCCGTTGAAGAAGTGGTTGGCGCCGGGAAGGGTGCGGTGGGTGATGAGGATGCCCTTCTGGGTCTTCAGCTTTTCGACCAGACCGTTGACGTCCTTCTCAGGCGCGACCTTGTCGCTATCACCATTGATGATGAGGCCGGAGGACGGGCAGGGAGCGAGGAAGGAGAAGTCGTAGGTATTGGGCTGCGGCGCAATCGACATGAAGCCTTCGATTTCCGGACGGCGCATCAGGAGCTGCATGCCGATCCAGGCGCCGAAGGAATAACCGGCGACCCAGCAGCTTTTCGAATCGGGATGCAGGCTCTGCACCCAGTCGAGAGCGGAGGCGGCATCGGAAAGCTCGCCGGCGCCGTGGTCGAACTCACCCTGGCTGCGGCCGATGGAGCGGAAGTTGAACCGGAGCGTCGTGAAACCGCGCTTCTGGAAAAGATAGAACAGCTGATAGACGATCTGGTTGTTCATCGTGCCGCCAAACTGCGGATGCGGATGAAGGATGATCGCGATCGGCGCGCTCTTTTCCTTGGAGGGTTGATAACGGCCTTCGAGGCGACCCGCAGGGCCGTTAAAGATGACTTCGGGCATTGGTACTCCGGTCCGTGTTTTTTCGTTCCCGAACCGCATTCTGCCAATGAGAAGACTTGACGAACTGTGTCAGCTTTTCTAGAACGCAGTTTAGAACAATTCGAAACTTTGCGTGTGCTTAAGCACTCGGGTGGTGTCATAAGGCAAGCGCAACTGTAATTTCAAGAAAAATGCGTTTTTACGCATTGAAGATTGGATAAAGCTTCACCGCCATGACGGTTTTGACGCGCACATATATGGACTGGAACGCCACGGCGCCGCTTTTGCCCGCCGTGCGTGATGTTCTTGTGTCTGCGCTCGATCTTGCCGGCAACCCGTCTTCGGTTCACCGGGAAGGGCGTGCGGCCCGCGCCGCCATTGAGAACGCCCGCCGCGAGGTTGCAGCGCTTGCCGGTGCGCAGGCGGCCCATGTCACCTTCACCAGCGGGGCGACGGAAGCTGCCAATCTGGTGCTGACACCCGAATTCAAAATGGGGCGCAGCCCGGTGCGGGTCAGCCGCCTTTACGTTTCGGCCATCGAACATCCGGCTTTCCGCGAAGGCGGACGGTTCGGCAAGGATGACGTTGCGGAAGTTCCCGTAACGTCAGCGGGTGTCCTTGACCTTGCGGCGCTTGAGGTGCTGCTGGCGTCACACGATGCCGCTGCCGGCCTGCCGATGGTTGCCTGCATGCTGGTGAACAATGAGACCGGAATAGTTCAGCCGGTGGCGGAAGCGGCGCGGCTGGTGCATGCGGCTGGCGGATTGATGGTTGTCGACGCCGTGCAGGCGGCAGGCCGTATTCCGCTCGATATCAATGCGCTCGATGCCGATTTCCTCGTTATCTCGTCGCACAAGCTTGGTGGGCCCAAAGGTGTCGGCGCTCTCATCTCGCGCGGCGAGGTGATGATGCCGAAGCCGCTGATCCATGGCGGCGGGCAGGAAAAGGGACATCGCTCGGGTACGGAAAATACCCTGTCCGTCATCGGTTTCGGTGCTGCGGCGGCTGTTGCGACCCTGACTGTGGGCGTTGAAGCGGCGCGCCTTGCCGTTTTGCGGGCGCGACTGGAAGACGGCATGCGGGTGAGTGCGCCCGACGTGATCATTCACGGCGAGGATGTCGCCCGTGTCGGCAATACCACGTTTTTCACCCTGCCTGGCCTGAAGGCGGAAACGGGGCAGATCGCCTTCGATATAGAAGGTATTGCGCTGTCTGCCGGTTCGGCCTGCTCATCCGGCAAGGTGGGGGAAAGCCATGTGCTGAGCGCGATGGGGCGTGATCCGAAGCTCGGTGCGCTCAGGATCTCGCTTGGCCATGCGACTGACGAGGCGGACATAGACAGGACGCTTGCGGCGTTCACGAAAATTGCCGGGCGGCGCAAGCTTTCCGGTCAGGCCGCGTAAAATGCGGCAAAGAATTGCGGAATCGCAAATTTCCGCTTGCCGGGATGTGTGAAAAGCGCCATCCCGCACCTACATGGGTATAAGCTCCGCCCCGGCTGACGGCTCGGAACGATTTGCCCGAAGATGAATAAGGCGGCTTTCCGCCTTGATACGTTGACAAGCCACCGGACCTTGGCTCCGGCGAGATTGGAGAACGACATGGCAGCGGTTCAGGAAACGATCGATCAGGTACGCCAGATCGATGTGGACCAGTACAAATACGGCTTCGAAACCAATATCGAAGTCGACAAGGCCCCGAAGGGCCTTTCGGAAGAGGTGATCCGTTTCATCTCGGCCAAGAAGCAGGAGCCCGAATGGATGCTGGAATGGCGTCTTGAGGCTTACAAGCGCTGGCTGACGATGGAAGAGCCGACCTGGGCGCGCGTCAGCTATCCCAAGATCGACTTCAACGATCTCTATTATTACGCGGCGCCGAAAAGCACGCCCGGCCCGAAGTCGCTCGATGAAGTCGATCCCGAGCTTCTGAAGGTCTATGAAAAGCTCGGCATTCCGCTGAAGGAACAGGAAATCCTCGCCGGTGTTGAAAAGCGCCAGGTGGCGGTGGATGCCGTGTTCGACAGCGTCTCGGTCGTCACCACCTTCAAGGCGGAACTGGCCAAAGCCGGCGTCATCTTCATGTCGATTTCGGAAGCCGTGCGCGAGCATCCGGAGCTGGTGAAGAAATATCTCGGCTCGGTCGTTCCGACGACGGACAATTTCTACGCGACGCTGAACTCCGCTGTCTTTACCGACGGTTCCTTCGTGTTCGTGCCGAAGGGTGTTCGCTGCCCGATGGAGCTTTCCACCTATTTCCGCATCAACGAAAAGAACACCGGCCAGTTCGAGCGCACGCTGATCATCGCCGAAGAGGGTGCCTACGTCTCCTATCTGGAAGGCTGCACCGCACCGCAGCGCGACGAGAACCAGCTTCACGCCGCCGTGGTTGAACTCGTGGCGCTTGATGATGCCGAAATCAAATATTCCACCGTCCAGAACTGGTATCCGGGCGACAAGGAAGGCAAGGGCGGCATCTACAACTTCGTGACCAAGCGCGGCGATTGCCGTGGCAACCGTTCGAAGATTTCGTGGACGCAGGTGGAAACAGGCTCGGCGATTACCTGGAAATACCCGTCCTGCATTCTGCGCGGCGATGACAGCCGTGGCGAATTCTATTCGATCGCGGTCTCCAACGGCCACCAGCAGATCGATAGTGGCACCAAGATGATCCATCTCGGCAAGAACACGTCGAGCCGCATCATCGCCAAGGGCATTGCCGCCGGTTTTTCGGAAAACGTCTATCGCGGCCAGGTGTCTGCCCACCGCAAGGCAACCAACACCCGCAACTTCACGCAGTGCGACAGCTTGCTGATCGGCGACAAGTGCGGCGCGCATACCGTGCCCTATATCGAGGCGAAGAATTCCTCCGCTCATTTCGAGCATGAGGCGACGACGTCGAAGATTTCCGAAGACCAGCTGTTCTACTGCCTGCAGCGCGGCATCCCGGAAGAAGCGGCCATCGCGTTGATCGTCAACGGCTTCGTCAAGGAAGTCATTCAGGAACTGCCGATGGAATTTGCCGTGGAAGCGCAGAAGCTGATCGGCATTTCGCTGGAAGGTTCGGTCGGTTAACTCTTGCTCGACGTCATCCTCGGGCTTGACCCGAGGATCTACGGCCCTTGGCCTGAGCAGAGACAACCCACTTCCTGGATCCTCGGGTCAAGCCCGAGGATGACGGATGAGAGATTTGAGACAAGCCCTGACGGGGCGCACGAGGCGGTCCTTGAAACCGCACCATGAACAGGAACAAAACCATGCTTGAAATCATCGACCTGCACGCAAAGATCGCCGATACCGAAACCGAGATCATCAAGGGTCTCAACCTGAAGGTTGCTGCCGGTGAGGTTGCCGCCATCATGGGGCCGAACGGTTCCGGCAAGTCGACGCTGTCCTACATCCTGTCGGGCCGCGAAGATTATGAAGTCACCTCCGGTGACATTCTCTACAACGGCGAAAGCATTCTGGAACTGGATGCTGCCGAGCGTGCGGCCAAGGGCATCTTCCTTGCCTTCCAGTATCCGGTCGAAATTCCCGGTGTCGCCACCATGCAGTTCCTGAAGGTTGCTATGAACGAGCAGCGCAAGGCGCGCGGCGAGTCCGAGCTGACGACGCCGGACTTCATTCGCCGCGTCAAGGAAGCGGCCGGCGATCTGAAGATCGACATGGAGATGCTGAAGCGTCCGCTGAACGTCGGCTTCTCCGGCGGTGAGAAGAAGCGCGCTGAAATCCTGCAGATGGCGCTTCTGGAGCCGAAACTCTGCGTGCTCGACGAAACCGATAGCGGTCTCGACATCGACGCCCTGAAGATCGTGGCTGACGGTGTCAACGCGCTGAAGTCGCCGGATCGCGCCACTGTCGTCATCACCCACTATCAGCGCCTGCTTGATTACATCGTGCCTGACAGCGTTCACGTTCTCTACAAGGGCAAGATCATCCGCTCGGGTGACAAGGCGCTGGCGCTGGAACTGGAAAACAATGGTTACGCCGACATCATCGGTGAAGCGGCCTAAGCCAGAGGCCAGGAGGTGATGTCCATGAACATTCAAGCTACCAACCGGCTGACGCCAGCGGAAACCGCGCTGGTCGATGCCTATACCGCCAAGTTCAGCGAATTGCCCGGTGACGGTGCCGTTGTCGCTGCCCGCGACGTGCTGTTTGATGATCTGAAGACCGGTGGTCTTCCGACCCGCCGCATCGAGGCGTGGCACTATACCGATCTGAAGAGCCTGTTGCGTGCCGTTCCGGAAGACCGGCCCGCGCCTGTCATCGAGAAGCAGGCGCCGACGGTTGCCGGCTCTCTGGTTGCCTATATGCAGCACGGCACGGCCGATATCGGCAAGATCGAAGACATCCGCGTGTCGCGCTTTGCCGAAAGCCTGGCTGACGGTTCCGCGGCCGCAGGCCTTGCGGAAGCCAGCAAGGATGACGCGATCGGCCGCATCAACGGCAGCTTCGTGCGTGATGGTCTGGTGCTCGATATCCCTGCCGATGCCGATATCGAAAAGCCGATCGAATTGCAGGCGGTCCATGGCGCAGGCCAGGTTCACAGCCGCTTCCCGGTTCGTTTCGGCAAGGGTTCCAAGGCAACCGTCATCGAGCGTCACCTTTCGGTGACTTCGGATGCAGCCTTTGTTTCCTCCGTTACCGACATCGTCGTTGAAGACGGCGCGGAAGTGACCTGGATCATCCTGCAGCAACAGGGTGCCGCCGATATCCATCTTGCCCAGCTGCGCATGAAAATCGGCACGGATGCCAAGATCCGCCTGTTCATTGTCAATGCCGGCGGCAAGTTGGTGCGGCAGGAACTGCGCATCGACGTGGAAGGCGAGGGCACGGACCTCATCGTTCGCGGCGTCAACCTTTTGGGTGGCGAAACCCATACCGACGTGACGATGGTTCTCGGCCACAACGTGCCGAACACGACCTCGACGGAAGTGTTCCGCAACGTGGTGTTTGACCGTGCCAAGGGCATTTTCCAGGGCATGATCCGGGTGGCGCCCGATGCCCAGAAGACCGACGCGAAAATGGCCTGCAATACGCTGCTGATGTCCGACGATGGCGAGTTTTCGGCAAAGCCGGAACTGGAAATCTTCGCCGATGACGTTCAGTGCGGCCATGGTGCGACGGTTGCCGATATCAGCGACAACCATCTCTACTACCTGATGGCGCGCGGCGTACCGCGGGCAAAGGCGCGGGCGATGCTCGTCAACGCCTTCGTCGCCGAGATCGTCGAGGAACTGGAAGAAGAAAATCTGGTAGAGGCGCTGGAGACGATCATCTCCGGCTGGCTGGAACATCATGCCTGAGAGCGAACGCGCCGCAGTGGCGGCCCCTTATGACATCGAAGCCGTGCGCCGGGATTTCCCGATCCTGTCGCGCGAGGTCTATGGCAAGCCGCTGGTCTATCTCGACAACGGCGCGTCCGCTCAAAAACCGCAGGTGGTGATCGACGCCGTTTCGCATGCTTATTCCAACGAATATGCCAATGTGCATCGCGGCCTGCATTTCCTCTCCAATGCCGCAACCGACGCCTATGAGGCGGCGCGCGAAAAGGTGCGCCGGTTCCTGAACGCCGGTTCGGTGGACGAGATCGTCTTCACCAAATCCTCCACCGAGGCGATCAATACGGTTGCCTATGGTTACGGCATGCCCAAGATCGGTGAGGGCGACGAGATCGTCATCTCGATCATGGAGCATCATTCCAACATCGTGCCGTGGCATTTCATCCGCGAGCGGCAGGGCGCGAAGCTCGTCTGGGTGCCTGTTGATGATGACGGCGCGTTCCACATCGAGGCTTTCGAAAAGAGCCTGACGGAGCGCACCAAGCTCGTTGCCATCACCCATATGTCGAATGCGCTCGGCACCATCGTGCCGGTCAAGGAAATCTGCCGCATCGCCCATGAGCGCGGCATTCCGGTGCTGATCGATGGTTCGCAGGGCGCGGTTCACATGCCGGTCGATGTGCGCGATATCGATTGCGACTGGTATGTCATGACCGGCCACAAGCTTTACGGTCCCTCGGGCATCGGCGTGCTCTATGGCAAGGCCGATCGCCTGCGCGAGATGCGGCCGTTCCAGGGCGGCGGCGAGATGATCCTCGACGTTTCCGAAGACAATGTCACCTATAACGAGCCGCCGCACCGCTTCGAAGCTGGCACGCCACCCATCGTGCAGGCGATCGGCCTCGGTTACGCGCTTGATTACATGGACAATCTCGGCCGTGCCGCGATTGCTGCTCACGAGGCCGATCTTGCCGCTTATGCCGCGGAGCGCCTGCGCGAAATCAATTCGCTGCGCATCATCGGCAATGCGCCTGACAAAGGTGGCATCTTCTCCTTCGAGCTTGCCGGCATCCATGCCCATGATGTCTCGATGGTGATTGACCGGCGCGGTGTTGCCGTGCGGGCCGGCACCCATTGCGCCATGCCGCTCTTGAAACGGTTCGGCGTCACCTCCACATGCCGGGCATCGTTCGGCCTTTACAATACCCGCGCCGAAGTAGACTCTCTTGTCGAGGCGCTGGACTATGCGCGCAAATTTTTCGCCTGATATCGGCATAAAGAGATCAGGATTGAGGATCAGACCATGACTGCGGAAGCCACTGCAAAGACACCCGATGCGACCGAAGAAGCGGCAAAGCCGTCTTCCATTCCGCCTGACGAGCTGGCGCGTCTCAGCGACGACGTGATCTCGGCGTTGAAAACCGTCTATGACCCGGAAATTCCGGCCGATATTTTCGAACTTGGTCTGATCTACAAGATCGACATCGAAGACGACCGGATGGTCAAGATCGTCATGACGCTGACGGCACCCGGTTGCCCGGTGGCCGGTGAAATGCCGGGCTGGGTGGAAAACGCGGTTGGTGCTGTCGAGGGTGTTTCCGGCGTTACCGTCGAAATGACATTCGATCCGCCGTGGACACCGGACCGTATGTCGGAAGAAGCGCAGGTCGCCGTCGGCTGGTATTGAGTCTGACGCGATTTTGACAGGTGTCATCTCTTGATGACATTGTCGGGTGCACTTAAATTGAATTCCATAAGCATCGAGCCTTGAACTCGATTGTCGAAGGAGAATGGGCCCATGGGCTTTGCGATCATGACCATGACCGGGGCTGCTGCCTCGCGTGTTAAAGCAATCGTCGAAAGTTCCGGCCCGGACGCCAGGGGCGTGCGCGTCGGCATCAAGAAGGGCGGCTGCGCGGGCATGGAATATACCATCGACCTCGTGACCGAGCCGGATGCGAAAGACGATCTGGTCGAATTCGAAGGCGCCAGGGTCTGGGTTCAGCCTTCCGCCGTGCTTTATCTGCTCGGCACCCAGATGGATTTCGAAGTGACCAAGATGCGCTCTGGTTTCACCTTCAACAATCCGAACCAGACATCCGCCTGCGGATGCGGTGAATCGGTTGAGCTGAAGCCCGCCGATCTGGCGGCGCTGGCGAAACAGCGTGAGGCAGAGGCCAGCGTTTGATTGGTTACGCTATCTCTGCGATGGAGAGACAGACCATTCTTATGCACACAGCGTTCCCACAAACGCGACGTCATCCTCGTCAAATCGCTTGCGACGTTTGTAGATCCTCGGGTCAAGCCCGAGGATGACGGATGAGAGGGTTCAGATTGTTTTTCCGCAAACTGCGCCCCGCGACTGCTGTTTGAGAGCTTCGATAAAATCCGCCAGTGGATGAACCGATAGCGTCGTCATCAACAGCGGCTCGAGAGCCGCAGCGATCGTCCCGCAATCCTCCCCAGCAAGTGACCGAAGGCTTGAGCTGACTTTGTTATAGTCGGGTGACGCGAGGGAGCGATCGATCATAAACCGCTCCGTCTGTCCGTCAATCCGTTCGACGAAGAGGGCGAGCGAACCGCCGTCTGCGGCAGCGGCGCTGTCCGATACCGATTTGAACATCCAAACTCCATCCGGTAAACTTGAGGGCGAACGTATCCGATTAGCGCCCTGACGCACTATCAGCGAGCTTGTCGGATATTTTGCTAGGTTTGGCGGAGATGCGAAACCGCAAGCTTTCCATGCTGTTGGAAGGCGTTTCGGGCAGCCGGCAGGATTGATCGTGGGGAGTGGACCGGGATGGACATCAGCAGCGCCTCGATTGATATCTGGACGATAGGTGTGATCGTCGCCAGCGTCGTGGCTGGCCTGACGCTGATTGCCGGTATTGTTTGCCTTGCGTTTTACTGGGAGGAGACAAAGGGATCTGCGGCATCCAAGGGTGACGCGTTGAATAGCCCGCCACTCGAACGGACTGAGGGTGGAGACTGGCCGACAGCGCACGGCGACGGCAGTGGGGGAGCGCATCATTGAACAGGCAGACTACGTGATGAGGCCGGAACCCGATATGATTGCGAATGCAAAAGCCACGGTGCGAGCGGCATTTGCGGGTGTCACTTTGGGTGGCGGCGTCGGCCTCTCCGAGGCGCAGGCGCTTGACGAGTACGCGAGCAATGAGGTTCGCGGCGCATGTCGTGCTGGCGATGAGAAGAATGATTGGGCGGCGATCCCGCTGAAGGACCTCAACAGACATTCCGGCAGCCCCGCCTTCCTTGATGCTGAAGGGATGCGATTTCATCTGCCTGCCTATATGATCGCTGATCTTGATGGCGACTACAGGCATGAATTCGCACCCTATTTATGCGGATGCCAGGAGACGTTTTCCTTATTGACCCCTTTGCAGCGGAATGCCGTGGAAATGTATCTCCGCGTCATCAGTGAAAAGGAAAACCTGCCGTCCTATCAGGACGATGTGGAGCGCGCGCTCGAAGAATGGGCGGATAGTGCACATTCCCCGGCGAGCGATTAGAGCGGATCGGGTCAATCCACCAGGAAGACGTGGAGGTTGCGATTTCTTCTCACAAAAAGCCGGTTGCGGTTTGAACGCCGGCTTTCATTCATGTCGCAATGCTTCGATCGGACTTAAACTTGCCGCCCGCCGCGCCGGGAAATAGCCGAAAATCACGCCGATGGCCGCCGAAAAGGCAAAGGCAAGGAAGATGATTGACGGGCTGGTGACGAAGGGCACGTTGAGATAACCGACGACGGCATAAGCGAGGCCGAGGCCGGTCAATATGCCGACGAGGCCGCCGAAGGCCGACAGCATGACGGCTTCCACCAGAAACTGAGTCAGCACCTGTTTTTCGAGCGCGCCGATGGCGAGACGAATGCCGATCTCCCGGGTGCGTTCCGTCACCGAAACCAGCATGATGTTCATGATGCCGATGCCGCCGACCAGAAGGCTGACGGCGGCGACCGCGCCTAAGAGACCGGTCAGCAGCGTCGTCGTGCCGGTCATGGCCGAGGCGATCTGCGTCATGTCGTTGACGGTAAAATCATCCTCGCGGCCAATGTTGATGCGGCGGCGCTCGCGCAGCAGGTTCTGCAGGTCGCTCTGCACCTTGGCGGTGGAAACGCCGTCCTGCGCCGAGACCATGATCGAGGAGATGGTGGTGGTGCCGCCGATGCGCCGCTGATGAATTTTCAGCGGCATGATGATGGTGTCGTCCTGATCGTCACCGAGGCCGGACTGACCTTTTCTGGCGAGAACGCCAATGACGGGGCAGGAGATGTTGCTGACGCGGATCGTCTGTCCCACCGGGTTTTCCGCGCCGAACAGTTCCTGGCGCACCGTTTCGCCGATGATGCAGCCGATCTGGCCGCCGCGATCTTCGGCTGGCTGGAAGTCGCGGCCGAGCGCGATGGTCCAGTCCTGCGCGATCAGATAGTCGTTGGTGGTGCCGATGACGCTGGTCTGGTGGTTCTTGCCGCCGAAAATCACCGTCGCGGCTGAGCTGCGGTTTTGCGGTGCGACGGCGCGAATGCCTGATATCTGGTTGCGGATGGCCTCGACATCGCGGTCGTCGAAGCGCTTCGCCTCGGTGCTGGCACGGCCGGGGCCAAATTGGCCGGGGCGCACGAACAGCATGTTGGTGCCGAGCCGCGACAGTTCCGATTTCACCTGTTCCGTGGTGCCGTTGCCGATGGTGACCATGGCGATGACGGCGGCCACACCAATGACGACGCCGAGCACGGTGAGGAAGGAGCGCAGGAGGTTGCGGCTGATGGCGCGCAGCGCCAGACGCGACGTTTCAAAGAACATCGGAGCTCTCCTTTTTTTCCGCGGCACTGTCGGAGGCGAGATGTCCGTCAACAAAGCGCAGCAGGCGCCCCGCATGGGCGGCGATATCCTCTTCATGCGTGACCATGACGACCGTGATGCCCCGGTCGCGATTGAGCGCTGTGATGAGGTCCATGATCTCGTTGCTGGTCTTCGTGTCGAGGTTACCGGTCGGCTCGTCGGCCAGCAACAGGGCAGGGCGGGTGACGATGGCCCGTGCAATGGCCACACGCTGCTGCTGGCCGCCGGAAAGCTCCTGCGTGGTGTGATCCTCGCGGCCCTTCAAACCCACCTGTGCCAGTGCCTCCATGGCGCGGGCGCGCCGTTCAGACGCCTTCATGCCGCGATAGACCAACGGCAGCTCAACATTTTCCACCGCCGAGGTGCGTGACAGAAGGTTGAAGCCCTGAAACACGAAACCCAGCATGTGGCGGCGCAGCAGCGTCAGGTGCTCATTGTCGAAGCCGCTGGTCGGCACGCCCTGAAACAGATATTCGCCAGCCGTTGGCACATCCAGACAGCCGATGATGTTCATCGACGTGGATTTGCCCGAGCCGGATGGGCCCATGATGGCGACGAATTCCTTCTCGTGGATCGACAGGCTGACGCCGTCGAGCGCGCGAATGGTTGCTTCGCCGCGGCCATATTGCTTGACGACGTTACGGAATTCGATGAGCGGCGGCTTTTGCATCAGCTCTTCCTCCGTCAGCCGGCGTTGCGGGCCGTTGCGTCGGTAATCACCTGATCATCGGCTTTCAACTCGCCCGATTTGACCACGGTGTGCTGGCCGTCAGTGGAACCGGTTTCGATGGAGACGGAGACGGGATTGTTGTTGCGCAGCACCCACACCGTTCTTTTGCCCGTCGCGGCCTGACCCGCATCGCGGTTCTGCGACCGGCCCATGCGGGGCGGGCGGAACAGGCTCATCAACCCGCCACTACGCGAGGCGGATTCGCGCGGCGGCGTATAACGGAGCGCCGAATTCGGCACCAGCAGCGTGTCCTTGATTTCCTCGACAATGATATTGGCGGTCGCAGTCATGCCCGGGCGCAGCAGCAGTTCCTCATTATCGACGGTCAATATGCCCTTGTAGGTCACGACATTGGATACGGTTTCCGAGGCGAAACGCACGGTCTCAATTTCGGCCGGGAAACTGCGATCGGGATAGGCATCGACATTGAATGTCGCTTTCTGCCCGGTCTCGACCTTGCCGACATCGGCCTCATCGACCGAGACCTGCAGTTCCATGTGACGCAGATCGCCGGCGATGGTGAACAACACCGGGGCATTCAGCGAGGAGGCAACGGTGGCGCCGGGATCGACGCTGCGGGTGAGGATGACGCCATCGATGGGCGAAACGATCTTGGCCTTGCCGAGATTGACCTCGGCGAGCCTCAGATCCGCTTCCGCTGAAAGCACTGTCGCCTCGTTGACGTCAAGCGTGGCGGCGGCGGCATCGTGGCTGAACTGGGCCGCATCCAGATCCTGCTGGCTGGAGACCCGGTTCTGCACCAGCGATCTCAGCCGCTCCATGGAGGTTTTCGCCGAACCGAGATCGGCGCGCGCCTTCAGCACGCTGGCCTTGGCGGAGGCAAGCTTGGCGCGGGCGCTCTGCACGTCAGCTTCGAGCTTGTTGGTGTCGAGCTCGGCCAGAATATCGCCGGACTTTACCGGGGTATTGTATGTGACGTTGACCTTGCGGACCGTGCCGGACAATTCGCTCGATATATCGACCTGATCGGTTGGCTGGACCGAGCCGGTGGAGGTGACGATGACGGAAAGATCACCCTGTTTTGCCGGTTCCGTGACATAGTTGTAGGCGACGCCTGCGGCACGCGACTGGTAATAATAACCGAGACCGCCGCCGATCAGCACGATGGCAGCCACGGCATAAAGATACCGACGCGATTTCTTCTTCCTGCCGGATCTGTTCGTGCCCAGAATCTCCCGCAGATCGGGCTGGCTGTTTTCCGTGTCGCGGCCTTGGCTGTTGGCGTCATTCATTCTTGTCACCTGCAAAATTCAAAACACCACAGGGGATTGTCGCCACCCCGTGTTTTCCGCTCGGTCCATTGCTATTTGTATTCCTCTGATTGTGGGAAGTGACATAGCTTGCCCAAAGGGTGAAGTGAAAACTTGGTAATATTTATGATAGTTCTGGTCTGTTAGAGATAATTCCGGAAAGGCCGATGCCAGCGATACGGCTGAGGCTTCAGCAGCGACATTCAGGACGATGATAGAATGAACGACAATGTGGTGAAGTTCCGCAAACCGGTGCCGCCGAAAAAACCGCGCGAACCGCTGGGGCCGAAAGCGAAAACGACGCTGACGATTGTGGTTGTCATCGCGTTTTTTGTGGCGGCGTGGGGGTATTTCACGCTGATGGGGCAGGGGTAGGGCATAAGGCCGGCGTTGGCGCTCCTGCTTGGGGCGGAATGGACGGCGTAAGTATTCAAGACGGGCAAGACGGGTGTCTCTGGAGACGATTTGGACCTAGGGGTGGCGTCGCTGGTTCTGTTGCCGGCTATTGGCCCATAGCGGTCATAACCTTCATACACGAAGCGGCCATTGCAGAGGGTTTAGCTCATCTCAGGAGGGGTAGCCGGCTTCCTTTTGCATAACGATTAAGGCAGGCATCAATTACGCAGTACGGCGGTGTCCATACCAAAGCCTCCGCCACTTCTCCCACCGCGTCGCCTCCGCCAGGCAATCGGACCATAGCACGCTAGTCGCTGTGTGGCCCTGAACGGATATCATTTGCAAGAAATTATGTTCGCTCATGCGTAGGCTACCCAGCCGCGGAAACTGATTGCTTGATAAAATTGTGTGATGCTCGTGAAACCTGCTTCCTGCAGATATTCTCGCTCTTCTTCCGGTGACCTTATGAAGGCTTTTCTCATCCCTATCTTAGCTGCGTTATGTCTATCGGCGTCCATCTGTGAAGAAGCGCCAAATTTGACATGCCGTTCGATCCAGGTTGAGTAAGCTGGTTCACTCAATGGGAAACTGACGTGAGCTAGCACGAACGGCGAGCCCGGTCGTAGACGCTGGCGAATGCCATCAAGCGTGACCTTCCTATCCTCGGGCGAGATATGGTGGAATACGAGCAGACATACTGCACCATCGAAAGGCCCAGCGGGTGCAACAGAGATGTTGCCATTGTGAAGAGCTATGCGCTCACTAAGGTTTCCAATCGTTTTTTGTGCCAATGCAAGCATGTCCGATGACGGATCGACACCATCAAATTTCCAACCTGACTGCTGTTCAGACAGTGCTTTTAGCTCAAGGCCACCACCCGCACCGACCACGAGCACTCGCCCGTCCTGGGGCACCCGTTCGGCCAAAAGCAGTCCTGCCATGCGATGAAGTCCATCGAGCCCTGGAACGTTGCGTCTAGCTCCTTCGATATAATCAGCCTGCCTTCCATCAAATGTACCCACAGCGACAACTCCTTTTTTGCGTCTATCGTAACAACATAAGTTACGTAATACACCGGTGCAATACCTCATATCAGGACAGCGAGCACCGCGGCGACAGCTATGGTACAATACCGCCCAATCAACACGGCCAAGGGAGATGGAATGTATGAAAGGTTTTCGCGACAGTGTGCTTTTTCCGATCACCCTCCTGATCAGCGGCGTGGTCGTGTTTTTCCTCTTCCTCTATGTGACAGGCCACGACCCTGATGAGCGACCCTTGACGCTCGCCGAGTGGGTTATCGGCGGCATGCTGATCGGACCGGGTTTCGGTTATCTCGTGAAATGGAGAAACATGAAGAATAGCCGCGATACTAACGCAGACTGATCGCGCGCTGCGATCGGACCCAAACCAGTCATTCATGGATGATGTGAGAAGCGGTGGCGACCCCTGCAGGACTCGAACCTGCGACCTACTGCTTAGAAGCCGTACCGGCGAATGATAACGTTCCTGCCGAGCTGCGCGCACTCGGCGCGGCGATCGGGAAGGCCAGCACAGCCACCCTGCCACCCGTCATCGCTCTCACCGGTCTTGCTGGCGGCGGTAAGAGCACGGCCAGCAAGTACCTTGTCGAGAAGCATGGCTACCAGCTGGTAAAGTTCGCTGGGCCGTTGAAAGACATGCTGCGGGCGATTGGTCTGGGTGAGGGTCACATCGAGGGCGCGCACAAGGAGACCGAGCTTGCGATGTTGTCGGGGCACACGCCAAGGCATGCCATGCAAACGCTCGGCACAGAATGGGGCCGCAAGTGCATGGGTGAGGACTTCTGGACCAATCTCTGGCGCTCACGCGTAGACGGCGTGCTTGCTTTTGGCGGCCGCGTCGTTGTTGACGACTGCCGATTCCCCAATGAGGCCGACGAGGTGCGCAAGCTTGGCGGCGTTGTCTGGCGCCTAGTCGGCCGTGGCGGGATTGCCGGCAGCCATGAGAGCGAGGCTGGGTGTGGTGAGGTTGATCGGATTATCTTGAACAACGGATCGAGGGACGCTTTCAACGAGCGCCTGGAAAGTAATCTAGTCTCAGAAACAATATTTTCGCAAACGGCCTAAACAGCCTCCACTCGTTAGAATTTCCAGAGTTTGGCACCGAGAACTACGGCGAAACATTTTCACGGAAAACGCAGATAACGTGCTTGACCAGCGAGTGTACCAGTAGGCAGTTGCCATTCAGGCGAGATTGGGGTCCGTCTTGTCTCAATCAAGCGGGTGGGGATTTCGATGACACTCGTTTTGTCAGCGCTCATTAGAACGACCATTTGGTCATTTTGTATTAGCAGGAAACCACGCACAAGCGCGGGCGTAGTAGACTGTGTAAGTTGCACCTCATACTCAATGCCACCGCCGTATCGGATTACCCTTAGGAAGCTTCCATAGAGGCCAACGTTGAAGAGGCATACGATGGAAACAAGCAGGACTACCGCCGAAAGACCAACTTGGAACTGAAAAAAAGACGCCAAGTTAGCAAATACAGCGAGAGCTACTATCACGATTGAAGAGCAGATTAATATAAATGCTGCGGCAAGGATGTAGTTCGGATCGTCCGTTGTATAGGAATAAACGTAGACAAATAAAACGGTACAAACAATCGCAGACGTTATGAGAGCAAGCCAAGCTTCTCGAGCGCTCAAAATCTGCTCAATTGGTAGTGCTACTGATTCTGGTAGCCATGGTATTTTCTTTGTAAGGTAAGATGAAATCCGAATAACAAAGGCGGCTTGTCTTAGATTTACAACGAAGTACAACATGCATAGGCCGGTCGCGAGAAAACCTAGAAAAGTAAGAGTGGCCATGGCTGCTGAGACATACTGTACTCCCTCTATGGGGACGCGAAAGCCTAAGCTCATGGCATAATATGCTGTAGCTATGGGCGTCAGCTGGCCAAGAATAAAAGATGCGACAAGAGATTTTGAAATTAAGAGGATCAACGACCTAGAAAATAAAGACAGTTTATTCCATGTACGAATGACGCAACGCCTGATCCTCTTTATTGTGTAGGTGAAGTCTCTTAAATTCATATTTTGCCCCCAAAATGAACGAAGGGGTAATCACGCATGTTAGCGAAAAAATCAAGCGTCGAGCAACCTTAAGTTTAACAGCTGCTTCAAACGCCCTGTTTCAGGCTCCGTCAATCTGCCATCGCATAAGTTGCACCACGAGAACGCTCGCAGAACGAATTCTGCAAACTGCGCCAGAAAACTGCAAACTGGTGATTCAGGAAATGCCGCTAAGTGCTTGAAAAGATTGGCGACCCCTGCAGGACTCGAACCTGCGACCTACTGCTTAGAAGGCAGTTGCTCTATCCAGTTGAGCTAAGGGGCCGTCATGCCGGGCAAAGATGTTCCGGCAGAAATATCAAAATGATCGTGTTTCAGTGCGTCCAGGGCTGGGTGCGGTTGAAACGGAAATTGTCGGTGTAGGAAACCACCTTGCGGGTCGCTTCCTTCGGCAGGATGACGCGGTATTCGATGCCCTTGCGCTGCGCATAGGCTTCGGCCTGCTCCTGCGTCTCGAATGTCAGCTTGACCTGCTGCTTCATGTCGGAACTGGAAGTGTAGCCCATGATCGGGTCGATCTTGCGGGGAACTTCGGCGTCGAATTCCAGGACCCAGACATTGGTCTTCGCCGTGCCGGATTGCATGGCGGTTTTTGCAGGGCGGTAAATCTTCGCAGACATGTCGAAACTGCTCCGGTTGGGCGGTGGGGTGTGGCACCCCGGATTATTCTTCACGTACCTGAATAGAATAACCAAATCGTGTCAGGAACGCTGAATTTGGAATGGACTGACTTACCCTGAGAGTCAAGATGAATATCCCCTCGCTTTCCCGCGGTGATCATCTCGCATCAGCACCGTGCTCCGCCGATCAAGACAATGGCTGAACAAAGATGAATTTCCCTGTTGCGGACTTCAGGTGAACCGTGTATTCCCCAGCCATCGCCTCGGCGGAGTGTAGCGCAGTCTGGTAGCGCATCTGGTTTGGGACCAGAGGGTCGGGAGTTCGAATCTCTCCACTCCGACCATTTTAAAGCAGAACATCAGCTTTCCGGCGTAACCCCTTTAAACATGATTCTTTTCAGTCTGCGGATGGCCCGGCCAATGTGCTTTCTGCCGTGCCGATCGTCATGACATTGCCGCGCCAGGCAACCGCGCTGCCGATCCAGCTGCGGGTCCAGACGACGGGCATGATCATATCCCGGGCGATCATGGCAGGCAGCGTATAGAGGGATAGCGGCCAGCCATTGAGGGCTGCGAGCACCAGTTCCGGCACATACATGATGGCAGGCACGGCAAAAGCGGTGATGGCGAGGTTTATGTCCATCATCGCAGCGGCAGCGAGCGCAAGGAGGAGCGGGGGAAGGGCGCCGGTCAGAATTTCCGGGGCGAAATATTGCGGGAATGTCACGCGCCTCAGTCGCGCCCAGCGGGTCTGGCGCGACCAGATTTCACTGGGGTGGCGCTGGCCGAGCGGCTGCTCGAAAGGCGGTGAGACCAGATGCACGTTGCGGCCGGCGTTTCTGACCAGTTTGGTCGAGGCGGCGTCTTCGGCGATTTCGGCAGCGAGTGCGCGGATGCCGCCATGGTCTTCCAGGAATGGCTTGTTCCACAACATCGACTTGCCCTGTGCGAAACCGATGCCGATCGCTTCCGCCGCATATTGCCAGCGGCCCTGCGAGCCATTGAGGAAAGCGCATTCCACATGTGCCCAAAAGCCTGCCGGACGTGAGCCAAGCGGCGGCGAGCAGACCAGCCCGCTATCCGGCCGCCAGGCCGACATCATGGTCGCTATGTAGGATTTCGGCATCAGCACGTTCGAATCGGCAAGGATGACCCATTCATGCCGGGCGGCGCGCCAGCCCTTGACGCAATTGTTCAGCTTCGGATTGGCGCTGATACGGTCGTCGCCGAGCAGCACCTGCGCCGAGATCGCCGGGAAGGCGGCGCTCGTCCGGCGCACCTCCTCGATCACCGGATCGAATTCATCGGCGATGCAAAACAGCAATTCATAATCCGGCCAGTCGAGTTCAAACGCCCGCGACAGCGTCAGCGACGTGAAGTTTTCGACACCGCGCAGGGGCACCACGATCGAGACGGGTGGCTTTTGTCGCACAAGTGCGTTTTCCGTGTCGCGCCGCCTCAGGCGCCAGCCGGCCAGACCAATGCCGAGAAGATTGAAGGCAAGCAGCAGAATTGCGCAAAGAGCAAAGACAGTTTCCATGCTGGCCAGTTCCACTCCCTAGCTTCCGGCGGTTCACCCGCCAACCGATTCCATGGAATTCGTCTTTGCCGATTATAACGTTTAGGTGACAGTTACATGTCATCATCGGCGCGCGGGCAGGCTGCATGGCGTGGGGAAAGGCGCTTAAGCATCCGGCGCGCCGCAAAGAAAAGCCCTTCGTTGAGAAGGGCCCAATCGTCACCATGGCATGAACTTTAGTGGATGTTCAGAATATGTGCGTGACTGCTTGCGACGAGAAACGATTCCCGGGCTTTTTCGATGTCGCATCTGCCGGCGATCGCATCGAGACAGTTTCTGCGCGCTTCTTCATATTCCGGCCCATGTTCTTCCGGCCAGCGGTACATCAGCATGTCCAGCGCCACCAGCGGGCTGTAGATTTCCACGGCTACGCACAGCGGCAGATGAATGGCAACGGGCTTCATCCACGAGGCGTGGTGACACGGCTCCGTCCTGTTAATCAGCATGTCATTCCTCCCTGTTTTCAGCGCCTTCATGGCGGTTTTCACTCCCATGCGCGTAATGCCCGCCTCACGAAATGGTTCCCGATCACCTAAAATGTGATCGATTGGGGGGTTCCAATTTTGCAAGATGAATGGAAGATGAACGGAATGATGAACCGGAGATGAACAAAACCGCTACTGGCGCGTTGTAAAGTCCATAAGAAGGAGAACGCACATGTTCAATTTGTCAGGCATTCAGGAAAGCTTCTTCGGAGACCGCATGGCAGGCGTTTGCCAGGCGATCACCTCTGCTCTTGCCTTCGAATCAGGTCTCGAAAAGTCGCGTATTTCCGCAACCGTTGAAAACGATGTGATCTATCTGGAAGGCACGGCTGATTCGGTCGAGGCGATCGATATCGCCATCAATCTTGCTGCTTCCATCTCCAATTGCCGGATTCTGAGCCATATCGAGCCGGTTTACTGAACGTTGCACCAGCCGGGCGAAACATCGTCCGGCATCATTCAGATGCAATAACGCGGCAACGTTATTTCCGGTTGCCGATTTGTCCGCTGCGGACCATATCGCCCGGCTTGATGCCATAGCGCTTTGCGGTGCCGCCATTCAGTTCAAGCACAAATTTAACCGGACCACGGGAGCTGATGATTGCTTCCGAATGCGGAACTGCATTTTCGTGAATATGGGTGATACGCCCATCGCGGGCGATGAACAGCATGTCGAGCGGGATGAGCGTGTTGCGCATCCACATGGCCACGTCGCGTTCCTGGCCGAAATCGAACAGCATGCCGCTTTCAAGCGGCATGGCTTTGCGGAACATCAGTCCCTGTTCGCGCTGGGCATTGCTAAGTGCCAGCTCCGCCGTGAATTCGTGGGTTTTCCCTGACGTGGCTTCGATGGTCAGCGGCTCGGTTGTGAAAGTCTGTTGCTGGGCCTGAACGGCGCCTGCGAGCGAGAAAAAAAGAAGCGCCATGACGGCGCCCTTCATTATTTTAGGCACCAAGCCGGCCATCAGTGCGACATCCCGACTGAAACCGGATTGTCGGGGTGGATTTCCGCCGCCATCAAACCTTTGTCGCCATCGCCGAAACGCACCAGCACCACCTGGCCCGGGCGCAGTTCCGTCAGGCCGAAACGACGCAGCGTTTCCATATGCACAAAAATGTCTTCCGTTCCTTCGCCGCGCGTCAGGAAGCCGAAACCCTTGGTGCGGTTGAACCACTTGACGATGGCGCGCTCCAGCCCGCTTGAGGGTGTGACCTGCACATGGGTGCGCACCGGCGGCAGCTGCGAGGGGTGAACGGCGGTCGATTGATCCATCGACAGGATGCGGAAAGCCTGGAAGCCGCGGTCGCGCCGCTGGATGAGGGCGACGATGCGGGTGCCTTCGAGAATGGTCTGGTATCCGTCGCGGCGCAGGCAGGAGACGTGCAGCAGCACATCCTGCGTGCCGTTATCAGGCACGATGAAGCCGAAACCCTTGGCGACGTCGAACCATTTCACGACGCCGGTAATTTCGGTCAGGTCCACGGCATCGCCCGAAAGGTCCTCGACATCGACTATCGTCTTCGATGACATCCTATCAGCCATATCCTGCCAACCCCTCGATTACGCGCCATACACCGGTCAACTGATTCCTGTGTACCAGATTAACATCTTGGTAACGGTTCCACGCAAGCCCTAGTTTTTGATTTGCGCAGCTGCTTTTATGTCGCCGTCCTTGTCCGGGGCTTGCGATCATGCGTTTAACGGCTCCGGACCCGTGTATTGGAGAGGAAGAAAATGCGGTATCTGCACACAATGGTTCGTGTCAAAGACCTTGGCGAATCAATGAAATTCTATTGCGACCTCATGGGTCTCGAAGAAATACGCCGAATCGAAAACGAAAAAGGCCGATTCACTCTGGTTTTTCTTGCCGCGCGTGATGACATTGCTGTGGCCAAGGAAAAAAAGGCGCCGAGCCTCGAACTCACCTATAATTGGGATACCGAGGATTACACCGGCGGCCGCAATTTCGGCCATCTGGCTTACGAGGTCGACAATATCTACGACTTCTGCGCCAGGCTGCAGCAGAATGGCGTCGTGATCAACCGGCCGCCGCGTGATGGGCACATGGCCTTCGTTCGTTCGCCTGACGGTATTTCTTTCGAGATTCTGCAGAAGGGCGAAAGCCTCGCACCAGCCGAACCGTGGATATCTATGCAGAATACCGGTTCCTGGTAAGGGATTTTCCCGGCCAATAGCGGCGTTTTCGGGTGCTCTTGCCTTGTCCTGACGGGATGAGGCATAGTCCGCGAATCGAAACGGCCCGTCCCGTTTGGGGAAAGCACACGCGCCCGTTCCCGTGCTGCTGTTGGAAATGCAAGATACGGAGGCCATCCATGAAAACTGTCGAGGGCGCGAAAGGACGCGTTTCCTGTCAGCGTCTCGTTATTGCGGTTTCGCTGCTCGGGCTTTCCGGCTGCGTTTCGGCGGTGACGGATGATGAGATGGCCGCCAACACCAAGAAGCCGGAAATCGCCGGGCAACAGCGCACGCAGACGGCCGCAGCGGCCGTCGCGGCACCCGCGGCCGGTGCCCAGCCGGGGCATTATGTGGATCCCGCCGTTGCATCGGCATCCGGTGGCGCCGTGCCGGCCCAGCCGCAGACACCGGGTGGCCCGGCGCAGGTTTATGGTGCCGCCGCCGATATTGGCGGGCTGACGACGCAGCCAACGGCAATTTCCGCCGGCACATCCAGCATCTATTCCACCGCCCGCGCGGCAACCCCTTCCGTAGCGGCAGATGGTTCCGCTGCCGCTACCCCATCGCAGAAGATCATTCCCGCCGTCAGCAGCGTTTATTCAGCACCGGCGCAGCCGCAACTCCAGCCTCAGCCTGTCTCCGCGCCAGTTCCGGTGCCGGTGGCGGAACAGCACAGCGAAAACCGCGAGCCTGTTCCTACACCCCCGCCGCAGCAGCTTGCAGCCGCCGCCGCTGCGCAACCTGCGGCAAACGCTGTGCCCGCAGGCGAGAAACAGGAAAGCGAAGGCACGGGTGTAACGCTTGCGGCATTTTTCGCCGGCGCCGCCAAAAAACGGCTGCCGAAAATGATCGAGAGCGGCTCGGCCGCGACGACCGAGGTTGCGTCACTGCCCGGCGGGTCGGACCCGACAATGGGCATCGCGCTTTCCGGCCGTTCGATGATGTCGGAGGAATTCGACGATGCGCATCTCGAAGATGAGGATGACCAGCCGACCGGCCTCATGAAGCTGGCGTCGCTTTCCGGCCTGACCCGTGTTTCTCCGAATGGTCTTTTCCTGCAGACGGATCGCGTCGAAGTTGGCTGCTTCAAGCCGGAACTGGTCCGCATGATCAAGGATGTCGAGCGGCATTATAACAGCCCGGCGATCGTCACTTCGGGCTATCGTCCGCCAAAGGGCGTGAGGCAGGGTTCCAAGCATTATACTTGCGATGCCGCCGATATTCAGATCAAGGGCGTCTCCAAGTGGGAGCTTGCCACCTATCTGCGTTCCCTGCCTGAACGCGGTGGCGTCGGCACCTATTGCCACACCGAATCGGTTCATATGGACACGGGCGAGCCGAGAGACTGGAACTGGCGCTGCCGTCGCACCGCCGCGCGCAAGTAAAAACCAGCGACTGCCTGTGTTTCGGGTCTGAAACCTCCTGTCGCCGAAATCCCGGTATTCCGCCTGATGAGATCGCGCGTTTTGGTGTCCGAATGGACGCCGCACGCGCCTTGCTGTAGGAGACGGTCTCCCGTCTTCATGCGCATGGTGTGTTCTGAATGCTGCCGATTTCCACTTTCCCCATCTACATCATTTCCATTGCCCGGGCGCGGGCGCGGCTTGAGAAGATGCTGGAGGGCGCTGCCGGCCTTGAGCTGGATCTGCGCCCGGTGGAAGGTGTCGATGGCAAGACTGTTCCACCCGCCGAGTGGGCAGATTTCGACCGGAGCGGTTTCGAGCTGCGCAATGGCCGCCATGCGCTCGCCGGTGAATATGGCTGCTATGCCAGCCATATAAAGGCACTGGAGATATTCCTTGCCACCGATGCGCCGGTGGCTGTGATCGTCGAGGATGATGTTGCCTTCACGCCGGAGTTTTCCGAACGGGTCAAGGCAATGGTTGCGGTAATGCCGGAAAACGCCGTCGTCAAACTGACCAATCACCGCCGCAGCGGTTTCAAGGGCCGGAAAACCAGCGCGCTTGGCGATACGCTTGGCCGCTGCATCTACGGTCCGCAGGGATCATCCGCCTGCTACATCATCTCGCGGGGCGGGGCGGAGCAGTTTCTCAAAACGGCAAGGGTGATGACGCTGCCTTTCGACCGCGCCCTGGAATGCGGCTGGGGCTATGGCACGAAAGTCTATGTCACTGACAGGGACTTCCTGCCGTTCGGCGACCCGGACACGCTGGTCGGCACCCGGGCGGAATATCGCGGCAGCAAGTTCGCCCGTATTAAACGGATTCCGGCCTATCTCTCGAGCTTCTATGACAATATTGCGCGGTATGTGTATGCGTATCGGTAGCGCGGATGTCATGGCTGTCCGCGCGGGCTGGATGATCGGGTTTCGTCTTAGGGGCTGATATTGGAAACCAACTGTGGGGTAGGCGCGGTTATTTCTGCGCTGTGAAACTGCTGGCGGAGATTTTCAAGTCACGGCAGTGCTTGGCTATCGGTATTGGCAAGATTTTGTAAATTATTGGGAAAATGAATTTGAGGTGGTGAGAGCGCAGGGATTCGAACCCTGGACCTACTGATTAAAAGTCAGGTCGGTCTATTTGTAAGTAATTGTATTTAAATCATTATTTCGAATAAAATTTCGAGTGTGCGTAAAAATGTGCGTGCGAGTTTTTTTGTTTAGATAAAAATGGTTCTTTTCGTCACGGAAATGTGATTTTCTAAATGGCAGTAGGGATGCCGGTCATCGCTACCACTAAGTCACAGAACTCCTCATACTCTTCCCCTTCGGCCTGTGCCAGGCTGGAAATTCGGTAGAAGCGATTTGTCGATGGAGACTCTTGGGCTGCTATCTCCATGTCGACCCGATCCACGTTGACGACAGTCCAGCACTCTACATATTTATTCGCTTTTGCTTTTTGATGACTCTTCTCAGCTTCACCAATGCGATTGTGAATGTTGGAAAAATCTTCCCCACCTTTCACTTCGATCGCGACTATATTCCGGTAGCTGTCGGTCCGCATTTCTTCGCGGATGACAATGTCGGGGTCGGAAGCAAATTCAATGAGAACGGTTCGTCCGGCCGCGTTACGGACAGTCATACGGCGTGCATCGGCGGTTACCAAATGATTTTGAACAATATCGCGTATCGCATTGAAGACTTTAATAATGCCCGCTGTGCCCTTACGATTATTAGCTCCGCCACGCCACTGAGGGCCAAGTGTTAATATCGTCAGATCATTGAGAAGAGCAAGCGTGACAGGCTGCGCCAAAATGCCGGTTAGGAGTTGGGCACCTGCATCACACATCTCTTCACAGAAAGCCTCTAGTTCGCGATCGATCTCACCACGCAATGTTCCTCTGATTTCCATACTCGCAAACTTTCCCGCGATATCGGGAACATAGAAAGCTTTCTGGCTGTAGCCGTAAAGAAGACGATAGTAACCTAACAGACGTGGGTTAGCCCTAAGCACCAATGGGACGGGGAATATCAACTCGCCACGCAAGCTGAAGCCTGCCAACTGCTGTAAGCTGTGACTGGGTGTGTATTTAGCCAATTCTGCATCAAGGGCTCGAATATCCAGCGTTCTAACGGTCTCTTGCAGAGCCTCTTGGAGCATCAAGTGACGAACCTCTGCAAGGTTGGCCGCGAATTCAATTTGCAAATCTGGTGCAGGAATCATGCTGCCACCCGCACGACAGCTTCAGAGGAGGTTTCGAGTCTATTTGCAGCGATAGTAACGTAGTCTGGATTAAGCTCGATTCCGATGTAGTTTCGACCGAGTTGCTCCGCAGCTAGTCCGACCGTACCTGATCCAAAAAAGGGATCAAGGACGAAGTCATTTGTTCGCGTGGATGCCTTCAGGCAAGGCTCTATGAGTTTTTGTGGGAAAGTTGCGAAGTGTGCGCCGGGAAAAGGAGTCGTGTTAACGTTCCAGACAGATCTGATGTTACGGCCATTTAGCTCTTTCACCGCATCGCGGTCGTAAAAATATTGCTCCTGTTTGGAAAACATAAACAGATATTCATGTGCTCGGGTCGGCCGGTCTTTCACACTTTCCGGCATGGCATTCGGTTTGTTCCAGATAATGTCGGCTCGCAAATACCAGCCGTCGTCCTGCAACGCAAATGCAAGGCGCCACGGAATACCCATCAAGTCTTTCGGCTTCAGTCCATCGGGTGTATTTGGCCGTACCGACATAGCGCGTGCTGGATTTTTCTTGTCAGGAGCTCGCCAACCTCGGTTGCCGCTAGTGAAGCCGTCTCCAATATTAAGCCACAGTATACCATCATCACGTAATACTCGCCGGGCTTCGCGGAACACAGTGACCAAGCTATTTATGAATTGGGGGAGGGTAGGCTCTAACCCAATCTGGTCATCGATATTGTAATCTCTTAGGCCCCAGTATGGCGGAGAAGTTACAATGCACTGTGCATGTTGATCCGGTAGGCGTTGCAGAACGGTTAGGGCGTCACCCTCGAAAATCATGCTCTCGTTGATACAGAGCGGTGCCTGGCGGACTACCTTCGCAGTTTTCATGTGATTTCCAACAACGGGTTTCTGATTCTGATATGCGATTTTTATCGGTAAACTTGATACATCAGGCAAGACGCTACGGAAAGTTTTCGTGTTCGATCGTTTCATTCGCTGAAGATATCATGTCTGGAACAAAAATAGAACATTCTCAGCTGATATGTCGCCTCCAGATTGCTCTCCTCTCTTGTCTGGGTGATTCAACACGACTTGGGAAGCGTGTTGTGAGGCGCACTTCATTCAATCGCGGCCTTCACCCTTGGCGATGCGCGCACGTACATTGGCCATGCCTTCGTTGAGTGGGACGGCACGGGCAGGTTTCGCTTTGTGGGCGTCGTAAGCTGGAGCAACCTCATCTCGCAGCCAGCGCTCGACAGCGGCATCTCGTGCGGCCAGAGTACGGAGACCGTCGCGAATAACTTCGCTTTCGGTGGCGTACTCCCCGGACGCGACCTTTGCCTTGACCATTTCGATCGGCAGGGTAATGCTCAGAGATTGAGTGGTTCGCATGTTCGTCACTTTCGTTTCTACCCTCTTATACCACGCGACACGATTTAATCCTACACATTCCTGACGGCGCGGCGACGGGGTTTTGACCACCTATTGACTCAGATTTACCGCACGGGCAGGATGTACTTGGCCTGACGCACAGGCCGGTGTGCCCATCACGCGAAGCCTTGCAGTGCGTTTTATAGATCAAGACTGACACCGTTCCTTCGGACGGGTCCAGTCGGCAGTGGGCACCCGGTTGGATTCCGTTACAACAAGGAATGGATTATCATGGCCATCGACGCCCTCAATACGCTTAAAATTGCCGCCAAGAGGCTGGCACGGGAGCGTTCTATCAAACACATTAGTGCCTTAGAACTAGTAGCTGTCGCATTGGGGCAGCCTCATTGGCGCGGACTTGCCGAAGCCTATAAGCTGGGATGGCGGCCCACGCCCGCGCAAATGGATAATCTGCCGAATCTCCTTTCTGAAAACGCTGACCCAATCGACCTCAGCGTGTACGGTGACGCACTTATTTTTACCCGCTGGGTTCCTGAGGATACAAAACCTATGGAAGCCGATGAGCTTCACGGCGAACTCGACGGCCAGAAATTCTATCTAGCCGGTGACGAATTCGAGGTTGCTTTCGGCTCGCAAGGCTGGGAAATCAGCCTCGACCAGGCACCTTCAGCGAAACCGCAACTCAAACGGCTGGGCGGTAGGGTGAAAACCGTTGAGGCTCTCGATCCTGCTTTTATCGAGCGAGCCACCCGACTGCTGAAGATGCGTGCCAAGCGCATGTATGCGGCCGTCGCGGCAGATTGGCCTCGCCGCTCAACTATGCCTGATCGGGAGCGCCGGGCGGCCCATCCCCTCGGGCGTGGATTGTCGGCCGAGTGGCATTGCCTCCATTGTGACGGCGTGCACGATGGTCGCGCTATAGCTAAAAACCTGTGGCACTGCACGGATTGTGGGGCGACGCCTCTGGATATTTTCCCGACACCGTTCTGGAACGAAGCTGCGCGGTCTGCCTAACAGGCTGATGAGAGGAAGGCGCAGACATCTGCGCATTCCGTCCTTTTAGGTTTAATATTCCTCTGCCAGCATGATCGTAAGTACCCGCTTGGTGATGGCGGGATTAGCCGGGTCTTCTGAACCGTATTGCAGGGTCCGGTCGTAGTAGTCGATTTTCCAGAAGACCTTATACCCCTCGATGGTCACCGCGCCGAAGTCATGCTCGCCGTGGGGATCATTATCAGGTGTGAAGGCGTCAAATCTCTGCACGGACTCTGCGATGCGTGATTGGATCGCGTCAGGCAGGTTTTTGATACCCGAGGTCATCAGCACCGTACCCGTGAGCCAGGTTGAACGAAATATGTCATTCAGTTCTCGGATACGATCGGTCTGTGTGGTTGTCATTGTCTTGTCCCTTGTCTTGATTTCCTTAATGGGACAGGGAAACAGGCCCCGTCCTGCTTCCCGGGGCCGCGTGAGCGGTGGGGTTGGAAGGGGACAACAGGGATTCGCGGGGAACCGGCTGCACGCAATGCAGCGCAGCGGAAGAAAGGAAGCTGGGCGGAAGACCTGTTTGGGGGAGAGAAGGGGCGAAGCTACTCGGCTCCCAGAAAGGCTACGTTGTGCGCTAGAAGGAGAAACGGGACCCACTCAGAACACTCAATCAGCTTTGCTGTAAGATTTACGGATAAGGCACTGCCTTGCTGAATATCTCCTTTTCAAGGGTGAGCAGGCGGTCCTGTAGCGGGACACGATTTACCGGGTGCGTTTCATCATACTTTGTCACAACTACAGAGGGGAATTCATCGGGAGCCTCGCCGATGATGTTCTCGACCATTTGGTTTATGGCCGGGTCTTTTTCATCCCAGAAAATCACGTCACTTTCATAATTGAAATTTTTGAGGACATCGAACGCTCTCCTCGTGATGTTGCTGCTTCCGATTGCAGCAAACACCGGCTTTCCGGATTTTTTGGCAATACAGATTTTAGCGTGCCATTTATCTCCTGGAATTCGGAAAGAACTCACATTGATGCAGCGGGAACAATTGATCGCAGTGACATTTGCTATGAACTGAGAAAAAGCCGTGTGTTGGCGCCACCCATAATATCCGACAATTTTAAGATTCAATATATTAGTGCATTTGGGTCTTATATGAAATTTTGATTTCGATACGCTGTAGCTATCGTCTTCCTGAAAAAAGCCACTGCAAATCGTCACTTCATCAATATCCGGATTATTCAAAGCAGCTAGGACTGCATCGCTAAAGCGGTTTGTTTTGAGCTCTTTTCTCAAAAAAATTGCGACTCTTTTCATGGAGATCCTTATCTGCATTCGGGTATTGTCGCTAAACGATACGTTATCGCTTTCAGCGAACTCTGACACTACGGAAAGTAGACATGGTCGTCGCGGTTGTTTCTATGTCTACTTTAACGAGAAACGCAATTTATTCGTGCATTTTTAACGATGTCAATGGTGTATGGTTCGCCGTTCGCCGTTCGCCGTTCGCCGTTCGCCGCTGCTCTGACACTGCAAAGATCGAGTAAGGCCCGTGTAGCCACTCCGATTTTCCCACATCGTCAGAAGGTAGATGCACTCTGTTGTCAGCCGCCAAAACGGAGGCGAGAGCTTTCATCGTAAGCTTGTTAAAATATCTTGTTTCGCGTCTATGTTGAAACCAGCGAAAATGCTGAGAAGCAATTTATGGAGAGTTTGATGAAGTACGTTTTAGATACTAGCCTCAATGAGCGGGAAACGTACCTCTTGGGTTCGATCGTCTCGCAATGGGGATACCTTGAAGCAGATATTTTCGAACAGACTTTGCAAGCGTTAGCTGATGTCGAGCCTCTCCCCAAGGAAATGAATAACGCGAAATTTAGTCTGGTGCTCGATCTCTGGCTAAGAGAAGTCGCAGAAAAACAAGTAGGGGAAAGGAGAGCTGTATTGATCACTCAATACGAGCGAATCCGAGAGCTTTCTCAGTTCCGGCAAGCAGTTGTGCATTCACGGTGGGAATGGACTCCAGAAAAACCGGATGAAGTTGTCGCCGTGCGCGTGATAAAGAAAGAGATTATCCGAGCAAAATTCACAGTTCAGGATTTGGCAGATATGGCGGGAAGGGTAGGCGAAATCCGTTATTTGATTAGATATCCGGGTGGATTGGAGGATCGTGCGAAGGAGATGGCCGAAACTGGTTTTTTCGTTAGCCGCGGTGGATGGGAGCGCCTTTTTGGGGGGGCCGGGTCAGTCGAAGACGAAATGTCCTGAGTGTAAGCTAATTGAATTCACTTTCATCTGTGTCGTTGGGCATGTCGGCCCACCAGTGATCTGCAACATCTGATGCGCCAATAAGACGCAGGAGTGCAGGGGCTGCAGGATCACGAATGAAAACATGATGTCTCGGAGCTAAGGGGGGTGGAAAGCCAATCTGGTTATTTATCGACAACAGAATGTCGGAGCACGCTTCTAGGGTCTGACCGACCAGACGGGCAAGCCACGGCTTCAGTGTGACAATATTCTCATTGTAGTGATGTTCTTCCAGCCAAGGGAAATCTCGGAAATATGGTGCGTTCGGATTTACGCAAAATCCTCGCTCAGTTGCATAAACGGAATCCGTCGATTTACCGTAATGGACAACGTGATCGCGGGCAGTTCGAACGGACTGGAAAAAAGGCGCATGCTTGACGTACATTTCCGCCATAACAGCAGGAATGCTGTATTTTTCTTGTATCTCTGCGGCGGTTCGCAATTTTTGGCCGTCCAAGACTATTTTAGAGAATGTCGCTTGCATGGGGCGCTGCTTGCGACTTTTCTCGAGCGCTGGATCGTCAATCCGAACGTGCTCAATCCAAAGATGAGAAATCATGGCCTGCAGAAGATCAAACATTGATCGAGCAATTACCAGGAGATGCTCAACTTCGGAATTAACGAAAGTGGTGAGGAGGTCGTTGCCGATAGTTTCCTGCGCGGCGTGGTAGTGTTCCAGTTTCGCGGCGATTGTCGCCATGAGGTGAATGTCTGTAGCAAGGCCAGACATTTCTCTCATTATGTTCGGCCAGCTAAGATGTTGCCAAACCAATTCTATAAAAGGAATGTAGACATCGTCTTTGTGGGCAGCAGCTTCCGCGAGATAGTCTGACCTTAGCACGCCCACGAGCGACAATTCCAAGAGGTTGCCGTCTTCAATAGGTGTCCACGTCTTCCAGCTCACCTTATCCCATAAAGGTATCAAGTAGACCTTTCGTCCACATAAATTTGAGGTGTCGATATGTGGCAATTCGTTCAAAGTAGTAAAGGGTTTATCCATGGCAACATGTCATTCACTGTTATCTAGCGACGGTCTGCTTGGTCACTCACGTTGTGATATCTAGGCCAAACACCGATACATTTTCTCGGCCATCTACGTTGCTGAGACTGGTTGCTATCGTCTGTAATTCTTGCACCAATGCTGCAAACCCCAACCTCTTCGGATTGCTGGGTATTTGCCAGCTTTTCTTAGCTCCCGTATTTATCAGCAGAAGAATGCCGTTGCGGCGGCGTTGCGGATAGAGGTACTGCCCAACCAATTGAGTCTCAAGCGCCTGCACTAACTCGCGGCCTGACCAATAATCAGCCTGTTTCACTTCGACCGCAACCTGGAAAGGACATGTTGCACCTGCGATAAAAATGTCTGGGCGCTTTTCCTGTCCCACGTGGTTCTCCCGTGCGGTATGGAAAATCGTAGGGTTGCTATCGATAATCTTGCTCATGAACGCGTTCCGCAACGCGTTCTCATCGCGCACTTCCTTTTCCGCCACGATCTTGAGGATTTCGGCAATGGACGCATCGGCGTAGGTGAGATCATCCCGAACACGCTCCAACGCATTCGTAACCGCGGCGTGGAGTTGTTTGCCGTTCTTAATTGGTGCGAGGAAGCCCGTCTCGAAGGCCAACACTTCACTTACGTCCCATGCTTGCGGTTCGCTGTCGCGCTCTAGCATCGCTTTGGCTTTCTTCAGGTACCAGCCATCGCCGGGGTCGTCGGTCTTGGCCAAGTCATACATAGCCATGTAGGCATCAAGACCAAGTTTGCCCTCAAGGGCAGAGAGCACAGCTCCCAGCCCGTCTCGTGCATGATGCAATTCGGTAACTGATCCGCCTGAGTATTCAGGCTTTGGTAAAATACGATCGCCGATTTTGTAAAGGTCAGCGAGTTGTCGCACCTCCAGACGCGCGAGCACAGACACTGCGATCCCGCTGTGGTTGTTGTCGAACAGCGTGGAAAATATAGCAAGCAGCAAGCTAACGCTATGGGCGCCCTTGGCTTTAGAGATGCTGCTGAAAAGAGCTTCCACACCCTCTGGTAGGTCGAGCGCCAAAAGTCCACCGATACAATGTGCCTGCCTCGGAATGTCCTTGCACGTAATTGCCGTATCCAATGCGGTTCGAAATGCTTTGGCGGCAAGACCGGTATCATGGGAAGCCAGATTGGACTTAAGCAGAATAGTGATGACCTGTCCCAGATGAGCGAGATTGTCCAGGAGACCCGCTTCGAGAACCTTCAGCAGGCAAGCGATGACGGGGGCAGGAACATCGGTGGTCTGACGAGCGTAGTAGTAGAGGAAGCTGTTATGTCCGTCCTGCCTGCTCAAATCTTTGGCCAGTTTTGCGGTAACAAGCGGCAAACCGATCTCGGGCCTGCGGTCAATAAGTCTCTGAAGCCAATCGCGGTGATAATCCCAGACACCAAGCGCAATCGCTTTTCGGGCCATGTCTTCCGGCAAAGCATCGAAAGCCGGAAGATTCTCACGGAACTCTAGATAGACGCCTGCTCGACCATATATCTGGTTCCATGTGTTGACTTCGCTCTCTCTAACCTCAAGAGCACGCCAATGCTCACGCAGAATGTCTTCGTAAATTTTGCGAACCTCAGACGAGAAGAGTGAATCGACGAGAGCAATGTCATCAATAAAGCGTTCATCAGCATAGTGTGTTTTTCGTTTCACCAGTTCAGATACGTGGTGCATTTGGGTAAAACCCATTTTAGGGTCGCGTAAACGGGCTGGATCGGCCACGATGTCCCGTTGAAACTCAAGCCAGCTAGCGCGTGCTTTAAGTTTCTTTTTTTCTTCTTTCAGTTCCCAGTCGGCGTTTCTCCTCTCCAGTCGCTTGATGTCCGCGTCTTCTGGAGGAGGGGCCTGTAGTTCCGCCCAATACGCCTGCAATGCGCCGTCCGCTGAAATCGCATCTTCAATGCGCTCTGCATCTGGGAGTCGCCTCTGTTGCGCGAGTTTCCATAGGGCGCTCAAGGCGATCTTCCTGTCGTCTAGGTGGTTTGATTCATCCTTAAGGTCGGTGAAGAGCCACATTGCGTCGTTAGCGTCGAAATCCGCCAGCAAACGGAAAATCGAGTGTAACTGCCATACGGCCACGATATTGCGGTCGGTTTCAGCGTTAGCGCGGGCCTCATGTGCTTCCGCCCATAACAAGGCCCGTTTGGTGCGCGGCCTGTTGGCAACGATCTGGTGCAGAGGCTCTTCGTCCCGGTCGAAACTGTTACTTTGCCGGTCAGTGCGCTGATATACGATCAGACAGCGGATTAGCTCGTCGGTTGGGTTGTCAACCGGATCGCGCTGAAGAAGGCCACGACATACTGGTTCGATATGTCGAGCCAGAAAACGATACTGAGCGGAGATGCGATGGTAATCTGTCGCATACGGCGGTTTGAGTGCCAGCGTTGCTATTCGCAGTGCGAACTCCGGCTTGTCTTGCTCGGGACACTGCTTCCATAGATGCCGGATTTCGTACCCGAAGCCATCCACACGGCCTTTAGTTGGCGGTCGCGAATTTTCGATCACCTCAAAGAGCTGATCAAGAGTAAGGAAACGAGGATAGAGCAGCTTGGCGAACCAAGTCTGGTAAGAGGTCGTCATCTCCCGATAAGTTGCCATGTACTGCTCGGAGAATGCGTGCACCGCATCGTCATCTTCGAGCTCGATCATACATTCAAGCGCCCACGGCCCTTGGTGGTGGTTTGCGCATGGGGAATCCAAAAGCTGGCGAACGGCAGGAAGACATCCTTTCAGCTTCCCCGACATAATCAATCGAATGAGATCACCGCGAAGGTCATACTCGTAGTGGTGGGGCCAGATTTCAAGAATGGTGCCTTCAAGGCCACTATCGGTGAACATCCAGAGCCGGGTACCGTCGAGTTGGTCATTGCTGATCCGGTGTTGGGCATGCAGGGCAGCGTAAGTACGCAGAAGTTCTTTTCGCGCTGAGATCGACAATGAGCCGGGGTCGCCATGCTGAATGAGAACCAGAGGTTCACGGGCGATAATGTCCTTTTGAAACCCATCGTCCAATACTGCGAGCCATGCAGCAGTCGCGCGTCGCGAGGGGATGATCGTTTCCTGCCCGTAGAGACTGACTACGATCTGATCACGGATGACCGTAGGTGGACAGCCGTTATCCAGTAAGTGTTTTAACCAGACTGCGGCCAAAAACTCCATTGCTTCTCGATGATGAAACTTGGAGCGTCCAAGGCTTGCGGGTGTAAACAGCCCTCGGCGCAAAAGCGCGCTAACTTTAGGTTGGCTCCAATCCGGCAATAGCGCGAGAGGATCCAGCCACTCGCTGTTATCGCTTCCGTCGTCCTGTCCCGCACGAACGTAGAATGTCCTACCGAGGACCATGGCGGCCGCGATGCGGGCAGCGCCTAGACGAAGTTCGTCCAAAGATATGTTCTCAATACCTGGATGGTGTTGCCTGTCTTCGCGCAGGCGCATGTCGGTAACAAAGCGAAGCATCTCCACACGTGTACCGAGACGCTCACCATGACTGTGCCAGTAGTCGACAAAGTCTAGCAAGTCCTTCGGCCTGCCTGCCAGTGGTAAAAGACCATTACGATCAAGCTCGTGCGAAAAAGCGGCCGCGTTCCTTACGCCTTTAGCTTGAATGAAAGCGGTGCGCTGCTCGACATCAAGCTCTTCAAGAATGAAAGTTTGGAATTCGTGCACGGTTGCCGTGGCTGCCGCTGCCGTGTCCTTGTCCTTGTCCCCGCCACGAACCTCTAGCAAAGACACGAGCACCTGCTCGCGGGTGGTTTCTTCGCCCGGCGTGCGTGTTACTAGAGTCAGCTTGTCGTTCAAGAGTTTAAGGTCTTCTTTCCTATCCCAATCACTCCAACGGCAACTTATAATGATTGTGGCCCGTTCGGCGTGGCCATGAATAGCCTTCTGTAGATTGCGCACACAGCGAGAGAAGCTCTTTTGGGTAAGACGCGCCTCATCAACCGAATCGAGGAAGAAGTATCCTGCCTGGTCGGAAGCCATCCATGCGGTGAACAGAGTCCCATCGCTCACATCGAGCGCGTCCTCTAGGCTTGAATTATCGAGATCCTCGACGGGAACAAAGACGGCAAACTGTCCGTCTGCTTTCAGTTTTAGGACCTGTTGCCGAAACTCTTCTGTTTTGCCGTTGCCACCTTCGGCCAGAACCACGGCCCGGCGCGCATTAAGGACAATTTCCCACCCTTGCTCAACGGATTTCCCAAATGCATGGGCCATCTCGCGCTGAGACCGATATTCGGCCTCGTCTGCACTGACGGGTCTGAAATGGCGAGAGAGGGGAATATAATCTGACACGAGAGAGATGTACCTGAGTAGTGCTTAATATGAGCTCCACATATTATTGTTCATTTTTTGTTCTGACTAGTGGTTGCGACTAAGTTGAGTAGATAATCCCAAAATAGAACACGTTACGATAGCAAAGCGCAGCCTGGTTTCGGACCCGTCAGGATAAAGCCGGATAAATTAAATGCCCGCTATAAGCATGTGCATGAAGGTGAAGAAGTAGCCCGACATCATCAACAGACAAGATATTGTGATGGCGGTTACACCAAAGTTACATGAGCTGGGCATTGCCGGGCGAAAATCACGTAACTGTTTGGAAAATTTGGCGCGCCCGAAGAGATTCGAACTCCTGACCCTCAGATTCGTAGCGGCTCCAGGCTAATTTTTAGATTCATGAAACAAATGCAAATGATTGTTATTTAATCATTTTGTAAAATCGATGTTTCGTCATTATGGCACTTTTCATGTAACATTCAGTCTAAATCCGTTACATGGAAGTTACATGAAATGCCGAATATCTACTTATCTGATCTGGTGGTTGCGCAGGCTATTTGTCCTGCGGAAAAGGATCAGGAAATTTATTGGGATTACCCGATTGGTAGTGACGGGGTGGTTCGGAATGGCTCCGTTGCGGGGCTTGGACTGCGTGTGACGGCATTGGGCAACAAGACCTTCGTGCATGCTTATGTTTTCAACCAAAAGCGGCACAGGAAGGCTCTTGGATCAACAATCATATTAAACGTGGCCTCGGCACGGCTGGCGGTGATTGATCGCGAAAGGCGCCTCCAGGCAGGCGAGAATCCTGATCTTGATGAGAATGACCCGCGCCGCATCCACTTGATGACGGTCCGTGAAGCGATTGACCGCTACTGGGAGAGCCACGTTTCCGGGTTATCGGAAGGCTATAAGTATTCCTTTGTTATGCTGATGGCGAAATGGCTCCGTCAGGCTCCTAAACTCGTAACGAAGAGGGGCAGCAATATCAGAAACTACGCCGATTTCGGCTCGATGTTTCTGGATCGGCCGTTGTCCTCAATTAAGCCATTGGATATCGAACGGTACCAGAAGCAGTTTGCCTCTCCTTATGTTTACAACACCGCTCTTCGGCACGTGTTGGCACTTTTTAACTGGGCTATCCGGATGCAACTGGTTGATATGCGCAATCCGGCGCATCCACTGAAAAAACGGAAGATCATACGTCAGCGGCGCGATTACTCCATGGAGCAAATCCGCCAGATCACCGCGCACATTTTCTATCCAGTGTTTGAAGCGGTGCCGGACATCGACAGTATGAGCGGTCTGGCCAAGCGGGACGAAGCCCTGGTTAATGCCCATATTATGACGGCCAACGACCAAATGGCCGAGCTGTGCAATTACATGGGCATCCTGTTCCTGACCATGGCGCGCCCGAGTGACCTTGCCAGCGCCGAGTTCACCCATTTTGATCTCGTCCAGCTCATCTGGAACAAGCACAACACGAAGGGCATCAAGCTTTCTCGTTCACTCTACGAGTACGCCTACCGCACCGTGCCAATCCACAGCAAGGTTGCTGCGATGATCCGCGCACAACGTGATCGCTGGCCAGATAGTCGCCTCGTGTTCCCGTCTCATACGGACCTGTCAAAACCGCGCGATAACTTCCGCAAGGGCTTAGCGAGGTTCAAAGCGTTGCCGGGGGTGCCAGATCACTTCCAGCTTTACGACCTTAAACGTATTGCGATTTCGCTCATGTTGACCGGGCAGGGGGTCTCGCGTGAAGCCGTCTCCCACTACGTGGATCACAAGGGTAATCTTGAGACCACCATGATTTAAGATCTTGGTCTTGTTGATCCGCTCCGGCCAGTAACGCAACGACTTGGCGAACTTGCGGGACTATAATGGCGGGTCATTTTCAGGAATGCGAGTCTCGACCGTAGCCGAATCCAAGGCGACCTTGAACGCCTAAGGAAAGGATGTCGATGTGGACGCAATGCAAGCGCTGGTGCTCACTCACCACCAGTTGAACGAGTTGTTGCGCGAGGCTGCGCGCCAGGGCGCAGCCCTAGCCGTCGCAGAATTGCGCAGCGAGATTCATCAGTCGCCGGACGATATCACCTTGCAGAGACTGAGAGGTTTTCTCCAAAACCCTTCACACATTTCCAACCCACACGACTGCTGGGCTCACAGTGGAATCATCCGTCTGATTGAACCGACGCCACGTGGCAAACCGAAGTCGGCGGCGTGGTTCATGAAATTCCAGCGGGAGACAGGCCTTGCGGGTTGCCACACGCGCCCAAGTCCGGCGTATGGTCGCCGCCGGGAGTGGTCGTTTGCCGATATCCGTCTTGCATGGGAGACATTTTACCATCGGCGTTGAGTGCTGCTTATCCCCGGTGGTACAGAAAGCTAGGTGTGCAAAAGACAGCTGATACAACTCTGGCCAGGTGCAGATTTGCAGGTTGCCGTTTTAGCCTGGGGCATTAACGTTTGGCACGTGTCAGACGGAGATCCTCATGCGAAAAGACCAAATTCCTGATTTTGTAGACGAGATTACCGCGACCGGATGCCCGATATGCGCCATCAGCGACGACCTGTATGTTCTCGGGGAAATCGATGTGCCTGAGGAAGAGATAGAACGGGTATCTAGGGATGTGCATGAAATCAGCAGACGATACGGAGAGCGGGATCACCTCCGGACCGAGATCGCCGCGTATTTGCGCTCGATAGGCCGTTATTTTGACCTTGATGTGAGAACGGCCAACTAGCGACGCCGACGCTCGCTGATTATTTGACCAAGTCCGCAAAGGTCTCAGGCGTCACTCGCTTAGGGGTGCCCAATCCGCCTAACCCAGCGAGCGAAGACGTTTGATCGGAAACACCCCACTCATCTCCATAGCGGAATAGGTGGAAGCCAACAGCGAAGTGCAGCCCTTCAAACGAAATTAGCGCCACCCGTTCTGCCGATGCGTCTGCACCGTAAACCTTTGCGGCATTTTTGGCATTGAGCTGATACTTTTCGCTGTTTTGGAGCGCAGGACTGGGAATCGCAACTTTCACCAACTTGACGCCCGCGAGGCGGTCAGTGCTGACGGTAGTCGCAAACTCGTCTGCCGCTACCTTTTCCATTTGGGCTGACTTGCCTTCCACGACGGGATTAGTTGTCATTAAGCCATAAATCAGGAATTTCACTTGTGAGGCGATACGGGCTGCAAAGCCTGATTTGTTGATTTTGACGAAGAGGGGACTTGTGGCGGGGGCTGGAGTCGGTACCGCCAGTGCCTTCAGACGATCAACACTGGCGACGAAATCGAATTCCGCACTCATCTTATCGGCGGCAGTCGCGGCAATGATGGCATCGAAATCCTGCTGAACAACCCCTTCAATATAGGCCGTCACTGCATCCTCCGGGGTCGACAACGTGGCGGCAAAGGATGGCGAAACCGCCAAGCCGCCGACCCACAGCACAGAAGCAAATGTCAAAATGAGCCTTGATAGCGACATGGTATTCCTCTGGTTATCAAATAGGGTATCCGGTCAGCACGCCGGAGATGTTGGATTGCGTGTGCCATACTGCGGCCCGCAATTCTGCCCGTAACCGCCCATGGGGATTTGGTGTGCCCCGGTTGTTCGCCCGCGCGACCCGCCACCAGACGACAGACCGCCGCCCATGAACGTATTAACGGCTTCACCGATCAGGCCGCCGAGGTCGCGGCCCTCCCGTACTCGTCGCCCACGGGAAAAGTCCGGCTTGTGAAATCCCTCGACCGGGCCGATCAGCACGTCCCCGGCCTTTGGTATCCGTTGGGCCGACTTTTTCTTTTTCTTGTCAGCCACCTTTGTAATCGGGTGCTCATCATCAGCAAGACCAAACTGTGCCGTAGGCACAGGCTCGGCGTTTACAGGTGCGGCGATGGATAGTGAAATCAAGGCAGCGGTGATGAGTTTTGCAGGCATATTCGAAGCCTTTCAGCCTGTGGGGTGCGCTCGGATGGATTCTGATGGATGCGCTAAATGCGCGGATAAATGCCTTCAAGCGGGCAGTTGAGAAGGTAAATTCTGTCTGGACCGTAAGGGAACTGGAAGCCACAGGTGAAACCGGCTCCTGCGCTCCCATTCACTCTAAAAACTATTTTTTCGTCGCCTACGTTCTTCCACGTACCGGTTCGCGCACCGCTTTCGAGCGTTAACATCCAGTCGCCACCCTTATTTATTTCAAGGCGTTGCGTGCCGACCTTGTATTTGCCCACTTCCTTCGAGTTATTCAGCAAGCCTTCGGAGAATACATACGTGCCGGCCAATACCGCGATTACAGCAAGCGACGCGAATACCACCTTCTTCCATTTCTCAGGCATACCAAGCTCCATGTCGGCAACTAAACAGGAGCTCTAGCTATTCAAAAATCACGACTTTTGACGGGCGCAGCCGCCCCGCATCCCCGCCAATACCGCGTGTAAAATGAGAATGAGAATCTCAATAAATTCAGTATTGCTAAAGTTTATCCAGCGTCACAATTTGTGAATCAGGCCTACTTGCAAAATTCGTGACTTTTGACGGTAGTAAATATTCAGCATCCCTTAAGCAACTTTTTGAACGCTCGTGGTCTTCAAGGGATTTATTCAGGAGACCTCGCGATGCCCCACACTCCCGTCACGCCACGACTCATCGGTTACGCCCGCGTCAGCACCGAGGCGCAAGACCTTGCCTATCAAATCGAGCGGCTTGAAAACGCGGGCTGTGTCGAGATTTTCCATGAAAAGCGCAGCGGCAAGAACCGGGACGGCAGGCCGGAGCTGGCTCGCCTGCTCGCCCGCCTTCAACCGGGCGATGTCATGCTGGCGACGGCGACCGACCGGGTAGCGAGAGACCCGCTCGATCTCGTGAACATCCTTAAAACGGTGAAGGATGCGGGCGCGGGACTGCGGCTACTGGATGAGCCGTTTATCGACACCACATCAGAGATGGCGGATTTAATCGCGTTCTTAGTTGGCTGGGCCGCCCGCTGGCAGCGGCGGCGGATACTGGAAAATACCGCACAGGGGAGGGAAGCGGCGCGTCTACGTGGCGTGAAGTTCGGGAGGCCGTGCAAACTGGGGCCGAGAGAGAGGGAGAAGATTGCGGAACAGCGGGCGCAGGGCGAGACGTGCGGGCGGATCGCGCGAGCTTTTGGGGTGAGTGAAAGCACGATACATCGTGCTGTTTAACCGCAGTGCTAGCTATCATCGCCCGTGGCTGCTGTTGCCTTCACCATCTCGATGATACTTTGGCGGACGTTCAGGTTAGTGATTTTTACGAATTCCCGGTTCAGCCGGAATCCTTCGGAAGACGACAGGAAGGTTTGAATGTCGTCGGACGATGGCGCTTTCGCCGCATCGACAGCACCTGCATCATTTCCTGGTGCGTCTTCAAAGAAGAATGAGACGTTGACATTCAGGATGTCCGCAATGTTCTGAAGTCGACTGGCTCCGACGCGATTGGTACCGCGTTCGTATTTCTGGATTTGCTGGAAGCTGATGCCTAGGCTATCGCCGAGCCGTTCCTGGCTCATGCCCATGATGTTTCGGCGCAGCCTGATACGGCTTCCGACATGGACGTCGATTAGGTTCGGCTGTTTCCTATTGGTCTCTGACATTAGCTCCCCTCAACGAAAATGTTGTCAAGGTCGGTATGGATCAAACCTTGGCGAGCTGCAAGACGGCGAGCCCCGTGGCTGCGATCGTGGCGGCATCCGCAGATACTGCGAGAGCGTGAAGCCCATACTTCATCTTTTCCCCCATGGTATTGAGGGCGGTTTTAATGGCGTCGTTCGGTGTGCTGGGCACAATGACATTGTGAACTTGAAGAAATGTGGCAAAGAGTTCCTTGTAGGTTGCCCAGAATATCTCCTCGCCAAAGTCGTCGTAGTGCTGATAGGCACTTTCAATCTGCTGAAGGTAGTGCTTCAGAATTCTTCCTATCTCTGCGGGAATTTTCCCGTGTTGCTCATAGGCATTCAGCGTATTGCGGGCGGCGTTGAGAGCTTCGCCGAGTTCATCAACGGTTGCTTCCTGTCGTTCGGTTATCTGCAAGCGCTCTGAAGCGTCCTCAAGTCGCTGATAGACATCCTGTGAGAAATGCTTCTGAAACACACTGCCCGTATCGATGCCGAAATTGCGTGCGTCGAAGACACCATTCGCCATTTTCGCGGCTTGAATCCAACGCTGTTGGGTTTCTGGCCGTTTGAGGGTGAGGCTGCTGACGTCACGGATAACGCGGTTGCAAAGAGCGACGAAATTGTCTCGTAATTCGGCATAGTTTTCGAATTCGAGCTCCGTGGCGATTGGTTCGAACACTTGATAAAGCGGACATTGAAGGCCGGTAAATTTTTGAGTTGGACTATGCGGCTGATTGAAACGCAATTCACCTGCGGTAATTTCAATACGCCGCATAAGTCTGCAAAGACGATCAGCGACATCGGTTGCATTGTTTTGTTCTGAATCGGTGTCTGTTTCTGACATTCAAGAAGCTCGTGGCGTTTAGCTAAATCTTCACAATCTTTTCAGTCATCTATATTGCATTTCCGCAACCGTCTATAGGGTGAATTGCTGAGATTATCCTGCAAGCCATGCGGCGATCTAGTCCACAAAAGTACATCGGTCTGATGTTTTGAGTTTCGATTTTTGGGGCGGCAGGGATAGCATCGATTTGGCAGGCAAGAACCGGTTTCATCGAGGAAACAGGCGTTTGTGTGCAACCTCGGTATGGTCACGGTCAAGTTCAATGCCGATATAGCGCCGTCCGCAAGTTTCAGCCGCGACGAGCGTAGACCCAGATCCGCAGAATGGGTCCAGCACCAGCCCGCCTTGCGGACAGTAGGTGCGGATCAATGGTTCCAACACCTCGACCGGTTTCTGGGTCGGGTGCAGCTTGTTGCCGGTGTAAACCCAGCCTGACACGTCCGATAGCGGTGTAGTCGGCAACTGCGGGCGGCCTTTGGCCAGCACGTAGGCGCATTCATGCCGCGCCTCGAACAGGCCCTTGCGGGACGCGTAATCCTTGCAGAACACGATGTGCCCGACACGCCGGAACCCGGCCGAGGCCCATGCCGCCAGGAACGCTTCGGTCGCGGTCCAGCCGTAGAAGCTGATGCAGAGCGTGTCGGGTTTCATGAGGCGGTAGATCTCGCGGAAGGCTGGCTCCAGCCAGTCACCGTTGGTGTCGTTGGCAATGGTGCGGCCCTGCCGGTCACGGTAGTTACAGATGTACGGCGGATCGGTCAGAACAAAATCCACGCTCTCGGCGGGCAGTCCCGCCATGACGGGAATGCAGTCGCCATGGATGACCGTATTTTCAGGAACGGCCACCGCGTCAAAGACGAGATGGCCGTTACGCGCGATGTAGGTGGGGCGCATTACTTGCGACCCTTGTCGGTACGTTGTTCAGCGGCCTTGACGCTGCGAACGACCACACGGCCGTCGAGCGGGATCGCATTCAGTGTCATGTTGAACCCTTTGCCGTCGGCATGCTGCCATGCGGCTCCGATTTTGGTCCAGAAGGCGTTGGTGCCTTCGCCGTCCACCACGAAGACGTGATGGGTGGGGATGGTGGTAGGTGTGCTCATGTCGGGTTCTCCCGTTGATTTCTCCGGTCAAGCCCTTCGCGACCGGTCGGGGTGCTCCAAGGCTCTGATAAGGAGAGAACCGCAAGGAGGCTCCGGCCGAGGCTCCCTCGGGATACGGCTGGATGCCTTGCGTTTCGACCCGCAGAGCCTAACCACGACCTCTGCCGGTCGCGGGCGTGACCGTACCAACGGGCGCCCACGCACACGCCACATTCAACACTCTCACCGACAAGATGACGCCGAAGGCTCCGTACCGGGCCTCCGTCGCCCGCGCTCCCGCGTGAGCGGAGCAGGGGCGGGACGTGCCACCTGAGAGAGGTCGGCAGATGGCCCCGAATGTCCTGTCGTATCCGGCGTTCCGCCAGCCTGTGCTCGGGAGACCGCTCGCGGCGGCACACGGCTTGCGGGTTGGCGGAGACAGGGCAGGGTGCCATCGTCTGCTGACCTTTCTCAGGGCACGATCCCGCCGCGCGGAGCGAGAAAGTGGGAAAGGTCGGATGTGTAACATCCGACCGTGCGGGCGACGGCGGTCCGTCACTCCCTTATTTATTAGGGAGTGACGGATCGCCACCAAACCCAGAGCCGTAGCCACTTGCCCGCAAAGGATTCCAGATGACACCGCAATGATGGCGCGCTTAGCGCTCCGCTTCGCTGATCATTTTCAGCGCACGCCGCTGGAAATTATGAACCGGCGGCGTTCATTATCCCGCCAGATCACGCCTAACGTTGATCCATCTACCTCACCGTTTTCCCAGCCAAAGGAGGGCTTCCATGCCTGCTTCATATATTCGCGCGCCGCCGCAGCGGTATTCGTTCCCGACACCTGTTCCTCACCCGGACCCGTGCCGGTGCCCAACAGGGCACACCACACAGGCCAGCCACCCGGCTGGCTCGGGAGGCTTTTACCACGAAAGGACTACTGACTGACGCATTCCGGCGCTCGCCGCGAATGACCTTCGCGGGGTGACCTGATCCAAGGACAGGCCATCAGCCATCAACACTCACCGACCTCTCAAGGAAGGAGACTATGATGGACAATCTGACCATGGATCTCGTGCGTCTGACGCAACGCAACAAGGATGGCTCTTACGGTACCCAGACCAACCGTAAACGCGGCCTGACCGCAATGGCCAACGACCTCAGCGACCTCGGCTACAAACTGCCGTCCGCCGCATCCCTGAAACCCAAACATATCGAAGCACTGGTGGAAAAGTGGCTCGATGCCGACACCACCGACGCCAGCATCCGCAACCGGCTGACCTGGCTGCGCTGGTGGGCCGAAAAGGTCAACAAGGCTAACGTGGTCAATCGCGACAACGCCGCCTATGGCGTGGCCGAACGCGGCGAGATCACTCGCAACCGCGCCCAGACCCTCGACCCCGCCAAGTTCAAGGCGATTGAATGCCCGTACATCCAAGCGTCGCTCATGCTGCAAGTGGCCTTCGGCCTGCGCCGCGAGGAGGCGATGAAATTCCAGCCACAGGCCGCAATACGTGGCGACCACATTACCTTGCAAGCAAGCTGGACCAAAGGCGGCAGGGCGCGCACGGTGCCGATCACCACGCTGGAACAGCGGCACGTCCTCCAGCACGTTATAAAACTCGTGCCGGGTCGCGGCTCTCTGATCCCCGCCCAACTCAGCTATGTCGAACACCTCAAGCGGTTCGAATATCAGACCCTGAAGGTGAACCTGCGGAACACGCACGGCTACCGGCATGCCTACGCCCAAAACCGCTATAAAGTCTTGACCGGCCAGCTCTGCCCGCTGGCAGGCGGCGAAGACTGGGCGACTATGACGCAAACCGAACGTGAGACAGACCGCGCCGCGCGCCGACAAATCTCCGCTGAACTCGGCCACGGCCGCCTCAAGATCACGGATATCTATTTGGGGAGTGCCTTCCAATGAAGCGCTCTGAAGGTAACTACCTGATGGCCATCAGCCGCCGCGCGAACTACGCCAAAAAACTGTTCAACCCCGCCACCATCGCCACGGCTATCGACGCCGTGGCGTTCGAAGGGCATCGGCAGTATCGGATTGTCCAGGAGGTTCCATTCGATCTATCCGGAACAGCCGCTGCCCGCGCGCTCGAAGCTTGGCTGGATCAAGAACAATTCACCTACACGTGGCGGCCGCGTTTCCTCGAACAGGACGCGTTCAGGCCGTCGATTGTGACGGAGCATCCTGAGTTGGTGATTTTCTGGTAGCTCAGGGGCAACGATCGGCGACTATATGGCAAACGATCCTACCCACATTGGACATAGCCAACTGCCTGCAGTCGCCTTCAAGATTGTGGCTCTTATTGTCAGTTATTCCTTTGCATCCAACTATGTCGGAAATGCCTCTGACAATTAGCACGTCAAACTCTTCGCCTCTACGGAAAAGCTCTGTGGCAGCCAAAAAGCCCCAAGACTCCATTTCCACACAGACAGCTTCTTCTGATATTCGACCTGAGGTAAGCAGGTATTCATAAGTATCTCTACTATCTAATACCTTGTCCCAGGAAAAGCTAATCGAGTTCTCGATTATGCGAGGATGCTCAGGAGGCTTTGCGGAAATATTGAATCTTTGCTCGATTGCCTGCGCGAGTTCATTGAACTGACTCTTACGTTTATCTGAGTTTGAATCGTGCGAGGCATAAGCGATGGATGAGTTAAGGGCGGATAGCTTCAAGCCTCCGACAATCGTCGTTACTCCAGCCCAAGATTGTTCACGCCTGGCAGATAAACGTATAGGACTTTCAAACGTCACTCCAGAATTGCTGGCGGTGACGGATGGCGAATTTTTGGGTACGCCTTCAAAATCCTGATAAATTTTGTCAAACGTAGAATTCTCTACAAGATTTGGCAGAACGATATCGCCAATCCAAGCTTTTCTCGGATCAAGGGATCCAGCGATTCCAGCGCTAATTACCAGTTTTGGTGAAAGTCGTTGGCAAAGATAAGCAGTGTGCGCTGCGGAAAGCATGTTCCCTTTGAGATTTTCGCAGTATACCGCAATTCGGAATATCAGTCCTTGACCTATCTGTTTGGCAAAGAGTTTTGTTCCGACAGGGCCCCTCTCTCTGCTTTTGAGTTCTTCGAAGTCTTGGGCGGCCAATGCGTTGCGCATTTCATCAAAAATGCCTCTGAATTCGTTCGCCGTTGGAATTATGACCAAAACATCATAGGAGAAATCGAGATCTGTTACGCTATTGATGTTCCGAGCGTTCACCTTATACTTCGAAGACACTTACCAATTTCCCCCAAAAAAAGGAGAGCATGCGCCCTCCAGTGTTTTTGATCCGTTATAAATGCTTATTGAAGAACTAGCGTTTTCCCGTAGAAGAAAGCGCGCGTTATTTCGCAACGTTCCATTTTACTTTGAAATACTGGAACATTCATCCAAGATAATACACGTTGCCGTATTTGTTCATCGTATGCGATTGGTCTTAGATAAACCCTGATACAGCTGTTTGAGACGCCGACTACTTCTGTATCTATCCAATAGAAATCATCTATAAATGTCTTGAAGGCATTGATCCGGTTGTCAAAAAAAGTCGCGTCCACTTTTGTTGGATCTTTGTCGATGTCGAGAATAATACATTGCTGTTGCTGTTTTGGGATCACGTTTTGTCCCCGAGCTAAACCTTCAAGCAACCTGTAGAGCGTGCTACTTTCTCGATAAGTCCTATCTTTGCTTACAAGAGTATCCGAATCCTGTTCATTCATGTGCTTTCCCCATTAGGTAAGAGCATGGGATCATGCCGGAGCACGTTGAAAACATTTGCTGATGCACTGTGGTGTGTTCTTATAATGTTCTCTATAGATGAATTGCGCAAGTAGAAATCCCTGATTTACATGGAATCAGCGAACGCTGTTTGTCGAAAGACATCATCCTCTTGATTGGTTGTCAAATCGTTTAGGCGCAACGTTAGGTGTTTAAAGTGCGCAGCAGGTTGCGTTTTAAAGGGAACGATCTCACTATCGTAAAGTTCGAAGAGCACGGTTTTTATGTTGTACACCTCCATATCTAGTTGATATTTTTCGAACTGTTGCTACTCTGCCTTGCATCGGCTGGGGGCAGTCACATGAGCAAATTCGATCCATTCGGCAATTGGTCACGCGATTCTTCATGGGCGTGGAAGCTAACCAAGTTCGGCTTCAATGCGAGCCGCAACCTCAAAGCCCGCTCGGCAAGGCAGCAGGTCGAAGAACTCTACGGTCCCGAAGTTGCCGACGCGGTGGAAGCCGCCATTCGTGACGGACGCAACCCACAACCCATCATCGAGCGGGCCAAACGTGACCTTGAAGCCCGTCAGGAGCGAGAGCGCCAGCTTGCCAACCCTCCGCCACTTTATGGTTCTGCCCGCTGGCCCACCTCGACAGACCTTAAACGCTACTTGCGCGCCAAAGATGCCTTTAACGATCCCCGCTCCCTCCTGCTCGGTAGTTTTAACGATGAAGGCCAGACCAAACCCGCCGGGTATGTCCACTGGGACGGAGACGGCCATCTGCTGACGATTGCGCCAACGCGTACCGGCAAAGGGCTGACGACTATCATTCCCAATCTTCTGCGCTATCAGGGCAGTTGTATTGTGATTGACCCGAAAGGCGAGCTATTTGAGACAACCTCGCAGTGGCGCAGTACGCTCGGCCCAGTCTACCGCATAGCACCGCTGGACGAAGGTTCCGGCAAGCCAATTCACCGCTTCGATCCCGTAAGCCGCGTCCGGCGCGAAGCTGATGCGCGTGCCATTGCACAACAGATGTTTCCCCGCGATCCAAAATCAGCGTCCTTCTTTGCCGACGATGCGGTGGGATTCATGACGGCTGTAATCATGTACGTCCGCTATAAGGCTCCACCCCATCGTCGGACATTGGCCACGGTGTGCCAGATGGCCATGCTCAAGGGTGCCAGATTGCTCGGCGTTGCCCGACAGATGGAGACCTTCCCGCCATCGGCGGATGCCGCCCGTGCCGTTCTTGAAAAAGACCCGCACCGCAGCCTCAAGGTCTTGCAGGAAACCCTCACAAGTAAGCTTTACGAATGGAAAGACGCGGATATCCAGCGCAGCGTCAGCGGCTGCGATTTCAGCTTTGAAAGCCTGAAAGACCAGACAGCCACAGTCTATATCGAAATGCCGTTCGATATGATGAAGACATTTTCGGGCTGGCTGCGCGTAGTCCTCAAGACTGCACTGGACGCCATGCTGGCAAATCGCAACATACCCGAAATTCCGGTGCTGTTCGTGCTGGACGAGTTTTTGAACATCGGCCCGTTTCCCGAATATCGCGATGCGATCCGCACCCATGCAGGTGCGGGCATCCGGCTTTGGTTTTTCCTTCAGGACATTCACTCCATAGAGGAGCATTACCCCGGCAATAGCTGGCGACCGTTCCTCAACTGTGCGGTCAAGCAGTTCTTTGGCATCAACGACGACGACACGGCGCGAATGATCGGTGGCTATCTCGGTCACAAGACTCACGCCATCCGCAACGTCAGTTCCAGCGCGCATGTGTCGTCGCACGTTACCGGCTGGGACGGCGGTTCCTCGACCAATACCGGCTTCTCCATGACGGAAACCATCCAGTTTCTCGGCCGCCCGCTGCTCATGCCGGACGAGGTTCAGGAATTGCTCGGCGGCTGGCAGGGCGACGGCTGGCGTTACGGTATAACGGACATCGCGGGCACCCGCCCGTTCAAGACGCAGCTCGTCGTTCACGAGAAAAGCGAGAATTGCAGGCAAAGGGTCGGCATGATGGCAGGGGGACACAGCCATGACACAGGTGAAAGCACTTCATAACAGTACACTCCCGACCTGGCTGGGCCTCGTCGCCGGCAGCTGGGCCGGTCTGGCGTGGGGGAGTCTGATATCCGCGCCGGTGGGGATCGGCTTCGGCGTAGCTGCTGGCAGCGCCTTTGGCGGTTTTCTTGCCGTGCCGCTCTGGGGCACGGTCTGGGGGCTCGTTGGTCTGGGCCGTCAGCGTGAAAACGCCCTCCGGGACCACGGCATCACCCTCCTGAAAGAGAGCGATCCTCTCGCGCAACGCGTCCACGCACTTGCGGCAAGACTCGGACTGCGCACCCGGCCATGGGTCGGTGTCATGCCCCATAATAATGCGTACGCTATCGGCTCCAGCGCCGACAGCGCAATGGTGGTCATCGGCCAGCCGCTGCTCGATCACCTGACCGAGGCGGAGGTGGACGCCATTATCGGCCACGAGCTTGGCCATGTTGCGAATAACGACATGCGCCGCTTGGGGCTGACCCGCTCGTTTCAGAACTCTTTGGTATGGTATCTCGGGTTTTCAGATACCCTTCAACGCTGGGGCCGTTGGCTTCTGACATGGGTATCGGAACTGTTTGTCCTGCGTCTGTCCCGCAACCGCGAATACTGGGCCGATGCAGTCGGCGCGGCGCTTACCAGCAAGGACGACATGATTGCGGCGCTGGACAAGCTTCATAACGGTCCGGAGCTGAGTGATTTCGAGCGCAAACATGCTCGCCTGATGGTTCGGGGCGTTTCGGCAGGATCACTCTTTGCAACGCATCCAACGCTGGAAGAGCGGCGAATAGCGCTGGAGGCTGAGAGATATTTAAAGAAGCTCCCGGTAATTCAAAATGTTATTGTTCAGGTTAACGCCCCAAATTTTATTAAAGTCGAAAATATCGCTTACGCAAAGGATTAGAAACGTGCCAATTTCTAAGAGTTGCAATCCAATCTAAGAAGCTAACGACATGTCCGTAATCATTAAGAAGAAAATCAAAAATATTACTGAGGTCTCAAACCTCCAGGAATTTTTTGCATATCTGGCAAGCGATAAGCCTAAGAAGTCGAGAGTAAATCTTTTTCGTGGTCACGCACTCCAATCCTACTTCCTTCAACCTTCGCTTTTTAGGAAGAAAGAGTACCGTCGTGACGAAAAGAATATCGTACGCGAGCTTATTTCTATCCAGCCTAATGAATTTCGGGATGATAGAACAATGTTCGAACAACTTGTGCGGATGCAGCACTTTTCGCTTCCGACAAGGTTGCTGGATGTAACCTATAACCCGTTAGTTGCACTTTATTTCACATGTGTGCATCACCAAAATCAGGATGGCGACCTAATTAGACTCTCTGCTCACCAGACGGAAATAAAGTACTTTGATAGTGACACTGTGAGTTGTGTTGCAAATCTTGCAAACTTATCTGGAAAACAACGAGATGAAATTCGTCGAATGTCGGGATCAGAAGAAATTGTCGGTAGTGACGTAGGCGAACGTCTTCTGCATTTTATTCAAGCTGAGAAGCCATATTTTCGTCCACGAATTCAGATTGATGATCTTAAAGACATAATTGTCGTAAAACCTAAGCAAACAAATCGAAGAATATTAGCGCAGCAGGGCGCGTTCTTGATATTTGGGCTCAAGACAATTTTACACGAAGACAATGATTTTGCGATTGATATTCGAAAGATAAAGATACCAGCAGCTTCAAAGAAACATATTCTGTCCGAATTGGATGGGATTAACATCAATTCGAGTACTTTATTTCCAGAGATTGAGTCAGCTGCAAAATATATTATGTCGAAAGTAATTCCTGTCGAAGATGGTTTTGAACAGCTAGAATAAGCTCTCAGGGTTGAGCTCATCGTTTCGAACCGCGGAAAGTCCTAGTATTTTCTTATCTTCGATCCGAATCTTGGTTTACGATCGAGCGCAGTAATTCGGAGAGCTCCACTCTATTTAGATTTGCGGAGGCGGCTTTCAGAAGATAATCGAAGTTCACTTGAAGCCAGCAGTTGCGCCGGGGATTGAGGAGAATCACTTCCGACCATATGGACGTACCGGTTTCGACTGAGGCCGCGTACTTCAGTAACCAATACATAAGGACCTGTCGAAAATCCCCCGCGACAAAGTTGCGATTGGTATGTTTTACCTCAATTAGATGAGCTCCCAGCGCGAAATCGCCGTTACCTGGAGCTATCCAGCCTAATCCCGGAATCCGGGGCGCGATCTCAACGCTTGAACCAGAAACACGAGCCTCAAGTTCATGTAACATGGTGACGAGGTTCGCGGATGCTCGTTCTGCCACGGCCATATCAACTTGAGACAAACTTGTAGGAATTTTGGCATCAAAATGCCGTCGTTGCCTTGTGACAGCGAGCGCAAGGCAGTCCTCCCATGAAGGTGCTGCATCGCCTCGCAGCATCAATTCCGCGCGTGCCGAAGCTACTTCAAACAGCATAGCTTTCTGAAGCTGGCTCTGCTCGATCATAGCTTCGGGGACCGGGGAAATTCCATTGATTCGTCGCAGCCCTTTATTCAGTGATTGGACCAACCCTCCACTTAAGCGTGGGAACAATATGTCTAATACACCGGGAATGTCCCGCGCGACCGTCCGCGGATCACGAAGCGGTAAACGGCTACTGGGCATTTTGCACCCATTCAAGATAGCACGAGGTGAACGATGGAACGGTGCCTGTCTCAAAACCGAGCCGCCAAGCCTGATCAAGTGATCGTCTTAATTGCTTTCGTGAAAATTCGCCTTCGTCACCAAACTTCTTGGATATCAGCCAAAAAGCTCGTTGTTCCTCCGCTCCCAAATTCTGCCAGTCGTTGCGCAGCGTCATGAAATTGGCGCGGTCTTCCCAATATCCCCAGCATTCGATGCAGGCCCGTTTCACCGATTGGGACTTTTGCGCATCAAATACTTGTCGGACAAACGTCGCCCGTAGCTCGGTTTTCTTGAACCTGATAGCGCGTAGGTAATGCAGAAGGTTGGCTTCGGGAATGAGAAGGTGCGGGACGAGGACCGGGACGGTATCAAGCAATGTGTCAATCTGATCAAATACCGCCGCAAACTCACTATTGGCCCGAACGGAAAACACGCCTCGCATGATTTTTGACCATGATGCGCGGAAGGAGTTGAGGTTTCGGGCGTCCAAAAGTGTTGCGCAGAGTTGGGCGGCGACCTGTGGCTCCTGAAATTTTAACGCGCGTCCGATCTGGGCAAGAACGAAGCTGTCGGGCTGTGACTTTTCTTTCTCAAGGTCGAGCAGAAACTGAATGTCGATGTTGGCGAACGAATCCTTGAGCGTTTCGTACTCTGTTTGCGCTGTATCGGAGTAAGGATCAAAATGGAGGTCAAGCTCACGGAGGGTGGTGCTAGCTTCTTCACCTTCTCCAAGCTGAGCACGGACGTAGTCAATGTAATGCGGTGCGCTGAGAAACGTGGTTTTACTGCGGTTCAGCGTCAAGCCGTAGTCAGCTAGGGCGTGAGAGAGCACGGAAAGAGCGGCATAAGCATCCTGTTGCGAAGCGCATACCAACGTAAAGTCATCAACGTAGCGGTGCCAAACGATACGTTTTTCCGTGAGAATCTGATCGATAGGCGTCATCATAACTTCGGCCAGAACTCTTGCGCCTTGTCCTCCAACTGGTAGTCCGAAAGATCGTCCGGCAGTTAACTGGTTGAGTATTCTGTCTACTTGAGCTGCTACCGTCGAATTTGACCTGCTCAGATCCTTAATCAGGTTTTCAAGGCGGTGATGATAGACGTGTTCATAGAAGCTGGAAATGTCGGTTTGAATGACAATCGCACCGTCTCGCAGTAGCGCAGGTTCCAGTAGAGTCGCTTCTCTGTAGGCTCTCCAGGAGTGTGATGGGTCGAAATAGGAAGATTTCGAGGCATCCAGCCGATAAGAATGTACTCTAGAACTACGCCGAGGCTCGTTAGCTTCGGCTATCGCCAATCCGATTCCATTTAAATACAGGTTCCAGAACGGATGCAGCTTTGTTGTGATGCGAAACCCGTGAGAACCAGACGGCACTAGGAGCCGTTCGGACCCTATGGTTAGTTCGTTGATGAAATTCTTCGCGTCTTTGAACGATTGATTATCTAGGACAGTGAATAAGTCGAAGCATAGTTGAGCGAGGTCCTCGGCTTTGTCGCGAACGAAGGAGGAATCGATATCGTAAGGGAGAGTGTCATTGTCACCACTTTTGCCTATCTCGAATGCCGCTTGAACAAAGTGCTCGCGCTTAACTTCCATCGTACGTCTTTCACTGAATTATAATAGCAAAGTGTATGCTGGATACGGAGCGGATTTCAATGCAAAGTTGCGTAACGCTGCTTCTAACGCTTGCGTTCGAGATCGAGATGGTCCTGAGCGGGAGCTGGCATTGAATGCTCTTCAACCTCCATCCAATCCAGATGGTTTTCCCAGTGATCCAGAACCGCCGCATCCTGGGCGGGAAGGGGCTCGCTCAACCAGTCCAGCATATCCTCCGGTGCCAGCCGGTAAGCGGCGGCTTCACCGTCACTCATCTCGCGGCTGTTCTGCCGCTCAATCGCCTGCCGTGCGGCAGCAGGGTCGCCGTTCGGCTCTTGGAAGGCGGGAGGTTCCTCCCGTTCAACCTCGTGCAGCATCCGCCCTTCGGCGGCTGCGAGCTCTCGCGGGTGAATGGGATTCCCATCAGGATCGGGCACGGGCAGGTCACGGTCATCATGTGTAGGAACCATCTTTTCCCTCTCTCGCTGGCGTTGCCTGCGGGCACGCCGTTCCTCTTTGTCCGGTCCACGATGCTGGCCGGGTGTTCGGTCCAGTTTGCGTTTCGCATAGCTGCGGCTGTCGATGGCGGCGGCAACGCCTGCCTTCTTCAAGGCTGCGTTGGCAATGTGCTCCCAGGTTAGTCGCGCCTCGCTGATAAACTGCCGTCCATCGGCGCTGCGGATTTTCGGACCAAACCCCTCTGGCGTGATGACGCGCGTGGTCAACAGGATATGGACGTGCGGATTATGCTGGGTGCCATCGTCGTGGATGGCAAAGTCGGCAACAAAGCCCTGCGCCGTGTAGGCGTCGGCCATGGCGTGGGCGACGGTCAGCCACGCGGTGCGTGACAGTTCGCGGGGCAGGGCGAACTCGATCTCTTTGGCGAGCCGCGCGTCATGCCGCTTTTCGGCCAGTTCCACTGCATTCCATAAAGTGGTGCGGTCGGCCATCCAGTCCGGCGTACCGGCTGGTAGGCGAATGCCGCAGGCGATCACATCGCGCCGTCCGCCGAAATCCGACAGCTTCTCTTCGGCGTCATTCGGCAGAACCTCGCCTGCGCGATAAGCAGCGGCCGCGACAACGGAGCGTCCGTCTCCCCGGCTGATGTTCTTGACGTTCAGGTGATAGATAGCCATTCACCTTGCTCCGGCACGGACGGGGTTCAGGGGTGTCCCCTGACGCACCTGCCGGTTTTCTCCAGACGCCCCGCGCGGATGGTAAGAAAACCGTGCAGAGCATCGCCTCCGCTTCAATGCGTACACATTGGGCGATGCGTAGGTGCGCTGTTACGCATTGATACATGCCGACTACGAATGTTCAAGATGGGCTAGGCTTCAGCGGCCACGACCTTCTTCACCTTTTTCTTCACGTTGATGGCCTTGGCATCCAGCGTGTTCTTGAGATGCACGGCGTAGTGCTTCTCAATCATCTCTACGCTCGTCCGGCAGTTCTTGGCGATCTGATAGATGTCGGCACCTTCCAGCAGGCGCAGGCAGATATAGGTATGGCGGAGGCTGTAAGCCGAACGCTTGTTACCTTCACGGTCGGTTTTGAATCCGCAATCGGTCATGGCGCGATTGAATTGCTTCTTGTGATCCTGCGGGAACACGAGATCCGTCGGCTTGGGATTGTTGCGCTTCACCAGCCTCTCAAACGGGTGCACAGCGCCTGTGGTGCTTTTGCAGTAGCCAAAGCCGCGCTTGCCGCGCACCTCGATCAAGAGAATGCGCTCGTCGCTCTCTTCGTCCTTCTCAATCGTCACATCACGATATTCGAGCCGGTTGGCTTCATCGGGCCGCAGGCCGGTGTTGGCCATGAACAGGATGTAGTCGTGGAATTGCTCGGCGGCGTAGTGCCAATTGAGCCCAACAGCGGATTTGGCGCGCTCACGGGTGTAGGTATAGAGTTGCTTGTATTCCTCGGGAGAGAACCATGCGCGGTGTGTGATCTTTCCCGACGCTTTGTAGGGAGCGGAGAAGTCGGGGAGGTGGCTGATCCAGCCGTGGCGCAGGGCGGTTTTCATGACCTGCCGCAAGGTGACGGTCTCGTGGTGGAGGGTGCTACGTGTGGGCACCTTGCCGGTCTCGGGGTGCGGCTGGAGCCGCATGACGCGGAATTCCTGCACCTTGCCCGCTGTGACGGCAATAAGCGCCATCTTGCCGAAGTAGGGAAGGAGGTGGTTGTTGATTCGCGCCTCGTGGTCCTTCACGTAGCGCGGATTGCGCTCGCCATTTGTGAGTGGGACATATTCCTGAAGGAACTGTTTGGCGGCGTCGGCAAAGGTGCGCTCGGTCTTCAACTGGCCGATACGGCTCTTACCGCGAAGCTCCAGATACCAGTCTTCGGCAAACTCTTTGGCGAGCGCCAAAACATCGGTTTTTGTGCTGACGCGCCACTCCTTGCCCTCAAGGTAGGTGGAGCATTGCCAGAGCGTGCTATTGGCCCGGCGGTAGACCCGGACCTTGTCACCAAAGACGGTATGCGACGCCATTTCACCCTCTCAAACTGTGCGAGACATGTGTGAGGGTTATTTTACAGATTTTGGGCTGATTTTCAACGGTAAGTGCTTGATTCCGTTGGTGAGAGCGCAGGGATTCGAACCCTGGACCTACTGATTAAAAGTCAGTTGCTCTACCGGCTGAGCTACGCTCTCCCGTGTCGGGGCTGATTTGCCCTTCGGAAGTGCGCGGAACATATGTAGAGCGATCCGTTCGGTCAACCCAAAAAAAGCGCTTTCGACAATCAATCTGGTTTTTTTTGTCGCACCCCCAAAAAGGTGATTGGAGAGAGGGGGCGGCTGGGGATAAAACCGGCTTCAGGCGTGTCGGGCAAACGGGTGAAATCGTTTTGCAGCAATGACATGCGCGAAAATGAAGCGTGAAGTGCCGGCGAATCTTCAAAATCGTGGCGGCTTTGCGGGATGCGGAGTTCCTCTTGTCGATTGCCGATATTTCCCTGTTCACCGCGCTCCTGGCCGGCGCTCTTTCGTTTCTGTCGCCCTGTGTGCTGCCGCTGGTGCCACCCTATCTCTGTTATATGGCCGGTGTTTCCGTCGAGCAGTTCCGGACGGAGGAGACCGCGCCGCGGCCGGAGATTCGCAGGGCCGTGATGTTTTCGGCTTTTTTCTTCACCCTCGGTTTCGCCACTGTTTTTGTGGCGCTCGGGGCAGGCGCCTCGACGATCGGTACCTTGCTGCGCCAGAACCTCGATATTCTCGCCAAGATCGGTGGTTTGATCATTATTCTCATGGGCCTTAATTTTCTCGGCGTCTTCCGCATCGGCCTGTTTTCGCGCGAGGCGCGGTTTCAGGGGGCGGGCAAACCGGCAACGCTTTCCGGGGCCTATATCATGGGCCTTGCCTTTGCCTTCGGCTGGACACCCTGCATCGGTCCGGTTCTGGGGGCGATCCTCGGCGTTGCCGCCTCGCGTGAGACGGTTGGCGATGGCGCGATGCTGCTTGCCGTCTATTCGCTCGGTCTTGCGGTGCCGTTCTGGATTGCGGCGGCGTTTTCCGGTTCCTTCATGCGTTTCCTCGCGCGCTTCCGCCGCCATCTCGGTCTCGTCGAAAAGGTGATGGGTGTGCTTCTGGTGCTTACCGGTATCGCTTTCATGTCCGGTTTTATCACCAATGTGGCGATCTGGTTCCAGGAGACCTTTCCGATCCTGATGAAAATCGGCTAAGCCTCTCGCGGACTTGGAGCATTTCCGTTTTTTCCCGAAACACGAAAACGCCCTGCCTCTTTGTTTTACGCATTTTCCGGACGTAAAACCGCTACGCACTTTTACTGGAAATGCTCTTGAGGAATGACCGTGGCTGATATCGTTGGATTGCTGTTGCCGTTTTTCGGCCTGATCTTCATCGGTTACGGTGCGGCGCGCATCACCAGGCAGCCGGTCGAGGCGATGGGCTGGCTGAACACCTTCATCATCTATGCGGCCTTACCGGCGCTGTTTTTCAAGCTGGTGTCGAAAACGCCGGTGGAAGAGCTGGCGCGGATGGATTTCGTCGCCGCCAGCCTTGCCTGCACCTATGGCATTTTTCTGCTGGTGTTCCTGATCGGCCGGTTTATCCGCAAGAACAGCCTCGCCGAAACCACGATCCAGAGTTTCGCGGCAAGTTACGGCAATATCGGTTACATGGGGCCGGGGCTTGCGCTTCTGGCGCTCGGTGAAAAAGCGGCGGTGCCGGTGGCGCTGATCGTCTGCCTTGAAAACGCCGCGCATTTCATCGTCGCACCGGCGATGATGGCGGTTGCGGGCGGCGACAAGCGCTCGGCTGGAAGGCTTGCGCTGGATGTGGCGCGCAAGGTCATCACTCACCCGTTCATCGTCTCGGTGATTGCCGGATTTCTTGCCGCTTCGCTGTCATGGCAGCCGCCGGAGGCGGTCCAGCGGCTGGTGGATTATCTGGCGCAATCAGCAGCACCCTGCGCGCTGTTTGCCATGGGCGTGACGCTGGCGCTTCGGCCCATGAAACGGGTGCCGGTGGAGATCAGCTATATCGTGCCGGCAAAGCTGATCCTGCATCCGCTTGCCGCTTATCTCGTCCTGTCGTCGCTCGGGCGGTTCGAACCGGTGTGGATTTATTCCGCCGTGCTATTGGCGGCGCTGCCGACCGCGACGAATGTCTTCGTCATCGGCCAGCAATATCATGTCTGGCAGGAGCGGGCGTCGGCGACGATCCTGATTTCGACGGTGCTGTCGGTCTTCACGCTGACCGGCGTGGTGTATTTCATCCAGCCTTTTTGAAGCTGCCGAACAGCAGCGAGGGCAGAGCCTTCAGCCCACGACCCGGTTCGATGCCTTCGCGCATGACCATGCTTCTGAGCGTGCCGATGCCGGAGAGCACATGCAGGCCCGCCGCGCGCACCATCTGCACCGGCAGGAAATCCGAAAGCAGCGAGCGGTTCAGGAGATCGACGCTCAGGGTGCGGCTATAGACATCCGCCCGCCGTTTGCGGTCGAAGCTGCTGCCGGCATCCGCTGCGATCGGCCGGTCGGAGACGGCGCCCAGCAGTTCCGTCAGCACGATGATGTCGCGCAGGCTGAGGTTCAGTCCCTGCGCGCCGATGGGCGGAAAGCCATGCGCGGCCTCGCCGATCAGCGCCACGCGGCCCTTGCCGAAGCGGTGCGCTGTCATGGAAGACAGCGGCCATGCCTGCACGCTGTTTTCGACGGTAACCGCGCCGAGCATGGATTGCATGCGTTCCTCGACCTTGAGGCTCAGGGCTTCCAGCGGCAGCGCCGTCAGTTCCTCGGCCTGCTGCGGCGTGACGACCCAGACGAGGCTGGAACGGTTGCCGGGCAGGGGAACCTGGGTGAAAGGCCCGGTGGGCGTGTGGAATTCCGTCGAGACATTGCCGTGTGGCCGGCTATGGCCAAAGTTCAGGACGATGGCGGTCTGCGGGTATGACCAGGATTTGACACCGATACCGGCCGTGTCCCGCACCATCGATTTCCTGCCATCGGCGCCGATCAGAAAATCGGCCGATAGCGTTTCGCCATTCGCCAGCGTCACCGTTATGCGATCGTTACCGATGTCGATCGTTTCGGCGAAAGTGTCGAGACGGGTAATATTGTGTTCCTGCTCGACGGCTTCCGAGAGAACACCGAGCAGCGCCTCATTGGGAATATTCCAGCCGAAAGCATCAAGCCCGATTTCGGAGGAGCGGAACTGCACCGTCGGCGCGCGCAGCAGGCGGTCGGTACCGTCGATGATCTGCATGGTGGAAAGACGCGCTGCGGCAGGCGCGATGCGTGACCACAGGCCGAGACGGTCCATGAAACGGATTGACTGGTCCATCAGCGCCGTGGTGCGCTGGTCCTTCTTCTCGCTTGAAGGAGCAACGAGCGCCACGTGGCGGCCGGCCCGGGCGAGTGCTATGGCGGCGATCTGGCCCGCAAGTCCCGCACCGGTGATGGCGATATCGAAGTGTCTCATGGTCCTGATCCGTTGTTATTTCCAGAGCATCATAGAGGCTTTGCGCAGGTAAATCCACTTGGACGCCGGAACATCCGGGCGCAAACATTCGTTGGTTGCGCCACTATATTAGTCTTAGGATAAGCGGATTGAGCCGGTTGCAAAGCGTGGTGAATGGCCGCATACCGGAATGAACAGGGCGGATGAAAAGCGGGGCGCAGACGCTGACCATGAAAATTTTCAACTACAAGCGTGTTCCCTACGCGGAAATCCGCGCCTTTTCCGTGCATATGCTCACGGCGTCCGGTTCGTTCCTGGCTTTTCTCGGCGTCGTCGCCGCTGCCGAGCATCGTTTCGTCGATATGTTCTGGTGGCTGGGGCTTGCGCTTCTGGTCGATGGTATCGACGGACCCATCGCCCGTAAGGTACGGGTGAAGGAAGTTCTGCCCAACTGGTCCGGCGATACGCTCGACAATATCATCGACTACGTCACCTATGTGCTGTTGCCTGCCTTTGCGCTTTACCAGAGCGGCATGATCGGCGAGCCGTTGTCATTTGTGGCCGCCGGCATGATCGTGGTCTCTAGCGCCATTTATTATGCCGATATGGGCATGAAGACGGATGAATATTTCTTCTCTGGCTTTCCGGTCGTGTGGAACATGGTGGTTTTCACGCTGTTCGTCATGGATGCGAGTGCAACAACGGCCATGACCGTCGTCACGGTCTCGGTTTTCCTGACATTCCTGCCGATCAACTTCCTGCATCCGGTACGGGTGAAGAGGTTGCGTCCGCTCAATCTGGCCGTCGTGTTCGTCTGGTGCGCACTTGGCGGTTATGCGCTGCTGGCGCATTTCGAAACGCCGACATGGGCGGTGATCGCATTCGTCACGAGCGGCATCTATCTTTATTGCATCGGTGGAATCTTGCAGTTCTTCCCCTCGCTCGGCGCGAAGTAAGAAAAATCTAAAGCCGTTTATTGCTTGTGCAAATTGCATTTAAGCAGTTTCTTTTTCTGTTGTGCGCAGCAGCAAAACGGTTATCAATAAATCATGGTCCCGTAGCATTGCATACGCATTGCCGCCGGATTGGGAACAATGACCACTGTTGTTGAAATGCTTCGAAGAAAGCGTGGACAGCCGGTGAAAGAGGGGATCAGTGACTGGAAATCTGGCGCCAGAGGCCACGCCTCTCCTGTCGGTTCGCAAGCTGACAAAGCTGTTCGGCAATTTCGCCGCCTGCAACGGTATCGATCTCGATATTGCGCCGGGCGAAATCCATGCGCTTCTGGGTGAAAACGGTGCCGGCAAGTCGACGCTGGTCAAGATGCTGTTCGGCGTCCTTGCGCCGACGGAAGGCGACATCATCTGGCAAGGCCAGCCGGTTTCCGTGGGCTCGCCCAGCGAGGCCCGCAGGCTCGGTATCGGCATGGTCTTCCAGCATTTTTCCCTGTTCGAGGCGCTGACGGTTGCTGAAAACATTGCCCTGTCGCTCGACCCGAAAATTTCGCTGAAGGAAATTGCCAAGGAGGCGGAAACGTTGTCGCGGGCCTATGGTCTGCCGCTCGATCCCAATGCGCATGTGGCCGATCTTTCGGTCGGCGAGCGCCAGCGCATCGAGATCGTCCGCGCTTTGTTGCAGAACCCGCGCCTGATCATTCTCGATGAGCCGACCTCGGTTTTGACGCCGCAGGAGGCCGACAAGCTGTTCGAGACGCTGGCAAAGCTGAAGGCCGAAGGCCGCTCGGTGCTTTATATCAGCCATCGCCTCGAAGAAGTGCAGCGCATCTGTGATCGCGCCACCGTCTTGCGTCACGGCAAGGTGACGGGAGCGTGTGATCCGCGCAAGGAAACGCCGGCGTCGTTGGCGCGCATGATGGTCGGCAGCGATGTCGCCAGTGTTTCGCGCGCAACGGGCGAGGCGCTCGGTGCACCGCAGATCGAGGTCATGGGGCTTTCGGTTGCGCCGCGTACGCCTTTTGCTGTGGCCTTGAAGTCGATTTCAATGAATGTACGCGCCGGTGAAGTGCTGGCGATTGCCGGAGTGGCCGGAAACGGGCAGGGCGAGCTGTTCGATGCACTCTCTGGCGAATATCCCGTTTATAATAATGACGCCATCCATCTGCGCGGCAAGCCGGTTGGTCGCATCGGCATCAATGGCCGGCGTCTGATGGGTGCCGGTTTCGTGCCGGAGGAGCGCCACGGTCACGCTGCGGTTCCCGGCATGAGCCTTTCCGACAATCTGTTGCTGGCGCGGGCGCGTTCCGACCGCAAGGCGTTTCTGACCGGCGGTTTCCTGCGTATCATCCGCGGCTCGGCCATCCGGGCGGCGGCGCGGCGCATTTCGGAAACCATGGATGTGCGCAAGAGCGGTGCCGATCCGCTGGCGGGATCGCTTTCCGGTGGCAATCTCCAGAAGTTCATCGTCGGGCGCGAGCTTGACCGTCAGCCGGCGGTGCTTGTTGTCAATCAGCCGACCTGGGGTGTGGATGCAGGGGCGGCAAGCCGTATCCGCCAGGCGCTGGTCGATCTTGCCAAGGCTGGCTCGGCCGTCATCGTCATCAGCCAGGATCTCGATGAAATCTTCGAGGTCGCCACCAATATCGCGGTCATTTCCGATGGCAAGCTCTCCGATGCCCATCCGGTGGAAGAGATGACGCTTGAAAAGATCGGCCTTTTGATGGGCGGCATTCACACGTCACATTCGGGAGCCGCCCAGCATGCGCATTGAGCTTGAAAAACGCGCGGGGGTCTCGAAGCTTTTCACCCTGCTTTCGCCGCTTCTGGCGCTGGTGCTGACGCTGCTTGTCGGCGCTGTCATGTTCGCCATGCTCGGCAAAAATCCGGCTCACGCGCTTTACGCCTTTTTCGTCGAGCCGCTGCTCGAGGTCTGGTCGCTGCATGAGCTGGCGATCAAGGCTGCGCCGCTGATCCTGATCGGCGTCGGCCTGTCGATCTGTTATCGCTCCAATAACTGGAATATCGGCGCGGAGGGGCAATTCACCATCGGCGCGATTACCGGTTCCATCCTGCCGGTGCTTTATCCCGACTGGCACTCGCCGCTCATCCTGCCGCTGATGATGGTGATGGGCGCTGTCGGCGGCGCGCTTTATGCCGGTATTCCGGCGCTGTTGAAAACGAAGTTCAACACCAATGAAATCCTCGTCAGCCTGATGCTGGTCTATGTCGCGCAGCTTTTCCTTGATTGGCTGACGCGTGGCATCTGGCGCGATCCCGGCGGTTACAATTTCCCGCAGACCAAGCCCTTCAACGACAGCGCGGTTTTGCCGGAAATGCTGGCCTCGGGCCGGGCGCATTGGGGTTTCGTGTTCGCCATCGTCGCGGCCATCGCGCTGTGGTTCATGATGCGCTACATGCTCAAGGGCTTTGAAGTTACCGTGCTTGGCCAATCGGCGCGGGCAGGGCGCTTTGCCGGTTTTTCCTCCAGCCGCATGGTGTGGTTTTCGCTGCTGTTATCGGGTGCACTGGCCGGGCTTGCGGGCATTTCGGAAGCTTCCGGTTCCATCGGCCATCTCCAGCCCAGCATTTCGCCGGGTTATGGTTTCACCGCCATCATCGTCGCCTTTCTCGGCCGCCTCAATCCGCTCGGCATCATCCTTTCCGGGCTGGTGCTGGCGCTGACCTATCTCGGGGGTGAGGCGGCGCAGCTTTCGATCGGCGTCTCCGACAAGGTGACACGGGTATTTCAAGGGCTGATGCTGTTCTTCGTTTTGTCCTGCGATACGCTGATCTTCTATCGCATCCGGGTGGTCTTTGCCGGCAAGACACATCGTAAAGAAGGAGCGGCATGATGGATATGCTTCAGGCCATTCTTCTCACCGTCATCACCGCTGCCACCCCGCTTGTCATCGCCGCTTCGGGCGAGCTTGTGGCGGAACGTTCGGGCGTGCTTAATCTCGGCGTTGAGGGCATGATGATCATGGGCGCGGTCTGCGCTTTCGCCGCGACGCATATGACGGGTTCGCCCTATCTCGGCATTCTGGCCGGCATTGCCTCGGGCGCGGTGTTTTCGCTGCTCTTCGGCTTCCTGACGCTGACGCTTGTCACCAATCAGGTGGCGACGGGTCTTGCGCTCACCATTCTCGGCCTCGGCGTCTCCGGCATGCTGGGCGAGAGTTTCGTCGGCCTGCCTGGTATCAAGCTGCAGCCGATCGTCTTTCCTGTCTTGTCGGAGATCCCGTTTTTTGGTCCGCTGTTGTTCCGGCAGGACCTGATCTTCTACATGTCCATCGCGCTGGTGTTCGGCATCAGCTGGTTCCTGTTCAAAAGCCGCACGGGCCTGAAGATCCGCGCCATCGGTGACAATCACGCCTCGGCCCATGCGCTTGGCATCAATGTCATCCGCACACGGTATCTGGCGGTCATGTTCGGTGGCGCCTGCGCCGGTCTTGCGGGCGCACAGCTGTCGCTGGTCTATACGCCGCAATGGGTGGAAAACATGTCGGCCGGGCGCGGCTGGATTGCGCTGGCGCTCGTTGTTTTCGCCTCATGGCGTCCGTGGCGCCTGCTGGCGGGCGGTTATCTGTTCGGCGCCGTCACCATCGGCCAGTTGCATGCGCAGGCCTTCGGCATCGGCGTACCGTCGCAGCTGCTTTCGGCGATGCCTTATCTCGCAACTATTGTCGTGCTGGTCATCATCTCGCATAATCGCCGCACGACCTTGATCAACACACCGGCATCTTTGGGCAAATCCTTCGTGCCGGACAGGTGAAGAAGAATCCTCAAGTCTCCAAACCAACAGGGGTAAAAATGAAAAAACTGGTCATCGCACTTGCCGCTTCCGTCGCGGCGCTCGGCGGCGTCGTTTCCTCGGCGGAAGCCGCCGACGCCAAGAAGGTCTGCTTCATCTATGTCGGCAGCCGCACCGATGGCGGCTGGACACAGGCGCATGAGATCGGTCGCGAAGAGCTGCAGAAGCATTTCGGCGACAAGATCGAAACGCCGTTCCTTGAAAGCGTTCCGGAAGGCCCGGATGCCGAACGCGCCATCGAACGTATGGCCCGTTCCGGCTGCGAACTGGTGTTCACCACCTCCTTCGGCTTCATGGATGCGACCGTGAAGGTTGCCCAGAAGTTCCCCAAGGTGAAGTTCGAGCACGCCACCGGCTTCAAGACCGCTGAAAACGTCGCGACCTACAATGCGCGCTTCTATGAAGGCCGTTACATTCAGGGTCAGATCGCCGCGAAGATGTCGAAGAAGGGTCTCGCCGGCTACATCGCGTCCTTCCCGATCCCGGAAGTGGTGATGGGCATTGACGCCTTCGTGCTCGGCGCACAGTCGGTCAACCCGGACTTCAAGCTCAAGGTCGTCTGGGCCAATACCTGGTTCGACCCCGGCAAGGAAGCCGATGCGGCCAAGGCGCTGATCGACCAGGGCGTCGATATCCTGACGCAGCACACCGACACGACGGCTCCGATGCAGGTTGCCGCCGAGCGTGGCATCAAGGCCTTCGGTCAGGCTTCCGACATGATCGCAGCCGGTCCGCAGACCCAGCTCACCGCCATCAAGGACACCTGGGGTGCTTATTACATCAAGCGCACGCAGGCTTTGCTTGACGGCACCTGGAAGTCTGAATCCATCTGGGATGGCCTGAAGGACGGTATCCTGACCATGGCGCCCTACACCAACATGCCTGACGACGTGAAGAAGATGGCTGAGGAAACCGAAGCCAAGATCAAGTCGGGCGAGCTGCATCCCTTCACCGGCCCGGTGAAGAAGCAGGACGGCTCGGAGTGGCTGAAGGCTGGCGAAAAGGCTGAGGACAAGGTTCTGCTCGGCCTCAACTTCTACGTTGCCGGCGTGGACGACAAGCTGCCGCAATAATGCGGATTATCTATCGCTACTGAAGCAAGGCCGCACATGAGAAATGTGCGGCCTTGCTTATTTTCATGCGTTTTACTGCATGGATGCAGTTTACCTTTGCTTTTCATGCGACTTGATGTTTTTCACTATAATCTGACTTGAGATACACACGTCTGGCGCGATTTTTTTAAGGTCGCCAACCGAACGGAAGGACATGGCACTTGCAGCGCGGAATGCTCGATGCGGCGATTGGTTTTCGAAAGCTGCGGACAAATCATGCACAGGTCGTTCACAAGCTCGGTCTCGATATCGTCTCCGGTACTTTCAGGACGGGTGAGATATTGCCTGGGGATGCCGAGCTGATGGAGCGGCTGAAAGTATCTCGCACGGTGCTGCGCGAAGCGATGAAGACGCTGACCGCCAAGGGCATGATTTCCCCCAAGGCGCGCATCGGCACAAGGGTGACGGAGCGCGAAAGCTGGAACATGTTCGACAGCGAAGTGCTTCTCTGGCACTTCGAGGCAGGTGTCAGCGACGAGTTCCTGCTGCATCTCTATGATATCCGTCAGGCTTTCGAACCCTATGGCGCGGGGCTTGCCGCGCTCAGGGCAAAAGACGCCGATATCGCCAAGCTCGCTGCTTACGCCAACGAGATGGGCAATACGGCTTATTCCAAGGAAAAACGGGCGCTGGCGGATATGAATTTCCATGTGCTCATCACCGAAATGTCCGGCAATCCGTTCATGCGCACCGTCGGTTCGCTGATCAAGGCGGCGCTGGCGGGCATTTTCCGGATGAGCAATCCGGAAGCCGATCCCAACGAGATTTCCGATGTGTCCGCCTCTCACTTGAGGCTTGTCGAGGCGTTTCGTCTGCGTGATGAGGCCGCGGCGCGCCGCGAAATGGGCAGGCTGATTGAAAATGGTCGTCAGCAGGTCCTGCAATTCACCGCCCGTCACCCGCGCTGAATAAATCACTTCTTCCCGCCGCTGATCACGTTTGATGAAAATCGGTGCGGAAATTTTGGTGTGGATTTGCATGGTTTCTTAAGTGGGCCGCCGTTATAGCAATGCCGGAACGTAATTACCGATGCGCCTGTCTGTTCAACCGGCTGGCGTTAAGTCAAACACATGCCACTGTCCCGGCTGCCCTGCGGCCGGTAACGGGGTGTTGGAGGTCTTATGGAGCGCAGCTCTCTAGCCGTTATTCTCGCTGCGGGCGACAGCACGCGCATGAAGTCGTCGAAATCCAAGGTGCTGCACACGGTTGCCGGGCGGCCGATGATTGCGCATGTGGTGGAGGCTGTGGCTGGATCGGGCGTTGGTGCCGTGGCGCTGGTGGTCGGGCGCGATGCTGACAATGTTGCCGCGGCTGCCAGCCTCAGGGGTCTTGAGGTCGAGGCTTTCGTGCAGACGGAGCGCAAAGGCACCGGCCATGCGGTTCTTGCCGCACGCGCAGCCATCGAGCGCGGTTTCGATGACCTGATCGTCGCTTATGGCGACGTACCGCTCATCACGTCGGCGACGCTCGATCGGGCGCGCGAGGCGATTGCCGCCGGTGCCGATGTGGCCGTAATCGGCTTCCACACCGAGCGTCCGACAGGTTATGGCCGGTTGCTGGTTGAGAATGGCGAGCTGGTGGCGATCCGCGAGGAAAAGGACGCAACCGACGAAGAACGCAAGGTAACCTGGTGCAATAGCGGCCTGATGGCGATCAACGGGCGTAATGCCCTTGATCTGCTCGACCGGATCGGCAACAGCAACGTTAAAGGCGAATATTATCTCACCGACATCGTTGAAATTGCCCGTTCGCTCGGCCGTCGCGCCGTGGCCATCGATGCGCCGGAAACCGAGCTGGTTGGCTGCAACAACCGTGCCGAACTGGCTTTTATCGAGAAGCTGTGGCAGGAGCGCCGCCGCCATGAGCTGATGGTGGACGGCGTTTCGATGATCGCGCCCGAGACGGTTTTCCTCTCCTTCGATACGAAGATCGGCCAGGATGCCCTGATCGAGCCGAATGTCGTGTTCGGTCCCGGCGTGACGATCGAGCCGGGTGCCGTCATCCATGCGTTCTCGCATCTGGAAGGTGCTCATGTTGCGGAAGGTGCGACCGTCGGTCCCTATGCGCGGTTGCGTCCAGGCGCCAACCTGCATGCCAATTCCAAGGTCGGCAATTTCTGTGAGGTCAAGAAGGCCGAAATCGGCGAGGGCGCCAAGGTTAACCATCTGACCTATATCGGTGATGCCTTCATCGGTGCCGGCAGCAATATTGGTGCGGGCACCATCACCTGCAATTACGACGGTTACAACAAGGCTGAAACGCGGATCGGCGCGAACAGTTTTGTCGGCTCGAACTCGTCGCTGGTTGCACCCGTGACGATTGGAGAAGGCGCTTACATCGCATCCGGCAGCGTGATTACCGATGACGTTCCCGATGATGCGCTGGCCTTCGGGCGTGCGCGCCAGGAAGTGAAGCCGGGCCGGGCAACCGTGGTGCGTGAGCGGGCGAAAGCGCTGAAAGAAGCCAAGAAAAAGGCCTCTTGAAAGACGTTACCGAGCGATACCGAAAGTGACCGGCGGGATAATTGCTGATTTCGGAGAAACGGTTAGTAGTTTCGGCGAAGAGATCGCCGTCTGGAGAAATATATGTGCGGAATTGTCGGAATAGTCGGAACCCAGCCTGTTGCTGAACGGCTTGTCGATGCGCTGAAGCGTCTCGAATATCGTGGTTACGATTCGGCTGGTGTCGCCACCATCGACAATGGCGCGATGGATCGCCGCCGGGCGGAAGGCAAGCTGTTCAACCTGGAAAAGCTGGTTTCGGAAAAGCCGTTGCCGGGTGTGGTCGGTATTGCCCACACCCGCTGGGCGACGCATGGCGTACCGAACGAGACCAATGCCCACCCGCATTTCGTCGAAGGCGTTGCCGTTGTTCATAATGGCATCATCGAAAACTTCTCCGAACTGCGCGAAGAACTGACCGCCGAGGGCGCGACCTTCACCACCCAGACGGACACTGAAGTGGTGGCGCAGCTTCTGGCGAAATATACCCGCGAAGGGCTTGGCCATCGCGAAGCGATGCTGAAGATGCTGAACCGCGTTACCGGCGCCTATGCGCTGGTCGTCATGTTTCAGGATGATCCCGGCACGTTGCTTTCGGCGCGCTCCGGCCCGCCGCTTGCCGTCGGTTATGGCCGTGGTGAGATGTTCCTCGGTTCGGATGCCATCGCGCTGTCGCCCTTCACCAACGAGATCACCTATCTGGTGGATGGCGATTGCGCCATCGTGACCCGACAGGGTGCTGAGATCATCGATTTTTCCGGCAAGCCTGTGAAGCGCGAGCGGCAGATTTCTCAGGCGACGGCCTATGTGGTCGACAAGGGCAACCACCGCCACTTCATGGAAAAGGAAATCTACGAGCAGCCGGAAGTCATTTCCCATGCGCTCAGCCACTACGTGGATTTCGCCTCCAAGACGGTGAAGGATGCCGACAAGGCCATCGACTTTTCCAAGCTTTCCGGCCTTGCCATTTCCGCCTGCGGCACGGCTTATCTGTCGGGTCTGATCGGTAAATACTGGTTCGAGCGTTATGCGCGCCTGCCGGTGGAAATCGATGTCGCCTCGGAATTCCGTTACCGCGAGATCCCGCTTGTTCCCACGCAGGCGGCGCTGTTCATTTCGCAATCGGGCGAAACCGCCGATACGCTGGCGGCCCTGCGCTATTGCCAGCAGGAGGGGCTGAAGATCGGCGCCGTCGTCAATACGCGTGAATCGACCATGGCCCGTGAATCGGATGCGATCTTTCCGATCCTCGCCGGTCCCGAAATCGGCGTTGCTTCCACCAAGGCCTTCACCTGCCAGCTTGCCGTGCTCGCTTCGCTGGCCGTTGCCGCCGGCAAGGCGCGCGGCACGATCACACCTCAGCAGGAAACCGAACTGGTTCGCCACCTGACCGAGATGCCGCGCATCATGAGCAAGGTTCTCAACAGCATCCAGCCGCAGATCGAGGCGCTGTCGCGTGATCTGTCGCGCTTCAAGGATGTGCTTTATCTCGGGCGCGGCACCAGCTTCCCGCTGGCGCTGGAAGGCGCGCTGAAGCTCAAGGAAATCTCCTATATCCACGCCGAAGGTTATGCCGCCGGCGAGTTGAAGCACGGGCCGATCGCGCTGATCGACGAGAACATGCCTGTTATCGTTATTGCGCCGCATGACCGCTTCTTCGAAAAGACCGTGTCGAACATGCAGGAAGTCGCCGCGCGCGGGGGCAGAATCATCTTCATCACCGACGAGAAGGGGGCTGCCGCCTCCAAGCTTGACACCATGGCGACGATCACCCTGCCGACTGTTGATGAACTCATCGCACCGATGGTCTTCTCGCTGCCGATCCAGCTGCTCGCCTACCACACCGCGGTCTTTATGGGCACGGATGTCGACCAGCCGCGCAATCTGGCGAAATCGGTGACCGTGGAATGATCATCCGGCCGGAACGGCAGGGTGATGAAGGGGCAATTGCCCGCGTTACGGAAGATGCCTTCCGTAACGTCGATTACAGCGACAGGACCGAACATCTGATCGTTGCGCGGCTGCGCGCCGCCGGTGCTCTGGTGGTTTCGCTGGTGGCGGAAGACAGCGAAGGCATTATCGGCCATGTCGGTTTTTCACCGGTCACGCTGAGCAGCGGTGAGAGCGGCTGGTTCTGCCTTGCGCCGCTCTCCGTGGCACCGGAGAGGCAGGGGCAGGGCGTCGGTTCACGGCTGGTGCAAGAAGGGCTTGCTGCACTGGACCGGCTGAGTGCCTCGGGCTGCGTTGTCGCGGGTGATCCGGATTATTATGGACGCTTCGGTTTTCGCCACCTCGAAGGCTTGAGTGCGGCGGGGATTCCTGACGAATATTTCACAGTTCTTCGCTTGCATGGCGGAACTCCATCCGGCATTGTCGGTTTTCATCCGGGTTTCGATGGCGAAAACGCTTAATTCCGAACGGTAAATGACTGAAATTCCAGTAAAAATATCCTTCGCAGCCCGTCTGCGCAACAGCTTCCTCACGGGCGTTCTCATTCTCGCGCCCGTCACCATCACCATGTGGCTGGTGTGGAGCTTCCTGCAATGGGCGGATAGCTGGGTGAAACCCTATATCCCCGCCCGTTACGATCCCGAGCAATATTTCGATGTGGCGATCCCCGGCTTCGGGCTGCTGATCGCCGTCGTGGGTATCACCCTCATCGGTTTTCTCGGCAATAACCTCATCGGCAAATGGATCGTCGGCGTCGGCGAATCCATTCTCAACCGCATGCCGCTGGTGCGGCCGATCTACAAGAGCATCAAGCAGCTGTTCGAATCCGTTCTGAAGGAGCATGCGAATTCCTTCAAGAAGGTCGGCCTGATCGAGTTTCCATCCCCCGGCACCTGGGCAATGGTCTTCGTTGCCTCCGAGGCGAAGGGCGAGCTTGCCCACCGGTTCAACGAGATGGGCCAGGAGATGGTCGCCGTCTTCCTGCCGCCGACCCCTGTGCCGACGGCGGGCTTCCTGCTGTTCGTGCCGAAGGACAAGATCGTGATGCTGGACATGACGCCGGAAGATGCGGCGAAACTGCTGATATCCGGCGGTCTGGTGGCCCCGGATTTCACGCCACCGAAGGCGATTGCGCCGGTTTGATGATATTCGCGCCTATCCGATCCCTTGCTCCATTGTCACTCAGGGGTGAAATGTCGCGCGGTTGACGAACCAATGTGGTTCACCAATAATCATAGTGAACCGAAAGAGGCTGCACCCATGACTGCGTTTACAGTACGCCTGCCGGACGAGGTTGCTGACAAGCTTGATCAGCTGGCAGAAAAGCTCGATCGCTCGCGGTCCTACATGGCGGCGCGGGCGATTGAGGACTTTGTGGCCCGCGAAGAGTGGCAGCTTGCCGAGATCGAGGCAGGATTGGCGGAGGCCGATCGCGGCGAGTTCGGGACGCCGGAAGAACTGGCAAACATCGTCGGAAAATACGTCAGGTCTACGCGGTCGTCATGAGCGGTCGAAAAATTCGATGGACGTTGCGGGCGTTGCGACGGCTCGATGAAATCGGTGCGCATATCGAAGCGGACAATCCAGCCGCTGCGGCCCGTGTGATTTCCCGCCTTGTCTCGGCAGTCGATATGTTGCTTGATCAGCCTGCTATGGGACGGGTGGGGCGGATCAAGGGAACGCGGGAAGCCGTGCTATCTGACATTTCCTACATTATTGCCTATCGTGTCAGCGGTGATATCGAAATTCTGACGATCATCCAAACATCGCAGCGATGGCCTTCGTCGCTCTGACTAAACAACGCTCCTAGAGTGCTGATCAATCCTCGTCATCCAGATCCTCCACCTCCGTGCCCGTCGTCGTCGCGTGAAATACGGGAACGAAAAGCCGCATATAGACAAGCCGCACGCTCCAGCCTTCTTCCAGCGCCTGGCTCCACGCTTTCTTGCGGCCGGGTTTCTTGAAGGCCTTGCCGACCGCCTTTTTTGGGCTTTTTGCAAAGGTCTCAGGCTGCAGGATATTTTGCGGCGAGCAGAGCGCGTAGCCCTTGCGGAAGGCGGGTGGTGGGCGGCGTGGGTCGATCATGTTCATGATGGTCAAAACTTTCAGCCGGCGTGCAGGAAGCGGATCGCTTCGTCGCGGCGGTGCAGATAGAGCAGGGTGCGCAGGCTTTCGCCGCGCGGACCTGTCAGTTCGGGGTCGCGCTCTATGACATAGGCCGCGTCCTTGCGGGCGATTTCCAGAAGGTCGGCATGCGCCTCGAGGCTGGCGATGCGGAAACCGGGCGTGCCGGACTGGCGGGTGCCGAGCAGCTCGCCTTCACCGCGTAGCTTCAAGTCCTCTTCCGCGATCAGGAAGCCGTCTTCGCTATCGCGCAGGATGGAGAGCCGGGCGCGGCCGTTTTCGCTGAGCGGTCCCTTGTAGAGCAGGATGCAGGTGGAGGCCTCGTCGCCGCGCCCGACGCGGCCGCGCAGCTGGTGCAGCTGGGCGAGGCCGAAACGTTCGGCATGTTCGATGACCATGATGGTCGCATCCGGCACGTCGACGCCGACTTCCACCACCGTCGTTGCCACCAGCAGCCGGGTTTCACCACTCTTGAAGGCGAGCATGGCGGCGTCTTTTTCCGGGCCGCTCATGCGGCCATGGATAAGGCCGATATTGGCGCCGAGCATCTGCGACAAAACCGCGTGGCGTTCCTCCGCAGACATCAGGTCGGACTCTTCCGTCTCTTCCACCAGCGGGCAAATCCAGTAGGCCTTTTTGCCGTCCTTCAGCGCTGCGCGCAGCCGCTCGACAATGTCGCCGATGCGTTCGGTGGGGATTGTCACGGTCTGGATGGGTTTGCGACCGGCGGGCTTTTCGGTGAGCTTGGAAACATCCATGTCGCCAAAGGCGGCCAGAACCAGCGTGCGCGGAATGGGCGTGGCGGTCATGACCAGCATGTGTGGCGTGATGCCCTTGGCGGTGAGGCGCAGGCGTTGGTGCACGCCGAAACGGTGTTGTTCGTCCACTACGGCGAGCACGAGGTTTTTGTAAGCGACGCTATCCTGAAACAGCGCATGCGTGCCGATGACGATCTGTGCTTCGCCTGACGCCACGCGCTCCTCGATCTCGCGGCGCTCCTTATCCTTGGTGCGTCCGGTGAGAACCTCGACGGTGATGCCTGCCGCATTGGCGAGTTTGGAGATGGTGGCATAGTGCTGCCGGGCGAGGATTTCGGTCGGTGCCATCAGCACCGCCTGTCCGCCGGCCTCCACGGCGGTCGCCATGGCCATCAGGGCCACCAATGTCTTGCCCGCGCCGACATCGCCCTGCAGCAGCCGCAACATGCGGTCTTCGCCGGCCATGTCGGTGAGGATATCCTTCACCGCAGCGCTCTGGCTTGCGGTCAGCGAGAAGGGCAGCTGCGACAGGATTTTTGCGGCGACATCACCCTTGGCACGGATCGGCTGGCCAGCCACCTTGCGCAGCCGCTGGCGCACCAGTGCCAGTGACAGCTGTCCGGCAAGGAATTCGTCATAGGCCAGCCGCCTGCGCGCCGGAGCTTGCGGATCGATATCGGCGCTGTCGCGCGGGTCGTGCAATTCGCGGAAGCTTGAGGCGACATCGCCGAAGCCCTGCCTCGTCTTCAGTGTCTCGTCGATCCATTCGGGAAAGACCGGCAGCTTTGAAAGCCCGCCTTCGATTGCCTTGCGCAGCACCTTGGCAGACAGCCCGGCGGTCATGGGATAAACGGCTTCCACCAAAGGCAGGTTTTCCGCCTCTGATAGCTTCACCATGAAATCCGGATGCACCATGGAGGCGCGGCCGTTGAACCAGTCCACCTTGCCGCTGACGAGAACCTCTTCGTCCACTGGCAGGGCCTTGGACAGCCAGTCACCCTTGGCGCGGAAGAAGGTCAGAGCCAGTTCGCCGGTCTCGTCATGCAGGAAGACGCGATAGGGTGCAGAACGGTTGCCTGCGGGCGGCGGCTGATGGCGGTCAACGCGTCCCTGAATGGTGACAATGGCGCCGGGGGCCGCCAGCGCAATGCCGGGGCGATTGCGTCGGTCGATGACGTTGGATGGCGCGTGAAAAAGGAGATCGATGACGCGGGTGTCGTCGGCGCTTTCCCGGCTCAATAGCTTGGCCAGAAGATCGGCAAGCTTCGGCCCCACACCGGCAAGGGTGGAGACGGAGGCAAACAGCGGATCGAGAATGGCCGGGCGCATGGGTCAGCAAAATCGGGGAAGGGGACGCGTTATGCAAGACTTGGGGGCTGACAAAGGCGGGTTATCACCGGCAGATTTTCACTGCCGTGGCATTATTTCGATAAAAACCGGTTCCCAAGCGTTCGCCTCCTGTTCTATAGGAGGTCGCAGTCAACATCCTGTTGAATAGCCAACCGAAAGGTGAATGCGATGACTGGACTGGTGCGCACGAGTGCCGACCTTGATCCGAGACGCCGGCGGATCCTTTACCGCTGCTGGCACCGGGGCATTCGCGAGATGGATCTGGTGCTCGGGCAATTCGCGGAAGACAATATTGCCGGGCTTTCGGATGATCAGCTCGACGAACTCGAGATCATCATGGCGGAAGAGGATAACGACCTCGTCCAGATGGTGACAGGCGCGCAGCCGGTGCCGGAAAAATTCCGCACACCGTTGTTTGAAAAGATCGCCTCCTACCGTCCCGATTTCGATCTCGTCACCGCCGAAACCCTGAAGGCCTGAAACATGATAGCCGGATTCGATGCAAAGCTGGTGATGTCGGCCGATACGCCGCTGACCATCGGAAATGTGCCTTCCGGCATGGAAGCCCTTTTGCTTGCCGACATGGCACGGGCAGGCACATCGGTGGCTTACGTGATGTCGGATGGCCAGCGGGTCGCCGATCTCGAACAGATTCTCGGTTTCGTCGCACCTGATATTCCGGTCATGACGCTGCCGGCCTGGGACTGTTTGCCCTATGACCGCGTGTCACCGAGCGCCGACACTTCGGCGCGCCGGCTGGCGGCGCTCTCCGGTCTGATTGCTCACGCGAAAAAGCCGCATCCGGCCATCGTGCTGGTCACCGTCAACGCCATGCTGCAGAAGATGGCGCCGCGGGATATTATCGGCAGCCTCGGCTTCTCGGCGAAGCCCGGCAACCAGATACGCATGGAAGAGATTGCCGCGCGGCTGGAACGCAACGGTTTCGACCGGGTGGCGACGGTGCGTGAAGTGGGCGAATTCGCCGTGCGCGGCGGCATTCTCGATGTTTTCGTTCCCGGTACGGAAGAGCCGGTGCGGCTCGATTTCTTCGGCGATACGCTGGAGAGCATCCGCACCTTCGATCCGGCCAGCCAGCGCACCATTGCCCAGGCGCGTTCGCTCGACTTGAACCCGATGAGCGAAGTGACGCTGACGCCGGATACGATCGGCCGGTTCCGCAAGAACTACCTGTCGCTGTTTGGCGCTGCGACCCGTGACGACGCGCTTTATCAGGCCGTCTCCGAAGGCCGCCGATATGCCGGCATGGAGCATTGGCTGCCGCTGTTTTACGAGAAGCTGGAAACCGCTTTCGACTACCTCGAAGGTTTTCGCATCGTCACCGATCACACAGCAAGGGAAGCCGCAAAAGAGCGCTCCAAGCTGGTGCTTGATTATTACGAGGCGCGCCGGGCTTCCGGCGAAACCAAGGGTTCGACGCAGGGCGCGCCCTACAAGCCGGTATCGCCGGGCCAACTTTATCTCGACGGCAAGAGCTTCGATGCGATGCTCGCCGGCGTCAATGCTGTGCGGCTGACGCCCTTCAATGAACACGATAGCGAAGGCCACCCCGTCGCAACGCTCGATGCCCATGTCGGGCCACGGTGGGCGCGTCCGCCAACCGAAGGCGAGAGCGAAGAGCGGGTCAATGTTTTCGATCTGGCGGTAAAGCATATTGCCGAGCGCCGCGCCAAGGGCTGGAAGGTGCTGATCACCGGCTGGTCGGAAGGTTCGCTCGACCGGTTGCTGCAGGTCCTGAACGAGCATGGGCTTGAAAACATCAAGCCGGTGACATCGCTGAAAGAGGTGGAAAAGCTTGGCAAGGGTGAGGCGGCCGCAACGGTTCTGAGCCTCGAAGCCGGGTTTGAAACCGGAACGCTGGCGGTCATCGGCGAGCAGGATATTCTCGGCGACCGCATGGTGCGGCGCTCGAAACGCCGCAAGCGCGGCGCGGATTTCATCTCCGAAGTGGCGGGTCTGGACGAGGGGTCGCTGGTTGTTCACGCCGAACACGGCATCGGTCGTTTCGTCGGCTTGCAGACCATCGAGGCGGCGGGTGCGCCGCGTGCGTGTCTGGAATTGCATTACGCCGACGATGCCAAGCTGTTCCTGCCGGTCGAAAACATCGATCTTCTTTCCCGTTACGGTTCCGATGCGGCGGAAGCGACGCTCGACAAGCTGGGCGGCGGCGCATGGCAGATGCGCAAGGCCAAGCTTAAGAAGCGCCTGCTCGACATGGCCGACGAGCTGATCCGCATTGCGGCAGCGCGCTTGGTGCGCCACGCGCCGGCCTTGGTTGCGCCGGACGGGCTTTACGACGAATTTGCCGCCCGTTTCCCCTATGACGAGACCGAAGACCAGCTGAACGCCATCGAGGCGGTGCGCGAGGATCTCGGTGCTGGCCGGCCGATGGATCGCCTCATCTGCGGTGACGTTGGTTTCGGCAAGACCGAAGTGGCGCTGCGCGCCGCCTTCCTTGCCGCGATGAACGGTGTACAGGTAGCGGTGGTGGTGCCGACCACGCTGCTTTCCCGCCAGCATTTCCGCACGTTTTCCGAGCGGTTTCGTGGATTGCCGATCCGGGTGCAGCAGGCCTCGCGGCTTGTCGGGTCCAAGGAACTGACGCTGACGAAAAAGGAAGTGGCCGATGGCAAGACCGATATCGTCGTCGGCACCCATGCGCTGCTTGGCGCGGGCATCAACTTCGCCAATCTCGGCCTGCTCATCATCGACGAAGAGCAGCATTTCGGCGTGAAGCACAAGGAGCGGCTGAAGGAGCTGAAGAGCGACGTGCATGTGCTGACGCTCTCTGCGACGCCCATTCCGCGCACCTTGCAGCTGGCCATGACCGGTGTTCGCGAACTGTCGCTCATCACCACGCCGCCTGTCGATCGCATGGCGGTGCGCACCTTCATTTCGCCCTTCGATCCGCTGGTGATCCGCGAAACGCTGATGCGCGAACATTATCGCGGCGGCCAGAGCTTTTATGTCTGCCCGCGGCTTGCCGATCTCGCCGATATCCATGCTTTCCTGCAATCGGATGTGCCGGAACTGAAGGTGGCCGTGGCGCATGGCCAGATGGCGGCGGGCGAACTTGAAGACATCATGAACGCCTTTTACGACGGCAAATATGATGTGCTGCTGTCGACCACCATCGTCGAATCCGGTCTTGACGTGCCGACCGCCAATACGCTGATCGTGCACCGCGCCGATATGTTCGGTCTCGCACAGCTTTACCAGCTGCGTGGCCGTGTCGGCCGCTCCAAGGTGCGCGCCTTCGCGCTGTTTACCCTGCCGGTCAACAAGGTGCTGACGACGATGGCGGAGCGGCGGCTGAAGGTGCTGCAATCGCTGGATACGTTGGGCGCCGGTTTCCAGCTGGCGAGCCACGATCTCGATATTCGCGGCGCGGGCAATCTGCTCGGTGAGGAACAGTCCGGCCATATCAAGGAAGTCGGCTTCGAGCTTTACCAGCAGATGCTGGAAGAGGCCGTTGCCGAGGTGAAGGGCGACGAAGAGGTACGCGACAGCGGCTGGTCGCCGCAGATATCGGTCGGCACCTCCGTGATGATCCCGGAAGATTACGTTCCCGACCTGCATCTGCGCATGGGCCTTTACCGCCGTCTCGGCGAGCTTGCCGATATCAGCGAGATCGATGGTTTCGGTGCGGAAATGATCGACCGTTTCGGCCCGTTGCCGAAAGAGGTGCAGCATCTCCTCAAGATCGTCTACATCAAGTCGCTCTGCCGTGTTGCCAATGTCGAGAAGGTGGATGCCGGGCCGAAGGGCGTGGTGCTGCAATTCCGCCACAAGGAATTCCCGAACCCGGCGGCACTCGTGTCCTATATTGGCAAGCAGGGCTCCATGGCAAAGATCCGGCCCGACCACAGCCTGTTCCTGACCCGCGATCTGCCGACGCCGGAAAAGCGTCTGGCGGGCGCGGCGATGATCATGACGCAGCTGGCGGAGCTGGCGCGGTCGTAGATGTGAGCTTTCCGGGGCGGGCATTGGTCATAGGGCGTGTGTCGCTTTACCCCCCCCCTCTGCCCTGCCGGGCATCTCCCCCACAAGGGGGGAGATCGATCTGTGGCAAAGGTCTCGCCCATCTCAACGTTGGCGAATGAAGCTGTGGTAGTGCCGCTTGCCGATCTCCCTCCTTGTGGGGAAGATGCCCGGCAGGGCAGAGGGGGTAAGCCCCACGCGCGTCGCCCGCCGTCAATGAACAAGCTCCCGAAAACCAACACCTAAAGCACATCCAGACAAACCAACATCGAAACCTCCGACATCCATCTGCTTTATGAACCTCCCAGCCCCGGAGGCTCCGCAAACATTACCGGGATGTAATGAAACGGACATGCGCCGGTAGCTTCGGCGGGCGTAGTCTTGTTTTCATCTCCTGCATTGCGCTCAATATGATGCGTGAGTGGGAAGACGAAGGAGCAAGACAATGTGGACCAGGATGAACAGGTTCGCCTCCGCAGGTCTGGTTGCTTTGACAATTGCGGGCACCACAATTGCCACCACCAACCAGGCGGAAGCACGCAACCACTTTGGACACGGGCATGGCGGCGGCATTGCCGCAGGTATCGCCGGAGCGATTATCGGTGGCGCCATCGTCGCCGGGGCGCGGCATTCCTATGGCGGCCCGTATTATGGAGAGCCATTTTACGGCCCGCCGGTTTATGGCCCGCCGGTGATCTATCAGCCCGCCTATCCGCGCTGCCACGTCGTCTGGCGACAGAATGGCTGGGGCGATATGTATCGGGCCAGGGTTTGCGACTAGGTCGTGAAATCCGGCAGGCGCAATGAGCCGCGCGACGCGGAAAGCGAGAGGCAGCTTCCGGCCTTTGGCCGGTAGCTGACGACGCTCTGTTCAATGTCAGTGTCTCCCTCGCCACTGGGCTGGCGTCACGCCTTCCCACGTTCGAAATGCCCGATAGAACGAGCCGGTGTCCTGAAAACCGAGTAGGAAGGCTATCTCTTCAATTCCATTGCGTTTGTCTGAAAGCAGGTCGCGACCGAGTTCCTGCCGCGCCTGCTCAATGAGCGCTCGATAGTTCGATCCCTGTTCGGTGATACGACGCTGCAGGGTTCTTTCGCTCATGCCAAGTTCACGCGCCACCTCGGAAATCTCCGGCTTGCCGCTTGCGATGCGGCGTTTGATCAGAATCTTGACCTGCTCCGGCAGCGAGGATTGCGCCTCGATCTCGCCAAGGGAGGCCGCAAGTGCGGGCTCCAGTATAGCCAGCAGTTCTGGATTATGCCCGGCAAAGGGAAGATCGAGATCGTCGCGTTTCAGCACCATGGCATTCTGCGAACAGCCGGTGCGGATGGGTGCATTGAAATAACTCCGATGGACGTCGGAAACAGGTCCACGGCGAATCATCTCCACCCGAACCGGGGTGACGTGTCTGCCGGTGCCCCGCCGCCCCAGTTCGAGAAGGGCGGCGAAAGTGATGTCGGCCGCAGCATCCGGCTCGGCCTCGTCAGTGTGCAACCATCTTACGGCGATCCGGGCCTCGCCGTCGCTTTCCGTTACCGAAAGCTCTTCCGGGGTGCACAGTCGCTTGAAGCGGGCCAGCCGGTGCAGCCCGTCGCGATAGTCGCGGGCGAAGAAGGCTGACATGGTGGCGGGTGGATGCATCGCCGTGTCTGTCTCGACCGTCATCCGCAGGCCGATGGCCGAATCCTGCGACAGGGCCTCGACCGCCCGCCACAGGTCGAAATATTGCGCCGTGGTCAACCATGCATCCGGGGCGATGTGCAGCGTTGCGGGAAGCTTCGCCTGCCGCAGCAGGGCCGGAGCGGGCAGCCCCATACGCTCCGCCGCCCGCCAGAAAGCCTGGGGCAGCCTGCACCTGTCGCTCAAATCCCTGCTCATGATCCGACCTCCGGCCTTCTTTCTACATCTGGCTTCTGATCAGCCTGTCGAAGGCCCGGTCTCCGAACCATTTGCGCACGCCGATCATCAGCCGGGCGTATTTGCCGGCCGCATAACGTGTCTTCGGGCGGGCGGACCTGACCGCCTTGCTCACCACGTCGGCAATGACCTCGGGATCGGTGCCCATACCCTTACCGTAGCTTCGGTCCATGGAAGCCGCAACGCTCTGCGCCATGTTCGCATAAGGGCCGTTTGCCGAGCGTTCGAGGAGACCCTGCGCTGCGGCCGCACCGAAACCGGTCTCGATCAGGCCCGGTTCGATCACCACGACGCGGATGCCGAATGGCTCGGCTTCCAGCCGCAGACTGTCCGACCAGCCTTCCAGTGCGTGTTTGGTCGCGTGATACCAGGCACCCAGAACGGTGTAGATCTTGCCGCCCATCGAGGTGATGTTGACGATCGTGCCTTTGCCGCTTGCGCGCATGGCCGGCATAAGGAGCTGTGTCAGACGGGCGGTGCCGAAGACGTTGACCTCGAACTGGTAGCGCGCCTCGTCGAGCGGAATCTCCTCGACCGGGCCGTAAAGCCCGTAGCCGGCGTTGTTCACCAGCACGTCGACGCCACCGGATCGTGCGGTAATCGCGGCGACAGCGGCGACGATGTCCTCGTCGCTTGAGATGTCCATGCGCAGCGCAATCGCGCCAAGCTTTTCCAGGTCCGCCATCCTGTCGATGCTGCGCGCGGCGACATAGACGAGATAGCCATCGGCGATCAGGCGTTTGGCGATGCTTTTGCCCATGCCGGATGACGCGCCGGTAACGAGGGCGGTCGGTTGGGTTCGTATGTTCATGTCGGCACCTCTTGCTCTTGGAGAGTGCCAACATAGGTCGCGCATCGTGCCATCGCAGTGGCGGAACACGCCATATTTATGGTGCAAGCCGCCAGGTCTCGTTTTTCAAACCTATGAGGGGCGAACTTATGAGGGATTTTCCGGCGTGATGCCGACGGCAACGTTCTGGTCGGTGGCAGCGATCGAAGCGGGCAGCGGCACCTTTCTCTGCTTCTCGCGGATCAGCGTCAATAGGCCGGAGCCGACGATGAGGGCGATGCCGACCAGCATCCATCCGTCGATACGGTCGCCGAAAATCAGGTAACCGAACAGGATGGCCCAGAGCATCTGGCTATATTGCGTCGGGCCGATCATGGCGGCGGGCGCATATTGGGCGGCATACATGACCAGTACGTTGCCAAGAGCGCCGAGCAGGCCATATCCCGCCAGCAGCAGCCATTGCTCGCCGGCTGGCATGACAAAAGTCGGCACCATGGCGATGCCGCTTATGGTGAGACAGCCGAGCACACCGGCACCATAAAGCGAGACATTCTTTTCCGACGGTCCCATGGCGCGGAAGATGACGATGCTGAGTGCACCGCTGAAGCCGCCGATGATGGCGCCGAGATGGCCGATGCCGAGTTCGCGGAAGCCCGGCCGCAGGATGACCAGTACACCGAGGAAACCGATGATGACGGCCGACCAGCGCTTTATGCCCACCTGTTCCTTCAGGAATACCACCGACATGATGGTGACGAAGGAAGGGAGCAGGAAGATCAACGCAAAGGCTTCCGCCATGGAAAGATGGGTGAAGGCGGTCACGCTGCCGACTGCGCCGGTGCCGGCGGCAAAAAAGCGGATGATCCACAAGGGGCGGTTCGTCGTTCTGACGATATCCACCCAGCGGTCGTTGTGTTTGCGGATGAAGGGCAGGGCAGCAAAGCCGAACAGGGCGCCGAAGAAGGCCGATTCGATCGGCGAAATCTGGCCTTCTATGAGTTTAACGCTCGCATCGCTCCATGCGTAGGCAGCGAAGGCGGCAAAGGCAAGCAGAATGCCTTTCAGGGTCTGGTCGGACACGGGAAAACACCAACAGTTTATCGGTTAGGGTAAGCTGCCGGTGGTTCGACCGTCAGTTCATCGACTTATGCTCGTCTGCCTTGATTTTTGCAATATCCCGCAGTGCAGCAATCAGGACATCAGGCGTTTGCGCACCGCTGATGGCGTATTTCTGGTCGAGGATGAAAAACGGCACGCCGGCGACGCCCATTTGCTGCGCCGCATCAATTTCGGCGACAACCGTATCCTTGTCCGCATCGGATGCCAGAAGCCGCGCCACCACCTTGGCGTCCATGCCCGCCTTTTCGGCGATATCGGTCAGCACGGCGTGATCGCCGATGTTGCGGCCTTCCTCGAAATTCGCCTTGAACAGACCGGTGACGATCTTTTCCTGAACGTCACGGCCTTCGGAATGGGCCCAGAGCGACAGGCGGTGCGCATCGAGCGTGTTCGGGCCGATCTTGATCGCATCGAAATCATAGTGGATGCCGACTTCCTTGCCGAGCTGCACCAGCGTGACATGCGCCTGCTCCAGACGCTCCTTGCCGAGCTTTTCCTCAAGGGCGGCCTTCTGGTCGACGCCCTCAGGCGGATAATCCGGATTGAGGCGATAAGGACGCCAGTTCACGTCGACGCTGATCTCGTCCTGCACCTCGGCAATGGCAAGGTCGAGCCTTGCCTTGCCAAGATAACACCAGGGGCAGACCATATCCGATACGACGTCGATAACGATGCGTTCCATGGTTTCATCTTCCCTTGTCTGGACCGGTTATTGCGCCCGCGCATCCCACCAGGTCTGTTTCTGATTGCCTGATATCGGGGTGATATCCGGGCGGTCGATATATTTCCAGCGGGCGATCCATTGCGCACCGATGTAATAGAGCGGAATGACGTAGTGACCGGCAACCAGCAGACGGTCGTAACCGCGCACGGCTGCCTGGAAATCTTCCGTCGAACGGGCCTGCAGCAGGGCCTCGATCATCCGGTCTATATCGGGACTGGCGGCCCCCGCATAGTTGAAGCTGCCCTGCGCGTCGCGTGACAGCGAACTCCAGCGGTTAAGCTGCTCCGCCCCCGGCGAAAGCGAGGAGGGCAGGGAGCGGATGATCATGTCATAATCAAAACTGTTCGAACGGGCCTGATATTGACCGTCATCAACCGAGCGGATGCCCATGGCGACGCCGATAAGGTTGAGGGAGCGCTGATAGGCAAGCGCTATGCGCTCCTGCGCCGGGTTCTGCGTCATGATCTCGAAGGCGAGTTGACGGCCATTGGCATCGGACATCCTGCCGTTCCTGATGCTGTATCCGGCCTCTTTCAGCTTATCGACGGCCAGTTTCAGCACCTTGCGGTCCGCACCGGTGCCGTCGGTGGTGGGCATGGCATAGGTTCCCGCCAGCAGTTCCGTCGGCATGGTTTTCGCCGCGTCGCCAAGCAGTGCCAGCTCGCGCGCATCGGCGGCATTGCCGAACGCGCCGAGCGGCGAGTTCTGCCAGTAGCTCTGCGTGCGCTTGAAGGCACCGCCGAGAATATTCCTGTTCATCCACTCGAAATCGAGGACATAGGACAGGCCCTCGCGCACCTTCTCGTCGGCGAAGACGGCGCGGCGGGTGTTGAACACCAGGCCGAACATGCCGGAAGGCAGCTGCGGCTGGAACACATCCTTGACGATATCGCCACGATGCACGGCCGGGAAATTGTAAGCCTGCCCCCAATGCGAGGTATCGGAGGTGCCGTTGATGGCGTCGCCTTCCGGGTAAATGTCGATATCGCCCTTCTTGAAGGCCTCGAACATGGTGGTGACCTGAAGGAAATAGGTGACGGTTATCTCGTCGTAATTCTCAAAGCCAACCTTGCTCGGAATATCCTTGCCCCAATAGTCCGGGTTCCGCTCCCAGGTGATTCGTTCTCCCGGCCGCAGGGTCTTGATTCGGTATGGACCCGAGCCGACGACCGGACCGAGACCCGCCTGTTCGAATTTTTCCGGATCGATCGCATGTTTCGGCAAAATGGGGGTGGAGGAGGCGAGAATAAGCGGCGTTTCGCGGTTTGCCTTCTCATTGAAGGTGAAACGCACGCCATGATCGCCGATTTTTTCCAGCTTCGCCACGCCGTCCAGACGGCTGTTGAAGGGCGGGCGGCCTTTCTCCTTCAGGAGATTGAATGTGAAGATCACGTCGTCAGGCGTTACCGGCTCGCCATCCGACCATTTCGCCTTCGGATTAATGTTGAACTGGATGAAGCTGCGCTCCTCGTCCCACTCTGCCGTTTCAGCCAGCAGGCCGTAGAGACTGAAGGGTTCGTCGGTGGAACGCTGCATCAGCGGTTCGTAGAGCAGGTTGCCGAATTCCGGGTCCCAGACGCCGCGCGCGGTGGTACGCATTCCCTTGAGAACGAAGGGATTGAGGCTGTCAAAGGTGCCAACGACGCCATAGGAGATGCGGCCGCCTTTTTTCACGTCCGGATTGACGTAAGGGAAGTGCCGGAAATCAGCCGGCAGCGCCGGTGTGCCGTGCATGGAAATGCCGTGAAGCGGCTGCGCCTGGGCGCTCCCGGCGGGAAGCAGGGATGAGCCCAAAAGAAACAATGCGGGGATGAGGGCCGCAAGGTTGCGCATGTTATTATCCTGTCTCAACTGTCCGTCCGATTTGTCATGATGATCGGTTTATCGTCATGATTTGGCTTTTTCGTTATGATTCTGGCAAATATGTAGCACAGGCCCTTGGCGGGACCCATGCGAGGGTGGGAAATCTTGGCCCAGCTCAAGAAAAAGTTAAAGAAGTGCTGGATATCGCCGCGATCGGCATGTAACAGGGTGGCCGGAAGAGACGGGTCACGCATTTGCCTCATTTAAACGACAGTTGAACGGGCAGAAGGATACCGCCATCGGCGAACAGGATCTTAGCGGTTCTGTTCTGGCAGACATTCAGGAGACGGAACTCTTATGATGCAAAAGGCAAACACATTCACCCGGACGGCTCTGTCCGCTCTGGTCCTTTCTCTCGGCGCAGTGTCCGCTCCGGCCATCTCGCAGGCACAGGATGCTGCTCCCGCCGCTCAGGGCGCCGGCGCTCCGCCGCTCGGCTGGTTCAAGACCTGCTCCAAGCAGGAAGACAACGATGTCTGCGTCGTGCAGAACGTGGTTCTTGCCCAGAACGGCCAGATGATCACCGCTGTCGGCCTCATCACCGTTGAAGGCAAGGTCAACCGCAAGCTGCTGCAGGTTTCCGTTCCGACCGCGCGTCTCGTTCCTCCGGGCGTGATGATGCAGATCGATGGCGGCAAGGGCCAGAAGCTCGATTACGCCGTTTGCCTTCCCGACAAGTGCACGGCTGAAGTGCCGCTGACGGATGCTATGATCGCTTCCCTGAAGAAGGGTAGCGAGGTGGTCTTCACCTCCATCAACTTCCGCCGCGCGCCGAACCCGATCAAGATCGCACTCTCCGGTTTCACCGGCGCTTACGACGGTGCTGCCATTACCCAGTCGCAGCTGGCCGAAAGCCAGCGCAGCCTGCAGGAAGGCATGCAGAAGAAGGCCGAAGAGGCTCGCAAGAAGCTGGAAGCCGCTCAGGACGCCGCCAAGACCGCGCCGAAGCCCTGATCGCTTCACCAGCGTCAAGAATGACAAAACCGGTCTGGCGACAGACCGGTTTTTTTATGCCCTGGGAGGGGTGGGTATTTCAGGCTTGCGTCAATGCGCCGTCGACATCTTCGGACGCCATTCACCGTTCGGCGCCTTGTCAAAGATGCGGCCGATATTGGGATTTCTAAGCGGCGTCTCGTTTTCGTCGTGGACGAGGTTCTGCTCGGAAACATAGGCGACATATTCCGTCTCCTCGTTTTCGGCCAGAAGATGATAGAAGGGCTGGTCGCGATCCGGCCTGATATCGGCGGGAATGGCGTTCCACCATTCCTCGGTATTGGCATATTCCGGGTCCACGTCGATGACCACGCCGCGGAACGGAAACACCTTGTGGCGGACGATCTCGCCAAGCGTGAATTTTGCGTCTCTTTGTTTCATGGCATGAACTTCCTTTCCCACTAATAGTTGGGGGCGGAATGCGAAATATCAAGGGCTAGGGGTATCCCGCCCGTATTGCCGTCCCGCCGCTCAGGTCCTTCGGCCGATTGGCGCGGTGGCGATGACCACGCCGCCGGTGACCAGCACGATGCCGATGGCGTGATAGGTCTCGAAGCTCTCCCCAAAGAAAAACGTTGCCATGAGGATCGAGACCGGCGGCATCATATAAAGCGTGATACCGGCCGTGGCCGGGCCGAAAACGCGCACCGTATGGGTGAAACAATAAAAGGCGAGCAGCGAGGCGAAAAGAATGATGCCGCCGATCTTCGCCCAGGCCATCGGTGTCGCCGGCAGCATTCCGCCCTGGGCCAGTTCGAGGGCCGCCGGCGGCAGCAGTACCAGCGCGCCGGACAGCGCAATCAGGCCGAAGAGGCTGAAGGAGGCCATCTGCCGGGCTTCCGGATCGCGCAGCAGCAGCGAATAGATCGCAAAGGCGATGGCTGCCGTGAGGATCGCGAAATCGCCGATGTTGAAATTCATGTGCCAGAGAGCGGACATATCACCCTTGAGCACGATGGCCGCCACGCCGGCAAAGGCGATGATCATGCCTGCCACTTCGAGCTTTCTGATGCGCCGGCCCTGAAAGATGCGCTGGAAGAGGATGATGAACAGTGACGATGTCGTGTAGATCAGCGTGCCGTTGGCAGCCGTCGTCATGGTCAGACCCCAATAGACCACGCCGCCGCAGATGCCCATGCCGAGAATGCCGAGAACGAGCCACAGCAGCGTTTTGTGGCGCAGGAACGCCAGGCAGTTGCGCCAGTCGGCAATCATGAAGGGCGCGATGATGAGGGTCGATCCGATCCAGCGGATGAAGGCGGCGATGAAGGGTGAGACCTCGCCGACGACGCCACGGCCGAAAATGACGTTGCTGGAGAAAAAGAACGGCACAGCCAGAAAGATGAGCCAGTCCGTAAGGCGGGTTTGCTGAGAGGCTGGCTTGTTCGACATCGCTCGCGATATGGCTGGGCTTCAAAAGAAAACGGCGGCCTCCGGAGAGGCCGCCAGACTGGAGTGGACACCTTGCAGAGCGTCCGGATTACGACTTAGGCCGAGTAGTACATGTCGAATTCGACCGGATGCGGGGTCATTTCGAAACGCATGACTTCCTGCATCTTCAGCTCGATGAACGAGTCGATCTGGTCGTCGTCGAATACGCCGCCGGCGGTCAGGAACTTGCGATCCTTGTCGAGGCTTTCCAGCGCTTCGCGCAGCGAACCGCAGACGGTCGGGATCTTCTTCAGTTCCTTGGCGGGAAGGTCGTAAAGGTCCTTGTCCATCGGCTTGCCGGGGTGGATCTTGTTCTTGATGCCGTCAAGGCCGGCCATCAGCATGGCCGCAAAACCGAGATAGGGGTTCTGGGTCGGATCCGGGAAGCGGACTTCGACGCGCTTTGCCTTCGGGTTGGAGCCGAAGGGGATACGGCAGGAGGCCGAACGGTTGCGGGCGGAATAGGCCAGCAGAACCGGCGCTTCATAACCCGGCACCAGACGCTTGTAGGAGTTGGTGGTGGGGTTGGTGAAGGCGTTGATGGCCTTGGCGTGCTTGATGATACCGCCGATGTAGAAGAGGCAGTTTTCAGACAGGCCGGCATATTCGTCACCAGCGAAGGTCGGCTTTCCGCCCTTCCAGATCGACTGGTGCACGTGCATGCCCGAGCCGTTATCGCCGAAGATCGGTTTCGGCATGAAGGTTGCCGTCTTGCCATAGGCATTGGCGACCTGGTGCACGACGTACTTGTAGATCTGCATCTTGTCGGCGCTGGAGACCAGCGTGTCGAACTTCACGCCCAGCTCGTGCTGTGCGGCAGCCACTTCGTGGTGGTGCTTTTCAACAACGACGCCCATTTCGGCCAGAACCGTCAGCATTTCGGAGCGCATGTCCTGCAGGCTGTCGATCGGCGGAACCGGGAAGTAGCCGCCCTTGACGCGCGGACGATGGCCGAGGTTGCCGGTTTCGTAATCCGTGTCGTCGTTGGACGGCAGTTCGGACGAATCCAGCTTGAAACCGGTATTGTAGGGGTCTGCCTTGTACTTCACATCGTCGAAGACGAAGAATTCAGGCTCGGGACCGACGAAAACGGTGTCGCCGATGCCGGATGCCTTGAGGTAGGCTTCGGCCTTCTTGGCGGTGCCGCGCGGGTCGCGGTTATAGGCTTCGCCCGAGACCGGGTCGAGAATGTCGCAAAGGACGACCAGGGTGGACTGGGCAAAGAACGGGTCGATGTGGGCGGTGGCCGGATCGGGCATCAGCACCATGTCGGACTCGTTGATGGCCTTCCAGCCGGCGATCGAGGAGCCGTCGAACATGACGCCATCGGCGAACATGTCTTCGTCTACGCACACCACATCCATGGTGACGTGCTGCAGCTTGCCCTTGGGGTCGGTAAAGCGCAGGTCCACGAACTTGATGTCGTTATCCTTGATCTGCTTCAAGATATCGTTTGCGGTCGTCATTTAAACGTTTTCCTTGAGTGTGATGATGACGAGGTGAAAACCCAAGCCTCCCCGGCCCGGGACCTTCTTGATTATATGGCGTCCACGCCTGTTTCACCGGTACGGATGCGGATGACTTCCTCGATATTGGAAACGAAAATCTTTCCGTCGCCGATACGTCCGGTCTGGGCCGCATTGCGGATCGCCTCGATGACGGCTTCCGCATTCTCGTCCGCCAATACGACTTCGACTTTCACTTTCGGCAGAAAGTCCACGACGTACTCCGCACCGCGGTAAAGTTCCGTGTGGCCCTTCTGACGACCAAAGCCTTTTGCTTCCGTGACCGTGATTCCCTGAAGTCCGACTTCCTGAAGGGCTTCCTTCACTTCATCGAGCTTGAAAGGCTTAATGATCGCTTCGATCTTTTTCATGAGAAAATATCTCTCCGCTTCTCCCGTTAAAGCAGGTAACTCCCGCTCTGCCACAAGAATGCACGTATTGTGCCAGATCGGAAGCGGGCTTGAAGAAAAAACTTCGCCCGCTCGGCTTTCCGGCACAAAATGCATTCGCTTTTGGCGGTTTTCCGGCGAATTTCTCTCGAAAATCCGAAAAATCCATCTGCATTTCTGTTGATTTGTATTATTTTAGCGATCTCTTATATTTTGAGTTTCAGTACGCGTGTTTTGCTGGTCTGTTTATATTTTATGCATTTGACTATTATTCGGTCAGCGCGATCTGCTTATTTTTGTATCGATTGCCTTTCCGGCGTTTTGAAGGGATGATCGGTCCATGACATCCCTTTCGCAGCTCTTCCTGATCGACCCGGTTGTGATGGCCCGCATCGATGCGGCGGCCGGGCAGTCCGGCATTCCACTATATGACCTGATGGAGCGGGCGGGGCAGGCGGTTGCCGCCTCGGCCCTGCGCCATTATCCACAGGCGCTGCGTTTCGTCGTGCTTTGTGGTGGCGGCAATAATGGCGGAGATGGTTATGTGGCGGCGCGGGTGCTTTTGCGGAGTGGCGCGGCCGTTGCGATTTATCATCTTGGCGATACGGCGGCGCTCAGGGGCGATGCGCGAACGGCATTCGAGCGGAGCGGGGTGACGCCACTGCCGCTTGGCGATTATGTGCCTGTTGGCGGCGACATGGTGATCGATGCGGTTTTCGGGGCTGGCCTGTCGCGTGATATTCCAGGCGAACTTGCCGATGTGATCGCGGCGGTGGCAAAGGCGGGCGTGCCTGTGCTTGCCGTTGATCTGCCCTCGGGCCTCTGCGGTCGGCGCGGCGTGCCTCTCGGTGCATCCTTCAGGGCAGATCGAACTGTGACTTTCATGGCGCGCAAACCCGGTCATCTGCTGATGCCGGGGCGCGAGCTGTGCGGGGTGCTTGAAGTCTTCGATATCGGCATTCCCGGCCGCATCCTCGCTGTCCATGCGGGTTCAATTTCGGAAAACGATCCGCTTGTCTGGCGGCATGCCTTGCCGCGCGCCGATATGGAAACCCATAAATTCCGCCGCGGGCATTTGACTGTCTTTGCCGGACCGGCGCATGCGACCGGCGCAAGCCGCATGGCGGCGCTTGCGGCGTTGAAGGCGGGGGCGGGGATCGTGACCGTCGCTGCCCCGCGTGCAGCGCTGGACGTGTTATCGATGTCGCTGACGGCGGTTATGAACTCGCCTTTGGACGATGCCGATGATTTACGGCTTTGGCTGGATGACCGGCGTCACGGTACTTTCGTTCTTGGCCCGGGTTTCGGCGATTTAGAAAAGGCGCGGCAGTTCGTGTCCCTGCTTGGGGATATGGCGGTCGTGCTGGATGCCGATGCGATCACCGCTTTCAGGGATTGTCCGGAGACCCTGTTCGAGCAGGTTACATCCGGTACGGGCAAATTCGTGCTGACGCCGCATGAGGGCGAGTTTGCGCGGCTGTTTCCCGATCTCGCCGCAGATGCCGGATTGAGCAAGATCGAGAAGGCGCAGGTTGCTTCGGCGCGCAGCGGTGCGGTGCTGGTTTACAAAGGCGCGGACACGGTGATTGCCGCGCCGGATGGGCGGGCGCTGGTCAACACCAATGCTCCCGCGAGCCTTGCGACGGCCGGATCAGGGGATGTGCTGGCCGGTATCATCGGCGCGCTGCTGGCGCAGGGAGCTCCCGCCTTCGAAGCGGCTGCGGCCGGGGTCTGGCTGCATGGCGAGGCCGGCCACCGGGCAGGCGACGGCATGACGGCGGAGGACCTTGCCCATGCGGTTCGGCCGTTTGGGTGAATTTGTCTGATTGTGTTTGCTAGCCGCTGACAGATTCGGTGGTTTAGCAAAGTTCCATCATCCCCACTCCGTCACCCCGGACTTGATCCGGGGTCCAGCGCGATCAAGTCCTTGATCGCGAAAGACTCTTCTCACGGCGCAGACGCGCCGTGACTGGATGCCGGATCAAGTCCGGCATGACGGAGGAGAGGTTTTTTATCCTGAAACAAGCTCCGTCGCGTTTGCGGCATTCAGCCCGCGTTCAATGGGCGGCTTTGCCACCCTGGCTTGCCATTGCCATTCGCGAGGCACTGATCAGCAGCTTGCGTTCGGCGCGCTCCTGCTGCGGTGTGCGATTGTAGATTTCGCGATAACACTTGGAGAAATGCGAGGCGGAGACGAAACCGCAGGCGACGGCGACTTCGACAACCGGCATGGCCGATTGCACGAGCAGGTGGCGGGCGCGGTCGAGGCGGATTTCGAGATAATAACGGGCGGGCGAGCGGCCCATTTCCTGACGGAACAGGCGCTCCACCTGCCGGCGCGACAGATCGGCGGCATCGGCTATGTCAAGCAGCGACAGCGGCTCGGCGAGATTGCCTTCCATCAATTCGATAATCGACAGGACCTTGCTGTTCTGCACGCCGAGGCGGGCGCGCAGCGGCAGACGCTGGCGGTCATTGGGGCTGCGCACCCGGTCGGTCAATTGCTGTTCGCAGACGCGGTTGACGAGATTTTCGCCGAAATCCTGACCGATCAGGCTCAGCATCATATCAAGCGAGGCCGTGCCGCCGGCGCAGGTGTAGATGTTGCTGTCGACTTCGAAGAGATCGGCATAAACTTCCACCTGCGGAAAGGCTTCGGAAAAACCCGGCAGGTTTTCCCAGTGGATCGCGCAGCGCTTGCCGTTCAGCAGGCCTGCCTGTGCAAGGATATGGGCGGCGGTACAGAGGCTGCCGATGGCGATGCCGCGATTATAGGCTTCGCGCAGCCAGGCATTGACGGACTTGTTGATGTGCTGATCCACATCGATGCCCGAACAGATGATGGCCATTTCTGCGCGGTTCTCGCCACTCACATACCGCCGCTCATCGGCGAGACAGGTGTCGACCTCGAGACAGATGCCGCTTGAAGACATGACCTTCTGGCCATCGAGCGAAGCGATGCGCCATTCATAGGCCTGATAGCCCAACATTCGGTTGGCGATGCGAAGCGTTTCAACCGCTGCGGCGAACGGCAGCATGGTAAATTGCGGAATGAGAAAAAAGACGATTGAGCGTTTCTTCTGGGAGTTTTTGCTCATTTGCCCGTGCTCCGTTGCGAATACGCAATTCCTCCCTTGGAATCGGTCTTCTGGATGTCCTGTTTCCGACATCTTTAACGAAAAATACGCCGTGGAATCGGGCCTGTCAAAAAATCGCTTTTGAAATATGCAAAATTTGCGACAAGCCTTTTAAAAAGGCGTCGTGTCGCATGTAAAACAGGCAGGCTTTTTTACGCCGTTGCCGGAGCGTATTGGCACGGGAAGAGATGGCTCGCAAGTCTCAAAATAGCTGCGAGCCACCGGTCAGAGATCATTTGCGAATGGCACTTGTGCGATAATTGTCTGTGGTCGGCCATCCGATATCCTTCAATGTTTCAGGCGGCAATGCCTCAAGTGCACGCAACATCCGTGCACGACGCCATGATCTGTAGAGAGCAGAAACGTGGCCTGACAGGCGATGAAGCCAGCCACCGGAAGAGGGACGATGCGGAGAGCGGTTCGCCGCCGGGAGATAGTGTATCATGGTCATGTCCTTGATCCTTTCCTGAACCACGATTGATTTGCGCCGTCGATATGCGCCTGGATGTTTCATCAAACAAGAGAATGAATTTCATATCATTCATCAATTATCGGAATGACTGACGGATCGCCTGCCGGCTGCGCCTGGATCCCATAAGGGCAGTTCGGCGCGTCATCACAGCAGAACTTTTTTCCGCCCTGTCATTCGATATCCGGATGGTGCGCGCTTGTTGACATTCAATCAAACGAAATGATATCCATCTATAAATCAAAATATTTGAAGGTGCGTGCCATGACCGTGACTTTCCGCCAACCGCTGCCGTTGCTGGATAACGACATATTGAGAACCTTCGTCGCGATTGCGGAAACGGGAAATTTCTCCACCGCCGCGGAAGTGGTGTTCAGGACGCCCTCGGCCGTTTCCATGCAGATCAAGAAGCTTGAGGAACAGTTGAAGACGACATTGTTCCTGCGCGATGCCCGCTCGGTAACATTGACCGCGCATGGCGAGACGCTGCTGACCTATGCGCGCCGCATGATCGCGCTCTCCAATGAAGCCGTGTCGCGTTTCGTCATGCCCGAGCTCTCCGGTGTGGTGCGTCTCGGCGCGCCGGAGGATATCGGCGAGCGTGGCCTGCTGCCAGGCATTCTCAAGCGCTTTGCCGAGGCTTTCCCCGGCATCATGATCGACGTCACCATCGATTCCAGTTCCAATCTCTACAAGCGCATGGACGAGCAACGGCTTGATCTGGCCCTCGTCAACTGCGCCTCGCATCCGCTCAGGGATACGGGCGAGGTGCTTATGCGCGAACGCCTCGTCTGGGCGGGTGCGAAATGCGGCACGGCTTATCTGCGCGATCCGCTGCCGATTTCGATCTGGGAAGAAGGCTGCATCTGGCGTTCGGAGGCGATCAATTCGCTTGAGAGGCGCGGGCGCAATTTCCGGGTGGCTTATCTCAGCGGTCATACGATGGCGCAGCGCGCGGCGATTGCTGCCGATCTTGCCATCGCGCCTTTGCCGCGATCCTATGTGTTGAACGACATGGTCATTCTGGGCGACAAGGAAGGCCTGCCGGAACTTGGCTGTTTCGATATCCGCCTGATCATGGGCGACAAGGCGTCACGTCCGGTGCTTGCTGTGGCGGAGAGCATTCGCAGCGCCTTTGTCGAGGTTGCCAAGGCGGCGTGACATGGCCAGGCCTGCGCGGTCTCAAAGCCGGGCGCGCGGGCAGGCATGTTTCAGACCGCGACGGAATCCGGTGATGCCGAACGGTCTGCAACGCCCGTTTGCCAGCTTCCGCGATTGACCAGCCAGTCGGCCGAATTCTGCAGGCCGCCAAACGGAAAGACGTGAATTTGCCGGATCGGCCCTTGCGGATTGGCCTGCCAGTGCCGCTCGATCGGTCCGACAACGCTTTCCGGCGAATGACCCTTGGCCAGCGTCGTGAGCGAGAGCGCGTTTTTCTTCAGATAGGCAATGGAATTGCCGACACCGCAAAGTGCTGCATATTTCAACAGCGTCGTGATCTTGGCCGGGCCGGAAACGCCGATATGCACCGGCAGATCGATGCCTGATGCGCCAAGCCCTTCCGCCCAGGCGATGAAACGGGCTGCATCGAAACCGAACTGGGTGACGATGCGCATCGTCGCATCGCTTCTTTGCGCAAAATCACGCTTCAGCCGCAGCGCGGCAATTGCCGTCTCCTCGCTGAAATCCGGGCTGCCTTCGGGATGGCCGGCGATGGCGATCTGGCTTATTCCATAACGGTCGAAAATACCGGTGGACAGCATATCCATGCTGGACGCGAAGGGACCGGCCGGCCTGTCGACGCCGCCGCCGACAACCAGCACATCCGATACGCCGGCTTCGCCCGCCAGCCGCTTTACCTGCTCTTCAAACTCCGCGCGTGACGGGATGCGCCGCGCCGCAAGATGCGGCACAGGCTCATAACCGAGATCGCGCAGATGTCTTGCTGCATCGACAAGCTTCACCTGCGAGGCTGTGCCGGTGTCGGTCAGATAGACGCGCACGCCCTGCGGAAAGAGACCGGCAAGGCTTGCCGGGCCAAGCACCTGTGCGGGTGAGGCTTCGATGGAGGCGGGGATGATGGAGGAGGCGGAAATGTCGGGCAATTTGTGCATGGTCCTTTTGATTATCATGCATCTTTTTTTCGGTGCCGTCTGTGCCTGATGCGGCAATACAGCCCTGCATCTGCGACGAAGCTTGACAACACGGCGCAGCGCGGGATCACCAGACCCGTTTTGTCAGGCCGTTCCACAGCCAGGTCCAGATCGTCGGCGGAAAGCGCAGTACCGATTTTCCGGGGGAGGGCGGCTGTGGTGCGAGGCTGCCGGATAATGCGTCTTCGACGGCGTTGACGGCGATATCCACCGAGGCTGCGGTGAGAAGCAGCGGATAGGTGGCAATCGTATCTGAAGGCGAGGGTTTCAGTCGTTTTTCGTAAAGCGTGGCGCCGGTATCCACGCCCTTGTCAACCAGATGTACGGTTGCACCGAAGTTGCCGCGGTCCTTTTCCACCAGTGCCCAATACCCGCCCATCTGGCCGCGATAGGCGGGATTGATGCCGGCGTGGAAATTGATGACCGGGCATTGCAGGGCCTGCAGCGTCGCGGGCTTCAAAAGCCGGCAGGAAATGGTGAAAATCGCCGCCGGCTTCAACTGATTGGCGGCCCTGTGGCATTCCTCGTCGTTCAGCGAGGCAAATCGCGTGACGGGAACGGTATCGCCAAGTTCGGCGGAAAGACCGTGCTCGGCGATGATCTGATGGCTTCTTTTAACCGTGAAGCGTTTGCCGAGCCGGGAGGCGACCATCGTCGCCAGCTGGCCGGCGGCGACAAACCAGCCGAGCCGACGCGCCCGCCGCATGAGAATGACCGATTTGCTTTCGGGTTGTTCGACAAAGACGTGAATATCCGGGAAACGGTCGGCCAGCGCATTGATCATGATATTGGGGTTCACGCCGCCTGCCGTCATCACCAGAAGCCGATTGTTGATGTCAGTCATATCACCCACGGTATTTTCCTCAGCCATGATCCAGGTGTGGAGTTTCCGTTGTGAACTTCAACACCCTGTTAATTTTCATCGACGGGATTTTTTGAAATGCCGCTGGAACCGATTTTCGGGACTCACGTTATTGTGACGCATATCACATCGGCGCTTGCCTTGGACGGCAAGTCATAGGGGAGTTATTTCAATGATTACACGCATTCTTTCGACCGTTTTCGTGGCTCTGTTGACCGTCGTGACGCTCAGTTCTTGCGGCAACACCATTCGTGGCATGGGCCGGGATACGGCGAATGCCGTTGATGCGACGCAGGACGCCGGCCGCAATGTGGACCGCGCTGCCCGCCGCTAACGGCACTCCCCTTAAATGTTGCGGCGTCACCCTGAAACAGGGGTGACGCCTTTTCTTTGACTGAATTTCCCTGCGAATGTTCCCCTGACGAGAATCACGGGGTGGGCATGAACAGATCGATGAAAAGACTGGCGAAGCTGCTGTTGCCATTGTTGCTGCCGTTTTCGGCGCAGGCCGGCGGGCAGGCGGATTTTTGCAAAAGCATGGACCATGCGGGCGGTCGCTACACCGTGTGCAGTTTCGATCCGGGAAAGAACACCATCCGGATCTATGATCGCGATCACGTTTCCGGGCAGGGATATCGCTCCTTCGCCGACCTGTCCTCCGCGCTCTGGCGGCAGCATATGTTCAGCATCTTCGCCATGAATGGCGGCATGTATCATTCCGACTATTCGCCGGTTGGTCTGTTTGTCGAAAATGGCGTGGAACGTTCGTCGATCAGCACCCGCGGCGGCTGGGGCAATTTTCACCTTCTGCCGAATGGCGTGTTTTATCTGAAAGACACGACGGCCGCCGTGCTGGAGACTGAGGCCTATCTGGCGGCAGACCCCAAGCCGGATTTCGCCACCCAGTCAGGGCCGATGCTGGTGATCGACGGCAAACTGCATCCGCGATTTCTGCCCGACAGCGACAGCCTGAAGCGACGCAACGGCGTCGGCGTCTCCCGCGATGGCATGGTGCATTTCGCCATTTCGGAAAATTCCGTGCGCTTCTACGATTTTGCCACACTGTTTCGGGATGTGCTGGATGCGCCGAACGCACTTTATCTCGACGGCACGATTTCGAGCGTCGACATTCCGGCCATGAACAGGCGGGATGCGTTGTTTCCCATGGGGCCGATCATCGCTGTTGTTGACCGGGTGCCGGATTAGATGTTCGCTTTCAGGAGGTTGTCCATTGACAGCGGGTCAAGGGTGCGTGGGGCTTTACCCCCCTCTGTCCTGCCGGACATCTCCCCCTCAAGGGGGGAGATCGATCTGCGGCAAGATCTCGCCCATCGCAACGTCGGCGAATGAAGCGGTGGTAATGCCGCTTGCCGATCTCCCCCCTTGAGGGGGAGATGTCCGGCAGGACAGAGGGGGGTAGAGCCCCACGCACCTCCGGTCCGTTGGCCAAGGACAACCTCCTGAAAGCTAACAGCTAGAGCGGGTTTTCGCCCGAAATCCCGCTCCAATCATCATGCTCCAGCCGGAAGATCAGATCGGCGCTTTTGGGTAAGCTTTTTCAAGACCCGCCGATGCGGTCAGCCCTTTGCGGAAGGCCAGATAAGCGGGGTGCTGGCTGGTTTTGGCGGCTTCCGCGAGGCGAATCTGCAGGCGGGCAGGGGCGTTGGCGCCGAGCCATTCACCGGCGGCTTCCAGTTTCAGGCTGTTGAGGAAGCGGGCATTGGCCTGCTGGTCGAGATATAGATTGAGGCCGGCCAGCAGGTTTTCATCCTGCAAGGCGTTTTCCATCAGCAACGACACCCATGCCTTGTCCTCGCTTGCAAGCGACGTCAGTTTCGAAGCGACCGTTTCGCGATCGGGAAAAGAGGATGCCTGCTGCATGGAGTGAGTCCCGTTGTCGTTATCCGTCGTCGTTAAAGCAGAGGTGTTGTGCTTTCAAGGCGCGGCGACCGCGGAATAAATTCGACTTTGCCGTGCCGGCGACCAAGGTTTTCAACAGGTGTTTGTACGAAAGCTTTAAATAACGGTTACACTTTAGCCTAAATTGAGGCGAAGGCCGAAATGCCGGTTTTGAAAGCCGCGCTCTAACACCTTGTTTTTTCATGCACCTATGCGCGGGGCGAATGGCAGCCCATCGAAAAAGCCTTCATTTAGCCGCTTTTTGCATTTGCGTTCGTCGCCGGATTTTAATAAATGCTTCTTCCAACGGGCCGGGTCTTGAAGATCCCCCGGAGAGTGAATAGCTGGAGTAATCATGGAAGAAACCGCTCAGAAATCTTGCTGGGGCGTTACCTTGCGCGCACTTGCAGGCTTTGCCGCTTTTCTCGCATTGACGTACATTTTTGGCAGCCCATAAGCACTTCTCCTGAATTGACGGGTTTTGAAAACGGCGCGGTTTCCTCTGGAAACCGTGCTGTTTTCGTTTCAGCGACCTGCATGTCGCAGCCGCAAAAGCCGGTGACGCTCTTCGTTCTTGCCGAAGCGCCGGATTTCTCCGAAAATCCCGACAGATTTTGCATCCGACGCTGTGGTGGCGATCCGTCGCGGCTTTGGATATGATGGTGGTGGAATCCATCAGTCAGGAAAAACTTCATGTTTCTTTCGGTCTTTGACGTCTTCAAGATCGGTATTGGTCCTTCAAGTTCCCACACGATGGGTCCGATGACGGCGGCCAACCGCTTTCTGGCGCTGATCCTCAGCGATGAGTGGCCGCGCCCGGCCGGTGCCAGCGTTTCGCGGCTGAAGGTCAGCCTGCATGGTTCGCTCGCCTTTACTGGCATTGGCCACGGCACCGGGCGTGCCGTCATTCTCGGCCTGACCGGCGAGCGGCCGGACCTTGTTGATCCCGACGCCATGGATGCGATCATCGAGACGGTGGAAAAGGCTGGCACGGTTACGCCGCCCGGACACCCGACCTACGAATTCCGGGCTGCCGAGGATTTGGTGTTCGACAAGAAGAACCCGCTGCCGGGCCATGCCAATGGCATGACCTTTTCCGCCTTCGACAATCAGGGCAGGCTGCTGGTCAAGCGCATCTATTATTCGGTCGGTGGCGGTTTCGTCGTGACCGATACCGAGTTGGAGGCAATCAAGCAGCGCGGCAAGACCATCGATAATGGTCCGCGCGTGCCCTATCCCTTCGCCTCGGCAAAAGAAATGCTGGAAATGGCGACCCGTTCCGGCCGCACCATCGCCCAGATGAAACGGGCGAATGAGGAGACGGTGGTTTCCCGCGACGAGTTGAACGACAGGCTCGACCAGATCTGGGAAGCGATGGACGGCTGTATCGAGCGCGGGCTGAAAGTCGACGGTATCATGCCAGGCGGCCTGAAGGTGCGCCGTCGTGCCCGTTCCATTTACGAAAAGCTGAATGCGGAATGGCGCAGCAACCGGTTCAATCCCGTCATGGCAAATGACTGGCTGAGCGTCTATGCCATGGCCGTCAACGAGGAAAATGCCGCCGGTGGCCGGGTGGTCACCGCGCCGACCAATGGTGCGGCGGGCGTCGTGCCGGCCACTGTCCGATATTTCCGGCATTTCCATGAGGATGCAACGGTTGACGACGTGCGTGACTTCCTGCTGACGGCGGCGGCAATTGGCGGCATCATCAAGCACAATGCCTCGATTTCCGGCGCGGAAGTGGGCTGTCAGGGCGAAGTTGGATCGGCGGCGGCCATGGCGGCGGCAGGTCTGGCGGCGGTCATGGGCGGCTCGCCCGAACAAATCGAAAATGCCGCTGAAATTGCGCTCGAACATCATCTCGGCATGACCTGTGACCCGATTGCCGGGCTGGTGCAGGTGCCCTGCATCGAGCGTAATGCGCTGGGGGCCGTGAAAGCTGTAACGGCGGCGTCGCTGGCGCTGAAGGGTGACGGCCAGCATTTCGTGCCGCTCGACGCCTGCATCGAAACCATGCGTCAGACCGGCAACGACATGAGCGAGAAATACAAGGAAACCTCCACCGGTGGCCTTGCCGTCAACGTTGTGGAGTGCTGAGCGGGCAGGGCGGCCGGCATCGTCCAGATGCTTGACGCCTGCCGTAAAAAGGCATTGATAGGGATATGCCTTTACATCTCATCAAACTTTGCGTTGGCGCGGATTCACTCCAGGATTTGAGGGACTGGGTCGCGCAGCGCTCGCTGACCGCGATGGCCGCAGGTCTGGAACCGCACAGCGTGCACACCACCCGCATGATCCCCAAAAGGGCCGAGGAATTGCTGGAAGGCGGCTCGCTCTACTGGGTCATCAAGGGGCAGGTGCAGGCGCGGCAGAAGCTTCTCGATCTCCGTTCCTTCAAGGGGGAAGACGGGATTACCCGCTGCGATCTCATTCTTGGCCCCGAAGTGATTGAGACGTCACCCGCGCCGAAGCGGCCGTTTCAGGGCTGGCGTTATCTCAAGGACGATGAAGCGCCCCGTGATCTCGGTGGCGGTGGTTTCGGCGGTGAGGACATGCCATCCGATCTGAGGCGCGAACTTGCCGAGCTTGGACTGCTCTGACACTTGTAGCTCTTTACGACAATGAAAAAGCCGGCCTCCTTGCGGAGCCGGCTTTTTCATTTGGGGAGACTTTAGTGGGGTAGCTGGTGTTAGCGGATGCCGCCAACCGCATTGGTGGCGCGGCCATCCTGAATTTTCACCCAGCGACCCGGATTGGCGGTGTCCTGACGCTTCAGGTAGGTATATTCGGTTTCCGACCAGTTCATGACCTTGTTGCGCATGTTGTCGAGTACGAAATCGCCGCGATCGGTACGAACGGTCAGAACGGCATGGCCTTCGCCATTCGGCTGCAGAACGACGGTGATAAGCAGGTTGGAAGCCGAGAAGCCCTTGTTCATCAGCATCTTGCGCTTCAGAAGCACGAAATCTTCGCAATCGCCAACCGTGGTGGGGTATGCCCAGCGCTCTTCAACGCCGTAGATTTCCATGTCGGTCATCGGCGTGATCGTGGTGTTGGCGGTGTAGTTGACGTCGAGCATCGCCTTCCAGCGCTCTTCGGTCAGCTTCATCGGGCCGGTGTCAACCGAGGTCGCCTGGCACTCGCTCTGATAGGTCTGGCAGAATTCATAGTGGCCGATCGGCGGATTGGCCTTGCCGATGACGCGCATGACGGCAGCCGGCGAAGCGCTGGCCTGCTGGGCGAAGGCGCTGACGATGAATGCGATCAGGACGAAAACGATACGGTTGTTGTTCATTGCTTGTCTCCCCGTGTTGAGGAGACATTCGCAGGTATATTTTGATCCGGCGGAAATTTGCGAGAGGCAATTTGAGTTTAAATTTCAGCAAATTAGCCGCTGTTTTGAACTGTATTTGAATCAAATTTTACGGGTATTCGAAGCAAATTTTATTACAATTTTACGGATCGCGGCCTTAGGTTTTTGGTAGCCATTTATGCCGCTGTATTGACAGCGATTTTCTGGGCGGGGCGATTTTCACAGCCGCGTGAAGTCTTCAGGAGAAGCCGGGCGGGGGAGCGGATTTCCCGTTTTGGGATGGATGTTTCAGGTTGGGACGCCATGAAAAAGCGGCGAAAAAAACTTCAAAAAAACTGCTTTTTTTGCGGAAAAATGTTTTGAGCGAGCGCTTTGCGTTTCGATCTGCGCCATTGCCGAGCCGGAATTGAAGAGTTTGGTGTGCCACCACCGCGCATCCAAAGGGATGGGAAGTAGGGCTGGGACGGCATCCCGCGCTGAAGTGTTTCAATTTTGCGGTGTCGTCCTTGCATCGGAAGCCCGTCAAAACGGATAGACGCGACGGGGCGACTTCTGAGATCAAGGGTTTGGCTGGCTGGATTCTGGCGGAAGGTCGCACGGCGGAAAAGAAAAGCTGCAACAGATGCCCGTCAATACCGGGCGTACAGCCGTCACACATTTCAGCGATACGGAAGTGAGTTTGCCAGGAATGTTGGGCATTCCTGACGTCATGGATTTTCGGCTGTTAATGGTTGCCCAGGTGCCGAGGCGGCGATTTAGAGAAATTCGATCAGCGCGTCGGGAGACTGGACGCGGTCGAATTCGACTGCGACGCCTTCCATGAAGTGGCGCACGATCTTGCCGCTCATGTTCTTGCCGAGCTGGACCCGGCTGCCGAGCGGCGGACGGTTTTCGACTTCGATGGCTGCACCGGACAGGGAAAGGTCGATCAGCCGGCAGGAGACGAGCACGCCATCTTCCAGAACCAGATGCGCCTTGGCATTGCGCGGCGTCAGTCGGTCGTGGCGGCGGTCTTCCGGCAGGCCGAGAAGCTGGCGCTTGGCGATCCATGCCAGCTGGGCGGCGAGCTTTTCCCGCTTGCGCTCCGGCGCATTGATGCTGATGACGAAGCCGGAGGCGGTGAGTGACGTTACCGAGCCTTCGATCCGGCCGATATGCTGGAGATAAGCGATGACGCGGTCACCATTGCGGGCCATGCCCGAGCAGGTGAACTGCGCTCTTTCAGCGGTCATCTCGGTTGCGGTGCAGTCATATTCTTCATGGTCGGGCAACATGAGGCGGCCGGAAAAGGACACGGCGACGGCGTCGTCAAGCGGAACCTCTTCAACCGGACGCAGGATTTGGGCAGTGTTGACCGAACGAGATGAAAACATGGACAGCGCAATTGTAACGGATGATGATGACAAATCTCTACTCTGCGCGGGTTAACAGACTGTATTACTTGATATCTACAATTCTTACGATCGGCGATATCGTTACAGCTTTGACCTATTTTCGGCAAAGATTCCGGGTTGCAGGGCGCCATCCGTCCTCACATTGAAGGTGGAACGGGGGCCGTCAACAGCTCCCCGCGAATGGTGTGAAAGCCGTATGCGCCTTTGCCGAATATTGCGTCTGCGCGATATCCATCTGCAGCAGGCGGCTGCTCTTCATCCAAAGGCAATTGATGGGGGTGGCGAATTCGTGACGCGGATGTGCCGGAAGCAAGGCGCCGAGCAGCCGTGGGGCGGTACCTTCGTCCGGACGCAGCGGCAGCAGCAGCATTTCGAATGCCAGCGGTGCTGCGCCATAGTCATCCTCCGCCTCGACATCGAAGACGACGGGTAATTGATGTTGCAGGATACCGCGCGCGACGCGGCAGGGGAAAACGGCCTTTGCCGCCGGCCATAGTTCCGAAAACGGGCGGTCGCGCAGTTCCCGGCCAAACAGGTCACAGATGCGCGTGCCGGCGAGGCGGAAGAAAGGCGCTTCCTCTCCCTTTTCCGTCAGGATGAAGAGATCACCGAGATGATGTTTCAACTTTGCGGGATCGATGTCTTCGCGACGGGGTGCGGGCCTGTTGCCGCGCAACTCGTCCCAATAGTTATATATGTCCAGTCCGGCCATGCTTTTCATAGCGCCGTTCTCCATGTTCGCTTTTGGGACATCATGTCCATTCGAACGCCTGTATGGGGAGGTGTAGCGATTTTCATGCCAGCCGGTTTTGTTAAGGTTAACAAAGAGTTGATATTGCGCGGCGACGAAGCCCGTGGCATCGGTGCGGCCATGTCGGGGACAAACTCCGGTCAGAGCACAATTGATGGCAGCGCCCGTGATTTTTCGGCGTGGCCGCAAGCCGGACTGCCTTTGGCGGCGGCGCTTGAACCGGCCCCGGTTTTGGCGTCAGCTGCGGGAAAGGCAGGACGGCTTTTTTTTCGTCCGGGCTTCCTATATTGCTCGGAAGATAGAAATTTCGACAAGACAGGGATGCGATCATGTCCTACGGGGACGGCGAACAGCAGCCGGTTTCGGAAACGCCGGAGCCGAAAGACGACACGAACAATCCCGTCTTCAACCTGCCGCCGCTTCTCGTCGGCATATTGGCGGCGCTCCTGGTTGCCTATGTGGTTCCTGCCTATCTCCTGTCGGAGGATGGCAACGGCTGGTTCATCTTCACCTTCGGCTTCATTCCGCTGCGTTATGCCGTGCCTTTCTCCCAGCAGGGGCTGGAATGGCTCTGGACGCCGGTCAGTTATTCTTTCCTGCATGGCGGCATCGAACATATTCTGTTTAATGGATTGTGGCTGATGGCCTTTGGCGCACCGGTTCTGCGCCGGATCGGAACATTGCGCTTCGTGCTGTTATGGTGCATTTCCGCCGCCGTTTCGGCCTTCGGCCATGCGGCGTTGAACTGGGGCGATGTCACGGTGCTGATTGGCGCGTCCGGCGTTGTTTCGGCATTGATGGGAGCAGCCTGCCGTTTCGTTTTCCCCGCCCGTGGTGGCTACAACGCCTCTTTCGGCCATCTGATGCCGCGGCAGGGCATTCTGGAGGCGCTTTCCAACCGCACCGTGCTGATCTTCACGCTGATGTGGCTGTTCGGCAATGTGCTGATCGCAGTCGGCATACCGCTGTTCGGCGATGTCGGTGGTGAAATCGCCTGGGACGCGCATGTTTTCGGCTTTCTGCTGGGCTTCCTGTTCTTCGGCCTGTTTGATCGCCCGCTGCGCTAAAGCGGGCCCGGCAGAGGCGCGCCGCGGTTTGTGGCGGCGCATCGAAGCGATCACGCTCCTTGTCGACCATGGCGCAAATTTGCTTGGGCGCGTCCCATCCGGGATTGCATTCACACGGGCCTCAGCGCACCATGCTTCATGATTTGCAACCGCCGGGGGAGACTGCGGCGTGCTGTGATCGCTGAAAAGAGGAGGAAGGCATGCCAACATTCGTAAAGGATCTTCTCGACCGCAAGGGCCGGGATGTCGTGACCGTGGGGCCGGAGGTCAGCATCGGCGAGGCAGCGGGAACGCTGCATGCGCACAAGATCGGTTCGGTCGTCGTGACGGATGCCGATGGTGTCGTTCTCGGCATTTTCACGGAACGTGATCTGGTGAAGGCCGTGGCGGGCCAGGGCGCCGCTTCCCTGCTGCAATCCGTCTCCGTGGCCATGACCAAAAACGTCATCCGCTGTCATCACAATTCTACCACCGACGAGCTGATGGAAATCATGACCGGTGGGCGTTTCCGCCATATTCCGGTCGAGGAAAACGGCCGCCTTGCCGGTATTATCTCCATCGGTGACGTGGTGAAGGCGCGGATCGGCGAGATCGAGGCCGAGGCGGAACACATCAAGGCCTATATTGCCGGCTGAAGCTTTGCGCAGGGGGCAGGGCATTTCCGGTAAAAGTGCGTATCGGTTTTATGTCGGGATAACGGCTAAAACGAAGAGATGGAGCACTCCGAACGATTCCGTTCAGACGGGGCGTGCCCTATGCCGGGTCAACAAAGTTCTGCTCCCAATGCGACTCGTGGCGTCAAGGGGAACACTGTGACGACACTTAGAATTTACGATCTCAAACAGCACGTCCTTGCTCTTGGTCTGAGGGACTTGCTGCGGCTTTTGGCACCTGGCTCGTTCGAAGCAAATTGGGTTGTTTCGACCGTCAAGTCGTCCAAATCCGGGCACGAATGGTTTGAGGCCACAGGTGAAGGTGGCGAGCAGTTGGAAGAATTAGCGCGGCACAATGCCCAGCTTTTGGGCTCTGAATTAGCAGCCTTGGCAGAGAATACGCGGCAGGTTATCTGGGGTGAGTTTGTCGGTTCGGAACCAACGCAGTCGGACAAGACTTGGGTTACAATCCGAGCCATCGACAGTACGTTTTACGAGATCGATACAGACGATGAAGCGGTGCTGAGTAAAATCAATTCAATTTACAAAGACGTACGAACCGGAGAGGCTCCGGGTACGTAGGACTTTCCTTAGCGCCGGAACGCCTGCTGCATGCGCTCCAGTTCGGGAATGCGCGCACGCGTTTCCTGATATCCCCTGTCGATGGCTTCGCTGGCGCGATGGAATTCCGACAGGCCGATATCGTTGATGCGCGGATGCAACATGAGGTCGGGCGGATCGCCGGCGAGGCGCGAGCGTGAAATCCGGTCCTGAATGATGTTGAAGGCCTGTACCATGACGCCCGGCAGGCCGGGACGCGGGGTGCTTTCCACGGCCGGAGCGGAACCTGCATGTGGCGAGGCTGCATGCTTGACCACGGCGGAACGGCCAAACAGATCGTAATTGAGATTGACGGCAACGACCAGCGCCTGCTCATAAGCCCGGCAAACCGAAACCGGCACGGGATTGACCAGCGCGCCATCGATCAAAGTGCGGCCGTTGCATTGCACCGGTTCGAAAATTCCCGGCAGCGCATAGGATGAGCGAAGCGCCGTGACGAGATCACCCTGATGGATCCAGACCTCATGGCCGGTGCGCAGTTCCGTGGCGACGGCGATGAAGGGATGTTCGAGGTTCTCGACGCGCAGGCCTTCCAGATGTTCCTGCATGCGTTTGGTCAGCCGCATGCCGCCAAACAGGCCGCCGCCGCCGATCGTCAGGTCCAGCAGGCCGGCAATGCGGCGCATGGTCAGCGAACGGGCGAATTCTTCCAGCTCATCGAGCTTGCCGGCCAGATAACACCCGCCGACCAGAGCGCCGATCGAGGTGCCGGCAATCATGCCGATCTTCACGCCTGCCTCGTCCAGCGCCCGCAGGACGCCGATATGGGCCCAGCCGCGTGCCGCCCCGCCACCGAGCGCCAGCGCGATGCGGCGCGTATCAACGCGCTCGCTGACGATGGGCGGCTCCATGTCTTCGGGGTTTCCAGCCGCGAGCTGATTGCGACGATTTCCCCATCCCAACATGATCGCACTCCCTGCCAGTTCCGTGAGGCTCCGTCCTATCCCCGGAACCTGCTATATTGGTAGCAAATTGGTGCGGCCGATGGAAGCCGGGCCGTTTAGGTGCCGGAATAGGTGGTCGCCGGATCAAAATGACGGGTATCGTCGGTGATTTTGGTCACGGCTTCGCCATCAGACATTTCCACGGTGCGATAAAAGCAGGAGCGGCGGCCGGTATGGCAGGTGGCATCATGGCCAGCGACGGAGACTTTCAGCCACACGGCGTCCTGATCACAATCGGTGCGGAATTCCTTCACCGTCTGCAGGTTGCCGGATGTTTCGCCCTTCTTCCAGATCTTGTCGCGAGAGCGGCTGTAATAGTGGGCGATGCCCGTTTCCAGCGTCAGCGACAGGGCTTCGGCATTCATATGGGCGACCATCAGCAATTCACCGTCGCGAGCGTCGGTGACCACGGCGGTAACGAGGCCGTTGGCATCGAATTTTGGCGAAAAAAGGCCTGCGTTTTCGAGCACTTCCTTATCCGCTGGCGCGGATGGAAAGGGAATGGACATGGTAACCCCGGAAACTGAACTGGCGGAACGATCAGAGCGGCGAAAGAACGGAATCGATTCCGCCACTCCAGGTCTTATCTGATCACCGGATTTCCCGAAAACCGCGCTGTGCGATTCGGTCCGATGCCTAGCGGTTCCGCACCATGGTCATGAAGCGGACCTGCTCGGCCGGGTCGTTCTTGAACGAGCCGGTGAAGCTGGTGGTCAGCGTTGTCGACCCCTGCTTGTTGACGCCGCGCATGGACATGCACATATGTTCGGCGTCGATCATGACGGCCACGCCACGCGGTTTCAGCGTTTCTTCGATGGATCTGGCGATCTGCGCGGTCATGTTTTCCTGCGTCTGCAGGCGGCGGCCGAAGATTTCGACAACGCGGGCAATCTTCGACAGGCCAAGCACGCGGCCAGCCGGAAGATAGGCGACATGCGCCTTGCCGACGATCGGCACCATATGGTGTTCGCAATGGGAGAAGAACGGGATGTCGCGCACCAGCACCACATCGTCATAACCGCCGACTTCCTCGAAGGTCGTGCCGAGCACGTCCTGAACATTCAGCTCATAACCGGCGAAGAGTTCGCGATAGGCCTTGGCGACACGCTTCGGCGTATCCAGAAGTCCTTCACGGGCAGGATTTTCTCCCGCCCAGCGCAGAAGAACGCGTACTGCTTCTTCAGCTTCCGCCTGGCTTGGGCGAGCCTCGGCCACGTCGGGTTTTGTGCCAGCGCCGGGGAAATTCTTCACGATCGCATCCATTTCGTCTCTCCCGATGCGGGTAAAGGCCGCACCTGAACTCGTTTTTCATCGCGAACTCATGTTCGCAGTTGCTGCTATCTGGTTGTTTTACAGCATTTTGGCAAGGCCGCTGCTGATAATTCGGTATCGAAGCCGTTAATTTCATCATGGCTTGATGTCCAGAAAGCTCGTTAGCATATAATGAGAATGAAGGGCAGGAAAGCTTCACTGCGACAAACGCTGTGTTTGAAAAATCTGACCTGTCCCGTTTTGGGCATTTTGAGCGCGCCGGACACCTGACGATGGATGACATCTACAATAACCGCATTCTGGACTTTGCCGGGAATATTCCGCTGATCGGTGTTCTTGAGGATGCCGATGCCAGCGCCGAAAAACACTCCCGGCTATGCGGCTCGAAGCTCAAGGTCTATCTGAAGGTGAAAGACGGCATCGTGACCGGATTTTCGCACGAGGTTCGTGCCTGCGCGCTTGGTCAGGCGTCTTCTTCCATCATGGCGCATCATGTCATCGGCGCTTCCAGCGGTGAAATCCGCCAGGCGCGGGAAGATATGCTGGCCATGCTGAAACAGGGCGGCGAGGGGCCGACGGGCCGTTTTGAGGATATGCGGGTGCTTTCCCCCGTCCGGGATTTCAAGGCGCGCCACGCCTCCACCATGCTGACTTTCGAAGCGGTGGTCGATGCGCTCGACCAGATCGAAGGCCGGCCGGTTCTGAACGCTGCGGGTTAGACGATGTGCGGCGAACCGGGCTGCCGGCACCAGCAGACAGCGGTGAAAGCGGGACGATCCCGCAACTGGGCTGGCGCTTTCGCCAAAACACCGGGACGGCTTTTCGGCGTCGGTTTTATCAGGCTTTATCAGCTCACACTTTCCGGTTTCATTGGCAATTCCTGCCGCCATATCCCCACCTGTTCCGAATATGGTTATGAGGCGATTGCCCGCCACGGGCTCTGGGCAGGCGGCTGGATGACGCTGTTTCGCGTGGCGCGCTGCGGCCCGGGCGGCACCAGCGGGCTCGACCCGGTGCCGGAAACGCTCGGTGAAAAGCGACGCTGGTGGGCACCCTGGCGTTACTGGAGCCTGCGCCGATGAGTGAGTATGTGGCGCTGCTGCACAGCATCGTTCTTGGCGCCGGCAAGCGGCTGGTGATGGCCGATCTGCGGGCGATGGCCGGGGAACTGGGATTTCAGGACTGCAGAACGCTGGTTGCCACCGGAAATCTGGTCTTTCGTGGTGAGGCAGCTCCCGTTTACGAGATCGAGGACAGGCTCGAGCGCGCTTTTGAGGCGCGGTTCGGCAAACATGTCGATATACTCGTTCGCGCGGGCGGCGACTGGCTGAGGCTGGCGTCAGACAATCCGTTTCCGCATGGCAATTCTCCTGACGTCTGCATTCGGGTGATGCGGGAGCCGCTTGGCGAGGACGTTCTTGGATCACTCGAGAAATATCGTCAGCAGGAAAAGATTGCCGTGGTCGGCGGCGACCTTTGGATCGATTTTCAAGGCAAGCCGAGCGAGAGCCGGTTGCTGTCAGTCCTGACCACGAAAAGGCTTGGCATAGGCACGACCCGTAATGCCAATACCGTCAACGGGCTGGCGAAAATGCTCGGCTGAAATGCCCTTCACCTTTGACTGGAATGGCAAAAGCCTTTATCAGCCTGCCTGTTCGCTTATCGCGGGCAAATCATTATTCCAACACCACCCGCATTCGTTGGCGGGACTGGACAGGAGCACTAGACGATGTCTGAAGCCATTTCCCTTACATTTCCCGATGGATCCGTGCGCAGCTACCCCGCCGGTACGACCGGCCGTGAGGTCGCCGAATCCATTTCCAAATCGCTTGCCAAGAAGGCTGTCGCCATTGCGCTTGATGGCACCGTGCGCGATTTGTCCGAGACCATCACCGATGGCAAAATCGAGATCGTCACGCGTGAAGACGGGCGTGCGCTGGAGCTCATCCGCCACGATGCCGCGCACGTGATGGCTGAGGCCGTGCAGGAGCTGTGGCCCGGCACGCAGGTGACGATCGGTCCGGTGATCGAAAACGGCTTTTATTACGACTTCGCCAAGAACGAACCTTTCACGCCGGAAGATCTGCCGAAGATCGAAAAGCGGATGAAGGAAATCATCCAGCGCAACAAGTCGTTTACCCGCGAAATCTGGTCGCGCGAAAAGGCCAAGGAAGTTTTTGCCGCCAAGGGCGAGAACTACAAGGTCGAGCTGGTTGATGCCATTCCAGAAGGCCAGGACCTGAAGATCTATTATCAGGGCGACTGGTTCGATCTTTGCCGTGGCCCGCATATGGCCTCCACGGGGCAGATCGGTACGGCCTTCAAGCTGATGAAGGTGGCCGGCGCCTATTGGCGCGGTGACAGCAACAATGCGATGCTGTCGCGTATCTATGGCACCGCCTGGGCGACGCAGGAAGAGCTGGACAATTATCTCCACATTCTGGCCGAAGCTGAAAAGCGTGATCACCGCCGCCTCGGCCGCGAAATGGACCTGTTCCATTTCCAGGAGGAGGGCCCGGGCGTCGTGTTCTGGCACGGCAAGGGCTGGCGCATGTTCCAGACGCTGACGGCCTATATGCGCCGCCGGCTCGCCAATACCTATCAGGAAGTCAACGCGCCACAGGTGCTGGACAAATCGCTGTGGGAAACCTCCGGTCACTGGGGCTGGTATCAGGAAAACATGTTCGCGGTGAAATCCGCCCATGCCTTTACCCATCCCGATGACGAGGAAGCCGATCAGCGCGTCTTCGCATTGAAGCCGATGAACTGCCCCGGTCACGTTCAGATCTTCAAGCATGGCTTGAAGTCTTACCGCGAAATGCCGGTTCGCCTTGCGGAATTCGGCAATGTCCATCGCTACGAGGCATCGGGCGCGCTGCATGGCCTGATGCGCGTGCGTGGCTTCACACAGGACGATGCGCATGTCTTCTGCACGGAAGAGCAGATGGCGGCGGAATGCCTGCGCATCAACGACCTGATCCTCTCGGTTTACGAGGATTTCGGTTTCAGCGAGATTGTCGTCAAGCTGTCTACGCGCCCGGAAAAGCGCGTCGGTTCCGACGATCTGTGGGACCGCGCCGAAAGCGTGATGACGGATGTTCTGCATACCATCGAGGAACAGTCCGGCGGTCGCATCAAAACCGGTATCCTGCCGGGCGAGGGCGCTTTCTACGGGCCGAAGTTCGAATATACGCTGAAGGACGCCATCGGCCGTGAATGGCAGTGCGGCACGACGCAGGTGGACTTCAACCTGCCGGAACGCTTCGGCGCCTTCTATATCGACCAGAATTCCGAAAAGACGCAGCCGGTGATGATCCATCGCGCCATCTGCGGTTCGATGGAGCGCTTCCTCGGTATCCTGATCGAGAATTTCGCCGGCCATATGCCGCTGTGGTTCGCACCGCTTCAGGTGGTTGTCGCCACCATCACCTCGGATGCCGACGATTACGGCCGCGAGGTTGCTGAGGCGCTGCGCGAGGCTGGCATGGTGGTGGAGACCGATTTCCGCAACGAGAAGATCAACTACAAGGTCCGTGAGCATTCGGTGACCAAGGTTCCGGTCATCATCGTCTGCGGCCGCAAGGAAGCGGAAGAGCGCACCGTCAACATCCGCCGCCTCGGTTCGCAGAACCAGACGCCGATGTCGCTGGAAGACGCGATTACCAGCCTCGTGGACGAGGCGACTCCGCCGGATGTGAAGCGCAAGCTTGCGGCGAAGAAGCAGGTTGCCTGATGAAGATGACGGCCCCTTCGGGGGCCGTTTTCGTTTGTGGGGGAGGGGCGCTAAAAGCTCTCTGCACGTCATCCTCGGGCTTGACCCGAGGATCCATTCTCACCGCCGAACTGTGGATCCTCGGGTCAAGCCCGAGGATGACGCGGAGTGTGATGGGATTTCAAGGCACTTCGTCTCTGAACAGGCAGCGAAACCTACTCAAAATCCCCGGTCATATCTTCCGGCGCCTGATCCTTCATCAGCACTTCCACATCGGAATCCCGACCGGACGTAACCTTGAAGTTGCGCTGGAAGACCTTGTCCTTGTTGCGGGCGATGGCGGTATATTCGCCTTCCGCCAGCACCATGGTTGAGAAAGCGCTCACACTTTCATTCACCACGTCGCCGCCGCCGTTCAGCACCGACCAGGCCGTATCGGCGATCGCTTCGCCGCCTTCTTCAGAGACGAGCTTGAGGGTAATCTGCGCTGCCTGATGCTGCAGGGTCGCTTCGGTGAGCTTGCCGGCTTCCACCTGGATATCGGCGCGCACCACTGCATTGACGTTGCCGTATTCGGAAACGACGTGATAGGTGCCGGCGTTGAGGCGAACGACGGTATTGGGCTTGATGTCGGCCATCACCAGGCCGCGCTCGCCATCCGGGCGGGCATCGGAGGAGTAGACCGAGAATTTCAGCTGGTTGCCGGAGATCTGCTTGTCGGACCCCGCAACTGCATTCAGCACGAAACCGCCGGCATCGAGAATCAGCACCTGCTTCTGGACGTTGCCTGATGTCGGAATATTGAGTTTCTTGGTGACGCCGGCGCGGCCGAAGGCGACGTTGACGAAATATTCGCCGGGCACCAGATGGAATTGCGCCGAGCCGCCCTCCGAGCTTGCCAACATCGGCAATTTGCCATCGGCACCTGGAATGGGGCTGAAGACGCGCCAGGACAGGCCTTCCTTCACCGCTTCACCGCCGCTCGTCAGCTTGGCTTCCATGGCGATATCGCGGGCGGTGCTTTCCGGGGCATTGGGTGCTGTTGGGGCAGTGAAAGCGTTGAGCTTCGGCATTTTCGGCGTGCCGCCGAGCTGCTTGAAGTCTTTAAAGGCGTCCTGCGAAAAAGCGGCTTGTGATAAAACGCCGAGCGCGGCGCACGCAATGGCCAGACGTGTCGCGAATTTCGCCGCGAATTTGATTGCCGACATTTTCGATACCGATTGACTTCTTGATTTTCCCGGATCACTTCAAAACCAATGCCATGGCTATTTCAAGGCCCATAATTTCGCGATGACAGCAGAATGGAAGATTTTTGATCATGACTAGCGATATCAAGCTCCTCGACTACCTCAAGGTTCGCCGCTCCACGCCCGCTATGCAGCTTGCCGAGCCGGGGCCTTCCAAGGGGCAAATCGAGGAAATCCTGCGCCTTGCCGTGCGCGTGCCCGACCATGGCAAACTCGCCCCCTGGCGTTTCGTGGTTTATCGCGGTGAAGATCGTGTGCGTCTCGGTGAGACCGCGCTCAGGATCGCGCTTGAGAAAAACCCGGAACTGGACCTGCAGCAGCAGGATGCCGAGCGCACCCGCTTTACCCGCGCGCCTGTCGTCATTGCTGTCATCAGCACCGCCAAGCCGCATTTCAAGATCCCGGAATGGGAACAGGTCATGTCGGCCGGCGCTGTCTGCCTCAATGTCATCTTCGCCGCCAATGCCAACGGTTTTGCCGCGAACTGGCTGACGGAATGGCTTGCCTTCGATCCGGCCTTTCTGGCGGAAATCGGTGTCAGCGCCGAAGAGAAGGTGGCGGGTTATATCCATATCGGCTCGACGACATTCCCGCCGGTGGAGCGGCCGCGTCCGGAGCTTGCCGATATCGTCACCTGGGTTGGGGACGTCTGATGTTCTACACCACCGACACCAACCGGCATGGCCTGCCGCATGACCCGTTCAAGGCCATCGTTGCGCCGCGGCCAATCGGCTGGATCGGCTCGAAGGGCAGGGAGGGCGTGCTGAACCTCTCGCCCTATTCCTTCTTCAACGCGATTTCGGATCGGCCGAAGCTTGTGATGTTTTCCTCCAGCGGCCGGAAGGACAGCCTGCGCAATGTTGAGGAGACCGGTGTTTTCACCGCCAACCTCGTCAGCCGCCATTTGATCGACCGGATGAATGCCTCTTCTGCAGCGGTTGCTTACGATGTCGATGAATTCGCCCTTGCCGGGTTGACTGCCGTTGATGGGAAGGTGGTGGATGCGCCCTTTGTGGGCGAGGCGCTGGCGGCACTGGAATGCCGCGTGACCCAGATTCAGCAATTGAATGATATCGATGGAAAGCCGTCGGAGTCGTGGATGGTGATCGGTCAGGTCATGGCGATCCATATTGATGATGCGATCATTCGCGATGGCCGCATCGACATGGGGCTTGCGCGCCCCGTGGCGCGCATGGGTTATATGGACTACTGCGATGGCGGCAGCGATGTATTCCAGCTGCAGCGTCCCTCTACTGCGCCGTAAATATATTCCTTCGCCGGCAAGGGTTAAATTTTATGGTGAACCAAACGTAAACCATTTGCGCCTAGAGTTTTATACATGGTGGCGGCGATGATGCCGTCATCCATTGTTGCGAATGTGTTTCGAGGCTCAGGTGATCGTACAGGCATTTCTTCGCTGGTCTGAAAAGGCTGGATCGACCGAGCGGGCGAAAGCCGCCAATGCTCTTGGCCGTGCCTATCTGCATTCCGACATGGCGCGGGAAAACCGCGACGCTGCCTATATGGCGATGACCTATCTGCTCGACGACCCGTCGCCGCGTGTGCGGCTGGCGCTTGCCGAGGCGCTGGCGGATGCCGATGACGCGCCGCGTGCCATTCTCGTTTCCCTTGCCGAAGACCAGCCGGAAATCGCCTGCACGGTGATTGCCCGTTCGCCCGTCCTCACCGAAGCCGATCTGGTTGATCTTGCCGGGCGCGGCGAAAGCCTGACGCGCGCCCTCATCGCCGCAAGGCCGGGCCTGCCGCGCGGGGTTTGCGCGGCGCTTGCCGAAGTCGGCGATCTCCCGGAAACCATCATTCTTCTCGAGAATAACGACGCCTTCATCACGCCGTTCTCGCTGCGGCGCATTGCCGAGCGTCATGGCTGCGACGCCGATATTCGCGATCTCTTGCTTTGCCGTGAGGCGCTGCCTGCTGATGCGCGGCATCTGTTGATGGCGCGTGTCAGCGAAGCTCTGGCGGGCTCGGCGCTGGTTCATGCGCTCATCGCACGCAACCGCGCCGACAGTATCTTCCGCGAGGCGGAGGATTCCGCCACCATCCTCATTGCGGCAGCCGTTTCGTCGCCCGAACTGCCGGCGCTGGTGGAGCATCTGCGCCAGAGGCTGGAATTGACCCCGGCGCTGCTCATCCACGCCGTCTGCTCGGGCCGGCTGGAATTCTTCACGGCGGCTATAGTCAACCTCTCCGGTCTCGAAGACCGCAAGGTACGCGCCATCCTGGCAACCGGGCGGCCGCATGCGTTGAAGGCCCTGTTCCAGTCGATCGGTCTTTTCGGTGACGCCGTCGATGTCTTCATCGAGGCGACGCTGATGTGGCGGCGCGCCGCCCGCTCGCAGCTTTCAGAGGCGGCCGCTTCCGTCTCTGCCGAGTTGCTGGCGCATTTCCGCAACGTCAACGGTTCCGAAACGTTGTTCGAACTGCTGCATGCCGTGCGCAAGCTGGCGATTGCGGAAGAACGGCAGAAGGCCCGGTATTATGCCGAGGCGCTGACGGTTGAGGCTGCGTAACGTCCGGTTTTCCGCGGGTGCATCCTCTCATCCTCATTCCTGTGCTTGTCACAGGAATCCAGCCAGCCCAAGTCCCTGGGCTGAAAAGACTCCTTCCGCCGCGCGGACGCGCGTCGACTGGATTCCTGTGACAAGCACAGGAATGAGGGCAGTGGGCGCTTTCCTCTCACAGGAAACCTCTACATTGCAGCTGGAAAGAAAGCGGACGGGACATTTCCCGCAATCACTTATCGAACCGCTTTGCGATCCATGAATAGCTGTTTTCAACCATCCTCACCGGTGTTCCCAGGAAATGTTTTATGCCTTCGGTGGAGGGCAGGATACGGCCGACGCGGCTGATTGCCTGTTTGGTGAGGCTTTCCTCTTCCTTCGGCGTAACCGCTGCCGTTGCCTGCGGTGTCGTATCAGTCGGTGCCGTCGCTGCAGGGGGCTGCGTGCCGGCCGTCTGCGGCGTCTGTTCGCCCGGTGTCTGGCAAACGGCCACCACGACCGGGTAGGAGGCATTGGCGTAGCGCTCCAGCTCCTTTTCCGAGACGGCGTCGCAAAGCTCGATGCTTGTCCAGCGCTGCTGCGAGGTGGCAAGGTAATGGCAGTCGGTGGCGCTGTCGTCGCAGCCAAGGAAGGTCATGAGAACGAGGGCTGTTTTCATGGGGTGTGTTGCCTCTGTCGGGAATAATGCTCTAGAAACTCATCTATCCGGATTGCAGTGACATTACGACGAAATACGCATTTTTTGAGAGAAAGCAGGCATCGCATTGGCCACCGAAATCAAACTTGAAACACCCCGGCAGGAAGCGGTTCTGCGCCTTATCGACCTTTCCAATGCCTATATGGCGTCACTTTATCCCGCCGAGAGCAATCATCTGGTCGATATCGGCCTGCTGGAGAAGGACAACGCCTCGTTTTTTGTGGCGCGCCATGAGGGGCGTGTTGTCGGATGTGGTGCGCTGGTGGAGGCGGGCGATGGTACGGCGGAAGTGAAGCGCATGTTCGTTGATCCCGACGCGCGCGGATTGCGGATTGGCAAGCTGATCATGGATACGCTTGTTGCGCGTGGCGTCGAACTTGGCCTTACCGCCATCCGGCTCGAAACCGGCATCAGCCAGCCGGAAGCGATCAGCCTATACCGCAAGGCGGGGTTTGTGGAAATCGAGGCCTTTGCGCCCTACAGGCCGGATCCGCTCAGCATGTTCATGGAAAAGGCGCTTTAGGGCGAAGGCATGGATTGGCCGGATGGACCGGCGACGGTGACGTTTAAGACGTCGCCATAACATCCGCCCACGTCACCCCGAATTAGAGCCGCGGTTCAGCGCGGACCAGTTCTTGATCGCGATAGACTCTTTTCACGGCGCAGACGCGCCGTGACTGGATGCCGGATCAGGTCCGGCATGGCGGAGGAGAGGTGAACGATCGTCGTCTGCCATCCGGCGTTTCAGGCAATCGCCCTTCGCCGCAGGTTTCAGCAATTAAAACGCCGCTTTTCGAAACGCCGTCGTTTCGTCGCTTTCGTCTTCACGCGAGATGGCATCGGCGACCGGGTCGTCCTGCGTGGGCGGTGGGGGCGGGGTCTCGGTGCTTACGGCGGCGGAGATTTCCACTTCACGCACCCATTCGCGCCAGATTGCCACCAGCAGCGCCATCAGCACCGGGCCGATGAACAGGCCGAGGAAACCCATGGTCTTGACGCCGCCGACGAGGCCGAAAAAGGTCGGCAGGAAAGGCAGCTTGATGGGCCCGCCCACCAGCTTCGGACGAATGGTCTTGTCGACGATGAAAAGTTCGACCGAACCCCAGACGAACAGCGCCAGACCGTAAGCCGGGGAGCCGCTGGCAACCAGATAGATTGACACGAGCGTAAATGAGAGCGGCGCGCCGCCCGGAATGAGCGCCATGACGCCTGTCAGTACGCCGAGCGTGACGGGCGAGGGCACGCCGGCGATCCAGTAGGCGATGCCGAGGATGATGCCTTCGCCGATGGCGATCAGCGTCATGCCCGTGACGGTGGAGCTGATCGTGGCGGGTACGACGCGGGAAATGCGCTCCCAGCGTGTCGGCAGGATGCGTTCACCGACGAGATCGACCTGGCGGGAGAAGCCGGCGCCGTTGCGATAAACGAAGAACAGCGCGATCAGCATGAAAAGCAGGGTAAGGACAAGGTGGAAGGCACCGTTGCCGGCGGCAAGGATCGCCCTATAGATATTGCCGATATTGGCGCCGCTGACGAGCTGTATGACTTCACCGATGGCGCCCGGGGTGCCGATATATTTCACCCATTGTTCGCTGAGCCACGGGCCTATGCCGGGCAGCGCGGCGATCCAGTCCGGTACGGGAGCGCCCGCCTTGTTGACGTGCACCGCCCAGCCGAACCATTCGCGGATTTCGCTTGCCGTATACGAGGCGGCGATAAAGATCGGCACCACGAGAAAGGTAAGGATGAGGACGATGGCGATGGATGCGCCGAGTGTGGTGTTGCCGCCCACCTGCCGCAGAAGCCGCGTATAGACCGGCCAGCTGGCAAAACCGATGACGAGGGCGGCGAGAACCGGAACCAGAAAGCCGTGGAAGAAATAGGTGCCCGCAAGGGCAACGAGAACGAGCAGCCAGCGCGCAGCCGAGATGGGCGGGATCAGGGCGATCCGCGTCGGACTGGCGGGACCAAGCCATCTCGGTTCGCCACTCTGCTTACGACTGTCATTGTTACTCACGGCAGGCTCTTTCTCGCATTCTCCCCCGAAGGGATGCATTCACTCTGTCACACCGATACATATAAGTGCAATATAACCCGATCACATTACCGTTGTGTGTTTATTGCCGAAGCTATTGAACGATTTTGGTAAAAATAGAACATCGGTCTTGGCGCGCGCATTGAAATATGACAATTGAACTCCCGTTTTCTGCGGCGCAAATTTTGCCGCACCCGCTCTCCAGGTCATGCCATGCTTCGCCGTTTCTTCGCCTATTATCGTCCCTATCGCGGTCTCTTCATCCTCGATTTTTCCTGCGCGGTCCTGTCGGGCGTGCTCGAACTCGGTTTTCCCATGGCGGTGAAGGCCTTTGTTGACGTGCTTTTGCCGGGCGGTGAATGGGCGATCATTCTTGCAGCCTCCGTGGGCCTGCTGGTCATTTACGTGCTGAATACCGGGCTGATGGCGACAGTCACCTATTGGGGACATATGCTCGGCATCAATATCGAGACCGACATGCGGCGTCTGGCCTTCGATCACCTGCAAAAGCTCTCCTTCCGTTATTTCGACAACCAGAAGACCGGCCATCTGGTCGGGCGGCTGACCAAGGATCTGGAAGAGATCGGCGAGGTGGCCCATCACGGGCCTGAGGATCTGTTCATCGCCATCATGACCTTCATCGGCGCGTTCCTGCTGATGATGTCGGTCAATGTGCAGCTGGCGCTCATCACCGCCGCCGTCGTGCCCGTCACCGCCTGGGTGACCAGCCGTTACGGTGGCCGCATGACGCAGAATTTTCGCGCGCTTTACGGCCGGGTGGGGGATTTCAACGCCCGCATCGAGGAAAATGTCGGCGGCATGCGGGTTGTGCAGGCCTTTGCCAATGAGGACCACGAACGCGCGCTGTTCGAGAAGGACAACCAGAAATACCGCCGCACGAAGCTCGACGCTTACAAGATCATGGCCGCCAGCACCTCGCTGAGCTATATGAGCATGCGCCTGACGCAGATGATCGTGATGATCTGCGGCGCGTGGTTCGTCATCAATGGCGACCTGACGGAAGGCGGCTTTGTAGGCTTCCTGCTGCTGGTCGGCGTGTTTTTCCGCCCGGTGGAAAAGATCAATTCGGTCATCGAGACCTATCCGAAGGGCATTGCCGGTTTCCGCCGGTTCACCGAGCTTCTCGACACGGCGCCGGATATTGTCGATGCGCCCGACGCAATCGAGGCGCCGGCACTTTCCGGCAGCATCGAATATCGCCATGTCGGTTTCGCCTATGCCGAGGGCAAACAGGTGCTCGCCAATATCGACCTGAAGATCAGCGCCGGCGAGACGGTTGCCTTCGTCGGGCCTTCGGGGGCGGGAAAGACGACGCTCTGCTCGCTTCTGCCGCGCTTTTACGACGTCTCCAGCGGTGCGATCACCATTGACGGCATTGATATCCGCAAGATGAAACTTGCCTCGCTGCGCAACCAGATCGGCATCGTGCAGCAGGATGTCTTCCTGTTCGGTGGCACGATCCGCGAGAATATCGAATATGGCCGGCTTGGCGCCTCTGACGAGGAGATCATGGATGCGGCGCGGCGTGCGCGGCTGGATGGCGTGATCGAGGCCATGCCGCTCGGGCTCGACACCGTCATCGGCGAACGCGGCGTCAAATTGTCCGGTGGGCAGAAGCAGCGCCTCGCCATTGCCCGCATGTTCCTCAAAAACCCGCCGATCCTCATTCTGGACGAAGCGACCTCTGCGCTCGATACGGAAACCGAGCGGGCCATCCAGCAATCGCTGACGGAGCTTGCCAAGGGGCGCACGACACTTGTCATCGCCCACCGGCTGGCAACGATCCGCGATGCCTCGCGCATTGTGGTGGTGGACCAGACCGGCATCGCCGAAACCGGCGCCCATGCCGAACTTCTGGCTGCCAAGGGCCATTACAGCCGGCTGCATGAGGCGCAGTTCAGCGGGCACCTTGCGGGCCTCAGCTGAGCTGATTGCGAGCGGCGCTTCCCTGCGCCGCCGACGCCTATCCGCCGTTTTCCGCTGCCTGCTCCTCGACGATGCCGGGATTGGGTTCCGGCTTGCCGGGATGGCTTGTGACGAGATAACCCATGGCGACCGCGGCGGCGACCACGAACAGCAGCACGATGCCGCTGATTGTCATCAGCCAGTCGCGCGGCCTTCTATGTGCCATGATATATCTGGGCCATCGCCTCGGATGGTTCACCAGGCTGAATTTGCTGCCGTCTCGCATGAACTTCCCCGGAATTGGATTGCTTCTCTGGAGATCAACGCAGGCGCGTGTGCCGCTGTTCCGTAACGGCAGGGGCAGGGGTGATGACAAGGCCGTGAGGGCCGTTACCTGAACGGCATACCTTCGTCATCGAAGGCCGGGCATCGAAGACGGAGTGATGCGCCGGCCATTCTTCAATCCACAATGCATGCTGCCGGATCAGGCGGATTGCACCGCGATGCGGTTTCCTTCGCTATCGGAAATTTCGGCGACGAAGAGATTGTCATCGACCGGCGTTTTGGGAAACAGGATTTCGCTGCCCTGCTGCACGGCTCTCTCAAGCACATCGTCAATGTTTTTCACGCCAAGATAGATGATCGCCCCGTCTTTCGTCGGAACGTAGGTCTCTCCCTCGGCAAGCGCGCCGCTTGCGCCATCCTTGCCTTCCTCGAAGGGGAAATAGGCCATCCTGTTGTCGTGGATCGTGACGATCTCCGCAAAGCTCACATCAAAAACGGCGCTGTAGAAACGCATCGCCCTTTCAATCTCAAGCACGGGAATTTCGACATGGGCAATCAGGTTCACGCGGTTGCTCCTTCTGGAATATCTCTGACCGGTATCGGCGATCCGTGTACACGCTACGACATCGATGCTGTCAATGGTCAGGTGCAATCCGGACGCCTGGCCGCCTGACGGCCGGCCCCTCAAGGCGCGGCTGATGCTGTCGGCTTTCATGCCGCGGCTTCCCGTCGATACAAGGGCATCCGGCGTGGCGATCCCGACGACGCAATACCCGGCAATCTTTCGCGATGGCGCAGGCGCCTAAAAGCCCGCTTGCCAGCCCATTCCGTTTATGCGAATGATTTGCAATTGCATAAACAGAATCTCCCAATTGAAAGTTCTTGGAATGGACAAGCCAGTCTTTGGATGGCGGCGGAATGGCGACGATCTGTCGTTGTCCGACGTACACGGTTCGATCAAGGTCAAGCCGAATGCCGGCACGTTTCGCCGGGCGATGGCCTTTTTCGGGCCGGGATATCTCGTTGCCGTCGGTTATATGGATCCCGGAAACTGGGCGACATCGCTCGCCGGCGGCTCCAAATTCGGCTATACGCTGCTCACCGTTGCACTGGTTTCCAACATCATGGCGATTGTCCTGCAATCGCTCTGCGCCCGTCTGGCGATTGCTTCCGGCCGCGATCTCGCCCAGGCCTGCCGTGATGCCTATCCGAAGCCGGTGGCGATGCTGCTGTGGGTGCTGGCCGAAATCGCCATTATCGCCACCGATATTGCCGAGGTCATCGGCACGGCCATCGGCCTCAACCTGATTTTCGGCATTCCGCTTGAACTCGGCGTTCTCATCACCGCGCTTGATGTGTTCCTGATCCTTTATCTGCAGAAGCTCGGTTTCCGCTGGGTGGAGGCGATGGTCATCACGCTGCTTGGCGTTATCGCCGTGTGTTTCGCCATTCAGGTGGCGCTTGCCGACCCCGACTGGGGGCAGGTGATCCTCGGTTTTGCACCGACGACCGAGATCGTCACCAATCCGGACATGCTGTATCTGGCGCTCGGCATTCTCGGCGCCACCGTCATGCCGCATAATCTCTATCTGCATTCGGGCATCGTGCAGACCCGTGAAATCGGTGAAACAATTGCCGAAAAACGCGAGGCCCTGAAATTCGCGACGCTCGATTCCACTATCGCGCTGATGTTCGCCCTCACCATCAACGCCTCGATCCTCATCCTTGCGGCAGCGACCTTTCACAAGACGGGGCAGACCAATGTCGCCGAACTCGGCGAAGCGCATAATCTGCTCGCGCCGCTTCTGGGTCTTGCCATTGCGCCAACGCTGTTCGGCGTGGCGCTTTTATGCTGCGGCATCAATTCCACCGTCACGGCAACACTTGCCGGCCAGATCGTGATGGAAGGGTTTCTGAAGATGCAGCTCGCCCCCTGGCTGCGCCGCCTCATCACCCGCGGCATCGCCATCATCCCGGCTGCGGGCGTCACCATCTTTTACGGCGACAGCGGTACGGCGGAACTCTTGATCCTGACGCAGGTGGTGCTTAGCCTGCAACTCTCCTTCGCCGTTTTCCCGCTGGTGATGTTCACCTCCGACAAGGCCAAGATGGGTGCACTTCGCGCGCCGCTCTGGCTCTCGGCGTTTGCGTGGCTGATTGCGGTGGTGATTGCGGCGCTGAATGTGAAGCTGCTGCTGGATTTTATGGGGTGAGGAAAAAAAGAGCTGTCGCGCTTTTTGAGGCTCGCCCCGCGCAAGCGTACGGGCGTCTGAGACGTCTCATGATGCTAATCTAAATTTGGATTTTAAAAGCTTAACTGAACAAGGTTTAGCTGCTCTGCAGCCAGCCGAAGATATATTCGAAGCCGGTTAGCAGAAATTCTAAATTATCGGTTTTCTATACATCGAAATCGGAAAATATTCAAGGAGTTGACCGATAACGCAATTTGTGGTTTTAAATATTTATTATCGAATAAATATAATTAGATATATTGTATGTCTGAATTTCAGTTTATTTTCTTCATGCGATTGTAATATTTGATTTTTTTATGATTTTTCTGCGAAATGTTAGTGGGTGCGATATGCGGTTTTGAGTTTTTCGACTCTGGAGTGTAACTATGACGAAGATCACTTACGAGCAGCTCCGTGCGATGGTCATGGATGTGACGGTTAGTGAAAAGACAATTGCAACATACCTGACTTCTGAAACAGGTGGGACTGCATTTCACCCGATTATTAGACCGGACCCATTGAAGGTGGAGATATCCGAGGGCGCGCAGTTTGAAATTGCTAGCGCTCTTGATTGGGCAAATGGGTTTTGCCGGGGACGGCGCGAACGGATATTCAAATCGCGGGTCGATACCGCTCGAAAGCCCATACTTGTTTCCGAGGGCGATAGTTGGTTTCAGTTTCCTTTCTTGCTGGAAGACGTGATCGACCAACTAGCCCCCGATTATGTGATTTCTAGCCTTGATGCCGCTGGAGACACAGCGAGAAACATGGTCTATGGCAGTAAGGAGTACATGCCCGAATTGCTGCGCCTGAAAGGCAAGAATGTGAAGGCATTCTTGTTTTCCGCAGCAGGTAACGACGTCATAGGCTCTGACGAATACGGGCGCTCTGTTCTGCTGCAACTGTTGAATGACTATTCGCAGGGAAAACCGGCGAGTTGGCACATCGATTGGAGTAAGTTGCGGAAAGTCTTACAGACCCTTGAAGAGGCCTATCGGGAAGTTGTCAGCACGATCAGACGAGATCGCGACTTTGCCAAACTTCCCATCATTATTCACGGGTACGACTACGCGATACCCGGTGGGTTTCCAGGCGACAAACGTAATCCCACGTGGGCCAAGAAAGATCAGTGGCTTGGCGCCCCTATGAAGGGCAAGAAGATTGTCGATCATGCTCTTCAATGCGAGATCATTGAGATATTGATAAATGAGCTTTACGAGATGCTCAAAAGGGTCGCAGGAGATTCCAGCAGTTCGTATGTTTTTCTCGCCGACATTCGAAAAAAAGTCCCCCCAAATGAATGGGCAGACGAAATTCATCCGACCGATCGCGGATTTGCGGAGGTTGCCAAGGTATTCCGACAGACGCTTAAGAAGGCTGGTGTGCGATGAGCGAAGCATTGGAAACTCTGTTCCATATGTCTGTTGCTGCAGATGCGAAGTGGACCCCTCTCTGTGAAATCAAGAAGGGACAAAAATACAAATTCTCAGCGCAGGGAACTTGGATCGATTGGTACATAAACACCGATGCGAATGGCTACGATCGGTTTTGGCTTCGACCGTTCGCTGCAAAGAAGCGAGCGCCCAAAGAAAAGTGGTTTGCCCTTATCGGTGCGTTGGATCAAGACGAGTCGACGGCTTTTCTCATTGGAAGTGAAAAAATATGGGTTGCTCCACGAAGTGGACAACTTTGGTGTTTCGCCAACGACATGCCTTCCAAGTATGGGAACAATAAAGGCGCGATCACGGTTATCGGGTCTCTCTCCAAGTAGGAGAACGCCCCTCGAAATCTTTTGAACCCTGCCTCTTGTCGTGCTGACTAGTCACGCGCGTATGGTGCCCGGCTTTATCTCGCCGGACTTCTAAGCTTGCCCCCGGCATTCCTTAAAACTCTGGCCCTTTGGTTTTCATAAATAGAACCAGGCGTCAAAACGCCTGATTCTATTGCTTCTTTCCTAAGGCTTAGTCGCCGAGTTCCCGCTTCGTTTTTTTCATCTGGGCAGAGGTTGTTCCTGGAATAATCCAACCAGACGGGCATCCGGAAAGCCTCTTCTTGAATGGTCTTATTAAGAGCACCCGCTCGTCGCACCGCAGGTATCGCACTTCTCGCAGGTGCCGTTCCGCACCATCGTGAAGTTCTGGCATTCCGAGCACATGTTGCCCGTATAGCCCTGCGCGATCGAGCGCATGCGGCGTTCGTTTTCCACCTTCTTGGCTTCCGCCTTGGCCGATGCAGCGTCTGCGGCGGCCTTGTCGGAGAAGAGGGCGGTGGCGGTCTGCTGGGATTCCTGAACCACTTCGTCGATCACTTCTTCGGCGATCTCTTCGGCCAGTTCCTTGGCGCGCTCTTCATAGTCCCGCTTGAAGGAGACGATTTCGGAGGTTGCGATGGCGACCGTCGGTTCCAGCTTGCGGGCAGCGGAGCCGGCAAAGGAGGTGACGTTGGCGGAGCCACGGGCGGGGGTGGCCGTTGCCGAGCCCTTCGGCTCGGAAGACGAACGTTCGCCGCCATTGCTGGAAACCAGCGTCGGCTTGTAACCGCGGGTCCAGCCGGTGGAAACGAGGTTGGTCTTGCCTTCCTGGATGCCCTTGCCCAGTGCCGTGTTGGAGAAATCCGACGTATCGACATGGGCCAGATCGTGGCGGCCGAGATAGGAGACGGCGAGTTCGCGGAACACGTAGTCGAGGATCGACGTGGCGTTCTTGATCGCGTCGTTGCCCTGCACCATGCCGGCCGGTTCGAACTTGGTGAAGGTGAAGGCCTCCACATATTCTTCCAGCGGCACGCCATATTGCAGGCCGAGCGAAATGGCGATGGCGAAGTTGTTCATCATTGCACGGAAGGCGGCACCTTCCTTGTGCATGTCGATGAAGATTTCGCCGATGCGGCCGTCACCGAATTCGCCGGTGCGCAGATAGACCTTGTGACCGCCAACGGTTGCCTTCTGGGTGTAACCCTGACGGCGGTTCGGCAGCTTTTCACGCTCGCGCGAGACACGCTCGATGACGCGTTCGACGATCTTTTCGGTGATCGTCACGGCCTGCTGGGCGAGCGGCTGCTGGATCAGTTCTTCGACGAAATCTTCTTCGTCGTCATCTTCCACCAGCGAGGCGTTGAGCGGCTGGGAAAGCTTGGAGCCATCGCGGTAAAGGGCGTTGGCCTTCAGCGCCAGCTTCCAGGAGAGCATGTAGGCCGCGCCGCAATCTTCCACCGTCGCATCATTCGGCATGTTGATCGTCTTGGAGATCGCACCCGAGATGAAGGGCTGTGCCGCCGCCATCATGCGGATGTGCGATTCGACCGAGAGATAACGCTTGCCGATCTTGCCGCAGGGGTTGGCGCAATCGAAGACCGGCAGGTGCTCGGCCTTCAGGAACGGTGCGCCTTCCAGCGTCATCGCGCCGCAGACGTGAACGTTCGCAGCTTCGATGTCCTTCCTGCCGAATCCGAGATGCTCGAGCAGGTTGAAGCTCATGTCGGAGAGCTGCTCGTCGGAAACCTTCAGCGTGCCCTTCAGGAAGTCTGCACCCAGCGTCCACTGGTTGAAGACGAACTTGATGTCGAAGGCGCTTTTCAGCGCGGCGTTGACGGCTTCGATCTTCTCATCGGTGAAGCCCTTGGCCTTCAGCGTCGAGGGGTTGATGGCCGGCGCCTGGTTGAGATTGCCATGGCCAACGGCATAGGCCTCGATCTCGGCGATCTGGCTTTCGGAATACCCAAGCGAACGCAGGGCATCCGGAACCGCGCGATTGATGATCTTGAAGTAACCGCCACCGGCGAGCTTCTTGAACTTCACCAGCGCGAAGTCGGGCTCGATGCCGGTCGTGTCGCAATCCATCACGAGGCCGATCGTGCCTGTTGGCGCGATGACGGTGGTCTGGGCGTTGCGGTAGCCGTGCTGTTCGCCAAGCGCCAGCGCCTTGTCCCAGGCGGCTGTTGCGTGGGCGATGAGGTCCTGATCCGTGCAATCGGCATGAATGAGCGCGACCGGGTTGACCGACAGGCCCTCATAACCATCCGACAGGCCATGGGCGGCGCGGCGGTGGTTGCGGATGACGCGCAACATGTTGTCGCGGTTCGGTGCAAAGCTCGGGAACGGGCCAAGCTCGCCGGCCATTTCAGCCGAGGTTGCATAGGAAACACCGGTCATGATGGCGGTGAGGCTACCTGCAATGGCGCGGCCCTCATCGCTGTCATAGGGAATGCCAGACGACATCAGGAGGCCGCCGATATTGGCGTAACCGAGGCCGAGCGTGCGGTATTCATAGGAGCGCTCGGCGATCTGGCGCGACGGGAACTGCGCCATCATCACGGAGACTTCGAGCACGACGGTCCACAGGCGCACGGCATGTTCGTAATCGGCGATATCGATGCGCTTCGTCTTGGCATCCTTGAACTGAAGCAGGTTCAGCGAGGCAAGGTTGCAGGCCGTGTCGTCAAGGAACATATATTCCGAGCACGGGTTGGAGGCGCGGATCGGGCCTTCGGCCGGCGAGGTGTGCCAGTCGTTCATGGTGGTGTTGAAGTGCAGGCCCGGGTCAGCCGATGCCCAGGCGGCATGGGAAATCTTTTCCCAGAGATCGCGGGCCTTCAGCGTCTTCATGACCTTGCCGTCCTTGCGGGCGGTGAGGTTCCAGTCGCCGTCATTTTCGACAGCGCGCAGGAAGTCATCCTTCAGCGAGACGGAGTTGTTGGAGTTCTGGCCCGAAACCGTGAGGTAGGCTTCCGAATCCCAATCCGTGTCGTAGGTCTTGAACTGGATGTCCTTGTAACCCTGTTCGGCGAACTGGATGACGCGCTTGACGTAGTTTTCCGGCACCATGTCCTTCTTGGCAGCGCGGATTTCGCGCTTCAGGGCAGGGTTCTTGGCCGGGTCGAAGCAGTCACCATTGTCAGCTTCGCAGTTGACGCAGGCCTTCATGATGGCCTTCAGGTGCTTGGCGACGATCTTGGAGCCGGTCACGAGGGCGGCAACCTTCTGCTCCTCGTTCACCTTCCAGTCGATATAGGCTTCGATATCAGGGTGATCGGCATCAACGACGACCATCTTCGCTGCGCGACGGGTCGTGCCGCCGGACTTGATGGCGCCGGCTGCGCGGTCGCCGATCTTGAGGAAGCTCATCAGGCCTGACGACTTGCCGCCGCCGGAAAGCTTTTCGCCTTCGCCACGCAGATAGGAGAAGTTGGAGCCGGTGCCGGAGCCGTATTTGAACAGGCGCGCTTCACGCACCCACAGGTCCATGATGCCGCCTTCATTGACCAGATCGTCTTCAACGGACTGGATGAAGCAGGCATGCGGCTGCGGATGTTCGTAAGCGGATTTGGACTTGGTCAGCTTGCCGGTGAAGGGGTCGACATAGAAATGGCCCTGGCCCGGACCATCAATGCCATAGGCCCAGTGCAGGCCGGTGTTGAACCATTGCGGGGAGTTAGGGGCGACGCGCTGGGTGGCGAGCATGTAGGCAAGCTCGTCGCGGAAGGCGAGCGCATCTTCTTCGGTGGAGAAATATTTGCCCTTCCAGCCCCAATAGGCCCAGGTGCCGGCCAGACGGTCGAAAACCTGGCGCGCATCGGTCTCGGAGCCGTAACGTTCGGCTTCGGGCACGTCTTTGAGTGCTTTCTCATCGGCAACCGAGCGCCAGAGGAAGGAAGGAACGTCGTTCTCCTCGACCTTCTTCAGCACCTTCGGCACACCGGCCTTGCGGAAATATTTCTGCGCCAGAACGTCGGTCGCCACCTGGCTGAACTGCGCGGGAACGTCGATATCCGCCAGACGGAACACGATGGAGCCGTCGGGGTTCTTGATTTCACTGACGGCCTTGCGGAAGTCGATCTCCGCATAAGGCGATTGGCCGGGCTTCGTGAAGCGACGTTCAATGCGCATGGTTTCCTGTCCTCGTCCATTGGGCGCCCGGCAAAGGGCGCAAAAATCCGGTCCAGCCGTGCGATGTCTTCGCGCAGCCGGTTGTTGCCGATCTGAAAGGGATGTTCATCCTTGGATGTGATCCCTGTATCTCGTGGCTTATTCGGCTGCAAGCATAGTGTGGAATACTAAATATAGTATCAACAGCTTCCTGCCGCCAGTCCCCGCGTCATGTTTTTGGCGGTTCCCGAAGGCGCGCAGAAACCCACCGGCAAACCGCCCCCTGATGGCCGGGACGCCGCGTCTGGATTAGCGAGCTGAGATTGAAAGGAACCGGCCTCGTTACTTTCCGGTCCGTTGCCGCCGCAACATAACTGTCACTTTCCTCTTGCGGCATAGATTCGTCAAGCCATAGATTGAAACGCATTTTTAACCACAAGATATTGTGTGAAGTGCCTGTGGAAAACGGGGAAAGCAAAAGCTTTCAAAAGAATCAGTCACTTGGCGGGGAAATCTCAAGCCTGTGCGGGGCTGGTTTCCGCAGCGGAAAGCCAAAAACCAGCATTTCCGGGGTGAGGCATAAAGGCGACACTGCGGTTTTTCCGTGTTTTTCCGCTGTCGGCAAAAAGGCCATTTCACACAAAAAAGCCGCCCCGGGTGGGACGGCGAAAGAGTGGATATTGCTGGGGGAAGTCTTGCGCGGTTGGTGCATCCGCACTCCGTCACCCCGGACCAGATCCGGGGTCCAGCGCGATCAAGTCCTTGATCGCGAGAGACTCTTCTCACGGCGCAGACGCGCCGTGGCTGGATTCCGGCTCAAGGCCGGAATGACGGATGAGAAATGGGTTCCCCTGTGGGCAATCAGCCGCGCGATCCCTTGGCGATCGGCTCCTGATAGGTGAAGCCCATGTCCCAGGGAAAATAGATCCAGGTGTCCTGGCTGACTTCAGTGACGAAGGTGTCAATGGTCGGCACGCCCTTCGGCTTGGCGTAAACGCAGGCAAAATGGGCTCTCGGCAGCATTTCGCGCACTTCCAGCGCTGTCTTGCCGGTATCGGTCAGATCGTCAAGCACGAGCACGCCTTCGCCGCCATCCGCGGCCAGTTTCGGGTCGACGCCCTTCAGCAGCACCGTATCGCCCTGATTGACATAGTCATGACGGGTGGCGATGCAGACCGTGTCGATCAGGCGGATGTTCAGTTCGCGGGAAATGATCGCCGCCGGCACAAGGCCACCGCGGGTGATACAGACGATTGCCCGGAACTCTTTATCGAGGCCGGCAAGACGCCAGGCAAGCGCACGGGCATCGCGGTGGAACTGGTCCCAGGAGACGGGAAAGGCTTTATCGGGAAGGGACATGTCGTCTACCATCTGGTCAAAATTGTCGATGGCTTTGGCTAATAGCCGCAAGACCGGCAAAAAGGCAAGCTTTCCGCGTGAGGCGTGTTGTTTGAGCTGGGAGATTGCCACCTGTTTCTTCTCCCCGCCGGGGAGAAGGTGGCCTGAAGGGTCGGATGAGGGGGCAACGTAGCCGAATATCTCTACCCTTGCCCCCTCATCCCGCTGCCGCGGACTTCTCCCCGGCGGGGAGAAGAAATATGCGGCACTCGCTCGATCCATGCGGAATGCTGAGGGGGGGCGGCGGCGCTGTTTGCACCGCATCCATATTTAGCGCGAGAGCAGCGTCATCGCCGTCATGGAATCGAGCAGGGTGCGCGTGACGCCGCCGAACAGCAGTTCCCACCAGCGGGAATGGCCATAGGCGCCCATGACCAGAAGGTCGACGCTGTTATCCGACAGACGGTTTTCGATGGCTGCCTGCGGTGAAATGCCGGCGATCTTTTCCTGCGAGGTCACTGTGACGTTGACACCGTGGCGGGCGAGCGTGGCGGCCAGTTCCGCGCCGGCGAGACCCGACGACTGCGTTTCGCTCTCGGCCTGATCGACGGAGAAAATCTCGACGCTTTCGGCGGCTTTCAGGAAGGGCAGGGCGTCGAAGGTGGCGCGTGTGGCCTCCCGCGAGCCATTCCAGGCGATGAGGACGCGCTTGATCGGCTTGGCGACGGTCAGCACATGCGGCACGAGGAGAACGGGACGGCCACTTTCATAAAGGAAACCGTCAATATCCGAGCGGCTGTCTGACAGTGCCGAGGAGCTGCTCTGGCGGGCGACGATCAAATCGGCGCAACGGGCGCTGTCGATGGCGGATGCGGAGGCGTAACCGACCGATGTGACGAAGCTGCGCCATTCATGCGAGACGCCGTTGGTAGACAGCGTGCGTTCGAAAAGGGTTCCGACATCGGTGGTTTCCTTGTGCGCCACATCCTGCAAAGCCTGCACGGTGGCGGGATCGGGAATTTCCATCGGTGCGACGAGCGGAACGGCGGCCAGCGTTTCCATGTGCAGGCCGATCACATGTGAGGAAAACTGGTCGGCAAGGCTTACCACGAATTCGCCGAGCTTCTGCGTGTTCGATACATTGTCGACCACTGCCAGTATCGTTTTGTAACCCATTTTTCTCTCCTCGGTGACATGTCGTTTTCAGATCGTTCTGGCTTTTCTTCGAATCGCCAGAGGGATCTCAGTCTCTGTTTTGCGTATTGTCCGGACGGAAAAGCTGTTCCGCTTTTCCTGGAAATGCTCAGGGGGGAGAGTGGCCGCCTTTACAGGCCGCCACCTTGATTTTGGTCAAACCTTTTCGTTTCAGGCCTTTTCCTTCTCAGGCGGTTGCATCGCCCTTGCTGGCGGCCAGTTGCTTCTCCTGGCCGATGGTTTCGATCATGGCTGCGACCGCCTCGGTTGCCGCCTTCAGCACGCCGGCGTCGCGGGCGCGCACGACGATCTCCGTCGAAAAACGCTGTCCGTCATATTTCGGGTAGGAGCCGATGCTGGTTTCGGGATGAGCCTTCTGGATGGCCGTCAGCGGCGTGCCGATATCGCCTTCGCCATAGGGGGAGCGCACCGCCTGCGACATGACCTTCGCACCGGTGCGCAAGGTCGGCATGACATTGTCGAGCATGGCCTGGAACACCTGCGGTACGCCGGCCATGACATAAACATTGCCGATGACGAAGCCGGGGGCGACGGAAACGGGATTGGCGATGTGTGCGGCACCTTTTGGCATGCGCGCCATGCGCTTGCGCGCTTCGGTGAATTCCATCTCGCGGACGCGGTACATGTCGCCCAGCAGGCGCAGCGCCTCGGCATCGTGCTCGCAGGGCAGGCCGAATGCCACTGACACCGCATCCGCGGTTATATCGTCATGGGTCGGGCCGATGCCGCCTGACGTAAAGACATAATCATAACGGCCGCGCAGCGCATTCAGCGCCTCGACGATCTGCTCCTCCTCGTCGGCGACGATGCGCACTTCCTTGAGGTCAATGCCGGACATGGTGAGAACATCTGCAAGATGGCCGATATTCTTGTCCTTGGTGCGGCCCGACAGCAATTCGTCGCCGATGGCGAGCATGGCGGCGGTGACAACGGAGGAGGTGGAGGAGGGATTGGACATGGTTGCACTCGTCATCTGTTTCCCCTGACGTTAGCCCTGCTCCCGATGAATGCAAAGCAGTTTTGAAAAAATGTCCTTTTGTAAATGGTTGACATTCCGGTTTTCCGTTCACTCATGGTGAACAGTGCGTATGCCAATCCCCGGCTGGCGGGAGGAGGGGCCGTGGGCTAGGTTTTCGTCACATACATTTGACGGGTCAACGCCGATGATCATCCAGTTTTTGAAAAAGCTTCTGGCCGGTACGCCGGAAACAATTCCAGCAAAGGAAACAAAGAGAATGACGAAGGTTTTGGTACTTTATTACTCCGCTTACGGCCATATCGAGACGATGGCCTATGCGGTCGCCGAAGGCGTCAAGTCCACCGGCGCGGAAGCCGTGGTGAAGCGCGTTCCCGAACTGGTGCCGGAAGAGGTCGCCAAGGCCTCCCATTTCAAGATGGACCAGTCGGCCCCGGTGGCGACGGTGGAAGAACTGGCTGAATACGACGCCATCATCGTCGGCGCCGGCACGCGCTTCGGTACGGTCGCCTCGCAGATGCGCAATTTCTGGGATCAGACCGGCGGTCTGTGGTTCAACGGCAAGCTGGTCGGCAAGGTTGGCTCGGCCTTTACCTCTTCCGCGACCCAGCATGGCGGTCAGGAATCGACCATTCTCGGTTTCATTCCCACCTTCCTGCATCACGGCATGGCCGTTGTCGGGCTGCCCTATGCTTTCCAGGGCCAGATGGGCGTCGATGAAATCAAGGGCGGTTCGCCCTATGGTGCTTCCACCATCACCGATGGCGACGGCTCGCGCCAGCCTTCCGAAATCGAACTCGAAGGCGCACGCTTCCAGGGCGCGCATGTGGCAAAAATCGCTGCCAAGCTCTCTGCCTGATTTTCACGGTTCTTTGAAAAAGAATGCGGCCCAAAAGGCCGCATTTTCTGTTCCGGCATTTTTAATCGCCGGCATCCTCAGGAAAGGATTTTTTAAGGCGGGTCAGATCGGCAGGTTGACCATGAAAAGGCAGCTTGCGACCACGAAGCCGAGCATCGATATTTCTAGAAAACCGTTCAATCCGTCACGCATTTCAATCCTCCTTGTGTCGGGCGAAAAGAGAACGGACAGAGCCTATTGCGGTTCCATAACAGAAGAATGAAATTTAGAGATTTTTAATGCCTTGCCATTCCGCGTGTGGCGAAGGCGATCTGGACGCTTCAGCCCGTGACGACGAAGGCGACGACGAGATGGCCGATGAGGCCGATTGCGAGGCAGGAGAGAAGAAAGATGAACAGGGCTTTTTTCATGTTTCCGGAAGCTTCCATCGGTTTTTATCCATCCAACCTGTTGTCTTGAAAATTCAGCGCCGCAGGGCACATCGCATCGTCCTGCGGCAGGCGAGCCAGTTCCCGTCAGGCCTTGAAATCGAGGCCCGCTTCGATGGCGGCGGCGAGGAAAGCCTTGCGCGCATCTTCCGGCTTTTTCCGACCGGCATCGACGGCGGCGCAGACGAGCAGCGCCTTGTCCAGCGCATCGCCATCTTCGATCGGCCAGTCTTCGATCAGCGCCCAGGAGGCTGCCTGCGTGGTTTCGATGCTCGTATATTCGCCCGGCGCTTCAAACGCGATCAGGACGGGTTTTTGCCAGCGCGTGTTCATCGCCTATCCGTATTGTTTGTCGTGCCCGGCTCTAACCGAAGCGGCCTGAATGCGCAATCCGTTTCGGCCCGGCTGTGGTGCGGTCAGTCGTCGCGTCCGAAAAGCCAGTCGCGAATGATGCGCCGGTCGATGAGTTCCAGCGAGCGGTCTGGCGCGATGCGGTAGGTTTCCACCGCCCTTGTGCTGCCATCGATACGGAATTCGTGGCTGAAGGTGCTGCCGATCGGCGATTTCGTCAGCTTGGTGCGCGGCTGGCCTCTATAGGTAATGCTGCCGGGGATCGGTGCGACATAGGGCGTCGGTCCAGTATAGGGGGGCGGTCCGACCGTGGTGCATCCCGCCAGCACCAGTGGGAGCGCGATAGTGGCCGATGATAGGAGCGTTTTCATCCTGTCCTCCGAAGTGCGTCTGCGAAAACGATATGGAGGCGCAGCGGTTCCCGGCGGGCAAGAAGATCAAGGATTATTCGTCCTGTCTATTTGCTTTTCGGATTCTGAATGTCGCGCGCGACCCAGCGGAAGAAAGCGTAGACGAGGAGGCCAAAGATGAAAAGCGGGATGAGGTTCGCAAAACCGGACATATGATTCTCGTTTCTCCCTCCCGGTCCGGGGTCTAGCCGGAGTGAAACCGGCAAGGCAAGAGAAGCGCCTGTCACCGCCAGTAAAATATCCGTGTGCCGCAAGGGGGGAGATTTGTTGCTGCCGGGGAGGGCGGGAGAGATCTGGCGCACTGCCAGTGATGCCAGATCTCTCTGTCTCCCGCCAGTTTCAGGGTACGGGGGACTTGTTATAGTATAACGAACAACCGCCAATGGACATAGGCCGAAAAATTACCACGAATAAATCGCTGCCATCGCCGGTCATCGAAGCCCCTGACGTTTGGCCTTGAGACCTGCGCCATTTCAATGCCTGCGGGCGAAGACGTTTATCCGGCAAATTATTTCAGCCAACGGAAGCAGACACGGGCTCATCGCAGATAGCGCTTTAACCCGTTGAAACGGCTACGATGCTTTTTGGGAAGCAGGCCGCAGCGCGGGAACTGAAGGGAACCTTTTTCATGCTGCGTCATTGAATCAGGCACAAGACATGCCAATAGCGGAGGGTTAAACATGCTCGGCACCATCCTCGTCATCCTGCTTATTCTGTTCCTGATCGGCGCGCTGCCCAGCTGGGGTTACCATAATTACGGTTATGGCCCGTCGGGCGGTCTCGGACTGGTTCTGGTTATCGTCCTGATCCTGGTTCTGCTTGGGCGGATTTGATCGACCACCCTTGGGACTGAGCCACCGCCCGCACTGCCGCAATTGCGGCGGATGCGGGCGTTGTTTCTTCTGGAATATGAGGAAGATACGAAAAAGCACGCAATCTTAACCCCTTAGACCGTGGGCGGCTGCATGGCGCCTATGAGGTCTGAAAAAACACCACATTCGGAACGAACCCTCTTGCGCCCAAAATGGATTCGTTCTAAATGCCCGCCATCGCTCGAATGAAGAGCGTGTGAGGCCTCGTGGCGGAGTGGTGACGCAGAGGACTGCAAATCCTTGTACCCCGGTTCAATTCCGGGCGAGGCCTCCAAAATTTCCACAAATAGCAAATGTTGTCTTGAGCATATCTCCCGCTTTACGGTGATTGACCGCCTTTGCTGTTTTAAAATATCTCCGTCATTTCGCTTTTTCCCGCACATCCCACTCACCACGCTTGAAAGCGCGCGCCTTGGCAATTATGAGATTATCCAAAGGTGAGGGGAAACCCGCGCCGTTTTGAGCTTTTGGAGCCGAGGCTTCCCGACCGGCATCCGTGAAATTGAGGCGATAAGGACATGATGGATTTCGAAACCGCGCGCGCCAATATGGTCGACAGCCAGCTGCGCACGACTGACGTGACTTCGCATTCGGTGCTGAAGGCGTTTTTGAGCGTGCCGCGCGAGGCTTTCGTGCCGGCGGGCGTGCGGCAGATTGCCTATGCGGATGAGGATATGCAGATCTGTCCGGCCCGTGACGGCCGCCCGGCGCGCTATGTCATGAAGGCTTCGCCGCTGGCGAAACTGCTGCAGCTTGCCGCCGTCTCCAAGGAAGATGTGGTGCTGGAAGTCGGCGGTGGTTCCGGTTACGCGGCAGCCATCCTTTCCCAGCTGGCCGGTTCGGTGGTGTCGCTTGAATGTGACGAAGCGCTGGCGGCGCAGGCAACCGAGACGCTGGCATCGCTCGGATATGACAATGTCGCTGTCGTGACCGGCGATCTTGAAAAGGGTTATGCAAGCGAAGCGCCCTATGATCTGGTTTTCGTCAACGGTTCCGTCGAGGAAGTGCCGGCGGCGCTGACCGACCAGCTGCGCGACGGCGGACGTCTGGTCGTTGTTGTCGGATATGGCAATGCCGCAAAGGCCACCGTCTATCGCCGTGATGGCAACAGCACATCGGCTGCAAGCTCTTTCAACGCCTCCATCAAGCCTCTGCCCGGTTTTGCCAAGGCGGCAGAATTCGTTTTCTGATCCATCGATATATTCGTTGCCGGTTACGCCGGGGTGGACCTTCCGCCCCGGCGTTTGTTTTTGCGGGGCCTGTATGCTGCGCCCCGCTTGTCCGCGGCGGTGCCTTGACAGCCTGTTCTCACAAAGCTGTGCATCACCGTGAAACTTGTCGAATCAGTGATTTAGTTCCTGACCATGCTGCCCTAGACTAAGGGTGATTCGGGGTGTGCGTATTTCTGCCCCGCATGACCCTGCGACAGGGACGGCAAAAACGCCCGGCGGTTTTGTCCGAACATGTTTCAGAACATCGGCGCGGCAGCCGGCTTCGGCTGTCACGGACGCGATGTAAGAATTGAACAGGTGCAAAGCGCCATGTCCGGTATCCGGAGGGATACGGCCTGCGCGCTCAAGAGTGGAAACCGGGGATTGATATGGCTCAGCCAAGCGTAGCGCGTGAACCGTCCATGGAAGAGATTCTGGCGTCGATACGCCGGATCATCGAGAGCAACGAGCCGGGACCTGCCGGTGCGTTTTCCGGACAGTTGCCGCCGGTCTATGACGATGAAGACGATGCTGCCGGTGAAGCGGCCTTCGTGACGGAGCCCGTCAGCCCGCCGGCCCGCGTTCCTCCCGCCGCAAACCAGGCCTATGGTGCGCGGCCTGCGCAGGATTATTCGCCGGCTTCCGAAAGGCCGATGCCGGAACAGCCGGAAATCTCCGCCGAGAAGACCATGTCGCTGGCCGACGTTGCAGCCCGTGTTCGCGCCGCCGCCGACCGTAACGCCGCGATGGGACCACAGGCATTTGCAGCGCAGGCGCAGCGTGGCGCTACAGAGCCCGCACCGGCTGCGCCCGCCGCATCTTCCCCGAGCGCAATACAGGCTGAACGTCCGGTGCCGCAGCGTCCGACGGATGTGCGGCCGCTGATGGCGGCAACCGCTGCCGCTGCCAGCGAACAGCCCGTGCCTTTTGCTACCGAGGATCGCGCCGCCGCCGCTGCCATCGAAAATGCGCCTTTTGCCGAGAACCCTTTTGAGCAGCTTGCGTTGCGTGGCGCGATCGAGACGCCGCTCCCCAAGGAGCATTTTGAAATCGAAGTGCACCAGCCGGCCGTCGAGATGCCGAAATTCGATCTGGCCGAGCCGGAGGTTGAAGCCGAGAGCGCTTTGTCGCTCAATCTCATTTCCGCTGCCGCCGGTGCCCAGATCGCCCGTTCCTTCAGCGAACTTGCTGATGTGTTCGATGGCGTCGAGCGCCGCTCGATCGAGGATCTGGCTGCCGAGATGCTGCGCCCGATGTTGCAGGACTGGCTGGAAGACAATCTGCCGACTTTGGTGGAGCGTCTCGTGCGCGAGGAAATCGAGCGCGTCGCACGCGGTTCGCGCCGTTAAGTTCTCTCTGGCCGCCTGTCTCAAATGCGCCAGGCCGTGACGAAACAGGGGCCGCTCCGCCATCGGGGCGGCTTTTTTGTTGAAGATGAAGGCGTTATCGGGGCATAGTCATATGCAGGGTCGCCCCATCGGCGGCTTAAGCAGGTCGGTTTCTGTTGACTCTCGACCATCCATCCTTATTTAAAAAAATCCACACAAGAACTCTAAAATTCAGGTCAGGAAATGCTCGAGAAGACCTACGATTCCGCAGCCGTCGAACCGAAGATCGCCAAAGCATGGGACGAGGCGAATGCTTTCCGTGCCGGCGCCAACGCCAAGCCGGGCGCGGAAACCTTCACCATCGTCATCCCGCCGCCGAATGTGACGGGCTCCCTGCATATGGGCCATGCGCTCAACAACACGCTGCAGGACATATTGGTCCGCTTCGAGCGCATGCGCGGCAAGGATGTGCTGTGGCAGCCGGGCATGGACCATGCCGGCATCGCCACCCAGATGGTTGTGGAGCGCAAGCTGATGGAACAGCAGCTTCCGGGCCGCCGCGACATGGGCCGTGAGGCCTTCGTGGAGAAGGTCTGGGAATGGAAGGCCGAATCCGGTGGCTTGATCTTCAACCAGCTGAAACGCCTCGGCGCATCCTGTGACTGGTCGCGCGAGCGCTTCACCATGGACGAGGGTCTCTCCGAGGCTGTCCTCGAAGTCTTCGTCACGCTCTACAAGCAGAACCTGATCTACAAGGACAAGCGTCTCGTCAACTGGGACCCCAAGCTGCAGACCGCGATTTCCGACATGGAAGTCGAGCAGATCGAGATGAAGGGCAATCTCTGGCACTTCCGTTATCCGCTGGAAAAGGGCGTGACCTACCAACATCCGGTCGCCTTCGACGAGGAGGGCAAGCCCACCGAGTTCGAAACCCGCGACTACATCGTCGTCGCCACGACCCGTCCCGAAACGATGCTCGGCGATACCGGTGTTGCGGTTAACCCGGAAGACGAGCGTTACAAGGGCATTGTCGGCAAGCATGTCATCCTGCCGATCGTCGGCCGCAAGATTCCGATCGTTGCCGATGACTATGCCGATCCGACGGCCGGCACCGGCGCAGTCAAGATCACGCCCGCGCATGATTTCAACGACTTCGAGGTCGGCAAGCGTTGTGGCCTGCGCGCCATCAACGTCATGAATATCGATGGCACCATCTCCATCAAGGAGAATGAGGATTTCCTCGAGGGCCTCAGCCATCCGGCCGCCCTGCATGGCGCATGGGATCGTCTGGAAGGACAGGACCGCTTCTTCGCGCGCAAGGTCATCGCCGAAATCTTCGAGGAAGCCGGTCTGCTCGACAAGATCGAGCCGCACAAGCACGTCGTGCCGCATGGCGACCGTGGCGGCGTGCCGATTGAGCCGCGTCTGACCGATCAATGGTGGGTGGACAACAAGACGCTGGCCCAGCCGGCGATTGCCTCGGTTCGTGAAGGCCGCACCAATTTCGTGCCGAAGAACTGGGAAAACACCTATTTCCAGTGGATGGAGAACATCCAGCCCTGGTGTATCTCGCGGCAATTGTGGTGGGGACACCAGATTCCCGCATGGTACGGCCCGGATGGGCAGGTCTTCGTCGAAAAGACCGAGGAAGAGGCGCTGCAGGCGGCCATCCAGCATTACATCGCCCATGAAGGCCCATGGAAGGCCTGGGTCGAGGAGAAGCTTGAGAACTTCAAGCCGGGCGAAATCCTGACCCGCGACGAAGACGTGCTCGACACCTGGTTCTCGTCGGCGCTCTGGCCGTTCTCGACGCTGGGCTGGCCGGAAGAGACGCCGGAACTGGCGCGTTATTACCCGACCAATGTGCTCGTCACCGGCTTTGACATCATCCCGTTCTGGGTGGTGCGCATGATGCAGATGGGCCTGCATTTCATGAAGGACGACGCCGGCAACCCGGTTGAGCCGTTCAGCACGGTCTATATTCACGCGCTGGTTCGCGACAAGAACGGCCAGAAGATGTCGAAGTCCAAGGGCAATGTCATCGATCCCTTGGAACTGATCGACGAATATGGCGCCGATGCGCTGCGTTTCACGCTCGCCATCATGGCGGCGCAGGGCCGCGACGTTAAGCTCGATCCCGCGCGTATCGCCGGTTATCGCAATTTCGGCACCAAGCTGTGGAACGCCACGCGTTTTGCCGAGATGAACGGTGTGAAGCGCGATCCGCACTTCCTGCCCGAAACCGCCTCGCTGACGATCAACCGCTGGATCCTGACCGAGCTTGCCAATACGGCGCGCGACGTGACGGCCTCGCTTGAGAATTTCCGTTTCAACGATGCCTCCGGCATTCTCTATCGTTTCGTCTGGAACCAGTTCTGCGACTGGTATCTGGAACTGCTGAAGCCGGTCTTCGGTGGTGAAGACGAAAAGGCGAAGACGGAATCGCAGGCCTGTGCGGCCTATGTTCTGGATGAGATCTACAAGCTGCTGCATCCCTTCATGCCGTTCATGACGGAAGAGCTGTGGGCGCATACGGCCGGCGAGGGCGAGGAGCGCGATGATCTGCTCTGCCTCACCGACTGGCCGGTGCCGGAATTCCGCGACGACGCTTCGGCTGCGGAAATCAACTGGCTGATCGATCTCGTATCGGGCATCCGCTCGACACGCGCCGAGATGAATGTGCCGCCGGGTGCGACTGCCTCGCTGGTGGTCGTCGGCGCCAACACTTCCACCGAAGCGCGGCTTGATCGCCACGCCGCCGCCATCCGGCGCTTAGCGCGGGCCGATGAAATCCGCGGCGGTGATGTTGCGCCGAAGGGTTCGGCCCAGATCATCATCGGTGAAGCCACGGTCTGCCTGCCGCTCGGCAACCTCGTCGATCTCTCAGCTGAGAAGGCTCGTCTTGAAAAGGCGATCGGCAAGGTGGATGCGGAAATGGAACGTATCGACAAGAAGCTCTCGAACGAAAAATTCGTGGCCAATGCCGATCCGGAGGTTGTGGCCACTGAACGCGAACGCAAGGCGGAACTCGAGGTGCAGCTGACAAGCCTGAAGACCGCCATGCAGCGGGTGAACGAGGCGGGATAACCCGCCCTTGCCGTTCCAACAGCAAAACGCCCCGTTAATGCGGGGCGTTTTTTTGCCTTTTGTCAGGTTTCATTTCTTTTCATTGCTGCGTTGCAGCGGCGAATCATTTCCGGGAAACAGTGCGATTATTTCATCGCGAAATTCGTCCGGACCATCCGGAAAAGCGGAAAAAAACCAATAAAAACGGTCTGATAAGCGGGTTTCTTCGGGAAAATGCGACTGTGGTTATTTGGCGACATTTCCTGTTGGCTTTGGCAATTTGTTTCGTTTCGTGTCAATTTTTCCGAACGGATTAGAAAAATAGCCTAAAATGATTATATAAGAGGGCAGACATAAAATTCTTACGTAAAAAAATCGCCGCATTTGTGCGACAGCCGGAAACTGCGACAGATTGTCATTTGCCCTTTGGCGTTTCACTCTATCCTCGATCACATTGCCTTGATTGGGGAGAGAGATGGCAAAAACTGCAATTTTTCGCGGCGCGGTATGTTTCGTAGCCAGCATCGCGGCGGTCACGCCTTCACTGGCCGGCGGCCTGGAGCGCGGCGGTTATAATATCGACCTGCTGTTCGATCCGTCCGATTATGTTCTCGATAGTTCGGCCACATTCGTTGCGCCGCAGCGCAAGGTCGAGAATGCACGGGACAATCCGCTGAAGAGCGGTCCCTTGCCTGCCTCGTGGTCTACCAGCGCGGACGACTCGGAGAACTTCTGGTCTACCCGTATCGGCGCCAAAGCAGCGATCGGCGATTTCGGCGACTGCATGTTCGATTATTCGCAGCCCTGGGGCGCGCATCTCAATCCCGGCATCTGGCAGGGATCGAGCTACAATATCGAAACCAAGGTCAAGTCGCACAATTATGCCACCACCTGCCGCGTGAAGTTCGATCTTGGCAAGGGTGACTTCTCGATCATCGGCGGTGGATTTTATCAGGAAATCAGCGGTTATAAATACCGTCAAGTGCTTGGACCGGCCGTTCTCGGCTTGAATCCCGCATGGTCCAGCTTCAGCGGTGTCGGCAAACTGGAGATGGAAGGTGATGGCTGGGGCTGGCGCGCTGGCGTGGCCTATGAAATTCCTGAAATCGCTTTCCGCACAAGCCTTGTTTACAACAGCTCTGTCGATCACGACCTGACTGGCTTTGCCGATGTGAGATCGATCCCGCAGACACCGCCGTCCATATCCCCAACGTTGGCGAAGTATGGCGGCAAGCTCGTGCCGGTCTATGGGTCTATTTCTATGCCCGACAGTATTGAGCTCAAATTCCAATCAGGCATTGCACCTGACTGGCTTGCCTTTGGTTCGGTAAAATGGACTGATTGGAGTCAGATTCAGGTCATTCCTTTCTGCGCTGCTGGCACGTCGCCGTGTGTTCCGAGCGGGACAGACACGTTGAACACGCTTGACCTGTATTATCGCGATGGCTGGACTATCTCTGGCGGCGTTGGCCATAAGTTTAACGAGCAATGGAGCGGCGCTGTCAGCGTGACTTGGGATCGCGGGACGTCCACGATTATCGGCACGCAGACCGACACCTGGACTCTCGGCACGCAGATCGTTTATTCGCCTAACAAGAATATCGAATTCAAGATTGCCGGTGCTCTTGGCCTTTTGACCTCGGGAAGCTCCTCGATCAACGGCGGACCCTGCGGGGCAGGCTTCACGTGCGGCAACGAGGCTGGCTATGACTTCGGCAACGATCTCGTGGCTGCCATTTCGACGGGCGTGAAGGTCAAGTTCTGACGCCATACTTCCATCGATGCTAAAATAAAGGTCCGGTTTACCAACCGGGCCTTTTTTCATGCCCGACTATGATTCCTTCTCGATAAAATCTTCCAGGCCGAAAGTTTTGTGACGATTTGGCAACACTTTTCTGCAAGCGTGGAGCCGCGTTGGAATGTGAGCATATCTGTCCATTTCCCGCCACAAACAGAGTGCTTGGCTTATGTTTATGGACGCGGAAATGAAAGAACATGCGGGCGTTTGATGTGGATCTCTGGAATTGCAGAAAGTGAAAACGGGTTTGGATTCAGGGTTTAAGCAAGTAATACGGGAATTTGGTCCGGCTTTCTTGTTTGGCGCTGACTGGCAGATGGTGAAACGCCGTTATATTGCCGGAAATTATGCCTATATCTGTTTCACTGAAAATTTGGAGCAATTACCGCAAGAGACCACCGGCGGTGCGCTGGGAAGTGCTGCCGGAAAGACGCAGTGTGTTCGAAAAATCGCGACCCGGCGGGGTTCGGCTTTGCAGTATTCCGCAAGTATTGGCTATATGCCGGGAAGAGTTATGAGAAGTTCGCCGAAATGCTGAAATGTGAAGCCAACGTTTTAAAGCCGCTCCTTATGGGCATGTTGCTTGCGTCGCTCGCAATGCCTGCCGCGGCTTTTGACATCAATGCGGGCGTGACCAAGGAATCCGGCCCCTTCGACCTGTTCAAGTTCGGCTTCAAGGCCTACAAGAACGGCAACAAGGGCGAAGCCGTCGAGGCCTATCGCTACGCGGCTGAAAAGGGCCATACCGGTTCGCGCTGGGCGCTTGCCAATATGTATGCCTTTGGCGATGGCGTCGCCAAGAACGATTTCGAAGCTTTCAAGATTTACAGCGAAATCGCCAGCCAGGGCGTCGAGCCGGGTTCCGAAGATACCGGCTTTTTCGTCAACGCGCTTCTTTCCCTTGCTGATTATTACCGGCACGGCATTCCCGGCAGCCCGGTGAAAATGGACCTTTCACAGGCCCGCCAGCTTTATTTCCAGGTGGCTTCCACCTTCGGTGTGGCTGAAGCGCAGTTCCGGCTGGCGGAAATGATCCTGGCCGGCGAGGGCGGCCGGGCGGATGTGCAGCAGGCCAAGAAGTGGCTCAACCAGGCGCGCAAGCACGGCCATGCCGGCGCCATGTCGATCTTCGGCAATCTGATCTTCCAGGAAGGCCAGACGGCGCAGGGGCTGGCTTTCATGACGGCGGCGCTGGACAAATGCACGGCGATAGACTGTACGTGGATCCAGAACCTGCAGGAGCAGGCTTTTTCGCTGGCTGGCGAAAATGATCGACGCGCGGCCATCGCGATGGCGCAGAACATGCAGATCGACGATTCCAATTGAGATGATACCAGTCGAGGCGATTTCGCCCGTCTGACGCGAGCCGGTCAGCCGACCGGCTGGAAATCGAAATAACCGCAGACCGGAACGTGGTCGGACGGTTTTTCCCAAGCCCGCACATGTTTTTCGATGTTGACGGATTGCAGCCTGTCGGCCGCCTCCGCCGAGAGCATCAGGTGATCGATGCGGATGCCGTTATTTTTCGGCCATGCACCGGCCTGATAATCCCAGAAGGAATATAGTCCTGCCTCATCGGTGGTTGCGCGGGCGGCATCGGTAAAGCCGAGATGCTCCAGCTTGCGGAATGCAACGCGTGTTTGCGGCAGGAACAAAGCATCGCCTTCCCACACGCGTGGGTCGTGGCAATCAAAGGGTTCGGGAATGACGTTGTAGTCACCCGCGAGAATGAGCGGTTCCTCGAGCGCAAGGCGATCTTCGGCAAAGCGCCGCAGCCGTTCCATCCAGGCGAGCTTGTAGGGATATTTGACCGGATCGTCAGGCGGATTGCCGTTTGGCAGGTAAAGCGAGCAGACGCGGATCGCGCCGCCATCGACAGAAAACACACCTTCGATGAAACGCGCCTGTTCATCGGCGTCATCGCCCGGCAGGCCGCGATTGATCTCGTCCGGTTTCATCTTCGACAGCAGGGCGACGCCGTTGAAACCCTTCTGGCCGTGGGTCTCGACGTGATAACCGAGCGCTTCCAGCTCAAGGCGGGGAAAGCCCTCGTCAACCGACTTTATTTCCTGAAGGCAGACGATATCAGGCGATGAATCCTTCAGCCACTGGCAGAGGTTTTCGATACGCGCCTTGACGCCATTGATGTTCCAGGTGGCAATCTTCATCGGAGTTTCCCTTTTGTGGGGGTACTTTTACCCGATGCAAAGGCGATTGCCACCGTTTTTGGAACGCGGTGGTGAGGATGTGGTGGATAGAATGGTGTCAGATCGAGAAGCTCGTCCCACAGCCGCAGCTTGCGACCGCATTGGGGTTCTTGATCTGGAAGGACTGGCCAAGCAGATTATCGACGAAGTCGATTTCGGAGCCGGCCATGTAGATGACCGACATGCTGTCGATCAGCACCTTGGCGTCGCCGCGGGCAATCACGATGTCGTCATCGGCGGGGTCTTCCGCGAGATCGAACTTGTAGGAGAAGCCCGAGCAGCCGCCGCCTTCCACCGAAACGCGCAATGCGTGCTTGCCCGCATCGGCTGCGACGATCTGGGCGATTCGCTTTGCTGCGGCTTCCGAAAGGGTAATGTCGCTGTTTTCCATGTCGTTCCTCCTGCCGGGGTCAAGAACCGGAGAGCAAAAATCTCGTTGTCACTATTATAAACCGGTCAAATTAACGGTCTATAGCCTGTGTGAAGGCGGTCTGCGCGGCGATGATGCTTTGCGCCGACCTCTGCGATAGGTATGAAGGGTGAATGAAAAGGTCAATGGCCGAGGCGAAAAGGACGTCATAGCCTAGGTCATGGCGGCGAAGACAACAGGTGGATGCATGATCATAGACCAGCGCGCATTGGGTTTCGGAAGCGGCGAGAGGGCGGTTTTCGCCTCGGATCCATGGACCACGCGCGGGCGTCTTTTCCCCGAAGAAGGCAGTCTGACGCGTTCCGAATTCCAGCGTGACCGGGACCGCATCGTCCACACCACAGCCTTTCGCCGCCTGAAGCACAAGACGCAGGTGTTCATCAGCCCGGACGGAGACCATTACCGCACCCGTCTTACCCATACGATCGAGGTGGCACAGATCGCCCGGGCGCTCGCCCGCGCGCTGAAGCTCGACGAGGATCTGGCGGAAGGCGTGGCGCTGGTGCATGATTTCGGCCACACGCCCTTCGGCCATACCGGCGAGGATGCGCTGGATGCGGTGCTGTTGCCCTATGGCGGTTTCGACCACAATGCCCAGTCGCTGCGCATCGTCACCAAGCTGGAGCGCCGTTACGCCGAATATGACGGCATCAACCTGACATGGGAAACGCTCGAAGGGCTGGTCAAGCACAATGGCCCGCTGGTGAATGCCAGCGGCGAGGGGGTCAAGGCGCCGGTTCCGCTGCCCATCCTCGAATATTGCGAGCTGCAGGATCTGGAGATTGGCAGCTATGCCAGCCTTGAGGCGCAGATGGCGGCGATTGCCGACGACATCGCCTATAATACCCATGATATAGATGACGGCCTGCGCGCCGGCTATCTCACTTTCGAGATGCTGGAGGAGGTGCCGTTCCTGAGCGACCTGATGGCCGAGGTACGCGGCAAATATCCCGTGCTCGACAAGGAGCGTTTTGCCAACGAGATCATGCGCCGGCAGATCACCCATATGGTGGAAGATGTGATCGGCGTGGCGCAGCAGAATCTTGCCCGCCTGAAACCGCAGAGTGCGGCCGATATCCGCGCCGCCGATTTCACCGTCGCGACATTTTCGCCCGAGATGGCCGAGACCGACCGGCAGATCAAGAAGCTGCTGTTCGGCCATATCTACCGTCATCCGGAAATCATGCGCATCCGGGCTGGCGCTACGCAGATCGTCACCGACCTTTTCCACCGTTATATGCAAACGCCGGCGGAGATGCAGAGCCACTACTGGGTGGACAGCATTTCCGGCATGAGCGAGACGGCGAAAGCCCGGCATGTGGGCGATTATCTGGCCGGCATGACCGACAGTTATGCACTGCGCGCTCACCAGCGGCTGTTTGACCGCACCCCCGATTTGCGATAGGGCAGCGGGCGATCGCGAAGCCGACCCGGTTATGATGGCCGGACTAAACAGAAGCCCTTCGCGCAGGTTGGAACGATGAACATTTTTGCCGATTTCGATACCAGGATCAAAAACGCGCTCGAGACTCTCGATCTCGTCAAAGAGAACCGCGAAAAGGTCGATTTCAGTCGAATTACCGTCGAATCCCCGCGTGATCTGAGCCATGGCGACGTTGCAACCAATGCGGCGATGGTGCTGGCGAAGCCGCTCGGCACCAATCCGCGCGCGCTCGCCGAACTCATCGTGCCCGCCCTTCAGGCGGATGGCGATGTCGACAGCGTCAATGTTGCCGGTCCCGGCTTCATCAATCTCAAGGTCTCCGTCGGTTACTGGCAGCGTCTGCTTGCCGACATGATCGGCCAGGGCATTGATTTTGGCCGTTCTACGATGGGCGCCGGCCAGAAGATCAATGTCGAATATGTCTCCGCCAATCCTACCGGCCCGATGCATGTCGGTCATTGCCGTGGTGCTGTTGTCGGCGACACGCTGGCGAACCTGCTCGCATTTGCAGGTTATGGCGTCACCAAGGAATATTACATCAACGATGCCGGCTCGCAGATCGATGTGCTGGCGCGTTCGGTCTTTCTGCGTTACCGCGAAGCTCTGGGTGAGGATATCGGCGCCATTCCGTCGGGCTTCTATCCCGGCGATTACCTCGTTCCCGTCGGCCAGGCGCTGGCGGACGAATATGGCATCAAGCTGCGGGCCATGCCCGAGGAAAAGTGGATGCCGATCGTGAAGGATAAGGCAATCGCTGCGATGATGGCGATGATCCGCGAAGATCTGGAGACGCTGAACGTCAAGCACGACGTGTTCTTCTCGGAGCGCACGCTGCATGAGGGCAATGGCGGACCGATCCTCTCGGCCATCAACGACCTGACGTTCAAGGGCCATGTCTACAAGGGTACGCTGCCGCCGCCGAAGGGCGAATTGCCTGACGACTGGGAAGATCGCGAGCAGACGCTGTTCCGTTCCACCGAAGTGGGCGATGACATGGACCGTGCGCTGATGAAATCCGACGGTTCCTACACCTATTTCGCCGCCGACGTTGCCTATTTCAAGAACAAGTTCGATCGCGGTTTCTCCGAGATGATCTATGTGCTCGGTGCTGACCATGGCGGTTACGTGAAGCGGCTGGAAGCGGTTGCGCGCGCCGTCTCCGAGGGCAAGTCGAAGCTGACGGTGCTTCTGTGCCAGCTCGTCAAACTGTTCCGTGATGGCGAGCCGGTGAAGATGTCGAAACGCTCCGGCGACTTCGTCACGCTGCGCGATGTTGTCGACGAAGTGGGTCGCGATCCCGTGCGATTCATGATGCTCTATCGGAAGAATTCCGAGCCGCTGGACTTCGATTTTGCGAAAGTGACCGAACAATCGAAGGATAATCCGGTCTTTTACGTGCAATATGCGCATGCCCGCTCACAGTCGATCTTCCGGCAGGCGCAGGAAGCGTTTCCGGGGCTTGCTCCCTCTGCGGAAGAGATGGCGGAATCTGTTGCTTTGATCAGCGATATCAACGAGTTGCAGCTGGTTGCAAAGCTCGCCGAATATCCGCGGCTGATTGAATCCGCGGCCCTTTCGCATGAGCCGCACCGGCTTGCTTTTTACCTCTATGATCTCGCCAGTTCCTTCCATGGACACTGGAACAAGGGCAAAGACCAACCGGAATTACGTTTTATTAACGATAAAAACCGAGAATTGAGCATTGCCAGACTTGGGCTGGTGAATGCTGTCGCGAATGTTTTGAAGTCTGGCCTTACGCTTTTGGGAGCGGACGCACCTGACGAAATGCGATAACATATCACCATTATTTGCTCACAATACGCTGGCAAGAGCTGCAATGCGTAGATGGTGGAACACGTAATGGTCGAAAAAAATGTCGCGTATAACCGGGACGCCCGGTCCGAAGGGTTCGCTGACAACGATCCTCTGGCAGAACTGGCGCGTATCGTCGGCTTCGAAGATCGTCCTTCGCATGCGGGTTCCGAGGCTCAGCCATCGGTGACCCGTCGCGAACCCGAATTTAACCTCGAAGATGAGCTTCTGAGGGAATTCGAGGTTTACGATGCGCCGCACGCCGATCCGGTCGTTCTTGATCCGGCGAACGATGTTCGTGCGGGCATCCACCCCAACGACTTTATGCAGCGTGTCGAATCGGTTTTCGCCCGCCGCGAGCCAGAGCTTGCACCTGCACCCGAGGTGAGGGAAGAGCCGCTTCCCGAGGTCGATCAGGCCTATATCCATAATTACGTGGAAACATCCGCTCGGCAGGATATCCGCGCGGATTTCCGTGACGATGCCGGCGCTGTCGCTGAAGTTTTCGATGTGCATTCCCGCCAGCCACGCGCCGCCGAGCCGGTGGTTTACCAGCCGCCCGCCCAGCAGGTCGCATGGGAAGAGCCGCAGGCCGTTGAAACGGCCGAGCCCGAATGGCACGCCATGCCGGAGCTTCCGGCCGATGTTTCGAGCAATGTTGCTTTTGCCGGTCAGGCCTATGCGCCGGAACCGCAGGCTTTCGATCTTGCCGATGAGGTAGAGATAGCGGTTGCCGAGGAAGCGCCCGCGCCGGTTTCCGTGCGCCCGCCTTCGCATGGCGGTCGTTCTTCACTCGAATTCTCCAGCCTGCGCCTGCCGCTTGCCAATTTTGGTGCGCGCCGTGACGTTTCTGCTGTCGATCCGAGAAGGGTCGAGCCGCGCTCCGAGCAGCCGCCTGTCGTGGCCCGGATGGAGCCGCAGATCGAGCCACAGATCGAGCTCGCGCCGGCACCTGCCGTCATTCAGGCGGAAGAGACAGCTCCTGCCTTTGCGCCCTCGGTTGCGGAGAGCTTCACGCCTGCTGAACAGCCTGTGACGCCTCCGGTCGCTCGTAGGCCGGTGGCGACCAATCTGTCGCCGATGGACGAGCTGATCTACGACGTTGCGAAATACTCCATTCCGGGTCGTGGCGAAGAACCCGTCGTACAGTCCGCGCCTGTCGTTCAGGCTGCAAAAATCGAGCCGCCGGTGGTTGCCGCAACGCCAGTTGCTGCGGCGCCAGTTGCTGCGGTGCCTGAGCGGGTGACGCCGGTTGCCCCTGCCGTATCGCAGGCTCCTCTTCAGGAGCCGGATTTCACCGATTTTGCCGGTTTCAACGATGATGATTTCGAGCTGGCGCTCGATGATCTCGATCTTGATCTCGATCTCTCGGAAATTGCCGAAGCGGAGGTTGCTCCTGCGCCCGCGCCGCAACCCGTTCGCCGCCAGCCGGTCGCTCCGGTGGTGGCGGCCGCGCCGCAGCCGGTGAGGGAACAGCCTGTTCCGCAACCACGCGCCGCAACCGTTGCCGCCCCCATCGCGGCAGCAGCTGCACCCGTCCAGCCGCGTCCGGCCGTCGCTGCGCCGCAGCCGGCAGCACCGCAGACGCTGGAAAGCCTGCCTTTCGATCCTTCGCAGATCGGTGAAACGGAAGAACACCCGGAAACCATTATCGAGATGGATGTTCCGGAACTGCCGGTCGGGGTTTTCGAACCCAAGCCCGCGCCGCGTCGTCACGAAGAAGATCTCGATATCGATACCGAGCTTGCGACGCTGTTTGCGCCTGCCGTTGCCGGCGGTCTCGACCGCCATAAACATGCGGAAAACCGCGCTGCCGCCCCGCAGGCGCGTGCCGCGCAGGCTCCGGATGACGCCGATGAATTCGAGCGGGCCCTGGAAGAGGACTTCCGCCGCTCCATGCAGGAGGCTGCGGCTTCCCGAGGCAATGCGTCGCGCGATGCCGAGAATACCTATGTCGATCATCAAGCGGCCTATCGCGAGGAAGATGAACGCGGCGGTCGCCGCTGGATCATGCCGGTGGCGGCTGCCATCGGTCTGGTGCTTGTCGGTGGCGGCGTCTACGCGCTGATATCGGGCGGTTCCTCCAGCACCGGCTCCAATGGCGCACCGGTCATCATCTCCGCCGATAACGACCCGATGAAGGTCGTGCCGGAAAATCCGGGTGGCCGCGTCGTGCCCAATCAGGACAAGGCGGTTTATGATCGCGTTGCCGGTGGCAGCGCTGCCGATCCGAAGCAGCCGGCGCTGATTTCCAGCAACGAACAGCCGGTGGATGTGGTTCAGCGTACGCTGATCCCGGAACAATTGCCGCTGGAAGGCGAAAACGACGGGGATATGGAAGCGACCGGCACACCGGTTGGCGAGACCGAAGATCCGCGCCTGCTTTCGCCGGAAGAAAAGGCCGCTCAGAACGAAGGTTCTGGCGCGACCGGTGTTTCGCCGCGCAAGGTTCGCACCATGATCGTCAAGCCTGACGGTACGCTGGTCGCCCAGGAAGTGGACGCACCGGCAGCCCAGCCGCCGAAGGCCGACAAGGTTGCCGAGCTTGCCGCACCGCAGACCGCCAAGCCGGGTGAGGGCGCTCCTGCCGTCATCGCCGCTTCGCGGGTTCCGGTAGCGCCCGAGCAGGCTGCAAAGCCGCAGGCCAACACGCCTGCTGCCGCTTCCACGCCGGCCGTGCAGTCTGCAGCACCGCTTCCTTCGGCGCGCCCGTCTGCCCAGCCCGCCAATGTGGTGGCGACCGTGACCAATCAGGGTAATGTCCGCCCGACGACGGCCGCTCCGGCCCAGCCGCCGGCCACGCAGCAACAGACGGCTGCCGCAACACCTGCTGCAACCAGCACGCCTTCTGCCGGTGGTTATTACATCCAGATCGCTTCGCTGCCGAGCCAGGCTGAGGCCCAGAAGTCCTACCAGAACATGTCGGCCAAGTTCGGCTCGGTCATCGGTGGACGCGGCGTCGACATCAAGGCGGCTGAAATTGCCGGCAAGGGCACCTTCTACCGCGTCCGCATCCCGGCTGGTGACAAGAACGAAGCCGTGGCGCTGTGCGAAAAGTTCCGCTCGGCCGGCGGCAGCTGCCTGGTGGCACGCTGATAGCGGCCGATCTGGCTTCGTAACGATTGGGGCTGCCGAGTTGGGGCAGCCCTTGGCATATTCGGACCTTCCGGCAAACTCTACGTCATCCTCGGGTCAAGCCCGAGGATGAAGCGGAGAAATTGACCGGACCTCTCCGCAGTCTCGATGGCTAAAGGCCATTCTTCCCTTACCCCTTTTGTTCTCAGACAGGCGTGACACCATGACCGATTGCAAAGCTATGATCCTCGGATGCAGCGGGCTTGCGCTGACCGCCGACGAGATCGCCCTATACCGCGACCAGCAGCCCTGGGGCTTCATCCTGTTCGGCCGCAATATCGGCGAGCCGCAGCAGATCACCGGTCTCGTCGCATCCATGCGCGATGCCGTCGGGCGGCCAGACGCGCCGGTGCTGATCGATCAGGAAGGCGGACGGGTTCAGCGTATCAAGCCACCGATCCTGCAAGCCTATCCGAATGCCCGCATTCTTGGCGAAATCTACGAGCGTGACCGCGAGGAAGGCCTGCGCGCCGCCTGGCTGATGTCGCGCCTGCATGCCTTTGACCTGATGAAATTCGGTATCAATGTCGATTGCCTGCCGGTGCTCGATGTGCCGGTGGAAGGCGCCAGCAATGTCATTGGCAACCGCGCTTATGGCTATTCGCCGACCATGGTGGCGCAGCTGGGTCAGGCGGCTGCCGATGGCCTGAAGGCGGGCGGCATGTTGCCCGTCATGAAACATATGCCGGGTCACGGTCGCGGCATGGTCGATTCGCACCATGAGCTGCCTGTTGTCGATGTGCCGCTTGATGAGCTGGACGCCCATGATTTCGTGCCGTTCCGGGCGCTTAACCGCGAATTGATGGCGATGAGCGCACATCTGGTGTTCAACGCCGTTGACCGCGAACGACCGGCGACCACCTCGGCAAAAGTGATCGAGGAGATCATTCGCGGCCGCATCGGCTTTGACGGGCTGCTGATGTCCGACGACAGTTCCATGAATGCGCTGAAGGGCACACTTGGCGAACGGGCTGCGAATATTGTTGCGGGTGGTTGCGATATAGTCTTGCATTGCAACGGCGTGATGGGTGAAATGCTTGAGGTTGTGAAGGAAGTTCCCGTTCTTTCCGGCCGTTCGCTGGAGCGGGTGCGGGCCGTGGAGGCGGGTTTCCCCGCTGCTGACGCCTCCGACGAAGCCGAACTGAGAGTTGAATTCAACGCCATGTGGGCCGTTTCCTGACGATCGGGCGGCGGTCGCCCACTCGGGATCACAGGCCGGATGCCCGGCGGATGGAACAATGGCCGCAGACAAGTCTCGCAATTCTACGCCGATGGACAAGCTCTGGCAGGATGTGACGCCGGAGCGGTTGACGGGCGAGGCCGGGCTGGTCATCGATGTCGCGGGTTTCGAAGGCCCGCTCGATCTCCTCCTGCATCTTGCCCGCACGCAGAAGGTCGATCTGTCGCGCATTTCGGTGCTGGCGCTTGCCGAGCAATATCTGCAATTCGTGGAAAGCGCGCGCCGCGTGCGCATTGAGCTAGCCGCCGATTATCTTGTCATGGCGGCCTGGCTCGCCTTCCTGAAATCCAAACTGCTTATCCCACAACAATCGAAGGATGACGGCCCTTCGGGTGAGGAAATGGCCGCGACGCTGGCCTTCCGGCTGAAACGCCTGGAAGCGATGCGCGAGGCGGCCGAAAGGCTCGTCAACCGCGCCCAGCTTGGCCGCGATGTTTTTGCCCGGGGTGCACCGGAGCATATTCCGCATATCAACCGTTCGGCTTACGAGGCGAACCTCTACGATCTCCTGAGCGCCTACGCCAATCTGCGGCAGAGGCAGGCCATCACCCAGGTCACTATCGAAAAGCGGCAGGTGTGGTCGCTGGTGGAGGCGCGGGAGCTTCTCAACAGTCTGCTCGGTGATGTCGGTGAATGGACGGTGCTAGATCAATATCTGCTGCAATATGTGCCGGATCCCGCCATGCGGGTGACGGCCATCGCCAGCGCCTTTGCCGCCTCGCTGGAGCTGGTGCGCGAGGGATCACTGCAAATCCGGCAGGAGGGGGCTTTTCAGCCCATCTATATGCGCCGTGGCACAAGGGACGAGCGTGCAGCCCAAGCCGGGGAGACCGATAATGACAAATGATGATGAGACCGGCGAGGCGATGATCGTGACAGACGGGATGGCCCCCGAATCCACTGTTTTTTCCGAACGTCAGCTGAAGGAGGCCGAGCGGATCACCGAAGCGCTGGTTTTCGCCTCTGCCGAGCCGGTTTCCATCGGTTTCATCGCCGAGCGTCTGCCGCGCGGCATGGATGTCGTTGCCATTTTGCACCGGCTGAAGGCCGCCTATGGCGACCGTGGTGTCAATCTCGTGCAGGTGGGCGGGCAATGGGCGTTCCGCACGGCCGGCGACCTTTCCTTCGTCATCCGCACGGAGGAGAAGGAGCCGAAGAAGCTGTCGCGCGCAGCGCTGGAGGTTTTGGCGATTATCGCGTATCATCAGCCGGTGACACGCGCCGAAATCGAGGAAATCCGCGGCGTGCAGACCTCACGTGGTACGCTCGACGTGCTGATGGAGGCGGGATGGGTGCGTTTCCGCGGTCGCAGGCGCACGCCGGGCCGGCCGGTGACGATCGGCACGACGGTGGAGTTTCTCGATCATTTCGGCCTTGAGGAATTACGGGATCTGCCGGGCCTTGAGGAATTGAAGGGGGCGGGGCTGCTTTCGGGCCGCATTCCGTCCAATTTTGGCGTGCCTCTGCCGATGATGAGCGACGAGTTGCGCGAGGATGAAGACCCGATCACGCAGCTCGATCTGGAGGAACTGGGCCTGCTTGCGCCGGGTGGTGGTGATGGTGACGATTGATATCGTCATGAGCCTGCGTGATACACGCGAAAAGTTTATGGGCACGGCCCGTCCCAGCGACGATTTGTCGTTTGAAAAAGCCTTTCAAACGTCTTACATCGTCTGAAAGCGAAATTCAGGAGTTGCAGTTATGGGTTCTTTTAGTGTGTGGCATTGGCTCATCGTGCTGGTGATCGTTCTCGTCCTTTTCGGACGCGGCAAGATCCCGGAATTGATGGGTGATGTCGCGAAGGGCATCAAGAGCTTCAAGAAGGGCATGGCTGACGAAGACCAGACGCCGCCGCCGGCAGATGCCAATGCGAAGACTGTCGACCACAAGGCTGACGAGATCAAGTAAGCGGCTCGTGTCGTTTGGTTTGAGACCGGCGCTAGGGTCTCGGGAGCGTATTGATGTTTGATATCGGCTGGAGCGAGCTTCTGGTGATTGCGGTCGTGCTGATCGTGGTCGTCGGACCGAAAGACTTGCCGCCCATGATCCGCGCCTTCGGCAAGACGATGGCCGGCCTTCGCAAGATGGCCGGGGATTTCCGCACGCAGTTCGATGAGGCCCTGAAAGAGGCCGATATGGACGATGTGCGCCAGACGATTTCCGATGTCCGCAATCTCAACCCGACAAATTCGCTGCGTGATGCGATGAACCCGCTGCGCCAGCTCGGCAATGAGATCAAATCCGACCTGCAGAAGGCAACGGCAGCACCCGATGGGCTGTCCTCCACTGCCGCACCCGCGACGAGCGAGCCGGTTGCCCCGCTCGTGAGCACGCCGGAGCCGGAAATGAAGCTGCCGGATACGCCGCCCGTCGTCGCCGCAGCAGCACCGGTTGCTGCCACTGCGGCAGAAAAGCCGAAGCGCGCCCGTGCGAAATCCGTTGCGACCGTCGAAGCCGAAGCGGTTGCCGCCAAGCCGAAGCGCGCCGCCCGCACCAAAGTGGCTGCAACGCCGGACGCTGTCGCTTCCGCGACAACGGGCGAGCCCGCCGTTTCGAAGACACCCGTGAAGGCGGTTGTCAAAAAGGCGGCCGTCAAGAAGGCCGCGGCTGACACGACGACGGCCGTGGCTGACGCCAAACCGGCCAGAGCGGCAAAAACAAAGGCTGTGAAGCCGAAAAAGGATGAAGCATGAGCGGGGATACCGAAGATAAGCCACAGCCGCTTATCGAGCACCTCATGGAGTTGCGCACCCGGCTGATCTGGTCGCTCGGTGCATTCTTCATCGCCTTCATTGCCTGTTTTGCGGTTGCCAAGCACCTCTTCAACCTGCTTGTCATTCCCTATAAGTGGGCAGTGCTCTGGGCGGGTCTCGATGTGACGAAATCGTCGTTGATCTATACCGCGCCGCAGGAGTTCTTCTTCACACAGATCAAGGTCGCGATGTTCGGCGCGATGGTCATCTCCTTTCCGGTGATCGCCTCGCAGCTCTACAAGTTCGTCGCACCCGGTCTTTACAAGAACGAGCGCGCCGCCTTCCTGCCGTTCCTCATCGCGTCGCCGATCCTTTTCCTCATCGGTGCGGCGCTCGTCTATTTCTTCTTCACGCCCATGGTCATGTGGTTCTTCCTCGCCATGCAGCAATTGCCAGAGGATGGCGAGGTGGCGATTTCGCTGATGCCGAAGGTGTCGGAATATCTCAGCCTCATCATGACGCTGGTGCTGTCCTTCGGTCTGGTGTTCCAGCTGCCGGTCGTCACCACGCTTTTGGCGCGCGTCGGCATTCTGACCAGCGACTGGCTGCGTGAAAAGCGCAAGTTCGCCATCGTCATGGCCTTTGTGGTCGCGGCCGTCCTGACGCCGCCCGATCCCATGTCCCAGATCGGTCTTGCGCTGCCTGCGATCATTCTCTACGAGATTTCCATCTACATGGCTCGACTCGTGGAGAGGAAACGTGCGGCGGAATCCAAAAGCACGGAGCTGGAAGAGACCTGAGCCTTTGCCAAGGTTTCCCCCGCTCACAAATCTCTTCGCGCCGGGCCTTTGCCCGGCGTTTTGCTGAGGGCAATGCAACAACGGTCTGGAACGACGATGCACGACATTAAATGGATACGCGAAAACCCCGAAGCCTTCGATGCGGCTCTTGCCCGCCGAGGTGCTGAGCCTGCTGCCAGCGGCCTGATCGCCCTTGATGAAAAGCGCCGTTCCGTCATCCAGTCCCTGCAGGACATGCAGTCCCGCCGCAATGCCGCCTCCAAGGAAATCGGCGCCGCCATGGCGCAGAAGAACATGGAGCTTGCGGAAAAACTTAAAACCGAAGTCGCCGACATCAAGGAAAACATGCCGCGCGCCGAGGAGGAGGACCGTCAGGTCACCGCCGAGCTGAACGACGCTTTGTCGCGCCTGCCGAACATTCCCTTCGACGATGTGCCAGACGGCAAGGACGAGCACGACAATGTGGTCACCCGCGTTGTCGGCCAGAAGCCCGGCTGGAACCATGCAGCCAAGGAACACTTCGAGATCGGCGAAGCGCTCGGCTACATGGATTTCGAGCGTGCTGCCAAGCTTTCGGGTTCGCGTTTTACCGTTCTGACCAGCCAGCTGGCGCGGCTGGAGCGGGCGCTTGGCCAGTTCATGATCGACCTGCACACGACGGAACACGGTTACACTGAAGTTTCCTCGCCGCTGATGGTGCGTGACGAGGCGATGTTCGGCACCGGGCAATTGCCGAAATTCTCCGAAGACCTGTTCAAGACCACCGATGGCCGCTGGTTGATCCCGACGGCGGAAGTGACGCTGACCAACCTCGTGTCCGGCGAAATTCTCGAGCAGGAAAAACTGCCGCTGCGTTTCACCGCGCTCACACCGTCCTTCCGTTCGGAAGCGGGCTCGGCCGGCCGCGATACGCGTGGCATGCTGCGCCAGCACCAGTTCTGGAAATGCGAACTCGTCTCCATCACCGATGCGGAAAGCGCTGTTGCCGAGCATGAGCGCATGACAGCCTGCGCCGAAGAAGTGCTGAAGCGTCTCGGCCTGCATTTCCGCACTATGACGCTCTGCACCGGCGACATGGGTTTTGGCGCACGCAAGACCTACGATCTGGAAGTGTGGCTGCCAGGCCAGGACACCTATCGCGAAATTTCGTCCTGCTCGGTCTGCGGCGATTTCCAGGGCCGGCGCATGAATGCGCGTTATCGCGGCAAGGACGACAAGGCGACGAAGTTCGTTCATACGCTGAACGGTTCCGGCACGGCCGTCGGCCGCTGCCTGATCGCGGTTCTCGAAAATTATCTGAACGACGACGGTTCCGTCACAATTCCAGACGTGCTGCTGCCCTATATGGGCGGTCTGACGCGCATCGAGAAGGCGGCTTGAGAATTACACGACCGTCGTGCCGGATTTGATCCGGCATCCAGTCAGCCCAAGTCCTTGGGCTGAAAAGAGTGCTTCCCGCCGCGCAGACGCGCGTCGGCTGGATGCCGGATCAGGTCCGGCATGACGGAGAAGAGGATGCTTCGTCCCCTGCGACATGAAAGCGGAGAGAAAACATGCGGATTTTGCTGACGAATGATGACGGTATCCACGCCGAGGGTCTGGCCGTGCTGGAGCGTATCGCCCGCACGCTGTCCGACGATGTCTGGATCGTCGCGCCCGAGACCGATCAGAGCGGCCTTGCTCATTCGCTGACGCTTTCCGAACCGCTGCGCCTGCGAAAAGTGTCCGACAAACATTATGCGCTGCGCGGCACGCCGACCGATTGCGTCATCATGGGCATTCGCGAAGTTCTGCCTGAGAAGCCCGACCTCGTGCTGTCAGGCGTTAATGCCGGCGCCAACATGGCCGATGACGTGACCTATTCCGGCACCATTGCCGGCGCCATCGAAGGCACGCTGCAGGGCGTGCGTTCCTTCGCGCTCAGCCAGGCCTTCAGCCATGCCGACGGCCGTGTCGTGCCGTGGGAAGTCGCCGAAACCTATGCGCCGGATCTTCTGCGCAAGCTGATGAATGTCGATCTGCCTGATGGCACGTTCCTCAATCTCAATTTCCCCAATTGCGCGCCCAAGGATGTGCAGGGCGTTTCCGTGACCGGGCAAGGCAAGCTCGATTTCGGCCTGACGGTGGAAGAACGACAGGACGGCCGCGGTTTCCCCTATTACTGGCTGCGCTTCGGCGAACGCCTCGGTACCTTCCGCGAAGGCACCGATATCCATGCCCTGAAGCACGGCAAGATTTCGGTCACGCCGCTTAAGCTTGACCTGACGGACTACACGGTGAAGGATCGGGTTGCGCAAGCACTTGGATTCGGAGTCGCCGATTGAAATCCGCAATGGTCGAAAAGGAAGGTTTTGCCGCTCTCGTTCTCCGCTTAAGGGGCGAGGGGATTTCCGACCTTGATCTCTTGACGGCGGTCGAGCAGACGCCCCGTTCGAAATTCGTACCGCCGCAATTTGCGGCCGATGCCTATTCCAGCCGCACAATCCCTATCGACTGCGGCGCCTTCATGGAAGGCGCCGACATGGCGGTGAAGATCCTTGCCCGCCTGCAGCTGAAACCCGGCCAGCGCGTGCTGGAAATCGGCACCGGCAGCGGTTTCATGACGGCGATCATCGCCCGCCGGGTCGAGCGGGTGTTTTCGCTGGAGCGTTACAAGACGCTGGTGCAGCAGGCGCAGAACTGTCTCGATGATCTTTCCATCCGCAATGTCGTCATCCGCCAGGCGGATGGCAGCAATGGTCTGGTGGGCGAGGGCACCTTCGACCGGATTGTTTCCACCGCCGCCTTCACCACCATGCCGCGCTTCTTTGCCGAGCAGATCGTTTCGGGCGGAATGATGATCGCGCCGATCATCATCGAGGGTGATCGCTGCGTGATGACCCGCTTCTCCAAGACCGGCAGCCGCTTCGAAAAGGAAGAGCTGTTTGAGGCGCCTTATCTGCCACTCAGCACCCATATTGCCCGGCATTTGTGACGAAATGAAAATTTTGAAGGCAATTCATTTTTGTCTTCTAATGTTCTGAATTGTCGCAACTATTTGATTTTCAATATCATTATTGTCCCAACATGACGCATCCGGTTTTCGTCATGGTTATCGAAGTGTCAAAAAAGCGCCAAACGGCTTAACGTTTTAACGGCGTGGTAACACTAACGCGCTTTAATCATAAACATCGACGCATGGTTTTCCCCACCTCGGGAAATGGGCCTTGCAAGAAGTGAAATTTGTGCCGGATCGGTCTCGATGCGGCGGGTTGGCGTCAGTGTAGATCGAGTCATGCGTATGAGACATTCGTCTAAAATCGGAAAATCAGTCGCAAAAATGTTCGCAGCGGCATTGCTGGCAAGCGTCGCAACGGGCTGTAGCTCGGATGCAACGCGGTTCGGCGGCCTCTTTTCCAGTGGACCGGATCAGATGACCACGGCGTCAATTCCAGCCCGGCAGGGCGGCGGTGCTTACGCACAGGCCCCGGTTCCGCAGGGCGACATGAATGGCGGTTACGCCTCTGCCGCGCCGCAGGGCGGTTACGCCAACCAGAACATGGCGGGTAATTCCTATCCGCAGTCCGGCGGTTACGGCGGCGGCATTCAGCCTTCCACGGCCCGCTCGGCTTCGGCCTCTCCGGTGCAGCGCTCCGAACTGTCGGCGCCTTCGGCAGTGGCAAGCCGCGATCCGTCGACCCGCAACGAAGCCATGGCTCAGCCTTTCCCGTCGGCGCAGCGACAGGCCGCTCCGTCTCTGGCCGCACCTGCCCGCCAGGCCGCAGCACCGGTTACCGACAATCTGACGACCGCAACCGTCCGTTCCGACAAGAATGGCTGGCATACGGATGGCGCTTCTTCCGTGACGCTGCGTCCGGGCGAAAGCATCACCACCATTTCCAACCGCTACGGCGTTCCGGAAAAGGAACTGCTGCGCGTCAACGGCCTGAAGACGGCGTCTTCGGCGCAGGCCGGCCAGTCGATCCTCATTCCGAAATTCGGCCAGGTGCGCAACGCTGCCAAGGATGCGGCCGGCAACATCGCGCTGAACCGCAATGGCGACCAGCCGACGCCGCTGCGCAGCCCCGAGGGCAATGTGGCCGTGCTGCCGTCGCAGGCCGCCGCTCGCGACAAGGTTTCCTCCGAGGCCGGCAAGCTGACACCTCCCGGTGGCAAGCCGTTGCCGCCGACCGGTGGCTACAAGGTTCAGCCGGGCGACAGCCTTGCGAAGATCGCCCGCGAAAACGGCGTCTCGGTTGCCGCGCTGAAGGCTGCCAACGGTCTTTCCAACGAAAGCATCCGTGTCGGCCAGACACTTTCCATGCCGGGTGCCGGCACTGACAACGTCAAGACAGCCTCCGTTCCCGCCAAGGAAGCGGCCAAGGCAGTCGAGACCGCATCCGCCAAGCCGGAGCCCTACAAGGCCCCCGCCGCTGCTGCCGCGACTATCCCTGCCGCGCCGGCCGCTACGGCAAGCGTCAGCGACATCGAAAAGAAGTCCGACATGGCGTCCCTTGCTCCGGAATCCACGGGCATCGGCAAATATCGCTGGCCGGTTCGCGGCGCGGTCATCAACAATTTCGGTGACAATGTCGAAGGCAGCCGCAATGACGGCATCAACATCTCGGTTCCCGAGGGTACGCCGATCAAGGCCGCTGAAAACGGTGTGGTCATCTATGCCGGCAACGGTCTGAAGCAGCTCGGCAACACGGTTCTGGTGCGCCATGATGACGGCAAGGTCACCGTTTACGGCAACGCCGCCAATCTCGACGTACAGCGCGGCCAGAAGGTCCAGCGTGGCCAGACGATCGCCACCTCGGGCATGACGGGCAGCGCCAAGCGTCCGCAGGTTCACTTTGAAGTTCGCAAGGATGCGACACCGGTGAACCCATCAGGTTTCCTTGAATAGGTATTGCGTCTCAAGGAATGATGAAGCCGGGTGAAGAGCCCGGCTTTTTCATTTTTGGGGGTGAGGGATGCAAACGTCTCCACATATTCGACGTCCTCCTCGGGCTTGACCCGAGGACCCATGGTGCGCGGAGTTGTGGATCCTCGGGTCAAGCCCGAGGAGGACGGAGGAGAGAGTGCGGCCGAGACAGAAACGGCCCCGTTTCCAATGCCAGTTTACCCTCTCACCAACCCCACCGTCTTCTCGATGAAATCCGCAATACTCGCGGTATCATCAAGATCGAAAACGGGGAGCGCCGTGTCCGTCACCTCATGATCGGCGGCAATTGCGATGATATGCGGATCGAGCGGCGCAAGCGGTTCGGTTTTCATCGCTTCCAGCCGCCGCGCCTCGATCTTAGGCACCGGCTCATATTTGTAACCTTCGATCAGCACGAGATCGCAGGGGGCGAGGCGGGAGAGGATGTGCTCGAAGGACGGCTCCGGTTCGCCGCGCAATTCATGCATGATGGCGAAACGGGTGCCGGAAACGATGGTGACCTCATGCGCGCCGGCCTGCCGGTGACGCCAGCTGTCGGCACCCACCTTGTCGATATCGAAATCATGATGGGCGTGCTTGATGGTGGAGACGCGGTAGCCGCGCGCCGTCAGCTCGGTGACGATGCGCACCGCAAGGCCGGTCTTGCCCGAATTTTTCCAGCCGGCAATGCCAAAGACCTTTTGTGTCGTCATGGTTGCAGCTCCATCTCTTTGTTTCAACGCATTATCCTACTGGAAATGCTCCAGATAGCTACGCGCCAGCGCCAGCTCGTCCGGGGTGTTGATGTTGAAGAATGGATCGAGGCTGCCCTTTGCCGTTTCCACCGGCGGGAAGGCCACGCCGATGGTGACATGCCGGGCAAGATAAGCCCGGATGCGGCGGTTGGCATCGTTCTTCAGCCACGCCTCGAGATCGTCGGCAAGCGCCACCGGCCACAGCGCGAAGACGGGGTGAAGCTGGCCGCTTGAGGCAGCGATGACGATCGTATTATCCGATATGTGTTCGCAAAGCCGGGCGACGAGATCGTCTGGAAAGAACGGACTGTCGGCAGGTGCCGTCAGGAAATGGCTGCCGGTGGCCTCGCGATTACGGAAATGCCGCATGCCGGCCAGAACACCTGCAAGCGGCCCGGCATGGCCATTCAGCGTATCGGGCAACAGCGGCAGGCCGAAACTGTCCGCCCAGCCGCCCTTGTCATTGGTGGCGGCATTGATGGTGACATCCGAGACCTGTGGCGCGATGCGGCGTACGACGTGGGAAAGCAGCGGTGCATCGCCCAGCGTCACCATCGCCTTGTTGCTGCCCATGCGCCGCGACAGGCCGCCGGCGAGCACGAGACCGGGTATCTCAAGGGGAAGGGCGCTCATTGCCGCTGTTCCTGCAGCCTTACGACATAGGTGGTGAGAAGGGCGACAAGGCCGGTCGCCAGCATCACCATGAGGAGCGGCCAGGTTCCGTCCTCCTTCGACAGGACCGAGGAGGCGAGTACCGAAAGGGCGGCGCCGCCGCCGATGGTCATCGCGCCGCCAAGACCGGAGGCCGAGCCGGCCAGATGCGGCTGAACGCTGACCATGCCGGCATTGGCGCTGGGAAGTGTCACGCCGTTGCCGACGCCGATCAGGGCAAGCGGCACGAAGAACGCATAGGCGCTTTCCGCCCCGCCGGTGATCAGCACAATGGTCGTGACGATGCCTGCAATGGCGATGACATTGCCCGAGAGCATCATGCGGGTGATGCCGATCTGGCTGGCATAACGGCCGGAGACGAAATTGCCGAGCATGTAACCGCTGGCCATGAAGAAGAATTGCAGGCCGAGCATGGCCGGGGCAAGCCCATAAAGCACGCTGCCGACAAAGGGCGCGCCACCGAGGAAGGAAAAGAACATGCCTGACGAGAAGGTCGAGGTCAGCGCATAACCCCAGAACAGCGGCGAGCGCAGAAGTTCGGGCCAGGCGTGGAACTGCTGTGAAAAACTCGCCGACTTATTGTGGTTGGTTTCGCCGAGATCAAACCAGGCGAGCACCAGAATGCCGACGCCAAGCAGGGCAAGGAGCGCAAAGCTCGACTGCCAGCCGGAAATGTCGTTGAGCAACCCGCCAACCGTTGGGCCAACCATAGGCACCACGGACATGCCCATGGTTACATAGCCGATCATCGAGGCGGCCTGTTCCATCGGCACCATGTCGCGCACGATGGCGCGGGCCAATACGAAGCCGGAAACGACGGCCGCCTGTGCGACGCGCCCGATCATGAAGACGGTGATGTTGGGCGCCAGCATGCAGACCAGCGTGGCGGCAATCATGATGGCGATGCTGGCAAGCATGACCGGGCGGCGGCCGAAGAGATCGGAAAGCGGGCCGATAAGCAGTTGCAGGCAAGCGGTGGCGGCGAGGTAGCCTGAAACGGCAAATTGCATAACCGCGTAATCGGTCTCGAAATAGAGCGCCATGGCCGCAAGTGAGGGCAGGAATACATTCATGCACAGCGCCGCGACGCCGGCGATAACGACCAGTGTGATGATATGGGGTGGGGTGGTCCGGTCGAGAAAACGGCCGCTTTTCATCTCACTCTCCCGCCTCTTCCGTAACGGCAGTTTTCGTTACGGAAGCCGGCCGCACCGTGGTCGCAGCCGTCGGTGTCGCGGCCGCGCGCTTGGCCATCTGCGAACGCTTGCGCAGGCTTTCGCGGTAGAAGGTATAAAGGCCTGAACCGATGACGATCATGGCGCCGATGATGGTGAAACTGTCGATCTTTTCGTTGAAGAAGAACACACCGATCATGAAACCCCAGAGCAGGCCGGTATAACGGAACGGTGCGACGAAGGAGATTTCGCCTGATCTCATCGCGAGAATGATCGCCTGATAACCGACCAGCACCAGAATGGCGGAAGCGGCGAGATGCGAGACGATCGTTACGTTCATCGGCTGCCAGCCGCCGAAAGGCACGATCAGCAGGCCGCCCACCGACATGTTGACGAAGGCGGTGATGACGGTGATGGCGAGCGAAGGTACGTCGGCATACATTTTCCGGGTCAGGAGATCACGTGCGGCGGTGACGGCGAGTGATGCGACGACCAGCAATGCACCGGGCGTGAAACCTTCCGGGCCGGGTCTGATGATGACGAGCACGCCGATGAAACCGACGATGATGGCCACCCAGCGCCGCCAGCCGACCGGTTCGCGCAGGAACAGCGCCGCACCCAGCGTCACCACCAGCGGCAGCGACTGCAATATGGCCGAAGCATTGGAAAATTCGATGAGGCCCAGCGCCGTCAGATAAAGCACGGCCGCAGTCACTTCGCAGAGACAGCGCAGGATGATGATGGGGCGCAGCAGGGTTTTCAACGGCCGAAGCGCGCCGAAATGCCGGGCGGCGATATAGATCAGCACCACGGTCATGATGCCGCGCACGAACATGATCTGGCCGGTGTTGATGTAGGGTGTGACGGATTTCGTCAGGGCGTCGTTGGCCGTGAAGCTTGCCATGGCGAGCGCCATGAAAAGCGCGCCGCGCGTATTGTCCGTCAATGCCATTCCATACGATCCCAGACCATGCGCAGTTTTACCCTGATCGCCCTTTCAGACGGTTTCGGGCGGCCTCGCGGGCGCGACGGCGCATTCCTCCATGTAAAGAGACGTGACACGGCCAAGCCGGCAATTCAACCGTTTATATGGGTGGGTGGACGAGAAAGAGGTTCAGCCGCCAATCAGCCGCCCGTCACGCTCATATGGCGGGCGACGGCAGGGCGTTTATGGGTGCGGTCGATGATGAAATCATGACCTTTTGGCTTGCGCAGAAGGGCTTCATCGATGGCGCTGGACAGATAGGCGTCGCTGTCGGAAGCGCGCAGCGCCGTGCGCAGGTCGGCGGCATCGTCCTGGCCCAGACACATGTAGAGCGTGCCGGTGCAGGTGAGGCGGACACGGTTGCAGCTTTCACAGAAATTATGGGTCATCGGCGTAATGAAGCCGAGCCGGCCGCCGGTTTCCTTCACCGTTACGTAACGTGCGGGGCCGCCGGTCTGGTAATCGCTGTCGATGAGCGTGAAGTTCTGTTCCAGATCGGCGCGCAGCTGCGACAGCGGCAGGTAACGGTCGGTACGGTCTTCCTCGATCTCGCCCATCGGCATGGTTTCGATGACCGTCAAGTCCATGCCGCGACCATGGGCGAAACGCATAATCTCGGCAATCTCGGTGTCGTTGAAATCCTTCAGCGCCACGGCGTTGAGCTTGACCTTGATGCCGGCTGCCTGTGCGGCATCCAGCCCTTCCATGACCCGGCCGATATCGCCCCAGCGGGTGATCTGGCGAAATTTATCCCGGTCGAGCGTGTCCAGCGAGACGTTGATGCGCTTGACGCCGCAATCGGCAAGTTCGGCGGCGAATTTGGCCAGCTGCGAGCCATTCGTGGTCAGCGTCAGTTCTTCCAGCGCGCCGGTGCGAATATGGCGGCCGAGGTTCCGCACCAGCGACATGATGTTCTTGCGCACCAGCGGCTCGCCGCCGGTGAGCCTGAGCTTGCGCACGCCGCGCGTTATGAAGACGGAACAGAGCCGGTCCAGTTCTTCCAGCGTCAGAAGGTCTTTCTTCGGCAGGAAGGTCATGTGTTCGGACATGCAATAGGTGCAGCGGAAATCGCAGCGGTCGGTGACTGAAACGCGCAGATAGGTGATGGCGCGGCCGAAGGGGTCAATCATCGGTGCGTTGTTTTCCGTCAGGAATTGCGCTTTTTCAAGCGATCCGGGGAAACTGTTCACATCTCCATCCTCGTTGCGCGATGCGCCTTTCAAATGATGTAGTGGCTTGCCTATCGTGAGGCAAGTCCGTAATTTTGACGCATATTATGAGCGTACGGAAGTGAAAAATGAGTGATGTCTGGCCGACCGAGCTGCTGGTGTCGAAAGACCGGCGGGAATTGACCGTTTCCTTTGACGATGGAAGCGTTTACCGGCTCCCCGCCGAGATGTTGCGGGTGCTTTCGCCCTCGGCGGAAGTACAGGGCCACGGTCCGGGACAAAAGGTCACGGTACCCGGCAAACGCAATGTCGCCATCCGTTCGATGATCGCCACCGGCAATTATGCGGTTCGCATCGTTTTCGACGACGGCCATGACAGCGGTATCTACACCTGGAAATATCTGAGGGAACTGGGCGAAACCGGCGACGCACTGTTTGACGATTATCAACGGCAGCTTGCTGAAAAGGGCTTGAGCAGGGAGCCGCTATCCCGGTAGGCGGACGCAAGGCCTGCGACACTCCCACCCTCATTCCTGTGCTTGTCACAGGAATCCAGCCAGCCCAAGCCCTTGGGCTGAAAAAGACTCCTCCCGCCGCGCCGACGCGCGTCGACTGGATTTCTGTGACAAGCACAGGAATGAGGGGAGGAGGACAGCGGCATCTGAAGCCAGCATGCCTGATGGACAAATAACCCGTTGAATCTGCGCATCGTCCTTCAGTAAAATCGTTTTCGCTTTTCACCTCGATGCGCTAGGAAGTGAGGGAGGGAACACCCTCGTCTTATCGATTTTCAGCGGGGTGGCGTGTGGCTGTCGAAGCGAACGGAAATGATCTGGCCCAGGTGGTCGTGTTGTTGGCGGCAGGCGTTGTCGCTGCGCCGATTTTCAAACGTATCGGCCTTGGCTCGGTGCTGGGTTATCTGGCCGCCGGCCTGGTGATCGGGCCTTACGGGCTCGGCTTCTTTTCCGATCCGCAGGCCATCCTGCATATTGCCGAACTGGGCGTGGTGATGTTCCTGTTCATCATCGGCCTTGAAATGCAGCCGTCGCGACTGTGGTCGATGCGGCAGGATATTTTCGGGCTGGGGGCGCTGCAGGTGCTGGTCTGTATGGCCGGCCTGACGTTGATCGGTGTCGGTCTTGGCTTTCCGGTCATCATGTCCTTCGTCGCCGGCACGGGTTTCGTGCTGACCTCGACGGCGATCGTCATGCAGATGCTGCAGGAACGCAACAGCATGTCCAGCCTCAAGGGCCAGCGCATCATCGCCATCCTGCTGTTTGAGGATCTGGCCATCGTGCCGCTTCTGGCGCTTGTCGCCTTTCTCGGCTCGGGCGGCGAACATGTGACGCCCTCGGAGCGCTGGATTTCCGTGGGCATCGCGCTTGCCGCCGTCGGAGCGCTCATTCTTGCCGGGCGTTATCTGCTCAACCCGTTCTTCCGGCTGCTCGCCGCCTCCGGGGCGCGTGAGGTGATGACGGCGGCCGCCCTGCTGGTGGTGCTGGGGTCTGCGCTGCTGATGCAGGTCAGCGGGCTTTCCATGGCCATGGGCTCCTTCCTTGCCGGCGTGCTTTTGTCGGAATCGTCCTTCCGCCACCAGCTGGAAGCGGATATCGAGCCGTTTCGCGGCATTCTGCTCGGCCTGTTTTTCCTCGGCGTCGGCATGGCGATCGATCTTGCCGTCATCGGATCCAACTGGCAGCTGGTGGTCGTCAGCGTCGCGGGCTACATGCTGCTCAAGGGTTTTCTCATCTATGGCGTGGCACGGGCGCTCGGCACCACCAGGCGTGAAAGCCTGGAACGGGCGGTGCTGATGGCGCAGGGCGGCGAATTCGCCTTTGTGCTTTATTCCGCCGCCGTTAGCGCCGGCATTCTCGACCGGGAAGCCAACGCCATCCTGACGGCGACCATCATCATCTCCATGGTGCTGACGCCGCTGATGGTCATTCTGCATGACCGGCTGGTGCCGGCGGCGGTTCCCAATACCGACGATCTCGATGTGCCCGAGAATGTCGAAGGCAGCATTTTGCTGATCGGCTTCGGGCGTTTCGGCCAGATCGTCAGCCAGCCGCTGCTGGCGCGGGGTTACACGCTGTCGCTCATCGACAAGGATGCCGACTTCGTGCGTGATGCGGCGGAGTTCGGTTTCAAGGTCTATTATGGCGACGGATCGCGGGCGGAAATCCTGCATGCAGCTGGCGCCAGCACGGCGCGCGCCGTTCTCATCTGTGTCGACGACAAGGACGCGGCGGTGCGGATCGCGGAGATCGTCAAGCACGAATTCCCGCTGGTTCCGGTTCTTGCCCGCGCCTATGACCGTGGCCACGCCATCGATCTTCTCAAGGCGGGCGTCGATTACCAGATCCGCGAGACGCTGGAATCGGCGCTGAATTTCAGCGAGGAAGTGCTGGGCGCCATGGGCGAGGAGCGTGAAGACGCTGCCCGTCTGGTGGAGGAATTCCGCGACCGTGACGAGGAACGTTTCGCCATGGAAGTCGTCGGCGGCATCTATGCCGGCCGTTCGCTGATCCGCGGCAATGCCCAGCCGGCCGACCTCGTCGCCGCACGCACCGCACGCGAGCGGGCGGAACGGGAAAAGGCGGAAGAGTAGGGCCCGCTTAGCAGTCAAGCAGATTTCGAGGGATTGAGGCGAATATGACGATCATTCGTACTGTTGAAGAACTGAAGGCCATCTATGACGGCACGAGCGAAGCCTCGGTCGCGAAGGTAACGGCGAAGCTGACGGCGGAATACCGGCTGATGATCGAGGCATCACCCTTTCTGGCGCTGGCGACGGTGGGGCCGGAGGGAATGGACTGTTCGCCGCGTGGTGACAGGGGCGGTGTGGTGCGGGTGGCGGATGAAAAGACCGTGCTGCTGCCGGACTGGCGCGGCAATAACCGCGTCGACTCGCTTTTGAACATCGTTCGCGATCCGCGGGTGGCGCTGATGTTCCTGATCCCCGGCTCGAATACGACGATGCGCATCAACGGCCGGGCCGTTGTTTCGGTTGATGCGGAACTGCTCCAAAGCTTCGAGATGGATGGCAAACATCCGCGCACCGTCATCGTGGTGACGATCGATGAGGTTTATTTCCAGTGTGCCCGGGCACTGATGCGCTCGGAACTGTGGAACCCGGAACACTTCGTCGAACCGGCGTCGCTACCCACGCCAGGTGTGCTGCTGAAAGCCGCGAAAGCGGAGTTCGATCAGGAAACCTATGACCGCGAATGGGCGGCGCGGGCGGCGGCCACGATGTGGTGAGGGGTTTGTCGCCAAGATTGCTCATAGCAATGTAACGACAGGCTGACGTCTTTCCTCTTCCCTCATTCCTGTGCCCGTCACAGCACACCAGTCGACGCGCGTCTGCGCGGCGGAGGGAGTTTTAAAGCTCAGGGACCTTGGCTGGCTACATTCCTGTGACAAGCACAGGAATGAGGGTAGGGGAAGTTGGGTGGTTTTAGTGCACCCAAACTGGCGCAATGCGCGTCACGTCCGGTAGATCAGCCAGTTCTTGCCGGTATAGTTCTTCTGCATGCCATCCTCGTAAAAGACGGAGCGGTTTCTGCCGGTTTCCTTGGCGTGGTAAAGTGCCGTATCGGCATGGCCATAAAGCTCGCCCGGATTGTTGGCCTGTGAAGCGGAGGCAAAGCCGATGGAGATCGTCACCGTGCCATAATCGGCGCCCGATCTTGAATTGCGGAAGGGCGTGCTTTCCAGCGACAGGCGGATGCGCTCGCACATCACCATGACTTCCTCCGGCGTATTGCCGTCGAGAATGATCGCGAATTCCTCACCGCCGCTTCTTGCGACGAAGCCATCCTTGCGGACATTGGCGCGGATGACCGAGGCGACGGTTGCCAAAATCTTGTCACCGACGGGATGGCCGAACGTATCGTTTATCCGCTTGAAATGGTCGATATCGAGCAGCACCAGCGATGTATATTGCAGGCCGATCGAGCTGTCATAGACGGAAGCCAGCCGGTCATCGAAAGCCCGGCGGTTGGAAAGGCGCGTCAGCGAGTCGGTATTGGCGATGCGCTTATATTCATCCAGTTCCAGACGGACCTGATGCATTTCTTCGGCATGGCGATTGACGTCGTTAAACGCCTTCTCGCCATCGATGATCTTCGTGCCCGTGGCTTCGGCCAGCAACAGGATCGCATTCTTCAGAATATTGGTGCTGGAGGCATTCTTGTCATCGATGCGCTGGCGCGTTTCGCCAAGTATCCTGTTGTAGTTCTCGATGGAGGATTGTTCCCGCCGCAATGTACCCAGCAACGCTTCCAGTTCGCGCCTGAGCTTTTCATGCGCGTCGTCGATTGCCCTGACTGGATTGCTTTCGCCGTAGCGCGTGGACAGTTCGTCCAGATCTTCCTGCGTGGCCCGGCTTCCCAGTGCCGCCAGATCCTTGGTCAGCGCCGGGTTCGAGCCGATATAGGCTTCGTAGAAAAGGCTGTAATTACGCGGGATCGGCGAAACACCCATGCTCCGCATGGCGTAGGCAATCTGCCCGGCAATGTCGGGTCCCGTTGTTTTGGGCGTGGATGCCGTGTTCATCAAGAAACTCCAGTGAGTCTGCTTATAGACTATGATTATTATTATGCGGGCTGTTTTGGAAAGCTTAATTTATAGAAAACTAATTTTTGTTCCCGGAAATTCCATTTTCGCTGATTTTTATCTTATTTAATTGATAATTATAAGTAATTTTCATTTTTAGAGATTTCCGGTGTTTTTTCCCTCTACTGTGCGCCTTGGTGACAGCATCGTATTTATTCTGTCAATCCCGATAACGCTTTTCGAGTGATTTATTTTGGCACAGCAATGCAGGGTACAACGAAGGGAAACGCCAGGTCAGTGCCTTTTTTCAATTCGGCAAGACATGACCTATAGGCGGCAAACTTCGCCGATTATGTCTATACACAAGAATCTTACAGTTTTTATTTGGTCGTCTCAACGCCAAACGGCGCGGTTTGCGCCGGTATAGACATGATATTTGTCACGCTTTTGAAACGGTGCGCCGTTTCGATCCGGCGGCTTTCGGGACCACGTCAGGTCCTGAGCTTAATAACCGGGCATTCCGTGCCTGCCGATGCTTCCGGCGCATGCGGCGGACGGATGATCAGGACGTCGGAATGGGCAAGGATGTTCATCATCGATGAATCCTGTTTGGCGTAGGCTTCCGCCGCGCGTTCACCACTGTCGTCGGTGCGGAGACGGGCGCGAAGATAATCCTGCCGATGGTCATTGGCCTTCAGCGGCGCTGCGGTTCTGACTGTCGCTGTGCGTTGTACAGGCGCGCGTCGGCCGATCCGGCGGATCAGCGGTTCGAGAAACAACAGGCTGCAGACGAGGCTGGCGACCGGGTTTCCGGGAAGGCCGAGAACCTGCATGGCGCCGATCGCGCCGACCATCAGCGGCTTTCCGGGACGCATGGCGATGCGCCAGAAATCCAGCTGCATGCCTTCCGCCTTCAATGCCGCCTGCACGAGATCGTGGTCGCCGACGGAGGCGCCGCCCAACGTCACCAGCACATCCACCCTGGCTGCGACAGCTTTGCCGATGGCGGCGCGGATCAGCGTATCGTCATCGGCGATGATGCCGAGGTCGAGAATATCGGCGCCCGCCTGACGGGCGAGGGCTGAGACGCCAAAAGTGTTGGAGGCGATGATCTGGGCCGGGTTCGGCGTGCTGCCTGGCGGCAGCAATTCGTCGCCGGTGGCGAGGATGGCGATGCGCGGCCTGCGATAGACAGCCAGCGTGGCGTGGTTCATGGCCGCCGCAAGTGTCAGGTCGGTGAAGCCAAGTTCGCGCCCGGCTTGCAGAACCGTTTCGCCCTGCGCAAAATCCTGCCCGCGCGGGCGAATGTGTCTCCCGGCGGTGACTTCGAAGGCGGTGCGGATCTTGCCGCCTTCCAGCACCTCCGCATCTTCCTGAATGAGGATGGTATCGGCTCCCTCCGGCACCGGCGCGCCGGTGAAGATGCGCACTGCTTCGCCTTCACCCAGAGTGCCGGTAAAGGCATGGCCGGCAGCCGCCTGGCCGATGACGGTCAGGACTGAGCCGATCTCAGATGCATCGACGCTGCGTAGCGCGTAGCCATCCATGGCGGAGGCATCGAAAGGCGGCTGGGTGAGGCGCGCCGCCAGATCGGCCGAGAGGACGCGGCCATCACATTCGGCAAGCGGCAGGGTTTCACTGTCGATTACCGGAACCGCCGCTTCCAGAAGGCGCCGTGTGGCATCATCTACGGGCAGCAGCGGTTTCATTCAGCTCTCCTGCCGGCGAAAATCACCGGATTTGCCACCGCTTTTTTCGAGCAGGCGGATATTGACGATTTCCATCGCCTTGTCGGCAGCCTTGGCCATGTCATAGATCGTCAGGCAGGCGATGGAGACGGCGGTCAGCGCTTCCATCTCCACACCGGTCTTGCCAGACAGTTTCACCATGGCTTCGACGCGCAGGCCAGGCAGGGTGGTGTCTTCGGCAATGTCCACCGCGACCTTGGTCAGCATCAAGGGATGGCAGAGCGGGATGAGATTGGCCGTCTGCTTGGCGGCCATGATGCCGGCAAGGCGCGCGGTGCCGATGACATCGCCCTTCTTGGCGTTGCCGTCGCGGATGAGCGCCAGCGTTTCCGGTTTCATTTTCACGAAGCCTTCGGCGACGGCGACACGGATGGTTTCCACCTTGTCGCCGACATCGACCATATGCGCCTCGCCGCTGGCATCGATATGGGTGAGCTTTGAGGCCTCGCTCATCGGGGATTTACTCCGCTGCCAGAATGCCGGATTGGCCCGTCAGCAGCGCCTTGGTGGCCGCCGTCACATCATCCTTGCGCATCAGGCTTTCGCCGACGAGGAAGGTGCTGATGCCGCTTTTTTCGAGGCGCTGACAATCCTCGAAGGTGAAGATGCCGCTTTCGCCGACCAGCAGCTTTTCGGCCGGTACGAGGCCTGCGAGCTTCTCGCTGGTTTCGAGGCCGACTTCAAAGGTGCGCAGGTTGCGGTTGTTGATGCCGAGAAGCGGCGAGGCGAGCTTCAGGGCCCGTTCGGTTTCCTCTGCATCATGCACCTCGACCAGCACATCCATGCCAAGCGCGAAAGCCTCGTCTTCGAGGCGCTTGGCCTCGTCGTCAGAGAGCGATGCCATGATAAGGAGAATGCAGTCCGCGCCCCAGGCGCGGGCCTCATGCACCTGATAGGTCTCGAACATGAAATCCTTGCGCAGAGCCGGCAAAGCGCAGGCATTGCGGGCGGCGGTCAGGAATTCCGGTGCGCCTTGAAAGCTCGGGCTGTCCGTCAGCACCGAAAGACAGGCGGCACCGCCCGCCTCATAGGCAGCCGCCAGCGCCGGCGGATCGAAATCCGGGCGGATGAGGCCTTTCGACGGGCTGGCCTTCTTGATCTCGGCGATCAGGCCGAACTTGCCTTCGGCCTGCTTTGCCCGGAGCGCCTTGTAGAAACCACGCGGCGCACTCTGGTCAGCGGCCATGGCCTTGAGATCGGCCAACGAGGTCTTCGCCTTGGCAGCGGCGATTTCCTCGCGCTTGTAGATCTCGATCTTTTTCAGAATGTCGCTCATGGTCTCGCTTTCATTCCTGCTTGTGGTCGGCCTGCGCGGCATCGGCTTCATTGGAAACGGCGACCAGACGGTCGAGTGCTGCTGCCGCCGCACCGCTGTCGAGCGCTTCGCTGACGATCGTCATCGCCTGACCCAATGTTTCGGCCTTGCCGGCGATGACAAGGGCAGCCGCCGCGTTGCAGAGCGACACGTCACGATAGGCATTGCGCTTGCCCGACAGGACGTCGCGCAGGGCTGCCGCATTGGCAATACCGTCGCCGCCTTTCAGATCAGCCATCGCCGCAACGTCGACGCCGAAATCTTTCGGGGTCAGATCGAAAGTGCGGATCTTGCCATCTTCCAGCGCGGCCACATGGGTGACGCCTGTCGTGGTGACTTCATCCATACCATCGCCATGGACGACCCAGATGCTTTCCGAACCGAGATCGCGCAGCACTTCGGCAAGCGGCACCAGCCAGCGCGGCGAAAACACGCCGAGCAATTGGCGCTTTGCACCCGCCGGGTTGGAGAGCGGGCCGAGCAGGTTGAAAATCGTCCTTGTGCCGAGTTCGACCCGGCTCGGGCCGACATGGCGCATGGCGGAGTGGTGCATCTGCGCGAACATGAAGCCAAGTCCCGCCTCTGCGATGCAGCGGGCGATGAGATCGGGACCGATATCGAGCTTGACGCCAAGAGCGGACAAGGCATCCGCCGTGCCGGATTTGGAGCTCAGCGCCCGGTTGCCATGCTTGGCGACCGGCAGGCCCGTGCCGGCAACGATGATCGAAGCCAGTGTCGAGATATTATAGGTGCCGATGCCATCACCGCCGGTTCCGACGATATCGATGGCATTGGCTGGGGCCGAGACCGGCAGCATGCGGGCGCGCATGGAGGAAACGGCGCCGACGATTTCGTCGACCGTTTCGCCGCGCACGCGCAGCGCCATCAGGAAACCGCCGATCTGCGACGGGGTGGCTTCGCCCGACATCAGAATGTCGAAGGCCGTCCGCGCATCCTCGCGGTTCAGGCTTTCTCCGTTCGCGACCCTGGCGATCAGCGGCTTCAGTTCGGCCATGGTTTCCGCCCCCCGGTCAGAAGCCGACCATCGCCTGATCGGCGAGGGCCTGATTGATGGTCACACCATAGTCGTTTTGCAGACGGTTGACCATCTGGTCCAGCATATCGTCGCCGGCTGCACGGGCAATGGCGGTAAACTGCTGGTCGTCATTGGCAAGCGCGTCGGCAGGGGCGTTGGTGTCAACCGAGGTGACCTTGAAGAGGATGCGGCTGGAACCATCGGCATCTGCCGCCGTGCCAACCACGCCTTCAGCGCCGGAGAAAACGGCGGCAATCGTCTGGCGGCCGAAAATCGCATCCTCGCTGGTGCGGCGCAGGCCGGATTTCTGCTCGACGGCAAGGCTGAGCTCGCCGGCAACAGCCTCGAGCGTTTCGCCCTTTTCAACGCGGGCCTTCAGTTCGTCAGCCTTGGCGGCAAGCGCTGTGCGCTGCTGCTCGGACGTCCAGTCGGCCACGACATCGTCGCGGACTTCGGCAAGCGTGCGGTCACGGGCGGGGATGATCTGCTCGACATCGAACCAGATGTAACCTTCGCGGCCGAGATTGATCGGCAGGGCTTCGGTGCCAGGTTCGGTCTTGAAGACTTCCTGCGCCAGCTGCGGCGAGGGCAGGCCTTCGACCGTGTCACCCTTTTCATCGAGGCCGGCGGCATCGATGGCGGCAATGGTGACGGGCTTGAGGTTCAGCTGCTTTGCGGCATCGGCAAGCGACGAACCACCGGCGCGCAGATCCTCGTAACGGTCGTGCACATTGGTGACTTCTTCCGCCGCAGCGGCAGTGGCGAGATCCCTGCGGATATCTTCCCTGGCTTCATCCAGCGTGCGGGTGGTTTCCGGCTTGATGCCGGTGACGCGCAGGATGACCGGGCCGAAGGAGCCTTCAACGACGGCAGATACGCCGCCATCCTTCTGGATGCCGAAGGCCGCGTCGGCAATCGACGGATCAGGGATGGTATCCTTGGTGAATTCGCCGAGCGTCACGTCGGAAGCGGTCTTGCCCTGATCCTTCACCACCTGATCATAGGTGGTGTTGCCGAGGCGGATCTGTTCGGCGGCCGCGGCAGCCATTTCCTTGTCCGTAAAGGTCAGCTGTTCAACCGTACGGCGGCCGGCGGTGCGGAAGCTGTCCTTGTGGCTGTTGTAATAGGCGGCGATCTGCGCCTCGGTCACCGAGGACTGATCGGCAATGTCTGACGGTTCCAGCTTAACATAGGTGAACTTGCGGAATTCCGGGGCGCGATATTTCGTCTTGTTGGTTTCAAACCACGGGGTGAGCACGTCGTCGCCCGGTGCCTTGACCGGCGGGATGACGGCGTTGGAAAGAATGACGTAATCGACGGCGCGCTGCTCGTTGCGATACTGCTTCAGCGCATCCACCAGCACCTGCGGTGCGGTAAAGCCATCCGAGACGGCTTCGACAATCTGGCTTCTGACGGCAACCTTGCTGCGTTCCTTGATATAGTCGTCCTCGCGGAAGCCGGAATTGCGCAGGCGTTCGCTGAACAGGTTGCGGTCGAACTGGCCGTTGACCGACTTGAAGGCCGGGTCTTCGGCAATGAGCTTGGCAAGGCGATCTTCCGAAAGGCCGAGATTCATCTTGGATGCAAGCTCGTCAAGCGATGCCCCTGCCGCAAGCTGGCTGAAGACCTGCCGGTCGATGCCGAAGGCCTTGGCCTGTTCGGTCGTCAGCCTTGTGCCGAACTGGCGGCTGAGATCGGAAATCTGGCGCTGATAGGCGAGGCGGAATTCCTCCGGGCTGACCGTCTGGTCACCCACCGTCATGACGGCGTGGGAATTGGCGGTGACAAGCGATGCGGAGACGCCCCAGACGCCAAACGAAACAACAAGCAGGAGAAGCAGCAGCTTGGCTGCCAGGGTTCGAGAAGCATTTCTCAGGGAATCGAGCATCGTTATGCAAACCTCACAGGAACGTCATCGCGGTCGCCAGCCTTCCGGCCCGCAACGTATCGGCGTTCCTTAAATCAATCCAAACGGAAATTGAAGGGAATTTCCCTTGGAAAAACGGGGTTTTGAAAACGCTTATGTGATTGGAGCGACGTTTTTCCGCCTTCATCTTCGCCGCATCGCCTTAATGAGGCGCAAAATAAAACCGCCCGGAGCGCCCAGGCGGTTGCGAAGAATCGTTTTTGAACCGGCGGTTAAGGCCGTTCGCCGCACTCAGAAAGCGCGGTCGCGCCGGATCGTCGCCTTGAATTCCTCGTCTTCACGCCGCATCTCGGCGATGACGGAGATCATCGATGTCACGAACATTACGCTGATCAGGGCCAGAAGCATCGTCAGAAATGTGAACATGATATCGTCTCCGGTCGTTTCGAGGAAATTGGCCCCGTTATCAGTAATAATTCATATACTGGTAACGGGCGGTCAGCTGCGGATAGTCCGGTCCCTGGGCTTCAGGCTTCTGCTCATAAAGGCTAAACGTCGTTGCTACCATTGCGATAACCAGTACTGTCCAGGCGGTGCTGATGACGCTGATTTTCGCCGAAGTAGACTGTTTTTCTCTTACAAACATCTGTCCGTTCCTTTGGTTCTTTCTTAACGCGCCATGCCTCAACATGTTCCGCGTCAATCGTAAAAATCGATTAGCATCGCGCCTGTGAAACTTCCTTGAATGGCTTGTTCATCTGGCGTTCAGGAAACTGGCTAAGGGCGTCATTCGAGAAAAAGATACTCGGCAGCGAATGATGCGATGACCGAAAGGACGATCATGAAGGCCAGCATTTTCAATTCTCCGGATGCTTAACGGGTGAGGGGCGTTTCGGTTTCCCGATGTTGTGCATTTAAACAAAATAGCTCTGAAACCGCACTGAACGGCCCATTCATCGCGGGTTCACGGCACAGCTCCGGTTGTGCTGCGCGGTTATAATGTCTTGCGCCGCGTGGCTCTCCATGACAAAAGGCGGGCACATGATACCCAGCATCGAAGCGCGCCCACCATCTGAGAGCGATATGACGATTGCCTTTTATCCAGGATCATTCGATCCGATGACCAACGGACATCTGGATGTGCTTATCCAGGCGCTGAACGTGGCGTCGAAAGTCATCGTTGCCGTCGGCATTCATCCCGGAAAAGCGCCGCTGTTCAGCTTTGATGAGCGGGCGGCGCTGATAAAGCAGGCGCTTGCCGAACAGCTGCCCACCGAGGCGGCGCGTATGGAGGTCGTTTCCTTCGACAATCTGGTGGTGGATGCCGCCCGCCAGCACGGAGCGCGCCTTTTGCTGCGCGGCCTGCGCGATGGCACCGATCTCGACTATGAAATGCAGATGGCCGGCATGAACCGCCAGATGGCGCCTGATATCCAGACCGTGTTCCTGCCCGCTGGAACATCTTCGCGACCCATTACAGCCACATTGGTCCGGCAGATCGCCGCCATGGGCGGCAATGTCGATGCCTTCGTGCCGAAAGCCGTGCTTGAAGCCCTCAACGCCAAGCTGAAGCGCTGACTTCAGCCCCACATTCTGGAGCCAATCCGATGAAACTCGTTCGATTTGCCTTTGCCGGCGCCATGTTTGCAGGCGCGCTTGCCGCCAGCACCATTGCTTCCGCCGCCGAACTTCTCACTGTCCAGCTGAAGGACGGTCCCGTCGTCATCGAACTGATGCCGGAAGTCGCGCCCAAGCACGTGGCGCAGATCGAGGCACTGGCCAAGAAGGGCGCTTATGACAACGTCGCCTTCCACCGCGTCATCGACGGTTTCATGGCGCAGACCGGCGACGTGCAGTATGGCAACATGGAAAAAAGCTTCAACGCCCAGCGCGCCGGCACCGGCGGTTCTGACCTGCCGGATATTCCGGCTGAGTTCTCCAAGACGCCGTTCACGCGCGGTGTGGTCGGCATGGCCCGCTCGCAGGATCCGAATTCCGCCAACTCGCAGTTCTTCATCATGTTTGCCGATGGCCCGTTCCTGAACGGCCAGTACACCGTGGTCGGCAAGGTCGTATCCGGCATGGAAGCCGTGGACAAGATCAAGCGCGGCGCCGGCAGCAACGGCGAAGTTTCCAACCCCGACCGGATGATCAAGGTCACCGTCGGCAAGAAGTAAGGTAGGGCAATAGAGCCCGAACAGAGGAGAATAATCATGGCCGAGATCAAGGATCCGGAAAACACCATCATCATGGAAACGACGACCGGCAAGGTCGTGATCCAGCTGCTTCCGGAAGTTGCTCCGGGTCACGTCGCCCGTATCAAGGAACTGGTATCGGAAGGCGCTTATGATGGCGTCGTGTTCCACCGCGTCATCGAAGACTTCATGGCCCAGACGGGCGACGTGAAGTTCGGCAAGAAGGGTTCGGAAAGCTTCAACCCGGCACGCGCCGGCATGGGCGGCTCTGAAAAGGAAGACCTGAAGGCTGAATTTTCCGCCATTCCGCACGTTCGCGGCACCTGCTCGATGGCCCGTTCGCAGAGCCCGAACTCCGCCAACTCGCAGTTCTTCATCTGCTTCACCGATTCGCCCTGGCTGAACAAGCAGTACACCGTCTGGGGCCAGGTCATCGAAGGCATGGAAGCCATCGACAAGGTCAAGCGCGGCGAGCCGGTGAAGGATCCCGATTCGATCGTTTCCATGAAGCTTGCTTCGGCGGCTTGAGGTTAAAGAGTTTCTCCCGCCTTGCTGAACTGCAGGGCGGGCGGATGTTTTGCTGATGGAGTGTTCCTCGCACTCGACGTCATCCTCGGGCTTGACCCGAGGATCCATTCCCGCCAGCGTCATGGGTCCTCGGGTCAAGCCCGAGGATGACGTGGAGGGGAGGAAGCCCCTTCACCAACAACGACCCGCCGGCAGTTTGCTGCGAGGCGGGTTTTGATATTTTCGAGAGCCCTTGCAATGCGTGTAGACCTGTTCGATTTCGATCTGCCCGAGGAGAATATCGCCCTTCGCCCGGCGAACCCGCGCGATAGTGCGCGTCTGCTGGTGGTCGATCCGAATGAAAACCGCATGGAGGACCATCACGTCTTTAACCTGCCGTCTTTCCTGCGGCCCGGCGATGCGCTTGTCTTCAACGATACCCGCGTCATTCCCGCTCAGCTGGAAGGTGTCAGGCTGCGTGAAGGTGCGCCGGAGACGGCGGTTTCGGCCACGCTGCACATGCGTACCGATCAATCCCGCTGGAAGGCTTTTGCCCGCCCCGGCAAGCGCATCAAGGAAGGCGACCGCATCCGGTTTGGTTATGAGCGCGACAATGCCTGCGGCCTTGCCCATCTGGAGGCCACCGTCGAGGAAAAGGGCGAGGATGGCGAAATCACGCTGCTGTTCGATGTGTCCGGCCCTGTTCTGGACGAGGCGATTGCCTCGGTCGGCCATATTCCTTTGCCGCCTTATATCGCTGCCAAACGGCCGGAGGACCAGCAGGACCAGACCGACTACCAGACCATTTATGCCCGTGAAAAGGGCGCTGTCGCTGCCCCCACCGCCGGGCTGCATTTCACGCCTGACCTGTTCGAAGCACTGGACAAGGCCGGCATCGAGCGGCATTTCGTGACGCTTCACGTTGGGGCAGGCACTTTCCTTCCGGTAAAGTCCGACGATACCGACGATCACAAGATGCATTTCGAGATCGGCCATGTGTCGCAGGAAACCGCTGAACGGCTGAATGCGGTGAAGGCGCGGGGCGGGCGCATTATCTGCGTCGGCACCACTTCGCTGCGGCTCATCGAAAGTGCGGCCGACGAGAATGGTGTTATCCACCCATGGTCCGATGCCACCGGCATCTTCATCACGCCTGGTTACCGTTTCCGGGCCGTCGATATGCTCATGACGAATTTCCACCTGCCGAAATCCACGCTGTTCATGCTGGTTTCGGCTTTCTGCGGTCTCGAAACGATGCGTGACGCTTACAGGCGCGCCATCGAAACCGGATACCGTTTCTATTCCTATGGCGATTCCAGCCTGTTGTTCCGGAAAAACTGATGCACGACAAATTCACCTTCACCCTGAAAGCCACGAGCGGCGGCGCGCGCCTCGGCGAAGTCGCCATGCCGCGCGGCGTCATCCGCACGCCCGCCTTCATGCCTGTCGGCACTGTTGGCACCGTCAAGGCCATGTATCTCGATCAGGTACGCGAGCTGGGTGCCGATATCATTCTCGGCAATACCTATCACCTGATGCTGCGGCCCGGCCCGGAGCGTGTTGCGCGTCTTGGCGGTCTGCATGAGCTGATCCGCTGGCCGCATCCGATCCTCACCGACAGCGGCGGCTTCCAGGTCATGTCGCTTTCCGGTCTGCGCAAGCTCGACGAGAAGGGCGTGACCTTCAAGAGCCATGTGGACGGTTCGCTGCACCACATGTCGCCGGAACGCTCGATCGAAATCCAGGGCATGCTCGATTCGGACATCCAGATGCAGCTCGATGAATGCATTGCGCTGCCGGCCGAGCGCAAGGAAATCGAGCGCGCCATGGAAATGTCGCTGCGCTGGGCGGAACGCTGCCGCGTCGCCTTCGGCGAGCAGCCCGGCAAGGCCATGTTCGGCATCGTGCAGGGCGGCGACCAGCCGGATTTGCGCATTCGTTCCGCCGAAGGGCTGAAGCAGCTTGATCTCAAGGGTTATGCCGTCGGCGGCCTTGCCGTCGGCGAACCGCAGGATGTGATGCTGGGCATGCTCGATATCACCCTTCCGGTGCTGCCGACCGAAAAGCCGCGTTACCTGATGGGCGTCGGCACGCCTGATGATATCCTGAAATCGGTGGCGCGTGGCATCGACATGTTCGACTGCGTGATGCCGACCCGCTCCGGTCGTCACGGGCTTGCCTTTACCCGTCGTGGCCGCGTCAATATTCGCAACGCCCGGCATGCCGAAGACATGCGCCCGCTCGACGAGCAGTCCAACTGCCCGGCCTCGCGCGATTATTCCCGCGCCTATCTGCATCATCTTACCCGCTCCAACGAGGCGCTGGGCGGCATGCTGCTCTCCTGGCACAATCTTGCCTATTATCAGGAGCTGATGCAGGGTATCCGCAAGTCGATCGAGGAAGGCCGTTTCGCCGATTTTTATGCGGAAACCATCGAAATGTGGGCGCGGGGCGATATAGACCCCATCTGACTCTTCCCGAGTTTTTCTCCTGTTTCGGACGCTTTCCTTGGCACATGCGCCTTACGTTCTTTTCCGGGATGACACGACCGGCACGGTGACAGCCTTCGCCGAGCCGGAAGAGATCATCGTCGCGGATGAGCCTGAGGCGTTTTTCGCCGCGCTCAAGCGCATGGAGGAACTGCGCCGGGCCGGTAAATATCTTGCCGGCTATATGTCCTACGAGGCGGGTTTCCTGTTCGAACCAAAGCTTGCGCCTTCTGCCGCCGAGCCTCGTAATGTACCGTTTCTGACCTTCGGCGTCTTTTCCGGCCCACAGCCGGATGCGGGGCGGTTTGCGCGCCCCGACGCGCTGTCGGATGCGGATGCGTTTCTTTCCGATCCCGTGCCGGCCTGGACGCTCCAAGAATACCAAAAGCGCTTTGCGCGCTTGCACGACCATCTGCGTCGTGGTGACTGTTACCAGGGCAATCTGACCATGCCCGTCACTGCCCGCTGGAGCGGCGATCCGCTCACTGCCTTCTGGTCGCTGATCGAGCGCCAGCCGGTGAAATACGGCGCGCTGGTCGATCTCGGCGGCCCGGTCATCCTGTCGCGCTCGCCGGAACTGTTTTTTTCGGTCGATGGCGAAGGTTTCATCGAAACCCATCCGATGAAGGGAACGACACCGCGCGGGGCGGATGTGGAGGAGGACCGGGCAATCATCGCGGCGATGCTGGCGGATGAAAAGACGCTGGCCGAAAACCGAATGATCGTCGATCTGCTGCGCAACGATATTTCCCGTATCACCGAGGTCGGCAGCCTTCATGTGCCGCGGCTGTTCGATATCGAGACTTATCCCACGGTGCACCAGATGGTCAGCCATGTCAGGGCGAAGCTTCTGCCTGATGTGACGGTGGAAGACATCTTCGCCGCGCTGTTTCCCTGCGGTTCCGTCACTGGTGCACCAAAAATGTGGGCGATGAAAATCCTGCGGGAGCTGGAAGCCGGCCCTCGCGACGCCTATTGCGGCGCGATCGGCTTCATGTCCCCTAACGGTGATATCCGGTTCTCAGTGGCGATCCGCACCCTTAGCCTGTTCGATAACGGCCGCGCCGTCTTTAATGTCGGTGGCGGCATCGTCTTTGATTCCGATGCGGAAGCCGAATATGACGAGTGTCTGCTGAAATCGAAATTCGCGGTGGGGAACAGGTTGCTGCGGCGGTGATCAGCGTCCGATCACTTCAAATACACCATCTTCCACCAGCACTTCCTTCGCCACCGCGTGGCTGAGAAAACCCGCAGGGCTGGCGCTGGCGCCATAGGCGCCCGATTGCAGGATAGCGAGTAAGTCACCGGCCTTCAGTTTCGGCAGTGCTGTATTGCGGGCCAGTGTGTCGAGCGGTGTGCAAAGTGGACCGACGATGGTTGCAGTCTCGTCGTAATCTGCCTGCATCTTGGCGGGCGCGACGATGGGATAGTTGCGCTTGACGATCTGGCCAAGATTGCCCGAGGCCGCCAGATGGTGGTGCATGCCACCATCCGTCACCACGAAGGTGGTGCCGCGCGAGGTTTTCACCGAATTTACCTCCGCCACATAGATGCCGCCGGGGCCGGCGAGGAAGCGGCCGGGTTCGACGATGATATGGGCGTCGGTTATCAGCGGATGCGCTTTCACAAGCGCCTTGAGTTCGGGAATGGCGGCGCTGACCGTTGCAAGATCAAGCGGCATTTCCCCGGCGAAATAGGGGATGCCGAGGCCACCGCCGAGATCGATGGTTTCAAGCGGTCTGCCCAGCATTTGCGCCATGCGTGCGGCAAGGGAAATGGCGTGTCGCCATTGGGAGACAAGCATGTCGGCGTCGAGAATCTGCGTGCCGCCATAGATGTGCACGCCGACGAGATCAATATGTCTGGCATCCCTGAAAAGCCGCAGGACGTTTTCCAGCTCTTCCTCGTCGAAACCAAAAGCGGTGGCCTTGCCGCCCATACGCATGGCGCCGGCCTGCGCATCCGGCACGGGGTTGATGCGGATCGAGGCTTTGACCGGTTTACCGATCTCTTCGATGCGGGCGATTTCCTCGGCGCTTTCAATATGGATTTCGCCGATGCCGCCCTCGATCACCTCGCGCAATTCGGCCATGCCCTTGCCGGGGCCGGCGAAGATGATGTTCTCAGGTGCGATGCCGGCCTTGATGGCGGCGCGATATTCGCCGACGGAGGCGATTTCTGCACCCGCGCCCTGTTGCCGGAAGAGCGCGATAATGGCGGGCAGGGGATTGGCCTTTACCGAATAATAGATATCGGCAAAGCCCGAGAGCGCCGTTTCAAGGTTCCGATAGGCACGGCGCATGGCGCTGGCATCATAGAGGAAGCATGGCGTTCCGGTTTGGGCGACGATATCGCGCACCGCAAGCCCGCCGATGACAAGGTCATTGTCAGTGACCGCAAATTGCGCAGCCGCAAGGGCCGGGCCGTGGCTCTGGGTTTTATCCGTGGGCGACATTGTCCGTCCGTTCGCGCACCAGCGCGCGGTAATCCACCTTGCCATTGGCGGTGACCGGCAGCCGGTCGACCAGTTCGATGGCGCGCGGGATCATGAAGGGAGCGAGCATTTCGGCGGCTTTCTTAAGGGCTGCCGAAACGTCGATATTTTCATTGGCGGCGGTTGCCACGGCATGCACCCTTTCACCGGCAAAGGGGTCCGGCAGACCAATGACGGCGACCTGCTGGAACAGCCCTGTCGACATCAGGCTTTCCTCCACCTCTGTCGGGCTGATGCGATAGCCTGACGATTTGATCATCGCATCGTTGCGGGCAACGAAGCTGAAGAAACCGTCCTCATCTTCCACCGCCAGATCACCGGAATAACAGACGGTTTCGCCGCCCAGCGCCGCTGGAGTGAAAGGATGAGGGCGCAGCACTTTTGCCGTGTCTTCCGGCCGGTTCCAGTAGCCCAGCGATACGGTCGGGCCGCGGTGGACGAGAATGCCTGGCTCGCCCGGTTTTGCCCGTTGTCCCTTGTCGGTGACGATGAAGATTTCGCATTCCGGAATGGCCTTGCCGATGGAGGTCGGGCGGCTGTCGATTTCTTCCGGTGGCAGGAAGGTGGAGCGGAAAGCCTCGGTCAGACCATACATCAGGTAGATTTTCGTATCCGGCAGCTTTTCGCGCAGCGCTTTTACGGTTTCCTGCGGCACACGCCCGCCGGAATTGGTGATGTAGCGCAGATGCGGCAGTGGCGTCTTTGCGAGCGACGGGGCCGCTCTGGTCAGGATCGCCCAGACGGTCGGCACGCCGGCGAGACCCGTCACGGCATGGTCGCGCAGATCGCGGACGATATCGTCGCCCAGCCGGAAGGTGGAGATGATCGTGGTCGCGCCCTGTTCCACAGCCGTCAGCAGCTGGTTCAGGCCGTAGTCAAAGCTGAAGGGCAGGAGGGAAAGAATGCGGTCGCTTGCGGTAATTTCGAGATAGGTCCGCACGATGCGCGCGCCGGCCAGAAGATTGCGGTGCGACAGCATCACGCCCTTCGGCGAGCCGGTGGAGCCGGAGGTATAGAGGATCGCCGCGAGGTCCTCGCCGATTGCCGCCGAAGGGCGGGCAGGTGCGTTTGTGCTGCTCTCGATATCTTCCGCCAGCAATAGGCTCACATCCGGCAGGCCTTCCAGCGCTGCGCCGAGTTCTTCCTGCATTGCCCTGCTGCTGATGACTATTTTCGCGCCGCAATCCGTGATGATATGGCGGATCTGCTGTGATTTCAGCAGCGCGTTGACCGGCACAAAAACACAGGATGCCATGCTGACGCCGAAGATCGACCAGCATTCCTCGATGCCGCGCGGCAGGAAAATGACGACGCGGTCACCGCGCTCTGCGCCGGCCTGCTGCAGGGCTGCCGCGCAGCGGTTCGCCGCCTGCGCGAATTCCCGATAGGTCAGGGCTATATCTTTATGGACAAGGGCCTGATCGTCGCTTGCCGCCTGGGCGGTGAGCAGGTGATGCAGCAGGAAATGGGGTGTCATTTCCTTCGTTCCCTGAGGACGAAGGCGATGAGATCGGCGGGTGTGCCGAGATTGTCAGGCGTGAAATGCTCGTCATCGAGAACGATGCCAAAAGTCTCGCCGAGGAAGATCATCAATTCCAGAAAACCGAGCGAATCGATCACGCCTCCTTCGAGAAGCAATGTATCGTCGGTAAAAGGTGCATAGGCGGGAAAACGGTTCGAGAGATAGGAGTAGATGGTATCAGCAACGTTGGTTTCGCTTTTCTTTGCGGCAAGCATGCTTGTTCTCCGATGTCCCGTTTGTTCCCCATAAAACCTGCCCGGAATGACGCTTTATCTATAAAGGTCGAGAACCTGTCAGGTCAGCTATGGTTCAGTAAAATACCTAGGGTGGCAATAACACCAACTCTGAGTATGTTTCGTTAATAAAATGTGGGTTCCATGCGCCTTTTACTTGTATCGGTGCGAATTTATGTGCGGCAAACCCGCCGGCATTGCGCTCACCATCAAGTGCCGACATGGTCAGGGCAAGCCTGCCTCGGCCAAGAAGATGACGGGCGATTGCGGAAATATGCCTTTGCGCTACCTCTCGGTCCTCGCAATAAATCAGCCGGGCGGAGGGCAGCTTCTTGGTCGTGGTTTTCAAGAATACCAGCGGATGGTGATGGCCATCCGCCTGCATTATGGCGACGATGCAGCCGAGCCGCAGGTGATCTTCGAGCATCTCGCGCATTGCGGCCGGCAGGGTATCGGCCGACACGGCGGCAAGTGGGCTGAGCCGCGCGCCCGAGGGACGCAGAGCCTTGAGCGGCAGTGGATAAAAAAGCGTGTGTTCCGTCACCGTATGAAAACCGAGCCGCTCGTTCAGCTTGCAGGCTTCGGGAGACGGGGTGAGGTCGGTAAACAGCTCTTCCTCGGACGAGGAGGCCATTTGCAGCATGCGCGGTGCGAACCACCGGCATGAAGGCTCGACATACCAGCTGGACAGGTTGGCGACGATCCTGCCGGTTTCGGGCAGGCGGCTTTTGATCGTCAACAGAACGCCCTCCGCGTTCTCACCCTTCATCAGCAATTGCCCGATCGGACCAAGTTCCCGACGCGCATGGTGGTCGCTGATAAGCGCCAGCCCGCGGGACCAGAAGACCTCGCTTTTTTCGGGGAAACCTTTCGCCAAAAGGGCAACGGCGGCGGCGCGGTTTCCGTTGTCAATCGGTACGATTTTCAGGGGTCGCTCTCCGCAATCTGGCGTTAACTGGCCGGGGAAAGAGATTTTTCAACTTCGCCGCGTAGTACTGGCTTACGACGATAGATTTACTGTCCCGTTAATCGCCTGGGCTGCAAGGCGGCGGAGCCGATCACGTTTGCATGAAAGCAGGCGCGCCAAACGCGCCCGCCTCCTGTCATTGGCGGATCAATAGACCACGACGCCGCGTATGCTCTCACCCTTGTGCATCAGCTCGAAGCCCTTGTTGATGTCTTCGAGCGGCATCACGTGTGTGATCATCGGATCGATCTGGATCTTGCCTTCCATGTACCAGTCGACGATCTTCGGCACGTCGGTGCGGCCGCGCGCGCCGCCAAAGGCCGTGCCCATCCAGTTGCGGCCGGTGACCAGCTGGAACGGACGGGTCGAGATTTCTTGGCCGGCGCCGGCAACGCCGATGATGACCGACTTGCCCCAGCCGCGATGCGAGGCTTCCAGCGCCTGGCGCATGACCTTCGTGTTGCCGGTGCAGTCGAAGGTGTAGTCAGCACCGCCGATCAGGTCGCCATTGCGCTTCGTCATATTGACGAGATAGGGCACGATGTCGTCGCCGACATCCTTCGGATTGACGAAGTGGGTCATGCCGAACTTTTCGCCCCAGGCCTTGCGGTCATTGTTGATGTCGACGCCGATGATCATGTCGGCGCCGGCAAGGCGCAGGCCCTGCAACACGTTGAGGCCGATGCCGCCGAGGCCGAAGACGATGGCTGTGGAACCAATCTCGACCTTGGCGGTGTTGATAACAGCACCGATGCCGGTGGTGACGCCGCAGCCGATGTAACAGACCTTGTCGAAGGGCGCGTCGGGATTGATCTTGGCAAGCGCGATTTCCGGCAGGACGGTGTAGTTCGAGAAGGTCGAGCAGCCCATGTAGTGGTGGATCTTGTCCTTGCCGATCGAGAAGCGCGAGGTACCATCCGGCATGACGCCCTGACCCTGGGTGGCGCGGATGGAGGTGCACAGATTGGTCTTGCGCGAGGTGCAGGAATAACACTCGCGGCATTCCGGCGTGTAGAGCGGAATGACATGGTCACCCTTTTTGACCGAGGTGACGCCGGGGCCGACATCAACGACGATACCGGCACCCTCATGGCCGAGGATGGCCGGAAACAGACCTTCCGGATCGGCACCGGAAAGCGTGAAATCATCGGTGTGGCAGATGCCGGTCGCCTTGACCTCAACAAGCACTTCGCCGGCGCGCGGACCTTCCAGCTGAACGGTCATGACCTCAAGCGGTTTTCCTGCCTGAATGGCAACAGCGGCGCGTACGTCCATTTTCGATCTCCTGGCGTTGTCTGATGATTGGATAGGGCTGTTTTGCCCGAGCTTGCCGGCAGGGACAAGGGGCAAAAGCGACCTTCACGTCTCAGTTACGACCAAAAAAGTGAAGCTGTCTCCGCACCGGAGAAGGAGGGCGAGCCTCGGCAAGATTGTATCCGCAATCGAATATCGACCTGGCGTATTCAATTGAATATTTCGACTATAATAAATTATGAATATCTGATTTAAATATATGATTTTACATACTATTTTTGATGTTCTGGTGATCTTTAATTTACGAATCTGATGTTTAATTCGCCATATAAAATGACGAATGAAATTGGGCTGCCATCGATCGGTGGTTCCGGAAAATACCTTTATCTCGCGAATGCAACAGGCCTTCGCCACTTGTGTCGCGCCGCCATGATCGCGGCGAGCATCAGCGGTTTTGCTGAGTTTGTATCCTGTGGCCCCAGGGGATTTCGCCCGGCTGCAGTCTTTGTGTGTCCGGCTGGGGAGGAGCCGGGGCGATCCGTGGCGGTTGGATGAAAAGCGATTATTGCAGATGTTTCATATTGAAAAAATCTTGAGCGCGTCGGCGCATCATTTCCGCCTGCTTCTTCAGGATCGGCGGGGAAATTTTGCGATCATGACGGCATTGCTGATGCCGGTTTTTCTGTTCACATTCGGGCTATTGTTCGAAGGCGGCCGGGCGCTGGCCTATTACAGCCAGTCAAAGCGGGTGATCGCGCAGGCCTGTGAGCGCTCGACGAAACCGACCCGTACGAATGTGCCTCTCGATGAAGTTCGCCGCAAAAACGTGCTGGATACATTCGATGCGCTTATCACCTCCACCAAACAGGAGGTGGTGAGCCGCGACGTGACGATCGACTGGCTGACCACCGATATCGACGCGAAATTTACCTATAAGACGGTGTTGGGCGGCCTGTTCAATGTCGAAAAGATGGACTACGCGCTGACTTACCGTTGCGACGGTATTCCTCCCTATCCGTATGACGGCGAGGTGATCGTAAACAACACATTCGACCGGCTGAACGGTAAAGACCGGATTCTCGAAAACGGTAAAGGCCCCAACGCCATGAATGGGTGCTGGGGCGTCGTCAGCTATGAGGAAATTGGATGGAATGGTGGCACGGGCCCCGGCATCGAGCTTCAGGACTGGAGCAATGCGGCGTGCCGCAAAAAATTCGGCTGGCAGGGTTATGACGAGCCGAAGAAGGATGCTGGACCTGCTTGCGTCAGCGTCTCACAGCAGGACGTCGCATCGACTGACGTGAAAGATCCGAAAAATAACAACAAACTGAAAGAATCCGAGAAGGACGCGTCGCAATCCGCGGCAACAAATCCATGTCCGCCTGAATCGGAAGAGTTGCAAAAACCTTCCATTCTGACTGCCGCGGATGGCGGGATACCGCCGACCAAATATGTGGTGGAACTGGACAGCCATTGGGAAGGGCAAAAGAGAAGAGACGCCAACAGTTCCATTTTCAAGATTGTGGAACTGCACCCCGGAAAATATGAGGTTTCGGTCTGGTATAATGGCCGCAACGACGCCTATGGCGGCACCAACGACATCGACATCTTCCTGCAGCTCCAGCGTCCGCAATTGGGCCCCGAAAAGAAGATCATCGAAATGGCGCAGAAGGGCAAGGTCTTCTGGGAGCGCCGCACGTATTCGATCACGGTCGATACCTACTCCGTCTACAAGCTGACGATTGCCGCAGGCGGCAAAAGCGACAGTCTTGGCGGCATCATCACGGCTTTTGAGGTGAAGTATGTCGATTCACCGAAATAAAGGGCTCGCTCGGTTCCGCTCTTATGCGCTCGATATCCGGGCGGCCACCGCCGTCGAGTTCGGTCTGCTTCTGCCGGTCTATTTTCTGCTGGTCTTCGGCATTTTCGAGGTCGGTCTGGCGCTGCTGCTCACTCTCAATCTGGCAACGGCGGCCAATGCCGGCGCGGAAATGCTGCGCAAGGCGGCGGCAAGCCATACGGCGGTTACTGAAATCGATTTCAGGCGGGTGATCGCCTCCAATTTCCTGCTCGGCACGACGGAAAGCGACATGAAGATAACGCTCGTCCCGATCCCGGACGCGGATTTCACCGCCGTGCCGCTGACATTTCCGGTCGAGAACAGGTTTCAGGTGCCGGATAAAAATGCCGGGCAATATCTTCTGGCGCTTGGGTACAATTGGCCATTCATTCTGCCCACGACGCGTCTGCTGATCCCCAGCGGCGGCGACAAGCAGCCGCAACTGCAGAATATCTCCCTGGCGATCACCGCCGTTCGGGTGACGGAATGATGAGGTTTCGGCTGAAATCCGTCTTCGCCGCCATGCTGCGATCGCGCTCCGGCGTGGCCGCCGTGGAATTCTCGCTGCTATTGCCGATGCTGATTATTTTTCTGGCGGTGATGATCGAGACCGGTCGTGGCTGGCTGAGTTATGACCGTTTCGTCACGGTTGTCGATAATACAGCCCGCTGGTCCGCCCGTTTCCCGGAATTCGAGGAGCGGGTGAGGACAGGAGTGAAAACCTTTGTCATCGACGCCGGGCAGCCGCTCAATCCGGAGGAGCTCGATCTGACCTTGCGGAGCGCCAGGCTGGTGGGCGGTGTCGCAACGGTCGAATTTGCGCCTTACAACTTCTTCGGCTCCGCAGAAGCCGTCACCTGGGACAAGATGCTGAAGGCGGGGAATTTCAAGGAAGAAGAAGCCGTCATCGTGATTTCGGGGCGTTATAAATATAGCCCGTTATTCTCGTTCCTGCGCCCTACGACCATCGAGTTCGAATATGTCGCGACGGTCAATCCGTATTTCTCGCGGCACTACAAATACCAGAAGGGCAAGTCGGACTGGTCCTTCTGGAATGTTCGCTGACGGTATTGGCCACGGAACGCTGCCTGGCCAATGCTTCGATCATTCAATGATCCAGCGCGGCACCGGCTGCCGGGGCGGTTTCGCCCATCCCCAGCCATTCCGCGCAATCCTTCAGCGCCCGCGCTGCAACCAGCTGGCGTTTCATAATCGTCTTGTCCTTGCCGCGAAAACGTTTCACGCCCTCCGGCTTGACGATGGAGCCCGGCTCCAGTTCGGGGAACAGGCCGAAATTGATGTTCATCGGCTGGAAGGAACGCTTGCCCGGCTCATCATCTGAGGAAAGATGGCCGCCGGTGATGTGGTTGAGAAGCGAGCCAAGCGCCGTGGTGGCCGGCGGCAGGCTCAGGGCCTCGCCCTTGCGTTCGGCGGCGGCGAAGCGGCCGGCGAGAAGGCCGACGGAGGCGCTTTCCACATAACCCTCGCAGCCGGTGATCTGGCCGGCGAAGCGCAGGTCGGGGCGGGATTTCAGCTTCAGCGACGGATCGAGCAGGACAGGGGAATCGATATAGGTGTTGCGGTGCAGGCCGCCGAGGCGGGCGAATTCCGCATTTTCGAGGCCCGGAATCATGCGGAACACATCCGCCTGCACGCCGTATTTCAGTTTCGTCTGGAAACCGACCATGTTGTAGAGCGTGCCGAGCGCATTGTCCTGGCGCAGCTGCACCACGGCATAGGCCTTGACGGTGGGGTTGTGTGAATTGGTCAGCCCCATCGGTTTCATCGGGCCATGGCGCAGCGTCTGGCGGCCACGTTCGGCCATGATTTCGATCGGCAGGCAGCCGTCGAAATAGGGCGTGCCTTCCCATTCCTTGAAACCGACCGTGTCGCCGGCAATCAGCGCGTCGATGAAGGCGTTATATTGCTCTTCGTCCATCGGGCAGTTGATGTAGTCCTTGCCCGTGCCGCCGGGGCCGACCTTGTCGTAACGCGACTGGTACCAGCAGATATCCATGTTGATGCTGTCGCGGTGGACGATCGGGGCGATGGCGTCGAAAAAGGCCAGCGCATCCTCACCCGTTTCGGCCTGGACCGCTGCCGCCAGATCCGGCGAGGTGAGCGGCCCGGTGGCGATGATGGTGCTGCCCCATTCCTTCGGCGGCAGGCCGGAAACCTCCTCGCGGACAATCGTCACCAGCGGGTGAAGTTGCAGCATTTCGGTAACGGCAAGCGAAAACCCGTCGCGGTCGACGGCAAGCGCGCCGCCGGCCGGTACCTGATGTTTGTCAGCGCAGGCCATGATCAGCGAACCGGCAAGCCGCATTTCGGCATGGATGACGCCGACCGCATTGGCCGTCGCATCGTCCGAGCGGAAGGAGTTGGAACAGACCAGTTCCGCCAAGCTGTCGCCCTTATGCGCGTCCGTGCCGCGCACGCCACGCATTTCATGCAGGATGACGGGCACGCCGCTCTGCGCGATCTGCCACGCGGCTTCCGAACCGGCCAATCCGCCGCCCACGACGTGAATGGGAGAATGGGTCTTGTCTTGCATGCTGGCGTCCATCTGGCGTCCATGGGCCGCATGCGGGGCAGAGGCTCCCGTTCGGCGGCTGTCTCTTGAGTGATTGTTTCGCGCGGGTCCCAGAGGACGCGGCATTGTTGCGGGATGCACTAGCATGCATGGCCGGGGCAGCCAAATGTTTTTGGGATTGGGCGGGCGAGGAAGAGGCGCGGGGCATTGCGAAACGGCGCGTGCCGCCTGCTTCTTCTCCCCGAGGGGGAGAAGTCCGCGGCAGCGGGATGAAGGGGCGAGGGTAGCGATATTCTGAGAGCTACCCCCTCATCCGACCCTTCGGGCCACCTTCTCCCCGGCGGGGAGAAGAAACAAGCGGCGATCTCGACCCCGATGTGTTTGGCGTAGCGCCCGTATCCGAGATGCGGACAAGCTCTATTTTTAAGGGTGGCGGATATGAGGATAGTCAGGCTATCAAGTTCGCGGCAGGGCTAAAAAGCCGACAAGCATCTGGGGAGCGAGCGCCTGCCGCCTGCTTCTTCTCCCCGAGGGGGAGAAGTCCGCGGCAGCCGGATGAGGGGGCGAGGGTAGAGATATTCGGAGAGCTAGCCCTCATCCGACCCTTCGGGCAACCTTCTCCCCGACGGGGAGAAGAAACAAGCGGCGATCTCGAACCCAATGTGTTTGGCATAGCGCCTGTATCCGAAATGCCGACCGGCTCTGTAAAACCGAATGGTGGCGGATGCCCGGAGTGCATCTTCAAAAAAAAGCTGCTTGCAGCCGACTGCCAGAATCAAAAACGGCGCCAGAGGCGCCGCTTTCTTTACCTGTCGCTCGATCGTCGCGCCCTGGAGGTCGGGCAGCGGGACGATCGTTTACGCCTTAGCGGAACGAACGGGCTGCTACGTTACGGATGTCGTAACGGGTCAGACCGATGTCGCTCAGAGCCTGGTTGGAGAGGCTGCCGAGTTCGTTGATCGTGCGGCGGTAGGAGATCCAGTTCTTTGCAATGCGGATAGGGTTCATGGTCGTTTCCTCAATCTATCTCTGTTGATTTCGTCTGCCGGCTCAGTGTTTCTCTGTGCTCTCGGCTGTTGAGGTTTATATATAGACATTAAGCCATGTTGTGCAGTGCAGAATTTAGGCTACTGCCATGCATTTGTGCACTATGTCGGCTAAATTTGCGGCTCTGAATATCATCTGAGCAAAATATAAGCGGAAATGTCTGTGTTTCGGGCGGTTTGGATGGGTCTGGTGGCCCGTTGCGGCGATGAAGAGGCATTTTGGGGAGGTTTAGTGGAGCGAAAGCGGTTTTAGCCTTGCTCAAGCGTTGTGCGGGCATGGGGGAATAGGGCGATTTTTTCATCCGCTGCTCTTCGCATATGCAGGAGAGAGCCGCTTACGCCGTCAGAAATTCCCAAAACGAAAAAAGGCCAGAGGCGGGCGCCTCAGGCCTTTTTGGGAGGGTCGTCTCGCATCCGTCGCGTTTGCGCGGCGGGGCATCTCTATTAGATGCCGACGGCGGTGCGGGCGACGCGGCGGATGTCCTGACGGCCAATGCCGAGGTCACTCAGTTCGCGGTCGGTCATGCGGCCAAGTTCGGTTACGGTCTGACGATACTTGCGCCAGTTGGTGAGCGAGCGGGTGATGTTCATGGTCATTTTCCTCTTCGTGCTGTTCAGTCCGCGCGGCCAGTCTTGGGAGGCTTTGGGTCCGGGGCTGAACTGATCTCTGTATGACCATGAATATAATCGGTTTAATCAAAACAAAAACAGACAAAGCAAGATGTCACCTATGCACGCAATGCACGACAAGCCGGTAAATGAGCCCGATTGCGGCGATTCATGCATAATTTGTGACCAATTTATGTGCTTTTGGTGACGCCAGATGGCCGGAAGATGTGCAGCCGTGCGGCAGGGCTGGCCATGCGTGAAGAGGCAGGTGCAGGGCAGGGGCGACGAATCTCATCGGCTGACGGTGACCCGGCTATGGGAGTTGCCGGCGATGCTATATATAATGTCAATGTAGCCGCATAAATGATGTGCGCATTTTCTGCCTGCATAAGTGTCGCTGCGGGGGCAGGGGCGGCGGGCGGGCTGAGGCTCTGGACACAAGCGTGGCCTGCCGTTTTTTAGTCCGGGATCGGTGCTGCCTTCCTTGCTGCATCACACTCCCTTATTGCCGAGGGCAAACGGTGAAAGAGGAATACTCATCCGCGCCCTTGGAGCGGAGCCAAGAAAAGTCCTGATGAAACCGGAGGCAGGGGAACGGCGTGCTTGACCCTTTCTGAACATTGTGACATACCGCCGCCCAACGTGCGGGTATGGCGGAATTGGTAGACGCATTGGTTTTAGGTACCAACGCTTCGGCGTGGGAGTTCGAGTCTCTCTACCCGCACCACAAGCAAAGCATGGCTGTGCCACGCTTGCGCCAGAGTGCATCTTTATAAGATGCGGGGAGCTTCGGGGTTCATCATCCCCCTTGCACCTTTGTCTCCGGCGCCGGCGCAATGTTGCCCGGCAGGCGCTTGTGTAAAGAAATAAGGGAAGCCACGGCCGGGGAACGATGTTTCCGGCGCAGTGCTCGAAAGTAAACCAACGGCTGTCTGAGCACCGCCGCCATGATGTGAAGGTTAGGAAAATGCAGGTTATCGAAACGCTCGCTGAAGGGCTGAAGCGCGAACTCAAGGTCGTTATTCCGGCCGCCGACATGAAGGCCCGTCTGGACGAGCGCCTGGTTGACGCCAAGGACAAGGTTCGCATCAACGGCTTCCGTCCCGGCAAAGTGCCGATGGGCCACCTGAAGAAGATGTATGGCAAGTCCATCATGGCCGACCTCGTCAACGAGCTCGTTCGTGAAAAGCCGACCGAAATCCTTTCCAGCCGCGGCGAGAAGTCTGCTACCCAGCCGGCCATCTCCATGACCGAAGACGAGCAGGAAGCCGAAAAGATCCTGTCGGCTGAATCCGATTTCGAATTCACCGTTGCCTATGAAATCATCCCGGCCATCGAACTGAAGGCCAATGACGGTATAAAGGTTACCCGCGAAGTTGTTGAAGTCTCTGAAGACGAAATCAACGAGCAGATCCTGAAGATCGCTGAGAGCGCCCGCACCTTCGAAGCCAAGAAGGGCAAGGCTGCCGATGGCGACCGCGTCACCATGAACTATCTCGGCAAGGTTGACGGTGTTGCCTTCGACGGCGGCGCTGCTGAAGATGCTGAACTGGTTCTCGGTTCGGGCCGCTTCATCCCCGGCTTCGAAGACCAGCTGGTCGGCGTCAAGGCTGGCGATGAAAAGACCATCACCGTGACCTTCCCGGCTGACTACCCGGCTGCAAACCTTGCCGGCAAGGAAGCCAACTTCGACATCACCGTCAAGGAAGTTGCCGCTGCTGCTGCCGTTGAAATCAACGACGAACTGGCTGAAAAGCTCGGTCTCGAATCGGCTGAAAAGCTGAAGGAAATCGTCAAGGGTCAGATCGAAAGCCAGTACGGCAACATCACCCGCCAGAAGGTCAAGCGTCAGATCCTCGACCAGCTGGACGAAATGTACAAGTTCGACACGCCGGCTGGCCTGGTTGACGCCGAGTTCGACAACATCTGGCGCCAGATCAACACCGATCTCGCCCAGTCCGGCAAGACCTTCGCTGACGAAGACACGACCGAAGAAGAAGCCCGCGAAGAATATCGCAAGCTTGCTGAACGCCGCGTCCGTCTCGGCCTCGTTCTCTCCGAAATCGGCGAAAAGGCCGGCGTTGAAGTGACCGAAGAAGAAATGCAGCGCGCGCTGTTCCAGCAGCTGCAGCAGTTCCCCGGCCAGCAGAAGGAAATCCTCGATTTCTTCCGCAACACGCCCGGCGCTTCCGCTTCGCTGCGCGCTCCGATCTTCGAAGAAAAGGTCATCGACAAGCTGCTCTCCGAAATCTCGGTAACGGACAAGACCGTTTCCAAGGAAGAGCTGCTGGCTGACGACGCCGAAGAAGCTACGGAAACCAAGAAGAAGGCCCCGGCCAAGAAAAAGGCTGCTGCCAAGGCTGACGACGCCGCTGAAGGCGAAGAAGCCGCTCCGAAGAAGAAGGCTCCGGCCAAGAAGAAGGCCGCTGAAGGCGACGCCGAATAATCTTCTTCAGTGTAAGCTGATCGAACAAGGGGCCGTGGCGAAAGCTGCGGCCTTTTTTGTTTGGGCGTGGACACTACGTTCCACCCTGAGCCAGGTGGCCAGTGGCACAAATCAGCGCCACTGGCGGGTATTGAGTGTTAAAACTGGTTCCGGCTGTCGCTTCTCGGATCGTTATTTACCTGATGAGGCGTGTAAAGATCGGCGCGCGCTTTTCGCCGCCACGGTCGCGCGGGGTTTTCCCGATCGATGATGACATCCGCTAACGCAATAGCCGGTAAACCATTCATCGGGCATTGCGCCACCCATTGACCATCTGGTGCGGCGACTCCCGAGGGAGCGCTGGGACTTTGTGGGGCAAGGGTGGAAAGCTGGCCCAATAGGAGTTGCTCGATGCGTGCCCCAATATTTCCGTGGCAAATGCCGACGCATTGGAAGGGCCGTCGCCCGCGGTCGAAAACAGCATGCAATCGACGTTCAGCTTTTCATATTCCATGAATATTTCCGGATAGTGCGCTTCCATGCCAAGGGCGCAACCGAAACGGACGCCATCGACTTCAAACGTCACCGGGACGCTTCCCGGCGAGTACATGAATGAGATTTTGGTGTTCGACAGCAGACGCTCATCATAGCGCGTTACAAGCTTCCCACGATCAGAGACCACATACAGGCTGTTATATGGCCGGTGCGGCGACGTCAGCTGATGGACGGCACCCAAAACTGTCCAGAGTTTCAACTTGTGCGCAAGTTTTCTGGTTGCCTGCAGTTCGTTGCGCAGAGTTTCCCATTCGAACCGTGTCCAGTCGGAAGGTCCGATTTCTGCCGGGCCGGTCCCGGACATAATCCGTTTACCTGGCCAGCACGTTGCGCCCTCGGGGAAATGTATGAGACGAGCGCCGACCTTATGGGCTTCGCACATAAGGTGGCGTATTTCCTGTCCGCTTGTCTTCAATGCGGAGACGTCACGAGGATCGTCGAACAGCGATGTCTGCGCGACAGCCATTCGGATTGAGCTGCTTCCAGGGACATCTGGTATTTTTCGAATATGCCGAAGAGCAGCTGTATAGGATTCGCCGGTTTTGGCTGCGCGAGCTCTTACGCGACGTTTCAGGTTGCTATTTTGCGTCATTATCAGGCCTCTCACGTCCCGGACGCAGTTCCCCAGCAACCCGCCCGAAACGATCGGACCAAAAAGATGGCCTGAGACAACAGTCCCTTTGCCTCCGTTGAAGACCGCGCTGGGGACGGTCCGGGAGGTTGAGCGCAGGCGACGCTCACCAAATATCAGCGGGGAGACGCCGATTCGTCAAGCAATCGAAATGTTTGGCCAGGCGACTTTTTGAATGCGGTGCGCCGCAGCATAAAAATTGCTGCATATGCGCTTGTTCATCTCCCGTTCATCTGGCACAATAGCCAACATGATTTCCCGGCTGCTTCGTGTTGCCATTCTGGGAAAGCGGGTCATCCTGATGGGTGGCCTTCGTCGCCGACAATCTCGTTGGACTCGACTTTTACCGTGCATGACCGGGTCTCTCGGCATGCCCTTAAATGGCTTGGGAACAAGATATGCCATCACGCACATCCATTTTCATCTTCGGCCTGCCGCTTATGGCGTTGGTGGGGATTTCAACATCAGCTCTTGCCGATGAGGCCGGGCTGATCTGGAAGCCGGTCAAGAATTCCGACCGTTCCTATACGGCGCGCATCGGCGCGAAGCTGCCGGTCGATACGCCGATCCGGGCGGGGCTGGAAATGGGCATGAGTGCTTCAAAGACGGGGCAGGTGGTGGATACGCCGGTGCGTGTATGGGGCAATGTCACGCTGCTCGCCGAACAGCTGCCCGGCGTTTCGCTTGCCCGCGATGTCGGTGTGCTGTTCAACGCGCTGACGGGATCGAGCAGCGTTTCCGTGACTTCGCAGCAGAAGCGTATCGTCACGCCGGAACTGGATATCGAGGCGAACCGCAATTTCACCGTGCGTTATGATGGCACGGCGCAGCAATGGAACGGCCTCGACGTCTCGCAGTCATTGCGGCTTTCCCGCTCCGAGACCGGCACCGCTTTTGTGCTGACGGGGGCCAGCCGCAACAGTTTCAATGAGTTCAGCAGCGGCGTGGCGGTGGAGCAGAAGATCGGCGATAATCTGACGTTGCGGGGGACGCTGGATCAGGGCTATGCGGATCATTTCCGGCCCGGCGTGAGTGCGCGGTACAGTATTCGCTGGTGAGTGCGGTTCCACCCATAGTGGGGTGGCTGAAAACTCGGCGTCATCCTCGGGCTTGACCCGAGGATCCATGGTGCGCCGGTTTGTGGATCCTCGGGTCAAGCCCGAGGATGACGACGGAGAAGTCTGCTATCTCTGCAGCGGGAAGAGGCTTTTCGACCCAAGGACTTGGGTTGGCTGGACCCCGGATCAAGTCCGGGGTGATGGAGTGGGGATGCTACGACCTTGCCACAAGCGCGCAAGGCAACCTGCCATGCCTCTCGGCAGCTTCGCACCCCTTTGAAAATCCGCTGATCAATCCTTCTTGATCTCACCCATGCGGTTCCACGCATCCAGCCCGGCAATCTTGTAGGCCTCAGCCAGCGTGGGGTAATTGAACGTATTCTCCACGAAATATTCCACCGTGCCTTTGAGGTTCAGCACCGCCTGGCCGATATGCACCAGTTCGGTCGCTCCTTCGCCGACGATGTGGACGCCCAGCAGGCGGCGGGTTTTCAGCGAGAAGATCATCTTCAAGAGGCCGCTGTCGAGGCCCATGATATGGCCGCGCGAGGTCTCGCGGAAATGGGCGATGCCGCATTCATAGGGAATGCCGCGTTCGATGACTTCTTCTTCCGTCAGGCCGCAGGTGGAGATTTCCGGCACGGCATAGATGCCGTAGGGGAAGAATTGCGGCGGTTCGCCGGCCGGTGCGCCGACGGCATGGCGGGCAGCGATGCGGCCCTGTTCCATGGAGGTGGAGGCAAGGCTGGGGAAACCGATGATATCGCCGGCAGCATAGATGTTCGGCACCGAGGTCTGGAAGGTTTCGGGATCGACCTTCAGGCGGCCACGGCTGTCGGCTTCCAGCCCGCAGGCCGAAAGGTTGAGCGTATCGGTGGCGCCGACACGGCCGGCGGCAAACAGCACCGTCTCGGTTTTGAGGACGCGGCCATTGCCGAGCGAAACGAGGCATTTGCCGCTCTCGTCGCGTTCCACTTTTTCCGCCTTCTGGCCAAAGATCAGCTTCATGTTGCGATCACGCAGCTGATAGGTGAAGTCCTCGACGATTTCCTTGTCGATGAATTCCAGCATGGTCTCGCGCGGTTCCACCACCGTCACCTGCGTGTCGAGCGCGCTGAAGATCGTCGCATATTCGATGCCGATGACGCCGGCGCCAACCACGACCATGGAGCGCGGCAGTTCCTTTATTTCGAGAATCTCATCCGAATCAAGCACCGCCTGGCCGTCGAAGGGAATATGCGGCGGCCGGTAGGGCCGGGTGCCGATGGTCAGCAGGATGGAGGTGCCGGTGACATTCATGATCTCGCCGTCGTTCTTCACCACCTTCATGGTGTTGGCGTCAACGAAGCTTGCCGTGCCGCGAATGTGCTGCACGCGGTTGCGGGCAAACTGGTGCTCCAGCACCTCGACTTCGTGATCGAGCGTAATGAGCAGGCGGCGGCGCAGATCGTCGGCGTCGATCTCCTGCTTGACGCGGTAGGAGCGGCCGTAAAAACCGCGCTCACGCCAGCCGGTAAGGTTGAGCGCAGTTTCGCGCAGGGTCTTGGAAGGAATGGTGCCGGTGTGCACGGAAACGCCGCCGACGCGGCTGCCTTTCTCTATGACCAGAACCTTCTTTTCGAGCTTGGCGGCCTGAATGGCGGCCCGTCTTCCCGCCGGACCGCTGCCGACAACAATCAGATCGAACTGGTGCATGAAAAACCCCGGAACAGAATGCATTGCGATAACCGGATGTCGCATCCGGCACGGCGTCGTCGCGAAATGGTCGTGATGCCATTTTGACGATGGGGAGTGATTCCCCCGTCAACCTTGCCCGCAAGAGTGCAATGCAACAAACGCCTGCGTCAATCTGTAGCGCAAGATTCTGACGGATTCGTAACTGGGGGTGAATTTTCAGTGGACCGACCGTGCCTGGGGCTTACCCCCCTCTGCCCTGCCGGGCATCTCCCCCTCAAGGGGGGAGATCGATCTGCGGCTAGGTCTCGCCCTCTCTAAGCTTGAGGATGAAGCGATGAAAGAGCCTCTTGCCGATCTCCCCCCTTGAGGGGGAGATGCCCGGCAGGGCAGAGGGGGGTAAGGCCACACGCGCCTCCGTCCACTATACTCCACCCCCCACCCGGCAGGCCTGCATGCAGGATAACAGCACGCGGCAGGGCGGGGAAAAGCGGGGATGAATTTTGCCGGTGTCAGCCGTCCTTTGTCAGCCGTCTTTGCGGGTGACGTGGTGGTGGAGTGCGGCGAGGTCCTGTCTCAGCGCCGCAAGCTCGGCCAGCACCTTGACGTCGATCTTTTCATGCAGCGACAGTACTTCCAGCTCGGCCTTCAGGTTCACTTCGTAATCCTTGGCGGCTTCGAAACGATCGCGGGCGGCCTGGCGGTTCTGTGACATCATGATGATCGGCGCCTGAATGGCGGCCAGCATGGAAAGCAGCAGGTTGAGGAAGATGAACGGGTAGGGGTCGAAGGCGCCTGTTGTCAGTATTATGGTGTTGATGATCGCCCAGAAGATCAGGAAAAAGCAGAAGCCGAGGATGAAACCCCAGGAGCCGCCGATCTTGGCAATATTGTCGGCCAGCCTGTCGCCGAGACTGGCGCCGGCGGAAAATTCCGCATTGATGTCGCTCGAAACCAGCTTCTTCTGGTGCGACAGTTCCAGAATGCGGCGCTCCACCTCACCAATTTCGCGGGAGGAACGTTTGAAATGCGACGTGATGTAGTCGGAGATATCTGACACGGTGTGTCTCCGGTTTTGATGAGGTGCCTGCGCTCCGTGCGAGATAAACCCGCATGGCGGCGGAATTCAAACGATTTCCGTCGCCATGCGGTTCAGGCGTCCCCGCCACACATCATCAGACGGCCGGCGCACCCTCGTGCAGCCAGTTGAAACCGGGGAAGAAGCGCTCGCGGCCATATTGGGCGCCGAACATCATGTCGAACTGCAGCAGGCGGTAATCGCGCACCACGTCGGGAACGGCGTTCGGGGCGATAGACCAGTCGGGCAGGGCCTTGCCATCGGTTTCCACCAGCATATGCCGGTCGATGACGGAAAAGGCATGCTGCACCTCGCCGAGCGTGCCGGTGTAGAAGGGATCGGAGAAGCCGGCGGTCTTCAGCACGTGATAGGGCAGAAGCGCCGGGCTGATGGTGCCGATATTCTTGCGCACGCCCTTTTTCGAGGACCAGACAACGAGCGGCGTCTCATGTTCCTTCTTCATCACGTCAAGTGGTGCACGGCGGCTGGCCACCATGCCCGGCATATAACCGCTTTCCACGAAGGCCTGGCCAAGCGGCGGCAGGTGATCGCCAAAGAGGACGATGATGGTTTCGCGGTCGCGCTTCTTCGCCCAGCGCATCATTTTCAAAAGCGCATCATCCGCTTCCACGACGCCTTGCGAATAGGTGGAGAGCGCCTGCGAGGCCGATGCGGAGAGATCGCCTTCGACGCTGATGGTGTTTTCGGCGTAACGGGTCGCCTCGTAAGGCCCATGTCCCTGCAGGGTGACGGCGAAGAGGAAGAGCGGGTTCTGCGCCTTGTCGGCCGTCGCCATGATCTCGTCCATCAGCGCATCGTCAGAGGCGAAGTTGCCGCGTTTTTCCATGGCCGGCAAAGTCTCTTCGGAGCGGAATTCCTCGAAGCCGAAATTCTGATAGACCTGCTTGCGGTTCCAGAACCATTCCTGGAACGGGTGCATGGCGATGGCTGAATAACCTTCACCGCGGAAGAAGCTGGCGAGCGAGGGCACGGGGCGGCGGATATATTGCTGATAGGGAATGCTGCCATAGGGCAGGAAGGCGTTGGAAAAGCCGGTCAGCGCCTCGAATTCCACATTCGCCGTCATGCCACCGAACTCGGGCGAAAACACGTTGCCGGACTGTTTGGCGCGGATCGTCGGCATCGGATCGGCGGAGAGCTTCACATTTTCAAGCCGGGTCGGGTCCCACAGCGATTCGCTCATCAGCATGATGACGTCAGGATAATCGCCCTTGTTGGCGGCGAAGGCGGCGGGTTCCGCGGTCAGGTCGGCGATGCTGTTTTCGCCGTAACCCTGCGGCGCCGAAACATTGGCCATGGGAATATTGAAAGCGAAGGCCATCAGGAAGCCGTTGTGACGGTAATTTTCCTGCTGGTCCCACATCATCGGAATGATGTTGAGGCGATCGCGGACCCAGGAATAATGCGAATAGTCCATCAGCGAGGCGAGGCCGGCAAGAAGCGGCAGCGCCAGTGCAAGCCCCGCGGCGCGTTCACGCCAGCTCAATGACGGGGAATGCCGGCGCGCCAGCAGCCAGAGCGCCACGAGAGCGGCAATGGCGGCGCAGATGCCAAGTCCGACCAGCACCGCCGTCAGCGGTTGCGCCTTCAGCATGGTGGGCAGAAGCTCGAAAATCTGGCGGCCGAACAGCAGGTCGGATGGGTAAAGCGGATCGGAGAGATAGGTCTGTTTCTGCGCGGAAATAAGCCCGGTCAGCGCGCAGAGCGGCGCAACTGCGATGAGGGACAGATAACGCCGGCCAAGGATCGCATCCAGCGCGACCAAAAGAGTGAGCACGGCGGCAATGGTGGTCATGCCCGGGCGGGCGGAGGAGGTGAGGAAAGCACCGACATCATGGAGCGAACCGCGGGCGATCCATTCCAGCGCCACGACGAGCACGATGGAGGCGACCGTCAGATTGGCAAGCGTATAGGCCGCGGCCGAAAGCTTCGAAAGGCTCCTTGTCCATGCAGGCGAAAAGACGAAACCAGCCTTTTCGGAAGCCGTTGTTTTTGGCGCCGAATCTCTCAAACTCATACTCCGGTATTGCAGGCGTCCGCCCAATCCGGGGAGATGAATCAGGCGTCGCAAAAGTGTCATGTAACTGTCACATAAGCGCGATGAACGCGACATGAACTTTGCGGAGGATGGCTGGAACGGTGATAACCTTAGCGTGAACGTAGCCGTGGCGCATCGCCCATGCGGTGGTATGCAATTGCCGCGTTGCGGAGCGGCCACGGGCGCGGTATTGAAATGGCATGAGCGACAGACACGATATCCAGAACCATCTCCGGATTGCCGTCGGGCAGTTCAATCCCACCGTTGGCGACGTGGCGGGCAATCTCGCCAGGGCGCGTGAGGCAAGGGCCGATGCGGCAACGCAGGGCGCCGATCTTCTGCTTCTGACCGAGCTGTTCATTTCAGGTTATCCGCCTGAGGATCTGGTGCTGAAGCCGGCTTTCCTGAAAGCCTGCCTGAAGGCTGTGGAAGAACTGGCGGCAGACACCGCCGATGGCGGACCGGGTGTCGTCATCGGTTTTCCACGCCAGGGCGAGACGGGCCGGCACAATTCGGTGGCGCTTTTGGATGGCGGCAAGATCATTGCGCTGCGCGACAAGATTGACCTGCCCAATTACGGCGAGTTCGACGAGAAGCGGGTTTTCGCCGAAGGATCGATTTCCGGCCCCTATAATTTCCGCCGTGTGCGGATCGGCATTCCGATCTGCGAGGAAATCTGGAACGACATGGGCGTGTGCGAGACGCTGGCCGAGAGCGGTGCGGAAATCCTGCTGGTGCCGAACGGGTCGCCCTATTATCGCGGCAAGCTGGATGTGCGCCATCAGGTGGCGCTCAGGCAGGTGATCGAGAGCGGCCTGCCGCTCGTCTTCGCCAACCAGCTGGGCGGGCAGGACGAGCTGGTGTTTGACGGCGCAAGCTTTGGCTTCAATGCCGACAAGACGCTTGCTTTCCAGATGAGCCAGTTCGAGGCCACACTTGCCGTTACTGATTGGAAACGCACGGCTGATGGCTGGCATTGCGAGAGCGGGCCATTCTCGAAAATACCAGAGGGCGAGGAGGCGGATTACCGCGCCTGCATGCTGGGCTTTCGCGACTACGTGAACAAGAACGGCTTCAAGAGCGTGGTTCTCGGCCTTTCCGGCGGCATCGATTCGGCGATTTGCGCCGCACTGGCCGTTGACGCGCTGGGCGAGGAGCGGGTGCGCTGCATCATGCTGCCTTACCGTTATACCTCGGAAGAATCGCTGAAAGACGCCGCCGATTGCGCGAAAGCGCTGGGCTGCCGTTACGATATCGTGCCGATCATCGAGCCGGTGGAAGGTTTCCTTTCGGCGCTTTCCGATCTCTTCGAGGGCACGGAAGAGGGCATTACCGAGGAAAACCTGCAGAGCCGCACGCGCGGCACCATTTTGATGGCCGTCTCGAACAAGTTCGGCTCGATGGTGGTGACGACGGGCAACAAGTCGGAAATGTCGGTGGGTTACGCCACGCTTTATGGCGACATGAATGGTGGTTTCAACCCCATCAAGGACCTCTACAAGATGCAGGTCTATGCCATTTCCAGCTGGCGCAACGCCCATGTGCCGCCGGGTGCGCTCGGCCCTTCCGGCGAGGTCATCCCCGCCAATATCATTTCCAAGGCGCCATCGGCCGAATTGCGCCCCAACCAGACCGACCAGGATTCGCTGCCGCCTTATCCGGTGCTGGACGATATTCTCGAATGCCTCGTCGAGAAGGAAATGTCGGTCGAGGAAATTCTGGCGCGCGGCCATGATGTGGTGACCGTGCACCGGGTGGAGCATCTGCTCTATCTCGCCGAATACAAGCGCCGGCAATCGGCACCGGGTGTGAAGATCACCAAGAAGAACTTTGGGCGTGACCGGCGTTATCCGATCACCAACCGGTTCCGGGATCGGTGATTAAGGCGGTTTCCGGAGGGGGGCCTTTAACGCTGGTCCGGTGTCATCCAGAGTAATTGCCTGTGAGACGGTGCGGCATATTTCTTCTCCCCGCCGGGGAGAAGGTGGCCCGAAGGGTCGGATGAGGGGGCACCATTGCCGTATATCACGACCCTTGCCCCCTCATCCCGCTGCCGCGACCTTCTCCCCCTCGGGGAGAAGAAACAAGCGGCATGCGCTCAGTCCGCGATGGGGGTTCATGAATGGCGCAGAGAAAACCCCGCGCCACTCTTCACTCACCTCAAATAACCTGCCCCACATCGATACGGTTGCCGTCAGGATCTTCAAACACGAAGGCCCTGAGGCCATAATCCTTGTCCTGCAGAGCCTTGATGATGCGCAGCCCATGGCTTTTGCAAATCTCATGCAGCGTATCGACATCGCTGACCATCATATGCGCCACGTTGAAGGGCGCTGCCTTATGGGTGGGCTGCAATGTCAGGTGCAATTCGGCATTGCCCTGTTTGAGGATCATGAAGCCGACGGGAGTGCCGTTTTCGAAGGTTTTTGTGAAGCCCAGCACACCGACATAAAAGTCATGGGCCTTTTCGATATTCTTGACAGGAAGCATTGCGGCGATCCGCCCGAAGCGGATGCCGTGATCGGCGATGGTATTCATCGCGGAACCTCGGATCTGGGAGAAACGGGAAGGGTTACGGGCGGTGCCGGAACGCTGGCGTTTTTTCCGATTTGAATTTGCAGGACGGTGCCTGCGGCCATAGGATCATAATCACCATGGCGGCGAAAGCAAACGGAATGTCTGCGTCCGCCAACGATCAGAGCCAGACTATCGACAGCCCCGGGAGGCAGCATGCGCAGTTCCATCGAAATCTTCAACATCCGCACCCGGCAGATGCGGGTGGTGTGGCAGACGCCGGAGCTGTTCGAGGCGCCGAACTGGTCGCCGGATGGCAAATATCTGCTGTTGAACAGCGAGGGGTTGCTCTATCGCCTGTCCCCATCCGGTGATGCTTCACCGGAGAAGGTCGATACCGGCTTTGCGACGCAATGCAACAACGACCACGGCATTTCGCCTGATGGTTCGCTGTATGCCATTTCCGACAAGGTGAAATTCGGCAAGAGCGCCATTTATCTTCTGCCATCGGCGGGCGGTGCGCCAAGGCTGATGACGAAGAACCTTCCTTCCTATTGGCATGGCTGGGCGCCGGACGGGAAGAGTTTCGCATATTGCGGCATTCGCGATCAGGTCTTCGACATCTATTCCATGGATATCGACAGCGGCATCGAGACGCGTCTGACCCATGGTGAGGGCCGCAATGACGGGCCGGATTATTCGCCTGATGGTGCGTGGGTCTATTTTAATTCCAGCCGCACCGGGCTGATGCAGATCTGGCGGGTGCGGGTGGATGGCTCCGCTGTGGAGCGCATCACTGACAGTTCCTATGGTGACTGGTTTCCGCACCCGTCTCCCAAAGGGGACAAGGTGGTGTTCGTCTCCTATGACGGCGACGTTTTCGACCATCCGCGTGATCTCGATGTGCGCGTGCGGCTGATGGATATGGATGGCGGCAATGTCGAAACGCTGTTTGAGCTTTTCGGCGGGCAGGGCACGATGAACTCGCCCAACTGGTCGCCGGACGGTGATGAATTCGCTTATGTGCGTTACTTCCCTGTGGCGTAATGCGATTTGGCTTTCGTTAAGGTCACATTGCCGCACCGGCCTCGCGATACTTGCATTCGCAAGCCTTCTTGCTCATAGCTTCCTCAGTCAGGTGCCCGCCCTTGTGGCGGGAGAATCGGGAATCCGGTGAGAAACCGGAACGTGCCCAGCGCTGTGAGGCGGATGCCCTTTTCAAAAAGCCACTGAAGTCATTCGGGAAGGCGAAGAGGGCGGATGAAGCCGAGTCAGAAGACCGGCCTGGCAGGATAGACCGAACCGCGCGGACGGCGGCAGGTTGCTGAAGAGGCGCGTCGTGCATGCGAAAACCGGCATGGTTTCGGCATCCGCGCGCCCGCATTGTTGGGGTTAAACGATGCCGACCGACCCGTCCGCTGGCAATCCATTGCAAACCGATCCATTCGACCATGCGCTTTCGCCTGCCCAGCCATTCTCCGGTGCGGAGCGCGAGGCGATCTACCGCGCCATCGAGACGCGTCGCGACGTGCGCGACCAGTTCCTGCCTGATCCGCTGCCGGAGGAGCTTGTCGAGCGTCTCCTGAAGGCGGCGCATTCGGCTCCCTCTGTCGGTTTCATGCAGCCGTGGAATTTCACGCTCGTCACCGATGGGGCCGTGCGCCAGGCCGCCTTTGTGGCCTTCAGCCGGGCCAATGAAGAGGCGGCGGCGATGTTTACGGGCGAGCAGCAGGCGCTTTATCGCAGTCTCAAGCTCGAAGGCATCCGCAAGGCGCCGCTCAGCATCTGCGTGACCTGCGATCCAACACGCGGTGGCGAGGTGGTGCTGGGGCGCACCCACAATCCGCGCACGGATGTCTATTCCACAGTCTGCGCCATCCAGAACCTCTGGCTTGCCGCCCGCGCCGAAGGCATCGGCGTCGGCTGGGTCAGTATTTTCCACGACAGCGATATTCGCACCATTCTTGATATCCCTGAGCACATCGAAATTGTCGCCTGGCTGTGCCTCGGGCGCGTCAATACGCTTTATACCGAACCGGAACTGGCGGTGAAGGGCTGGCGCCAGCGTGTGCCGCTGGAGGAGCTGGTGTTTCGCAATCGCTGGGGTGGGCGGTAAGGCACTGATAACGGTCTGCGGATGAAGTGAAGCGTTGCCGCTTTTTCTTCTCCCTGGGGAGAAGGTGGCCCGAAGGGTCCGATGAGGGGGCCAGCTCACCGAATATCGCTGACGTTGCCCCCTCATCCCGCTGCCGCGGACTTCTCCCCCTCGGGGAGAAGAAACTTGTGGCACCCGCCCGGTCCTAACCGCCGGCTTACTGCGCGACGGGGAACCCCGTCGCCGTTTTGATCTGCTTTGCGGCAAGCCCGGCCCCGGTTCTGGGGAAGTGCCGTCGCAAGGCGGTGCTGCGCGTTTCTTCTCCCCAAGGGGGAGAAGGTGGCCCGAAGGGTCGGATGAGGGGGCTAGCTCACCGAATATCGCTGACGTTGCCACCTCATCCCGCTGTCGCGGACTTCTCCCCCTCGGGGAGAAGAAACAAGGGTCGGGCGCTCGCTCACGACACATATCACTGCTGCGGTTGAATGCCCTTCAGTGCCGGGTTCTTCAGGTCGATGCGGCCCGTCTGGTCCGGCAGGAATTTCGGGCCGATGACGCGGACTTTTGCGTCGTTCGGATCATAATCGCGTTCGGGAACCGGTTGCTCCGGCGGTTTTGCCGCCTGTTGCTGTTCGGCCGGTTCCTTCGGCTTGTCGCCCTGCGGTGACGGAATGGTGGTGATGCCGGAATAGGGCTTTTCGGCCTGTGGCCGGGCGGCCTCTTCCTGCTTCTGCATGTCCTCGTGATAGGCGGCCATGTTGCAGGCGCAGCCGGGCGCTTTCGTAGACGCGTTGCGATAGGCGAAGGCGGTGGGCAGGTCCCTGTAGGGTTTGCCGGTTTCGGCCGAGACCATATCGGAGGTTTCCTGATCCGTCATGGAGTGGAAATAAAGCTCGGTCTGCGTGCCCGGGCACATTTTCTGGCATTGCTCCGCCTGGGCGCGGAAATCGAGCGGCGAGGCATTGGAGGCGATCGGGAAAAACGAGCCGTCGCAGGTGCGTACGCAAAGGGTGCGCAGTCCGCCCTCGGCGGCGGCATTGGGGTAAGGCGACAGGCCCGTCCGTCCCGGCTCACGGTCGCCCTGGCGGAAAGCATCGGGATAACGGGTGACATCCGGGGCCTGCGGCGATTGCCTGTCCGTTTCCGGCATTGCGCTGCAGCCATTGGCGTCGAGTGCGGCGAGAATGCGCTGGCGCCTGATGCCGCCATCATCGCTGCGCTGAGCCGCCATCGCGTCATCACGGTCACGAATGATGGCGTCACGTTCGGCCTCGGCATCCACCAGCGCATCGCCGATCTCGGCGCAGAGGCCGGCATTGGGGTTGCCGTAGACAATGACGCTGCCGGATGAACAGCCATAGCTGCGCAGATCGTTCCTGATCTTGCGCACGACGATGTTCTGGCGGGCGAGCGCATTGGCGTAACGCCGCACCTCTGCCGTGTTGCCGATGACACGTGGTGGCTCGCGCAGTTGCGCATAAAGCGTATCGCAGACCTGATCCGCGAAGGCGGTGGCCGGGGCGAGGAAAACAAGGGGAAGCAGGAGGCCGATGATGCGGCTGCGCCGGGTCAATTGTGCGATCCGTTTAATGTCCCCGGCCGGTGGCAGGGGCGTTATACTTCACGAAATCCGTGTTTCAGGAAGATAACATAAGCTGTTGCCGCAATGCGGCAACAGCTTGTTCAAAATTGCGTTAATGCGCCCGCAGCATCACACCGAAGGGTGCGAAGCCTGGACCACGGCAAAGGCTGCCATGTTGACTACGCCGCGCGAGGTGACGCTGGGCGACAGGATGTGGGCGGGCAGGGCTGTGCCGAGCAGGATCGGGCCGACATGCAGGCCTTCCGTCAGGGTGCGGGTGACGCCGAGCGTGATGTTGGCGGCGTCAAGGTTCGGGAAAACCAAAAGGTTCGCTTCGCCGGTCAGCACGCTGTTCGGCATGGCGCGCTTGCGCAGCGCTTCCGAAAGGGCTGAGCCGCCCTGCATTTCGCCGTCCACTTCCAGCTCGGGGGCTGCTGCCTGCACGATCTTCAGCGCGCGGCGCATCTTGCGCGCACTTTCAGAATCGCGCGAACCGAAATTGGAGTGGCTGGCGAGCGCGATCTTCGGCGTGATGCCGAAACGGCGAATTTCCTTGGCCGCAAGAATGGCCATTTCCGCCACTTCTTCTGACGTCGGATCGTTATTCACGAACGTATCGGTGAGGAACAGCGCACCCTGCTGGGTGATGAGCAGGCTGAGGCCCGCAAAGGAGCGCACATTCTCCTGCTTGCCGATGATCTGGTTCACGTCGCGCAGATGCCGGTCATAACGGCCTTCCAGACCGCAGATCAGCGCATCGGCTTCGCCGCGCTTGACCGACAGCGCGCCGATGACGGTGGAGTTGGTGCGCACGATGGTACGCGCCGCTTCCGGGTTGATGCCGGCGCGGCCGACCAGCGCGAAATAATCATCGACATAATCGCGGTAGCGCGGATCGTCTTCCGGATTGACCACGGCGAAATCCGTATGCGGGCGGATGCGCAGGCCGAAGCGCTTCAGGCGCGTTTCGATGATCTGCGGGCGGCCGATGAGGATCGGGATGCCGGTGCCTTCTTCCAGCAGAACCTGGGCGGCGCGCAGCACACGCTCGTCTTCGCCTTCGGCAAAGATGATGCGCTTCTTTTCGGCGGCCTTGGCGGCATTGAAGACCGGCTTCATGATGAAGCCGGAGCGCCAGACGAAACGGTTCAGCTGGTCGAAATAGGCTTCGAAATCGGTGATCGGCCGGGCGGCGACACCGCTTGCGGCGGCAGCGCGGGCAACGGCCGGCGCAATGCGCAGGATGAGGCGCGGATCGAAGGGCGAGGGGATGAGATAGGTCGGGCCGAAGACCGGGGTTTCGCCGCTATAGGCTCGGGCCGCCACTTCCGAGACTTCCTCGCGGGCAAGCTCGGCGATGGCCTGCACGGCGGCCATCTTCATTTCTTCGTTGATGGTCGTCGCACCGCAATCCAGCGCGCCGCGGAAGATATAGGGGAAGCAGAGTACGTTGTTGACCTGGTTCGGGAAATCCGAACGGCCGGTGCAGATCATCGCGTCCGGGCGCGCCGCACGCGCCACTTCAGGCATGATTTCCGGATTGGGGTTGGCGAGCGCAAGAATAAGCGGATTTTCCGCCATGCGCTCCAGGAGTTCCGGTTTCAGCACGCCGGCCGCCGAAAGGCCGAGGAAGACATCGGCGCCATCGATGGAGTCAGCCAGCACGCGTTTGTCGGTCTTCTGGGCGTAGACTTCCTTCCACTCGTCCATCAGCTCGTTGCGGCCGTCATAAACCAGGCCTTCGATATCGTGGACCCAGATGTTTTCCTTTTTTGCGCCCATGGCGACAAGCAGGTTGAGGCAGGCGAGGGCTGCCGCACCGGCGCCGGAGGCGACGATCTTGACACTGGACAGAGACTTGCCGGCCAGTTCCAGCGCGTTGGTGACGGCGGCGGCAACGATGATCGCGGTGCCATGCTGATCATCGTGGAAGACGGGGATGTTCATCTTCTCGCGCAGCTGGCGTTCCACCTCGAAACATTCCGGCGCCTTGATGTCCTCAAGGTTGATGCCGCCGAAGGTGGGCTCCAGCGCTGCGATGGTCGACACCATGTCATTGATGCCGGGCGCGTCGATCTCGATGTCGAAGACGTCGATGCCGGCGAATTTCTTGAAGAGGACGGCCTTGCCTTCCATGACAGGCTTGGAAGCAAGCGGGCCGATATTGCCAAGGCCGAGCACGGCGGTGCCGTTGGAGATGACGGCGACGAGATTGGCGCGCGCTGTATAATCGGCTGCCATTTCCGGATTTTCATGGATGGCGAGGCAGGGAGCGGCCACACCCGGCGAATAGGCGAGCGCCAGATCGCGCTGGTTGCCGAGCGGCTTGGTGGCCTGGATCTCCAGCTTGCCGGGGCGCGGATAGCGGTGGAAAAAGAGCGCCTGTTCCTCGATGTCGGCCTTTGCCGTGTTGGCGGGCGTGTTGTTCTTATCGTGAGAGGTCATTCTTCCACCGTCATATCTGGTTTCATTCCGGCCCCCTGAATACAACAAACTTCCCCATGGTACAGCCGTTATTTGACGCACATTCATGCAAATACGGGCATGGCTTATTCGCGTTTTCGTGAAGCCATCAGTCATATTCCATACAAAAACCGGCCTCTGTCATGTTGCTGAAACACGAGTCTGGTTCTGAGAGGTAAGAAAGCCGCAGGGACGCAACCGAACAGGGGGATGAAATCCGTGGCCGGTCAAATCGAAACCAGACAGTTCAGAACGCTTTTCATTTCGGATGTTCATCTTGGCTCCAAGGCGGCCAAGACGGATTTCTTGCTCGACTTCCTAAAGTATCACGAAGCCGAAACGATCATCATGGTCGGCGACATCGTCGATGGCTGGCGCCTGCGCCGCAGCTGGTATTGGCCGCAGGGCTGCAACGACGTGGTGCAGAAGCTGCTGCGCAAGGCCCGCAAGGGCACGCGCATCATCTATATTCCCGGTAACCACGATGAATTCCTGCGGGAATTCCCGGGCATGCATTTCGGCGGCATCGAAGTGGCCGAGCGCATGATCCACGAGGCGGCCGACGGCAAGAAATATCTGGTCATCCATGGCGACGAGTTCGACGTGGTGGTGCGCAATGCCCGCCTGCTCGCCTATCTCGGCGACTGGGCCTATGACGCGGCGATCGCCATCAACATCGCCATTGCCGCCGTGCGCCGCCGCATCGGCCTGCCTTACTGGTCGTTCTCGGCCTGGGCCAAGCTGCAGGTCAAACACGCCGTCAACTTCATCGGCGAATTCCAGCGCGTGGTGGCCGACGAGGCGCGACGCAACAATGTCGACGGCGTGATCTGTGGGCACATCCACCATGCTGTCATGGAAGACATGGACGGCATCCGCTATATCAACACCGGCGACTGGGTGGAAAGCTGCACGGCGATTGCCGAAAATGCCGATGGCAGCTTCGAGTTGATCACCTGGATGCAGACCAGCGACGCCACCGCCGGTCAGGCATCGGACGAGATGGAGCCGGTAGATATTCCGGGGTTGATTGGCAAGCACGCGGCGTGATTGGGCCTGCGAGCTAAAGGGATACCTAGCCTTCGGTGTTTCCTCGCGATCAATGCGCGCTCGTGTGGGACGAGTGGATGCCGCTTGTTTCTTCTCCCCGCCGGGGAGAAGGTCGCGGCAGCGGGATGAGGGGGCAAGCTCTCCGAAATCCGGCTACGTTTCCCCCTCATCCGACCCTTCGGGCCACCTTCTCCCCGGCGGGGAGAAGAAATACGCGGTGGCGTCGCACCTCATCTGGTTTTAATTTTAGGGCTTACCCCTGCAATTTCGGTCGGGCTGGATAACTTGCGATCTTTCATATCGGAGCCCCGACTCTCGTCTGTATGACGAGTGGATGCCGCTTGTTTCTTCTCCCCGCCGGGGAGAAGTCCGCGGCAGCGGGATGAGGGGGCGAGCTCTCCGTATACTGCTAACGTTGCCCCCTCATCCGACCCTTCGGGCCACCTTCTCCCCGGCGGGGAGAAGAAACAAGCGGCGAGGTCGCGCCTTACCGTGTTTCTCTGCCTTCAATATCCACGACTTAACCCCACAATTCCGGCCGCGCCGGATAAACCAGCGAACCCTCGTAAACCAGCCCCGGATCACGATCCTGCGCCAACAACAGCGGCCCGTCGAGATCGGCAAATGCCGTGCCCTGCGCCGCCAGTACGGCGGGCGCCATGCCGAGCGAGGTGCCGAGCATGCAGCCGACCATGATGGTGAAACCGAGCCTTTCGGCTTCCGCCTTCATGACAAGCGCTTCGGTGAGGCCGCCGGTCTTGTCGAGCTTGATGTTGATCGCATCGTAACGGTCGCGCAGGCCGGCGAGGTCCCTGGTGGAATGCACGCTTTCATCGGCGCAGATCAGCACCGGATGATCGATGCGGGAGAGGATGGCGTCCTTGCCGGCCGGCAGCGGCTGCTCGATCAGCGATATCTTCAGTTCCGCCGCAAGCCGCAGATAATATTCGATATTATAATCGTTCCAACCCTCATTGGCGTCGATGATGATGCGCGCTTCGGGTGCGGCGGCGCGCACGGCCCTTAGACGCGCTTCGTCATCCGCCGTGCCGGTCTTGATCTTCAGCAGCGGGCGGCCTGCGTTTTCCGCCGTCTTCGCGGCCATGGTCTCGGGGTCCGCAAGCGAGATGGTGTAAGCAGTGACGAGCGGCTTTGCCGCCTGTCCAAGGATGCGCTCGGCAACAGTTTTGCCGCTGATCTTGGCTTCGAGGTCCCAGAGCGCGCAATCCACCGCATTGCGGGCGGCGCCGGGTTGCATCGCCTGCTGTAGTTCCTGCCGTGTCAGGCCGGCGGCGATCCGCTCTGCCATGGCCTCGATATCGGCAACAACACCCTCGATGCTTTCGCCATAACGTGGATAGGGTACACATTCACCTCTGCCGGTGAAGGAACCTTCGCGGATAATGCACGTTACGACATCCGCATGCGTGCGGGTGCCGCGTGAGATGGTGAAGCTGCCGGCGACGGGGAAGCGTTCTGTTGTGGCTTGCAGGTAACGGGGCATATTTTTTCACTTCCGATTGGGCGACAAAAGACACATGACGCCAAATTTATCACGAATTGTCAGCCGTCACTGTGGCTTGCCGGAGGCCAAAACGTTATGAAACCTTTAAGAATCTCGTGACGGCTGCACTCGCTCGGAGCATTATGCAAGAACAGGACACACGGCAACAGGCGAACCCGGCCGCAATCACCGAAGACGGTTCCGTCTCCGGCGGCGGTTTGCGTTATGTCATGAGCGGCTCCTGGCGCAACAGCAATCTCTCCGGAATTTTTGAAAGCCTCGACAGGATCGAAAAGAGCAAATCCGGCGGCTCCGTCGAGATCGATCTTTCCGCCGTCGAAGCCATCGACACGACGGGTGCGTGGATCATCCAGCGCCTGCGCAAGGATCTGGAGGCGAACGGCGCGATTGTCACGCTCACCGGCAACGACCGGATCGAGGACGTCATCGGTCAATTGCCCGATAAGGCGGAGATGCAGGGCGAACCAGCCGCCAGGCCGGGGCTGGTAGAGCGCATCTTCGCGCCGATCGGTCAGGCCGTGGTTCAGAATGGCGCGGACTTTCTGGCGGGCATGTATATTCTCGGTTCCGCCGTGCGCGGCGCGCAGATGAAGCTCGGGCGCGGGCGTGGCGTATCGCCGGCGGCGATCGTCAACCAGATCGACCATATGGGCGTGCGCGCCGTGCCGATCATCATGCTGATGTCGTTCCTGATCGGCGCGATCATCGCCCAGCAGGGCGCGTTCCAGCTGCGTTATTTCGGCGCCGAGGTCTTCGTCGTCGATCTGGTCGGTATTCTGCAATTGCGTGAAATCGGCGTTCTGTTGACCGCGATCATGATCGCCGGCCGTTCCGGCAGCGCGATCACGGCGGAAATCGGCTCGATGAAGATGCGCGAGGAAATCGACGCGCTGAAGGTGATCGGCCTCAACCCGGTCGGCGTGCTGGTGTTTCCGCGGCTGGTGGCGCTCACCATCGCGTTGCCGCTCTTGACCATTCTTGCCAACTTCGCAGCGCTTTTCGGTGCTGCCATCGTGGCATTGCTCTACTCCGGCATCACTTTCGAGGTGTTCCTGTCACGCCTGCATGGCGCGGTCGAGGAATCGACCATTGCGGCGGGCATGATCAAGGCGCCGTTCATGGCGCTGATCATCGGCATCGTCGCGGCGGTGGAGGGCATGAAGGTGGGCGGTTCGGCGGAATCGCTCGGCCAGCACGTCACCTCGTCGGTGGTGAAGTCGATCTTCGTCGTCATTCTGGTCGATGGTCTTTTCGCCATCTTCTACGCAGCCATCGATTTTTAGGGAGGGCGCGTTGGAGCAGCAGGACCAGACACAGCAACAGATCAAGACCGGAAAAGACGGCCGCGAGGTGGTGCTTTCCGTCGAGGGCGTGACCGTCGGTTTCAACGGCCGGAACGTGCTCGAAAATCTCGATCTCGATGTCTATCGCGGCGAAATCCTCGGCTTCATCGGTCCCTCCGGCGCGGGCAAATCCGTGTTGATGCGGGCGATCTTGCGGCTCCTGCCGCGGCAGGCGGGCGCGATCCGCATTCTCGGCACCGATTACGACAAGGCGAGTGAAGACGACCGCATGATGCTTGACCAGCGGCTCGGTGTGCTGTTCCAGCAGGGCGCGCTGTTTTCCGGCCTGACGGTGAAGGAAAACATTCAGCTGCCGATGCGGGAATATCTCGACCTGCCGAAGAAGTTGATGGATGAGCTTGCTTATCTGAAGATCGAGATGGTCGGCCTGAAGCCAGATGCCGGCGACAAGTATCCGTCGGAACTGTCAGGCGGCATGATCAAGCGTGCGGCTCTTGCCCGGGCGCTGTCGCTTGATCCCGACCTCGTTTTCCTTGATGAGCCGACATCCGGCCTCGATCCCATCGGGGCGGCGGAATTTGATATGCTGATCGCGCGCCTGCGTGATTCGCTCGGCCTGACCGTTTATATGGTGACGCACGACCTCGACAGCCTGTTCTCCGTCTGTGACCGCATTGCGGTTCTCGGCGACAAGCGGGTTCTGGTGGAAGGGACATTGCAGGACATGTTCGCCTGCGACGACCCGTGGGTGCAGTCCTATTTCCGCGGCAAACGGGCGCGCTCTGTCGTTCTTCCGGACGGCAAACATGAAAATCCGGTGGAGTAACAGAAGCATGGAAACCAAGGCGAACTACACCATAGTCGGAATTTTCACGCTGATCGTGATCGCCGCCGCATTCGGCTTCGTTTACTGGATGGCGGAATTCGGCCGTGGCGGCCCGACGGCGCAGCTTGTCGTGCGTATTCCCGGCTCCGCCAACGGTCTCTCCGTCGGCTCCCCGGTGCGCTTTAACGGCATTCCTGTCGGCACCGTGCGCGGGCTCGCCATCGACCGCGACGACCCAGCCTATTCCATCGCCTTTACCGAGGTGCAGGCGGATGCCCCGGTTTTCCCTTCGACCCGCGCCGTGCTTGAAATTCAGGGCCTGACGGGTGCTGCCTATATCGAGCTTTCCGGCGGCAACAAGGATGGTGAGCGCATTCTGCAGAAATCCGCCGAGACCGGCGTTCCGGCGGAACTGACGGCCGATCTTTCCAGCGTCACCAACCTGCTTGCCACTGCCGACAAGATCTTGAAGCGTGCGGACGGCGCCATCGGTGAATTGCAGGGCTTCGTGCAGGACGCCCGTGGTCCGCTGACGCAGACGGTGCGTAACGCCGAGAAGTTCTCCGACGCGCTGGCGGCCAATTCCGATGGCATCAAGAATTTCATTGCAAGCCTCAGCTCGCTTTCCACCACCGTGCAGTCTGTCTCGGTGCGTCTCGACGGCACGCTGACCGCCATCGAGGATCTGGTGAAGGCGGTGGATGCCGGCAAGATCGATTCCATCCTGTCGAATGTCGACAAGGTGACGAAGGATGTAGCGTCGGCTTCCAGCGATATTCAGGGCATCATGGAGACGGTGCAGAGCACGGCGCGCAATTTCGAGGCGGCGAGCACGGAAGTGCAGACTGTCGTGAAGCGTGCGGATGAGCTTCTGGCCTCCGTCGATCCCGCCAAGGTCAGCACCGTGGTCGGCGATGTTTCCGCCGCGACCGCCGATGCGCGCGATGCCGTGGCGAATTTCAAGCGGATTGCCGATGATGTCGGTGCCCGCCGCGCCGATATCGACCAGGCGGTTTCCGACTTCACCGACATGGGCCGCAAGCTGAACCTCGCTTCCAGCCGCGTCGATGGCATTCTTGCCAAGGTGGACGGCATGCTCGGCACCGATGACGCCAATTCGCTGTTTGCCAAGGCGCGCGAGACGCTTACCTCGTTCAAGGCCGTGGCCGACAATCTCAATGCCCGCATCGGGCCGATCGCAGACAATCTGACCCGCTTCTCCAGCTCTGGCCTGAAAGATTTCCAGGCGCTGATTGGCAGCACGCGACAGACAGTCGACAATCTCAACAATGCCATCACCAATATTGACCGCGATCCGCAGCGGTTGATTTTCGGCGGTGAAACCGTGAAACAATATGATGGCAGAACAAGGCGCTAAGAGGGGTATGGGCCAATGACACGATCGATGACCGGCCATAAACGCCGTGCCCTTATTCTGGCTCCGCTGCTTGCCGCGCTGCTGGCCGGCTGTGCCGGCGCGCCGAAGAACGATACGTTCGATCTTTCCGTGTCTTCGGCGACGGTGACGCAGGGACCTTCGCTGAAAGGCCGGCAATTGCTGATTGCCGATCCGACCGCACTCAAGGCGCTGGACAGCGAAAATATCGTGGTGCGGCTCTCCGGTTCGGAAGTGCAATATCTCGGCAATTCGCAATGGAGCGACCGCCTGCCGCGCATGGTTCAGTCCAAGCTCGTGGAAGCTTTCGAAGACACCGGCAAGCTCGGCGGCGTCGGCCGTCCGGGGCAGGGGCTGGCGATCGACTATCAGGTCGTGACCGATATTCGCGCCTTCGAGGTGGATACGGCGAGAAACATCGCCAATATCGAAATGTCGGTGAAGCTTCTGAACGACCGCAACGGCACGGTGAAGGCGCAGGAAGTGTTCCGCGCCAGCGCCCGTGTCAGTGGTTCCGGCAACGCCAATTTCGTCAAGGCGCTGGATCAGGCCTTCGCCGCCGCCACGCGCGAGATTGTCGTCTGGACGCTGAAGTCGCTTTAAGCCTTCGCGGCGGTCATCAGCGCTATAAGAAATTGCCTTATGTTTCGGGCAGGGCTGGTTGATGGCCGGCCTTGCGCTCAATGTTTCCGATCCGCGAGTTTCTGATGCGATTCCTGGTGGTGTGTTGCCTTCTTCTGATTTCCGTTGTTTCCGGGACGGGCGCTGCCACGGCAGCCGGCCTGCGGTTGATCGAGGTTCCATCCACCGATGGTAAAGCTCCCATCAGGGCGGCGGTCTGGTCGCCCTGTGCGGCGGCGGCGGTGGAAAGCCGTATCGGTCCCTTCGTATTGCCTGTGGTGCGCGATTGCCCGATCATTGACGGGCAATATCCGCTTATCGTCATTTCCCATGGTTTCGCCGGCACATATTTCAGCCACCGCGATACGGCGGCGGCGCTGGCGGATGCCGGTTTCATCGTCGCGGCGCTTAATCATCCCGGCGATAATGCGATTGATATGAAGCGGGCAGGCGAGCTTTCCGCGCTGACCGACCGGCCGGCGGATATTGTGCGCCTGCTTGATCATATGCTGGCGGGCTGGAAAGAGGCCGGCGTCATCGATGCCGGGCGGATCGGTGTCTTCGGATTTTCGCGCGGTGGTTATACGGCGCTGGTGCTTGCCGGCGGCGTGCCGGATTTTTTAAACAGCAGATTGCCATGCCCGGACGAGCAGGCGCCGATATGCGCGCAGATGCGGGACAAAAGCGCTGTTGCGAAAGACCGGGCTCACGATAAGCGGGTAAGGGCCGCGGTTGTTGCAGACCCGCTCAATGCCTTTCCCGGTGCTGAAAATCTGGAAGATATCGGTATTCCTGTCCAGCTGTGGAGTTCGGAACAGGGCGGTGATGGCATTGTGCCGGAGGATATTGCGAGATTGCGCGATGAACTGCCGAAGAAACCGGACTATCGGATGGTGAAGGGGGCAGGGCATTTTTCGTTCATCGCGCCTTGCCCGGCAGAAATGGCAAAAGCTTTGCCGCAGGTTTGCAGCGATGCGCCCGGTTTTGACCGGGCAGAGTTTCATCGTGGTTTCAACACCGATGTCGTCAGCTTTTTCAAGGAATCGCTACGCTGAAGTTTTGCTGTCTCTAGCCGTGGCCGTCGATCAGACGGCATCCTGCGACTGCCATTCCGGCAACGGGAAAATCCGGTCGTAGCTCCAGTTGAAGACGAAAGCATAGACCACGTAAAACAGCGCAAACGAAACATCCATCACCAGCGCATGGGCAAGGCTGATGCCGAGATACCAGGCGATGAAGGGCATCAGCACAATCAGCAGGCCAAGTTCGAACAACAGGGCGTGTGCGACGCGGATGGCGGGCGTCTTAAGCGTCGTGCCCTTCATGCGCTGCATCGCATGGTCGAAGCCGAGATTATAGACGTAGTTCCAGATGGTGGCGAGTGTGGCGCTGACCAGACCGACAATGCCGATATCTTCCAACGGCATGCCGAAGACGAGTGCACCAAGCGGCACGACGAGCATAAGGCCGATGATTTCGAAGCTGAGCGCGTGGCGAATACGATCTTGCAGGGAGCGCAATTTATTCTCCGGTATGTGACCGGGCCGTCCCGCATGCTGTCGCCATGATGGCCGAGGTCGTCCTCGCGGTGAGGCATATAGAGGCTTTGGGCGACATTTTCAAGCGTTGGGGGATTACGGAGACAGGCGATGTCACGGGGAGGGTACCACTGGTTTCTTCTCCCCGCCGGGGAGAAGGTCGCGGCAGCGGGATGAGGGGGCAAGGGTCGAGATATCCGGAGAGCTAGCCCCCTCATCCGACCCTTCGGGCCACCTTCTCCCCGGCGGGGAGAAGAAACGCGCGGTGACGTATTGCCCTTTCTCGTCCGCAACGAAACTGCGATGCGGAACAAGAACGGTGTTTTTTCGTTATCGCTCATGGAAGGAGGCGCGCCATGCAGCAGAATTCCTCTGATGGAAGAACGATCAAGGCCGCCAACACGGCAAAGGTTTCGACTTACACGCCCAGCCTGATTTCCCTCAAGGGAAGTTATGTGGCGATGATATTTCGCCGGCCGCTTTGCCAAAATCCGCTGGATGTGCGGAAGAAATGACGGCGATACAGTCAGCATATCGCTGCCACGCACATCGATGACGACGACTGCCGAAATGATCTGGTGCTTTAGATGTCTCTAAAGTGTGATTTTCAATCCGGTTCGTCTCCACCTAGACTGGAGAGCGCCACAAAAGCGAAGGGAGAATGACATGAAATCAGTTCTCATTATCGCCGCTGTCTTTGGCTTTTCCGCCAGTGCAGCGTTTGCGGAATGCGCGGGTCATGAAAAGATCAACGCTTCCGTTCCTGCCGTCGACCGTGAATTTAAAACCGCAAGTATCGTTCCGCCGACGGAACCGGTGGACAAGCCCGTTGTCATTCTGAAAAAGACCGACCGCCTTCCAGCGGCAACGGTTGCGACGACCGGTGAGCCCGAAGCCGCAATGCAACGCATGCAATAAGACAAGACGATGATCTCTTCATTATGAAAATCCCGTGCGTGAGGTAATCCGCACGGGATTTTGCTTTCGGGAGCAAGGCCGTGAGAGGAAAACTCCGTTGGGAGCACTGCGCCCGTTATCATTGCGTCAGGACTTCCGTAGCCACACGCCCCGCGTTTTTGCCCCAAAGTAGAGCTGATGTTCGCACGCATGCTCAGCTGTCGAGTTTCAACGACAGCTGCTTAGACTCGTTCTTTTTCAGCACGTAAAGCGGCCGGGTGATGATGACTTCCGTTCGCCGCTGCAACTCGCGGCGCCGTTCCAGCGCGCGCTCGCGCATATCGCGGGAGCGGGCGACGACGGAGAGGGCATTTTCTATGGTTGCGTCTGCAGTGTTCATCGCTGACCTCCATAATGTTCACTTTATGTTCTCATTATTGGTGGTCTGTGTCAACACTATGGCGCGGTTTCCGACCGGCAATCGATGCGTTCTGCGGGGTTGGGCTGACCCGGAATATGGTGGGGGGCTGCCTTGCAGCGATATTGGCGTGCGAGGCAGGATTCGCCTTGGGTGATGGCGTCCCGACGCGACCAAGGGTGCCGGCAGCGTCTGTGAGGACACTCCGGGCGCGCAGGATTGATTTTCAAGATGATGTCTGGACAAGGCGGGCGCTGGTTCCGCCCGCTTCAGCGGAGATCAGGAAAGGGAACGTTGATCCAGCAATGCGGGGCCACCGGCCGACAACAGGTCGGTCAGATGTTCGCTGGCGAGTGCTACGATAGCAAGCGCAGCCTGCTGGCGGTTCCAGCCGGCGCTCTCCGCCTTTTCAATAAGGCCCTGGATGGATGGTTCCAGCGCGAACTGGCACTCGGCCTGATAGTCCATCGTGTCGATCGAAAGCGACGGGGAATTGATTGCGGCCCGCATCCTTTGGTCTCCCTGTTTTCCGTCATGCCCAGCAAACGCAAAACGCAAATCGGAACATGCACATTCAGAGGCCTGTGATACAGGGAATGCCCATCGGGCCCATATATCACTGGCAGCGAATCCCCCAGCAGGCGGAGTTAACGGTAAGTGCTTATCGCTGTCAACGAACGCGCGGTAGCGATGGCGACGTAACGCGCTTTTTCAGAAACGTCCATTGCGGAACGGTTTTCGTCTCCAGACGAGCAAAGCCATGACATAAAGCGCAAAAAGTATGAACCATGCGACCGGAAGCACCATAAACAGCGCCGCATAAGCGCAATTTCCTTCAAAACAGGAACCCAGCAGCCCGGAATCGGCAAGCGCTGCCGATAATAAAAACGCACATATTCCGCTCCCGACCGCGCCGAGGACGAACAGCAATATGTTGATGATCAATCTCATCCTGCCAATCATAGGGATGATTGAGACAGCTTTGGGGAAAAGGGCGGCGCGGCAGTGCCTATAATTGCCGTACCTTCTTTTTTTCGGAGCTTGGCCGCCGCAGGCCCTGCCTTTGCCGGGCAGGGCCGTCACTGGATTATTCGGTGATGGTATATTCGCCGAGCTCGCAGAGATTCTGCGTATCCTCCAGATCCTCCAGCGCATCGCCCTGGAATTCGAAGCGCATGTCATATTTGCAGACGCTGCGGCCATCGGCGATGGTGATTTCCATCTCTTCGCCGGGGCCAAGCGCCTTCTTGCCGAACACATCGTCTTCCCAGTCATCAACGCCCACCGGTGAGGTATAAAAGGCGTTAAGAACGGAGCCCGTGCCGTTCTTCAGCGTGAACACCAGGTCTTCGGCCTGCGCCGCACCCGCAACCGTCATCGCTGTGCCGAAAAACACTGCCAATACCCATTTCGATGTCATGATATCCCCCTTTTTTTCCTGTTCTGGCAGGCCATGCATACAGCTAAATCATTGGCTTGCAATGTAAACCGCAGCCATTGGTTAAGATGCGAAGCCGCGTTTCCGGAGAGTATTTTACAGCTGTCTGTATATTCAATAATATAGAATTTATTGATTGGAATTCCGAATATTACTTTTGTTTTTTATAATTTTTATATAAATATAATTTTATATATTCTGTTGATGTTTTTGGTTTTTAAATTTATTTTTCCCGAAATATGTATTTTTATCTATTTAATTATTGTTTTTATTGATGTGTTTGTGATTTTATTTATTGATGTTTACATCACGTCACATGGAGCTTTCAAGATATTTACGGAAAAACCAATTTTTTAAAATGGTTAGACCGGCCGGCCAAAGCAGCCGGATTGCTTCCTGATAGAGGATATTGGATTTGATCAACCATACTTCTTTGGTGTTCCGTCGTTTCAGGCTGCCCGGTCTCGTGGTGTCGAGCATCTTGGCTGGAGGTATGCTGGCGCCGGCTTGGGGCCAGTCGCGGATCTGCAATGATCCGACGCCTGCCAGTAATCTCAATGAAATGTTCGATGCGATCTATGCCTGCTGGGTGCCGCCGGAAGACACGGAGGGGCTGGTGGTGACGCTGCGGTTCATTTTGCACAAGGACGGGCAGATACGCGGCAAGGTGGTTGTCCTCGCATCGCGACCTCAGGAGGAGAGCCCGAGACGGCAGGCGTTTATCGATTCCGCAATCAATGCGGTAAAACAGGCAGCACCCGTTCGTTTCACGGAAGAATTCGGAAGCCGTATCGCCGGTCGGCCTTTGGAGCCGCGCTTCATCGGGACAAAAGCGTATCGGAAACGAATTTGTAGACTTGCCGGGGAGCTGTTGCGCTAGTGGGCCTGCGCGGCTCGGCGTTATCCGTGACGGGTAACGTTTCTTTCGCTGGCATTGCTGGGAAAAGGCGATTGCAAAAGCTCAATCGCTCGGGCGATGCTTTAAGTAAGCATCGCAACATTCTGTCATTTAAAGAGAATTTGGTGGGTGATGTAGGGCTCGAACCTACGACCCGCTGATTAAGAGTCAGCTGCTCTACCAACTGAGCTAATCACCCGACCGGCACCGTGTGGCGGTGTGAGGGGGGCTATAAAGGGGAAGTTTGAGCTTGTCCAGCGCGGAAATGAAATTTCTTCGATTTTTGTGACGGAAAAATTTCAGTCGCGCTGGAAAAGGCTGGAAATCCGGGGTTTTACGGATTTTACTTTTTGCTCAGCCGCGTCTGAAGGCCCGCCCGATAAGGATGAGGATGCAGGCGCCGATGAAGCCGGCGATGAGATAACCGAGCCAGCCGGTCAAAACGATTCCAAACACGGACAATATGGCGTTGGCGACGATGGCGCCGACGATTCCAAGAAGGATGTTCATGAAAACACCCATATTGCTTTTCATGAATTGTTCGGCGAGCCACCCGGCGACACCACCGATGATGATAGCTGCGATCCAGCCAATACCAGCAGATTCCATGATTTCCTCCCATGTTTGCTGCACTATCAAAGGTGATGATTCTCGTGGTGAAAAGCAAGGTAAACTCCGGAAAACCTCGCTTCATGCGGGTGGTTTTCCCCGGCGCAGGCGTTAAAAAGCCTGGGACGGCGTGAAGAGACGAAAGGCATGGATGTGCGGTTGATGTTCGGCGGATTGATGAATGGCAGACGGGTGTTCGGTGAACCGGCATCTGGTCGGGGGCGAAGCAGTGCCATGGCCATGATATTGGTCATGATGGTTTCGCTTTTCGGCGGTTTTCTGTTGCCCGCAATGCCGGCATCCGCGCAAGGGGAGACAACGCCGCCGGCGCCTGCCGTGATCCAGGCCACCACAGTCGAGCAGGCGCGGGCGGAACTGGAAAAATGGAAAGCCGATGTTGCAACCATCGCCGGGCAGGTGGAGGCGGGCGGCAGCGACGACGTGCATCTGGTGGATATGAAAGGCCGTGCCGATGGTATTGCCGCCGATGCCGCGGCGGCCAACACCAAGCTGCGCACCCGGCTGGACCAGATCAAGACTCGTCTCGATGCGCTTGGCGAGCCGCCAGCCGATGGCCAGCCGCCGGAAGCGAGCATGGTGACGGAAGAGCGCGCCCGGCTGACGGCGGAGCGTGCCGAGGTGAATGCGATTGCCGGTGAGGTGGAAAGCACCGCCACCAGTGCCGCGCAGATTTCCAACAATATCACGGCGGTGCGCCGGGCGCTTTTTGCCGCCACCCTGTTCAAGCGCACGGAAGTTTCTGCCCAGACGCTAGGCGACGCCTCTTCGGCTTTCGTTACCGAGGTGACCAACCTCAACAACGCCTTCAGCAGCTGGGCGGGTTTCGTTTGGAGCTACAAGCGGTTGCCGATGTTCGGGGCCGTGATGCTGTCTATCATGGCAGGACTGCTGTTCTTGGTTGGCGGTTACCGGTTTTTCGGCAGCCGCATGGACCGGCGGGCCTTTACCGGTGAGCCATCTTATCTCAGAAGGCTCTCCGTGGCCTTCTGGTCGACCATGGTGCAATCGCTGTCGCTGTTCCTGTTTCTGGTCACCTCGGCGTTTTTCCTCGATAATTTCAACGTGCTGCGATCCGATATAGCGCCGATCCTGTTCGGGGCGATGGCCATCCTCGGCTTCGTTTATTTCGTATCGCGGCTGAGCTACGCGATCTTTGCACCCACCCAGCCGGAATGGCGTCTGTTGAAAGTGTCCAATCGCGGCGCGCATACGCTGTCGTCTGCGGTGCTGCTGATGGCGCTCGTCAATGGTCTCGACTATCTGTTTGGAACGATCAGCGAGACGCTTTATTCGCCCTTGATCGTCACCGTTGCCAAGAGTTTCGTCGCCTCGATCATCATCGGCATCATCCTGCTCACCGTATCATTCCTGCGGCCGATGATTGGCGAGGGGCAGGATTATGAGACCGGCAACCAGCGGCTGCCGCGCTGGCTGGTCATCCTGCTGCGCGTTGGCGGTCTCATTCTCATCGGCGCGTGTCTGACGGGTTATGTCGGTCTTGCGCGCTTCCTTGCCACGCAGATTGTCGCCACCGGTGCCGTGCTGGCAACCATGTATATCGGCATTCTGTCCGGCAAGGCGATTTCGAGGCAGGGCGCCTTTGCCGAATCCCTTGCCGGGCGTTATCTCGCGCGGCGTTTCGGTCTCGGTCCGGTTGCGCTTGATCAGGCCGGTCTTGCCGCCGGGCTTGGCATCTATGCCGTGGCGCTTGCCTTCGGTGTGCCGCTCATCCTGTTTTCCTGGGGCTTCCAGCCGGGCGATATCGAAAGCTGGGCTTATCGCCTGCTGACGGGCATTACCGTCGGCAACGCCTCGATCTCGCTGATCGGCCTCTTCGGCGGCGTTCTGGTTTTCGCCATCGGCTACATCATTACGCGCTGGTTCCAGAAGTGGCTGGATAATAACGTCATGGCGCGGGGCCAGGTGGATGCCGGGGTGCGCAACTCGGTTAAAACCGGCATCGGTTATCTCGGCATCGCGGTTGCGGCGATCTTTGGCGTGTCTTCCGCCGGCCTCAACCTCTCCAGCCTGGCGCTGGTTGCTTCCGCCCTTTCGGTCGGTATCGGTTTTGGCCTGCAGAACATCGTCTCCAACTTCGTGTCCGGCCTCATCCTTCTGGTCGAGCGTCCCTTCAAGGTGGGCGACTGGGTGGTGACGGGTACGACCGAGGGCACCGTCAAGCGGCTGTCCGTGCGTGCGACCGAAATCGAAACCTTTCGCGGCCAGTCGATCATCGTGCCGAATTCCGAGTTCATCAATTCCTCGGTCGGCAACTGGACACACCGCAACCGCATCATGCGTGCGGAAATTCCGGTTTCCGTGGCTTATGATTCCGATCCGCAGCGGGTCATGGATATTCTACTGGAACTGGTGCGCGCCCAGCCACCGGTGCTGCGCAACCCCGAGCCGCATGTGGAATTCCTGCGCTTTGGTGATTTTTCGCTGGATTTTGAATTGCGGTTCCACCTTGCCGATCTGTCGACCGGGCTTGGTGTGAAGAACGCGCTGCGGATCGCCATCCTCCAGCGCTTCCGCGAGGAGGGCATCGCCATCCCGTTCCCGCAGCGCAATCTGAACATCCATGTGGAAGGCGACGCCAACCCGCAAATGCTGGCGGCGCTGCTTTCGGAGGAGGGTGACAAGGCGGTGGTGGCGCATACGGGTGCGGCGGCGCCTGCCGCGGCAACTGTCGCCGAAAAGGATATGGCCAAGGCGGGTGACAAGACCGTCGTGGAGCCGAAGGCAACGCCAAAGGCGGCCGGCAAGGACAATTGACCTTAGGCTGCCGCCGCTGCGGCAACGCAACCGTTATGGGGCTTTGACGGGCGCGGGGAATTATCCTCGCGCCCGATTGCATTGGTGCGGATGAGGAGCCAAGCAGGGGAGAGATTTTCCGAGGAGGGAAGCCGCTTTTTGTCGGACGTCTTCATGAAAATATAATAAAAATTCCCTTCATGACTGTATTGTTGTTTAAACTATAAGTTGATATGTTGGCTTATATTTAGATCATTTCTTTCCTGTCGGGGCTCACATGACGAATCCAGTCAATGGAAATGGCCAGCCTGCCCAGCCTGCCCAGCCTGCCCAGCCTGCCCAGCCTGCCCAGCCTGCCCAGCCTGCCCAGCCTGCCCAGCCTGCCCAGCCTGTCCAGCCTCCGGGCCAAGTTCCCGCAAAAACGTCCCTGCGGGAAAAATTAAGGAGTGCCTGGAGGTGGCTGACACCGCATGCAGCCAGATTGTCCTTGCTGGCGGCGGGTGTCGTTATCGGTTCTGCCGGTCTGTTTTTCCTGATGGGCGAAACCGATGTGACGGATGATTACCTGCCGAAACGCTGGAATGAATCCATCCGCAGATTAGGCATCGAGCCGGTCTATCCTCCGCAGGAGGATATCTATGTCGGAGACATTATCGCCGAGGTCGTGGATTCAGGCCACAAGTTCAAGTCTTTGCCCACGGATCTCGAAAGCGAATCCTTCATCGGCCGCTACGTCAAGATTACCCAGATACCGAATTTGCGGGGATATCTGGGGGTCAAGTCGGAGGCGCCTTATTTCGGCGACAGCACCTGGTCGGAGGATAAAAAGTCTCTCTTGATTGCTCAACCGCGTACCGAGGTTGCTGTTGATGGGACGACGTCCGGCCTGGTGGTGAAGGACGCGCTGTTTCCCGTCATCAAGATAGAACGCAAGGAAGGAATGGCAGGACTTTTACGCAATATCGCCTTCGGTGGTGCGCGGGCGGATATCGAGGAAATCGAGCTTCAGAATGTGCAGACCTATGCGATCAATCCCTTCCACGCGCAAAATGCGCTGATGGGATTTTGCAATGATGGCGACACCAAGGTCTATTGCGCCGATGACTACCTTCGCGAAAAACTCTCCTACATTCTCAGTCGCGATATTTTGAGAACCGCAGAGACGGAAGATTGTGGTTCGCGCTATATTTACGACATCCGCCTGCTGGTCGTGCGTCAGGCGTTTCTAACACGCGGGGTGAAGGTCACCAACGGCCGGGCACGCGCCGCTTTCCTCGATGCGGGGGGTAACAAGGGCGACGTCCAGAAGACTGTCGATGGTGCGGCCGTTGCCGCGACCACAGGCCCGCAGGGCCAGCAGCCGGTGGCCGAAAACATGGCCGGCAATGACAACAGCATTCGCAGCACGAACAGTTCCGGCCTCTTTTCCGATAGCCAGTTTGCGAGACCGCTCGTCATTGGCTTCAACAGCGTTTCCATCGGTATGCGCAACAGCACGCCCGCATGGCTGGACGCAGCGGCAAAAGCTGCCGCCGGCAAGGACGTGAAAGACCGCGCCAAGATTTGTGCATCTTCGCAGGAGGTTGCGAAATGAGAAGGGCCATTTTTCTTTTCGGTATGTTTTTTCCGTTTCTGGCAGGTGCACAGGACGCCGTTCGCCCTTCTGTGGCCGCAGGTGGACTTGAGCAATTCACTGGCGATTGCATCTATCGCATTCCGCCCTGTGGCAGCAGTGGCTATCCGCCGCCACCGCCACCGCCCGGTGGGGGCGGCGGAATACACAATCTGCCAGGCGGTCCTGTCCTCAAGGACTCGATCATCGTTCCCGGCAATGATGTTCTCAAGGGTTTGAAGCTGGATGGCCCGGATGTCCGGGGGCTGCAATTGCAGCTGCAGAACAGATAGCCGGTTGATCCGGTGCTTCAGCTTCAATCCGTCATTGGCTGACACCTGATCTGTCTCGGTTGGTATTTTCCGATATGTTCGCCGCCGTCGTCTTCAAAAGGCGACGGCGGTCTCAATCCTATCCCCGGCGACGGCATTTTTGCGGCTGTCGCAGCACCCTATGGCCATGTCGCAATCAGGCGGCTGAACCGCAGCGGAGCGCTTCATATTCCCCTCATCGATTTGGCAGCACGACAGTCAATGCCGGCGCTTTTTAGGGGTTCTGTAAATGAAGACACATGCACGGGCGGTGGTGATCGGTGGCGGCGTGGTCGGCGTCTCGACGCTTTATCATCTTGCCAAAAAGGGCTGGAGCGACAGCGTGCTCATCGAGCGCAAGGAGCTGACCTCGGGCTCCACCTGGCATGCGGCCGGCCTTCTGCCGTTGTTCAACATGAGCTATTCGGTGGGGCAGATCCACAAATATTCCGTGAAGTTTTATGAGGAGCTGCAGGAAGAGACCGGCATGAATGTCGGCTTTTCCAAGGTCTCGAACATCCGTCTCGCCCGCACCAAGGATCGCTGGGACGAATATATGTATTATGCCGGCATTGCCGAGACGATCGGCGTGCGCGTCAACATGCTGACGCCGGAGCAGGTGAAGGAAATCTGGCCGCTCTGCGAGACCGACGGGCTGCTCGGCGCCATCCAGCATCCCGATGATGGTTATATCCAGCCGGCAGACCTCACGCAGGCGCTGGCCAAGGGTGCGCGTGACCGTGGAGCGACGATCTATCGCAATACCACCGTCACCGCCATCGAGCAGACGGAAGACGGTCACTGGAAGGTGACGACGGATAAGGGCGAGATCATCGCCGAGCATATCGTGTCCTGCACCGGCTCGTTTGCCCGCAAGACCGGCGAGATGGTCGGTATCGATATTCCGGTCATTCCGGTCGAGCATCAATATATCGTCACAGAGCCGCATCCGGCCATTCAGGAACGCCGCCGTCAGGGCCTGCCGGAAATGGGCGTTCTGCGTGAATCGGACTCGGCCTGGTACATGCGCGAGGAGGCCGGCGGCCTGATTCTCGGTCCTTATGAAGTCGGCGCGCCGGTCTGTTATGTCGATGGTCCTTCTGATGACAGCGAATATGAGCTGTTCCAGGAAGAACTGGACCGCCTGATGCCGCATATCGAAACGGCGATGGTGCGCGTTCCGGCCTTCGGCGAAGTCGGCATCAAGAAGGTTTATAATGGCGCGATCGCCTATACGCCCGACGGCAATCCGATCGTCGGTCCTGCACCCGGCCTCAAGAATTTCTGGCTGAATGAAGGCCATTCCTTCGGCATCACCGCTGCCGGCGGTGCCGGCTGGCAGCTGGCCGAATGGATCGTCGATGGCGAGCCGACACTTGATCTGATGGGCGTCGATCCGCGCCGTTTCGGGCCTCACGCGACGGAAGGTTACCTCATTGCCAAGAATGAGGAGGCCTATGCCAATGTCTTCACCATGCATTATCCTGATGAGGAGCGTTCCGCCGCCCGTCCCTTGAAGACGACGCCGGTTTACGACCGTCTGAAAAAGCTCGGCGGCGTGTTCGGCTCCGTCTACGGCTGGGAGCGCGCCAACTGGTATGCGCCGGAAGGGTATGCGCTCAAGGAAGAAGAGCTCGGCGTCGGCGCCGATGTCATCACCAGCCATAACCATGCGCCGCCGCTGGAAGATGGCCGCATCGTCGAAAAATGGTCGTTCCGCCGCTCGAACTATTTCGAACATGTCGGCAACGAGGTGAAGAACGTCACCAACAATGTCGGCGTGCTTGATATGTCGGCCTTCGCCAAGATGGAGGTTTCCGGCCCCGGCGCGCGCGCGTGGCTGGACAGTATTCTGGCCAATATCGTGCCGAAGAAGCGCGGCCGCATTGCGCTGACGCATCTTCTGACGCCGAATGGCGGTGTGAAGGTGGAGTTCACCGTTTATGAATGGGCGCCTGGCCGGTTCTATATGGTTTCGGCAGGCGGTCTTGAGGCCCACGATCATGACGTGCTGCGCCGCCTTGCGCCGACCGATGGTTCCGTGGTGCTGCAGCCGATCACCCAGAAATACGGCGTGCTGGTGCTTGCCGGCCCGAAGTCACGCGATCTGTTGAAGAAGCTGACCCGCACCAGCCTGGAGAACAAGGATTTCCCCTGGCTGACGGCAAAGCAGATTTCCGTCGGCGTGGCGACGGCGCATGCGCTGCGCGTCAACTTCGTGGGCGAACTGGGCTGGGAGCTGCACCATCCGATCGAGATGCAGAATTATATCTTCGATCGGCTGATGGAGGCAGGCGCGGAATTCGGCATCAAGCCATTCGGCATCCGGGCCATGGTGTCCATGTCGCTCGAAAAGTCCTATCGCAACATGGGCCGCGAGCTTTCGGTGGAATATAACGCCTATGAATCCGGTCTCGACCGCTTCCTGCGTCCGGAAAAATCCTTCATCGGCCGCGATGCGCTGGTGGCCTATAAGGAGGCCGGCCTGAAGTCTGTGTTTTCGACGCTGACCGTGTCGGGCAATACGGATGTCGATGCGCGCGGCTCGGAAGCGATCTCCGATGAGAACGGCAATCTTGCCGGCCGTGTCACCAGCGGCGGCTTCGGCTGGCGTCTTGGCAAGTCGATTGCGCTCGCCATGCTCAAGCCGGAATATGCGGCGGTTGGCACCAAGCTGAAGATCCGCATTCTCGGCACGCTCTACGATGCCGAGGTGGTGGAAGAGAGCCCCTTCGATACGGAAAATGCGCTGCTGCGCGCCTGAGACCATCCCCTCCCGAAGCTGGAATGCGGCCCCTTGTGGGCCGTATTTCCGTTTAGGTAAGCATATGCTTGCATTCCTTTCCTGCAAAAGTGCTATTAATCATTCTGAAAAATGCGCCTGATATGTTTTCCTCACATACGATGGGGGATCGGGGCAGAATGAATTTCCTGGGCATTACGGGCATGCAATATTCTGGCGTGCCTTTTACCAACAACCGCATTTTACTGGCGGAAGACAGCAATGTGTTCACCCAGATGGTGAGCATGCGGCTCAAGGAAATGCTGGGCGTTTCCGTGGAGGTATGCCGTTCTTTCGAGGAGTTGCAGGCCTGTTACGAACATTCTCCAGAACCGGTGACGCTGGCGATTTCCAACATCAACCTGCCGGGGGCGGAAAAGGGTGAGGCGCTGGAATATCTGATCGATCTTTCGATCCCGACCATTGTTTTTACCAGCACGTTTCATGAGGCGACGCGCGAGACGCTGATAGCCAAGGATGTGGTCGATTACATCCTGAAGGACAATATTTTCGCCGTGGACATGCTGACGGAATCGGTCTGCCGGTTCCTCACCAACCACCGCCATCATGTGCTGATCGTCGATGACAGCCCGACGGCGCGGGCGCTGCTGTCGAGCCGCCTCAAGCGATATAACTTCCGCGTCAGCCTTGCCGACAGCGGTGCGAAGGCGCTGGAAATCCTCAAGGCCAATCCCGATATCGGCCTTGTGGTCACAGACTACAACATGCCCGACATTGATGGTTTCGAACTGACGCGGCGCATCCGCACCGTGCGCGGGTCGCATGAGCTGCGCATCATCGGCGTGTCGTCCTCCACCAACAGGCTTTTGTCGGCGCGGTTCCTGAAGGCGGGCGGCAATGATTTCATGCTGCGGCCCTTCATCGACGAGGAATTTTATTGTCGCGTCAACCAGAACCTCGATACGCTGGTGCAGATACAGCTGGCCAAGGCCGGGGTGAGGCCGGCGGCCTGAGCGAGGCCTTCTTTCGTCAAAGCTGTGATTCAAGCGGCAGGAAACGCATGATGCCGGCGATGATCCGCCGGCTGATGGCCGCGTCCGGTTCGCGCCGGTAGGTCTTCGGCTGGCCCTGTTCTTCCGTCATCCAGACGATGCGTTTGCCATTATCGACGTCGAGTTCGAAACTCATCGTGCGGCGGATTTCTTCGGTGAATATTTCGTCCATGCGGGCCACCAGCGGTGGTGAATTGAAAACAACGCCCATTTCCGTGTTGAGCGAGGCGGAGCGCGGGTCGAAATTGAGCGAGCCGATATAGCCGGTCTTGCCGTCGCGGGTGAAGGCCTTGGTGTGCAGGCTCGCCTGTCCCGAACCGCGCAGGGTGAAGCTGCCCTGGTCGGCCTGCGAGCGCAATTCATGCAGGCGCACCCCACCCAATAAAAGCGGCTTTCGATAACGGGCATAACCGGCGTGAACGGCGGCGACATCGGTTGCGGCCAGGGAATTGGTGAGGATGGCGAGAGACACGCCGCGTTCTGCAAGATCGAGGAAGATCTCCACGCCCTGTTTGCCGGGAATGAAATAAGGGGAGGTGATGTGCAGGCTCTCGCCTGCTGCCTGCATCAGCGGCAGCAGGCTCTCCATCAGGAAATTATGGCCCTTGCGGCGTTTCCCGGCTGCTTTCTCCGGCGGATCGGCCAGCACATCTGCGGTATCGACCCAGTGCAGGCGATCCGACATCAGGAAATGATCGCGGCCGTACTGGCTCTCGACACGCTCGAGATAGGGTCTGGCGGCTTCACTTTGCGGCAGAGCATCCAGTTCGCGCCGCAATTTGGCAAGCTTGTTCGGTCTGCGTGCCAGCAACGAGCGTACCGGCACGGAAACGGCGCTGTTCCAGTAATCGTCGAATATTTCGGTGGCGTCGCCAACGATCCTGCCGAAACCGAGAATGTCGAAATCGTGGAAATTCGCCCGTTCGGCGGCATCGAAATAGGCGTCACCGATATTGCGACCACCGACGATCACTGCCCGCCCGTCGGCAATCCATGCCTTGTTGTGCATACGCCGGTTGACGCTTCGAAAGCGCAGCACCAGTTCGAGGCTGCGATGCAGGATGTTTTCCCGTGCCCTTGTGGGATTGAACAGCCTGAGTTCGATATTGGGATGGCTGTCGATGGCGTGGAAGATACGGTCGGACATGGAGACGCCGAGGTCATCGAGAAGCAGGCGCACGCGCACGCCGCGATCGGCGGCGGTGATGACTTCGCGCATCATCAATCGTCCGGTCAGGTCGGCATTCCACATGTAATACATAAGGTCGAGGCTGCGCCCGGCGGCGCGTGTCGCGGCCACACGCACGGCAAAGGCATCGAGATTGGAATGCAGCAGGCAAAGCGCATTCTTCTCGTTCCAGCCGTTCCTGATCGACTGCCAGTGGCGGTCCAGCGCCGTTTCATCTTCGTCAACGGGAAGGGCGGTGGAGGGGCGTTTGGGAATGGCCTTTTCCCGCTGTTTACCGATGACGACAAACAGGCTCGGCCCAATGAGGATGAGAAGAATGATGATGAAGGCCGTAAATGCAGTCACTTGTTTTTATCGCTCCCGGCCCGAAGATATCAGGCGCGATGCAAACGCGCGAGGGGGTAAAGCGTTCACTGCCAGGGTAATGCGGGGACGAAAAATATGGTGCTCGTGAACGGGCGAGGCTTGCGAATCACATAAGTACGTGCTTATGTGTTGGTCATGACTGAGAATGATATTTTCCGGGCGCTGGCGGACCCCACGCGCCGTGCCATTTTTGAAAAGCTGGCGGATGGCGCCATGAATGCTTCCGCGCTGCGCGAAGGCATCGACATCAGCCAGCCGGCCATGTCGCAGCATCTTTCGGTGCTGCGGGGGGCCGGGCTTGTGGTGGAACGGCGACAGGGCCGTTTCGTCAATTACGAGGTCGATCCGGACGGGTTGACGCGCATTGCGACGTGGCTTGGCAAATACCGCGCCTATTGGCCACAGCGTATCGAAGCTCTGAAGCTGCTGCTGAAGGATATGGATCAATGAACAGGCAAAAACCGGCATCTTCTGATGCTATCGAGCTTGAATATGATCTCGACGAACCGCCGCAGAAGGTGTGGCGGGCGATCAGCATTCCGGCGTTTCGCGCCATATGGTTGCCGGTAGAGGCTCTGGCGGAACCGGAAGCAATCGACAGCAAACCCGGCGAGGAGGTGCGATACAGGCTGCGCGACGATAATCCGCCCTTTCTGGAAAGCACCGTCACCTTCACGATCGCATCGAATGACCGTGGCGGCACCAGCCTGCGGATCATTCATGATATGCCCGCCATCAAGCCCGCACGGGTGGTAAAGGCGGCTGCCAACCACAACGGTTCGCCGATCAAGCTCGCCGCCTGACAGGCACGTTCCCCGACATTTTCAGACGACAGGAGTTCGCCAATGCGCGAAGCGATGCAACTCGTCCCCATGGTAGTCGAACAATCCTCAAGGGGAGAACGGTCTTTCGACATCTATTCCCGCCTGTTGCGGGAGAGGATCATTTTCCTCAACGGAGAGGTCAACGATACGGTTTCCGCGCTGGTCTGCGCGCAATTGCTGTTTCTGGAGGCGGAGAACCCGAAGAAGCCGATCCATCTCTATATCAATTCGCCCGGCGGCGTGGTGACCAGTGGTCTGGCAATGTATGACACCATGCATTACATCCGCGCCCCGGTTCATACACTGTGCATGGGAACGGCCCGTTCCATGGGATCGTTTCTGCTGATGGCGGGTGAACCGGGTGAGCGCACGGCGCTTCCCAATGCCAGCATCCACATTCACCAGCCGCTGGGCGGCTTTCAAGGGCAGGCTTCGGACATGCTGATCCATGCCGAGGAGATGCGGCTGACCAAGCACCGCATGACGCGGCTTTATTCCGAGCATTGCAAACACGGCTATGAAAAATTCGAAGCGGCCATGGACCGGGATTTCTTCATGACGGCGGAACAGGCTCTGGAGTGGGGATTGATCGACCGTATTCTCGGGGTTCGCGAGGATGTTGCGGCATAAGGTCGGCGCTTACTCGGATTTTCTGCTGATGCTGGCGCCTACAGGCAGGACTTCCAGGCTGCGCCGGGCAAGCCCGGCCAATACGTCCTCGAAGCCGAACCGGGATGTCCAGCCAAGTCCCTTTGCGGCGCGGGCCGGTGAATAGATCCGATCGATGGTCATCGGCAGCGCCCAACCCTCCCGCGCGAACGCGTCTGCAAGGGCCGGGGTCCGCTGCCGGAGAACGGAAGGCGCATCCCTGGCGAGGGCGTCGCAATCATCAGCGGAAAACGGGGTGGCTGCCGATATGATATAGTGCTGGAAATTTTCTCCCGTATTGCCGAGTGCCAGTGCATGAGCATCTGCGACATCACGGATGTCGACGCCGCGATGCAGCCGATAGGCGGCCATTACGTCAGCGGGCTCCGGGAAACTTCTGGACATGCGCAGCACGCGCACGGCGAGACGCGGGCTGGCCATTTCTTTGAGCAGATGCTCGGCTTCGAGCTTCGTACGGTGATAGATGCTTTTTGGCTGGGGCGGCGTATCTTCATCGATAAAGGTGCAGCTCCCCGTTGAAACCGCGTGTCCGTAGAGCGCCGTGGTGCTGGTGAAGACCAGCCGCTTAACGCTTGCCGCCATTGCCGCTTCCGCGACCATGCGGGTGCCATCGACATTGATACGCTGAAACTCGGCGTCTGGCACGCAGCCGACATGCGGGGCATGAAGGGCCGCGGTATGGATTACCGCATCAGCCCGCTCGAAAGCTCTCTGCAGAAGCATCCTGTCGGCGAAATCGCCGACGATATGGGTTGTGGAGAAGGGGGAGCGGTCTATGCCCGTGACATCGTGCCGGCCGGCCAGCGCACTGAAAATCGCGCGGCCGACCCGGCCGGAGCTGCCTGTCAGCACTATCCGCATGATGTTTCCTCCGCATCAACACAAAAGGCAGCGCGGGGCGCTGCCTTTCAAGGGGCCGTCTGGATAATCAGATATCCAGATTATCCGCAAACGCCGCCCGTTCCTGAATGAAGCGGAAGCGGGCATCGGCCTTGGTGCCCATCAGATTGTCGACGGCCTCGCGGGTGCCTTCGAAATCCACGTCGTCGATCTCGACGCGCAGCAGGGTGCGCTTTTCGGGATCCATGGTGGTTTCCTTAAGCTGCTGCGCCATCATTTCGCCAAGGCCTTTGAAGCGGCCGATTTCGACCTTCTTGCCCTTGAAGACGGTTTCCATCAGCTCGGCGCGGTGGGCGTCGTCGCGGGCATAGGCGCTCTTGGCACCCTGACGGATGACATAGAGCGGCGGCACGGCCAGATAGAGATGGTTGCCGCGAATGAGTTCCGGCATTTCCTGGTAAAAGAAGGTGATGAGCAGCGAGGCGATATGGGCGCCGTCGACATCGGCATCGGTCATGATGATGATGCGCTCATACCGCAGGTCTTCCTCGCGATATTTCGTGCGGGTGCCGCAGCCGAGCGCCTGAATGAGATCGGCGATCTGCTGGTTGGCGGAGAGCTTTTCGCGGCTGGCGCTGCCGACGTTGAGGATCTTACCGCGCAGCGGCAGGATGGCCTGGTTGGCGCGATTGCGCGCCTGCTTGGCCGAGCCGCCAGCCGAGTCACCCTCGACGATGAAGAGTTCGGCATTTTCGGCGGTGTTCTGGGCGCAGTCCGCCAGCTTGCCGGGCAGGCGCAGCTTGCGCACGGCGGTCTTGCGGTTGACTTCCTTTTCCTTGCGACGGCGCAGGCGCTCTTCAGCGCGCTCGATCACCCAGTCGAGCAGCTTGTCCGCTTCACCCGGATTGCCGGCGAGATAATGGTCGAAGGGATCGCGCAGCGCATTTTCAACGATGCGCTGGGCCTCGACGGTTGCCAGCTTGTCCTTGGTCTGGCCGACGAATTCCGGTTCGCGGATGAAGACGGAGAGCATGCCGGCCGCCGAAATCATCACGTCATCGGTGGTGATGTCCTTGGCGCGCTTGTTTTGCGTCAGTTCGGCATAATTCTTCAGGCCCTTGGTGAGCGCAATACGAAAACCGGCCTCATGCGTGCCGCCTTCGGGTGTCGGAATGGTGTTGCAATAGGAATGGATCTGCGTGTCGCCGCCATACCAGGTGACAGCCCATTCCAGCGCGCCGTGGCCGCCGGTTTTTTCGGTGCGGCCGGAGAAAATCTCGCGGGTGACGGTGAATTCCTTGCCGAGCGTGGCGGCGAGGTAGTCCTTGAGGCCGCCGGGGAAATGGAACACGGCTTTTTCGGGGATTTCACCACCGGCCGGCACCATGCCGGGATCACAGCTCCAGCGGATTTCAACGCCGCCAAAGAGATAGGCCTTGGACCGGGCCATGCGGAAGATGCGGGCCGGTTCGAACTTGGCATGATCACCGAAGATCTGCGGATCGGGATGGAAACGCACGCGGGTGCCGCGGCGGTTGTGCACGTCGCCCAGTTCCTCAAGCCCGCCAATCGGCGCGCCGCGCGAAAAACGCTGGCGATAAAGCTTGCGGTTACGGGCCACTTCCACTTCGAGAAGATCGGAAAGCGCATTGACCACGGATACGCCGACGCCGTGCAGACCGCCCGATGTCTCATAGGCCTTGCCGTCGAACTTGCCGCCGGCATGCAGCTTGGTCATGATGACTTCGAGCGTGGATTTTCCGGGAACCTGCGGATGGTTTTCCACGGGAATGCCGCGGCCGTTATCAGTGACCGTCAGAAAACCTTCGGCATCGAGATGAACCTCGATGAAATTGGCGTGGCCGGCGACGGCCTCGTCCATGGAGTTGTCGATGACTTCGGCAAACAGGTGGTGCAGCGCCTTTTCATCGGTGCCGCCAATATACATGCCGGGACGCATGCGCACCGGCTCCAGCCCTTCGAGCACGCGGATCGAGGAGGCGCCGTAGTCGTCACCGGAAGGAGACACTGGCGCGGGCGGGGCAGGCGGCGTGACGGCCGCAACGGCTGCGGGTTTCGGCTGCACGTTCACATTCGCGGCTGCGGTCGCCGGGGCCTTCACGGGTTTGCCCGCGTCCTCGTTCGTTTCCGTTTCGCTGTTTTGTGCCGCCGGAAGACCGGAGAAGAGATCGTTGCTGTCGTCCATCATGTCCAAGGTTCAAAAATAGTGTCGTCAGAATTTCGCCAGGCGAATCATTTTGTATATGAGGCGATTATAGCGCCAAACGTGTAAGCCATGTGGCCGAACGCGGCGCGCCATACGCCAAGACCCATGTCAGGGTTTCGCAACAGGAGGATTGCGCCGCCGCCTTTGTGATGGCAAGTCTCGCAGCCACGAATGAACGGTTAACCAAGTCATGTCCACAGCTCATTTCACGTTTTGTACTCTTTTCTGCCTGACTGTTGCGGTGATGCCGGGCGCTGCTTCCGCTGCCGATGGGCCGCTGCGCCCCTTCAAGGACGAGCTGTTTTCCAGCCAGACGGTGCTTTCCACCGGAGATGGCGGCGCGTCGGAAGTCATCGATTATCAGGAGATGCGCGACATCAACGGCCGCGACGAGGTGCCGGAGCGGCGGGTGAAGCGGCAATATGTGGATATGACGCCGAAGAAGGCGCAGGCGCTGGAAACGGTGTCGGTTGAGGGAAGGGCGCTTGAGGTCGGCCGCGTCGGGCCGGCAAGCGGGCAGGCCTTCACGGTCATCTTCATCCATGGACGCGGCGGCGACCGGCGGCTCGGCATGAACGACTATACGTTCGGCGGCAATTTCAATCGGCTGAAAAATCTCGCGGTGGCCAATGGCGGAACCTATTATGTTCCGAGCGTGCGCTCCTTCGATGAAAACGGCGTTGCCGATGTTGCGGCGCTGATTGCCGATGCGGCCAAAAAGTCGGGCGGAAAGCCTGTCGTGCTCACCTGCGCCTCAATGGGCAGTTTCATCTGTTATGGCATCAGCCGCGACAAGCTTGCGGTCGCCAATCTCAAGGGTATGGCGATCCTTGGTGGTGCGGTCGATCCCGATTTTCCGAAAAGCGCCTTTGCCAAAGCGAAGAAACCGGTCTGGTTCACCCATGGCAGTGCTGACAAGGTCTATTCGGCCGACAGCCAAGCGACGATCTTTCGTGCATTGCTGAAGGCCGGGGAGCCGGCGCGGTTTACGCGGTTCGAGACCGGCAGCCACGGAACGCCGGTGCGCATGACCGACTGGCGGGCGGTTTTGAACTGGATTTTAAGTCGCTGAGGCCGCTGTTTTGGGTCAGCGGTGGCGAATTTTCAGAAATTGGCCGTCGTTTTGAACCTTCGGACCGCTTTTTTGTACCATTTATCGCCGGGGCCGTTTAAAGGAATATCCCGGGATTTCCGGCAGTGTTTCTGTCGCGATTATGGGCCGTGAGACGGCTGAGGGAAGGGGTGCTGCCAAAGGCGGCAGCCTCGAGACAAAGGGAATGGGATACGCATGACGCCGAATGTTCGACCGCTTGTTGCCGGAAACTGGAAGATGAACGGCACGCGTGCCTCGCTCGATCAGATCAAGGCCATGGCAGAGGGCGTCAAGGGCGCACTGTCCGAGAAGGTGGATGCGCTGATCTGCCCACCCTCGACGCTGCTTTATGTGGCAACGGCGCTGTGCGATGACAGCCCGCTGATGATCGGCGGACAGGATTGCCATCAGAATGCATCCGGCGCACATACGGGCGATATTTCCGCCGAAATGATTGCCGACTGCTTCGGCACCCATGTCATCGTCGGCCATTCCGAGCGCCGCACCGATCACGCCGAGACGGATCATCTGGTGCGTGCCAAGGCCGTGGCCGCCCATCAGGCCGATCTCATCGCCATCGTCTGCATTGGCGAGACGGCGGATGAGCGCAAGGCTGGCCAGACGCTCGATATTCTCAAGCGCCAGCTGGCTGGCTCGCTGCCGGATGAAGCGACGGCTGAAAATACGGTCATCGCCTATGAGCCTGTCTGGGCGATCGGCACCGGTCTCACCCCCACCACGCAGGACGTGCGCGAGGCCCATGCCTTCATGCGCGACGAGCTCGTCAAGCGCTTCGGTGAAGCCGGCAAGACCATGCGCATTCTCTATGGCGGTTCGGTGAAACCCGCCAATGCGCTGGAACTGATGGGCGTCGAGAACGTCGATGGCGCGCTGATCGGCGGCGCCAGCTTGAAAGCCTCGGACTTCCTTTCCATCTATGCGGCATATGAGCAACTGACGGCCTGAGACCAGCTTTCCTGTCACAGGGGTTGGAAAGGGGCTTGGAATAAACCTTCGCCTCATGTAAAGAGCCGCGAAACCTTCTTTGTAGTGCTCCGCGCGGGGCATGGAATGGATTGTCATGCAGACCGTTTTGATTGTTATTCACCTCATGATCGTGCTGGCGCTTGTCGGCGTGGTCCTGATCCAGCGTTCCGAAGGCGGCGGCCTCGGTATCGGCGGCGGTTCGGGCTTCATGTCCGCGCGCGGAACGGCCAATGCGTTGACCCGCACGACGGGGATTCTCGCCGCGCTGTTCTTCCTGACGTCGCTCGGCCTTGGTCTTATGACCCGCTACGAATCGCGCCCGACCGACATCCTGAACCGTATTCCGGCCACACAGGGCCAGGGCAACGGCATTCTCGACACGCTCGGCCCGGCAACGACGCCCGCAACACCGGCTCCGGCTGGAAATGGCGTTCCGACCAATAGTGGCGCAGCCGCACCCGCACAGACGGCTCCGGCCGCTTCCGGTACGGCCGCTCCGGCACCGGCGCAGCCCGCCGATCCGAACGCAGTTCCGACCGGTCAATAAGCCCGGTTCTGATTTAACGCTCCGGCAGGCCAAAAGCCTGCCGGTTTTCTTTTGTTCGTATTCCGGCCAGTTGAATTACACATTCGTCAACAGCGAATTTGTAACAGCATGAAATTTGGGCTGGCGGAATCAGAGGTAAAAAGGTATCCGGTGAATCCCATGGCGCGATATGTATTCATCACAGGCGGCGTGGTCTCCTCTCTCGGTAAGGGCATCGCAGCTGCGGCACTCGGAGCTTTGCTGCAATCCCGTGGTTATCGGGTGCGGCTTCGCAAACTCGACCCCTATCTGAACGTTGATCCCGGCACCATGAGCCCGACACAGCACGGCGAAGTGTTCGTGACGGATGACGGTGCCGAGACGGACCTCGACCTTGGCCACTATGAACGCTTTACCGGGCGTTCGGCCACCAAGACCGACAACATCACCACCGGTCGCATCTACAAGAACATCATCGACAAGGAACGGCGCGGCGATTATCTCGGCGCAACGGTTCAGGTCATTCCGCATGTCACCAACGAGATCAAGGATTTCGTGATCGAAGGCAATGACGATTACGACTTCGTCATCTGCGAGATCGGCGGCACGGTGGGTGACATCGAGGCGATGCCGTTCATGGAAGCGATCCGTCAGCTCGGCAACGACCTGCCGCGCGGCACGGCGATCTATCTTCACCTGACACTGATGCCCTATATTCCGGCGGCTGGCGAATTGAAGACCAAGCCGACCCAGCATTCCGTCAAGGAACTGCAGGCGCTCGGCATTCATCCCGACATCCTGCTGGTGCGCGCCGACCGGGAAATTCCGGAAGCCGAACGCCGCAAGCTTTCGCTGTTCTGCAACGTGCGTCCTTCCGCCGTCATCCAGGCGCTGGATGTGGCGAATATCTATGACGTTCCGATTGCCTACCACAAGGAAGGCCTCGATTCGGAAGTGCTGGCCGCGTTCGGCATCGAGCCGGCGCCGAAGCCGCGTCTGGAACAGTGGGAAGAGGTTTGCAACCGTATCCGCACGCCGGAAGGCGAGGTCACGATTGCGATCGTCGGCAAATATACCGGCCTCAAGGATGCCTATAAGTCGCTGATCGAGGCGCTGCATCACGGCGGTTTTGCCAACCGCGTCAAGGTCAAGCTGGAATGGATCGAGTCGGAGGTCTTCGAAAAGGAAGATCCGACGCCCTATCTCGAAAAGGTCAACGGCATTCTGGTGCCCGGCGGCTTCGGCGAGCGCGGTTCGGAAGGCAAGATCATGGCGGCGCAGTTCGCGCGTGAGCGCAACGTGCCCTATTTCGGCATCTGCTTCGGCATGCAGATGGCGGTCGTGGAAGCGGCCCGTCATCTCGCCGGCATCGAAAATGCCTCTTCGACCGAATTTGGTCCGACGTCCGAGCCTGTTGTTGGCCTGATGACCGAATGGGTGAAGGGCAACGAGCTGGAGAAGCGTTCCTCCAAGGGCGATCTCGGCGGTACGATGCGTCTCGGCGCCTACAAGGCGGCGCTGAAGAAAGACACCAAGATCGCCGATATCTACGGCACCACGGATATTTCCGAGCGCCACCGTCACCGCTACGAGGTGAATGTGGACTACAAGGATCGGCTGGAAGAATGCGGCCTCGTCTTCTCGGGCATGTCTCCGGATGGTGTGCTGCCGGAAACGGTGGAATATCCTGACCACCCGTGGTTCATTGGTGTTCAGTATCACCCTGAACTGAAGAGCCGCCCGCTCGACCCGCATCCGCTTTTCGCCAGCTTCGTTGAAGCGGCGGTGGAGCAGAGCCGGCTGGTTTGATGGTTTGAAGAATATGAAAAGGGTCGCGACAGCGGCCCTTTTTTTTGTGCACGCACTCGCCGCCAAAGTTTCGACGATGCGTCTTGCTCCGTCATCCTCGGGCTTGACCCGAGGGTGACGGAGGAGAGGGTACAACTAGTCCGAAGATGCACGGTGCGGTGGATCGCCGGGCTGCCTCATGCCAGAAAGTTCTGTCTCCGCAGCCACGCCTCGTACCAGCTTGGCCACTTTTCCGTTGGGGTGCCGGCCTTACCCATGCCAAAGCCGTGGCCGCCTGACGCTATTGGATGAAGTTCAACATCCACACCAGCCTTTTCACAGGCCTCTTGCATGATACGGCTGTTGGCGGGATTGGAAATCCGGTCATCATCCGCCTGTGTGAGGAAGACCGGAGGGCAGTCTTTGCTCACGTGACTTTCCACCGACCATTGCCGCGTTGCTTCATCTGCCGGGTGCCTGCCGACGAGCGATCTGCGGGTTGATGTGTGGTCATAGGGAGCTGCAAGCGTAATGACCGGATAGATCAGCGCTGCGACATCCGGCCGGGCTGATTGCCTGTCGATGTCATCGACGCCTTCGTAAGACGTGAACGCCGAACGGGCGGCCGCGAGCCCCATCAAGTGCCCGCCAGCAGAGAAGCCGAGCGCGCCGACCCTGTGGGGATCGATCTGCCATTCCGGGGCGCGTGCACGCACCAGACGAAATGCGCGCTGCGCATCCTGGAGCGGTGCGAGCGGCCCGGCGGCCCATGCTTCAATTGGCAGGCGGTAGCTGAGGACAAAAGCGTAAATGCCTCTGGCCGCGAGCCAGCGTGCGGCGGGATAGGATTCCTTGCCTTCCTCTATGCGTTTATATCCGCCACCACCGGCTATGATCATCGCGGCCCCATTGGGCGTGTCAGGGGCAAATATCTCAAGGCTTGGTATGGCGATATTGGTGACGGCGCCTTTTTTGCTGATTTCCGCAGGGCCGTCAGGGCCGCCGCCACCGGGAGACAGGCCGGGCCAGAGGGCAATGCGAGATCGATTGTTCTCAGCAAACAGGTTGGGGACTTTCATCGCCGTTGCGAGGAATGCGCCCGCAAGAAGCAGACTGCGGCGGCAGATCATGGCGTCATCCTCATCGCGAATTTGGATCCGGTATTCCCCCGGAATTGCAGTGTAAGAGGCCGATATAAAAAACCAACAGGACAATATGGAGGCAACCGGATATTCCGGTTCGCGCCAGCGATGTCACGGCCGGCCTGCGGCGTGTCAATCGAACAAACAAAAACGGACCCGAAGGCCCGTTTTCATGTCCGTTGCATGTGACCGGCTTATTTCGGGCCGATCATGTTTTCCGGGCGTACAAACTGGTCGAATTCCTCGTTGGTGAGGTATCCGCCACCAACGGTTTCTTCGCGCAGCGTTGTGCCGTTCTTGTGCGCGGTCTTGGCGATCTTGGCGCAGATGTCGTAGCCAAGCTTGCCGTTCAGCGCCGTCACCAGCATCAGCGAGTTTTCGACGCCCTTTCTGATATTGTCTTCGCGGGCCTCGATGCCGACGACGCAATTGTCGGTGAAGGAGACGGCGGCGTCGCCCAGAAGCTGGACCGACTGCAGGAAGTTGTAGGCCATCATCGGGTTATAGACGTTGAGCTCGAAGTGGCCCTGCGAACCGGCAAAGGAGAGCGCTGCATTGTTGCCGAAGATGTGGGCGCAGACCTGGGTCAGTGCTTCCGACTGGGTGGGGTTGACCTTGCCCGGCATGATCGACGAGCCGGGCTCGTTTTCCGGCAGCGACAATTCACCGAGACCGGCGCGCGGGCCTGAACCGAGGAAGCGGATGTCGTTGGCGATCTTGAACAACGCTGCGGCAGCCGCATTGATCGCGCCATGCGAGAAGACCATGGAATCATGCGAGGCGAGCGCTTCGAACTTGTTCGGCGCGGTGACGAAGGAAAGGCCGGTGATCTTGGAAATCTCGTCGGCAACCTTTTCGGCAAAACCGATGGGAGCGTTGAGGCCCGTGCCGACGGCCGTGCCGCCCTGGGCGAGCTTGGAGAGCGCGGGCAGGGTGGTTTCAATGTTGGCGATGGCGGAGGCGACCTGCGCGGCATAGCCGGAGAATTCCTGCCCGAGCGTCAGCGGGGTCGCATCCTGCGTGTGGGTACGGCCGATCTTGATGATCTTCTCGAACTGCTTGACCTTGGCTTCCAGCGCCTTGTGCAGGTGCTTGAGGGCGGGCAGCAGGTGGTGAACGATCTCTTCCACGCAGGCGATGTGCATCGCCGTCGGGTAGGTGTCGTTCGAGGACTGGCTCATATTGACGTGGTCATTGGGGTGGACGGGCTTCTTGGTGCCCATTTCGCCGCCGAGCATTTCGATTGCGCGGTTGGAAATCACCTCATTGGCATTCATGTTGGACTGGGTGCCGGAGCCGGTCTGCCAGACGACGAGCGGGAAATGCTCGGTCAGCTTGCCGTCGATGACTTCCTGTGCGGCGGCAATGATGGCGTCGCCGACCTTGGGGTCGAGACCCGCCAGCGCCATGTTGGCACGGGCGGCAGCCTGCTTGACGATGCCCAGCGCACGAACGACAGAGGCGGGCTGCTTTTCCCAGCCGATCTTGAAGTTGCCGAGCGAGCGCTGCGCCTGCGCGCCCCAATAGCGATCGGCCTGAACTTCAATGGGTCCAAATGTATCGGTTTCCGTCCGTGTGGCTGTCATCAATCTTGCCTTTTTACTCGTGTTCCTCCGCCAAAACGGCGCCTTCGCCCGCCTTGCGCGGCCGATATATAGAATCATCGCGCCGGCAATGAAAGCGCTGCAATGCGGCAGAGGCAGATATTTCCCGCCGCGTTAGGGCGATTTCGACACGAGCGCAGGGCCGGGGTGAAAAACGAACCGGCGTGGCATTTTTACTACGTCGCGAAATGACCGGAAAACCGGGCTTTCGGTGGCATGTGGGTGGTGCTGGGAGCCACGGCAAAGTGAATGAAATAAATAGAAATTTAACCATTCTCGCCAATTCTGGAAATTACGTTTTTATGGCTTTGGCTGTATCATAAGGTTCATTTCGGCACGGTTGTGAACTTTGGGCGTTTCTTTTCAACGGGCCGTTGATCGGCTAGACAGGCATGAAACTGATGCCCGCCGTTTTTCTGGCGGTGCTGGGTGCTACGAGGATCAAATTGCAAGTCACATCTGGAAAAACATCGGCAGCGCTGGTGCTGGTTCTCGGTCTTTCCGTTTCCACCGCTCTTCCCGGCAGCGCCGCTGCGGTAACGCTGATGGACCTTCTGCGCGGCGGCCCGGGCAAGGTTGCGCGTGACCGTGGTGAGTTGCCGCCAGCCGGTATCGTCACCTCGCCGTCGGTTTCAGGACCGAGCGCCGATGCTTCCGATCCCGAGCCCCTGCCGCGCGTTTCCGGCCCGCGTTATTACGACTACAAGGCAGATACCGCCCGCGCCGTGAACACGGCCAATTTCAGTGACGATCTCGCCAATCTGAAGTTCAGCGCCACGCCTGAAATCGCCAAGGCACTGGAAGCCTATTACGGCGCCGGCGGCAAGACGCTGTGGGTTTCCGGCGGCGAGTTGACCGAGCGTGCCAACGCCGTCATCGCCTTCTTCGAGACGGTTGGCGAAAGCGGTCTCGATCCGGCCGATTACAGCATTTCCGCACCGGCAAAGGATGTGACCGCCAGCATCAGCAGCAATGCCACGGGCACGACGGCAACCGGTACACCGGTGGAAACGGCATCGGCATCGACCTCCGACGCCTATCAGCGGGCGCAGATGCGGTTCGAACTGGCGCTGTCTGCCAAGGTTCTGGCCTATGTGCAGGATACGACCCGCGGCCGTGTCGATCCGAACCGGCTCTCCGGTTACCATGATTTCAAGCGCAAGACGGTAAACCTCGCGCCGGTGCTGAAGCTTGCTGGCCTCAGCCCCGATGTTGCTGCCTATCTGCGCAGCCGCGAACCATCGAGTGCCGAATATCAGGCGCTGAAGGCTGACCTGGCCCGCCTGCGCGGTGAGGGCGATGCGGCTCATACCGTCCGTGTTCCCGCCGATCTGGTGCTGAAGCCCGGCAATAGCAGCGCCGACATGGCCAATGTGGTCAAGGCGATCGAACATCGCGCTTCGCCGGCCTTCAAGGCCGAACATGCGGCGATCATTTCGGGCTACCAGCAGACGCAGGACTATACGCCTGACCTCGTCGATCTGGTGAAGGCGTTCCAGAGCGAAAACGGCCTCAAGCCGGATGGCGTCATCGGCCGCGCCACTGTTCGCGCCATGGTTGGCGAAAGCAACGAGGCGAAAATCGCCAAGGTGCAGGTGGCCATGGAGCAGATCCGCTGGCTGCCGGCCGATCTCGGCCAGCGTTACGTCCTTATCAACCAGCCGGCTTTCATGGCCTATTACCACAATGATGGCGTGGAACAGTTCGGCATGAAGGTGGTCGTCGGCTCCAAGGCCAACCAGACCTATTTCTTCCAGGACGAAATCCAGACTGTCGAGTTCAATCCCTATTGGGGCGTGCCGCAGTCGATCATCGTCAACGAGATGCTGCCGAAGCTGCGCCGCGATCCCTCCTATCTCGACCGGCTGGGTTATGAAGTGCAGGTGGGCGGCCGCGCGGTCTCCTCCACCAGCGTCAACTGGTATGGCTCGACCAACGCCGTTTCCGTGCGCCAGCCGCCGAGCAGCGACAATGCGCTGGGCGACCTGAAAATCCTGTTCCCCAATGCGCATGCGATCTACATGCATGACACACCGGCCAAGAGCTTCTTCAACCGCGACATGCGGGCGCTGAGCCATGGCTGTATCCGTCTGGTCGATCCGCGCCGCATGGCGGCTGCGGTTCTCGGCACCAGCGTCGACAAGGTGGGCGAGCAGATTGCTTCGGGCAAGAACCGCGCCGTGCAGGTGCCGGTGAAAATCCCGGTCTATGTCGCCTATTTCACCGCCTGGCCGGACAAGGACGGCAAGGTGCAGTTCTTCGATGACGTCTATGATCGTGACAGCTATGTGCAGAAGGCGTTTGCCGTGACGACAAAGGCGCGGGCCGCGTCGATCTGATAAATCGCATTGAGAGAAAAGCGCCGGAAACGGCGCTTTTTTTGTTTCGCCCGCTTATGGTTCCGGGGTTTGTGGCTTGAAGAGTTCGAACGCCAGTTCGTCATCGCTATCAAGCAGGCTGGCGAGCCTCAGCGCTTCTTCCGGCGGCGATTTGCGGACGAGCAGTTCATAAAACAACAAATGCACGAACAGCGGTGTCGCGGCACCGTCTGGATAACCTGATGACGCCACATAGGCTTTTGCACCGCCCTCGATAAAGGCTTTGGCGAAAGCCCCGGAGCCCGTGCAGCAGGCCGTGCTGAAAACCACGGTCTCGCGCAGATCGACGGTTCCGAGGAACGCTTCGGCGGGCATGCTGGTGTCCAGCAACTCCATCCGGGTCACTTCAGGGTCGAATTCGCCGACCACAAGCCCGTTTTCATCGCCATGGCCGCTGATGATGAGATAGGGCGGCGGGTTGTCGGGTTGTTTCAGGCACACCAGAATATCTTCCGGAGTGCCGGGAAGATGCAGCCGGACCGATGCGCCAAGGCTTTCCAGCACCGCTCTCAGAAGCAGGGCTTCGCCGGTATCGCCAATGGCGATGATGCTGACGGCGGTGCGGGGAAAGAAGAATTTGTGATCGACCATGGCGAAGCTGCGGATATCACGGCGGTTTACGCCGCCGCGTCGCGTCCGGTCAGCAACCGGCCCACCAGATCGGGCGTCAGTGCTGCAAAATCATCGATCACGACGTCAGGTTCCAGCTCGGCCATCGGCACATCCGTGTAACCGAAGGTCACGCCGATCGACGGTACGCCGGCGTTCTTTGCGGCGAGAATATCGTTGATGCTGTCGCCGACCATGATCGAGCGTCTGCTATCGCCGCCGGCCTTTTCGATGGTGCCGAGAATATGGCGGGCATCCGGTTTGCGGAAGGCGAAGGTATCGCCGCAGGTGATGGCCGCGAAATATCGCGTCAGCCCCAGTTTTTCGAGCAGCGGCACAGCGAGGATTTCAGTCTTGTTGGTGCAGACGGCAAGCGTGATACCGGCTTCCGAGAGCGCATCCAGCGTGTTGACGATGCCGGGATAGGGGCGGCTTTCACCCGGCATTTCGGCGCGGTAATGGGTGATGAAACGCTCATAGAGCGGATCGATCTCGGCTTCCGGCAGTTCCGTCTGGCGCAATGCGAAAGCCCGCTTGATCATCACCCGCGCACCCTGGCCGACAAGGTGGGTCAGGTCGTCATAGGTGACGGGCGCAAGGCCGGCAACGGCGATGGTGTGGTTGAGGCTCGAGACCAGGTCGGCGGCGGTATCGACGAGCGTGCCGTCGAGATCGAAAATGGCAAGCGGAGAGAGCGGGCGGGATGTCACGGGAACGGGCCTCTTGGAGAATGCGGGTGTCGAGGTGTCGGTGCTTTCATTCGCGCCAAGCCTAGGCAAACGGGCCTGTCTTTGCAACCGCGTCACAACGTTCTGTTCGTTGGCTTGAAAAAGGCTTTCGTTTGGCTTTCGACCCGTGTAAACAGCACGGCGACGACAAAGCTACCGGAGTTTCAGGCACATGGATGCCCGCCAGATGAAGATCAAGGCCGCCGAGGCCGCATTGTCCCACGTGCAAGACGGGATGAGGCTTGGTATCGGCACGGGTTCGACGGCCGAGGAATTCGTCAGGCTTCTGGCCGAGAAGGTCGCTGCCGGCCTGAAAGTCGAGGGTGTTCCGACATCCGAGCGCACCGCGCGTCTCTGCGTCGAGCTTGGCGTGCCACTGAAATCTCTCGATGAATTGCCGGAACTGGATTTGACCATCGACGGCGCTGACGAAGTCGATCATGCGCTGCGCCTCGTCAAGGGCGGCGGTGGTGCTCTTCTGCGCGAAAAGATCGTTGCGGCAGCATCTGCCCGCGTGATCGTCATTGCCGACCAGAGCAAGGTCGTCGAGACGCTGGGCGCCTTTCCGCTTCCCATCGAAATCAACCCGTTCGGCCAGGTGGCGACACGCATCGCCATTGAAAAGCTGGCGGCTCGATCCGGTCTTTCGGGCGCATTGACAATGCGTTCATCCGGCGACGGCGCCTTCATGACGGATGGCGGACACCTTATCCTCGACGCATCTTTTGGCCGTATTCCTGATGCAGAAGCGCTAGCACGCGAGCTGAACACGATTCCCGGTGTCGTCGAGCACGGACTTTTCATAAATTTGGCATCGCTTGCCATTATCGCGGGTCCTGAAGGCGCCCGCGTGATGCAGGCAGTATAACAGGAGCGAGATTTTCATGATCAAACTAGCGGGACTGGGCAAAGCTGCCGCTGCTTCGATCCTCATTTCCGGCGTTGTGTTCGGTACTGCCGTACGCGCTCAGGAAATTTCGGAAGCGCATGTTGCTGCCGCACGGCAGGCAATCGCCTCTCTTGGCGTTACCGACCGTTTTGACGACATTCTGCCTGGACTGGCCGAGCGTCTGAAGGCCGAACTCATTCAGGCCTCGCCGAACGTCGAAGACGCCATCACCGAGACCGTCGATGCCAAGGCTCTCGAGCTTGCGCCGCGCCGCGCCGATCTGGAACGCGAGGCTGCACTCACCTATGCGCGCGCCTTCAGCGTTGAAGAGCTGAACGCCATTTCCGCCTTCTACAGCAGCGAAGCGGGCAAGAAGCTTCTGAAGGATGGCCCTATCGCCACGCGCGAACTGATGAAGGCCGCCGATATCTGGGCTGCCGGCATCAACCGCGATCTCAACGCGTCCAGCATGTCTGAACTGCAGAAGGTTGCCGGCGCTGATCTGAAGCCGCTTCCGGCCGACCAGAACGCCACGGGCGGCGCTCCGGCTGCTCCCAAGCCCTGATTGAATGAACAGACAATTCAGAAATATTCAAAGCCCGGTCGCAAGACCGGGCTTTTCATTTGTGCGTCGCAGCACCTATATGTGCCGTGAAGACGCCACCATTCGCCTTGAGGGCTGATGGCGTGGTTTTGATCAGGGGTTTTGACTATGACAGCTTATGACTACGATCTTTTCGTCATCGGTGGCGGCTCGGGCGGCGTGAGAAGCGGCCGCGTGGCGGCCTCGCTCGGCAAGCGCGTGGGGATTGCTGAAGAATACCGTTATGGTGGCACCTGCGTCATCCGCGGCTGCGTGCCGAAGAAGCTGTTCGTCTACGCCTCGCAATTCCCCGAACATTTCGAGGACGCCGAAGGTTTCGGCTGGAGCGTTGGTGAGCGCAGCTTCGACTGGAAAAAGCTGATCGCGGCGAAGGACAAGGAAATTACCCGTCTCGAGGGGCTGTATCGCAAGGGGCTGGAAAACGCCAAGGCCGATATTTTCGACAGCCGCGCCGAACTGGTCGATACCCATACCGTGAAGCTGACAAAAACCGGTGAGACCTTCACGGCAGAGCGTATCGTTATTGCCGTCGGCGGCACGCCGAACGAGCACAGGGCGTTGCCCGGCCACGAGCTGACGATCTCGTCCAACGAAGCATTTAATCTGGAAGAATTGCCGAAATCGATCCTGATCGCCGGCGGCGGTTACATCGCTGTTGAATTCGCCAATATCTTCCACGGTCTCGGTGTTGAAACGACGCTGATCTATCGCGGCAAGGAAATCCTCTCGCGTTTCGATCACGACATGCGCAAGGGCCTGCATGAGGCGATGGAGGCCAAGGGCATCCGCATCATTCTCGAAGATATCATCGAGGAAGTCAGCAAGGATGGTGCCGATGGTTTCGTGGCGCGCACCAAGCAGGGCAGCTCACTGCATGTCGGCCTGGTCATGCTGGCGCTCGGCCGTGATCCGAATACCAAGGGTCTGGGTCTGGAAAATGCCGGTGTGAAGCTGGATGCGCGCGGCGCGATCATCGTTGATGATTATTCGCGCACCAACGTGCCGAGCATTTTCGCGCTGGGCGACGTCACCGACCGGGTACAGCTGACGCCGGTGGCGATCCACGAGGCCATGTGCTTCATCGAGACCGAATACAAGAACAACCCGACCAAGCCGGATCACGAGCTGATTGCAACGGCGGTGTTCTCGCAGCCGGAAATCGGCACCGTCGGTCTTTCGGAAGAGGAAGCGGGCAGGAAATATCCGGAGCTGGAAGTCTATCGCGCCCAGTTCCGGCCGATGAAGGCAACGCTTTCCGGCCGCCAGGAAAAGACGATCATGAAGCTGATCGTCAATGCCGCCGACCGCAAGGTCGTTGGCGTGCATATTCTCGGCCACGAAGCGGGTGAGATGGCGCAGCTTCTCGGCATCACGCTGAAAGCCGGCTGCACCAAGGATGATTTCGACCGCACCATGGCGGTTCATCCGACGGCCGCTGAAGAGCTGGTGACGATGTATTCGCCGAGCTACCGCGTGGTGAATGGCGAGCGCGTGTAGCGCTGATGCAAGCGTGATATGATCGCTGTCCGAATTCGCCCGCCGCCCTTCGAAAACGGATGTTTTCTGGATGGCGGCGGGTCGGTTAAATCGTTTGAATTGACTTTTGTGCATCTGGAGTGCCCAAAAGGGGCAGATTGAGCCCGATAGCCCTGACATCGGCTATGCAAAGCCGATGCTTGGAGCTATAAGCCGCTCAATTTTTCGAGGCGGTCGCGCGACAGTCGCGCGGGCGAAAAAAGGGTAAGAACATGGCACAGAATTGGACACCCGGCAGTTGGCGGCAGAAACCGATCCAGCAGGTTCCCGAATATCCTGACGCAGCAGCGCTTGCTGCAACGGAAGCCACACTTGCGACCTATCCGCCGCTGGTTTTTGCCGGTGAGGCCCGCCGCCTGAAGAAACAGCTCGCCAATGTGGCTGAAGGCAACGCCTTCCTGCTGCAGGGCGGCGATTGCGCCGAAAGCTTCCTCGAGCATGGCGCGGACAATATCCGCGACTTCTTCCGCGCTTTCCTGCAGATGGCCGTTGTGCTCACCTATGGCGCGCAGCTGCCTGTCGTGAAGGTGGGGCGTATTGCCGGCCAGTTCGCCAAGCCGCGCTCTTCCAACGTGGAAGTGCTCGATGGCGTGACGCTGCCGTCCTACCGCGGTGACATCATCAACGGTATCGAATTCAACGAAGGTTCGCGCATACCGAGCCCGGAGCGCCAGCTCGACGCCTACCGCCAGTCGGCCGCGACGCTGAACCTGCTGCGCGCTTTCGCGATGGGTGGTTACGCCAACCTTGAAAACGTTCACCAGTGGATGCTCGGCTTCATCAAGGACAGCCCGCAGGCGGACCGTTACCGCAAGCTGGCCGACCGGATTTCCGAAACCATGGACTTCATGAAGGCGATCGGCATCAGCGCGGACAATAATCCGAGCCTGCGCGAAACCGACTTCTTCACCAGCCACGAAGCCCTGCTGCTTGGCTACGAAGAGGCGCTGACCCGCATCGATTCGACCTCCGGTGACTGGTACGCGACATCAGGCCACATGATCTGGATCGGCGACCGCACGCGTCAGCTCGACCATGCGCATGTGGAATATTTCCGTGGCATCAAGAACCCGATTGGTCTGAAATGCGGTCCGTCGCTGACGCCTGACAATCTGATCGAGCTGATCGATGCGCTGAACCCGGCAAACGAGGCCGGTCGCCTGACGCTGATTTGCCGTTTCGGCCATGACAAGGTGGCGGACAGCCTGCCGAAGCTCATTCGCGCCGTCGAGAAGGAAGGCCGCAAGGTCGTCTGGTCTTGCGACCCGATGCATGGCAACACGATCACGCTCAACCACTACAAGACGCGTCCGTTCGAGCGCATCCTGTCGGAAGTCGAAAGCTTCTTCCAGATCCACCGCGCCGAAGGCACGCATCCGGGCGGCATCCACATTGAGATGACCGGCAAGGACGTGACGGAATGCACGGGTGGCGCGCGCGCCGTGACGGCGGATTCGCTGTCGGACCGTTACCACACCCATTGCGATCCGCGCCTCAACGCCGATCAGGCACTGGAGCTGGCGTTCCTTCTCTCCGAGCGCATGAAGAGCGGCCGGGACGAGAAGCGTCTGGCGATTGCCAACGCCTGATACAAAGAGCGATCAAATGAAAAGCCGCCGGGATATTTCCCGGCGGCTTTTTTGTGTCTATCTTCGGGGTTATTGCACCAGCGCCGGCTGCTGGCAGCGCACATCGGTGACGCGCACATCGGCTTCGCCGATCTTGACGCCGAGAACCAGAAGCACGTTGTAGAGCAGCTGATCGACCGGAGCGGTAACCACCGCAAGGGTGTTGGCAAGCGCTGCCTGAATGCCCGCGAGACCTCCCAGATCAAGGTTGAGGAAGAGCAGCCTGATATCCAGATTGAGGTTCTTCAGCAGCGAGCTGACAAGAGTGGTGACGGTGTCCTTGGTGGATACGCTCTTGATCTTGGCTTGGGTGATATCCGACTGCGTGAAGGTCAGCTTGGTTTTCGTCATGTTGGTGGCATTGATGAGGGCACTGCCATTGATGGCAAGCAGCGCTGAATCGACGATTGCCGCCTTGGTGACACGCGGGTCCTTGCCGAAATTGGCAAAAGCTGAGGTATCGACATTGCCGAGCGCAATTTCCGCGACGCCGGGAACGACCTCTACATCGACTGTTCCCTGTCCGCCGCCCGTGCAGCGAATATCGGCAAGCCGTGCTTCGGCATGGGCGACTTCCACATAAAGCGGGATATTGACCTTGAGGCCGGCAATGGCCTGAAGCCCGTCCACCACGACACTGACGGCCAGCCGGGTCTGTGCGGTGCGGACGATGGTGCCCTGACCACCAACGGCGAGCGACGGGGTTTCGACCGGCGGCTCACCGATGGCAAGCGTTGCCTTGACGGAGGCGAGACCGAGAACATTGGCGTTGAGATTGAGCGCCAGCTGATTGCCGCCATTGCCGGCAACGGCTGCGGCATTGAGGAGATCGAAGACACCGGCGGTGACCTTGAGGTTTTCACCGCTACCGATCAGCTTGTCCGAGAAAGGTCCGAGATTGAGGATTTCTTCCAGCTTGAGCTTGATGTTGCTCTTGTTGGCGGTTTTTTCCAGTGTCTTCAGAATGTTGGTGACAGCCGGCTGCAGGCCGGTGGTTTTGGTCAACGCATTGAGGAACTGACCGTAGGTGATTTCCGTCTTCAAAACATCCTTGTAGGTGCCGGCGGTGAGCTTGAGATCGATGGCAAGCGCCTCGACGACATGCAGCGCGTTGACATCGGCGGCAACCAGCCCCTGGTAATCCATGAGTTTGAGCGAAACCGTGGTGCCAAGCAGGCCGCCGAGCAGGCTGTTCAAAATGCCTTCATCGAGACTTGCCAGTCGTGAACCCACCGAAAATGCCGCGATCTTCTGGGACGAGGCCGTTCCGACCGCAGAGATCTTTGGCGGGGTGGTGAAGGCGGCGGCGAAGAATATCTGGCCCTTTTCGACGATGTTCACTTTCACCGCATTGGTGGGAAGGGCGTTGTCCACGAACCGTGCGCCGACAGGAATGGTTGCATCCGGCTCATAATGGCCCTTGATGACCTCGGCGTAACCGTTGCTGCTTGCAAATTCGTTTGCGGGATCGAAGGGTTGAAGACCGTTTGGAGTAAGCAGGCCCTGCGGCGTCTTGACGCCGAGATCCATGCCGTTGAGGGCGAAATATTGCTGAACCGCCTTTTCCGGATCAGCGGCATTGGCCGCCGCCGATATGGCTGCGAGATCGGCGGTCTGCTGCAACTGCCGTTTCTGCAGGGTCAGATAACCGTAGTCGACGCCAAGCGCCAGGACGCCGATGAAAAGCGGCGCGGTAAGCCCGGCCGAGATGGCAATGTTGCCGGCCCGATCCTTCAGGAAAGCGGGGAGCAGGGAAGGGATAGTCCGCATGTCATGCTCCTCCGATCCGGATGGTGGAAAAACGCCGGATGACCGGCTCTGGCATGGTGTAGCTGTAGAGGCTCCAGATCGGCAGATCGCGGGCGTCATATTCGACCTTGACCGTGAACTGGTTGGCATTGGCGGGATCTGTGGCGACATCGACGGTGAAACGGGCCTTGTCCATGAAAGCGTAACTGAGATCGCTTTTGGTGACGAAATCCCGGGCAAGCTGCTGGCGCTCGGTTGTATTGAGGCCGGCAACCGCCGTTCTCGCCGCATCTGCGGCGATCTGTTGCACCGAATAGGCCGCCATCAGGTAGATGCCGTAGGCGATCATGGTGAGAAGGACGAGAAAGAAGATCGGCGCGACGATGGCGAACTCGACAGCATTCGAGCCGGACCGATCGCGAAGGAAACGCACTGCATTACGCATAAAGCACCCCCGTTCCTCAAGACACCAAGGTTCGATGCCTTGTTTTATTATTTTCGGAAATGCTAATTTATAGGTGTTAATTTTTTGTTGATGCCGCCCTTATGGGTTGCATGCACGTTAAAGCCTTCGCGTCAGTACCCGTTGATTTTCAAATAAGCCGAAGCCCTTTGAAGCTGGCATGGCCATCCTTGCCGATGATGATGTGGTCGTGGACGGTGATGCCGAGCGGCTTGGCCGTATCGATGATGGTTTTGGTCATCTCGATATCCGCCCGCGAGGGGGTGGGGTCTCCACTCGGGTGATTGTGGATTAGAATCAAGGCCGTAGATGATAGTTCAAGGGCGCGGCGCACCACTTCACGCGGGTAGACCGGCGTGTGGTCCACGGTTCCCTGACCCTGTACCTCGTCGGCGATCAGGACATTGCGCTTGTCGAGGAAGAGGATGCGGAACTGTTCGCGCGTTTCATGGGCCATGGCTGCATGACAATAATCAATGACCGATGACCAGGAGCCGAGAACCTGCTTGTTGCGGATTTCGCTTTTCAGCATCCGCTGGGAAACGGACGCAACGAGTTTGAGATCGAGCGCCACGGCCTCGCCGACGCCCTTCACCTCCTGCAACAGTGGCAAAGGCGCGCCGAGAACACCGCCGAGCGTTCCGAAACGGGCAATCAGCGCCTTGGCGATCGGTTTGGTATCGCGCCTCGGGATCAGCCGGAACAGCAGGAGTTCCAGCAATTCATAGTCGGCAAGCGCGGCGTCGCCGCCATCGCGGTAACGTGCCCGCAACCGGTCTCGATGGCCGTGATAATGCGCGGTCTCCGCTTCCTGTTCGGCAATGGCGACGGTGGGTTTTTTCGGAGCGTTTCGCGGTTCGGCAAAAAAGCCTCGCTCATCCACCGCATCGAACAGGTCGCCTTCGCCCGCCTCAAAGCCTGACGTCGGGGAAAGATCGGCGGGAGGCGGGGCAGGGCGTTTTGCCATAGGCGGTCTGGCCTTATGCGAGTGGCGGCAGGCCCGGGCGATCAAAGCCGCCCGGTGACAGCGTGAAGATTTCGCAGCCGGTGGCTGTGACGCCGACGGCATGTTCATATTGCGCGGAGAGAGAACGGTCACGCGTCACCGCGGTCCAGCCATCCGAGAGCACCTTCACATGCGGCTTGCCAAGATTGATCATCGGCTCGATGGTGAAGATCATGCCCTCGCGAATTTCCGGCCCTTCCTCCGGCTGGCCGTAATGCAGGATGTTCGGCGTGTCGTGGAACAGGCGTCCGACGCCATGGCCGCAGAAATCACGCACCACCGAGCAGCGCTCGGCCTCCGCATAGGCCTGGATTGCCGCGCCGATTGCACCGGTGCGCGCACCGGGCTTGACCGCTGCGATGCCGCGCATCAGGCATTCATAGGTTACTTCCATCAAGCGCTCGGCGGCGCGCTTGATCTGGCCGACCGGATACATGCGGCTCGAATCGCCATGCCAGCCGTCAAGCACATAGGTCACGTCGATATTGACGATATCGCCGTCGCGCAGGGGCTTTTCATCCGGAATGCCGTGGCAGACCACATGGTTGATCGAGGTGCAGACGGATTTCGTATAACCGCGATAATTCAGCGTCGCCGGCAGCGCGCCATGGTCGGCACCGAATTCGAAGACGAAACGGTCGATGGCGTCAGTCGTCACGCCGGGCTTGACGATCGCTGCCAGTTCATCGAGGCAACGCGCCGTCAGCTGGCACGCCTTGCGCATCCCGTCGAAATCCTCAGGCGTATAAAGGCGGATGACGCCGGTATTCTTGAGGGGGGCGGAGGCTGCGTCGATATAGGTAACCATCTTGGTGCTTTCTGTCTCTTTACGTCCCTGTTCATAAAACAGCGGGACGCCATTCGTCCATCTTAACCGTTCCGCTGACCGAAATTTGTGTCGGGGAGACCGCGCATTTCACCGCATAGGCCTCGACACCACGCGCCATTGCCCGCTGAAACGCCAGCGCGTAGACGGGATCGAGATCATCGCAGATGCGCATCCGCTCGCAATCGTCGCGCTGAATGAGATAGAGCATCACCGAGCGGTAACCGGCTTCCGCTGCGTCACCCAACTCCTCCAGGTGCTTGGCACCGCGTTTGGTGGCGGTATCGGGGAATTCGGCCAGACCCCTTTCGCGCATGAAATGCACGTTCTTCACCTCTACATAGGCATCCGGCCGGCCGGGTTCGGACAACAGGAAATCGATGCGGGAATTGCGGCCGTATTTCTGTTCGCGCCGGATTGTCGAATAGCCGGCGAGTTCAGGGATACGGCCGTTCAGGATCGCCTCTTCCGCCAGCCGGTTCGGCATGCCGGTATTGATGCCGACCACGGTGCCATCGGCCTCGACCATTTCAAACATGTGCCGGTATTTGCGGGTGGGGCTGTCGTGTTCGGATAGCCAGATGCGCGAGCCCGGTGTCGTCAGCCCGCGCATGGAGCCGGTATTGGGACAAGAACCGGTAATCGCCGTGCCGTCGTCCAGAACGGCATCGAAGAGGAAACGCTTGTAGCGGGAAATCAGCGTGGCGGGAACGAGTGGGGGTGTGAAGAGCATGTGGCCTGAAAGATATGAGGTGATGGAACTGGTCAGGAAAGGACGTAGCTTCCCGGCGCATCGCCGAGCACGGGCCGCTTGCCGTCTTCCGGCTTGCGCGCCTTTACCTTTTCAGCGTTCTGGCTTTTGATCCAGTTCTGCCAGTGCACCCACCATGAGCCCTTGTGGGCGGTGGCGGCGGCCTGCCATGCATCAAAGTCTCCAGCCGGTGACGATCCCGTCCAATATTGGTATTTTTCAAGCTGCGGCGGATTGACGACGCCGGCTATGTGGCCGGAAGCGCCAAGCACGAATTCCACCGGCCCGCCGAACAGCGCAGCACCCGTAAAAACCGATTTCGCCGGCGCGATATGGTCGTCGCGGGTGGCGAGATCATAGACGGGTATCTTGATATCGCCGAGATTGATACGCTTGCCGGCAACACGCATCAGCCCGCGGGCAAGATTGTTCTCGAGGTAACAATTGCGCAGATAGAAGGAATGGCTGGCGGCCGTTACCCGGGTCGAATCGGAATTCCAGTAGAGCAGATCGAAGGGCAGGGGCTCGGTGCCGCGCAGGTAATTATCGACCATATAGGGCCAGATGAGATCGGAAGCGCGCAGCATGTTGAAGACGGTGGCCATGATCGAGCCATCGAGATAACCGACCGCCTGCATGTGCCTGTCGAGCGCGGCAAGCTGGCCCTCATCGATGAAGACCTTGAGATCGCCGGCATGGATGAAATCTGTCTGGGCGGCCAGCAGCGTGGCGCTGCGGATACGCTCATCGCCCTGCTGCGCATGCAATGCCAGCGCCGAGGATAAAAGCGTGCCGCCGACGCAATAACCGATGGCGTTGATTTCCTTCTCACCGGTCCGTTCCTCGATGGTGTCGAGGGCGAAATTGATACCTTCGCAGATGTAGTCGTCCCAGCCCTTGTCGGCGAGGCTGGCATCCGGGTTGATCCAGGAGACCATGAAGACGCTGTGACCCTGCTCCAGGCACCAGCCGACGAAGGATTTTTGCGGATTAAGATCGAGAATGTAGAACTTGTTGATCCATGGCGGCACGATCAGCAGCGGCCGTTTGAAGGCCTTTTGCGTTGTCGGCGCATAATGGATGATTTCGCACAGCGGACTTTTCGCCACCACCTTGCCTGAGGTCACCGCGATATTTTGGCCGATGACGAATTTGCTGTAATCCGTCTGGCGCAGTTTCAGGTGGCCATTGCCGGCCGCGACATCTTCCGCCAGCTGCGCCATGCCCTTGACGAGATTGGCGCCGCTGGAAGCCACCGTCTCGCGAAAGACCTGCGGATTGGTGAAGACGAAATTGGCGGGTGAAAGCGCCTCCGTCACCTGCCGCATGTAAAACAGCGCCTTGGTGCGGGTATGTTCGTCCAGCCCTTCGGCTTCGGTCACCATCCGGTCGGCGAAGCCCACGGTGGTCTGGTAGGCTTTCAGGAGAAAATCAAAAAACGGATTGGCCTGCCAGTCGGCATCGGCAAAACGCCGGTTGCGGCGTTCCGCAGAGCTGGTCTCAGTGGGTTTTTCCGAGGCCGAATCGGCATCGCCGGAAAATTGCGCCACCGATTTTGCCCAGAGGTCGTAATAGCTGGAGAGAAGGTGGGTCTGTGCTTCCAGTGAACGCTTCGGTTCGGCCATCCAATATTCCGCGACATCGGACAGCGTCTTGACGAGGTCGGTCATCGGATCGGCGCTGTTTTCGGGGATTTCACCGCGTTCGCGCGGCGCCAGCCATTCGGAGGCGGCCTTGCCGAGATTTTCAAGCGCGCGGGCAATGTTGACCGCGAAGGCTTCAGGGTCGCGGATCAGGTAGGCTTCGGCGGATCCGGCGTCGAAACCGGGCGTTTTGCCGCCCTTTTTCTTCTGCCCGCCGTCAACACCCGCCATGCGCTGTCCTCCGCCAAATTTGTGTTTGCACATTCTGCATGAAAACGAATACAAGTTCCACCAGCAAGGGGAGGCCGCAAAGGGCCGAACCGCAGTCGAATTCGATATCGGCAGATATCCTTTACAGGCGGAACATGACGATGGGCAAGCACATGGGCACATGGGGAACATATGCGGAAAATACTGCGAGAATCGCCGTGCTTTCCCTGTCCGGCGTCCTGGTTGTTACCGGGCTTGCCGCCTGCAAGGCTCCCGAACCAATCGTGGCACCTGCCCATATGCGCCGCCCGACGGCCGAAATCGTCGGTCCGCGCCCCGTCAGCGACAATGCGGTGAGCCAGAAGCGCGACACCGGCACCTATCCGACCTTCTCGGCACCCATGACAGCGGCCGGCACCCAGATGGGCGACGATGAGGCCTCCACCATGGAATCCAGCCTGTCGCGCCTTGGCGCGGCACGCCGCAACGGCCAGATTTCGGAAGCCGAATACAAGCGCCGGGTCGCCGAACTGCGGGCGCTTGGCGAAAACCAGAAGCCGGTTGCGACGCCTGCTGCTTCGCAGTGAGATCATACCGCGCGTTATGCGTGATATAATGCTTGAGATGGAGCGAGCGCATGCCGCTGGTTTCTTCTCCCCGCCGGGGAGAAGTCCGCGGCAGCGGGATGAGGGGGCAAGCTCTCCGCATATCGCTAGCGTTTCCCCCTCATCCGGCCCTTCGGGCCACCTTCTCCCCGGCGGGGAGAAGAAACAAGTGGCGACGCCGGGTTTTCCGACAGTGGCATTTGCGGGCTGAGCGTCAGGCCGTCGCGGCATCATAACCCCTTCTTTACCCTGCCTTTGAACCATCCGCTTACCGAAGATTTTAAGCGGATGGATGCGGTTTGGCGCTTATGATGCAGCCATAACAAACAGGCTGCTGAAACAGCGGCATACAGGGTGAATCATCATGAAATGCATCGCCGCTTTGCTGGTTCTTGCCGGGTTTGCGCTCGCCCCCGCTCAGGCGCGGGCGCCGCACATCAATATTGGAGCACCCGCGCTTCAGGGTCGATGAAAATTGCGGATGCCGGTCAGTCGTTGCCGGCAGCTTCGTTCAAGACGTCGAGATCGGGCACCGTGATATGGCGGTTGTTCTCGATGCGGATAATGCCTTCCTTGCGCAGCTTGGTCATTTGCCGGCTCACCGTTTCGATGGTGAGGCCGAGAAAATCGGCGATGTCGGCGCGTGAGAGCGGCAGGTCGAAGGCGGATTTGTCGTCGTTTTCCGGGTCGATATGGGTGGCGATCATATAAAGGAAGCTGGCAACCTTCTCCTGCGCCGATTTACGGCCAAGCGTCAGCATCCAGTCGCGCGCCTCATCCAGTTCCTTCAGGGACTGGTTATGCAGCTTGCGCTCCATATCAGGGACTTCCGAGACCATGCGATCGACGATACGGCGCGGGAAAAGGCAGATTTCGACATCCGTTGCCGCTTCCGCCGTCATCTTGCTTTCCGCCATGAATGGGCGGCCGAGAAAATCCGGTGCGAATTGCAGGCCGACGATCTGCTGGCGGCCATCCGACATCATTTTCGAAAGCTTCACCACGCCGTTGAGGATGTTGCCATAGGAGGTGACAAGTTCCCCCTGGCCGAGCAGCTCATTGCCGGCCTCCAGCTTTTTACGGCTGGAATAACGGTTGAGATCGCAGAGCTGCTGTGGCGTCAGCGTGCTGCAAAGACCGCCGTGACGCGCCTCGCAGGAGCGACAGACAACGGGCTCTTCCGAATTGTGGATGGTCTTCTGCAGCGTGTCCATAAGCCTTTTCCAATGCTGGCTTTTTCGGGACGATTGCGACCTTGGGTATCAAATCCGGTCTCTTTAAAGGCTTGCGCCGCGTAGCCGTCGTCCCCGCGTCTACTTTAGGAAGAACTTATGGCGCAATTTGATTGAAGTCAAAGTTGCAAACTGTCGCAGCCGCTACTGAAAGGGAGGAAATCGACATTTTCTTGATAAAAGGCAAAACCGGTGATGAATACCGAACTTCTTCGCAAATATTCTGGCGCCGTACCCCGTTACACGAGCTATCCGACCGCGCCGCATTTCCACGAGAGAATCGATAATGCGACCTATCGGCAATGGCTGGGCCAGCTCAACCACAGGAACCGGATATCGCTTTACCTGCACATTCCCTATTGTGACCGGTTGTGCTGGTTCTGTGCCTGTCACACCAAGCACACGCTGAAATACGAGCCGATTGCCGTTTATCTGGAAGCACTTAAGCAGGAGATCGAAGCGGTCGGCGCACTCGTTTCCCCTGATGCGGTGGTGAGTGCCGTGCATTTCGGCGGTGGTTCTCCCACCATGCTGAAACCGGAGGATATGGTCAGTTTGATGGACTGTCTGAGGCGTCATTTCACCTTCGGGCTTGCGCCGGAAATCAGCGTGGAAATGGACCCCAACGATCTGGATGACAGCCGTTACGACGCCCTTGCCGCCGTCGGCATGTCGCGGGCAAGCCTTGGCGTGCAGGACTTCGATGACAAAGTGCAAAAAACCATCAACCGCATCCAGTCTTTCGAACAGACGAAGTCGGTTGTGGATGCGGTGCGGGCGAGGGGCGTTCACTCGGTCAATTGCGACATTCTCTACGGCCTGCCGTTCCAGACCTGCGAGACGCTGAAGAAGACGGTGGATCAGATCGTCTCGCTTGATCCGGACCGGGTGGCGCTTTTCGGTTATGCCCATGTTCCGTGGATGAAAAAACACCAGTCGCTGATCCCCGAACATGCGCTTCCGGATATTGCCGAGCGGTATCGTCAGATGACGATGGCGGGGGAGATGCTGCAAAAGGCCGGTTACAAAGCGATCGGCATCGATCATTTCGCCAAGCCGGCCGATAGCTTATGCCAGGCGGCCGAAGCGGGTGCGCTGCGGCGGAATTTCCAGGGCTATACCACCGATACGGCCGATGCGCTGATCGGCCTTGGCGCTTCTTCCATCGGCAGGCTGCCGCAGGGTTATGTGCAGAACATGGTGGCGACCGGAGAATATCAGCGGATGACGGGCGAGGGCGGCCTTGCCGTCGTCAAGGGAATAGAACTGTCGGAAGAGGACCATCTGCGCTCACATGTCATCGAGCGGCTGATGTGCGATTTCGCGCTCGATTTTTCGGATCTCGACCGGCGCTTCGGCAAGGCCAGCCATTCCGTGCGGACGCAGGCACAGCATTTTGCCGCCGGCAACAGCGATGGCGTGGTGCGCATGGATGCCGATATTTTTGCGCTCACGGAGCTCGGAAGGCCGTTCGTGCGTAATATCGCGGCAATCTTCGACACTTATCTCGGCAATGGACGCGGCCGCCATTCGGTTGCTGTTTAGGCAACAGTTTTGGGGCAAATTTCAAAGTTACGTCACGAAACCATTGGCTTTTTTGTGCGACTTGCCTATGTGGTGCGTCAGACAGGATAATTCATACGAACGACAATAAGGATTATGGGCGTGACAGCTACATTCGACAAGGTTGCCGACATCATCGCCGAAACCAGCGAAATCGACCGCGAAACCATTACGCCGGAAAGCCACACGATCGACGATCTGGGCATCGACAGCCTCGACTTTCTGGATATCGTTTTCGCCATCGACAAGGAATTCGGCATCAAGATTCCGCTCGAGCAGTGGACGCAGGAAGTCAACGAAGGCAAGGTTTCCACCGAAGAATACTTCGTGCTGAAGAACCTCTGCGCCAAGATCGACGAACTGCGCGCAGCCAAGGGCTGAGATGATGATGCCCGCTTCAGGCGGGCATTTCTCTTTCTGGACCCGGCCTTTCATTGGGCGGGTCGCAACCGACCACAGACGGGCCGGACGGATGTTGCTTGAATATTTTCAGATGATCGACAAGGTCGAAGCCGTGGATATGGCGACGCGCACGTTGAAGGCGCAGTCCGTCGTTCCCGACAAGAGCCCGGTTTTCGAAGGCCACTTTCCCGGCATGCCGCTGGTTCCGGGTGTCCTCCTGATCGAGACCATGGCGCAGGCTTCAGGCATGCTGGTTCTGGCATTCAGCGATTTTGCCTCCATGCCGTTCCTGATGTCGGTCGATGGCGCCAAGATGCGCACCTTCGTTGAGCCGGGCGCGGTTCTCGACATCGAGGCCGTGCTGGAGCATGACGGTTCGGGCTTTGCGGTCACCAAGGCGAAGATTACCAGCGATGGCAAGAAGGTCTGCGATGCGCAGCTGAAACTGCGCACCATGCCGTTCAGTGAAATTCCGCTCGGTCCCATCGTCAAGAAGCGGGCCGAAGAAGTCGGTCTGATGGCGGCCATTGCCGCGGATGCGCAAAAATAAGCGCTTCCGCCCGTTTCGAAAGAGGGCGTTTTTCCCGTCGGCCCGGTTTCGATGCATGAAAATCGTGGGCTGGCGATGGCCGAACGGGCCTTCACCATTGCCAATCCGCACCGCGCGCTTTATTCCGCAACGCATGAAGTGGTTGTTCGCAACCGCTGTTGGATAGCCGTGACCGTTTCGGCGGGGCCGGCTGCAAAGGATGACAGACGATGAAATCTGACAATGATGTGGTGATAACAGGGGTCGGCATCGTGACCTGTCACGGCGTCGGCAGCCAGGCGCATGTGGCGCTTCTTTCTGGAGCAGCCGCGCCGGCGACGATTGTCGAGACCGAAAAATTCAAACCCTATCCGGTCCATCCCATGCCTGAGATCGACTGGTCCGCGCAGATCGCCAAGCGCGGTGACCAACGCCAGATGGAAAACTGGCAGCGGCTCGGCGTGTTCGCCGCCGGCCTCGCGCTCGATGATGCCGGGCTGAAGGAAAATGCCGAGGCCTGTGCCACCATGGACATGATCGTGGCGGCCGGCGGCGGCGAGCGCGACATCAATGTCGATACGCTGATCGTCGATGAAGCGCTGAAGCGCAACGACCGCGAAGTGCTGCTCAATGAGAAGCTGACCACGGAGCTGCGCCCGACGCTGTTTCTCGCCCAGCTTTCCAATCTGATGGCCGGCAACATCTCCATCGTGCACAAGGTGACCGGTTCGTCCCGCACGTTCATGGGCGAGGAAGCGGCAGGTATCTCCGCCGTCGAAACCGCCTTTCACCGCATTCGTTCCGGCGAATCGAGCCATGCGCTGGTTGGCGGCGCCTTTTCGGCTGAACGTCCCGACATGATCCTGCTGTTCGAGGCGATCGGCGCGCATGCGCAGGGTGGCTGGCAGCCGTTGTGGTCGCGTGGCGACCAGGACGGCGGCGGCATGATTTCGGGTTCGCTCGGCGCGTTCCTGGTGCTGGAATCGCGCAAGCACGCCAGCGAGCGCGGCGCGCGCATCTATGCCCGCATCGACGCCATCGAGGGTGACCGTGGCAGCCGCGATGACGGCCGCATGGAAAAGCGCATGGAGCGGTTGCTTGCGCCTGCAAAGGACAGCGCTGCGACCGTCGTGTTTTCCGGCGCGAGCGGTTATGACGAGGTGACCCGGCGCGAGAAGGATATTCTCGAAAAGGCGCTGCCGAAGGCCGTCATTCGCGGTTTTGGCGGTATCACCGGCCACGGACTTGAAGCGCAGTTTCCGCTCGGACTGGCGCTGGCGGCGCTGACGCTTGAAAGCGGCGCGAAGGTTCCTGCCTTCGACGCGGCTGCGGAAAAGCAGATGGGCGAGGCGGCTAGTGAAGCCGTCGTCACCACTGTCGGCCATGTGCGCGGCGAGGGTGTCGCCGTTCTGTCGCGCGACGTTTGAGGAGAATAGACCATGACTTCCAATTTCAAGGATCATCTCGGTCGTCCGATCGTCGCCGTGACCGGCATGGGCATCATCACCTCGCTGGGACAGGGCCTTGCCGACAACTGGGCGGCGCTGACATCTGGCAAGTCGGGCATCCACAAGATCACCCGTTTCCCGACTGAGGGGCTTTCCACCCGCATCAGCGGCACGGTGGATTTCATCGATATCCCGGTTCCGAACTCCGTTGAGCGTTCCTATGCCTTCGCCCGCGAAACCACCATCGAGGCTCTGGCGCAGGCCGGTATATCCGGTGATTTCGATGGGCCGCTGTTTCTCGCAGCACCGCCGATCGAGCCGGAATGGAGCGCCCGTTTCGAGCTTGCCGACCGTTCGCCGCCAGCCGCACAGCCGGGCGACGCCTATGAGCGGTTCATGACGGCGTTGCGCCAGCGTCCCGATCCGGCGTTCCAGGAAGCGGCGCTTTTCGGTGCGATTTCCGAGCGTCTTTCCGACCGCTTTGGCACACGCGGCCTGCCGGTCACGCTGTCGACGGCCTGTGCATCTGGTGCGACTGCGATCCAGCTCGGCGTTGAGGCTATCCGCCAGGGCCGCACCGAGCGGGCACTGACGGTTGCGACCGACGGTTCGGTCAGCGCCGAGGCACTGATCCGCTTCTCGCTTCTCTCCGCGCTTTCGACCCAGAATGATCCGCCGGAAAAGGCCTCCAAGCCGTTCAGCAAGGATCGCGACGGTTTCGTGATCGCTGAAGGTGCCGCAACGCTGGTGCTGGAATCGCTCGAAGCCGCGGTTGCACGTGGCGCGAAGGTGCTCGGCATCATCAAGGGTGCCGGTGAAAAGGCCGACAGCTTCCACCGCACGCGGTCTTCGCCCGATGGTGGCCCGGCGATTGCGACGATCCGTGCGGCACTGGCCGATGCGGGTGTGGCCGAAAGCGATATCGGCTATATCAACGCTCACGGCACCTCGACGCCTGAGAACGACAAGATGGAATATGGCTCGATGCTCGCCGTCTTCGGCGAAGGCCTGAAGAATATTCCGCTGTCTTCCAACAAGTCGATGATCGGCCATACGCTGACGGCGGCAGGTGCCGTGGAAGCCGTGTTCTCGCTGCAGACGATGCTGACCGGCACGCTGCCGCCGACGATCAACTACAACAATCCCGATCCGACCATTTCGCTCGACGTGGTGCCGAATGTGAAGCGGGATGCCGAGGTGAGTGCGGTTCTGTCCAACTCCTTCGGATTTGGCGGACAGAATGCAAGCCTTGTCATGACGCGGGAACCGGCTTAACCGGTTCCGCCACAAACAGAAGCGTTTCCGGACCTGAACAGAACTCTGGAAACGCTCTCGCTTCTTTGATTACGCATTCCGGCCGCAAAACCGTTACAGAGGTTTGCTGGAATAGCCCTTTAGATAAACGCCCTCGGGCGAAGGACTGAAATATGCGCGCTCTTCAACTCGTGGACGACCGGAAGCTCGAAAAAGTGGACCTGCCTGAACCGGATGCACCGGGCCCGGGCGAGGTGACGCTGCGCGTCAAGGCCGTGGCGCTCAACCACATCGACGTGTGGGGCTGGCGCGGCATGGCTTTCGCCAAGCGCAAGATGCCGCTCACCATTGGTGCCGAGGCTTCGGGTGTGGTGGAAGCCATCGGCCCGGGCGTTTCGAACGTGCTGCCGGGCCAACTCGTCGCGGTTTATGGCGCGCGCACCTGCGGACTGTGCAAGCCCTGCCGCGAAGGCCGTGACAATCTGTGCGAACACGTTCAGGGCGTACACGGTTTCCATCTCGACGGTTTTGCGCAGGAAAAGATCAATATTCCCGCCCGCCAGCTCGTGCCGGCACCGCATGGCATTGACGCCGTCGCTGCAGCACTTGCGCCGGTGACCTTCGGCACGGTCGAGCACATGCTGTTCGACAATGCCAAGCTTGAGCCGGGCGAAACGATCCTTGTGCATGCCGGCGGTTCCGGCATCGGCACGGCGGCGATCCAGCTTGCCAAGAAGATGGGCTGCACCGTCATCACGACAGTCGGCTCCGATGACAAGATCGAGCGGGCAAAGGCGCTCGGCGCCGATCACGTCATCAACTACCGCACCGACCGTTTCGAAGGCGTCGTGCGCAAGCTGACGAAAAAGAAGGGTGTCGACGTGGTGTTCGAACATGTCGGTAAGGACACGTTCGTGGCCTCGATGTTCTCGCTGAAACGCGGCGGCCGCCTCGTCACCTGCGGCTCCACCTCTGGCGTATCCACTGACATCAACCTGATGATGCTGTTCCAGCAGCAGCTGAAGCTGCTCGGCTCCTTCGGCTGCCGCATGGAAAACATGGCCAATGCCATGCAGAAGATGGCGCGCGGCATCGTTCATCCCGTCATCGACACCGAAGTGACCTTCGATGATATCGACCGGGCACTGGAGCGCATGGAAACGCGCCAGGTGTTCGGCAAGATCGTTCTGCGGATGGACTGACCAACGTGAAGCTGTTCCTGACGCGGATCGTCCTTAAACTGGACCACTTCCGGCAGTGGCTGATTGCGACATTCGCCTTCGGCCTTCTCAACCTGCTGAAGCTTTTCCCTGCCGATGCGGGCATTCGCGCCGCCGACCGGCTGGCGCGCTTCGTGGGGCCGAAAACCGGCCGCCACAAGCTGATGCTCTACAATCTGGCCCGTGCCTTTCCGGAAAAATCCGAGGAAGAGCGGCTGGCGATCGCCATGGACAGCTGGGCCAATATGGGCCGGCTTGCGGCGGAGTATGTGTTTCTCGACCGGCTGTTTGATTTCGATCCGGAGAAGAACGAGCCCGGCCGCATTCAGGTCGAAGGCATTCCGACATTCCTTGAGTTGCGCGACAATCCGCGACCCTTCATCGTCTTTACCGCCCATAGCGGTAACTTCGAGCTGCTGCCGGTGGCGAGTTCTGCCTTCGGTCTTGATGTCACGGTGCTGTTCCGTCCGCCCAACAATCCGTATGTCGCCGACAAGGTGTTCAATTTCCGCAAGGAGCGCATGGGCAATCTCGTGCCGTCGCATGCCGGCTCGTCCTTTGCGCTGGCGCGGCAGCTGGAAAGGGGCGGCGGTGTCGGCGTTCTGGTTGACCAGAAGTTCAGCAAGGGGCTGACGACCAGGTTCTTCGGTCTTGAGGTTCGCACCAATCCGCTGCTGGCCAAACTTGTGCGGCAGTTCAACTGCGATGTTTATCCCGCCCGCTGCGTGCGTCTGCCGGATAATCGTTACCGGCTGGAGATCGAACCGAAGGTCGAGATTCCACGCGATGAAAAAGGCAATGTCGACATTCAGGCGACGGCGCAGCTTTTGAACGACAAGGTGGAAAGCTGGGTGCGCGAATATCCCGGACAATGGTTGTGGTATCACGACCGCTGGGACGTAAAGCACCAGATCTGAGGTATTTGCCGCCGGGTTCGATTGCGCCTGATTTTTATAAAATCAGGCTGCGAATTTGTGCGTTTTGATATTTTTTCATATTAGTGGAACCTCATTTCTCGTTCATGGATTATCGAAATTGAAAAAATAGCGGCGGCTGTGATATTTTGAACAATAATCCCTGCGGCGTTTCTGTGTTTCGTTACGTCATTTTTAAGCGCGCAGACGTTATGATTGAGGGATATAGGGTCTATCCTTTTGGATTGGGAGCGGGGTGTTTGCCCGTTCAGGGAGAGTTGGGTTGAAAGATTTGATTGAGCTGTTCTGGCTGCGTTACACGGAACTGCAATCTGCCGTTGGTAAGAACGAGACCGACAAGATTGCGGTGCTGGAGCGTGAACTGGAGCAGCTGCTCGACCGGGTCATCGGGCGTCAGACCGGCAGTTCCGAGGACATTCGCGAGCAGTTCCGTTTCGCCATCGATCTCCTCAACCATGAGGCGGAAGACCTTGGTTGCGTGCAGCGCAATTCCGAGCTTTTGCGAACGCTTGTCGATCGTTATGTCGGCATGCCGCTCAAGGCGAAAGTCATCGGCGACGAGGACCAGGACAGTTTAGAGTGGCATCACCGCCATCTGATCCTCGATGAGGATATGCTGAACGACCTCGACGAACCCGTGATGGTGGTTTCGCCCGGCTACCGCGTGTCCTTCGCGAACGGGCTGGATGCGTTTCCGCACAACAGGCCGGACGGGCTTATGGGATGCCATATCGCCGAGCTTGTCGGGGTGCACCGTTTCCAGAACGACCTGCGGGAACGGCTCGACAATTGTTTCAAGGGCGGTACCTCGAAATATACCTATGCCGAAGATCACGACGGACAGACAATCGTGAAGTCGCTTGAAATGTCACCCTGCTACTCCTCCAGCTACAAGCTTGTCGGTGCCATGGTGGTCATCAGGGAAATCGCCGATCGCAGGCGCGGTCGCGCCACCGGGTGAACCAGCGGATAATTTTATCCGCGTTTCCGTTTTCAACGGAGCGTTTCACCTGAGGCTTACGTCGGAAAAATGGTTTCCCAGATCGTGGCGATGGACCAGGCGGATGACGCATCGACAAGAAGCTTCGTCGCCATTGCCAGACACGAAAGCACCAGAAGCGGGCGGATGATCTTCGCGCCGTTTTTCATCGCGAAACGTGAGCCGATCTGCGCGCCGACGAATTGGCCGAGACCCATGGCGAGGCCGAGTTTCCACAGAACCGCGCCGCCAATGGCGAAGACGATGAAACCGCCGAAATTCGAGCCAAGGTTCAGAAGTTTGGTATGGGCGGTTGCCTTCAACATGCCGAAGCCGGCAAGCGCCACGAAGGCCAGCATGTAAAACGAACCCGCGCCGGGACCGAAAACCCCGTCATAAAAGCCCACCAGCGGCGCGACCGTAAGGCCGAAGACGAAGGGGGTGATGCGACGATGGCTGTCGATATCGCTGAGCTGCGGTTTAAAGGCGAAATAAAGCGCGATGGCGATCAGCAGGAACGGCATGATGGTGCGCAGCAGATCTGCCGGCACGAACGCGGCGGTAACGGCCCCCAGCATTCCGCCGGCCATGGCCATCAACCCCATCGGTAATTGCTCTTTCAGATTGACGTGGCCGCGTCTGGCGTAAGCAAGGGTGGCGGAGGCCGAACCGAACTGCGCCTGCAGCTTGTTGGTGCCAAGCGTGTCGAGCGGCGCAATACCCATGATCAGCATGGCCGGAATGGTGATGAGCCCACCGCCACCGGCAATGGAATCGATAAATCCGGCAAAGATGGCGACGCAGAAAAGAACGACGAAAACGTTGAGAGCGATGTCTTGCACTTGGGATGTCCGGGCAGGCGGAAGGGAGAGAGCCCCTTCTTTCACCGAAAACAACGCCGCGCAATATTTTTCTCTCCGATCTGCGACGGGCAGGGGGATTGCGGTGTTGCCGCTTATGGGTATGTTTCCGTGGCGCGTCGGCAATAGAGGCCGATGACGCTCAGGACATACGGATGAGGGCATTATGCATAAAGTGATTTTCGATACGGATCCCGGTGTAGATGACGCCATGGCGCTGCTGTTCCTGCATCGCCATCCCGATATCGATCTGATCGGCGTCACCACGGTTTTCGGTAATGCCCCCATCGATATTACCACACGCAATGCGCTGTTCCTGAAGCGGGAATGGCAGATGACAGCGCCGGTTGCGAAAGGCGCCGGTGTAACGTTCGATCCCGCCCGCAAGGAAGGCCACTGGCCGACCTTCATCCACGGAGAAAACGGTCTCGGCGATATCGACATTCCAGAGACCATCGATCTGCCGCTCGATCCGCGTCCGGCGCATCGTTTCATCATCGAGACCGTGAAGGCCAATCCGGGTGAGGTGACGCTGATTGCCGTCGGCCGCATGACCAATCTGGCGCTGGCGCTGCGCGAAGAGCCGGATTTTGCGGCACTGGTGAAGGAAGTCATCGTCATGGGCGGCGCCTTCGACATGAACGGCAATGTGTCGCCGGCGGCCGAGGCCAATATTCACGGTGACCCGGAGGCGGCCGATCTCGTCTTCACGGCACCCTGGCGCGTCGTCGTCGTTGGTCTCGATGTGACGACGAAAACGGTAATGACCAGCGCCTTCATGGCTGAGATGGCAAAGGCCGGCGGCAAGCCGGTGCAGCTCTTGTCCGACCTGTCGCAATTCTACATTGATTTCTACAAGACCCGCACCGGCGACGGCATGGTGGTGCATGACAGCTGCGCCTGCGTCTATCTCGTCGCGCCTGAGCTGTTCGAGAGCCGCAGCGGCCCCGTGCGCGTCGTCTGCGGCGGTCTTGCTGACGGCCAGACCATTCAGAAGCCGGACGGACGTGCCTTCCCGCCGGGTGACTGGGACGGGCATCCAAGCCAGCTTGTGTGCACGGATATCAAGCCGGAGCGCGTGCTTTCGGTCATCCGTGCTGCAATTGTGACGGGTGAGCGCGGCTGAACGACAGGAATGGCCGTTCTTGAGCATGGCTTGCCTTGCATTTTCCAAGAATCTGGCGTTATGCAAGTTCCTTGATCCTATTGCGCGATCCGCCTTGCCAAAGGGGCCGAAAAGGCTGTGCCGAAGCACAGGCGGATGACCGCGGTGGCGTGTGGGCCGAGAAAAGCCTTGTAGGTTTTCCCGTGCTTTGCGCTACAATGAATAACGCCTGCCGGATCGGTTCGTGTCGGCGGCGTTTAAAAACAAAAAACGAACCTTCGTTATGGGCCGGCAGAACCGGTCCATTCCCATGAGGAAAGTGATGGAAGAGTTTCACAAGGTCCGGCGTCTGCCGCAATACGTCTTCGAACAGGTCAACCGTTTGAAAGCGAGCGCGCGAGCGGCCGGGGCCGATATCATCGATCTCGGCATGGGCAACCCCGACCTTCCGACCCCCAAGGCGATCGTCGACAAGCTTTGCGAAGTCGTTCAGGACCCGCGCACCCATCGTTATTCCTCGTCCAAGGGCATTCCCGGCCTTCGCCGCGCGCAGGCCGCCTATTATGCCCGCCGTTTCGGCGTGAAGCTGAACCCCGATACCCAGGTTGTCGCCACGCTCGGCTCCAAGGAAGGCTTCGCCAATATGGCGCAGGCCATCACCGCACCGGGTGACGTGATCCTGTGTCCGAACCCTACCTATCCGATCCATGCCTTCGGCTTCCTGATGGCGGGCGGCGTTATCCGCTCGATGAATGTCGAGCCGGATGAGAGCTTCTTCGGGCCACTGGAGCGCGCGGTGCGCCACTCCATTCCCAAACCGCTGGCGCTGATCATCAACTACCCGTCGAACCCGACTGCTCATGTGGCTTCGCTGGATTTCTACAAGGACGTCATCGCCTTTGCGAAGAAACACGAGATCATCGTGCTCTCCGACCTTGCCTATTCGGAAATCTATTTCGACGACAACAATCCGCCGCCTTCGGTTCTGGAAGTTCCCGGCGCAATCGACGTTGCGGTGGAATTCACTTCCATGTCGAAGACCTTCTCCATGCCCGGCTGGCGCATGGGCTTTGCCGTTGGCAACGAGCGGCTGATCGCGGCCCTGACCCGCGTGAAGTCCTATCTCGATTACGGCGCCTTCACGCCGATCCAGGTTGCGGCCACCCATGCCCTCAACGGCGACGGTTCCGACATCGCCGAAGTGCGCAGCGTTTATCGCCGCCGCCGTGATGTCATGGTCGACACCTTCGGCAAGGCCGGTTTCGAGGTTCCGCCGCCGGCGGCGACGATGTTCGCCTGGGCTAAAATCCCGGAAAAATTCCGCCATCTCGGCAGCCTGGAATTCTCCAAGCTTCTGGTCGAGAAGGCTGATATTGCCGTTGCTCCCGGCATCGGCTTTGGCGAGATGGGCGATGATTACGTCCGCCTTGCGCTCGTGGAAAACGAGCATCGAATTCGTCAGGCAGCGCGCAATCTGAAGCGTTTCCTGTCGAGCGCAGACGAAACGATGCACAATGTCGTTTCGCTTAACGCCCACAGATAAGGGCAACCGAAGGCGGCCGGGCCTCGGCCGCCACCATCATCAGCAAATCAGGAACATACCCATGGCAGATTCATTGAGAATCGGCATAGCGGGGCTCGGCACTGTCGGCGCTTCGCTCGTGCGCATCCTCCAGCAGAGAAGCAACGAACTTGCGATTACCTGCGGACGCGCGATTGAGATTATTGCGGTGAGCGCGCGCGACCGTTCGCGCGACCGCGGCATCGATCTCAAGGGTATTACCTGGTTCGACACGCCGGAGCAGCTGGCGAGCGAAGCCGATATCGACGTGTTCGTCGAACTGGTCGGTGGCGCTTCCGGCCAGGCTGAAAATGCTGTGCGAGCCGCACTAGCACGTGGTCTCCACGTGGTGACAGCCAACAAGGCACTGCTGGCCAAGCATGGCGTGGAACTGGCGACTATCGCCGAAGACAAGGGCGCGCTTCTCAACTTCGAAGCGGCGGTGGCCGGCGGTATTCCCGTCATCAAGGCGCTGCGTGAGTCTCTTACCGGCAACCATGTGTCGCGCATCTACGGCATCATGAACGGCACCTGCAACTACATCCTCACCAAGATGGAGAAGGAAGGGCTGTCCTTCGAGGCCTGTCTGAAGGAAGCACAGCGGCTCGGTTATGCCGAAGCCGATCCGGCTTTCGATATCGAGGGCAACGACACCGCTCACAAGCTCGCCATTCTGACGACGCTTGCCTTCGGCAACAAGATTTCGGCCGATGACATCTATCTCGAAGGCATCACCAATATTTCGAGCGAGGATATTCAGGCGGCCGCCGAACTCGGTTATCGCATCAAGCTTCTCGGCGTGGCGCAGGTGACCGAATCCGGTATCGAACAGCGGGTGCATCCAACCATGGTGCCGCTCGATTCCGTCATCGCACAGGTCGATGGCGTCACCAATGCGGTGGCGATCGAATCCGATATTCTCGGTGAGTTGCTGATGGTCGGTCCGGGTGCCGGCGGCAACGCCACGGCGTCGGCCGTGCTGGGTGACATCGCCGATATTGCCAAGAGCCGCCCCGGCGCCCAGCAGGTGCCGGTTCTCGGCCGTCCGGCAAAATCGCTGGCCGATTATCGCCGCGCCAAGATGAAGAGCCATGAGGGCGGTTATTTCATCCGTCTGACGGTGAAGGACCAGGCCGGTGTCTTCGCCTCCATCGCCGGCCGTATGGCCGACAATAACATCTCGCTGGAATCCATCGTGCAGCGCCAGCGCGTGCATGTGGAAGGCGCGCCGCAGACAATCATCCTCGTGACCCATGCGACGATGGAAGATGCGATCCGCAAGGCCGTGAAGGCGATCAAGAACGAGAAATATCTGGTCAGCGAACCGCAGGTCATCCGCATCGAGCGGACCTGAGATAGTCCACGATTTTTCTGAAATTGACGACCGCGCCTCCACATGGAAGCGCGGTCTTTTTTGTCATGGGGAGACCTTGGTGAGGGTGTAAAAAACGCCCCCGAAACACCGGCTTTCAGCCGTCATAAAATTTTAGAAAACGGCTGCTGAACCGCTGGAATGCGACACGATTCGGCCCTATGGTTAATCCTGTTCACCAAGCGAGGGAGGCGTGGCCGTGACATCGATCATCCTGTTCAAGGACAATAAGCGCGCAGACGTTCCGGTTGCCCATCATCGGGCACGGCCTCACACTGCCAACGACAATATTCGCAGCATGGAATTCGATATAGCCGAACACGAGCGCAACTGGTGTTCGCTTGCCGTGTTCTCGCTGCTGCTGCTGGTCGGTGCGGTATCGATCGTCAGCCCGTTTTTCTCGATATTTGCAGTGTGAAAGCCGGAACAAGCGTTTTTGCTTGAAAAACGCGCCATCGCCATTTAGCCCGTTCTAAGCATTAAAGCGCCGATATACGCGCATGACAGGACGAATGGACAGGATGGCAATGATGGAGCCGGCCGACGCCGTGGCCCGCGCATTTTTGAGCGTGGAGCGGTCGGCGACAGAGCAGCGCTGGGTATCACGGCTGGATCAGGCCGGACAGAACCGCGCGCTGGCCATGTCCCAGATCCATGCCATTCCCGAGCTGATTGCCCGCGTGCTGGCCGGACGCGGAGTAGGCGTGGATGACGCGCTGGCTTTTCTCGATCCGACCATCCGTTCGCTGATGCCCGATCCGCATATGTTGACCGATTGCGAGAAGGCGGCCGAGCGGCTGGTGCGCGCCATCGAGACCGGCGAGAAGGTGGCGATCTTCGGCGACTATGATGTCGATGGGGCTGCCTCTTCCGCCTTGATGTACCGGTTTTTCGCGCATTTCGGGCTGACGCCGGAGATCTATATTCCTGACCGTATTTTCGAAGGCTACGGGCCGAACCCGGCGGCGATGCAGCAGCTTGCCGCCAATGGTGCGACCCTGATCGTGACGGTCGATTGCGGTTCCACCAGCCATGAATCGCTGCAGGCGGCCAGGGATGCGGGAACCGATGTGGTCGTCATCGATCACCACCAGGTGGGTTCGGAACTGCCGCCGGCTGTCGCACTGGTCAATCCCAACCGGGAAGACGATCTGTCAGGGCAGGGGCATCTGTGTGCCGCCGGCGTGGTGTTTCTCGTGCTGGTCGCCACGCTGCGGCTGCTGAAGGACCGACGCAACCGGCAGGCCTTCACGCTCGATCTGCTGTCGCTGCTCGATATCGTCGCCCTTGCAACGGTATGCGATGTGGTACCGCTGAAGGGGCTTAACCGCGCCTATGTGGTGAAGGGGCTGATCGCCGCGCGCCATATGAACAATGCTGGCCTCACCGCCCTGTTCAAGAAGGCTGGATTGGGCGGACCTGTCACGCCCTATCATTTCGGTTTCCTGATCGGGCCGCGCATCAATGCCGGCGGCCGCATCGGCGATGCCGCTCTCGGCAGTCGTCTGCTGACCATAGAGGATCCTTCGCAGGCAGAAGTGATCGCGGAACGGCTGGATGAGCTGAATCGTGAGCGGCAGGCGATGGAAGCGGTGATGCTGGCGGAAGCCGAGGCGGAGGCGTTGTTTGAATATGGTGATGGGTCTGGCGCCGGTGTCATCGTTACCGCCCGGGAAAACTGGCATCCGGGTATTGTCGGCCTGCTTGCATCGCGGCTGAAGGATCGCTTCCGTCGTCCGGCCTTTGCCATCGCTTTCGATCCCTCCGGCAAGGGCACCGGTTCTGGCCGTTCGATCAATGGTTTCGATATGGGCCGCATGGTGCGCGCCGCCGTGGATGCGGGTTTGCTGGTCAAGGGTGGCGGTCACGCCATGGCTGCCGGGCTGACGGTGGAGCGTGCCAATCTCGGCAAGCTCAGGACGTTCTTTGAAGAAGCAGCCGTCAAGACGGTGAGCGAACTGGTGGAAAGCAGCGTGCTGAAGATCGACGGCGCCATCGGCGCGTCGGGCGCGACATTGCAGCTTGTCGACCAGCTGGAGCAGGCCGGTCCTTATGGATCAGGCCACTCACAGCCGATCTTTGCCGTCCCGGCCCATCGCCTGCGCGATGTGCGCCTCGTCGGCACCGCCCATGTGAAGATCACGCTCGAGGCCATGGACGGCTCTCGGCTGGAGGGCATCGCATTCCGGGCCGCAGAGGCGCCTCTGGGGCAGATGCTGCTGAATGCGCGCGGCAGGTCCATCCATGTTGCAGGCACCGTGGGTGCCGATCTCTGGCAGGGCCAGAGGCGTGTGCAGCTGCGCGTTCTGGATGCGGCTTTCGCGCCCTGACGGGGTTGCCAATCTGTCTGAATTTTCGGGGAACAGCTGGTGGACGAGCTATAAACGGCAATCGTCACCACATTCACGTGCTACGTGAAGTTTTTTATGCAGAGTGCTGATTTTTAATGAGAAGCAAGTGGCACGCCCTAGGGGAGTCGAACCCCTCTTTTCAGAATGAAAATCTGACGTCCTAACCGATAGACGAAGGGCGCGTGCGCTTGTGGTGTGGCGCCCTTATAGTCAGGCTCCCGTTGGTCCGCAAGCGGAAAAATTGATTTTTTCGCTTCGGGACGAGATTTTTTGAGGAAATCCGAAGGGCTGTGGAAAACCATGCACGATCTGGCCAAAGCCTTGAAATATCGCCCCTATCACTTGCCGGAAGTATTGCCAGTTTGCCTCGTGAGAGGTCGGAGACGCCGCTTTTATCCCCTTAGCTGGCATCTCTGCCGGGGGAATCGGAAAGGCGCTGTCATCGGATCAAGGGGGGAAAGGCAAGCCGGTCGATCTGCCCGTTGGCGTTTCCCCCGGCTTGCCTTCCATCGGGGGGGACAGCATTCTAACGTGCCGATCGGGAATCGGTTCCGACGCATCGGTTGCCCACGGCAATTTCGCGGGCATGAAGGATATCTGTGTATTTTTTGATGAGGGTAACACGAAGGCAAGTGGCACGCCCTAGGGGAGTCGAACCCCTCTTTTCAGAATGAAAATCTGACGTCCTAACCGATAGACGAAGGGCGCGTGCGCTTGTGGTGTGGCGCCCTTATAGTCAGGCTCCCGAAGGTCTGCAAGCGGAAAAATGCATGATTTGACAAAAAAATGACATGGGCGGTCACAACGCTTGGAAAACAAGGATTCTTGTTTCGTAACAAATGGTTAAAGCGTGTGAGTATTGCTGCTTTCGAGGCCTTTCGCTCGGGAGGCAGGCCGCGAGATGACGACTCAGCGTGGTTGTTGGCTGGATTGGAACCGTACGGTGACGCAGTCACGAGGGAGAACACGTTTACCGTCATCCTTGCCCTTGAGGCGAGGGATCCACTCTTCAGCCGCCCATGGATCCTCGCCTCAAGGGCGAGGATGACGGGGTGTGTGGCGCATTGACCCTGCAACAAAAAACGGGGCCGAAACGGCCCCGTTGAATGATGCATTGATGGTAAAAGGTCTCAGTGCAAAATCTGGCTGAGGAACAGACGTGTACGTTCGTGCTGCGGATTGTCGAAGAATTCGGCGGGCGAATTCTGTTCGACGATCTGGCCCTGATCCATGAAGATGACGCGGTTGGCGACCTGGCGGGCGAAACCCATTTCGTGGGTCACGCACAGCATCGTCATGCCGTCTTCGGCAAGGCCGACCATGGTGTCGAGCACTTCTTTCACCATTTCCGGATCGAGCGCCGAGGTCGGCTCGTCGAACAGCATGATCTTCGGCTTCATGCACAGCGAGCGGGCAATCGCCACGCGCTGCTGCTGGCCGCCGGAAAGCTGGCCCGGGTATTTGTGGGCCTGCTCGGGGATCTTGACGCGCTTCAGATAGTGCATCGCCACTTCTTCCGCTTCCTTCTTGGGCATCTTGCGAACCCAGATCGGCGCCAGCGTGCAGTTTTCGAGGATGGTCAGATGCGGGAAGAGGTTGAAGTGCTGGAACACCATGCCAACTTCACGACGGACTTCATCGATCTTCTTCAGGTCGTTGGTCAGTTCGATGCCATCTACCTGGATAGAGCCCGACTGGTGCTCTTCCAGCCGGTTGATGCAGCGGATCATGGTCGATTTGCCCGATCCCGAAGGACCGGCGATGACGATGCGCTCGCCCTTCATCACCTTCAGGTTGATGTCGCGCAGCACGTGGAAATCGCCATACCACTTGTTCATGCCGGTGATTTCAATTGCCACGTCCGTTGTCGAGACGGCCAGTTTTTTTGCTTGGTTTTCTGCCATTTTGAGCGTCCCTTATCGTTTATGCCCGGTGTCGAGGTGCCGTTCCATGAACAGCGAATAACGCGACATGCCGAAGCAGAATATCCAGAATACGAAGCCTGCGAAAATATATCCAGTCATGGCGGTGACGGGTGTCGCCCAGTTCGCATCCGATTGGTTGAGTGTGACAATGCCGAGCAGGTCGAACATGCCGATGATCGAGACCAGCGACGTGTCCTTGAACAGCCCGATGAAGGTGTTGACGATGCCCGGAATGACCAGCTTCAGCGCCTGCGGCAGCACGATCAGCCGCGTTTTCTGCCAGTAGTTCAACCCGAGCGAATCCGCCCCTTCATATTGTCCCTTCGGAATGGCCTGCAGGCCGCCGCGGATCACCTCCGCCATATAGGCCGAGGAGAACAGCGAGACACCGACCAGCGCGCGCAGGAACTTGTCGAAGGTCCAGCCGTCAGGCAGGAACAATGGCAGCATGATGCTGGCGAAGAACAGGACGGTGATCAGCGGAATGCCTCTGATGACTTCGATGAAGAGCACGCAGAGCATCTTGATGACCGGCATGTTCGACCGGCGGCCGAGCGCCAGAAGAATGCCGAAGGGCAGGGATACCGTTATTCCAAAGAATGACAGGATCAACGTGACCATCAGGCCGCCCCAGAGCTGCGTTTCCACCTTCGGCAGGCCGAAGACGCCGCCGATGAGCAGGAAAAACGCAATGAAGGGCAGGATGATGAACAGCACCAGAGCATTGAGGCGCTTGAACGGCGCTTTCGGGATGAGCATCGGTATCAGCAGGATGGCGAACGTCACCATCACGAGAATGGGACGCCAGCGTTCATCAAGCGGATAACGGCCAAAGACAAATTGTCCGAGTTTGGCCGAAACGAACGCCCAGCATGCCCCGGACTGACCGTCCGGAAGCGCGCCGCCCTGCGAGGCGGTAAGGCAGGCGATACGATCGCTGCCGGTCCACACAGCATCGATGAACAGCCACTTCACCACCGGTGGCAGAATATAAGCCAGAAAGGCGATGGCGAGAACCGTGAGAATGGTGTCCTTCGGTGTGGCGAAAAGTTTGGTGCGCAGCCAGTGGCTGATACCAACGGCGCTGGAAGGGGCGGGTTTCGCCTCTTCGATGGTGTGTCGCACGAATGCGGGATTGCTTGATGTCATCGATTATCTCTCCACCAGCGCCATTTTCGCGTTGAACCAGTTCATGACCACGGCCGTGAGCAGGGACAGCGAGAGATAGATGACCAGCCAGATCGCGACGACTTCGACTGCCTGACCCGTCTGGTTGAGGATCGTGCCGCCGACGGAGACGATATCGGCAAAGCCGACCGCGACCGCAAGCGAGGAGTTTTTGGTCAGGTTGAGATACTGGCTCGTCAGCGGCGGGATGATGATGCGCATCGCCTGCGGCACGACGATCAGACGTGTCGTCGTGCTGGAGCGAAGCCCCAGTGCTTCCGCAGCTTCCGTCTGGCCCTTCGCCACGGCCTTGATGCCGCCGCGAACGATTTCGGCGATGAAGGAGGCTGTGTAGAAGGACAGCGCAAGAAACAGCGACATGAATTCAGGTGCGACGACTGCGCCGCCCGACAGGTTGAACCGCCCGGCAATCGGGAAGTCGAATGTCAGCGGTGAGCCGAGCGCCAGAAATGTCACGGCGGGAAGGCCGATAAGGAGAATGGTAAGGGTGATCCCGGTGCGAAACTGCTTGCCGGTCTGCTCCTGTCTGGCCTTCGCCCAGCGATAGACAAAAAAGCTGATGACGATGGCGACCAGGAAGGAAAGCGGTATCAACCACGTGCCGTCTCCCCAAAGCGGCTTCGGGAAAAAGAAGCCGCGGTTGTTGAGGTAGCTTCCGAGCGGAAGCTCCAGCGAATCGCGCGCCTGCGGCAGGACGGAGATAACCCCCTTGTACCAGAAGAAGAGAACAAGCAGCGGCGGGAGGTTGCGGAAGATTTCCACATAGGCCTGCGCCAGCTTGGCGATGAGCCAGTTGTTGGACAGCCGCGCGATACCGACTAGGAATCCGATGATCGAGGCGGCGATGATGCCGAAAAATGCAACCTGAAGCGTGTTGAGAATACCAACGAGCAATGCCCGGCCATAGGTCGCATCGCTGGTATAAGCGATCAGCGACTGGCCGATATCGAAACCGGCGCGTCCATTGAGGAAGCCGAAGCCGGATGAAATGTTTGACCGTTGAAGATTGGTGATCGTATTCGTCACGATGATCCAGACGAAGGCGGTCAGGATGACGACTGTCAGGACCTGATAGAAAATTCCGCGTATGCGTGGATCGTTGATAAGTGACGACGCGCTTTGCGCGCGCGATCGTTGCGAACTGACCGCGTTGCCTGCCATAGGCACCTTTCCCTTTTATATGCTCTTTGCGAGCTTATTTATATAATTTTAAATGGAGGCCGGGCGTTGCCCAGCCTCCTGTCATGATCTAGCCGATGATGGGGTCGATCAACGGACCGGCGGTGCGTATTGCAGGCCGCCCTTGGTCCAAAGCGCGTTCTGGCCACGCTCGATCTTCAGCGGCGAGCCCGCACCGACGTTGCGGTCGAAGACTTCGCCGTAGTTACCCACCAGCTTGACGATGTTGTAGGCCCAGTCGTTGGTTACGCCGAGGTCGGTACCGATCTTGGTGCCTTCTTCGGTGCCGAGCAGACGCTTGATATCCGGATTGGCGCTGGACTTCTGCTCATCGACGTTCTTGGAGGTGATGCCCAGTTCTTCGGCATTGACCATGGCGTAGTGAACCCAGGTCACGATGTCGAACCACTGGTCGTCACCCTGGCGAACGGCCGGTCCAAGCGGCTCCTTGGAGATGACTTCCGGAAGAACGATGTTGTCGTCCGGGTTCTTCAGCTTCAGGCGGATGGCATAAAGGCCGGACTGGTCGGTGGTGTAGACGTCGCAACGGCCCGAATCATAGGCGGAGGTTGCGTCGGCTTCCTTTTCGAAGACGACCGGGTTGTACTGCAGATTGTTGGTCTTGAAATAGTCGGCGAGATTGAGCTCGGTGGTCGTGCCGGTCTGAACGCAGACGGCGGCGCCGGAAAGCTCAAGCGCAGACTTCACGTTGAGGCCCTTCTTGGCGATGAAGCCCTGGCCGTCATAATAGTTGACGGTACGGAAGTTGAAGCCAAGCGACGTGTCGCGGCTGATCGTCCAGGTGGTGTTACGGGTCAGAACGTCGACTTCGCCGGACTGGAGAGCCGGAAAGCGGTCCTTGCTCGAAAGAGCGACAAACTTCGCCTTGGAAGGGTCACCGAAAACCGCTGTGGCAATACCACGGCAATAGTCCACGTCGATGCCGGACCATTCGCCCTTGTCATCGGGATTGGAAAATCCCGGAATGCCGGCGCTTACGCCGCAGGTGACGAAACCTTTTCCCTTCACGTCCTGAAGCGTCGCAGCCGAAGCGACCGAGGCTCCTCCCAAAACTGCTGCGCCGATAGCGGCTGACAGAATTGCCTTTTTCATTTTTCCCAACCTTTGTTTGTTATCGTCAATAGCAAGGGGACCGGCATGTTTGTTTTACCCCAGCTCCCCCCTCGGCGAGATCTTTTCGATCCGCTTTTTCTATCACAATCGCAATTGGCAGCGGGGTCAAGACATGCCGGCGATAATTGTGCCTATAAAACGGAATTTTCGGAATTTTGGTCGGGAAGTGTGCAAAGGGTGAAAATATAAGCATATTTTTGCGGAAATTTGCACTTGCACGATTTTTGTATACTTCTTGTATGCTGTTTCACGATGGATCAATCGAGCCATCCCGCGTCGCCTTACGGGGCTTGACCTTGCCTCTGGCTCTCAGCATTGTCGCACGCGTCAATATTCTTCGAAAGCTGATCTGAAATGACCAAGACAAATGACCTGCTTTCCGCCGCAGGTGTGAATACGCGCCTGACCCATGGCGGCAACGATCCCGCGGACTGTTTCGGTTTCGTCAATCCGCCCATCGTGCGCGGCTCGACCGTGCTTTTTCCCGACGCGGAAACGCTTTCGACTGAAAACCAGAAATACACCTATGGCACGCATGGCACGCCGACGACGGACGCGCTGTGCAACCTCGTCAACGAGCTGGAAGGTTCTTTCGGAACTATCCTCGTGCCGTCGGGCCTTGCGGCGATCACCGTGCCGTTCCTTGCCTATCTCGGTGCGGGCGATCATGCGCTTGTCGTCGATTCCGTCTATTTCCCTACACGCCGCTTCTGCAACACGATGCTGAAGAAACTGGGCGTGGAGATCGAATATTACGATCCGGCGATCGGGGCTGGCATCGAGGCGCTGATCCGGCCGAATACGAAACTCGTGCATCTGGAAGCGCCGGGTTCCAATACATTCGAGATTCAGGATGTCCGGGTGATCACGGAGATCGCCCACAGGCATGACTGCGTGGTCACGATGGACAATACCTGGGCGACACCGCTTTATTTCAAGCCGCTTGATTTCGGCGTCGATATTTCCATTCACGCCGCCACCAAATATCCCTCGGGGCATTCCGATGTGCTGATGGGCTTCGTCTCGGCCAATGAAAAACACTGGAAAGCGCTTTACCAGGCCAATACCAATCTCGGCATCTGCGTTACCTCCGATGATGCCTACCAGATCCTGCGTGGCATGCGCACCATGGGCATCAGGCTGGAACACCATCAGAAAAGCGCGCTCGATATTGCCCAATGGCTGGAAGGCCGTGACGATGTCGTGCGTGTTCTGCACCCGGCCTTGCCGAGCTTTGCCGGGCATGAAATGTGGAAGCGCGATTTCAAGGGCGCAAGCGGCGTGTTCTCCTTTGTGTTGAAGGCGGAAGAGGGCAAATACAAGCAGGTGGCGTCGGCCTTCCTCGATGCCTTGACCTTTTTCGGGCTTGGTTATTCCTGGGGCGGATACGAATCGCTTGCGGTTTCGGTGTCGCTCATCGACAGGACCATTGCAAAGGGGCATTCGGAGGGACCGGTCATCCGCCTGCAGATCGGGCTCGAAGACATAGCCGATCTGAAAAAGGACCTCGAAGTCGGCTTCGCAGCCGCGGCTGGGGTCTAATCAGCCCCCAGTGCCCAGACCCTACTGCTCAGCCCTCTGCGTGATAGCCGTAGAGCCAGTCGAAATCGCCAAGAAAGGCCTCTGAGGGGCGCGTGGAAAATACGAAGTCCCTGGCAATACGGACCGGGCCTTTTGCATGATAGGCAAAACGATTGAGAGAGGCCCGCTTGCGGGCCTTTTCTATGCGCGGCAGGCGCAGAGCCTCAAAGGCGGCAAGGGCTTGCGGCACGGGCAGGGAGGCTGTACCTCCGCTGCCTGCCATTGTTCCCGCAAGTTCAAATGCATCCTCTATTGCCATGGCCGCCCCCTGTGCCGCGAACGGCATCATGGCGTGGGCCGCATCGCCGATCAGTACCGTGTCGCGGCCATTATGCCAGCGTCCGGGGCCGGCCTGATAGAGCGGCCAAAAGGTGGGGTTCTGAGCCTTTTCCAGCAGCCGCAGCAGATACGGGCTCCAGCCGCGAAACTGTTCGAGCAGCATGGTTTTCTGCCGTCCACTCGATTCGGCCCGCCATGTGGCGCCGGGATCGGCGCCAAGCGCGATGGCGACGATGTTGAAACCGCCGACTTCCTTCAGCGGATAGGCGACGATATGGCCGCCCGAGCCGAGATAGGCTGTGACGGCGCTTTTATTGATGGCGGACGGCACGTCGTTTTCGCTGACGGTGAAACGCCAGGCGATATTGCCGGAGAAGGTGGCTGCCGGCGCGGAAGGCACGGCAAAACGGGCTGCCGACCAGACGCCGTCGGCGCCGACGATCAGATCGTGATCGCGGAAGGTGGTTGCGGCGATGACATCGACTGTGGCGTTTTCGATGCGCTTGCCGAGATGCAGGCGGCAGAGCGGATTATCCTTGACCGCATTCAGAAGTGCGCTCTGCAGCGTCGAACGATGCAGCACGCCATAGGGTGCGCCCCAGCGGGTGCGGGCCACCGCGCCCATTGGCAGCGACAATAGCGTGGCCAGTGACTTGCCGGAGGCCAGATCGACGCTGACCGGTTCGGTCCAGCGCGCCTCGATCTCGGGCAGCACGCCGAGTTCGGCGAGAATGCGGGCGGCGTTGGGGGAGAGTTGCAGGCCGGCACCGACCTCCGTCAGCTCGCCTGCCTGCTCGATGATGTCACAGTCGATACCGTGCCGGGCAAAAGAAAGGGCAGCGGTGAGACCGGCGATGCCGGCACCGACAATGGCTACGGATTTTATGGGCATGATGCGGCCCGATCAGCAAAAGTGGAGGTCAGGCGGCCTTCACATGGAAGACGCAGCCCGGAGGATTGGTCTGCTCGGCCTTCAGCGACGGATTGTAGCGGAAAAGGGTGGAGCAGTAGGAACAGACCTTCTCGTTGTCGTCGCCCATATCGATGAAGATATGCGGGTGATCGTAAGGCACGGAAGCGCCGGTGCACATGAATTCCTTGACGCCGATCTCGATTACGCTGTGTCCGCCATCGTTCTGGAAGTGGGGAATGGAATGCCCGGCCATGTTCGTCTCCAAATGCAATATCGTTATCGAGCCGCAATCCGTCGTCGCGCAGCGGCTCTTCGTTGCGGATATGTAGCCTCAAACGCATTGCATCTCCATAAAAATCGTCAGGAAAACATGTTCAATCTTGTGCTTTCCTGCCATATGGTCCGGCAAAAAGGATGTCCTTGATGAATCTCAACGTGCCGCAATTTTCAGATTTTTCCCATGACGGCCTGCGCCTTGCTTATTTCGACGAGGGCGATCCGGCGGGTGATCCGGTTTTGCTGATCCACGGCTTTGCCTCCAGCGCCAATGTAAACTGGGTACATCCCGGCTGGCTGAAGACACTGGGCGATGCGGGTTACCGGGTCATCGCCATCGATAATCGCGGCCATGGCGCAAGCGACAAGCCGCACGATTCTGAAGCCTATTATCCGCCGGTGATGGCTGGTGACGCGGTGGCGCTGCTCAATCATCTCGGCATCGCGGAAGCGAATGTGATGGGTTACTCCATGGGCGCGCGGATTTCGGCCTTCCTCGCCATGGCCCATCCGGAGCGTGTGCGCTCGCTGGTCTTTGGCGGGCTTGGCATCGGCATGGTAGAAGGCGTGGGCGACTGGGATCCGATCGCCGAGGCGCTTCTTGCGCCCTCGCTCGATGTCGTCACCCATGAGCGCGGCCGCATGTTCCGGGCCTTTGCCGACCAGACGAAGAGCGACCGGCTGGCGCTTGCCGCCTGTATCGAAACGTCGCGGGTTCTCGTCACGCCTGAACAGGCGGCAAAGATCGAAGCGCCGACATTGATTGCGGTTGGAACGAATGACGATATTGCCGGATCGGGCGCGGAACTCGCCGCGATCATGCCGCATGCGCGGGCAATCGACATTCCCGGCCGTGACCATATGCTGGCCGTTGGCGACCGGGTGTTCAAGGCGGCGGTGCTGGAATTTTACCGCTCGCTTTGATCCGGAGCATTTCCGGGAAAGCGGAACCCGGTTTTCCGTGCGGAAATGCTCCGTGCGGCAAGAAACGGTTTTTCATGCTGCATGAAGAAAAACTGAAGCTTTGCCGTCTTTAAAGTCGTCATTCGAATCCCATTTCTTATGCACGTCTTTTTCTGTATAAAGAACGACCACTGCAAACGAGGAGACCGTTCATGGTCGCACGTACCGAGGCCCGCCAGCCCGAACAGCTGGCGATCGTCGATCCGATCTGGGGCAGCCTGCTGCATGAAGCGCGTAGCGCCGCAGCTCAGGATCCGCTGCTTTCCGCCTTTCTTTATTCGACGATCCTCAATCACCGGTCTCTCGAAGAATGTGTGATCTATCGTATCTGCGAACTCCTCGATCATCCCGACATGCAGGCCGTGCTTCTGCGCCAGACCTTCCAGGACATGCTGGATGACTGGCCGGAATGGGGCAGCGTGCTGCGCGTCGATATCCAGGCCGTTTACGACCGCGACCCGGCCTGCACGCGTTTCATGGAGCCGCTGCTTTATTTCAAGGGCTTCCACGCCATCCAGACCCATCGCCTCGCGCACTGGCTGCTTGCGAAGGGCCGCCGGGATTTTGCGTTTTACCTGCAAAGCCGCTCATCGAGCATCTTCCAGACGGATATCAACCCCGCCGCACGCATCGGCAAGGGCATCTTCCTCGACCATGCCACCGGACTGGTGGTTGGTGAGACCGCCGTTATCGGTGACAACGTTTCCATCCTGCATGGCGTGACGCTTGGCGGTACCGGCAAGGAGGGGGCAGATCGCCATCCGAAGATCGCCAATGGCGTGATGATCGGTGCGGGCGCCAAAATTCTCGGCAATATCGAGATCGGCAGCTGCTCGCGCATTGCCGCCGGTTCGGTGGTGTTGAAACCGGTTCCGCCAAAGACCACCGTGGCCGGCGTGCCGGCGCGCGTGGTAGGAGAAGCAGGGTGTTCGGAACCCTCGCGTCTGATGGACCAGGTTATCGGGGCCGATATCTGACAGGTCGTGAATATTGCGCTCGTCCGTGTGGAAGACACGGATGATGCGCCGCTTTCACTTTACTTTGGCCTTTGTCCCATGCCAAAAGCGGCCAACCCGAACCGCACAGGAGAATACTGGTGAAAGCCGACGAAATCAAAAAACTCGACGCCTATTTCAAGCGCACCTTCAACGAGAAGATGATTGTCAAGGCGCGTCCGCGCAAAGACGATTCCGCCGAAGTGTATCTTGGCGAAGAGTTTCTCGGCGTCGTCTACATCGATGACGAAGACGGCGACCGCTCGTACAACTTCTCCATGGCGATCCTCGACGTCGATCTGTGATTGTCACCTTCAGGTGACATATTCAGCAATCATAGTCGCCCGCGGTGATTACACCGCGGGCGATTTGTTTTAGCGCTGGGTGATCTTCATCATCAGCCGGTCCTGCGGCCGCAATGTCACCCGCATCAGCGGCTCCGCCGCAGTCGTGGACCTATTTTCGAGATGGACGGTCTGCAGAAGAACGGCAAGGATCGCCACGGCCTCCATCATGGCAAAGGCATTACCGATGCAGACGCGCGGGCCGGCGCCGAAGGGCATATAGGCATAACGGTGTCGGGCCTTGACCTTGTCGGGCTCGAAACGGGACGGGTCGAAGCGTTCGGGTTTATCCCACAACGCGGCGTGCCGGTGCACGGCATAGATTGGCACATAAAGAACCGTTCCGGCCGCAATATCATGCTCTCCGAGCCTGAAATCCTGCAGCGCCGTGCGCGTGATGACCGGGGCAGGCGGGTAGAGCCGCATCGCCTCCGAAAACACCTGTCTCGTATAGGTGAGATTGGTGATATGTTCGGCCGCGACAGGCTCGCCGCCGGTGACCGCCTCAATCTCCTCGACAACTTTTCTTTCAATTTCTTTGTTCTGCGACAGAAGGTGGAAAGTCCAGGCTAGGCCGAGCGCTGTCGTTTCATGGCCGGCGGTGATGAAGGTCAGAAGATTGTCGATGATTTCCTCATCGCTCATCATGCGTCCGGTCTCCGGGTCTTTGGCTTCCAGCAGCATGGAGACGAGATCGCTTCGGTCGGTGGGTTTTTGCCGCCGGCCGGCGATCACCGTTGCAAGGCTGGCGCGGAGATAATCGACGGCGGCGCGGGATTTGCGCCGGCCGGGATGGGGCAGCCATTCCGGTGCGCCGAGCATGGCGAGCGCGAAGGTCCAGCCCGTCGGCCTCAGATAATCGGTGATGCTCTGTTCGACACGCGCGATATCGATACCGTATCCGCCGGACATCATGGTTTCGACGATGATGTCGAAGGTGGTGCGCATCATTTCATGGCCGATATCGATGTCGCCGATTGAAGGGGAGCGCCAGCGCGCTTGCGTGCGCCGCGCCGTCTCGATCATGGCCGGCAGCAATTCCAGCAGCTTTTCATGCCGGAAGGCTGCTGCGACGGATTGCCTTTGCCATTTCCAGTGGTCGCCATCGGCGGTCAGCAGACCCTGCCCAAGCGCGGGCCCGAGCACCCGGCGGACATCTTCGCCCTTGCCAAGCAGATTGGCATTCTTGACCAGAGCTTCGTGGATCAGCACGGGATCGGCAAGATGAACGCGCATCGTGCCGCCCAGCCGGGTGAAGACGGCGGGTTGGCTGAAAATATCCGGCGGCAAGGCTTTTAACGGGTTACGGACAAGCGAGATTGCAAGACGCGCCGTGGCCAGTTTTGACAGGGGCGCCGCCCCGGTCTTATCCATGGGCGGGGTGTGAAGGCCGGTTCCGATCATCGACAGCTCCTTATTCGCGTTTGAACAATGGGGTTTTGCTGTTAAGGTGCATACCTTATTTTAGGTATTTAAGGTGCATGCCTTAGGTTTCAATGGCAGGACAGGATTTTGATGAAGAGCAATGAGCCGGAGCGACCACGCAGAGCACGTACGCGCGACAGAATTCTGGACGCCGCCCTCGAACTGTTCAACGGGCGCGGACCTGATCGCGTAACGACGGCGGAGATCGCCGTTGCGGTCGATATTAATGAGGGCAATCTTTATTATCATTTCCGCACCAAGGAAGCGCTGGTTCTCGCGCTGTTTGCGCGGTTCGAAGCCGATGCGATGATGCTGGTCGCAACCGTTGCCGGGGCAGACGAGGGGGCGGCGGCCACCTATGCCGGTTTTCTTCGGCAATGGTTCTCGCTGGTATGGAATTACCGTTTTCTGTTTCGCGATCTGGTCGGCCTGATCGCACTGGCACCATCACTGGTGGAGCCGGTCAGAACCATAAGCGCCGCAATGCGACTGGCGGTTGGCGAGATTGTCGGCCGCATGCAGAAGGCGGGTCTGGTGACTATTCCCGAGAGCGAGCGCGACGCGGTTTTGACCAATCTATGGATCGTCTCGACCTATTGGGCGGCCTATCTCAATCTGCAGGAAGGCGTCAGCGAATTCGGGCAGCAGCAGCTGGATTGGGGGCTGCAGCAGGTCTCCAGCCTGTTCAGGCCTTATCTTTCCGCGGAGGCGGTGGCCGAGCTTGAAGCGCTTGCCGAGAGCGAAGCCTAATATCTCCGGCCGGAGACATGCCTGGCCATGCAAAAACGCCCGCGACGGGGTGTGTCGCGGGCGTTCTGTCATTCCTGCCTGTTGATCGAGGCGTCAGGCCGCTTTCAACAGATCGCCGTGCGGGTCGAGGACGAACTTGGTTGCCGCGCCCTGATCGAAGCTTTCATAACCCTGGACGGCATCGTCGAGCGCGATGATCTTGGCATTGACGATGTCGGCGATGGGCAGGCGGTCATGCAGGATCGCCTGCATGAGCTGGCGGTTATATTTCAACACCGGCGTCTGGCCGGTGTGGAAGGATTGCGCCTTGGCCCAGCCGAGGCCGAAACGCAGCGACAGGGCGCCCTGTTTCGCCGCATTGTCAACCGCGCCGGGATCCTCGGTGACGTAGAGGCCGGGGATGCCGATGGAGCCGGCGGCGCGGGTGATTTCCATCATCTGGTTGAGAACGATGGCCGGCTGTTCGCCGCCGGAATGGCCGCGTGCCTCGAAACCGACGGCGTCGATGGCGCTGTCGACCTCGTTGGTGCCGACGATCTCGGCAATCATGTCGCCCAGCCGGTCACCCTTGGAAAGATCGACGGGCTCGAAACCGACGCGGGCGGCGTGGGCGAGACGATCCTTGTTGAAATCACCGACCATGACGACGGCCGCACCGAGAATGCGGGCGGAGGCGGCTGCGGCAAGACCGACCGGGCCGGCGCCCGCCACATAGACCGTGGAACCGACACCGACGCCCGCCTTGACGGCGCCGTGGAAGCCGGTCGGCAGAATGTCTGACAGCATGGTGAGATCGCGAATCTTCGACATCGCCTTGTCGCGATCGGGGAATTTCAGAAGGTTGAAATCGGCATAGGGGATGGTGACATAACGGGCCTGTCCGCCGATCCAGCCGCCCATATCGACGTAACCGTAAGCGCCGCCGGCGCGTGACGGGTTCACCGTCAGGCAGACGCCGGTATCCTGCGACTTGCAACAACGGCAACGGCCGCAGGCAACGTTGAACGGCACCGAGACGATGTCGCCGATTTCCAGCATTTCGACATCGACGCCTTTTTCGATGACTTCGCCGGTAATTTCATGGCCAAGGACGAGACCCGGCATGGCGGTGGTGCGGCCGCGCACCATATGCTGGTCGGAGCCGCAGATATTGGTGGAAATCACTTTGAGAATAACGCCGTGTTCGATACGGCGGCCATCCGGCGCCTCAAGCTTGGGGTCGTCGATGTCGCGGACCTCGACCTGTCCGGGCTTCAGGTAAACGACGCCTCTGTTCCTGCTCATATCCATCTCCTCCTCGGGTTGAACGCCAATGCCGGCCCGCTCCTCCGCGGACAGGATATCGTCGAAATACGCGCCTGAACCGATGTCCGGTTCGAGCGGAATTTTTCGGCGAAGGGATGGAAAGGGGAATGGTCATGTGTCCATAAAGGACGCAGCCTGCCTCCGATCACCGCCCGCCGCAGCCACCGGCATTTCGCCGGTGTTCCGACTGTTCCGCCTTGAAATTCAAAGCGGAACCGGATGGCTGCAGCAAACCATGCGGGACGCGGCTTGTCGTTCGGAAATACGACACGCTTTGTGGCCGTAACGACACCGGCTTTCGCCAGATGTCACTGTCGCGTTATCGGTCGATGGATTTCCTCAAGCGGCCGGCGGCGTCCTGAATATATTGCCAGGCAACACGGCCAGAGCGGCCGCCGCGGGTGGTTGCCCATTCCAGCGCTTCGTGATGCAGGGTTTCGCGGTCCACACCCAGATCGAAGTGTTCGGCATAGCTGTCGATCATCGTCAGATAGTCTTCCTGGCCGCATTTATGGAAGCCGAGCCACAGGCCGAAGCGATCGGACAGGGAGACTTTTTCTTCGACTGCTTCCGACGGGTTGATGGCGGTCGATTGTTCGTTTTCCATCATGTGGCGTGGCAGCAGATGGCGGCGGTTGGAGGTCGCATAGAAGAGCACATTATCCGGCCGCCCTTCGATACCACCATCGAGCGCCGCCTTCAGCGATTTGTAGGCCGTGTCGTCGTGATCGAAAGAGAGGTCGTCGCAGAACAGGATGACGCGCTGATCCGAGGTTTTCAGTATGTCGAGCAAAGCGGGCAGGGTGTGGATATCCTCACGGTGCACTTCCACCAGTTTCAGGGGAACGCCGCTTGCGGTGCGCACATCTTCGTGAACCGCCTTGACCAGCGAGGACTTGCCCATGCCGCGCGCGCCCCACAAGAGCACGTTGTTGGCAGGAAAACCATCGGCGAAACGCAGGGTGTTTTCATGCAGGATGTCACGCACATGATCGACGCCGCGAATGAGTTTGAGTGCGATGCGGTTGGGGCGGGGGACCGGCTGCAAAAAGGAGTTGACCGGCGACCAGACGAAACAATCGGCTGCATTCCAGTCGTTTACCGCGGGGGCCGGGCCGGCCAGCCGCTCCACGGCAACGTTCAGCCGGCGCAGTTCGGCAAGAAGCAGGGTGGCCGTTTCTTCTCGAATCATGGTGTTTCTTCCGCTTGTCTGGTGTTCAAAACTCTGTTTTGCGACCGGCCTAGCATGGCGTTTCCGGCCCATAAAGGTTAAGAGGTCCGGAATCGGTACGGCGTGGGCCTTGCATCTGTTGCAATCCCGGCGTTCCCCACTATATTCCGGCGGCTTGAAAGCTGGGGCGGCATACGAGGTCGTGCCGTAATCGTTGAGGAGTTTTATATGTTCATTAGTCAAGCTTTTGCCCAGGACGCAACGGGCGGCGCATCGGCCTTCGGTTCCGGCCTGGAAATGCTTTTCCTGTTTGCGCCCCTTATGGTCGTCTGGTACTTTTTCCTCATCCGCCCGCAGCGCGCGCAGATGAAGAAGCGTCAGGAAACACTGACCAGCATTCGCCGTGGCGATCAGGTCGTTCTTGGCGGCGGCATCGTTGGCAAGGTGACCAAGGTCATCGACGACAATGAACTCGAAGTCGAAATCGCCGAAGGCGTGAAAATCCGCGCTGCCCGCGCTTATATCGCCGAAGTGCGTGTGAAGGGTGAAGTGGTCAAGACGGAAGCCGCTTCCTGATCCTGCCGGATAACCGGACGCCCGATTGCGAATTTTGACGGGTTGCGCTGTCCGCGCAACCCCAACCCTGACCGAGATCGAAATGCTTCATTTTTCCCGTTGGAAAACAGTCTTCATCTGGCTGCTTGTGCTGGCAAGCGTCTTTATCGCCTCTCCTAACCTGTTTTCGGAAAAACAGCTGGAGAGCATGCCTGCCTGGTACAAGGACAACAAGGTAACGCTCGGTCTCGACCTTCAGGGCGGCTCGCACATCATGCTCAAGATCGAGCGTTCCGACATTGTCAAGGAACGGCTTGAGACGATTGTCGGCGATGTGCGCACCCAGCTTCGCGACGCCAATATCCGCTATTCCGGGCTTGCCGGCAACGGCCAGCAGATTCAGGTTCGCATCAGCGATCCCGCCCAGCTGGAAGCCGCCAAGACGGCGCTTCGCGATCTGACGCAGCCGGTATCCGCCGGAACGCTGGTCGGCGGCTCCATCACCGAAGTGACGATGAGCGACGGCGGCGACAATCTGCTGCGGCTCAACCTCACCGACGAAGGCGTTGATTACCGCCTGTCATCGGCCGTATCGCAGTCGATTGAAGTCGTGCGCCGCCGCGTCGACGAAGTCGGCACCACCGAGCCGCTCATCCAGCGTCAGGGTTCCGACCGCATCATCGTGCAGGTGCCGGGCCTTCAGGATCCGCAGCGCCTGAAATCGCTTCTCAACCAGACGGCAAAGCTGTCCTTCCGCATGGTCGACACCACCATGCCGGTGCAGGAAGCGATGAATGGCCGTCCGCCCGCAACCTCCGAAGTTCTCTATTCGCAGGACGATCCGCCGGTTCCCTATCTGGTGGAGCGCCGTGCTCTCGTTTCTGGCGACAACCTCGTGGATTCGCAGGCGAGCTTCAACCAGCAGACCAACGAGCCGGTCGTCACCTTCCGCTTCGACAGCCGCGGCGCGCAGCGCTTTGCGCAGGCGACGCAGCAGAATGTCGGCAAGCCTTTCGCCATCGTGCTGGATAACCAGGTCATTTCCGCACCTGTCATCCGCGAGCCGATCATCGGCGGTTCGGGACAGATTTCCGGTAACTTCTCGGTGCAGGGTGCAAACGACCTCGCGGTTCTGCTGCGTGCCGGCGCACTTCCGGCCACGCTGACCGTCGTTGAAGAACGCACCGTCGGCCCGAGCCTTGGTAACGACTCCATCACCGCCGGCCTGACGGCAAGCGCCATCGGCGCCGTCGGCGTTCTCATCTTCATGTTCGTCTTCTACGGCTTCTTCGGCCTGCTGGCGAACATCGCCCTTGTCGTCAACGTCGTCATGCTGCTGGCGGTCCTCAGTGTGATCGGATCAACGCTGACATTGCCAGGTATCGCCGGTATCGTTCTGACGATCGGTATGGCGGTGGATTCCAACGTTCTGATCTATGAGCGAATACGCGAAGAGGTGAAAAGCGGCAAACCGCTGATCCAGTCATTGGATAACGGCTTCACCCGCGCCTTTGCGACCATTATCGACGCCAACCTGACGACGCTGATCGTGGCGAGCGTGCTGTTCTACATGGGCACCGGTCCGGTCAAGGGCTTTGCGGTGACGCTGGCTGTCGGTATCATTACCACCGTCTTCACCGCCTATACGCTGACAGCGTGGATGTTCGGCTACTGGGTTCGCCGCAGCCGTCCGAAACACCTGCCGAAGGGTGTCCGCACCGCCATGTTCGACGGCCGCGATATTCCCTTCATGCGTTATCGTCGCGTGGTGTTCATGATCACCGGCGCCATCATGCTCGCCTGCATCGGCGGTTTCGTTGGCAAGGGCCTGAACCTCGGCATCGACTTCCAGGGCGGTTCGGTCATCGAAGTGCGCGCCAAGCAGGGTGAGGCAGATCTCGCGGACATCCGCGATCGTCTGAACCAGCTGAACCTTGGTGAAATCCAGGCGCAGAACTTCGGCACGCCGCAGGATGTTCTCATCCGCATTCAGGCGCAGGAAGGCGGCGAGAATGCCGAACAGTCCGCCATCACCATGGTGCGTGGCGAGCTTGAGGACAAATACGATTTCCGCCGCGTCGAAGTCGTCGGTCCGGCCGTGTCGGGTGACCTTACCTTCACCTCGACGATCGGCATCCTGCTCGCGATGACGGCGATCATGGTCTATATCTGGGTTCGCTTCGAATGGCAGTTTGCGCTCGGCGCGGTCATCTCGATGGTGCACGACGTGGTCTTCACCATAGGCCTCTTCGTCTTCCTTGGGCTTGAGTTCAACCTGACGAGTATCGCGGCGATCCTGACGATCATCGGTTATTCGCTGAACGATACCGTCGTCATCTATGACCGTATCCGCGAAAACCTCCGGCGTTACAAAAAGATGCCGCTGTCGATGGTCATCGACGTGTCGCTGAACCAGACGCTGTCGCGTACGATCCTTACCGGTCTGACCGTGCTTCTGGCACTGCTCGCGCTCTACCTCTTCGGTGGCGAGGTTATTCGCTCCTTCACCTTCGCCATGCTGTTCGGTGTCGGTATCGGCGTGTTCTCCTCGCTCTATATTGCCGCGCCCGTGCTTATCGCCTTCAAGCTGCGTCCCGATAACAAGGATGCGGAAGACGAGAAGGATGAAAAACCCGGCAACGCCATCGGCGGCAAGCCTGCCGTCTGATGGCCGGCGGGATAGAAATACGCCCGGCCCATTTTCCCGGCCGGGCGCCCATCGATGCCTATGGCAATGGCGGTTTCCGTTTTGCCGAGATGTCGCATCGCGGCTCGCTTCTGCTTCTGCCCTCCGGCATTCATGGCTGGGAGCCGGTCGATGCGAAAGAGTTGACCATCGGGCATTTCGAAAAGGTTCTGGCGGAAGCGCAGGACATCGAAGTACTGCTGATCGGTACGGGGGACGGCATGCGTGTTCTGCCGAAGGAACTGCGCGCGGCCTTCAAGGAAGCGGGCATTTCGGTCGACCCGATGAGCACGGGTGCTGCCGTGCGCACCTATAATATCATGCTTTCGGAATCGCGCGCCGTCGCTGCGGCGCTGATTGCCGTCGAAGGCTGACAGGACGTTTCGCGCGGGGAACCATGGCACCCACAGAAAATCTCGACGTCTGCCTCGCGACGCTGCGCGACACCGATCGCGACCGCTATCTCGCCTGTCTTCTGTCGCCTGCCGATAAACGCAATTCTCTGGCGGCGCTTTACGCTTTTAATGCCGAGATCGCCCGTATCCGCGATTCCGTGCGCGAGGCGCTGCCTGGCGAAGTGCGCATGCAATGGTGGCGCGATCTGCTTGAGGGCAATGCGCATGGCGACAGTCTGTCCCATCCCGTTGCTGCGGCTCTCTTGACCGCTATCGAGCAATATCGTCTGCCGCGCCCGGTGCTGGCCAATATGATCGAGGCGCGCATTTTCGATCTCTATGACGATCTCTTCGAGGATCGAAACGCGCTCGAAGGTTATGCCGGAGAGACCGCCTCGGCGCTGATTCAGCTGGCGAGCCTTGTGCTCTCGGCGGAAGACGCTCCGGCCAGCGCGGAGGCGGCCGGACATGCGGGCGTCGCGCAGGCCATGGCCGGCATTCTGCTGCTGATGCCGCTGCATCGCCGTCGCGGGCAGGTCTATATTCCCGCCGATATGCTCGCGGCCGCCGGGCTCGATCGCGAGACCTTTCTTGAAGGCGATGACCGACAACGCATCGGCATCGCCATAGAGCTATTTGCCGCCCATGCGCTCGATCATCTGGAAAAGGCAAGACGCGCGAAAATCCCAAGGTCCGTCTTTGCCGCCTATCTGCCCGTTGCCCTGTCCGGACCGGTCATCCTCGCGGCAAGAAAGGCCGGGGTGGGCGTGTTCGAGGGCGAGTTGCAGCTGTCGCAGCTTCGCCGGCAATGGGCTCTTGCAAAGGCATCGTTCCTGAAGCGGTTCTGATTTTCCATCCGTCCCGGGTCTTCCGACAAGCCACACTTCACACAAGCCTCGATCTCTATGAAGCTGAATCAGGTTCGCGTCGTTTCGATTCGCGAGTCGTGATGTTTCAGTGCTGAGGGAGCGTCCCCGATGAATATGGCGATCTGGATTATCGTCTTCGTGCTGCTGTCGGTCTTTGCCGTTTATGCCTGGCGCATGACGCGGGCAACGGATGAGGACAACAGCCATGATGTGGGGCAGGCGATCATGGATTTCGCCCGGGCTTTTCCCAATGAGGCGATCCGAAGCCTGCATATGACGGTGGATGGCGGTGCGGCCTTCGTGCGGCTGCACGACAACAAGGCCGGCTTCATGCGCAATATGGGATCGCACTATGTCTGCGTGATGATCGACCCTGAGCGGATCAGGGTCGAGAGCCTGGAAAGCGGCGACGGTTTTGTCGTCACCTTCTTTGACATGCCGAAATATAGCGGCTCATATCGCTTCAAATCCGCCGGTGAAGCGGCGGAGGTTTCCCTCTGGCTGCTTGGCAGCCTTGTGGAGGCGCAGGATCATCACGACGAAGGACCGCTGCCCTCGGGCACTTGAACACGGGCTTGGCGTCTCATTGCCCGTCAAGCGGCGGGGTGGCATGCGCCTGCTTGCTTTCCCGCCAGATGATAAACAGGCCGGATGCGACGATGATGAGGATGCCAAGCCATTTTGACGGCGTCGGGAAGTCCGAAAACAGCGCATAACCGAGAACCGTCGCCGAAATGATCTCGAAATACTGGAACGGCGCCAGAAGTGATAGCGGCGCAAGCCTGAAAGCCCTGACGATCAGCAGGTGCATGTAGCCGGATATCGATCCAAGCAGGATGAGCAGGACAAGCGCAAAGCCGGATTGTGGAAGCGACATGGTGAAATCCTTGTCGCCCAGCGCATCGCCGGCCAGAAGCACCACACCCATGAATATCGTGCCGGCAATGCCGGACATGGTCTGCATGACAAGCGGGCTGTCGGCGTCACCAATGGCACGGTTCAGAAACAGATAAAGCGTATAGAGAAAGGCGCAGGCAACCGGCAGCAGTGAAGTCCAGCCGAAGATTTCGAAACTCGGCTGAATGACGATCAGCGCGCCACCGAAACCGACGACGATCGCCGTCCAGCGCTTCCAGCCGACTTTGTCACCCAGGAAGAGGGCCGACATCATCGTCAGCATGAAGGGCTCGACGAAATAGATGGCAAAGACATCGGCAAGCGGCATGTATTTGACGGCGGCGAAGAACATCAGGCTGGCCGAGGCATGCAGCACGCCGCGCAGGCAGTTCATCCACGGCCGTTTGGCGCTGAACAGGGCTTTCGGCGAAACCAGGAGCAGCAGCGGCAGGGTGCACACCACCTGAAAGAAAAAGCGGTAAAAGGTCACCTGCGCCGGCGACATGCCGCCGCTGACCGCCATGTATTTGGCAATCGCATCCATGACCGGCAGCACGAACATGCAGCCTGCCATGATGGTCATGCCCTTGGCGACATCGCTGAAACCGGTCTGGCTGGTCATGGTTGGGGCTGCGCTTTCGACCGGAAGGTCCAATGAGGAAGGGGACGCCCACAAGGCCGCCCCCTCTCAGGATCAGGCGGCTTTCTGGCGTGGCAGGCTCTTCATATCAATGACGAAACGATAACGCACATCGCTTTTTATCATGCGTTCATAAGCGTCATTGATCTGACCGATATCGATCATTTCGATTTCGGCGGCTATGTCTTTTTCGGCGCAGAAATCCAGCATTTCCTGTGTTTCCGGAATGCCGCCGATCATCGAACCGGCAAAGGTCTTGCGGCCGGGGATAAGGCTGAAGGCGTGAACGGAGAGCGGCTTTTCCGGCGCGCCGACCTGCACCAGGGCGCCATCGCGCTTCAGCAGTGCAAGATAAGAATCGATGTCGTGATCGGCCGCAACCGCGTCGATGATGAGATCGAGGCTGGAAGCGGCTTTCTTCATCTGTTCGGCGTCGCGCGAAACGATAACCTCGTGGGCACCCAGCTTCTTTGCGTCTTCCGCCTTGCCGGGCGAGGTGGTGATCATCACCACCGTTGCGCCCATGGCATTGGCGATCTTGACGGCCATGTGGCCAAGACCGCCGAGACCAACGACGCCGACACGTTTGCCGGGGCCGGCATTCCAGTGGCGCAGCGGGGAATAGGTGGTTATGCCGGCGCAGAGCAGGGGTGCCGCGGCCGCCGGATCGAGCCCTTCGGGAATATTGAGCACGTAGCGGTCATCCACCACCACATGGGCGGAATAGCCACCCAGCGTATGCGCGCTGCCGCCCATCGCCTTGTCAGGCGAATTATAGGTGCCGGTCATGCCGTTTTCGCAATATTGTTCGAGCCCCTCGGCGCAGCTTGCGCATTCACGACAGCTATCGACGATACAGCCGACGCCGACACGGTCGCCTGCCTTGAACTTCGTGACGTCCGAACCCAGCCGGGCGACGCGGCCGATGATTTCATGGCCGGGAACGCAGGGGTAGAGAGACCCCGGCCATTCGCTGCGGGCCGTGTGGATATCCGAGTGACAGACGCCACAGAACTCAATCTCGATTTCGACATCGCGGGGACCCGGATCGCGACGTTTGATCGTCGCGGGCTTCATCGGCGAAGACCCGTCATCGCAGGCATAAGCGGACGTTGTGAACATGGTCGTTCCTCCTCTTGTGGTGATCGATGCATCAAACACCGGCCTGCGACAAAGGTTGCGGTGGGATTAGCCGCCTGCGCCGGTTTCGGGCGCTGCCGGTCCGAAAACCTCCTCGAAGGCCTCACGCAGCAGAACGTCGACATCGCCGATCATAACCGGCAATCCGAGATCGACAAGGCTGGTGACGCCATAGGCGCTGATGCCGCAGGGAACGATGCCGGAGAAATGCCCGAGGTCAGGGTCGACATTGATCGATAGCCCGTGGAAGCTCACCCATTTGCGCAGCCTGATACCGAGTGCGGCAATCTTGTCCTCGGCCATGCCGCCGCCCGGCAGTAACGGTTTTTCAGGCCGCCTGACCCAGACGCCGACCCGATCTTCGCGCCGCTCGCCGCGAACATTCATCTTGTCCAGCGTGCGGATGATCACGTCTTCCAGCGCCGCCACATAGGCGCGGACATCCTGCCGGCGTCGTTTCAGGTCCAGCATGACGTAAACGACCCGCTGCCCCGGGCCATGATAGGTATATTCGCCGCCACGACCGGTGGCGAAGACGGGAAAACGGTCCGGCTCGATGAGATCGGCGGCATCGGCGCTGGTGCCAGCGGTATAAAGCGGCGGATGCTCAAGAAGCCAGACAAGTTCGTCCGCCTCGCCGCTGGCGATGGCTGCAACTTCGCGCTCCATTTCCTCGATCGCCTGTCCGTAAGGGACGAGACCTTCCGAGATTCGCCAGCGAACGGGCGGCGAACCGGCGAGGGGGAACATATTTGTCTCGATATCCGTGCGTGTGAGCATGAAAAAGTCCTTTCCACAGCCTTCTCGCAAAATGGCGACAAGGCGGCAACCCCAGCATTTCCGGGCTTCCTGCATATAGGGTGGGTCGGGGCGATTTTTAATTTCAAAAAACTGTCACGACGCTCTTGTGCACCGAAAATCCTTTTGCTACATGCACCCCCGTCGGCGCAAGTTGACATCTACCACGATGCGGTCGTGGCGGAATTGGTAGACGCGCAGCGTTGAGGTCGCTGTGGGGCAACCCGTGGAAGTTCGAGTCTTCTCGACCGCACCAAAGAAACCCGCTTCGGCGGGTTTTTTCTTTTTGGCCAATTGGTTAGACCTTCGCTTTGCTAAGCGGTAAGTTCCATCGGTGTAGATCTGGCGTAATCCGGCTGCGTTAATGTACAGCCGGAGCGCTATGCTTTAAGGGCGGAAAATTATGTATCGCCAGTCACGGTTCAGCGTCGAATAATATTCGAAGCGGTCCCGTTTTCCTGATGGTTTCCATCGCCGACGCGATATGGGTCACCATCCATGACCTGATCCATTCGCCAGCCGCTTCCGCGATATGGACTTTCCCACGTCTGACAACCTGCGAGAACGACAGTTGTCGTCAGCAGTCCAAAAGTAAGAGCGGTTCGCAGCATATTGACCTCCTTCGAAATGATATCGAAAAGCTATGTAGGTGCAGGCGGGGGGCTTTGCGATATCTCTTCGGGATTTATCGTGGCTTTGAGAACGATATATGGATTCACTCATTATAAAATTTCGGTGGATATCGATGCACGCTGCAGTAGCCGGGCGGTTACCCCTACAAAAACGAGGGGTGGAATATTAGAGGTCTGGTGTTAGCTTTTGTCAGAAAAAAATGTCCGGGGGTTTTCGTGCTGGGAGACAAGACGGATTCGGACGATGCGCTCGGTTATTACATGTGGAGCATTTCCGATAACAGGCTGATCATGGATGCGGTGACTGCGGAATGCCACGGTTTTTCCGAACCGGCGGCGTCGCGCGGGGTGACGATCGAGGAAGTCCTTGAAAAAATTGATGTGGAAATGCGCGATCGGGTGGCCCAGGCTATTTTCGACAGCATAACCACCGGTGTGTTCTTCGATCAACGTTACAAGGTCAATTTGCCAGATGGTTCAGTCCGCTGGATTTTGGCGAAGGGCAGGGCGATTTTTGATGCCGACAATACGCCGTTTCTGGGTATTGGCAGCGTTCGGGATATTACGCTCAAGAAACCCTATCAGTTCGAGCCTCGACAGTAGGTCGAGAGTCTCCAACAAAAAGAGGCGGCTTTCGCCGCCTTTTTCCGTTCGCGCTTCACCGGGACATCAGAAGACCGCGAGATATTTCAGCAGTGAAATAATGCCGATGATGATGACGATGATCTGCGCGATCTGTTTCGCGCCGCCGCCGACTGGCAGTCGTGCGATGAGCCACAATACGAGCACGATCACCAGGAAGGTGATCAAAATGCTGACGAGCGTAGATGTAACCATATGTCCCAGCTCCCTGTAAAATAAAGGTTTCAACGGTCGTTCACCGTTGTGTGAGTAAAAAGCGCCAGATAGATTTTTGTTCCATGCGTTCAGTTGCACGCGATTAAATTAGGATTTGTTTGAATGGCCGATGGTGCGAAGGTGAAATCGAGACCAGTTGGCGCTGCCGCCAAACTCGGGCGGCTTGGTCGCCCCGCTATTTCGACGGTGACCGGCGGCGCGCTGGAGATCGTCACCGGTGTCTCGGAACGGGGATTTAACCCGATCGATCTCCTCTACTCCTCACTCGCCGCCTGTCTGGCGCTCAGCGCCCGAATCGCGGCAAGCCAAATGGGATTGCTTGATCGTTTCGAGGGTGTCGTCGTTGAGGTCTCCGGTGAAAAATCCGCCGCGGAGCCCTATCGCATCATCCGTTTCGATATCAAGGTCGAGTTTGCCGGGGATTTCGACGACGCGACCCGCACCGCGCTCGCCCATGCGGCCGAGGATATCTGCACCGTCAGTAACACACTGAAGGGTGACGCTGAATTCGTGCTGTCGATTGCCGACTGATCATCACGGCTTGCGAGACTTTTCCCATTTTTTCACCAGCCGGTCGCGCTTCAGCTTCGAAAGGCGTTTAAGCCAGAAAATGCCATCCAGCTGGTCGATTTCATGCTGAATGCAGATGGCGTGAAATCCTTCGGCGGTCTGCCGGTGCTCCGCACCTGATATATCCTGAAACCGTACCTCGACCTTATCCGGCCGCTCCACCTCATCCGTAAAACCGGGCATGGAAACGCTGCCCTCCATATGGCGCATGGTCTGGGTGGACCGGGTTATGATTTCAGGATTGACGTAGGTCAGAACGGTACCCGGCGTCAGTTCCAGCACGAAAACGCGTTGTTTTATGCCGATATGGGCCGCGGTGATGCCGACACCGGGGGCGGCGCGCATGGTGTCGATCAGATCCGTCACCAGATTTTGCAGATGATCATCAAAAGCGGTGACCGGCGCGCAGATTTCGGACAGGCCGGCATGAGGATAGGGCAGGATTGGCCTGATTGCCAAGGGATGCTCCGTTCTTTTCAAATCCGGGAGGAGGACGCGGCCAGTGCCTGTCCTTCCGCCGTTGCCTGCAAGAAGCTGCGCTGCGTGCGGGCATCGCGTTTCGTGACCCGCACGAAGCGGGGTGACAGGGCAGTGATTTCGCGCAGAACGAGGGCATGCGCAAGCCCCAGCCGGTTGGCGATGCTGCGGCTGTCGGTGGCAATATCGAGATGGATTGCCAGAAGGATTGCGGCACCCGTGGCCGTCATTTCCTGCGATTGCCCTTTAATCTGTTCCACCGCCGCCATGAAGGCGGCAGCGGATTGCTCGTCATCCATCAGGAGGCACCCGGTCGCAGGCGGATGGAGACCAGCACCGATTTCGATGTTGGTGTGAAGCTGCCATCACCATAACTCGACAGCGGCACCAGCACGTTCAGTTCCGGATAATAGCCGCCGACGCTGCCCTGCGGGATATTATAGGGCACCAGCCGGAAATTCTCGGCTATGCGCTCGACGCCGTCGCCATATTCGCCGATGACATCCACACGCTGGCGGGAATGGGCGCCGAGCGTCTCCATGTCCTTCGTGTTCATGAAGATGACGTGGCGTTCGCCATAGACGCCGCGATAGCGATCATCCATGCCGTAGATGGTGGTGTTGTACTGATCGTGGCTGCGGAAGGTCTGCAGCACGAAGAGGTCGTCGCGCGTCAGCGCCTGCTGGTGTTCGGTCTTTTCGGGCAGTGGGCCGCTATAGAAGGTCGCCTTTTTCGCCGGCGTGTTCCATTCCCGTTCAGACGCCGTGTTGCGCAGACGAAAACCGCGCGGCACGCGGACGCGTTCGTTGAAATTGTCGAAACCGGGAATGACCCGCTCGATCATGTCGCGAATGAGATCGTAGTCATCGGCGAGTGCCTTCCAGTTCACATGGACATTGCCGAGGGTTGCCTGTGCAATGCCTGCGACGATGGCGACTTCGGAACGCAGTTCGTTCGAAGCGGGCGGGTTGATGCCGCCGGAACCATGCACCATGCTCATGGAATCTTCGACGGTGACGATCTGCGGACGGCCCAATGAATTCAGATCGATTTCCGTTCGCCCGAGACAGGGCAGGACGAAGGAGGTTTCGCCCGGCACCAGATGCGAATGGTTGAGCTTGGTGGCGATATTGACCGTCAGCTTCTGCTTTTCGAACGCCTTGACGATCAGCGGGCTGTCGGGTGTCGCCCGCATGAAATTACCGCCAAGCGCGATAAAGGTCTGAGCCTCGCCATCCAGCATGGCGGCCACGGCCTCGACGGTGTTGTGGCCGGGCTTGCGTGGCATGGGAATGCCGAGTTCCTTCTCCAGCGCATCGAGAAGGGCAGGTGGGGCTTTTTCATCGATGCCGACGGTACGGTCGCCCTGCACGTTGGAGTGGCCGCGCACCGGGCAGAGGCCGGCGCCGGGACGGCCGATATTGCCGCGCAGCAACATGAAATTGGTGATTTCGCGGACAATGATGACCGAGTGGCGGTGCTGGGTGACGCCCATGGCCCATGTGGCGATGACGGAACCGGCATTCATGTAGATGCGTGCTGCTTCCTCGATTTCCGCGCGGGTGAGGCCCGACTGGTCGAGAATGGTTTCCCAGCTTGTCGCCTCCACGGCAGCGCGGTAGGCCTCGAACTCCACCGCATGTTCGGCGATGAAATCGTAATCGATGATGGCGTCTTCACCCGCAGCCCTTGCGGCATCGTCGGCGGCGAAGACCGCCTTGCTCATGCCGCGCACGGCCGCCATGTCGCCGCCCTGTCGCGGCTGGTAATAGTTGGTAGCGATCCTGGTGTTGCTGCCGGTGATCATCTCGATCTTGTCCTGCGGATCGGCAAAACGCTCCAGACCTTTTTCGCGAATGGGATTGAAGACAGCAATCCTCGCGCCACGAAGGGCTGCCCGGCGCAGATCACCCAGCATGCGCGGGTGGTTGGTGCCGGGGTTCTGGCCGATGACGAAAATCGCATCGGCGTGCTCGAAATCCTCCAGCAGCACCGTGCCCTTGCCGACACCGATCGAGGCTTTCAGGCCAACACCGCTTGCCTCGTGGCACATGTTGGAACAATCGGGGAAATTGTTGGTGCCGAAAAGCCGGACCATCAATTGATAAATGAAGGCGGCCTCGTTGGAGGCGCGGCCGGATGTATAAAATTCCGCCCGGTTCGGATTGTCGAGGCTGTTGAGAATCCGGCCGATTTCGGCAAAGGCGTCGTCCCAGGAGACAGGCAGATATTTGTCGGTCGCCCGGTCGTAACGCATCGGGTGGGTTAGGCGACCCTGTTTTTCCAGCTCATAGTCGGACCAGCCGCGCAATTCGGAGACGGTGCGGGTGGCGAAGAAATCCGGCGGCACCCGGGCTTCCGTCGCTTCCCATGCCACCGCCTTGACGCCGTTTTCGCAGAATTCGAAGGAAGATCCGTGTTCGGGATCGCCCCATGCGCAACCGGGGCAATCGAAACCATCAGGCTGGTTTGCCTTCAACAGCGCACGCGCGCCAGAAAGCGGCGCACCGGATTCCATAAGCCGTTTGCCCACGCTTTTCAGCGCGCCCCAGCCGCCTGCGGCCGAAGATGCCTTGCCGATGAAATCCGTCTTGCTCATTGCTGTATTTTTCCTGAAATCTGCGTGATCGGCCATGTGGCGAATGAGGCCGATCATATGTAAAGAAGCTTCTTCAGAATCGTCTTTAGGCGACATATGTCAATCTTTAACTTGCCGTTTTCTGCGGAACAGTCGGGCATTGCGGGGCGTTGTGCGAAGTGCGGCGCTCGTGGATTATTGTCGCGCGAAAGGGCGGTTCATGACATTTTCGTCGCAGTTGCGAGGCTTGTTGTTTTCCGCCTATCCGGTTGTTGACAATGCGCTTTTTAACGCCATTCTGCCTGCGCATTCGTGCACTGCGGCATTTTAAGAATAGGGGGACGCCAGATGACAGACCGTGACGACGATCTTGCCGCTCCCGAAGAGTTGAGGCCGACAGAAGCACCCTCCGACATCTATGCCGAGGACGGGTCCGTCCGTTCGGATTTTCTGGCGATGGTGGGGGCGGCGATTGCCGACCGCGACCTGCTTTTCCTGCGCAAGAATGTGGCGCGGCTGCATGAGTCCGAACTCGGCGACGTGCTGGAATCCATTCTGCCCGAACAGCGCCACGCACTCGTGCGGCTTCTCGGTTCCGATTTCGACATGACGGCGCTGACCGAGGTGGATGAAGGCATCCGCCTCGATATCGTCGACCAGATGTCGAACGAGCAGATCGCCGCCGGTATCGGCGAGCTGGATTCGGACGACGCCGTTTACATTCTCGAAGATCTCGATGATGACGATCGCGAGGATATTCTCTCGCAGCTGCCGTTTACCGAGCGGGTGCGACTGATGCGGGCGCTGGATTATCCGGAAAGCTCGGCCGGTCGCCGTATGCAGACGGAATTCGTCGCCGTGCCGCCGTTCTGGACCGTCGGCCAGACCATCGATTATCTGCGCGAGGAGGAGGAGCTCCCGGAATCTTTCTCGCAGATATTCGTCATCGATCCCACCTTCAAGCTGGTCGGCGCGCTCGATCTCGACAAGGTGCTGCGCGCCAAGCGGCAGGTGAAGATCGAAACGATCATGCACGAGACCAACCACTCCATTCCGGCCGAAATGGACCAGGAAGAGGCGGCGCAGCTTTTCGAGCAATATGACCTTCTGTCCGCCGCCGTGGTCGACAATAACGGCCGGCTGGTCGGCGTGCTGACCATCGATGATGTGGTCGACGTCATTCAGGAAGAGGCTGAAGAGGACTTGCTGCGCCTCGGCGGTGTGGGTGATGAAGAGCTGTCGGATAGTATCGTCAGCACCTCGCGCTCGCGTGTGCCGTGGCTTGCGGTCAACCTGCTCACCGCCTTTCTGTCCGCCTCGGTCATCAGCCTGTTCGATGCGACGATCCAGCAGATCATTGCACTGGCAATCCTGATGCCGGCGGTGGCCGGCATGGGCGGCAATGCGGGATCGCAGACCATGACGGTGTCGGTGCGGGCGCTGGCCACCAAAAGCCTCGATATTCACAACGCCGCGCGCATCATCCGGCGCGAAGCGGGTGTCGGTATCCTGAACGGCATGTTGTTCGGCTGCGCCATTGGCATCGTTGCCGGAATCTGGTTTCAGGATATCCATATTGGCGGCATCATCGCCACGGCCATGTGCCTCAACATGCTGGCGGCGGCGCTGGCCGGCATTCTCATTCCGCTGGTTCTGGACAAGTTCGGGGCTGATCCTGCCGTTTCTTCGGCGGTGTTCGTGACTGCGGTCACCGATATCGTCGGCTTTTTTGCCTTTCTGGGCATCGCAACTTGGTGGTATGGTATTTCCGGGTAGGCGGGTGGCGAAAATTGACTTTTACGTGAAGGTCAAATAATATTATCCGGTGATGAATCGGATAGGCCCTTGGACAAGTATTATAGCATAACCGAACTGACACGCGAATTCGGTGTTTCCACCCGCACCTTGCGTTTTTACGAGGATGAGGGCCTCATTCACCCTGAGCGCCGCGGTCGCACACGGCTTTTCAGGGCCGCCGACCGTCGTCTCATTCAGGAAATCCTGCGCGGCCGCCGTATTGGATTTACGATAGCCGAAATTCGCGAGATCATTCACGTCTACAAGGAGCCGCCAGGCGAATCGGGTCAGCTTGTGCTTTTGATGAAGAAGGTCGATGAAAAGCGCGCCGATCTCAGGCAGAAGCGCAAGGACATCGAGGAGACGCTAGCGGAACTCGACAATGTCGAAGAGGCCTGTCTGACGCGGCTTGCCGAAATCGGCGTCGGGACGTGAGCATAGCTCGATAGCTCCCGCTTCATAAAAGATAAAACATCTGCGCCTCTGATTTCACTTCTGAGACAGCAAATTGTGAGGTGATATCTGGAGCGGGCGATAGCCGCTTGTTTCTTCTCACCGCCGGGGAGAAGTCCGCGGCAGCGGGATGAGGGGGCAAGCTCTCCGAAATCCGGCAACGTTTCCCCCTCATCCGACCCTTCGGACCACCTTCTCTCCTGCGAGGAGAAGAAACGAGGGGCAATGTCGCCGCCCTTATCGAGCGTCCGGCAAAGCGGCGGCAATACCTGATGGTTCCCCTTACTGCGCCTCAACCGTACACTGCTGTGCCAGTTCGCTGACCTTCGTCTGCTGATCGGCGCTGAGCTTGCCTTCCATCATGATGTCAAACAGGCTTTCCGCCTGCAGTTTCTCCAGCGTGCAGCCGCAGAAACGTTGGCACAGTTCCACCCCGTTCGCCTGTTCGACACAGCTTTTTTCGCAGCTGGATTTGTAAAGCTCCACCTGATCCACGGGAGGAGGCGGTGCCAAGACCGACAGGACATAAACGACGCCGATCAGTACTGGCTGATGAATGAGGTAGAAGGCCAGGCTGTGCCGGCCGGCGCTGGCAACCAGATTGCGTGGTGAGCTGGGGTTGCGAAAGCGATCCAGCCAGCCGCGAGGGGTGACAAATTGCGAAACGCCAAGTCCGGCGAGGAACGGGGCGAGCCAGGGCAGCAACGGCACATAGTCGTTGGAGCGGGGCGGCATGGTGGAAAAGCCGATCCAGGCCAGCCATTTCGCATTAAAGAGATCGGATTGCAGATATTGCGGCAACACGAAGGCGATCACCGCGAAAAGCAGCGTCACCAGCGCTGGTGCGCGCAGGAACAGCAGCCCGACGAGGCTTGCGGCGGCGATATTATGCAGGATGCCGAAGAAGATGAAACTGTCGGGAAAGGCGAAATAGGTGGCGGCGGTAATCAGCAGCGCCGAACCTGCCACCATGGCGAAACGCTTGCCGAAGGACGGCCAGTTCAGGCCTTTGCCATGGGCGAGAAACAGGCTGAAACCGGCCAGAAACAGGAATGAGGTGGCGATGCCGCGGGCGTAAAGCTTCCACAGGCCCGTGGTTGCCGTGCCGGGTTCGAGATAACCGAAATATTCCAGGTTCCACGTGAAGTGGTAGGATGCCATGGCGAGAAGCGCCAGCCCGCGCAGGGTATCAAGACCGCCTATGCGGCCCCTGCGGCTGGTTTCGGTGATGGCTGCGTTTTTATCCATGTTTTCCGCTTTTCACGAGACCGGTATTCATTCGGGCTTGGCCCTTGAAGTGCGGCTATTTCAAGGCCTGCTGTCTTCCATGATGGCGCGACGCGCCTCGGAAAAGAACTGCCGGCGCAAGAGCGCCACGATGATGATCACGGTGCTGGCAATGAAGACATAGGGGCTGATGAACCAACCGAGATAACCGATGGACAGAAAGATCGTCCGCAGGCCATCATTGAAGTTCTTAGCAGCGATGATGTTCATCTTTATGACGTTTTCGGCGGCGCGCTCGGCCGCCACGCGGTCGGAACTCGCATCATGGACCATCGGAATGGCGCCGAACAGGATCGTGCAATAGTTGAACAGGCGGTAAGACCAGCCGAATTTGAAGAAGGAATAACCGAACAGACAGGTGAGCCCGATAACCTTCAGCTCGAAAGCCGTGCGTCCGGAATAATGCACGAACGGCATGTCGCGAAACACCGATTCGACCTGCTCGGTGGCGCCGAGCAGGGCAAAACAGCCGCCGATTGCGAAGATGGAGGTGGAGGCGAAGAAGGCCGTGCCGTTCTGCAGACCGGCCATGATCTGGGTGTCGATCATCTTCAGGTCGCGTTTGAGCGAATTCATGATCCAGTCGCGCCGGCGTTCGGCCATGGCCTGGTTGAGGCTGGCGCGCGAAAACAGCCGCGATCCCGTCGTGATATGGGTATAGGCAGCCCACAGCACGACGAAAATGACGATCGATATATAGTCCATGACGGTCATCACGGGCAGGTCACCTTGCTGTTTGCGAATCTTCGAAAGCATATTGATTTGAAGGTCATGGCAAGGCAATGGCGGCCGCCCCTCCGTCCGAATATTCTGCCGCCGCGTTGCAGCTTCGTCATGGCGCGATTTCGCTAACCTTCCGGTAACCCTATGGCTTTATCAATCGCTTCGCGGACGGAAGGTCTGCCGGTTCCGGGTGAGGTTTTGCGTACCGGTTCCGTGTAAATTCCCGGCACTATCCCCGGCCGATTGACAGAACAGCCATTCGCACCTAGCCTTTCATGAGGACCGGTGTTTCCGGTATCCGGAGTTGCCAAGGCTGATATGTCCCGCATCCCGCAGGCAGGTTTTGTCTCTCCGGTCCGGTATCAGCGGCAGTCCGGCATGAACAACCGGGGACGCCTTTTTCTACGAATCGTTCCCTTCATGGCCGCCTGTTTCTGGCTTGCGACATCGCAAAGACGCCGGTCCGTTTCATTTTCCTCATTCAGGTTTCCGATGACAGATAAAAACCGCTCCGTTTTCATTCTTGGCGGCGCGCGCTCCGGCAAGTCGCGTTTTGCGGAGGATCTTGCGGTAAATGCCGGCGGAAACCTGCATTATCTGGCCACCGGCAGGCCATGGGATGAGGAGATGCGTGACCGTATCGGCCATCATCAGGCGCGGCGTGGCGGCGAGTGGGCGACCCATGAAGCGCCGGTCGACGTAGTCTCGGTGCTCGCGCGCCTCGACCGGCCGGAGAATGTCATCCTCATCGACTGCCTGACATTGTGGCTCACCAATCTGATGATGGAAAATGCCGATATCGAGGTCGCCTTCGACGTTTTGGCGGCGGCGGTGGCGCCGGCAAGAGCGAAACTGATTCTCGTCTCCAACGAGGTTGGTCTTGGCATCGTGCCTGAAAATCACATGGCGCGTGAATTCCGCGATCATGCCGGCCGGCTGCACCAGCGTATCGCGGCCATTGCCGACGACGTCTTTTTCGTCGCCGCCGGGCTGCCCCTGAAGATGAAGGGCTGACGCGACACCTGCAAAAGCAGGATCGCCATCACCGCGCACTTTTGTTTTTACGCAAATTCCCTCCATAAAGCCGCGCCCTGTTTTACCGGGGCTGCGACAGCTTTGCTTTCTTGATCTGGATCAAGGTGGCGTTGCCCTGCCGGTGGCAATGCTCCAACCGACGCAAAGGCGCGTTTCCGCTCTCCCAGGCGCACAACCTGCCTTTCGTCGGTCGGCTTGTACGTTGGGGGAAACCAACAATGAATTACACGTTAGAAACCGCGATCGTGGCCCTTGGGGCCTTTCTCGCGTTGCTTGGGGCAGCTTTTTCCCATGACAGTCTTTTCGCCGCCCATATGTGGGTGCTGTTCTTTACACTGCTGGTCAGCACGGTGCTTCTGTTGCGCCGTGTCTCCTTCGCGCCTGTCGATCCGGCCGCGCTCGCCCGCCGCAAGTCGGAATATTTCGACGAGGTGGTGAAATACGGCGTCATCGCCACCGTGTTCTGGGGTGTCGTCGGTTTTCTGGTCGGGGTCGTGGTGGCGCTTCAGCTTGCCTTTCCCGATCTCAACATCGCACCCTATTTCAATTTCGGCCGCATGCGGCCGCTGCACACCTCGGCGGTGATCTTCGCTTTCGGCGGAAATGCGCTGATCGCCACGTCTTTTTACGTGGTGCAGAGAACCTGTCGCGCGCGCCTGTTCGGCGGCAATCTCGGCTGGTTCGTGTTCTGGGGTTATAATCTCTTCATCATCATGGCCGCCACCGGTTACCTGCTCGGCATCACCCAGGGCCGCGAATATGCGGAGCCGGAATGGTATGTCGATATCTGGCTGACCATCGTCTGGGTCGCCTATCTCGTGACCTTCCTCGGCACGATCTTCATGCGCAAGGAGCCACATATCTATGTGGCGAACTGGTTCTATCTCGGCTTCATCGTCACCATCGCCATGTTGCACATCGTCAATAATCTGGCGGTGCCCGTGTCGTTCCTGGGCGTCAAGAGCTATTCGGCGTTCTCCGGCGTGCAGGATGCGCTGACGCAATGGTGGTACGGCCATAACGCCGTCGGCTTCTTCCTGACGGCTGGCTTCCTCGGCATGATGTATTATTTCATTCCGAAGCAGGTGAACCGCCCGGTCTATTCCTACCGCCTGTCGATCATCCACTTCTGGGCGCTGATCTTCATGTATATCTGGGCCGGCCCGCATCATCTGCACTATACCGCGCTGCCCGACTGGGCGCAGACGCTCGGCATGGTGTTCTCGGTGATGCTGTGGATGCCTTCGTGGGGCGGCATGATCAACGGCCTGATGACGCTTTCGGGCGCATGGGACAAGATCCGCACCGATCCCGTCGTGCGCATGATGGTGATGGCGGTGGCCTTCTACGGCATGGCGACCTTCGAAGGTCCGATGATGTCGATCAAGGCCGTCAACTCGCTCAGCCACTATACCGACTGGACCATCGGCCACGTTCATTCCGGCGCGCTTGGCTGGAACGGCATGATCACCTTCGGCGCGATCTATTACCTGACGCCGAAACTCTGGGGCAGGGACCGTCTCTACAGCCTGCAACTGGTCAACTGGCACTTCTGGCTCGCCACGCTCGGCATCGTCGTTTACGCCGCCGTCATGTGGGTGGCCGGCATCCAGCAGGCTCTGATGTGGCGCGAATATGATAGCCAGGGCTTCCTCGTCTATTCCTTCGCGGAATCGGTCGCGGCCTTGTTCCCCTATTACGTGATGCGTGCACTGGGTGGCCTGATGTTCCTCAGCGGCGCGCTGATCATGGCCTACAACGTCACGATGACCATTCTCGGTCATCAACGCGAGGAGGGCGCCCGCAAGGACGCGGCTCCTTCGCTGCAGCCTGCTGAATAAGGAGAGGCCGATGTCCATACTTGACAAACACGGCGTCATCGAACGCAACGCCACGCTGCTTCTGGTCGGCTCGCTGCTGGTCGTCTCCATCGGCGGTATCGTGGAAATCGCACCGCTCTTTTATCTCGAAAACACCATCGAGAAGGTGGAGGGCATGCGACCCTACACGCCGCTGGAACTGGCCGGGCGCAACATCTACATCCGCGAGGGATGTTACGTCTGCCACAGCCAGATGATCCGGCCGTTCCGCGACGAGGTGGAACGTTACGGGCATTACAGCCTGGCGGCGGAATCCATGTACGACCATCCGTTCCAATGGGGTTCCAAGCGCACGGGGCCGGACCTCGCGCGCGTCGGCGATCGCTATTCGAACGAATGGCACGTGCAGCATCTGGCCGATCCGCGCTCCGTGGTGCCGGAATCGATCATGCCGTCATACGCCTTCCTCAAGACGACGCCGCTGAAGATCACCGACATTTCGATGGAGCTGAAGGCCAACCGCGCCGTTGGTGTGCCCTATAGCGATGAGATGATTGAGAAGTCCGCGGCTGATCTTGTCGCCCAGGCCGATCCGAATGCGGATTCGTCGGAACTTCTGGCGCGTTACCCGAAGGCGAAGGTCGGCGATTTCGACGGCGATCCGGCCAAGCTTACCGAAATGGATGCTCTGGTCGCCTATCTGCAGATGCTCGGCACGCTGGTCGATTTCTCGACCTATGACGATGCCGCCGGATACCGGTGAGGAGGCGAAACGATGGAAACCTATACGGCCATGCGCCACTTCGCCGACAGCTGGGGCCTGCTTGCCATGACCCTGTTCTTCGCCGGCGTCGTCGTTTTTACCCTTCGCCCCGGCTCCAAGAAGGCCGCGGACGATGCCGCCAGCATTCCGCTCAAGGAGGACTAGGATATGTCCGAAAAACACATTGATGACATCAGCGGCGTCGAAACCACCGGCCACGAATGGGACGGTATCCGCGAGCTGAACAATCCCATGCCGCGCTGGTGGGTCTGGACCTTTTATTTCACGATCCTCTGGGCTATCGGTTATACCATCGCCTATCCGGCTTACCCGCTGATATCAGGCGCAACAAAAGGCTTGCTCGGCTGGAGCAGCCGCGGCGAAATCGCCGCCGAAATTGCCGATGCGAAACAGGCGCAGAGCGTCTATGTCGACAGAATCGCCAATTCTTCGCTTGCCGAAATTCAGGCGGACCCGACCCTGATGCAGTTTGCCCTTTCCGGCGGTGCAGCCGCTTTCAAGGTCAATTGCATTCAGTGTCACGGTTCGGGCGCGGAAGGCGGGCAGGGTTATCCCAACCTTAATGACGATGACTGGATGTGGGGCGGCAGTGCCGACGATATCTACACGACGGTGAAGCACGGCATTCGTTTTGCCGATGATCCTGATACGCGCGCTTCGGAAATGCCGGCCTTCGGTGACATCCTCCAGTCGAATGAAATCCGCGAGGTCGCCGCCTATGTCGTCAGCCTTACCGGCACGCCTTCCAACCCGGCGCTGGTGGAACCCGGCAAGCAGCTCTTTGCCGACAATTGCGCCTCGTGCCACGGGGAAGACGCCAAGGGCAATCGCGAATTCGGCGCGCCCAATCTGGCCGATGCGATCTGGCTGAAGTCGCATGGGGAGGAGGGGATCGTCTCGCAGATCCGTTCGCCCAAGCATGGCGTCATGCCCGCCTGGGGTGAGCGTCTCGGTGACACGACCGTCAAGCAGCTGGCAATCTTCGTGCATTCGCTTGGTGGGGGTGAATGAGGCAAGTGGAATGCAAAGAAGGGCGCCGGGGAGGCGCCCTTTTTTATTGTTCAGATCAGGCGTTTTCCGCCCGTCCATCCGGATATTCGGCTGGTCCCTTCAACTCGATCTTGTTGCCGAAGGGATCACGGAAATAGAACGAATGTCCCATTCCTCTCGCGCCACCGTGAAAGGCTTCCTGTTCTATCGTGACGTTAAATTTCGCCAGATGGGCGCGAAGCGCATCATGATTCAGGGGACCGGTCGCTATGCAGATGTGATCGACATTACGACCTCCGGAGACGGGCGGAGCGGCCTTTGTGCCACCGGGGTGCGTGACATCCCACAGCACGATCAGGGCATTGCCGCACCAGACTTGTTCCATCCCGAGAGCAGGGTAAGAGTAACCATCCCTGCACCCCAGCACGTTCCGGTAAAAATCGAGCGCCCGCGTCATGTCGTCGACGATGAAGACGATATGATCGATACCGACCAACGAAAAAGGCGGTGTTGTCAAAGTCATGGCGAGCTCCTGCCGATCAGTTTGTCGACCAGACGGCCACTTCGTATCCATCCGGATCGGTGAAATGGAAACGCCGGCCGCCGGGAAAGGCGAAGATCGCGACGCTGATCTGGCCGCCGGCGGCTTCGACACGCCGCTGCACATCCTCGATATCGGCGGCGTAGAGAATGACGAGCGGTCCGCCCCTGGCCGAAACCGGCGCGGTGGTGGTGAAGCCGCCGGTCAGGCGGCCGTCGGAAAACTCGCAATATTGCGGACCGTAATCCTTGAAGGTCCAGCCGAATGCGCCGCCGTAAAATTCCTTGCTGCGTTCGATGTCGGCGACGTTGAATTCGACATAGTCGATGCGCCGGTCATTGGCATTTTCTGTCATCATTTACTCCATCAATCCGCTTCAAGCAGCGATTTCAGCGTTTCGAGATCGGCCGTGATCGCGCTCGCATCCTGCTCGAACTCCTCGTCCGTCATGCCGTCAAGCCGAAGCAGCGTGAAGCTTACTTCCGCGCCGCTGCCATTCGGCGTTACCCGAAGCGCGTTATAGACCTTCAGCCCGTCAGGCAATGTGACGACGTGATCTATGACGCCGAATTCGTTGGCCGGCGCGAAATTGACACGCACCTCGCCAAGCGGTCCGCCATCGGCAATCCAGTCGTTGCCATCCGGCTTCAGCCCGCCGCCCAGACCTGCCGCCCAGCGCGGCATGTTCTGCGGGTCGGAGGCGAAACCATAGACCTGTGCCCACGGCTTTTCGACTGACAGGTGAATGATTCTCGACTGCATGACAGGCATCTCGTCCTCCCTCTGCGGCGCGGTCCCTCCCTGCGCCACTTTGTCGTCACTTGATGTAAGTCAAGGATGTTTCCCCGCTGAGATGGGAGAAAGCAAGGAGATAAAAATGGACTCCTATCATGAACATCTATCGCGCCGGACAGGATCGCCCGCAACAGCCCGTCGAAAGGCTGGAGGCGGAAGCCGTCAATTCCGCAAAAACGCGCAAACCGCTTTACGAAGCGCGCAAGAAGATTTTTCCGAAGCGCGCCGAGGGCAGGTTCCGGCGGTTCAAATGGCTGGTGATGCTGGTGACGCTCGGCATCTATTATCTGACGCCGTTCCTGCGCTGGGACCGCGGTCCCTATGCGCCCGATCAGGCGGTATTGATCGATATCGCCAACCGGCGCTTTTATTTCTTTTTCATCGAAATCTGGCCGCAGGAGTTCTTTTTTGTTGCCGGCCTGCTGGTCATGGCGGGGCTGGGGCTGTTTCTCGTCACATCAGCCGTCGGGCGCGCATGGTGCGGTTACACCTGTCCGCAGACCGTCTGGGTCGACCTGTTTCTGGTGGTCGAACGGGCGATCGAGGGCGACAGGAACGCCCGCATGAAACTGGATGCGGCGCCCTTCACATTTGGCAAATTGCGCAAGCGGGTGCTGAAACATGCGATCTGGCTGGTGATTGGCGTTCTGACCGGCGGCGCCTGGATTTTCTATTTCGCCGATGCGCCGACACTGGCGATGCAGTTCATGACCGGGCAGGCGCCGATGATCGCCTACTCGACCGTCGCCACGCTGACCGCCACCACCTATGTCTTCGGCGGGCTGATGCGGGAACAGGTTTGCACCTACATGTGCCCCTGGCCGCGCATCCAGGCGGCGATGCTGGATGAGAATTCGCTTGTCGTTACCTATAATGACTGGCGCGGCGAACCGCGCTCGCGGCACGCCAAGAAGGCTGCGGCAGCTGGGGAGAGCATCGGCGATTGCGTCGATTGCAATGCCTGTGTCGCGGTCTGTCCCATGGGCATCGACATCAGGGACGGGCAGCAGCTGGAATGCATCACCTGCGCGCTCTGCATCGATGCCTGTGACGGGGTGATGGACAAGATCGGCAAGCCGCGCGGGCTTATCGCCTATGCGACGCTGTCCGAATATCAGTCCAACATGGCGCTGGCGACCGGCAACGGCGAATACGCGATCCGCCCCGCCAATGTGCGTGAGGAGGACGGCAGCTTCAGCAAGCGCGTCCGCCACTTCAACTGGCGCATCATCTTCCGGCCGCGCACGCTGCTTTATACCGCCATCTGGGCTGCTGTCGGCATCGGCATGCTGTTTGCGCTGGTGACGCGCGAGCGGCTGGCGCTCAATGTCCTGCATGACCGTAATCCGCAATATGTGCTGGAATCGAACGGGTCGATCCGTAACGGCTATACCGTGCGCATTCTCAACATGGTGCCGCAGCCGCGCGTGATGAGCCTGACGATAGAAGGCCTTCCGAATGCGGTGATGAAGATAAACGGCATGCCGGATACGGCCGCGCGCGCCTTCGAGGTGACGGTGGAGCCGGATGAGGCGACGACGCTGAAGGTCTTCGTCACCCTGCCGGGCAAGGATATTGCGCGGGCGGCGGAAAACTTCGAATTCATCGTCAGCGATACGGCCGGCCACGAAACGGCCCGCTACGATGCGGTCTTTAATGCTCCGGGAGTGAAAAAATGACAGTCAACAATCGCCAGACATCCGGCTTCGTTTTTACCGGCTGGCACATGCTCGGCGTCATGGTGCTGTTCTTCGGCACCATCATCACCGTCAACATGATCATGGCCTGGAATGCGGTCCACAGCTGGAGCGGGCTCGTTGTGCCCAATACCTATGTTGCCAGCCAGCAGTTCAATGCCAAGGCGGAAGCCGCCAAGGCACGGGCTGCAACCGGCATCAAGGGCAGGCTCGTGGTGGATGAGAAGACCGTGCGTTACGAGGTTTTCCACCCGGATAAAGGTCCGATCGATACGGATACGGTGACGGCGCATTTTCGTCGGCCCGTGGGTGAAAGCCAGAATTTCGACATGGAACTGACCCCGGCCACCACCGGCGTCTTTACCGGCGCACATGACATGCTGCCGGGGCAATGGATCGTCGAGGTTACCGCCGTCAAGGACGGCCGGATTATCGTGCATGAGGGCACGCGGATTGCCGTTATCAGGGGACGTCAATGAGCTGCTGTGCACCGGGAACGGAAGGCTCGCTTCAACTCGGCGAGCCGGTCAATCCACCATCGTCGGAGGAATTGCTGCTGGCAAGCCGCGATCTGGGGCAGGGGCTGCGCCAGACCGATCTCAGCGTGCCGGATGTTTATTGCGGCGCCTGCATCACAACCATCGAGACTGCGCTTAACCGTTTGCCACAGGTGGAACGCGCGCGGGTGAACCTGTCGTCCAAACGTGTGGCGGCTGTCTGGAGGGAAGAGGTCAATGGCGTCAGGACCGATCCCGCCGAGATTGCCCGTGCAATCCTGTCGACGGGATACCGCACACATCTTTTCGCCAGCGGGCAGGATGCTTCCGACGCGTTGCGCTCGCAGCTGATAAGGGCGGTGGCGCTGTGCGGTTTTGCCTCCGCCAATATCATGCTTCTGTCCGTCTCCGTCTGGTCGGGGGCGGATGCGGCGACGCGCGACATGTTCCACTGGATTTCGGCGATGATTGCCGCGCCGGCGCTGATCTATGGCGGGCGTTTCTTCTATCAATCTGCCTGGAACGCGCTGAAACACGGCCGCACCAACATGGATGTGCCGATCGCGCTTGCCATCACGCTCTCTTATGCCGTTTCGCTGTGGGAAACGATCCATCACGGTGAGCATGCCTGGTTCGATGCGACCGTGTCGCTGCTGTTCTTCCTGCTGATCGGCCGCACGCTCGACCATATCATGCGCGACAAGGCGCGCTCGGCCATTGCCGGATTGGCCCGGCTGTCACCACGCGGCGCGACCGTCATCGGTGAGGATGGAACGCGGGAATATCGCCAGCTTGCCGATGTCCAACCCGGAATGTCGATTGCGATTACGGCCGGTGATCGTGTGGCGGTGGATGCCGTGGTCGTCTTCGGCAGCAGCGATCTCGACATGTCCATCGTCAATGGTGAAAGCGCGCCGCGCCGCGTTGCGGCAGGCGACAGCCTGCAGGCCGGCACGCTCAACCTCACCGGTTCGCTCACCGCCCGGGTGACCGCCTCGGCAAGGGATTCCTTCCTGTCGGAAGTGATCGGGTTGATGGAGGCGGCCGAAGGCGGGCGGGCGCGTTACCGCCGTATCGCCGACCGCGCCGCAAGCTATTATTCACCCGTGGTGCATCTTCTCGCGCTGGTAACGTTTATCGGCTGGGGCGTTTTTGGCGGGGACTGGAAACAGGCGATGCTGATTGCCATTGCGGTTCTCATCATCACCTGCCCCTGTGCGCTCGGCCTTGCCGTTCCCGTCGTGCAGGTGGTGGCCGCTGGACGGCTTTTTCGGCACGGCATCATGGTCAAGGAAGGCTCGGCCATGGAGCGGCTGGCCGAAATCGACACCGTGCTGTTCGACAAGACCGGCACGCTGACCGTCGGTAAACCGAGACTGGTCGAGACAGGGGATGTGAAGCCGGCCACCATGGCAATTGCGGCGGGACTTGCCGCTCATTCGCGTCATCCTCTCTCGAAAGCCCTGCATGCCGCCTATAACGGTGCCTTGCCGATCTATGACGCGGTGCGGGAAATTCCGGGCTCGGGTGTCGAGGCCGAGACGGAAGCCGGTATTTACCGGCTCGGCAATCGCCGTTTCGCCTGCCCGGATGAGGCACGGACCGACAATGGCGATGCGCGGTCGGAAGTGGTGCTGTCGCTCGATGGCCATCAACTGGCAAGCTTCGGTTTCGAGGATAATCCGCGCGCGGGTGCGGTTGCGGCTTTGCGTAATCTCTCAGTGCGGGGCCTGATGCAGGAAATCGTTTCGGGTGACCGGGCCGCCGCCGTCAGCGCCATGGCGCAGCGGCTGGGGATCGGCAACTGGCGTGCGGACCTGTCGCCGAAGGACAAGGCGGCGCGCTGCGCCGAACTTGCCGGTGAGGGGCGCAGGGTGCTGATGGTGGGAGACGGTATCAACGATGCGCCGGCGCTTGCCGCTGCACATGTTTCCATGGCGCCCGCCACCGCCGCCGATATTGGCCGTCAGGCCGCCGATTTCGTGTTCATGCAGGAGGATCTCGATGCCGTGCCTTTTGCGATCGAGACATCTCAGCGGGCCGGAAGGCTTATCCGGCAGAACTTCGCGCTTGCCATCGGCTATAATATCATCGCCGTGCCGATTGCGATTGCCGGTTATGCGACGCCGATGATTGCGGCCATTGCGATGTCGACATCTTCACTGATCGTCGTTGCCAATGCGTTGCGCCTTGCCGGTGCGGCGGAAACCATCCGTCCCCGGAGCGACGTAAAAACAGGATTTGCGGGCGAGGGGGCACAACTGGCATGAACATGCTGATCTATCTCATTCCCGTCGCGCTGTTTCTGGGCGCGCTCGGGCTTTTCGCTTTCCTCTGGTCGGTTCGATCAGGGCAATATGACGATATGGACGGGGCTGCCTGGCGGGTAATCGATGATGGTGACGACCGGCCACGGCCCTCTTGAAGGGGAAGCAAAAGGTCAGTTTTGAACTGGTCTTGACCTGTCGCAAATATGCAAAGCTGACTTGCGTCATCAAAATTTAATCGTTTCAGTCCCGGCTAGCCTTGCCGTTTGTCCATTACAGTGCCACAACACGACCACCTAAAAGCAAGATGGAGGCACATCCGTGGAACAGGCAGAAATCGGTTTGATCGGTCTCGGCGTCATGGGCTCGAACCTGGCGTTGAACATCGCGGAAAAGGGCAACAAGATTGCCGTATTCAACCGAACCCCGGAAGTTACACGAAAATTCTACGCCGATGCGGGCGAACTGCAGGGCCAGATCATTCCCTGCGAAACCATCGAGGAATTCGTCGCTGCAATTCGTCCTCCGCGCCCGATCATCATCATGATCAAGGCCGGCGATCCTGTTGATCAGCAGATGGAAATCCTGAAGCCCCATCTCGCCAATGGCGACATCATGATCGATGCCGGCAATGCCAATTTCCGCGATACGATCCGCCGTTTCGACAATCTGAATGATAGCGGCCTGACCTTTATCGGCATGGGCGTTTCCGGCGGTGAAGAAGGCGCGCGTCACGGACCGTCGATCATGGTTGGCGGCACCGAAGACAGCTGGAAGCGTGTCGAGAAGGTGCTGACCTCCATTTCCGCCAAATATAATGACGATCCGTGCGTGGCATGGCTCGGCAATGACGGCGCCGGCCACTTCGTCAAGACCATCCATAACGGCATCGAATATGCCGACATGCAGATGATCGCCGAAATCTACGGCATCCTGCGTGATGGCCTTGGCATGAGCGCCGTCGAAATCGCCGATGTCTTCGCCGAATGGAACAAGGGCCGCCTGAATTCCTACCTGATCGAAATCACCGAGAAGGTTCTGCGCGCCGCCGATCCGATCACCGGCAAGCCGATGGTCGATCTGATCCTCGACAAGGCCGGCCAGAAGGGCACCGGCAAGTGGTCGGTCATCGAGGCGCAGAACATGGGCGTCGCCGCAACCGCCATCGAAGCGGCCGTGGCTGCCCGTATTCTCTCCTCGCAGAAGGATGAGCGCGAAGCTGCCGAAAAGATCTTCGGCCTGCCGACCCTCGCGGCGGCACCGGCTGACAAAAAGGCCTTCATCGCCGATCTGGAAAGCGCGCTTCTGGCCGCCAAGGTCGGCGCTTATGCGCAGGGCTTCGCCATCATGTCGGCGGCATCGAAGGAGTTCAACTGGAACCTGCCGATGCCGACGATCGCCCGCATCTGGCGCGCTGGCTGCATCATCCGCTCGGAATTCCTCGATGAGATCACCTCGGCCTTCACCAAGGATCCGCATGTGGCCAACCTCATCGTGACGCCTGCCTTCGCCGCCATCGTCAAGGATACCGATGCGCCGCTGCGCCGCGTGGTTTCCTACGCCGTGCTCTCTGGCCTGCCGGTTTCGGCGCTGGCTTCGGCACTCGGCTATTTCGATGCCTATCGCCGCGGTCGCGGCAGCGCCAACCTCATTCAGGCGCAGCGCGACTTCTTCGGCGCGCATGGTTTCGAACGCACCGACGGTGTGGACAAGCCGCACGGCCCATGGGGCAGCGGCGCCGACATTTTCTGATCGGCTGAAACGATAAACGACAAAAGGCCCGCGCAAGCGGGCCTTTTTCATTTCGGTTGCTGCTTCAACTCAGCGGGCAGCGGCGAGGCCGACGATAAGGCCGCTGACAGCGTTGATCAGCAGGAACTGGTTGTCGACGCGCACCCAGCGCTGGTCGCGGCGCGGCTCAGCGAGGTGGTAACGGCGGTAGTCACGGCGGTCCACCATGTTGCGACGCTCACGGGCCGAGAGGCGCTGGCCGCGATCCCAGCGGTGCTTCTTGACGATGACTTTCTTGGTGGTGACCTGACGCTCGACGGTGACGCCGCGATGGCGATCGTCGTGGCGGCTCTGGGCCTGTGCCATCGGAGCTGCAAGAACGGTGGCTGCCAGAAGAATGGTGACGAACTTTTTCATGGAAGTTTCCTCTCGGGTTTCGATGAGAAGAACTTACGAATAAACGAATGAACGGAAACTGAATTTAAAATTACATTTATGTAATGGTTGTTAATGCTTAGGCGCGGGAGTTAATCTTTTGTTTTGAGTTTCTTGGCGCAAGTTTCGGGGTGCGAAGGCCGCCCGGCGGAACCGGGCGACCGTTCCTGTATCAGACCCGTTCGGCGGATTTTGCCCAGAGGTTGATGTCCGCATCCCTGGCGTAACGATCGATTTCCGCCAGCTCCTCGGTGGAGAACTCGGCATTGTCGAGCGCCTTGACGCAATCCTCGACCTGTTCGACACGGCTTGCGCCGATCAGCGCCGAGGTGATGCGGCCGCCACGCAGAACCCAGGCAATCGCCATCTGCGCCAGCGTCTGGCCGCGGCGTTCGGCAATGCTGTTGAGGGAGCGGATGTTTTCAACATTGCGCTCGTTGAGGAAGGCCGGGTTCAGCGACTTGCTCTGCGATGCGCGGCTGCCATCCGGCACGCCGCCAAGATATTTCGTCGTCAGCATGCCCTGCGCCAGCGGTGAGAAGACGATGGAGCCGATGCCCAGTTCTTCCAGCGTATCGACGAGACCGTCTTCCTCGATCCAGCGATTGATCATCGAGTAGCTCGGCTGATGGATGATGCAGGGCGTGCCGAGGTCCTTGAGGATGGCGGCGGCCTCGCGGGTGCGCTTCGAGTTGTAGGACGAGATGCCGACATAAAGCGCCTTGCCCGAGCGCACGATCTGGTCCAGCGCGCCGCAGGTTTCCTCAAGCGGTGTGTTGGGGTCGAAACGGTGGGAATAGAAAATATCGACGTAGTCCAGCCGCATGCGCTTCAGGCTCTGGTCGCAGGAGGAGATCAGATATTTGCGGCTGCCCCATTCGCCATAGGGGCCGGGCCACATGTTGTAACCGGCCTTGGAGGAGATGATCATCTCGTCGCGATAGCCGGCGAAATCCGTCTTCAGGATTTCACCGAAGGCGGTTTCGGCGCTGCCGGGCGGCGGGCCGTAATTGTTGGCGAGATCGAAATGGGTGATGCCGAGATCAAATGCGCGGCGGCAAATGGCCTGTTTCGTCTGGTGCGGCGTATCGTTGCCAAAATTGTGCCAGAGCCCCAGCGAAATCGCCGGCAGTTTCAGGCCGGTCTTGCCGCAATGATTGTATTTCATGGATGCGTATCGGTTTTCGGCCGGTTGCCAAACCATGGGTCTTCCTCCACTTGCTGATGACTGGCTGCCGGAGAACCCGGCAACCCTTTGAACCGATGAAAACAGGTGCGGGCGCACCTGTCATTCCCCAGAGGGATGGTTATGCCTTTCTCTGCATTGTTTCAATGCCGGGACTGGGCGAGGATTGGCAGGAATGAAGATCGAAGATGCGGAAATGCGGCTGGGGGCCATCCGCCTTCGGGGTGAAGATGATGCGGCGCGTTTCGCCGGCGGAAAGATCGAACAGATTGTCCGAATATCGCCCAGGCTGGTCCGCCTCCAGCATGACGAAGAGGGCGAGACCGGCGGCGGTGACATCGATTTCAAACTGACCGTTCTTCAGCGGGCCGACTGACAGATCCAACCCCGCGGGCTGAAGCTCCAACGCCTTGTAGGTGTCGCGCACGTGATGGCCTTCGCCGGTCATGCCGTTGGAGGCGATGAAGCTCCATCCAAGGATGGCGCCATCCGGCAGGCTGTCCATGTCGATTTCGGTCAGCGTCGCGGCCTTGTCCGTCGCGCATGTGCCGTTGGCGGATTTCAGCGGCACGCGGTTGCCGTCCATGGTCAGCGCAACGATGTTCATGTCGATCTCGACATCTTCCGCCGTGTCGTTGACCATGGAAAAGCTCACCTGTCGCCCATCCCTGGAGGGAATGGCCGAGACCGTGACCTGCTGGAAGAACCGTCGGGCGGCATAATGCAGCGCCTTCCAGCCGCCGCCATAATCGAGGCTCGACCATGAGGCGACCGGCCATGTGTCGTTCAACTGCCAATAAAGTGTGCCCATGCAATGGGGTTTCAGCGAGCGCCAGTAATCGACCGCCGTGCGGATGGCCAACGCCTGCTGGACCTGGCTCAGATAGACGAAGTTCTCGAAATCCCTGGGGAAGCGAAAATAACGGAACATGGTGCCGGCGATCCGCTCATTGCCGCCGACATTCTTCTGGTGCAGTTCGATGACCGGGGAGGCGATGTTCATGTCCCTGTCTTCTGCGTAGGTGCGGATGACGGGCATGGATGTATAGGACTGGAAACCGAATTCGGAGCAGAAACGCGGTTTCACTGATCGGTAGTTGTCGAACGACTTATTCTCGTGCCAGACGGACCAGTAATGCATGTCGCCGGAGCCGTCCGCATGCCAGGCATCGCCGTAATCGAGATAACCCGACGCGGGGCTCGATGGCCACCAGAGCGCTTCGGGGGCGGCCTTTTTCAGGGCCCGTTCGATGGTGCGGTTCAGGCGATCATAGGCGACGAGATAGCGGTCACGATTGTTGCGGGATTCATCGAACCAGGTCAGCGCGCCCACCAGCTCGTTATCGCCGCACCAGAGCGCGATGGAGGCATGCGAGGACAGGCGTTTCACCTGGTAATCGACCTCGTGTTCGACATTGTCGAGAAAGTCCTCGCTGCAGGGATAAAGATTGCAGGCGAACATGAAGTCCTGCCAGACCAGAAGGCCAAGGCGATCACAGAGATCATAGAACCAGTCTTCTTCATAAAATCCGCCGCCCCAGACGCGGATCATGTTCATGTTGGCCTCGACCGAGGAGCAGAGGAGGTCTTCGGTCTTTTCCCGGCTGGTCAGCGAATGGAGCGCATCTGCCGGAATCCAGTTGGCGCCGCGGCAGAAAATTTCCCGGCCATTGATGCGGAAAGCGAAACGGCTGCCCGCTTCATCCTTGTCCGTAACTAGTTCGATGGTCCTGAAGCCGATCTGGCGGGTGACGGTCTCGTCGGGCAATTCCACCGTCAGCCTGTAGAGTGTCTGCTCACCACTGCCGGCCGGCCACCAGAGTTGCGGGTTTTCCACGAAGAAGACGTGGCGCACCACCGTCTCGCCCGCGCCGACGCCGCAATCGAGCCGCAGTCTTTCATCGTTGAGGGAGAGGTAGACCGGCAGGCTTGCCGGGCCTTCGGCAAACAGCGTCACGGCCACATGCAACTCAACGCCGCCTTCGACATGATGCTGCGAGGTGACGACATGCTCGATGCGGGCCGTATCGAGGCGTTTCAGCAGGATTTTGCCGTAAAGCCCAAGCGGCGCAATGGCGATGTTCCAGTCCCAGCCGAAATGGCATTGCGGCTTGCGCAACATGTTGCCATTGGCGATCGGTGAATTGCCGGGGTGATAGGGAATATAAAAGGGCTGCCGCGCCTGACGTTCCGCACCGGCCACGATGTTGGAATGGAAATGGATGCGGATGGTGTTTTCACCCGGCCGCACGGCGCGCGAAATATCGGGGCGGTAACGGCGGAAGCAATTGTCTGCACTCAGGACCGGGACATCGTTGACGAAGACGATGGCGACGGTGTCGAGATAATCGATATCGAGATACCAGCTGGCATCGGCCTCATCGAGGATGAATGTGCGCTCAATGATCCAGTCCCGCTGCGCCACCCATTGCACCGCGTTTTCATTGGCGCCGTGATAGGGGTCGGGAATGATGTCCGCATTTTTGAGCGCGGTGTGAATATCGCCGGGGACGGAAAGCTCGGTGGCATGGTCTCCCTCCACCGAACTCAGGCGCCAGAGCCCGGCCAGATCGATGGTGGTTTCGGGCGTGGAAGAAGAGATCATGGTGGGACCCTGCATAATATGAATTCAACAAAGACGGCCCGGCATTGTGAAGCAGGCTTGTGTCAGAATCTGGGGGAACTGCATGCCGGCAAAACGGCTTTTGCCGGTTCGCTCCACGTCACGATCTTCTCCCTTCGGCAACGTTACCGTAAAACAAACGTGCCGTCATGCCTTTGATTGCCGACTGGCGAGGTTAAATGCATCTGCCATCAACGTCACGCGGTGAAGAGGTAGTCTTATTCTAATTCTTCGATAATTGATTTATATATAACAATAAGTTATGTTTGTTTTTTAATTTAAATAATTAATTTCTGTATGTTTTCGAGGCTTGGGTTTCATGGCTGCGGGAACAGTTTCATGGGAGGAAATATTTTCTGCACCTGCATCGTTATAGCTGAATTGAGGCGTGATGGGATGAGGCCGAGCGGTGTGAGGGGACGTTTGCCTTTGCAACAGCGCAAAAGCTATCTATGATTATCGTTCGGTAAAGCGTGGCGAAATGACATGAACGATACTGGTAAATCCGGCGGGGGCGAAGCACCCGCGACGACGGGCGAGCGCCCGACCTTGAAGACCATCGCCTATATGACAGGTCTTGGCATCACCACAGTCTCGCGTGCATTGAAGGATGCGCCCGATATCGGCGCGGAGACCAAGGAGCGCGTGCGGCTGATCGCCCGGCAGATCGGCTACCAGCCCAACCGGGCCGGCGTGCGGCTTCGCACCGGCAAGACCAATGTCATCGCGCTGGTGCTGAGTGTCGACGAAGAGCTGATGGGTTTTACCAGCCAGATGGTGTTCGGCATCACCGAGATACTCTCCACCACGCAATATCACCTCGTTGTCACGCCACATATCCACGCCAAGGATTCCATGGTGCCGATCCGCTACATTCTCGAGACCGGCTCGGCGGATGGGGTCATCATTTCGAAGATCGAGCCGAACGATCCGCGCGTCCGTTTCATGACCGAGCGCAACATGCCCTTCGTCACCCATGGGCGGTCCGATATGGGCATCGAACATGCCTTTCACGATTTCGACAATGAGGCCTATGCCTACGAGGCAGTCGAGCGTCTGGCGCAATGCGGGCGCAAAAGGATTGCCGTGATCATGCCGCCATCGCGATTTTCCTACCACGATCATGCGCGCAAGGGGTTCAATCGCGGGATCAGGGATTTCGGCCTTACCGAATTTCCCATCGATGTCGTCACCATCGAGACGCCGCTCGACAAAATCCGCGATTACGGCCAGAGGCTGATGCAATCGGATGATCGCCCCGATGGCATCGTCTCTATCAGCGGCAGCAGCACCATCGCGCTGCTGGCGGGCTTCGAAGCGGCCGGTGTGAAGATCGGCAAGGATATCGATATCGTCTCGAAACAGTCGGCCGAGTTCCTGAACTGGATCAAGCCGCAAATCCATACCGTCAACGAGGATATCAAGCTGGCGGGCAGGGAGCTTGCGAAAGCCCTTCTGGCACGCATCAACGGCGCTCCGCCGGAAACCCTGCAGAGCGTCAGCGAGCCGGTCTGGTCTTCCATGGCGCCGAAGCCGTAAAGAGCAGCGTCGGAATCGATGCTTTGCACCCGACTGTGTTGCCGGTTGCCACTTACTCGCCGTCATGCCGGCCTCGAGCCGGCATCCAGCCAGCCCAAGTCCTTGGGCTGAAAGGAGTCTCCCCGTCGCGCGGACGCGCGTCTGCTGGATTCCGGCTCAAGGCCGAAATGACGCAAAAGAAGCGTTATCGCTCACGGCTGGGCCAGGCAGTCCTTCAGCGAGCCGGCAATGCCGCGCATCAGCTTGAAATAGAGGTCTGGACCGGGCTCCAGCGTGGCCGCTTCCGGATCGAGCGTCGCGGACTTTGCCGCCGTGCCTTCAGTGATGACCGAGATCAGTTTCGGCTCGAATTGCGGTTCGGCGAAAACGCAGGTTGCGCCTAGCTGGCGAACCTTTTCCTGCATCTGCTTGACGCGGTCCGCACCAGGCAGGGTCTCGGGGCTGACGGTGATTGACCCCGCCGTCTTCACGCCATAACGATGCTCGAAATATTGATAGGCGTCGTGAAAGACGATGAAAGGCTTGTCCTTGATCGGCTTGACCGTTTCAGCCAGTTCCGTGTCGAGTGCATCGAGATCGTCGATCAGCTTTTTGGTGTTGGCCTGATAGGTCGCGGCATTTCCGGCATCGGCCGCAATCAGTGCGGTTTCGATCGTCTGCGCCATGGCCTTGGCATTGGCGGGATCAAGCCAGAGATGGGTATCATAGGCGCCGTGCCCATGGTCATGGTCACCGTGGTCATGGCCATGATCGTGTGCCGCCTCGCCATCCGCATGGTCTTCATGACCTTCTTCGCCGTGGTCATGCGCCTCGAAGGGGCCGCCTTCACGGAAAGGCAGCTTTTCCAGCCCCTTGGCGTCTTCCAGTTCCACCACCGTCGCTTTGCTGGCCAGTGCCTCCAGCGGCTTTTCCAGGAAAGCTTCCAGCCCGGGCCCAACCCAGAACACCACATCCGCCTTTTCCAGCTTTCGGGCATTGGAGGGCCGCAGATTATAGGTATGTGGCGAGGCGGCACCCTCAACGATGAGCTGCGGTTCACCAACACCGCGCATGATGGCCGCCACGAGCGAGTGTATGGGCTTGATCGAGACCACGACATCGGGCGCGGCTGTGGCGCCCGAAGCGGCGGCCGCTATTGCCACCGACGCCATGAGCGGGATCAGGATCGATTTCATGCAATGCACTCCACTTGAAGAAGTATAGTTATGTTATTACATTTATTGCGTAACTCTATAACGTATGCAATAGCGGTAGGCAACATCGCCGAACGGACAATCCCATGCTTCATTCCGCCCGTCAGGGTAACGATATACTGGTTTCCCTTGCCAATGCCGGCGTGCAGCGCAATGGCCGCTGGCTGGTGCGCGGCGTGGAGTTTTCCGTCAGCAAGGGCGAGATCGTGACGCTGATCGGCCCGAACGGTTCCGGCAAATCCACAAGCGCGAAAATGGCGATCGGCGTAATGAAACCAACCGAGGGTGAAGTCTCGCGCATTGCCGGCCTGCGCGTCGGTTATGTGCCGCAGAAGCTTTCGGTGGACTGGACCATGCCGCTTTCGGTACGGCGGCTGATGACGGTGACCGGGCCGCTGCCCGCCCGCGAGATTGATGCGGCGTTGAATGCGACAGGCATCTCACATCTGGCGAACGCCGAAGTTCAACACCTTTCCGGCGGCGAGTTCCAGCGTGCGCTTCTCGCTCGCGCCATCGCCCGCAAGCCCGATCTTCTCGTGCTTGACGAGCCCGTGCAGGGTGTGGATTTCTCCGGCGAGATCGCACTCTACGATCTGATAAAAAATATCAGAAATTCAAGTAATTGCGGGATTCTGTTAATCTCCCATGACCTGCATGTGGTGATGGCGGAAACCGATACCGTGATCTGCCTGAATGGCCATGTCTGCTGCCGGGGAACACCGCAGGCGGTAAGCCAGAGCCCGGAATATATGCGGCTGTTCGGCGGTTCTGCCGCAAAGGCGCTTGCCGTCTACAGCCACCACCACGACCACACCCATCTGCCCGATGGCCGGGTGCAGCACGCGGATGGTTCGGTGACGGATCATTGCCATCCTGAAGACGGCCACCATCACGCCCATGATCATGGCCACCATCATGATGACCATGGCGACGAATGCGGTTGCGGCCATGAACATGAACATGAACATGGGGAGCAAGCGCCCTCGAAACACGCTCAGGGAGAACGGCATGTTTGACGATTTCTTCGTTCGCGCCATGGTCGCCGGCATCGGCGTTGCCCTTACCGCCGGGCCTCTCGGCTGTTTCGTCGTCTGGCGGCGCATGGCCTATTTCGGGGATACGATGGCCCATTCGGCGCTGCTTGGCGTCGCGCTCTCGCTGCTGTTGCAGCTCAACCTCATCATCAGCGTCTTTCTGGTGGCGTCCGCTGTTTCGATCCTGCTGATTTTTCTGCAGCGGCGGCAGGCACTGTCGTCCGACGCATTGCTTGGCATCCTGTCCCATTCGGCTCTCGCCATTGGCCTTGTCATCGTCGCCTTCATGAGCTGGGTGCGTATCGATCTCGTCTCGTTCCTGTTCGGCGATATTCTTGCTGTCACCCGCAGCGATATCGCGCTGATCTGGGGCGGCGGGCTGGTGGTCATCGTCTCCATGGTGTTCCTGTGGCGGTCGCTGCTCGCCTCCACCGTCAATACCGAACTGGCTGAAGCCGAAGGGCTGAACCCGGAGCGGGCGAAGCTCATCTTCACGCTGTTGATGGCGCTGGTGATCGCCATTGCGATGAAGGTGGTCGGCATCATGCTCATCACCTCGCTGCTGATCATACCGGCTGCCACCGCCAGACGTTTTTCCGCCACGCCGGAGGTGATGGCGGTGGTCGCTTCGCTGATTGGCGCCATTGCCGTTATCGGCGGCCTGTTCGGCTCGCTGACCTATGATACGCCGTCCGGCCCCTCCATCGTGGTTGCCGCGGTGATCCTGTTCGTTATAAGCCTGTTGCCGGCGCCGGGTTTTTCCCGCTCCGCGGATGAAGGAGGCAAATCATGAATGCGCAGACCCAGCAGAACCTCACCAAGAACCAGTCGCTGGTCATGAACGCCCTGTCAAACGCGCATCAGCCGCTCAGCGCCTATATGATCCTCGACAAGCTGCGGGATGACGGGTTCCGCGCGCCGCTGCAGGTGTACCGGGCGCTGGAAAAGCTGGTGGAATTTGGTCTCGTGCACCGGCTGGAAAGCCTCAACGCTTTCGTTGCCTGCACGCATACGCAGGCCGAGTGCTGCTCGCACCACCATGGCACCGTGGCGTTCGCCATCTGCGAATCCTGCGGGCAGGTGACCGAGTTCCATGATCACGAAATCGACCACCGTCTTGAGCGCTGGGTGAAGGACAGCAAGTTCAAGGCGGAAAAGACCACCATCGAGATTCGCGGTCTCTGCGCCAACTGCGCGTCATAGGCTTTGTTTGCGGGGCGGGCATGGTTGCCCACCGTTGCTCATCCGTCGATAATCGCCAGATCTTTCGAAAAACGCTTCCAGTTCTCAATGTATTTTTCCGCGGAACGGCGCAGGCCGGCGACGGCTTCGTCATCCAGCGTTCGGATGGCCCGCGCCGGCGAGCCGACGATCAGCGAATTATCCGGAAATTCCTTGCCTTCCGTCACCAGCGCATTGGCGCCGACGAGGCAGTTGCGGCCGATCTTTGCGCCGTTCAGGATCGTTGCGCCCATGCCGATCAGCGAATTGTCGCCGATGCTGCAGCCATGCACGATGGCGTGGTGGCCGATGGTGCACATTTCGCCGATGGTCGCGGCAAAGCCGGGATCGCTGTGCACCATCGCCCCTTCCTGAATATTGGTGCCGCGCCCGACGCTGATCGGCTCGTTGTCACCGCGCAATGTCGCGCCGAACCAGATGCCGACATCTTGTCCGAGCGTCACCGAACCGATGACATTGGCATCGGGGGCGACCCAGTAACGATCCGGGGCAGGGGTTTGCGGCACCCGGTCGGCGAGGCGGTAAAGCGGCATTCGGTTTCTCCCTCTGGATTATGCGCCGGCAGCGATCAGGCGACCGTGACGGACAGCGTACCGACACCATCGACGCCGCAGTCGATGCGGTCACCGCGCACGATCGGACCAACGCCGGCCGGCGTGCCGGTCATGATCACGTCACCGGCGGCAAGCGTGAAGAGCTTGGAAAGCTCGGCGATCACTTCCGGCACCTTCCAGATCATCTGTGCGAGATCGCCCGTCTGCTTGCGCTCGCCATTGACATCAAGCCAGATTGTGCCGGTCGCGGGATGGCCGATCTTGTCCGCGGGAACGATGGCGGAAACCGGGGCGGAATATTCAAACGCCTTGGCGCCTTCCCAGGAACGGCCCATCTTCTTCAGCCCTTCCTGCAGGTCGCGGCGGGTCATGTCGATGCCGACGGCATAACCCCAGACATGGTTCAGGGCCTCGGCAGCCGGAATATCCGCGCCGCCGCTTTTCAGCACCACGACGCATTCAACCTCGTAATGCACGTTCGAGGACAGCGACGGATAGGGGAAATCATTGCCGGCGGGCAGAAGATTGTCCGGGTTCTTCTGGAAATAAAAGGGGGGCTCGCGCGACGGATCGTGGCCCATCTCGATGGCGTGATCGGCATAATTGCGGCCAACGCAATAGACCCGCCGCACGGGGAACATCTCGCCTGTGCCTTCAACGGGCAGGAGAACGGGTTTCGGGGCGGGGATGACGGTGGCGGCCATGGGAATTTCCTGTCGTCTCTTTAAGGTGCAATTCTTGTCCCGCGATTCCGGGCTGATTTCCAGTTGAAAATGCTATCGAGCGCAAAACTGGCTTTTTACGGTCCTTTGCTGTAGAAGCCGGCGCAAAGAGGTTAATCCATGTACAGACAAGCGCTTGCCAGCGGCGAAAAAATCTTCGCCGTGGCCCCCATGATCGACTGGACCGACACGAGGTGCAGATTTCTGCACCGGCAATTGTCGAAGCGCGCGCTGCTGTTTACCGAAATGATTGTTGCCGATGCCATCATCCATGGCCAGCGCGACAGGCTGCTCGGTTATCATCCGCAGGAACATCCCGTTGCGCTGCAGCTTGGTGGATCGGACCCGGCCAAGCTTGCCGAGGCGGTACGGATTGCCGGCGATTACGGCTATGACGAAATCAACCTCAATGTCGGCTGTCCATCGGATCGGGTGCAATCCGGCACCTTCGGCGCCTGCCTGATGCGCGAGCCCGAAGTCGTGGCGCAGTGCGTTTCGGCGATGAAGGCGGTTGCGACTGTGCCGGTGACTGTCAAATGCCGCATCGGGGTGGATGATCAGGAGCCGGAAACCGTGTTGCCGGATTTTCTGGCGCGTGTTGTCGCGGCCGGCGCGGATGCCGTGTGGATCCATGCGCGCAAGGCCTGGCTGCAGGGGCTCTCGCCGAAGGAAAACCGCGAGGTGCCGCCGCTCGATTATGATCTCGTCTATCGTATGAAGCGGGAAAATCCTGATGTCTTCGTCGGCATCAATGGTGGTATCGCCGATCTCGATCAGGCGTGTGACCATCTGCAACATATGGATGGCGTCATGCTCGGCCGCGCCGCCTATCACAACACCTCGATTCTCGCCGATGTCGATCACCGCATCTACGGTGACGAGGCCCGGCAAGCCGACTGGATGGGGTTGCGCGACGCGATGATGACCTATGCCGCCGATTATATCGCCGCGGGTGGGCGTCTCAACCACGTCACCCGCCATATGGTCGGTCTGTTTCAGGGCATGCCGGGCGCGCGCCGTTTCCGGCAAATTCTCTCCAGCGATGCCACCCGTCCGGGGGCAGGGACGGAGGTGATCGAGGCGGCTTTCGCAGCGATCGATTTCAACCCGACGAAGGAACTGGCGGGCTGAAGGCTGGAAACGGCATTCTTTCGATTTTATGCCGTCGGCGACCAGGGCGTTGCGAAGAGTTCCGTAGCCTCAATCGGGAGATATCCTGGAGCATTTCAAGTAGAACTGTGTAGTGGTCTTAGGTCCAGAACGTGCGGAAGAACAATGGGCTGGAGCAGGTCCGGCTATTCCGTTTGGACCGGACGGCTCCAGGGAGCGACCCAGACCAGCCCGCGCCATTCCCTGTCCGTATGATTGGGCATGGAGAAATCGCGCGATGGTTCGCGGATCAGGCCAAGGCGCGACATGACGGCCCGGGAGCGAAAATTATCGGGGCTGGTATAGGCGATGATCCCAGCTATTCCCGCGTATCCGGTAGCATGGGTCAGCGCGGCTTTTGCGCTTTCGGTCGCATAACCTTTTCCCCAGGCCTGCCTTATGAAACGCCAGCCGATTTCGTGGTGCGGGCCGAGTGGATGATCTTCGGACAGGCGCGGCATGACGCCGGCATAACCGAGAAACAGGCCATCGGGATTTTCAACAGCCCAGCGGGCGATGCCCTGTTCGCGCTCTGCCATGCGGTAGCGCTCGAATTTTTCCCTGCTCCGCGCCTCGTCCGCCGGGCCGCCCTGATCGACCATCACCTCCGGATCGGATTGCATTGCGGCGAAGGCTTCAAAATGGTCGTCCCGCCAAAGGCGCAGGCGCAAACGTTCCGTCTCGATCATATTCATTCCGGCCAGCCCTCTGATAACGACAGCCTTTTGCCGGCGAAACGCCTTGTGCCGTCATTGGCATTCTTGCCGGCGTGAAATGACGGGAGTGCGACGTGGGTTGTTTATTCTGCGGATACCGTTTTCCGACACGATGATTTATCGGTGACGCCGCAACATCCGGTGTTCGGCGTCAACGTGTCACTCAGACAGCCTTTTGCAATTCCTGTGCACCGTTGGGCGCATTGACCTTGCCACCGGTGATGAAGAAGGCGAAAACGTCACGCGGCGTTTTTTCCGCTTTCCGGTCGGGCGCGATCAGCGGCAGGTCGTCGGGTAGGCCGCCCGCCGCATAGGTTTTGACCCGTTCTGCCCAATGGCCGATCTCTGCCTTCGGGTAACAGGTTGCGATGTCGTCTTCGCCCTTTTGCAGGCGGCAATAGACGAAATCGGCCGTGACGTCAGGCAGCATCGGATAATCGTGGTGATCGGCGCAGACGACGGCGACCTTGTGTCTGGCGAGAAGATCGATGAATTCCGGCACTTGGAATGTTGGGTTGCGCACCTCGACCACATGGCGAAGGCGGATACCATCCTGCTTTTCAGGCAGGAGCGCCAGAAAGGCGCCGAAATCATCCGCGTCGAATTTCTTCGTGGGGGCGAACTGCCAGAGGATGGGGCCGAGATGGGAGCCGAGTTCCGTCAACCCTTGAGTCAAAAATTTCGTCATGGATTCCCCGGCTTCGGCCAGAACCTTGCGGTTGGTGACGAAGCGGCTGGCCTTCAGGGAGAAGATGAAATCCTCAGGCACTTCGGATGCCCATTTGGCGAAGGTCTCGGGCTTCTGGCTGCTGTAATAGGTGCCATTCACCTCAATGGCCGTCAATTGCCGGCTGGCATGTTCGAGCTGGCGCCTCTTCGGCAGCTTTTCCGGATAAAACGTGCCTTCCCATGGCTCGAATGTCCAGCCGCCGATACCGGTGCGGATCGTGCCTGATGTCGACATATGCTGTTCCTCCTTCGGCCTTTGGCCCATTCGACCTTTGCTGTGAAAGACTGCGGATTACTCCGCAGCCTCGCGTTTGCCGGCCGGCCGGCGTTCCAGAAGTTCCTTCAGGAAATGACCGGTGTAGGAGCGCTCGACCTTGACGATGTCTTCCGGCGTGCCGGTCGCCACAATTTCGCCGCCGCCCGTGCCGCCTTCGGGGCCGATATCGATGATCCAGTCGGCCGTCTTGATGACCTCGAGGTTGTGTTCGATCACCACGACGGAATTGCCCTGGTCCACCAGCGCCTGCAGCATTTCCAGCAGCTTGTTGACGTCGTGGAAGTGAAGGCCTGTCGTCGGCTCGTCGAGGATATAAAGCGTGCGGCCCGTCGAGCGTTTTGACAGTTCCTTGGCAAGCTTGACGCGTTGCGCCTCGCCGCCGGATAGCGTGTTGGCCTGCTGGCCGACCTTGATATAACCGAGGCCGACATCGAACAAAGCCTGCAGCTTGTCACGCACCGCCGGCACGGCAGCGAAGAATTCCACGCCTTCCTCCACCGTCATATCCAGCACGTCGGCAATGGACTTGCCCTTGAAAGTCACGTCCAGCGTCTCGCGATTGTAACGCTTGCCGTGGCAGACGTCGCAGGTGACATAGACGTCAGGCAGGAAGTGCATTTCGATCTTGATGACGCCATCGCCCTGGCAGGCCTCGCAGCGGCCGCCCTTGACGTTGAAGGAGAAACGGCCGGGCGCATAACCGCGCGCCTTCGCTTCCGGCAGGCCGGCGAACCAGTCACGGATCGGTGTAAAGGCGCCGGTATAGGTGGCCGGGTTGGAGCGCGGCGTGCGGCCAATCGGCGACTGATCGATATCGATCACCTTGTCGATGAATTCGAAACCGTCGATGCGATCATGTTCGGCCGGAATTTCGCGCGCGCCCATCACCCGGCGTGCCGCTGATTTATAAAGCGTCTCGATCAGAAAGGTGGATTTGCCACCGCCTGAAACGCCGGTAACCGCAGTGAAAACGCCAAGCGGGACCGCCGCCGTGACATTCTGGAGATTATTGCCGCGTGCGCCATGGACCTTGATCTCGCGGCCCTTCTTGGGCTTGCGGCGCTCTGCCGGTACGGCGACGCCGAGTTCGCCGGAGAGGTATTTGCCGGTTAGCGATTTCGGATTGGCCATTACGTCCTGCGGCGTGCCTTCGGCGATCACCTGACCGCCGTGAATGCCGGCGGCCGGGCCGATATCGACCACATAATCCGCCGTCAGGATGGCGTCCTCGTCATGTTCGACAACGATGACAGTATTGCCGATATCGCGCAGATGTTTCAGCGTCTCGAGCAGGCGGGCATTGTCACGCTGATGCAGGCCGATCGACGGCTCGTCCAGAACGTAGAGAACGCCCGTCAGGCCTGAGCCAATCTGCGAAGCGAGGCGAATGCGCTGGCTTTCGCCGCCGGACAACGTGCCGGAGTTGCGCGACAGGCTGAGATAATCCAGTCCGACATCATTGAGGAAGCGCAGGCGTTCGCGGATTTCCTTGAGGATGCGGACGGCGATCTCATTCTGCTTGGCGTTGAGACTTTCCGGCAGCACCTCGAACCAGTCGCGTGCCTTGCGGATCGACATCTGGGTGACTTCACCGATATGCAGCTTGTTGATCTTGACGGCGAGGGCTTCGGGTTTCAGGCGATAACCGGCGCAGGCCGGGCAGGGCGCTGCCGACATATAACGCTCGATTTCCTCGCGCGCCCAGGCGCTGTCGGTCTCTTTCCAGCGGCGCTCCAGATTGGGAACGATGCCTTCGAAATTTTTCACCGTCTTGTAGGCGCGGGCGCCGTCCTGATAGTTGAATTCTATCTTGTCATCGGTGCCCTGAAGAATGGCGTGCTGCGCGTCCTTCGAAAGCTCCGACCATTTGCTGGACAGTTTAAAACCGAAAGCCTTGCCGAGCGCTTCCAGCGTCTGGTTGTAATAGGGAGAAGACGACTTGGCCCAAGGCGCGATGGCGCCGTCGCGCAGCGTGCGCGCCGGTTCCGGAACGATCAGGTTTTCATCCACCTTCTGCTGCGAGCCGAGGCCATCGCAGCTGGGGCAGGCGCCGAAGGGATTGTTGAAGGAAAACAGCCGCGGCTCGATCTCAGGAATAGTGAAACCGGAGACGGGGCAGGCGAATTTTTCCGAAAACAGCACACGCTCATGGGTTTCGTTGAGCGACTTGTTGGCGGAGCCGCCGGCGGCGGTTTCTTCCGGCGGCAGAGGCTTGTCGGCGAATTCGGCGATAGCCAGCCCATCGGCGAGCTTGAGGCAGGTCTCGAGACTGTCGGCAAGGCGTGCGGCCATATCCGGGCGCACCACCGCACGGTCGACGACCACATCGATGTCGTGTTTGTATTTCTTGTCGAGCGCCGGCACATCGGCGATTTCGTAGAACTGGCCATCCACCTTGACGCGCTGGAAGCCCTTCTTCATCAGCTCGGCAAGTTCCTTCTTATATTCGCCTTTGCGGCCACGCACGATCGGCGCAAGAATATAAAGACGCGTGCCTTCCTCAAAAGCGAGGATGCGGTCCACCATCTGGCTGATGGTCTGGCTTTCGATCGGCAGGCCCGTGGCCGGCGAATAGGGCACGCCAACACGCGCAAACAGCAGGCGCATGTAGTCGTAGATTTCCGTGACCGTGCCCACCGTGGAACGCGGGTTCTTCGAGGTGGTCTTCTGCTCGATGGAAATGGCCGGCGACAGACCCTCGATACGGTCGACATCCGGTTTCTGCATCATTTCCAGGAACTGGCGCGCATAGGCCGAAAGGCTTTCGACATAACGGCGCTGACCCTCTGCATAGATCGTGTCGAAGGCAAGCGACGACTTGCCCGAGCCGGAAAGCCCGGTCATGACAATCAGCTTGTTGCGTGGCAGATCGAGGTCGATACCCTTGAGATTATGCTCACGGGCACCACGGATGGAAATCGTCTTCAGTTCACTCATGACAAGGCTCGTGGCAAGGCTCGGACAAAAATAACAGGCTTGATGGCGGCGTGTCCTTATGTAGTGACGCAGCCGGAGGTGTCGAGGTCTATTCCCCATCGGTCGGAGCTTTTCAGCCCACTTGACTCGAATTTCGCGATTAAATAGAACAAAAAAGGAACAAATAGCAAGTGCGAATATCCGCTGTTCGAAGCTCTGGATTATTCGTTGTGGATAGTTCCACGCCTGCGGTGCCCTTTGCGGGCCGTGATGGTTATTGTGTGCGGAATTTTTTTGAAATGCAATTGCCGGTCATGATGGCCGGCGGACAGGATGACGAGATGGCTGGTAGCGTAAACAAGGTAATTCTGATCGGGAATGTCGGCGCAGATCCCGAAATCCGCCGTACGCAGGATGGCCGCCCCATCGCCAACCTGCGTATCGCCACCTCGGAAACCTGGCGGGACCGCAATAGCGGCGAGCGCAAGGAAAAGACCGAATGGCACACGGTCGTGGTTTTCAACGAAGGCCTGTGCAAGGTCGTCGAGCAATATGTCAAGAAGGGCGCCAAGCTCTATATTGAAGGCCAGCTGCAGACGCGCAAATGGCAGGACCAGACCGGGAACGACCGCTACTCCACCGAAATCGTGTTGCAGGGCTTCAACTCCACGCTCACCATGCTCGATGGTCGCGGTGAGGGTGGCGGCGGTGGCCGTAGCGGCGGTGGTGATTTTGGCGGTGGCGGAGATTACGGCAGCAGCGGTGGCGGCTCCAGCTCCGGTTATGGCGGCGGTTACGACCAGCAGTCGTCATCGCGCGGCGGCTCTTCACGCGGCGGCGGCCAGCCTTCCGGCGGCTTCTCCAACGATATGGACGACGATATTCCGTTCTGAGCCGACGACGAATGATGTTATGCGTCACAGGAGGCGGGCATGAGTGATGATACGGCACCGAAACAGCCGATCTCAAAACAACCGGCTTCCTGGCGCATCATTCTCGCTTTTTTCCTCGATTTCTGGACAGCGTTTTTCGCCGCCGGATTTCTCGTCGCAGCGGTCGCAGGCGGGCGCACGCCACATGGTTTCGCGCTGAGCGGCCTGCCTGCCTTTATCGCCTTAGTGCTGATCATCGCCTATTTCATCGTGCTCGGCCGGTTTTTCGGCGGCACGCTGTGGCAGCGGCTTTTGAAGGCTAAACGTTAGCCAAACGGCTTTGCCGGTTTTTACGGGAGCCGGTTATTTCGATGTCGCGGTGGTTACGCCGCGACTTTGTCGGCCAGCATCGCCACCATGACGTCGGATTGTGAGACAATCCCCACCATCTTGCCATTGGCGTCGATCACCGGCAGGTAATGCAACCCTTCTTCCGCAAAACGGATGATGGCTTCTTCGATCGAGGTTTCCGGTTGCACGGTTCTGACCGGCGATGTCATGATGTCCTTGACGGTATCGTTGGGGGCACTTGCACCGGAAAGAATGAGGCGCAGACGCTGCAGGAAACCGATGGAGGGGCGGCCGTTTCTCCAGCTTGCCTTTTCCAGAAAATCCGTCTGGGTGACGATGCCGACGATTTCCGCCCTGTCATTGGTGACGGGCAGGGCCTTGAAATGGTGGCTGTGCATCAGCGCATGGGCATGGCGCAGGCTGTCGTCAGGGGCAACGCCGACCACATCGCGCGACATGACGCTGGCGCAATCGAGATGCAGCGCGCGGCGGCGATAGGAGCGCAGCTCGGTCTTGCGCAGGATGGTCTCCAGTTCCTCGCGATCGATATCGAGAACTTCGTCATATTCCTTCAGCACCTCGTCGAGGTCGGTGGAGGAGAAGCCGATTTTCTGGATGGGGGTCGGATCCGTCGTGCCGTGGGCGGCCTTTCCGAGCTTCAGACCATGCGGATAGGCGCGGCCGGTGGCATTGTTATAGGCGAGCGCCAGCGCAAGAAGGATCAGCGAATTTCCAGCGACCGGCCATAGAAGGAAACCATATCCGAGGCTGTGAACGGCGGGACCGCCGAGAACTGCCGTCAGCGCTACAGCACCGCTTGGCGGGTGCAGGCAGCGCAGCGCCATCATGGCGGCGATGGCAAGGCTGATGGCGAGCGCGCTGGCGAGGAATAGATCCGGAACCAGCAGCGCCACCGTGACACCCACGAAAGCCGATACCAGATTGCCGCACATGATGGACCAGGGCTGCGCCAGCGGGCTCGAGGGCACCGCGAATAAAAGCACGGCCGATGCGCCCATCGGTGCGATCATGGCGGGCAGGGTGGGGTCGAAGCTGAGTGCGAGACTGCCCAGAAATCCGGTCAGGAGAATGCCCACGAAGGCGCCGGTCGCGGAACGCAGCCTTTCCCTGATACTGACAGGTGCGGCATCCGGGATGAGGCGACGCAGCGTGGAGCGCATGAAGAGAACTTTCGAATCCGGAAAAGATGCGCGTCTTTTAACCGAAACGATGGCCGGATTTAAAGGATGGATTTTTTACAGTTTCAGCGGGATGCGGGATTTTGTTGCGAGATATCGCCACCATGCCGCGTTTCAGAAGGCAAAGGCCGATTTTATGCCGTCGACCACGAATTGCACCGAAAGGGCTGCAAGCAGCACGCCAAGCAGCCGGGTGAGGATCGCCCGGCCGGTATTGCCGAGAAAACGGTCCATGCGTTCCGCAACGATCAGGGCCGCGTAGACAAGGGCCATGGCGAAAGCGAGGATCAGGATCAGTACGACCATCTCGATGGTGGTCTTCATCGTGCCGGCAAGAAGCACGGTGGCGGAAATGGCGCCCGGCCCGGCAATCAGCGGCAAGGCCAGCGGAAAGACCGCCAGATTGTGCAAATGGTCCTTGGTTATGGCGATTTCGGAGGTCTTTTCCTTGCGCTCCTGACGCTTCTCGAAAATCATCTCGAAAGAAATCCAGAACAGCAGAAGGCCACCGGCGATGCGGAAGGCGCCAAGCGAAATGCCGAGCAGGTTGAGGATGGTAAGGCCGAACAGGGCGAAGACGGCGAGAATGCCGAAAGCAATCAGCGAGCCGCGCAGGGCAACCTGACTGCGCTGGCTGCGCGTCATCCCTGCGGTAAGCGCAAGGAATACGGGCGCAAGACCGGGCGGATCGAGCGTGACCAAAAGTGTGGTAAGCGCGTTGATGAGCGTTTCGCTGCTGGCCATTCTTTCCCCGCTTATTGCCTTTTTGTGCGCGAGCCTACGCAAGTCGCGGCTGCTTTGAAAGGGAGCGGCGTTGCTTTTGCCGGGCTAAATCGCGAAAAGCGGTGTTCGTCTTGCAAATGACGCAAAAGACTGTTCAAAACTCGCCGGGAAATTGGCTTAACGTGGCTGTTTCCGCTATAAAAATCCATCCGATTCTTAACAGAGAATGTGATCCGTTTTGACTGACCAGAGCCCCCCCGGCGGCGGAAAACTTCCGCCAGGCATTGAACCGATTTCCATCATGGAGGAAATGCAGCGGTCCTATCTCGATTACGCCATGAGCGTCATCGTGTCCCGCGCGCTTCCCGATGTCCGTGATGGTCTGAAGCCGGTTCACCGCCGTATTCTTTACGGCATGTCCGAACTCGGCATCGACTGGAACAAGAAATACGTCAAATGCGCCCGCGTCACCGGTGACGTCATGGGTAAATTCCACCCGCACGGCAATTCGGCGATCTATGATGCGCTGGCGCGCATGGCGCAGGACTGGTCGCTCCGCCTGCCGCTGATCGACGGCCAGGGCAATTTCGGCTCCATCGACGGCGATCCGCCGGCGGCCGAACGTTATACCGAATGCCGCCTGGAAAAGGCCGCGCATTCGCTGCTCGACGATCTCGACAAGGAAACCGTCGATTTCCGTGACAACTATGATGGCACGTTGCAGGAACCGGTGGTTATTCCGGCGAAGTTCCCGAACCTGCTGGTCAACGGGGCAGGTGGCATTGCGGTGGGCATGGCCACCAATATTCCGCCGCACAATCTGTCCGAGGTCATTGACGGCTGTATTGCGCTGATCGAGAATCCGGCGATCGAGCTGCCTGAACTGATGCAGATCATTCCCGGCCCGGATTTCCCGACCGGTGCTCTGATCATGGGCCGCTCCGGCATCCGCTCGGCTTACGAGACGGGTCGCGGGTCGGTCATCATGCGCGGCCGCGCCACCATCGAGCCGATGCGCGGCGACCGCGAGCAGATCATCATCACCGAAGTTCCCTACCAGGTGAACAAGGCCTCGATGATCGAGAAGATGGCCGAACTGGTCAAGGAAAAGCGCATCGAGGGCATTTCCGACCTGCGCGACGAATCCGACCGTCAGGGTTATCGCGTCGTCGTCGAGCTGAAGCGCGATGCCAATGCCGACGTCATCCTGAACCAGATTTATCGCTACACGCCGCTGCAGACCTCGTTTGGCTGCAACATGGTGGCGCTGAACGGCGGCAAGCCGGAACAGATGACGCTGCTCGACATGCTGCGCGCCTTCGTCGCGTTCCGCGAGGATGTCGTCAGCCGCCGCACCAAGTACCTGCTGCGCAAGGCGCGCGACCGCGCGCATGTGTTGGTGGGTCTGGCGATTGCGGTTGCCAATATCGACGAGGTCATCCGCGTTATCCGTCACGCGCCCGATCCGGCTTCGGCCCGCGAGGAGTTGATGACGCGGCGCTGGCCGGCGCGGGATGTGGAAAGCCTGATCCTGCTCATCGACGATCCACGCCATCGCATCAACGAGGACGGCACCTACAATCTGTCCGAAGAGCAGGCGCGTGCCATTCTCGAATTGCGTCTTGCCCGTCTGACGGCGCTGGGTCGCGATGAAATCGGCGACGAACTGAACAAGATCGGCGCGGAAATCAGCGAATATCTCGACATCCTGTCTTCACGCCTGCGCATCATGCAGATCGTCACCGAGGAGCTCATCGCCATCCGTGATGAGTTCGGCACGCCGCGCCGGTCCGAGATCGTCGAGGGCGGTCCTGACATGGACGATGAAGATCTCATCGCCCGGGAAGACATGGTCGTCACCGTTTCGCATCTTGGCTATATCAAGCGCGTGCCGCTCACCACCTACCGGGCGCAGCGTCGTGGCGGCAAGGGTCGTTCCGGCATGGCGACGCGCGACGAGGATTTCGTCAACCGTCTCTTTGTTGCCAACACCCATACGCCGGTGCTGTTCTTCTCCTCGCGCGGCATCGTCTACAAGGAAAAGGTCTGGCGCCTGCCCATCGGCACGCCGCAGTCCAAGGGCAAGGCCCTTATCAACATGCTGCCGCTGGAACCCGGCGAACGCATCACCACCATCATGCCGTTGCCCGAGGATGAAACCACCTGGGAAACGCTTGATGTGATGTTCTCGACGACACGCGGCACGGTTCGCCGTAACAAGCTCGGCGATTTCGTCCAGGTCAACCGCAATGGCAAGATCGCCATGAAGCTCGATGAAGAGGGTGATGAAATCCTCTCCGTTGAAACCTGTACGGATCGGGATGACGTGCTTCTGACCACGGCGCTTGGCCAGTGCATTCGCTTCCCCGTGGACGATGTGCGCGTCTTTGCCGGCCGCAACTCGGTCGGCGTGCGTGGCATCAACATGGCCGAAGGCGACCGCATCATCTCCATGACCATCGTCGGCCATGTGGACGCTGAACCGTGGGAACGTGCCGCTTACCTCAAGCGCTCGGCAGCCGAACGGCGTGCCGCAGGCGTTGATGAAGATGACATCGCGCTCGTTGGTGAAGAAGTGACGGAAGAGGGCGAACTCAGCGAAGAGCGTTATCAGGAGCTGAAGGCACGCGAAGAATTCGTGCTGACGGTGTCCGTGAAGGGCTACGGCAAGCGCTCGTCCTCCTACGACTTCCGCACATCGGGCCGCGGCGGCAAGGGCATCCGCGCCACCGATACCTCGAAGACGGCGGAGATCGGTGAACTCGTCGCGGCTTTCCCCGTGGACGAAGGCGACCAGATCATGCTGGTTTCCGATGGCGGCCAGCTTATCCGCGTGCCGGTCAACGGCATCCGCATCGCCAGCCGCGCCACCAAGGGTGTGACGATCTTCTCCACCGCCAAGGATGAGAAGGTGGTTTCCGTGGAACGCATCAACGAGCCGGAAGGCGACGAAGAGGCGGAAAACGGCAATGGCGACGAGGCGGAAGACAATCTGCCGGATACGCCTGAGGCACCGGAGAGCGAGGCGTAAGCCGCCTCGTTTCCCTTTCGTCAATCAACGGAAAACCCCGCGGCGCTCAGGCACCGCGGGGTTTTTCTTTGAGTCTTATCTGGTTAGTTCGGTTTGTTAGCGAATGCGGATATGGATCGGCGCACGTCCGGAACGGCGGGCCACGTGAAGGTGGATGCTGGCTTCCGGCTGGTTGGCGCGCCAGGCGCGGGCGCCATGCGACAGGAGCAGGCTGACCAGATCGCGCGTCTTTGCCTTGGAACGGTTTAGACCGAGATCGGCGATCCGCATCGCCGCTTCATGAATGGGATGCAGAACCGACAGACTGCTTTGCCCGTTGCCAGACGCAATGTCCGAATAATTCTCGTTAACTGCCATCTTGGAAAGCCTCGCTACACATTACACAATTCGAGGAGACAGGCGATGTTGCGACAATGAACACCGCCTGCGGAAACGTCGGTTACTGGAGTGACGCCCAGCAGCTGACGCCTTTCTTTTTCAATGCATTGCATGCATTTACCGCGGCATTCTGGCCATCAAAGCCGCCGAAACGGGCGCGGTAGATCTGGGAGCCGTCCTTGCTGAAGGCGACCGTGAAGGGCTTTGCGGAACGCAGGGCCGCACCACCTTTTTCCTGTGCGTTCTGCAACAGGCCGCGGGCGGAGTTTTCGTCCGGCGATGCGCCGATCTGGATTACCCAGCCACCCTGAGGTGCGGCGGATGTAGCCGACGCCGAAGGGGCAGGGGCGACGGAGGCGGTGACGATATTGTCCACCTTGGTCGAGTTGGTGATCATGCTGCGATCAGGAGCGATCGGCGCCCGAACAATCGGATCCTTGCCCTTCTGCCAGGTAGCGGCTTCCATGGCCTTGACGGCGGCATTGGAAGAGGAACCTGCAAAGGCGGTGACCGGCGCTTCTTCATAGCGGGCCTGCGGTACAGGGCCGGCATTTGGCAGGCCGGCATTGGTCGCCGCAACCGCAACGGAAGGAACAGCTGCCGCCACGGCGACGGGCTCTTCGACGGGTGCAGACCGCGTCTGGGCGATCAGGTTGCTGTTGCCGCCACGCGAGGCCTGCGGCAGATAGGTCGCGACAAGCTTGCGCATGGTTGCGTCACGGGCGGCGCTGGAGCGACCGCCGAGAACGACGGCAACGATGGAACGACCATCGATCTGCGCCGAAGTGGCAAGATTGCTGCCGGCTGCACGGGTGTAACCGGTCTTGATGCCATCCACGCCCTTGACGGTTCCGACAAGACGATTGTGGTTGCCGATAACCTGCTTGCCAAAATTGAAGGTGCGGGTGGAGAAGTAACCGTAATATTGCGGATAATGCTGGCGAAGGGCGATGCCGAGGCGGGCCTGATCGCGTGCCGTCGTCATCTGCGCCGTGTTGGGCAGGCCGTTGGCATTGCGGTAGGTCGTGCGGGTCATGCCGAGCGCACGGGCCTTGGCGGTCATCATTCTGGCGAAACGGTCTTCCGAGCCGCCGAGATATTCGCCGAGCGCCGTCGCCATGTCATTGGCGGAGCGGGTGACGAGAGCCAGAATGGCCTGTTCGACCGTAATGGCACCGCCAGCGCGCACGCCAAGCTTGGATGGCGGCTCCTTGGCGGCATTGGCCGAGACCGGCACCTTGGAATCAAGTGAGATGCGTCCGGAATTAAGCGCCTCGAACGTCAGATAAAGCGTCATCATCTTTGTCAGAGAGGCGGGATAACGCAAACCGTCCGGATCCTCGCCGTAGAGAACCTTGCCGGTCTTGGCGTCGATGACGATGCCCGCATATTTCGGTTCCGCCTGCGCGGTACCCACGGATGTTGCGGTTATGAACGCCGCAGCAAGGGTCAACGCCAGAAACCTTACAAAAGACGTCGCACCCGCTTTGCGCGAATGTGCCCAAGATACACTTTTCAACACTGCTGAACTCTTCAATCGCATATTTCTGTTCCGCTCGGACACGCCCCGCCCGATAGCTCCGGGGAGAAACTTTATCGGGATGGCGTTACCAAGTGGTTTATGAAAGGTATCCACCCTCCATAAAATGCGACTTTTCGCACGCAATCTGTGCCATGCCGTGTCACGGATTTCCGTCTTTTGCGAGGCGCTGCTCAATATAATGTTTCACATCGGTGTCGAGCCTTTGCCATTGCGGCAGCAGGCCGGAGGAGAATCGGTAAAAAAGACTGAGATCCTGCCCGACGTGGATATCCCTCTGGCAGTCGCTGCCCGTGGCCTCCTGGGGTGTCTGCGGCAGAAGGCAGCGCACAACATAGTCGCTTTCGCCTTCGCGCCGTCCAGTCAGGATAACTTCCTTGCCGTAACCGGAATCGGCACGCAGGCGGTGCAGCAACAATCCGTGCTTCAGCTGTACGGGGTCTCCTTCCGTCAGCCGTGTATAGATCGGCCCGAACCGGCCGGACATGTCCTGTGACATGGTGCTTTGCGACAGCTGAATATAAATCAGCCCCGTTGCCTCAGCCGGATCGTCGAATATTGCGCGATTCCCTTCCTCGTATCCCTTGAGGCCAGGCCAGGTCAGATAAAGATCGACCCGCTCCTGTTCGCCGCCCTCACGACCGGAGGGCAGGCGCAGCGTGTTCTTCGCGAGCTTCAGCCGGTCGTTGCCGATCACTATCTGCACCTCGTCGGTCGCCGTCGTGTGGCCCGCCTTCAGTATGCGTTCGCCATATAATTTGACGCCAAAATTAAGAGCGATGACTGAAACGAGAAGGATTCCGGCGATGATGGCGGCGCGGCGCATCAGCGACGATGAAAGCAGGGGTGTTCCGTTCTGCATGGGCGTCCAGATTCGTTCTTGTCGCGGGCGGGATTTCCGGGCCGAAAATTGGCTGACAAAGCTTTAACCTGCGGCGATCGCCATTGAAATGCTGTTTTGCCGCTGCTACCTGATAGGGCGCAAGCAAAGGACGGCATATGGCAGCGCGCGACAGATATTCCCGGAAACTCGAATGTTCCAAATGTGGCCATCAGGGTTTTGCCGAAGTGTCGGAATCAGATGAGAAGAGCCGCGCCGATGTCGATTTTCGCGTCGATGAAATGCCGCGGGGGTTTCGCACCGAACGCGCCTCGGGTGATCCGACCGATTTCATGATCCGCTGCGGCCAGTGCGGCAACATATTTCGTTTCCTGCAGAAAACTGCCTATGCGCCCGGAGGCGAACCGCGCGTGAAGGCCTGAACGGGAGGTGCCGGATGACCATGCCGCAACAACCGAACGGAGCGCCGCCAAGGCGTAAGCCAATCTGGCCGTGGATCGTGCTTCTGGTGCTGACGCTCTGCGCCATCTACTCCTATAATCGCGCCAACGAAATCCTTGCCGAATTGTCTGACACGTTGCCGCCAGCGGTGCTGAACCTGTTCGAGGATATTCTCCGGGATGGCGGACGACACGGTGATGGTGGCCCCAGCATCGGGGTCTGAATAGACAAACCGATAATAGGGTTTGCCTGCAGGCTGGGCTCTCGCACACAGACGTTTTTTAGAGGCTCATTAAAGAAAAAAAGCCCCGCAAACGGGCGGGGCAGGTTGATCGCTCGGGGAAAGTTGGGCAATGCCCGGGAGCGATGTGACTATATAAGCGACAATATTGCTGACGCGATAGGCCACTTCCGTCCCAAACAGTACGCCGGCGCATAAAATTTGCTCAAGTGAGGAGGATTTGAGGAGATGAACTCGTTAAATCTGTCAGGCAACTTGACAGCAAGCCATCCTATTCTTTCGCTTGCCTCGAATTGCACATATTTGCTCCTAACATAAAGAGACATGAGCAGACGCATGGATAAATCCGGAATCTTCTTCGTGGCGCTTTTGCTGGTGCTTGTTGCAATCGTTCTCAGCCTGACGCTGTTTGATTCGGCCGAGCAAGGTCCAACGGTTCCCGCGGGCGAGGGGTCTCTGCTGCCGCCGGCGACAACGCCCGGCCAATGACCGGGTGAATGCGAGACAAGGGACCGCAACGGTGTGCGCCTGCCGGGATTGACGGCCCTTTTCAAACCGCTATAAAGCCTCACCACCGAAGGATGGGTGTCCGAGTGGTTTAAGGAACCGGTCTTGAAAACCGGCGTGCGTGAGAGCGTACCGTGGGTTCGAATCCCACCCCATCTGCCATTCAGCTCAAAAGTGACCCTTTAAAACGCGCAACGATTGCCGATCCGTGTCGCGTCTTTTGGCCGGTGATGCTTTAATCTTATCCACAACGAAGAAACCCGCCTTTCGGCGGGCTCCAGATTTCACATTGAATTAGATTTCGTCATCAGATTTCGGGGCAACCCCGTTCGTTGGCGAAGGTGATGCGATCCGGGCCGCGGCGGGTGAAACCCTGAACAACGACGCGGCCGGGGGTGACGCGCACGACTTCAGGATCTCGAAGGCCAGCCTCACGGGCGGCGGCGCGGGCTTCGCGTTCGCTGCAGCCGCGCATGCGGGGCGGGCCACGGCGGTCAACGTCTCTGTCGCGATCTCGATCGCGGATGACGGGGCGGACGCCATCGGGACCGATCCTCAATTCCATGTCCTGCGCCGCGGCCGGGATCGGCGCTGTGATGGATACGAGGGCGATGCCAAGCGCCAGACCCGTAGCTTTTATTGACTTGATCATGGTTTCCTCCCTCAGCCGAAAACCGGCGGAAGCTTGTTTGTTTGCGGGGAAGAAACGCGGTCGCACTGCCTTTGTTCCGTAATGACGGATGCCGGGTAAGGTGCGGATGAGCGTCAACGGCAGATTTCAGGGCTCAAAAAAGAGATAAATCATTAACCACGTTCATTACAATTTTATCGAATTTGCAGAAGTCGTTCGCATTTTCGCCACGTTATGCACAAGATTAAGCGACTGTTAGGTGCTTCGATGGCAGGGGCAATTAATCGAGGCAAGTGAGGGTGCGGTTCTCCGAGCCAATAGCAGCGTGGGGCAGACGATTTGAATTCTACGGTCAAGAAACTCGGCATCAGCACCAGATCGGGTGCGAAGTGGCTTGCAATTTCCGTGCTTTGCGCTGCGACAGCGTCGTGTTCCACCACGACCGAGACCAAGCCTAAGCCCAAGCGCAGCAAGGAATATTTCTCTGAATCGGAATATGGCGTCAAAGCCAGCCCGCGCGTTGCCGATGGCAAGAGCATTCCCAAGGGCGGCGGGCGAGAGCTGATCGGCAACGCTTATACCGTCAAGGGCCGTCGTTATTTTCCGAAAGAAGAGCCGGGTTATAACAAGACCGGTCTTGCCTCCTGGTACGGTTCCGCCTTCCATGGCCGCCTGACGGCGAATGGCGAAGTGTACGATAAAGAACATCTTTCTGCCGCACATCCGACATTTCCCCTGCCGAGCTATGCGCGCATCACCAATACGGAAAATGGCGCATCGGTTCTGGTGCGCGTCAACGATCGCGGACCTTTCCATGAAGGCCGCCTGATCGACGTTTCCAGCAAGACGGCCGATCTTCTCGACATGAAGGCGACAGGTACGGCGAATGTGCGGGTGCAATATGCCGGCCGTGCCCCGCTTGACGGTCACGACATGCCCTATCTGATGGCGTCTTATATTCCGAAGGGCTCGCGCTCGCCGGGTGTGGCGCCGGAAGGGCAGATCGCAACGGGCGTGATGGTGGCTTCGGCCTCTCCGAATTTCGTTCCGGCTCCTGCCTCCAATCCGAATTATAGCGGTTCGACGCAGACGGCGCTGGTCGGTTCCAAGAAGAATGCGGCCCTGCAGGCCATGCCGCTGGTCAATGGTCCGGCACCGGTATTCGAGCAATTTGCGATCCTGCCGGAAATCGGTCCGTTCCTGGCCGAGCGTCCCGAAGGAAACTTCATGCGTGAGCCGGCAGCACCCGGCGGCAATTATCTGCGCGTGCCGACACCATCGTCCAAATATGCGGCGGCTTATTCGGAAGAATCTGCTACGGTTTCCCGGACCGCACGTGCCTTCGACAGCGTGCTGGTCGATCGTGGCGCGCTCAACGAGCAATCGATACTCGCCCATGTGAAGCGTCAGCAGGCGAAGTCTCGCTGACGGATTGAAGGGTAGGGCTGCATCCGTTTCATTTCGGGCGGCCGGTTGCGGCAGGCAGGACTGGGCGGTTTCATGCGCAAGGCCATTTATCGCTCCTATTGTTCGGTCGTCGTCGCGGCCGGACTGGCGTTTTTCAGTGCGGGTGCGGCGCAATCGCAGACTGCACCCTTCATCGCCAAGGCCGAACAGGCCTATATGATCGATGCCGAAACCGGCACCGTGCTTCTCTCGCAAAATGAGGATCAGTCGTTTCCACCGGCTTCGCTTGCCAAGCTGATGACGGTGGAGGTGGTGCTGGATGCGCTTTCCAAGGCGCAGGTGACACCGGAGACCGCTTATCCCGTCTCTGAATATGCCTGGCGCACGGGCGGTGCGCCGTCACGAACCTCGACCATGTTCGCGGCGCTGAAATCTTCCGTCAGCATCAACGATCTCCTGACCGGCATCATCGTGCAGAACGCCAATGATGGCTGCATCATCATCGCCGAAGGCATGGCGGGGTCGGACCCGGCATTTGCCAAGCGCATGACCGCGCGGGCGGGTGAACTCGGCATGAACCGCAGCAGGTTCACCAATTCCACGGGGCTTCCTGATCCGGGCAACCAGACGACGGCCAGGGATATGGTGCGTCTTGCCCAGCATCTGCACGATACCTATCCGGATCGTTATGGGCTTTTCATCAAGCCGGATTTCGAATGGAACCGGATATTCCAGCGCAACAAGAACACACTGCTTGGAAGCGGCATAGATGGGCTCGGGCTTGGCTTTGCGGAAGGCAGCGGCTTTGCGGCCGTGGTTTCGGCTGAGCGGGAGGGTCGGCGGGTCTATCTGGCGCTGTCAGGCATAACAGACGACAAGACGCGGCAGGAAGAAGCCCGCCGTGTGGTCGAGTGGGGCCTCACAGCTTTCGAAAAGCGCCATCTTTTCAGCAAGGATGAAGTGGTGGGGTCGGTCAGCGTCTATGGCGGTGATGCGTCCTATGTCGATCTCTCGCCGAAGGAAGATGTCAGCGTGCTGGTGCCGGTCAACAATCCGGAGCGAATTTCCGGACGGATTGTTTATCGCTGGCCATTGAGCGCGCCGCTGGACGTGGGCGCCAATGCGGGAACGCTCAAGGTCTTTTCCGGTGAGCGGCTGCTGCGCGAAGTGCCGCTTTATACCAAGGGTTCGGTCGGCAAGGGCTCGCTGACGCAGAATGCGGCGGGTGCGTTGAAAGAACTGCTGCTGTTCTGGCTCTGAAAATCCGCGCTTTGCGCTACTTTCCTCTATGCTTTTGTTCAGGCACCGGATTTTCTGAAAAGCGCTTCACACTTTTTGGTTCGATGCTGTAAACAGGCATTTCAATATTTCCGGGAATTCCTCGCAGGACGTGACATTGGCCGAAAAGACTGGATTGTTCATCAGCTTCGAAGGCGGCGAGGGCGCCGGCAAGTCCACGCAGATTCGCACGCTTGCCGAGGCGCTTCGTGGTCGGGGCTTCGAGGTGGTCGTGACGCGTGAGCCAGGCGGCTCGCCGGGTGCGGAGGCCGTGCGGCATGTGATTTTGTCCGGTGCGGCGGAATCCTTCGGTGTGCGCATGGAAGCAATCCTGTTTGCGGCGGCGCGCAACGACCATGTCGAAGAGGTCATTCGCCCGGCGCTGGCGCGTGGCGAGATCGTGCTCTGCGACCGGTTCCTTGATTCCTCCCGTGTCTATCAGGGCACGACCGGCAATCTGGAGCCGGATTTCATCGAGACGCTGCAACGCATTGCCATCGATGGTGTGGTACCGGAACTGACGCTGATCTTCGACATTGCCGCCGAAAAGGGGCTCGCCCGCGCCAGAAAACGGGCGGATGAGGGGGCTGCGCCTGACCGGTTCGAAAAAGAGGAAATCGAAACCCACGAGAAGCGGAGGGAAGCCTATCTCGATATAGCGCTTGCCGAGCCGCGTCGCTGCCGTATCGTCAATGCCGACCAGCCGGAGGAGAAGGTGGCGGAGGATGTAAGGTCCTTTGTCGAGCCCTTGCTCGGACAACTGGGAACTGCAGCGGGCGCGGCGCATGAGTGAGGTTCAGGGCGTTCTCGACGGCGCGATTGCGCCGCAGCAGAACACGAAGCTTTTCGGGCATGAGGAAGTCGAAGCGTTCCTCGCCCAATCCTATCGCTCCGGCAAGGGCCATCATGCCATTCTCATCGAGGGGCCGGAAGGGATTGGCAAGGCAACGCTCGCCTTCCGTTTCGCCAATCATGTCCTTAACCATCCCGATCCGTCTTCGGCGCCGGATGTCCTTGCCGATCCCGATCCGCAATCGCTTGTCAGCCGGCAGATCACGGCCGGGGCGTCGCACAACCTGTTGCATCTGACACGTCCGGTGGATGAAAAGACCGGCCGCGTGAAATCCGCCATCACCGTGGATGAGGTGCGGCGGGCCGGGCATTTTTTCTCGCAAACTTCGGGCACCGGCAACTGGCGCATCGTCATCATCGATCCGGCCGATGATCTCAACCGCAATGCCGCGAATGCGATCCTGAAAATACTGGAGGAGCCGCCGAAGCGGGCGATGTTCCTCGTCCTGTCGCACGCGCCGGGCAAGTTGCTGCCGACCATCCGCTCGCGCTGCATGCCGCTTCGTCTGCTACCGCTTTCCGATGCGGCCATGGTGCAATCACTCGATCATCTCGGCATCGGCTCCGCCGGCGAAAAGCGCGATGCCCTGATTGCTGCCTCGAAGGGCAGCGTGGCGCAGGCGCTCAAGCTGATGAATTACGGCGGTTCCGACATTGTCGAGGCCTTTGCCGAGGTGATGTCTGCGGAAGGGCCGGGCGCACGCAAAAAGATGCACAAGTTGGCCGAAGTTCTGGCGCAGAAGGATGGCGACATCGTCCTCGGCTTCTTCATGGAGCATGTGACGGAAGAGCTGATGGAGCGGGCCCGGGCGGCCGCCATGGCGGGCGACATCGCGGCGGCGGAAAGACATGCGCGGCTATCCTCGATGCTTGCGGAGCGCATCAGCGTGGCGCAGGCCTATAATCTCGACAAGAAGCAGATGGTGCTTTCCATTCTGGAAGATGTTCGCGGGCACTAAATACACTTTAAGTTGCGAATCACATCTTTTTCTATTTTACTCAGTTAGAGAAATGTCCATGAGCTGAAATAGCAAGGAAAAGTCGTGAGCGAAAAATCTGTTGTTACGAGGATGGACAGTTTGCTATCAGAGAAGAGCGTAGATGCATCTGATAAATTAAAGGTAGCTATTTACAGTGGATCGCTCCCGATTGGAGACATTGAAATTGATTGTGCTGTTCTTGAGGATGGTACTCGAGTCCTATCCGAGCGCGCGGTTCACAGGGCGTTCGGAAGTAAACGTGGAGGTTCGCATTGGCGGAGAGTCAAGGCCAATCCTGATAGTGTAAGCTTACCATCTTTTATATCTGCGACTAATTTATCTCCATTCATAAATGACGATCTAGAGAAAGCTCTTACCACACCAATTTCTTATACCGCATCGGCTGGTGGTACGGCTGCGAACGGAATAAGGGCCGAGATGCTGCCGGAGATTTGCGGTGTCTATTTACGTGCGAGACGAGAAGGACGACTTCACCCATCTCAAGAGCAAATGGCGTTGCAAGCCGAAATTTTGATGGAAGCCTTCGCCAAAGTTGGTATCGTTGCGCTTGTAGATGAAGCTACTGGATACCAGAAGCAGCGCGGTCATGATGCCTTGAGGCTGCTATTATCTAAGTACATTGCAGAAGGTCTACAGAAATGGATAAAAACATTTCCGGATAGCTTCTTTGCTGAACTCGATCGTCTTTATGACAACGCGCCGACATCTGCTCACAGTAGACCGCAATACTATGGACATTTTATCAATCGTTACGTCTATGATCCGATAGAAAATGGATATGTGAAAGCAGAGCTTAATCGACTTAATATTGATGAAAAAGGAAAAAGACGGGCAAAATTCCATCAATGGCTAGCGGACGAGGGGCGTAGCATGCTTATCCACCAGATTGGGCGCGTCCACGGTCTCATGGAAATGTGCAACGATATCGACTATTTTAAGAACGCGGCGAAAAAGCAAAAGAACATCTCTGTAGCGCCATATCTTTTCGATGAAATGAACAAAATCTTGGAGTGAAGCTAGTGTTCGGCGAACGTAAGTGTTTCGCTGCTGCGAACAATGGTTTAAGAGCGGTCTATCCAAAAAACAGCCTGTAAAGTCGATAGACCGTCATGACAGACAAGACACCATTCTACATCACCACCGCGATCTCCTATCCCAACGGCAAGCCGCATATCGGCCATGCCTATGAGTTGATTGCGACGGACGCCATGGCACGTTTCCAGCGCCTGGATGGAATGGATGTTTTCTTCCTGACGGGCACCGATGAACACGGCCAGAAGATGCAGCAGACGGCGCGGGCGGAAGGCATTTCGCCGGAAGAGCTGGCGCAGCGCAATTCCGACCAATTCCGCGCGATGGGCAAGCTGCTCAACGCCTCGAATGACGATTTCATCCGCACCACGGAAGAGCGTCACCACGAGACCTCGCGCAATATCTGGAACCTGATGGCCGATAGCGGTGACATCTACAAGGACAGCTACGCCGGCTGGTATTCCGTGCGTGACGAAGCCTATTACGGCGAAGACGAAACGGAAGTGCGCGCTGACGGCGTCCGCTATGGGCCGCAGGGCACACCGGTGGAATGGGTGGAAGAGGAAAGCTACTTCTTCAAGCTCTCCGAATACCAGGACAGGCTGCTGAAGCTCTACGAGGAAAACCCTGAATTCATCGGCCCGGCCGAACGGCGCAACGAGATCATCTCCTTCGTCAAATCCGGCCTGAAGGACCTGTCGATTTCCCGCACCACCTTCGACTGGGGCATCAAGGTTCCGAATGATCCCAAGCATGTCATGTATGTCTGGGTCGATGCGCTGACCAACTACATCACCGCCACGGGTTACATCGAAGACAGGAACGGCCCGCGCGCGAAATATTGGCCGGCCGATGTGCACATCATCGGCAAGGACATCATCCGCTTCCACGCGGTCTATTGGCCCGCCTTCCTGATGAGCGCCAAGCTGCCGCTTCCCAAGCGCGTTTATGCGCATGGCTTCCTGCTCAACAAGGGCGAGAAGATGTCGAAATCGCTCGGCAATGTCGTTGATCCCGCCAATCTGGTTGCTCACTTCGGCCTTGATCAGGTACGGTATTTCTTCCTGCGTGAAGTTTCCTTCGGCCAGGACGGTAGCTACAGCGAAGAAGGCATCGCCACCCGCATCAATGCCGATCTTGCCAACGGCATCGGCAATCTCGCCAGCCGTTCGCTGTCGATGATCGTCAAGAATTGCGATGGCCAGATCCCGGCACCCGGCGTGTTCACCGACGAAGACAGGGCGATGCTCGCTTCGGCCGACGGCCTGCTGGCGGTCTGCCGTGAGGAAATGGGCAAGCAGCTCATCCACCGCGCACTCGCTGCCATCATCGCCGTCGTTTCGGAAACCGACCGTTATTTCGCATCGCAGGAGCCTTGGGCTCTGAAGAAGACCGATCCGGAGCGCATGGGCACCGTGCTATACGTGACGGCGGAAGTGGTGCGCCAGATCGGCATCCTTCTGCAGCCCTTCATGCCGGAATCCTGCGACAAGCTGCTTGATCTCGTGGCCGCGGCCGCTGACAAACGCGATTTCGCAGCGCTCGGCGAGGCCGGTCGTCTGGTTCCGGGCACGCCGCTCGAAGCACCGAAGCCGGTCTTCCCGCGTTACGTTGCACCGGAAGCGTGAAGGCGAGGCCGATGCTGATCGATACCCATTGCCATCTGGATTTTCCTGACTTCGATGCTGAGCGCGACGATATCATAGCCCGCGCCCATGCCTCCGGCGTCGCCCAGATGGTGACGATCTCGACCCGGGTGCGTCGTCTGCCGGAGCTGTTGAAGATCGCGGAAAAATACCCGTCGGTGTTCTGCTCGGTCGGCACACATCCCAACAGCGCAGCCGAGGAACTGGATATCTCGGCTGACGATCTGGTGCGGCTGGCCGAAAGCCACGACAAGATCGTGGCGATCGGCGAGGCGGGACTGGATTATTTCTACGATACGCAGAAGCCGGAAGACCAGAAGACCGGTCTCATTCGCCATATCGAGGCGGCAAGACGGACGAAGCTGCCGCTCGTCATTCACAGCCGCAGCGCCGATGACGACATGGCCGCTATTTTGCGCGCGGAAAGCGAAAAGGGAGCATTCCCCTTCATCTTGCACTGCTTCTCGGCGGGTCCTGAACTGGCGAAAACCGGTGTCGAGCTTGGCGGTTATGTTTCCTTTTCGGGCATTCTCACATTCCCGAAATCGCAGGATATCCGCGATATCGCCGCCACCGTGCCGCTTGACCGGCTGCTTGTCGAAACCGACGCGCCTTATCTTGCCCCCAAGCGCTGGCGGGGAAAACGCAACGAGCCTTCCTACGTGGTCAATACGGCAGAAGTTCTGGCCGAGGTGCATGGTGTTTCTTTCGAGCGCATGGCCGAAATCACCACCGAGAACGCCTTCCGCTGCTTTTCGAAGATGACAAGGGTGTAGCGTGGCAATCTACCGTCGTCGCTTCACGGTTCTCGGCTGCGCGTCTTCGCCCGGTGTGCCGCGCATCAACGGCGACTGGGGTGCCTGCGATCCCGAAAATCCGAAGAACCGGCGCACGCGCACGGCCTTCATGGTGGAGCAGATCGGCCCGGATGGTGGCAGGACCACAGTCGTCATCGATACTGGCCCGGATTTTCGCGAACAGATGATTGCGGCCAAGGTGGAGGCCGTCGATGCGGTGCTTTACACCCACGCCCATGCCGATCACCTGCATGGCATCGACGATCTGCGCATCTATTTCGCCATCCAGCAAAATCGCATTCCGATCTATGCCGATCCTGTCACCATGGCGCGCATATGGGATGGTTTTGCCTATTGCCTGGAGACCCCGCCGGGCAGCAGTTATCCGCCAATCGTTGAACCGCGGATCATCGCCGACATCAACGCGCCGGTGACTATTAACGGGGCAGGTGGGCCGATAGCTTTCAATGTGCATATGCAGCAGCATGGTGATGTACATTCGCTCGGCTTCCGCATCGGTGACGTTGCCTATTGCACTGACGTCAGCGATTTTCCGGCTGAAAGCCTGCCCAAGCTTGCCGGCCTTGATATTCTCGTCATCGACGCGCTGCAGCACCGTTACCACCCCAGCCATCTTTCGCTGGAACAGGCGCTTGGCTGGATCGAAAGATTCGCACCCAAACGGGCGATCTTGACCCATATGCATATTCCGCTCGATTATGAGACGGTAATGCGTGAAACGCCCGATCACGTCGAACCGGCTTACGACCAGATGCGTTTTGAAGTGGAGTTCGAAGCGCCCTGAGCAAGTCTCTCAAAACCGGTTGCCGGTTCTGGAACAGAGACGTGCTTTGAAACACTAGTACAGGCGCGTCGCGCTTTGACGTTGCCTGAGAAGGAACAGCATGTCGACCCGGCCTTTCCGTGCACCCAGTATGGCGAGCTTTTTCGACAATCTGCGCGCCAGCCGGTTGCGGGCAATGTTCCGTCGCGGCGAACTGGGGCTGGTGGCTCTTGCCGCTCTCATCGGCATTGCAGCGGGCCTTCTGGTAGCGCTGATCGGCGCGTTGAGCACGGCGCTGCATGTGCTGGTCTTCGGTACCGAGCGGCTGAGCAGCAGCGACCTCTCTGGCCCTGTCGTGCTTGCCGGACCGATCGTCGGCGGCATCGTGCTTGGCGTGATTATCTTCATTCTTTCAAAGACCCGCAAGAAACCGATGGTCGACCCGATCGAGGCAAATGCCCTGCATGGCGGCCGCCTGTCGCTGACGGACAGCATCATCGTTTGCGTGCAGAACATCGTCTCCAACGGTTTCGGCGCGTCGGTCGGGCTTGAAGCCGGTTATACGCAGATCGCCAGCGGTGTGGCCTCGAAGATCGGCATCAAGCTGAAACTGCGGCGAGGGGATATGCGCATCCTCGTCGGCTGTGGTGCTGCAGGTGCGATTGCGGCGGCCTTCAATGCGCCTCTGACGGGGGCGTTTTACGCCATCGAACTCATTATCGGCACCTACACCGTCGTGACGCTTGCGCCGCTCATTGTGTCGGCGCTGGTGGCCACCACCGTTATCGGGATTATCGGCGGTCATGGCCTGTCGATCGATATTGTCGATGCCAGCCGCGTGACGCCTGCAGATTATGTGCCCGCCATCTTTCTGGGAGTCGTGTGCGCGGCGATCGGTATCGTGCTGATGCAGACGGTTTCCTTCATTGAGGAGACGGCCCGCAAAAGCGCCATTCCCGGCTGGCTGCGTCCGGCGATTGGCGGCATGGCGGTCGGCGCTCTTGCGCTGATTTCACCGCAGGTCCTGTCGAGCGGCCACGGCGCGCTGCATCTCAATATTGATGCCGAACTGACGATTTACGGGCTGGTCGGGCTCTTCCTGCTGAAAGCGGCGGCCAGCGCCATTTCCATCGGTTCCAATTTTCGCGGCGGCCTGTTTTTCGCCTCGCTGTTCATGGGGTCGCTTCTGGGTAAAGTTTTTGCGCTCTGCGCCCCCTATATCGGCTATGGCTCGACAGCGCCCATCGTTTATGCGGTGATCGGTATGAGCGCCTTTGCCGCCGCCATCATCGGTGGCCCTTTGACGATGACGTTCCTGGCGCTGGAACTGACGGGTGACTTCCAGATCACGGCTCTGGTGCTCGCCGCCGTCATCACAACGTCGCTGGTGGTGCGCACGACCTTCGGTTATTCCTTCGCCACGTGGCGTTTTCACCTGCGCGGAGAGAGTATTCGCAGCGCCCATGATATTGGCTGGATCCGCGACCTGACGGTCGGCAAGATGATGCGTGCCGATATCCGCAAGGCCAATGTCAGCATGGGGCTCCCGGCCTTCAAGGAGAAGTTCCCGCTCGGTTCGACGCAGCGGGTGATCATGACCCATGATGACGGGCGTTATGCCGGCATCGTCCTCGTGCCGGAAATTTACGCCGACCCGATGGATCGTGATCCAAGCAAGATCAGCCTTGAGACCTATCTGCAATATAAGAACGACGTGCTGTTGCCGACCATGAATGCGCGTCAGGCAGCAGCCGCCTTTGATGCCACGGAAAGCGAAGCGCTGGTTGTCGTTAACGACAAGATAGAGAACCGCCCGGTTGGTCTGCTTACCGAGAGCCATACGCTCAGGCGCTACAGCGAAGAGCTGGAACTGAGACGCCGGGAGGCATCCGGAGAGCTATAAATTTGGATTAGAAAATTCTTTTTATATATTGATATAATTCGCATTTCTTTACGAATACGGAAATTAGCACGGCTTGATATGTTCACGCGTGAAAACCATGCAAGCGCAAGTGTCGAACCTGTGACGCCCTGACCTTCAAGCCATCTCAACGTCCTGCATTCATGCACGGTCCAATGTCTGGAGCGCGCTAGCCCGCACGGCGTTCTCGCTGCCTTCCTGATTTTTCTCGTGCCAGCTTGACAAAAAAGACTTCTCCATAATAAATAGACTGACTACTTAATTAATGAAACATTTGATGCTTGTGAGTGGGCGAGCGGGGTTGCTGACGTGACCTGTCGCGCGCCTTGGCGCAGCCGTGCGCTCAAGTCATTTGCCGCCGTCATCATCGCCCGCAGCACTGGTTCGGTGAAATTTGGAGATCGTAATGCCTTCAGACAGCAGCCCTGCCGAGACGATGCGCCTTGCGGCGGCATATGCTGATCTCGACGCCGGCTCCGAGGCGGGGCCTCGCGGACTTGGTCTTCCGCACAGCCGCATTCCGCTCTATGGCATCATCCTTGCCGGCGCCCTGTCGCTTTTCGGCAATGCGGTGGCCGGCGTCGTGCTGCCATGGATCGTGCTTTCCCTGACAGGCAATGCCGCATGGACCGGGATTTCGGCGGCGGCCGGCATGATGCCGCTGGTGATCGGCGCTTTTTTCGGCGGGCCGATCGTTGACCGTTTCGGTTCGCGTGTCGTTGCCGTTACTGCCGATCTTGCCAGCGCATTGAGCGTTGCAGCCATTCCGTTGCTGATGATGACCGGACAGCTGGATATCGGCCTGCTGATCGGCCTGATCGTGATCGGCGCGCTTCTCGATGGGCCGGGCATGATCGCCCATGATGCAAGGGTGCCGGAACTCGCCCGTGTTGCACGCATGCCGATCGAGCGGATGACGTCGATTGATGAATTGCTGGAAAACACTGCGCTGATCTTCGGCCCGCCGGTCGCCGGCATCGCAATCGCCGCTTTCGACATTGAATATGCCCTGCTGATCACGGCCGGTTGCTCGCTGCTTGCCGCCGTCATCGGCGCGATCTGCCTGCCGCGTCATCGCCGCAGGATCACCGATCCGGACAAAGGCGGTGCGGCGCTTGCGGGCCTGCGCTTCCTGCTGACCGAACCGCTGCTGCGTCTCATGCTTGTTGTCGCCATGGTAATGCTGGCGGTTTTCGGGGCGCTCAACGCTGTTGTTCTACCGGTCCTGTTCAAGGCAAGCGGGGCGGATGTTCTCGACCTCGGCCTGTTCCTCGCGGTTTCCGGGGCAGGGGCGGCCTTCTCGGCTGTCACCTTTGCCATATGGGGCCATGGCTGGAACGGACGCTTTGTGCTTCTGGCGGGCATATCCGGCGCCACGCTTGCGATCGGCCTGATAGCCTTCATTGAGACCGGTCCATATCTATTTTTCGCGGCTGCCTTGATCGGCCTGTCGACCGGGGCGCTTGGCCCGCTCGCCAATGCGATGTTCCTGAAACGCGCACCGGCCTCGATCCGGGGCAGCGTGCTTGGGACGACCGCGGCAATTGCCATGATGGCGACGCCGCTCGCCGTGCTGATCGCCGGTTTCGGCATGGAGGCTGTCGGTTCCGCATTGTTCCTGTGGGGGCTGACGGCAACCCTCTGTTTGCTGGTGCTCTGGGTGCTCCTCAGCCGGGCGGCGCGGATGCTCGGCAAATCGCCGCCATGATCGGAGAGCCGTCGCAATCTTCCCATCTCCTTCAATTTCCCATCCGGACCGCTTCCATCATGACCGAACCGAACTCTATCGCTGAAAACTCCACCGGATATACCGAGCCCACATCTGCCGAAAAACGCAGAAGGGGTTCCGCCACCAGACTGTTCTGGTGGGGGGCAGCAGCTGCCGCTTTTTTGGGTGTCACTGTGTGGCTGATGCTGGCTGGCGAAGAAACACCGGCAGCGGCGCAGAATGCGCAGGCCGCCAAAGTGTTGCCGCATGTGTCCGTCGTTGCGGCAGCGTCCTATGACTTTAACGCGAGCCAGGATGTTGCCGGTCTTCTGGCCGCCCGCAATGATATCTCGATTGGAACGGCCGTGACCGGTCAACGTATTGTCGAGGTTTCTGTTGATGTCGGCGATGCCGTCGCCGCCGGGCAGCTGCTGGCGCGGCTGGAGAGCAAGACGCTCGCCGCACAGGTCCAGCAGACCGAGGCCAATGTTGCCCGTTCGCGTGCTGCGCTTGCGGAAGCCGAGGCCGCCGAGATCGAGGCAAGCGAAAATCTGCGTCGCGCCGAAGGGCTTTCCGGCTCCAGCGTCAGCAAGGAGCAGCTTGGCCAGCGTCGCGCCGCGGCGGCCATGGCGGCGGCGAAAATCGAAGGCGCGCGGGCGGAACTTGCCGGCACGCAGGCGCAGCTTACCCAGAACCGTCTTGAACTGGAACGCACTGAAATCCTGTCGCCCAAACCCGGCGTCATCACCCAGCGCCACGCCCGCATCGGCGCGATGCCCGATAGCACCGAACCGTTGTTTCGTCTGTTGCAGGATGGAGAGTTGGAGTTTCTGGCCGAAGCGCCGGAACGGGTGCTGCCGTCGCTGCAGACCGGCCAGTCCGTGACGATCACCGTCAACGGCGTCAGCCGGCCCATTCAGGGCACCATCCGTGTCGTCGAGCCGGCGGTCAACACCCAGAGCCGCCTCGGTATCGTGCGGATCGCCGTTCCTCCGTTCGCAGATCTGCGCACCGGTGCGTTTGCCCGTGGCAAGGTCGATCTTGGTGAGCGCCGGTTCCGTGTCGCCGTGCCGGAGGCGGCCCTGCGGCTGCGCCGTGAAGGCACCGCACAGCTCGTCGTGGTCGATCACAATGACAGGGTGGCGCGACGCACCGTTCGCCTGGGGCAGGCGCAGAACGGCATCATCGAAATCCTTGAGGGGCTGGAACCGGCCGAACGCGTCGTTAAAAGCGCCAGTGCTTTTCTGCGTGACGGCGACCAGATCGTCGGCGTGGATGAGATGGCGCAGAAAGGGGAGGGTCGTTGATGACCAATATTTCGTCCTGGGCCATCCGCCGTCCGATCCCTACTCTCGTTCTCTTCCTGCTGTTGACGATCGTCGGCATCCAGTCCTTTTTAAAATTGCCGGTCAACGCCAATCCCCGCGTCGATTTTCCGATCGTTACTGTGTCCATCGCCCAGGCCGGTGCTGCCCCGGCCGAACTGGAAACACAGGTGACCCGGCGTGTCGAAGGCGCGATCTCCGGCCTTGCCGGCATCCGGCATATCCAGTCGACCATCGGTGACGGCCTGTCGACCACGACGGTGGAGTTCCAGCTCGGTATCGACACCGCCCGCGCCACCAATGATGTGCGCCAGGCGGTCTTGCAAATCCGCACCGAAATGCCGCGTGATATCGAGGAGCCGATCATTGCCAGCCTGGATGTCGAGGGTGGGGCGATCCTCTATTTCGCCGTTCGTGCACCGCAGATGTCGCCTGTCGATCTCTCATGGTTCGTTGACGAGACGATTGCGCGGGAACTCCTGACAACCAAGGGCGTGCAGCGCGTGCAAAGGCTTGGCGGCGTCAGCCGCGAAATCACGGTGCAGCTTGACCCCGACCAGCTCATTGCCTTCGGCATTACCGCCGAGGATATCAACAATCAGGTTCAGGCGTTCAACACCAATGTGCCCGGCGGCAGAAGCCGGCTCAATGAAAAGGAACAGTCGATCCGCGCGGTTGGCGGAGCGATTACCGCCGGCGAGCTTGCGGAACGGCCGATCAGCCTTCCTAACGGCCAATGGACGACGCTCGCCACGCTTGGCAAGGTAACGGATGGATCGGCCGAACCGCGCGAGTTGTCGCGCCTTGATGGTGACCCGGTGGTCGGCTTTTCGGTGTTCCGGGCCAAGGGTTCGAGCGATACGGCCGTCGAAAATGGCGTGAACGCCACCATCGCACGGCTGACCGACACTTATCCGGGCGTTGAGATTGATCGGGTGCTTTCGACGGTCGATTATACGAGGGCGAGCTACGAAGTCGCCATGGAAACCCTGATCGAGGGCGCGGTGCTGACGGTCGTGGTGGTGTTTTTCTTCCTGCGTGACTGGCGTGCGACGCTGATCGCCGCCGTTGCCATGCCGTTATCGATACTGCCTACATTTGCGGTGATGCTGTGGCTTGATTTCACCCTCAACAGCATCACCCTTCTGGCGCTGACGCTGGTGATCGGCATTCTCGTTGATGACGCCATCGTTGAGGTGGAAAATATCGACCGCCACCTGCATATGGGCAAGCGGCCGTTTCAGGCGTCGATCGATGCGGCGGACCAGATCGGTTTTGCGGTTCTGGCAATTACCGCCACCATTGTTGCAGTGTTTCTGCCGGTCAGCTTCATCGGTGGGGTGATCGGGCAATATTTCAAGCAGTTCGGGCTTACGGTTTCGGTTGCAGTCCTTGCCAGCATGCTGGTTGCGCGTCTCGTCACCCCGCTGATGGCTGCCTATCTTCTGGCGCCGAAGGCGGTGAAAGTGGAGGAGCATGAAGCGCCGAAATCACGCCTTGGCCGGGCTTATGTCGCGCTTCTCGAGCTTGCGCTGCGCCACCGGTTGAAAACCTGTGGCATTGGCGTTCTGGTGCTGGTGGGTTCCTTCCTTCTCGTTCCACTGCTGCCATCGGGTTTCCTGCCGAGCGACGACCGCAGCCTGTCGCGAATCCAGATCGAACTGCCGCCGGAATCGACATTGCGCGATACGGATGATGCCGTGCAGTCGGTAACGGCGACGCTCCGGCAAATGCCGGAGGTCAAAAGCATCTTCGCCTCTGTCGGCCGTACTGATGACGGGCCGGATGTTGCCCGCGCTTCGCTGCTAGTCAATCTGGTGCCTTCGTCGGAGCGGACGCTTTCCCAGCGCCAGTTTGAACTGGCTGCCGCAAGCGTCATAGCCCGCACGCCGAATATTCGCTTTGCATTCCAGAACGAAAATGCGGCGCGCGACATTTCCATCATTCTCGTCGGCGATGCGCCGGAGAAGCTCGCGGCCGCGGCGCTTGCCGTCGAAACAGGAATGCGCGGCCTTGCCGGCATCGCCAATGTGCAGACCATCGAACCCCTGCCACGCGCCGAATTGCAGATAAGACCACGTTTCGATGAAGCGGCCCGGCTTGGCATTTCCACGCAGTCCATCGCCGCCGTCATGCGTATTGCAACCACGGGTGATACCGACGCCAACTCCGCCAAGTTCAACATTGGCGACCGGCAGGTGCCGATCCGCGTGATGATCGACAGGGATGCGCAGAGCAATCTCGATACGCTCGGCATGCTCAGGGTGTCGGGAGCAAATGGCAGCGTGCCGCTGATGTCCATCGCCGATCTTTCGGTTTCGGAAGGGCCGGGACAACTCAACCGCTTTGACCGTCAGCGCCGCGTGACAATCAGTGCCGATCTTGCCGGCATTCCGCTGGGCGTGGCGCTGGAGCGCATTCACGCCTTGCCTGCCATGGCGTCGCTTCCAGCCGGGGTGCGGGAGGTGCAATATGGCGATGCGGAATATATTGGCGAGATGTTCCAGAGTTTTAGCGCGGCCATGCTGTTCGGCCTGCTTATGGTGCTCGCCGTACTGGTCGTTCTGTTCAAGGACTTTCTCCAGCCGATCACCATTCTCGTGGCGCTGCCGCTTTCGGTGGGGGGAGCGATCGTCGGCCTCATGCTCTACGGCGGCGCCCTCGATCTGCCGGCCGTCATTGGCCTGTTAATGCTGATGGGCATCGTTACCAAGAACTCCATCCTGCTGGTGGAATTCGCCATCGAGAAGCGAAACAACGGCCTTGACCGCCATCGAGCGCTGGTTGAATCCGGGGTTGAACGCGCCCGGCCGATCATCATGACCACGCTTGCCATGGTTGCCGGCATGATGCCGGCGGCGCTGGGCGTGGGGGCGGATGCCGGTTTTCGCGCGCCGATGGCGATTGCCGTCATTGGTGGCCTTATCACCTCCACCCTGTTGAGCCTCGTTTTCGTGCCTGTCGTCTTCACCTATATGGACGACCTGCGCGGCTGGCTGGGCTGCAGATTGCAGCGCCTCACTTCCGTCACGGCCGCTGACCGGGCAGGGGCGGAACAGCTGATGACCGGCGGGGCTGAAACGTTGCGGGGGCAGGGATGATGCCCGGCCACCAGATTTCAGGCACCAACGCACCCGTCATGCGAGACGATATTGCCGCCGCTGTTTGCCGTTCGGACGGTTTCCTGTCCGGCCCGGTTTTTCTCGATACCGGCTCGGAAAATGTCGTCGCGCTCGAAGCGCAATATCATCTGCCCTGTTATCGGCCGGCGCTGTTCGACAGGCTGGAGGTGGTGATGCCAACGCTGCTTGCCGAGGCTGTTCCCAAACGGCAGGCCGAGTTTCTCGCAGGGCGTTTTCTGGGGCAGGCGGCGCTGAAGCTTCTGGGCAGGCCTTCCGTTCCGATCGGCATCGGCAACAAGCGCGAGCCAGTGTGGCCGCCGGGCATATCCGGTTCCATCAGCCATTCCCACGGCATATGCGTCAGCATGGCGACGCTGGACGGTGAGGCGATGGTTGGCGTTGACATCGAGAAAATAGAACCTGGCGCGGTTACCGAGATCATCCTGAAACGCGCCCTCGACACGCTGGAGCGAGAGCTGATTGCCGATCGGGAACAATGCGACGGTCGCGTGCTGCCTTTTCTGGTGTTTTCCGCCAAGGAGACGCTGTTCAAAGCACTTTATCCGATCGTTGGACGTCACTTCGATTTCCATGCCGCACGTCTTTTCGAGAGGCCCGACCGTGACGAATTGCGGCTGGAGCTGACACGCCCGCTGCATCGGTCGCTTCCGGCCGGCAGCCGTTTCCATATTCGTTTTTCAGTGACAGGCAGTTTCGTCCGCACCTGGCTGATTTGTCGTTAAAACCATGTTTTCAAGGAGATATTCATGAGTGACAGGGATCTTCGCATAACGCTGGTGCAAGCCGATCTGGCCTGGGAAAATGCCGGGCAGAACCTGCAGCAATTCGACCGTCATCTGGATGAGATCGGCGCGACGGACCTGATCGTTTTACCGGAAATGTTCACAACCGGCTTCAGCATGAATCCACAGGCTGTCGCGGAACCCATGGACGGGCCAGCGGTGGAATGGATGCGGGAGACTGCCCGTCAGCACGATGCCGACATCGTCGGGAGTGTGGCGATTAGAGAGGACGGCCGTTATTTCAATCGGCTGCTCTGGGCCCGCCCGGACGGTGCGCTCATTCATTATGACAAACGGCATCTCTTCACCTATGCCGGGGAGCATGAGCACTATACGCCGGGGCAGGCGCAACAGGTGGTGCATTTGAAGGGCTGGAACATCGCGCCCTTCATCTGCTTTGATCTCAGATTTCCGGTCTGGTCGCGCAATCGCGGTCAATATGACGTAGCGCTTTATATTGCGAGCTGGCCCGCCCGCCGGGCTGCGCATTGGAAAAGCCTGCTGCCGGCACGCGCCATTGAGAACCAGGCCTATGTCATAGGGGTGAACCGCGTCGGCATTGACGGCAACGACCTTGCTTATGACGGCGACAGCATGGTCATCGATCCCCTGGGAGACATATGTTTTCACGCCAATGTGAATGCTGTCGTGCACCAACAGCAGCTTTCGCGCCAGATGCTCGACGATACAAGGGCGAAATTGCCGTTCCTGCGTGAATGCGAGCAGTTTGAATTGACCGTTTAAGGTGTAATCGGCGCGCAGGACCAGTCGGGGCGGGTTGACAGTCCGCCTCGATATAATTAATGGACTAAGCGCTCAGTTAATTTATGGGAGCAATCATGGCCCGCAAGCTCGATCCGGCAAAGCATGAAGCCAAGCGGCAGCAGATACTTGAAGCTGCCATAAGCTGCTTTGCACAAAACGGGTTTCACCAGACCACCACAGCGCAGATATGCGCGGCGGTCGGCATGAGCTCCGGCAATCTTTTCCATTATTTCGCCAGCAAGGAAGCGATCATCGAAACGATCGTTGCCGAAGAGCGGCGGGAAACCGCCGCCTATTTTGCCGAACTTGGCGCGGCGGACGATCAGTTCGGTGCGGTTCTGGGCTTTGTCGATGCATCGCTGGAACTTGCCACCGACCCCACCTATGCCCGGCTGGTGCTGGAGATCGCCTCAGAAGCGATCCGCAACCCGGCTATTCATGCGCTTGTCAGGGCAGCCGATCAGGAAATCCGGGCAGGGATCACCGATCTTTTGCGCAAGGGAATGGAGCGTGGCCAGATCGACGCCAATCTCGACGCCGAGCGTGCTGCGACATGGATCGCGGCGCTGATAGACGGCGTTTTCTCACGCCTGGCGGTCGATCCCGATTTCCGGCCACTCGAAGAAGCCGACATGATGCATCTGATTATCGGCCGCTTTCTGGCTGCAAGACAATCTGCCGGTGAAATGGCTGAGATCGGGCAAAATCCGACGCCGGCAACGGCTGGTTGATAGGCCTGCAGGGAATGCCCAGGGAAAACCGGTCCGCGGTTTTCTGTTCCTTTGCTTCCGGCAGTCGCTGACAGGCGGCTCCGGGTTCGCGGATATTTACGAGAAAATCCGAGATTTAAAGCGGGGCTTTTGACAGTCAGTTTTCATTAATTCAACTGAAGATGTCGGATTTATGAAAATTTCAACGCAAAGTATATTAATGCTTTTCAAATGAATGAATGTATGTTTTATACAGCCTCAGACGCATAAAGGCGAAATGAGCTGAGAAAACTCTCATATTAATATTCCGAACTCGGAGTATTAATAATATTTTTTGCATGCGATACGGCCTCCATTTCTGAATTACATCGTAATTTTTCTTGTCTCTGACGGGAGCGTTGCTTCTCGTCCCCAGGGAAGGACTATTCCTGTGATGCTGCAAAACCGTAATTCCGCACCGCCACCTCTCGATATCGCCATTGTCGGCATGGCCAGCCATTTTCCCGATGCGGCCGATCTCTATGATTTCTGGTCTAATATCGTGAACGGTCATGATGCGATCCGCGACATAGGCACGGTCGATCCCGTGGAATATTGGCGGCCGGAGGACTTCTACGATCCCGATCCGCGCGCCGCTGACAAGGTCTATGGCCGCAAGGCCGGCTTTGTGCCGCCGATCGATTTCGATCCCGTCGGTTTCAAGCTGCCGCCGCTGATGCTTCAATCAATCAGTACGGCGCAGCTTTTCGCGCTGCATGTTGCAAAACAGGCGATGGCGGATGCCGGTCTGCTCGGCGCGGGCGCTGAAAAGACCGACCGTGACCGCATCGGTGTCATTCTGGGCGGCTCCGGCAACGGCAATACGGCGTTCTCGCTCGCCGTGCGGCAGCAGGTTCCGTTCCTGCGCCAGATTCTTGTAAATAGCGGGCTGTCAGCCGAAGTGGCGGAAGAAACGATTGAACGCCTGCAGGGGCTGTCGCTGGAATGGAATGAGGATAGTTTTCCTGGCTTTCTCGGTAACGTGGCCTGTGGCCGTATCGCCAGTTACTTCGATCTCGGCGGCACGTCCTATATGGTGGATGCCGCCTGCGCGAGCAGTCTCGCCGCCATCAAGGCTGCCATTGGTGAACTGACGGATGGCAGCTGCGACGCTGTTCTGACCGGTGGTGTCAATCTCGAAAACTCGATTTTCTCGTTCCTGTGCTTTAGCAAGACGCCGGCTTTGTCGAAAAGCAACCGTTCGCGGCCATTCGACAAGCAGTCGGACGGCATGATGCTGGGTGATGGCGTCGGTTATCTGGTGCTGAAGCGGCTTGCGGATGCCGAGCGTGATGGCGACCGCATTTATGCGGTGATCCGCGCACTTGGCGCGTCCAGCGACGGTCGTGCCAAAAGCATCTTTGCGCCCCGTTCCGAGGGGCAGGTGAAGGCTTTGAAGCGCGCCTATAGCCAGGCCGGGCTGACGCTTGCCGATATTCAGCTGATCGAAGCGCATGGCACCGGCACGGAATCCGGTGACGAGACCGAGATTAAAAGCCTTATCAGACTATCCGAGGAACAGGGCATCGATGCGGGTCATGCCATTGCGATTGGCAGCATCAAATCGCAGATCGGGCATACGCGCTGCGCGGCAGGTGCGGTGGCAATGATGAAAGTGGCGCTTGGCCTCTATCACAAGGTCCTGCCGCCGACCATCAATGTGGAAGACCCCACCGATGTTCTCGCAAAACCCTTTTACGTCAACAGCCTCGCACGGCCATGGATGCGCCCGGCCGGCGGCGAGCTGCGGCGCGGCGCCCTGAGCGCCTTCGGTTTCGGCGGCACCAATTTTCACGTCATTCTCGAGGAATACGAACCGGAAACGCGGGAACAGACATACCGGCTGAACCGCGCCGCTGAGGTCTTCGTGTTTCATGCGGCAAACCCGGCTCTGCTGGAGGCGACCTGCCGTGATGCGCTTTCGCAGCTTTCCGGCGAGGGCAGGGCGGCGTTCTTCGACGCACATCTGGCCGATGGCGGCAGGCTTTCTCCACCTGCGGCATCCGCTCGCCTCGGTTTTGCGGCCGCGACGCCCGAACAGGCGCGCGCGTTGCTGGCGGAAGCTCTGGCGCTGTTGCAATCCAGTCCCGATCAGGGTTTCGATCATCCGGCCGGAATTTACTACAAGCCTGAGGCCGCCCCAGTGGCAGGCCGTATCGTCGCACTTTTCCCCGGGCAGGGCGCGCAATATGTCAATATGGGGTCTGGGGTCGCGGTCGATTACCCGGAGGTGCGCCATGCCGTGGAAGCCGCGGATGCCGTGGCTGTAGAGGCAGGCCTGCCAGCCCTTTCGGGTGTGATCTATCCGCCGCCGGCCTTTTCCGACGAAGAGACCATGCGGCAGGCCCGTGAACTTACCCGCACCGCCAATGCGCAGCCGGCTATCGGGGCGGTAAGCGCCGGTTATTTCCAGCTACTGAAACGGCTTGGTTTCACTCCGGATTTTGTTGCCGGACACAGCTATGGCGAGCTTACAGCCCTCTGGGCGGCAGGCGTGCTTTCGGATGGGGATTTTCACCGGGCCTCGCTTGCGCGTGGTCAGGCTGTCGAAACTCCGAGCGGGCTTGACGATCCCGGTGCGATGCTTGCGGCACAGATGCGCCGGGAGGAAGCGGCGGAATTGCTGGCGGCCGTGCCGGATATCGTAATCGCCAATGATAATGCGCCGGAGCAGCTGGTATTCGGCGGCGCCACCGAGGCGATTGCCCGCGCCCAGGCCTGGCTAACCGAACGGGGCCGCCGTTGCCAGACGCTTCCGGTTTCGACGGCCTTTCACACATCTTACGTCAGACATGCGGCGGATCCGTTCCGGGATGGAATTGCCGGAATTGAATTCTCGCAGCCAAGCTGCGCGCTTTATTCAAGCGCGACGGCGGAGCCCTACGGCAGCGACCCCGCGCTTTATGGTGATGCGCTTGTCCAGCAACTGGTGCAGCCCGTGCGGTTCCGGGACATGATCGAGCGACTGCACGCCGATGGCGGTTATCTGTTCGTCGAGATCGGGCCGAAAGGCATTCTCGGTAAACTGACCGGTGACATACTGAAGGGCAAACCGCATGCGGTGGTTTCGCTCAACCCGAGCGCCAATGGCGAGGAAGCATTGCAATTCCGCCGGGCACTGGCAAAACTGGTGGTGGAAGGTGTGGCTCTTGCCGAAGCCGACCCCTATGCCCGCCCGCGCCCGCCGGAGGATCGATCGGTGAAGCCGGCAACCAGTTTCAGGCTTCAGGGCGGCTTTTATCTGACCGACAAAAACCGCGCGCGGCGCGAACATGCGCTGCGGCATGATACGGCCGTCGTGGAGAAGTTTATCGCCGAGCGTGCCGCAGGCTCGCCTGAACCGGCCGCTTCTCCGGTCGTTCAGGCCGCACCTCAACCTGTTGAGGTGGCTGCGGCTTTTACGCCGATTGCGAAAACTCTTCCTTCCTTTCCCCGTTTGTCCTCCTCCATTCAGCCCTCCCATGACACTGACAGGATCGAGATAGCGATGACCAGCCAATCCGAAAATATGTCGAAGCCGGACCAGATGGACAGGCAGATCGAAAGCCAGAATCTGCTCAGCCAGCTTCACCAGCAGTTTCAGACCAACCAGAGCGAATATATCAATATGCTGGGATCTCTGGTCAGCAAGCAGCATAACCTTCTGGAAAAATTCCACGGTCATCCGCAGATGGAAAGCATGACCGCGAGCCTTGCGCGCAGCCTGCAATTGCTGGAGCGCAATCAGGAACTCTACCACCTCAATCACGAGCGCTATTTCGACAACCAGATGTCCCTGATCAGCGGCGAGGTGGTTCGTAGCCTGCCGCATTCCCCCGCCTATATTCCCAATATGCTGGACATGCCGAAACCGGCGCATCCGGTTACGGTAACGCGGCAGGAGAGTTTCGCGCCGGCGCCATTGGCTGCACCCCGGGCTGCCGATAGGGCGGTTTCTGCACCGATCACCTCCATAGCCGCGCCGAAACCGGTGATGCCGGTGATGGCTGCGCCGCAGATAACCGTGCCTCAAACGCCGGCACCCGCCGCACCGGCTCCTGCTCTCAGCGACGAGGACCAGGCGAGGATCGCCGTTCTCGAAGGTATCACCGAAGAGCGGCTGATCCGCGAGTTGACGGATATCGTCAGCGAGCGCACGGGTTATCCGGTCGATATGATTGGCGACCAGATGGACCTTGAGGCCGATCTCGGCATCGACTCCATCAAGCGGCTGGAGATTTTCGGGGCAATGTTCGACCGGCTGTCGAACGGCACCCGGCTTCTTGAAGATGCGGACAAGAACCGCAACGACGAGAATTTCGACATCGAAACCATGAGCAATATCCGCAAGATGACGCAATTCTTCCTGCGTACGGTCGATGAGTTGCTTGTGGCCGTGAAAGGCAGCTCAGCCGTTGCTGCTGCCCCAGCGCCGGTTATCTCGGCCCCGGCACTCAGCGCCGAGGATCAGGCAAGAATCGCGGCGCTTGAAGGGATCACCGAGGAGCGGCTGATCCGCGAACTGACTGACATCGTCAGCGAGCGCACGGGTTATCCGGTCGACATGATCGGCGATCAGATGGATCTCGAGGCCGATCTCGGCATCGACTCCATCAAGCGGCTGGAGATTTTCGGGGCAATGTTCGATCGCCTGTCGAACGGCACCCGGCTTCTTGAAGATGCGGACAAGAACCGCAACGACGAGAATTTCGATATCGAAACCATGAGCAATATTCACAAGATGACGCAGTTCTTCCTGCGCACTATCGGTGAGTTGCTGGCCGATATCAAAGGGGCCACTCCAATGGCTGCGGCCGTCGCCAAAACCGCGGCGTCGACTGCACCCGCCAGCGCCCCGGCTTCAACCGGCGCCTCCGTTGTGACCCTGCAACGTCTCGGCGTGGTGACATCAACGAAACTGTCGGACATCGGCGATGGGGAGATATCACAGCCAAAAAAAGCTTCGGCTGAGCGGGATGCATCTGCGCTTCCTGCTCAGCCGCTCAATGCCGCCCCTTCCGTCTATCGTCAGCGAGTGGTTCCTCAGGACCTTGCCCGGCCCGACCGGACATCGCTGGCCCTTGGGGCCGGACGGATCTGGCTGCTTGTTGATGATGGCAAGGGACTGAGTGAGGCGGTGGCCTCCCGCCTCGTTACCCTGGGCGAGAAGGTCGCACGCCTTCAGATATCCGCGCCGGCCAAACCGGCAAAGGGCAAGAGAACCGCAAAACAGTCATCCTCCATGCCGGCGATGGAAGGTGTGCGGGATTACGGTCTCCAGGATCGCGGCAGGGTGTCTATAGAGGCCATGATCGCTGAAATCGAACAGGCGGAAGGCCCGATTGGCGGCTTCATCCATCTGCAGCCACCAACGGCTGCGGCATCGATCGGCGAGGTATTTGCGGAAACGGGTTACGAGGCGGCTGAAATACTCTTCACGCTGGCTGGAGTGCTTCAGCCACGCCTGACGGGGACGGGAGCACGCAGTTCCTTCTTCATCGCCAGCCGATGCGACGGTGCTCTTGGAACATCGGGCAGGGGATTGTTCAACGCCATCGGCGCAAGTTTCGGCGGATTGTCTAAATCACTCGCCGTTGAGTGGGACGATGTTTTCTGCCGCTTTGTAGATATCGATCCGGCACTGCCTGACGAGGAAGCGGCCGGCATCCTGATCGAAGAGCTGGAAGACCCGCAAACCGCACTGGCGGAGGTGGGACGTGGTCCTGACGGGTCCCGCATGACACTGACGAACCAGGCCGAACGGGTGATCGACCAGCCGGAAACCGTGCTCGATGCGGATAGCGTGCTTCTCGTCAGTGGCGGCGCGCGCGGCATTACCGCCGATTGCGTGATCGCTCTTGCGGAGCGCCATCCCGTTCGTTTCGCTCTCCTCGGACGAACCGATGTCGACGCGCCATTGCCCGACTGGGCAGAAGGCATCGAGGGAGATGAAGCGCTGAAGACAGCCGCGATTGCGGCGATGCAGGCCGAAGGTGAACAGCCTACGCCGGTGAAGGTCGAAAAAATGCTGAATGGTGTACGCCATGCGGTGCAAATTCGGCAGACGCTGGCGAAGATCGAAGAGCTTGGCGGCAAGGCGGCCTATTTCGCCTGCGATATCGCCGACGCGAAGGATGTCGAACGCACCGTGACTGCGGTGGAGGAGACCTTTGGCAAGATAACCGGCATCATTCACGGTGCGGGCCTGCTTGCGGACAAGCGGATCGAGAAAAAGACAGCGGAGGATTTCCGCGCGGTCTTCCACACCAAGGTGCGGGGTCTGCAAAATCTGATGCAGGCAATGCAGCCGGATACCATCAGGCAGCTTATGCTCTTTTCATCCGTATCGGGCTTCTTCGGCAATGCTGGACAGACCGACTATGCGATGGCGAACGAGGTGCTGAACAAGTTCGCGCATATGTTCAAGGCGCATTATCCGGATGCCTTTGTGCGCAGCATAGGCTGGGGTCCCTGGGACAGCGGCATGGTCAATGACGTGCTCAAGAAGGCCTATGGTGAACGCGGGCTGGCGATCATTCCGGTGGAAACCGGGATACGGTTCTTCGCTGAAGAATTCGGTTCCGGTCATGGTCCACAAATTCTCGTCGGCGGCGACAGCTACAGGGTCGCAAAAACGGTCAAGACGAAGGTAGCACCGCGTGTCGTGGAGCGCAGGGTCGATCTCACTACTGCGCCCTTCCTGGCCGACCATGTGGTCGACGGACGTTACGTCCTGCCTGCCACGGCCGCGGCCAGCTGGCTGGTCAAGCTGGCGGAAGATATGCTGCCTGGCTACCGTTTTGAAACCCTGCTCGGTTTCAAGGTTCTGAAGGGTGTCACGCTGGAGGCGGAAGAATCCTGCCTGCTGGAAGCGCAGATAGAACCGGCGGCGGATGTGTCAGGCCCAATGGCCGGTGACAGGTATGCCCTGACGATCTCGGTCTATAGCCGGACGGGCTCCGAGCGTCAGAACCGCTATATGGGCACCGTGGTGTTGAGCCGCGAGCTGAGCCTTCGCCCACGTCTCGGGGCCTTTGATCTGGGTAAGGATGACGAGCCGCTGGGTTACCCGCTTTACGGCATGCCGCAGGAAGGTCCGCTTCTGTTCCATGGCCCGAGCTTCCGGGGGCTGCGGGAGGTGCTGAACGGTGGCGATCACGGTCTCACACTCGCTTGCGAGCTGACGCCGGTGAAAGAGGAAATGCAAGGGCAGTTTCGCACCACCTCGTTTAATGCCTATCTCGGCGATGTCTTCATGCAGGCGCCGTGGTTGTGGCTGATCCTCGGCAGCGATTATGCCGGGCTTCCTTCCGCCATCGGCCGCGTCGACCAGTTTGCAGCGCTCGGTTTCGGCCAGCCGTTCTTCCTCTCCATGACGATAAAATCCCTGACGCAGGCGAGCCTTCTGGTGGATATCGCCGTGCATGACGAGGCGGGACAACTTTATTTCCGGCTCTCGGATGTCCAGTTCACCGTTTCCAGGCAGCTGCGAGAGCGGCTGGTCGGGCGCGAAGACAAGGTCGAGGCGGCAGAATAGCCGCCCCGATCAAGGCCCGGAAAAGCGAAGGCTTTCCATAAACTCGTAACGACAGGCAGTGAGAAGCGTTTCCGTGTTCCGGTTCAGGCCGGAGACGCTCTCCCTCTGCGCGCCATTTGAAGGATGATCGCGATGGGACAGATAGCAATTACGGGGCTCGGATGCGTCTTTCCGGGCGCGGATACCCCGGATCGTTACTGGCGCAATCTGGTCGAGGGCAGGGACAGCACGTCGCCGCTCTCCGTTGCTGAACTGGGTGTCGATTCAGCGCTTTATTATCATCCCGAGCCGGGTACGGCCGATCATATCTGCTACAACCGGAATGGCCACGTGCGTGACTTCCGTTTCGAGGCCGAAGGTTATCGTCTGCCGGCGAAGGACCTTGCCACACTCGACCCGCTGTTTCAGTGGACCATGCATGCGGCGCGCCAGGCGCTTGAAGACAGCGGCGCATCTCCACAGCGTTGCGGCCTGATCGCCGGCAATATCGGCATGCCGACTCATTCCGGCAAACGCCTGATGTCGGGCTTTTATCATCGGATTCTCGAGCCCTATCTGCGGGAACTGCTGGACCGGCCGGACTTTTCCTTCCCCGCCTATTGGGATACCAGCGGCCTGTCCGGGCTCAATCTCATGACCGGTAGCCATAATGCCACGATCGCGGCGCTGGCGCTTGGTCTTTCAGGGCCGACTTACGCCATCGATGCCGCCTGCTCTTCGGCGCTTTACGCCATCCGCGTGGCCAGTTCCTATCTTCTCGACGGCAGCGCCGACATGATGCTGGCGGGCGCGGTCTGCCATGCGGACCATATCTATCTCGACCATGGTTTCAACGTTCTGCAGGCTTTTCCGACCGATGGCCGCTCGGTCCCCTTCGACCGGTCCTCGCAGGGGTTGAAGGCCGGGGAAGGCGCCGGCATCGTGGCGCTGAAACGTTACGAAGACGCACTGCGCGACGGCGACCGGATTTACGGTGTCATCGAGGCGATCGGTGTTTCCAATGATGGCGGCGCCAAGCACATGCTGCTACCCGATCCGCACGGGCAGATGCTGGCGCTGCAACGCGCCTATGCCAGCATTTCGCCTGATATCGATTATCTGGAATGCCATGCGACGGGCACACCGGCGGGCGATCAGGTGGAGCTTTCGACCATCGAGCGCTTCTTTGGCGAAACGTCGATACCGCTTCTTGGCGCCAACAAGGCCAATAACGGCCACAGCCTCACCGCATCGGGCATGGCAAGCCTGCTGAAGGTGCTGCTGGCGATGCAGCACGACCTGATACCGGCGACGCTGCAAATAGAAAACCTTGTGACGACGCCCAAAGGGCTTGTGAAGCGCGATCATATCGTTCGCGAAAACAAACCCTGGGCGAGGGGTGAAAAACCGCGCCGTGCCGGCATCAATGCCTTCGGTTTCGGTGGCGTCAACGGCCACATGGTGCTGCGCGAGCATGTTGCGGGCGCGATGGTGCCGACGATTACAACCCCACCTACCACCACTCCGGCCGGAATTGATATTGTCGGCATCGCCATGGCCCTGCCGGGAACCGATAATGTCGAGACGTTTCGCGAGACGATAACGACCGGACGTCAATGGTTTCAGCCATTGCCACGCACGCGCTGGCTGGGTCTCGAAAAGCGCGCCGATATTCTGGCGCTGGGTGGGATCGGAGAAGCGCCGGCCGGCGGCTATATCGAGAGTTTCGATTTCGATTGCCGCCATTTCAAGCTGCCACCGAAAGTCATCGGCAATCACCTTCTGGCCCACGCCTTTCTGCTGCCGGTGGCCGAGCGGGCATTTCTAGATGCGGGTTATGCGCTGGACGGGCAGAGGCGTAACATCGCGGTCATCGTCGCACGGGATGTCGATCATAGCTGCCTGCGTTATCAGGCGCGCAACGAGATCGGCTGGCAATTGCGCGACAGCCTCGAGAGGTCGGGCATAGAACTTTCGGCAGAGCAGCTCGCCGGTCTGCAAGGAATCGTCAAGGAAAGTCTGTTTCCCGAACCCTTCGCCGAAGGCATTACCGGTGGGGTGGGCAATATCGCCGCAAGCCGTGTGGCCGCGCATCTGCGGCTGGACGGACCGGCCTTTGCCCTGTGTGCGCATGAAAGCTCGGCTTTCAAGGGGCTGCAACTGGCGCGCTACATGCTTTCCGAAAATATGGTCGATGCGGTCATTCTGGCCAGCAGCGCCTGTGATGGCGGGCTGGAAAACATGATCTATGCCAACCCAAATCGCAGCCAGCCCGTGGGGGAAGGCTGCGGCGTGATTATGCTCGAAAGAGCGGATGGCGGACCGGCCGGACGCGCCTATGCCCGCCTTCGTGGCCTTGAAATCCGCCATGACACAGCGCCGGGCACCACCTTCCAGCCATCGGCGGATGCCGTGGCCAATGTGGCGGAGGCCTGCCTGCAAAAAACAGGCGTTGCGCCGCAAGAGATAAGTTATCTCGAACGCTACAGCATGGCGGATGATGTGGAAGCCCGCATCGAGGCGGAGGGGCTTGCCAGGGTCTATGGCGCCACCGTTGCTGCGGACAGTTCAAAGCGTCACTACGGCCATCTTGGCGCGGCTTCCGGCATGCTGAGCCTCATCCATACCGCGCTGGTCCTGCATTACGGCCTGTCACGGCAGCGCGCGACGGGGCCGCAACTGGCGGCAATCAGTGGTATGGGGGTCGATCGGGCCTATACGCATATATTGCTGGAAAGCCCGACAGTGGCGCGGCCTCAGGCGATCAGCGCTCCCGCGGGTGTTTCGGCGACCGATCCTTTGCTCGTAAGGGTCTTTACCGGGCGAGAGCGGACCATGGCCGAGATCATTCTCGATCCCACCAATTTTGCCCTGTTTGAAAAATCTCCACCTGCAATGCGGCCACAGATGTCCCCGGCAGTGGTGACCGAAGCTTTCGATGGCCCGGTCTCCGGCTGCTTCCCACGCCTGCCGCTGACCTGGCAGCAGCGGCAGGCGATCCGGAACGCGCAGACGAACCTGCGCTTCATGCAGACCGAGCAGGCGTTCTATCGTCGCTTGAGCCATATGATGTCCGGTGAGACGGTTAGTCCAGCGCGTGCCGCATTGTTCGATGAAGCGCAGTTGATCGAGCTGACGGATGGTGCGGTCAGCCGCGTGCTCGGGCCGGATTATGCGCTGGCCGATACCTATGCGGTGCGCACGCGCATGCCATCGCCGCCCTATATGTTCGCCTCGCGCATTACCAGCACGACGGCCAAGGCCGGTGCGCTGGAGCCCTGCCGCATCGAATGGGAACTCGATCTGCCCGCCGATGCCTGGTTCATGTGCGAGGACAAGGTTCCGGCTTTCGTGGCGCTGGAATCTTCACATGCGATGATCGTCGCCTTCACGCTTATCGGCTGCGATCAATTGTTCCGGGGTGAATTGCGCTATCGGGCGGTGGACAGCCGCACCTTCGTTTATGGCGAAATGCCGCGCGCCGGCGAATTGCTGCGCGGTCGGGTGGATATCAAATCCTTCCTCAAGGTCGGCCGTAATATTCTGGTTTCCTACGAATATTGGTGCCTTGCCGATGAGCGGCCCGTTTTCCGGCTGGAGGCGAATTCCGGCTTTTTCCTGCCGCGCGATCTGGAACGCTCAAAGGGTGTCGATCCGGCTCCCTTCCTGAAAAATGACGGCGCTGTGCGGCAACCCTTCACACCGCTGCTGAACTGCACGAAGGATCGTTTCACCGAAGATGATATCGAGGCGCTGGGCAACGGTGATCCGGCAAGCTGCTTTGGTCCTGACTACAGAACCGAAACTGCCGCGCCAAAGCTGTGGACACCGATGGCCAGAATGCTCGACCGGGTGGTGGATGTCGACCCCAAAGGCGGCGCGTTCGGCCTCGGCGTGGTGGTCGGCGAGCGCGACATCGATCCAGATCACTGGGCTTTCAAGGCGCATTTCAAGAACGACCCCTGTGTGCCGGGAACATTGCTGGTGGAAGGCTGCGAACAGCTTTTGAAATTCTACCTGGCCTATCTCGGGCTTTATTCGGTGCCTCACCTGAGCGGACATACGCTGACCGACCATCAATACAGCGCCAAGTTCCGGGGGGAGGTGAAACCACAGCGCGATACGCTGAGGTATCGCCTGACCTGCAAGTCGATCGACCTCGCTTATGGCGAGGACGGTGTGACGCTGGAGACCGCATCCTTCGTCTTCGTCGCCGAGATCATCCACAAAGGCAATGTCATCGGCATTTGCGACAATCTCGGCGCCGGTTTTGCCCGTCGCCGCACCGACCAATCATCATGGGTGGCCGCAGCATGAATGAAAATCCGCACATCAATTCCACACCGCTTTTCCGGACATGGAAAAAACAGGCGGGTATTGACCCCACTACCATCGAGGCAATGGGTGGGCTTCTCGCTGATCTCGATAAACGCCTCTATGTACTCGAATTTGGTGGCCAGCGGTCGCTCGAAGCTTCCTGTACCGACGTGGAAAAATGCCGGGGAATTGTACCCGTGCTGACACCCAGCCAACTCGGCGATCCGGGTTTCCTGCGCGATTACGGCGTGCGCATGGCCTATTATGCCGGGGCGATGGCCAATGGCATTCACTCCGAAGACATGGTGATCGCACTTGGCAAGGAGCGGCTTCTGGGTTTTTTCGGTGCGGGTGGGCTTGGCAGGGAGCGTGTCGCCTCGGCGCTGGCGCGCATAAGCGCCGCCCTGCCGCACGGGCCTTGCGGCGTCAATCTGCTGCATAATCCCGGCGATGCCGAATGGGAAATGGATGTGGTACGTCTGTGCATCCGCCATGGCGTGAAGGTGGTTGAGGCTTCTGCCTATATGAACCTTTCGCCGGCCATCGTTTATTGGCGTGCGGCCGGGCTCGTTCGTAACGGGCAGGGGGCTATCGAACCGCGCCATCGCATCATCGCCAAGGTTTCGCGCCGCGAAGTGGCGCAGCATTTCATCAATCCGGCCCCGGAAAAAATCCTTTCAAGGCTGGTCGAGGACGGTCTGATTTCCGCCGAACAGGCGGCGATGGCGGGCGAGGTGCCGATGGCTGACGACATCACCGTCGAGGCCAATTCCGGTGGCCATACCGATAATGGCGTGCTGAATTGCGCCTTTCCTTCCGTTGCGGCGCTAAAAGACGAAATAGCCGATCTCAGGGGCGAGGCATTCCGCATCCGCATCGGCGCAGCTGGCGGCATCGGCAATCCGCAGGCGGTCTATGCGGCTTTCGCCATGGGCGCGGCCTATGTCTGCACGGGGTCGATCAATCAGGCCTGCATCGAGGCCGGCACGTCGCCGCAGGTGAAGACCCTGCTGGGGCGGGCGAAGATGGACGACATGGCGATGGCGCCATCCGCCGACATGTTCGAGATCGGCTCCAAGGTGCAGGTGCTGAAGGGCGGCACCATGTATGCCATGCGCGCCCAGAAGCTTTACAATCTCTACAAGCAATATGACGGCCTCGAAGACATTACGGCAGCGGAAATTGCCAGCCTGGAAAGCGGATTTTTCCAGCGCTCCTTGCCGCAGGTCTGGGAAGAGACCCGGCAGTTCTTTCAGGCGCGCGGCAACCCCAGAATTATCGAGGCGGCGGAGACGCATCCGAAAAAGCGCATGGCGCTGGTCTTCCAGTGGTATCTCGGCCAATCCTCCCGCTGGGCGATTGCCGGAGAGAAATCCCGCGCGGTCGACTACCAGATCTGGTGCGGCCCGGCCATGGGTGCGATCAATGAATGGTTGCGTGGCAGCCCTTACGAGCCGGTCGAGCACCGCTCCGTCGTCGTTATCGCCGATCTTCTGATGCGCAACGCGGCCTATCTTGCAAGGCTCGAAGCGCTGAAAAACGCTGGCCTACCGGTGCCAGACGCACTCTACCGCTACCGGCCCTGGACGGAAAATCCGTTCGATCCTTCAACGCCGCCGACACGGCATCCATCCCCGTCAATCGGAACCGCCCCGGCAGCATCGCCGGCCAAACTGGAGAACGCACAGCCATGATCACAGATACGGACAGCAAGCTGACGCTGAAGATTTCGCGCGATTTCTACAAACGGCTCTGGGAACTGATGCCGGGCGGCACCCACTATAATTTCGGCGACGCCGAGCGCGCCTTCGTGGTGCCCTTCAACAAGGGCCGCAATTCCCGGGTATGGGATCTCGACGGCAATGAACATCTGGATCTCTTCTGCAAATTCGGCGCACTTTTCGTCGGCCATCACAATGAGGCCTATAATGAAGCGCTGATCCGCTACATGGAGAAGGTCACTTCCGTCGATACCTGCGATCTGGAGATCGAGGTGGCGGAACTGATGATCAAGCATATTCCCTGCGCCGAGATGGTGCGGTTTTGCCTGAGCGGTACCGAGGCGGTGCAGAATGCGCTGCGGCTGGCGCGCGGCTTTACCGGCAAGAACCGCTTCATCCGCTTCCATGGCCATTATCACGGCAATGCCGACAACGTCATGGGCTTCCGCAAGAAGGACAATCTCGATTTCCCCGTGCCGGAAAAATACCAGGGTGACATGCTCGATACGCTCGGCCGCGCCGAGGGCGTGCTGGAAAGCCAGAGCTTCATGCTGCCGTGGAACGACATCAACGCGCTGGAAGCCACCATCCGCCGCTACGGCAACGAAATCGCGGCCGTGCTGATGGAGCCGATCTGCATCAATGGCGGCGGCATCTTCCCGGTCGAAGGCTATCTGGAGCGCACCAAGGAACTGTGCGAAGAGCACAATATCGTGCTGATCTTCGACGAGATCATCACCGGCGTGCGTCTGGGGCTCGGCGGCGCGCAGGATATTCTCGGCGTCACGCCGCATCTCGCCACCTTCGGCAAGGCGCTGGGCGGCGGATCGATGCCGATTTCCGCCATTGCCGGCCGGCGCGACATCATGGATCTCTATACGCGCGGCAAAGTCATCCATGCGGGCACTTTTAACGGTTACCCGCTGGGTCTCGCCGCCATCAAGGCGACCTTCGATATCGTCGAGAAGGATCCGGGTTGCTATGACCGGATGCGTCGCTACACCGAACAGATTTCGGGCGTCTTCACCAAGGCGGCGAAGGCTGCCGGAATGCCGCTCGTCATTCAGGGCATGCCGACGGCGCTGGTCTACCATTCGCAGGAAGAGCCGGTGGATCGCTCCGAGGGCTATTCGCACAAGGTGAAATTCTGCGACATCATCATCCGCGAGGTGAGCAAGCGCCACGGCATCCAGTTCTCACCGCTGTCGCGCATCTATTCCAACCTCTTGATGAACCAGGACGACGTGCATTTCTTCGAGGAACGCATCTCCGATGCGCTCGTCAATGCCCGCAAGGTCATGGAAATCGCCTTCAAGGACGAGGAAGTCGCGTGAGCCAGCAAATCGCGGTCGTGACCGGTGCTTCAGGCGGCTTCGGCGCCGCCATTACCCTTGCGTTGCTCGATGTTGGTTATGCGGTAGCGGCTGTTGATATCGACGTTACCGCGCTGCAACGCCTTGAACAGGAGATCGGAAAACCCGGGCACCTTGGCGTTTTCGCCATGGATGTCACCGATCATGGCAGCGTCGAGCAGGCATCGGGTGCCATTGCCGAGAAAATGGGATTGCCGGTGACCGTACTCGTCAACAATGCCGGCATTCTCGATCGCACCTATTGCGTCAACGACCGCAGCCAGACGCAGTCCCGCAAGGTCATCGACGTCAACCTTGCGGGCGCGTTCAACTGCACGGGCGTCTTTACGCGCTCGATGGTGCGCCAGCGTTACGGGCGGGTCATCAACATCGCCTCGATTGCCGGCATCTGGGGGGCAGGGGGTGGGGCAGCTTATGCCGCCTCCAAGGCCGGTCTCATCAAGGCCTCGGAATCCTGGGCGCAGGAACTCGGACAGTTCAACATCAGCGTCACGGCGATTGCGCCGGGCATCTGCAAGACCAACATGTCCAAACCCTTCGAACAGGAAGGCATCAACGACACGGTGGCCGATGAACGTCTGGTGCGCTCGATCGTCCCGGTCGGACGCTGGGGCACGCCTGATGATGTGGCGGAAGTGGTGACGTTTCTGGCCACCTGCAAAACCAATTACCTCAATGCCGCAGTGATCCCGATGGATGGCGGCATGCGGGTCGGAACGCTCTAAACGGAGATCGGCAATGACTTACGATAACGGCGTGGACAATATTCTGCTGACCGGCGCCACCGGCGTCATGGGCGGACGCCTGCTGCAGGAACTGCTCACCACAACAAAAGCCACGGTCTATTGCCTGGTGCGTGCCGCCGACATGGCGGAGGCGATGGGCAAGATCGAGAGCATCCTCTTCTGCTATGACGAGGAACGCAGCCTCAAGGGGGAGGCCGCCGCCCGCATCGTGCCTGTTCTCGGCGATGTTTCCAGATCGCATCTCGGACTGCAAAGGCATGCATGGCGTGACCTTGCCGAAAGGATCGATCTTGCGCTGCATTGCGCGGCCAATGTCAATCTCATCGCATCCTACAGCAAGATCGCGCCGGTCAACGTTGGCGGTTCGGCCAATATGGTGGAGTTTTGCCTCGAGGGTAAAATCCCGTTGATGCATACATCGAGCTTCAGCGTCATCGGCGACAAGCTATACGAGGAGTTTACGCTCTATGAGGATGCGCTCGACGTCGGCCAGCGTTTTCCGGACATGGATTATGAACGTTCCAAGTTCGAGTCGGAAAAGCTGATGCACGCCGCCGGGCAAAAGGGTCTCGATTTCATCATCGTACGCCCGGGCAACATCTGGGGCGACAGCCGTACCGGTCGTTATCCGCTGACGCAGACCAAGGTGAAGGGTATCTATTACGAAGCGGTGCGCGCCATTGTGGAAACCGGCTTCACTTTCGCATCGGATGAAGATTTCGATATCACGCCGGTCGATTACGTGGCACGGGCGAGCCTGCATCTCGCCATGAACTGGCGCGCTCACAACCGCCGCACCTTCAATCTCGTCAATCCAAAACCGATCGACTGGAACACGCTGGTGGAACAGGTGCGCGATTGCGGCTATGTGGTGCGCGAATTGTCACGCGACAATTATTTCGATGCGCTCAATCAGGGCCGGATGCTGCGAGAGGGTAAAGCCTATAGCTCGGTCTTCACCGATCTTCTGTCGATGCTGGGCAATGCCGATTACGTGCGTGACAGCGCCAGATACGACACTGGCAAAGCCCGGCAGGCGCTCGCCGGAACCGGAATCAACTGCCACGAATGCGATGTGATGCTGATGATGCGTTATCTCGATTACGCCTTCGAAAAAGGTTTCCTGCCGCTGGCCGGAAGTGGCTTTCCACTGGCGGAAATTTCGAGGACGGTTGCGCCGCGCGGTTTCATGGAGCGGCTTTACGACGCGAAGCTGGTTTAGATGCGAGTGCTTCCGTGCCGTATCGGGTGCCCGGCTCCCTAGTCATGCAAAGCCATGTCGCGCATGAGGGCGCTGTCCTTGTCCGAATGCGGTGATCCGTAGGCGACGGATGCGGTAACTGTTGCGTCGATTGCCGGCCTGTTGTCGGGGAGCGTCCTTGCAGCGAACACAGCAAGGACGAGCAGCGCCAGTCTGAAGGCGATGGCGCGGAGGAGGGCTTCTGAGGCGTCCATGTATGTCGTTCCGGATCAATAAACTACGGCGACAATGATCGTTGTCCGTGACTTCGCACAATGCGGAAGATACAAGGAAACCCTTCGGATTATCCGAAGGGTCTGGACCGGAGGGGCAAATGCGCTTCGATTTGACCGACCTCCGCCTGTTTCTTCACGTGGTCGAGGCGGAAAGTATTACGCAGGGAGCAGACCGCACGGGTATGGCCTTGCCATCGGCGAGCGCGCGTATTCGCGGCATGGAAGAAATGAGCGGCGTATCGCTTCTCGATCGTGGCGCCCGCGGGGTCAAAGCGACGCCGGCGGGGGATGCTCTGGCCCATCATGCCCGTATCGTGCTCGGGCAGATGGAGCAGATGAGGGGTGATCTGCAGCTTTATGCGCGGGGTCTGCGGGGGCAGGTCCGGATATTTTCGGGGCGGGCGGCAATGGCGCATCTTCCCGGCGCCCTTCGCCGATATCTCGTGGATCACCCGACCATCGACATAGACCTCGAAGAGCGCCAGAGTCCCGATGTGGTTGCAGCCGTTGCCGCCGGGCAAGCGGATCTCGGCATTGCGGCGGACACGACCGATACGGGAACGCTGGAAACACGGCCTTTCGAGATCGACAGGCTTGTTCTGATCACACCTGCCAGCCATCCACTCGCGGACCGGGATATGGTGACGTTCGCGGAGCTTCTCGACGAACCCTTTGTCGGCCTTCCGACGGAAAGTGCGCTTCAGGGGCATCTGGCAACCCATGCGGCGCGCGAGGGCCGGCCGTTCAAACTGCGTATCCGTCTGGATAGTTTCGAAGATATCTGCGCCATGGTCAGCAGCGGTGTCGGGCTTGCCATCGTGCCGGAGGTTTATGCCTTGAGGTACCAGGCCGAATTGCCCTTCAGGACAGTCTCGATCTCCGATGTCTGGGCGCGCCGTCATCTGCTTATCTGTGCTCGAAGTTTTGCGGGACTTCCCGTACATGCCCGCGCCGTGGTCCATTATCTGACGGCGTTGAAAGGCTAGGTCGCCTGTCTTTCGGCGATTTGACCCACAGACATCAAACATTGTGGTTTCGCGTCCCGCCAGTCTCTCAGCCAATTCCTTAGAGGAGAGCCTTGACGGCCAGGTATCTGTCATGCTTAACGTTACTTTATAACGTAACATGATTATAAAGCTTTGTTGCGTGGAAATCAGACTACCCGTGCAGGCGGTTGACAGTGACCGGCGGCAGTGTAGGGTCGCTCCGTCATGGTTCTTTCGCCGCCCGGCGGAAGCTAAGAGGGAATCCGGTTAAATTCCGGAGCTGTCCCGCAACTGTAAGCGGTGAGCCGATCGCCCACGATGTCACTGGCAGCGATGCCGGGAAGACAGGTGAGACGGCCTCGACCCGCAAGCCAGGAGACCTGCCTGACATCATGTAATTCCGTGGTCGGGGGGTGCCATGGGAATGATGGCTGTTTCCGGTCTTCTGCCGGAGACCCGTCATTTTCGACGCCGCCTCGTGAATGAGGCAATGTGACAGATAGTACCCATCCCACCCATCGCGAGCCTTCCGTGCCGGACGCGGTGCTGCTTGTCGCCAAGTCGGCCTTTGCCGCCGCGCCTCATCAGGACATGCAGCGGCTGGCAATGCAGGCCGAAGGGCTTTGCGGCGCTCAGACCGTTCGCATCGCCTTCACGGAGCAGGGAACACCGTCACTCCATGAAGCGCTGTTCGAGCTGATCGATGAGGATGTCGGCCATGTCCTGATCGTTCCGCTGATGCTGCCGCTCGAGCCCAGTTTTCACAACTGGATGACCAAGACATTGAAACGATGGCGGGCAGGCGACCTCCGGCCATGGCCGTCCCTTTCCATAACAGCAAGTCCCACATCGAGCAGCCTGATGGCGCGCCTGCTCGAAGATCTGGCCGAAACGGCGCAGGCGCTTGACCTTTCAGGGCCTGTTCGCCCGGCAGGTGAAGGATCGCTGGTCCCGGCGCAGAAGCGTCGTGTGCTCGTCTGCCAGGGGGCGCCATGCAACTCGGCGGGTGCGGATGTGATCTGGGGTCATCTGCGCAACCAGCAGGAACGGCAGAAACTTCGGGTAACGGGAGAGGGGACCATGACCGCCAAGTCCACCTGTCTTGGCCCCTGCAACCTTGCGCCTGTCCTGCAGGTCTTTCCCGAGGGCACCTATTATGGCGGCGTCACGGAAGAGGCAGTCGATCGCATCGTTGCCGAACATCTGCTGGGTGGCCGCGTCGTTGACGATTTCGCCTACCACCCGACCGGCCGCAAACAGCGGCTTCGTAATCTGTCCGAATAGCATGAGAGGAAATAGAATGTCGGCAAAGAGCTTTTCACGTCTGGCCGCGGCCGCGCTTGCGGCCTTGATCACGGGTGTGGGCGCCAGCGCTCTCGCCACCGAGCCGTTGCGCGTTGGCGCCACCTACATCACGAGCGGTCTCGACCCGGCAAAGGGATCGAACGGCTGGGCGCTTGTCAGCCATGGCGTGGGTGAAAACCTCTTCACCGTCGATCGGGAAGGGCGGCTTGTGCCCGGTCTCGCCGAAAAAGCGGAACGCACCGGCGATCTCAGCTGGAAAGTGACGCTGAAACCGGGCCGCGCCTTTTCCGATGGTTCCCCTGTGACGGCGGCTGCGCTTGCCGCCGGTTTCGACCACACATTTGCGACTAACAAGGCGGCGCTGGCAACGGGTGGAAAACTGGATTTCGAGGCGGCCGATGACCTGACACTGACGATTACCACGGAGAAGCCGGTGGCTTTTCTTCAGGCGCTTTTCGCCGAATGGCCGCTGATCGCCTACAAGCCTGCAACCGACGGTAAGGCGCTGTTCACCGGGCCGTATCAGATTGCGGATTTCAAGGCGGATACGTTACTGACGCTTACGCCGAACACCCATTTTGCCGATGCGGATGCCCGTTCCCCGGTTGATTTTCGCAGGTTCGGCGATGCGCAAAGCATGACACTGGCGCTGGAGGCGGGTGAACTGGACCTTGCTTTCGGATTGCCTTCGGAAGTCGTAAGCCGTCTGAAAACCAATCCGGATCTGACGATCAAGTCTTTCCCTGTCGGTTATCAATATCTCGCTTTCCTGAACACAACGAGGCCGGTTACCGCCGATATCAAGGTACGCCAGGCGCTCGATCTCGGCTTCGACCGCAGGGAACTGGCCGCCGCCATCAATGGTGGTGAACCCGCGACCGGCGCTTATGCCGCCTATTTCCCCTTTGCCGGGAAAGAGCAGCGACAGACCGATCTTGTGAAGGCCGAAGCGCTTCTCGACGAAGCCGGCTGGACGAAGAACGGGGCAGGGAAGCGTGAGAAGGACGGCACGCCGCTGCGCCTTCTCGCCATTACCTATCCGCAGCGCCCGGACCTCGTCACCATGCTGCCGGTGGTGAAGGCGCAGCTTGCCAGAATAGGTATCGAACTCGACACGAAGGTCGTTGAAAATATCCAGGACGTGGCTGCTGCCGGTGAATTCGACATCGCGCTCTGGGCGCAGCATACCGCACCGAACGGAGACCCGGCCTTCTTCCTCAATTCGATGCTGCGCAGCGGTGCCTCGCTCAATTATGCGAAATACGCCTCGCCTGAATTCGATGTCATTCTCGATCGTTTCGCGACGGCTGGCGAGGCCAGCGAACGTGCAACGATCGCGCTTGATGCGCAGGCAAAGCTGTTTACCGACGTTCCTGCATCCTTCCTGGTTTCGCCGGTCTGGTATGTCGGCGTTTCGAAGCGGCTGCAGAACTACGAGCCCTGGGGTTCCGACTATTATGTCCTGCGCGGCGATATAGGCGAAGCGCGGTAAGGTCAGATGCAATTGCTCCGGTTCGGCATATATTCCGTGGTGGGAATGGTTGCGCTTTCATTCGCATCCTTCACGCTCATCGCATGGATGCCCGCCGATCCGGTGCAGATTGCCATTCGGGTGTGGAACCTGACGGCCACGAGTGAAACCGTTGCAGCGCTGCGGGAAGGGTGGGGGCTCGATCGCCCGCTCATCCTGCGTTATCTGCACTGGCTCGTGGATTTCGTGACCGGCGACTGGGGACGATCCTTCCGCACCGGCGAATCCGTCTTTGCGGAATTTATCGAACGTCTGCCTCTCTCGCTCATGCTCGGTATTTCCGGCCTTCTCCTCGCCATTGCCGTCGCCGTACCGCTCGGTTTCAGCGCTGCGGCGCGGCCAGGCGGCATTGCTGATCGTGCCAGCCGGGCATTTTCGGTGTTTGTGCAGGCTGTTCCCGGTTTCTGGCTGGGGCTTGTCCTGCTCTGGGTTCTCGGCGTCCAGCTGCGCTGGATCCGTCCGTTCGGAACCGACATAACGGCAATCGTTCTGCCCGTCATCCTGATCGCCTGCCATTCGGCCGCCGTCTTTGCTCGCATCTACCGCCGCGACATGATCGAGACCACCCGACAGCCGTATTTTCGCACCGCTCTCGCCAAGGGGCTTTCGCACCGGCAGGCGCTCTGGCGTCACGCGCATCGTGGCGCGTTTTATGCCCTGCTTTCGGCGGTGCGCTCGGAGGCGGGGTGGGTGATCGGTTCGACGGCGACCATGGAAATCCTCTTCAATCTTCCCGGCATCAGCCAGTTTCTCGTGCAAAGCATCGCGGTGCGCGACCAGATGGTGCTGCAGGCCTATGTGATGGTCATCGCGCTTTGGCTGCTCTTCATGAACCTGATCGTGCAGCTGTTTCAACGTCTTCTGGATCCACGGCTCGCCTGATGCTCCGGTATTTCGCACTTGCCGTTCTGGCCCTTTTCCTGCTTCTGAGCGCCATCTGGCAGCCATATGATCCTGACGCCGTGGATATCCTGGCCCGCCATTCCGGTATGACGGCGCAGCACCTGCTGGGTACCGATCATCTCGGCCGCGATCTTCTTTCGCGCCTCATGGCGGGCGGATGGCGCACCGCGCTTGTGCTGTTATCGGTCGGCACCATCGCCTTTACCGGCGGCACCTTGCTCGGCGCCGGCGCTGCGGTGCTGGGTGGCTGGCAGGAGAGGGTGGTGCTGCGCTGTTGCGAATTCTTCATCACCGTTCCGACGCTCATCATCGCCCTGACGGCGGCGGCGATTTTTGGGCTTACACCGATGACGGCCGGGCTGGCGCTTGGTCTTGCCGGCATTGGTCCGACGGCTCTGCTTGCCCATTCCCTCAGCCGGCGCGTGCTTGGGCAACCCTTTGTCCATGCCGCACAGGCGCTGGGCGTTCCGCCCTTGCGGATGGTCCTGCGCCATCTTCTGCCGAATATCCTGCCGCTGATGATAACCCATACCGGAAATCAGGTGGGTTTTGCCGTCACCGCCTATGCCTCGCTGGCCTTTATCGGGCTTGGCGCGGACCCTTCCAAACCGGACTGGGGCTCGATGTTGTTCGAGTATCGCGTTTTCATCTTCGATCATCCAAGCCTGATGATCTGGCCCGGCATCGCAATCGCCATCACGGTTGCGACGCTCAATACCGTATTCGACACATCCGACTGATCATTTTGCCGGAACTCGCAGATGCAACACACAAAGGACGACACGATGGATGGCGGCAATTTCGATCTCAAGGAGGAAATCCGCGACTATTGGTCCAAAAGATCTGAGACCTTCGATCTTGCTTTCGGACATAAAATCTCAGCCGGTCCGGAAGCCGAGGCATGGCAGAAACCGATCCGCGAGCTGATCGGCGCGGAACCGAAACGGGTCCTTGAACTGGCCTGCGGCACCGGCGAGGTGACGCGGCTGATCCATGATCTCGGCCACGATGTTACGGCGCTCGATTTTTCAGAGGCGATGCTGGCTGTGGCACGCGCCAAACATGCCGGTAAACCGAGGCTGCGTTTCATCATGGCGGATGCCGAAAACACCATGGAGCCCGACGCATCCTATGACGCAATCATCTGCAGGCATCTGGTCTGGACTTTGACGCAACCCGAACAGACGTTCCACGAATGGTTCAGGCTTCTCCGTCCGGGCGGCCGGCTTCTGTTTTTCGACGGCGATTGGGCGACGCCGAAACCGACCGGACGCATTGCGAGACTGCTTATTGCGCTCATCGATCGTGTCGTGGGCGAAGACAGTCATTATGACGGCGCTCTGGGCAGCCGCCACGCCGCCATCATGAAGGGACTTCCATTCGGTGAAGGGCTGCGGCCTCACATGTTGATGCCGTTGCTGACTGGCGCTGGCTTCGCGGAGATAAAACTCCATTCCCACGACCCAATCGCCAAAGCGCAGCGTAAAAAAGCCGACCTGCGCAACCGGCTGCGCACCTTCGTTTATCGACGCTTTATCCTGACCTGCCAACGTCCGTGACGTTGTCGCGAAGGCGTTTTCTGGTCCGGACCGCCGTCTCAACCGCAATTTAGTTCCATAATCTATCTTATGCGATCATCGCATGCGGCGGTCATCTTGTAGATGCGATGCCTTGGGCCGCTGAAATCCGGCCCTCTCCTTGCACGACGCTGGTTAATATCAACGTTGGAACTTGCCGGTACGCAAGTCCGGTTGCCGGACGGATTTTATGACCGATCCAGAAATTATCGCAAGACGGCAAAAGGTTGTGTTTGCAGGATCGGTCCCAATACATATCAAAGCCGGTTTTACCGGGAATGTCGCAGGGCCAATCTGCGTATTTGTGCAGTATCGAATGGGCAGATTTCATGGTTTCTGTCGCGCCGCAGACATCCGGGCCTTGGCGCTTCGCCGGTTGTCCGCCCCGATCCCGGCACAGCCCCTAGAATTCGACAGCAGAACAGCCTTGGAACAGAAAATCAATTCTCACTTGTCTCGCAGATCGCTGCTCACCCTGGCCATCAGTTCATTTCTGGCTGCAGGTTGCGAGCAGGTTCCCAAGACGAAACTCGAAGTCACCGCGGCTACCCTGCCCGAACATAAAAATGAGACGACGACAGCCGCAAAAACATCGAAGGACAACGGGCCAAAGCCTGCGGGTACCGGTTTTGCTTACGACGAGATTTATGCTGCGCTTACGGATGGTGGCTTTGACGTTCCAGCTGTCAATTACCGCGCCATCGACCCACAATATCTCCGACAGGAGGTTGAATACATCACCGCAGAGCCCGCCTATTCAATTGTCGTAGATACAAATGAGAGGTTCCTCTACTGGGTTCTCCCCCGTGGCCGAGCCATACGTTACGGCGTAGGGCTTGGAACTCAGGGCCGATCATGGAAAGGGCGCGCTGTCGTTCAATGGAAGCAGAAATGGCCAAGATGGAAGGCGCCGGAGGATATGATCGCCCGTAATCCTGAACTCAAGCCATACGGTGTTGAAGCAGGCGGAATGGCCCCCGGCCCCCGGAATCCTCTGGGTGCGCGCGCCATGTACATTTTCCAGAACGGCAAGGATACGCTCTATCGTATTCATGGATCACCGAGCTGGAGAACCATAGGTAAAAATTCGTCCTCGGGTTGCGTCAGGATGCTGATGCAGGATGCGATCGATCTTTATGACCGAGTGAAGGGAAAAACGCCGCTTTTGGTCATCTGATAGCGTCAATTTGAGCGCGCAGTGACTAAGAATAACCGCTGCGGGTCAAATTTACGCCATAAACGGCACCATATTTCGCGTCGTTCGGTTTAGCGGATCTAGGGCCTTTCGGTCTTGGAAACGCCAGATCACAGCGCTCCAAACCTCGCGACAGAGGCATGGGGCAACACATATCGAGCAGCGGGAGAGACCGATATCTCCCGACATCGGCGCCGACGGAGCAACCACCCCGGAAACTCTCAGGCAAAAGGACCGCTGCAAGATCATACAAACTCTGAAAAGCGAGCTGATGCTCGCGCCGATGGTGTAAGTTCGCCGAAACAAGGTGAGCGAATCTCTCAGGCCAATGACAGAGGGGGTGCCAAAAGCCCAGGAAAAGGGCAAGGAGCACCTATGGCTGGAAGTCACCCTTCCCTATCGACAGTCGATTGCGTTGACGCAGTTTCAAGATCATTTTCAGTGTCGATGACGGCAATTGCATTTGCTGCATACGGCCTTGACAGGCGTGGCGCATTCCGGCGCGCCGTCGCTCGTGTCAGCCGGCTTCAGCTGAGGCATTTCACCCCGGTCCCCTTCAAAATTTGAACAGCTCCACGCGGTTTTACCGGGCAACGGCGCTCGACAGGTGTGGTGCAAACACCTCGCGACCTGCCTTCTCGCGGTGAGACCGCTATGCGGTTCTCGTACGAACACTACCTAATTCAGGAAATTTAAAATGGTCGATTGGGAAGATTTGCGATTTTTCTCCGCCTTCGCTCACCACGGCTCCATCACGGCAACCGCCAAGGCGCTACGCGTCGATCATACGACTGTCAGTCGGCGCATCACATCGCTGGAAACCTCGCTTTCGGTGAAGCTCGTGGATCGCAGGCCACGATCATATGTACTGACCGATATGGGCCGCGACGTCGCGAACTTCGCCGAGGAAATGAGCAGGTCTGCATTTGCTCTGAGCCGTTGCGCTGGTTCCGGCCAGAACGGTATCGAAGGTGATATCGTGGTATCCGCCCCGCCATCGCTGCTCTACAGCTTCATTGCACCGCAAATCTCCACGCTGCAATCTCAGCATCCTGACGTAAGGCTCCGTCTTGTCGGCACCATGGAGGCCATGTCCCTCTCCAAGGGAGAAGCGGATATTGCCATCAGCCTCAAGCGGCCGAGCGAAGCCACACTGGTTGCGCGCCGCCTTGGACAATTGTCCTATTTCCTCTATGCCGATCCTGCCTACCCGACGAGAAATGGCCCCCCTCTTTACATCAGTTACGACGATACCATGCGGGAGTCGGATCACTATCGCTGGCTTGATGACAGGCTTTCGGCCGACGAGGTTTTCATGTGCAGCAACGATCTGCGCATACAGGCTGCCGCCGCCGCGGGCGGGTGTGGAGTGGCACTGCTGCCCGCCTACCTCGCCGCCGAACATGGTCTTGTGAGATTCGATCCACTCGATCCAGGCATCAGGATCGACGTATGGCTGGTGATCCACGAAGACGTGCGCGACACGCCACGCATACGTGTTGCCATGGACTTCATAAGTGAAAGCCTCAAGCCCTTGTGGCGTTCCTGATTATGCGCAGATCGAGCCTGCGCCATTGCCGAATTTTCCGGGATTTGGCGCGGTGTAAAATGCCGCGTGACAGGGTCTGTCCTGCACGCGTGCAGTGACCGGTTGGACCCGCCCGCCTTCCCACCCTATTCCCGACGCGTGAGCGTGGAGTATTTTCATGTCTTTGATTGCTCGTTACAGGAAAGGTACCATTGGATACCTTGTTCTTCCTGCGAAAAAACGCAGCGTAAAGTCTTCCACTCGAAATCGTCAGCGGGTGGGCCTGCTCATCGTGGCATTCGCGATCGGTTATGCCGCGATCGCAGTCCGCCTTTTGCAATATGGCTATTTTTCCGAGAACGAAGCGACGGCGAGCATTCCGCGATCACCCAATATAATCGCCTCCCGCCCCGACATTCTGGACCGCAACGGCCAGCTTATCGCAACGGATATCAATCTCATCTCGCTTTATGCGGAGCCTCGTCGCGTTGTTGATGCAAATGAGGCCATCGAAAAGCTCGCCTCTGTTGTTCCCGATCTGGACTGGGCTGATCTGCACAGAAAACTAACGTCTGACTCCGGTTTTCAGTGGATCAGGAGACAGCTTACGCCCCGCCAGGAGGCTGAGATCATGCGCCTTGGCATTCCGGGCATCGGATTCAGACCGGAAAAGCGGCGTTTTTATCCAGGCGGCCCGGTGGCGTCCCACATTGTCGGGCATGTCAATATCGACAATCAGGGGCTGGCGGGCATTGAGCGCTATCTCGACAGGCAAGGTCTGGCAGACCTGCGTGGCGTCGGCCTTACAGATCCCACCCAGCTTGAACCGGTCCGGCTGTCCATCGATTTGCGTGTTCAGAGCATCGTGCATAACGTCGTTGGCGATGCCGTGAGGAACTATCAGGCGGAAGCCGCAGGTGCCGTCATAATCGATGTCGACACAGGCGAGGTTCTCGCGATGACATCCGTCCCCGATTATGACCCGAATGAACCTTCGCGCCGCCTTGCCGACGGCACGATCGACAGGGACTACGAAAAGGGATGGTTCAACCGCATGAGCAATTCAGCGGTTGAAATGGGCTCGACCTTCAAGGCGTTTACCCTTGCCATGGGGATTGATGCGGGCGTCGTCACTCTGAACTCGGTCGTGGATGCCTCCCGTCCCCTGAAAATGGGTGGTTTCACCATCCGGGATTTCCACGGCCGAGGAAGGCCGCTGACAATCCGGGAAGTCTTTCGCTACTCATCAAATATCGGCACGGCAAAGGTCGCTGATCTCGTTGGCCTGGAAAATCACCAGCAGTTTCTCTTCAGACTGGGCCTGTTGTCAAAGATGCAGACGGAGTTGCCGGAAATAGCTTCGCCCACGGCGCCAAGGAACTGGAAAAAGATCAATTCCGCAACGATTTCCTTCGGTCACGGCCTGGCCACGACACCGCTACAGACGGCTGCGGCTGCGGCGGCCCTTGTCAACGGCGGCATGTTCCGGCACCCGACTTTCATTGCCGACAGTGGGAGGCGTCACCAAATCACCGGCAGGCGTGTCCTGCAGGCCTCGACCAGCGCAAAGGTCCGCGAGCTGTTCTGGTACAACGGCACCCAAGGTTCGGGCCGAAACGCCCAGGTGGTCGGTTTTGATGTAGGCGGGAAAACCGGGACAGCGGAAAAGGTTATCAATGGCAAATACGCGAAGAACCTGAACTTCAATACATTCCTCGCGGCATTCCCCATGCACCGCCCCCGTTATTTGGTGCTGTCGATCATTGACGCCCCGCTTTCCGGTGAGCGCGGCGGGCGCCTGGCGGCCTTCAATGCCGCGCCGATGGTGCGCGATATCATCGAGCGCGCCGCACCGCTTCTCGGGGTTCGGCCGTCATTCGGGAACCCGCAGGCATCTCCTTTGATGAACTACTGAATAGACGATGAACCCACGTCATTCGCAGATACTGAGTTTTCAGGTTATTCGATGATCTTTCCCCCGACGAGCGACATTATCCATATCCTCTATTTCGTTGCGATTGTCGCAGAAGCCATGACAGCCGCCCTCGCCGCCGGCCGTCGCGAAATGGATTGGATCGGCGTATTTCTGCTTGGATGTATTACCGCCCTCGGCGGTGGAACCGTGCGCGATGTTTTTCTGAACCACTATCCGCTGTCGTGGGTCGAAAATCCCAGCTATCTCCTCGTGACGGGATTATCGGCTCTGGCGACGATCCCGATCGCCCGATATATGTATCACCTGCGCAAGATGTTCCTTTTTCTCGACGCGATAGGACTGGTCGTCTTCACCGTCATCGGCTGCCAGATTGCGTCAAGCCTCAACCTGCCGCTGATTGTCGTGGTGGCGGCTGGCGTGCTGACCGGATGTCTGGGCGGCGTACTTCGGGATATCCTGTGCAACGAAGTACCGCTCTTGTTTCGTTCGGAACTCTATGCAACCGTCTCAGTCTTTACGGGCCTGATCTACTTGATCGTGCCCCTTGTGGGTGTCTCCCACGCGATATCCTCGCTCGTTGCAATGGCCCTCGGCTTGATGCTCCGGCTCCTTGCAATACGCTTCAACTGGTGTGTGCCGACATTCGTCTACACGAAAGATCCTCGTTGAGGAGCGAGTGCGTTCTTCCTTCAGGGGTGGACGCGCGCGATTGTTCATGATTGGCGTATCGGTCTCGCCCGGCAGGATGGTGGTCGCCCGGATACCCTGGATAAGTCCGGTTCAGAATCGACACATATGGATGTAGAACCACTCTCGGGCGCCAGACGACACTGTCGTGGCGCGACGATGAGGAGATGTCGATGAACCACCCCGCCTATTCAGTCGTGGCAAGAACCCCTTCCGTCGAGGAGTATCTGCATCTGCGCGCCGTGGCAGGGCTTAGCCCGTTCTCGCGGGAGGCGGCAGAGAAAGGCTTGCGGGGCACCGTTTTTTCCGTGCTGGTTCTGCACGAGGATTCCGCCATCGGCATGGGCAGGATTATCGGTGACGGCGGCTGCTTTTTTCAGGTGGTGGACATCGCCGTCAAGCCCGAACATCAGGGCCGCGGGCTGGGCAAGGCGATCATGAATGCGCTGATGGAGCATGTGAAGAGCGAGTTTCCCGCATCAGCCTATGTCAGCCTGATCGCCGATGTGCCGGCTAATAAATTATATGAAAAATTCGGCTTCAAGGAGACCGCGCCCCGGTCGCTTGGAATGGCATATCGCGTCAATGTATCGGAGTGAGACGGTCAAGCATTCTGCGCCGCTTTGAAAACCGCCAGTTGATCGGCGAAAGCCCGCCTATAGGCGGGACGCGCTTCACCTCTGGCCACATAAGCTGAAAGGTTCGGATATTCGTCGAGAATGCCTGAACTTATGATCCTTTGCAGGACCGACACCATCAGCAGATCGCCGGCGCTGAACGCACCATCGAGCCAGTCGGCGGCGCTGAGGCGGCGGGACAATTCACCGAGCCGCCTGCGAATGCGTTCATTCACCATTCGAAGGCGTTCATCATGCCAGCTTTTGTCCCTTTCGAGAAAGCCGGTGACAAAGTGCTCGACGATTGGCGGCTCCATGGTGTTGAGGGCCGCAAACATCCAGCTTATCGCCCGCGCCCGGGCTCCCGCTTCTTCTGGCAGCAAGCCGGCATGGCTCTCGGCTATATGAAAGATGATGGCGCCGGATTCGAACAGGACGAGGCCGCCTTCTTCATAGGTCGGAATCTGTCCGAAGGGCTGAAGCATGAGATGTTCCGGTTCCTTCATCGCCTTGAAGGAGAGAAGGCGCACATCATAGGGCTGGCCCACTTCTTCCAGTGCCCAGCGAACACGCATGTCACGGGCGAGACCCTTGCCGCCATCGGGTGAGCGTTCAAAGGCGGTAATCGTGATCGTCATCGGTATTCTCCATCACATCGGGTTTGGAGACGGCGTGGTGATGCCGCGCCAGAATAGGCGTTTCAAATAGTGAAAACAATCTTTTCGCGCCTTATCGGGCTAAGGCGCTTCCCCGGCGGGATATCCAGATCAACACCGGCAATGCCGCGCAAGACAGCGCTGCGCCCAGGATGAAGGTGCCGAACGATCCGTGGATATCCCACACCAATCCGGCGATGACATTGCCGAGGAGCACCGCCACACCCATCATCAGGTTAAAGACGCCGAAGGCGGTGCCCTTGAGATTTGACGGCGCCGTTTCTGCGATGAGGGTGGCGAACAGACCCTGCGACAGGCCCATATGCAGGCCCCAGAGAAGAATGCCGATCAGGAACAGCGGAATGGAGTTGGCATAAGCGAGCACGAGATAGGAGGCTGCCAGCACCACCACGCTTGAAGCGAGAATGCCCGACCGGCCGATGCGGTCTGAAAGCCGGCCGGCTGGATAGGCCGTCAGGCCGTAAACGGCATGCATGATGACCATGGTGATCGGTATCCAGGCCGGCCTGAACCCCGCCTCCTCCGATTTCAGCAACAGGAATGCCTCGCTAAACCGCGCAAAGGTCAAAAGCGACGCCCCAAGGATCACCACCCAGACCGCAGGATTGAGCTTTGCAAAATCGGCGATCCGGAACGGCTTGTCCGATTTCGTTTTCGCCGGCGCATCCGGCTCTTTCACGCCGATCATGAGGATGAAAACGGCAAGGAATGCGGGAATGACCGCGATCCAGAAAATGGCGAGAACATTTTCGCTCAGTGCAAACATCAGCGCGATCGCCGCCAGCGGCCCGATGAAACCGCCGACCGTATCAAGCGACTTTCTGAGCCCGAATGCCGCTCCCCGGATTTCGGTGGGCGTCACATCGGCAATCAGCGCGTCACGCGGTGTTCCGCGAATGCCCTTGCCGACGCGATCCACCGCCTTGGCGGCGACAATGCAGCCTAGCGAGGTGGCGAAGGGAAAAGCGAGTTGGAGATCGCCCCAAGACCATATCCGATCACCGCAAGCATCTTCCGTCGCCGCGTCCAGTCCGCGATAATCCCGGAAAATAGCTTGGTGGTGGTCGCGATGGCAACCGACAGGCCCTCGATGAAACCGACGGTGACGGCAGAAGCGCCAAGGCCCGAGACGAGATAATAGGGCAACAGCGTCTGTACCATCTCCGAGGAGATATCCATCAGCAGGCTGACGAAACCAAGGACCCAGACTGTGGGCGGTATGCGCGCCCGAACGGCCGCTGAAACCGGCGCAGAGGATGTTGTCATGAATGGCCCCCGATCCACTCTGGAATAATGGCGGCACCTGCGACATTCAACCGGTCTCGCCAATGATTTTCGCTCTCCTGCCGCCGCCTTAGGGGATGGAACGTCATCGGCATTCGGCTCTCCTGACCTATATCAGTGTGAAAAAACGACCGATGGCGCCTCCCCGCCCGTTCCTCTAGTAGCGACAACCCGCCCGGCGCTTTTGGCGGCGTGGCCAAAGGTCGCATAAGCTTGCCGCAAATTCAGCAGATTCTCTTGTCCGTATCACGCGTGTCAGAAATTGTCGGACTGGCCATAACCGCCATGGAACGTCATCAAGCTTTTGCGGGAACTTCGCAAACTTTTGCTGCTTGGCAACGTCACCGCGGCGCGATGAAAAGGCTGGCCATTTCGCGCAGACACACTAAGCTTCGGCGCCGGATACGGATTGCCGAAAATCATCAGAATTTCAGTTCAAATCATTAGGGAGAAACTATCAGATGAGCCTGCGTATCAACGACATAGCACCTGATTTCACCGCCGAGACCACCCATGGGCCGGTAAGCTTTCACGACTGGATCGGCGACGGCTGGGCGGTGCTGTTTTCGCATCCGAAGAATTTCACGCCGGTTTGCACCACGGAACTTGGCGCGATGGGCGGCCTGCAGCCGGAATTTGAAAAACGCGGCGTCAAGATCATCGGCATTTCGGTCGATCCGGTCGAAAGCCATGAGAAGTGGAAAAACGACATCCGCACCGCGACAGGTTTCAATGTCGATTATCCGCTGATCGGCGACAAGGACCTGAAGGTCGCCAAGCTCTATGACATGCTGCCGGCCGGTGCCGGCGACAGCTCCGAAGGCCGCACCCCGGCTGACAACGCCACCGTGCGTTCTGTTTTCGTCATCGGCCCCGACAAGAAGATCAAGCTGGTCCTCACCTACCCGATGACCACCGGCCGCAACTTCGAGGAAATTCTTCGCGCGATCGATTCCATCCAGCTGACGTCCAAGCACCAGGTGGCAACGCCCGCCAACTGGAAACAGGGCGAGGATGTCATTATTACCGCCGCCGTCTCCAACGAAGATGCGATTGCCCGTTTCGGCTCCTACGACACGGTTCTTCCCTATCTTCGCAAGACGAAGCAGCCCGGCTGATTTGAAATATCAATGGAGGCGATGAACCTTCATCGCCTCTCTTTTTCAGCCCCTCGCAGCGGCGACCTCTGCCAACCCTAGGGCTTTATCGTTCCACCATGATAGTCGAGCCGATAAACCTCGATATCCTCGCGATAAATCCTCTCCACCCCGGTAAAAGATCGGAATTCGCCTTCATTCGCGTCCACATAAATCAGCTCCTCAAGCTGATGGGTGAAACCACCGAGAAACCGCCCTTCCTTATAAAGCCTTGAGAGGGAGTGCTGGATGACCCTGCCCGCCATCCCGGCGTCGATCATATCCGGTCTCAGGATACGACCATAATAATTCATCGCCCATAGCGCGACGCCCTGATGCCAGACCACCTCCTGCCCGATGAAATCGGTTCCGCCGAAGTAGCTGTCGATATAGTGCCAGTCGCCTTGCCGATAGGTGAGATCATGCGATCCCTTTCGGGTAGAAATCGCGGATTTATCGCCGCCGCCGACATAGGTGGCAGACTTGGCCTGAACGATGAATTCTTCCAGCATCCGACATCTCCAAACAATAGAACATAAAGAGAACATACGGAAGTCTCGGCGTTGTCGCAAGCCCATTCCCGTGCCTTGTCAAGCCAGCATTTCGGCGACGACGGGCTTGGTAATCGCTGCATTTGCCCGTAAAAGCGTCGCAAGAATTATCTGCGAAGAGTGCCCATGTCGAAAAACCCGCAAATCTATGTCGATGCCGATGCCTGCCCGGTGAAACCGGAGATCCTCAAGGTGGCCGAGCGACATGGGTTGGAGGTGACCTTCGTCGCCAATTCCGGCCTGCGCCCCTCGCGGGATCCGATGGTGAAGAACGTCATCGTATCGGCCGGTTTCGATGCGGCTGACGACTGGATTGCTGAACATGCCAGCGAAAACGATATCGTCATCACCGCCGATGTGCCGCTGGCCGGGCGCTGTGTTGCCAAGGGCGCGCTGGTGACGGGACCGACGGGCCGTGTTTTTGACCAGGCCAATATCGGCATGGCCACGGCAATGCGTGATCTTGGCGCGCATCTGCGTGAAACCGGTGAGAGCAAGGGATATAACGCAGCTTTTTCGCCGCGCGACCGCTCCGCTTTTCTGGAGACGCTTGACCGCTTCTGCCGCCGTGTCAAAAAATGAGGCTGCAAACAGAAAGGTGCCGCCCATGACCACGGCCAAACCAAAAAGCTCCGCGACGACCGGCAGCAATGCCTTTCGCCGACATCAGCCTTTCGTCTTCGCTTTTTTCGCCGGTGCTCTTGGTCTTGGTCTGGCATTGGCCTTGGCGCCATCGCTTGCCATAGAAATCGCAGCCGTTCTTTTTTTCCTGACCTATCTGACGCTGGTTGCCTTTCGTCTGCCGGGATTGACGGCGCAGCATCTGAAGGCCCATGCCGATAGCGACGATCTGCCGGCAATCGCCATCATCGCCGTCACGCTGCTTGCGGTGGCGGTTGCCGTTGTCTCATTGTTTCAGGCGCTCAATCATACGGGCGAAACCGTATGGACCCTGCTCATCGCCTTCGCCTCGGTGATTTTCGGCTGGCTGACGATCCACACCATGACGGCCCTGCACTATGCGCATTTATACTGGCGGCCGGCCATGGTGGATGGCAAGCGCCAGCATCGCGGCGGCATGGATTTTCCGGCGACGAAGGAACCCTGCGGTTACGACTTCCTCTATTTTGCCGTGGTGATCGGCATGACGGCGCAGACATCGGATGTGGGGGTGACAACGACCGCCATGCGCAAGGTCACGCTGCTTCACTCCATCGTTTCTTTCTTTTTCAACACGGTTCTGGTGGCGGCGGCGGTGAATGCCGCTGTCTCGCTTGCGGGCTGAACCGGAAAACTTTTCTCAAAGGAATGGCTTCATGAACATCATTTCGCAAAATACGGCTTTTGACGGCATGCAGGGCGTATTTTCGCACACATCCGAAACCCTGAAGTCCGAGATGACCTTTGCGGTCTATGTGCCGCCGAAAGCGGTCCATGAGCCCTGCCCGGTTGTCTGGTATCTCTCCGGCCTCACCTGCACCCATGCCAATGTCATGGAAAAAGGCGAATATCGCCGCATGGCTTCCGAACTGGGCCTGATCATCGTCTGCCCCGATACCAGCCCGCGCGGCAATGACGTGCCGGATGAGCTGACCAACTGGCAGATGGGCAAGGGTGCCGGCTTTTACCTCGATGCCACCGAGGCACCGTGGTCTGAGCACTACCATATGTACAGCTACGTGACGGAAGAGCTGCCGGCCCTCATCGGCCAGCATTTCCGCGCGGATATGAGCCGCCAGGGCATATTCGGCCATTCGATGGGCGGCCATGGTGCGATGACCATCGCGCTCAAGAACCCCGAGCGGTTCAAGAGCTGCTCCGCCTTTGCACCGATCGTGGCGCCCTCCTCCGCCGACTGGTCCGAACCGGCGCTGGAAAAATATCTCGGTGCGGATCGGGCCGCCTGGCGTCAATATGACGCCTGCTTACTGGTTGAAGATGGCGCCCGCTTTCCCGAGTTCCTGATCGACCAGGGCAAGGCCGATAGCTTCCTCGAAAACGGCCTGCGCCCATGGTTGTTCGAAGAGGCGATCAAGGGCACGGATATCGGCCTGACATTGCGCATGCACGATCGCTATGACCATTCCTATTATTTCATCTCCACCTTCATGGACGACCACCTGAAGTGGCACGCCGAGCGGCTGAAATAAGGATGAAGACAGGGCTGGCGGCGCCCTGAGAGCGCCGCCATTTCAGGCCCGGCCGGACATCATGGGATGCGGGCAATAACCTTGATCTCGAAATCGAAACCGGCGAGCCAGTTGACACCGACGGCAGTCCAGTTCGGGTAAGGCGATTTGCTGAAAATCTCCTGTTTGACCTTCATGATGGTTCCAAACTGGTTTTCCGGGTCCGTGTGGAACGTCGTCACGTCGACTATGTCGTCAAAGGTGCAGCCTGCCGCCTCAAGCGTGGCTTTCAGGTTCTCGAAGGCGAGCCGGACCTGCTGTTCAAAGTCCGGTTCAGGCGTTCCGTCGGCACGGCTGCCAACCTGCCCGGAAACGAACAGAAGGTCACCGGAGCGAATGGCTGCGGAATAGCCATGTTCCTCGTAAAGCGCGTGCCTGTTGGCAGGGAAAATCGCTTCGCGTTCGGTCATTTTGCTTCTCTCTTTTGGGTTGAGTGGCAATGGACGGCGAAGCATTGTTTTCAAAGCTTCGAACGTCACTTCACATACGTTACGTATGCGAGATAGTGACGTACGCAACGTATGTCAATTAAGATACGCAACGTATGTGAAGCTAAGAACGCTGAGGCTCATTTTTTGAAGCAGTGGATCCACAGCAAAGGGACGAATGGCTTTCGTATGCCCACCTCGCGTCCTGTTTATGGAAAAAGCGCCGTCGCCAGTGTCGTCGGGCCGGATCGGTTCAGCCGGAATTCGCGGATCACCCGTTCAGCGACGCCATAGGCAAGTTCCTGCTCGATGGACTGATTGTCGAAGCTGACAACGGTGGCGGTGAATTTGGCCTCGGCGATCACCTCGCCGGTTGCCACGGCCGCAGCGCGGACGATCACCTTGGCCGAGGCGCGCTCCCCGAACAGGAACGGCGCGCGCGTGACGGATGTGAGACGGATGGTCAGCACAACGCGTGGTCTGGTCTCGCCACGCGCCGTCGTCCTGATAGCACTCTGTACCTGAGCATGGATGGATTGCATCAGCGCCGGTGCGACATCCGGGCGTGCGGCGACGAATGCGCCGCGCACATCGTAAAGCAACCGGTCGGCATTGGTCGCTTCCGGTTCCAGCCTGAAAGACATGAGCGTGAAACACGCCAGCAAAACAATGCCAAGGCGTTTCAGCGTGGTGTTCATGATCAGCGGCTCCCCTAACGTGAGGTAACCGCATATTCGATCATCAGGGTTAGAAAACCGTTAAGAGGCGCTCTTCAGCGACTCCAGAACATGGAGTGCCGCGCGCATATCGATGAGCCTGACGGCGCGGCGTTCCAGCGCCTCCTCATCCTCACCCCATTGTTCGGCGGTCCAGTCCTCGTCGAGATGGGCAAGCGCCCAGGTCTCCTCAAGAGTCAGCTCGCCTTCCGCCAGTGCAAGGGCCAGAATGGCGGAGCCGGTCAATGACGTCATGGTGTGAAGAGCAGCAAGTGCGATCGGCGCATCGTATTTCCGCAGCGTCACCGCGAAGGCAGCGATGGCTTCGCGCGGCTGGTCACGGTGCATGACACCTTCGACGAGAATAAAGCGGGCGCCAAGCACATTGGCGGCCCAGTCGAGCACCGGATCCCAATGGTCAGTCTGACGTTGAACCAGTGCTTCGGGATCGCCGGCGCGATAACACAGGAGATCGGAGGACGAGAAACGCAGGATGTCTTCGAAAACCGCCTGGGTGTCGCTGGCGATGCCATCAATGGCGGTGTTCACGTGCCGAGACACCGGCATGACCACCGGGTTCACCACTTCTTTCTGCGCATCCCACTCGTCGCGAAGCAGGCCTGCGAGCGCCTTCGTCGGCACGATCAGCGGCTTCTTGGCGGGCGTGCGCAGCGGCTTGCCATCAAGATGGATGGTGAAACCGCCCTCCTCCACATCAGCGACGGTCACGTCCTTGTAGAACCGCTTCGGCAAAGGCTTCTGCATCTGGATTTGCGCACGCAGGATCGGGTCGGGGTGGCTCAGGCCCTCCGAAAGGTCGTTCAGGAGATCACGCATGGCACGTCCTCATCAGTCAGGTAGAAGATTATTCAAATGTCGGCCGGAACATAGGCCGGGATTTCACGCGGGTGGCTGACGACGGCATCGGCGCCGGCCTTCCAGAGATCGTCGACCGAGGCATAACCCCAGGCAACACCGATGGCTTTTGCGCCAGCGGCTTTGGCCATCTGCATGTCATAGATCGCATCGCCGATGACGACAGTGTCGGCCGGAACCATGCCGGTTTCATGGCAGCATTCCATCACCATGGCCGGATGCGGCTTGGACGGGCAATCATCCGCCGTGCGCGAAACGATGAAGTGATCCGTAAAACCGTGGGTTTCGAGAATATGGGTCAGCCCGCGCCGACCCTTGCCGGTGACGGCGCCGATCAGCACGTCATCCCGTTTCGAAAGCGTGTCAATCAAAGGCGCGATGCCGTCGAAAAGCGGTTCGATCATGCCCGGGCGCTCCCGGATCGGGTGATAGATTTCACGATAACGCGCCGTCATCGCAAGCGCCTCGTCATCCACATGCGTCTTGCCGAGCATGCGGGCTATGGCGATATCGAGCGTCAGGCCGATGATCGCCTTGGTCTGCGAGATATCCGGACGCGGCTTTCCGAAATCGGCAAACGTGTCGGCCATCACGGCATGGATAAGGCCGGCGCTGTCCACCAGCGTGCCGTCGCAATCGAAAAGAACCAGTTTCATCTGATATCAATCTTCCCTATCGCCATCGGCCACGTCGAGGCCGAGCAGGTTCCAAGTCTGCACCATATGCGGCGGCAAAGGCGCGCTGACCCGAAGGCGGCCGCCATTAGGGTGCGGTATGTCGATATGGCGCGCATGCAGGTGCAGGCGCTTCTGGATGCCGCCCGGGAAATCCCAGTTCGGATCGTCGATGTAATATTTGGGATCGCCGATGATCGGATGTCCCATATGCAACGCATGAACGCGAAGCTGGTGGGTACGGCCGGTATAGGGTTCCATTTCCAGCCAGGCGAGGTTCTGCGCGGCTGTATCGATGACACGGTAATAGGAAATGGCGTGATCGGCCCCCTCCTCGCCGTGTTTGGCGATGCGCATGCGGTCGCCATCCATCGTCTGCTCTTTAACCAGCCAGGTGGAAATCTTGTCCTGATGTTTGCGCGGCACGCCCTTGACCAGCGCCCAGTAAGTTTTCTTGGTATCGCGCTCACGGAAGGCGGCCGTCAGCTTCTGCGCCGCACCTCTTGTGCGGGCAACCACCAGCACGCCTGACGTATCGCGGTCCAGACGGTGCACCAGACGCGGCTTTTCACCCTTCGGGCTCGTCCATGCTTCCAGAAGCCCGTCAATATGACGGTTGACGCCGGAACCGCCCTGCACGGCAATGCCGGCCGGCTTGTTGAAAACGAAAACCTTGTCGTCTTCATGCAGCAGCATGCGCGCCAGAAGTTCGGCGTCTTCCGAATGTTTGAGGTCCCTGGAGCCAATCGGGCCGGTTTTGACCTTCAGGTCGGAATCAACCGGCGGCACGCGCACCATCTGCCCCGGCTGCACCCGCGCATCCGTCTTCACCCGGCCGCCATCCACGCGCACCTGGCCGGAACGCAGCAGCTTCTGCAATTGGCCGAAACCAAGGCCCGGATAATGAATCTTGAACCAGCGATCCAGGCGCATACCGGCCTCGTCGGCCTCGACCTTGATATGCTCGATACCTGCCATGAAATTTCCAGTCTTTCTGTCTTGATCGCGCGCTCTGTTCGTCGGCGCGCCGTTTGGATCAAGCCTTTAGAACAAACTGCGGCCCAAGGCCAGCCCGGCAAAAACCGCAGCGATGGAAACCACAAGGCTTGCAAGGATGTAAACGGCCGAAAGGCCGAGCGCGCCGCGTTCGAAAAGTGTTACCGCATCAAGCGAGAATGACGAAAATGTCGTGAAGCCGCCAAGCACGCCGGTGACGAGAAACAGACGCATTTCCATCGAGGCATTCAATCGCCGCGCCACCAGTTCGACCAGAAGACCGATCAGGAACGATCCGACCACATTGACCGCCAGCGTTCCCCAGGGAAAATTCACCCCCGCCAGCCGAACGCTCCAGACGCCGACCAGATAACGAAAAACGGAACCGATTGCGCCGCCGACGGCGACAAGAGCGATATTCACCATGGGGATTATGTCTCCGGAGGAAATGGCCGGACCGGGCAGTCCGACGCAGTTTTAGACCATCATAATCGCAGGCGAAAGTCCTCTGCCCGCCGCTTGCGTCCACTAAAATACGATTAAATTGCAGCCCCGTGATTTAGCCTTCCAACAAGACGCGGATGGTATTCTCCAATTTTCAAGGGTCGCGAAGATGGCCGGAGGTTGAATGACACAGGTTCTTTCCGTTTCTGCGAATACGGCAGCCTATGCGCTGGAAGCCGTCAAGCCATCGCAGCGCGTGCCGCGCAAGAGCGAGGTCGAAGAGGCCATTCACGAACTGGCGCGCAAGGCCGAACATGGCGACGATTTCCAGCTGCGAGCCCTGATGACCGCCATCAAGCCGCCGGCGCTCACCCTCTATTTCCTCACCGCCGCCAGCCAGCGCCATGAACCGCAGGCGACGCTCGAACAGGCTGTGGAAGCCTATGAGGAAAACAACACCAAAACTCGATCTGAAAATAACAATTTAAATCAGACTGATATCTGAATATTTTAATTTTATGTCTGAATACAGGTGCGCGATCGACAGGCCTTCGGCATTCAGGCTGGCGTCAGGATGATTTTCTAAATATTTTCAACCGAATGCCGGAAAAATCACGGAGGCGACGGCCATCACGCCTTTTCCGCCACGGCGCTAGAAACGAGATACAATAATAAAAAAGCTTGCGGCTACCGGACCTGTCACGCGTTCCGGTAGCCGTTCTTTATTGATCAATTGTGCTGGTGGTCGCCGCCGTTACCCTTGGCCGCGCTGGCGGCGGAGAGTACGATCTCGACCTTGCCGGCCTTTTCGAAGATCAACGTTACCGGCACTTTGTCGCCTTCGGCAAAGGGCTTCTTCACGTCGAAGAACATCATGTGCAGGCCGCCGGGTTTCAGTTCCACGGTCTGGCCGGCGGGAATGACGATGCCGTCATCCAGCTTGCGCATCTTCATGACGTCGTTGACCATAGCCATCTCGTGGATTTCGGCACGACCGGAAGTGGAGGATTCGACGCCGATCAGCTTGTCGTCGCTGGTGCCGGCGTTCTTGATCGTCACGTAGCCGCCTCCCACTGGCTGGCCCGGCAGCATGGCCTTGGTCGCACCGCCGGAAACCTCAAGGCTGCCGGCCTTCACGACATCCATATCCATGGCGCCATGATCATGGCCGCCGGCAGCATGGGCCGCCTTTGCGGCAACGCGAATGGTTGGGGCGGGGCTTTTCAGCGAGTGCGGATCGACACCGGCTGCCGCCACCTCGTCCCAGGAAACCTTACCCTTGTCGCCACAAAGCTGCGTTACCTTGAAGGGCAGGTCCTGTCCGGCTTCGATGCCGGAGATTTTGCCCTGTACGGCGAAGGTGTCGTAAAATTCATCCGGCAGATTGCCCCCCTTCCAGCGGATTTCGACCGGGCCGCTTTTGATTTCCTTGCCGTGGTTCTTGTAGGCCTTCTGGTAGTCACCCTTGATGACTTCCAGCTCCCAGCCGGCCTTGGGCTGCGGCTTGGCGGAAATGAAGCCTTCCGGCAGCTTGATCTGCACTTCTGTCGTGGCAAGTCCGCCGTCACAGCCGTGCGGCACCTGCAGCGCGGCAACAACGGTGCTTTCCTGTTCAGCCGAGCCGTCAACGAAAGTGGCGTGGGCGAAAGCCTGCGCGGTCGAAACCGAGGCGACGAACAATGTGCAGGTGATGATTTTGGTGGTCTTCATGTCTTTTGTCCCTTCGACTGCATCCCTTAAGGGCCGTGGCAGTCGCTCCGTGCCGCCAGCAGGCGGCGATGATCCCGTAAAACGAAAAATCAGGCGGACAGGGATGGAGGCCCACGCGCTGCGGGTTTCTCAATCGTCAGGACAGAGCGGAAGCTCCAATTTGCGCTCAGGCGATTGTCGAGCCAGGAGAATTCGGTCTTCAGCCAGCCTTCGGTATCAGGTATCGGCAGAAGAATGGACGAGGCCAGCAGGCAGGCCTCGCAAAACAGCATGGCATCGCCGGAATGGGCCGGATCGTCCTTGCCATGGGAGACGTTGACGCCATCGCCGTGGCCAAGGCAGATTTCCGCAAAGGTGCCGTCCGGCAGCCGGTAGCTCTCGTCCAGAGACACCGTCGGCGCTGCGGCCAGCACGGGCTTGTGGGCAAAACCGAGCGACAACATCAAGGCCGCGCAGAAAATGCGAAGCATTCTCTCCATCCCTGTCAGTCGTCGGTTTCGATTTGCATCCATGACCTCATGCGATATCCCGCTTTCCCGTCGATTTCAAAGGGGAATTTTGCCGCATGCTTGACGTCTCGCAAGGGAACAATCGTCGCAAGGCGGCATTTCCCTGCTGGAACAATCGTTTCAGAGGAGGCAGACATGCCAGCCAAATCGAAAGCCCAGCAGAAAGCGGCGGGTGCAGCACTGGCCGCAAAACGCGGCGACATCAAGAAATCCAGTTTACAAGGTGCTTCAAAAAGCATGGAGAAGTCCATGACAGAAAAGGAACTTGAGGATTTCGCCTCGACGAAACGCAAGGGCTTGCCGGAGAAAAAATCTGACTAATATTGCCTGACATTCCGACTGTTGAACGCATCTTGCGCTGCCGATGGCGCAGATGGAGCAAGAATCTGTTCAGATGCGTCATTTGGTCCTTGCCAACAGCGGGGCTTCGAAGATAATGAGCGTCGCATCATCGTTGGGAGAAGCCGCGTCACTGCGGTGCCGAAGGAGCAACCGCCCCGGAAACTCTCAGGCAAAAGGACCAGCGGTGACGACGGAACTCTGGAGAGAAGCCACCTTGATCTAAAGGACGGCTCGCCGAAGGGATAACAATCTCAGGCGACAAGGACAGAGGGGGCTCTTGAACCGGTGCGTTTGCGCCATGACCTGAGCCCGCGCGATATTTCGCGCAACCCTGGAGGCGTCCTTGGACGATACCGCCGAGCTTAAAACCACGCCGCTCCATTCCCTGCATGTTTCGCTCGGTGCCCGCATGGTGCCGTTTGCCGGTTACGACATGCCGGTGCAATATCCGGCCGGTGTGCTGAAGGAACACCTTCAGACGCGCACCTCCGCCGGTCTGTTCGACGTCTCCCATATGGGACAGGTGATTGTGAAGGCTAAGTCCGGCGACAATGCCGATGCCGCACGCGCGCTTGAGACGCTTGTGCCGGTCGATATTCTTGGCCTCAAGGAAGGCCGCCAGCGTTATGGCTTCTTCACCGACGACAACGGCCACATCCTCGATGACCTGATGGTCACCAATCGCGGCGACCATCTTTTCGTCGTCGTCAATGCGGCCTGCAAGGACGCCGATGTTGCTCATATGAAGGCGCATCTTTCCGACGCCTGCGATATCACCCTTCTTGACGACCGGGCGCTGATCGCGCTGCAGGGACCACGCGCCGAAGAGGTGCTGGCGGAACTGTGGGCTGGCGTGTCCGAAATGAAGTTCATGGATGTGCAGGAAGTGCCGCTGCATGACGTGCCCTGCATCGTTTCCCGTTCCGGCTATTCCGGTGAGGACGGTTTTGAAATCTCCGTACCCGCCGGCAAGGCGGAGGAAATCGCCAAAGCCCTGCTCGAACATCCCGATTGCGAAGCCATCGGGCTTGGCGCGCGCGACAGTCTGCGTCTCGAAGCCGGCCTTTGTCTTTATGGCAACGACATCGATACCACGACGTCACCCATCGAAGCCTCGCTTGAATGGGCAATCCAGAAGGCGCGCCGCGCCGGTGGTGATCGCGAAGGCGGTTTTCCGGGGGCGGAGCGCATTCTCGGCGAACTCAAGGATGGCACCTCGCGCCGCCGCGTCGGTCTGAAGCCCGAGGGCAAGGCGCCGGTGCGTGGCCATTCGAAGCTTTTCGCGGATGCCGAAGGCAAGACGGAGATCGGCGAAGTCACCTCTGGCGGTTTTGGCCCTTCGGTCGAAGGCCCTGTTGCCATGGGGTATGTGCCCGTGTCCTACGCGACACCCGGCACGGCGATCTTCGCCGAAGTGCGTGGCAAATACCTGCCCGTTGCCGTCGCTGCCCTGCCCTTCATCAAGCCCACCTATAAACGATAATTTCATCCCATCTCCGGAGAGAACACGATGCTGAAATTTACCGCAGAACACGAATGGCTGAAGTTCGAAGGCGATATCGCCACCGTCGGCATTACCAGCCACGCCGCTGAACAGCTCGGCGATCTCGTCTTCGTCGAACTGCCGGAAGTGGGCGCAACCTTTGCCAAGGATGGCGATGCTGCAACCGTTGAATCCGTCAAGGCTGCCTCCGACGTCTATTGTCCACTGGATGGCGAAGTGGTCGAAATCAACCAGGCGATCGTTGACGATCCCTCGCTGGTCAATTCCGATCCGCAGGGTGCCGGCTGGTTCTTCAAGCTGAAGCTTTCCAACGTGGCGGATGCCGATACGCTGCTCGACGAAGCAGCCTACAAGGAGCTGATCGCGTAATGACGACGCCCACCGAATTCCATTTCACCGACTATCAGCCCTATGATTTCGCCAACCGGCGTCACATCGGGCCGTCGCCGTCGGAAATGGCAGAGATGTTGAAGGTCGTCGGCTATAAGAGCCTCGACGCGCTCATCGACGCCACCGTTCCCGCCTCCATCCGCCAGAAGGTGCCGCTCACCTGGGGTGCGGCGCTGACCGAACGCGAGGCGCTGGATCGTCTTCGCGAGACGGCCAACAAGAACCAGGTCCTGACCTCGCTGATCGGCCAGGGCTATTATGGCACCATCACGCCGCCGGTCATCCAGCGCAACATTCTGGAAAACCCGGCCTGGTACACGGCCTATACGCCCTACCAGCCGGAAATCAGCCAAGGCCGCCTTGAGGCGCTGCTGAACTACCAGACCATGGTCTGCGATCTCACCGGCCTTGATGTCGCCAATGCATCACTGCTCGATGAAGCGACTGCCGCTGCCGAAGCCATGGCCATGTGCCAGCGCGTCGCCAAGTCCAAGGCGACCGCTTTCTTCGTGGACGCCAATTGCCATCCGCAGACCATCGCGCTGATCGAGACCCGCGCGGCCCCGCTCGGCTGGAAGGTGATTATCGGCAATCCCTTCACCGATCTCGATCCGGTCGACGTGTTCGGCGCGATCTTCCAGTATCCCGGCACCCACGGTCATGTCAGCGATTTCTCCGGCCTGATTTCCCGTCTGCACCAGACAGGCGCGATTGCCGCCGTCGCCGCCGATCTTCTGGCGCTGACGCTTCTGAAATCTCCCGGCGAAATGGGCGCAGACATCGCCATCGGCACCTCGCAGCGTTTCGGCGTTCCGGTCGGTTATGGTGGTCCGCATGCGGCTTACATGGCCGTCAAGGACGCGCATAAGCGCTCCATGCCCGGCCGTCTGGTCGGCGTTTCCGTCGATGCGCGCGGCAACCGCGCCTACCGCCTGTCGCTACAGACCCGCGAACAGCACATCCGCCGCGAAAAGGCGACGTCGAACATTTGCACCGCGCAGGTGCTGCTTGCCGTCATGGCTTCGATGTATGGCGTCTTCCATGGCCCGCAAGGCATCAAGGCGATTGCCCAGCAGACCCACCAGAAGGCCGTGCTGATGGCCAAGGGACTGGAAAAGCTTGGCTACACCATCGAGCCGGAAACCTTCTTCGACACGATCACCGTCGAAGTCGGCCACATGCAGGGCGTTATCCTGCGCTCGGCCGTGGCGGAAGGTGTGAACCTGCGCAAGGTCGGCGCGACCAAGATCGGCATGAGCCTTGACGAGCGTACCCGCCCGGCAACGCTTGAGGCCGTCTGGCGTGCTTTTGGCGGCAATTTCTCGATCTCGGATTTCGAGCCGGACTATCGTCTGCCGAAGGAACTGCTGCGCACCAGCCAGTACATGACGCATCCGATCTTCCACATGAACCGCGCTGAAAGCGAGATGACCCGTTACATCCGCCGTCTTTCGGACCGCGATCTGGCGCTCGACCGTTCGATGATCCCGCTCGGTTCCTGCACCATGAAACTGAACGCTACGGCGGAAATGCTACCGATCACCTGGCCGGAATTTTCCGACATCCACCCCTTCGTACCGGCCAATCAGGCGTTGGGTTACAAGGAGATGATCGACGATCTCTCCGAAAAACTGTGCTCGGTCACCGGTTACGATGCCTTCTCCATGCAGCCGAATTCCGGTGCGCAAGGCGAGTATGCCGGGCTTTTGACCATCCGCAACTACCACCTTGCCAATGGCGACACACATCGCGATGTCTGCCTCATTCCAACCTCGGCGCATGGCACAAACCCTGCCTCGGCGCAGATGGTCGGCATGAAGGTAGTGCCGGTGAAGGTGCGGGATAACGGTGACATCGATGTCGATGATTTCCGTGCAAAAGCAGAGCAGTATGCGGAAAACCTCTCGTGCTGCATGATCACCTATCCGTCCACTCACGGCGTATTCGAGGAGACGGTTCGCGAGATTTGCGAGATCACCCACAGCCAAGGCGGTCAGGTCTATCTCGACGGTGCCAACATGAACGCCATGGTTGGCCTTGCCCGTCCCGGCGATATCGGTTCTGATGTTTCGCATCTCAACCTGCACAAGACCTTCTGCATTCCGCATGGCGGCGGCGGTCCAGGCATGGGCCCGATCGGCGTCAAGGCGCACCTGGCGCCTCACCTGCCCGGCCATCCGGCGACGGACGGTCGTGAGGGTGCGGTGTCTGCAGCTCCTTTCGGTTCGCCGTCGATCCTGCCGATTTCCTGGAGCTATTGCCTGATGATGGGCGGCGAAGGGCTGACGCAGGCGACCAAGGTGGCGATCCTCAACGCCAACTATATCGCCGAACGGCTGAAGGGCGCTTACGACGTGCTCTACAAGTCCGAGACCGGTCGCGTGGCGCATGAATGCATCATCGACACCCGCCCGCTTGCAGACAGCTGCGGTGTGACGGTAGACGATGTGGCGAAGCGCCTCGTCGATTGCGGTTTCCACGCTCCGACCATGAGCTGGCCGGTTGCCGGCACGCTGATGATCGAGCCGACGGAATCCGAGACCAAGGCGGAAATCGACCGTTTCTGCGATGCCATGCTGGCGATCCGCGAGGAAGCCCGCGATATCGAGGAAGGCCGTGCGGACAAGCTCAACAATCCGCTGAAGAACGCGCCGCACACGGTGGAAGACCTCGTCGGCGAATGGGACCGTCCCTATAGCCGCGAAAAGGGTTGCTTCCCGCCCGGCGCCTTCCGCATCGACAAATACTGGTCGCCGGTCAACCGCATCGACAATGTCTATGGTGACCGCAACCTCATCTGCACCTGCCCGCCGATGGAGGATTATGCCGAAGCGGCTGAGTAAACTTCGTTTCGCTCAAGACAAAAGCCCGGATCGCTCCGGGCTTTTTTATGTCGGCGCATAAATAATCATTCTTGAAATCAATTATTTATCATTTTTCCTGGCTCGCCTCGAAACTTCGGGGAAACGGCTTTCGTCTCTTTTATCGCTACGGATGACCGATAGCGGCCACCGGAAGAACTGCCTTTCGGGGTTTGGAAGTCACCAAGGAGGAATAACGATGTACAACGTTTCTGTTCGTGCCCTGACGCTGGCCGCAGCTCTTTCCATCGGCATGGTTTCCGCTTACGCGGCGAACCCCAAAGTTGGCGGCGCCGCAATGTTCGAGGACAAGAATATCGTTGAAAATGCGATGAACTCGAAAGACCACACAACGCTTGTCGCAGCGGTGAAGGCAGCCGGGCTTGTCGAAACACTGCAAGGAAAAGGTCCGTTCACGGTGTTTGCGCCGACCAACGAAGCTTTCGCTGCCCTCCCGAAGGGTGCGGTCGACGATCTTCTGAAGCCCGAGAACAAGGAGAAGCTGGTCAAAGTACTGACCTGCCACGTCGTTGCCGCCAATGCACTGTCACCGGCCATCGAAAAGATGATCAAGGACGACAAGGGTGAACATGACGTGAAGACCGTCGGCGGCTGTGTGCTCAAGGCCAAGGAAAGCATGGGCAAAATCACATTGACAGACGAGAATGGTACGGTTGCCCATGTAACCATCGCCGACGTCAAGCAATCCAATGGCGTCATTCATGTCATCGACAAGGTGTTGCTGCCGAAGATGTAGTCAGCGCTGCCTGACACAAAATCTCCGAATAAAGCATTTGGCTTGAACCTGCATCAAAGGCCCGGAAACATCCGGGCCTTTGTCATCAGGGCGACGACATCCCCACACCCCGAAATCGCGGGACGGATTGATCGCCAGCGGTTCCATGCTAAACGGGATCATGCAATTCCGCGGCGATGGAGTGTAAATGCGTCTGATCTGCCTGAACGGCTGGGGCGGGAAGCTCCATGACGAGCTTGTTCCCTATCTCTCCTCTTCCGATCCCGATATCCTGTGTCTGCAGGAAGTGGTGCATAAGCCTGATGCCACGCAGGACTGGCTGTCCTATCGCGATCACGGCATAGACCTGCCGCAGAGGGCGAATTTCCTGCGGGATATCGCAGACGCCCTGCCCGATCACTTGGCGGTTTTCTGCCCGGCAGCGCAGGGTGATCTCTGGGACGGTGACATACGATACCCGTCGCAATGGGGGCTGGCGACCTTCGTGCGTAGATCCATTGCCATTGTCGCGCAGGCGCAGGGTTTCGTTCACGGCACCTTTTCAGCCGATGGATATGGCGACCACCCGAGATCGCGGACCGCCCATGCCATTCGTATTTTCGATTTCACAACCGGCCAGCCCGCCGTCATCGCCCACATGCACGGCCTGCGAGACCCCGAAGGCAAACACGACAGCCCCGCGCGTCTGGCCCAGGCGAAGCGCCTCGTCCAGCTGGTCAGAAATATCGCCGAGGCGGGTGACCGGATTATCGTCTGCGGCGACTTCAGTGTTTTGCCCGACAGCGAGACTTTTGCCGTTCTGAGAGAACTCGATCTCACGGAGTTGGTCACGACGCGCGGCTTTAACGACACGCGGACTTCGCATTACACCAAGCAGAACCGTTATGCGGATTACATGCTGGTCAATCCGGCTGTGAAGATCGACCGTTTCGACGTTGTGACGCAGCCGGAGGTTTCGGATCATTGCCCGCTGCTGCTTGAATTCAGATAGACAAGCTGGCGCTACATTATCGCCGCTCGTCAGCGCACCAGCCGGATGTCGCTCGTCACCACCGTCTTGCCGGTTCTGCCGTCCTTATCGGTGGTGCGCAGCCGCAGTCCGTTGGCTCCAATCTTTTCGATGGTCATGGCGGCAACCCGGTCGCCGTTTATGTCGCGGTTCCAGCGGACCGTCAGGTTGATTGCGTTTCCTCGCCTTGTGCCGGAAAGGGCCGATGGTCGGCCAGACGGGCCAGTATAAGCCCCGCTGTAGCGTCCGCCCTTTTCTGAAAGATCAGCCGCGATAGCGCGCCTTACCACAAGAAGGCCGCGGCACGTGCCGGACATGTTGAGCGATGATGCCCCGGCATTGGAATTCAGCGTACAACTTACATTGATCGGCGGAGTACCGATCCGCGTAATCACGGTCCCCTTGCCGGCCCATGTGCCTTTCAGCGATGAGAGGAATGCGCGTTCATCCGCATGTGCGGGCTGGCCACCGAGCAATACAGCCGAAAATAGAAGTGCTAAAGCATGGGTTTTCATGGCGAGTAATCCGTTTTTCCACGGAGACTAACTCGACAATACGGTCAAACGTTCCTTCAGCCTATTCTGCGGCGATCAAAAATGTCGAGAGTTTTATGTTTATCTCTCACTGATGCAACCAAATGCAGACACAGCTGTTTCTCGCCAGCCTTGATCAATTTCCCATTACTCGCGCATGTTTTTCGGAGCGTATTTCATGACGACTATTGGCGTTTCGACTCCGCATGGTGGTCTTCCTTCGGGCGGTCTGCCGCGCAGCGGTGGCATCTCAGACCGCACGCTTTTTGCCCTTGCAGCATTGAACTTTTTCCTCGCCGATGCCCGCGACGGTCTCGGTCCGTTTCTGGATGCATTTCTGGCGACAAAGGGCTGGTCTTCGCTCTCGCTGGGCATGATCGCCACGGTGGGTGGCCTTGTCGGTCTGCTTGCGACACCGCTCTGCGGTGCCCTTGTTGATGGCACAACATGGAAGAGGATGCTGATTGCCATCCCTGTCGTTCTCGTGACCATCGGCGCGCTGATCACGCTGATCTTTCCGGATGCCTGGATCGTCTGGACCGGGCAGATCATGACGGCGGTCGTCGGCGCCGTGGTCGGTCCAGCACTTGCCGGCCTCACACTGGGTCTTGTCGGCGAGCGCCTGTTTTCCCATCAGATCTCGCGCAACGAATTCTGGAACCACGGCGGCAATTTCGCGTCGCTTTTTGCGACTTATGTGGTCGTCACGTTCTTCGGCATGAATGGGATTATTGGCCTGATGCTGCTGACCGCTGCAGGCGCTCTGGTCGCGACGGCGGCGATTGATCCTGACAGGATAGATCACAAGGCTGCGCGTGGTCTTGCCGAAGACAAGGGAGAGCCCGGGCCATCCGGAATAAGGGTTCTGCTGCACGAACGCGGGCTGATCTTTCTCGCCATCATTCTGCTCGTCTTCCATTTTGGCAACGCGCCCATGGGTCGATTGATCGCACAGGATTTCGCCATCGAACTGCAAACGCCCTTCCGCACCACAGCCATCATCACCGGCGTCGCGCAATTCGCGATGATTTTCGTCGCTGCAATGGCGCCGTGGCTGATACGCCGTTTCGGTCTTTCGACGGTGTTTATCATCGCGCTCGTCGCCCTGCCCATACGCGGCCTTCTCGCTTCGGCCTTTACGGATTTCTGGGTCGTTTTTCCGGTGCAGTTTCTTGACGGCGTTGGCGCCGGTCTGCTCGGCATCGTTACACCTGTCGCGGTGGAAAGAATCTTGAAGGGGACCGGCCGTTTTAACGTCGGCCTTGCCAGCGTCATGATGGTTCAGGGCATTGGCGCATCATTCAGCAATGTCGTGGCAGGCTGGCTGGTGACGAAGGGTGGTTATTCGCTATCGCATCTCGTCGGCGGCGGCATCGCGGCGATTGCCATCGGACTGTTCGTTCTCTATCGCAATGAAATCGCACCGAAACAGGATGATGACAGCGTTTCTCGATAGCTACACTGAAGGTGCAAATAAAAAGGAGGCCTGACGGCCTCCTGAAATCTTGTCGTCTTATGCGTTCAGCCGACGAAAGCGCGCTCGATCACAAATTCAGCGGGCTTGTTGTTGGCGCCTTCATTCAGGCCGGCCTTTTCAAGCAATTCCTTGGTGTCCTTCAGCATGGCCGAGGAACCGCAGATCATGCCGCGATCAATTTCCGGATCAAGCGCCGGCACGCCAAGATCGGCAAACAGCTTGCCGTTTTCGATCAGCGTGGTGATACGGCCCTTGAAGGGGTAATCCTCACGGGTCACCGTCGCATAATGCTTGAGCTTGTCGCCGACGATTTCGTTCAGGAATTCGTGGTTGCGGATTTCCTCAACCAGATCGAAGCCGTATTTCAGCTCTGCAACATCACGGCAGGTATGGGTGAGGATGACCTCTTCAAACTTCTCATAGGTCTCGGGGTCACGGATCAGGCTTGCAAAAGGCGCAATGCCGGTGCCGGTCGAGAACATGTAGAGCCGTTTGCCGGGTGTCAGCGCATCAAGAACCAGCGTGCCTGTCGGCTTCTTGCGCATCAGAACCGTATCGCCGGGCTTGATCGCCTGAAGATGAGAAGTCAGTGGGCCGTCTGGAACCTTGATCGAGAAGAATTCCAGTTCCTCATCCCAGGCGGGGCTGGCGATGGAATAAGCGCGGTAAATCGGCTTTTCTCCGACCATCAGGCCGATCATGGCGAACTCACCGGAGCGGAAACGGAAACCGGCAGGACGTGTCATGCGGAAACGGAACAGGTGATCCGTATAGTGCTCCACGGATAAAACCGTCTCGGCGTAAACACCATCAGGTATCTTGATCGCGAAATCTTCCGTCTTGGCTGGCGCGTTCATTTCAGGTTCCGTCCATTCTTATTCGATAAGCGACATTCTCCAACCGGGCAATTATACCATTTTTGCCGAGGCTTGAAGGCATGAGAATATCACAACTGCTATGTGCTCAGGAAATATGTATCAAAAAATCATATTTCCGCGCAACGTGTCACAGGGACGCACGCCGACGCCAGCTATAAGCCTCGCCGCCCGCCGCCGGCCGGGCCGTCGGCTGGTAATAAACCGGGATTTCCGGCAGGCGATTTTCGGACAGGCGGCGGATCGCCGTGCCGTTCGTCACTGCAAAACTGGTAAAGCCGGTGCGCAGCATCGGCGGCACCTGGTCGATCAGCACGTCGCCGACTGCCCTCACCTCACCTCTAAAACCCAGGCGGTTGCGCAGCAGCGAAGCGTGGCTGAAACCCCGGCCATCGTTGAAGGCCGGAAAACTCACGGCCACAAGGTCGATACGGTCAAGGTAGGGCTCGAGGCGGGTGACATCGTCGGCCGGCGCAATCAGCACGCCCAGGCCTACATCGTTGCTTTCCGCCGCACGAATGAGGAAATCCGCGAGCGGCAGCAGCGGCTTTTGCGCGGCTGCAGCTTTCACCTCTTCAGTTTCGATCACCCAGGGATCGTTTTCCACGAAGCCGTCGCGGTTCCAGATTTTCGTCATGACGCTCTCCTCAGGCGGCTTCGGCGGCGGAACCGTAGAGCGCATCCTTGAAAGGCTGCGGTCCGATACGGCGATAGGCATCGAGGAAAATTTCCTCTTTCGACAGGCGAAGCCGCAGATAGGTATCGACGATTGTTTCAATGGCGTCGGTTACCCTGTCCGGCTCGAAACCACGGCCGATGATCTCACCGATCGAGGTGTTTTCGTCACCCGATCCACCGAGCGTGATCTGGTAGAGCTCGGCTCCCTTTTTCTCCACGCCCAGCAGGCCGATATGACCGACATGGTGATGGCCGCAGGCATTGATACAGCCGGAAATCTTGATCTTCAGTTCACCGATTTCCGCCTGACGCTCCGGAGCACCGAAACGGGTGGAAATTTCCTGCGCCACCGGAATGGAGCGTGCATTGGCAAGCGCGCAGTAGTCCAGCCCGGGACAGGCAATGATATCGGTGATCAGCCCTGCATTGGCGGTCGCAAGGCCAGCACCCACCAGTGCACGATAGACCGGTTCCAGATCGGCCAGCGCCACATGCGGCAGGATGATGTTCTGCTCGTGGCTGATGCGGATTTCGTCGAAAGCGTATTCCTGGGCGATATCAGCGACGAGTTCCATCTGCTCGTCGGTCGCATCACCCGGAATGCCGCCAATCGGCTTCAGGGAAATCGTCACCATGCCGTAATCGGGGTGCTTGTGCGGCTGGACGTTCTGGTCAACGAAACGGGCAAAACCCTCATCCGCCTTCTTCCAGCGCGCCAGGCTTTCCCAGCCTTCGGGGCGGTTCTTCAGTTCCGGCGGCGCGAAATAAGCGGAAATCGCCGCGATATCGGCATCCGGCAGCTTCAATTCGGTGTTTTTCAGCTCGGCGAACTCGACCTCGACCTGGCGGGCCAGTTCTTCCGCGCCGGTTTCATGCACGAGGATCTTGATGCGCGCCTTGTATTTATTGTCGCGGCGGCCGTGCAGGTTATAAACGCGCATGATTGCCGTGGTGTAGGACAACAGGTCCTCTTCCGGCAGGAAATCGCGGATTTTCTTGGCGATCATCGGCGTGCGGCCCTGCCCGCCACCGACATAAACGGCAAAACCGATCTCGCCCTTGTCGTTCTTTTTCAGATGCAGGCCGATATCATGGACCTGAATGGCGGCGCGATCGCGCTCGGCACCCGTTACCGCGATCTTGAACTTGCGCGGCAGGAACGAGAATTCCGGATGCACGGAAGACCATTGCCGCAGAATTTCCGCATAGGGGCGCGGATCGGCAACCTCATCGGCTGCCGCGCCGGCGAAATGATCGGCGGTGACATTGCGAATGCAGTTGCCCGACGTCTGCAGCGCGTGCATTTCCACGCTTGCCAGTTCAGACAGGATATCCGGCGTATCTGATAGCTTCGGCCAGTTATACTGGATGTTCTGGCGCGTGGTGAAGTGGCCGTAACCCCGGTCATATTTGCGGGCGATATGGGCCAGCATCCGCATTTGTTGCGAATTCAGCGTACCGTAGGGAATGGCGACGCGCAGCATATAGGCATGCAACTGAAGATAAACGCCGTTCATCAGGCGCAGCGGCTTGAATGCGTCCTCGGCCAGCTCGCCGGACAGCCGGCGCTCGACCTGATCGCGAAACTGCGCCACGCGGCCTTCAACAAATGCGTGATCGAACTCGTCGTAACGGTACATATTCTTCCTCAGACTGCGATAAATGCTGCATCGGCCGGCTTGAAGCCGGTGGCATAGTGCACGGTGGGGCCGGCAGCGCGGATACGCTCGCGAAGCCGGGTCGGCCAGAGCTTGCCATTTTCCTCCACCACGTCAACGATGGCCACATCGACCACCTTGTTGGCGGAAAAATCACGCTTGCCGATTTCCTCGAACGAAGCGACGGCCTCCGCATGGCGGGCAACGATGGCGCCCTGCAGGTTCTCCGTCCAGTCACCATTGGCGTCGAGCCAGACGGCGATACCATCGCCCAGACGATTGGCGGTCAAAACCTTGTCAACCATTTACGTACTCCCGTTTGAAATCCGCCGGCTGCACTGACAGTGCAAGCGCCTCGGACCTGTCGAAATTGGCGCCCGCCACCGCATCACCGATGATGACCATGACCGGGCCGGTCAGTTCATCGCGATGTTCGAGGTCGGGCAGATCGTTCAATGTGCCATGCAGCAGGCGACGATCCGCGCGGCTGGCGTTTTCAATAACGGCGACGGTGGTTTCCACACCCAGGCCCGCTTCGATCAGCCGCGTCGCCACCGAGGCGGCAACGCTGCGGCCCATGTAAACGGCGATTGTTGCGCCGGAAACGGCAAGACGGGCCCAATCGGGCAGAACATCGCCGGTCAGATCGTGGCCGGTGGTGAAGATCAGCGACGAAGCCACACCGCGTAGCGTCAGTGGCAATTCGAAATCCGCAGCGGCGGCGAAGGCGGAGGTGATGCCCGGCACGATCTCGTAACCGATGCCGGCATTGCGCAGCGCCGCCATTTCCTCGCCTGCGCGGCCATAGACCAGCGGATCGCCGGATTTGAGGCGCACGACGCGTTTGCCATCCCGGCCAAGACGCACCAGCAGACGGTTAATCTCTTCCTGCGACTTGCTGTGGCAGCCCTTGCGCTTGCCAACAGACAGCCTTTCGGCATCGCGACGGCCCATATCGACAATCGCCTGCGGCACAAGTGCGTCGTAAACGATCACATCGGCTTCCATCAGCACGCGCTGTGCACGCAGCGTCAGCAGATCTTCCGCACCGGGACCGGCGCCAACAAGCCAGACGCGACCTTCGCTGCGTTCCGGCGATTGCAGCAGGCGATCTGCGGCATGACGGGCGGAAGAGGTGTCCCCGAGAGCGACAGCATCCGCAACCGCACCCGAAAAAAACCGCCGCCAGAAATTGCGCCGCAACGCGCCCCTGGGCACATTCTCCTCGGCCGCATCACGATACTGCACCGCAAGACGTGCGAGTTTCCCGAGCGACGGCGACAACATCTGGTCGATGCGGGCGCGGATCATCTGGGCAAGCACCGGCCCTGCCCCTTCCGTGCCAATGGCGATGGCGACGGGTGCGCGGGCGACAATCGCCGGGGTGAAGAAATCGCAAAATTCCGGTTGATCCACCGCATTTGCGGGGATTTTCTTCGCACGCGCGGCGGATACGATTTCGCGGTCGAGCGCCTCGTCTCCGGTGGCGGCAAAAACCAGCGTCGCGCCTTCGATCAGCTCAGCGGCGAAAGCCAAAGCACGATGATCGATACCATTTTCGCTGATATAGCGGGCAAAATCCGCCTCCGGCTGATCGGCGTAAGCAACGATATGCGCATTGGTGTTGGCGAGGAGCCTTACCTTGGCGAAAGCCTCGTCACCATTTCCAAAGACCGTGACCTGCCGCCCCTCAACCCGGAAGAAAGCGGGAAAGGTCGAAAGGCGATCGCCAGCTGCGGAAAAATCATGTTCGTTGTGCATTGGACATATATCCCGCATTGCGGCGCAAGATTGAAGAAACAGAAATTCAAGCCTTTCCAGCGCTTGGATTTTTATTTCTCGAACACCCCTGTTTTTGAGGAAAACAAACCGGCACCCCCGTTTTGCACCGGTCAGGGCGCCCTCAAACCCATGAGAATCCCTTGACAAACCGGGTCCTCGCGCCGAACAAGGGAGGACCATTTTCTGTCGTTTTCTCCATGCGAATACCGCTTTCTTTAAAGCGGCACGAAGGATCAGACCCTTGACCAGCCACAGCCTCGCTTCCCGCCTTCTCGACGTCATCGAGCATGATATCCTGCCCTTGACGGCCCGCGGTGTGAGCTTGGGCAACAAGGTTTTCGGTGCGGCTATCCTGCGCAAATCCGACCTGTCTCTGGTGGTTGCCGAGACGAACAACGAACTCGAAAATCCCCTCTGGCACGGCGAAGTGCATACGCTGAAGCGGTTTTACGAGCTGGGAGAAAAGCCGAATACCAAGGATCTGATTTTCCTTTCCACCCATGAACCCTGCACCATGTGCATGTCGGCCATCACCTGGGCCGGATTCGACAATTTCTATTCCTTCTTCAGCCATGAGGATTCACGCGATGCTTTTGCAATCCCGCATGATCTGAAAATCCTGAAGGAGGTATTCGGGCTGGAGCCGGGCGGTTATCGCCGCAACAACGCGTTCTGGAACTCTTTCTTCATCGCCGATCTGGTTGAGGGCGAGGACGATCCGTTGAAAACCACCCTGAAGGTGCAGACGGCCCGTATCAAGGCAACTTACGATGCTCTCTCCACCAGCTATCAGTCATCGAAGAGCGACAACGATATTCCGCTGAACTAGGGCATTTTCGTTGAGGGTGCAGTGCGGATTTCCGCGCGGAAAATGCGTAAAAACAAAGGTTTGATACATATGGAAGCCTCGAAGGATATTTCCCGCCTGATCGAGATCATGGAGGCGCTCCGCCAGCCGGAAACCGGTTGCCCGTGGGATATCGTTCAGACCTTCGAGACGATCAAGCCTTACACCATCGAAGAGGCCTATGAAGTTGCCGATGCCATCGAGCGCAAGGATACGGACGATCTTTGCGACGAGCTGGGCGACCTTCTCCTGCAGGTGGTTTTCCATGCCCGCATCGCAGAGGAAATGGGCGAATTCGCTTTCGGTGACGTGGTGCAGGCCGTCACTTCGAAGATGATCCGTCGTCACCCGCATGTTTTCGCCGTCTCCAGTGCCGACACACCGGAAACGGTCAAGCTGCAATGGGACCAGATCAAGGCTGAAGAAAAACGTGAGCGTGCGGAGCGCCGTGCGCGCCGGGGTATTACCGAGGATTTCAAGGCTGGTTTTCTGGGCGGCATACAGCGCAGCCAGCCGGCGCTGACCGAGGCTTTGAAGCTGCAGGAACAGGCGGCGCGCGTTGGTTTCGACTGGTCGGACCCGGCGCCCATCCTCGACAAGATCGAAGAGGAAATCGCCGAGCTGCGCGAGGCACTGGCGGAAGGCAGGCCGGAGAAGGTCTCGGACGAACTTGGCGACCTGATCTTCGCGCTGGTCAATATCGGCCGCCACGTCAAGGCTGATCCGGAAAATGCTCTGCGCGGCACCAACACGAAATTCCGCAGACGTTTCAATCACATAGAAACATCGCTCCACGATAATGGCGAGACGCTTCAAGCGGCGAGCCTCGAGAGGATGGAAGACCTCTGGCAGGCGGCAAAACGCATCGAGCGGTCGCTTGATGTGGTTCCGTCCTGATTACGACGAACCTCGCCAGACACTCTGCCGTCATCCTCGGGCCTGTCCCGAGGATCTGCCAACGTCTTGATTTTATTCGACGTGTTTAGATCCTCGGGACAAGCCCAAGGATATCGTCGAATGTGAGGGAATGCCGGCTTTCTTACGGACCGTTCAGCGCTCCCAGTCCTCGCGCTCACGAACGGTCGCTTTTCCAAGCTTCCGCTCCAGTTCCACAGCCTGCGCTTCCGACAGGCGAACATCCAGTTCAACCGATCCGTCCTCATGGTCTTCACGGTTATCGACGATGGAGTTGCCGTAGACCCAGGAAATCAGCGGCAATTGCTCGACAGACAAGACAACAGTCGTTTCCGTCAGCACACCGGACAGGCGCTTTGAAATCTCTTCCATCAGGGCATCGACGCCCTCACCCGTGATCGCCGAAACGGCGCGGATATCGGAGCGGCCTTCGGCGCGCTGCATGATGGCGTCATGCGCTTCCGGCTCCAGACGATCGACCTTGTTCCAGACCTCGATAATGCGCTTTTCGGCTTCTTTCTCGTCGATGCCGAGATCGCTGAGAATGCGCAGCACATCCGCAGACTGGGCGGCATTGTCCGGATCGGACATATCACGCACATGCAGAACGAGATCGGCTTCAAGCACCTCTTCCAGCGTCGCACGGAAAGCCGCGACGAGATGCGTCGGCAGGTCGGAAATGAATCCGACGGTATCGGACAGGATAACCGTGCGGCCGTGCGGCAGTTTCATGCGCCGTAATGTCGGGTCGAGCGTGGCGAACAGCATGTCCTCCGCCAGAACACCTGCCCCGGTGATGCGGTTGAAAAGCGTGGATTTGCCGGCATTGGTGTAACCGACGAGCGCAACGATCGGATGCGGCACCTTGCGGCGCTTGGCGCGGTGAAGCTGGCGGGTACGCACCACCTGCTCCAATTCCTTCTCAAGCTTGACGATGCGATCCTGCAGCAGGCGTCTGTCGGCCTCGATCTGGGTTTCACCCGGACCGCCCATGAAGCCCGCACCACCGCGCTGGCGTTCAAGGTGGGTCCAGCTTCTGACGAGGCGACCCTTCTGGTAATTCAGATGCGCAAGATCAACCTGCAGCGTGCCTTCCTTGGTGGAGGCGCGACGGCCGAAGATTTCGAGGATCAGGCCTGTCCGGTCGATGACCTTGGCATTCCATTGCTTTTCGAGATTGCGCTGCTGCACCGGGGTCAGCGGATGATCGACAATCACCAGGCCGGAATTGGTTTCATCCAGCAGATGACCGATTTCCTCGATCTTGCCGGTTCCGAACAGGGTGGCGGGGCGCGGCTGATTGACGGAAACGATGAGACCCTGTGTTACCTCGAGCTCGATGGCAAGCGCCAGACCCTTTGCTTCCTCAAGCTTGGCTTCGACTGAGCGGCCGGGAGCAACCGGTGCCGCCGCATCGCGATTTTCACGCTGTTGCTTGAGGACCGGCACGAGGACCACGGCGCGCATGTCGTCGCGGCGCTTCTCCTGCTCCGGAATGATCGATTCGTTCGAGGTGTCGCGCGTCGAAATGGGCTCAGCCTTATCCAGAAAGAACATTGCGGCCGACCGCATCCGCGCGGACGGCCATGGAGATTAACCTGACGAGACCGGAAATGTTCCGATCCGGGTCAGTCTATATCGAAGATACCGTCAGAGGGAGCCTGATCAGGCTGCGCCTTCTTCGCTTTCGAACATCTGCATCGGCTGGCCGGGCATGATGGTCGAGATCGCATGCTTGTAGACCAGCTGCGAATGACCGTCACGGCGCAGAAGCACGCAGAAATTGTCGAAGGAAGTGACAACGCCCGTCAGCTTGACGCCGTTGATCAGAAAAATCGTGAGCGAAATCTTTTGCTTACGAACGGTATTGAGGAAAAGATCCTGAAGATTTTGAGAACGTTCCGCCATGGCGCCGCTTCTTTCTTTATTGCCGGCAGGGACACCGGAAAATAATCAATCAATAATAAACCGGCCGAGTCTAGTCCCCCGCTTGGCCAGCCTGCAACTCTGGTATCAAATCATGTCCCATTCCGCAACGGCGAAAACGGCCTGACGAGTACGAGTATTGACCCGCTTTTTCGATTCGAAACAGTCAGAAATATTGTATCGAAACCCGGAAAAGCTGCTCCACGTCGCGCACCGCATCCGCTGAGGCAAACAGCACGACGCGATCCTTCGCCTTGATCTTCGTGCTGCCATCCGGGCGGATCACCACGCCGTCGCGATAGATCGCGCCGATGCGTACGCCGTCGGGCATGTCGATATCACGGAAGGACTGGCCCACCAGCGGCGAGGTTTCCAGCGCTTCAGCCTCAATCACCTCCGCCGACCCGCGCTGCACGGCATAGACCGAGCGGATGCGGCCTTTGCGCACATGCTGTAGAACGCGGGAGATGGTGACGGCGCGAGGGTTGATATAGGCATCGAGACCAAGCGAACCCGCCACATCGTGAAAGGACGAACTGTTCAGCAGCGCAAGATTGGACTTGCAACCCAGCTGCTTTGCCATCACGGCGGCCAGAATATTCGTCTGGTCGTTATTGGTCAGCGTCACGATCAGATCCGCATCCTGAATATCGGCCTGCATCAGAATTTTCTGATCAAGCGCTGAACCATGCATGACGATGGTGTTGCTGAGCTGCTCCGATGCGGCAACAGCCCTGTCGCGATCCGCCTCGACGATCTTCACCCGGGTTTTCGGCTGCATCTCCTCGATCTTGCGGGCAACGAAGTGGCCGATATTGCCGGCGCCGGCAATCACGATACGCTGCGCTTCCTGCTCCTCATGGCCAAACAGACTTAAGGTACGGCGGGCGTGCTGGCGCTGACAGATGACATAGGCAAGGTCGCCGACCCTCAACTGTTCGGAGGAATGCGCCACCTTGAGGATGCCGTTACGGAAAACACCGACAACCGTGGCGATGAGGTCCGGAAAAAGGTTGGAAAGCTGGTGCAGCGGCGTATTGATGACCGGGCAGTCTTCCATACATTCGATCGCCAGCATGTATATCGTGTCATCCGCGAAGCGCACGACGTCGGTGGCGCCTGGAAAGGCGATGCGGCGCAACACCATCTTGCCGACTTCCACTTCCGGGGAAATCGTCACGTCGATCGACATGTTCTCGCGGCTGAAGAGATCGGCATATTCCGGCTTCAGATAACTCTGGTCGCGGATGCGGGCGATCTTGGTCGGCACACTGAACAAGGCATGCGCCACCTCGCAGGCAACGATGTTGATCTCGTCATGCAGCGTGACGGCGATGATCATGTCCGCCTGGTCGGCGCCCGCTTTCGCCAGCATGTCCGGATGCGCGCCGTGGCCGACATAACCGCGCACATCGAGCGTCTCGGTGATGGCGGAGATGAGCGGCGCGGCGGTATCGATCACCGATACCTCGTTATCCTCGCGCGACAATTGTTCGGCTATGCCGTAACCCACCTGCCCTGCGCCGCAAATGATGACTCTCATGCTGTCTCTCTGACGGAATATCGGTTACGGCAATGCGCCTTCTGTCCTTATACGCCGAGAGATTTCAGTTTGCGATGCAGTGCCGATCTTTCCATGCCAACAAATTCTGCCGTGCGCGAAATATTGCCGCCAAAACGGTTGATCTGGGCCACCAGATAATCCCGTTCGAACATTTCACGGGCTTCACGCAGCGGCAGGGTCATGATGTGCTGGTCTCCCTGCGCCGAAATCTTTGGCAGCATGTCGCCGATATCTGACGGCAGCATGTCGGCCGAGATCGGTGCTTCGCCGCCTTCGGGACGCGCGAGAATCATTAGTCGCTCGATATTGTTGCGCAGCTGGCGAATATTGCCCGGCCAGTCGTGCGTCTGCAGGACGGCCATGGCGTCGTCGCCGATCTTGCGCGGACGAATGCCGGCCTGCTCAGAAATCTGCCGCATGAACATGTCGACGAGGAAAGGAATATCCTCGCGCCGTTCGGACAGAGCCGGCACCTTCACGGGCACGACGGCAAGGCGATGGTAAAGATCCTCGCGGAACTGGCCTTCGGCGATCAGGCTTTCGAGGTGATGGGCGGTCGAGGAAATGATGCGCACATCCACCTTCACCCGTTTGCCGCCTCCGACGCGCTCGAACTGCTGGTCAACCAGCACGCGCAGAATCTTGTTCTGGGTTTCACGCGGCATTTCACCGACTTCGTCGAGATAAAGAACGCCGCGATGTGCCTCTTCCAGCGCGCCGACCTTGCGTGGCTGGCCGGGCAAGCCTTCGGTGCCGAAGAGTGCGATTTCCATGCGGTCCGGCGTGATCGTCGCGGCATTCAACGCCACGAAAGGCCCGGTGGCGCGTGAGGACTTCTTGTGCACCATGCGCGCCACCAGTTCCTTGCCGGAACCGGAGGGGCCAAGGATCATGATGCGGCTGTTGGTGGGTGCAACCCTGTCGATGGTCTGACGAAGCTGCGAAACCGCAAGGGAAGCGCCGACGAGTTCAACCGCGTCACCCGTGCGCTTCTTGAGTTCCTGAACCTCGCGCTTCAGCTTGGAGTTCTCCAGCGCCCGCTCGGCGATCAAGATAAGGCGGTCAGCCTTGAACGGCTTTTCGATGAAATCGAAAGCGCCGCGCTTGATGGCGTTAACGGCGGTTTCAATATTGCCGTGACCGGAAATCATGACGACAGGAATTTCGGGATGGCGGCTCTTGATCTCGTCGAGCAGCGCCAGACCGTCGAGCTTCGAGCCCTGCATCCAGATATCGAGGAAGATCAGGCGCGGCACGCGCTCCGAAATCGCGGCCAGCGCACTGTCGCTGTCGAAGGCCATGCGGGTTTCGTGGCCCTCGTCGGACAAAATGCCCGCCACGATTTCGCGAATATCCGCCTCGTCATCCACGACCAGAATATCAGACGCCATATGCTGCTTCCTTGTTATTTTCGCCGCCGACCGCCTCGATATAGGGCAGCAGCACTCTGATCATGGCGCCGTGGCCGTGATCGAACTCCGGCGGGGCATCGTGGAGTTCCAGATACCCGCCATGCTCTTCGATGATCTTCTTGACGATGGCGAGGCCGAGACCGGTGCCCTTGTCGCGCATCGTCATATAGGGTTCGAGAATGCGATGACGGTTCTCGACGGGAAGGCCGCGGCCATTGTCGATGATGTCAGCCACGAAACGGGAATTGGCCTCGTCGAAAGAGGCGCGCACGAGGATTTTCCCCGGCCGCTTTTCGCCTTCCACCGCCTCGATGGCTTCCGTTGCATTCTTGATGAGATTGCCGAACGCCTGTCCCAGCATGCGGGCATCAAACATGCCCTCCAGCGCGACATCGCCCAGTTCGGTGGAGAATTTCGTGTCGGCGGCGCTGATTTCCCGCAGGAAGGCCGCGTCCTTCAGGATCGAACGCAGGTCCGACTTTTCCTTCGTCGGCTTCGGCATGCGTGCGAAAGCCGAGAATTCATCCACCATCCGGCCGATATCACCGACCTGCCGGACGATGGTGTCCGTACACTGGTCAAAAACGGCGCGGTCGCTTTCGTCGATCTGCTTGCCGAAACGACGCTTGATGCGCTCGGCGGAAAGCTGGATCGGCGTCAGCGGGTTCTTGATTTCATGGGCGATACGGCGCGCGACATCCGACCATGCGGTGGACCGCTGGGCGATGACGAGATCGGTGATGTCGTCGAGGGTGATGACGTAGCTGTCGCGGCTGTCGCGGGCATCCTCGCGGGTCACCTGCACATTGAGTGTCCGCTCCTTGCCGCGTCGCATGATGTTGATCTGCTTGCGGAAATTGCCGCGCGACCAGGTGTTGGCCTCGGTCACCACCTGTTCGATCTCAGGCGCGATCTCCGACAATTGCGCGCCGATCAGCTGCTCGGAGGTCTGCGCCAGGAATTCTTCACCCGACGGATTGACGATGGTGATCTTGCGGTTCTCGTCAACACCGATGACGGCGGCTGTAACGCCCGACAATACGGCCTCGATGAAGCGGCGGCGATCGTCGATATCGTCCTTGGCCTCGATGATCTGCTCCTGCTGGCTGCGCAGTTCCGAGACCATCTTGTTGAAAGTACGCGACAGGCGCCCGACGTCGCCATCCACGGCGCGGACGGGCACCAGAACATGCATGTTGCCGGTGGCGACACTGTCTGCGGCACTGATGAGCAGGCGGATCGGCCGCACGATACGGTCGGCCACCGCAATAGCGGTCCAGATGGCGGCCAGAAGCACGATCAACGCAAAACCGAGATAGAGAATGGCAAAGGCGATCTGCAGCGGCGCACGACCGGCCTCCATTGCCTTGTATTCGGCGCGGTTCTCCTCCATCAGCCGCATCGCGCCCATCACCTTGGGATCGACGGCGCGAACGGTGTAGAGGAAAGTGCCTTCGATGCCTTCAAGCTTGATGATGGCGCCGACAAGGTTGGTAATGCCGGGCGGGATCAGGGTCGGCTGGCCGGCGGCGGCCTTTTCCAACGCATCGTGCGGAATGGCAGGAAGCGGTTTCTCCGTCTTGATGTTGGCCTGGGCGACGGCGTCGCCATCTTCCTGCACCAGAAACGCGCCAAGCAGGCCGCGGCCCTTGGCCTGACGGGTCATCAGATCGACGAAGCCCGTACGGTCGAGATAAAAAAGCGCGCGGTTGCGATCAAGGTCGGTGGCCATCGACAGGGTCTGTCCCTGAAGGTAGCCGGCATTTTCCATCATATAGGCCTGAGCGATATTGCTGGAGGAATCGACGATCGACTGGGTTCTAAGCGAAAACCAGCGATCGAGACCGACATTCAGCGTCAGACTGGCGAAGATGGCGACAAGCACGGCCGGCGTGATTGCCACTATGGAGAAAAGCACGACGATGCGCACATGCAGACGGGCCGCCGCCCTGCCCTTTTTGCGCGCTTTCAGCAGACGGTTGATTTCGCGGCCGATCAAAAAGATCAGGCCGATCACGAAGATCGAATTGATGACGACGGAGGCAATGACGACATTGGATGTCGGCGCAATCGGCGTGACGCCGAGAAGCACGAAGAGTGTGATGATGGCGCAAACGAGGGCGACGCCAGCGAGCACCAGCCCCGGCAGAGCGAAAGACATCCTGCGATCGGCAACCACCATGCCCGCTGCCTCATCGGCAACGGCGTGTTCAGCGGCGGGTTTCCGCATGCACTACTCCCAATCGCTGGCCAGCCAGCACCACATTCCTGAAGTCAGGCGAGAAACGCTTGAGACCAGCGAATCTCTCTCCCTCCTAGTGTTTTCCAAGCAACACAATGTGGCGAAAATGCAACGACAAGTGCGGCCTTGTCAACATTCTCAGGTCGGGCGGGAGCTGCGATAGACCGAAACGCCAAGCTCGCGGATCTTTTTGCGCAGCGTATTGCGGTTGAGGCCGAGGAGATCGGCGGCCTTGATCTGGTTGCCACGCGTCGCCGTCAGGGCAGCGAGAATCAGCGGATATTCGAGTTCGCGCAGCACGCGGTCGTAAAGGCCTGGAGGAGGCAGGCCGTCGCCGAAGCTGGCAAAATAATCCCGCATATTCTCCTCTACCGCCTGCGAAATGCTCAGCGTGCCGGTGCGGACCGCCATCTTGTCGAGCGGGCTGTCAGGAACATCCGACTGCAATTCCTGCTCGATGATCTCGCGAGTGATGACTTCCTGCGGATAAAGCGCCATCAGCCGGCGGATAAGGTTTTCCAGCTCGCGCACGTTGCCCGGCCAGGCATAGGCCTTCATGACCTCAAGGGCTTCGCTCTCGAAACGCTTGCCTTCCAGGCCTTCCTTCTCGCCTGTCTGGATGAAATGACGCACCAGATCGGGAATATCCTCGGCGCGGTCACGCAGCGGCGGCAGGCGCAGCGGCACGACATTCAGGCGATAATAAAGGTCTTCGCGGAAGAGGCCCTGATTGATCGACTGTTTCAAATCCTTGTTGGTGGCGGCAACGATGCGCACATCGGTGCGGATCGGCGTGCGACCACCCACCGTCGTATATTCGCCCTGTTGCAGCACACGCAGCAGGCGCGTCTGGGCATCCATGGGCATATCGCCGATTTCATCGAGGAACAGCGTGCCACCCTCGGCCTGTTCGAAACGGCCAGTCGAGCGGTTCTGCGCGCCGGTGAAGGCGCCCTTCTCATGGCCGAACAGTTCCGATTCGATGAGATCGCGCGGGATCGCTGCCATATTGATGGCGACGAAGGGACCGTTGCGGCGCTTGCCATAATCATGCAGCGCCCGCGCCACCAGTTCCTTACCCGTCCCGGACTCACCCGTGATCATCAGCGTCAGGTCAGTCTGCATCAGGCGGGCGAGAACACGGTAGATTTCCTGCATCGCTGCCGAGCGGCCAACCAGCGGCATGCCGTCCTGCATGTCGTCATCGAGCTTCGCCGGCTTGCGCTTGGGCTCAGAAAGCGCGCGGCCGATGATGGCAATCAGCTCCGTCAGATCGAATGGCTTGGGCAGATAATCATAAGCGCCCTTTTCCGAGGCCTTGATGGCGGTCATGAAAGTGTTCTGGGCGCTCATGACCAGAACCGGCAGGTCCGGCCGGGCCTTCTTGATGCGTGGCAGAAGATCAAAGGCGTTTTCGTCCGGCATCACGACATCGGTCACGACAAGATCGCCCTCACCTGCCGAAACCCAGCGCCATAGCGTTGCGGCATTGGAAGTGATGCGCACATCGTAACCGGCGCGGCTGAGCGCCTGGTTCAGAACCGTGCGGATCGCGGCATCATCATCGGCGACGAGGATCGTAGCTGTCATGGGTCATTTCCTGTCGTGTTCGGCAAAGAGCTGTCGTCGAGCGCCATTTCCGGCGAGACGGGCAACAATACGCGGAAAGTCGTGCGGTGGTTCTGGCTGTCACATTCAACGATGCCGCCATGCGCGCCGATCAGCTTGGCAACAAGTGCCAGCCCAAGGCCCGAACCATTCGTCTTGGTGGTAATGAAAGGATCGAAAAGATGCGGCAAAAGATCGGCCGGGACGCCCGGACCATTATCATGCACGCAGAATTCGAGCGGCAGCGAGATGCGCTCACGGCTGCCGGCGACTGAAAGGCGCATGCCGGGACGGTAAGCGGTGGTCAGCAATATCTCGCCATCCGGCTGGTTGCCCACGGCTTCCGCCGCATTCTTCACCAGATTGAGAAACACCTGCACAAGCTGGTCGCGATTGGCATAGACAGGCGGCAGCGAAGGGTCATAATTTTCGGAAATCTTGATGTTGCGGGCAAAGCCGGCCTTGGCGATGGCCTTCACATGATCGAGCACTGAATGGATGTTGACCGGCACGCGGTCCACCGGCCGCTCATCGGAAAATACCTCCATGCGATCGACCAGCGAGACGATGCGGTCGGTCTCGTCGCAGATCAGCCGCGTCAGCGCCCGGTCCTCGTCGGCAACCGAGGTCTCCAACAGCTGGGCGGCGCCGCGAATACCGGAAAGCGGATTCTTGATCTCATGCGCCAGCATCGAGGCGAGCCCGGTGACGGAACGAGCCGCGGCGCGATGGGTCAATTGCCGATCGATCTTGTCGGCCATCGATCGCTCCTGAAAGACGACGACGACCGATCCCGGCTCGCTGACGACAGGTGCGACGTAAAGGTCGACCAACTTGTCCTGTCCGAGACGCGGCGAACTCAGGTCAACGCGATATTCATTGACCGGCGCACGACGTTCCCGCACCTGATCGATCAGCGCCAGAAGCGGGCTGCCAAAGGGAATGAAAGTGGAGACGCGGTAGCGGGCAAGATGGGAGGCGCTCGCCCCGAAAAAGGCTTCGGCTTCCCAATTGGCGAAGGCGATAAAACCATCGGCATCCACCAGGATGACGGGGTTCTGCACCGCGTTCAGAACCGCCATGGCGAGCGGGTTTGCATCTGCCGGGCTGTGTTTGTCGGCGCTCATGCGGCCTTCCTTGCGGCTTCTTCGCCCGCATTTTCGCAAAGGGCGGAGCGCAGCAGATCCGCCACTTCCGCCGTCTCACGCGATGTCATGATTTTAGCCTTGTCGGGCGCGGTAAACTCAGGCGCAAAACGGTCGAGATACCAACCCAGATGTTTGCGGGCATGCCGCAGACCGGCTTCCCTTCCGTAAAATTCCAGCATCATCTCGTAATGCTCGACGGCGATATCAGCGATTTCGGCGCGTTGCGGCGCGGCGTGTCCGGCCAGTACCGCCGGCAGCCAGGGCTGGCCCTGCGCACCGCGACCGACCATGACGGCATCCGCACCGGAACGATGGAGAATTTCCCGCGCATCATCAGCGGTCTCGACATCGCCATTGGCGATCAGCGGCACTGAAATCACCTCCCGCACTGCGCGGATGGCATCCCAGTCCGCATGCCCCTCATAAAACTGCATGCGGGTGCGGCCGTGAATGGTGATGAGCTGAACCCCTGCCGCTTCGGCGCGGCGGGCAATCTCAGGCGCGTTGATGGTGTTTTCGTCCCAGCCGAGCCGCATCTTCAGCGTGACGGGCACATCGACCGCGCCAACCGTCGCCTCGATAAGCGAGAGCGCATGATCGGGATCGCGCATCAGCGCCGAGCCGGAATAACCGCCCGTCACCTTCTTGGCCGGGCAACCCATGTTGATATCGATGATGCCGGCGCCGTTATCCGCGGCAATCCTGGCGGCTTCCGCCATGAAATGCGCCTCGCGCCCGGCAAGCTGCACCATATGCGGAACCATGCCGGCATTTTTCAGCCGCGCCCAGGATTCACCCCTGTTGGCGACGAGTTCGCGGCTGGCGACCATTTCCGTCACGACCAGACCCGCGCCAAAACGCCAGGCAAGCTGTCGGAACGGCAGATCCGTCACGCCAGACATGGGCGCCAGCACCGCACGATTACGGATCGTTACTGAGCCGATGCTGAACGGTTCTGACAATTCCGGAAGGGACAACTGATGATCTTTCATGCAGAAGGGTTATTTGCATTATTTTTAGACAGTGTTTGCGCAGTTGCCAAGCACTTTTAGAAGGTTGCACCTTTTATTTGCGGGGCGGCTGCCTGCCTGTTTTGCGGTCGGTGGCAATTTGTGCAGGTTGCGACGCGCAATGACAGACGATCCTGCGGCGTGCAGGATGAATGCGCGTCTTATCGGGCTGGCCATCCCGGTTTTGAAACGCTAGAGCAGGACTGTCAACCGCTAAGGGTTGCGCGCAAAGCATATGACCAATGCAGGAAAGTACTATGAAACTCGGCATCGTCATCGTCGCCGCCGGACGCGGTGAAAGGGCAGGCTCCCCCGAGGAGGGGCCAAAACAATATCGCCCGATCGGCGGCAAGGCCGTGATCGAGCATACATTGTCGACCTTTCTTGACTGGGCCGGCACCTGCCCGATCGTGATCGTCAGCCATGCCGACGATGCCGCACTGCTGTCACCGATCCTTGAGCGGGTTGATGCCGGCGAGCGGATCATCACTGTGACCGGCGGCGGAACGCGCCAGCAATCGGTGCTGGCCGGGCTTGAGGTGCTTTCCTCGCACGATCTGAGCCATGTTATGATCCATGATGCGGTGCGGCCTTTCGTCGCCGCCGAGATGCTGGAGCGTATCGTGACGCTGCACCAGGAAGGTGCTGTCGGCGTTCTGCCCGCCCTGCCCGTCACCGATACGCTGAAGCGCGGGTCAGATGATCGTGTCGTGGAAACGGTTTCCCGGCAGGGACTTTATGCGGCGCAGACGCCGCAGAGCTTCGCCTTCAACGATATTCTCGCCGCACACCGCGCCGCTGCCGCTTCGGGAAAGACCGATTTTACCGACGATGCGTCGATTGCCGAATGGGCGGGACTGCCGGTGACGCTGACCGAAGGTTCGGTCGACAATGTCAAACTCACTCTCAAGCGGGATATCACCATGGCCGATGAAAAGCTCTCTCACGCATTGCCCGACGTGCGCACCGGCAATGGCTACGACGTGCATCAGCTGGAGGCCGGCGATGGCGTGACGCTTTGCGGCGTGTTCATTGAACACGACCAGAGACTCAAAGGCCATTCGGATGCCGATGTGGCGCTGCATGCGTTGACGGACGCGCTGCTCGCCACCTGTGGTGCGGGCGATATCGGCGATCACTTCCCACCATCCGATCCGCAATGGAAGGGTGCAGCCTCACGCATCTTCCTCGAACATGCGGCCAAGGTGGTGCGCGACAATGGCGGCACGATCATGAATGCCGATGTCTCACTGATCGCCGAAGCGCCGCGCATCGGCCCGCACCGCCAGGCCATGCGCGAAGCGCTCTCGGACATGCTCGGGATTGCGCTGGAGCGCTGCTCGGTGAAGGCGACAACCAATGAAACCATCGGCTTTGTCGGCCGCCGGGAAGGCATTGCGGCCATCGCCACCGCCACCGTCGTTTACAGGGGCAGACCACTATGAGCCTTTTTCCCGGTGACATAGAAGAACTGGCGCAGCGGATCATTACCGATTTCACCGCCCGTGGCTTCATGGTCTCGACCGCCGAAAGCTGCACGGGCGGCCTGATCGCCGGTTCGCTGACCGAAATTGCCGGCTCTTCCGCCGTCGTTGATCGCGGTTTCGTCACCTATACGAACCAGGCCAAGATGGACATGCTGGGGGTTGGCACTGGCACGCTCGCCACATTCGGCGCGGTATCCCGGCAGACGGCGCTGCAGATGGCGCATGGCGCACTGTTCCGCTCGGGTGCGGATTTTGCCGTGGCCGTGACCGGCATTGCCGGCCCTGGAGGCGGTTCCCCCGACAAACCCGTTGGCCTGGTGCATCTGGCCGCCAAGGCACGCAGCGGCAAAATCCTGCATCATGAAATGCGTTACGGCGAGATCGGCCGCACCGAAATCCGGCTGGCAACCGTCAGAACCGCACTTGAGATGCTTGTCGCCCTCAATCAGGCCGGGTCGGCGTAAATCTTGTCAGCGCGGGTCTCGAAGGCTTCGGCGAACATGCGGAAGGCCCGATCAAACATCGACCCCATGACGGCGCCGAGCAACCGGCTCTTGAATTCATAATCGATGAAGAAATGAATGGCCGAGCCACCATCTTTCGATTCTTCGAAACGCCAGCGATTGTCGAGATATTTAAACGGCCCATCAATATATTTTACATCGATGGCGCGCTCGGCCGGGTTCAGCAGCACCTGCGTGGTGAAGGTCTCGCGAATGGCCTTGTAGCCCACCGTCATATCTGCCACCAGCAGCACCTTGCCATCCCGCTCCTTGCGCGAGCGAACGGTTAGCCCTTCGCAAAGGGGCAGAAACTGCGGATATTTCTCCACATCGGCGACAAGGTCGTACATGCGGTCGGGTGAGTGTTTGACGTGGCGATGCGTTTCGAACTGGGGCATAAGCGGCAGTTAATCGCCGATAACAAGAAGATCAAGAAGGCGGCGAAACTGTTTTCGGCTTTTCAGCTGGAATACCGGCACATCCTGACCATAAAGAGCGAAATTCTGCTCGAAAATCGGAGTATGGCGGCGCTCGAAGTTCCAGATATAACGCAGGAAATCGGCGTCTATCCTTTCAGGACATCCCTCCGCCATTTCCGGCCGTGCCTTGCCATAACCCTTGATCGCCCGGCTGACGGCGCCCCACAGGCAGAGCCAGCGCGGCATTCTCACCCAGAGCACGATGTGAGAGCGCGGCATGCGCATATCAAACGACGACGGATTGCTGCCATCCATCAACCAGCGCTCCTCCATAACCATGGCGGCTATCCTCTGCCGCTGCTCTTCGCGCGGGCGCAACTGCCAGCCGGGCAGCCAGAAAATTTCGCGATCCATGGAGATATAACGAAGCCCGAATTTGCGCGCGAGTTTCTGCGAGAGCGTCGACTTGCCGCCCCCGGAGCAACCAACGACCATGATGCGCTGCGCCCGAACGATGATTGCAGCCGCGTCTTCCACTGTCTCGAGATAGTTCGGCATCCTATGCCCTCGTCATGACCGGAAAATTGCCTGACGCACGGACACCCGCATTCAAGCGATATTGTCGTTGCGCATGGCAGTTACGGAAAATTGACTATTGCAACCCCCTCATAGGGATTGCTATTTATTTGCCACTAATATTACACCCACTGGATGCAAACGCGCCGGGCGCTCCCGTTTTTCCCACGCGTATTCATCTTTGGGTTCAGACCCGACACATAACCGCTTTGAGCCACTGAGTGAGCCGATGGACGATTTTTCCAACATCATCAACCTTCTCGAATCCGCCAAGCAACTCGCATCGATGAACGGCATGCCCGTGCTTGCCTACCTTATCGACGTTGCAAAATGCGAGGCGAGAGAGAACAAGCCGGTTCTGCGCAAGCGCAAACGCGGCGAATCGACCGCCAAGGAAGACTGTTAATTGCCGTTTCGTATGGCCCACCGATAAAGCCGGCTGGCCCAACCTTCAAGACAATGTCATAATCAGACAATGAAACTGGCCGCTTTTTTCGAGGCGGCCATTTCTTTGCACAATGGAAACGACAGCGTCATGACAGTCGCATCGGCAGATATCAGAACCTACCGGCAGGAAAGACCTAGGGAACGGCACGGTTTCGTGCAGATCGTTCTTCCAGTCTCCGGCTGCCTGCGGATCGATGTGGGCGGACGGCAGGACGAACTGTCGACCGGACGCGGCGTCTTCATCCACCGTGATGCACCGCATACGCAGGAAGCGACGGCGATAAACCATTCGCTGGTGGTGGATATCGATGAAAGTGCCGTTTCCGAACAGACGCTGGAGAGATTTGCCCGCGTGCCGTTTCTCGATATTGCGCCCGATACACGGCAATTGATCGCCTATATGCGCGGCCTCATCAAAACCGACGGCCGGCGCGACGATATCGCCGGTCTCTGGGCGCCGCTGCTGGTGGACAGCCTCGCGCCTGAAAAAGCCGATATTCGCCAGCGCCTGCGCAAACTCAGCGCAGTTGTCGGAGCGGAGCCGTTCTTTCCCTGGACGATCGACATGCTGGCGGCCTGCGTGACGATCAGCGACAGCCGCCTGCACGCGCTGTTTCTCGAAGAATTCGGTCTCCCACCTCACCGCTGGCTTGCCGGATTGCGGATGGACAAGGTTTGCACGCTCCTCAGCCAATCCAGCCTGCCGATTGCCGAAATCGCGCTCAGGGCCGGTTTTTCCGACCAGACGGCGCTGACCCGCGCCATGCGCAATGCGGTGGGTGAAACGCCGGCATCCTATCGCCGGAACCGCGGCATTCATTAGATTTGAGCTTTCAGGAGGTTGTCAGCTCATAGCGGATCGAGGTGGGCGTGGTTTACCCCCCTCTGCCCTGCCGGGCATCTCCCCCACAAGGAGGGAGATCGGCAAGACGTACTCCCGCCGCCTCATTCTCGAACGTCAAGATGGGCGAGACGTTGCCACAGATCGATCTCCCCCTTGTGGGGGAGATGCCCGGCAGGGCAGAGGGGGGTAAACCACACGCGCCCTCCGCCCACTATAAACAGACAACCCTCTGCCCCCCAATCAGAGCGGCGGATAAATCCTCAGGAGTTTTTGTCAAGACAGCCGCAAAGGCCTGTGGCACATCGCAGGCAAATGTGAATGTGGATGTGACATGACATGAACAACAAAACGGGTCTCGGTGTTTTTTACGGCGTGCTGGCAGGCGCACTCTGGGGTGGCATATTTCTCGCTCCGAAACTCGTGCCTGATTTTTCGGCCCTGCAATTATCGACGGCGCGTTATCTCACCTATGGGCTGATTTCCCTCATCATCATCGGGCCGCGCCTGAAACGGGTATCGGCGCATTTCGGCGCGCGGGAATGGTTTGCGCTCGGCTGGCTGAGCATGATCGGCAATATCGCCTATTATGTCTTCATATCAACGGCGGTGAAGCTGAGCGGCGTTGCTTTCACTTCGATCATCATCGGCTTCCTGCCCGTCGCCGTTACCATTATCGGCAGTCGCGATCATGGCGCGGTGTCGCTGAAGCGGCTGTGGCCATCGCTTGCCTTCGGCGCAATCGGCATTATCGGCATTTCCTGGCAGTCGCTGACGGAAAACGATGCGGGGCTGGATGTGTCCCGCGTCATCGGGCTTGCCTGTGCGCTCGGGGCACTGGCCTCATGGACGGCCTTTGCTGTCGGCAATGCCCGCTGGCTTTCGCGTCTTCACGATGTCAGCGCCGATGACTGGAACATGATGACCGGTGTCGTGACCGGCGGGCTTGCGCTGCTGCTCGCCATTCCGGCCTTCGGCTTTGGCGGAGAAAGCCACGATACGGGAGACTGGCTGCATTTCGCCGCCATCGCCGCTGGCCTCGGTTTCACCGCCTCCATTCTCGGAAATGCATTCTGGAACCGCATGAGCCGCATGCTGCCACTCACCCTGGTGGGGCAGATGATCCTGTTCGAGACGCTGTTTGCGCTGCTTTACGGGTTTTTATGGGAAGGACGCGGGCCGACCATTGTCGAGATCGTGGCGATCTGTTCGGTGGTGTTGAGCGTCGTGCTGTGCATGCGGGCGCATAGGCCAGAGAAGGTTGTGGTGTAAGCGAGGCAAGCTAAACCAGGCAGCCAAGTTTCCTGACGAGCGCGCGCCACTCGACGTCGTCCTCGGGCTTGACCCGAGGATCCACCTTTTCGGTCGCCAATGGATCCTCGCCTCAAGGGCGAGGATGACGAGGGAGAGAGATTGCGCCCCTTTTGGGCCTACCGCTGCTTACTCCGCAGCCGCCAGCAGCTTCTTCTCGCGGGCTGCGCGCAGGCGCTCGAAATCGTCGCCGGCATGATGCGACGACCGCGTCAGCGGGCTGGAGGAGACCATCAGGAAGCCCTTGGTATAGGCAACGGTTTCGTAGGACTTGAACTCTTCCGGCGTCACGAAGGCCTCGACCTTGTGGTGCTTGCGGGTCGGCTGCAGGTACTGGCCGATGGTCAGGAAGTCCACGTCGGCGCTGCGCAGATCGTCCATCAGCTGCAGCACTTCGTTACGCTCTTCACCGAGGCCAACCATGATGCCCGACTTGGTGAACATGGTGGGGTCCAGTTCCTTGACGCGCTGCAGGAGGCGCACGGAATGGAAGTAGCGCGCACCGGGGCGGACCGTCAAATAATTGCCCGGAACGGTTTCCATATTGTGATTGAAGACATCGGGCTTGGCGGCCACGACACGCTCCAGCGCACCGGGCTTCTTCAGGAAGTCGGGTGTGAGGATTTCGATGGTCGTGTTTGGAGACGCAGCACGGATCGCCCAGATGACCTTTTCGAAATGTTCAGCACCGCCGTCGGCGAGATCGTCACGGTCTACCGAGGTGATGACGACGTGCGAAAGGCCCATCTGCTTGACGGCCTTGGCGACATTCTCAGGCTCGTCCATGTCAAGCGCGTTGGGCTTGCCGGTCGCGACGTTGCAGAAGGCGCAGGCGCGGGTGCAGATTTCACCCATGATCATGAAGGTCGCGTGTTTCTTGTCCCAGCATTCGCCGATATTCGGACAGCCGGCTTCCTCGCACACCGTTACCAGCTTGTGGCTGCGCACCAGTTCGCGCGTCTCGTGATAGCCCTTGGAGGTCGGCGCCTTGACGCGGATCCATTCCGGCTTGCGCATGACCTCGGTATCGGGCCGATGCGCCTTTTCCGGATGGCGGATACGCTTTTCGTCGGACGACGTTCTGTCGAGAATAGTGACCATTTAAAACCTGCTTCCATCGCCTGTGGCGATCTAAACACCTGTTGGCCGGATGCTTTAGAACAATTCCAGAAAAAGCGTAAGCCCCTTCCGGTCACGAAGCGTTTTCAGCGCCGTACCAGCTTTGCCAGGAACAACAAAAGGCTGGCACCGAGGAAAGACGTGACGAAATAACCGAGCCTGCTGTCCTGCACGAAGACATCAAGAGTGCGAAGGACGGCGACGGCGACAACCGAGCCGACAATGCCGAGAATGATGTTCATGAAGATGCCGAAGCGCATGTCCATGAGCTTGCCCGCAAGCCAGCCGGCGAGACCGCCGATGATGATTGCTGCAATCCAGCCTACACTTTCCATTCCCACGCTCCCTGAAGAACAGTTCCCTTGAGGAACCGGCGTTGAGACATATGGGACACCCGGCAAGGTTAGACAATGCCGGGCATCACGCGGCACTTATGCGTTCAGCACACGCCCATAGGCGTCGAGCACGCTTTCCTTCATCGATTCCGAAATGGTCGGATGCGGGAAGATCGTGTGCATCAAATCTTCCTCGGTCGTCTCGAGATTCATGGCGACGACGAAGCCCTGAATGAGTTCAGTGACTTCCGCACCCACCATATGCGCGCCAAGCAGCTCACCGGTCTTCTTGTCGAAGATGGTCTTGACCATGCCCTGGTCCTCGCCAAGCGCAACGGCCTTGCCGTTTGCCGCAAAGGAGAAGCGGCCGACGCGGATGTCACGGCCCTGTTCCTTGGCCTTGGCTTCGGTGAGGCCGACAGAGGCGACCTGTGGGTTGCAATAGGTGCAGCCGGGGATCTTGAGCTTGTCCATCGGGTGGACATTCGGCAGACCGGCAATCTTTTCGACGCAGATGACGGCCTCATGTTCGGCCTTGTGGGCGAGCAGCGGCGGGCCGGCGACATCGCCGATGGCGTAGATGCCAGGCACGTTGGTCTTGCCGTAACCGTCGATGACGATGAAGCCGCGATCGGTCTTCACGCCAACGGCCTCAAGGCCGATGCCTTCGACATTCGCCACGACGCCAACGGCGGAAATCATCCGGTCGGCGGTGATCTTCTCGGAAGAACCGTCCTTCTTCTCCAGCGTCGCAGTGACAGAGTTTGCAGCCTTCTCGACCTTGGAAACCTTGGTTTCCAGATGAATCTTGATACCCTGCTTTTCCAGCTGCTTCTTGGCGAAGGCGGAGATTTCCGCATCTTCGACCGGCATGACCTGGCTCATGATTTCGACGACGGTGACGTCAACGCCCATGGTGCGGTAGAAGCTGGCGAATTCGATGCCGATGGCGCCCGAACCCATGACGAGCAGCGACTTCGGCAGCTCTTCCGGCTTCATCGCCTCGAAATAAGTCCAGATCAGCTTGCCATCCGGCTCGATGCCGGGCAGCGCGCGCGGGCGGGCGCCTGTGGCGACGATGATGTGCTTGGCAGTGTAAGTGCCCTCGCCCTGCGTGTTCTTCGGAACCGGACCCTGCGGCTGAACCACCGGCTTGGTGGACTTGCCAACGACGATTTCACCCGGCTTGGTGATCTTGGCTTCACCCCAGATGATATCGACCTTGTTCTTCTTGAACAGGAAACCGACGCCATTGTTCATGCGAGCGGCGATGCCGCGCGAGCGGGCGACGATTGCCTTCACGTCCGGCTTGATCGAACCTTCCAGCGTCAGGCCATAATCCTTGGCGTGGGTGGCGGTGTGCATGACATCGGCGGTACGCAGCAGAGCCTTGGTGGGAATGCAGCCCCAGTTGGAGCAGATGCCGGCAAGGTGCTCGCGCTCGACAACGGCGACCTTCATGCCGAGCTGGGCGGCGCGGATCGCGGCAATATAACCGCCCGGTCCCGAACCGATGATGATGACGTCATAAGATTGAGCCATTGGAAATCCTGCCTTGTCTTAATTCGGATGACGGCACGCCGTTCCGAAACGGAATTATTGTCAAAGTCCGAGCATCATACGGACGACGGGCTCCAGCCCACGGCCGATGGCCCGCGTGTTTTCAGCATCGAGATGAACGCCATCCACCGGCGTCGTGCGGGCAACCGACCCGGCATCGAAAAAGCCGCAATCGAGTTCGTCGGCAAGGTCCCTGTAGACGGAAGCCAGCATCGCCGATTCATCGATAGCATCGCGAAAGATCGCGCCCATGAACGGATTGGCCGTTTCGCATAATTGCGGCGGCGCGACGATCAGAACGTCAGGCGCTTCCCAGTCCGGCACCTGCCAGACGTGGTTGCGCGTGAGTTTCACCAGCCGCTCCACACCCTTCATGGCGACAATGGCCGAACCATGGATCGCCGGCTTCAGGTCGTTGGTGCCGAGCATGATGATGACGAGATCAAGCGGCGCATGGCTGTGCAGCAGCGTCGGCAGTAATCTCGCGCCATTGCGGTCGCAATCGGCGGTGTGGTCGTCATAGGCGGTGGTACGGCCACCCAGACCTTCATGGATCACATGCACCTCAGGCCCGAGCGCCTTTTGCAGGACGCTCGGCCAAAGATCGTCATGGCTGTGCCGGCCACCCGTTTCCGCATTTGATCCCCAGGTCAGGGAATCGCCAAAGCAGAGGACCGACTTCACCATGTTACTCTCCGATCAAACCAGCATGCCCATCGGGTTTTCGATGTAGCGCTTGAAGGCGCCGATCAGCTCGGCTCCGAGCGCGCCATCGACGCAGCGGTGGTCGGTGGAAAGCGTGACCGTCATGACGTTGGCGATCTTGATCTCGCCGTTCTTCACGACTGCCCGCTGTTCGCCCGCGCCGACCGCCAGAATGGTGGCATGCGGCGGGTTGATAACGGCAGAGAAGCTCTTGACGCCCATCATGCCCATATTGGACACGGCGGTCGTGCCGCCCTGATACTCCTCGGGCTTCAGCTTGCGCTCTTTCGCGCGCTTGCCGTAGTCCTTCATCTCGTTGGAGATGGTGGAGAGCGACTTTTCTTCCGCCTTGCGGATGATCGGCGTGATCAGGCCACCCGGAATGGAAACGGCAACGCCGACATCCGAATGCTTGTGCTTGACCATGGCGCTTTCCGTCCAGGAGACGTTGGCGTCAGGTACATCACGCAGCGAAAGAGCCAGCGCCTTGATGACCATGTCGTTGACCGACAGCTTGTAGGCGGGCTTGCCGTCCTTTTCGGGGGCAGCCGCGTTAAGCTGGGCGCGGAGCGCCAGAAGCGTATCCAGTTCGCAATCCACGGAGACGTAGAAGTGCGGAACCGTCTGCTTGGATTCGACCAGACGCTTGGCGATGACCTTGCGCATGCCGTCATGCGGCACAAGCTCGTAGGAGCCCTGTTCGAACAGCTTGAGAACCGCTTCGTCCGACTGACCCTTGGCAAGGGCCGGAGCCCGTGTGCCTGCGGATGCCGCGGCGGCCGGAGCAGCCTTTGCACCGCCGGAAGCGGCAGCCTTTTCCACGTCGGTCTTGATGATGCGGCCATGCGGGCCGGAACCGGAGACGGCCGAGAGGTCGAGACCGGCTTCCTTGGCGAGACGGCGAGCAAGCGGCGAAGCAAAGATACGCTCACCGGACTTTGCAACCGGCGCCGGCGTGGAGGACGCGGGCGCCTGATCGGCGGCCGGCTTTTCAGCCTTGGCAGGTACTGCTTCTTCCTTCGGCGCTTCGGCCTTAACGGCTTCCTGCTTCGGTGCTTCGGCCTTTGCTTCCGCCTTGGCAGGAGCGGCATCGCCGCCCTTTGCCGCCTCGGCCACGTCCTCGCCTTCGGCGGCGAGGATGGCGATCAGGGCGTTGACCTTGACGGCTTCGGTGCCGGCCGGAACAACCAGCTTGGCAACCGTGCCTTCGTCCACGGCTTCCACTTCCATGGTCGCCTTGTCGGTCTCGATCTCGGCGATCACGTCACCGGGTGCGACCTTGTCGCCTTCCTTGACCAGCCACTTGGCCAGATTGCCCTCTTCCATGGTGGGAGAAAGGGCAGGCATGGTGATGTTGATAGGCATGACTAGGCCTCCCCCCAAACGAGATTAAAATCTTCCAGGTCTTCAGGATGTTCCATGAGCCAATCCACCTGTGACGGTGTAATCTCGATGTATCCGGCAACGTCGACGAGCCATTCGCCGACTGCACCGATAACGCCGATATCCTCACGCGGAACACCGGCGACAACATCGCCATCACCGTCGTTGACGACGGCCCAGAAGATTACCCGCTCGAACAAAGGCGCGTCTTTGGTACCTAAAACACGGTACCAATTTTCGGTTGCCGGGAGGATTTGTTTTATGACACTCAAAATCATCTCCCCTTATTTGTAGCAGACGGTTTTGACGGCCTGAACAACTTCATCGACGTTGGGCAGAGCCAGCTTTTCGAGGTTTGCCGCGTAAGGCATCGGAACGTCCTTGCCGGCAATCGTCAGGATTGGCGCATCGAGATAATCGAAAGCGGCGCGCATGACCTGGTTGGCAATGAAGTCACCGACCGATGACTGCGGGAAGCCTTCTTCCACCGTGACCAGACGGCCGGTCTTCTTGACCGATTCGATGACCGTGGGCAGATCCATCGGACGGATGGTGCGCAGGTCGATCAGTTCGACATCGATGCCGAGCTTTTCGAGTTCCGCAACCGCCTTGATCGCATAGGTCATGCCGATGCCGAAGGAAACGATGGTCGCATCCTTGCCCTTGCGGTGAATGCGCGCCTTGCCGATCGGCAGCACGAAATCATCGAGCTTCGGCACTTCGAAGCTCTGACCGTAGAGAATTTCATTTTCCAGGAAAATGACCGGGTTCGGATCGCGGATAGCTGCTTTCAGCAGGCCCTTGGCGTCGGCTGCCGTGTAGGGCATGACGACCTTGAGGCCCGGAATATGGCTGTACCATGCGGCGTAACATTGCGAATGCTGCGCGCCAACGCGGGCAGCAGCACCGGACGGACCACGGAACACCATCGGCGCGCCCATCTGGCCACCCGACATATAAAGCGTCTTGGCCGCCGAGTTGACGATCTGGTCGATCGCCTGCATGGCGAAGTTGAAGGTCATGAATTCGACGATGGGTCGCAGGCCCGTCATCGCAGCGCCGACGCCGATACCGGCAAAACCATGCTCGGTGATCGGGGTGTCGATGACGCGGCGCTCACCGAATTCCTGCAGCAGGCCCTGGGTGATCTTGTAGGCGCCCTGATATTCGGCGACTTCTTCACCCATGACGAAAACCTTTTCGTCGGCGCGCATCTCTTCGGCCATGGCGTCGCGCAGTGCTTCACGCACCGTCGTCATCACCATTTCCGTACCTTCCGGGATATCCGGATCGGCTGCGACATCGATCTTCGGGGCTGCCGGAACCTTGGCGGCTTCCTTGGCAGCGCTCGGCTCTTCAGCAGCTTCCCGGGTCTTGCCGCCGGCGGCATCAGAACCGGAATTTGCGGCTTCAGCCTTCGGCTCTTCCTTCTTGGCGGAAGAAGAGATGTCGTCGGCGCTTTCGCCTTCCTGAAGGAGTACGGCAATCGCCGTGTTGACCTTGACGCCTTCGGTGCCGGCATCAATCAGCAACTTGCCGATGATACCTTCATCCACGGCTTCCACTTCCATGGTCGCCTTGTCGGTCTCGATTTCGGCAATCACGTCGCCTGATGTGACCTTGTCGCCTTCCTTTTTAAGCCATTTGGAAAGCGTGCCTTCCTCCATGGTCGGGGAAAGGGCGGGCATAAGAATTTCTACTGGCATGGGGTTCCCTTTCCCGATCAGAGCAGAATGTCGGTGTAAAGCTCGGACGCATCCGGCTCTGGGTCGTTCTGGGCAAAGTCGGCGCTGTCGGCGACGATATCACGGACATCCTTGTCGATGGCCTTGAGTTCGTCTTCGCTTGCCCAGCCCTGCTCCAGAAGCCGTGCCTTGACCTGCTCGATCGGGTCGTGTTCGGAGCGCATCTTCTGCACTTCGTCCTTGGAACGGTATTTCGCCGGGTCGGACATGGAGTGACCACGGTAACGGTAGGTCAGCATTTCAAGAATGATCGGCCCCTTGCCGGAGCGGCAATATTCCAGTGCCTGGTCGGCGGCGGCCTTGACGGCGCGCACATCCATGCCATCCACCTGGATGCCGGGAATGCCGAAAGACTGGCCGCGCAGCGAATAATTCGACTGTGCGGTGGCGCGGGCGGTCGAGGTGCCCATCGCATAACGGTTGTTTTCAACGATATAGATGATCGGCAGTTTCCAGAGAGCAGCCATGTTGAAGCTCTCATAGACCTGGCCCTGGTTGGCAGCGCCATCACCGAAGTAGGTCACGGAAACATTGTCGTTGCCACGATAACGGTTGGCGAAGGCAAGACCGGTTCCAAGCGAAACCTGTGCGCCGACGATGCCGTGGCCGCCATAGAAATGTTTCTCCTTGGAGAACATGTGCATGGAGCCGCCCTTGCCCTTCGACAGGCCGCCCTTGCGGCCGGTCAGCTCGGCCATGACGCCACGGGCGCTCATGCCGAGAGCCAGCATGTGGCCATGGTCACGATAGGCGGTGATGACCTGATCACCTTCCTTCTGCGACATCTGCATGCCGACCACGACGGCCTCCTGGCCAATGTAGAGGTGACAGAAACCACCGATGAAGCCCATGCCATAGAGCTGGCCGGCCTTTTCCTCGAAACGGCGGATGAGCAGCATTTCACGATAGGCGTGAAGTTCGTCTTCCTTCGAGAAGTCCGGGCTGTTCTTGCCGGTGAATTCGGTTGCAGCCTTTGCCGTGGTCTTGCGGCCGGATACGGTCGCTGGTTTTCGCGGCGCCATTCATCCCTCCCTGAGTTGCCGTTTGAATGGATAGATTGGCGCGTACCATATGCAAGAAAATGCCATGCAGCAATGCTTTAAACGCATGGCACATATTCACGCTAAGATGCTGTGAATAAATCACAAATGTTAAATTAACCAGATTTCGGTTAATCAGAAATATGTGTTCATGATGACAATTTCGTCCGTGCGGGACATATTCAGCTGGTAACGGGAAATTTCATCAATCATGTCCCGCTCCAGCGAGCCGTCGCTCAGCAATTCCACCTGCCGCTCCAGCGCTACACGCGCCTGCGTCAGCTTTGCAAGCTCCGCTGTTCTGGCAATACGCTGCCGCTCCAGCCGCTCCGTTGCCTGAAGGCCGAAGTCGCCATGGATGGAATGATAGCCGAAATAGGAAAGAAAAGCGATCGTGATGGCCGGAACGATCAAACGGCCGAATCGTCTCTTTTTATGATGTCTGGTCCACATGCCGCAGAGAAGCCTTAAAACGCATAACCTTTGAGTCTCGAGACTAAGCCGGATTGTTTAACTATCCGTTGACCTTAAATTGCGATTGGCAATTGGGCATGAAAAAAGCCCGCCGGAGGGCGGGCTAAGAACGGCAGCGACGTCAAAAGAACCCTCGTCATGCCGGATTTGATCCGGCATCCAGCCACAGCGCGTCTGCGCTGTGGGGAGAGTCTTTCGCGATCAAGGACTTGATCGCGCTAGACCCCGGATCAGGTCCGGGTAACTGAATGCGGATGCTACCGCTCGCCTCTGAATGAGCCCGCCAAGGCGGCGGGCCGCATCACAAACCAATACTGCCGGAATTAACCGCGCAGGATCGAACGGCCGGCGTAGGCAGCCTGCGGACCCAGCATTTCTTCGATGCGGATCAGCTGGTTGTACTTTGCGAGCCGGTCGGAACGGGCAAGCGAGCCGGTCTTGATCTGACCGCAGTTCGTCGCAACAGCGAGATCGGCGATGGTGGAATCTTCCGTCTCGCCCGAACGGTGCGACATGACGGCGGTGTAACCAGCCTTGTGTGCGGTCTCAACTGCATCGAGCGTCTCGGAGAGCGAGCCGATCTGGTTGACCTTGACGAGGATGGAGTTTGCGACACCCATCTTGATACCATCGCGAAGGCGGGCGGAGTTGGTGACGAAGAGGTCGTCGCCGACCAGCTGGCACTTGTTGCCGATGAGATCGGTCAGAGCCTTCCAGCCGTCCCAGTCGTCTTCCGCCATGCCGTCTTCGACGGAGATGATCGGATACTTGGCAACGAGTTCAGCCAGATATTCGGCCTGCTCGATCGGCGAACGGGTCTTGCCTTCGCCTTCATAAACGTAGTTGCCGTTCTTGAAGAATTCGGTCGCAGCACAGTCAAGACCGATGAACATGTCGTCGCCCGGACGGTAGCCAGCCTTTTCGATCGACTTCATGATGAAATCGAGTGCTGCCGGCGCGCTTTCGAGACCCGGTGCAAAACCGCCCTCATCGCCGACATTGGTGTTGTGGCCCTGTGCGGACAGTTCTTTTTTGAGCGTATGGAACACTTCCGAGCCCATGCGCACGGCTTCACGGATGTTCTCCGCGCCAACCGGCAGGATCATGAATTCCTGGAAATCGATCGGGTTGTCGGCATGCGCGCCGCCATTGATGATGTTCATCATCGGAACCGGCAGCAGATGCGCGTTCGGGCCACCGACATAACGGTAAAGCGGCAGGCCGGAGGCTTCGGCTGCAGCCTTGGCGACAGCGAGCGACACACCGAGGATGGCGTTGGCGCCGATGCGCGACTTGTTCGGCGTACCGTCAAGCGCGATCATCATCTGGTCGATCTGGATCTGGTTTTCAGCGTCGAAACCGCCGATGGCGTCGAAGATTTCCGTATTGACGGCTTCAACCGCCTTTTCCACGCCCTTGCCGAGATAACGCTTGCCGCCATCGCGCAGCTCAACCGCTTCATGCGCGCCGGTCGAGGCGCCGGAGGGAACGGCCGCACGGCCCATGGAGCCGTCTTCGAGGTAAACATCGACTTCAACAGTCGGGTTGCCGCGGCTGTCGAGAATTTCGCGCGCGATGATATCGGTAATGGCAGTCATGGTCTCTCCCTTGGGAATGGAACAGATATTTTCCGTCGCCTGTCTTAGACGATGACGAAGAAATTACAATGACGGCGGGCGGCAGAAACGGAGCGCCCGCCATTTAAAATCGATTGGCACAAACGAAACGCACGGCCTCAGGCTTTGGTGATCGCGTCAAAGGCCAGAAGCTTTTCCAGCAGTTTCGGCATGTCCTTCAGGTGCACCATGTTGGGGCCGTCAGACGGTGCATTGTCCGGGTCCTCATGAGTCTCGATGAAGAGGCCGGCGACACCGACCGCCACGGCCGCGCGCGAAAGCGTCTCGACGAATTCGCGCTGGCCGCCGGTGGAACCGCCCTGCCCGCCCGGCTGCTGCACCGAATGGGTGGCGTCGAAGACAACAGGCGCGCCGAGCGAAGCCATGATCGGCAGCGAGCGCATGTCGGAGACCAGCGTGTTGTAACCGAAGGACGCGCCGCGCTCGCACAGGAGCACATTCGGGTTGCCGCTTTCGTTGAGCTTGGCCAGCACGTTTTTCATGTCCCAGGGCGCCAGAAACTGGCCCTTCTTGACGTTGATGACGCGGCCGGTCCTGGCGGCGGCGACGAGAAGATCGGTCTGGCGGCTGAGGAAGGCAGGAATCTGCAACACATCCACCACTTCGGATACGATAGTGCATTGTTCCTCGGTGTGAATGTCAGTCAGAACAGGAAAACCGTATTCCTTCTTCAGATCGGTAAAAACCTGCATCGCGCTGTCAAGGCCGATGCCGCGCTTGCCGGAAAGCGACGTGCGGTTCGCCTTGTCGAAGGAGGATTTATAAACGAGGCCGATGCCCAGGCTGTCGCAAAGTTCCTTCAGCACGCCGGCAATCATGAAGGCATGTTCGCGGCTTTCCATCTGGCAGGGGCCGGCAATCAGCGAAAAACGCTCGGTATTGGAAAAGGAGACCTTGCTGGCGCCATCGCCGGCGGTGACTTTGAGATTGTTCGTAACGCTCATCATTTTTCCTCGAAGGCGAAGGCAACGCCCTGACCGGGTGCTGCGGGCACCACCAGCCGGCCAGCCGCTTCTGTGCTGGACACGCCATTAGCAGCAAGTACCGCTTCTGTCACGGCAAGATCGCGAACGGAAAAGACGATGCCTGCGCCGCGCAATCCACCGCCGCCCTCTTCGGGAATATTAAAGGCATGTCCGCCGAAGACCGGCTTTTGCGTCAGTCTTATGCGGGCATTGCCGGTTGCGAAAAGCACATCACCATCCGGGGACATTTTGCCATCACAGCCGAAAACAGTTTCGATTAGCCGCACCGCATTCGCATCACCACCGGAAAACAGGACGATCTCGCTGAGACCGGAAACGCCGTTAGCATGGCGCTCCAGCACTGAGCGGTCGCCCGGCAGGGCCTGCAGCCGCTGGCAACTGAACAGAAAGAAATCCTCCGCGGAACCGCCTGCTGCAAAAGCCAGCCGGAAGGCCGCCTCGCTCTGCGAACCATCCGGCATTTTGACCGGCCGCGAAAATTCAAAGCCATTCCCGGCCGAGAGGCCCGCGGCTACGAATCGGTCGTGATCGCCACGAGCGTCCTGTGTCGCAGCGACCAGAGCGGAAAATCCCTCGCCTGCAACCTGTTTCCGGAAGGCCTGGTCCCGCCCGGTGAACACATCTCCGCGATCAATCGATGCATTATAGTTAGCCGGGTTAGCGATTGCGAGAGGCTCCAGATACGTTCCATCGGCGAAAAAAACGCAGGCATTCTGCGTGCCGAAGGGGTGAAGAGCCGCAGGCGCTACCGTAAATCCCAGGTTTCCAAGGCGATTTGCCGCAATGTCGATGTGCTCGACAGGCAATACGAGATGGTCGATGTGGTATGGTTTCGTCATTTCCCTGCTTCCTCCTGTCGCATGCGGCATGGCCATGCCGGAACAGTCCGGACGGCAGAAAAGCACAATTTCGTGCTTTCAGGCAAATTATCAAAACAACAGATAGCAGCTTCACGAAATTTTAGGGGATTGCGGAACACATATGGAACATATAGTGTTCGTTCTGTATTTGTTTCGCGACCTCCACTACGATTCTCAAGGGTGTTTTCCTCATGCTCACGCGCAAACAGCAGGAATTGCTTCTCTTCATTCATGAACGAATGAAAGAGTCCGGCGTGCCGCCCTCCTTCGATGAAATGAAGGACGCACTCGATCTTGCTTCCAAATCCGGCATCCACCGGCTGATAACCGCCCTCGAAGAGCGCGGCTTTATTCGCCGGCTACCTAACAGGGCACGGGCGCTGGAAGTCATCAAGCTACCGGAGGCCTATGCGCCTGGTGCGAGGCCGCAGCGCGGCTTTTCGCCAAGCGTCATCGAAGGCAGCCTCGGCAAACCGAAGGCACCGGAACCCGCACCTGCGCCCAAGGCGCCCGCCAACGATCTCGGTGGTGCTGCCACGGTGCCGGTCATGGGCCGCATCGCCGCCGGCGTGCCGATTTCCGCCATCCAGAACAACACCCATGATGTTGCCGTACCGGTGGACATGCTGGGTTCGGGTGAACATTACGCGCTCGAAGTTAAGGGCGATTCGATGATCGAGGCGGGGATTTTCGACGGCGATACCGTCATCATCCGCAACAGCAATACCGCCAATCCGGGCGATATCGTCGTGGCACTGGTGGATGACGAGGAAGCGACGCTGAAGCGGTTCCGCCGCAAGGGCGCTTCCATCGCGCTGGAAGCCGCCAACCCCGCTTATGAAACCCGTATCTTCGGGCCTGACCGGGTAAAAATTCAAGGCAAGCTGGTCGGGCTTATACGCCGTTACCATTGATCTGAATTGGCCGTCATTCTCTCGAGACAGGTGTCGTCATGCGGCGGCGCCTGTCGAAGATAACGGCAATTTCTTAGTTCGACTGACCATGTGAGTCTCGGGCACTCCTATTCTTCCCGCAGACGGATACATCTCGTCTGGTAAAGATCAGTTCCAGTTTCATATGGATATCTTTGTCGCGCACTCCTCACCGGCCTGTTATCACCAATGCGTCGTACGCCGTGGACTTCTGATCGCGTGAGGTCGTTGACGCTTGCGGGATGCGGCCGGCCTGACGCTGCCACCGAATGGTGACACTCGATGCAAAGCCCCTGCCATTCATCAACGCGATTTATGAGTGCCATGGATTATTTTCGATATTCCATCATGCCCCGACAGGTATAGAAATGCGCGTCATATCCGGGAGATAAGCCATGTACGATCTTTACATCGCCAACAAGAACTACTCTTCATGGTCACTGCGGCCGTGGGTGTTGATGCGCACTCTGGGTATCGCCTTTGATGAAAAACTTGTTCCGTTTGGCGAAGGTGTCGCCTTTTCCAGCTTCTCGCCGACCGGCAAAGTGCCTTGCCTTGTCGATGATGGCGTGACGATATGGGAAACGCTGTCGATCGCCGAATATCTCGCAGAACGGCACCAGGGCGTCTGGGCAGGCGACAAGCAGGCGCGGGCATGGTCGCGTTCGGCGGCGAGTGAAATGCATGCCGGCTTTTCCTCGCTGCGCAATCTTTATCCGATGTCGGTCGGTATTCGGGTCAAGCCGAAGGGTGGCGATGCCGGGCTTGCGGCAGACATAAAGCGCATCGATGCGCTATGGAGCGAAGGTCTGACAAAATTCGGCGGTCCTTATCTTGCCGGTCAGAAATTCACGGCGGTCGATGCTTTCTTCTGCCCTGTCGCGTTCCGTTTCCAGACCTATGGCGCTGATCTTTCACCTGCGGCAAAAGCCTATTGCGACCGGCTGCTGGCCCTGCCCGCCATGCGTGAATGGTATGAAGCCGGTTTGAATGAGATCTGGCGCGATGCGGCGCATGAGGAGGAAATCGGCGGCATTGGTGAAATGACTGCCGATCTGCGTGTGAAGGTCTGAATATCCATGCTGGCGACGTTCATTGCGGTGTCGCCAGCAACTGCCTGACTGGTTCCGGCACCTCGTATTCGAAACGGTCGGTTTTCCAGTTGTAATAGCGGTGCTCGCTCCATGGCCTGTCCGCCCCGGCAATCGCCGCGCGCAGCCGTCCGACGACCGCAGGCTGATCGCTGTCGGCAAAGTTTATTTCCACCGAACCAATGCGCCGCAATATATCCCGGTTGAGCAGAAGCGCACCTGAGCGGCATTGTGAAAACGAGGTCCTGCGGGAAACGACGACAATATCGGCGATGTCGCAGGCTTTTCCGGCAAACCGGCCGTCTTCCAGAACGACGATCCACTCCCCGCTCCCGGCGCGCGCCACGCACCATATGCCTTTGCTGCAGGTGAAGACGCCGGGTTCCGCATCTTTCAGCGCTGCCGTCATCTGCCGTGTCACCGCCCTCGTCTCCTCCGGCGTAAGTTTTGATTTTGTGGTCAATCCTACACTGGTTATTGCGGCCTCCGCTTTGAGATTGACCGGTGGAACGGGCTGTTCCGGCAACAGGAGTGCTCTTTGCCACTGGCCGTATACGAAGTCCTGCGGTCGCGTTTTTGTCGTATAGGCTTTGCCGTCGTCCAGCAGCGCCACCAGTTCCCCCTCCTCGTGAATGAGCAGATCCGGGCCATCGCGATAGGCCGTGGCCGCCGACAGGCCGAAGGCGGAAACAAGAAGCGGAATACCAAGCAATGCAAGCCGGCTGCGCAGCAAGGTGAGCAGCAGGAAACCGGCGGAGCCGAGACCAATGAACCACTCATGCGGCCGCCCCGTTGCTGCACTGCCGCCCCAGGACGCCACTTCATTGGCGACTTCGATGACAAGCGCCATGCCATAACCCATGATCTTCAGGAACGGCCCGTCGAGCCCGAACGGCATCAGCAGCATGGCGAGCAGGCCAAAGGGCATGACGATCAGCGACATCAGCGGCATGGCAGCCAGATTGGCGAAAAGTCCATAGGTGGTGACACGATGGAAATGCTCGGCCGAATAGATCGCCGTCGAAACTCCGCCAATCAGCGACGTGGTAATGACCCCGCCAATGATGGTTCCTGCCATTTGCGCCGCCGTCATCCATACCGGTCTGCGTCCGATCAACAGTCGCTCGTGATCGCCGCGCCGGCGGCCCCACCAGGCATAGGTGGATACGAGCGCGATGGTCGCGGCAAACGACATCTGGAAACTCGGCCCCATGATTTCCGAAGGCGAAAAGACAAGGATGATGAGAGCCGAAATAGCGACATTCCGGAGACTGAGCGACGGCTGATCGAAAAGAACCGCGATCAGCATCACCGACATCATCAGCCAGGCGCGCTCGGCGGAGACGGCGAAACCGGAAATCAGGTAATAGGCGAGCGTCATCAAGAGTGCCGCGAAAGCCGAAATCTTCTTGACGGGCCAGCGCTGCGCAAAAGCGGGAAACAAGCTGAAGGTCAGCCTCAGCCCCACAAAAAAAATGCCTGCGGCAAGTGCCATGTTCAGCCCGGATATGGCAACGATATGGGCAAGGCCGGAAAGCCTCAATGCCTCCATCGTATCGGCCGAGATCGCCTGTCTCTCATCAGTGACGATGGACGCGGCGAAGGCTCCGGCGTCACCGCCAATGACATAGCGGATGCGCTCTGCAATGGCGCTGCGCAGGCCATAAAGCCGCATATCCGCCCATTCCAGCCAGCCCGTTTCGACTTTGATGTCGCCCCTTGGTGATATGAGTGCCTGCGGCGGTTTGTAGAAAAATCCGGTCGCACCAATACCTTTGAAATAGGAAGCGAAGGCGAAGTCATTCAGACCCGGCAAAGCAGGGCCGGAAGGCGGCGACAGTCGGGCCTTGCCTTGAATGGTCGCGCCAAGTGCAACGGGGTCACCTCCGCCACGGGACATCAGCGAGATTCTCGCCGGCGGACGCGACAATGCTGGCGCTTCGGTCGCAGCCAGCTGAATGACATATCGCCAGGAACCGCGCGCATCCACTTCCCGGCGCACCACCGTGCCGGTGATGGTGGTTGTAACCGGGGTATCCAGTACCACGGTTCCCGCCCGCCGGGTTTCAACATCCGCCAGAAGCATGCCCAGCAGAAGAAAAGCGGCAGCGCTGCAGGTCGCCGCCGACAGGCCGTTATTATATCGGCTAAACAGCGCCAGACCGGCAGCAAGCAGGAACATGATGGCGAGAGCAGGCAAGGACGGCGTGACATCAAGGGAAAACCACAGGATCGCGCCGCAGCCGATAAAGACGGGAACGAAAAGGAAATCATGGCCGAATGCGCGTTCCTCGGCGACACAGCCGGCAACTTTTTCGGTGATGACAGCCTTGAGATTGCGCCTGACAACACGGGTGGGCAGATCATAAGCCACAAGATCGCCGGCACGGTGAACGGGAAACAGGATTTCATGCGCGCCGGGCAACTCACCCTGCAACGTTTCGGCATATCCGAGATGCTTTTTTTCCCCTTGACCAAGCAATCCGCGCCGCGCCCCTGCCGCACCGGAAACAGGTTTGCAGGGCGGCGGGAAGGATTGCAATCCTTTCCTTTAACCGCGCGTTGACCGAGATTGAATTGCCATGGCCGATAATGCCGCAAGCAACGTAATTGCGTTTGCCGCAATGCACAATTTGACCTTCGAATAGCTTGGCATCGGCGCAAGGATCATATAGCTAATCGGTAGACGCTTAACCGCGAGGCGTGTCTCAACGCCTCCACCCGCATGTTCTCGGAGGATCAGTATGACGGAAAAAAGCGCTACAGTGACACTTGGCGAAAAGCAGGTGGAACTCCCGGTAAGGGAAGGCACGATTGGACCAAGCGTCGTCGATATCGCCACGCTCTACAAGCACACGGGCTCCTTCACTTACGACCCGGGTTTCACGTCGACGGCCTCCTGCGAATCCAAGATCACCTATATCGACGGTGACGAAGGCGTTCTCCTTCACCGCGGCTTCCCGATCGAGCAGCTCGCCGAACAGGGCGACTTCCTGGAAACCTGCTATCTGCTGCTTTACGGCGAACTGCCGACGGCTGCGCAGAAGAAGGACTTCGACACCCGCGTTACGCGCCACACCATGGTGCACGAGCAGATGAGCCGTTTCTTCACCGGCTATCGTCGCGATGCGCATCCGATGGCCGTCATGTGCGGCACGGTCGGTGCTCTCTCAGCCTTCTACCACGACTCGACCGACATTACCGATCCGCACCAGCGCATGGTCGCTTCGCTGCGCATGATCGCGAAAATGCCGACGATCGCCGCCATGGCCTATAAGTACCATATCGGCCAGCCCTTCGTTTATCCGAAGAACGATCTGGATTACGCTTCCAACTTCCTGCACATGTGCTTTGCGGTGCCGTGCGAGGATTACAAGGTCGATCCGGTTCTGGCCCGCGCCATGGACCGCATCTTCATCCTGCATGCCGACCACGAGCAGAACGCCTCCACCTCCACGGTGCGTCTTGCCGGTTCTTCGGGTGCAAACCCGTTCGCCTGTATTGCGGCGGGCATCGCCTGCCTCTGGGGTCCTGCACATGGCGGCGCCAACGAAGCGGCGCTCAACATGCTGAACGAAATCGGCTCTGTTGACCGTATTCCGGAATACATCGCCCGCGCCAAGGACAAGAACGATCCGTTCCGCCTGATGGGCTTTGGCCACCGCGTGTACAAGAACTACGACCCGCGCGCCAAGATCATGCAGAAGACGATGTATGAAGTGCTGGAAGCCACCGGCAATTCTGACGATCCGATCATGCAGGTTGCGCTGGAACTGGAAAAGATCGCCCTTTCCGACCCCTACTTCGTTGAAAAGAAGCTCTACCCGAATGTCGACTTCTATTCCGGCATCACGCTGAAGGCGCTGGGCTTCCCCACCACCATGTTCACCGTTCTCTTCGCGCTCGCCCGCACCGTCGGCTGGATCGCACAGTGGAACGAAATGATCGAAGATCCGCAGCAGCGCATCGGCCGTCCGCGCCAGCTCTACACGGGCGCCGGCAAGCGCGATTACGTTCCGGTTTCCAAGCGCTAAACCGGCAATCAAAACATCAAAGGCCGGCGGGTGAAAATCCGCCGGCCTTTTTTATTGGGTATTTCGGTAAGATAAACACGTTCGACCGGTGGCCAAGACGGCCAAGCCTGTATCAGCCTTGCTGTCTGCGGCCGTTCAGCACATCGAGCAGAATGGCAGCACCGGTTTCGCCCGGAGGCACATCGGTGTGCAGACGCTGCTGCACCAAAGCATAACCGTCAAGCATGGCCCGCCGCTCTGTTGTGTCAGATGCAAGCCGCTCTGCCCAGCGCAGCATGGACCCTGGCCGCACCACCTCGTTGAGATATTCCGGCACAACCGGGTAGTCGGCAATCAGGTTCGGAAGTGCGCCCGTCCAAGTTTTTACCCGCTTGCTCAGCATGGTGAAAATCCAGTCGGTCTTATAAACAGAAACGGTCGGCACGCCGGCAAGCGCCAGTTCGAGAATGACAGTGCCGGAGGCGGCGATTGCCGCATCGGCAAGCGCAAACGCGTTCCATTTGAAGGCGGAATCGATGCCGATTTCAGGCCTTATATCTTCCGGCCATGTTGCCGCCAGCTCGCGAATACGGTTTTCCTGACGCGGCACGGTGGGCAGCACGAAACGGGTTGGACCGTTGCGTTCCACAAAGGCCTTTGCGGCCTCCCGAAATGGCTCCATCAACCGCGTGGTTTCCGTGGAGCGCGACCCGGGCAGCAGAAGAATGGTCTTGGCTTCGCCCTTGGCCGGAAGGGGGCGTTCCGCCCGCTTTTGCCGCACCGCCAGCACATCGGGATCGACGCTGAGACGATGGCCGACAAAGGTGGTCGGCGGGCCGCCCAGACGCCGCATCGCCTCCGGCTCAAAGGGCAGCAAGGCAAGAACGTGATCGACATAGGACAACATCGCGGTGGCGCGATATTCCTTCCACGCCCAGACACTGGGGCAGACATAGTTGACGACCGGCAGATGCGGCAATTGCTTGCGGACTTTTTTCGCAACACGATGCGTGAAATCCGGGCTGTCAATGATCAACAGAATATCCGGCTTTGCGGCGATGATCGCCTGCGCAGTCTGATTGATGCGCGCAATGAGTTTCGGCAGCTTTTTGAGGACTTGCGTGAAGCCCATGATGGAGAGTTCGGAATAATCGAACAGCGAGGTCAGCCCCTGCGCCTCCAGCGCCTCGCCGCCGACGCCCATCAGCTCAACGGAGCCCGGATATCGGGCTTTGAGGGAGCGGATCAGATCTGCGCCCAGAAGATCGCCAGACACTTCCCCGGCAATAACCGCCACTTTTAATGTCGCCGTCATCCGATCATCTCTCCCCGATCATATCACCACCGAGTGACGTATCGATGCCGCAGACAAATATGCCCGCCTGATCGGCGGCTTTCAACATCTCGTCGCGGTCCAGCACCAGCGCCCGTCCCGCTTCGACGGCGATGCCCGCCAGTCCGGCTTTCTGCGCGTTTTCCACGGTTTCGATACCGATGGTCGGCAGGTCAGCGCGGATATCCTGTTGCGGCTTGCAGAGCTTCACCAATACGCCCTTGCGGCGGGGCGATATGCGGCCTTCGGCACGCAGTGCCGCAACACGTGCCAGCATGGCATCGGTGCCCTCAACGCCTTCCAGCGCAACGATGCGACCGCCGACCGAGACCGCCCCCTGCCCGACATCAAGCGTGCCAAGCGCAAGTGCCGCCTCAGCCGCCTTGCGAATATCGCGCAGATCTTCATCCGTGGGTTTCTGCGTGCCCAAAGTACCTGTCGTGGCAAGCAGGCCGGGCGCAATCTCGTGGGCGCCGATGACCTTTGCGCCGAGCGTGCCGATGACCTTGATCACCATCTGCAACACGGCGTCATCACCGCCCGACAAAAGCGTGCGGACGATGGAGGGCAGTTTCAGCACGATGCCGACCGTCGGGCGGATCTCCCGCCATTCCGGCCGTCGCGCCACGGCGCCGGAAAGCACGACGCGGTCCACCCGGTTTTCACGCAGCAAACGGCCGAGCCCTGCGACGTCGCCCACGCTGATGACAGCATTGTCGAAGCCGCTCCAGTCGAAGCTGGAATCATCGCGCAGGCGCACGATGAAAGGGTTTTCACCCATCTCGCGGGCGGCGGTCGCCACATAAAGCGGCAGCTGGCCGCTGCCGGCCACGATGGCGAGACGCCCGCCGCCTGTCACGGCTCACTTGCCCCGATTGGGCGAAGAGATCGCGCGGTCGCTGCCCGCGCCGATGAAATCGATGACTTCGAGGGCCTGCGGGCAATCCAGATATTCATTGCGATCGATTGCCGCCGCGTTACCGCGGATCGTACCTTCAGCCTCGAAAATCTGCTTGTAGACGCGCCGGACCTTGTGAATATCCGCCCGTTCAATGCCGGCACGCGTCATGCCGACCACATTGAGGCCGCCAAGAATGCCGGGATTGCCGTTCAGCATGCCATAGGGAATGACATCGTAATTAACCGCCGACAGCCCGCCGATAAAGGCCTGACGACCGATGCGGGTGAACTGGTGCACGGCACAGCCGCCGCCCAGGATGGCGCGGTCTTCGATAGTCACATGGCCCGCCAGCATCACATTGTTCGACAGGATGATGTGATTGCCGAGGCGGCAATCATGCGCCACATGCGAATTGGCCAGGAACAGATTATCGTCACCGACAATTGTCTTGCCGCTGCCATCGGAACTGCCGGCGTTCATCGTCACGCCTTCGCGCATGATACAGCGTTCGCCGATCTCGAGCGTCGTTTCCGATCCATCATGGCGAACCGCCTGCGGGGTGCCGCCGATGACGGCCATGGGATGGATCACTGATCCACGGCCGATGACGGTTACGCCAGAAACGATGGCATGATTGTGCAATATGACATCATCATGCAGCGTGACCTTTGCGCCGACATAGCTGAGCGCGCCGATGACGACATTTTCACCGATAACCGCACCGTCTTCGACAACGGCGGTCGGGTGAATTTTGGCCGAGGCGGCGATCCTGCTCATTGCTGGTCCTCGGGGATCATCATCGCACCGACATCAGCCTCCGCAACCAGCGCGCCATCCACCTTCGCCTCGCAATGGAATTTGAACACATTGCCGCGCTGACGCTGCTTGACGACGTGGATCTCCAGCCGGTCGCCGGGGATAACGGGTTTGCGGAAACGCGCATTGTCGATTGTCATGAAGTAGACCAGGTGACCGCCCTCGCCCTGACTGCGAGCGCATATCGCACCTGCCGTCTGGGCCATGGCTTCGACGATCAGAACGCCTGGCATGATCGGCCGGTCCGGAAAATGGCCGGTGAAATGCGGTTCGTTGACCGTGACGTTCTTAATGCCGGTCGCCGAGTTGTTACCATCGATATCGATGATCTTGTCGATCAGCAAGAACGGGTAACGATGCGGCAGAAGCTTCATGACTTCCAGAATGTCAGCCGCGCCGAGCGCCGTCTTCGTTTCTTCAGTCATTGTTTTTTTCTCCTGTTTTTTTATCACGCGCTTCAGCGCGTGCCAGAATTTCGGCCATGTCGCGCAGGAAATATTTCATCGGGCGTGCAGGCGTTCCGCCATAACGGGCGCCGGCCGGAACATCGGCGACCACACCACTCATGGCTGCGATCTGCACACCGTCACCAATGGTGATATGGCCATTAACGCCCGCCGCACCGCCGATCATTACGCCATCGCCAATGCGGGTGCTGCCCGCAATGCCGACCTTGCTGACGATGCCACAATGGCGGCCGATGCGCACGTTGTGACCAATCTGGACCTGATTGTCGATCTTTGTGCCTTCACCGATGACGGTGTCATCCATGGTGCCGCGATCGATCGTGGTATTGGCGCCGATCTCGACATTGTCCTGAATGATGACGCGGCCGATCTGCACGATTTTCAGCATGCCGCGGGGACCGGGAGCGTAACCGAACCCATCCTGACCGATGCGCGCGCCATTATGGATAATCACATTGTTGCCGATGAGGGCGACAAGAATGCTCGCGCCACCGGAAATGGTGCAATCACGCCCAACCTGCACATGCGGCCCGATGATGACACCCGGGCCAATCCGTGTACCCGCGCCAATGTGAGCGCCTGCGCCAATGACGGCGAGTGGCTCAACGATCACGCCCGCTTCCAGCTTCGCCGACGGATCAACATGGGCAGCCGGAGAAATCTCGGCTTCCATCGGCGCAATCGTCGCGGGCCGCATGGCGGAGGGATGCAGCAACGCACCCACCTGCGCAAAAAGCGTATGCGGATTTTTCGATATCAGTGCGGGAATGTGAGACGGCACCATATTCGCCAGCGCAGCGTCGCAGATGACGGCACCAGCCTCGCAGCTTACCAGCTCATCGCGGTTCTTGCGGGAGAGAATATAGCAGAGCTGATCGGGTTTTGCCCGGTAGACCGGCGCGACAGACCTGATAGTCCGCTCACCCGCCGCCTCATCAGACAGTTCCGCCCCAAAACGGTCTGCGATATCTTTCAATCGCAATCCATCATGGGGCGGAAAAAAGGCGTTGTATTCCATTAGCCGGAAACTCCAGAACGTTCAAAGTTGCAGTTCTGGACTGCCGATATCAGAAAGTGTTGGACATGCCAAACCGGAAACGCTGTTCCTCGTCGTAGTCTTCCTTGGCGATCGGTACAGCATAGTCAACACGGATCGGACCGAAGGGCGATGCCCACATCACGCCGATACCAGCGGATGCGCGGATGGAGTTGTCATCCTGGACAGTCTGAGACGTAGAAACCTTGTTGCCATACATGGTGCCGGCATCGACGAAACCAGCCAGACGCAGGCCGAAATCTTCCGGAACGCCAGGCATCGGAGCAGTGACTTCAGCGGAGGCCGCGAAGTAGGTCGTGCCGCCGATGGAGTCAGAACCAATGCGCGGGCCGATACCGTCGTTCTTGAAGCCGCGAACCTGACGGCCACCGAACTTGAACTGATCGAATACCAGCAGATTGTCGCCCGTCGGCATAACATGACCCGCCTGACCGGTGATCGAGCCGATAACATCGTACTCGTCCGACAGCGTGTAGAAGAAGCGCGCCTTGGCGTAGATCTTGTAATATTCGGAATCGCCACCGAGGCCTGCAAATTCGTTCGTCAGGGCAGCCTGCCAGCCTTCGCGCGGCATGTTGCGGTCGTCGAGCGTATTGTAGTTCAGCGTGTTGGAGATGATGGACTGCGTCCAGTCACCACCTTTAATCAGCGCCTGATATGGCTCTGCAAGATTGGAATTGTTTTCCCAATCGCCTTCCCCATCATAATTGATCTGCTTGTAAGTATACTTGAACGTCGTCGAGAGGTCTTCGGTGATCGGCGCGGTCACACGCAGCGCGAAGCCCTGTTCGTCGTAATCGTAATAGTCTTCGCTGCGGCTCTGGCTCTTGAACAGATCGAAACCTGCGGCCAGACGGTAGCCAAGGAAATACGGCTCGGTGAAGGACAGCGTGTAGCTGCGCGCATCGTCTTCGCCCGCACCGGCAGCGAGACGGATGTACTGGCCGCGGCCGAGGAAGTTCTTTTCTTCGATGGATGCTTCAAGCAGAACGCCGTCGTTCTGCGAATAACCAGCACCGATACCGAACGAACCCGTCGATTGATCCTCAACGTCGACAACGATGACAACGCGGTCAGGCGCGCTGCCGCCGGCGGTTGAGATGTTGACCTTCGAGAAATAACCGAGCGCTTCAAGACGACGCTTTGCCGCCGTGATGACCGTCTGGTTGAATGCATCGCCTTCGGAAATATCGAATTCGCGGCGGATGACATAGTCACGCGTACGGGTGTTGCCGCGGATTTCGATACGCTCGACATAGGCGCGTTCGCCCTGGTCGACGATATAGGTCACGCCGATGGTGTTGCCGGACATATCGCGGTCACCGCGCGGCGTTACGCGGGCAAAGGGATAACCTTCGCCGGCAACGCGCTTGGAAATCGCTTCCATGCTCTGCTGAACTTCTTTGGCGCTGTAGCTGGCGCCCTGGCGGGTTTCAACGAGACCCTGCAGTTCAGAACCATCGACACCCGGAACAGTCGATTCGACAGTGACGTTGCCGAAGTCGTATTTCTTGCCTTCATCCACCGTGATGGAGATGGTGTATTCGTTCTTGGACTCATCCAGTACAGCGTCGGACGACACGACCCGGAAGTCGGCATAACCGCGGTTGTAATAGAACTGGCGCAGCGCCTCTTCGTCGGCGCGCAGCTTGTCCTCGTTATAGACGTCCTTACGTGTCAGGAACGACAGCATGTTGGACTTCTTGGTATTGATGACGGCGGCCAGACGACCGTCGCTATAGGAATTGTTGCCGACGAAATCGATGCGGCCGATCTTGGTGCGCTCACCTTCGTTGATGACGAAAGCGATGTTCACACGGCCCTGACCGACGGAAACGGTCTGCGTGGTGATTTCGACGTCGCTGCGGCCGATTGCGCCATAAGCCTCCTTGATGCGGGCGATATCCGCAGTCACGATCGCCTGATTGAACGGGCCGAGCGACTGGGTCTGCACGATGCCGGCGAGCTTGTCGTCCTTGATCTTGCGGTTACCGTTGAAGACAACCTGGTTGACCAGCTGGTTCTCGTTGACGGTCACGACCAGCGTGCTGCCGGAAACGCGCATGGAGACATTCGAGAAGTAACCGGTGGCGTAAAGACGCTTCACCGATTCATCGATATCCGAATTGGAAAAGTTTTTACCCGGCGCAATGGTGATGTTGGAACGCACGGAGTCCGCACCGGACCTCTCGGCCCCGCGAACATCGATCTTGCTGATAACGGCTGCATTTGCAGCACCAGCAGAGGCAAGCACGCCAAGGCCCGCAACCGAAGAAACACCAGCAGACAGCGCAACCGCCGACACAGCGTTCAAAAATCTTGAACCAGCCTTCATTTCAAATCTTACCTTTTTACGTTGTCCCTCAGCGGGCGGAACCCGACTCCGGCCATGTGCGTCGTTTTACCTGCTTTTCCCCTACAAGCAAGTCAGAACGTTAAATTCTGTTTACTTCGTGATCCAGAGTGGCTCATTCGCCACTTCGGCATAAAAACAAGGTAAACAAGCCCCTAACAAAACCGTTAAAACACAATTCTCAGCCGATCAAGCTGCTGATATCATTCCATGTTGCAAAAACCATAAGTCCCAGAATCATCGCCATGCCGATACGGAAGGCAACTTCCTGCGCTCCGGCGCCAAGCGGCCTGCCGCGAATGGCCTCGATGGCATAAAACACCAGGTGCCCACCGTCCAGAACCGGGACAGGCATCAGGTTGAGAAGTCCGATCGACACTGAAAGCACGGCGGCGAGCTGGATGACGGCTGCAATGCCGAGTGTTGCCATCTGGCCGGATGCCTGCGCAACGCGGACCGGACCACCCAGCTGATCGGCATTCATGCGGCCGGTCACGAGATTGCCGATATAGTTGAAGGTGCCGGTGATGACGTGGCCCGTCTCGCGCACGCCCTCAAGCAGGGCCTCAGACGTCGAATATTCAATATGGCGGAAGTTGCCACTGGTCTGGTCGGTGACGATGCCGATGATGCCCATTTCCAGCTTGTTGCCGAACTGGTCCGTCGTCTCGGTGCGGGTCGGCACCATCGGCAGCTTCAGCTCCTCGCCTGCCCTTTCGACAGTCACGGTGATCGGCGTGCCCGGCCGGATGCCGACGTAACGACGGACATCCTCGAAGGTCATGACCTTTTCACCATCGATCGCCACCAGACGGTCACCGGGGCGCACGCCTGCCGCTGCGGCAGCGCTGTTTTCACGCACCTCGGCCACGACAGGATCGGCGATCATCCGGCCATAAACACCGAACAGAACCGCAAAGATGAGAATCGCCAGGATGAAGTTGGCGATGGGCCCCGCCGCAACCGTTGCCGCCCGTTTCCACAATTTTGCGCCGGCAAGTGTCTGCGCCCTTTCCTCGAGCGACATATGCGACATGCCGGAACTGTCCGGCTTGCTCGCGGCATCTTCATCGCCGAAGAACTTGACGTAGCCGCCGAGAGGGATCGCGGAAATCTTCCAGCGCGTGCCATGCCGGTCGGTAAAGCCGATCAGCTCCGGGCCGAAGCCGATGGAGAATGCGGTGGAGCGAATGCCGCTCCAGCGGCCGACGAGATAATGGCCCATTTCATGGACGAAAACGAGCAGGGAAAGCACCAGGATGAAGGGCACGATGTAGCCGGTAAAAAAACCGGTCGCCGCCATTACTGTGTTCATGACAATCTGCCCTTTATGTCGTGACCTTTCGTGCCGCTTAAAAGCCCGGCAGGAGACCGCCGCCCGATCCGGGCACGTCGCCGGTTGCCGCCGCATGCACGAAAGCAATGAGGAATACCGTAAAGCAGGCGAAAACAAGACCGTCAACACGGTCCATGAAGCCACCATGGCCCGGGATGAGATGGCTGGAATCCTTGACTTGGAAACGCCGTTTCACGAAGGATTCGAAAAGATCGCCAATCTGGCTGAAGACGGAGAGGATAAGCGCGAGCCCAAGCACCAGCAGACTGATCCTGCCGTGATAGGCGAGCGATACCGCACCGCCGCCGATCAGCGCGGCCACGGCGCCACCAATCGCGCCGGACCAGGTCTTGCCGGGAGAAATCGCCGGCGCGAGCTTTGGCCCGCCAATGGCGCGCCCAACGAAATAAGCAAGAATATCCGTCGACCAGACAACGGCGAAAATGAACAGGATGGAGACGAAGCCGGTCAACTCGTCACCACGAATGGCAGCCAGCGAAATGCCGCTGAGACCGGCATAGATGATGCCGCCCACCAGCCACCAGTTCCTGCCGCGCAGAACGGGGAAAAGTGCTGCCGTCAGCGTAAAGCCCGACAGCAGCGGCAGATCAAGCGAAGGTTCGCCAAAAATCGTGTTGCCGGCGATGACGGCAACCGCAAACCAGCCCCAGGCATTGCCGGTGGAGTTGGTTTCGGACAGCCGAGTAATCGTCGACCACTCATAATAGATGAGGATCGCCAGAAGACCGGCCACGATGCGGAACAGGATGCCGCCATACCAGGTGGCGGCCAATATGACCGCCGCCATGACGATTGCGGACACGATCCGCAGTCTGAGTTCACGGCTCATCAGGCGCCTGCCACGGCAACCGGCTCGGCGATGGCGCCGAAGCGGCGATTACGCGTTGCATATTGCTCGATTGCAGAAAAGAACAGCTGCCGGTCGAAGTCGGGCCAATATTCCGGAACGAACAGGAACTCGGAATAGGCCGCCTGCCAGAGCAGGAAATTCGACAGGCGTTCTTCGCCGCTGGTGCGGATGATGAGATCGGGATCCGGCATTCCGCACGTATCAAGTCTCGCCGAGATCATCTCCGGCGTGATCGATGCCGCATCCAGCCGGCCTTCGGCGACATCGCGGGCAATCGCCATGGTGGCGCGGGTAATCTCGTCACGGCTGCCGTAATTGAAGGCGATCACCAGCGTCAGCTTGGTGTTGTCAGCCGTCATCTGTTCGGCTTCTTCAAGAAGGCAGCGGATGTCGTTTTTCAGGCCCTGCCGGTCGCCGATGATGCGCACACGGACGTTTTCACGATGCAGTTCCGCAAGGTCGCGCCGGATGAAGGCCTTCAGAAGCCCCATAAGATCGCTCACCTCGGATTCCGGCCTGCGCCAGTTTTCCGAGGAGAAAGCAAACAGCGTGAGATAACGGATGCCGCAGTCGCCGGCCGCACGCACGGTTTCGCGCACGGCCTCAACCCCGCGGCGATGCCCCATTACGCGCGGAAGACCGCGCTGTTTTGCCCAACGCCCATTTCCATCCATGATGATGGCGACGTGCTCGGGTATTGAGGAACGTGTCGTCGTCGGCATATCGATCCAGTAACAGGCAGTGCGAAATTAAAACGAATAAAATACAGGTCTATCACAAGGGATATTAGACCTGCATGATTTCCCTTTCCTTCTCGCCAAGCAAGCGTTCAATCTCGGAAATCGTGTCGTCGGTCATTTTCTGGACCTTTTCGGACTGTCCGCGGCTTTCGTCCTGACCGATGTCACCGTCCTTTTCGGCTTTTTTCAGGCCATCCATGCCGTCGCGGCGCACATGGCGAATCGCCACCTTGGCTTTTTCGGCATAGTCGTGAGCCACCTTGACGAGCGATTTGCGGCGCTCTTCGTTGAGTTCAGGCAGCGGAATTCGCAGGTTCTGGCCGTCGACGATCGGGTTCAGGCCGAGATTGGATTCGCGAATGGCGCGGTCGACGGCATTGACCATCGACTTGTCCCAGATGTTGACGCCAAGCATGCGCGGCTCGGGAACGGTGATGTTTGCCACCTGGTTGAGCGGCACACGCGAGCCATAGGCCTCGATGGTCACCGGGTCGAGAATGTTGGCCGAAGCACGACCGGTGCGCAGCGATGCTATATCGCTCTTGAACGCATTGATGGCGCCATCCATGCGGCGCTTGATATCGTTGAGGTCAATACCACTCATCTAGATACTCCATCTCTGTCGGCCATAATGGCCGGAATTCGCCCCGGGGGCGGCATGTTTTTTTGATTACTTGTCGTGCACGATGGTCTTGCGGCCGCCGCCGGTCAATATCTGTGCGAAACCGCCCTTCTCGTGGATCGAGAAGACAATGATCGGGATATGGTTTTCGCGGGCAAGTGCCACAGCCGCGATATCCATCACCGCCAGGCCCTTGCCGAGCACTTCGCTATGGGTCAGCTCGTCGAAACGGGTGGCCGTCGGGTCCTTCTTCGGATCGGCAGAATAAATGCCGTCCACCTGCGTGCCCTTGAAGATCGCCTCGGCGCCCATTTCGGCGGCGCGCAGCGCCGCGGCGGAATCGGTGGTGAAGAAGGGGTTGCCGGTGCCGCCGGCAAAAATCACCACGCGACCCTGCGCGAGATGGTGAAGAGCGGCGCGCTGCGAGAAGCTCTCGCAGATTTCAGGCATGGCGATTGCGGAGAGAACGACGGTGTCGATGCTGAGCTTGCGAAGCGAGGTTGCGAGCGCCAGTGCATTGATGACGGTTGCCAGCATGCCCATATGGTCGCCGGTGACGCGATCGCCACCCTTGGAGGCCACGGCGACGCCGCGGAAAATATTGCCGCCGCCGACGACGACGCCGACTTCAACGCCCATCGCCCTTGCCTCGGCAATATCGGAGGCGATCCGGTCGGCCACCGCCACATCGATACCGAAACCCTGATCACCCATAAGGGCTTCACCGGAAGCCTTGAGAAGAACACGTTTGTAGATCGGCTTGGAAGACATCATGACTCCTCGGAAATGTAACCGAAACGCGGATACACGAAGGGCACCGCGTTGTCACGCGATGCCCTCCCGTTTTCCCAAGATTGGGTAAATATAATCAGCCCTTGGCGACTGCGGCGACTTCTGCTGCGAAATCGCTTTCTTCCTTCTCGACGCCTTCGCCGAGGAGAAGACGAACCATGCCGGTCACTTCGATGGAAGCGCCAGCTTCCTTTTCAGCTTCCTTGACGGCAGCGCCGACAGTGATGTCGGGGTTGATGACGAAAGCCTGCGACAGAAGGGCGACTTCTTCGAAGAACTTGCGCATGCGGCCATCAACCATCTTTTCGATGATGGCTTCCGGCTTGCCGGATTCGCGAGCCTGTTCGATGAAGACGTTGCGTTCGCGTTCAGCAACAGCAGCGTCAACTTCTTCAGCGCGGATGGCGAGCGGGTTGGTTGCAGCGATGTGCATGGCAACCTGACGGCCGATCGAGTTCAGGACAGCCTTGTCGCCTTCCGACTTCAGGGCAACGAGAACGCCGAGCTTGCCGATGCCGTCGCCGGCAGCGTTGTGAACGTAGGTCGCGACAACGCCGTGCGGAACTTCAAGCGCTGCGGAACGGCGCAGCGTCATGTTTTCACCGATGGTGGCGATGGCGTCCTTGATGCTGTCGGAAACGTTCTTGCCGGTCGCCGGGTAGTTGGCGGCGGAAACAGCCTCAACGGTGCCGTCGGTGGTGAGGGCAACCTGGGCGATACCGCGGATGAGATCCTGGAACGCGTCGTTACGGGCAACGAAGTCGGTCTCGGAGTTGAGTTCGACAACAACAGCCTTGTGACCCATGGTGGCGACGCCGATCAGACCTTCGGCAGCCGTGCGGCCGGACTTCTTGTCGGCCTTTGCGATGCCCTTGGCGCGCAGCCAGTCGATCGCCGCTTCCATGTCGCCATTGGTTTCAGCAAGAGCCTTCTTGCAGTCCATCATGCCTGCGCCGGATTTCTCGCGCAGTTCCTTCACCATTGCGGCTGTGATTTCGGTCATTGTTTGCCTCTTATCGGTTCGATCGGTCAGCCGGCTGAATTTGCCGTGCCGAATTTCTGGGTGATGAGTGTACCCGGCCGCACACCCTTTGAAACCGGAGAGGATTTCAGGAAAGGGGTATGCGCATTCCCAAGTGCTGCGGCGTCTCCATACATCGAAATGATGGGTGCCGCCGAAGTGTGACAGCGTTATGAAGACTGCTTTCCGTTTCAACCACATCAGACGCCGACAGCTTCGTAAAAACCGAGACGGAGCGGTATGAAACGAACAAGGCCGTCAACCCATTGAAGGTCTTTGACGGCCTTGTCATATCCTGGTCGAGGAGACGGCGATCAAGAAATCGCCGCCAGACAGGGCCTAAATCAGGCGCCAGCCTCGTCTTCGAGAGCGGGCTCGATCGGAGCTTCTTCGGCAGCGCCGATGTCGCGGCCGGAAGCGCCCTGCTGACGTGCGATACCGTCGATGGCAGCGCGGGCGATCAGGTCGCAATAAAGCGAGATGGCGCGCGATGCGTCGTCGTTACCGGGGATCGGGTAGTCGATGTGATCCGGGTCGCAGTTGCTGTCGATGATCGCAACGACCGGAATGCCAAGACGCTTGGCTTCTTCGATCGCGATCTTTTCCTTGTTGGTGTCGATGATGAACATCAGGTCCGGAACGCCGCCCATATCGCGGATACCGCCGAGAGCCTTTTCAAGCTTTTCGCGCTCGCGCTCAAGGTTCAGGCGTTCCTTCTTGGAATAGCCGGAGCCTTCCGAGTTGAGGATTTCGTCAACCTTGCGCAGACGCTGGATCGAGTTCGAAATGGTCTTCCAGTTGGTCATCATGCCGCCGAGCCAGCGGGAGTTGACGTAATACTGGGCCGAGCGCTTTGCGCTGTCGGCGATGATTTCCGACGCCTGGCGCTTGGTGCCAACGAACAGAACGCGGCCGCCACGGGCAACGGTGTCGGACACGACCTGCAGGGCGCGCGACAGCATCGGAACGGTCTGAGCCAGATCGATGATGTGGATGTTGTTACGGTCGCCGAAGATGTACGGCTTCATCTTCGGGTTCCAGCGGTGCGTCTGGTGGCCGAAGTGAACACCAGCTTCCAGAAGCTGGCGCATAGAAAAATCGGGCAATGCCATGCCTTGTTACTCCTTTTCCGGTTTAACCCCCGCGAAGCGAACAGCACCGATTTTCATCGATACCACCGGGCGGAACGGACCGGATTTCTCCCGGAACATCCCAAGCTTCGCGTGTGGAATGGTGAGCCGCATACAGTCGCCTGCATGAAAATGCAAGCATTTATGCGAAAAAATCGCTCAAATAGCCGCGTTTCAGCGGACTGGCTTGCTTTCGCAGGTTTCGGGCTTGAGAATATCAAGCTTCGCAAGCTTCCCCGTCAGAACGAAATCGCCGTAATCCATCGTCAAATCGCGGGTGATTCCGTTTTCGTAAAGCTTGAATGACATGCGGTAGATCGGCAGGGCGTCGGTGCCGGTCTTGTCGTTGTAATAGGCGATCGTTACCGGCCAGAATGCCGCCTTGGCGAAATCACCCGCCTTGCCGGCGTCCGCGTCGCCATCCTTCGGGGTCTGTGACTTGCCGACCAGCGTCGAGGTGATCAGGCTCTCATCGCCATCATCGGAACCGTCGAAAATCCGCGATTCGAAGATTCGCTTTCCCTGCCTGGCATGTTCGATGACCTGAAACATATGCTGCGTCGGGAACTCGCTGGCGACAAGACTGACCTGGCGGGCATCAGGCCTCGTCAAATCGACCTTCACGCCGTCGGTGCCGTCGATTGCCGCCCCCTGCACTTCCTTGTCCAGCTTGTCGTCGGTGTAGGACTTGGTCTCGAAGGTGAATTTCTTTGCGGCCAGATCCTCGAAGGTGGTGGTCTGCTGGTCCGTCATGCGAACCGCATCGCCGGTGTTGATCTGCGTCACGAAGCGGAAATCCGTCTTGTAACCCTGACAGGCCGAGCCGGTGAATTCATAGACCATGCGGCCGGTCATGCCCTCGATGCCGGAGCGGTCGGACGCATCCTTGAGTTCGAGATCATAGACTGCGCGGTGCGCGACAAGGTCCGGAACCGCCACCGGCAAGGCATTGGCGGCGTTTGACAGGCCGGTCATAAGCCCTGTTGCGGCAACGAAACCAAGCGTCCTGACAAACATGCAATATCTCCTGTTGGAAGAGCCGCTCATATTGTACAAGCAACCGCCCGGCTTTTGGATCAACATCTTCTGAATGCCGGATTCTTGAAGGATTTACAACAAAACCGGAGACGAAAATGTCTGATGTCATCGAAGGCCGCCTCAAGGAACTTGGCTTTACGCTTCCCGTAGCCGCAGCACCAGCCGCAAACTACGTTCCCTTCACCATCAGCGGCAATCTGCTTTATGTATCGGGTCAACTGCCGATGGAATCTGGCAAGATTGCGGTGACCGGCCTGGTTGGCCGCGATGTAGACGTGCCAGGCGCCCAGCGCGCCGCCGAATTATGCGCCGTCAACATTCTCGCACAGGTCAAGGCCGCGTTGAATGGCGACCTCTCGAAAATTCGCCGTGTCATCAAGCTGAATGGCTTTGTTGCCTCCGTTCCGGAATTCGTCGAACAGCACCTCGTCATCAACGGCGCCTCCAATCTTCTCGCCAATGTTCTCGGTGATGCCGGCAAGCATGCCCGCGCCGCCGTTGGCATGGCCTGCCTGCCCTTCAATGCCGCCGTCGAGATCGACGCCATCGTGGAAATCGACGCATGACACTGAAACTTTCCTGGCTGACGGCGCAGCCCGTCGCCCATCGCGGTTATCATGATCTCAACAAGGCGGTCTGGGAAAACACGCTATCGGCCTTTTCCCGCGCCATCGAGGCCGGGTTTGCCATCGAATGCGACGTGCAGCTGGCAGCCGACAGCGTGCCGGTGATCTTTCACGACGACGACATGGCGCGCCTGACCGGCATCAAGGGCGACGTGCGCGAACGCACCTCCGGCGAACTATCGATGCTTTCCATCGGCCAGACGAAGGATCGTGTTCCGACGCTGAAGCAGCTTCTGGCGCTCTGCGCCGGCAAGGTGCCGCTGGTGATCGAGCTGAAAGGCCGGCAGGGCGAAGGCGTCGATGACGGTTTTGCCGAGGCGGTTCTGGAAGACCTCGAGGGTTACAAGGGCCATGTGGCGCTGATGAGTTTCGACCATCATCTGCTGAAAGACCTGAAGGCTGCGGGTTCCCCCTGGCCGCTGGGTCTGACGGCCGAAGGCAACAAGCCGGAAGACTTCTTCAAACACGACGAAGCGATGCAGCTTGGGCTTGATTTCATCTCCTATCATTGGGGACATCTGCCCAACAGCTTCATCGAGGCGCAAAGAAAACTCGGACTTCCGGTAATTACCTGGACAGTCAGGGATGAAAATGCGCGCGAGACTACCTATAAATATGCGGACCAGATGACATTCGAAGGTTTCGACCCGAGAGAGAACCCCTCCGCCACGGCATGACAGAAGACTATTCCATTCGCGTTGCGCAATCCCTGGGGGATATCGATCCGGAGAGCTGGAAACGGCTTTCCGGAACTTCTCGCAACACGGCAGGAAAACCGTATAATCCTTTTATCTCCCACGCATTTCTATCATCGATGGAAGCGTCCGGATCGGCGACGGCCAAGACCGGCTGGCTTGGAAACCATCTGCTGCTCGAAAACGCGTCCGGTGATCTGGTCGGGGCAATACCGGCCTATCTGAAGAACCACAGCAAGGGTGAATATGTCTTCGACCATGGCTGGGCGGATGCTTTTGAGCGGGCCGGCGGCCATTATTATCCGAAACTGCAATGTTCGGTGCCCTTTACGCCCGCAACCGGGCCGAGGCTGCTCACTTCCGAAACAGTGGACGAAACGCGCTTCAAGCCGCTTCTGGCCTCCGGCCTCGCCCAGGTGACGGAAAAGATCGGCGTTTCGTCCGCACACGTGACGTTTCTACCCGAAGACGACCTGTCAGCCCTTTTGCCCCGTGATTTCCTGCACAGGACAGACCAGCAATTCCATTTCATCAATAACGGCTATCGCGACCATGATGATTTTCTCGACGCCCTTTCTTCGCGCAAGCGCAAGGGGCTGAAAAAGGAACGCCGTGCAGCGCTGGAAAACGGCATCGAAATCGACTGGCTGACCGGAAGCGATCTGACCGAGGATATCTGGGACCAGTTCTTCGCCTTCTACCTCGATACCGGCGGGCGCAAATGGGGCCGGCCCTATCTGACCCGGGAGTTTTATTCGCTGATCGGCGAGCGCATGGCCGACGATGTGCTGCTGGTGATGGCGAAGCGCGATGGGCGTTACATTGCCGGTGCGATCAACTTCATCGGCTCGGATGCGCTTTATGGCCGCCATTGGGGTTGCATCGAGGACCATCCCTTTCTGCATTTCGAGGTCTGTTATCATCAGGCAATCGATTTCGCGCTGGCGAAGGGATTGAAACGGGTGGAAGCCGGTGCCCAGGGCGAACACAAGCTGGCGCGCGGTTATGTGCCGGTCACCACCCATTCGGCACATTTCATCGTCCATCCGGGCTTGCGCCGCGCCATCGCCGACTATCTTCAGCGCGAGCGCGAAGAGGTCGAGCATATCGGCGACTATCTTGATGAACACACGCCCTTCCGCAAGGGCGAGAGACAGGAACCGGACGTTTAGTCCGCCATGAGGAGAGATCACGATGACGGCCAGCACCTATGACGACAACAATATCTTCGCAAAAATCCTGCGTGGCGAAATTCCGAGCCACAAGCTTTACGAGGACGAGCATACGCTGGCCTTCATGGATGTGATGCCGCAGGCCCCGGGCCATCTGCTGGTCGTTCCGAAAACAGGTTCGCGCAACCTGCTCGATGCCGACCCTGAAGTGCTGGCGAAAACCATTCCCGTGGTGCAGAAACTAGCCGTGGCGGCCAAGGAAGCCTTCGATGCCGATGGCGTCTTCATCGCCCAGTTCAACGAGCCGGCGGCTGGCCAGACCGTGTTCCACCTGCATTTTCACGTCATTCCGCGCAAGGAAGGTGAACCGCTGAAGCCGCATTCCGGCACCATGGCCGATGGCGAGGTGCTGAAGGCCCATGCGGAGAAGATAAAGGCGGCGTTGGCTTCTTGAGGCGTGCCAAGACGCCCAGGCGTTAGGCAGTACCTCGGCATCCGCATCCCGTCACGCCGGACTTGATCCGGGGTCCAGTGCGATCAAGTCCTTGATCGCGTAAGAGTTCTTTCACGGCGCAGACGCGCCGTGGCTGGATGCCGGATCTGGTCCGGCATGACGGCAGTGATGTTTACCATCATTCCACGGGGCGATAGGCATTCCTTTCCGGCCACGGCCAGCCCTCAAGCACAGCCATATCCGGCCGGAATATCTCCACCTTCAGCGGGTAACAGGCAGCCGCGTCGCTGGAATGGGCCGAGCCGCAATCGCCACCCGGGCAGGCGGAGAGCGCGCCGATGAGATCGATTTCCGCAAAGAGTTCCAGAAAGTCGCCCGGTCGCACGGGGCTCGCCTTCATGAAATATTGGTGTGTGTCGCGGGTAAAGCCCGTGCACATGAAGACGTTCAGTACATCATGCACATGCGGTTCCGCCTCCCGGAATGACAGGCCGCTCGCCGAAGCAAGTGCGTTTGTCAGGTTCGAATGGCAGCAATGATGGTAGTCACCGCCGCTCAGCAGCTTGTGGGTATAGGGATCGCAGCGGGTGCCGATCACGTCATGCACACCGCCGCCATCCTCATCCCAGCCGTACCATGACAGCGTGTCGTGGGTGATGGTCGCCATGGGCCGAAGAGACGGCAGGTTGCTCCACAGCCGGTTGCCGACGGAAACATGGGTGGCATGCAGGGCACGGGTCTTGCCGCTGAAAAAACGCTCATTCAGATCATGGGCGTTCCACAGATTCAAATCCCCAACCTGCGGACCTTCGATGCTGACGATGCGGAAAAAATGCCCCTTCGGCACATTGAAAGTACGACCGTCGCGCGGCGGCACGATCACTTCGTCGATCTTCTCCATGCCCTCTTTTGCCTTTTCCAGACGCGAAAGGTCCGGCGTCTCAAGCGTACCATTCGGATAAACGACGACGGGACGGATAGCGCGGCGCGCGGCGGCATCGACGGGTTCGGCGGCAGGCACAGGGGTCATGAAATCCTCGAAGCGATGAAATGTCGACGTGAAATTGCGGCATGAACGCCCGGCTGACAAGGCAGGTTTTTCTTGCGCTCAGCCAAAGCGTAACTTACCCTCATCAATCATGAAACTGCCGCCGCCTGCCACTCTCCGCGCTTTCGAATCCGCCGCCAGAAAACAGAGCTTTTCTCTGGCCGCGCAGGAACTTGGAATGACGGCGACCGCCGTCAGTCAGCATGTGCGCAATCTGGAAGCCTGGCTTGGCGTGGCTCTGTTCGACCGGCATGCAAGAGGCGTGAGGCTTACCCCGGCGGGCCGGGAATTCGGCATCACGGTTTCAGGCGGTCTGCGGCAGATCGCCTCCGGTGCGGAACGTATCCGCCGGGGTCGCGATCGCATGACTGTGCGCCTTGCCAGCCTGCCCTCGGTGGTGGCGCATTTTCTGACGCCCCGCCTGCCGCGCTTCCGGGCCTTGCATCCGGACATACAGGTGTCAATCAGCTATGCTGGAGGGGATCACACCGTGGAGGCCGATCTCAGCATCATACATGGCGCGGCCCCTGCACAGAAAGCCGTGGCGCTCTTCAGCGCCGAGACGCGCCCGACATGCGCGCCGGCTTACATTGCGAAATCCGGTCCCTTTGATGACGCATCGAGCCTATGTCAGGCGGAGTTACTCCATGACGACGGCGAGACGGCATGGCGGGACTGGCTGGCAACGGCTCACCTGCCCCTGCCCCAGAGCGCCGGGCCGATCTTTGCGGATTTCAACCTGCTGGTAACCGCGCTGAAGGCTGGTCAGGGCATCGGTCTGTGCCCGACTGCACTTCTGCGCGACGAGATCACCGAGGGGCAATTGACAGTGCTTTTCGACGGAGCGGCCGATACGGAAAAATACTATTGGCTGATAGAAGCCGAAGAGATGAGCGGATCGGCTCGGCTGCTATCCGACTGGCTTCTCACGGAAGCCCACGAGAGCGAAACCCGCGGCAATTATTCTGCCGCGGCTAGTTGAGCCGGAGCGGTTATCGTCTCACGGGTCTGCTCCCTTGCCGACATCCAGTTGAGCAGACGGGCCGAGGCGGCGCAGACGATGACAAAAGCGATGAGACCGCCGAAAACATCGGCAAGATGGTGTCCGCCCTGAACGAGAACGGCCAGTAGCATCACGAAATTCAATGGCAGGATCACCGCCATCACCAGCCAGTGACGCGGCACGAACCAGACGGACATAGCCGCCATGAAGATGTGGAATGACGGAAAGCCGATCAGCCCCAGCACATTTCTGGGTGTGAGGTAGCTTACGCCTTCCTGACCCAGTCGCATCAACTCACGCCCGTAGGCAGGGTCGACAGCCAATGGAATTGTCTGGGCCACCCACTGCGGCAACTCATGATAGGCTTTGGCGCCATAGGTCGGGAAAAATATCCAGAAGGTGATGCTGGCCATCGCGCCAATCACCCCTGTGACGAGAAAATGGTGCAGCATCCTGTCCTTACCGGTGAAACCCAGCGTGATGATGATCAGCAGGAGTTGTGGTAAGGAGGTGGCGTAAACCATGAACAGCGTTTTGCCGATCCAGGGATATGTGGCTGCCCAAATAACGATATCCGGCCAGCTATAACCAAAAGCCGCATCCACGCGGAAAAGCGCCTGATCGATGACCGGAAAGGCAACCGGCAGAAACATGTAGTTGAAAACCGAGGCGACGAGCGAAAACAGGATGAATAACCCGCTCGAAATCAGGGCAGTGGCGATGCGAAGATCACGCCCGCTTTTGCGATAGAACTGACCCAGGACGAAAACGCCCGATCCCGCCAGCGCACACAAAAAATATCCGGCATAGTCGACGCTGACGCCTTTGACGGCGATCAATGTCGCATCGATGACGAATAATATGGCTATAACGCCAAGTACAAAACGCTCTGCCGCAAATAGTCGCATGGAATTGCCGCCCCGGTTCCAGTCAGCGGCAAAGTAGGGCAATGGGCTTAATATTCGGATAAGGCCTGTATTAAAAATCGAGTACAAACAGCCCGCCGGCCAGAAGCACGATCGGGACAGCCACGCCGACGATGACACGCTGGCCGGCAAGCAGGAATGCGATGAAACCGAGGGCCGCCGCACCGATGCGTAGCCACATGGGTGTGGCTTCCAGCGTTCCGGTTGGAAAGACGATCAATTTGGCGGTAACGGCCATGACCAGCGAGGTAGCGACCGCCCTCACCCAATAAAGCGCCTCGGAATCTTCCTTCAGGCGGTTGCCGGCGAGAACGCCGAGCCAGCGCCACAGATCGGTCGCCAGCCAGCCGGCGATGGCGATGAACAGATAGGGCGCCCACCAGTTTTCGGTCATCATGACTCACTCTCCGGCGACACAGGTTTGATCTTTCGACGAAAGACGAAGCGGTCGATCATGTAGGCAAGCGTGCCTCCGCCGATGCCGGCATAGAGAATATCGAATTCGGGGGCGATAACCGCAAAGGCCGGCCCGGCGATCACACCGATGACAAAAGCGACCTTGACGACGGAATGGCGGGCTGACGCCCAGATCGATGCCACGAAATAGACCGGCGTCAGGAAAAACAGCACGCCGGCGACCAGCGGCGGAAAGGCGGCGACGACGCCATAACACAGGCCGACAATGATGGCATTGATGACGGTAAGCGTGATGCCGAAACCAGCGAACCAGGCGGCGCGTGCCTCACGCGGCACTTTCGAGAGGTTCTGCGTGGCGAAAACCCAGGCCGTGATGGCGACGAAATGCGAGAGAAACAGCAATATCCATGTCGGCGTCTTCGCACCTCGCATCTCCGGGACGATGGAGGCGACCATCGGCATCATCCGGACCGACGATAACGTGACCGCCAGAAAACAGGCGGCGAGATTGGCGCCGCCAACCATGGAGCCGATCAGGATCATCTTGGCCGGCAGAGCCCAGATCACCAGCGTCATGAACACCGCTTCGCCGCGCGGTACGCCGGATTCCAGCGCAAAGGCGCTGAAACCGACAAAGGATGTCATGAGAATGAGCGAGGGCAGCGAGAATATGCCCCGCATTCCCCTGAAGAACCAGCCACGCAGGGGGATGGTATTGCTATCGGCCGTTTGCATTCATTATCCGCTACACATGAAAATGCCGGGCTTTCGCCCGGCATCGGTTTATCGGTCGCGTCACCGCATCATTTCTTCTTCGGCACCTTTGGCACCGTATTGGCCTTGCGGCGCGGTTTGTTCTCTTCGTCGGGCTTGTCCGCCTCGGCGACCAGAACATCCGCCTCCTCATTGACTGTCACCGCCTTCGAGGCGGGTTTCGCCTTGGCCTTCGACGCCTTGCCTGGCGACTTTGCAGCCTTCAGTTCCGCTTCCGGCTTCGGCTTTACGGGCGCAGTTTCCGGCAGAACCTCGAGCATGAGGCCATCGGAACCGTCGTCCTTCTTGCCGACGGTGACGCTGACGACGCCACCCTTCTTGAGCTTGCCGAAGAGGATCTCGTTGGCGAGCGGCTTCTTGATATGTTCCTGGATCACGCGCGACAGCGGGCGAGCACCCATCTTTTCGTCGTAACCCTTGTCCGCCAGCCAGGAGATCGCATCCTCATGCAGATCGAAGGTGACATTGCGTTCGGACAGCTGGGTTTCGAGCTGCATGACGAACTTCTGCACGACCTTGTGGATGACGGCAGTCGGCAGCGGCGAGAACGGAATGATCGCATCCAGACGGTTGCGGAATTCCGGCGTGAACAGGCGGTTGATCGCCTCTTCATCCTCACCGGTGCGGCGTGAAGAACCGAAACCGATGGCCGACTTGGCCATTTCGGACGCACCCGCATTGGTCGTCATGATGAGAATGACGTTGCGGAAGTCGATCTTCTTGCCATTATGATCGGTCAGCGAGCCATGGTCCATCACCTGCAACAGAATGTTGTAGATGTCGGGATGCGCCTTTTCGATTTCGTCCAGCAGCACCACGGAATGCGGATGCTGATCGACGCCATCGGTCAAGAGACCGCCCTGATCGAAGCCGACATAACCGGGAGGTGCGCCGAGCAGGCGCGACACGGTATGGCGCTCCATATATTCCGACATGTCGAAACGCAGCATCTCGACACCGAGCGAGGCGGCAAGCTGCTTGGCCACTTCCGTCTTGCCCACGCCCGTCGGGCCGGAGAAGACATAGGAGCCAATCGGTTTGTTCGGTTCACGCAGGCCCGCACGGGCGAGCTTGATGGCCGTTGCCAGCGCCTCGATGGCGATGTCCTGACCATAAACGACCGAGCGAAGTTCCTTTTCGAGATTGGCGAGAACCATCTCGTCGTCCTTGGACACCGTCTTTGGAGGAATGCGGGCCATCGTTGCGATGGTGGCCTCGATCTCCTTTTCGGTGATCAGCTTGCGGCGCTTGGAAGCGGGCAGCAGCATCTGCGCGGCACCGGTTTCGTCGATCACGTCGATCGCCTTGTCCGGCAGCTTGCGGTCGGAGATGTAGCGGGCCGACAGTTCAACGGCAGCCTTGATCGCCTCATTGGAATATCTGAGGTGATGATAATCCTCGAAATAGGGCTTCAGACCCTTCATGATCGCGATGGTGTCGTCGATCGACGGCTCGTTGACGTCGATTTTCTGGAAACGACGCACCAGTGCGCGGTCCTTTTCGAAGAACTGCCGATATTCCTTGTAGGTGGTCGAACCGATGCAGCGGATCGCGCCCGAAGAGAGCGCGGGCTTCAACAGGTTCGATGCATCCATCGCACCACCGGAGGTAGCGCCAGCGCCGATGACGGTATGGATTTCGTCGATGAACAGCACCGCGCCCGGAAACTCTTCGAGTTCCTTGACAACCTGCTTCAGTCGCTCCTCGAAATCACCACGATAGCGAGTGCCGGCAAGCAGCGTGCCCATGTCGAGCGAGAAGATGGTGTCGTTGGCGAGCGCTTCCGGCACCTTGCCTTCAACGATGCGCTTGGCCAAGCCTTCGGCGATCGCCGTCTTGCCCACGCCGGGATCCCCCACATAAAGCGGGTTGTTCTTCGAGCGGCGGCAGAGGATCTGGATGGTGCGGTTGACCTCTTCATGGCGGCCGATCAGCGGGTCGATCTTGCCGTTGCGCGCCTTGTCGTTGAGGTTGACGCAATAGGCCTTCAGCGCGTCCTGCTGCTTTTTGGCAGACGGGCCTTCTTCCTCGGGATTGCTGCGGCTTGCCTTGTTGTCGCTTTCGGGCTCATCGGCACCACGCGGCGCACGTGTCTGCGACGTGCCCGGACGCTTGCCAATGCCGTGGGAGATGTAATTGACCGCGTCGTAACGGGTCATTTCCTGCTCCTGCAGGAAATAGGCGGCATGGCTTTCGCGCTCGGCGAAAATCGCCACAAGCACGTTGGCGCCGGTCACTTCCTCGCGGCCGGACGATTGTACATGAATAACGGCCCGCTGGATAACCCGCTGGAAGCCGGATGTGGGTTTGGAATCCTCGTCGTAACCGGTCACGAGGTTGGTCAGTTCGTTGTCGACATAATCGCTGACGGTCTTGCGCAGCGCATCGAGATCGACGTTGCAGGCGCCCATCACGGCGGCGGCATCCGCGTCGTCGATCAGCGCCAGAAGGAGATGTTCAAGCGTCGCATATTCGTGGTGACGCTCATTTGCAAAGGTCAGTGCCTGGTGCAGCGCCTTCTCGAGACTCGGGGAAAAAGTTGGCACGTTGCGATCCTCATTTCTTTTCCATGACGCACTGCAGCGGATGCTGGTGCTGTCGGGCGAAATCCATGACCTGGCTTACTTTCGTCTCTGCGACCTCATATGTAAACACCCCGCATTCTCCCACGCCGTGCTGGTGCACGTGCAGCATGATACGGGTTGCCGCTTCGCGATCCTTCTGGAAAAAACGCTCCAGAATGTGGATGACGAACTCCATGGGAGTGTAGTCGTCATTCAGTAAAAGAACACGGTACAAATTCGGTCTTTTCGTCTTTGCCTTGACGCGGGTGATAACGGAGGTGCCGCGGTTGTTGCCGCCTTCTTCCCCGTCGCCCTCGCCCTGCATGTAGATCGGCCTAGCGATCATCTTTCATCATTCTCCACACTATTCTCGAACCGACAGCTCATCGCCAGCAGGGAGAACTTCGCCTCTTCATATCTAGGTCGTCGTGACGTGATTTTAAGCCCCTTGCGCAACGGCGCAATCACTATTGCGTTTGGGAAGGGGCAAACCGCGGGAAAAGTAGGGATGTGACGGCTTCCTGAGGGTGGGCGCAGACAAACCGGCGATGGCGGCGTGTTTTCGGCCCGTCGGAAAGGGCTGCAGTGACCAACAGTGGAAGCGAATCTCTGTCGCACCGCCCTGCCGTTACTCCCTCTTACCCGGCGTTGTCACCCGGCATTGTCATCCAGCATTTCGCGCACGGCGATCGCCAGCTGCTTCAGGGAGAACGGCTTCGGCAGGAAGCCGAATTTGGCATCTGCCGGCAGGTTTTTCGCAAAGGCGTCCTCCGCATAACCGGACACGAAGATGAACTTCAGGTCGGGATAGGACTTGCGCAGTTCCCGCAGCAACGAAGGGCCGTCCATTTCAGGCATCACCACATCGGAAACGACGATATCGACCTTGCCGTCCAGCTCCTCCATCACCTCCAGCGCCTCGGTGCCGGAGCCCGCCTCATGCACGGTGTAGCCACGGGTTTCCAGCATGCGCTTGCCGCCGCGTCGCACCGCCTCCTCGTCCTCCACCAGAAGCACGACAGCGGAGTTGCCGGTGAGGTCCAGCGGTTCTTCCTTCACCGGCTCGGGTGTCGCGACCGGGGTGAGCGCTGCTTCACCGGGCTGCTGGCCCGCAACGGCTTCCACCACATGGCGCGGCAGGTAGATGCGGAACGCAGTGCCCTTGCCCACTTCCGATTCGGGATAGATGTAACCGCCGGACTGCTTGACGATGCCATAGACCATCGACAGGCCGAGACCGGTGCCCTTGCCGACTTCCTTGGTCGTGAAGAAGGGTTCGAAAATCTTGTCCATGATTTCAGGCGGAATGCCGGTGCCGTTATCGCCGACCTCGACCATGACCATGTCTTCCGCCGGAACTTCCGGACGGCCAAGCGCAGCCGCCTCCTTCGCATCCACATTACGGGTGCGGATGGTGATCTTGCCACCATCAGGCATGGCATCACGCGCATTGACGCAGAGATTGATCAGCACCTGCTCGAATTGCGACAGGTCGGTCTTTACCGGCCAGAGATCGCGGCCATAATCCACCTCGAGCTTGACATTGGTTCCGGAAATCAACCGGTCGACCAGCATGCGCAGATCGCCGATCACGTCGGTCAGGTTCAGCACCGCCGGGCGCATGGTCTGCTTGCGCGAGAAGGCCAGCAGCTGGCGCACCAGAACCGCCGCGCGGTTGGCGTTGCGCTTGATCTCCATGAGGTCGGCAAAGCTCGGATCGGCGGGCCGCGCCTGCAGCAGCAAGTGATCGGACGACAGCAGGATGGCAGTCAGCACATTGTTGAAATCGTGGGCAATGCCACCCGCCAGCGTGCCGACGGCGTTCATCTTCTGCGTCTGCGCCATCTGGGTTTCGAGCGCCTTCTGCTCCGTCACCTCTATGGCATAAACGATTGCCACCTCTTCCGGCGCCTCGTCGTCCTGATCGATGACGGCGTTGACGTAGAAACGGAAATGCCTGGTCTCGTCGCTCGGGTGGCGCGAATCGAACGGCGCGATATCGCCCTGACGATCCTTCGCCTCGGCGAGGGCCTGTTCCAGCCGCGGCTTCTCATTGTCGTGAAGGACGGTTTCGAGCGCCACACCGCGGTCGATATCGTCACGTCCGACAACGCCGGAAAACAGCTTGAGGAAGGGTGCATTGATGCGCAGAATGCGGCCTTCGCCATCCAGCGAAGCGATCGCCATCGGCGTATTGTTGAAAAAGCGCGTGAAACGCATGGCGGAGGAGGATTCCGTATCCTCCTGCCCCTTGGGGCGCATCAGAACGATCGTCCGGCTCTCGCCCGGTGCACCGTCCTTGGAACTGACCTGATGCACAAGGCGGGCCGGCATGCTCTGGCCGTTCACCCGGCGCATGTCGAGATCAAGGATTTCGGTGCGCTTGGCGCTGCCCTGCGGATGGACGGATTCGATCAGCGCCATGCCTTCGCCAGCGACGATGTCGGACACGGTCATCGAACCGGGCGAAAACTGCGCCAGATCGATGCCCAGCCATTCCGACAGGGTGGCGTTCAGATAAACGATCTCGCCCTTGCGTCCGGCGGAAAAGAAACCGGCCGGCGCGTGGTCGAGATAATCGATGGCATTCTGTAATTCGCGGAAGAACCGTTCCTGATCCTCACGCTCCGGCGTGATGTCGGCGATCTGGAAAACGTGCAGCCCCTCACCGCCCGCATCCTTCAGCACACGGCCTTTAAGCCTGTACCAATGCGGCCCGGCGCTCGCATCCTCGCCAAGCGGCTTCTGCAGCCGGAACTCCTCGTAACCGTCGCGGCCTTCCCGCAGCACATTGATGAGCCGGTAAAGCGCCTCGGTCGATTCCCGGCTGCGCGACAAAAGCGTTTCAAGGCTCTGTATATCGCTCGCCCTGGTGGTGCCGCTCATGCGGCAATAGGTGGCGTTGGCATAAACCATATGCCCCTTGGCATCGGTGATCAGCGTGCCTTCGGGATGGGCCGACAGGAAACGGCGGGCAAGCCCGTCCGATTGCGACTGCGGCATGACCTCGATGAAACCGATGATCGACGACACCAGAAAAAAGATGCCCATCATCGCCAGCACGCCAAGAATGCCGAGCACGATTTCGTTTTCCAAAGAGTTCTTGAAATACACGAAGGCCGCGGCGGCGGCGATCAGCACCAGCGCCAGAAGCAGGATGCGCAAAACCGTGCCGGAACGGGCACGCCTGTCCACCAGCGGAAGGTCGTTGTCGCTTGTCTCGCGCACCCGTGTCATCTTGGCCTCGCAGTCGTGCAGGTCGTCATTCGGTCAGCCACGGTCCTCGACGGAATCGGGCGTTAAAATTTCTTGTAGCAACTCGCTTGAGCATCAAAAAGCTCCGCCGGGCCACAAAGGCTTAAAAACGCACAGGGAAAACGGCCTGAGAGGCGCAATACACAGGCGTTTCAGTCGACGAGGGAACCGAAAGCCGCACCAACCGGTTTTGTGTTCCAGGGGGACGGTGACGGATAAACCTTGTATCGCGTCCAAAAAAATCGTCTTTTCCTGCTTGACGTTCACACTATAAGAACCACGGCAATATTAATTGCTCGAAAAAATCTGAAGGGATGATCTCCATGATGGATGATTTTATCGGCACCTATGGAAACAATCTCATCGTCGCCGTCGTCGGTGTGGGTGTGGCGCTTCTCGTTCTGGCGATTGCTTTATGGCTTCTGCGCAGGCGCAGCGGCTCGTCGCCGTTTATCCGTGGTGGGCGCAACCGGCAGCCGCGCCTGCAGGTTCTCGACGCGACGGCCGTTGATGCGCGCCGCCGTCTGGTGCTGGTTCGCCGCGACAATGTCGAGCACCTGGTGATGATTGGCGGGCCGACAGATATCGTCATCGAAAGCGGTATCGGCGCAATCCCGATCGTCAGGGACGTGCAGGAGCCGGAACTGAAGGCACTGCCGCGTCAGGAAAGCGAGCCGAAGAGAGCCGAGCCGTCCATTCCCCAGGAACGCCGCTCCGCCCTGCCGCAACAGCAGCCCGTCGCAGCACCAGTACCAGCACCAGCCCCGGCTCCCGTGTCACAGGAACCGGTAAGGCAGCCGCAGCAACGGCCGGAGCCCACCGCACCTGCTCCTCGCCCCGCACAACCGGCCGCAACAACGTCACCATTGCCGCCGCGTCCATCGACACCACCGCAACCCGTATCGCCGCCGCCGGTCGCAGTTCGCGAGCCCGCTTCCCCGGTGAGACAGGCCGCGCCCGAGAGGGAAATCCCTCGCCCAACGCCGCAGTCGTCAGCAGTGGCTGCGGCTGTTCCTGCAGCCACCACTGTGCCAGCCGTCGCCGCATCGCTCGACACGGCCGGCCAACGCAGCGAACCGCGTCGTGCGGAACCCTTCACGCCCGCTCCGGTACAAACACCGATACCGGTCGTTTCGCCGGCTCCCGCACAGGTGACGCAGGCAAAGGTGGAGGAAGAACGGCCGACGGTCATCGCTCCACCGGTTTTTGCCGCACGTGAGCCGGTGCTCGATCAATCCAGCGCCGCAGATTTTCTCGACGCTGCACGCGAGCGGGTTCTTCCTGGCCTCAAGTCCGAACCGAATGTACCGCCGGCCCCTTTCCCGCCGAAACCGGAAACTCCCGCTTTTGCGTCCAATGACGCTGAGCCGAAATTTTCCGATGAGCTGGCCAGCGATTTCGAGAGCTTTCTCGAAGCCGAGATAGCCAAGAGCCGGGATGCGGACAATGAACCGTCCATTGCCGCCGCCCCGGAAAAGCAGCAGAAAAACGAACCCGTTTCGCCACCAGTTACCGGAGCGTCGCCAGATGGTGACGTGCAGAAAGAAATGGCGCGTATTTTCGGCGAGCTTTCCGTTACCCGCGACCGCTGAGGCGGCGCGCATGGAGCTTCAATGCAAAAGGGCACGGAATAATTCCGTGCCCTTTTTGTATGTCCGGTGCTTGAGATGGCCGGTTCGCGGCAGCGTCCGGCACAGCAGCCTTGTTATTCGTCGCGATAAACTTTTTCGCGACGCTCGTGACGTTCCTGCGCCTCGATGGAAAGTGTCGCTATCGGGCGGGCGTCAAGACGCTTGAGGCCGATAGGTTCACCCGTTTCCTCACAGAAACCGTAGGTGCCGTCTTCGATCCGCTGAAGAGCCGCATCGATTTTGGAAATCAGCTTGCGCTGACGGTCGCGGGCGCGAAGTTCGATCGCCCGGTCTGTTTCGGATGAAGCCCGGTCAGCGAGATCGGGGTGATTGGCGCTTTCTTCGGCGAGATGTCCGAGGGTCTCGCGCGCTTCTCTCAGGATGTCATTTTTCCAGGCGACCAGCTTCGCGCGGAAGTAGGCCCGCTGGCTGGCATTCATGAACTCGTCGTCTTCCGAGAGTACATATTTGCTAAGATCGATCTTCTCACTCAACGCGATTCTCCTCGAAGAACATCTCAATGCGGCGGTGTATACTCCAATGATATAGGCCGGTTCAAGTCTACAGATCAGTTTTCAGGCATTTTTAAAACTGACACAAAAATCATCTAAATGACTAATTTTTATCCTTTATTGGCGTCGAGGCGATCTGTTCTTCGATCACTTCAATGCGACTTGCCAACAGGAAAGAGGACTTGCGGTCCCTTGATCCTATCCTGTAGCATCCGGCTGTACCCCAGAGTTTCGAACGCCGGTTCCTGCCCTTGACAGATTCTCATCCGAAGCGAGTTTATCTTTTGCGCCACGCCAAAGCCGCCTGGGCGGCGCCGGGGGAACGCGATTTCGACCGTGGATTGAATGAAGCAGGTTTTGCCGAGGCGGAGATCGTTGCCGACCTTGCCGCCGACCGGCGTTACCGCCCCGACATGCTCTTATCCTCCACCGCTGCACGCTGCCGGCAGACCACGCAGGCCTGGCAGCGCGCTTTCAACGAAGGCATCGAAATCGCCTATGTCGATGAAATGTATAATGCCCGCAGCGAAACCTATCTCTCCCTCATCGCAGCGCAGACGGATGCTGGTTCGGTGATGCTGGTGGGCCATAACCCCACCATGGAAGCGACACTGGAAGCGATGATCGGCGAAGATCTGCTGCATGCCGCCCTGCCCTCCGGTTTCCCGACAGCAGGGCTTGCCGTACTCGATCACGACGGCAGTGCTGTAAACGGCGCGGATCGCTGGCGACTGGTCGATTTTCTCTCACCCGGCAAGTAGCAGCCCCAACGCGTGACGGAACCACCGCCGATGGCGGCTGCCGTGAAAATCCACCGGGGCGCTTCTTTTTTGGGCAGCCGCGACTTCCTATATTGCAGCCGTGATCATGAACCACAGCCGGGAAACTGCCATTGCCGCCTTCTCTGACGTCCCTGACAGACAGTGCGCTTATCGCGCTCGATAATCTGGCCGACCGTGCGAGCAACCTTACCCATCCGACATTGCGGCTTGGCGTTACAGGCCTTTCGCGGGCGGGAAAGACGGTTTTCATTTCCTCCCTCGTCCACAACCTCCTGAACGGCGGTCGCCTGCCCTTATTCGAGGCCATGCGGTCAGGCCGCGTCTCGAATGTGCGCCTCGAGCCGCAGCCGGACGATGCCATTCCCCGCTTCCAGTACGAAGACCATATTCAGGCGCTGGTGCGCGACAGGCTGTGGCCGGATTCGACGCGGGCAATCTCGGAACTCAGGATCACGCTGGATTACCAGAGCGCCAGCGGCTGGGGCCGGTGGTTCTCGGCCGGCAAGCTATCCATCGATATCGTCGATTATCCCGGCGAATGGCTGCTCGACCTGCCGCTTCTGTCACAGGATTACAAACAGTTCAGTGACGCGACCGTCGCACTTGCCGGGAGCGGCATCCGCGCCGAGCTGGCGCAGGAATGGCTGGCGATAGCCTCTTCGCTCGATATCAATGCACCTGCCGATGAGATGACGGCGCGGCGGCTGGCGGAAAGTTTCGCGGCCTATCTGAAAGCCTGCAAGTCCGACGAGAGATCGCTCTCCACCCTGCCGCCCGGCCGTTTCCTGATGCCGGGCGATCTGGAAGGTTCTCCGGCGCTGACCTTTGCGCCCCTGCCGGGGCTGACCGACGAAAAAGCGCCAAAGGGTTCGCTGCGGGCGATGATGGAGCGGCGTTACGACGCCTATAAGTCGATCGTGGTCAAACCTTTCTTCCGCGAGCATTTCGCCCGTCTCGACCGTCAGATCGTGCTGATCGACACGCTGCAGGCCGTCAATCGCGGACCGGAGGCCGTTCAGGATCTGGAACGGGCGCTGGGCGATGTGCTTGCCTGTTTCCGCCCCGGCACCAATAGTCTGTTATCCTCGCTGATCGGCCGGCGCATCGACAAGGTGCTGATTGCCGCCACCAAGGCCGACCATCTGCATCACGAAAGCCATGACCGGCTGGAGCGGCTGACCCGTCGTCTGGTGGACCGCGCCATCACCACCATCGGCATGAACGGCGCCGGCATCGAGGTCATGGCGCTTGCTTCCGTGCGCGCCACCAGAGAGGCAAGCGTGCGTCAGGACGGCCACGAGCTTCCGGTTATCGTCGGTACGCCGATGGCTGGAGAAACCATCAATGGCGAGACCTTCGACGGCAATCGCAAAACAGCGATCTTTCCCGGCGACCTGCCCGAAGACCCGGAGCCGTTGTTTCGCAGCATAGACGAGGATGGCGACAAGGCGACGCTGCCGGATGTCAATGTCGTGCGCTTCCGCCCGCCCAATGTGGACGAGCCGGGCAGCGGCGGCATCCGGCTTTCCGTTCCCCATATCAGGCTCGACCGCGCCATGCAGTTCCTGTTCGGAGACAAGCTCGCATGAAGGCTCCCACACACAACGATCCGCAGGCCCGCCGCCCGGCAGCCTTCACGCTCGAGACAGAGGAGACGGCACGGCCGTCGCCGGCGCAGAAACGTGCCCCGCGCAGCTTCGACACCGAGATTTCATTGACGCCGGACGAGGACGATCCGTTTCTGGCGCCGGAGGAGATCGATGCGGCCGCATTGCCAGTGGCCTCGCCGAAGAAAAACCGCTTCTCTTTCGGCAAGCTCGCGCTCGGCGCGCTTGGCGTTCTGTTCTCGCTCGCCTTCGGCCTCTGGGCAGATCAGCTTATCCGCAACCTGTTCTCCCGCTCCGACTGGCTGGGTTACACGGCGAGCATCGCCCTTATCGTCGCGCTCTTCGCCGTTCTCGTCCTTGTCGGGCGGGAAGTCTTCGGCATCATGCGGCTCAACGCCGTGCAGTCTCTCAAGGCCGATGCCGAGACGGCGAGCCTCGACAAGAGCCCGAAACCCGCCCGTGCCGTCATCACCCGCCTTAATGCCGTTCTCTCCCACCGGGCCGAAACGGCCAAGGGCCGTGCGGCGCTGAAAGATACAGAAAACGATGTGATCGACGGCCCGCATCTCATCGAGCTTGCCGAGCGTGAATTGCTGGCGCCGCTCGACAGGCAGGCACGGGCGCTGATTCTCAATTCCTCCAAGCGTGTCTCCGTGGTCACCGCCGTCAGCCCGCGTGCCATCGTCGATCTCGCTTATGTTCTGTTCGAAGTGACGCGACTGGTTCGGGGCATGGCGGAGCTTTATGGCGGCCGCCCCGGTACGCTCGGCATGCTCCGGCTGTTGCGCGACGTCGTCGCCCATCTGGCCGTCACGGGTTCCATCGCGGTTGGAGATGGTCTCGCCCAGCAGGTCCTTGGACACGGGCTTGCCTCGAAGCTTTCCGCCCGCCTCGGCGAAGGCGTCATCAACGGCCTGATGACGGCGCGAATCGGTATTGCAGCGATGGACCTTTGCCGCCCGCTGCCGTTTCGTGCGGTGAAGCGGCCGGGGATCGGTGATTTCATGTCCGACCTCACGCCCGATTTAAGCGGCGGAAAAAGCGGTGAAAAAGCCTGATTGGCCGGACATGCGCGGTTCAAAAGGTTACGAACGAAACCGCAAATACGGGTGAAATAAACCAAGCATTAACCATTCCGCCGGTAGATTGCCGCCTATCGAACAGGCTTCTTCGCCGGGGAAAGTATCATGTATTCGCGCTTCTTTTCGCTTGTGGGCGGACTTGCCGCCATATTGTCCGTCAGCGGCGGTTTCGGCCTGTCTGACGTCCATGCCGCATCGCGCGATCGCGACGACGTGTTCTTCCGCTCGGTGGCCGGCGTCTGGAAAGGTCCGGGCGAAATCGTCGCGGGCAAATACAAGGGCACCAAATTCACCTGTGATCTGACGGGCGAACCGCTTGATGACAAAAAGACCGGCATCAAGCTTGGCGGCACCTGCCGCGTCGGCGTCTTCAGCCAGCCCATGTCCGCCATCATCAGCCAGAAGGGCAGCAGCTACGAAGGCAAGTTCCTCGACGGCGCCGAAGGCAAGGGACTGGACATCACCTCCGGACAGGTCAACGGCGACAAGGTCGTCGTCGGCATCAACCGTTCCAAGCTCAATGGCGCCATGGTTGCCCGCGTCTCGAGTGACAACTCCATGAACATCACCATTTCCGTCAAGGTCGCCGACCAAATGATCCCCGTCATCGGTGTGACGCTGGCGCGCGACATCGATCAGCTCGCCGTCGGTTCGATCAAGCCCTAAGCGCGATAATCCTATCAGTCATTGCCGAGCGGGAGTGTCCACCACTCCCGCTTTTCGTTTGTGTGGACAATACCGCTTCTATCCGCCTGCTGAAGCCATTCCCGCACCGGCTTTCCCTTCACCTCGATATCCGGGGCAATCTCGGCGAGCGGCATCAGCACGAAAGCCCGCCCTGTCATGCGCGGATGCGGCACTTCGATGCTTTCCGTTACGATAGATTCATTGCCGTAGGTCAGCACATCGATATCGATGGTGCGCGGGCCCCAGCGTTCCGTGCGTACCCGCTTCATGCCCCTTTCAATGTCGAGGCATAATTGCAGCAGCGCGGGCGCCGTAAGCGAGGTTTCGACCAGCGCGCAGCAATTGAAGAAATCCGCCTGATCCGTCTTGCCCCAGGGAGGCGTGCGATAAAGACCGGAGACGGCCAGCAGGCGGCAATTTTCATGCATATCCAGTTCGTGCAAGGCCTTGGCCATCGCGGCGGCGGGATCGCCGATATTGCCGCCAAGACCCAATGCGGCGACGGTCATATTTTCAGGCACGGTGTTCAACGCTCACCTGCGCGTAGTCGAGAATGCCGGGAACGGGAGCGGACGGTTTACGCACCGTGATGCGCAACCAGACGATCTGCGGGTACCGGGCGCGCAGCGCCTTGGCGATATCGTTCGCCAGCGCCTCGATGAGATAACGGCGCTGCCCGACGACGATTTTTTCGATGACGGCGAAGGCCACACCATAATCGACGGTATTTTCGATCTCGTCGGTTTCCAGCGCATCACCCGCCTCGACCTCCATCTCGGCATCGACGAAAAAGCGCTGGCCCAGCACCTCCTCCTGCTCGAGAAGGCCGTGACGGGCGAAAAAGGAACAGTTTTTCAGGATGATGGTATAGCGGCTCATCGCATCGCCTCCATGGCAGGAATGTTTCGCCGAAAGCCGCGCCCTTGCGGGGACACGGCGCTCCGGCACTCGTTGATCTACGCATCGGCCTTTGCCGACGCTTTGGCAAGAACCGCATCGGCAATTGCCAGTGCATCGCGTGTGGCAATGACATTGTGCACGCGAAAAATCGAAGCACCCGAAAGGCGCAGGATCGCTGTTGTCGCAGCCGTTCCGATATCGCGTTCGGGGGCCGCATCCCGGCCCGTCAGCGACCCGATGAAACGCTTGCGCGACGTGCCGGCCAGAACCGGCAGGCCAAAAGCGGCAAGCTCACCGAATCGCGCCATAAGCTCGACATTTTCGCGCTCGTCCTTGGCAAACCCGAAACCGGGATCGAGCACGACGGCATCTCGGGCAACACCCGCATCCTGCGCAATCTCCAGCGAGCGATTGAGGAATTCGAACTGGTCCTCGATGACATCGGCCCGTTTTTGCCTGTCGCGGCCGGTATGCATGATGCAGACGCCGGCGCACGCGGCGGCGACCACGCCCGCCATTTCCGCATCCTTCTGCAGGCCGAAGACATCATTGACGATATGCGCGCCCGCTTCGATCGAAAGCCTTGCCGTCGACGCACGATAGGTATCGACGGAAATCAGAACGTCCGTCTCGCGGCGCAGCCTCTCGATGACCGGCAGTACCCGATCCTGCTCCTGCGCCTCTGTTACCTCCGCCGCACCCGGCCGGGTGGATTCGCCGCCGATATCGATGATGTCAGCGCCCTGTTCCACACAGCTCAATGCATGGGAAAAAGCCGCATCGACGGCGAGAAAACGGCCGCCATCGGAAAATGAATCGGGCGTGGCGTTGACGATGGCCATAATACGGCCACGCCCATCAAGTTTCAGGGAGCGGCCATGGGCCGCTTGCCACACGTTGCTGCCGGCTGTTATCACGTAACACGCGCCTTTCGGGAATAACGGAATGTTATGCCAATTCTTATAGGTTCCGCTCCGCCTATGCAGCAAACGATTTTCAAGTTCAACCGGAAGGCCGGGTCATGACCAAATCATCACGTGCTCTTTGCGTCGCCCTTGCGGGCGCGCTGGCACTTTCTTCGGCCGGGCCGGCTTTTTCCGACACCATCGTCCGCAAGACCTATTCCTATTTTTCGATCACCGGCAAAACCGCCGCCGATCTCGACCAGCAGCTTTCCAAGCATGGCCCGCTGACGCGCAACACCGGCGCGCGCCATCCCGGTGCGACCGAGATTAAATTCGGTGGCGAACTCACCTATGTGGAAAAAAACGGACAGTGCAGTGTTGGAACGGCCAAGGTTCTGTTGAACACCCGTATCCTTTTGCCGCGATGGAAAAACCGCCGCCGCACCACGGCGGAGCTGGCCTTCATCTGGGATACGCTGCTGGCCGATATCAAGCGCCATGAGGAACGGCACGCGGAAATCGCCCGCACCCATGCCCGTTCGCTCGAAAGGCAGCTGGCAGCCCTTCATCCGCAGAAAAATTGCGAGACGCTTCAGGAAATGGTCGGCAAGATCACCCAGACGGTGATGGATGAACACGACAGGGACCAGCTGCGTTTCGATGTGGTGGAATCGAAAAATTTCGACGCCCGCATGACCCGGCTTTTGAAAAACCGGCTCGAACAGGGGCAGAACAGGCGGTAAACCGCCTTCGCCGCACCTCCCATTAAAGGCGCAACGCAACGGAAACATGACGTTACGTCATGTCCGATCTCACCCGTGACTTCTCGTCATGGTGCCGCCGCCGAGACTCATTGTAGCTTGTTCATGTGGTTTTTAACGGTTGTGGCCCGCAGCGGGTCCGGCGCTTGAAACCCTCTCCGGTTCTCCCGGTGCGCACTTGAGGGCTCGCAGGTGTTTCCTCCCTCGCCTGCATGCTGCGTACCCGCCTCGCCCCGCTCTCCTCTATCTGGTGAGCGGGGCTTTTTCTGCGGCCGACAAAGTGGAGAGCCTTCAGCCCTGGCGTTCGGGAATGTGAACGACAAGACCGTCAAGCTCGTCATTCATCTTGATCTGACAGGAGAGACGCGAGGTGGGGCGCACTTCGAAGGCGAAATCCAGCATGTCCTCTTCCATCGGCTCCGGCCCGCCGACACGCTCCGCCCAGGCGTCATCAACATAGACATGACAGGTCGCGCAGGCACAGGCGCCGCCACATTCCGCATCGATGCCCGGAATGGAGTTGCGCACGGCGTTCTCCATGACGGTGGAACCGTTGCTCACATCGAGTTCATGGGGCGTGCCGTCAAAGGCAACGATGGTCAGTTTTGTCATGCCGGAATCCAAAATGGTGATCTAAGAACTGTTCTAAACACATAGAAAGGCCGGTTCGCCTTGGCAACCCGCTTCAAGGGTGCACAGGCGGAACCGGCCTTGTAAAATGACAAATTTGATGAACTCCGCCTCAGCGGCAGAGCTTGAGGATGAAGTTTTCCGCCTCGACGATGGTTGCCGCGAGTTTTGCAATCGCGGCGCTGTCCTTGCCCTGGTCCTCCACCGCAGCTGCGGCGGCGGAAACCGCCGGGGCGCCGACGGCCTGCGCAGCGCCCTTCAGGCGGTGGGCGGTTGCCCGCACGGCCTTGTCGTCAGCATCGGCAATTTCATGCAATGCGGCGCGGGCGTTGCGGCTGAACAGTTGCAGGACTTCGATTTCCAGATCCTTGTCACCCATCGTCTGACGGGCAAGATGATCGAAATCGATCGGCTTTTTCGTAACGGCCGGCGCACCGCCGCAATTATCCGGAGCTTCGAAAGCAATACTGACCGCTGCCATGGCTGGAATTCCTTGTCTCGCCGTTTCCTGTTTCGTGTCACATCTGTGTCGTATTTACGCATCCAAACCGGTGCTATCGGCTTAAATTACGGCGTGACGCGGGCGAAAATCTTCTGCTATGGTTAATTTATGTTAAACTTATGCGAAACAAGGCGTTCAGAGCGAAACTCAGGTTTAAAAACTGTTAAAAAGCCGACACTTCGCTGCTGCCGTAAATCCGCATTAATTGTTTCGAACACCTAAATGTGTCACTACGGTACTGCCGTTAAGACGAGGCTTAAGTGCAAGCTTTGTTATTACGGCACAGTGATGTAATTTCGCCCGAAAGCTGGACCACCAGCAATTCGGGATTTGGTAAATGGCGGAATTGTTCCCTTTAACGGGATAATGTTCCGCCGGCATGATGGCGGCAGTCCGCTTGCAGGTTGCAAGTGGTCCAACGGCATGAAGCCGGGCGTATGTGTAACGAGGCGTAACCGCATGGCGAATAACAAGATCAGCGACTCTGTCGACGAGACTGCATTTCAGGCGTTGGAAGACGCCCTGCAGCTCGGTGCTTTCGAAGAAAAGCCGGAATCGCGGAAGACCGCAGCGCCAAAGCAGCCGGAGGCCAGATTGAAGGAAGCAAGCAGACAGACCCCTGCTCCCGAGGCTGCGCGCGCGCCTGCCGAACAGGCACCCAAATCCCCCAATCTGGAAGCGGCCAATGACGGCTCCAAGCGCAGCCCGGCGATGATCCTGAAATCGCTCGAAGGCGGCTCGATCGGCGGCGCACTCAGAAATGCGACGATCATGTCGGTAATCTGGGCGCTGGGTGGCCTTGGTGTGGCACACCTGCTTTACGGCAATGCGCTCTGGAACATTGCCTCGCTGGCCGACCTCACCGCAATTCCCGGCCTGATGGCGATCGTCGTCGGCATCCTCGTTCCCGTCATGCTGTTCTTCGCCTTCGCGATCATGATGGCGCGTGCCCGCGATCTGCGTAACGCCGCCCGCTCGATGGCCGAAGTCGCTCTTCGCCTTGCCGAGCCTGAAACCGTTGCCTCCGATCGCATCATGTCCGTGGGCCAGGCGGTTCGCCGTGAAGTTTCGGCCATGAATGACGGTATCGAGCGCACCATTGCACGTGCGACGGAACTGGAAACGCTGGTCCATTCTGAAGTCAACGCGCTTGAGCGCAGCTATGCCGACAATGAACTGCGCGTCCGCAGCCTTGTGCAGGAACTGACCGCCGAGCGCGACGCCATCGTCAACCATGCCGAGCGCATCCGCTCGTCCATCGTTGGCGCACAGGAACAGATCAAGGAAGAGCTTTCCATCGTTGGCGAAGAGCTTTCGATGCGGCTTGCCACGACAGGCGAAGCCTTCGCCTCGATGATCGATACGCGCTCCGCCGCCCTGCTTGAAAAATCGCGCGCTTCCACCGAAGCCATGGGCAGCCTGATCGCCGCCAAGACTGAAAACCTGCTTCAGGCATTGAATTCCTCAGGTTCGACCCTGTCGAACGAATTCGACATGCGCCTGCACAATCTTGCCTCGACGCTGGATGAGCGCGGCGAAGTGCTGCTTGAGCGGTTCGCAATCCATGCTTCGACGCTGGATAGCGGTGCCGAAAGCCTCAACAGCGCGCTTGAGGAGCGCACCCGCCAACTCAACGAAACGCTGTCCACGCGCACGCTGGAACTCAACCGCAATATTGATCGCGGCCAGCAGATCATCGGCGGTTCGCTGGATACCGTGCTCGACAAGCTTTCGACGACGCTTGAGGAAAAGGGTCTCTCCTTCCGCCAGAGCCTGCAGAGCACGGCTGATGATGCGATCATGGATCTCGATCTGCGTTCCGGCCTCTATGAAGAGCGGCTGCAGGCGACGGTTGGCCAGGTCAACTCGGCCTTTGACGAGCATGTGGCGGAATTTGCCAGCGCCTTCGACCAGCGCGCCGGCAGCCTCGACAGCAAGTTGATGGAAAGCCTCGCCCGCATCAACGAAACCGTTGCCGGCGGCTCCGAAGCCCTCGATACCATGCTGAACAGCGGTCTTGAGCGCATCGGCAATACCATGACCGATCAGTCTCTGGCGCTTGCAACCGCGCTGGGCACCGGCCAGGAAATGCTTGAAAGCGCGCTGGAAACCCGCACCCGCGAGTTCAGCGACGCGATTGGCCAGCGCACTGCCGAAATCACCAATGCCTTCGCCAATTCGCACGAGAAGATCGACAACGTGCTGGCGGAACGCAGCAATGCCCTGTTCGGCGCACTTTCGGCCAGCCAGGATCGTTTTGACGAAGCGCTTGCCAGCCGTTCGCTGGCCATTACCGGCTCTGTCTCCGGCACGGCCGAACGCCTCGCAGCGATGCTTGACGAACGTGCAGCCGCAATCAACAGCGTTGTTGCCGATGTCGAACGCCGTCTGTCGGAGACACTCGAAACCCGGGCCGCCGCCATCACCGGTGCCGTCTCCGGTATCGAGGACCGTATTTCCGACACGCTGGAAAGCCGCACGGCTGCCCTGCACGACGTCGTCTCCGGCGCGGAGAGCCGTATCGCCGAGACGCTTGACGGTCGCACGGCTGCTCTTTCCAGCACGATTTCCGGCGTCGAGGAACGCATCGCCGACACGATGGACAGCCGTACTCTGTCGCTCGACATGACCTTCGCCAATGTCGAGGAAAGGCTTTCCGAAACACTCGACAGCCGCACATCCGCCCTTGCCGGCATCGTCGCCAGCGCCGAAGAGAAGATCGCCGGTGCGCTCGACAGCCGCACGACCACCTTCGGCGACGTTGTTGCCGGTGCCGAGACCCGTATCGCCGAAACGCTTGACGGTCGTACCGCCGCGCTCAATGCCGTGGTTTCGGGTGCCGAAGAACGCATCGCCGATACGCTTGACAGCCGTACCATGGCGCTCGACATGGCATTTTCCGGGGCAGAAGAGAAAATCGCCGATGCGCTCGATACGCGCACCGCAGCTCTTGGCGAGCTGGTGGCAAGCGCCGAGACCCGTATTGCCGGCGCGCTCGACAGCCGCACGGATTCGTTGAAAAACGTCGTTTCCGGCGCGGAAGAGCGGATCACAGACGTACTCGACAGCCGAACCATGGCGCTCGACATGAGCTTCTCCGGCGTCGAGGAAAAGATTGCCGATATTCTCGACAGCCGCACCGCCGCCCTGCACGGCGCCGTTTCCGGCGTGGAGGACCGTATTGCCGGCGCGCTGGACAGCCGGACGGCTGCCCTTTCCGGCATCGTTTCCGGCGCGGAAGAACGCATCGCCGATGCACTCGACAGCCGGACCATGGCGCTCGACATGACGATTTCGGGTGTCGAGGAGCGGATTGCCGAGGCAATGGATGCGAGAACATCGTCGCTTTCGCTTGCGGCGGCCGGTGTCGGACAGCGCCTCGAAGCCACGGCGTTTACACTTGAAAACGCCCTTGCCAGCGGCCACGAGCGGCTGGAAACCATGCTCGGCTCACAGGCGGAACGCATTGCCGGTTCGCTGGAGCGCAATAGCGGCCTGATCGAGCAGAGCGTTTCTGGCGCGGCCAACCGCATCGAAACCGTTGTGGAAGATGGCAGCAGCCGTTTTGCACAGACGGTGGAAGAAGGGGTCTCCCGCCTCGAAAGCAATCTGTCGCAATCGCATGAGGATATCCGCACCGCGCTCGACCAGCGCCACGCGGATATGGCAGCGACACTGAGCTCGGCCACTACCCAGATGGGTGACATGCTCTCCGAGCAGGCAATGATGATCGGCACCACTGTCGCTTCCAGCGCCAGCATGCTCGAACTGTCGCTCGAAACCCAGCAGGACACGCTGCAGAAGGCAATCGACGGAAGCGCTGCGACGCTCGAAGAACGTCTTCGCAACAGCGCCGGCGACATCGCCGTCAAGATCGGCGAAGCCGCCCGCGAAATCGGCGGCGCGACAGACGCCCTCTCTTCCCGCATCGAAACCTCGATCGGCAACGTCACCACCCGTCTCGACGAGACAGGTGCACGTATCGAAACGTCGCTCGACACGTTGCAGGCCCGCGTTGGCGGTGATCTGGCCAATGTGAACACATCGATCGAAGATGCCGGCCGCCGCTTCGCAGAGGCGCTGGAAGACAAGACTGCGGTCTTTGCCCGCACCAGCGACGAAGCAGCCGAGCGCATCACCGGCATTCTGGACGAGCAGACGACACGTGTTACCGACACGTTCGAAAGCCGCACCACCCGTCTGGCCGAAACCTTCGATACCGGCACAGCCCGTATCGACGAACGCCTCGGCACCATGGACCGGGCGCTGACGATCGGCCTCGAAAACGTCAACCGTACCATTGAAGGCAAGGCGAGCGATCTAGCAGTCAGCCTGCGCGGCGCGGTCGTTTCCGCCACCCAGAGCATCGGCGATGAAGCCGTTCGCTCATCTGCCCTGCTCGCCAAGTCCGGTTCGGAATTTGCCGACCAGGTCCAGGCGCAGAACGAGGCCTTCACCAAGGCCATCGAGGAACGCTCCGGCGAGATCGTCAACCGCATTTCGGATGCACAGACACGTCTTTCCGGCCAGGCCGCAGCCGTTGCCCAGACCTTCTCGGAAGCCGGCAACATCATCGTCAACAAGGTGGCCGAGGCTGAAGCCGTCGTCCGCTCTCAGGTCGGTGTCATTTCCGAGACGCTGACGGGTGTCGAATCGGCCCTCGACGCGCGCGGCGAATCCATCCGCTCGACGCTGGATAACCGCACCCGCGAACTCAACTCGATGCTGGCCAGCCGTTCTGCCGAACTGTCGCGCCTGATCGAGGAAAAAGCCAAGCCGGTGGTCGACGAATACGCCACCATTGGCCGTGAAGCCGCCGAAAAGATCGTTTCCGCTGCCCAGCAGAGCGCAGAACTTCTGTCGCAGAGCAACAGCGGCATGGTCGGCATGGTGGAACAGGCGATCAGCGATTACGCCAATGCCGGCACGGATGCGGCAAGCAAGCTTGTCGCCGCCACCCGCCAGAGCACCGACATGCTGTCGCAGACCCACACCGCCATGGCGGATGCCGTCGAAGAGGGTATCGACAAATATGCCCGCTCGGGCAGCGATGCCGCCAACAAGCTGGTCGCCGCCACCCGCCAGAGCACGGATATGCTGTCGCAGACCCATAACAGCATGGCCGAAATCGTCGAAAAGTCGGCTTCCAACTTCAACTCCGCCGTCGAGCGCGCCGCACAGGAATTCGGCACGGCCGATGAGGCGCTGAACGCCTCTGCGACCCGCTTCTCCGATAGCGCTTCGCAGGCCGCCGACATGGTCTCCAGCTCCAGCCGTCTGCTCGAAGGAAAGATCGACCGCCTGTCGAATATTTCCGGCCAGACGCTGGCCCAGGTTGCCGGCATCGTCGGCCGCTTCGAGGAACATTCGAAGGTGCTGAGCCAGGCCTCCGAACTGCTCAATGCGGCGCAATCGAGCCTCGTCGGCACGCTGGAGGAGCGTCAGGACGCACTCCGCAGCCTGTCGGTCGGCCTCGTCAAACGCTCCGAGGAAATCGAAAGCGCCATGCGCAACGTCGTCGGCGTGGTGGAAACCACGCTCAACGAAGCCGAAGAGCGTTCGCAGAACGTTGCCGGCAATCTGCGCGACAACCTGCAGGCGTCGTTTACCGATATCGGCCGCTCGCTGGATGAGACCGAACAACGCGCCCGCTCGGCGGCACAGACCATGCGGGGCGCCCTGCTCTCCGCCGGCCAGGATGCCAGCCGCTCGATTGAAAGCACGCTGTCCGACGCGCAGAAATATTCCGACGAGCTGGTCAACCGCCTGCGCGGCGGTGTCGAATCCTCGCTCTCGGAAGTCGACAATCTCCTGGGCAGCGCCTCGGAAAAATCCAATGCCGCCGCCGCCAACCTCAAGGAGACGCTGCGTCAGGCCGTCGAAGAGGCCGTCAGCCGCTTTGCCGGTGCGACCGACGAGATCCGCCGCTCCAGCCACGATATCCGCCGCGAGCTGGATGCGACCCGTGCCGAACTGAAGCGTGGCGCATTCGACCTGCCGGAAGAAGCCAAGGAAAGTGCGGCCGCCATGCGTCGCGCCGTTTCCGAGCAGATCAAGGCGTTGCAGGATATTTCCCAGCTTGTTGGCCGTTCGACCCACCAGATGGAAGTCTCCGAACCCGTCGCCCGCGCCATTGCCGCTACCCAGCCTGCCGCCGAGCGCCGTGTCGAAACACGTCCGCAGCCGGCAGCAGCCGCTCCGGTACCGCAGCGCCCGGCGCAGCCGCAGCCTGCCCCCGCGCCGGCCGCACTGCGCGGTTCCCTGCCGCTTGAGAATCGCCAGGTCGAAAACCGGCAAACCGAAAATCGCCAGGCACCCGCCCCCGCTCAACCGGTTGCGGCAAACCCTGCCGGACGTCGTGAAGAAGGCGGCGGCTGGATCAGCGATCTGCTGCGCGGCGCCTCGCGTGACGGTCAGGAAACCTCTGCGGCTTCTGCTCCCCGCGCCAGCGCCGAACAGCAGCCGACCCGTGCGGCCGACACCCGCAACCCGCGGCACATGGTCGAATCGCTGAACTCGCTCTCGGTCGATATCGCCCGCGCCATTGACCACGATGCCTCGGTGGAACTGTGGCGCCGTTACCAGCGCGGCGAGCGCGACGTCTTCACCCGTCGCCTCTACACGCTGAAGGGCCAGACGACGTTTGACGAGATCAAGCGCAAATACGAGCGGGAAGCCGAATTCCGCACCGCCGTGGATCGCTACATCACCGATTTCGAAAAGCTGCTGGCCGATGTGGCCCGCACGGACCGCGACCGGAGCGTCACCCAGTCCTACCTCACCTCCGATACCGGCAAGGTCTATACGATGCTTGCCCATGCGGCGGGCCGGTTCAACTGATCTGGCTGACGCAGACATCATAAAACCCCGGTCGAGAGACCGGGGTTTTTCTTTGGCTTGCTGGCTGTTTCGTCGTTCTTAAACGACGTGAACTTACCGGCTCACTGACATCAAATATCGAACACACCCGATGCAACACGCACCGCGTGGCCGCCGATGCGGGCGCGGGCGATTTCGCCGTCCTTGATGTCCATGCGCAGGTGGATGTGGGACGGTCGTTCCATTTCCACGCCCTGCTCGATGAGGAGCGGATAATGTCCGTCGGTCAGGCCATCAAAATGGTGGATGGCGCCGGAAAGGGCGGCAGCCGCCGAACCGGTGGCCGGATCTTCCGAAATGCCCATATCCGGAGAGAACATGCGGGCATGGAACTTAGCCGCGTGGTTGACGCCGCCGCGACAGTAGATATAGGCCGCCGTCAGCAGCCCTTCGACGAGCGGCGCGGTGCGCAGCCACAAATTGGCGTCGAAATCCATGTCACGCACGGCGGCGATATTGTGGAGGGGCACGAGCAGAAACGGCACACCGGCCGTCCAGATCGACGGCACGTGATTTTCAAAACCCAGATGGCCTTCGCTGACGCCCAGCGCATCGGCAAGTGCCGCATGATCGAGCGGCAGCTCGACACGGGAGGATTTGCGCGGCAGGTCGAATTCGGCGAAGCTGACGGCGCCGGCGCGCATCTTTACCGCACAACGGACAGGGCCCACCTTCTCTTCAAGCACACAGACCATATCGACGTCATCATCGCCATCCTTGCGATTGCGCTCGGCGATGGCGACAGCGGCACCAACAGTCGGGTGTCCCGCAAAAGGCAATTCACCTGATGGCGTGAAGATACGCAGCGAAGCCGCATGTGCCGGGTTGCCCGAGCGATTGACGAAGACCGTCTCGGAAAGGTTCATTTCCCTGGCGATTGCCTGCATCGTCGCCTGATCAAGGTCGTCGGCGTCATACATGACCGCCAGAGGGTTTCCCGCCATTCTGGTTTCGGTAAAGACATCATAGATATTGTAGTTCAGCACCAAATCCGTCTCCTGCCATTCATCTCACGGCCTGCTTTGCAGCAAACTGCATCAGGCCGCCCTGCATCGCAACCCTTGTCGGAGAGTGGAAATCAAGAAGCTGTGGAACGGTGCGGCGCAATGGCGCGGTGGGGGAACGCCTCGCTGCCCGAAAGGCCTTGTCGCCAACCGTTGTCTTCATGTACCAAGGATGCGTCTTGTGGCTTGTGATCGACCGTTTTGATCGACGTTTGAAGATTGCGAGCCGCTTCAACAGATTACAGCATCGTTTGCAAGCCTTCTCAGGTCTGCGCCGTTGTCGAGGGAAGCGGATGTCGCATTCTAACTGTTCACTGTCCTTCGTCGCCTCCGCAACCGAGGAGGCGCAGACGGCGATGGAGGCGCTGAAGGGCGTTTACGGCAATACGCCGTTTGAAGAGGCGGAAGTCATCGTCGCGCTCGGCGGCGACGGCTTCATGCTGCAAATCCTCAACGAAACGATGAATTCCGGCAAACGTGTCTACGGCATGAACCGGGGATCGGTCGGCTTCCTGATGAATGATTATCGGGTGGAGGGTCTGCTTGAGCGCATCGCGGTTGCAACCGGCAATGATTTTCATCCGCTGCGCATGACAACGACGGATTCGGATGGCGATGAGTTCACCGCCCTTGCCATGAACGAGGTCAGCCTGTTCCGCCAATCCCATCAGGCCGCCAAGCTTCGTGTGGAAGTGGATGGCAAGGTGCGGCTGGAGGAGCTGATCTGTGATGGCATGATGGTGGCGACGCCTGCAGGCTCCACCGCCTATAACTTTTCCGCCCATGGGCCGATCCTGCCACTGGAATCACCGCTTCTGGCGCTCACCCCCGTCAGCGCGTTTCGTCCGCGGCGCTGGCGCGGCGCGCTTTTGCCGAATAAGGTGACGGTCGACATTCATGTTCTGGAACGGGATAAACGCCCGGTGAATGCGGTGGCTGACCATACGGAGGTGAAATCCGTTCGTCACGTTCGGATCGCACAATCGCAGGACAGGACCGCGAGGATTCTGTCGGATCCGGACCGTTCGTGGTCCGACCGGGTTCTTGCCGAACAGTTCAACAATTGACGCTAACCATTCATAACGGCCATGAAACTTAGACAATCGATCCTCGCTGCCCTCATTCTCGCCAACGCCGTGCTGCCTGCACGGGCGCAGACAGACCCGATCGATACGCTGCCTGTTTCCGCTATCTTCGTTGTCAGCAGCGGCATGTGGGAAGACCGAAACCTCGAGCCGCGGGAGGGCGCTGACGGCCAGTTGCGGCCACCACCGGCATCGCCCACGCGTGGCTATTACAAGGTGATTGCAATCCGCCAGGGCGACGGAACGGCCAAGATTTACCTGCAGCGCATCGCCTTTACGGCGGAGGGACCAAATCTCCTCGAAAATGTCGAGCTGGAGGAGTTCAACCAGATGAAATCCTATGTCACGGACGTTCGTCCCGAAAGCTCGAACGGTGCATCGGATTCGCCCGGCCTGTTCGTCACCGTCTATCTGAAAACAGACCCGATGGCCAAGGAAGCCGAAAGCTGGACGATCCTTATCGACGAGCTTGGCGAGATGAAGATAGAAAAAGCCTCAAACTGACGGCTGGATATCAAGCTCATGCGGCCCGGCCAGAACCGCGCCGAAATGGTGCTTCCACAATCTCGCGCCCAGTTCACCGCTACGGTCGAGGCTGGAGCCAACCGTCAGCCACGGCAACAGCGTTGGGTGCAATCCCACATCGAACACGGCAAAACCAGCCGCCAGTACGCAGGTATCAGCCTGGATGCCGCAGACCAGCACCCTGTCGGGTTTGAGAGACCGTAGGTGGTCTATCGCCGCCTTTGGAGGCGCATAACCGTGCTTGATGAATATTCGGTCCGCAGCGACAAGCGATTCATCATCCCTGCCCGGCTTCCAGCCGAGCTGCCGCTCGAAAGGCGTGACGCTCTCATCATGCCGCTCGACGGTGGCAATGCTGGGCATCGTAGTTGCGAGTGCCGATATCTCCGCCACCAGCGCAGCCGGTGGATTGAAGCTCGGCTGGACGTCGACGATGTAGAGCACCTGTTTCACGCATATCCTCCAACGAAAAACCCCTCGCAATGGACCTGCGAGGGGCAATTTCTCGATCGACGCATCTGGCGTCTTAGTCGATATCCGACACTTCCACGTCCGCGCCACCGCTGATGCGATGCGCGAGAGCAGCTTCCATGAATTCGTTCAGATCACCGTCCAGCACGTTGCCGGGCGCGGTGCTTTCAACGCCCGTGCGCAGATCCTTGACCAGCTGGTAAGGCTGCAGAACATAGGAACGGATCTGGTGACCCCAGCCGATATCGGTCTTGGAAGCAGCCTGTGCGTTGGCCGCATCTTCCCGCTTTTGCAGTTCCACTTCATAGAGGCGGGCGCGCAGCATGTCCCACGCCTTGGCGCGGTTCTTGTGCTGCGACCGTTCCTGCTGGCAGGCAACCGCAATACCGGTCGGGATGTGCGTGATGCGCACGGCCGAATCCGTCGTGTTGACGTGCTGGCCGCCAGCACCGGACGAACGATAGGTATCGATACGGCAATCGCTTTCGTTGATATCGATCTGGATCGAATCGTCGACGACCGGATAAACCCAGACGGAAGAGAACGATGTGTGGCGACGCGCATTGCTGTCATAGGGCGAAATGCGGACGAGGCGGTGTACGCCCGATTCCGTCTTCAGCCAGCCGAAGGCATTGTGGCCCTTGACGAGGATCGTCGCGGACTTGATGCCGGCCTCTTCGCCATCGTGAACTTCCAGCACCTCGACCTTGAAGCCTTCGCGGTCCGCCCAGCGGGTATACATGCGCAACAGCATGTTCGCCCAATCCTGGCTTTCCGTACCGCCGGCGCCGGAATGCACTTCGAGATAGGTGTCATTGCCGTCAGCTTCGCCCGACAGCATGGCTTCCACCTGACGGCGGTTCGCCTCGCTCTTCAGCGCCTTCAGCGAGTCTTCGGCGTCCTTGACGATCTCGTCGTCGCCTTCCATCTCGCCGAGTTCGATCAGCTCGATATTGTCCTTCAGCTGCTGCTCCAGCGCCTTGACGCCGCTGATGCTGTCATCCAGCTGCTGGCGCTCACGCATCAGCTTCTGGGCCTCGGAGGCATCGTTCCAGAGGGTCGGGTCCTCTGCCTTGTTATTTAACCAGTCCAGTCGTCTTATCGCCTGGTCCCAGTCAAAGATGCCTCCTCAGCAGGCTTATGGCCTGCTTGATTTCGTCGACTACGTTCACGATTTCATTGCGCATTTCGCTGGTTCTTCGCCTTCATTGAAACTTGTTGCTCAAATAAATGCGGGGGGCGCGGATGTAAAGACCCGCGCCCCCCGATGATCCCGGAACTGGTGTCAATAAAGACCGCCGCCACCGCCGGTGATGGCCTGCTGCGCCTGCGGCGAGGTCTTCAGAATATCTTCCTGAGACATGTAGTTTTCCGCGCCGATCACCGAGAAGCTGTCGGCCGGGCCGGTGCCCGGCTTGAAGGCTTCCATGATGGTGTCCGGCTCACCCTCAACCGCCGCCATGCCCGTCTTGCGGTTGACGGCGACGAAGTTCATGCCGGCAGGCACGATGAACTTGCTCGGCTCCAGGTGCTTGGCCGCATCGGCGATGAACTCACCGAAGATCGGTGCCGACAGCGAACCGCCCGTGCCGCCGCGACCGAGCGGTGCGGGTGAATCGAAGCCGATATAGAGGCCGGCAACCATGTCCGGCGTATAACCGACGAACCAGGCGTCCTTTTCATCATTGGTGGTGCCCGTCTTGCCGGCAACCGGCAGATTGACCTTGATCTTGCCTGCCGCCGTGCCGCGCTGCACGACACCTTCCAGCATGGACGTCGTCTGGTAAGCGGTCATCGGGTCAAGAACCTGCTCGCGATTGTCGACGATGACAGGCTCATCCTGGTTCTGCCAGCTGGTGGCATTGCAGCCTTCGCAGGCACGCTCTTCATGACGGAAGATCGTCTTGCCGTAACGGTCCTGAATACGGTCGATCAGCGTCGGCTTGATCTGCTTGCCGCCATTGGCAATGACCGAATAGGCCGAGACCATACGCATGACGGTGGTTTCACCCGAACCGAGCGACATGGCGAGAAGCGGCGGCATCTTGTCATAGATACCGAAACGTTCGGCATATTCCGCCACCAGGTTCATACCCATGTCCTGCGCCAGGCGCACGGTCATGAGGTTACGGGATTTTTCGATGCCGAGACGCAAGGTAGACGGACCAGCGGAACCCCCGCCGTAATTCTGCGGCTTCCAGACCTGACCGCCGGAAACCACCTCGATCGGCGCGTCGAGAATGACCGATGCCGGTGTATAACCATTATCGAGGGCTGCCGCGTAGATGAACGGCTTGAAGGAGGAGCCCGGCTGGCGCATGGCCTGCGTGGAGCGGTTGAATTCCGACTGCGCGTAGGAGAAACCGCCCACCATGGCCAGAACACGGCCGGTATGCGGGTCCATCACCACCATACCGCCCTGCACTTTCGGCGGCTGACGCAGGCGATATTCATTCCCGGAACTGGCAAGCGGCTGCGCATAAATCACATCGCCTGCCGCCACGACACCTACCGGCGACTTGGCAGTTGCCTTTTTGCCGGTCGCATCGCGATAGGCCCAGCGCATGTTTTCAGCGGAGATATGGCCGCGCGTGCGCTTGTCGCCATCTTCGGTTTCCGTGTCGGGCTGCACGCCGATATCGACGCCATCGGCCGCAACGGCGAGGACCACGGCGACCTTCCATTCGGGGACATCGCGCAGGCCCTTGATCTTGGCGAGCGCCGCCGTCCAGTCACCGGTCGTTTCGATCTTTTCGACGGGTCCGCGGAAACCGCGACGCTCATCATATTGCACCAGACCATCCTGAAGCGCCTTGCGCGCCTCCGCCTGGATCTGCGGATCGAAAGAGGTGCGGACCGACAGCCCGCCTTCGAGAAGCGCTTCCTCACCGTATTTCTCGACGATCTGGCGGCGGACTTCCTCGGCGAAATAGTCGGATGCGAAGATATGCGCGCCGCCGCGGCGCAGATTGACACCAAGCGGTTGCTTTTTGGCATCCGTGGCATCTGCAACGGTGATGTAGCCGTTTTCGGCCATGCGGTCGATTACCCAGTCGCGGCGCTCGAGAGCCGCCTTTTCGCGACGGATCGGATGGTAGTTGGCCGGGCCCTTCGGCAGCGATGCGAGATAGGCGGTCTCGGCAATCGTCAGTTCCGTCACCGATTTATTGAAATAGGTGAGAGCCGCGCCGGCAATGCCGTAGGAATTCAGGCCGAAGAAAATCTCGTTGAGATAAAGCTCGAGAATCTTGTCCTTGGAATAGGTCTGCTCGATACGGAAGGAGAGAATGGCTTCCTTGAGCTTGCGGTCGATGGTCTGGTCGTTGGTCAGCAGGAAGTTTTTCGCCACCTGCTGGGTGATGGTGGAAGCGCCGACCGGACGACGGCCCGAGCCTAAGTTCTGGATATTGACGAGAATGGCGCGGCCAAGACCGAAGATATCAACGCCCGGATGGTTGTAGAAATTCTTGTCTTCCGCCGAAAGGAAGGCCGCCTTCACCCGGTCGGGGATGGCCTGGATCGGCAGGAACAGGCGTTTTTCATGGGCATATTCCGCCATCAACGCACCGTTGCCGGCGTGCACGCGGGTCGTTACCGGCGGCTCATAGGTGCTCAGAACTGCGTAATCCGGCAGGTCCTTCGTCACGCCGTGCAAATAAATCGCACCGACGACGGCGGCGCACAGGAAGAGCACGCTGGCCAAGCCGAAAAAATATCCAATCAGTCTGATCATACCAAGCTACCGATAATTCGAATCGTAACCATCAACGCCCGACGATTTACGGGCGTATCCTTGCATATCGCGTGCCGTTTTGCACACCATACCTTCGATGACAAGCCGGATACGGCAGCATTCGCTGATATGTTACCGGGTCAACCGCCGCATATCGCGTTTCTGTCGCTGTGCGGATCGCCACCGAATCCGCATCCGAGTAACGCGGGGAATGTGAGTAAAATAGGGCTTCGGGCAGTTAATAATCCGCAAGACCCAAGAATTGAACAGCTTTTTGGCTGCAATCGGCACGGCGGCAACAGTGCTTTTACGACGCCGCCCGGTGTTTCAGCCGCCGTTTGCCATGGCCTTGGCGCGGTATCGCCCCACTGCCGTCGCCAGCCTGTCGGAGACCTTGTTGCGCCATTCGGCATCGAGGAGCAGCTTTTCATCTTCCGGATTGGAGAGGAAACCCAGTTCCAGCAGCACCGATGGCACATCATGGGCGCGCAGCACCATGAAACCGGCGTAACGATGCGGATTGTTGATGAGGCCGACCTGCCCCTCGAAGGAGGAGACGATGTTTTCCGCCAGCGTTACCGAAAAGGCCTGGGTTTCACGACGGGTGAAATCAAGCAGGATATCGGCGACTTCCGGCGGCTCGGTGGAGACAGCCACACCGGCGATCTGATCGGACTTGTTTTCGCGCTCCGCCAATTCCTGCGCCATGCGGTCAGATGCGCGGTCCGACAATGTATAGACGGTAGCGCCACGGATACCCTTCTGCTTCAGGGTGTCGGCGTGGACGGAAATGAACAGGTTGGCATTGTTCTGCCGGGCGATCGTCACGCGCTCAGACAGGGCAAGAAACGTATCGGAATCACGGGTCAGGAACGCCTTGATGCCCGGTTCCCGGTTCAGCCGTTCAACCAGCTCCCTGGCAAAGGTCAATGTAATGACCTTCTCTTCCGTACCGGTCGCCCCGCCTGTCGCACCGGCATCGATGCCGCCATGACCGGCATCGACCGCGATAACGAACTCCGCCTGCCGCGCCGTCTTGTCACCGGGTGTGATCGCCGCGGTGGTAACCGGTGCCGGCGTCTGCCATTGCTGGGTCTTCACCAGTTCGGCGAATTTGGCCTTGGTGGTGATTTCCGTATCCAGCACGAAACGGAAAGCTGCGCCGTCCTCGCCCTTCTTCGTTTCGGCCACCGCCACCTGCACCGGTTTTTTCGCGGTCAGCACGATACGGGCGCTGTTCTGGCCCATGCTGCCAAAGCGGATATCCGAAAAAAGGCCTGTCGGTTTGAGGTCGGATACCGGAAAGGCGAAATTCACCGCCGGAAAATCAACGACGATGCGGGCCGGCGAATCGAGATAGTGAACATCGAATTCCGGCTCTTCGGCAAAATCGAGAACGATGCGGGTGCGCGCCTCGTCGCCAATGATGCGCGCCTGATTGGCGACAAGCGGTTCAAGCGCAAAGGCCTGCGGAACGCCACAGAGGACGGTGACGGCCGAAAGGAAGACCGGAACGACGACGGCACGCGCAAGCCGCGCGATTCGCACGCCAAGCGGCCCTGCCCCACCTGATATCTCTGCGCTGCGCGTGAAATTCATGGTCTTCAAGAAATTCCGTATTTCAGTCATTTTCGATAAATGGAGCGGAAAAGCACCGGGAACGGCACCGTTTCGACCACGCCGGACGTTTGTTTGCGCGTTTGCGCCCCACAATCGCAGGCCTTGGTGAACCAATTGTTAACCCGGAAATTCCACCAACAATATGGCATATTTAGCCACCCTATTGCTATTATGACAGAGAAAACATACAACAAGGATGAGGGTTAAAAGTGTTGACGGGATAGATGCCCGCCGGCTGCCAATCGAAAAAGACGCTGGCGCTGCAAAACGGGCAATCATCTGCCGTCGTTACATTTATCCTGAAACTGGATCAATTCCGGCCGTGGCCGGAGACCTACCCGGTGGCCCTACCACCGCTGCTCTGAGGAGAGCAAATTCATCGGACCCCAAGGGGTCTATATATTATTGTCGTTCCGCCTGGCCAATGATGTCGCAGCAGTTTTCACATGAACCGGATACCAGGAGCAGGCCATGTGCCTCGCCGTCGGTCCGGATGCTGCCAGTTTACAGACGCCCGGCAGGAGACTTCATTTCCGGCACATCCTTGCACTCATATGAAAGGCCCGTCCGTATGGCGGGCCTGTTCTCGTATAAAACAAGGCTGCGCCGAGGAGCACAGCTTACATGGCAGACAAAATGCTTATCGACGCCTCCCACGAAGAGGAGACACGCGTAGTCGTTGTCCGTGGGAACCGGATCGAAGAATTCGATTTCGAATCGGAGCACAAGAAACAGATCCGCGGCAATATCTACCTTGCCAAGGTGACGAGGGTTGAACCCTCCCTTCAGGCGGCCTTCGTCGATTACGGTGGAAATCGCCACGGTTTTCTCGCCTTTGCGGAAATCCATCCGGATTATTACCAGATCCCGCTTGCCGACCGTCAGGCTCTGCTGAGGGCCGAAGCCGAAGATCATCGCCGCAGCGACGACTTCGAATCGGCAGATGCGCCCGAGCCCGGTGCGCCGGCAATCGATCTTTCGCAGGTTGATCAGCCCGATGTCGGCATCGTCTCGGCAAGCGAGACCGTTGAAGTCGTGGTGACGGAAGAGGCTGCGCCAGCGACTGCAGCCGAGGAAGTCTCCGAAGAGACTGCGGTTGCAGCCGTCGAGACCATTGCGGAAGAAGCACCGGCCGAGGAAGAAAAGCCGAAGAAGCGCGTTCGCCGCCCCCGCGTCAAGAAGAAGACGGAAGAAGAACTCGCAGCCGAAGCCGCTGAAGCCTCTTCCGACGAAGACGGCAGCACCGGCGGCGAGATGGCCGCAATGGTCGATACCGATACGATTTCCGAAGAAGTCGAAGGCCTTCGCCGCGGCAATGACGATGATGACGACGACGATGACGACGATCATCACGAAAAGGAAGTGATCGAATCCGTCGGCGCCGAAGACGCGATGGAGGAAGTTCCCGATCGCGTTGCCCGCAAGCCGCGCAAGCAGTATCGCATCCAGGAAGTCATCAAGCGCCGCCAGATCCTTCTGGTGCAGGTGGCCAAGGAAGAACGTGGCAACAAGGGGGCCGCACTCACCACCTACCTGTCGCTTGCCGGCCGTTATTCCGTGCTGATGCCGAATACGGCGCGTGGCGGTGGCATTTCCCGCAAGATTACCCAGCCGACCGACCGCAAGCGCCTGAAGGAAATCGCGCGCGATCTGGAGGTTCCGCAGGGCATGGGCGTCATTCTGCGTACCGCAGGCGCCAACCGCACCCGCGTCGAAATCAAGCGCGACTTCGAATATCTGATGCGCCTGTGGGAAAACGTCCGCACGCTGACGCTGAATTCCACCGCCCCCTGCCTCGTTTACGAGGAAGGCTCGCTGATCAAGCGCTCGATCCGCGATCTCTATAACAAGGATATCGGCGAGATCATCGTTTCCGGCGAAGAAGGCTATCGTGAAGCGAAAGACTTCATGAAGATGCTGATGCCGAGCCATGCCAAGGTGGTTCAGCCTTACCGCGACATTCACCCGATCTTCTCGCGCTCCGGCATCGAAGCCCAGCTCGACCGGATGCTGCAGCCGCAGGTGACACTGAAATCCGGCGGTTACCTCATCATCAACCAGACGGAAGCGCTGGTTTCGATCGACGTCAACTCCGGCCGTTCGACGCGCGAGCATTCCATCGAGGAAACCGCGCTGACGACGAACCTCGAGGCGGCGGAAGAAGTGGCGCGCCAGCTGCGCCTGCGCGACCTTGCCGGTCTTGTCGTCATCGACTTCATCGACATGGAAGAAAAGCGCAACAACCGCGCTGTCGAAAAGAAGCTCAAGGATTGCCTGAAGAACGATCGCGCCCGCATCCAGGTCGGCCGCATCTCGCATTTCGGCCTCCTGGAAATGTCGCGCCAGCGCATCCGCGCTTCGGTGCTGGAATCGACCACACAGGTCTGCCAGCATTGCGGCGGCACGGGCCATGTACGTTCGGAATCCTCCATCGCGCTGCATGTTCTGCGCGGCGTCGAGGAATATCTGCTGCGCAACACCACCCATAACATCACGGTGCGCTGCACGCCGGAAACGGCACTTTACCTGCTCAACCACAAGCGTGGCACAATCGTCGATTATGAAGGCCGCTTCGGCGTGTCGATCATCATTGCCGCCGATTCAAGCGTCGGTGCGCAGCATTTCGCCATCGATCGCGGCGAAGCCGTCGAAAATCCGGTGAAGATCGAAAGCCTCATCCAGATGCTTCCGAACTTCGTCGAAGAGGAAGACGATATCGTCATCGAGGCGGAAGAGGACGAGGAAGAGGAAGAAATCGTCAAGGCGCAGGCTGGCGAGCCGCGTCAGCAGCAGCAGGGCGAAAACGGTGAAGATGGCAAGCGCAAGCGCAAGCGTCGTCGCCGCCGTCGTGGCAAGGGCGGACAGAACGACCAGAACGGCGCTCTTGACGCACAGGCCGGCGATGACGCCGATGATGCTGAAGGTGACGACGACAGCGCCGAAGCCGATGACACCGATGGTGATGCCGACGAAAACGGCGTGAACGAAGCCGCAAACTCCGACGAAGACGGCAAGCGCAAGCGCCGCCGTCGCGGCAAGCGTGGCGGCCGCCGCAACCGTGACGAGGCTCTCGATGCTGCAGGCACGGAAGCCGGCGACGAAGGCGAGACGGAAGGCGAAGAGGTTTCCGCCGCAGCGCCCGTAACCGAAGAGCCCACCGCCGCCGACGTGGTGGAAGGCGTGGTTGCCGACGTTGTGGCTGAAGAAGCGCCGAAGAAGCCGCGCCGCACCCGCAAGGCGAAAGCCAAGACCGAGGCTGAAGACGCACCGAAGGCTGAAACCGTTGAAACGGTCGAGCCGGTGGTCATCGAGCCGGCAGTCGTTGAAGCGACCGTCGTCGATGTCGCCATCGAAGAAATCGGTGAAGCTTCGGCCGATCTGGCGCCTGAAGCAGACGCACCCGCGACGGAAGAAAAGACCCGCGCGAACCGGGGCAGCAATGTCTCCAGTTCGGAGCCGGTGGTGACCTCTTCCGGTTCGTCCGCGAACAATCCCGACGGCGATGAGCCGAAGCCGCGCAAGGGCGGCTGGTGGCAGCGCAAGGGCTTCTTCTGATAGAAGCGACTGAAACGAAAAGCCCGCAACCATGTTGCGGGCTTTTTGCTTTTGACGAACGCTGCTCTCGCGTCATCCCCGCCCTTGAGGCGAGGACGATGAATGCGAAGAGAAGCTGCGCATCTGCCGCAATGCAAGCGCCATATAAGGCTATCTTTACCCCAGGCTAAGGCACCGCCTGTTATGCCTGAACCGTCAGACAGATCGCGTCAGCCCACCATCGACACGGATGTTCTGGCCGGTGATGTACCCTGCCCCTTCGGATGCGAGGAACGCTACCGTGGCGGCGATTTCCTCGCTTTTCCCGTAACGCTGCATCGGCACGCTCTCGCGGCGTTCTTCCGTACCCGGCAGGCTGTCGATCCAGCCGGGCAGGACGTTGTTCATGCGCACATTGTCGGCTGCATAGGTATCGGAAAAAATCTTGCTGTAGGAGGCAAGGCCGGCGCGGAAGACGGCCGATGTCGGGAACATGCTGCTCGGCTCGAAGGCCCAGGCGGTGGAGATGTTGATGATCGCGCCCGCCTTCTGCTTGACCATGACCGGGGCAATGATCCGTGTCGGGCGGATGACGTTCATGAGATAGACGTCGAGACCCGTGTGCCACTGCTCATCGGTAATATCGAGAATGGAGGCGCGCGGGCCATGTCCGGCGCTGTTGACCAGCACATCGATACGGCCGAATTTTTCGAGCGTCAGATCCGTGAGGCGCTGGAGATCGTCATTGGACTGGTTGGAGCCGGTGATGCCGATGCCGCCCAGTTCCTGCGCCAGTGCTTCCCCCTTGCCCGAAGACGACAGGACAGCGAGCTTGTAGCCGTCCGCAGCCAGCCGTTTCGCCACGGCGGCACCCATGCCGCTACCACCCGCCGTTACAACAGCCACTTTTTCTGCCGACATCGTTTTCTCCATTTCCAATCCGGTGAACCGCCGCGTGGCGATCCTTCTCCATCCTTGAACCGCCTCATCTATAGCGGGTTTCGGAGACAAGTTCGAACCAGAAAGCCTTGGGCCGGCATGAAGAAAAACTGATGCTGGCGGCGTCTCAGCGCGGCACTTCCCCATCCGCGGAATGAGCGTATCTGCTATCCGGCGGAGCCTCCTCCCTCTCCCGCAAACCGTAGTCCCGCATCACGCAAGCGATACGCAGGCGGTAATTGGCAAAGACGCCGGAGCGTCCCATGGCCTGCGCTGCGCGATGCGGCCCGGTGTTGCGCCACGCCTTCACCGCCTCCTCATCCCGGAAGAACGACAGAGAAAGCATCTTGTAGGGATTGCTGATGCTCTGAAACCGCTCGACGGATATAAAGCCGTCAATGGTTTCCAGTTCAGAGCGCAGGCTGGCAGCGATATCGAGATAATGCTGTTTTTCGCCCTCGGCCGGAAAGACCTCGAAGATGACGGCGATCATCGCTCACCTCCGGCATGGGGAGCGGAGGCAAGCCGCAGGAAAAGCCTGTCTTCCCGGCGGATGAATTGCTCGCGACGGGCGAATTCATAATTCTCGCGCCCTGCCGGATCGGCGGCAAGCCGCGCCCTGTAGGCCTCGTAGGCTGCGAGGTTTTCGATATTATAGACACCGTAAGCGATCGTGCTCGATCCCTCCTTCGGTGCGTAATAACCGATGAGATCGGCCCCGCAGCGCGGTATCGCCTCTCCCCAGTTGCGGGCATATCTGTCGAAGGCATTGACCTTGAAAGGGTCGATTTCATAGCGGATGAAACAGGTCAGCATCGTCTTTCTCCTCTTCTTCTGCCCCTCCTGTTTAAACCATTGCTTCGCATCAATGCTTCGGCTATCATCGAACTATGAAAGACGGACCCTTGATCGCCAATGTCGCCGCCCTGATCGGTGACCCTGCCCGCGCCAACATCTTGACGGCGCTGATGGATGGACGTGCGCTGACGGCAAGCGAGCTTGCCGAAGCCGCTGGCGTGACCCTGCAGACCGCCAGCGGACACCTGTCGAAACTCTCCGATGCCCAGCTGCTGAAAGCGGAAAAACAGGGGCGTCATCGTTATTTCCGTCTTTCCGACGAGGATGTCGCGCAGGTTCTGGAAGCGTTGATGGGACTTGCCCAGCGTACCGGCGCGGTGCGCGTTCGCACCGGACCGAAGGACAAGGCGCTGCGCGAAGCGCGCATCTGTTATGATCATCTGGCCGGGGAAAGCGGCGTGGCGCTGCTTGTGGCCATCACCGCGAACGGGCTCGTGACGCAGGGTGACGATCCCGTACTGACGGATAGCGGGCGCGACTTTTTCTCGAGCTTCGGTATTGATCTTTCGCCGCTCGAAAAAGCCCGCCGCCCGGTCTGCCTGCATTGCCTGGACTGGAGCGAGCGCCGGCATCACCTCGGCGGCGGGCTTGGCGCATCGCTGCTCAATGCCATGCAGCAGCGCGACTGGCTGCGGCGCGGAAATGGCCGCGTGCTGACCTTCACGACAAAGGGTGAAAAGGCGTTCAACAGCACCTTCGGCTGCACGCCCGCCTGATAATCTCTCGGCGGGCGATCGGTTCTTATTTCAGCCAACCGGCGATACGGCCCACGGCCTCGGCAATATCAGAGACCGAACCCGCATAGGAAATGCGCAGTGCGCGGTGGCCTTCCTCGGGATCGAAATCCATGCCCGGTGTCGCCGCCACATCGATTTCCGCCAGCATGCGCCTGGCAAAATCCATGCTGTCATTGGAAAAGCGGCTGGTATCGACATAGGCGTAAAAAGCCCCGTCCATGGGCGATGCGAGCGGCAGGCCGATTTCCGGCAGGCGCGCCATCAGGAAATCGCGGTTGGTGCGATAGCTTTCCCTGTAAACATCCAGTTCCTCCGCTGCCGAGAAGGCTGCGGTTGCCGCAAGCTGCGACAGTTCCGGCGGTGAGATATAAAGGCTCTGGGCAAGGCACTCGACCGGGCGGACAAGATTTTCCGGCAGGACCATCCAGCCGATACGCCAGCCGGTCATGCAGTAATATTTCGAGAAGGAATTGATGATCACAGCACTGTCGGTGATTTCAAGCGCGCTCGTTTCTTCACCGACAAAGGTAAGGCCGTGATAGATCTCGTCGGAGATGAAGGCCATGTCGCGGCTTTCGCAATAGTTCGCCAGCCGCTTCAGCGCCTCGCGGCCGGTGACGGTGCCGGTCGGATTGGCCGGGCTTGCCAGAAGCACGCCTTTCAGCTTGCAGCCAGCTTTGGCCTCCGCCCGCTCCAGACTGGCGGGCGTCAGCGTATAGCCGGTTTCGGCCGTAACCGGCACTTCGACCACATTCAGGCCAAGTGCCTTCAGAATATTGCGATAGGCCGGATAGCCGGGCCTTGCGATCGCGACATGATCACCGGCATCGAAGAGGCTGAGGAAGGCAAGATTGAAGGCGGCGGAAGACCCTGTCGTTACGGCAATGCGCGCCGGATCGATGGCCACCTGATGGCGCAGCCGGTAATGGCCGGCAATCGCTTCCCGCAACTCACGCAGGCCCAGCGCGTCGGTATAACCGATGCGCCCGTGCTTCAGCGCCTCCTGCGCCGCTTCCAGCGAGGCCTTCGGCGCTGGATGGGATGGCTGTCCGACAGCCATGGAAATGACGGGGCGCCCCGCCTGCCTGCGCCGGTTCGCTTCCGCCAGGATATCCATGGCGTGAAAGGGTTCGACTGCGCTCCGCTTCGACATCGTAATCAAGGGCATGCTCTTTCCTGAACCGTATTTCGCAGACTTGCCGCAGAATCACAATCTTCACAATCATGCGACCATAATGCGGACAACTATTTTTGCCGTATGGCATTTGGCTTAAAGTAAGGTAATTGCCATCATGATATTCATGAAGCACTGACCGCACAGTAATGAGGACCGATATGGCGCATCTTCTCCGTTCAACCCTTCTCGCCAGCGTGACGGCCCTTTCGACGGTTTTCGCGTCTCTGCCCGCCCATGCCCTGGATGCCGAGCAGAAGAAGGAAATGGGCGAATTCATCAAGCAATATCTGATCGAAAACCCCGAGATCATGCTTGAGGTTCAGGACGCGCTGGAACGCAAGCAATATGCGGCCCGTAATGCCAAGGCGGCGGAAGCCGTTGCCGACAACAAGAAGACCATCTTCGAATCGAAATACGATCTGGCGCTCGGCAACCCGGATGGCGATGTGACGCTGGTCGAGTTCTTCGACTACAATTGCGGTTACTGCAAACGCGCCATGGGCGATATGGACGCGATTTTGAAGGGCGACAAGAAAGTGCGCGTCGTTCTCAAGGAATTTCCGATCCTCGGGCCGGAATCGGTCGCCGCCCATCGCGTTTCCAATGCCGTGAAGCTGCTCGCTCCGGCCAAATACCCGGAATTCCAGCGCACCCTGCTTGGTGGTCGCGGGCGGGCGAATGAGGACAGCGCCATGGAAGTCGCCACTTCGCTCGGCCTCAAGGAGGCAGACATCCGCAAGTCGATGGCGGAAAACCCCAATGACGCGCAGGTGCAGGAAACCTACAAGCTGGCCAATAGCCTCGGCATCACCGGTACACCCTCCTATATTGTCGGCGATGAGGCGGTTTTCGGTGCTGTCGGTGCGGACCCGCTGAAGGAAAAAATCGCCAATATGCGCAGCTGTGGAAAAGCCACCTGCTCGTAATTTTTGGAGCGGCGGGGATAAATCGGAACCGGTCCTGCCGCTCAAATTTTTTGTTCGAGCATCGGATTGTCTGAAAACCGCAAGACACTTTTCGGTCGGATGCTTAAAAAAGCCCCTGCATTCCCTGTGAGATGCCGGGCAAGCCGGCGCTTTCCGGCTTGCGGGGGCTTTTCCTTGGCGGCTGCTCAGTCTATAGCTGTCGCTGATTTTCTTATGGAAACTTGAATGAGCAATATCATCATCGTCATCAACGGCCCCAATCTCAACATGCTGGGAAAAAGGGAACCGGGTATCTATGGTGGCAAGACGCTGAAAGACATCGAGAATGATTGTCTTCAAGCTGGTGCCGATCTCGGTTTCGCAGTGGAATTCCGCCAGTCCAACCACGAAGGCGTGCTTGTGGACTGGTTGCATGAGGCGGGTGAGCGGGCGGCAGGCGTCGTCATCAATCCCGGCGCTTACAGCCACACCTCAATCGCGTTGCATGACGCCATTCGTGCGATTTCCACGCCTGTCGTGGAAGTGCATATTTCCAACATCCACGCCCGCGAAGAGTTCCGTCACAAATCGATGGTATCACCTGCAGCGAAGGGCATGGTCTGCGGTTTTGGACCATACGGATATATCATGGCGCTTCACGCGCTGAAAAACATCACGGCATAAAAAGAAACAAAGAATAGGGTTTGTCATGTCTGAAAAGAAACAGGGTATCGACAAGGAACTGATCCGCGAACTCGCGAATATCCTCAACGACACCGACCTTTCGGAAATTGAAGTGGAGCAGGACGACCTGCGCATCCGCGTTTCCCGCGCTGCGCCGCCCGCCCCGGTTTACGCGGCGCCCGCCCCCTACGCAGTGCCGGCAGCAGCGCCTGCTGCGGTACCGACAATCGTTGCGCCGGCAGCACCTGCGGCCGCCGCAGCACCGGCCCGCAACCCGGCCAACACCGTTTCCTCGCCGATGGTCGGCACGGTTTACCTGTCGCCTGCTCCGGGCGCCCGTCCCTTCATCGAAGTGGGCGCGACCGTCAAGGAAGGCCAGACCATCCTCATCGTCGAAGCCATGAAGACCATGAACCAGATCCCGGCACCCAAGTCCGGCAAGGTCGTGGAAATCGTCGTCAACGACGCACAGCCCGTGGAGTATGGCGAAGCCCTCGTGGTCATCGAATAAAGGCGGTTCAGCATGGTTTCGAAGATCCTCATAGCCAACCGTGGCGAGATCGCGCTGCGCGTCCTGCGCGCCGCAAAAGAGCTTGGCATTCCGACTGTCGCCGTGCACTCCACGGCCGACGCGGATGCGATGCATGTGCGCCTTGCCGACGAAAGCGTGTGCATCGGCCCGCCGCCCTCGCGTGACAGCTACCTCAACATCCATCAGATCGTTGCGGCCTGCGAAATCACCGGTGCGGACGCCGTTCACCCCGGTTACGGCTTCCTGTCGGAAAATGCCAAGTTCGCCGATATTCTCGACGCGCACGGCATCACCTTCATCGGGCCGACCGCCGAACATATCCGCATCATGGGCGACAAGATCACCGCCAAGCAGACGGCGCAGGAACTCGGCATTCCCGTCGTTCCCGGCTCCGACGGTGAAGTGAAGCCCGAAAACGCGATGGAAATCGCCCGGACGATCGGTTTCCCGGTCCTCATCAAGGCGACGGCAGGCGGTGGCGGCCGCGGCATGAAAGTGGCGAAGACCGAAGCCGATCTGGAAGAGGCAGTAGCGACTGCCCGTTCCGAAGCGGCGGCAGCCTTTGGCAACGACGCCGTCTACATGGAAAAATACCTCGGCAAGCCGCGGCATATCGAGGTGCAGGTTTTCGGCGATGGTGAAGGCAATGCCGTTCACCTTGGCGAACGCGATTGCTCGTTGCAGCGCCGTCACCAGAAGGTGCTGGAAGAAGCCAATTCGCCGGCACTGACAGTCGAACAGCGCATGAAGATCGGCGAAATTTGCGCCGACGCCATGCGCAAACTGAAATATCGCGGCGCCGGCACCATCGAGTTCCTCTATGAAAACGGCGAGTTCTATTTCATCGAAATGAACACTCGTCTGCAGGTGGAGCATCCGGTAACGGAAGCCATCACCGGCATGGATCTCGTGCAGGAGCAGATCAGGGTCGCTTCGGGCCAGGGCCTGTCGGTTACGCAGGCGGATATCGAATTCCATGGCCACGCCATCGAATGCCGTATCAATGCCGAAGACCCGCGCACCTTCGTTCCCTCTCCGGGCACGCTGACCTATTTCCACACGCCGGGCGGCCTTGGTGTACGCGTCGATTCGGGCGCCTATCAGGGCTACAAGATCCCGCCCTATTACGACAGCATGATCGGCAAGCTGATCGTTCACGGTCGCGACCGTGACGAGTGCATCCGCCGCCTGCGTCGGGCGCTCGACGAATTCGTCGTTGATGGCATCAAGACCACGCTGCCGCTTTTCCAGGATCTTCTCCAGAATGAGGATATTCTGAACGGCGATTACGATATTCACTGGCTGGAAAAATATCTGGCCGGTGACGCGTCTCACTAAGACGATATGGCTGGGCGGCGCAGCAGAAATAACGGCATAACGGTCGATATTCTGCTGCGCGCCTATTCCGCCGGCCTGTTTCCCATGGCCGATTCGGCTGATGATCCGGAGCTTTTCTGGGTCGAGCCGGAGATACGCGGCATCATCCCGCTCAATGATTTTCACGTTTCCAAAAGCCTCGCCAAGGCGATGCGCAAGAAGCCGTTCGATATACGCTTCAACACCGCCTTCGAAGCTGTCATGGCGGGATGTGCGGCGGAAGCGCCGGACAGGCCGAGCACCTGGATCAACGCCACCATTCGCAGGCTTTACACCGAACTGCACCAGATCGGCCATGCCCACAGCGTTGAGGCGTGGGAGGGCAAGGAACTTGTCGGCGGTCTTTATGGCGTCTCGCTGGGGGCCGCGTTCTTTGGCGAAAGCATGTTTTCCCGCCGCACCAACGCCTCGAAGATTTGCCTCGTGCATCTGGTGGAGCGGTTGCGGCAGCAGGGGTTTACCCTGCTCGACACACAATTCACGACCGAGCACCTGAAAACATTCGGTGCAATCGACATTCCAAAATCGGAATATGCGACGATACTGGAAGCCGCCGTCGACCGGCCGGATGTGCCCTTTGATAAATTGATCGCCGAAGAAAATCCGCGCTGAAAACAAGCTTAGATTTTTCTTGCAACCCGCAAAAACTTGACTTATCCGATCATGATATTTCATTTATTGGGGGATGATCATGCGCTGGATCGCGGGCTTCTTGTTAACGCTGGCACTGGTAGCAACGGCGACTGCCGCTGAACAGCGCCCGAACCCGCAAGCCGCCTGGCGAAACGAGGTTTCACGCGCTTTGGCGGGCTCAACCGGCCGACCCGAATTCAAGGTCGTGCGGACGAAAAATCAGCAGGTGCTCCTTGTCAGTTTTCGCGTTGACCAGACGGGGAAAATGCAGGCCGTACAGGTCAAAAACATCAGGAACAGCACTTACCAAGCCCGAGCGGCTGTAAAGAAGGTATTTTCCGAGGTCCGATTCCCCTCGCCTCCCGCCAGCGATCGGCCCCACAAGTTCAGCGTTCCAATCGTGATCGGACCCGAACTGACGCGGGAAGAAATGATCGAACAACTCGAAAGCAGAAGCAAAGCCTTGGCCGCTATGGCCGAGAAGCTGAAGCGCCAGCGGTAGTTACCGATCAGACGGTGATTATTTGCTGGCCGTAGAAGGGGCAGGAACTTCCGAATCCTGCTTGCAGCCCGTCAGCCACACGTCGTAGATCGGGTGCTCAACGGCGTTGAGGCCCGGGCTGTCGGCGAACATCCAGCCGGTGAAGATTCGCTTGATCTTGCGGTCGAGGGTGATTTCATCGACCTCGACAAAAGCGTCGATCTTCTGGGTTTCCGTCTGGTCGCGGGAATAACAGACCTTTGGCGTCACCTGAAGCGCGCCGAATTGCACCGTCTCGTCGATATAAACATCAAAGGATGTGATGCGGCCGGTGATCTTATCGATGCCGGAAAACACCGCAACGCGGTTTTCCAGACGGGCGGCGGAGACGGGTGAAATGAGGATGGCAGCAGAGACCGCAGCAAACAGCGACACTGTCAGCGCACGCAAAGAACGATCCCGCGTGATTTTCCTCATACGATATGTCTCCAAATATTTGCCTGTGTCGAACCGCCGACCGGATCAACGCCTAAGGGCGGAATGTGGCAAAAACCGGTGAGGCCGGATGCAAGCGCGGCGTTTTGCACAACACCGCGCATCACAATGGCTCAGTTGCCGGGTGTCCAGGCGTCGTAGTCGCCGGTCACGCGCGGGCGTTCGCCGGCAACAGCCAGCGACCCTTGGGGGCGATAGGCCTTGGACGTGCCGGTGTGGTTCGGCTGATGCGGCTTCTGCCAGTCACGTGCGACGTAGCTTTCCTGGCTCGGCGGCACATCAGTGCGGTAATGCATCCAGCCATGCCAGCCCGGCGGGATGGCCGAGGCTTCCGCATAACCATTATAGATCACCCAGCGGCGCGGCATGCCCCAGGAGGTGGTGCCGCCTTCGTAATAGGTATTGCCCAACTCATCCTGTCCGACTTTCTTGCCAAAACGCCAGGTATGAAACCGCGTTCCGATCGTCTGGCCATTCCACCAGGTGAAGATTTGCGTCAGGAGAGTCTTCATTATCCGTTCCTCGGGCTTGAATGCGCTGCAGCGATTTTAAATCGCACGGCACAAGACATGCTTATGCCGCCCCTCACGGCAATTGTCCAGCATTTCGAGATATATCGGCGCTATTTCAGCTTCATCCTGAAGCCTAAATGCCGCTTCTCGAAACCCAGTCGCTCATAGAAGCGATGTGCGTCCAGCCGGGCCATGTTGGAGGTGAGCTGGGCGGCATTCATGCCCTGACGACGGGCTTCCTCAAGGCAATAATTGATCATCACCGCGCCGATGCCCTGTCCGCGCATGTCAGACCGTGTCTGCACCGCCTCGATCACCATGGACTTGGCCCCTCGCCCGACGAGCTTGGTGAGGATGGCCGTCTGGAAAGTACCGACCACCTCGCCATCCAGTTCCGCCACATAAAGCGTTTCGCTGGGCGATGCGGCAATGGCACGGAAGGCCGCGAGATAGTCGGGCTGCGCCGATTCGTCGGTGGTGTCACCGTGGCCGCCAATCTCGTCGGCGGCAAAAATGGCGGCGAGCGCCGGAAGATCATCTTCGCGCGCCGTGCGGATTATCAGCTTCTGTAATGTCGCATTCATCGGGTCAGGCTCTTTTCCATAACGATGCCGGGTAAACCCTCGATGCCGGCCATGCGCTCGATTCGGTCCACCTCGACAAATCCGACGCCTTCATAAAAGGCGATTGCGACAGTATTTTTAGGCTCGACTTCAAGACGCATGATTTCTGCATCCGGAAAGCAGGTTTCCAGCTCGGCGAAGAGATCACGGCCGACGCCCTGCCGCTGAAGATCGGGCGCCACATAGAGCTGGTGCAACAGGGCCGTCTTCGCCATCTTGGTGGACATGGAGCCATAGGCCATGCCACCGATCCGCTTGCCGTCATCAGCAACGAGAAACTCGCCGCCCTTTTTCTCGACCCGGTCCTTCATGGCCTGCGGCGAATGCCATGCGGCAATCAGCTCGTTCACCTTGTCCGCGCCGTAGATCGCGTCATAGGTGGCGTGCCATGTCGTCGCGAGCAGCGTCCGGACCGGCTCGATGTCACGCAGGCTGGCTGTGCGGATGAAAAACATGATCTGGCTCCGTCTTGAAACAGAAATGCCGGGCTTTGATCCCGGCAGAAGTGATGTCAGTGCTCTGTGCTCGACGTCATCCCGGCTTGTACCACTGTGTGGCCTAATCGGGAATAATCCGGGCTAAAACCATTACTTCCGTCATGCCGGACTCGATCCGGCATCCAGCCGCCATGCGTCTGCGCGGCGAAAAGAGTCTTTTCAGCCCAAGGACTTGGGCTGACTGGATACCGGCTCAAGGCCGGTATGACGGAACCGTTGTCCCGTTAGGTAGCCGCCGCTTATTCGTCCTCGATACCGAGCTTGGCCTTCACCAGCGCCTGCACGGCCTGCGGGTTAGCCTTGCCGCCCGTCGCCTTCATGACTTGACCGACGAACCAGCCGGCAAGCGTCGGCTTTGCCTTGACCTTCTCGACCTGATCCGGATTGGCGGCGATGATATCATCCACGGCCTTTTCGATGGCGCTGGTGTCCGTCACCTGCTTCATACCGCGGGCCTCGACGATCTCAGCCGGATTGCCGCCCTCGTTCCAGACGATTTCGAACAGATCCTTGGCGATCTTGCCGGAAATGGTCTCGGCCTTGATGAGATCGATGATGCCGCCGAGCTGTTCCGGGGAAACCGGCGTCGTTTCGATATCCTTGCCTGATTTATTGAGCGCGCCGAGCAGATCATTGATAACCCAGTTGGCGGCAGCCTTCGGATCGCGGCCGGCGGCGACGGCTTCGTAATAATCGGCGATTGCCTTTTCCGAAACGAGGATCGAGGCGTCATAGACCGACAGGCCGAGATCGGCCACGAAACGGGCCTTCTTGTCGTCGGGCAGTTCCGGCAGATCAACCTTCAGCGCCTCGACGAAAGCATCGTCGAATTCGAGCGGCAGCAGGTCCGGATCGGGGAAATAACGATAGTCATGCGCGTCTTCCTTGGAGCGCATGGAACGCGTTTCGCCCTTGCCGGGATCGAACAGGCGGGTTTCCTGATCGATGGCGCCGCCGTCCTCCAGAATGGCAATCTGGCGGCGTGCCTCATATTCGATGGCCTGACCAACGAAGCGGATGGAGTTGACGTTCTTGATTTCGCAGCGCGTGCCGAAACCTTCGCCGGGACGGCGCACGGAGACGTTGACGTCGGCGCGCATCGAGCCTTCGTCCATGTTGCCGTCGCAGGTGCCGAGATAACGCACGATGGAGCGCAGCTTGGTGAGGTAACCCTTGGCCTCATCCGACGAGCGCATGTCCGGCTTGGAGACGATTTCCATCAGCGCCACGCCCGAACGGTTGAGGTCCACGAAGGACATGGTCGGGTGCTGGTCGTGCATGGACTTGCCGGCGTCCTGCTCCAGATGCAGGCGCTCGATGCCGATCTCGATATCCTCGAAATTGCCCTGACGGTCGGGACCAAGCGAAATGGTGATGGTGCCCTCACCGACGATCGGGTCCTTGAACTGCGAAATCTGGTAGCCCTGCGGCAGGTCCGGATAGAAATAGTTCTTGCGGTCGAAGATCGAACGGTTGTTGATCTTCGCCTTCAGCCCAAGACCGGTACGCACCGCCTGCTTGACGCATTCCTCGTTGATAACGGGAAGCATGCCGGGCATGGCGGCATCAACAAGCGACACGTTGGAATTCGGCGCATTGCCGAAGGTGGTGGACGCGCCGGAAAACAGCTTGGAATTGGAGAGAACCTGCGCATGGACTTCCAGTCCGATCACGATTTCCCAATCGCCAATGGCGCCGGGAATGAAGCGTTTCGGGTCGGGGGTGCGCACGTCTACAAGGGTCATCTGAAGCTCACGATATACGGGTTCTTTGGCTCTGGTGGGTAGAACATATGGCGCGCGGGCGCAAGACATCTTGCGCCCTGTCGCACGAAGCGCCGAATTTTCGGCGCTCTGCATACGTAATTTTTACGCGTCTGATTTTCAATTCAAATCATGACGATGATTGCCCTGTGTTTCATGATCTTTGTCGCCTTCAATCTTGTCGTCTTTCTTGTCTATTGGTGGGACAAGGAAGCGGCGAGGAATGGCGGCTGGCGCATTCGCGAAAGCACATTGCTGGGGCTCGCCTTTTTGGGCGGCAGCGTAGGCGCAATTTCGGCTCAACGCCTGCTGCGGCACAAAACCCGCAAGGAACCCTTTCGCAGCATTCTGCTCTCCATCGTGATTTTACAGGCGGGCCTTGTTGCGTCAGTGGCAATCATGCCGGACTGGCCGGTGCGGCTTGTGAACAGCCTGATAAGGCTCAGTCAGAATTCCGTGCCGTAAAGACCGCTCTCGATCTCGACAAGCTGCTTTTGCAGGCCGATCGACTGTACATCGCGATCGAGCTTCGGCGCGTAGGAGACTGAGAGCCAGCGGACGCTGTAGCCATGGTGGCGGAAAAATGCGACGGCCGGTTCGTTCTGGGCATGTGTTTCAAGCCGGATGGTTTCGAACCCCCTGTCCGCTATCAATCGTTCAATATCAGCCAGCAGGAGACTGCCGACCTGCCGGCGCTGAAAATCCGGATCGATCCAGAAATCTGAAATCGTCTCGTCAAAATGTTCCCGCGCCGCCCATCCGGCAACCGTGCCGCCAAATTCCGCCACGCGAATGGCAAGCCATGATGACCGGGTGAAATTGGAAAAGGCGCTGGCCGCGTTGTCGTAAAGCGTCGCGGTGATGCCGAGTGCGGCGGTTGCCTGACGCCATGCCCTGAGGCCGATAGCCGCTAAGGCCTCCGCTTCCTGCTCATGCGCATTGCGAATGACGATCAAGCCGCGCCCTCCATGGCCATCACAAGTAAAACATCGGTGGCGCGATTCGGCCATATGGTTTTTCCAGACGCGCCCTGGACTTGACCACGCCTGCCTTGCCCGCTAACCAGAACGGGCAAGAACGGAGTTTTTATGTTCGCTCAATCGGAGTCCTGGTAAAGGCCCTGCCCGCAAGTTTCTTGCGCGCCGGGCCAGATGAAACCGAGCCGGATGCCCCAACGGCACCCGGGTTTGCTTTCACGCGTCTAGATGACGCTGACCGGATTTCCAAAAAATGGACATTTCCCGCGCCGAACAGCGCATTCTACACCTGCTCGCCCAGGGCGGCAGAATTGAACTCGTTCGAGACGATACCCGCAAAATCGAAAAAATCGCGCTCTATACGCGCGACGGCTGGATTTTCAGCGGCCTCAATCTCTTCACCTTCCGCAAGCTGAAACAGAAGAGAGCGATCGCCTCTTCCGGCGGCAAGCCTTACCGCATCACCACCCGCGGTCTGGAACTGGTACGGGGTGAGCTGGACAATCGATGACGAAACGGGCGGCGGCTCACTTGCCGCCGCCCGTCACGACGCAAAGCGGCAAACGCGGCGCAATCAACCGGATTATAGCGCGAGCCCGCGCTCCAGCTTCACCTTTTCAAGCTCGACTTTCATGATGTCCGACCATTCCATGCCGCGCCATACGATATTGAAACCACAACGCTCATAAAGACCGATGGCAGCACGGTTTCTGGCATGGGTATCGATCGTGGCAAGCGGCAGGCCCTGCGCGCGCATCCGGTCGAGAAAATGAAGGATAAGGGCCTTGCCGATCCCCTTGCCCTGCCAGTTCGGGTCCACCCAGAGATCGGAAATATGATGCGGCGCCGTATCGCACGCACCCCAGCCGACGACAATGCCGTCGATTTCGGCGACGACAACATCACCGGTCGGGGACTTGGCGAAATTTTCGAATTCACCCTTCACCCGCTCGATGACATCAGGATCGAGATAGCTGTCGTCGAAGGCTTCACCGAAACGCCATGCCCCAAAACCGACAAAGCCGACCGCGTCGCGGTCGGCTTTGTTCATTTGTCTGAGCTTGAGGCTGCTCACCACCACTTGGCGGGGGTGAACTTGCCCGCTGCCTGCTCGATGGCGTGCGCCGTCTTGAACAGCGTTTCTTCCTCGAAAGGCTTGCCGATGAGCTGCAGGCCGAGCGGCAGGCCCTTGCCGTCAAGACCGGCCGGCACCGAAAGGCCCGGGAGACCGGCCATGTTGACCGTGATCGTGAAGACGTCCTGCAGGTACATCTTCACCGGATCGGAGGCGAGCTCTTCGTCACCGACAGCAAAGGCGGAAGACGGGGTGATCGGCGCCAGAATGGCGTCGACGCCCTCATGGAAGACGTTCTCGAAGTCACGCTTGATGAGGGTACGGACCTTCTGCGCCTTCAGGTAATAGGCGTCGTAATAACCGGCCGAAAGCACATAGGTGCCGACCATGATACGGCGCTGCACTTCCTTGCCGAAACCGGCGGCGCGGCTTTTTTCGTACATGTCGGCAATGTCCTTGCCGTCAACGCGCAGGCCGTAGCGCACGCCGTCATAACGGGCAAGGTTGGACGAGGCTTCCGCCGGTGCGACGATGTAATAAGCGGGCAGCGCATATTTGGTGTGCGGCAGCGAAATATCGACCACTTCCGCGCCGGCATCGCGAAGCCATTCCACGCCCTTGGCCCAGAGCTTTTCAATCTCTTCCGGCATGCCGTCGACGCGGTATTCCTTGGGGATACCGATCTTAAGGCCCTTGAGCGACTGACCGATGGCCTTTTCATAATCCGGCACCGGCAGATCGACAGAGGTGGTGTCTTTCGCATCCACGCTTGCCATGGTCTTCAACAGGATGGCGGCGTCGCGCACGTCACGGGCGATCGGGCCTGCCTGATCAAGCGAGGAAGCATAAGCGACGATGCCGAAGCGCGAGCAGCGGCCATAGGTGGGCTTGATGCCAACGGTGCCGGTGAAGGCCGCCGGCTGGCGGATGGAGCCGCCGGTGTCGGTTGCTGTAGCGCCGGCGCACAGATGCGCGGCGACGGCTGCAGCCGAACCGCCGGAAGAGCCGCCGGGCACCAGCTTCTGGCCGGAACCATTGGCGCGCCACGGATTGATGGCCGGGCCGTACCAGGAGCTTTCATTGGACGAGCCCATGGCGAATTCGTCCATGTTGAGCTTGCCGAGCATGACGGCGCCCTGATCCCAGAGGTTCTGGGTGACGGTGGATTCATATTTCGGCTTGAAGCCATCGAGAACATGCGAACACGCCTGCGTGTGCACGTCACGGGTGGCGAAAAGGTCCTTCACGCCAAGCGGAACGCCTTCCAGTTCGCCAGCTTTGCCGGCGGCGATGCGTTCGTCGGAGGCTTTCGCCATGTCGCGCGCCTTTTCAGGCGTCAAGGCAACATAGGCGTTCAGCGCGCCGTTCGCCGCATCGATGGCGGAGAGATAGGCGTCGGTCAGCTCGAGGGCGGAAAATTCTTTGCCCTTCAGCTTTTCGCGGGCTTCGGCAATGGTCAGGCTCGTCAGGTCGGTCATGGTCGGCAACGGCTTTCGAAAATCTCGGAAAAATCAGGCGGCAAACGGCGATCGCTTATTCGACCACTTTCGGGACCATGAAGAAGTCCCGGTCGGTCGCAGGCGCATTGGCGACAATGTCTTCCGCCTTGTTGCCGTCGGTCACCACGTCGGCGCGTTTTTTCATGTCCACCGGGGTGACTGACGTCATCGGCTCGACGCCGTCGACATTCACTTCCGAAAGCTGCTCCACGAAACCGAGTATGCCGTTCAGCTGGCCGAGCATATTCTGTGCTTCTTCTTCGCTGACAGCGATACGGGCAAGGCGCGCAACGCGCTTCACGGTGGCGAGATCGACGGACATGGTTCTACTCCGATGGGATATTTCCCATTCGCTATAATCACCATGTCCGCCATTCGCAACGGTAGAAAGCATGTCGCGCCAAACTGTATGGCGGTTTTGCAGTCGCGACATGTGCCGGAAAAACGTCAGAAGGACAGCGTATCGCCGGCCTTTGGCGTGTGAACACGGGCTTCAGACCCTTCCATGCCGGCGACGAATTTCTCCGGTGTCTGGTCGATGATCGGGAAGGAACCGTAATGGCAGGGAAGCACATGCTCAAACTTGAAGAAGCGCTGGCAGGCGAGCGCCGCCACCGCCCCGCCCATGGTAAAACGATCGCCGATCGGCACGAGGCCGATATCCGGCTGATGCAGCTCGTTGATGAGTTTCATGTCGGAGAAGATATCGGTGTCGCCCATGTGATAGACGGCCGGGCCATCCTCGAAATGCAGCATCAGGCCATTGGCATTGCCGAGCGAATGGGAGACGCCGTCTTCGGTGATCTGGGCCGAGGAATGCAGCGCATTGGTGAAGGTGACGGAAAAACCGTCGAAATGCACCGTGCCGCCGGTATTGCCCATATCAACCTTCGCGACACCCTTTACGGAAAGCCAGGCAGCAAGATCGGCATTCGCCAGCACGGTGGCGCCCGTTTCGCGGGCGAGCTGAACGGTGTCACCGACATGGTCGCCATGGCCGTGGGTCAGGAGAATATGGGTGATGCCCTCGGCTGCCGATTTGCCATCCTGTCCGGCAAAACCGGGGTTGCCGGTGAAGAACGGATCGATGAGGATCTTCGCGCTACCGTTTTCGAGGCGGAAGGCGGAATGGCCGAGCCAGGTGATTTTCATGGGAACTTCTCCTTTGTATTGCCGGTGTAGTATGACATAGAGCATTTCCAGTAAAAGTGCGTAGCGGTTTTGCGTCTGGAAAATGCGTAAAATCAAAGGTCTAGAGCGGGTCTCGCGTTTCCGTTGAAACTGATGTTTTCTGGAAACAGCCTGAAGAACCGCACTATCGATATTTCAGAGAGGCGACAATGGCCGCAGATAATGACGATTACGTGTATGACGAGGCAACCGGCGAATGGCGGCCGGCTTCAGAGCTGGCAGCAGAGGCGGCGCGTGCCAATGAAGTGCGCGACGCGGCAGGCAATGTGCTCGAAGATGGCGATTCCGTAACGCTGATCAAGGATTTGAAGGTCAAGGGCACCAGCACTGTCATCAAGCAGGGCACCGTCATCAAGTCCATCCGGCTCACCGGAAATCCGGAAGAGATCGATTGCAAGCATGATGCGGTCAAGGGTCTGGTGCTGCGCACTGAATTCGTCCGTAAACGATAAGGGCAGCACACGACATGGCGACACTCACCATCGAGGAACTGGCGGAAACCCTTCAGCCCGCACAGGCGATTGCCGGTCTCGACCTCGGCACGAAGACCATCGGCCTTGCCATGTCGGATCTGTCGCGGCGTTTCGCGACGCCGCGCCCCGTCATCAAGCGGGTAAAATTCACGCAGGACGCCGAAGTGTTGCTGGCCTTCGCCGAAAAGGAGAAGGTGACCGCCTTCATCATCGGGTTGCCGATGAACATGGACGGTTCGGCAGGCCCCCGCGTGCAGGCAACACGCGCCTTCGTGCGCACCATGGGCGAAAAAACCGCCCTGCCCTTCATTTTCTGGGATGAGCGACTGTCGACGGTCGCAGCCGAACGTGCACTTCTGGAGATGGACGTCTCACGCGCCAAACGGGCCGAACGCATCGATTCGGCCGCTGCGAGCTTCATTCTTCAGGGTGCGCTGGACAGGCTTTCGGCACTCGCCCGCGCCGTCGACTGACGGCCCGTCCACCAGGCGGCAATCTGCTTCCTCTTGCGGAATGCGAGGATCGCAAACACGATCAGGCTGTCCACCACAATGGCGCGCGCCACCAGCGGCGGCAGGCTTTCCGGTGGCAGGCCGAGAATATTGCCGTAAATCTGGAAAACCAGATCATGCGTCTGGCGTGTGAGCATATAGAAGCCGAAGCTCATGTCGTAATAGGAAAGCCAGTACCAGCTGCCCAGCAGCGCGACAGGACCGGCCCACAGGATCAGAAACCACTTCATGCCGCCTGCCCCCGCGCAAAAACCGTATCGGGAACGCCGGCAAGCACCGCCCAGCGCACCGCTGCCATCAGGCAGAGGTTCAGCGCCGGCGCGTCGATATCCAACGGCAGCATCACAAAAAACGTCGTCATGACGCCCAAAGCTGTCCAGCGGCTCACTTGCGGCTCCCTTATGCGCAGTCATTGCGCATGGTTAACATTTCGTTAATTCACACTGGACCCGCAGCTATGACGACGCAAATGAAAGCTGCCATTATGGTTAACGGCGGGCGGGTGGCATGTGGAAAAACTGTATCTGCGTGAACGGGCAGATGCGGCGGGCGGTTGCCGGCCCGGTGAAAACATCACTCGTTTTTCTTTAATACGGCGCTTGCCCCACCCCCGACAGCGGGTTCAGCCGTAAACGCCGCGCACCAGCCTTTTGACGGCCGTGGTGATCTTTTCCCAGTCCCGCTCGGATTTCAGCGGTACACCGGCGAATTGCCCGCTGGTGGCAGCGGAAATGACGAGGTGCTGGATAGCGGCAAACAGCACGGCGTTAACAGCGGCGGTATCAACGCCCTTGGGAGCCGCCAGCGAACCACGCATGCGCTCCAGCCATTTGCCCAGCGACTTGGCGCGGGCTTCGGCAAGCTGACGGACCTGTGGCGATCCGTCCGACACTTCCCAGGCGATGATCTTGCAGACGAGCGGGTCGCTGCGCAGCGCATCCATGAAATAAAGCGCCAGCTTCTCCATGAGATCGCCGTAGGTCAGAAGGAACATGCCGCCGGTGTCTTCGGGAATACGATCCTTTACCCAGGACCCCAGATCCTCGCCAATCGCCTCGATCAAACCGTCAAGGCCGCCGAAATAACGATAGATCAGCTGCTTGTCGCAACCGGCGCGACGGGCAACCGCATTGATGCCAAAGCCCTGAAAGCCTTCCTCGGCAAGCAGCGACCGCGCGGCGTTGAAGATCGCCTTCTCAGTCGCAGCGCGATCCTTGATACGCTTTTCCGGTCCGTCGGCTGAAATCGCCTCTGCGCTCGCCAGCATGGTTGTCTTCCCGTGTTCTAAAGGCCTGACTACAGGAGTTAACAAAGCATGAAGGGATGGACAATGTGGCGGGGCGGATGGGAGGAAGGTTCCTGTGGATGAAGCGTTCTCCAAGGTGAACAATCCCAAGCCCATGCGCCTTGGAATCCGCCGGCCTACTCCAACCCCATGCCGAACCACACACTTCCGGGCGTTTCGTGGCTCTCCAGGCGTTTGAAGCCGCGGGTTTCCCAAAAACGCATGCCGGCATGGTTGCGTTCGCTGGCGCCAAGATGGATGCCGTAGACGTTGTTCTGTCTTGCCATGTCCAGCCAGCGCGACAGAAGCCGGGTGCCGCCACCCTTGCCCTGGGTGCGCGGCAGTAGGTTCATGTGGATATGGGCCGGAAACGGGTCGGTAAGCCAGGTGGGCGTGCGGCGCGGATGGTGGATGAAATGCGCCCGGCGCTGGTCGGCGTCCCAAGTCTGCTGGTCACCGTCGGGATCGGGGTAAAGGGCACGCAGATGCGGCCACCATTCCTGCTCCAGCCGCTCTTCGTGCACGGCCGTATCGAGCGCACCGGCAATGTAACCGCAGACACCCTGCTCGTCCTCGGCCACAAAAACGGCATCGGGCCACAGATGCAGATAGGGCACGGAATAGATGTGCCCGACCATGCGGCCATCATTGTAGAGCGGGGTGGCATCCTGCCCGGCATCGCCGGTGGCAAGGCTTATGGCGTAGAGCGCGTCTTCATCCTCGGCGCGGGCGGAACGGAAGGTCAGCATTGGCAGCCGCCTTCCCCTGCCGCGCATCGACACGCGAAAGTGTCACGACAGATCGGAACACACCTAACGCCATTGCTGTTTTTCAAATCCGAGACCCCTCCCGCCGGGACTGTAAACCTTCATCCGTCTACGTCGATCAGGACGCAGGCGGATAAAGGAGATCGATTATATAGTTCGGATCGAAGCGGGAATCGAGCATGCCGTAAGTGTGCCGCCAGCCGCCCGCAAGACGGGTTTCGAGGAAGGCATCGGCGATCTTGCCGGCGCCCAGGCGGCAAAGCTCGGCGGCAGCGGCCGCAAGAGCGAACTGCTCCACCAGCAGACGGGCCGCTCCTTCGTCGCGTTCGGCAAGGGCGATCGCGGCGCGCAGCACGTCGGTGGTCTTCTTGCCGGCAGGCCCGAGGTCGCGTTCCAGCGTCTGGAAGACGAGATCGAACAGGTCCTTGCCGCGCTGGAGAACCCGCAGCACATCCAACGCCATGACGTTGCCGGATCCTTCCCAGATGGCGTTAACAGGCGCTTCGCGGTAGTGGCGGGCAATCGGCCGCTCTTCCACGTAACCGTTGCCGCCAAGGCATTCCATGGCCTCGTAGATGAGCGCCGGCGCGATCTTGCAGCACCAGTATTTCACGATCGGCGTCATCACCCGTGCATAAGCGGCTTCTGCCGGGTTGTTGCGGGCCGCATCGAAGGCCGTCGCCAGCCGGAAGGAAAGTGCCGTTGCGGCAGCCACATCCAGCGCCATGTCGGCGAGAACACGGGTCATGATCGGCTGGCTGACCAGCATCTTGCCGAAGACCGAGCGTCCACGGGCGAAATGCACGGCTTCGGCAAGCGAAGCGCGCATCATGCCAGATGATGCCAGCGCGCAATCGAGCCGCGTCAGCGTCACCATGTCGAGGATGGTGCGGATACCGCTGCCGGGATCGCCCAGCAGATAACCGAAGGCATCGGTGAACTCGACTTCGGCTGACGCATTGGAACGATTGCCGAGCTTGTCCTTGAGGCGCTGGAAATGCAGGCCGTTCTTCGAACCGTCTTCCAGATAACGCGGCACCAGGAAGCAGCCCATGCCGTCGCCCATCTGGGCCAGCATGACGAAACCGTCGCTCATCGGCGCGGAGAGGAACCACTTGTGGCCGGACAGGCGGTAGATACCCTCGCCCACCCGCTCGGCCGTCGTGCGGTTGGCGCGCACATCCGTGCCGCCCTGCTTTTCCGTCATGCCCATGCCGATGGTGACGGCGGTTTTCTGCAGGGCCGGTTTCTGCGCGGAATCATATTTGCGCGACAGGATTTTCGGCATCCATTCCTTCTGCACCCGCGGCGAGGTCATGATGGCGGCGACGGAAGCGCTGGTCATGGTCAGCGGGCAGAGATGCCCCGCCTCGAGCTGAGACGTCAGGTAGAATTTCGTAGCGCGGGCCTTGTGTTCATTGCCGCGCGTATCGGGAGAGTTTTCCCAGACGCTGGAATGCAGGCCTGACGACATGGAACGGCGCATCAGCGCGTGCCAGGCGGGGTGGAACTCCACCTGATCCAGACGTTCGCCACGCGGGCCGTGAGTATGAAGCTGCGGCACGCCCTGATTGGCCATGCGCGCCAGTTCCTGCGCCTCATGCGAGGTGACGTAGCGGCCGAGCTGATCGAACTCATCCCTCAGGTTACGTGACAGGCCAGAGGTGAGGTCGACGATCAGCGGATCGGAACGATAGGCATTGATGCCGGACCAGAGGCTTGGCTGGTTCAGTTCGGCGAGCGATTCTTCTGTCCGGGAATTCTGGGTCATCCGCTGCTTCTAGCTGTTTTATACTGGAATTGCATAGTGGGGTGATATTGCATAATTCCACCCACAGGAAGCGATTGAGACGATTAAACCCCCGCTTTCAGTATTTTTCGGGCGTATCCCGATTTAGGTATCCGACCTAGAGAATGCCAAACACGTTTCCGGCAAGACCGAGCGACAGCACCAGCAGAAAGCCGGAGGCGGTGCCGCGCACCAGCCGTGGCGAAGACTGACCCGCATGACGAATGAGAAGCGCGCCTGCCGATAACCACGCAAGGGCCGCAAACGCCACCAGCACCGAAAACAGCAGGATAAGCGGCCAGATTTCCGTGAGCGGCGCCTGCGGCAACAGAACGAGGCCGACGATCAGCCCTTTCGGGTTGAGGCAGGTGGTAACGAAGACCCGGCGCAAGGTGATCGCCTCGCCGATCGGCGCGGAGGATGGCAGGGCCCACAGCCGCACCGCCAGAAACGCAACCCAGATCGCGGCGCAGAGCTTGATCGCTTGCGCTAGGCCGGCATGGGTTTGCAGAAAGTCGGAAAACAATGCGGTGAGCGCAAGGATGACGAGCAGATAACCGGCAATTTCGCCCAGCATCAGCGGGAGCGATGCACGAATACCGCGCCCGGCACCGGAAAGGGCGAGAAGCGTATTGGTTGGGCCGGGCGTCAAAAGCAGGGCGAGAACGGCAAGGGCGAAAACAGAATAGGAATGCATTGCGATATGTCCGATCAACCGCGTCGCAGGCCGGGTTTGGCCGCGAATTCCATCCGAAACTGACCGATGCCACCGGGTTGCGCCTTGATGTAACGCAAGTGACGGAACATTCCCAGCCCCTGACCTAGCGGGACTTTGTTCTCCTAACGGCATGAGCGGCGGACGACCAATCTCATTCGCAGGTTCTTCGGCTTACGCGATTGCTGAAGGATGTTATCCTTGCAGGAAAGTGAAAACCGGGCTGCCAGGGGAGGAAACCATGGAAGCCAGCATCAGGAAATTCTTTGAGCGATACGAACGCTTTTTCAACCAGTCCCTTGGTGGCGACATGGATATGAAAGAGGCTGCGTCCCTCTATGCTTCCGATTTCATCGCCGCCTCACCGGCCGGTGTAATCACCGGAAAGAACGATGACCACCTGCGGCAGGTGATGGCGCAGGGCTACGAGCGCTATCGGGCGATGGGCACCAGGGAGATGCGCATACGCGATATCAGCCTTTCGCCCATCGATGACCATCATTGCACGGCCCACGTTGCCTGGACCGCAACCTATGCCCGCCAGGACCAAGCTGATGTCGCGATCGATTTTGATGTTCACTACTTCGTCCAGACGCTGAATGGCGAGCCGAAAGTTTTCGGCTGGGTCTCAGGTGATGAGCAGGCGCTCCTGAGGAAACACGGCATTCTCTGACGCCGGCTCAGGACGGAACCACGGCTTGCCCAGTTCCCTCATCTGTCGAGACTGGGGGAAACATTGCCGTGTTTTCATTTCAGGGGTTGCGGACGCTTGCCCCGTGACCATGCAGTCTCTATAGAGCGCAGGACCGAATTCCGCGGCGCTCCTGAGGCGTGTTTACGGCGAATGGCAGCGCACGGATCAGCATTCGGGCGTTCCGGGCATTTTCACGGGAAAATGCGACGCCCGTCAGGAGGCAAACCGCATGGTCTTCTTCCCCCATCGCCATCTCCTCGGCATCAAGGGGCTTTCCCATCAGGATATCACCCTGCTTCTCGACAAGGCTGACGAGGCGGTGAAAATCAGCCGCCAGCGCGAGAAAAAGACCTCGACGCTTCGGGGCCTGACGCAGATCAACCTGTTCTTCGAAGCCTCGACGCGCACGCAATCCTCCTTCGAACTGGCCGGAAAACGCCTTGGCGCAGACGTGATGAACATGTCGGTCGGCAATTCATCGGTGAAGAAGGGCGAAACGCTGATCGATACGGCGATGACGCTGAACGCCATGCGCCCGGACGTGCTTGTCGTGCGCCATTCCTCCGCAGGGGCGGCAGCGCTGCTGGCGCAAAAGGTCGCCTGCTCCGTGGTCAATGCCGGCGACGGCCAGCACGAGCACCCGACACAGGCGCTGCTCGATGCGCTGACCATCCGCCGCGCCAAGGGCGAACTATCAGGTATCACCGTGGCGATCTGCGGCGACGTACTGCATTCGCGCGTTGCCCGCTCAAACATCATCCTGCTCAACCAGATGGGCGCGCGCGTTCGCGTCGTCGCACCCGCCACACTTCTTCCTTCAGGCATTCGCGACATGAGCGTGGAAGTCTTCCAAGACATGAAGGAAGGGCTGAAGAACGCCGATGTGGTGATGATGCTGCGCCTGCAGCGCGAGCGCATGTCCGGCTCCTTCGTGCCTTCGGTGCGCGAATATTTCCATTATTACGGTCTGGATGCCGAAAAGCTGAAGGCGGCAAAGGAAGATGCATTGGTCATGCATCCCGGCCCGATGAACCGCGGCGTGGAAATCGCCTCCGAAGTGGCCGACGGTCCGCAGAGCGTGATCGAAAGTCAGGTGGAAATGGGGGTTGCCGTGCGCATGGCCGTGATGGAAACCCTGCTTGTCTCGCAAAATCAGGGTGAGCGCGTATGAGTGCCGTGACCGTTCTCAAGAACCTCCGCATCGTCGATCCTTCCCGTGGTCTCGACGAGACCGGCAGCATAGTCATCGGTGCTGATGGTACCATTCTCGCAGCCGGCAAGGATGCACACAATCAAGGCGCGCCTGATGGTGCGACGGTGCGCGACTGCAAGGGGCTGTTGGCCGTTCCCGGTCTGGTGGATGCCCGTGTTTTCGTGGGTGAGCCGGGTGCTGAACACCGCGAAACCATTGAATCCGCATCGCGTGCGGCAGCGGCCGGCGGCGTCACCAGTATCATCATGATGCCTGACACCGATCCTGTGATCGATGACATCGCGCTGGTCGAATATGTGAAAAAGACGGCGCGCGACAAGGCGATCGTCAATGTGCATCCCGCAGCCGCTCTGACCAAAGGTTTGCGGGGCGAGGAAATGACCGAATTCGGCATGCTGAAGGAAGCCGGCGCGGTGGCCTTCACCAATGGCCGCAAGGCGCTTTCCGACACGCTGGTGCTGCGTCGCGCCATGACCTATGCCCGCGAACTGGGTGCTGTCATCACGCTGGAGACCCGCGACAAATATATCGGCGGCGGTGACATGAACGAGGGGCTTTTTGCCAGCTGGCTCGGGCTGTCAGGCGTTCCGAAGGAAGCCGAGATCATTCCGCTGGAACGTGACCTGCGCATTGCCGGGCTGACGCAGGCAATCTATCACGCCGCCAAGATTTCCGTGCCGGAATCGGCAGAGGCGATCCGTGTCGCCCGGCAGCGGGGCGTGAAGGCCACCTGCGGCATCTCGATCAATCATCTGACGCTCAACGAGAACGATATCGGCGAATACCGCACCTTCTTCAAGCTTTCCCCACCGCTGCGCGCCGAAGACGACCGCAAGGCCATGGTGGAAGCGCTGAAGGACGGCACCATCGATATCATCGTTTCCTCGCACGACCCGCAGGATGTCGACACCAAGCGCCTGCCGTTTTCGGATGCGGCGAGCGGCGCGGTGGGGCTGGAAACCATGCTGGCGGCGGCATTGCGCCTGCACCACAGCGGCGAGGTTCCGCTGATGCGGCTGATCGATGCGCTCTCCACCCGTCCGGCGAAAATCTTCGGTCTGGATGCGGGAACGCTTAAAGTCGGCGCGAAAGCCGATATCACCCTGATCGATCTCGACGAGCCGTGGCTTGTCACCCGCGAGCAGCTGGTGTCGAAATCCAAGAATACGCCGTTCGAAGATGCCCGTTTCAGCGGCCGCGCTGTCGCCACTTATGTGGCTGGCAAAGCCGTTCATTCCTTGGCATAAGATCACGGCAAGAGATCACGCGGCAGGCGCGACAGAGGGGACATCTGAATGAGTGCTTTGACTGACTGGCAGACGGCGCCTGCCCTTCTCGCGCTTGCGGCGCTGATCGGCTATCTGCTCGGTTCCATCCCCTTTGGTCTCATTCTCACCCGCATGGCGGGGCTGGGCGACGTGCGCAAGATCGGTTCGGGCAATATTGGCGCCACCAACGTGCTGCGCACCGGCAACAAGAAGCTTGCCGCAGCGACCCTGCTGCTCGATGCGTTGAAGGGCACGGCGGCGGTGCTGGTCGCCAATGCGCTCTGGGGTTACGAGGCCTCGCTGGTGGCCGGTTTCTTCGCTTTTCTCGGCCACCTGTTTCCGGTGTGGCTCGGCTTCAAGGGCGGCAAGGGTGTGGCCGTCTATATCGGCGTGCTTCTCGGTGCGGCACCGCTGATGATGCTGGCCTTCGCGCTGATCTGGCTCGCAACTGCCTTCATCACCCGCTACTCTTCGCTGTCGGCCCTGCTGGCCATGCTGATAATTCCCGTGGCTCTCTGGGTAGTCGGTCCTGAAAAGACGGCAATGCTGGTAACGCTGCTGAGCGTGATTTCATGGTGGAAGCACCGCGAGAATATTGCGCGGCTCCTGGCCGGCACCGAAAGCAGGATCGGTCAAAAGGGCTAAACCCCATCTTGAGGATACGCCATGCCGCATGAGGAAACGATACGGCAGGGCATAGAGCTTTCTGCGCGGCAGCGGGTTGCCTGGCTGCGGCTGATCCGCAGCGACAATATCGGCCCCGTTACCTTTCGCGAACTCATCAATCATTTCGGCAGTGCTGAAAAGGCGCTGGATGCCCTGCCCGAGCTTTCAAGGCGCGGCGGGTCATCGCGCAGTCCGCGCATCGCCACGCCGGCGGAAGCGGAAGGTGAAATCGAGACTGCGGAGAAATTCGGGGCGCGTTTCGTCGGCATTGGTGAGCCTGATTATCCACCCGCTTTGCGACATCTGGACGGCGCGCCGCCGCTGATCGCCATGAAGGGATCGGCAGCCGCCGCAACACGCCCCTGCATCGGCATCGTCGGCTCGCGCAATGCTTCCATCAACGGCGCGAAATTCGCCGCCATGCTGGCACGCGATTGCGGCAGGGCCGGGTATACGATCGCATCGGGGCTGGCGCGCGGCATTGATGCGGCAGCGCACCGGGCAAGCCTTGCGAGTGGTACGGTGGCGATGCTGGCGGGTGGTCTCGATCGTCCCTATCCGCAGGAAAATTTCGGGCTTTTGCAGGATATATATGATCAAGGCGGCGCGACGATCAGCGAGATGCCCTTTGGATGGGAACCGCGCGCCCGGGACTTTCCCCGCCGCAACCGCCTGATATCAGGCGTCTCGCTTGGCGTTGTCATCGTGGAGGCGGCAGAGCGTTCCGGTTCGCTGATTACGGCCCGGCTTGCCGGTGAAGCGGGGCGGCTGGTTTTCGCCGTACCCGGCTCCCCGCTCGATCCGCGCTGCGAAGGCACCAACCGGCTGATCAAGGAAGGCGCGATGTTGACCACGGGCGCTGACGACATTCTCGAAGCGCTGCGACCACTCATGGAGCCGCAATTGCCCTATGACCGCAAGATCGAGGAACCGCGATCAGATGAAGAAATGTCACCACCCGGAGATGATGAGCGCAGCATCATTGCCGCCGCACTCGGTCCCTCGCCCGTCGAGACAGACGACATCATCCGCCACACGGGTTTTTCCGCCGCCACCGTTCATATGGTGCTTTTGGAACTCGATATCGCCGGCCGACTAAACCGGCATGCCGGGGGACGGGTTTCGCTCCTCGCGGATTGACAGCTTGCGCCGCCCGCTCTGGATATCGCCGACTTCGACATAGGCCATCTCAATCAGATAACACAGCATATCGGCGCCCTCGCGGTTCGCGACCTGCCGCAGCTCTGCCAGCATCTGGCGAATGTAAGCCAAGTTCTCTCTGGTCCCTTCGTTGTCGGCATTATTGTTTGTCGCGTTCGGGACCATATATTTATCCTGAGAATTTCGTCTGAAACGAAGCGCAATACGTAGATTCAAATGATGTTGGTCATCATAACCAATTTACCAAAGATTGCAATACAACAATAGATTATCCATAGGTTGCAATCGACCGGAAGCGATAAAATCGGGCTTGCCTCTTGACCCGCGGGCATTACCTGTCCATGTCGAATTACAAAGAAGCCTTGTTGCGGCCTTCCTCCGTGATCCGGCTATGTTAACGGACCAGTTCCAGAGAAAAACAATATGAATGTCGTTGTCGTAGAATCTCCTGCCAAAGCCAAGACAATCAACAAGTATCTTGGTTCGGGCTACAAGGTTCTTGCATCCTTTGGCCACGTCAGAGACCTTCCTGCCAAGGACGGATCGGTGCTGCCCGACCAGGATTTCGAAATGTCCTGGGAGGTCGACAGCGCATCCGCCAAGCGCATGAAGGATATTGCCGACGCGGTAAAAGCCTCCGACGGCCTCATTCTCGCAACCGACCCGGATCGCGAAGGTGAAGCCATTTCCTGGCACGTTCTCGATCTTTTGAAGAAGAAGCGCGTTCTCGGCGACAAGCCGGTGAAGCGCGTGGTCTTCAACGCCATCACCAAAAAGGCGGTGCTGGACGCCATGGCGAACCCGCGCGACATCGACGTGCCGCTGGTAGACGCCTATCTCGCCCGCCGCGCGCTCGACTATCTCGTCGGTTTCAACCTGTCGCCGGTGCTGTGGCGCAAGCTGCCAGGCGCGCGCTCCGCCGGCCGCGTTCAGTCGGTTGCGCTGCGTCTCGTCTGCGACCGCGAGTCCGAGATCGAACGCTTCGTCTCCGAGGAATACTGGAACATCAGCGCGCTTTTGAAGACACCGCGCGGTGACGAGTTCGAAGCCAAACTGGTTTCGGCCGACGGCAAGCGGCTGCAAAGCCGTGGGATCAAGACCGGAGACGATGCAAACCGGCTGAAGACACTGCTGGAAGGCGCGACCTATGTCGTGGATACGGTTGAGGCCAAGCCAGTCAAGCGTAATCCCGGCCCGCCCTTCACCACCTCGACTTTGCAGCAGGCGGCGTCTTCGCGCATGGGCTTTGGCGCTTCGCGGACGATGCAGGTGGCGCAGAAGCTTTATGAAGGTATCGACATCGGTGGGGAAACCGTCGGTCTGATCACCTATATGCGTACTGACGGCGTGCAGATGGCCCCGGAAGCCATCGATGCTGCCCGCCAGGCCATTGGCGAGCAGTTCGGCGACCGCTATGTGCCGGAAAAGGCGCGCTTCTACTCCACCAAGGCCAAGAACGCCCAGGAAGCGCACGAGGCGATCCGCCCGACCGATTTCAACCGCACGCCGGATCAGGTGAAGCGTTATCTCGATGCCGATCAGTTGCGTCTTTACGACCTGATCTGGAAGCGCGGTATCGCCAGCCAGATGGCGTCCGCTGAAATAGAGCGTACGACGGTCGAAATCCTCGCGGACAAGAACGGCGAGAAGGCCGGGCTTCGTGCCGTCGGCTCGGTGATCCGTTTTGACGGTTTCATCGCCGCCTATACCGACCAGAAGGAAGATGGCGAGCAGAGCGACGACGGTGACGACGAAGGCCGTCTGCCGCAGATCAATGCGCGCGAGAACCTCGCCAAGCAGAAGATCAATGCCAGCCAGCACTTCACCGAACCGCCGCCGCGCTATTCGGAAGCCTCGCTCATCAAGAAGATGGAAGAACTGGGCATCGGCCGCCCTTCCACCTATGCGGCAACGCTGAAGACGCTGAGCGACCGTGAATATATCATCGTCGACAAGCGCAAGCTGATCCCGCATTCACGCGGACGGCTGGTGACGGCTTTCCTTGAAAGCTTCTTCTCCAAATATGTCGAATACGACTTCACCGCCGCTCTCGAAGAAAAGCTCGACCGTATTTCCGCTGGTGAGCTGGACTGGAAGCAGGTGCTGCGCGATTTCTGGAAGGATTTCTTCGCGCAGATCGAAGATACCAAGGAATTGCGCGTCACCAACGTTCTGGACGCGCTGAACGAGGTTCTGGCGCCGCTGGTGTTCCCCAAGCGCGAGGATGGTTCGGATCCGCGCATCTGTCAGGTTTGCGGCACCGGCAATCTCTCGCTCAAGCTCGGCAAATACGGCGCTTTCGTCGGTTGCTCCAACTATCCGGAATGCAACTACACCCGCCAGCTCACATCTGACGGTTCAGAAGCCGAAGCTGCAGCCTCGAACGAGCCGAAGGCGCTCGGCGCCGATCCGATGACCGGTGAAGAGTTGACGCTGCGCTCCGGCCGCTTCGGACCCTATATCCAGCGTGGCGACGGCAAGGAGGCCAAGCGTTCTTCGCTGCCCAAGGGCTGGAAGCCTGAGGACATCGACCACGAGAAGGCACTGGCGCTCATCAATCTGCCGCGCGATATCGGCAAACATCCGGAAACCGGCAAGATGATATCGGCCGGGCTTGGCCGCTATGGGCCGTTCCTTCTGCATGACGGTTCCTATGCGAACCTTGAAAGCATCGAGGACGTGTTCTCGATCGGTCTCAACCGCGCCGTCACGGTCATTGCCGAAAAGCAGAGCAAGGGACCGGGACGCGGCCGCAGCGGCACGCCGGCAGCGCTGAAGGAACTGGGCGACCACCCCGATGGCGGGCCGATCACCGTGCGTGACGGGCGTTATGGCGCTTACGTCAACTGGGGCAAGGTCAACGCCACCATTCCAAAGGGCCAGGACCCGGCTTCGGTGACGCTGGACGAGTCTCTGGTGCTGATTGCCGAGCGCATTGCCAAGACCGGTACCGGCGGCAAGCCCGCCAAGGCCAAGAAACCTGCCGCCAAGAAAGCCGATGGTGCCGCTGCAAAACCGAAGGCGACGAAAGCCAAGGCAGCAACCAAGACCAAGGCGGCCGCCAAGCCGAAGGCAGCGGCCAAACCCAAGAAGGCAGCAGAGTGAGCAAGACGCCGCGTCAGAGACAGGGTTCCGCCAGCGACGGTTTCGGACGCACCGGGCGCGGCAAGCGAGTGAGCGAAGGTGAAGGCATCATCCATGGGGAGGTGCCTTCCCGCGAAGTGCTGCTGAAATTCATCGCCGACCATCCGCAGCAGGCTTCCAAGCGCGAAATCGCCAAGGCTTTCGGGCTGAAGGGTGAAAACCGCATCGTTCTGAAAGCGCTGCTGAAGGAACTGGAAGTCGACGGCATGGTGCACAAGAGCCGCAAGTCGCTGACGCGGCCGGGCGGTCTGCCGCCTGTCACGGTTCTCGACATTACCACCCGCGACAAGGACGGCGAATTGATCGGCCGGCCGGCGGAATGGCCTGAGGATATGGGCGCTGCACCCGCAGTGCTGATCCGCCAGTCCTCGCAGGACCGTGGCAAGAAAGCGCCGGCAGCCGGTCTCGGTGACCGCATTCTGGCAAAGATTTTCCCTTCCAAGGACAGTGTCGGCCCGGCCTACACGGCCCGCGTCGTCAAGCTCATCGACCGCCGCCAGAACGCGCTGCTCGGCGTGTTCAAGCAGACGGAAGGCGGCGGCGGACGGCTGATGCCGATCGACCGGCGCGGCGAGGAAATGGTCATCGACCCCGATGGCGTCGGCGATGCCAAGGACGGCGATCTGATCGAGGTGGAAACCTCGCGCAATAGCGGCCGTTACGGCCTGACGCGCGCGAAGGTTCTGTCCGTCGTTGGTTCCGTCGCATCGGAAAAGGCGATCTCGATGATCGCCATTTATGCGCACGGTATTCCGCATATCTTCCCGCCGAATGTGCTGACGGAAGCGGATGCGGCCAAGGCAGCGACCATGTCGCACCGCGAGGACTGGCGCGACCTGCCGCTCATCACCATCGATCCGGCCGACGCCAAGGATCATGACGACGCGGTCTATGCCGAGCCCGACACCTCGCCCGACAATCCTGACGGTGTCATCGTCACCGTCGCCATTGCCGATGTCTCCTGGTATGTGCGCCCTGGCGCGCCGCTTGACCGAGAGGCGCTGAAGCGCGGCAACTCGGTCTATTTCCCCGACCGGGTTGTGCCGATGCTGCCGGAGCGCATTTCCAACGATCTCTGCTCGCTGAAGGAAGGCGTTGACCGCCCCGCACTCGCGGTGCGGATGACCTTCTCCAGGGAAGGCCGCAAGGCGGGCCATACCTTCCATCGCATCATGATGAAGAGTGCGGCCAAACTCTCCTACCAGCAGGCGCAGGCAGCGATCGACGGCCGCCCGGACGACAAGACCGGGACGCTGCTGGAGCCGATCCTAAAGCCATTGTGGCATGCATACGAGGTGATGAAGCGTGGCCGCGACCGCCGCCAGCCGCTGGAACTCGACATGCCGGAGCGCAAGATTCAGTTGCGGCCAGACGGCACGGTGGACAAGGTCGTCATTCCCGAACGTCTCGATGCGCATAAGCTCATCGAAGAAATGATGATCCAGGCCAACGTCGCCGCCGCCGAGACGCTGGAAAAGAAAAAGCAGCCGCTGGTCTACCGCGTGCATGACGCGCCGACGCTTTCCAAGCAGGAGGTGCTGCGCGAATTCCTCGGCACGATCGGCATTTCCATGGCCAAGGGCGTGGCCATGCGCGCCAATTCCTTCAACGGCATTCTGGCGCGCGCCCTTGATACGCCGCACCAGATCATGGTCAATGAAATGGTGCTGCGTAGCCAGAGCCAGGCGATCTATAGCCCCGCGAATATCGGCCATTTCGGCCTCAACCTGATGAAATACGCGCATTTCACCTCGCCGATCCGCCGTTATGCCGATCTGATCGTGCATCGGGCGCTGGTGGGGTCGCTGGGGCTCGGCGAAGGCGGCATTACCCCGCAGGAAGAGGCGACGCTTGACGATATCGCCGCCGAAATCTCCACCTTCGAGCGCCGCGCCATGGCGGCCGAGCGCGACACCGTCAACCGGCTGATCGCGCATCATCTTTCCGAACGGGTGGGTGAAGAATTCGAGGGCCGCGTCGGCGGTGTCACCAAGGCGGGACTATTTGTCGCGCTTCCGCAGTTTGGCGCTGATGGCTTTGTTCCTATATCTACACTCGGAACCGACTATTTCTTCTATGATGAGGCGCATCAGGCTCTGACGGGGGAAAAGACCGGTCTCGGTTATCAGCTTGGCGACACGGTTCAGGTACGGCTTGCGGAAGCAGTGCCTCTGGCGGGCGCGCTGCGTTTCGAAATGCTGAGCCCCGGCCGCAAGATGCCGGTCGGCTCGCGGTCGTTCCACAAGGCAGGCCGGCGGACATCGCGTCCCGGCGCTAAGCCGGGAACAAGGCCGCCCAGAGGACGACGTTAACAACACCGCGACGGGCGGTTGAAAGAACGGAAGAAGGACTTAAGGATGAGTGCACATCAGGGCTCGGAAACAGTTACCTTCGGAGACAATAGCGCCGAGCGGCCGCTTGGCCGTTCGATCATGCGTGGCATGGCGAACCGCTGCCCCGCCTGTGGCGGTGGCCGCCTGTTTCGTGCCTTTCTGAAGCCGGTGGACAATTGTGCCGCCTGCGGCGCGGAAATGCATCACCACCGGTCGGATGACCTGCCGCCTTATATTTCCATCGTCATTATCGGCCATATCGCCGTCGGCGGTTTCATGATGACGGATATGGTGTTCTCCGTTCCCATGTGGGTGCATTTCGCCATCTGGGTGCCGATCACCATTCTGGCTGCGCTGTTGACGCTACAGCCGATCAAGGGCGGTGTCATCGGCCTGCAATGGGCTCTGCGCATGCATGGCTTTGATGGAAAGCAGCCAACAGTGCAGATAGACGGCTCCTCCCACTGACGACAGGCGACAACGTGCGCGTGACCGAACCCCGCAAGAGCGCCGAGGTTGCGAGCCCGCCCCTGCGGCCGCGGGATGCCGCCTCCATCATCCTGTTCGACCGTTCCGGCCCGGCGACCCGCGTCTTAATGGGCCAGCGCAGCCATGCCCATATCTTCATGCCCGGCGCTTACGTATTTCCCGGCGGCAAACGTGATCCACGCGACCACGCGCTGCCCTTTTCCGGCGACCTGCACCCCGCAGTCCTCGACCGCCTCAGCGCCTCCGCCCCGCGGCGCCTGAGCGTTGCCGGCGCAAGAGCGCTGGCGCTCGCCGCTGCGCGCGAGCTTGTCGAGGAAACCGGGGTGGATATCGGGCTGGATGATGGTGGTCCGGACCTTTCCTGTTTCCGTTATGTGGCGCGCGCCATCACCCCGCCGGGCAATATCAGGCGCTATGACACGCGATTCTTTTGCTGTTATGCCGACGAATTGCGGCTGGATACCCGGCTAATCCGGGATTCCGACGAGTTGCACGATGTGCAATGGCTTGACATGAAAGACCTTTCCAGTCTGAACATGCCGAAAATCACACGCACGGTTCTCGAAGATGTCACAAAATTCATGATAGGTGATCCGTCATTGCCCTTTGAAAGCCCCGCGCGGCTCTATGTCACGCGCCACGGCCGATTCATTCGAGACTTTGTATAAAGGCCGTCATGTCACAAATGAAATGCGAAGAAGCGGACGCCATTCACTGGCCCTCTCTGATCGCCGCCATTTCCGCCATCAGTGCGGTCGGTGTCGCCATCGGCCTTGGCCTGCCGCTGCTATCGATCATCCTTGAGAAGCGTGGCATCTCCTCCACCATGATCGGGGTGAATTCGGCCATGGCCGGCGTCGCGGCGATGATGGCCGCCCCCGTGACATCCAAGATCGCCCATGATTTCGGCGTGGCGCGAACCATGCTGTTTGCGGTGGTTATTTCAGCGGTGAGCGCGCTCGGCTTTTATTTCGCCGACGCCTTCTGGATGTGGTTCCCACTGCGAATCGTTTTCCATGGCGCCACCACCACGCTGTTCATCCTGTCCGAGTACTGGATCAACATGACCGCGCCGCCGAAAAAACGCGGCATGGTTCTCGGCATCTACGCCACCGGCCTTGCGGTCGGCTTTGCAGTCGGCCCACTGCTGTTTTCCGTGGTCGGCAGCGAGGGTATCCTGCCGTTTATCGTCGGAGCGGCAATCATCCTTCTGGCCGCAATCCCTATCTTCATGGCGCGCGGTGAAAGTCCGGAGCTGGACGAGCGGCCCAACCACCATTTCGCCCGTTATGTCTGGCTGGTGCCGATGGCATCGGCGGCGGCTTTCGTGTTCGGTTCGGTGCAGGCCGGTGGCCTGTCGCTCTTTCCCATCTATGCCACGCGTGAGGGCTTCAACGAATCGCAGGCCGCATTGCTGCTGACCGTGATGGGCATCGGCAACATGGTCTTCCAGATACCGATCGGCCTGTTATCGGACCGGATGAAGGATCGGCGCACCATGCTCGCGCTGATGGCCTTTGCGGGCGTTTGCGGCACGCTGGCGCTGCCTCTGCTGGTGGACAGCTGGATCCTCGTGGCGGCGCTGCTGCTGTTCTGGGGCGGCCTCGTCTCCGGCATGTATACCGTCGGCCTCACTCACCTCGGATCACGCCTGAAAGGCGCCGATCTGGTCTCCGCCAATGCCGCCTTTATCTTCTGTTACGCCATGGGTACGATTGCAGGACCGCAGGCCGTCGGCATTTCCATGGATGTCGCGGGCACCGATGGTTTCGCCTGGGCGCTTGCCGTATTTTTCGGGCTTTACGTGGTGCTTTATGGGTTCCGTTTTGTTTTCCGGGCAAAACAGACTTGACTTTTCAGGCGCGATACGTAGTTTCGCGCCAGATTTAGCCGAGGTGAGAAGCGCCTGCGGCTTCTCTTTTGTTTAAAGGCAGGACGACCATGGCGAAAGCTACAACAATCAAGATCAAGCTGCTGTCGACAGCCGACACCGGTACCTTCTACGTCACCACCAAGAACAGCCGTACGTTCACGGATAAGATGACGAAGACGAAGTACGACCCGGTTGTACGCAAGCACGTTGAATTCAAGGAAACCAAGATCAAGTAATTTCTTGATCGGGTTCTCCGGCAAAAGCGCGCCCAATGGGCGCGTTTTTTGTTTGTATCGATGAGTCTTTGCTCTTGTGGATGGCAAGGACATTTCCATGGGAAATGCGCAGCGCTTCCGCGTCGCGAAAGTCGGTAAGCAGGGATGTGGAGGGCAGTCGAGAGGCTGTTCAAATCCGGCAAAGCTTCTTGCAGAGCGCCCCGGCGGCTCACCCCTCCTCCTCACATAAGAAACGTGGCCGTGAATGGCATGGAGCCGCTACACAGGCCCGCTGGGTAAACCTGTTTCTCAGTCAGACACGTTTTCGGGAGAAGGCGGTCGGCCAACGATGTGACTACGGCACGAGGAACCGATTCGAACATCGTCAGCCGACCGACCCCACGATTCAGGAGATGCGGCGGACCTGAGCATCATGGGGCATTCGAACTACGCAATACCAGCCCCTGACGAGCGAAACCGCAGCGGCATGAGCCGCCATCATTCCATCATCACAAGACGGAAAAACCGCCGGAAGAACTGTTATTCTCGATAATGAGTGTGCGCAGAAGTAAAATAAAAATCAACAAATTCTTAAGCCAGCGATACATAACCCGGAAAACATGGTTAAATATACAACGCTGGCACACTATAGTTTCCCACGAGATTGAATTCAATATATTTTTCAACTTGAACTGTATTAAAGCGGCTGAATCTCGCCTATTCATTGCAATAAGATAAAATACAGGCAAGGTCAGGGGCTTGAGCCTCTCAAGGTGGCTTTTCAGCTCCCCGAACGACGACAAACCCGAAAAGACGACATGGTTCTCCGCCTCAGACGCCTGCGCGCCGTTTTCAGGCGGCGGCAGCCACCACCCGGTTGCGCCCGGCGTGTTTCGCCTCATAGAGCGCCCTGTCGGCCTGTTTCAACAGCTCGTCCGGCATCCCGAAAGCGCCGCTGCTGGTGGCAATACCAAGCGAAGCGGTGATGCTCAGTTCACGATCGATGGAGCGGACGTAGAAGGGCTTGTCTTCGATGATCGCCCGCAGGCGCTCGGCGACGGCGGCGGCAATCTCTATCGGCGTGTCGGGCATGACCACGACGAATTCTTCGCCGCCATAACGGCAGGCAAGATCAGCGCCGCGCACCGTGCTGCGGATGCGCGCTGCAAATTCCCGCAGGACTTCATCGCCCACATCATGGCCATAGGTATCATTGACCAGCTTGAACCGGTCTATGTCGGTCATGCAGATGGAAATCGGGCGACCCCGCACGGCGGCGCGGTCAAAGAGTATCTTGAGATGATTATCGAGATAACGGCGATTATTGAGGCCGGTCAGCGCGTCGACAATCGCAAGCTCCATCGTGTGCTGCATGTTGAGCCGAAGGTGCTCGTTGTAACGCTTGCGCCTGATCTGTGTCAGCGAGCGGGCCACAAGTTCGTTGGGATCGATCGGGCGCAGAATATAGTCATTGACCCCGAGATCGAGCGCACGCGCCACCATATCGTCCGCCCCCTGCTCCGCCACCAGAAGCAGCGGCAGGAAACGGGTGCGCTCCAGCGAGCGAAGCTGCGAACACAATCGCAGCGGATCGTAATCCTCGAAATTGGAATTGACGATGACAAGCTCAAAGGAGCTGCTTGCCGCTTTCAGCAGCGCCGCCTGCGGATCGGTGACGGCATCGACCTCGGCGACCGGCTTCAGGGCCCTGACGATACGTTCCTGCGAGCTGGCGCGGCCATCCGCGACCAGCACGCGGCCGGGCGTCTGCATCAGGCCATCGGCGCGCAGCATCTCCTCGATGCCGATCTGCCTTGCGGTTTCAGCGCGCAGCCGTAATTCGTCGCTGACGGCCTTCAGGCGCACGAGGCTTTTGACACGGGCAATCAGCTGCAGGTCGTTGACCGGCTTGGTCAGAAAATCATCGGCGCCGGCCTTCAGGCCACGCACCCGGTCGGAAGGCTGATCGAGCGCGGTCACCATGACGACGGGAATATGCGCCGTCTTCGGGTTGGCCTTCAGCCTCTCGCAAACCTCGAAACCATCCATGCCCGGCATCATGATGTCGAGCAGGATAATATCGACCTGCTCCTCGTCGCAGATCGCCAGCGCCTTAAAACCATCCTCGGCGGTCACGACATCGAAATATTCCGCCACAAGCCGCGCTTCGAGAAGCTTCACATTGGCAGGAATGTCGTCAACAACCAGAACTCTCGCCGTCATAACCGTTCCCCAGCCGCCTTAGGCGTCGCCCAGATAAGTCTTGATGATTTCGATGAATTTCGGGACGGAAATCGGCTTCGACACATAGGCCTCGCATCCGCCCTGACGAATCCGTTCCTCATCGCCCTTCATGGCAAAGGCCGTCACGGCGATGACCGGGATGACGTGCAGTTCGTCGTCTTCCTTCAGCCACTTCGTCACCTCCAGCCCCGATACTTCCGGCAGCTGAATATCCATGAGAATGAGGTCCGGGCGATGCTTGCGGGCAAGGTCCAGCGCTTCCATGCCGTTGCGCGTCTGGATCGTCGTATAACCAGACGCCTCGATCAGGTCGCGAAAGAGCTTCATGTTCAGCTCGTTGTCTTCGACTATCATGACCTGCTTGGGCATGGTGGGCAGTCCCCGTTTCGCTTTGAAACCTTCACCCAGACATATAAGTTGCCAGAGAACCGATTCCATCGTCCATTTGTTGCGCAAGGCTAGAGGGATTTGGTTTCAAAATAGGTAACTTCGGGGAAGAAATGCTGCGCGATACGAAAAACAAAGGCAATGCCGGCAAAGATCCGCAAGAAACGGCGGCCGCCATACTTGGCTGGCTGGCAAACGAACCGGACATGCTGGCGCGTTTCCTGGCGCTGAGCGGCCTGCAGGCCAATATGCTGCGCCAGGCCGTCAACGATCCCGGCTTTCTGGCCGGCCTCACCGATTTTCTGATGAGCCACGAGCCGGACCTCATGGCGTTTTGCACGGCAACCGACACCTCGCCCGAAACGGTGGCCGCCGCCTGGCATCATTTTTCCGGTCCGGGGCTGGATTCAGGGGAGTATTGACGGGTCACCCCTTGAGCCGTGGTCGCGGCCGGAGTAAGGTCGGCAACGTTCTGGTTTTGTTTTCGCTCCATGTCCACGTCGCACCGCTATGATCCCGGTTTCTGCCGCGACTGTCTGGCTGGCCAGCCAGCGGGTTTGCGGCGTTGCCGCGCCTGTGGCAGCCCGCGTCTCGTCTATCATGACGAGCTTTACGATCTGAGCATCGCCCATATCGATTGTGACGCCTTTTATGCATCCGTTGAAAAGCGCGACAATCCGGAACTGGCCGACAAGCCTGTCATCGTCGGCGGTGGCAAGCGGGGCGTGGTTTCGACCGCCTGCTATATTGCCCGCATTCAGGGCGTGCGTTCCGCCATGCCGATGTTCAAGGCGCTGGAGGCCTGTCCGGACGCGGTGGTCATCAAACCCGACATGGAAAAATACAGCCGTGTCGGACGCGAAATCCGCGCCATGATGCAGGAATTGACGCCGCTGGTGCAGCCGCTTTCCGTCGACGAAGCCTTTCTTGATCTCGCCGGCACAGAGAGGCTGCATCATGACCCGCCGGCGCGCGTGCTGGCGAAATTTGCAAAGCGCGTGGAAAAGGAGGTCGGCGTAACCGTCTCGGCCGGACTTTCCTACTGCAAGTTTCTGGCCAAGGTTGCATCAGACCTCAACAAGCCGCGCGGTTTTTCGGTGATTGGCGAGGCGGAGGCGCTCGCCTTTCTGGCGATGAGGCCCGTAACCACGATCTGGGGCGTGGGCAAAGCTTTTGCTGCGACGCTGGAGGCCGATGGCATCCGCATGATCGCACAGCTGCAGGAGATGGAAGAAGGCGACCTGATGCGCCGTTACGGCGTGATGGGTCAGCGGCTTTTCCGGCTTTCACGCGGCATCGACGAGCGGCATGTGCACAATAACGACCCGGTCAAAAGCGTGTCTTCCGAAACCACCTTCTTCAACGACATTTCCCGCCATGAGGACCTCGTGCCGATCCTGCGCTCGCTTTCCGAAAAGGTCGCATGGCGGTTGAAGAAGAATGGCATTGCCGGCCAGACCGTGGTGCTGAAAATGAAGACGGCTGATTTTAAGATCCGTACCCGCAACCGCAAGCTTGATGACCCCACCCAGCTTGCCGACCGGATTTTCCGCACTGGTCTTTCGATGCTGGAAAAGGAAACCGACGGCACGAAATTCCGCCTGCTCGGTATCGGCGTCAGCGATCTGCGCGATGCGGGCCTTGCCGATCCTCCTGATCTCGTCGACAGGCAGGCCGGGCGGCGGGCGGCGGCGGAAGCGGCGATGGACAAGCTGCGCGACAAGTTCGGCAAGGGCAGCGTCGAAACCGGCTACACATTTGGTACGCGTAAATAGCGATTTGATCTAGGGGCCCGGGAACTGCGCATCGACCGCGTTCCACTGCTTCATGCCAATGTATTTTAGATTTTACACAAATTAGTGATGTTGCGGGCGCACCGTCCTTAAGCTTCCTTAAACTTCGCATGGTTGAGTGGAGCAAGTTTTGTGCATGTGGTGTATTGCGTCATGTCCCTCCGCCTCCGTCTTCTGACCGGCATGCTGTCGGCCAGCATTCTCGCCTTCCCGGCGCTTGCCGCCGATAGCAGGTCGCTGCAGATCCTCGTTTCGAAAAGCGACCAGTCGCTTTCGCTTTACGAAAACGGCGAAATCATCGCCACCTCGAAAGTCTCCACCGGCAAGGCCGGGCATGAGACGCCGAGCGGCATATTTTCCATTCTGGAAAAGCGGAAATACCACGAGTCGAATATCTATTCGGCTGCACCCATGCCCTTCATGCAGCGGCTGACATGGTCCGGCATTGCGCTGCACGAAGGCAAGGTGCCGAATTACGCAGCCTCGCATGGCTGCGTGCGCCTGCCTTCGAAATTCGCCAAGTCACTTTTCGGCGACACCGCAACCGGGGTGCATGTCATCATCACCGACCGCCCGGTTTCCCTGCGTTTCGTGCAGCATCCGGCGTTGTTTGAACCGCGTGACGATACTGATGACGGCAAGCTACTTTTATCGGATGTGGAACTGCGCCCCGCGACCTTCGATGCGGCTTTGGGCACCGTCGAAGTTGCCGTCAATGAAAAGACGCAAGCGCTTAAACCGGCGGTGAAGGCCAAGGCCGCCTCACCCCTGCGCATTCTCATAACCCGGCGTGGCGAGCGGGAAAGGGTGATGGATATTCAGGCCGTATTGACCCGTCTTGGTTTCGACGCCGGCGCAGCGGATGGGTATGCCGGACAGATGACGGTGAGCGCCGTCAACGGTTTCAAGCGCTGGAAGGGGTTGAAGACCACCGGACCGCTTCTCACCGACGCCTTCGTAACGGCGCTTTACGAATCCGCCGGCGAAAACCATCCACCGAATGGCCAGATCATGGTGCGGCAGGATTTCAAACCGCTATTTGAGGCGGCCATTGATATCAAGGATCCCGAAGTTGCGCTCGGAACGCATTTCTTCGAGGCTGTTTCCGTGGATCGTGCAGCCGGGACCGCCGAATGGAACGGCGTGACGCTCGAAAACCATCTGCCGAACGCAGCCCGCAAGCGGCTTGGCATTACCGTTGCCGAAGCACCCGGCGGCTTCGACCAATTGAGCGCCGTACTTGGCCGTCTCGACATACCGGCGGACATTCGCTCCCGCATTGAACAGGAGCTTTCAACCGGCAGCTCGATCACCGTTTCCGATATCAGTCACCAGCTGGAGACAGGAACCGGAACCGATTTCATTACCGTGACGAAGGAAGGGCCGGTTTAAGGGGACGCGTGAGCGTCTGAACCCTTAAACCAGTTCCACATCAACGACGCCGGGGGCGGCGCGAAGTGCTGCGGCGATCTCAGGTGAAATGCGGTATTTCTCCGTCAGTTCCACTTCGATTTCGCGGCTGCCCTCATCCTTGATGACGATGAAATAGACAGACCCGTCACCCTTGGTATTGAGGTGGCGGGCGACTGTTTTCAACGGGCCGGAATCGCGCACATAAACGCGCAGCGCCTTCTGCATCTGCACGGACTTCTCCTCCAGCGACTGAGCCGTCTGGATGCGCAGACCGATGCCTTCCGGGCGTTCTTCCGCCTGCACGGTGATGACAAGCGATTTGCCGACCTCCAGCAGCTCACGAAACTGAGCAAGCCCTTCGGAAAACAGCACCGCCTCATATTGCCCCGATGCATCCGAGAAGGTGACGATGCCCATCTTGTTGCCGGTGCGGGTCTTGCGCTCCTGCTTGCCGGTGACGGTGCCGGCCAGACGCCCGGCGGTGGCGCCCTGTTTCACGGCGGCGGAAAAATCAGCGATATTCTGCACACGCAACTTTTCCAGCACGGGGCGATAGGTGTCGAGCGGATGGGCGGTGAGGTAAAAACCGAGCACCTGATATTCCCGCAACAGCTTTTCCGAGGCAAGCCAGGGCTGGAAGGCCGGCAGCACCAGCTTTTCCGGGCCGTTACCACCACCGGAACCGAACATGTCCGACTGGCCGACGGTGCGGTTGTTCTGCGCCATCTGCGCATAACCGATGATACGGTCGAGCCCGCCAATCAGTTCGGCGCGATCGCGGCCGAAACAGTCGAAGCCGCCGGCATTGATGAGGCTTTCCAGCACACGCCGGTTGATCTGTTTGGGATCGATACGCAGGCAGAAATCCTCAAGGCTCGTGAACGGCTTGTCGCCGCGCACTTCGACGATATGTTCGACCGCGCCCTCGCCGACGCCCTTGATGGCGGCCAGCGAATAATAGATGCGGTTTTCACCGGTCTCGAACTGGCGGAAAGACGTCTGCACCGAAGGCGCTACGACCTCGATGCCGAGGCGGCCGGCATCCTGCCGGAAATCGTTGAGCTTTTCCGTGTTCGCCATATCGAGCGTCATGGAGGCCGCCAGGAACTCCACCGGATAATGCGCCTTCATATAGGCGGTCTGGTAAGAAACGATGGCGTAAGCGGCGGCATGGCTCTTGTTGAAGCCGTAATTGGCGAACTTCGCCAGAAGGTCGAAGATGGTGTCGGCCTGCGGTTTCGACACGCCGTTCTTGATGGCGCCATCGACGAAACGCTCGCGCTGCTTGTCCATCTCCTCCTTGATCTTCTTGCCCATGGCACGGCGCAGAAGATCGGCTTCGCCGAGCGAATAACCTGACAGGACCTGGGCGATCTGCATCACCTGTTCCTGATAGACGATAACGCCCTGCGTTTCCTTGAGCAGATGGTCGATGGTGGGGTGGATGGACTCCAGCTCCTCCTCGCCATGTTTGCGGGCATTATAGACCGGGATGTTTTCCATCGGGCCCGGACGATAAAGCGCCACCAGCGCGATGATATCCTCGATGCAGTCCGGGCGCATGCCGATCAGCGCCTTGCGCATGCCCGCACTTTCCACCTGGAACACGCCGATGGTCTCGCCACGCGACAACATCTCATAGGTTTTCGTGTCGTCCAGCGGAATGGCGGCAAGATCGACCTTGATGCCGCGCTTGGCGACAAAATCCACGGCGACCTTCAATACCGTCAGCGTCTTCAGGCCGAGGAAGTCGAATTTGACGAGACCGGCGCTTTCCACCCATTTCATGTTGAACTGGGTGACCGGCATGTCGGAGCGCGGATCGCGATACATCGGCACCAGCTTCGACAGCGGCCGGTCACCGATGACGATACCGGCGGCGTGGGTGGAGGCGTGGCGGTAAAGCCCTTCGATCTTTTGGGCGATATCCAGGAGGCGGGCGACGACGGGTTCCTTGTCCGCCTCTTCCTGCAGGCGCGGCTCTTCCTCGATGGCCTTTGACAAAGGCGTCGGGTTGGCCGGGTTATTGGGTACCAGCTTGCAGATCTTGTCCACCTGCCCATAGGGCATTTCCAGCACGCGGCCAACATCGCGCAATGCCGCACGCGCCTGCAGCGAACCGAAGGTGATGATCTGCGCCACCTGCTCGCGGCCATATTTGCGCTGCACATAACGGATCACCTCTTCGCGGCGATCCTGGCAGAAGTCGATGTCGAAGTCCGGCATCGAGACACGCTCGGGATTGAGGAAGCGCTCGAACAGCAACGAGAAGCGCAACGGATCGACATCGGTGATGGTCAGTGCATAAGCCACAAGCGAGCCGGCGCCCGAACCGCGGCCGGGACCAACAGGGATGTCCTGCTGCTTGGCCCATTTGATGAAGTCGGCAACGATCAGGAAGTAACCGGGGAATTTCATGCGCGAGATGACGCCGAGTTCGAAATCCAGTCTCTCGCGATAATCCTGCTCCGTATAGCCGGGCGACATGCCGAGCGCCGCAAGCCGCTGGTCGAGCCCCTCCACCGCCTGGCGGCGAAGCTCCTCTGTTTCGGCATGTTCGGCCGCTTCCGGATCTTCGCTGGCGCCGGTGAAACGTGGCAGGATGGGCCCGCGTTTTTTCAGCACATAGGAGCAGCGCAGCGCAATCTCGACGGTATTTTCCAGCGCCTCGGGAAGGTCGGCAAACAGCGCCGTCATCTCCTGCCGGCTTTTCAGATAATGATCGGGTGTCAGGCGGAAGCGGCTGTCATCGGAAACGATGGCATTATGCGCCACCGCCATCAGGGCGTCATGCGCCTCATAGTCTGCCTTGGAAGGGAAAAACGCCTCATTGGTGGCAACCAGCGGGATATCATGTTCATAGGCAAGGCCGATCATGCGTCGCTCGTGGGAGCGGTCATAACCGGACTGGCGCTGCAATTCGATATAGAGCCTGTCACCAAAGAGCGACTTCAGCGTCAGCAGCCGCTCTTTGGCCTGCGCGGCATGGCCTTCCTTCAACGCCATATCGACAGGACCGCCAGTGGCGCCCGTCAATGCGATGAGCCCGGCATTGGAGGCCTCTTCCAGCCAAGCGCGGGTAACATGCACGGAATGTCCGCCACTGCCCTCGCCTTCCAGATAGGCGCGGCTGATCAGGTCCACCAGCCGCTCGTAACCTTCGGCATTGGCAGCCAGAAGCACGATGGCTGGGAGCTTGGCGAGGTGGCTGTTGTGATTGCGGCGATCCTCCGCCGCATCCTGCATGTCGATCGACACCTGGCAACCGATGATCGGCTGCAGACCTTCGTCACGCGCTTTTTCGGAAAACTCCAGCGCAACGAAAAGATTGTTGGTGTCGGTGATGGCAATTGCCGGCTGGCCATCTGCAACGGCCTTGGACATGATTTTCTTGAGGGGTAATGCCCCCTCAAGCAGGGAGTAAGCGGAATGAACCCGCAAATGGACGAAACCAGGCGTTTTCAGCGTTTCGTCAGAGTTTTCTCCACGCACAACCGTATCGCCCATATCGTCGTCCTGTCATTCTGAATCGAGGGGGCGATTTTCCGATTTCCGGCGCTTAAAGTCCACAGGCTTGCGGCCTCCATACAGGCTTCTGCGCCGGTGTTTCCTTCACAGGGCAGTGAGGATTACCGAAAAGCTGGCAACAAAGACAGCGATGGAAGCGAAAGCGGCAACGTCACGGATGAAATCAGTCATTGGTCTCTCCTTACTCGTTATGTTCCAACTTTGTTCTCATTTTGTTCGATTGTCAACAGGGTTTTACTGATATTCCTCTTTCTAACGCGGCAGAATCGGCTGCGGTTCCGTTCCCATGATCGGCAAGCCCCTGACTCCAAAGCGAAAAAACCCGGAGGTTAAAACACCTCCGGGTTCGGAAAAAATTCAATTGTGGAAGAAGGAGCCGGCCCATGGAGGAGCCGCAGCGAAGCGACTCAGCCGCGTCGACGATATCGCCGGCTCAGACCGTGATGATCAGAAATCGACGATCTTGCCGTCTGCAAGCGTGACACGTCGGTCCATGCGGGCAGCGAGGTCGTGGTTATGGGTGGCGATCATCGCCGCAAGGCCGGACTGGCGCACTAAGGCCTCCAGCGCATCGAAAACATAATGCGCGGTTTCGGGATCGAGGTTGCCGGTCGGCTCATCCGCAAGCAGCAGAAGCGGCGCATTGGCAACCGCGCGCGCAATCGCCACACGCTGCTGCTCGCCACCGGAAAGTTCGGCCGGGCGATGTTCGCCGCGATGGCCGACGCGCATGTAGTCCAGCAGGGCGCTGGCACGCTTGCGCGCTTCGGCCTGTGTGAGACCGGCGATAAGCTGCGGCATCATCACATTTTCCACCGCCGAAAACTCCGGCAGGAGGTGATGGAACTGATAGACGAAACCGATGTCGCTGCGACGGATCGCGGTGCGGGTTTCATCCGGCAGACCGTTGCATGGCGCGCCATTGATGAAAACCTCACCCGCGTCAGGGTGCTCCAGAAGGCCCGCCAGATGCAGCAGTGTGGATTTCCCGGTACCGGAGGGGGCGACGAGCGCCACCATCTCACCGCTCCTCAATTCAAGATCGGCCTTGCGCAGAATGGAAAGCGACGTTTCACCCTGACCATAGGTCCGTTCCACACCGGTAAGCCGCAGCACTGTTTTTTTTGCCATATTGCGAAGCGGTCCTTATTCGTAACGCAGGGCCTGCACCGGATCGAGCTTGGAGGCCCGCCATGCTGGAAAGATCGTTGCCAGGAAAGAAAGCGTCAGCGCCATGATGACGACGGTGATGGTCTCGCTGATATCCATTTCGGCCGGCAGCTGGCTGAGGAAATAAAGCTGCGGGTCAAACAGCACCGTGCCGGATATCCAGGAGAAGAATTGCCGGATGGATTCCACGTTGAGGCAGACGATGACGCCGAGCGCCACGCCGGCAAAGGTGCCGACCGTGCCAATGGCCGCTCCGGTCATGAAGAATATCCGCATGACCGCGCCGGAACTGGCACCCATGGTGCGCAGAATGGCGATATCGCTGCCCTTGTCCTTCACCAGCATGATGAGGCCGGAAATGATGTTCAGCGCCGCCACCAGAACGATGAGGGTGAGGATCATGAACATCACGTTTCTTTCCACCTGCAGGGCGGAAAAGAAGGTCTGGTTCCGCTGTCGCCAGTCGGTGATATAGATCTGCCGTTCGGCGGCCTGCTCCACTAGCGGCCGGATGCCGTCAACGTCATCGGGGCGGCTGACATAAAGCTCGATGGATTGCACGATGCCGTCGGCATTGAAATAAAGCTGGGCTTCAGACAGCGGCATATAGATCATCGACGCGTCATATTCCGACATGCCGATCTCGAAGACGCCTGATATCTTGTAGGATTTGACGCGCGGATTGACGCCCATCGGCGTCACGTCGCCTTCCGGCGAAATGAGGGTGATATCATCACCCGCCGTTACGCCAAGCTGTGCGGCAAGCCGCGAGCCGACCAGAACACCGTCGCCCGCCATGAAGCCGACGAGATCGCCGGTCTTGATGTTGCTGGCAACTTCCTTGATCTTGTCGATATCCTCCTGGCGCACGCCACGCACCAGCGCGCCGGAGCCTGCGCCGCCTCGGCCGGAGGCCAATGTCTGGCCTTCCACCAGCGGCAGGGCCATGGTGACACCAGGCACGGCTGAAAACTTCTTCGCCAGCTCATCATAATTATTGAAGGGCTGGTCGATCGGCTGGACGATCATATGGCCGTTAATGCCGAGAATGCGCGAAATCAGCTCGGTGCGGAAACCATTCATGACCGCCATGACGATGATGAGCGTCGCAACGCCCAGCATGATGCCGACAAAAGAAAAACCGGCGATGACGGAAATGAACGCTTCCTTGCGCCGCGACCGCAGATAGCGCCAGGCCACCATGCGTTCAAAAGCGGAAAAAGGCCGGGCGGTCTTTTCCCGGGCGGAAGGAGCCGCACCCTTGTCAGCATCGGCTTTTGCCATGTCGTCTCCCTGATCTCAATCTGCAGGATCGGTCTTTTCCAAAGATCGGTCCCAATCGTAACGGCGCCTGCGCCATAAAACCGGAGCGGTCTTCGCATGAAGGCCGCTCCCATCTTTCCGTTCGTGCTTAGGCAAGCGCCTTGTTCATTGCCGCCTCGATTGTGACGGTTTCACGTTCACCGGTCTTGCGGTCCTTCACTTCGACTTCGCCATTCGCAACAGAACGCGGGCCGACGATGATCTGCATCGGCACACCGATCAGATCGGCGGTGGCAAACTTCTGGCCCGCACGGTCGTCGGTATCGTCGTAAAGAACATCCTTGCCGGCGTTGGAGAGCTGATAATACAGCTTTTCGCAAGCCGCATCACAGGCCGCATCGCCAGCCTTCATGTTGATGACAACAACATCAAAAGGCGCGACGGAGGCCGGCCAGATGATTCCGTTCTCATCATGCGATGCTTCAATGATGGCGGGAACAAGGCGTGTCGGGCCAATGCCATAGGAACCCATGTGGACAGGATGTTCCTTGCCGTCCTTGCCCTGCACTTTCGCACCCATCGGCTCGGAATATTTGGTGCCGAAATAGAAGATGTGGCCAACTTCGATACCGCGTGCGGAAAGACGCTCACCATCCGGAATGGCATCATAGGCTGCTTCTTCATGCATTTCGGAGGTGGCGGCATAATCGGCCGTCCACTCATCGAATACACCCTGAAGGGCTGCGACATCGTCAAAGTCGGTGTTTTCGGCCGGGATGGCACGGTCGAGGAAGCTCTTGTGGCAGAAGACCTCGGATTCACCGGTATCGGCCAGGATGATGAATTCATGGCTGTGATTGCCGCCGATCGGGCCGGTATCGGCGCGCATGGGAATGGCGCGCAGGCCAAGGCGCTCGAAGGTGCGCAGGTAAGCCACGAACATCTTGTTATAGGAGTGGATCGCGTCTTCCTTGGTCAGGTCGAAGGAATAGGCATCCTTCATCAGGAACTCACGCGAACGCATGGTGCCGAAACGCGGACGCACTTCATCGCGGAACTTCAGCTGGATATGGTAAAGGTTCAGCGGCAGGTTCTTGTAGGACTTCACATAGGAACGGAAGATGTCGGTGATCATCTCCTCATTGGTGGGGCCATACAGCATCTGGCGGTCCTGGCGGTCCTTGATGCGCAGCATCTCCTTGCCGTAATCGTCATAACGGCCGCTTTCCTGCCAGAGCTCGGCGGTCTGCAGCGTCGGCATCAGAAGCTCGATGGCGCCGGAACGGTCCTGCTCCTGACGGATGATCCTGTTGACCTTGTCCAGCACGCGCTTGCCGAGCGGCAGCCAGGAATAAATGCCAGCCGATTGCTGCCGGATCATGCCTGCGCGCAACATCAGGCGGTGGGAGACGATCTCCGCTTCCTTGGGATTTTCCTTCAGGATGGGCATGAAATAACGGCTGAGACGCATGACGGCTTCCATTGATGTGGACGACGGCGCGCAAAGGCGCGGGAATCGCCCCGAATAAAGGGATATTGGCGCCGGATATAGCCGTTTCCCGCCAAGAAGAAAACCCGCCATGAAAAGAGCGTTGAAGGCGATTTCGTGGCATTTTCGAGATAGCTAATTCGCGTCAAAACGCTTTGACCGGAATATTATTCTTGATCCGGTGCGACAAATTGCACCACAGAGAATTTTTTGCCGACTGTAACAAATATGCAAAAAATGAGATGACAAGCATGGGTGATTGAGCTAGCTTTAGCTTACAAAAGAGGCAAGAAGTTTAAATTCTTGTCATTTTCGCGGTCAGTCTTGGGAGGATCAGATCTTAGGCGCGCTCGTCGCTGCCCCGGCAACGGTTACAGATCACGCGAAACCTGGAAAACAAGGCTGAAAGGCCTTGTTTTTTTTTGATTCAACACATGGCAACGCCCCGGCGGACTATTCCGGTAAAATCGTGACGGTGAATCAACCGTCCAATATGCTTATGCTGTGTGCACGACAGAGATGACATCCATATGACAAGCCGCGGATACGCCTTGCAGCGACACGGATAGTGCTGCCCTATTCTCAGTCATCCCGGTTTTAAGGTGGAGTGCATTCGATACGTTTCAAACGTGACGGAGCCACGTTTTCCAGGTCACGAATGCAGTGGAATCAAGCTTCGATACTTCAGTCGTAAACCGGGACAATTCTCGGGAGATCATCAAGGCTGAAACCGAACCACCAGGATCCGGCGTACCACACACCACAGATCAGCGCCGATATCAGTGTTGTCCACAGGACGATGCGGCCGCCTCGGAAGCGGGATGGCGCGCTGGCAATGGTGCCAAGCGCCACATCGCCGTCTTCCGCCTGGGTGCGAAGTCCAATCGGCAACACAACAAAAAGCACCGTCCACCAGACGATGAAATAAACGGCGAAGACCGAAAGAAGCGGCATGTGATCCTCCTGCACAATGGGCTTCTTGTAACGCATTCATCCGTAAAGCGGAATCACTTCTCGGCAAGAAGTGCAAAAAGCCTTGGAAGCAGGAACAGAACCGCGCTGGCGACGTCGTCCAATGGGAAGAAAAGTCAGGCCAATTGTGCCGACGTCATCCTCGGGCCTGCCCCGAGGATCCGCCAACATATTGATTATTCGGCGCCGTTAGATCCTCGGCACATGGCCGAGGATGCCGTTGAGTGAATGTTCACCCTTCACCACCGACTTCAAGGGGATTGCAGCCTGTCCGGAAATTCAAACCGGACAGCAGTGGGACAAGCCCGGGGTGACGGAGTGCGGATGACACAGATCGCCCGACACATCAGTCTTGCGCGACTCCGGCTCAAACCTTGGTGACAAAAACCGTTACGATCGGCTTCTTGCCCCAGGTCTGGTTGGCAGCAGCGCGAACGGCGCGGCGCACCGCTTCACGCAGCAGTTCCAGATCCTTGCGACGGGCGCGGGGAATGCTTTCCACAGCACCGAGAACCGCGTCGTAAAGCGTGTCCTCCATGTCCTCGCCCTCGTCATCGAATTCCGGCAGGCCGAAGGGCACGACATCGGGATCGCCGAGGAAGTCGTAACGGCTGTCCAGCACCACGTTGACGGAGACGTGACCGGCGAAGGACAGCTTGCGGCGATTGCTGATGCCCATCTCATCCATATCGCCGATGAGATTGCCGTCCTTGAAGACGCGGCCATGCGGCGCATCATCGATGACTTCCGCAGGACCGGGGGCCAGACGCAGAATATTACCGTTGCGCACCTTCGGCACCTGCGAAATGCCGGCCTGCTCGGCCAGTTCCTTCTGCGCCACCAGATGCGCCGCCTCGCCATGGACAGGCACAACGATCTGCGGCTTCGTCCACTCATACATCTTCAGAAGCTCGTTGCGGCGTGGATGGCCGGAAACGTGGACCAGAGCCTCATTGTCAGTGATGATATGGACGCCCTGCTCGATCAGCCCGTTCTTGATATCGATGATGGCCTTTTCATTGCCGGGAATGGCGCGAGAGGAAAACACCACCGTGTCACCGGAAGCGAGCGCCACATTGCGCATCTCGTCACGCGAAAGCTTGGCAAGCGCGGCACGCGGTTCACCCTGCGAACCGGTCAGAATCAGCACCACCTTGTCGCGTGGAATATAGCCATATTCGTCTTCGGCCAGAAATGGCTGGATGCCTTCCATGATGCCGAGGTCCTGCGAGACGTTGACAACGCGCTTCAGCGACGAGCCAAGCAGCAGCACCTCACGGCCCGCCGCCTCTGCCGCCTGGGCAATCGAGCGGATACGCCCGACATTGGAGGAGAAGGTGGTAACGGCGACACGGCCCTCGGCATTTTCAATGATCTGGCGCAGGCCTTCGGAAACCTCGTGTTCGGAAGGCGACACGCCATCGCGTACCGAGTTGGTGCTGTCGCACATCAGCGCCAGCACGCCCTCTTCGCCGATGGCGCGGAAACGGGCCTCATCCGTCAACGGCCCGAGCGACGGAGCCTCATCGATTTTCCAGTCGCCGGTATGGATGAGATTGCCGAGCGGCGTGCGGATGACCAGCGACATTGGCTCCGGGATGGAGTGATTGACGCCGACGGCCTCGATTTCGAACGGACCAACATTGATGCGGTCGCCCGCCTTGAAGGGAGTGATCGGAATTTCGGCGCGGCTGCCTTCATAGGCGCGCTTGGCTTCCAGCATGCCGGCGGTGAAACCCGAGGCATAGACCGGCACGTTGAGGCCCGGCCACAGATCGTTCAGCGCGCCGTAGTGATCCTCATGGGCGTGGGTGATGATGATGCCTTTGAGGTTTTTCTTCTGCTCGGCGATATACGTGATGTCAGGCAACACCAGATCGACACCCGGCAGATCGAGACCGGCAAAGGTCACGCCGCAATCCACCATGATCCATTCGCGCTTGCCTGCCGGACCGTATCCGTAAAGCGCCAGATTCATGCCGATTTCACCGACGCCGCCAAGCGGCAGGAAGACCAGTTCGTCCTGTTTAGCCATTGTTCTTTTTATCCATTCACGAGCGCGTGTGGACGACGGCACTTTGCCGCGCCCCGCGCATGTTTGCAGCATCGGACCTGTTGAACCATCTGATCGACCGGGCCGATGCGGAGCCGGTCTGCCATCCTGCTTTTTATGAGCTGCAGGAAAACTCCAACCTGTGGGATCGGGTTCGGCGCGGCATTTTATAAAGCCGCACCGTTCACCTCATCCAAAAAACACGTCGCCGGCTGCAATGGAGCGCCTTGCGCCCTCGTCCTCGTCCAGCAGCAGATAACCATTATCATCAATTCCGACGAAACGCCCGCCGATCGAACGATCCGGGAAATTGACGGTGATATGTTCGCCGATACCGCAGGCAGCCTCCCGCCAGCCAGCCATGACACCGGCGACGCCCCTGCCCTCATCCCAATCTCGCAGCACATCCGCCGTTTCCCGAAAGAGATGCGCGAAAAGCTCATCGGCAGAGCAGGAAGCGCCGTGTTCGGACAGCATGGTGACGGGATAAAGCGGATTATCCGGCTTATGGGCGATATTGATACCGATGCCGATGACGATTGCCCGCCGCCCATCCGGCAGAAGCTCCGCTTCCATCAAAATGCCGCAGGTTTTCTGACGGCCAATCAGCACGTCGTTCGGCCATTTGATCTCAAGCGGCGCGCCGCCTGTCGGCAAGACCGCGCGGATGGCGCGATAGACAGCCAGTGCAAAGGCAAGCGGCAAAGAGCCGATACGGTCCATCGGCGCAGGATCGATGAGGAGGAGCGAGGCGTAGAGATTACCGGGTTCGGAGACCCATGGCCGGCCGCGACGCCCGCGCCCGCCGGTCTGGCGGATGGCGGTAACCCACAGATTGCCGCCATCGCCCGCCCTTGCACGGGCGAAACATTCGATGTTGGTCGATGGCGTTTCCGCCATCGCCTCGTGCCGGAAGTCATCGATGGACATCCGGCCCGTATGCCGCGGCGTATCGATCAAAAGAACGTCTTTGCTGCAACCGTGACGGCATTGCCAAGCGCACCGCCAAAGACGACGAAAGCGACAACGAACAGACCCGAAAGCGCATAAACCACCTTCAGTTCGCCCGCCGGACGCTCGAAGCTGCCCTTGGCTTCATCAAACCACATGACCTTGACAATGCGGATATAATAATAAGCGCCGACCACCGAGCCGATCACACCGATGACGGCCAGCGGATAGAGCTTGGCTTCGATCGCAGCAAGGAAGACGTAATATTTGCCGAAGAAGCCGGCGAGCGGCGGAATGCCGGCAAGCGAGAACATCAGGATCGTCAGAACCACCGCCATGAAGGGGTTGGTGGACGAAAGCCCGGCCAGATCCTCGACATTTTCGACATTGCCGATTTCCTTGCGGCGCATGGAGAGAATGCAGGCGAAGGTGCCGAGCGTCATGACCATGTAGATGGTCATGTAGAGAATGACGCCCGAAATGCCTGCCTGCGTGCCAGCGGCAAGACCGACCAGCGCATAACCCATGTGACCGATGGAGGAATAGGCCATCAGGCGCTTGATGTTCTTCTGGCCGATCGCGGCAAACGAGCCGAGCAGCATCGAAGCGATGGAGATGAAAACGACGATCTGCTGCCAGTCGGCAAAGACCGGCTGGAAAGCGTCAACGACGATGCGCACGAAGATCGCCATGGCGCCGATCTTGGGTGCCGCCGAGAGGAAGGCGGTGACCGGGGTCGGCGCACCTTCATAAACATCCGGCGTCCACATGTGGAACGGCACGGCCGAAATCTTGAATGCAAGGCCGGCGAGAACAAAGACCAGACCGAAGACGAGGCCGAGCGAACGGGTTTCCGACGCCAGAACCTGGGCGATTTCACTAAAGCCGGTATTGCCGGTGAAACCATAGACCAGCGACATACCGTAAAGCAGCATGCCGGAGGACAGCGCGCCGAGAACGAAGTACTTCAGGCCAGCTTCCGTGGAGCGCAGGCTTTCACGGTTGATGGCGCAGACGACGTAAAGCGCCAGCGACTGCAGTTCCAGCGCCATGTAGAGCGAGATCAGGTTGTTGGCCGAGATCATCAGCAGGATGCCCAGCGTCGCGAGAACCAGAAGCACCGGATATTCGAAACGACCGATCGGCTCGAAGCGGCCCTGGCCGACAGCGAGGATCATGGCGGTGATGGAGCCGATCAGCGCCAGCACCTTCATGAAATTGCCGAAGGAATCGGCGATGTAGACACCGCCGAAGGCAACGCCCGACGCCGGGGCGAAAATGATCCAGAGACCGACGACGAGCAGGAGGGCAACGGCAAGGCCGGTTACCGTCGTTGTCGACTTGTCGCCCGAGAAGACGCCAATCATGAGCAGCGCCAGCGCGCCGACCGCAAGGATCAGCTCGGGCGTCGCAATGTGCAGACTGGCAAAAAGGATTTCAGCGGTCATGTCCAACGGGTCCTGTCGTCAATTCATAGAGAGCGCAACATTTTGCGCCGCCTGCAATGCAGCCGAATAGTTGTTTACCAGAAGATCGACCGATGCGGCTGTCGCATCGAACACCGGTGCCGGATAGACACCGAAGAAGATCGTCAGCGCAACCAGCGGATAAAGGATGACCTTTTCGCGGGTTGACAGATCGAGCATCGACTTCAGGCTTTCCTTCTCGAGCGCACCGAAGATCACGCGGCGGTAAAGCCACAGCGCATAGGCTGCCGAGAGGATGACACCGGTTGCCGCAAACAGTGCGACCAGCGTGTTGGCACGGAAGACGCCGACCAGGGTCAGGAATTCACCAACGAAGCCGGAGGTGCCGGGCAGACCGACATTGGCCATGGTGAAGATCATGAAGGCGACGGCATATTTCGGCATGTTGTTGACGAGACCACCATAGGCGGAAATCTCGCGGGTATGCAGCCGGTCATAGACAACGCCGACGCAGAGGAAGAGCGCGCCAGACACGATACCGTGCGACAGCATCTGGAAGATCGCGCCCTGCACGCCCTGAACGTTGGCGGCAAAGATGCCCATTGTCACGTAACCCATGTGGGCGACGGAAGAATAGGCGATCAGCTTCTTGATGTCGTCCTGCATCATCGCCACCAGCGAGGTGTAGATGATGGCGAGAACCGACAGCGTGAAGACGAAGGGAGCGAAATAATCCGAAGCCAGCGGGAACATCGACAGCGAGAAGCGGATGAAACCGTAACCGCCGAGCTTCAGCATGACGCCGGCAAGAATGACGGAGCCAGCGGTCGGCGCCTGAACGTGGGCGTCGGGCAGCCAGGTGTGTACCGGCCACATCGGCATCTTCACCGAGAAGGCTGCAAAACAGGCAAGCCAAAGCCAGGTCTGCATGCCGGCGGGGAAGCCGTATTTCAACAGTTCGGTCATGTCGGTCGTGCCGGACTGCCAGTACATCGCCATGATGGCAAGCATGGTCAGAACCGAGCCGAGCAGCGTGTAGAGGAAGAATTTGTAGGATGCGTAAACGCGATCCTTGCCGCCCCAGACGCCGATGATGATGAACATCGGGATCAGCGTCGCTTCGAAGAAGACGTAGAAGAGAACCGTATCCAGCGCCACGAAGACGCCGATCATGACGACTTCCAGAAGCAGGAAGGCGATCATGTATTCCTTGACGCGCTTCTCGATCGATTCCCAGCTTGCCAGCACGCAGAAGGGCATGAGGAAGGTGGTGAGGATGACGAACAGCATGGAGATGCCGTCGACACCCAGATGATAGGCGGCGATGTTGCCGAACCAGGCGTGTTTTTCGACCATCTGGAAACCGGGATTCGAATTGTCGAAACCGATCCAGATGAACAGCGACACGAGGAAGGTGAAAACGGTCGTCAGCAGCGAGACATTGAGAATGTTGCGGCGACCATAAGGACCGTTCTCATTTGTCAGCAGCAGGAGCACCACGCCGACGAGCGGCAGAAAGGTGACCGTTGAAAGAATAGGCCAATCGGTCATCAGAGGGCACTCCCGAGCATCATCCAGGTGACAAGCGCCGCGATGCCGATCAGCATCGCAAAGGCATAATGATAGAGGTAACCGGATTGCAGGCGGACCATGCGGTTGGTCACGTCAACCACACGCGCTGCAATGCCGTTCGGTCCATAATGGTCGATGACGGCGACGTCGCCCTTCTTCCACAGGAAGCGGCCGAGCGCCTTTGCGGAACGTACGAAGAGGAAGTCATAGAGTTCGTCGAAGTACCACTTGTTCAAGAGGAACTGGTAGAGGCCGCGATGGGTCGCTGCCAGACGCTTTGGCGTCTCCGGCGACTTGATGTACATGTACCAGGCGGTCACGAAACCAAGAGCCATGGCGAAGAACGGGCTCCACTTCACCCACAGCGGCACGTGGTGGAATTCCTCGAGGATTTCATTTTCCGGAAGCGTGAACAGAGCGCCCTTCCAGAACTCGGCATATTCGTGGCCGAAGAAATAACCTTCGAAGGCAACACCGGCAAAGATCGCGCCAACCGTGAGGATGAAAAGCGGGATCAGCATGACCATCGGCGATTCATGCACATGGTGCATGACGTCGGCAGATGCGCGCGGCTTGCCGAAGAAGGTCATGAAAGCCAGACGCCAGGAATAGAAGCTGGTGAACAGCGCGGCGATGACCAGCAGCGTGAAGGCGAAACCGGACAGAACCGAATGGGACGCGTAAGCGGATTCGATGATGACGTCCTTCGAGAAGAAGCCGGCAAAACCGATCATCGTGCCCGGAATACCGACGCCGGTCAGCGCCAGAGTGCCAACGGTCATGGTCCAGAAGGTGATGGGGATATGCTTGCGCAGGCCACCCATGTAACGCATGTCCTGCTCGCCATCGACGGCATGGATGACCGAGCCGGCGCACAAGAACAGCAGGGCCTTGAAGAAGGCGTGCGTGAAGAGGTGGAATACGGCAGCGCCATAAGCGCCGACGCCGAGCGCCACGAACATGTAACCGAGCTGCGAGCAGGTCGAATAGGCAATCACGCGCTTGATGTCGTTCTGCACGAGGCCGACGGTTGCCGCGAAGAAGGCGGTGATCGCACCGATCAGCGTCACGACGGTCAGCGCATCCGGCGACAGCTCAAACAGCGGCGACATGCGGGCGACGAGGAAGACGCCGGCCGTGACCATGGTTGCGGCGTGAATGAGGGCAGACACCGGGGTCGGGCCTTCCATCGCGTCCGGCAGCCAGGTGTGCAGCAGGAACTGCGCCGATTTACCCATGGCGCCCATGAAGAGCAGCAGGCAGACGCCCGTTATAGCATTGGCCTTGTCCAGCTGCATGCCGAACAGGTTGATGACGGTTTCGCTGGAAGCAGCACCTTCGGCCGGCAGATAGGTGCTGGCGGCAGCAAAGACGGTTTCGAGATTGATCGAACCGAACAGCACGAAGACGCCGGAAATGCCGAGGATGAAGCCGAAGTCACCGACGCGGTTGACGATGAAGGCCTTCATGGCGGCTGCAGAAGCCGAAGGTTTCTTGAACCAGAAGCCGATCAGCAGATAGGACGCCAGACCCACGCCTTCCCAGCCGAAGAACATCTGCAGCAGGTTGTCAGAGGTCACCAGCATCAGCATGGCGAAGGTGAAGAGCGACAGATAGGCAAAGAAGCGCGGACGATGCGGATCGTGGTGCATGTATCCGATCGAATAAAGGTGCACGAGCGTCGAGACCGTGTTGACCACGACGAACATGACGGCCGTCAGCGTATCGATGCGGAAAGCCCATTCGACGTCGATGCCGCCGGACTGGATCCAGCGCAAGACAGTAACCTTGATCACCTCGCCCGGCTCGCCATGGGCGAGTGCCACGGTGAAGAAGACGATCCACGACAGGATGGCGACCACGATCATCAGACCGGTGGTGACATATTCCGACGCCTTGGCGCCGATCGAGCGGCCGAACAGGCCGGCGATCAGGAAGCCGATCAGTGGAAGAAAGACGATAGCCTTGTAGATCATAGCCTTATCAGCCCTTCATCATATTGACGTCTTCGACGGCGATCGATCCGCGGTTGCGGTAGAAGACAACGAGTATTGCAAGACCGATGGCCGCTTCGGCAGCTGCGACGGTCAGAATGAACAAAGCGAAGACCTGGCCGACGATATCGTTCAGGAAGGCCGAGAAGGCCACCATGTTGATGTTGACCGCCAGAAGGATAAGCTCGATCGACATGAGGATGACGATGACGTTCTTCCGGTTGAGGAAGATGCCGAACACGCCGATCGTGAAGAGGATGGCGCTGACCGTCAGGTAGTGGGAAAGACCGATTTCCATATTCTGTTTCCTTGGATCCGTTCGCCTTCAGATGCCCTGGCCCGGCTTGACCTTGACCGTGGTGACGGCGGTCTTCGGGTCCCGGCCGACCTGCGTGGAGATATCCTGCCGCTTGATGTCGGTGCGATGACGCAGGGTCAGCACGATGGCGCCGATCATGGCCACCAGCAGCACGAGACCGGCGAGCTGGAAGAAGTAGACATAATTCGTATAGAGCACATCACCGAGCGCGGCAGTATTGGTGCGCTCTGCGGCCGGCGGGATCGGCATGGTGATCGATTTTGCCGCAACCGGGTTCAGAACGCTGCCGCCGACCACGACGATCAGCTCGGCAGCCAGAATGACACCGATCAGCGCACCGACAGGCGCATATTGCAGCACACCGGAGCGGAGCTCGGCAAAATCCACATCCAGCATCATGACGACGAAGAGGAAGAGCACCGCGACCGCGCCGACATAGACCACCAGCAGGATCATGGCGAGGAACTCGGCCCCCGTCAGCAGGAACAGCGCGGCTGCGTTGAAGAAGGTCAAAATCAGGAAGAGCACCGAATGAACAGGGTTCTTCGATGCGATGACCATGAACGCAGACGCCACGGCGACGAAAGCGAATATATAAAAGAATACAGCGTGCAGACCCATCTTGGTGCCTTCTTGTCCTCATCGGGAGAAGATGGCTTCAAGCCCCCTCACCCGTTTCGTCCCCGCCGGCGAAAACCGCGCAGGCATTTTACTTTTTCATCGCTTTCCGGGGTCTCCCCCGGAAAGACGGTTGCACCTTAACGGTAAGGTGCATCCAGTGCGAGGTTGCGCGCGATTTCACGCTCCCAGCGGTCGCCATTGTCGAGAAGCCTCTGCTTGTCGAAATAAAGCTCCTCGCGGGTTTCCGTCGCGAATTCGAAGTTCGGGCCTTCGACGATGGCATCCACCGGGCAGGCTTCCTGGCAGAAGCCGCAATAGATGCACTTCACCATGTCGATATCGTAACGCACCGTGCGGCGGGTGCCGTCATTACGGCGCGGACCGGCTTCGATGGTGATCGCCTGAGCGGGACAGATGGCTTCACACAGCTTGCAGGCGATGCAGCGTTCTTCACCGTTCGGATAACGGCGCAGCGCATGTTCACCACGGAAGCGCGGAGAGACCGGGCCCTTTTCGAAAGGATAGTTCACCGTCGCCTTCTGCTTGAAGAAATGGCGCATCGTCAGCAGGATCGCGCCGACGAACTCCTTGAGGAACAGTGAATTGACGGCTTGGGAGAGGCTTGCCATCTCAGTCTCCAGATCTTTGAGCGAGGAGTTTGGACATCAACCGGCCCACCCCGTCAGCTTCAATACGAATGCAACGATCACGACCATCGCGAGCGACAGCGGCAGGAAAACCTTCCAGCCAAGGCGCATGAGTTGGTCATAACGGTAACGCGGAACGAAGGCCTTGGTGAGCGCGATCATGAAGAAGACCATGCAGCCCTTCAGCGCGAACCAGACAATGCCCGGCACCCAGTTCAGGAACCACACATCCACGATCGGCAGCCAGCCGCCAAGGAACAGGATCGTCGTCAGGCAGCAGATCAGAACGATCGCAGCATATTCGCCGAGCATGAACATCATGTAAGGCGTCGAGCCATATTCGACCATGTGACCGGCGACAAGCTCCGATTCCGCTTCCGGAAGATCGAAGGGCGGACGGTTGGTTTCGGCAAGGCCCGAAATGAAGAACACGATGAACATCGGGAACAGCGACAGCCAGTGCCAGTCGAGGAACGATGCCGGCAGGCCGATCATCGTGCCAAGCCCGGTACGCTGGGCAAGAACGATATCCGTCAGGTTCAGCGAGCCGACGCAGAGTAGAACCGTGACGATGACGAGACCGATCGACACTTCATAGGACACCATCTGCGCTGCCGAACGCAGCGCGCCGAGGAACGGATACTTCGAGTTCGAAGCCCAGCCGCCCATGATGATGCCGTACACTTCAAGCGAAGAAATCGCGAAGATGTAGAGAATGCCGACATTGATATTGGCGACGACCCAGCCATCGGCGAAGGGAATGACCGCGTAGGTGGCGAGCGCCAGCGTCACGGCAACCAGCGGCGCCAGAAGGAAAACCGCCTTGTTGGCGCCGGCGGGAATGACCGGTTCCTTGAGGATGAACTTCAAAAGGTCGGCGAAGGACTGGAAGAGACCGAAGGGACCAACAACGTTCGGACCACGGCGCAGCTGCACGGCTGCCCAGACCTTGCGGTCGGCAAGCAGAAGGAAGGCGATGGCCACCAGAAGGCAAACGAGAAGCAGCAGGGACTGGCCGACCATGATCAGCGCGGGCCAGACGTAGCTCCAGAAAAACTGTTCCATAAATCCCCTACCCTTACTCTGCCGCAGCCTGGAAATTGTTGCGGGCCAATGCGGAACACTCGGCCATGACGGCGGATGCACGCGCAATCGGGTTCGTCAAATAAAAGTCTTTTACCGGCGAAGCAAACGCCGACTTGTTGAGCGAGCCGGTCTTTCCGGCCAAAGCCTCGATATCCGTAGCCTTGCCGGCGACGATCTCGTCGGTTTCCGCCAGATGCGGATGCGCGACATAAAGCTGACCGCGCAGCGCCGACAGCGAATCGAACGGCAGCTTCTTGCCGAGAACGTCGGACAGCGCACGCAGGATCGCCCAGTCTTCGCGAGCTTCGCCCGGTGCGAAACCGGCGCGGTTGCCCACCTGCACACGGCCTTCGGTGTTGACCCAGATACCGGATTTTTCGGTATAGGCCGCACCCGGAAGGATGACGTCGGCGTTCATCGCGCCCTGATCGCCATGGCTGCCGATATAAACGGTGAACTTGGCGCCCTTGTTCGACAGATCGAGTTCATCGGCGCCGAGCAGGAAAAGAACATCCATGGAGGCGACCATTTCAGCGGCGGCAACACCGCCCTCGCCCGGCACGAAGCCGATATCGAGACCGCCAACGCGGGCAGCTGCAGTGTGCAGAACGGAGAAACCGTTCCACTCTTCGCTGACAGCACCGACCGAAACGGCGAGCTTGGCAGCAGCAGTGAGCACGGCGGCACCATCGGCGCGGGCAAGAGCGCCCTGACCGATGATGATCAGTGGGTTCTTGGCGGACTTCAGCTTGTCAACGAAGCTGTGCGAGCCATTGGCCAGATCGGAGAGCGTTTCAGCACCCGAGCCGAGATATTCATAATTGTAGCGCAGTTCACCAGCTTCGCCGATCACGCCGATCGGGAAACCGCCACGACGCCAGCGCTTGCGGATGCGGGCGTTGAGGACAGCCGCTTCGAAACGCGGGTTAGCGCCAACGATCAGCAGTGCGTCCGCCTGCTCGATGCCTTCAATGGTGGAATTGAAGATATAGCTGGCGCGACCCAAAGACGGATCAAGCGCTGCGCCATCCTGACGGCAATCGACATTGGCCGAACCGAGCGAGGCGAGAAGCGACTTCAGCGCGAACATTTCTTCAACGGAAGACAGATCGCCGGCGATCGCGCCGATCTTGTTGCCGGATGTTGCGGCAACAGCCTGCTTGATCGCACCGAAGGCTTCGCCCCAGGTGGCGGGCTGCAGACGGCCATCCTTGCGGACGTAAGGCCGGTCAAGGCGCTGCGTCTTCAGGCCGTCCCAGATGAAGCGACTCTTGTCGGAAATCCACTCTTCGTTGATCGCCTCGTTGACGCGCGGCATGACGCGCATGACTTCGCGGCCACGGGTATCGACGCGGATGGCCGAACCGAGCGCGTCCATCACGTCGATGGTTTCGGTCTTGTTCAGTTCCCACGGACGGGCGGTGAAGGCGAAAGGCTTGGAGGTGAGCGCGCCGACCGGGCAGAGGTCAACAACGTTGCCCTGCAGCTCCGAGGTCATGGCCTGCTCGAGATAGGTGGTGATTTCGGCATCTTCGCCGCGGCCGATAAGGCCCAGTTCGGCGATACCAGCCACTTCCGTGGTGAAACGGACGCAGCGCGTGCAGTGGATGCAACGGTTCATGACCGTCTTGACGAGCGGTCCGATATATTTGTCTTCAACCGCGCGCTTGTTTTCCGCATAACGCGAACCGGCGATACCGAAGGCCATGGCCTGGTCCTGCAGGTCGCATTCGCCGCCCTGGTCGCAGATCGGGCAATCCAGCGGATGGTTGATGAGCAGGAACTCCATCACGCCTTCGCGGGCCTTCTTGACCATCGGCGTATTGGTGAAAACCTCAGGCAATTCGCCGTTCGGGCCGCCGCGAACATCGCGCACGCCCATGGCGCAGGAGGCGGCCGGCTTGGGCGGTCCGCCCTTCACCTCGATGAGACACATGCGGCAGTTACCCGCGACCGACAAGCGCTCATGAAAACAAAAGCGCGGAACTTCGGCACCAGCCTCCTCGCACGCCTGCAACAGCGTGAAATGATCCGGAACCTCGATCTCTTTACCGTCAACCTTGAGCTTTGCCATGGTTCTACTTACGTCCTGTTGCCTGTTCGTCCCATGTCTCACACGGTCCGCAACAAATCCTTAATCGCGCCCGGCATCCGAAGGTTTGCCAGACGTTTCATGGTGCTGCGGGGCCGGAAATTTCCGGCTCCGCTCGAAGCCCTTGATGCTTATTCAGCGGCTTCCAGAACAGCGCCATCATCCATGGCCCTGTAGGTATATTGGTCGATACGCTTTTCGATTTCCGGACGGAAATTGCGGATCAGCGCCTGTACCGGCCATGCGGCGGCGTCGCCGAGCGCACAGATGGTGTGGCCTTCGATCTGCTTGGTCACTTCAAACAGCATGTCGATTTCGCGCTTCTGCGCGTTACCCTTGACCATGCGTTCCAGCACGCGCCACATCCAGCCGGTGCCTTCGCGGCACGGCGTGCACTGGCCGCAGCTTTCATGCTTGAAGAAGGCCGCGATGCGGGCAATCGCCTTGATGACGTCGGTGGACTTGTCCATGACGATCATGCCGCCGGTGCCGAAGGAAGACTTCACTTCGCGCATGCCGTCAAAGTCCATGATGGCGTCCTTCATGTCCTCACCGCGCACGATGGGGCAGGATGCGCCGCCGGGGATGACGCCGAGCAGATTGTCCCAGCCGCCGCGAATGCCACCGCAATGGTGTTCGATCAGCTCACGGAAGGACAGGCCCAGTGCATCTTCGAAGGTGCACGGACGCTCGACATGGCCTGACACCATGAACAGCTTGGTGCCGACATTGTTCGGACGGCCGATCCCCGAGAACCAGGCAGCGCCACGGCGCAGGATGGTCGGCGCAACGGCGATTGATTCAACGTTGTTGACGGTCGTCGGGCAGCCGTAAAGACCCATATTGGCCGGGAACGGCGGCTTGAGGCGCGGCTGGCCCTTCTTGCCTTCAAGGCTTTCGAGCAGAGCCGTCTCTTCGCCGCAGATATAGGCACCCGCGCCGTGATGGACGTAGATGTCGAAATCCCAGCCATTCTTGTTGTTCTTGCCGAGCAGGCCGGCATCGTAGCACTCGTCGATGGCCGCCTGAAGCGCTTCACGCTCACGCATATATTCGCCGCGCACGTAGATATAGGCGGTATGCGCGCCCATGGCGAAACCGGCGATCACACAGCCTTCGATCAGCGTATGCGGATCGTTGCGCAGGATTTCGCGGTCCTTGCAGGTGCCGGGTTCGGATTCGTCGGCGTTGACGACGAGATAATGCGGACGGCCGTCATTTTCCTTCGGCATGAAGGACCATTTGAGACCCGTCGGGAAGCCAGCGCCACCGCGACCGCGAAGGCCGGAAGCCTTCATCTCGTTGATGATCCAGTCACGACCCTTTTCGATGATCTGCTTGGTGCCATCCCAATGGCCGCGCGCTCTCACGCCCTTCAGGGACTTGTCCTTGAGGCCGTAGAGATTGGTAAAGATGCGATCCTGATCTTTTAACATGCTTCACCTCTTACCGCGGCTTCTTGCCGAAGACCCTGATATACTCGGCTTCGCCACCCTTGGCGAGCGCCTCGGCCTGCTTGATCCACTCGTCGCGTTCGATGCGGCCCTTGAAATTCAGATAACCGTCGACCCAGTCGCATTCGGCCTTTTTCCAGCCGGCGACCTGCGCAAAGGTGAAGATGCCGAGCTCGTGCAGCGTGCCTTCGATCTTCGGACCAACGCCGGAAATGAGCTTCAGGTCGTCAGGCGTCGCCGGGCGTTCGATGCCGGCCGGACGATCCTTGGAGTCGAGCGACGGCTTTGCCGCCGCAGCCGTTCCGGAAGCTTCCTTTTCGACGGTCTTTACATTGGCTTCCGCAGCCTTCGGCTCATTGGCCGGCGTCTTCAGCTTCGGATCGGTTTCCGGCGCGTCCGTCTTCGGCTTGGCGGCATTGGACGGCGGAACCGGTGCGGCATCCGCAGGCACTTCGGCCGGCTTGTCGAGATTGGAACGGTCAGGCTTGATCTCTTCCGTCAGCGTCGTCAATCCACCGACTGGAACCGACTCGTGACGGTCGATCTGCGGGCCGGTCTTGACCGTGTCACCCTTGCCTGCCTCGAACGTGTCGATGATTTCTTCCAGGCGCTCGGGCGTCAGGTCCTCATAGGCATCCTTGAAGATGATGACCATCGGCGCGTTGACGCAGGCGCCCTGACATTCCACCTCTTCCCAGGAGAGCGTGCCGCTCTCATTGGTGTGCAGCGGATCGTGGTTGATCTTCTTGCGGCAGACATCCATCAGCGCTTCGGAACCGCGCAGCATGCAGGGCGTGGTGCCGCAGACCTGAACGTGGGCGCGCGTGCCGACCGGCTTCAGCTGGAACTGGGTATAGAAGGTCGCCACTTCCATGACGCGGATATAGGCCATATCCAGCATGTCGGCGATCTTTTCGATGGCGGCGCGGGTAACCCAGCCGTCCTGCTCCTGCGCACGCATGAGCAGCGGGATGACAGCCGATTGCTGGCGTCCCTCGGGATATTTCTTGATCGTCTTTTCCGCCCATGCGGTATTATCCGCGTTGAAGGCAAACGCCACGGGCTGGAACTGATCTTCGGCTAGTCGACGAACGGACATACTTCCTCACGCCTTTTCAGTTTAACGTCTCACAACGCGATCTCGCCACCGTGACGAATTCGCAGGCGTAAGCCGCCTTGTCTTTTTGCATGAACACAATGAACTTACTGCCATTCGGAACCGAGGCCTTGATCTCGTATCCCGACGACAGAAGCTGCTTGATGGTTGAACCGCCGCCGCTTGACAGCGACACGCCGCCCTCATCCGTCGCCGTCTGGGCGAGAACGGGGGCAGACATCGCAGCAAGAAGAGCCAATATGGCCAGCGGCAGACGCATCAGCGATCGACCTCCCCGAACACGATGTCGAGGGAGCCGAGCACGGCTGTAACGTCAGCAAGCTGATGGCCCTTGCACAGGAAATCCATCGCCTGCAGATGCGCATAACCCGGAGCGCGGATCTTGCAGCGGTAAGGCTTGTTAGAGCCATCGGCGACCACATAGACGCCGAACTCGCCCTTCGGCGCTTCGACGGCGGCGTAAACTTCGCCGGCTGGAACGTGGTAACCTTCGGTGTAAAGCTTGAAGTGGTGGATCAAAGCTTCCATCGACCGCTTCATCTCGCCGCGCTTGGGCGGGACTACCTTGCCGTCAAGCGAGGAGACAGGGCCGATGCGATGCTTGCCGGAGAGAAGATCAACGCACTGCTTCATGATCTTTACCGATTCGCGCATTTCCTGCATGCGGATCAGGTAGCGATCATAGCAATCACCGTTCTTGCCGACGGGGATGTCGAATTCCAGATCGGAATAGCACTCGTAAGGCTGCGAACGACGCAAATCCCAGGCAGCGCCCGAGCCACGCACCATCACGCCAGTGAAACCCCAAGCAAAGGCGTCTTCAAGCGAGACGACGCCGATATCGACGTTACGCTGCTTGTAGATGCGGTTGTCGGTCAACAGGCCTTCGATATTGTCGAGAACGGTGAGGAACGGATCGCACCACTTGCCGATATCGTCCACCAGCTCCGGCGGCAGGTCCTGATGCACACCGCCCGGACGAACGTAAGCCGAGTGCATGCGGGCGCCACAGGCGCGCTCATAGAACACCATAAGCTTTTCGCGCTCTTCGAAACCCCAGACCGGGGGCGTCATCGCGCCAACGTCCATGGCCTGCGTCGTGACGTTCATGATGTGCGACAGGATGCGGCCGATTTCCGAATAAAGCACGCGGATCAGCTGGCCGCGCATCGGGATTTCGAGGCCGAGCAGCTTTTCGACGGCGAGCGCGAAAGCGTGTTCCTGGTTCATCGGCGCGACGTAATCGAGACGGTCGAAATAGGGAACTGCCTGCAGATAGGTCTTGGTCTCGATCAGCTTTTCGGTGCCGCGATGCAGAAGACCGATATGCGGATCGACGCGCTCGACGATTTCGCCGTCCAGTTCCAGAACCAGACGCAGCACGCCGTGCGCGGACGGGTGTTCCGGACCGAAGTTGATCGTGAAATTGCGGACGTTATGCTCAGTCATTCTAGTGCTCCGCCGAGGTGATCATGGCGATGAATTCGGGGCCGGTCATGTTCTGCGTGGTTTCTGCGAAAGAATAGCTCGAAGGCTTTTCATCCGTGAAAATCTGCGACGCGAACGTGAAACTGGAAGGGTTGTCGAAAGCCTGCAGCGACACGGCCAGGTGTTGGCCATCCTTGGAACGCCACATCAAGGTGCTGCCGCAATTCGTGCAGAAGCAACGCTCGCCCCATTCCGAGGAGGAAAAGACGCCAAGCTGTTCTTCGTTTTCAAAGGAAACGCCGGTGCATTCGACAGCCATGAACGCACCGCCGGACCAGCGGCGGCACATGGAGCAATGGCAAACGCCGAATTCGCGGGCGCCAATGCCGGCATTAAAGCCAACGGCGCCGCAAAGACATTGTCCATGCTCTGTCGCGGGGGCTTGGCTCATTGCTTGGCCTTTTCGTCACCCGGGAGAACATATTCGGTTCCTTCCCAAGGGGAAAGGAAGTCGAAGTTACGGAATTCCTGCTTCAGTTCGACCGGTTCATAAAGAACCCGCTTCAGAACGTCATCGTAACGCACTTCCACAAAGCCGGTAACCGGAAAATCCTTGCGCAGCGGATGGCCTTCAAAACCGTAATCCGTGAGGATGCGGCGCAGGTCCTTATGGCCCTCGAAAGGAATGCCATACATATCCCAGGCTTCGCGCTCGAACCATTCCGCGCCCATGTAGACGGAGGTCGATGAAGGAACGCCCTCGTCTTCCGCCACCTGCAGCTTGATGCGCACGCGCAGATTCTGGCGCGGCGACAGAAGATGGTAGACGACATCGAAACGCTTTTCGCGCTGCGGCCAGTCAACGCCGCAAATATCGATGATGTTGACGAAACCGCACTGCACGTCGTCGCGCAGGAAGGTCAAAAGCGCAATCACGCTTTCAGTTGTCGTGTTCAGCGTCAGCTCGCCATAGGCGATATCGGCAGATACCACGAGAGAACCGCGCGCTTCCTTAACGTAAGCAGCAAGATCGTTGAGAGCTTCGCTCATTATCTATCCGTCCTTTGCCCTTAGCGCTCGATCGTACCGGTACGCCGGATCTTCTTCTGCAGCAGAAGAACGCCGTAAAGCAGCGCTTCCGCCGTGGGGGGACAGCCCGGAACGTAAATATCCACCGGCACGACACGGTCGCAACCGCGCACCACGGCGTAGGAATAGTGGTAATAACCGCCGCCATTGGCGCAGGAGCCCATGGAAATGACGTAACGCGGCTCAGGCATCTGGTCATAGACCTTGCGCAGCGCGGGCGCCATCTTGTTGGTCAGCGTGCCGGCAACGATCATCACGTCAGACTGGCGCGGCGAAGCGCGCGGGGCGACACCGAAGCGCTCCATGTCATAACGCGGACCGGAAGCCTGCATCAGGCCTTCAACGGCGCAGCAGGCGAGACCGAACTGCATCCACATAAGGGAGCCGGTACGCGCCCAGGTGATCAGCTCGTCGGTCGATGTGACGAGGAAGCCCTTGTCGGCCAGCTCGTCATTGATTTCCGTGAAGTAGGCATCGTTGCTGCCAACCGGCTTGCCGGTCGAGGGATCGATGATCCCCTTCGGCTGCGGCGCAACGAGCGTGCTGTTGTTCTGGCTCATGCCCATTCCAGCGCTCCCTTCTTCCACTCATAGATAAAGCCAATGGTGAGGACGCCAAGAAACACCATCATCGACCAGAAACCGAACCAGCCCATGTCACCGAAGGACACCGCCCACGGGAACAGGAAGGCCACTTCCAGATCGAAGATGATGAAGAGGATCGACACCAGGTAAAAGCGGATATCAAACTTCATGCGGGCGTCGTCGAAGGCATTGAAACCGCACTCGAAAGCGGAAAGCTTTTCCGGGTCCGGCGCCTTGTAAGCGACAGCAAACGGCGCAATGAGAAGCGCCAGGCCAATGACAAGAGCGATACCGATGAATATTGCGATCGGAATGTAGGAACTGAGGAGTTCAGTCATGGTCTCTTCCTTGCCCGGCCGGGTGCCGGACCTGCCTTTGCGACTTATAAGTCTCAAGGCGCACAAATATGTTGCAACGCCAAAGTGGTTAGCGCAGCCGCGCCCTCTCTGCAAGAGTTTAGGCACCATTTCAAGACACCTGCCGCATTGATTGGCAACAATATTGCCCGAATTGACGCAAATTTGGGCCACAATTCCGACCTAAGCCCCTCAAATACAATAATAATCGATTGAAGGACGCAACCGCAAAAAAGTCACACGAATTTTATGTCAAAAAGGCACCGAAGTGACGATTTTCAGAAATCGAAACTTGAGTGAAAAAGGCAGGAAAAATCGTGCTTGCGCGGGGCGGAATCAGGCGGTGAAATCGCTCATGCAAAGGCGCCTGGCTGGCGCTTCGGATGGCTTTTTCTGGGAGTCATTTCAGGAAGAGAAATGGCGCGAGTGACGGGGCTCGAACCCGCGACCTCCGGCGTGACAGGCCGGCACTCTAACCGACTGAGCTACACCCGCGCATCGCAGATATTCATCTGCGTTTATTTCCGAGGAACAGGATGGCGCGAGTGACGGGGCTCGAACCCGCGACCTCCGGCGTGACAGGCCGGCACTCTAACCAACTGAGCTACACCCGCATCTCCTGACGGACAGGACCTTGTCCCGCCGTACGAACCAGCCTCGGCTGTTCGTTGAGCGGCTAACTACGGCGTTCGTGCGGGGGTGTCAAGCAGGTTTCACGACAAAAGAATAAGCTTCTGCATTTTGATCGGGAAAAACTGAGAGGCCTTTGACAGGCGCTGGCGCAAATGCCCTGTTCTGCAGGCTTTTCCCAACGAAAACAAAAAACTTGTCCACAGCCATGGGCGTCTCAGGCAAGATTTCCGCCTGTATCTGAAGGTCACTGCGGATTCGTTTTTACCGGAAAGCCCGCAGTTCCCGGCTTTTCGCCGGCAACCCTCGATGAAGGGAAAAGCTGTCGGCAAAAAAAACAAAAAAACTTCACAAAAGCCCTTGCGGTTTTTTTCCGATCCGAATACATCACGGCCACCGACGCGGCGGACATGATCCGAGACACGCGAAGGGCGATTAGCTCAGTTGGTAGAGCGCCTCGTTTACACCGAGGATGTCGGGAGTTCGAGTCTCTCATCGCCCACCATTCCCAAGCCTATCAATTTTTAAGCTTGAAGCCGAATGTCAATCGGATGCGATTTCTATTTTCCGTAAATTCTTCGCAGAGGGAATCGCCCCCTGCCCCACTCATCAATGGATGTCGGGGCTGCGTTTCAGGCGGATGGAATCGTCTTGCGATTTTTCCCATGCCAAATCGGTACTCCTGTTTCAGATTCCGACAGCTTCTCCCAGTCCCTGTATCACCCCGCAACATACCGAAAAATAAGCAGATTCAGACTTTTTAAACAGATTTCGGGCATTGTTTTCGAGCCGTTTCATGATGAACGGTAGAAATAATGGATGAAACCATGATCGACGCGTTTGTAACACTCGCGCTTATTGCGCTGCCTGTTTATATTTTCTTCCGTTGGGTCCAGCAGGACTCGGAAAAAAGCGATACTCCGAAAAGCAAGAACTCCATGGGGCGGTGATCCTTTATCATCGGTCCGCAGCTTTTCCCCCCAATAGCCCCCGACAAGTCTCTCTCTGAGCCATCCCCGACGCGACAACGCCAGCCTTGAGGGCCTGCGCTGCGACACGCCGTGCAAACCGCGCCGCCGCACCGGGGGCCTTCAGCGACAAAAAAAGCCGGGCTGTGCCCGGCTTTTCTCATTTGCGAAGCCAATCGGTACGATCAGTTGATTGCCTTCATATCAACCTTGAAGAACAGCGTCTCACCGGAAGAATCGTCCACGCCGTCATTGTCGGTCACGGCATAGGCCGTTCCGGCCTTGTCGAAGGTGAAGCCTTCCAGCTTGTCGACGACGTAACCGTTGGTCTGGGCCTTCAGGTCAGGCAGAAAGTCATGCGCTTCCTGCTTGGCCACCAGCGGCAGCTCGCCACCGATCTTGCCCGGCTTCAGATCTGCGATCGCCACGCGGTAGAGCTTCTTGATCTTGGCCTTGTCGCCGATCTGGTTGTCACGCTCGACGATATAGACATATTCGCCCTGGGCAGTGATTTCAGAAAGGCCGATCCAGCCTGCCTCGGTCTTGTCGAGCGGGTAACGCACGGCGCCCCATTCCTTGGACTTCGGATTATAGGAGACGAGCTTGACGAAGCCCTTCTCGTCCGTACCCCATTCGCGCTGCACAGCCATCCACAGCGTCGCGTCGTCGCCCTTGCCGATCATGGTCACGCCTTCGAAACCGAAGCGGGTGTCGCCGGCAAGCAGTTCCTTCGGCAGGGCGATCTCAGCCTTGATTTCACCCTTGGCATTGACGTTGTAGAGCGCGTGCGGGACGAGCTTGGCGCTGTCGCCTTCCGAGGCCAGCCAGAAGCCGCCCTTGCCGTCCAGCGTGATACCTTCGATATCGAGTTTCTGGGCAGCGATACCGTCACGCTTGATGCGCAGCACGCTGGTGATGGTTGCGGGCTTCTTCGTTGCGTCGATCGTGTAGATCGACGGCTGGTTGCCATAAACCGAGTCGGAAACCGCATAAAGAATGCCGGGCTTCTCGGCATCGCCGACCAGGCCCGAAAGAGCGCCCCAGCCGATCGGTGCACCGTCGACAGTGGCGGAAACCAGCTGCGGATAGGCTGCTTCACCTTCAGCGCGCTCATAGATCATGACGTGCGAGCGAACGCCGCCGTCTTCGACCAGATCCACCTCGTTCGCCGTAACAAGAAGATTACGCGACGGGATGGCGACTGCGCCTTCCGGTGAAACGCCTGAAGGCAGGAGCTGGGTCAGTTCCGGCTCCTTGCCGGTGTCCTTGTAGACAGCGACGACGGAGGCGCGCTCGGCAAGCACGAAGAAATATTTCTGATCGCCGAATGTTGCTGCTTCCAGACCTTCCGGCTCGATGCCCTTGGCCTTGGAGCGCTTTTCCGGATAGTGGCCGATGGCCGCAACCGCATGCTCGAGCGAAGCGCCAGCTTCATAGAGAAGCTTGCCGGTCTTGTCGAAGATGGTGAAGCCGCGCGATCCGCCCTGCCAGTCACCTTCATTGGCGATGACGATACGATCATTGTCCAGCCACTTCACGGCGTCCGGCTCGCGCTTGCGGCCTTCCTGCTTGTCGGTGAACTTCAGCTGGCCGTCCGACTTCGTGTCGATGCCTTCGAGGTCAACCGTGCCGGCGGAGAAATGCGTCTTCACCGTGCCGGTCTTGCCGTCGATGATAACGATATGGTTGTTTTCCTGCAGCGTGAGCGCGATTTCGCCATTGGCGTTGATCGAAACAAATTCCGGCTCCGGATCTTCCGGGGCGATTTCGGCCAGACCGGTGAGCTCGATCTTCTTCAGCGTCGCACAATCGGCAACGCCGTTCTTCAGGCCAACCGTTACCAGATAACCGGCGGGCATCTGCGGCAGGGCGCCTTCGTTCACCTCTTCGTCGCGCTCATTCTCGATTGCGATGGCGGCAAAGGTCTTGTCCGGAGAGACGGCAACCGAATCGGGCTGGCCGCCGAGATCACAGCTTGCCTCGATCTTCTTGGTGGCGATATCGACCGTTACCAGCTTGCCTGACGGCTTGACGAAGCTTTCAGAGGTGTTGACGCCGGCGAGAACCTTGAGGCCAGCAACGGCGACCGACGTCGGCTCGCCTTCAAGCAGCAGCGCACCGCCGGCCTTCGGGGCCTTGGCATCGGTGATGTCGATGAAGCCGATGCCACCAAGCGGGCTGTCCGAATAGATCAGCGTCTTGCCATCTTCGCTGGCGGTGACGATTTCAGCCGACGTGACGGACTTGGCGTCCTTGTCTGCGGGCAGGTTTTTCGCCACCGGGAAAGATGCGATGCGGTTGAAAACCGGCTCGGCAGCGGCCGGGAAAGCTGCGGATGTCAGCAGCGCAGCAGTCAAGGCCATATGAGAAAATCGGAACGCCATTATAATCCCCCTTGGGTCCAGAAATACCCCATGGCTTCTGCGTCAAAGACATGACAGTGGGATGACATTTCCTGTCGGGAGAATCAAAAAGCCCGGCCATGAAGGCCGGGCTTTCGTGTTTATGCGCATCGTGTATCGAAACGCCGTGTGTCCGGATGGAAGCTACACAGCCACGCATCGACACTTTCAATCCACACCATACTGACCGAGAGACTGGCCTGTCCGAAAGAGACTTCCGAAAGGCTGCCCTCTTCATGCCTGCTGATGGTGTGAGCGCGTCAAAACATGCTTCCTCGTGAACCTGAAAAACCGCATGCCCGCCGCCGGGCATCACGGCCTTCCGGAAACCTTACGAGTTAACAGCGTCCTTCAGGCCCTTGCCTGCGGAAAACTTCGGTACGTTGCGAGCCGGGATATCGACTTCAGCACCCGTGGAAGGGTTACGACCCTTGGAGGCTTCACGGCGGCTAACGGAGAAGCTGCCGAAGCCAGCGAGGCGGATGTCGCCACCGCTCTTCAGTTCGTTCTGTACGGTTTCGAATACGGCATCAACAGCGGAAGCAGCATCTGCCTTCGTGAGACCAGCCTTTTCGGCAACAGCAGAGACGAGCTCGTTCTTGTTCATGTTTCCACCCCTTTCAATGGTTTGAAACGACTAAAATTAAGCCGGCGCAGAATACATTCGCATCCGCGCGCAGCAACTCAAAAGCGCTGGAATCGCCTGAAAAACAAGGGGTCTACGGGTTTTTTCACAAAAAAGGCCGACATTTCTGCCGGCCTTCCCCATATTCGTGCCAATTTGGCATCACTTGCGCGGGCCGAAGCACCGCAGCTGTCTTCCGATACCTAACACATTGATTCTATGCATCGCGCTTTGCGAAAACCGATTCCGGCTTCCGCGCCGATGCATGTATCAATGCGCGATCGTCTGACCGCCGTCGTCAACGCCTTCAACCGTCGCGATCACGGGCGTCTCGATGCTGCCGTCCCACTCGATGGGCTCCGGCTTGCGAAGCAGCGCGTGTTCGATGACCTCGCCCATGCGCGAAACCGGGATGATTTCCATCTCGTTCTTCACATTGTCCGGAATCTCCGCCAGATCCTTGGCGTTTTCTTCCGGGATCAGCACCTTCTTGATGCCGCCGCGCAATGCCGCAAGCAGCTTTTCCTTCAGGCCGCCGATTGGCAGCACGCGACCACGCAGGGTGATCTCGCCCGTCATCGCCACATCCTTCGAAACCGGAATACCGGTCATGATGGAGACGATGGCAGTGGCCATGGCAACACCGGCGGACGGTCCGTCCTTCGGGGTCGCACCTTCGGGAACGTGAACGTGGATGTCGCTCTTGTCGAAGCGCGGCGGCTCGATGCCGAAGTCCACGGCGCGCGAGCGGACATAAGATGCCGCTGCCGAAATGGATTCCTTCATCACTTCCTTGAGGTTGCCGGTAACCGTCATGCGGCCCTTGCCCGGCATCATCACGCCTTCGATGGTGAGCAGCTCACCGCCAACTTCCGTCCAGGCAAGACCGGTGACGACACCGACCTGATCCTCGCGCTCGGCCTCACCGTGGCGGAACCGCGGAACGCCCAGATAATCCGGAACGTTGGCAGCGGTAACCTCGACGGACTTGACCTTGCCCTTGATGATCTCGGTGACAGCCTTGCGCGCCAGCTTCATCAGCTCGCGTTCAAAGCTGCGCACGCCCGCCTCGCGGGTGTACTGCTGGATGACGATCATCAGAGCGTCATCGGTAACCGAGAATTCTTCCGGACGCAGGGCATGTTCCTTGATCGCCTTCGGCAACAGGTGACGCTTGGCGATTTCGCGCTTCTCGTCTTCCGTATAACCGGCGATGCGGATCACTTCCATACGGTCCATCAGCGGGCCTGGAATGTTCAGCGTGTTGGCCGTGGTCACGAACATCACGTCGGACAGATCGTATTCCACTTCAAGGTAGTGATCCATGAAGGTGGAGTTCTGTTCCGGATCGAGAACCTCCAGCAATGCGGATGACGGGTCGCCACGGAAATCCATGCCCATCTTGTCGATTTCGTCGAGCAGAAACAGCGGGTTCGCCTTCTTTGCTTTCTTCATCGACTGGACGATCTTGCCCGGCATGGAGCCGATATAGGTGCGGCGATGACCGCGGATTTCCGCCTCGTCACGCACGCCACCAAGCGCCATGCGCACATATTCGCGGCCGGTCGCCTTGGCGATCGACTTGGCGAGCGAGGTCTTGCCGACGCCGGGAGGACCAACGAGGCACAGGATGGGTCCGCGAATCTTGGTAGCACGCGCCTGCACGGCCAGATATTCGACGATGCGTTCCTTGACCTTGTCCAGACCGAAATGATCCTGATCGAGGATCGTCTCGGCGCTGTTGAGGTCGGTCTTGACCTTCGACTTCTTGCCCCAGGGCAGGCTCAACAGCCAGTCCAGATAGTTGCGCACGACGGTCGCTTCCGCGGACATCGGGCTCATCTGGCGAAGCTTCTTCATTTCCGCCTCGGCCTTTTCCTTAGCCTCCTTGGAAAGCTTGGTCTTGGCGATACGCTCTTCCAGCTCGGCCATCTCGTCACGGCCATCTTCGCCGTCGCCGAGTTCCTTCTGGATCGCCTTCATCTGTTCATTCAGATAATATTCGCGCTGGGTCTTTTCCATCTGGCGCTTGACGCGCGAGCGGATGCGCTTTTCGACCTGCAGCACCGAAATCTCGCCTTCCATGAAGCCGAGCGCCTTTTCAAGCCGCTGCTTCACGCTGACGGTTTCCAGCATTTCCTGCTTTTCGGTGATCTTGATCGACAGGTGCGAAGCGACCGTATCGGCAAGCTTCGAATAATCGTCGATCTGACCGGCAGCGCCGACAACCTCGGGCGAAATCTTCTTGTTGAGCTTCACATAGCTCTCGAATTCCGAAACGACGGAACGCGACAGCGCCTCGATCTCGACCGGGTCTTCCGCAGGCTCCTGCAACGGCGTCGCGGAGGCTTCGTAAAAATCCTCACGGCCGGTGTATTCGTCGATCTGGGCGCGGCCCTTGCCTTCCACCAGCACCTTCACGGTACCGTCCGGCAGCTTCAGAAGCTGGAGAACGTTGGCGACGGTGCCGACCTTGTGGATGGCATCCGGCGTCGGATCGTCATCGCTGGCATTGATCTGGGTGACGAGCATGATCTGCTTGTCCGAACCCATGACCTCTTCGAGCGCACGAATGGATTTTTCCCGCCCGACGAACAGGGGAACGATCATATGCGGGAAAACGACAATGTCGCGCAGAGGAAGTACCGGATAGGTACCGCCAGATGCCGCAGACGTGATGTTCGTCATATCATTTCCTTTCCATGGTCCCTTTCGGGACACTTTGCCGAACGTCTTGGGGGCGTCCGGCATATTCATTTCTCGAGACTGAAAGTGGAGTTTCGAAACACCGATTTCAAGTCGCCGGAAGAGACGGCCCCGCGCACCGGCAGAACCGTGAAATTCAACAAAACCCAGCGCCGGCTATTACTCCCGACATTTCCGGTTATCCCAAGGGATCAGGAACCGGGTCGCCGACGGCAATTCACATTTCCGTCACATCGCGCTGCAAATCAGTTGTAAGACTTTATCAGCAAAGCGCAATCCGCTCCAAACGCAAAATGGCAGACGAAGCTTTCCTCCACCTGATTGTCGGGATGCAAGGCAGGGACGCCTCAAGCGGCGAAGAGCGTTACGGCATATCCGCGGCCATGGGTCCGCGAACGCCGATACAGTTGCCCCAGGGGTCACGGAACTGGCACATCCAGAGTTCCTGATCGATTTTCATCGGGCCGCGATAAAGAACAGCGCCCGCGTCCCGCAGATGCGCGAGTGACCGGCCGAAATCATCCGTCCACCAATAGACGACAGACCCTGCCGCCCCGCTTGAAACCTTTTGATCAGCGGGAACGATTTCCAGCTGGATATCGCCGATCCGCAGGTACTCGAAGCCGGAGGGAAGGCTGACCGATGCAACCGCCTCCGGAAACGCTTTCCCGTACCAAAGCAATCCTTCGGCGGGATCGGACACGTGAATGAGGATTGCGGTTACAGGATTCATCAGGATACCCGATATTTCAGGGGCATATCCGCTTCTCCACGAAAAGCGAAGACGCGTCGCCTCTTAGTTTCTAGTTATTATTCAGGTAAAAGGCGCTTACGCCATCCCCGCAAATGCTTCGAATACCGGGCAGGCATCACACAAAGAAAAGCCCCCCGCAGCCGTTGCTGCGAGGGGCTTTATTCTTCTGGAACCGATCAGGCCGAAACGTTGGTCTTTTCTTCCTGGCGATCCGCGTAGATGTAGAGCGGACGGGCGACACCGCTGACGACGTCGTTGGAGATAACCACTTCGCGAACGCCTTCCAGAGTCGGCAGTTCGAACATGGTATCCAGCAGGATCTTTTCCATGATCGAACGCAGGCCGCGGGCACCGGTCTTTCGGGTGATCGCCTTGCGGGCAATCTCGCGCAGGGCGTCCTCGTGGAAGGTCAGTTCCACATCTTCCATCTCGAACAGGCGCTGATACTGCTTAACGAGCGCGTTCTTCGGCTCGGACAGGATCTGGATCAGCGCATCTTCATCAAGGTCTTCCAGCGTTGCCAGAACGGGCAGACGGCCGATGAATTCCGGGATGAGACCGAACTTCACCAGATCTTCCGGCTCCAGCTCGCGCAGCACCTCGCCCACACGGCGATCGTCTTCCGCCTTGACGGTCGCACCGAAGCCGATCGAGGTCTTTTCACCACGGGCGGAGATGATCTTGTCGAGGCCGGCAAACGCACCGCCGCAGATGAACAGGATGTTGGTCGTATCCACCTGCAGGAATTCCTGCTGCGGATGCTTGCGGCCACCCTGCGGCGGAACGGAAGCGACCGTGCCTTCCATGATCTTCAGAAGCGCCTGCTGGACGCCCTCGCCCGACACGTCGCGCGTGATGGACGGGTTGTCCGACTTGCGGGAAATCTTGTCGACTTCGTCGATATAGACGATGCCGCGCTGGGCGCGCTCGACATTGTAATCCGCAGCCTGCAACAGCTTCAGGATGATGTTTTCCACGTCCTCGCCGACATAACCGGCTTCGGTCAGCGTCGTTGCGTCCGCCATGGTGAAGGGAACGTCGATGATGCGGGCGAGCGTCTGGGCAAGATAGGTCTTGCCGCAACCCGTCGGACCGACGAGCATGATGTTCGACTTCGCCAGCTCGACATCGCCGTTCTTGGAGGCGTGCGCGAGGCGCTTGTAATGGTTGTGAACGGCCACCGACAGGATTTTCTTCGCCTGCTTCTGACCGATGACATATTCGTCGAGAATCTTGATGATATCCTGCGGGGTGGGAACACCCTCGCGCGACTTCACCATAGACGTCTTGTTCTCCTCGCGGATGATGTCCATGCACAATTCGACGCATTCATCGCAGATGAATACTGTCGGCCCGGCAATGAGTTTCCGGACTTCGTGCTGGCTCTTGCCGCAGAATGAACAATAGAGTGTATTTTTAGAGTCGCCGCCGTTGCTGCCGCTGACTTTGCTCATATCTCTTTCCTTCCAGCACGCCGCAGGTCCGCCAAACGGATCGCGGTCAACTTACCGCCCGCAGATACGGCTCGCCTTGGGGTGCATTGCCGTATCCGCCTCGTTTCCCGGGGTACTAGCCGTGTCAGATACAGGAGCTGACAACCGGCTGCAACGAATTCCCCATCAAACCAAAGGCCACGTCATAAAAATTCAACACAGCCTTAATATATACTAATATCGCTTTCTGTTGCGGTTGAAAGCCCCGAAATTACTTTTGCGGGATCAAACAAACGTCAAAAAGCGGCGCGCCTCAATTCGCGGCGGCGCCTTCCATTTCCTGGCGCGAGGTGAGGATCTTGTCGATCACACCCCAATTCTGCGCTTCGTCCGCATCCATGAAGTGGTCGCGATCAAGGGTTTTTTCAACCTCTTCGAGCGTGCGGCCCGTGTGCTTCACGTAGACTTCATTGAGACGACGCTTCATCTTGATGATGTCACGGGCATGACGCTCGATATCCGATGCCTGCCCCTGGAAACCGCCGGAAGGCTGGTGCACCATGATGCGGGCGTTCGGGGTTGCAAAGCGCATTCCCTTTTCACCGGCGGCCAGGAGCAGCGAACCCATCGATGCGGCCTGGCCAACGCAGAGCGTCGAGACCGCAGGGCGGATGAACTGCATCGTATCGTAGATCGCCATGCCGGCGGTCACGACGCCACCTGGCGAATTGATGTAAAGCGCGATTTCCTTCTTCGGGTTTTCAGCCTCGAGGAAAAGCAGCTGCGCGCAGACGAGCGAAGCCATCTGGTCTTCCACCGGACCGGTGAGGAAAATGATGCGTTCCTTGAGAAGACGGGAAAATATGTCATAGGAGCGTTCGCCGCGATTGGTCTGCTCTACGACCATCGGCACCAGAGCCATGGCGGTATCAACTGGATTTTTCATGTCCGTCCTTTGTCAACTCTGCCCTTCGCGGAAAGCCGCTCCGGAATCACTTCTAACCTTCATTCTCCCTACATAGAGTGTCCCTGCCCCGTACTTCAAGACACGAAGCCGCATATCCTTAACGGCTCAACAGCGATTACAGGCGTTTGAAGCCTCTGACGGCAACGGCTTGAAACCATCGGGCGCGTCTGGAACCGGGTGCCCTTGCCGGCATTATTTTCCATCGAAGTGAGCCGCAAATGCAAAAACCCATGGCCATGCACAGATATAACTTCTCACCGGCAAGAACTCGTTAGGGATTTACTGCTGATACTGCGCGGCGAATTTCCGGTTTCCGTCAGGAAGCGGGCGCCCCATTCGGGCGAAATGGCATCTCAACAATTCCGGCGGGTATTGCGCACATCGTGCCGCAGATCCCGCTTTCACGGCATGATAGCGCAGATAGGATTTTGCAATGCTGGATGCAAAAACGGGCATGCTGCTTTGGGCGTCGGAGACGTTCACCCTTGCCGTCCTTTTGGGAACCCTGTGGCTGCACCGCCCTGCCCGCCAGCACAATCTCTATTTCGCCGCCGGTTTTCTTTCGACCGGCATCGGCGCCATTCTTGTCGCCATGCGCGGCGACATTCCCAACTACCTGTCGATTGACGTCGGCAATACGCTGGCGCTTTCAGCTTTCGGTTTCTGGCTGGCCGGCCTCCTCTCCTTCGAACAGCGCAAGCTTGCCGGCTGGATCGCCATTCCCGCGCTTTTGTGGGTGGCCGGCATGCTCATCCCGCCGGTGCGGGACAGCATGGTTTCGCGTATCCTGCTTTACCATGCCTGTGCCGCCGTCGCTTATTTCATGCTGGCCGGCGTCGTTCTGGCAAACAGGAGCCGGGCATCGCTTAGCCGCAAGGTTCTTGCCGCTATTTTCATTTTGCAGGCCTTTTTCGGCGCCATCATCGCATCGGTCATCATTCCCGGTGATATCACGTCCCCCAGTGCCGTCGCGCTGACGTCGCCGCTCGCCTTTTCAGGCATTCTCGGCTTCACCGTCATCATCATGATCAGCGCCAAGATCATCATGGAAGATTCGGAAGCCCGCCTGCACCGGCTGGCGATGACCGACCACCTCACCGGTGTCCTCAACCGGCGCGGTCTTCTCGAGGAGTTCGAGCGCATCAAGAAGCGGTCGCCGGCTTCCAGCCGTTATGTGGCGCTGGTGCTGTTCGACATCGACCATTTCAAGAAAATCAACGACAAATATGGCCACCAGTCCGGCGATGCGGTGCTCGTGCACTTTTGCAACATGGCGCAACGCGTCATTGGCGATCGCGGCCTGTTCGTCAGAATGGGCGGCGAAGAATTCGCGCTGGTCGCCGAAGTCGAAAGCCCGTCCAGCACGGTGACGCTGGCGGAAGCCATCCGCAGTAATCTGCGTCTTTCCAAGATCAGTTCACGCGGCGAAGGTATCGAAGTCACCACCAGCGTCGGCATATCGGAAGCCATGATCAAGGATGCCGACCTGAGCGTGATGATGACGGAAGCCGACCGTGCGCTCTATGCAGCGAAAAAAGCCGGCCGCAACAGGACCGTCATCCACGTCAATTCGGCCAATGTCGTCGTCCCCTCCCCGGACCGGGACGAAAATCCGATGGACAATAATGCCGACCGACAGGTTGCGGCGCTGAACCGCATATCGGCCATCGCCAGCCGGTGACATGATGCCAATGCGATGACAGGCGGAAAAACAGGCAGCGGTTTTTCCCCACCCTTTTCAAAGCACAAGACGCGGACTAAACCTTGAGCATGACAGACACATTTCCCTTCCTCACCATCGACCCCGCCACGCGCCGCGTTTCACTTGATGCCCGCGACCCGGCCTTCTATAATGATCCGAACCCGGTCTATGCGGCGCTTCACGCGCAATGTCCCACCTTTTACTGGGAAGAGCAGCGGCAATGGTTCTTCACCGAATATGACCATGTCAGCGCGCTTTTACGTGACCGTCGTTTCGGCAGACAGATCCTGCATGTGGCCAGCCGTGAGGAAATCGGTCTCGCCGAACCACTCGAACATGTGAAGCACTTCGATGCCGCCGAGCAACATTCGTTGCTGGAACTGGAGCCGCCGGAACATACGCGGCTGCGCACGCTCATCAACCGCGCCTTCGTTTCGCGGCATGTCGACAAGATGAAGCCGGAAATCGAGGAACTCGCCAACCGCCTGATCGACGCCTTCGAAGCCGATGGCAAGACAGAACTGCTCTCAACCTATGCCGATATCATTCCGGTGACGATGATTGCCCGCATGATCGGCATTCCCGAAGAAATGGGGCCGCAGCTTCTGAAATGGTCACATGCCTATGTCGGCATGTACATGTTCAAACGCACTGCCGAGGACGAGCTTCTTGCCGACAAGGCAGCCAGGGAGTTTTCGGATTATGTGCGCAGCGTGATCGCGGAACGGCGGGCGGAACCGCAAGACGATCTCTTGAGCCATATGATCCACACGGAGCATAAGGGCCAGTACCTGACCGATGACGAGCTGATTTCCACCACCATCGTGCTGCTGAACGCCGGACACGAGGCGACCGTGCACCAGATCGGCAATTCCGTGCGCATCATTCTGGAAAGCGGCATCTCGCCTGATACGCTGTTCAGCGACGAGACGACCACGGAACGCACGATTGAAGAGACGCTGCGTATCTGCGCGCCAGTCCATATTTTCCAGCGCTGGGTGCTGGAACCGGTCGAGATTGACGGTGTGACATTCAAACGCGGCGACAAGGTCAGCCTCATTCTGGCCGCGGCCAATCTCGACCCAGCAAAATTCTCCAACCCTCTGGCCTTCAAGCCGGACCGGAACGAGGGCGCCAACGTCTCCTTCGGCGCCGGCATCCATTTCTGCATCGGTGCACCGCTGGCAAGGCTTGAGCTTAATCTTGCCCTGCCGCTGCTGTTCAGACGCCTGCCGGGTCTCAGTATTGCCCAGCCGCCGAAGGTCAAGGACGTCTATCATTTCCATGGTCTGGAGCGGCTTGATCTGGCGTGGTGAGATGTGGCTGAGGTGTCCGCAGGGATCATCCGGCCTCAAAGCCGGATGACGTAATCCTTCCTTGTCGTTTCAACGACCTCCCAGGTGCCCGTGAAGCCGGGCTGCAGGACGAGCCGGTCGCCCCGCTTCAGGTGGCGCGGCGCCCCGCCATCTTCCGTCAGGATGGAGTGGCCTTCGAGAATGTTGAAATATTCCCATTCATCATAGACCACCCGCCATTTGCCCGGCGTGGATTGCCAGATGCCGGCATAGATGCCGCCCAGCGCTTCCTCCAGATTCCACGTGGTGAATCTGGGATCGCCGGAAATCAACCGTTCCGGCGCAGGCGCGCCATGCTCCGCTTCGACCGAAACATCAAATGTCAGCAAGTTCGTCATGGCGGGCCGCCCTCTCAGATTTTCGCAAGCGATTGTTCAAGATCGGCGATGATGTCCTTGACGTCCTCGATACCGATGGAAAGACGCACCACATCCGGCCCGGCGCCGGCGGCCGTCTGCTGTTCCGGCGTCAGCTGCGCATGGGTGGTAGAGGCCGGATGGATGACGAGCGAGCGCGTATCGCCGATATTGGCGAGATGCGAGAAAAGCTGCAGCCCTTCCACCAGCGCCTTGCCAGCGGCATAACCGCCCTTGACGCCGAAGGTGAACACGGAGCCTGCCCCCTTTGGCGAATACTGCTGCTGAATGGCGTAGTTATCGCTGTCCTCCAGCCCGGCATAATGCACCCAGCCAACTTTCGGATGCGCCTTCAGCCATTTGGCGACGGCGAGCGCATTGTCGGAATGGCGTTGAACGCGCAGCGGCAGGGTTTCGATGCCGGTGAGGATGAGGAAGGCGTTGAAGGGCGAGATGGCCGGGCCGAGATCGCGCAGGCCAAGGACACGGCAGGCGATTGCGAAGGCGAAATTGCCGAAGGTCTGGTGCAGCACGACACCCGAATATTCCGGCCGGGGTTGCGACAGCGCCGGATATCTGTCCGTCGCCGACCAGTCGAAGGTGCCGCCATCGACGATGATGCCGCCCATGGAATTACCGTGGCCACCGAGAAATTTCGTCAGTGAATGCAGCACGATATCCGCGCCATGTTCCAGCGGTCGCAGCAGATAGGGGCTCGCCATGGTGTTGTCGACGATCAGCGGCAGGCCGTGGCGGTGGGCGACATCGGCAATTGCAGCGATGTCCACGAAGGTGCCGCCGGGATTGGCGAGGCTTTCGATGAAGATGGCGCGGGTGCGGTCATCGATCTGCGCCTCGAAACTGGCCGGATCGGTCGCATCGGCCCAGCGTACCTGCCAGTCGAAACCCTTGAAGGCGTGGCCGAACTGGTTGATGGAGCCGCCATAAAGCTGGCGGGCGGCAACGAAATTGTCGCCGTGCTGCAAAAGCGTGTGGAAGACCAGCAATTGCGCGGCGTGACCGGATGCGACCGCGAGCGCCGCCGTGCCACCTTCAAGCGCTGCGACACGCTCCTCCAGAACCGCCTGGGTGGGGTTCATGATGCGCGTATAGATATTGCCGAATTCCTTCAGCCCGAACAGCGCGGCGGCATGATCGGCATCACGGAAAGCGTAAGCGGTCGTCTGATAGATGGGCGTCGCGCGTGCGCCGGTGGTTGGATCTGGCTGTGCGCCCGCGTGGACGGCCAGTGTTGAAAAACCGGGATTGCTGCTCGACATGATATTTCCTCCACATACAATTTTGGAGGGATCATAATGCCTTGCGGCGAAATGATAAGTCCGATCTGTACCAACTATCGCACAATATTGAGACGCCGATACTCAATTGCGGGGCAACGGTCCATCACCACGTTCATGCCATAGGCTTCGGCCTTGGCGGCGGCATTGTCATCGCGCACGGATAACTGGCCCCAGATCACTTTCGGGCGCTGCGGCAGCAATATCGCCTCCTCGACGATCGCTGAGAGATATTCGAGCGCCCTGAAGACATCAACCATGTCCACGGGTTCGGGAATATCGGCAAGCCGGGCATAAACTTTCTGCCCCAGTATCTCCTTGCCCGCCTGGCCGGGATTAACCGGAAACACCCAGTAACCCTTCGACAATAAAAAACGCATGACGCCATGGCTCGGCCGGTCCGGATTGGGTGAGGCGCCAAGCAGGGCGATGGTCCTGACATCGGTCAGGATTTTTCGGAGATAGTCCGGTTCATAAGTATCATGCTGCATGTCAACTTGTTCCTTTGGCGCATCTCGCAGTTTGAGCGATGCTGGCAGGCACCCTTGTGAGAAATCAGCGCGAGTATCGCGTTTCCTGCATAAATCCGCAGCTACATTTGCACGCCACAGGTGCTTGCTTTTGTTCTCTGCTTTTAATGTCATTTAGGACGCATCATCGCATTCTTTAACCCCTGCCCGGTCTAAAACCCGTGAAATCGGCCCTTTCTTGCCTCGATATGTGGCAATTTCATTCACGCAAAATGATTTCACGAAACTACCCCGCATAAGCTGGTATTGAGTATTTTCATCCAGTTTCCAAAATAACCCATATGCGGGGGAACACTGGCTCAAACAACATTAGCGTGCATTTTATGCGCCATTCGTCTCCTGTTTGTTTTCATTCCGTTCACCGATGAATTAGACTTGACTAATTTTCAGAAAGTTATTCTGTAAATCAATCTATCTGCAAAACTACAACGTTTCAGCTTGTGATTTTACATGGATATGAAATTCATTTTCAGGATAATGAAAGAAACTGGCATTGGGATTGATGCCCTTATCCACGCTGCCAGAAATGCGAATTAAACGCCAATATCCGCTTAAATAGCCCTGATTTTTAGAAAAACAGGCAAGCGCCAGCGTGATCCGAGCCTTGCATCCGGAGCCAGCATGCCAGTTCCTCGGATGAAATCATGGGCAAAGCGGCATTGCCCCCGGAGCAGGAGATATAGTGACATGCACAAATCTGAAATTTGACGCATGTCATAATCGGCGAAAGGATCGAATATTCGTACGGACGATCAGACGAAACCCGCACTTGTTTTTAAATGATCACAAAGCGCCCATGGCACCTCACGGCCTCCATCGAAATTGGATTTCGGTCGCCAATCCCCATGCTATAGGTTTGGCAAAGTAGCCCGCGAGCGAGTCTCTATTGTGACAATCGACATTCTTCTTCTGGTTCTTCTGGGTGCAATCCTGCATGCCGGATGGAATGCACTGGTCAAATCGGGATCCGACAAGTCACTTGACGCCTCGCTGATTGCCGCCGGGGCTGCGGCCTGCTCCTTGCCGTTCCTGCCCTTTCTGCCTTTTCCGGCGCCGGTGGCCATTCCTTTTCTGATCGCCTCGGCGTTTCTGCAATTTGCCTATTTTCGCCTTGTTGCTGCCGCCTATACGATCGGCGATATCGGCCTCGTTTATCCCGTCATGCGCGGTGTAGCGCCCCTGATCGTCGCGGCGACGAGCAGCCTTTTCCTGAGCGAGGTCCTGAGTCCGCTGGCGCTTGCCGGCATAGCCATCATTTCCGGCGGCATCCTGACGCTCGCCTTCGAGGCGCGGCGCGGCGGCGGAAAAGCGATCATCCTTGCGCTCATCAATGCCTTCGTCATCGCCTCCTACACCTTCGTCGACGGTGTCGGCGCAAGGCTTTCGGGCAATGCGATTTCCTATACGCTGTGGATGTCGCTGCTGCCGCCCGTGCTGCTTTTCGGTTTCGCCTTTTACCAACGCGGCGTGAGCGCCGTTGCAGCGCATGTGCGGCGCAACTGGTGGCGCGGCCTGATCGGCGGCGGCGGCTCCATCCTCTCTTACGGACTGGCGCTCTATGCCATGACCAAAGCCCCCGTCGCGGTCGTTGCCGCACTTCGGGAAACCTCCATCCTGTTTGCGCTTGTCATCTCCGTCGTGATCCTGAAAGAACGCGCCAGCATCTGGCGTTATCTCGCCGGCGGCATCATAGCAGCAGGCGTTCTGGTCATGAGACTGGGCTAAAACAGGCCGATTTTATGTGGTAAAATATTACCACACTAATAAACTATTGTTTTTGCTTGGTTATTTTTAAGGCCTTCAAAAAACGTCATATTGACGCATTCTCCGGCGCACCGTATAAGCGCGCCAGATCGGATTCCAGCCGGAATAGGGTCATTTGCGGTTAGCCTCAGGGCAACCAAACCAAGCAACAAGAAACGCCCGTATGCTCTTATTCAATCAAGAGGATGACGGGTCCACATTAGAAAGTGAAATTCATGTCTACTTTCGTTCAGAAGCCTGCTGAGGTGGAGAAGAAGTGGGTCATCATCGACGCCGAAGGCCTCGTTGTTGGTCGCCTCGCCACCATCGTTGCAACCCGCCTGCGCGGCAAGCACAAGGCCACCTACACCCCCCACGTCGATGATGGCGACAATGTCATCGTTATCAACGCGGAAAAGATTGCCTTCACCGGCAACAAGTACTCCGACAAGAAGTACTACTGGCACACCGGTCACCCGGGTGGCATCAAGGAGCGCACCGCTCGCCAGATCATCGAAGGCCGCTTCCCGGAGCGCGTCGTTGAAAAGGCCATCGAGCGCATGATCCCGCGCGGCCCGCTCGGCCGTCGCCAGATGAAGAACCTGCGCGTTTACGCCGGCTCGAACCATCCGCACGAAGCACAGCAGCCCACCGTTCTCGACGTGGCCGCGCTTAACAAGAAGAACGTAAGGAGCGCCTGATAATGGCCGATCTTTCCTCTCTGAAAGACCTCGCCCCGGCATCGGAAGCTTCGGCTCCCGTGCACGTCCGCAAGGTTGATACCCTCGGCCGCTCCTACGCGACCGGCAAGCGCAAGAACGCCGTAGCCCGCGTATGGGTGAAGGCCGGTTCTGGCAAGATCATCATCAACGGCCGCGATTTCACCACGTATTTCGCACGTCCGGTTCTGCAGATGATCCTTCAGCAGCCGATCGTTGCCGCTGCCCGCGCAGGCCAGTTCGACATCATCGCCACCGTTGCCGGTGGTGGTCTGTCCGGTCAGGCCGGTGCCGTTCGTCACGGTCTGTCCAAGGCCCTCACCTACTTCGAACCGGGCCTGCGCTCCGTTCTGAAGAAGGGTGGTTTCCTGACCCGCGACAGCCGCGTTGTCGAGCGTAAGAAGTACGGTAAGGCCAAGGCCCGCCGTTCGTTCCAGTTCTCCAAGCGCTAATCGCTTCGACGAACGGTTCGTTCAGAACTTCGAAAGGCGGGACTTCGGTTCCGCCTTTTTTCGTGGTTTCCTCCCTTGTTTTTTTAACAGGAAGACAGCACCCTCGGCGCAAACGGCAACAGGGGTGATGAATGCCATCCAAAACCATCGACCATGCCTTTACCGCAACCACGCTGACATCGGCCGCCACCGACCCGACCCATGCGGGCGTGCTCTCCTTCATGCGGCGCAAATATACCAAGACCCTCAAGGGTGTCTCGACGGCGGTGTGGGGTATTCCCTTCGATGCGGCCACCTCCAACCGCCCCGGCGCACGCTTCGGGCCGCAGGCCATCCGCCGGGCCTCGGCAATTTTCGATAACGATCCGCAATATCCCTTCGCGCGTGACCTCTTCGCCCATATGCCGACCGTCGATTATGGCGACTGCCTGCTTGACTACGGCAATCACTGGAAGACGCCTGATACGATCGAGAAGGAAGCTCGCAGCATCATCTCCAAGACGGATTATCTGCTGACGCTCGGCGGTGACCACTTCATTACCTGGCCGCTTTTGAAGGCGCATGTGGCCAAGCACGGGCCGTTGGCGCTGGTGCAGTTCGATGCGCATCAGGACACATGGTTCGACGATGGCAAACGCATCGACCACGGCTCCTTCGTGGCCCGCGCCGTGCGTGACGGCCTGATCGATGCGGACCGCTCGATCCAGATCGGCATTCGTACCCATGCCCCTGACGATTTCGGCATCCGCATTCTCCACGGCTACGAGGTGGAGGAGATGCGGGCGAGCGACATCGCCTCGCTGATCGTCAAGCATACGGGCGGCATGCCGGCCTATCTGACCTTTGACATCGATTGCCTCGACCCGGCCTTCGCGCCCGGAACCGGCACGCCTGTGGCCGGCGGACCGACCAGCGCCAAGATTCTCTCGGTTCTGCGCGGCCTTGGCCAGCTTGATATTCGCGGCTCCGATGTGGTGGAGGTGGCCCCCGCTTACGATCATGCGGATATTACCGCCATTGCCGGAGCCACCGTTGCAATGTATATGCTTGGCCTGCGTGCCGAACGGCTGGCCAAGGCCGGCTGACACAAAAACGGCACCTGCCAAACTGATTCCGAATACCCTTACAACCCTTTGAAAAGTCAGGACAAGGACATGACAGCGAAGATCTTCATCGATGGCGAACACGGCACCACGGGTCTGCAGATCCGCACGCGCCTTGCTGGTCGCCGCGATATTGACCTGCTGTCCATTCCCGAAGCCGAGCGCCGCAACGCCGCAATGCGCGAGGATATGCTCAACAACGCCGACATTTCCATCCTCTGCCTGCCGGATGATGCTTCCCGGGAAGCGGTCTCGATGGTGGCCGGCAACAACAATGTCCGCATCATCGACACGTCCACCGCCTATCGCGTCCACAAGGACTGGGCTTACGGCTTTGCCGAGATGGACAGCGAGCAGGGTGAGAAGGTTCGCTCCGCCCGCTTCGTCGCCAATCCGGGCTGCTACCCGACAGGCGCTATCGGCCTCATCCGCCCCCTGCGCGCTGCCGGCATCCTGCCCGATGGTTATCCGGTCAGCGTCAATGCGGTTTCCGGTTATACCGGCGGCGGCAAGCAGATGATTGCGCAGATGGAAGATCAGAGCCGCGACGACGCGATCAGCGCCAATAATTTCCTCTATGGCCTGACGCTTTCCCACAAGCACGTGCCGGAAATGACCATTCACGGCCAGCTTGACCGCGCGCCGCTGTTTGCGCCTTCCGTTGGACGTTTCCCGCAGGGCATGATCGTGCAGGTGCCGCTGTTTGCCGCTGACCTCAAGGAAGGCACGAGCATCGAGACGGTGCATGCCGCGCTCACCGCCCATTATGCGGGCCAGGACATCGTCAGTGTGGTGCCACTTGCCGAAAGCAAGGGGCTTTCCCGCATCGATGCCGAGGAACTGGCGGGCAAGGACACGATGAAGCTCTTCATCTTCGGCACGCCGGGCGGCGAACATATCAACCTCGTGGCGCTGCTCGACAATCTCGGCAAGGGCGCATCCGGCGCAGCTGTGCAGAACATGGAACTGATGCTGTCGGCATGAGGTTTTTTGCATGAGCCGAACCATCCCCTCTTTTCCGGCCTTGTGGAATATCGAGGCCGCAAAACAGATTGCCGACACGCCGGCCGGGGTGGTCTACGCGGTGACGCGTGGTGACGGCTCTCCAGCCGTCGCCAAAGTCCTGAAAAAGAAAGGGCTTGAGGACAGCCTTCGCGGTGCGGATTTCATCGCGTGGCGCGCGGGTGTCGGATGCGTGGAGCTGCTTGAGCGTTCCGATGATATTCTGCTGATGGAACATGCCGGCGCCGAGACCCTGCGCGATGTGCTGTTCCGCGACGGTGACGACGATGCTGCGACGGAAATCGCCGCCGATGTTCTGCTGCAATACCATCAGCCATCGCAGCAGACACCGCCCTCAAGCCTGCTGACGTTGCCTCTCTATTTCGAAAGCCTGTTCCGCAAGGCCGAGCAGGATCGCACCAGCGGCGTGGAGAGCATCTACATCGAGGCCGCCGCGATGGCGCAGGAGCTGATTGACCGGCAACGGGATGTGAAGCCGCTGCATGGCGATCTGCATCACGAAAACATCATGCGCAGCGGGCGCGGTTGGATCATCATCGACCCGGCCGGGCTGATCGGCGATGCGGCGCTTGATGTCGCCAACATGTTCTCCAATCCACTCGACCGCTTCGATCTGACGCGCAGCGAAGCGCGCATCGCCTCGATGGCGGCGATTTTTTCGAGAGCGCTGCAGCGGGATGAACGGGTTTTGCTGCAATATGCCTTCGCTTATGGCTGCCTTTCGGCCGCATGGCACGAAGAGGACAGCAATGCGGAAGAGCGCGACAACGAACTCGCTGTCGCAGCTACTGTCAAAACGGTGCTGAAGCAGTTCTGAACGCGCTCAGTCCCTGACTTCGACGGCGACAGGCGCCGGATATTCGCCAATGAAACCGCGCCAGTGGGCGACCGCAAATCCAAGCACGATCAATGCCATGCCCTGATGGGCGAGTGCCACGTGGATATCCACATGCATGAGAAGCGTGGTGATGCCGAGCGCCGCCTGAATGGAAACGAGCACGAAGAACAGCACGGCCCGACGGGCGTGTGGCGTATTCGGCAGTGCACGGGCAATGGACACCATGTGCCACAGCGTGGCGGCGAAAAGCGTGTAGGCGCCAAGACGATGGATGAACTGCACCGTCTTCGGGTTTTCGAAGAGATTGATCCACCAGGGCTGCTGCAGGAAGAGATCGCCCGGCACCATTGAGCCGTCCATCAGCGGCCAGGTATTGTAGGAAAGGCCGGCATTCAACCCCGCCACCAGCGCGCCGAGATAGATCTGGAACAGACAGAGGACCGTCAACAGGCCGGCAAAGCCCCTGCCCGTATTTTCGTCAGCCGCCTCAGGCGAATGATGCGACAGGCCGCGCAATATCCACATGCAGCCGGCGAAGATGAGGCAGGCAATGGTCAGATGCGTGGCGAGGCGATATTGCGAAACATCCGTGCGATTGACGAGACCGGAAGAGACCATCCACCAGCCGATAAAGCCCTGAAAACCGCCAAGCGCCAGAAGACCGACCAGCGGCAGGCGCAAACGCTTTTCGACACGGCCGGTCAACCAGAAAAAGGCGAGCGGCAGGGCGAAGATGAGACCGATGGCGCGGGCAAGCAAGCGATGCGCCCATTCCCACCAGAAAATCGTCTTGAACTCATCAAGCGACATACCCCTGTTGATTTCCTGATATTGTGGGATGCGCTTGTAGAGCTGGAATTCCTCTTCCCATTCGGCAACCGAAAGCGGCGGGATAGCGCCGTGGATGGGCTTCCATTCGGTGATCGACAGGCCGGATTCGGTAAGCCGCGTGGCGCCGCCCACCAGCACGAGACAGAAAAGCGTGAAGAGAACGACGCGCAGCCAGATGCGCAGCAGGCGGCGGTTCTTTTCCTGCTTCTGCAGGGCAGCCTCCACCACCATTTCCGCGGAACCGTTTGCCATCGTCATGCTGCTCGAACGCATCTTTTCAGGTCTCCCTCATACAGTCATGTTGATTAGCCCCAACCGGCACCACAAAACAAGGCCTCAGGGTTTGCGGCATCCGGTCGCGGCGGTATAGTCGCGCTTACATATCAGATCGTCCTGCCTCTTCTTCGAATCACCAAGACGATCTAATTTTTTGTTTTCCGCATGTCTTTTTCCCAAACCGATGACACTTTGGGAGACATGCGCTCATGATGGAAGATTTCATGCCCCCTCGCCTCAGATCGCTTATCGGCACCATCGTCATCATCTGCCTCGTCGTCATCTACGCCGTGGCGGCGACTGCCATCGCATCGGCGACGCTGGCGCAATCGCCCTGGTGGGTGCATCTGGTCTATTTCGTGCTGAGCGGGCTTTTGTGGATATTGCCGGCCATGCTCATCATCAAATGGATGGCTGGCCCCAAAAAACAGGGATAAGCGCCAACCGTTGCGCAACACCCTGAGGTCGCAATTTTATAAACCGATTGTTTGCCGCTCAGCGATATAGTCCCACCGAAACAACCGGAGAGAGTGGATGGCGGCTGAGGGGCCGGTCACAGTCAGCGAGGGCAAAGCGTCGAGCGCCATGCAAGGCGAGCGGCGGGGTGCCGACCGTCTGGTGATCGATCTCGTCGACGACATTTCCACCATCCGCCCCGACTGGGAGCGGATGGAGAGCGACCCGCTCAACTCCCTGCATCAGGGGTTCGGCTGGTGCTCCATCTGGGCACAGACCCAGAAAAGCCCATTGCTCATCATTCGCGGCAGACAAAGCGCAAAGACGGTCTTCCTGCTGCCGCTCGAAATCGTGCAGGAGAGCGGCATCCGCAAGGCACGTTTTCCGGGCGGCCGTTTCAACAATATCAATACCGGTCTCTTCGATCCGTCCTTTGCCGAACAGGCGGAACACAAGACGGCGGCGGCGATTGCCCGCGAGGCGCGAAAACTGCTGCATGGCCGGGCGGATATTCTGGCCTTGCAGAACATACCGCTCAGCTGGCGCGGCAGGACCAATCCGCTTTCGTATCTGGCCTCCGTCGAAAACCAGAACCCGGCCTTTCAACTGCCGCTGCTGGAGAGTTTTGAAAGCACCCTGCGACAGGTCAATGCCAAGAGGCGGCGGAAGAAATTCCGTATCCAGAGCCGCAGAGCCGAGGAAATGGGCGGTTACAGCCATGTGATTGCCCGTTCGCCACAGGAAAAATGCGAGTTATTGCAGGCTTTCTTCCGGCAAAAGGCCACCCGCTTCGCCTCTCAGGGCATACCGGATGTTTTTCGAAGCCAATCGGTGAAGGATTTTTTCTACGATCTGGCCAACTTCCCGGAAACGGGCACGGACAGTCTTCTGGAGCTGCACGCCATTCGACTGCATGGCGAAAACGAGGGCGTCATTGCCGCCATATCCGGGCTTTCGCGCAAGCAGGATCACATCATCTGCCAGTTCGGCTCGATCGATGAGGCGGTTTCGGAACTCAGCCCCGGCGAGTTGCTGTTCTGGCTGATGATTGAACGGGCCTGCAGAGAGAAAGCCGCACTCTTCGATTTCGGCGTCGGCGACCAGCTTTACAAACGCAGCTGGTGCCCGCTTTTTACCGCACAGCACGATATATTCCTGCCGGTGACATTGAAGGGGCGCGCAGCGGCCTCGGCCTATGTCGCCATCGCCAGAACGAAAAGCCTGATCAAGTCCAATCCGGCGCTCTACGCGCTGATCCAGCGTTTTCGCGCCGGACGACCAAGAACGGACGCCCTGTCTGTCACTGACTGAGAGGGTTTTCCGTCCGTCAGGCGGCGCTCAGATGACCCGGCTTGCGCATACCCGTCATTGGCAATGCCTGCTCGTAGCCCTGGGCCACCAGTTCACCGAGCGTCTTTTCCAGCATCTCGCCATCCTTGCCGGGCACCGAAACGATGATTTCCGCCGGCAGATTGCGCAGCATTTTTTCAAGGCTCGAAATCTGCACCGCGCCGCATTCAACCAGAACCGTATCATAGGCGTCGGACAGGGCGCTTAGAATCATCGTCAGCCGATCGATGGCCCGCATGGCCTCACGCGGCTGCGCATTGCCGCGCGGCACGATATGCGCATCGGACAGCCGGTCACCGTGAATGGTTTCACCAAAGGCAGCAGCGCCCGCCAGAAGATCCATGACACCCGGCAGCCCGGCCTCGGGCACCATAAGACGCGTGGGACAGGCCGAGGCCGTCATATCGACGAGAACGACCGAGCGGCCCATTTCAGACAGGGCACGCGCCAGCATGACGGTGGTAGTTGAACCGCTGTCGCCGGCTGGAGACACAACGGCGGCGACGGGTTTGGCAAGACGGGTGGCCAGAAAGCCCGCAACGGCATCGATCGAGAAATCGTCGGAGGTTTCGATCTCCTCTTTCGTCGCCTCTTCTTTCAAAGGTGCGACCTCTTCCACCGGCAAAACCGAAGCCGAAGCAGCAGTGGTGGCGGCAACGACCGGTAACGGCCGCACCTCTTCGACAATGGGTTGCTGCTGGTAGGCGGCAGCGGGCATGGCCTGGGTGGCCGGCGGCGACGCCTCATGATGGGTGGCAACCGGTTGCTCCGGCAAATCCGTGGTCTCGTCCCTGTCGGCGGGTTTACGCGTCGGCGCAGGCGGATCGGAGAGCGGCGGAACCTGATTTCTGCCTACCGGCTTCAAGGCGCGCCCGGTGAAGAGTTCCACCAGCATGACGACGATGCAGGAGAGCAGGAAGGTCGCCAGTGTGACGACGATGGTGATGGCTCCGGTTTTCGGGAAATAGGGCTCACGCGGCTCCACCGCACCTGAGATCACGCGCGCGTCGGCGGGCGTTGAATCCACCGAACCGGCGCGCGAGGTCGCCTCGCGGTAACGGGCGAGATAGGTTTCCAGAAGCTGGCGTTGGGCCGAAGCCTCGCGTTCCAGATCGTTCAGGCCGACCTGCTGCTCCCCGGCGCGCACGCTTTCGGATTTCAGCACGTTCAATTGCTGCACCAGTTGCCGTTCGCGCAGGCGGGAAACATTGGCTTCGTTTTCCAGGCTTGCCAGCACCTTGCGAGTTTCTTCCTGAATCTGCCGCTGTATGCCTTCCAGCTGGTTGCGCAGCGCCCTAATACGTGGATGGCCTTCCAGCAACGAGGAGGTCAGATCGGAAATCTGGCTGCGGATACCCGTTTCGTTTTCCTTCAACCGCTGGATCGTTGGAGAACCGACGACATCCGGGAAGGTATCGAGAGGGCGGCCGCTTGAAAGCGCATTGCGCACGCCTTCCGCCCGCGCTTCCGCATTCGCACGCTCTCCACGAATACGGCCTAGTTCGGTCGAGATATCGCTGAGCTGGCGGGTGGCAAGCGTTTCGCCCTGCCCGGCCGACAGGAGATCGGATGAGGCGCGATAATCCGCGACCTTCCTGTCCGCCTCACGTACCTTCTCGCGCAGATTGGCAATTTCCGGCTCCAGCCAGCGCGCCGCTTCCGTGCTCGTGTCGAGTTTCGCGCCACTTTGCAGAGCGATATAGGCCTTCATCATCTCGTTGGGGATGGCCGCGGCGAGCTTTGGATCTTCAGAAGAAAACTCAACGGTGATGACGCGTGAGCTTTCGACCTGATAGACCTGCAATTTCTCGCGGAAGGCCTTCAGCACCCGCTCTTCGGGTTGCACCTGCAGCGGATCTTTCTTGAGACCTACGGCAATCAGCAGGCCCGACACCAGCGAAGGACGCGCTTCCGGATCAAACTCCTCCAGCTCATAGAGCTTCATGTTTTTCGCGACCTGCTTGATGAGGTCGACCGATTGCAGGATCTGCACCTGGCTGGAGACGGTCAATTCATCAAGCACCGGCTCGGCCGGCGCATTGGATTGCTGTGAAGCACCGAAAGAGGCCGCGCGGGATTCGATGAGGACACGCGCTTCACCCTTATAGGCGGGCGCCATCATGCTGGCGATCACGAAGGCGGCGCCGCCGGCCAGAAGCGTGACGGCCGCGATCCGGCCCTTGCGCCGCCATATGGCTGCAACAAGCTGTGCCAGATCGATATCCACATCCCTGTCGTCCATGCGATCGCCGTTCATGTGGGCTCCGTAACCGAGACAAACCTCGGGCGCTCAAATATAGATGGCCAATTTTCGCGAATTGTAAGTCTTGGCGGTAACACAACAGTTAATCCCGGCGAATCCGACAAAATAAATCGGATATTGCGACACTCCGGACTGACCGTTTACCGCGCATTAACCCTAACAGAACGATAAGAATGCTCATAGATCGACTCGGAGCCAGATGAGATGCCGCTCGCCGGATCACGACATGTCACCGCACTGACGCTTGCCGTTCTGACGGCCCTTTCCGGTTGCGCGGCATATCAACCCGCGCCGCGCTCGTTCAATGAGGCGGCCTTGCAACCCTATCATGTCGATAGCGGCGACAGGCTGCGCATCAACGTCTTCGAACAGGTGGGGCTGACCAATACCTATACGGTCGATCAGGCCGGTTATGTCGCCTTCCCGCTTGTCGGTCAGGTTCCTGCGCGCGGCAAGACGCTGCCGCAGCTCGAAGCCGCCATTGCCGCGAAATTGCGCCAGGGTTATCTGCGCGATCCAGACGTGACGATCGAGATCGACCGTTATCGCCCCGTCTTCATCATGGGTGAAGTTGGTCGTCCCGGCCAATATTCCTATGTGCCCGGCATGACGGTGCAGAACGCCATCGCCATCGCCGGCGGGTTCACCCCGCGCGCCAATCAGGCCGATGTCGATCTTACCCGCAAGATCAACGCCGAGGTAATGACCGGCCGGATCGGCATCACCGCACCCATTCTTGCGGGCGATACGGTCTATGTACGTGAACGCTTCTTCTGAAAACGGAGTGGCACACGTGTCGGATGACGGCCCTCCCCTGCGCATCATTCACTGTTTCCGCTCCCCCGTCGGCGGTGTCTTCCGCCATGTGCGCGACCTGATAGAAGAACATGTCAAACAGGGTCACAAGGTGGGTATCGTCTGCGACAGTTCGACCGGTGGCGCACATGAGGAACGGCTTTTCGCCCAGATCGCCCCGATGCTGGAGCTGGGGCTTACCCGCCTGCCCATCAGGCGCTCCATCGGCCCGGGTGACCTGCCGGCACTCTGGAGATCCTACAAGCAGATAAAAAGTTTGCGGCCGGACATCTTGCACGGGCATAGCGCCAAGGGTGGCGCTCTTGCCCGGCTGATCGGCTCATTGTTGCGGGCGAACAGGTATCGCGTAGCCCGCCTCTACTCGCCGCATGGCGGCAGCCTGCATTACGACCGCAAGAGCCTGAAGGGGCAGCTGTTCCTGCGGCTCGAAAGGTTTCAGGAACACTTTACCGACGCGCTCTGCTTTGTCTGTAATTTCGAACAGCGAACCTATGAAGCCAAGGTCGGCAAGCCGCGCACCCGAACGGCGATGATCTATAACGGCGTGCAGGAAAGCGAGTTCGAAACCGTGCCGGCCCGCGAGGACGCAGCCCGTTTCCTCTATATCGGCATGTTGCGCGATCTCAAGGGCCCGGATGTCTTCATCAAGGCCTTCGCCAGGATGGAGCGTAGCATCGGCCACCCCATGTCCGGCGTTATCGTCGGTGACGGGCCGGACAGGGACAAATATGCGGCGATGATCGACAAATCAGGGCTTTCCCAGCGGATTGCCATGCATGCCGCCATGCCCGCCAGACAGGCCTTCGAGCTGGCGGAGACCGTGGTGGTGCCCTCGCGCGCCGAAGCCATGCCCTATATCGTGCTTGAGGCGCTGGCGGCGGGCAAGACGGTCATCGCCTCACATGTCGGCGGCATTCCCGAGGTTCTGGGAGAGAACAGCGAGGCGCTGGTTCCGGCCGGAGACGCCGAGGCGCTGGCGAAGATCATGGTCAGGGACGCTGAAGATGGCGATTGGTCAAAGCGGGTGATGCCCCCACCAAACAGCTTTAAGGCGAAGTTTTCAACGCCTGTCATGGCCGATGACATGATGAAGCTGTATCGCGACCTGCTTTCACGCTAAAGCGCGCCTGACGTCTAAAGACATTTTAAAAACACGATTTTTAATTGTATATTCCGCCATCCTGTAGAAAAGCATCATAAACGTTTCTTAGCATGTTTCGGCTAGTTTCCTGCTCGTAGAGCGCGTGTGTCCGTTCGGACGCTACGCAAGGACGCTTTACCACTTTGAAGTTGCGCATCGTTCCCATCGAAAATCGATTTCGATTTTCGGGCCGATCCGCTAGAGGGTGCGGACCAAGTAATGACCAAGGCTGACAAGGACAGACTGCAATTCGATCTGGCGTCGTTGCGCAAGCAAATCTCCGAGCGTGAAGCCGGTGAGCCTTCGCCGTCCGAGACCGTCGTTCTCAATCCTCTTGCGCGGCAGATCGCCAACCAGCTGCGTGCCGGCAACCATTCACCCAACATGGTGATCGGCCAGTTGCGGCTGCTGGAATTCTCGATGCTCGTGGTCATCGCCGCCATCGTCAACGGTATCGCCGCCGATAGGGGTCTCGAAACCTTTCTTTCGGTTTTCAGCGCCGGCGTACTGGGTGCGGCACTCTGTGTGTTCCTGCTGCAGGCGGGCGACTGTTATCAGTTACCGACGCTGCGCACGCCGCTGAAAATGTTTGCCCGCATTCAAGGCGCCGTCTGTCTGTCTTTCGTGGGCGCCGCCTGTTTCCTGCTCGTGGTTTTTCCCAATGCGCTGCATTCCTGGCCGGCTTTCGGCATATGGTATGCGATTGGCGCGGTAGCCATTTTCACCGGACGGCTGATCCTTGGCTTTGCCATTCGCCACTGGGGCCGCAATGGCGTCATGGAACGCCGCGCCGTCATCGTCGGTGGTGGCGATGCTGCCAGAGACCTCATCCGTTCGCTCGAGCAGCAGTCGGACAATGATATCCGCATCTGCGGGATTTTCGACGACCGGAAAAGCGAGCGCTCTCCCGATGTCGTCGCCGGTTATCCCAAGCTCGGCACCTTTGCCGAACTGGTGGAATTTGCCCGCCTGACAAAGCTCGACATGCTGATCATCGCCCTGCCGCTAAGCGCAGAGGCCCGCATTCTCCAGCTCTTGCGCAAACTCTGGGTGCTGCCGGTCGATATTCGCATCGCCGCTCACGCCAATAAATTGCGGTTCCGTCCGCGCGCCTATTCGCATGTGGGCAATGTGCCGATGCTCGATGTGTTCGACAAGCCGATCCGCGACTGGGATTCGGTGGCGAAACGGATATTCGACATCACCTTTAGCCTCCTCGGCATCGCCCTTTTCTGGCCGGTGATGCTGGGCGCCGGGATTGCCGTCAAGGCCACGTCCAAAGGCCCCATCCTCTTCAAGCAGAAGCGTCACGGCTTCAACAATGAGACGATCAACGTCTGGAAGTTCCGTTCCATGTATACGGAACTCAGCGATCCCACCGCCAAGAAGGCCGTCACCAAGAACGACCCGCGCGTCACACCGGTCGGCCGTTTCCTGCGCAAATCGTCGATGGACGAGCTGCCGCAGCTCTTCAACGTTCTCTATGGCGATCTCTCGCTGGTCGGCCCGCGCCCGCACGCAGTCCATGCCCAGACGGGTGATCTGAAATATACCGAAGTGGTGGAGCATTATTTCGCGCGTCACAAGGTCAAGCCCGGCGTGACCGGTTGGGCGCAGATCAATGGCTGGCGCGGTGAAATCGACCATGGCGACAAGATCAAGTTCCGCACCGAATACGATCTTTATTACATCGAGAACTGGTCGCTTTTCCTCGATCTCAAAATCCTGTTCCTGACGCCGATACGGCTGCTCAAATCGGAAAACGCCTATTGACCCACGTCGGTTACCAGCACGCACCGGGTTTTGATGCGCCTCTGGCCGCCATGCGGCTCGTCGGTTCGTTCTTCATTGCCTTCGGCGTGTTCCTCTCCGGCTTCGTCATCTCCGAACCGGCGCCTTACGAACTGATGATGGTCGGGCAAGTGGCCATCTGGTTCCTGCTGGGCCTGCTCCTTTCCCGCACCGTCGTGCTGCTGCTGTGCCTGCTGCTTGCCTTTAATGTCGGCGGTTATCTTTCGCTCACCACCATGGCTGACCTCGACGAGGGGCCGCTTTATCTCGCCGTCTCGACCTTTCTGGCGCTGACCTCGGTTTTTTACGCGGCGATCATCGAGGATAAATATCAGCGGCTGCTGCTGATTTTTCGCGCCTGGCTCGCCGCGGCGCTGATCACCTCGCTGCTCGGTATCATCGGATATTTTCATGCCCTTCCCGGCTTCGAGGTATTCACGCTTTATGATCGCGCCAAGGGTGCGTTTCAGGACCCGAACGTCTTTGGTCCCTTCCTGGTGACACCGTCGCTTTACCTGATCTATGGCCTGCTCACCGGCAAGGCGATGCATGCGCCGTGGCGTATCCTCGGCCTGCTGATCCTGTCGCTTGGCGTGTTCCTGTCATTTTCGCGTGCGGCATGGGGCCTGTTTCTGTTCGCCACCCTGCTGCTCGTCTTCGTCATGCTGCTGAAGGAGCGCACTGCCGCGTTTCGGCTGAAAATTCTCGTGCTGTTTCTCGTTGCGGTCGCGCTCATGGTCGCAGCCGTCATCATCGCGCTGCAATTCAAACAGGTCTCGGACCTGTTCTTCAGCCGCGCCTCTGCGGTGCAATCCTATGATGGCGGGCATCTGGGGCGTTTTGCCCGTCACTATCTTGGTTTCCTGCTGGCGATGGAACATCCACTTGGCATCGGGCCAATGGTGTTCGACAATATCTTTCCCGCCGCCGAACATAATATCTGGCTGAAAAGCCTGACAACGCATGGCTGGTTCGGTTTCGTGATCTATCTGACGCTGATCTGCTGGACGATCGCTGCCGGTTTCAGGCATCTGCTGCGGCCGCGGCCGTGGCAGCCGTTCCTGATCATTTCCTGGGTGACCTTTGTCGGCCACGTCATGATCGGCGCCGTCATCGATACCGATCACTGGCGGCATTTCTTCCTGCTGCTCGGCATATTGTGGGGCTGCATGGCGCTGGAAAAACGTGAAAACCTGCGCCGCCGCACTAGCCACGCCTAAAATACCTGCCCTTACGGAACCCTGCGCGATTTCATGCGTTTAGCCCGCGATTATGATCGTCAAACGGGGAGACATCTTATGACGCAGACCAATAATCTCTATCTCATCATCGGCGCACTCCTGGTGGTCCTTGTTGGCCTTGGGGCCTATGTCTGGCACGAGGAAAGCAAGCCGAAGGGCATCGAGATGAATATCGGCCCGAACGGCGTTTCCGTTCAGGAAAATTAAGGCGCAAGCGTCGCGCAAACTTCCTTCATTAGACCGGGTTCACCCCAAGCCCAAGCGGCGTGGGACGCACCCGGTCTTCTTATGAGAGGAGACGAAAGGCGGGATCAACAATCCGCGCCAAGCCGGTTCGGTACGAATGATGCGTATCGGGCTGATCATGGAAAAGTTATCGAAATGGTCTCCTCCGTCGACCTGTCCACCCGCCTCACCGCCACCAGATTAGCCCTCAAGGCCATCAAGGAGCAGGATGACAACTCCACCGCGACCTCATCTTCCTCGTCGCGGGCAGCGCTGCTTGGCGCCTATGGCGTCGATACGTCTTCTTCTTCCACAAATTCGAGGCTGACACAGCTTCTGGCGCAATATGCGCAGACCTCCGGCGAAGAGACGCAGACCGAGACTACACCTCAGGCTTCATCCGGCGATATTACGCAGGCCGGTTTCATGAAGGATCTGAAGGAGATGCTGGAGGATTTGTCCAAGAACCCGGACAAGGCCTCGCAGGCAAAGGCGATTCTGGAAGCACTGGCCGCCGGCACGCTCACCGTATCCGATCCATCCGAAGGCGCGCAGATCAAGGCGTGGGACGTGAAGGCCGATTCGAAAACCACCTCGAAACCGGCAACCGAGATCGCCACGACGGGCTGGAGCGATTTTCTGAAGGATCACCTCAAACGCGACGGCTCAGCCTATAGCAAGAGCGCCAGCGGCGCTTATGTTGACAGGATCTCCGGCGACAACGCGTTTTTCGGCAGCGTCGGCAGTCGCTATTATTATCTCACCTGGCCGCAGGCTAAATCCGGCACGCTGACCGTCTAAGCGGCCGCTTCCGAACCCATCTGGACAAAACGCTGCGGCATCGATCATGCCGCAGCGTTGTTCTTGCCATTCAAGCGACGGGCGCAGCTGCCTGCGCGGTTTCACCCGACAGAGCTTTTTGCAATTGCGCTTCCTGCTCCGGAGACAGTGAGGTCTTGATGACCCGGCCGCGCAGCCCTTCCAGTTCCGCCAGCACCTTTTCCGGCTGTACCTTGCGGATCAGCACGAACAGTGCCGAAGAGCCATTCGGGATGGTTTCGCCAAGGGATTTGATGAAATCGTCATCGATGCCGAAATCGGTCAGCGAACCCGCCAGCGCGCCCGTGCCGGCACCAATTGCGCCGCCAATTGCAAAGCCCGCCAACGGATTAAGGAACAGCAGGCCGACAAGGCCGCCCCAGAGGCCGCCGGACAGAAAACCGGAACTTGCACCAAGCGCCGTCAGGTTGACGCTCTGCTTCAGATGCACCTTGCCGTTTTCATCACGAACAACGACCACGGCGTCTTCCAGATCGACCAGATATTCCTTTTTCAGGCCGGCAAGCTTCAGAAGAACGCGGTCGGCCTCTTCCGTTCCATCAAAACCAACAACGACGAGTTCGGACATATTTATCTCCCTGAGTTTCAATTCCGCTGCAATTGAACGCTGAAGTTCACCGCAGGTTCCAGCCATGATGGAAAGAGGATGTGTCATGCGTTTGACGGAAGCAACCGGCAGAAAGCGGAACGACAGTCTGTCCCCTGCCCGCCATCCACACCCTTTGTTCCTTTTTTTGAGAAAAGGCGATTTTCCGCTTGCGCCCTAACAGGCTTATATATAAACGGCTTTCAGGTTCGGAGCGTAGCGCAGCCCGGTAGCGCACTTGACTGGGGGTCAAGGGGTCGTGGGTTCGAATCCCGCCGCTCCGACCATAAAAATCAGATAGATAGCCAGTTCCCCCAGAGCTGGCTATATTTGTTTTAGCGACATTGCAGCCCTTGGGTCCACTCTCGCAACTGCGCGTTAGGCTTTGCGTGGTGCTTGGTTCTTCCCGCCCTGACGGCGGGCATTTGATTTGCTGGGGGCTGATTGATTGAGCGCTAGACCAAACTTGTTCTTACCGCCATCGCTGTCCCCCTGACGGTTATCGTGTTGAAGTACGCCCCCAGCACCCTGAAGAAGCCTGAGCCTGAAGGACATAGACATGGCGAAGAAATCAAAAATCGAACACTCCGAATTTTCAGGCGAATTCGAAGATGACGGCATCACGGTCCTCGTCGATATTTACCGAGCCGCCGGCACGCAGCAGGATTGGAAGCTTGAGGTCATAAGCGAAAATGACCTTGTCACCACCTGGGACGAGCCTTTCGCCACCGATAAAGATGCATGGGAAGAATTCCTTGCCACGTGCGAAAAGGACGGCATTCGTAGCTTTCTTGAAGACGAGGATCCCGCAGTCCATTAGGGCTTGCCCACACGAACCACGTCGCAGCATAATTGTGGGGCCACCGACCGTATCACCACCCTGCGGAGGACAAGAGCTTTCGGCGTTAGCGCCTGTCGCAGCTATTACTTCGCCATGGAGTGGTGATTTGCCCCTCGAAACTTATCAAACGCAAAGATCGCCCATTGTGGTGACTACGGGGATTCTGTCGCGGCACTAGCGTTTATAAGTCAACGCATAGCGATGACAGCGAACGGCTGACGGGATCAGAATGATTTTCGAGCGGCAGTCGCTGGAACAGGTGTTTGAGATGAAGGTGCGCGTGAGGCGTCACGAGTGTGTCCGGCGGGCGTTTACGATCCGCTGGTTTCTTTTTCCTTCTTCGCCTGATCGTGATGCCACTTGATGGCGAAGTACATGCCTGTACCCAATACGATAATCTTGAACGGGAAGAAGACTATAGGGAACAAATCCACCCAATTCCAATCCGTCATTTTGAATATTTCCAGTCTATTCTTGACATAATCTCCCGCGACTAGAGCTACGTCAAAACTGCTGTTTCAGCAACTTCATTCATGCACGCAAGCACGGTCTTTTTGACGCAGCCCAGCCCGGTTTGTTTCATCCAGGGCGCTTGCGTAACGCCCCAGCCGCCCCCGCCAATCGCCTTTCGTCAAAGAGAATGATTGCACGCATTGCTTTGTTGACTCTTCGCTAAAATTAGAACATTTAGTGAACAAAAGAGAGGTCAACGAGATGTCCGATGCTGCGAAAACCACCCCCGTACGGCCGGACGACATAGCCGGATACGTCATCCAGTGTCACGATGGCGATGCGAGAGCGGCCGTCGAAACGCTGCTTGGTGAAATCGAGCATTTGCAGGAACAGCTTTCCCTTGCGGTTGCCATCATGGGCAAAGGATATACGCGCGGCTGGACGCCGGATATGGCAGGCGATTGAGTCGGCTGTTTGCTGCTGGATGCGGTTTATCGGATGATGAGACCGTAACTTTGACGGACCATGCCTTTGATGTGGATGGAGCTCGCACCTGCCAGAATCGCCCTCCGGCAAGATATTTCCGACAAGATAGTGCGTTGCGGGTCGCGTCGATTACGGACCGGATCCTGGTCCGCCTTATCACCGCTCCGCCGCTGTTATGGCCTCGCCAATTGAGCAAGCCCGCACCGAGAATTGCGTGCAGCCTGATCACATCGGCAATCAAGACAGAACGCAAATCCCTGTGCCGGGAACGATCCGTGATTTACGCAGGATCAGCTGAAAGCGCCCTCAGAACTCGTTTGAGGCGATGGCGAAGTCGTCCGTGATTGGCATGCGCTCTACATTCTCCCATGTTCTGTCCATGGCATAGGTTGCCGAGAGATAGGGAATGCCGATGTGGCCGTAACGCACCGAAAGCTGGCTTTCCGCCTCCTTTTCACCGAGACGCGCGACGCGGCTGAGGTAAAGAGCGGTGGCGAGGCCTGTCCGGTCAGCGCCGGCCTTGCAATGGATGAGGATCGGTTTCGGCGCATCGCGCATGATCGCGACGAGCTGGTTGACCTGGTCCATGTTGAGTTCCCGGCTGGCCGACATGCCGAAATCGATGTGCTTCAACCCAAGTTCGCGCGCTGTTTCAACCTCGTCCCGGTACCAGGCCTGGGATTCATTCGGTCCGCGCAGGTTGATAACCGTTTTGATGCCGTGATCCCTGGTGTAACGGACAAGCTCTTCATTGCTTGGCTGGTTCGAGCGGTAAAGCTGACCGGCCACCACCTCGTGAAAGTTGCCGAGGAGCTGGATGGCGTAAAGATATCCACCTGCCGCAAGCACAACAAAGCCCATGCCCCCAAAGGAGCACTTCCAAAATCTTCGCATAATAAAACGGTTCCCTTACTCGACAAGAGAACCGATACAGACGGATTCTGACAGCAAGCTGAAAGTTATGCGACAGTATTGTAAGAGTAAAAAAATGCGTTCGATCAACGCACGAAAACGTAAACCGCATAGACCGCGATGAGCGCCGCAGCGGCCGCCGCCGTGATGACGCCGAGACGTTTTTCGATGAAATGGCGCACTGAATCACCATATCTCTGCAGCAATCCGGCAAGGATGAAAAAGCGGGCGCCACGTGTGACGACGGCTGAAAGAATGAAGAGGCCGAGGCTGATATTGGCCGCGCCTGAGAGGATCGTCACCACCTTGATCGGCGGCAGGTGCGCCAGCCCCGATGTCACCAGCAGGAGAACGATGGTTTCGTAGTCCACCGAGTTCTTCAGCTGTTCGAAACTGTCGAGCTTGCCGTAAAATTCGAGGATGGGCCGCGCGATGCTCTCGAAAGCATAATGGCCGAGGAACCAACCGGCGATGCCGCCGAGGACCGAGGCGACCGTCGCCACAAACGCATAAAACATCGCCTTTTTCGGCTTGGCCAACACCATGGGCAGGAAAAGCACATCCGCGGGCACGACGAAGACGGAGCTCTCCACAAAAGCGACGATCGCCAGCCACCATACGGCGGTTTTGCGCGCCGCAAGCGCCATCGTCCAGGCATAGATGTTTTTCAGCATTTCATGTCCCCGGGGAAGAGTGTGGAGCGAAGTCAAGGCGGGAGTGCCGAGGCATCTCAGCGGTGATTGAGGCGATTTACGGCGGCGCGCAGCGGACGGAGAAAAGCCAGCGCCGCAGCAGGATTAGACACAACGCAAGAGAATGGCAAATGTTGGAAGATTTATTTTTGCATCGCGGAAAATGAGAAATCCCAGCAATTCCAGTCCACACCGGCAATCGGTTGCTGCGGTGCAAAATTTCACCCTATGGTAGATAACCTCGCCTTTTTGCTGTAGAATAAAGGCCGTAAGAAGTGGAGGAAGTTATCATGGACTATGTAAACTTCATTACGTCGATCAATCCGGTGATACTCGCCATCCTGCTGGTGGTTCTTCTCGCCGGCGCCTATAGCCACTGGGTCTCGCACTAATAAAGCGAAAGATACGACGAACCATGACGATGCCGATTTCTATCGGCGATAGGCATGTGGCCGGATGAATGTTATCAAACCCGGAGTTAAAACAACTTCCGGGAAGCGGCATGACGAACGAATTCGCATTCACTGATACGTCTGAAAAGCTCAGCACCACGCTGGAGAAGCTTATAGGCAAGCTGCAGGGCCAGACGATCACGTTGCGCGAACTGATGGAAGCAATCGGCGAACAGGGCCTGTTGCTTATCTGCGCAATTGCGTCACTGCCCTTTCTCATTCCGGTCTCCATTCCCGGCGTCAGCACGGTGTTCGGCGCGGCGATCATCCTCGTCAGTCTCGCAATCACGCTGAACCGCCTGCCATGGCTGCCGGCGAAAATCCTCGACCGGCAGATGGAAACGGCAAAGCTGGTACCGGCGCTTCAAAAAGGTGTCGCCATCGTTTCCAAGCTGGATGGATTTATTCGCCCGCGTATACCGGCGCTCACCACCGGCATTGTCGCCAACAGAATAAACGGTCTGGCGCTGATGACGGCAGGCGTGTTGCTGATGATGCCACTCGGCTTCATTCCCTTTTCCAACACCCTGCCCGGTGTCGCCATCCTGCTTTTATCTGCGGGCATGATTCAAAGAGACGGCGTCACCGTGCTCGGCGGTTATCTGTTTCTCGGCCTGACGGCGATTTATTTCGCAGCGCTTGCCTATGCCGCCTTCTGGGCCGGACAGGGCATCAGCAGCTCGATCGGTGGATAAACCTACTGCCCCCTGTTACGACGGGCCTCGCGGCCGTTCTGCCGCGATGCCCACCAGACCGCGAGCCTTCGCCGCCTGCGACGCACCGCCGGCAGATCGTGCGAAAGTACGACAAGACCGAGCGGAATCATCCAGAAACCGAGAACGGGCAAAAACCCCAACGTTCCGCCAACCACCAGAGCGGAGCCGGTTGCGATCCTGCCAACCCGCGAACGCGGCATGGCAAGGCTCCATTTTCCGACATGGAGGCGACCCGTCTTGTGGTTCATTCCGAATTTCATTCCATCCTGCCCTTCAGCGTCTGGCCTGTGGATAATTTTTTGAACGTCGATAAGCCCGGAAAATCGGGGCTTCAGAGGGATAAAACAAGAGGAATGCGTTTTTTTTGAAAAAACCGCTTGGCAAATCGGAAAAGCATTTGTATTACCCCGCTCACACCGCGCCAAGCAGCGCACGTTCCCTGGTAGCTCAGCGGTAGAGCATTCGACTGTTAATCGACAGGTCGCCGGTTCGAATCCGGCCCGGGGAGCCATTTCTCTCAAAAACGTGTTTTGAAGAGCGAAGTGCAGCTGCATTCGCCCGATCCGGTTCGTGGCATTTTTCGCCCACCTGACCGGCGGGCCTTCCAGTAATCAGCTCTTCTTGACCGCGCGCTTCGTTGCCTTTGCGGCGTTGGTGAGCGCCGGCGGATCGCTGGCCGGGAAACTTTCCTCAAGGCTTTCCGTGAGATCGTCGACTTTGTCCTTGCCCGTCGACTTCTGCTCCTTCTCAAGCGATTTTACCGCCGGGGATTTGGCCTTTGCTGCCGGAGCCTTCTTCGCTGGTGTTTTCTTCGCCGGCGCCTTGTCCGTTGATGTCTTGCCTGCCGAGGTCTTGGCAGCTGCGGATTTTTTCACGCCATTCTTGCCCGTCGTCTTTGCGGCTCCGGCACCGGCGGAGACTTCCCGTTCCGCCTCGCTCCAGTGGCGCTCATGATGCCCGTCAGGTCTGCCTTCCTTCTCCCATATTGCGCGCGCTTTTTCACGGATTGCGGCTTCGCGATCATGGCTCATAACAGGCCTCCCTCTTTGCGTTGCACCGGTTTTGATTGTGCCACTGAAAAAACAGAAAAAGCCAGACTTTGTTCCTCGCAGACCGACTGTGAATGAGCATTTCTTCGAAAAAGGGAACCGTCATGGATGCGGGATCGTTTGCCCCGCGGAAACCCCGCAGGAGAATTACTCAATGAGCACCCCGAAAAAGCCGAAGAACGAACCGCTCGATATTCGCGACGAGGATGTGGCGCGTTTCGAAACCGACAGCGAGCTCAAATCGAAAGACGGTGAGATTTATCCGGATGAGACGATGAGCCTGCGCGCCCGTCGGCAGGCAGCCCGCCAGCATGAGGACGCCTTTATCGTTGCCACCGACCTTGAGGATGATGACCAGCGCGACGCCGCACCCGGCACCAGGGAGCAGCCATAGGCCCCTTGAAACGGATAAGGCGGGTCATGGCCCGCCTTTATAAGAATATATGCTGTGTGGTCTTCAACGGCGAACGGAAACGATGGCCTTGCGGTTGAAATTCGATACCTGCACCCGGCCAGACTGGTTACCGCCGAGGATCTGGGCGGTCTTGCCGCTCATGCTCTTCAGAATTCCGGCGTGATAACCGCGACCGTTGCGGATGACGACGATATCACCGGGCTTGGCCTGGCCAACGGGAACGGCGTAACCGAAAGACGTCCAGGACTTCGCAAATCCGTAGGATTTCGGAGACTGCCGGCCGGCCTTGCTGGCGACGGCATGCAGGAAGAGGCCACACCAGGGGGTGCTGCGGGGATTTGCCCCAAGAATATTCTTCAGGCTCTTATTGTTCTTGGACTCATGCAGCCCGGTGTATTTTTCTGCCTGGTTCAGCATGCCGGCAGAGGCCGGCGCCGCGACTGTAAAAGCCAAGGCAGCGGATAGAATTAACGCGGATACTCTCAAACGTCTCGCCCTTATGTTGGAGGGCGTCCGTGTATTGTGACAATTTAGCGACAATTTGACGAGAAATGGGCAGAAATCAGACGCCTATTCATGCGGCCTGATCTGTCATTGCTTTAAAACAGGCTGCCCTGCGCCTCATCGGCGCGGCTGCGACCGGCATTTTCGAGATCCAGCATGCGCAATTTGGTGGTGGTTCCGCCCGGTGCGGAGAAACCGCCCAGCCGGCCGCCGGCCGCCAGAACGCGGTGGCAGGGAATGATGAGCGGCACCGGATTTTTCGCCATCGCCTGGCCGACGTCGCGGGCCTTTTCCATGCCGAGGCCGAGATCCTTCACGATACCGCCATAGGTCGTCGTGCGGCCCCAGCCGATCTGGCGTGCAACATCGTAGACATCGAGAAAAAACCGCTCCTGCCCGGAGAGATCCAGTTCGACGGGGGTAAAATCGATCGCCTCACCAGTGAAATAGCGGGTGATCATCGCGATCACTTCACGCGTGCGTGTGTCGGGAACCGCAATCGTGGACGATGGAACGCGTTTAAGGAGAAGCTTTTCGGTTTCCCCTGCATCAGCAGCGGGCAATTGCAGACGGGCGATGCCGCGCCCCGCCCATGCAAGGCCGCAATGGCCAAGCGCGGTTGGAAAAACAATATAGCCGTAGTGGTTGGTCATCGCATTCATTCATCCGCTTCGGGCGCACACGATGCCATATCCTGCGTCCGAAACAACCCGTTTCCTGATCTTCAAAAAAAACAAGGCCACCCGGTTCGGCGGGTGGCCTTTTCCATGCCAGTCCTGAAAAACAGCTCAGGATGCGATTTTATTCTGCGTCTCCGCCCTGTCCTCCATCAGGCATTGCGCCTGCCGGCTGGCCGCAACGAAGGCCGTGCGGGCAATTTCACCCGCCACATCACCCATCAGCGAGGCGCGGCACAGACGAAGCGCCTGCTCATGCGCCTTGTCGCCGCGTTCTGGCCATTCGTGCTGCAGAAAATCGAAGGCTTCGTAAACGCCGTTGAAAATTCGGGGCGCACCGTTTTCAAGGGAAATGGTAACGGGCTTTTCCCACTTAACGTCTTTCAGCAACATTGATTGCACTTCCATGCTCTATTAACCCGCGACAAACGCCGGCTCCTCCAGTTGGTTCCCTTCACCTGCCGTTTCAAGAGCGAAAAAATAACCCTCGAGAAACCATGTGCCCCATCTTTCCATTCTAGCCGATTTGCGGAACAAAGCGTTTCAACACTCGTTCAAGCGGAAGTGAACCGGGTTCTTTCATGCCGACAACAGCCTCCCCCGTCATCGTCTGGTTCCGCAGGGATCTGCGCCTTTCGGACAATCTTGCCCTCCTCGCAGCTGTGGATCACGGCGGCCCCATCATCCCCGTCTATGTCAGGGAAAAATCCTCTGGTCCGCTGGGCGGTGCGCAGGAGTGGTGGCTTCACCATTCGCTTGCCGCGCTTTCCGCTGTGCTGGAAAAAACGGGCAGCCGCCTTCTGCTTTTAAGTGGTGATGCCGAAAAGATGCTGCGACAGCTGATATCGGCAACCGGCGCAGACTCGGTATTCTGGAACCGCCGGTATGATCCGGCCGGCATGGCCACGGACAGGGCGTTGAAACAGAAGCTTCGCGACGATGGTCTGACGGTTCGCAGCTTTTCCGGCCATCTTCTGCACGAACCCTCCCGGTTGAAGACGAAATCCGGCGGCCCCTACCGGGTCTATACGCCCTTCTGGCGGGCACTGGAGGGTGGCGAGGAGCCGCATGCCCCGGCGGAGGTGCCAAAGAGCCTCAAAGCACCGAAGACATGGCCGACATCGGAAAAGCTTGATGGCTGGAAGCTGCTGCCCGTCAAGCCGGACTGGGCGAAGCATTTCAGCGATATCTGGGCGCCCGGCGAAGACGGCGCGCAGGAGAAACTCGACGACTTCATCGATGGCGCCCTGAAAGGCTATGAAGAAGGCCGCGATTTTCCGGCAAAGGACGCGACCTCGATGCTCTCGCCGCATCTGGCCTTGGGGGAAATATCGCCCGCCACCGTCTGGCACGCGACGAAGGGGCTTTCCCGCCACATCGCCTCAAACGATATCAGCCGTTTTCGCAAAGAAATCGCCTGGCGGGAATTCTGCTATCACCTGCTGTTTCATTTCCCTGAATTGGACGAGAAGAACTGGAACGACAGTTTCGACGCCTTTGGCTGGCGGGACGATCAGAAGTCCTTCAAAGCCTGGACGCGCGGCATGACGGGCTATCCCATCGTCGATGCCGGCATGCGACAATTGTGGCAGCACGGCACCATGCACAACCGGGTGCGCATGATCGTGGCCTCCTTCCTCATCAAACATCTGCTGATCGACTGGCGGAAAGGCGAGAAATGGTTTCGCGATACGCTTGTCGATGCCGACCCGGCCTCCAACGCCGCCAACTGGCAATGGGTGGCGGGTTCCGGGGCGGATGCCTCGCCATTCTTCCGCATCTTCAACCCCATCCTGCAGGGCGAAAAATTCGACGGTGATGGCGACTATGTACGCCACTTCGTGCCGGAGCTGGAAAAGCTCGAGCGGAAATACATCCACAAGCCGTTCGAAGCGCCGAAAGACGTGTTGAAAAAAGCGGGTATCACGCTTGGTGAGACCTATCCATTGCCAATCGTCGACCATGCAAAGGCGCGGGAAAGAGCGCTTGCGGCCTATGCGGCAGTGAAGAACAACGCATAAAACTGGGTATCGGCAAAATTTTGCGTGGCGAAGCCAAAGCCGGGAAGATAATTTCTTGCCTAAAGGCGGTTGTAACGGGACATAACGGCACCTAATTTCCGCTCAGACAAGAAGGCTCAATCATGACCATTCATCCCTCTGCGCTCAGTGCTATCGGCAACACGCCACTCATCCGTCTGAAAGCCGCTTCTGAAGCGACGGGCTGCGAAATCCTCGGCAAGGCGGAATTCCTCAATCCCGGCCAGTCGGTGAAGGATCGCGCCGCGCTCTACATCATTCGCGACGCCGAGCGGCGCGGGCAGCTGCGCCCGGGCGGCACCATCGTCGAAGGCACGGCGGGCAATACCGGCATTGGCCTGTCGCTGGTCGCCAATGCACTCGGCTACAAGACCGTCATCGTCATTCCCGAGACGCAGAGCCAGGAAAAAAAGGACGCGCTGAAGCTGCTTGGCGCCAAGCTGGTCGAAGTTCCGGCCGCCCCCTATTCCAATCCGAATAATTACGTGAAGGTTTCCGGCCGGCTGGCAAAACAGCTTGCCGCAACCGATGAAAACGGCGCGATCTGGGCCAACCAGTTCGACAATATCGCCAACCGTCAGGCCCATATCGAAACCACTGCTCCCGAAATCTGGGACCAGACAGATGGCAAGGTCGATGGTTTCATATGCTCGGTCGGTTCAGGCGGAACACTGGCGGGCGTGGCCGATGGCCTGCGCGATTTCAACCCTGACATCAAGATCGGCCTTGCCGACCCTGAAGGTGCCGCCCTTTACGAATTCTACAAGCACGGCGTCCTGAAGTCCGAAGGTTCTTCCATCACCGAGGGCATTGGGCAGGGCCGCATCACCGCCAATCTGGAAGGTTTTACGCCGGACTTTTCCTATCGGGTCTCGGATGCGGAAGCGCTGCCGGTGCTGTTCGATCTAGTTACGAAGGAAGGGCTTTGCCTCGGCGGTTCTTCCGGCATCAACATTGCCGGCGCAATCCGCCTTGCCCGCGAGCTTGGTCCGGGGCATACAATCGTGACGATACTATGCGATTACGGCAATCGTTATCAGTCGAAGCTGTTCAATCCGGATTTCCTGCGCTCCAAGGGGCTGCCGATTCCGCAATGGCTGGCGACGAAAAGCGAGATTGCGGTTCCGTACGAAACCGTTTGAGGACATGCCGAAATGCCTGTGAATGCCCTGTTCCGTGACGATTTTTATCTCTCAACCGTAGAAGCAATCGTCACGGCGGTGCATGAGGATGGTGGCATAGAATTCGACCAGACCTGCTTTTATGCCACCTCCGGCGGCCAGCCGGGCGATAGCGGGTTTCTCGAGCGGGCGGATGGTTCGCGCATCGACCTCGGCGTCACCAAGAACGGTGCCGACAAGAGCGTCATCATCCATGTGCCGCTCGGAGGCCAGCCTTCTCCCGACGTTGGCGAGAAGCTGACCCTGCATGTGGACTGGCCACGCCGCTACAAGCTGATGCGCATGCACACGGCCTGCCATCTGCTCTCCGTTGTCTGCCAGTGGCCAATTACCGGCGCTGCCGTCGGCGAGGAGGAATCGCGTGTTGATTTCGACATGTCGGAAACCATCGACAAGGATGAGGTGACTGCGAAGCTGATGGAGCTGGTGAAAGCCAACCATCCCGTCTTCCTGCAATGGATTACCGACGAGGAGTTGGCTGCCAATCCGGGCATCGTCAAATCCAAGAATGTGCGCCCGCCGATGGGCCTTGGCCGCGTCAGCCTCGTCTGCATCGGCGAAAATTCCAGCATCGACAGCCAGCCCTGCGGCGGCACCCATGTTTCCGAAACGCAGGAAGTGGGCGATATTCACATTGCCAAGATAGAAAAGAAGGGCAAGGAGAACAGGCGGTTCCGCATTCGTTTCGGCGCGCCTGAAGCTGTTACCTGAGATCGGGAGAGACATCGTGAGCACGGATAAGAGCCGTTTCGTCGTTTCGGCGGACTGGGTGGAAAAACAGCTTGGCACAGCCCGGTTTCGTCTCGTTGATGCCTCGTGGTATCTGCCGGCGCACAAGCGCAATGGCGCGGAGGAATTCGCGGCCGGCCATCTGCCCGGCGCAGTGTTCTTCGATCAGGACAAGATCGCCGATCACACCACCGGTCTGCCGCACTCGCTGCCCTCGCCGGAATTTTTTGCGCAGGAGGCCGGCGAGCTTGGTCTCAGCGAGAATGATACGATCGTGGTCTATGACGGCCCCGGTTTCTTTTCCGCACCGCGCGTCTGGTGGATGCTGCGGGTGATGGGCGTGCGCAAGGCCTATGTGCTGGATGGCGGCCTTGATGGCTGGAAGCGCGAAGGCCGGCCGCTTGAAACCGGTACGCCGGAGATCGAGCCTGCGACCTTTACGCCTGACTTCAACGAGAAACGCGTGACATCGCTGTCGACCATGCGTGGCATTGTCGATAGCGGCGAAAAACAGATTGCCGATGCCCGCGGCGCGGGGCGCTTCACCGGTGATGAAGCCGAACCACGTGCCGGCATGCGGTCGGGCCATATGCCCGGCGCGCGCAGCCTGCCGGCGACAGCCTTTTCGGAGAACGGCCACTTCAAGGACCTGACCGCGATCCGCAAGATGGTGACTGATGCGGGCATCGATCTTGGAAAGCCGGTGGTGACGAGCTGCGGCTCGGGCGTTACCGCCGCCGTCATCACGCTTGCGCTGGAATCGCTCGGCCATCAGGATAATTCGCTCTATGACGGTTCCTGGTCGGAATGGGGCGGGCTGGAAGACACGCCTGTCGCCACCGGCCCCGCCGAGCCTGTCCCCGTTGTGTCGCATGGGCCTTTGAAGGCGCATGTAACGCAGCTGGAAATGACGTCGCCGCCGAAGGTCAGTCTGCCGATCCCCGTCAACATCCAGACGGCACTGATGCGGGTCACCGATATTCCCCTGCACTTCTATCGCTATCTTTACTGGCGGGTGGGGAAACGCTGGCATTGGCAGAAGCGCATGCGCATGAGCGATGCGGAGCTGTCAGCCGTCCTCAAGGACCCGAAGAACAGCGTTACGGTTCTTTATATGAACGGTGCGCCTGCCGGTTTCTTCGAGTTGCACAAGGCGAGCGACGAGGTGACCGAGCTTTCCTATTTCGGCCTGCTCGAAGAGGCGATTGGCGCTGGCGTCGGCAAATGGTTCCTGTTGCAGGCGCTTTACGCGGCCTGGCAGGATAATCCGAAACGGGTGACTGTCACGACCAATACGCTCGATCATCCGCGTGCGTTGCAACTTTACCAGATGATGGGCTTCTCGCCCGTCGGCACCTATGAGGCCTGGGTGGAGCCGCTGTCCGATACCGAGCTTCTGGAAATTTCGCTGCGTAATTGAGTAGCGCCATTGAGAGCAACGCGTGCCATTCGCCGATAGGGAGTGTCTGGTTCCCACTGCCTCATTCCTGTGCTCGTCACAGGAATCCAGTCAGCCCAAGTCCTTGCGCTGAAAAGGACTCTCTCGCCGCGCAGACGCGCATCGGCTGGATTCCTGTGACAAGCACAGGAATGAGGGAGTGAGGGAAATGTCAGCGCAGGAACTGCTGCGCAATGTTGGTGGGGATACCTTTAACGGCGCAGCATTCATGCCCGGTCGATAATCAGATGGGTAGCACCCTCGCCCGCCACCGTTCCTGTGCAGCGATAGCCAAGTGCCGGCAAGTCCAGCCCTTCGAACAGATTTTCGCCCTTGCCGAGAAACACCGGCGCGAGCGCCAGATGCAATTCATCGATCATGCCTTTGGCCATATATTGCCGGATGGTGGAAACGCCGCCGCCGATGCGGACATCCTTGCCATTCGCTGCCACAAGCGCGCCATCGAGGGCCGCCTCGATGCCGTTGGTAACAAAATGGAATACCGTGCCGCCTTTCATGGTAAGGGACGGGCGCGCATGGTGCGTCAGTACGAAAACCGGGACGTGATAAGGCGGTTCCTCGCCCCACCAGCCTTTCCAGCTTTCATCCGGCCATGCGCCGCGGATGGGACCGAACATGTTGCGGCCTAAAATCCATGCGCCGATATTTTCGAAGCTCTTTTCGGAAAAATCCTCATCCGTGCCTGTCGAGCCGCCTTCCTTGCCGAACATGCGATGAAAGGTGCGGGTCTTGAAGGCCCATTGATGCAGCTCTTCGCCGTTCACGCCCAGTGGGTTCTGCAGGCTCTGGTCCAGCCCCGCGCCATATCCATCAAGCGAAATGGAGAAATTGCGAACGACAACCTTGGGCATGGCACTTTCCTCCCGTTCAGGAGGCCAGATCGCCAGCGTCAGGCAATCGACCTCAGATTTCCCGTTCCAGATTGACCGCTGTGGGGATTTGCCCGCCGGCGGCGCCCTTGTCTTCCGTGACGGTGTTCAGCAGATGATCGGCAATCAGCTCCGCCTGGAATTTACCAAGCTCATAACAATAGGTGATCTCACGCTTTTCAGCCGACCAGTAAACATCAGGACGGCCGCAGGTCCTGGCCGTGAGCTTGACGTCACCCTTCAGACCGTAAGCGCCGAAACTGCGACTGATGAGATCGAGAACCTTCGATTCCCTGATCATGATGGCATAGGGTTCAAGCTCGGGATCGCGTGGCGGCATGTAGCTGACGGTGAATTTGGACGGCGTCTGGCTGCGATGCGGGCTCAGAAAATTCTCCCAGGCCGAAGCGACACGCGGATAGGCGGCAGCGCATTTGTCGAATTCGGCATTGTCCAGACCCATCATGGCGGCCAGATCGCCATAACCATCCTTGTCGCGGCCGACCATCAGGCAGGCCATGTTGCGATCACGGCTTTTGTCGGGAATGAGCGCGGAAAAGACTGGTGCTTCGTGCTCTGGCAAGGTTTCCGCCTCGCGTCCCAGATACCAGCTGTCGGTGGCGTTGACGAGCGCGGTATCGAGCCATTCCTCATTGGCCTGAAGAATGAGCGTGCCCGCCAGCTGGTCCGCCGGGGCCTGCGCACTACCGGTCTCCACCGTTCCGAAATCCGAAATCAGCATGCGCGCGCCTTCGTGATACAGCGAGAAGATGGCGTTGCCGATGACGAAGTTGACCGCCTGCTGCAGCTGGTCGTCGGACAGGCCATCGAGACCGGCGGCAGTCTGTGCCTGGGCCGGGGCCGTCAACGAAACGAAAGCCAGCGGAATGGCGGCCAGAAAACGACGCAACATAAAATCAGACCTTCCGGGAACGAGGAGCGTCACTGATTCCCGATGCAAACGAGTCATGCAATGGGCTGGTTGCATCACCTGGCAAGAATCGGGTGGATAGCACTCTGTTTGGAGATCATAGCTGCAAAGAAGCAACGCCGATCCAAACCAGAAAGAACCCGCCATGACCGATCTCGTCTTTATTGCAATGCCGGCTAAGGAAGCCGAAGCCTTCCGGGCAGGCGCTGCCGACGCCTATGGCAATCCGCCCGAACGGCGCTTTTCTCCCGGAGGCATGCCCTGCCGCCACTGTCTTTCCCAGATTGGTGAAGGCGAAGGCATGCTGATCCTTGCCTACAGGCCGTTTCCGTCGCTGCAGCCCTATGCGGAGACGGGACCTGTGTTTCTGCATGCCGAAGCCTGCGAGCGCTATCCGCAAACGGAGACCGTTCCGCCGATGCTCAACAGCCCGGATTACATCGTGCGCGGATATGGCGCCGACAACCGCATCGTTTACGGTACAGGCGCTGTAACGGCGACGAACGAGATCACGTCTCGCGCACGACATCTTCTGGAGCGCACAGACGTTGCTTATGTGCATGTCCGTTCCGCCCGCAACAATTGTTATCAGTGCCGTATCGCCAAAGCATAATCACAGCATTGTCTAGAATTTTAACCGAACAACTAAACCGGTCTCAAACTTTTGCAGCCTATGGTGCTCCTGTCGGAAACAATTGATTTGAGCAGCAAAATGGCAAACAACCTCAATATGGCGACCCGCACCGCGCCGCGCAGCAAGACCAGGATTTTTGCGACCGTGCACTACTTCAGCCAGTCGACCAGAGCCCGTGTCCTTGATCTCTCGGCCACGGGCATGGCGCTGGAGCTGGACGGACCTTTCGCTGCCGCCAAGGGCAGCCGGGTCAAGGTGCAGAGCGAGGATCTGGGCTTCATCGAAGGCGTTGTGCAATGGCAGCACCAGAACCGCCTTGGCCTGCAGCTGAAGCTTTCCACCAACACGCTGGCGCAGCTCTCGTCCTATTTCCGCTTCTTCCATGAAGAAGTGAAGCCGACGCTCGCCCGCTGAGTTGCTTTTCCCCAAAGCCGGAATGGGCTGCCCGGACGAGGCACCTTTTCCGATGTGGAAGCGTGCGCATCACGCTCCAATGACAAAAAATTTATCAAACGGTTGAAAACGGGCCTATCTGTCACCGGCTTGTCATTTTGGTGATGGACTCCTCGGCGATTGCTTCTACCCTGTCCGCTTCTCAAGACAGAGCAAGCTTCATCCGAAGGAGTTCCCATGTCGCCGCTTCTCGCTCTCCACCCCATTACCCGCCGTTCGCTGCTCGGCGGCATTGCGGCCTCTTCGGCGCTGGTGCTGCTGCACCCCTTCGCCGCCCGTGCGGCCGCCAATCAGGCGCATCTGCGCATCATGGAAACGACTGATATCCACGTTCACGTCTTTCCCTATGATTATTACGCCGACAAGCCGAACGACACGATGGGTCTGGCGCGCACTGCCTCGATCATCGGCGCCATCCGCGCGGAGGCCGGAAACTCGATGCTGGTGGATAATGGCGACTTCCTGCAGGGCAACCCGCTCGGCGACTACATCGCCTATGAGCGCGGCATGAAGGCCGGCGACAAGCATCCCGTGATCAATGCCATGAACGTGCTGGGTTATGATTGCGGCACGCTCGGCAACCACGAGTTCAATTACGGTCTCGACTATATGTCGAACACGCTGGCCGGCGCCGGCTTTCCCTTCGTCTGCGCCAACCTCACCAAGGGTCAGCTGGCGTCTGATCCCAAGCAGGACGATCTGTTCTTCAAGCCCTATATCATTCTTGAAAAACAGATCCGCGACGGCGGCGGCGTCATCAGCCCGGTCAAGGTCGGCATCATCGGTTTCGTGCCACCACAGATCATGATGTGGGATTCCAAGAACCTTGAAGGCAAGGCGCAGACGCGCGACATCGTCGAAGCCGCCAAGGCCTGGGTTCCGGCCATGAAGGAAGAAGGGGCCGATATCGTCATTGCGCTTTCTCATTCCGGCATCGATGGCAAGGGCCAGAGCGACCGCATGGAGAACGCCTCGCTTTATCTGGCGGGCGTCGAAGGCATTGACGCCATCTTCACCGGCCACCAGCATCTCGTTTTCCCCGGTCCGAAGACCTGGGACGGTATCGAGGGTGTTGATGCGGTCAAGGGCACGCTCCTGGGCAAGCCGGCGGTCATGGCCGGTTTCTGGGGCTCGCATATGGGCCTCATCGACCTGCTGCTCGAAAAAGACGGCAAGAGCTGGAAGATCGTCGACTTCACCTCCGAAGCACGGCCGATCTATCACCGCGACGAAAACCGCAAGATCGTTGCCGACTTCACGGACAAGCCTGAAGTCATCGCCGCCGCCAAGGCTGATCACGAGGCAGCCCTCGCCTATGTGCGCCGCCCGGTCGGCAAGACCTCCGCGCCGCTTTATTCCTATTTCGCGCTGGTGGCTGACGATCCTTCCGTGCAGATCGTCTCCAACGCCCAGACCTGGTACATCAAGGACATGCTGAAGGAAGGGGAATATAAGGACCTGCCCGTGCTTTCGGCAGCAGCGCCCTTCAAGTCCGGCGGTCGCGGCGGCGCGGATTATTATACCGATGTCCCCGCCGGTGACATTGCCATCAAGAATGTCGCGGACCTCTATCTCTACCCCAATACGGTGCAGGCGGTGCTGATCAATGGCGCGCAGGTGAAGAACTGGCTGGAAATGTCGGCGGGCATGTTCAACACGGTCGAGGCCGGCGCCAAGGATGCACCGCTGCTGAACGCCGATTTCCCGTCCTATAATTTCGACGTCATCGACGGTGTCACCTATCAGATCGACATTTCCAAGCCGGCGAAGTTCGACAAGGACGGCAAGGCGGTCAATCCCGACAGCAACCGCATCGTCAACCTTCAGTTCAATGGCAAACCGATCGATCCCGAGCAGAAATTCGTGGTGGCCACCAATAATTACCGCGCCGGCGGTGGTGGCAAGTTCCCTGACATCGCTGCCGACAAGGTTATCTTCGTGGCGCCCGACACCAACCGCGACGTGATCGTCCGCTATATCGTCGATCAGGGCACCATCAATCCGTCCGCGGATGCCAACTGGTCCTTCGCGCCGGTGGCCAATACCTCGGCAATCTTCGAGACGGGTCCAAAAGGCCGCCATTACGCCGCCGAGATCAAGGGCGCAAAGATCGAAGATGCCGGCGACGGCGCGGAAGGCTTCGCAAAGTTCCGTCTGGTTCTTTGAGGGCTTCGGCCCTCCCGGCGAAACATCGCCGGGAGGGCCGACTTATTCACGACGTCTCCATCAGCTCAACGTCATCCTCGGGCTCGACCCGAGTATCCATCGGCTCCCGTGGGTGTGGATCCTCGGGTCGAGCCCGAGGATGACGTCGAGTGTGATGAAGACTAGTCGCCCCATTGCTGACTATTTCTCAATTACGCCCACCCACAGCGCGCAACAGCAGCGGCAGCTCCATCGGCGGCTTCTGCTCGATGCGTTGGTAATCGCTACCATCGCGGTTGCGGCGGATGAGCTTCAGGCCGACCATGTCGCGACGCAACATCGCGGCATCGCCAAACAGATGCAGATCATTCAGGAAGCTACTAAATTCCCGTTCGGAAAAACTACGCCCGGCGGGAATTTTCGCCCATAGGTACCAGAGGCACAGTTCCTGCTGGGAGCGACGGGCAGGCCATTGCATCAGCCTGCCGGCGACATCAAAAATCCGCGCAGTCTTCAGCACCCTGCCCTCATTGGCAGCCGGCATTATCTGCGGCAACGGAGGGCTACTTTCAGCGGATGATGTGCGTGCGGCGCGCAGATGCTGGAAATTGCGGAACCCGGCGGCCCGGCTGAGAAGATTGAGCATCTCCACATGGCTTGGCTGGCTCTCCAGCCTGCCGATCTGTTCGCGAACGGATTTGGCAAAGGTCGAGAGGTCGGCGATATCAATGGAAAGGATCGAACGTGGCATGACTTATCCTCACGTGCCATTCCGAAGAGGTGTCGCTGATCGCCGGCTTCCGACAAGGCACGGGATAAGTGCTGTCAATTATTCGAGATGCAGGTTTAGCTTCCCTTGCGGGACGGCGATGCCTCGGTGAACTGCTGACCGTGGTTTACGTATAGGCAGACCGTTCGTTGCCGTCAATTGGCCCTATCGTGGTGTAACGCGAGGTTGCCGCCCGTTTCTTCTCCCCGGCGGGGAGAAGGTGGCCCGAAGGGTCGGATGAGGGGGCAACGCCAGCGATAGACCGCACCCTTTCCCCCCATGACCCCGCTGCCGCGACCTTCTCCCCGGCGGGGAGAAGAAGCTCGCGGCACCCGCTCGCTCCACATGCAATAGTCAATGTCACTCTGCGGCGACAGCAATATTCCTCTGCTTGTTCGCTTCCAGCATCCCACTGAAATCCTTGTGGTTCGGGCAGGCCGACAGGCGCTGCTGGAACGCCTCGGCGAGCCACTGACCTGCAGGACCTGCGGGTGAATCCACCCGCCGCAGTGCAAAGAGCGGATATTCGCCCTGTTCATAGGCTTCGAGTTCAAGAGCCTTCAGGCTGCCATTGGTCAGGTCGTTGCGGACGATTGATGCGGGCAGGCCGCCCCAGCCCAGACCTCCCTTGATCAGCTGGTATTTCGTGGCGATATCGCTCACCCGCCATGTCTTGTAGGAGAGCACATTAAAATCGCGTCCTTTCGTGAGGCCGGAGGCATCGGTGACGACGAGCTGGACCTCCTCACGCACATCCGCCAGGGTCAGCGGTCGCTCGATCTGCGCCAGCGGATGATCCGCAGCGACGACCGGCAGCATGAAGGAATGGCCGACTTTTTCGACGACGAGTTCATCATCCTGGCGCATCAGCGCCCCGCCGATGCCGATGCCCGCCTTGCGGGAGAGCACCATCTCCATCACCATACCCAGCTCACCGACATTGAGGCTGAGGGTGACGGTGGGGAACTGCTGGCGAAAATCCCGCAGCACCGCGACGACAGCCTCTGCCGGCACCATGGTGCTAATGGCAACAGAAAGCTCCGCCTCAAGCCCCTGCTTCAGCCCCTTGGCACGGGCGCGCATTTCCTGCAGGCCGGCGACAATGCGCCTTGCATCCTCCAGCATGGCACGGCCCTCATCCGTCAGCTTCGGCTGGCGCACGCCGCTGCGCTCGAACAGGGTGACTTCCAGCTGGGCCTCGAGATTGGCGATGGTGTAGCTGACCACCGACTGGGCGCGATTAAGCGCCCGCGACGCGGCGGAGAAACTGCCGGTCTCGGCAACGGTCAAAAATACCTGCAACTGGTCGAGTGTGGGGTTCGCGTCCATGTCCCATCCATTTCATCGATAGATTACTTCCACATTATCACAGTTTTCTTGATGGCCGTAATTTTTCATATAGGGGCCACGAAAGCGCCCGTAGCTGTTTCACGCCCTCCCAAGGCACCCCGTCAAACCCATTGCATGCAAGGAAAAGACCATGTCCAACATTCTGCTCATCACCTCCAGCCCGCGTGGCGACGAATCGGTTTCGAACAAGTTTTCCGGTGAACTCGCGAACAAGCTGAAGGCCAAGTCGGCGGCGAATACCCTTGTCCACCGCGATCTCGCCGCCGATCCCATTCCGCACCTCGACACCGTCAAGACGGCTGCAATCCGCAAGCCGGCCGACCAGCGCACCGCTGAAGAAGCGGTTGCAGCTGAATATTCCGACAAGCTGGTTGCCGAGCTTATGGCTGCCGACACCGTCGTCATCGGCACCGGCCTCATCAACTTCAACATCTATTCCGGCCTGAAGTCGTGGATCGACAATGTCGCCCGCGCCGGCCAGACCTTCCGCTACACCGAAACCGGTCCGGAAGGCCTCGCCAAGGGCAAGAAGGTCTATATCGTGCTTGCCGCTGCCGGCGTTTATTCCGAAGGCCCTGCCGTATCGATGAACCATGCCGTTCCTTACCTCAAGACCGTTCTCGGTTTCATGGGCATGACCGACGTGGAAGTGATCTATGTCGAAGGTCTGGCATTCGGCCCGGAAGCCGTCGAGAAAGCCATTGCCGCCGCCGGCGCGAAGGTTGCCGAACTGGCACAGGCCGCCTGAGGCATAGAGAATGGCAGGCTGATGCCGGCAGGATGCCGGTCTCAGCCGACCCACATTCCAAAACGGCCGTGGACCTGATCCCGGCCGTTATTTTTTGCCGCATACAGCCGCGCATCGGCTTCCGATAAAAGCGCGCGGAAAAGCTGCCCGTCCTCAAAGGCCGTGGCGACGCCAATGCTGACCGTCAGCGGCGAACCGTCAGGGCGGCGCAGATCCGCCAGGATCGCCACCCGCAGCCCCGCGGAAAAGGCTAGCGCCGCCTCATGTGCCATTGCCGGCAGGAGTGCCACGAATTCCTCGCCACCGAAGCGGTATAGATGTCCATGCGGCTGTACGCTGCGTTTCAGCACGGCGGCGAAGTCCCGCAATATCTCGTCGCCCTGCAGGTGGCCGAAAGTATCGTTGACGGTCTTGAAATGATCGATATCGACGATCAGCACGCTGACCGGCCGCTGTTTCTCCAGGCACTCCACGACGACCGAGGGCGCATCGAGTTCCATGCGGGCGCGGTCCGACACGCCAGTCAGCATGTCGCGACCCGAGCGGGACAGAAGCTCCTCGTAGCGTTCCCTGAAAGTGAGGTCGTTGAAGACATCGGCAACGCTGCGGCGTGTCAGGAAACGCCCCTTGGTCGATGTCAGACCGAGATAGAGGGCGAACAAGACCGAATAGATGCCAACCGCAGCCATCTTCGCCTTCCAGCCATCGTAGAAGACATTGACCGGCGCATCGAACAAATATCGCAACGCCCCGTAAAAAGCCGCCTGATCGAAGCTTAAGATGACGACGCCGCAGATCGCGAAGCGCAGCACGATGTGGCGCTGCAAATACCGCCCCAGCTTTTCGTAAAGCAGGATGATGGCGATGGCATCGACATAAAGAATGCTGGTGCCCCAGACCATCAGCACGCCCATCTCATCAAGAAAGCCGGTATCGACCGACTGCCCGGGGACGATCGCCACCGTCTGATGAAACCGGATGATCTGCGCCATGATGACGGTCAATATATTGCCGAGCAGCAGGCCGTAGATCGGCTGGCGCACGACCGCCGCATCCTCGCGCATATAAAGCATGAGGATCATCATCAATTTGCCGGCAAAAAGGATGGAGGAACCCGGCGAGGCCACGCCGAAAGGCAGGCCGACATAAAAGACGGCGGCCAGATAGGTTTCCATGAAATGCATGACACCCAGCGCGGTGAGAAAAACACCGATGCCGAGAATATGCCGGTAATGAAGGAATGCCGTCATTACCGAAAAATAGACGATGGCCTCCGTAAGGAAGAGGGCCAGATTTGCCCATTGCATCGGCACACGCCCTATCGATCCACATCACGCCGGTCTATCGGCGCAACTCCATGCCCTTCAAGGACGATAGGCCTAAGCAACCAACGGAATCTTAATTTGGAGAGTAAGAAAACGTCATCATTTTCCTGGGAAAAGCGATGAACCGTTCTGGTCGATGATCAGCTTCGCCTTGCGGATCGTGAACTCCACCGCATCATCCATGCTGCTGAAGACATCGGCGCGCACGAATTCATGCACCAGCACTTCCTCGCCAGCCTTTTTCTCGATGCGGCCGGCCAAGCGGAACTGGCCGCCTTCCTTCAATGGCGTCGCATAGATCAGATAGTCGCCATGCGCATGCGGCTCCACCTGCGCCGTCTTCTGCGGTGCGTCGGACGACTGGCCGGAACCGAAGGCCGAAAGGATTTTGGAAAAAAACGATGCCATGGTTTTCACTCCCTGATCTATCTCGCATTTGAAGAGCGGATATGCTCCGCCCTTCCCTGTCGTTCGTCCCCGATCAGATGATCAGGTTCGACAGGATTTCGTTTTCGGTAATATCCTCATAACCAAGGCCTGCGGCCTCGAAGCGCTCCAGAAGCCCTGCGAAATTCTCCTGCGCGTTGGTCTCGATACCGATCAGGATCGAGCCGAAATTGCGGGCCGATTTCTTCAGATATTCGAAGCGGGCGATATCATCGTCCGGGCCGAGCAGATTGAGGAAATCGCGCAGCGCGCCGGGGCGCTGCGGCAGGCGCAGGATGAAATATTTCTTGACGCCGGTGTAACGCATGGCGCGTTCCTTGACATCCGGCAGGCGCTCGAAATCGAAATTGCCGCCGGAAACGACGGCGATGACCGTCTTGCCTTCCAGCCTCTCGCGGCCAAGCTTTTCGAGTGCGGAGATCGCCAGTGCGCCGGCGGGCTCCAGCACCACGCCCTCAAGGTTCAGCATTTCAATGATCGTCACGCAGATGGCATTTTCCGGGATAAGCATGACCTGCTCGGCGGGAAAATCCTTCAACGCCTTGAAATTCAGATCGCCGATGCGGGCGACGGCCGCGCCATCGACAAAATTATCGACCTTGTTCAGCGTCACCGGTTCGCCGCGTTCAAGGCTCTTTTTCAGGCTCGGCGCGCCTTCCGGCTCGCAGAACACGAAGTTCTCCTTACTGACGGTGCCGGCGAGGAAACCCGTGAGGCCGGCCGAAAGCCCGCCGCCGCCAACCGGCATGACGACGATATCCGGCTTCGTGCCTTCCGGAAGCTGATCCATGATCTCGGCGGCGACCGTCGCCTGACCCTCGATAATATCCTCATGGTCAAACGGCGGTACCATGTAACCGTCATTGTCCTGCACATGCTGACGCGCGGCTGCATAACACTGGTCGAATATATCGCCCACCAGCCGGATTTTGATGAATTCTCCGCCGAAGATGCGGGTTTTTTCGATCTTCTGCTGCGGTGTCGTCACCGGCATGAAAACCACGCCGTGAACGCCGAAATGGCGGCAGGCGAAAGCAAAGCCCTGGGCGTGGTTGCCGGCGGACGCACAGACGAAAACCTTGTCCTTGCCGGCCTTGGCCACCGCCTTGCGGAGAAAGTTGAATGCGCCTCTAATCTTGTAGGAACGGACCGGGGACAGATCTTCACGCTTCAGCCAAATCGACGCGCCATACCGACGGCTGAGATGTTCATTCAACTGCAACGGCGTTTCCGGGAATATTTCCCGCACTTCCCGCCGCGCTGCTTCCACAAGCTGCTTGTCCACGATAGTCAATCCATTGAAATTCATAATGGCACCCGCTATGCCATAGGAAGGCGTCGGAGACAAAGACTCATTTCAGCGCGGCCACGAACTCTGGGTTTCATCTCTTGAACAGCAACCTTCTGCGCTCCGTCATCTATGTAGCGTCCATCTTCGGGCTCTACCTTGCAACGGCCATGTTCCTGCCGGCGCTTACCGACCTTTATTACGGCAATGACGACTGGATGGTGTTTGCGCTTTCCGGCTTCATGTGCGGCGGCTTTGCGCTGGCCTGCGCGCTGGCGACCCGCGGACCGATCGCCTCTTTCAACAAACGTTTCGGCTTCCTGCTCGTCAACCTGCTCTGGCTGGTATTTTCGCTGGTGGGGGCCGTGCCGCTTTATCTTTCCAAGCTCGACCTGACGCTCGGTCAGGCGATATTCGAATCCGTCTCCGCCATCACCACCACCGGATCGACCGCGATTTCCGGCCTCGACAATGCGCCGCAGGGCATTCTTCTCTGGCGGTCGCTGCTCTGCTGGCTCGGCGGCGTCGGTATCGTCGCGCTCGGCCTGTTCATCCTGCCGCTGCTGCGCGTCGGTGGCATGACCTTTTTCCGCATGGAATCCTCCGACACCGGTAACGACAGGCCCTTCGCGCGGCTGGCAAGCTTCACCAAGGCTTTCGTGGCGATCTATATCGTCATGACGATTGCCTGCACGGTGGCTTTCGACTTTGCCGGCATGTCGCATTTCGATGCCCTCAACCATGCCATGTCGACCGTCGCGACCGGTGGTTTTTCCACCCATGACGCCTCCTTCGCCTATTTCGACAATACCGCGCTGCTGTGGATCGCCACCATCTTCCTGATCTTCGGCAGCCTGCCCTTTTCTGTCATGATCCTGCTTGCCGTGCGTCGCCGGCTGGAAACGCTGCGCGATCCGCAGATCGCCGTCTTCCTCGGTTATCTCTGTGCGATTTCGATTGCGGTCGGCGTTTATCACCACCTTAGAAACGGCGTGCCGCTGGATGAAGCGCTCAGCCATTCCTTCTTCAACATGACCTCGATCCTGTCGACCGGCGGCTTTGCCAGCGACGATTATACGCTCTGGGGTCCCTTCGTTGTCGTTGTCGCCTTTTTCGCCACCTTCATGGGCGGCTGTTCCGGCTCGACGGCGGGCGGTATCAAGGCCTATCGTTTTCTCATCATCTTCAATGTGGCGCGGGCCGGGCTGAAGAAGCTGATCTACCCGAACGCCGTCTATTCGGTGCGATACGGCCAGCAGGTGGTCGATCCGGAAACAATCCGCACCATCTTCCTGTTCATCAGCTGCTTCATCGCCCTGTGGATCGCCGGCAGCCTTGCCATGAGCCTGATGGGTTATGATTTCCTCACCGCCACTTCGGGTGTTGCAACAGCGCTTGCCAATGTCGGCCCCGGCATCGGCCCGATCATCGGGCCTGTCGGCAATTTCTCCACGATCAGCGACCCGGCGCTTTATCTGCTCTCAGTGATGATGCTGCTCGGACGTCTGGAAATCCTCACCGTTCTGGTGCTGCTGATGCCGATTTTCTGGAAGAGCTGAGATCGCTGCATCAGTGCAAATAAAGCGCTTGACCTTCCCACGTTGGAATAGTCCAGGCTCTCCCTGTTAGAATTCCAAACCATGGAGAACAGCCTATGTGCAATGGCCATCAGCACCACCACGAAACCACCACTGCTGCCCCTGTCGGCGCAGATCTTTCCTTTCACGTTGAAGACATGACCTGTGGTCACTGCGCCGGTGTGATCAAGGGCGCGATCGAAAAGACCGTTCCCGGTGCTGCCGTGCATGCCGATCCTGCAAGCCGCACCGTTGTGGTCGGTGGCGTCTCCGATGTCGCGCGTATCGCCGAAATCATCACCGCTGCGGGCTATACGCCGGAAGCACGCGCCTGAACTGAAAAGAGACCGGCGGCGCTTTATCGCAGCTGCCGCCGGATCGCCCTGCTCGCTTCACGCTGACGTAAGTGATACTTCAAAACGTTCGTCACGCTTACCTCCCCCAGACGGCGGATGCGCTCTCCCTTTTTGATCGAGGGATGACGGTGGAAGTTCTTCAACTTCTGGAAATCGCCTTTTCGCCGCGCATCGGCCATATCGCATCTGACGCTAAGAGCTGCTGTCGCACATGCTTTGAGGCTGCAAATAAGTCCTGCACGAGTGACGATTGAGCGACGCTGCATCATCGGCATGATGACGGAAAGAGTCCTGCATTCGTATCATAATAAAGGCCCGGCTCTTTCGAGCCGGGCTTCTATTTTTCGGCCAAATCCCGCCAACTTACTTTGTCGCCAGATCCTTGGTCATGACGAAGTAGTTGAGCGGATGCGGCTTGTAATTTTCGAGCTTGGCGGAATAGGCGTCGAAGACCGTCTCATGGATAAGGAAGACGGAGACGGCTTCGTCGTAAATCTTCTGCGCCGCTTCGCTGTAAATCTCATAACGCTTGGCGGGTTCGGCCGTCGCGTAGGCGGATTTGATCAGCTTGTCGGTCGCCTCATTGCAATAATGCGAGATGTTATAGCTGCCGCCGCAGGTATAATCGGCATTCAGGAAACCGGCGGGTTCGGCAACATCCGTGGCATAACCGCGCGACAGCAGCGCCATATCGAACTTGCCGGCCAGAAGGTCGGGTTCGATCGCGCTGTAATCGGCAACGCGGACATCAACCTTGATGCCGAGTTCCTGCAACTGCGCCTGAATGATCGCCGCGACATCCTTCAGTTCCGTCTTTGCCGTATAGGCAAGCAGCGTCACCTTTAGGCTGCCGGGTGCAATGCCCGCTTCCTTCAGCAAATCCTTGGCTTTTTCCACGTCATAGGCAGGCTTGCCCTCTTTTGCAGCCCATGGCTCACCCGCGGCAAAGGGCATGACGGCGCCTTTCACCGCACCTTCATAGATGCTGTCGGCGATGCCACCGGTATCGATGGCGGCCTGGATTGCCTGCCGCACCTTGAGATTGTCGAAAGGCGGCCTGGAATTGTTCAGCAACAGCTCCGTGATGCGGGGCGACGGGATGGGCGCGACCTTGACGCCGTCGGTTGATTCGATGGTCTTCACGGTCCATGGCGGAACGAGGCGCGAAATCTGTGCTTCCCCGGTTCTTGCCTGGGTGGCGCGGGTGTCGGCATCGGGCACGAAATTCACGCGGCCACCCGCAAGTTTCGGCATGCCGCCCCAATAATCATGATTGGCGGTCAGCATCATATGCTGGCTCGGATCGACCTCCGTGATCTTGAAAGGTCCGGTACAGGTTCCCACTGGATCGACCTTGCCGTCCTTATAGGCTGATGGCGCGAGAATGGAGGTTGCGGGGCTCGCCATCTGCGCCGGAAGCAACACCGATGGCTCGATCGTCGTTATCTTCACGGTATCATCGCCGGCCGCTTCGACGGCAGCAATCAGCTTGGGTGAAAAGGCACGGGCCGGAACCGGGGCCTGCAAAAGATTGGTAAGCGCATTAACTGCGGCCTTGGCATCGAGCGTTTCGCCGTTCTGGAACTTGACGCCCTTGCGCAGTTTGAATTCCCATACCTTGGGGCCGGTCTGCGCCCAGGATTCAGCCAGACTCGGCTCCAGCTTCATGTCGTAGCCAACACGTATCAGGCTTTCGAAACAACCTGCACGGGAGCCGAGATAGGCATCGTCGGATGCCATCTGCCAGCCGGTCTTCACCCCGAAATTATCGTCATAGGTAATCGTGCCGGCCTTAGCCGCATCGGCTCCAAACGCAGTCACGATGGCGCAAGTCGCCAAAAGTGCGTGCTTCATCATAGAATATTCCCCTTTTATTTTTGATGATAACGCTCACAATTCACTTATTTTCATAAAATTCCCGATTAAACTTTCTCAAGTCAGAAGACAAAAGAATATCCAGTGGATATTCGACGAATATCCATCTGAATATTATTTATTTTAATGCTCTATACTCGGAATTTAATTCCGATATTAAACCTCAGACACACGATTCATCTGTTTTTACCAAAGCACAAAACCGCAACTGCTTCATGTTTCAACCCCATTCACGCCAATGGTGGCAACGGGCGAAATGCGCGCCCGCGACGCCCTCCAGAACCGGCTCTTTTTCACTGCAAATCGGCGTCGCATATTTGCAGCGGGTGTGAAATTTGCAGCCGCTGGGAGGATTGAGCGGGCTGGGCAAATCGCCGTCCAGCAGCATTTCAGGCGCATAAAGGCCGGTTTCATCCAGCATCGATGAAGCGATCAAAGCCTTGGTGTAGGGATGTTTCGGCGCACGAAAGAGCTCTTCCCGGTCGGCGATTTCAACGATCCGGCCGAGATACATCACCGCGATGCGATCGCAGAGATAACGCACCACGCGAAGGTCGTGGGAAATCATCAGAACCGTCAGACCATGGCGGCGTTTCATGTCCATCAGCAGGTTGAGTATCTGCGTGCGCATGGATGCATCGAGCGCCGAGGTCGGTTCGTCGCAGACAAGGAAGCTTGGATTGAGCAGAAGTGCACGCCCGATGACGACGCGCTGCAACTGCCCGCCGGAACACTGGCTCGGATAACGATCGAAAAACGATGCATCGAGACCAACTTCTTCCAGCATCCTGAACACACGCGCCGTGCGTTCTTCACGGGTGCCGATGCCGTGCTGGGCGAGCGGCGCTTCCATGCTTTGCCCGATGCGCATGCGCGGATCGAGCGCGGAATATGGGTCCTGAAACACCAGCTGCACGACCCGGCGCATGCGCCGCAGCGTCTCGCCCTGCATGTGCAATATGTCGTGTTCGCCGATGCTGACCTCGCCTTTGGTCGCGTGGGTCATCCGGGTGATCAGCCCGGCGACGGTGCTTTTACCGCATCCGGATTCGCCGACAAGGCCGAGCACTTCCCCTTCGCCGATGGTCAGGGACACATCGTCGACCGATTTCACCACCCGGTGACCGAGGCCGGATATCGGATAATATTTGCAGAGGTTCTTCGCGACCACATAGGGGCGAGTGTCGCTATCGACCGATGGCGGGGTCTGTTTTACAGCTGTCAATTGCATCATACCCTCCTTCAGCAGACCGCGTGGCTGGTATGGTCGCCGGCATGATCCTCACCGACCGCCCAGCACCGCGCCTTGCGCCCTTCCGGCAATGCATTCAGATCCGGTTCCGACGCCATGCACCGGCTGCCCATACCCTCCGACTTGGCAAGCGCGCAGCGCGGATGAAACCGGCAACCGCAGGACATGTCATGGGCCTGCGAGCTTGATCCGGGGATCGTCAGCAACTGTCCCTCGCTGTCGGTGGTCAGAAGCGAGCAGCTGATCAGCGCCTTTGTATAGGGATGTTGCGGCGCCTTGAGGATCGCCTGTGTCGGCCCCTCCTCGACGATGCGGCCGGCATACATCACCGCAATCCTGTCTGCGAAAGCGGCAACCACCGACAGATCATGGGTGATCAACAGGGTGGCGAGTCGACGCTTGCGGCGTTCGTCATCAAGCAGGCGCAATATCTGTGCCTGGACGGTGACATCAAGAGCCGTCGTCGGCTCATCGGCGATCAGCAGTTGCGGATTGCCCGAGAGTGCCGCGGCAATCATGACACGTTGCGCCATGCCGCCGGAAAGCTCATGCGCGAAACATTGCGCCCGCGCCGATGGGTCTGGAATGCCGACATCCGACAGGAGACCGACGACCCGGTTGAGCGCAGCACTCCGGCTCATCTTGCGATGGACCCACAGCGGCTCGGCAACCTGCGTCTTCACCCGGCTGGTCGGATCAAGCATGGCCTGTGGCTGCTGGAACAGCATGCCTATATCGGCGCCACGCAGCGCATCGAGTTCGGACGATGAAAGCGCGAGGATATCGCGCCCGGCAAAGGAAATGCGACCGGAATTGATTTCCGCGCCCTGCGGCAAAAGCCGCATCAGCGACAGGGCCGTCATGCTCTTGCCGGAACCGGATTCGCCGACGAGTGCGACCACTTCACCGGCATTGACGGAAAGCGTGAGGCCAGAAATGACAAATTTTCGGCCATTTTGCGCCGGCACCGAAACGTGCAGGTCCTCTATTTCCAGAAGCGGTGCGCATTCGGGAGACAGGGCCGTAATGGCATGCGTTTGTCCTTCGATATTCATAAGAGTTCCCCTTATTTTTATTGAATCGGAGGCATTTGCGTATTTTCATGCGGCTTCAGACGATATTACTCTCCTTCCAGTTCCTTTGCCTCAGCTATGTTTGACGATGATCAAGCCGGCCACTACCTGCCGACAGGCGTCAATGACCATTCTGTTTTTTGGTCTCCAGGTTCAGCCCGTGGCCGATCCAGGTCACGCTCAGCGCCGACAGGAAAATCGCCAGACCGGGTGCGATGACGAGAATGGGCATGCGCTCCGCATAGGCCTGTGCATCGGCCAGCATCAGCGCCCAGTCGGCGGCCGGTGGCTGCACGCCGAGACCCAGAAACGACAGGCCGCCCACCGTGATCAGCTTGTGGCCAAAACGCAGGAACGCCACGGCCGCAATCGGCCAGATCGTGTTCGGAATGATATGCCGGAAGATGATGAAGCGCCGCGTGCAGCCAAGCACTTCCGCCGCGCGGATATATTCGCGGGAATTGATCGACAGCGTCAGCCCGCGCGCCAGACGCGCAAAGGGTGTCCAGCCGACAATCGTCAGCGATGCGATCAGGGTTCCATATCCCGGCCCGAATATGGCGACGAGGAAGATGGCAATCACCACGTCCGGAATGGCGATGAGCAGGTCGACCACGCGCATCAGGACTTCGTCGAGGATACCGCGGCTGCGGCCGCTGATGATGCCGACAAAGGTGCCGATGGCGACCGAGAGAATGACGGTGATGGCGGCAATCGTGACCGTGAAACGGCCGCCGATCAGCAACCGGCTGAGCACGTCGCGGCCGAGATGGTCCGTTCCCAGCCAGTAGGTGGCGCCTGGCGCATTCAGCCGCAGGCGAAGGTTCTGCTGTGCGGGATTATAGGGCGATATCCATGGCGCGATGACCAGCAGCAGGATGATGACGAGAAAGATCGCCGAACCCGCATAGAAGGTCCAGTGCCGCCGGCTGATGAAGTCCGTGAACCGGCTGAAGGCCGACGGGCGCTTGGGGGTAGCGGTCATTGGCGTGTTGGTCATGGGCGTATTGCTCAGGGGCGTGTTGCTCAGGGGCAAGGCGGCTACCGGCGCGCTCGGGAACTGGCTAATGGTCATTGTGACCTCGCATTGCTGGATTGATCAGGACATAAAAGCCGTCGGCCAGGGTATTGATCAGGATGGACAGGGCGACGATGCAGATGAAACCACCCTGCAGCATCGGGATGTCGCGATTGACCACGGCGTCATAAAGAAGCCGCCCCATGCCTGGGATGGCAAAGATGACTTCCACGACCACTGAGCCGCCAAGCAGGCCCGCGAGCCACAATGCAAAGAAGGTGACGACGGGCAGCGAGCCGTTGCGGACACCGTGCCGCAGGACCGTGCTATGCATACCGAGACCCCGGCTGCGGGCGGCGGTGATATAGGGCGCGCGCAGAACCTCGGCCATTGCTGCGCGTGTCACCTGCGTGAAGTAAGCGAGCGGGCGCAACGTCAGGGTCAAGGCGGGAAGCACCAGGGAACGCCAGCTGTCCCATCCCGCCGACGGCAACCAGCCGAGATAGAGCGCAAAGACCAGCGCCGACATGGGCGCGAACCAATATTCCGGCGTCGCAACGAAGGTCTGGATCATCAGTGTCGCGAAATTGTCGAGCCGCCCGCCCGGGCGCATCGCCGCCAGCGTGCCGAGCGGCAAGGCAACGGCGACCGCGATTGCCAGCGCCGTCAGCGCCAGCGTTACCGACACGCCGAGGGAGCGCAGAAGCTCACCGGCCACCGGCTGGCTGCTGGTGAAGGAAAAGCCCAGATCGCCGCGCAGCGCGTTTGAGAGCCATGCGAAATATTGCACATAGAGCGGCCGGTCGAGCCCGAGGCTTACTCTCAGCGCCTCGACCGCATGCGGATCTAGCGCGGTATCGCGCATGCGGGAAAACAGGATGGTGCGGGCCGGATCGCCACCCGCCATATAGGGCAAAAGAAACGCGATGACGGAAACGATCGTCAGCATCAGGCACAGAATAAGGAAGCGTTGCAATATCTGTATCCACATGGCCCGGTTTCCTTCACCACAATTGGCATTTGCTGCAATCGACGATCAATTCCCGATGGGAACGGCTGTTTATTTCATGAGACGCGACAATTCCGTCGCCACGCCGGAGGCGCCCTTCAGCATTCCGGAGCGCTTGGGTACAACCGCCACCGGAACAAAATCAGGATCTTCCGATTGCGCCAGATCCTGAATGATCGGGCAATCCGGCTCGCCATTGTCGGGGCAATAGGTTGCGAGATTTCGAAGCGTGTCGGCCATGTCGCGGAGCGAATGCATCTTCGCTTCCAGATCCACGACATGCTCCATGACGATGCGTTTTACATCGCAGGACGCACCACCGGGATCGCGCCACAGCGTCATCAACTGCCTGATCTTTTCGATCGAGAAACCAAGGTCGCGTCCACGCCTGATGAAACGCAGCGTCTCCAGATCATTGGCCGTATAGACCCGATATCCGGAATCCGTGCGGTTTGCCGATTTGATCAGACCGATCATCTCGTAATGACGGATCATCTTCGCAGAAACACCTGAGGCGGTGGCGGCTGTGCCGATATTCATGGATCCTGCTCCTATCTGTCCGGGGTGAAAAACACGTCTGCATGAATGTCGGCGGTGCGCATGCCCCGCGCCACCAGTTGCTGCACGGTTGCCTCGATCATCGCCGGCGGGCCCGCGAGATAGGCTTTCCAGCCGTCAAGGTCGTCAAAATCATCCGCCACCGCGTTGCCGACATAACCGCACCGCATCTGCGCATGTGGCTCATTGGAGAGAACCGGAACGAAACTCAGATTGCCGTGGCGCGCGGTAAGCGCTTCGAAATACTCGACCATATAAAGATCGCGCAGGGCGCGGGCGCCGAAATAGACATGGATGGGGCGATCCCGGCCCGTCATTTCCCCCGTTGCGAGAGCAGCCTCGACAACCGCCTTGACCGGTGCCAGACCCGAGCCGCCGGCAATGCCAAGGATTGGCCCACAATGTTTTTCCCGCAGGAATGACGAGCCGAAAGGCCCCACCAAAGTGACAGGATCGCCCGCCTTGGCCTGCGCGAATATATGGCCGCTTGTCAGGCCGCCCGGCACATGCCGGATGTGGAATTCGATCAACTCTTCGTCGATCCGGCTGGCGATGGAATAGTCGCGCGGCGAACAGTCCGGGTAAAGCAGGCGCACATATTGACCGGGTTTGAAGGTAAACTGCGCGCGATCGCCGAGCCTGATGCGGATGAGCTTGATATCATGTGTCGCATCCACGGCTTCCGCCACCACGCCCTCAAAGCGGCCGGTCGGAATATCGGCAAATTCGTCCTCACCGTTGAGCCAGCCGATCGTCACGTCGCTTAGCGGCACGGCGCGGCAGGCGAGCGTCAGGCCTTCCGCCTTTTCCTCTTCGGTCAATGAAAATGGCGTGTGCTTGAGAAGATCGATCTCGCCCGAAACGAGGTGCGATTTGCAGGCCCCGCAGCGGCCCATGCGACAGCCGTGCGGATAGGTGATGCCTGCCGCAAGCGCGGCCTGAAGCACGGTCTCGCCTTGCGCCGCCATGATGCTGCGTCCGATCTGCGGCAGATAGATTGTGTTGCCAGGCGTCATCATATCCGCCCTCCTATTCGGCCGCTGCGAGCTGCATGCCAGCCGCTTTGTCCACCAGCGGCGCACGGAAGCTTTTCAGGCGCAGCGCATTTGTCAGGACAAATACGCTGGAAAGCGCCATGGCTCCGGCGGCAAGGACAGGCGAGAGCAGAACGCCGTTGACAGGATACAATATTCCGGCCGCGACGGGAACGAGTGCAGCGTTGTAGGCGAAGGCCCAGAACAGGTTCTGGCCGATATTGCGGATGGTCGCCTTGGAGAGCGCGATGGCATTGGCAACGCCGCGAAGATCGCCCGACATCAGCACCACATCGGCGCTTTCAATCGCGACATCCGTGCCCGTGCCGATGGCAAGGCCGACATCGGCCGCAGCAAGCGCCGGCGCATCGTTGATACCATCGCCAACAAAGGCGACGCGTCGCCCGCCAGCGGCCAGTCTCTTCACGGCCTCGACCTTGCCGTCCGGCAGCACTTCCGCCACCACCTCATCGATGCCAAGACGGCGAGCGATGGCTTCGGCAGTGCGGCGGTTGTCGCCGGTAATCATCGTGACCTTGAGACCCAGCGCATGCAGCGCCGCGATTGCTTCCGGCGTCGTCGGCTTTACCGGATCGGCAACAGCAATGATCACGGCCAACCTGCCATCGACGGCGGCATAAAGCGGCGACTGCCCTTCCCTGCCCAGCCGTTCAGCATCGCCGGCGAACATGGAAACATCGTAACCGAGCTTCGTCATGAAGCGATCCGCACCCGCTTCGACCTTGCGGCCATCGACTATCGCCGCCACGCCGAAACCGGGGGTGGCCTCGAAGCCCTCCGCATCGGCAAGCGTCAGGCCGCCATGTTTCGCAGCCTCAACGATTGCCTCAGCGATCGGATGTTCGGAACGGTTTTCGAGTGAAGCAACGAGGCGCAGCACTTCATCCGCGTCGAACCCCTCAGTCGTGGTGAAATGCACCAGTTTCGGCTTGCCGAGCGTCAGCGTGCCGGTCTTGTCGACGGCGATGACATCGGCATCGCGCAGCGTCTGGAGCGCATCGCCGCGCCTGAACAGCACACCCATTTCGGCGGCACGGCCGGTGCCGACCATGATAGAGGTGGGCGTGGCAAGGCCCATGGCGCAGGGACAGGCGATGATGAGGACTGCAACAGCGTTGACAAGCGCGAAGGTCAAAGCAGGGTCCGGCCCGAACACGAACCAGACGATGAATGTGGCGAGTGCAGCCAGCATCACCGCCGGCACGAACCAGTTGGTCACCTTGTCCACCAGCGCCTGAATGGGCAGCTTGTCGGCCTGCGCTTCCTCGACCATGCGGATGATCTGGGCGATCAGCGTATCTGCGCCCACCTTGGTGGCGCGGAAGGTGAAGGAGCCGTTGCGGTTGACCGTGCCGCCGACAACCTCGGAACCTGCGGTTTTCGTCACCGGGATCGGTTCACCCGTTATCATCGATTCATCGACATAAGAGGAGCCATCGATTACCAGGCCATCGACGGGCACCTTTTCGCCCGGACGAACAACGATCACGTCACCGGTCTGTACGTCCTGCAACGGCACATCGACGGTTTCGCCATTGCGCAGGACGCGGGCCGACTTGGCCTGCAGGCCGACCAGCCGCTTTATCGCCTCGCTGGTGCGACCCTTGGCGCGCGCCTCGAGAAAACGGCCGAGCAGGATGAGCGTGACGATAACGGCCGCCGCCTCATAATAGACATTGGCCGTGCCACGCGGCAGAATTTCCGGCAGGAAAGTGGCGACCACCGAAAATCCCCAGGCGGCGGCAGTGCCCAGCACGACAAGCGAATTCATGTCGGGTGCAAGCCGCAGAAGTGCGGGTATGCCCTTTTCGAAGAAGCGCAGACCGGGTCCGAAAAGAACAAGCGTGGTCAGCGCAAATTGCAGATACCAGCTTTCCCGCATGCCGACCGTTTCCATCACGAAATCATGGATGGCGGGAACCAGATGCGAACCCATCTCCAGCACGAAGACCGGCAGTGTCAGGGCAACGGCAACGGCGAGGCTGATTTTCAGACCGCGCAATTCGGCTTCGCGCCGGTCCGGCTCATCACCCTTGGCTTTGTCCGTGGCGATTTCGCTTGCCTTGTAGCCAGCCTGGCTGATTGCTTCCGCCAGTCTGGCGGCAGAGACGGTATTGCCAGCAACGCGGACGGTGGCACGTTCCGTGGCCAGATTGACGCTTGCACCGGAGACACCGGCGACAGCCTTCAGCGCCTTCTCCACGCGTCCGACGCAGGAGGCACAGGTCATGCCCTCAATATCGAGTTCGATGGTTTTTTCGTCGACGCCATAACCCGCATTCCGCACGGCTGCGATGACAGCCATCACATCGGGCGGGCCGGAAAAGGCAATATCGGCGCGCTCGGTAGCGAGATTGACCGAGGCCTTGAGAACCCCCGGCACCCTGGCAATCGCCTTCTCGACACGACCGACGCAGGAGGCGCATGTCATGCCATCGATCGCAATCTGATGGCTTGCCCGGATCTCTGTTTGTGACATGCGTATGACCCCTCTTTTCTTTATATCGAAAAAGATAGGGCTTCCCATCGTGGCAAGGTCAATAGGTTCTTTTTGATGATTTTCAAGAAGAGATGACGCGCACGTGAACGGGCGTTTTTACGCCGGCTCAGGACTTGAGGTAGGGGAATAAATCAAAGGGAAGTTGGTGCGGACGGCGGGACTTGAACCCGCAAGACCAATGGTCGGCAGATTTTAAGTCTGCTGCGTCTACCGATTTCGCCACGTCCGCATTGCCGCGCCGCCTGCCAATCCGGCTCCGGCGCTGCAACTTGCCTCGTCATTACTCGGTGCAGGACTAAAAAGTTCCGATCCCGAATGCCGACAGCGCCTCATCTACACAGGCAGAACGGTTGCGGTCAACGGGGCCTCAGCCACACCAGGACTGATTTTTTGCAGATGCCGGATGTGCCAGTCCTTCGCGTACGAGCTGATCGGCAAAGGAGACACCCGAACGCGAAAGCCGTTTGCGTTCCATGGCTTGCCCGCTGGCACCTGCGGAAGAGGCAACATCGAAGGTGCCGGCATTCAGCATGTCGCGAAGCCTGACCTTGGCGACGAAACCGCGCTGGCGTTCTTCCATGCAGCGCGCCCGGTCGATCTGCGGAACCTCGATGCCGGCGAGCTGCATTTTCACGCCCTTCATCCAGAAGGTGTTGCCATCAGCCACGCAATTGTTAAGCCCGGAGCGGCCACAAAAGGCAAAGGCACCGCTCTTTTCACCGATCGAGATTTTTTCGACCGTGGGACGGGTTTCCGGTAGGATGGCTGCGACCTGGCTCTGCGAAGACGTGGAGGGCATGGCGATGGAGCGTGGTGGCACCGGCCCGTTGCCGGGCGAAACCGGCGATGCAGGCCGAATGCTCGCCACTTTTTCCGGCGCGGCCACTTCGCGTTTTGCTGCGGTTGCAAGTTTTGGAGAACTCGTTGTCGCGGGTGTCGCCTTCGCAACATGGCGTTGCGGCAGGAAACTGTCGCGATATTCGTAAGCCTGAATGCCACCGGCGACGACGCCAAGCATCAGCACCCAGGGCCAGACGCTGCCACCAGCCGATTTCTTCGCCGTGCGGCGTCGCCCTGTCGATTTTCGATTGCTCACGATCGGACTCCTTCTTTACGGAGCCGCATTATCGGCCAAAGGAGTTTCCGAAAGGTTGGCATTTTAGAGCATTCGCGTTTTCCTCGAATCGAGAAAACGCTCTAACTCTTTGTTTTGACGCGTTTCCAGACGGAGAACCGCGGTTCACTTTTCCTGAAAATGCTCGAACAGACCTGTGGATAAACGATCAGCGAACCTGATCGAGAAGTCGCTTGCATTCGAGCAGATCGAACAGGGCTTCCTGAAGCAGCGCCTGATCATCCTTGCCGATGCCCGACTTGCCGACCGATATTTCCGCATCGCTGTTGCCACCACCGAAACCGAAGAAACGACCGCTTGGCTTGGCCTTCGGGCGGCCGACCACCTCGTCCCCATCGGTATCGATGACGCGCGGTTCGGCGACTTCCTTCTCACCACTCGCCGCCATGATGGCTTCCATGGTCGCGAGATCACCCGAGGCAATGGCCGCCACGAAACGGTTGCCATTGGCTTTCAGCAGCTTCTGCACGCCCTTGATGGTATAACCGTGGTCATAAAGAAGATGGCGAATGCCTTTGAGGAGGTCGATATCGTCAGGGCGGTAATAACGGCGGCCCCCGCCCCGTTTCATCGGCTTGATCTGCGGAAAGCGTGTTTCCCAGAAACGCAACACGTGCTGCGGCAGGTTCAGCTCATCCGCCACTTCACTGATGGTCCGAAACGCGTCGGGGCTTTTGTCCAAATTTCCACTCCCATCCGGACCTGGAGCGCCATGCATCCAGCCGGTGCTGAACAGAACGCCTATCACCCGCCGAACATTCAACCGTCGCGAAAACCGTATCCGATCTTCACGCCGATGCCCGTTACGGCAAGATACCAACTACTAAAATTGATTATGATGCGAGTCGACCGGATTTCAACGGCTTGCACGTTGAAATTCAAGCATGTTCACAAGAAGAATGGGGAAAAGGGCTTGCCATATGGCAAAAATGCCGTGCCGCAGCCGGCTTACGCCCCGGCCTTTTGGCCCTTTTGCTTGGCCTTGCGGGCTGTGTGCGCCTTGAGAATGCGCTGCTTCAACACATTCGATGCCTTGAAGGTCATCACCCGGCGCGGCGAAATCGGAACTTCCTCGCCCGTTTTCGGGTTGCGGCCGATACGCTCGTTCTTTTCCCGGATCTGAAAGGTCGCGAAGGACGAAAGCTTGACGACCTCACCACGGGTGATCGCGTTGCAAATCTCGTCGATGATCGTCTCGACCAGTTCTGCGGATTCGGTGCGGGACAGCCCGACTTTACGAAACACAGATTCTGCAAGATCTGCGCGTGTCACTGTCTTCCCGGCCATTTTTCCCCACAAACCGTGTCTGAATTTTTCTCTAGGAGCCGCCGAGATTATTTCCCTTGTGGCGACCGGTCAAGGGATTGTTCCAGATTCATTTGAGGCTTTCGGCAATCAGTGCAAGGGCTTAGGGCGCTTGGTGCAGATTTGCCGCAACGACAGGGTGCTCAGGCGCAACGGATCAGGCCTCGACTGCGAAAAACACAACCGATTTCGCGTCAACGCCTGCCCGCGCAATGAATTTACCGTTACCAGCGCAGCAGCACCGCACCCCAGGTGAAACCGCCGCCCATGGCCTCCAGCATGACCAGATCGCCCTTCTTGATGCGACCGTCGCTTGCCGCAACGGCCAGCGCCAGCGGAATGGATGCGGCCGAGGTGTTGCCATGCTTGTCGACGGTGATGACAACCTTTTCCGGATCGATGTTGAGCTTCTTCGCCGATCCGTCGATGATGCGCTTGTTGGCCTGATGCGGCACGAGCCAGTCGAGATCATCAGCCGTCGTGCCAGTTGCTTCGAAAGCCTGCTCGATGACGTCGGTGATCATGCCGACGGCATGCTTGAATACTTCGCGGCCTTCCATGCGCAGATGGCCGACAGTGCCTGTCGTGGAAGGTCCGCCATCGACATAAAGCTTTTCCTTGTGCGAACCGTCGGACCGCAGCTGCGCGGTCAGGATGCCGCGATCGTCAGAGGTCCCCTCGCCTTCGCCAGCTTCCAGAACAAGCGCGCCGGCGCCATCGCCGAACAGAACGCAGGTGGTGCGGTCTTTCCAGTCGAGAATGCGCGAGAATGTTTCAGAGCCGATGACCAGAACGCGCTTGGCCATGCCACCGCGAATATAAAGATCGGCGGTCGAGACGGCATAGACGAAACCGGAACAGACGGCCTGCATGTCGAAGGCGAAACCATGGGTCATGCCGAGACGATTCTGGATGTTCACCGCCGTTGCCGGAAAGGTGTTGTCCGGAGTGGAGGTCGCCAGAATGATGAGGTCGATATCATCAGGGGTCAGGCCGGCATTGTCGAGCGCGGCACGGGCCGCAGCTTCGCCGAGCGAAGCGGTCGTTTCGCCTTCGCCGGCGATATAGCGCTGCCGGATACCGGTGCGCTGCACGATCCATTCGTCGGATGTCTCGACGACACCTTCGATTTCGCTGTTGGTCATGACACGCTTCGGAAGCGCTGCCCCGAAACCACGGACTATAGAGCGGATCATTCCCTTATTCCTCGTCAGCCACGAGAGCTTCGGGCGCCGGGGGCGGAAGCCGTCTTGCGTGGTAAATTTTCAGATCATTTTCAATCTTGGCCGTCAGGCCATTGTGAACCATGTCGTAGCCAACATCCACGGCGGAGGCAAAACCGATGGCATCAGTGCCGCCATGGCTCTTGATGACAATGCCGTTCAGGCCGAGAAACACGCCACCATTGACCTTGCGCGGGTCCATCTTTTCCCTGAGCACGTCAAAGGCGCTTTTCGCCAGGACATAACCGATCTTCGCAAAGAAGCTGCGGGAAATCGCCTCACGCAGCAGCGTGGTGATCTGGCGTGCCGTCCCTTCGGCGGCCTTGAGCGCGATATTGCCGGTGAAACCTTCGGTCACCACCACATCCACGGTACCCTTGCCGATATCGTCGCCTTCGACGAAACCGCGATAGTCGATGGTACCGAGGTCAGCCTCGCGGATCAGCCGCCCGGCCTCACGCACCTCTTCCTGACCCTTGACCTCCTCGACGCCGACATTCAGCAGGCCGACGGTCGGGCGGTCGATATCGAACAGCGCACGCGCCATGGCACCACCCATCAGGGCGAAATCCAGCAATTGCTGGGAATCGGCACCGATCGTTGCGCCGACATCGAGAACGATGCTCTCACCCTTCAAAGTCGGCCAGATGCCGGCGATGGCCGGACGTTCCACGCGCGCCATGGTGCGCAAACAGAATTTGGCCATGGCCATCAGCGCGCCGGTATTGCCGGCGGAGACGACGACATCCGCCTCGCCGAGCTTCACGGCCTCGATGGCGCGCCACATGCTGGAGACGTAGCGGCCGCGACGAAGCGCCTGGCTCGGCTTTTCGTCCATGCTGACCGAGACTTCACAATCGTGAAAGACCGACTTTTCCCGAAGTGCGGGATATTGTGCCAGAATGGGGTCGCATTTGCTCTTCTGCCCGTAGAGCAGAAAAGTTACATCGTTGTGCCGTTCAAGCGCCTTGGCGGCACCGGGTATGGCAACATCTGGGCCGAAATCGCCACCCATGACGTCAATTGCAATTCTGATCACTCGTCCCTTATCCTTTTTGCCGCCACTCAAGCGGATTTTGCGCGAAAATACCTTTTCCGGCTTTTGTTACAATAAAATTATTTCAGCCCAACCGGGCCATTCAGTCTTTTTTCCAATCTTTTAACGCGGCGAAAGGCGACGGGCGCTTTTCTTCTTCCGGCTCCTTGTCTGCGGTTTCTGGAAATTCCGCATCCGGCTTGCGCGGATAGGGGTCGATCGCCAGGGCAGCGAATTCGGCAACCGCAGCGCCGACATCGATGCTGTCGCCGGTGAACTGGTCGGGGATGTCAGGACCATCGGGGTCGAGTACGATCTCGCCTTCCTCATTGGTGACCATCCGCGCCAGCTTCGATCCCTCCGGCACAAAAATATGCTCAACAGGCTCGTCGATCTTGCTCGTGACCGGCTCCAGCGTCACGACGCAGGACTGGGTCACGGCCGCATGCACCTCGCCCTTGATCTTCACGCCGTCCTTCTTCCAACGGGTAACCTGCAATTCCGCCTTCAGATATTCGACAGAAACCACATTCCAGAATTTCGCCAGCGCCTTCAGCTCCTCGGCGTTGGCTTCCAGACCAATCCTGACGGGATTGGCGGAAATATGGCCTACCTTTACGGGATAGGAAAAAGGCAGGTCGTCATTTGCGGCGTGTCGCGTGTTCATGGTGAACCTCATCGTCCAGGCAAGGGCAGCGTCAGGCTTCCGGTTGCTATTGTTTCTTCGGAGACGGCGGAAAGGGCCGAAGAGGCTTCCATCATCCAGCCCGCCAGCCCGTCCAGCGCCGGCGCCGTCTCGTCTGCCTGCGGATATATATTGCGCCGAAGCGCTGCGGCAAGGGCAACGGGGTCGGATGCGTCCAGCGCCGCCGCATAGGATTCGAGCCGTCCGTAAAACATGCCGGCGAATTTCTTCATGCGTTTCGGCACGCCCTGGTCACCGATACCGAGTTCACGAATGGAATGATCGATATCCTGAAAAAAGGCGTCAACGATCTCCTGCGCGATCTCCTGACCGCTAACCCCGGAGGACTTGGTGCGACGGAAATAGAGAATCATGATGACCGACAGCATCTCGAAACGGCCCATCACGGTATCGGGAACGCCGAGATCGAGATAAAAACCGGGCGTGCGGGCGGCCGCCGTCAAGGTCTCATATTGCCGGTCTACTATGGCGCGATTGTTGTTTTTCTTCTTGAACAGCCCGAATATCATCGTTTTTTTCCGAACGTGACCGGTGAATTCACTTACCGCCCCTCGCACTTGTTGCATGATCGTCAAAGCTGGTTTACCGAAGCATCCACGAATTGCAATGCTGTCGCGGTCACGTTCGTCTTTCGGCTGAAACAGTCGAAGAGAACCGGAGGAGTTCCAAAAGACCGGGAAAGCATTGAATTTGGGGGGTGATCGGGATTTTCCGTCCCCGGATTGACACAATCATGTGCACAGACACTGTGCACCACGCAATGCCGGAAGGTGCCATTCATGATCGCAGTCGGGGAAAAGCAGTTGAGCAAGCAGAAATCCGCAAGTCACGGCAAAATTCTGAGCAAGACGGCCATCGCAATCGTGCTCGCATCCGGCCTGCTTTCCGCCTGCACCAGCACCACCGACGTGTTCCACAACGGCTACGTCATGGACGAGCAGTCGCTCCAGCTGATCCCGGAAGGCTCCAGCCGCGAACAGGTTCTGCTGACCATGGGCACGCCCTCCACCACTGCGACCTTCGGCAACGAGGTGTTCTATTACATCTCGCAGAAGCGCGTGCGCCGCGCCGCCTTCATGAAGCCGACGCTAGTCGAGCAGAACATTCTCGCCATCTATTTCAACAAGGACGGCGTGATCGAGCGCAAGGCAAATTACGCGCTGCAGGACGGCAAGGTCTTCGACACGATTTCGCGCACCACCCCGACGGGCGGCAAGGATCTCACCTTCCTGCAGCAGCTGCTCTCCGGCGGCACCTCGGGCGCCAACATCGCCAAGAGCATTCTCGGCCAGGGCAACAACACGCCCTGACCGGCAGGCAAAAGAATTCGCAAAAATCAAAGGCCCGAGGATTGCTCCCCGGGCCTTTTTCGTTTGTCAGGCATCAAGCTTTCAGTGGGCAAGAATTGCCAGCAGCAGCAGCGCCACGATATTGGTGATCTTGATGGCTGGATTGACGGCGGGGCCGGCGGTGTCCTTATAGGGGTCGCCGACGGTATCACCCGTCACCGACGCCTTGTGGGCGTCCGAACCCTTGACGTGGCGCACGCCGTCCTTGTCGATGAAACCATCCTCGAAGCTCTTCTTGGCGTTGTCCCATGCGCCGCCGCCCGATGTCATGGAAATCGCCACGAACAGGCCGTTGATGATGACGCCGAGCAGCGATGCCCCGAGTGCGGCAAAGGCTGACGCCTTGGAGCCCGAGATCAGCAGCACGCCAAAATAAACGACGAGAGGGGCGAGAACCGGCAGAAGCGACGGGATGATCATTTCCCGGATCGCCGCTTTCGTCAGCAGATCGACCGCCCTGCCGTAGTCAGGCTTTTCCGTGCCCGCCATGATGCCGGGTTTTTCGCGGAACTGACGACGTACCTCCTCAACGATGGCACCTGCCGCCTTGCCCACCGCCGTCATGGCGATGCCGCCGAAGAGGTAGGGGATAAGGCCACCGAACAGCAGACCAGCAACGACATAAGGATTGGCAAGGCTGAAGGAAATCTCGCCCATGTCCTTGAAGTAGGGATAGGTATCGCCATTGGCGGCGAAATAGGACAGGTCATTGGCATAGGCGGCAAACAGCACCAGCGCGCCGAGGCCGGCAGAGCCGATGGCATAACCCTTGGTCACCGCCTTGGTGGTGTTGCCGACTGCATCCAGCGCGTCGGTCGCCTTGCGCACATCCGGATCAAGGCCGGCCATTTCGGCAATGCCGCCGGCATTGTCCGTGACCGGGCCGAAAGCGTCGAGCGCCACGATCATGCCGGCAAGGCCAAGCATGGCGGTGACCGCGATGCCGGTGCCGAACAGGCCGCCGAGCTGGTAGGTGCCGATGATGCCACCGACGATGACGATGGCCGGCAGCGCCGTCGATTCCAGGGAGACGGCAAGCCCCTGGATGACATTGGTGCCGTGGCCGGTGACCGATGCCTGGGCGATGGAGTTGACCGGGCGCTTATTGGTGCCGGTATAATATTCGGTGATGACGACGATCAGCGCCGTGACAACCAGGCCGACCAGCCCGCAAAGGAAGAGGTTGGTGCCGGTAATTTCCATTCCGGCGACCGTGCCTATCGTTCCCCAGCCAACCGTTGCATAGGTTGCGACCGCAAGACCGGCGACCGAGAAGATGCCAGTGGCGATAAGCCCCTTATAGAGGGCGCCCATGATGGAATTGTTGGTGCCAAGCTTGACGAAGAAGGTACCGGCAATCGAAGTCAGGATGCAGGCGCCGCAGATCGCCAGCGGATAGACCATGGCGCTTTCCAGGATCGGCGTTCCGGCAAAGAAGATCGCGGCGAGAACCATCGTCGCAACAACGGAGACGGCATAGGTCTCGAACAGGTCGGCCGCCATGCCGGCGCAATCGCCGACATTATCACCGACATTGTCGGCAATGGTTGCCGGGTTGCGCGGGTCATCCTCCGGAATGCCGGCCTCGACTTTGCCGACGAGGTCACCGCCGACATCGGCGCCCTTGGTGAAGATGCCGCCTCCGAGACGGGCGAAGATCGAAATCAGCGACGCGCCGAAGCCGAGCGACACCAGCGCATCGATAACCGCACGCGATCCGGGCGGATGGCCAAGGACCGAGGTCAGGATGTAATAATAGATGGAAACGCCAAGCAGCGCGAGGCCGGCAACCAGCATGCCTGTAATGGCGCCCGACTTGAAGGCGATATCAAGGCCCGCGCCAAGGCTGTGGGATGCGGCCTGCGCGGTGCGCAGATTGGCGCGCACGGAAACATGCATGCCGACGAAACCGGCAACGCCGGACAGCACCGCGCCGATAACGAAACCGATGGCCGCGATGGCCGACAGCAGATACCAGGCAAGAACGGCAACGATCAATCCGACGATGGCGATGGTGAGATATTGACGGGTGAGATAAGCCTGCGCACCTTCACGGATAAAACCTGCTATTTCACGCATACGCTCGTTGCCCTGATCGGCATCGAGAACGCTCTTGGTCGTCCACACCGCGTACACCACGGACAGGACCCCACATAAAATCACTAACGGTATTACGGTCATGCGCACTTACCTCCCAAAAGGCCGGGTCTCACTCCCTCCCCGGCGCGGCGAACCATGTGCAAGGACATGGGCGTTCACACGCGCACCAGGTCCTGTCGGGGTCGTTTATTCCCCTCCCAAGGAAAAACGACCTGCGCGGCAAGATTGCGTTGGCGAAAGGTGCGGCGTCAAGCCCACAAATTTGCCTGAAACATGAAAGGGGTAGAGAAGGAGCGCGACCTTACGCGGCGGTTTTGCGCTGCCTCAGCAGCAGCGAGAGGACGAGCAGCAGGCAAAGCCCCGCAACCGGCCAGATGACAAGGTTCATCACCGACCAGCCCCATGCCGTAAACACCTTGCCGGAAGAGAAGGATGACAGCGCTACCGTGCCGAACAGCACGATATCGTGGAAGCCCTGCACCTTGTCCGCCTCATGCGGGCGATAGCTTGACGTGATGATGGCGGTTGCGCCGATGAAGCCGAAATTCCAGCCAAGCCCGAGCAGGATGAGTGCGGCCCAGAAGTTCCACAATTCGATGCCCATATGGGCGATGACGGCGCAGGCCATCAGCACGATGAGGCCGAATGCAACGATTTTTTCCGCACCGAATCGGGAAATCAGCATGCCGGTGAAGAAGCTCGGCGCGAACATGGCCAGAACGTGCCACTGGATGCCGAGCGTGGCGAGTTCTGTGGGGAAACCGCAGCCGACGACCATGGCAAGCGGCGCACCGGTCATCATGAAGGTCATCAGCGCATAAGAACCGATACCGCAGACCATGCCGGTGATGAAACGCTGGGTGCGGACGATTTCCGACAGCGGACGCGCAGCCTCCGTATGGGTGGATGCGGCCTTCGGGTCGGGCAATTTCAGGAATGCCAGAATGGCGATCGAGACAAGGCCGAGCGGCACCAGTGCGATGAATGCGCCGGCAAAAGTGACCGGTGCGAGCAGATCCTTGCCGAGGATAGCCAGTTGCGGCCCGACGATGGCCGAAATGATGCCGCCTGCCAGAATCCAGGAAATAGCCTTCGGCTTGTAAAAGGATGGCGATGCGTCGGCTGCGGCGAAACGGATTTTTTGCGTGAAGCCGCCTGAGATACCGATCAGCAGCAGACCGACGGCAAACAGCCAGAAATCCGTGCGGAAGAGCGCGACTGCGGCGATGCCACCGCCGATCGAGCACATCAGCGCGCCGACCATGAAACCGGCCTTGCGGCCGAGGAAACGGGATGCCGCCGCAACGCAGATGGCGCCGAGCGCCACGCCGATATTGAAGCCGGTGAGCGGCGCGGTTGCCAGCGACTTGTCGGCGCCGAGCAGCTGATAACCGGCAAGCGCGCCGACCGAAAAGCTTAAGGGCGCGGCCGACCCCATGATCGCCTGCGCCATGGTGAGGAGGAAGACGTTGCGCTTGGCCTCGCCCAGTTGAACTTCAAGTCCGGGGACGGAAACGGCGCTCATGTCTTCCTCACATAATGTATTTTAGCGTTTTGCCTCGCCGCGCACCTGCTTGGCGATGCGGTCAAGCACCGCATTCACCAGCTTCGGCTCGTCGTGTTCGAAGAAAGCACGGGCGATTTCAACATATTCCGTGACGATGACGGCGACCGGCACGTCATTGCGCTCGAGGATCTCGAAGGTACCGGCGCGAAGAATGGCGCGCACGGTGGCATCGAGACGTGAGAGCGGCCAGTCTTCCAGAAGGGCGGAACGCACCAGGGGGTCGATCTTCGTCTGGTCACGGACGACGCCGGAGACGATGGAGCGGAACCACGACGGATCGGCCTTCAGATAGGTATCGCCATCGACTTCCTGACCGAGACGGTGCGCCTCATATTCGGCCACCACTTCCATCACGCCGGTGCCGCCGACATCCATCTGGTAAAGCGCCTGCACGGCCGCAAGGCGGGCCGCGCCGCGCTGGTTGGCCGGCTTTACCGAAGGCTGGCGCGGTTCGCCGCCATTATCAACATTCGACATGCGCTCAGCCACCCAGTTTCTTCTTCAACTCGATCATGGTCAGCGCCGCACGGGCGGCAAAACCGCCCTTGTCCTTGTCGGAACGGCGCACGCGCGCCCAGGCCTGCTCGTCATTTTCAACGGTGAGGATGCCGTTGCCGATCGGCAGCGATTCGCTGACGGCAAGATCCATCAGGGCGCGGGAGGATTCGTTGGAGACGATATCGAAGTGGTAGGTCTCGCCGCGAATGACCATGCCGAGTGCGACGAAGCCGTCATATTCCGTGCCGTCATTGTCGGCGCCATCAAGCGCCATGGCGATGGCGGCGGGAATTTCCAGCGCGCCGGGAACGGTGATGACGTCATAGGTGGCGCCGGCCTCATCAAGCGCGAACTTCGCGCCTTCGAGAAGGGCATCCGCCATATCGTCGTAAAAACGTGCTTCCACGATAAGAAGATGGGGTTTGGACATGTGAGGGTTCCTGGGGATTTTCCCGAAAAGCTTTACGCCGGATCATACCGGCTTTTGCGGCGGTCAAACCACGGCTGGCCGTTCTTGGCAAGTATTTTCATGCATCGCCCACGCAGCATGGCCCGTTTGCGGGGTATCCCGCAAGGCTTGATGTCTCTGCGGCGCGGCTGAAAAATCAGCTTTTCTGGAAAGCCAGATGCACGCCAAGCCCCATCAGCACCGTTCCGGCGGCGCGCCGGGCCAGAGCCTGCACGGCGCTCGACCGCTTCAGACGCCCGACCATCGCACCCGCCAGAAGCACGCCGACGAGATCGGCGGAGGAGAAAATGAAATTGACGGCGATGCCAAGGATCAGGAACTGCAGCCAGACCGGGAAAGCAGCCGCCGGATCGACAAATTGCGGCAGGAAGGCCAGAAAGAACAGCGCCGTCTTCGGATTGAGGACATCAACGATGATACTGTCGATGAAAGCCCGACGCGCCGATTTCGGCTCGATGGTCAGATTGACCGCCTCGCCTTCCAGCTTGCTGCGCAGCATCGAGAAACCCAGCCATATAAGATAAAGCGCGCCGCACAGCTTCACCGCGAGGTAAAGCCATGGCACCGCCTGAAACAGCACGGAGAGACCGGCCGCAGCGGCGAAGATATGAAAATAGCAGCCGACATGGATGCCGAGTACCGCCATCAGCCCGGCAAACCGACCCCGCGCCATGGTCTGTGCCGCCGCGTAAAGCATGGCCGGACCGGGAATATAGGCAAACAGGGCGGTGGTTATGAAAAAGGCTGTCAGCAGTTCAAAAGACGGCATGATGTATGTTCCCTACCCTGTTTGGCGCGCAGTCGATCTCGAACGGCCGAACGACGTCTTTACAATCTTTCCGGTTTGACCGGAAGTGTGGCGGCGACCAACACCGATCACGATCAAACTCGCTGCTCCTCCTCCGTCATGCCGGACTTGATCCGGCATCCAGCCGACGCGCGTCTGTGCGGCGAAAGGAGTCTTCTCAGCCCAAGGACTTGGGCTGACTGGATTCCGGCTCAAGGCCGGAATGACGGGAGAAGGAAGAGTCCGCGAACATAATAAAGCGCCGAGCCTCCCCAGCTTACGCCGAAGGAAATTCCGCAAGCCGTGCGGCATAGCGCGCCATCGTATCGACTTCGAAATTGACGAAGTCGCCGGGCTGGCGCTCGCCCCACGTCGTCACAGTGAGCGTGTGGCGGATGAGCAGCACGTCGAAATCCGTGCCTTCGACGGCATTGACGGTCAGCGAGGTGCCGTCGAGCGCCACGGAACCCTTGGGCGCCACGAATTTCGCCAGATGCTCCGGCGCGCGCAGGCGGATACGTACCGCTTCGCCTTCCGGCTCCACGGCCAGGATTTCCGCCTTGCCATCGACATGCCCGGAGACGATGTGACCGCCAAGCTCGTCGCCGATCTTCAGCGCCCGCTCCAGATTGACATGGGTGCCCTGTTTCCAGCCGGCAATCGTCGTCAGGCGCAACGCTTCTTCCCAGGCCTCGACCTCATACCAGCGCTCGTTGCTGCCGTCTTCCGGCAGCCTCGTCACCGTCAGGCAAATGCCACCATGGGAGATGGATGCGCCCATATCGATGGTCTTGGGATCGTAGTTGGTCGCCACCCGCAGACGAATGCCTTCAGCCAGGGCTTCCAGCTCGGAAACGGTTCCAACGTCGGTGACAATTCCGGTAAACATCAAATCGGCCTTTCATAATCGAAGCAGCGATCCGGCCCATAGGCGGTTTCACTGACCAAAGCATAATCGCCCGTGATATCGGCACGGCGGAGCGGCGTTTCAATGCCGCCCTCACCGATCACGACAGGGCTTTCAAACAGCATGATACGGTCCACCAGCCCGGCTTCAAGGAATGATTTTGCGGCAAAGGCACCGCCTTCGACCAGAAGTTCCGACATGCCGCTATCGGCAAGGATGTGGAGGAGGTTCTCGAGGGTTGTGGCTTCGAGGATCTGGACGCCAGCGTTGGTGAGGAGTTGGCGCTTTGACTCGCGGTTACCCCCCTCTGCCCTGCCGGGCATCTCCCCCTCAAGGGGGGAGATCGGCAAGGGGCTAGCCGCTCGCGCAAATTTTTTCCCGGTTTCCCATTCGCCTTCGTTGGAAAGCAGACTAGACGGCGCTCCGCCGAGGGCAGAGGGGGGTAAAGCGGCAACCACCACCGGAACCTCCCGCGCACTCCGCACCAGCTTCGACGTCAGCGGCAATTCAAACTGCCGATCCAGCACGATGCGCACCGGCGAGCGCTGCTCCATGCCGGCGATCCGCACCGTCAGTTCCGGGTCATCCGCAATCGCGGTCCTGATGCCGACGAGAATACAATCGCAACGCGCCCGCAGCTCATGCACGGCATGGCGAGCCTCGGGACCGGTGATCGCCACCTGCCCCTCGCCTTTCCTGCCGATCATGCCATCGGCGGAAACGGCAAGCTTCAGAATCACATGCGGGCGTTTTTTCATCTGGCGTGTGAGGTAACCGGCAAGCGCCCTCTTACCCTCATCACGCAGCAGGCCGGTTTCCACGACAATGCCGGCATCGCGCAAAATCGTATAACCACGGCCGGAAACACGCTCATCCGGATCATCCACCGCCACCACGACACGGGCGACGCCGTATTCCACCAGGGCATTGGCGCATGGCGGGGTCTTGCCCCAGTGCGAGCATGGTTCGAGCGTCACATAGGCGGTAGCACCACGGGCCGCCTCGCCGGCGATTTCCAGCGCCTGACGTTCGGCATGGGGGCGACCGCCGATGGCAGTCACCGCTTCGGCGATGATTTTCCCGTCCTTGACGAGAACACAGCCGACCGAGGGGTTGGTCAGCGTCTGGCCCTGGTGGCGAAGCGAAACCTCGATGGCGCGGGCCATGAACCTTTCGTCATCGGCACGGCTCGTCACGGCTAGACTCCGGCGTCCGTGTCGCGGGCGATCTTGGCGTTGATTTCGGCAATCACGTTTTCAAAATCCTCGGCATGGCTGAAATCGCGATAGACCGAGGCATAACGCACGAAGGCCACGTCATCGAGGCTTTTCAGCGCTTCGAGAACCTGCAGGCCGATTTCTTCCGAGGGAATTTCCGTCTCGCCGGAGCTTTCGAGACGACGGGCAATGCCTGACACGGCCCGCTCGATCCGGTCGCGGTCAACCGGGCGCTTGCGCAGCGCGATCTCGAAGGATCGCACCAGCTTTTCCCGGTCGAAGGGCAGCTTGCGGCCGCTTTTCTTGATGACCATCAGCTCGCGCAGTTGCACGCGCTCATAGGTCGTGAAGCGGCCGCCGCAATCGGGGCAGATGCGCCGCCGGCGGATGGAGGTGTTGTCCTCCGCCGGACGCGAGTCCTTGACCTGTGTGTCTTCGGAACCGCAAAATGGGCAGCGCATCGTCTTTTTTCCTTACATGTACGGGTACATCGGGAAACGGTCGGTCAGGCCGACGACCTTTTCACGTACCGCAGCTTCGACGGAGGCGTTGCCCTCGTCCGAATTGGCAACCTTCAAGCCGTCGAGAACCTCGACGATCAGCTTGCCGATTTCGCGGAATTCCGCTTCCTTGAAACCGCGCGTCGTGCCGGCCGGCGTGCCAAGACGGACACCGGAGGTGACGAAGGGCTTTTCCGGATCGAAAGGAATGCCGTTCTTGTTGCAAGTGATGTAAGCGCGGCCCAGGGCTGCTTCCGCACGCTTGCCGGTGGCGTTCTTCTTGCGAAGGTCGACCAGCATCAGGTGGTTGTCCGTGCCGCCGGAAACGACATCCAGACCGCCTTCGATCAGGGTTTCGGCCAGTGCCTTGGCGTTCTTGACGACCTGTGCGGCGTAGTCCTTGAACTCCGGCTGCAGCGCTTCACCGAAGGCAACGGCCTTGGCGGCGATGACATGCATCAGCGGGCCGCCCTGCAGGCCGGGGAATACGGCCGAATTGAACTTCTTGGCCAGATCCTCTTCATTGGTGAGGATCATGCCGCCACGCGGGCCGCGCAGCGACTTGTGCGTCGTCGTCGTTGCAACATGGCAATGCGGGAACGGCGACGGATGCTGGCCACCGGCAACGAGGCCGGCGATGTGGGCCATGTCGACCATCAGGTAAGCGCCGACTTCATCGGCGATCTCGCGGAAACGCTTCCAGTCCCAGACGCGGGAATAGGCGGTGCCGCCGGCGAGGATCAGCTTCGGCCGGGTTTCCTTGGCCTTGCGCTCCACTTCGTCCATGTCGAGCAGGTTGTCGCCTTCGCGCACGCCGTAGGACACGACGTTGAACCATTTGCCGGACATGTTGACCGGCGAACCGTGGGTCAGGTGACCTCCCGAGTTCAGGTCGAGACCCATGAAGGTATCACCCGGCTGCAGCAGCGCGAGGAACACGGCCTGGTTCATCTGCGAACCGGAATTCGGCTGAACGTTGGCGAAGTTGACGCCAAACAGCTTCTTGGCGCGCTCGATGGCAAGCTCTTCAGCGATGTCGACGAACTGGCAGCCGCCGTAATAACGTTTGCCCGGGTAACCTTCGGCATATTTGTTGGTCATGATCGAACCCTGCGCTTCAAGCACGGCGCGGGAAACGATGTTTTCCGAGGCGATCAGTTCGATCTCGTGGCGCTGGCGACCCAGTTCCTTCTCGATCGAGCCGAAAATATCCGGATCAACTTCGGCAAGCGGACGGGAGAAGAAAGCATCTGTGTTCGACATGGTGAAGGCTCCTGAAACAGTAATGCGATGGCGTCTTAGCGTTCCGCCCGGACAAGAGCAATACGAGGTGCGAGATTTGCCCGTCAAAACGCGACGTTGCGACAAAAAACGGCAGCTGTTCTCAGAAAATAGTCAAGAAAAAAGCCGCACCCGAAGATGCGGCCTGTTTTCATCGATAAAAGCGCCGATCAGTTGCGCGGCAGAAGGTCGTCATCAACAGCGCCGGCCGGCTGCTCCATGCCGCTCGTGGTGTTGAGCGCCAGTTCGGCGTTGCCATCCTTTTCATAGATATCGTCGCGGAACTGCACCACGCCGTCCTTCGCCGACCATGCGGTGATGTAGACGAAATAAACCGGCACTTCCTGCGCCAGCTTGATCGGCGTGTTGACGCGGGTGGCGATGACGCGTTCCATTTCCTGACGCGACCAGCCGGGCGTGTCGCGCAGCAGCCAGCTTGTGAGGTCGCGCACATTCTGAACGCGCACGCAGCCGGAGGATTCGAAACGCATCAGCTTGTTGAACAGGCCCTGCTGCGGCGTGTCGTGCATATATTCGTTGTTCGGATTGTGGAAGTTGATCTTCGTCGAAGACATGGCGTTGATCTTGCCGGGGTCCTGACGGAACATCAGGTTCGGGGCCTTCGGCGCGAACCAGTCGACCGCGGTCGGCGGCACTTCCTGTCCCTTGCCATCGATGAGGCGGATATTGTTCCGCTCCAGATAGGTCGGGTCCTTCTGCATCAGCGGCACGATATCCTTCTCGATGATCGAGCGCGGCGCGGTCCAGTAAGGGTTGAGGATGACCTCGTAAATCTTGGAATTGATGACATGCGTCGGGCGGCTGGCGCGGCCGACGACAGCCGTGTTGCGCAGGACGACGCGCTCATTCTCCACCGCTTCGATGGCAGCGGCCGGAATATTGACCATCAGGTGACGCGGACCGAGATCACCCGACATGGACTGAATGCGCACGAGGTTGGTCTGCAATTGCGCCAGACGAATCTGGGCCGAAACATTGAGCGCCTTGGTGGTATATTCACCGCTGACACCATCGGCCGGAAGACCATGGCGGGCCTGGAAGCGTTTCAGCGCACCATCGACGTAACTATCGAAGGCGCTGGAAATGCCAGCTTCGCGCGGCAGGTCGCCGGACACCATCAGTCGCTGGCGAAGCGCCTGTACGGAGGGGTCGGAGACGCCGATCTGAAGGCGCTGCTGGCTGACGGGCACATCCGGCCAGCCGCCATTCTGGACGATCTGCTGATATTGCATGATCGCCTGCTGCATGTAGACCGGGGCTTCCCGGCCGAGAACCGGATTGTTGGAAACGACGCCGACGGCGGAACGCGACGTATTGGCGTCGAACTGGTCATCCCAGTTGCCGCGGCGTGACGAACCCATGAGGTCGTTCAGCGCATTTTGCGCCAAGGCCGGCGCGGCAAGTGCTGCAACACCAACGGAAACGGCTGAGCGCAGAAGCGCGCGGCGCGATACGGAATCGGAAACGGATTTCTTTGTCATTCTACCTACCAGCCACTCTCTTCGGCATTCTCAACAATGCCTAAATCAATATGATTAACAAACACGTACAGCGTGCCTGCCGGCCGGTAATGCTCGAGGCCCAGTGTCTGGGCGCTACAGTCTGGCGGAACAGTCGGGACTTGCCGCGACAGCAGGAGAAACAGCCGGCTCCCTCACCCTTGCCGGTCCCATATCAATATGGCCAATTCGTGTCACGAGCCTTTTCTCACAAAGCTGTGTTGCCTGAAAATAAAGGCGAAGGCTCGGATAAGGCAACGGGCTTGACATGAAAAACAAGCGCCGGCGTTGCACGGAATCCGCAAGCCGGAGGCAAAGCGATGCCCCCGGCTTAAACAGTGAACCCGTCGCGGATATTAGAGACGATAAGCGATCGAGTCGTTCCAGAAGCGATCGAGGCGCTGCAGCAGCTTGTTCATTTCGGAGAACTCGCCGGTGCCGATGCCGCCGACCTTTTCGATCGAGCCGACGTGGCGTTCATAAAGGCGGGCAACGGTTTCGGCGATGGCCTGGCCTTCTTCAGTCAGGCTGATGCGGACCGAGCGGCGGTCGACACGCGAGCGCTGGTGGTTGATGAGACCGAGGTCGACCAGCTTCTTGACGTTGTAGGAAACGTTCGAGCCGAGGTAATAACCGCGGGAACGAAGTTCACCGGCCGTCAATTCGGAATTGCCGATGTTGAACAGCAGGAGCGCCTGTACGGCGTTGACGTCATCACGACCCTGACGATCGAACTCGTCCTTGATGACATCGAGGAGGCGGCGGTGGAGACGTTCCACCAGATGCAGCGACTCCATGTAGAGCGAACGGATGGTATCTTCGTGTGCGTCGGCAACAACGGCCTGCGGCTTAACTTTGCTATTGATCATGACTGCCTCACTGTTTTGTTTGGCGGTGTGTTTGTTTGTCTCCCGCCTTGAGTGAGAACCTAATCAATGCGCATAAAATTCTACTTAAAAGCTACGATTAACAAATGGTTACCTGCATTTTCCCAGGAGGACCCAACTTGTGGCGAAGCGGGAATGGTCAGAGGCCACGCATTATAAATCAATGACTTAGAGATAAAAAACGGCCTGAAAACAGGCCGCATTGCTTTATTCTTATGGTAAATCAATTCTTGCGCGTTCTTCATTCTGGCGGTGATCCAGCCAGAAAGCGACCAGAAATAGTATATAAATGGTTGCCACGAGACCGTGCATGACGGGTACCAGCGTGTTGGCGCCGAAGATATGTGGCCATACCTTATACATGGCGATCTGCGCGCCCGCCCCCATGACCCACATGACCGCGCCCCAGGAGGCGCCAAGCCAGAGACCAAGGGCCGCAACCGGGAAAATAACCGCCAGTGCACTGCCCGCCACCCGCCAGGGCAGGTTCAGCATATCGAACCGCCCCTGCCCGCCCAGCGAGTACCCCGTGAGCATTGCCCAATATTGCAGGCCGAACCAGAAACAGGAGACCGCGACCAGCCTCATGAAGACCAGAAAGAGGATTTCCGTAAGCGGACGCTTCGGCAGAGGTTGAGAATCAGGTTCCATGGCCGGAAGATACGGTCTCGACGGGCGGGCGACCAGCCCATATTGAATCCGGTGGTCTACCTTGTCAAAGCATCGCTTCCCGGCAAGGCAGGCAAGAGGGAAAGCCAGGGCGACATTGTCGCATTCGCACGGCGCATGCTTCATGTTATGCAGCTTGCGAAATTTGACCGAAGGACATTCTGACATGCAGGACAAAACGCATCTGGTCGACGAGATCACCGGCCATCGCCGCATGCGGCGCAATCGCAAGGCGGATTGGACGCGCCGTCTGGTGCAGGAGAACCGCCTGACCGTCGACGATCTCATCTGGCCGGTCTTCATCGTACCCGGCAGCAATATCCTCGATCCCATTCCGGCGATGCCCGGCGTCAACCGCATGAGTATCGACAAGCTCGTCGAAGCGGCGAAGGAAGCCGCCGACCTCGGCATTCCGGCAATCGCCACCTTCCCGAATATCGAGATGGATCTGCGTGACGAGACCGGCTCTAATGCGCTCGAGGCCAACAATCTCATCAATCAGGCGACGATCGCGGTCAAAAAAGCCGTTCCAAATATCGGCATGATCACCGATGTCGCGCTCGACCCCTTCACCAGCCACGGGCATGACGGCATTCTGCGCGGCGACGAGATCGTCAATGACGAGACGGTCGATCAGGTCGTCAGGGCGGCGATCCTGCAGGCCGAGGCCGGTTCGGACATTATCTCTCCGTCTGAGATGATGGATGGCCGCATCGGCGCCATTCGTCGCGGTCTTGATGCCGCCGGGCACCAGAATGTCGGCATCATGGCTTACGCAACGAAATTCGCCTCCGGCTATTATGGCCCCTATCGCGAGGCCATCTCCACGGCCGGCCTGCTGAAGGGCGACAAGAATAGCTATTACATCAGCCCTGCCAACGGCATGGAAGCGATCCGTGATGCGGCGCTCGATGTGGAGGAAGGCGCGGATATGCTGATGGTCAAACCCGGCCTGCCCTATCTCGACATCTGCTGGCGGCTGAAGGAGAATTTTGGGCTGCCGACTTTCGCCTATCAGGTGTCCGGCGAATATACCCAGATCAAGGCGGCGGCCATGAATGGCTGGATCGACGGCGAACGGGTGATGATGGAAACACTTCTCTGTTTCAAGCGCGCAGGCTGCGATGGCATCTTGAGCTATTTCGCCATCGAGGCTGCACGCAAACTCGCAAAGGGCTGACGGCCACCTCTTATTGTATTCGGTCGTTTTCTTCCCATATTGTCTGCTGACACGGCATATAAGCCGCGCTGTCAGACCTTTTCAGGAGAAAACGAAAGATGAGCCTCGACCAGAACCCCACTTATGCCGCACCGGACGACTGGCGCGCCTATAGCGGCGTCCTGAGCCGGCGCGTCTTCGCGTTCCTGATCGATTATGCGATCGTTCTGCTGCTTTGCATTCCGGCCGCCGTGATTGTCTTCTTTCTCGGCGTGATCACGCTGGGTCTCGGCTTTTTCCTCTACCCGGCGCTGTTCGTCATCGTCGCGGTGCTTTATTTCGGCGTATCGCTCGGCGGTCCCTCGCAGGCCACACCCGGCATGCGGGCGATGGGCATCGCCATGGCGCGCATGGATGGACGGCGAATCGATTTTCTGCTGGCGACCGTGCACATCGTGCTGTTCTGGGTCATCAACTCGGTTCTGACGCCTTTGATTCTTCTGGCAGGCCTGTTTACCGAGCGCTCGCGCCTCGTTCACGACTTCCTGCTCGGCACCGTCATGGTCAGGACACGCTGATATCGCATGAAGCCACGAAAACGTGCCTTTTAAAGGCGGTAAATACCTCATCCCGCAGTTGACGTTTTCCGTCATTTTGCCATTCTGTGACATTATGCATGTCGCTTGAAGCGCCGCCGCCAACCCCGTGAAATCGCGGCGCGCTTTCATAACAGACGCAGGAGGCGATCACGGTTCGATGAACACGCAGGCGACGCCCTCCCCCCAATTCTATCTTACGGCGCCGGCCACCTGCCCCTATCTGCCGAACCAGATGGAGCGGAAGGTCTTTACGCATCTGGTTGGCCCGCGCGCCTCGGAAATGAACGACCTTCTGACCCAGGGCGGCTTCAGGCGTTCGCAAAACATCGCCTATCGCCCGGCCTGCGAAAACTGCCGCGCCTGCGTTTCCGTGCGTATCCTGACCGAGCAGTTCCAGCCGACGAAATCGATGCGACGCGTGTTGTCCATCAACAAGGATGTCGTCGCCACCGTTCACGCCGCCGAACCTTCCACCGAGCAGTTCTCCCTGTTCCGCCGTTATCTGGATCACCGCCACCAGTCTGGCGGCATGTCCGACATGTCGGCGCTGGACTATGCGATCATGGTCGAAGACACGCATGTGAACACCCGCATCATCGAATACCGCGTGCGCGAACCGGGCTCCGGCATTGATTCCAGCAAACGCGGCGAGTTGCTGGCCGTGGCGCTCAGTGACGTGATGAGCGACGGCCTGTCGATGGTCTATTCCTTCTTTAATCCCGATCTCGAAAAGCGCTCGCTCGGCACCTTCATGATCATCGATCACATCACCCGCACCCGCGGGCTTGGCCTGCCGCATGTCTATCTCGGCTACTGGGTCGATGGTTCGGAAAAGATGGGCTACAAGACCCGCTACCACCCGCAGGAACATCTGACGCCGCGCGGGTGGGAGGTTTACGAGCCAGACCCCGTTTGAGCGCAGTGTTGCAACTCCGTTGCAACAACGCCTCAGCAATGTTATAACGCCGTTATAACATGGAGTATCTAGCTATGAACGTGACGGTGCGCAGAATCGGTAATTCCGAAGGCATCATTATCCCCAAGGAAGTTCTGGAGCGCATGGGCGTTAAGGCAGGCGACACGCTTGACCTCGACGAAAGCAACGGTGAGCTGCGTGTGCGCGTTGCAGACGAAGCCTTCGCACGTCAACTAGAACATGCACGCGTCTTCATGGATAAATACAAGGTAGCCTTGAAGAAACTCGCTGAATGACCGAGTTTATTTTCCTGGACGTCAAGACCGTCAAGCAGCTTCACAAAATGCAAATCGATAATTTCGGGGGCATTCACGGGCTGCGTGACGAAGGCATGCTGGATTCGGCTTTAAACCGACCCATCAACAAAGCTGACTATGGCTGCGGCCACGTTTGCGATCTCGCAGCGGCCTATCTTTTTGGACTGGCGAGAAATCATGCGTTTCTCGATGGCAATAAGCGGATCGCTATCGTGACCGCCGGTATTTTCCTGATGGAAAACGGCTTCATGATCCAAACGGAAGAAGCACATCTCTACCAATTCGTTATGGCCGTCGCTTCTGGAGAGATCGATGAGGATGGCGTGAGCCGGTTCCTCAAAGATCATATCGTCCCATACCCGTAACTCTTACCCGCCAAATTTCCCGCTACGTGGAAAACCCTTCGGCACGGTGCGGCCAACGGTGGCACGGTCGGCCAGCCATTCGCGCAGTTCTTCACCCACCTTGTTGAAGAGACGCCCGGCCGTGTCGGACCAGGACAAGCCTTCGGCAAGCGCGAAACATTTAACGTCGACAACGCCGCCATCCTTATAGCGCTGCAGGCGCACGCCCTTGCCGCGCGACATTTCCGGCACTTGCGACAGCGGGAAGGCCAACAGCTTGCGGTTTTCGCCAACGACAGCGACATGATCACCCGTCACCGGCACCGCGAGCTTGGCTTCGTCAGGCATGGAGACATTCATGATCTGCTTGCCCTTGCGGGTATTTGCGACCATTTCGCTTTCCGCCACGATGAAACCGTTGCCAGCGGTGGAGACGAGCAACAGCTTGCGTGAGGGATCATGGACGAAGGCGGTCAGGATGTCCTGATCGTTCTCCATGTCGACCATGATGCGGATCGGCTCGCCATGGCCGCGCCCACCCGGCAGCTTGTCGGCGCCGAGCGTATAGGCCTTGCCGCCGGTGGTCAAAAGCAGCAGCTTGTCGGTGGTCTGCGCCGGGAAGGCAAGCTTCGGGCCGTCGCCTTCCTTGAAGGTCAGGGTCGACGTATCGGACATGTGGCCCTTCAACGCCCTGATCCAGCCCTTCTGCGAAATGACGATGGTGACCGGTTCCTTTTCGATCATCGCCTGCTGGATGGCCTCGATATCGGCATCCGGCGCATCCGCGAACTGCGTGCGGCGACGGCCGATCTCGGTTGCCTTGGCATATTTCTTTTTGACCTCGCCGATTTCCCAGGCGACGGTCTGCCACTGCTTGTCGTCGGAGGCGAGCAGACCTTCGATTTCGGCCTTCTCGCTGCTGAGTTCATCGAACTCCTTGCGGATTTCGAATTCCTCGAGCTTGCGCAGATTGCGCAGCCGCATGTTGAGAATGGCTTCGGCCTGGTTGTCGGTGAGTGACCACTTGGCCATCATCACCTGTTTCGGCTCGTCCTCCTCGCGGATGATGCGGATTACTTCATCCAGATTGAGATAGGCGACCAGCAGGCCGCCCAGAATCTCGAGCCTGCGATCGATGGCGGCCAGACGGTGGCGGGAGCGGCGGACCAGCACGTCCTTGCGGTGCGCCAGCCATTCGCTCAGCACCTCGTTCAGCGCCATGACCTTCGGCACCTTGCCAAGCGACAGCACGTTCATATTGAGCGGCAGGCGGCTTTCGAGGTCGGACAGGCGGAACAGCGATTCCATCAGGAGCGTCGCATCGACGGTACGGTTCTTCGGCACCAGCACGATGCGCACATCTTCGGCGGATTCGTCGCGAACATCTTCCAGCAGCGGCAGCTTGCGGGCGAGCAGAAGCTCGGCGATCTTTTCGATCAGCCGCGATTTCTGCACCTGGAAGGGAATTTCGGTGATGACGATCTGGTAACCGCCGCGACCGAGATCTTCCGTTTCCCATTTGGCGCGCACGCGGAAACCGCCGCGGCCGGTCTTGTAGGCATCGAGAATATTCTCGCGGCTTTCGATGATCACGCCACCCGTGGGTAGATCGGGGCCGGGAATGAACTCCACCAGCTTTTCGACGGTCGCGTCGGGATGCTTGATAAGATACAGCGCCGCATCGCAAAGTTCGTGGGCATTGTGCGGCGGGATCGATGTCGCCATGCCCACGGCAATGCCAGAGGCACCATTGGCCAGAAGATTCGGGAAAGCGCCCGGCAGGACCACCGGTTCTTCGTCTTCCTCATTATAGGTGGCGCGGAAATCCACCGCATCCTCGCCGATGCCTTCCAGCAGCAGCGCCGCCACATCGGTCATGCGCGCTTCGGTGTAACGATAGGCGGCAGCGCCGTCGCCATCGATGTTGCCGAAATTGCCCTGCCCGTCGACGATCGGATAACGCTGCGAGAAATCCTGCGCGAGACGCACCAGCGCATCATAGACCGACTGGTCGCCATGCGGGTGGAACTTACCGATGACGTCACCGACGATACGGGCGCATTTCTTGAAGGCCGAGTTGGGACGAATGCCCATTTCGCTCATGGCGTGAATGATGCGGCGGTGAACCGGCTTCAGGCCGTCACGCACATCCGGCAGCGCACGATGCATGATCGTGGACAAGGCATAAGCGAGGTAGCGCTCTTCAAGCGCCGCCTTCAAATCGACCGGATGAATGTTATCGTCTCCGCCAGACGGAGGTACAAGATTTTTTCCCATGGTGCTTGACTAGCGGAAATGCCGATTCCCGGCAAGAAACTCAGGGGTTTGCCCTGTGGATGAAAACACCTCTTTCGTGAGGTTTTTTGTTAACCGCGATCTAAATGCCGCAATGCCGCCGTCATGGGAATCGATCTAAATTCTGTAGACCTTTGAATAATCGTGAATATAAGTATCACCATTAGCATTCTGACAGGGTGCACATCCGTACGTTGAGGGAAGAAACATCATGAGATTGAAATCCACCCGGCAGGTTCTTTTCGCGAGTGCCGCGCTTCTTACGCTTTCGGCACCGGCTTTTGCGCTGGACGGCGGGGATGTGCTGAAGAAGATCAATGCAGCCTATGCCGCCCAGGGCGGTGAGATCGCCGCAGGCTCGGTTGCCGTCAACGGCTCGACGGTAACGCTGAACAGCGTGACCTTCAACGCCGCCGCTGATCCGGCCAAGAAAATCCCGGTCGGCAACATCACGCTTGAAGGTGTCGAGGAAAACAACGGCGGTTACACGATCAAGAACGCCCGTTTCGACAATATCGACTACAAGCAGGAAAACGTGGAGATCAAGGCAAGCGACATCTACATGTCGGGCCTCGTCATTCCCGCTGATGCGACCACCGGCACCGTCGATGCGCTGATGTTCTATGACGAAGCACATAGCGGCCCGGTTTCGGTTTCCATCGATGGCAAGCCGGCTTTCTCGCTTGAGGAAAGCACCGCGACGATGTCGGTCAGCGATGACAAGGCCTCGATCGGTTTCGAACTTGATGCATCCGGCTTCAAGGCCGATCTCAGCGAAGTCACCGACCCGGCCACGAAGGACGCGATCGAGAAGCTCGAACTCAAGGCCCTTTCCGGCGACATGACCATGAGCGGCAGCTGGGAAGTTGCCTCCGGCACCGTTGATGTCGAGGAATATGCCATCAACCTCGACAATGTCGGCCGCCTCAACATGTCGTTCGGCTTCTCCGGCTACACGCTTGCCTTCATCAAGTCGATGCAGGAGACGGTGAAGGCGCAGGCCGCCAATCCGAACAAGGAACAGGCAGACCAGGCAGCCAGCCTTGCCATGCTTGGCCTGATGCAGCAGCTTTCCTTCGTCAATGCCGAGATCAGCTTCGAGGACGCCAGCATCACCAAGCGCGCCATCGATTACACGGCAAGCCAGCAGGGCATGACGAGCGACCAGCTCGCCCAGACCATCAAGGGCATGGCCCCGATTATGATGGCCTCGCTCAACGTACCGGAATTGCAGAACATGGTGTCGACAGCGATCAACACCTATATCGACAATCCGAAGAACTTCTCGATCACCGCAGAGCCGGAAAAGCCGGTTCCGTTCCCGATGATCATGGGCGCTGCGATGGGCGCGCCGAACACCCTGCCGAAAATGCTCGGCGTGACGGTGACGGCAAACGAATAAACAAAAAAGCCCCGGTTCTGCCGGGGCTTTTTATTTGTACTCAATGCAGCGGGGCTGCTGCCGCACCCTGCTTGTCGTGCAGGGCGAAACGGTCGATCATGTGGGCGCTTGCCTCATTGACGCCGATCACTTCGACCCGCCTGCCGACCTTCCGGAATTTCAGGACCACCTTGTCCAGCGCGCCGACTGCGGAGATATCCCACAGATGCGCCTCCGAGACATCAATCGTCACCGCCTCCACCTCTTCGGCAAAATCAAAAGCGGCGATGAAGCTTTCCGTCGAGGCGAAGAAAATCTGGCCATCGACGCGGTAGATCCGCTCGCGACCATCGGCTGAAAGCTCCGGTCTGACGTGGAAAAGCTTGGAAACCTTGCCTGCGAAAAACACGCCGGAAAGAAGCACACCCGCCAGCACACCTTTTGCAAGGTCATGGGTGGCGAGCACCGTGCCGACGGTTACCAGCATGACGATGCTTGACGATGGCGGGTTGCGGCGCAGATCAAGGATCGAACGCCACGAGAAGGTGCCGATGGACACCATGATCATGACAGCCACCAGCGCCGCCATGGGAATGATGCGCACGAGATCATCCAGCACCAGAATGAGGAACAGCAGGAACGCACCCGCGACGAAAGTGGACAAGCGGCCGCGACCGCCGGAGCTGACATTGATGACGGACTGGCCAATCATGGCACAGCCGCCCATGCCGCCGATGAGGGCAGATGCGATATTGCTCGTCCCCTGCCCGATGCATTCCTGGCTCTTGTTGCTGCCCGTATCCGTCATGTCGTCGACGATCTGGGCCGTCAGCAGCGATTCCAGCAGGCCGACGGCGGCGAGCGCCACGGAATAGGGAAAGATGATCTGCAACGTTTCGAAGGTCAGCGGCACCTGCGGCAGGGCAAAAATCGGCAGCGTCGAGGGTAACTCACCGAGATCGCCGACCGTGCGGATGTCCATGCCGGAGAACACCGCCACGCAGGTCAGGGCAACGATAGCGACCAGCGGTGACGGGATGATCTTCGTGACCAGCGGAAAGAGATAGATGATCGCAAGGCCGGCGGCGATCATGACATAGGTTTCAACCGGCACGCCGATCAGTTCGGGCAATTGCGCCATGAAGATCAGGATCGCCAGTGCATTGACGAAACCGGTCATGACAGAGCGTGACACGAAACGCATCACCCGGCCGAGTTTCGCAAAACCCGCCGCGATCTGCAGCACGCCCATGAGAATGGTGGCGGCAAAGAGATATTGCAGGCCGTGCTCCTTAACGAGCGTGACCATCAGCACGGCTGTGGCTGCGGTTGCCGCCGAAATCATGCCCGGCCGGCCGCCGGTGAAGGCGGAAACGCAGGCGATGGCGAAGGAGGCGAACAGCCCCACTTTGGGATCGACACCGGCAATAACGGAAAAGCCGATGGCTTCGGGAATGAGGGCGAGCGCCACGACGATGCCGGAAAGAAGATCGCCGCGAATATTGGAAAACCACTCACGTTTGTAAGTATGAAATCTGTTCATCTGATTTTTTCGCAAAGAATGACGCACCGGCCGGAGCCATGTCCGGTAGATTGAAAAGGAATGTCGGTGCTTTGCGTTGTCTGGCGGATCGGCGGCCAGAAGAGCCACCCGGGATTTCACCGGGTCCGTGGTGAGTACCCCACCTATAAACAGCAAAAAAGCGGGCGGCAAGTTGCGCGCCCGCTTTTCGATGCAGCAAAATGAGGTATCAGGCCGCTTCGCGCAAGCCATGCTCCTCCACATCCATATCGCTCAGCCGGAACTGACAGACCAGATCCTTGAGACGGCCCGTCTCGCTTGCCAGCATGGCGCTGGCGGCATTGTTTTCCTCAACCATGGCGGCATTCTGTTGTGTGCCCTGATCCAGATTGTTGACGGCGGTATTGATCTCGGAAAGCCCGAGCGACTGCTCCTTTGTCGCAACGGCGATGGCTTCGATATGGCCGTTGATTGTCTTGACCGAGCCGCCGATGCGCGACAGGGCTGCGCCGGTTTCCCGCACGAAACGCGCACCGTCCTTCACCTCGGTGCTGGAGTTGCGGATCAGCACCTTGATCTCGGCCGCGGCTTTTGCAGAGCGCTGCGCCAGTTCGCGCACCTCCTGGGCGACGACGGCGAAACCGCGTCCCGCCTGGCCCGCACGGGCTGCCTCGACGCCGGCATTGAGCGCAAGAAGGTTGGTCTGGAAAGCGATCTCATCGATGACGCTGATAATGCTACCGATCTTGCCGGATGACTGTTCGATCTTTTCCATGGCCATGATCGTATCAACGACGAGGTCAGCCGTGCGGCTGGCATCCTCATCGGCCGAATGGGCGACCGTGCGGGCTTCCACAGCACGCTCCGCCGAGATGCGGATATTCGCGGTCAGCTCATCGAGAGCGGCGGCGGTCTCTTCCAAAGAGGCGGCCTGCTGCTCGGTGCGGCGGGCAAGATCGGCAGCGCTCTGGCTGATTTCCTGGCTACCGCCGTCGATCGCCACGCTCGACTGCACGACGCCGGACATGGCGGCATCCAGCTGGCGGATGGTGCGGTTGAGATCGTGGCGCAGCGTCTCGAAATCCGGAGCGAAGGGCTCGTTCAACTCGAAGGAGAGATCACCGGCGGCAAGACGGTGCAGCGCTGCCGCAAGACCGCTCGTCGCCTGCATCAGCCGCGCCTGTGCCTCCGCCTCCGCCTCGCGCTGGAAACGGGCCTTTTGGTCTTCCGCCTGCTGCCGGGCCGCAAAAGTCTGGTTCTCCAGTTCGATCTTGGCGATGGCGGCCTGCCGGAAAATTTCCAGCGCCTGCGCCATGGCGCCAAATTCATCCTTACGGCGCAGGCCAGGAACATCGAATTCGGTTTCGCCTTCGGCAAGGCGACGCATCGCACCGGTGATCAAGGTCGCGGGGCGGGTTATCGAACGGCCGATGAAATAGACGCCGGCAAAAAGGATCACGACGGTCAGGGCAATGAGGGCGACGACGATCGAAACCGTGGTTTCCGCCGCATTTTTGTTCTGCAGCGCACTTGCCTGCCGCTCCTGCCGATAGGCCGAGGAAATATCGGCGACGAGCGGCAGCAATGCGGTATAGGCCGTGGCAACCGTTTCGCGTGCCGCCTGCTCCTCCAGCACCGCCTGCGCATAAAAGCGGAAGGAGGCGGTGTAGATTTCCAGCGCGTCCATGATGCGCTGGCGCTCGACGCCTGGCCGGTACTCCAGCTTCACCAGCGCCTTGAAGGTTTCCACCTCAGCGGCGTGTTTTGTCGCATAGGTTTCGTCACGCCGCAGGATGAAATCCTTCTCGTGCCTGCGCATCATCAACATGCTGGCCCGGATTTCGGCATTGGCAACGGTGTCGATGTGTTTTTCAATGGAATGCACACCATTGCGCATCGCGCCTTCAAGACCTTCCGCGGGGGTGAGACCCAGTTCCTGATTTTTGGAAACCAGCGCTTTCATGCGTTCTCCATAGACAGCAACACCCTGCGCCAGCGCATCAAGTTTCACGCGGGCCTGCGGCGTGGCGCTGCCTTCGAGAGAATTGACGGACTGCCCAACCTTGCCCATCGTCTGGTCGAACTGCGCAACGGAATTCATGTCCCTGGAAAGCAGGAAGTCCCTCTGATACAGGCGGCTTTCATGCAGAGCGTCCACCAGCGTCGTCAACACCCCGTCCCTCTGGATCAATGTGTCTTCAGCGATGCGATAACGCTCCTCCATCTGCCGTTGCCACAACAGCATGCCCGCGATGACGGCGATACCGCACAGCGCAGCCAGCGCCAGCATGGACACGCGATGCGCTATTTTGAACGTCGAGACCAGCGAAAACATTCAACCCTCATTTGTGACATTTCATGGGGGCGATGAATGATCGACAAGACTTAAGAAGTTCTCTACCGGATTTGTCAGTTTGATTAAGTTTTTATGACAATCCACAGGTTAAGCAGAATAGACAGGAGATCCCCGCAAGCAAAAGGTTTGCACGATTAAGATACCTTCCCGGAAAACCGAGTAGACAGGAGGCGAGAAAGTGCTGCTTTCCCGCCTCAGTATTGCCCCCCTGCTTTTATCATCTGAAGCCAAGCCGGATAAGGAAAAACAGGGAGTTACGTCGATTGAGATCAATCCGGCCGGAGCATGCCAGACTATGCCACCTCGTTTGCGGAGTTGCGCATCTGCGAAGCGCCTGCCCCCGACCAATCGACCCGGCGGGTGGCGTACATGGTTGCGGCTATGGCAATGAAGGAGATCACAGCACCTGCCAGCAACGCATATTCGTCTTCGTTCAAAACCAGATACATGACGCCGTAGGCGACCGCCAATACGGTAAACAACGCCACACCATTCCTGCGACTATTGGTTGCACTACCGAGATAAAACGCGATCAGCGCCGCCGTCGCTGTTGATGCCGTGATATAGGCAACCGTGAAGCCCGTATGCTCGGAGAGCGCCAGCAGCAACACGTAGAAAATAATCAGCGCCAACCCCGTCAGCACATATTGTATCCAGTGCACGACAGTGCCGCCCTTGAGTTCAACGATGAAGACGGCAAGGAAGACCAGTGAGATGAAACCGATCGAATATTTCAGCGTTCGGGCGATGATCTGGTAAAATTTCACGGGTTCGACGAGGTTGATCGTCATCAGGCTGCCCGACAGTGGCAGACGCGTGCCCTCGACCACCCGGTCTATGCCTCTCGCAAGATAAGGAATGGTCCAGTTCGCCTTGAAATCCGTAGCGGTGACGGTCTTCTGCTCGGGTAGGAACAGGCCTTCGAAGCCGGGATGTGGCCAATCGGCGTTTGCCGCAAAGCTCGTCGTCTGGCCGGCCGGCGCCACGGCGAAACTGCCTGAACCATTCAGGGAAAAGGCGATATCGAAGGCGAAGCCGGTTTCGATGAGGTTTCTCTCAATCGGCCTGTGCACACCGGCATCGGACCGGATCGATACCTCTGGACCGGCGCGGTTGGTCATTACCGAAATATCCCGCATGCCGGGATCAAAAGGCAGAACCGGGCCGCCATCGATTTTGACGCCGGCGCTGGAGCGTATGCCGGTCATATCCTGTATGCTGAGGACGAGAATGGCGTTTTCCAGTCGTGGCGTGCCGGAAAAGCGCGCGAGGTCCTGCAGGATGCCGGAACCGAAGCGGCCTTTCAGCGCGATGTTGCCGTTATAGACCGGCAGGCTGTAGATCGACAGCTGCTTTTCCTCGGTCTTCAGATCGGCCGCGACATCAAGCGTTTCCGGCATGACCAGCACCCATTCCGTCGTGCGGTCGACGATGCTCTGGCCATTCACCTCACGGCGGCGGTCCACGTCGAAAGGCACGGCAAGATAGGGACCGTTCACCACCTGATCACCGCCCCAGCCATTGGCAATCCGCCCCGACACATCTTCCGCCCGCGAGGCGCGCTCTTCCGTCAACCCCCAGACAAGCAGGAGCGGCACGAGCAGAACCATGGATATGAAGCCGATCATCAGGAACTTGGCGCCCGGCGAGCGCAGGCTGACGGCGAAATTGCCGCGCGGCGGGGCTGGAGGTGCATATCCACCCGCCGGCGCGATATCTTTTTCCGTTTCATGTACCATTCTGAAATCCTTATAAATATGATCGCGCCGAAACCGAAAGCGAAGTTCGGCCGGCGCTGTCCCAAGTTTAAAACCCCAAATAGTCTTGCGTCCCCCAGGTGAACGCGGAACCTATACTGGAAGCGGATTTCGGCTGATTGTGCGCGGAATTCGGTTTAACTCGCGGTAAAATTGTGACTTTGCCGCGTTCGTTGCAAAAACAAAAAGGGCCGGCGTTGCCGCCAGCCCTTTGTTTGAACCTGAATAAATCCAGATCAGTCCTTTTTGGACGGAATAACGCGCAGCGCCAGTTCGCGAAGCTGCGTCGGCGTTGCCGGCGACGGGGCGTTCATCAATAGATCCTGCGCCTGCTGGTTCATCGGGAACAGCGTGATTTCGCGCAGGTTCTTGGCGCCGACCAGCAGCATGACCACACGGTCGATGCCGAATGCGCAACCGCCATGCGGAGGCGCGCCGTACTGGAAGGCGCGGTAGAGACCGCCGAAGCGCTCTTCCACATCGCTCTGCGACAGGCCGACCTTTTCGAAGGCCTTGACCATCAGCTCAGGCGACTGGTTACGGATCGAGCCGGAGGCGATTTCGAAGCCGTTGCAGACCGCGTCATACTGGAACGCCTTGATGGAGAGCGGATCCTGCCCTTCCAGCGCTTCCATGCCGCCCTGCGGCATGGAGAAGGGGTTGTGAGCAAAGTCGATCTTCTTTTCTTCGTCGTTGTATTCGAAGAAGGGGAAATCGACGATCCAGCACATTTCGAAACGGTCGCGATCGATCAGGTTCAGCTCGTCGGCGGCGCGGGTGCGCGCCTCGCCGGCGAACTTGTAGAACTTGGCGGGATCACCGGCGACGAAGAAGCAGGCATCACCCGCTTCCAGGCCGAGCTGCTGGCGCAGCGCCTCGGTGCGTTCCTCGCCGATGTTCTTGGCAAGCGGACCGGAGCCGCCGACCTTGCCGTCTTCTTCCTTCCAGAAGATATAACCGAGGCCCGGCTGGCCCTGAGACTGCGCCCAGGCGTTCATGCGGTCGCAGAATGCGCGCGAGCCGCCGGTCTTGGCCGGGATTGCCCAGACCTGAACCTTGGGGTTGGAAGCGATCATGTTGGCGAAGACCTTGAAGCCCGAACCATCGAAATGCTCGGTCACGGCTTCCATGACGATCGGGTTGCGCAGGTCCGGCTTGTCGGAGCCGTATTTGCGGATCGATTCGTCATAGGGAATGCGCGGCCACTGTTTCGTCACCGGCTTGCCGTCGGCAAACTGTTCGAACACGGCCGTCATCATCGGCTCCATCGTGGTCCAGACATCTTCCTGGGTCACGAAGCTCATTTCAACGTCGAGCTGGTAGAATTCACCCGGCAGACGGTCGGCACGCGGGTCTTCATCGCGGAAGCACGGAGCGATCTGGAAGTAGCGGTCGAAACCGGCCACCATCAGAAGCTGCTTGTACTGCTGCGGCGCCTGCGGCAGCGCGAAGAACTGGCCTTCATGGATGCGCGAGGGAACGAGGAAGTCGCGCGCACCTTCCGGCGAGGATGCGGTGAGGATCGGCGTCGTGTATTCGGCAAAGCCCAGTTCACCCATGCCCTTGCGCATGGAAGAGATGATCTGCGTGCGCTTGACGATGTTCCTGTGCAGCGTCTCGCGGCGCAGGTCGAGGAAGCGGTACTTGAGGCGAACGTCCTCAGGATATTCCGGCTCGCCGAAGACAGGCAGCGGCAGTTCCTTGGCAACACCCAGAACCTCGATTTCCTGCGCGTAAAGCTCGATCTCGCCGGTCGCCATGCCCTTGTTGATGGTGTCCTCTGAACGCGCCTTGACCAGACCGTCGATGCGGATCACCCATTCGCCGCGCACCGTCTCGGCAACCTTGAAGGCCGGGCTATCGGGATCGGCCACAACCTGGGTGATGCCGTAATGGTCGCGAAGGTCGATGAAGAGAACGCCGCCATGATCTCGCACGCGGTGAACCCAACCGGAAAGGCGAACGGTTTCGCCGACGTCGGACTTGCGAAGAGCGGCACAGGTGTGGCTGCGGTAACGATGCATTTTTATATCCTGGAACGTGTCGTGGGCCAGATCAGCCGCACTGTCGAATTTGGCCGGAAAAACGCATGACCAGCCTGATTTGTCAAGGCAAAGCGCAAGATTGTCGCCTCCTGACTGTCCTTTCCCCCGCCTTGGCTTTAGATAGTGCTTATTCAGCCCGCCAAACCGAGTCGGCCCGCAATGAGCCAGATCAGACCCCTTATCCCGCTTCTCGTCACCGCCGGCATCCTGATCGGCGGCAATGGCCTGCAAGGAACCTATATCGCGCTGCGCGGCCTGTCCGAAGGGTTTTCGGCCAGCACCATCGGCCTCATCAGCGCCGCCTATAGTCTCGGTTTCGCGCTCGGCTGCATTTCGGTGACACGCCTGCTGCGCAAGATCGGCCATATCCGCACTTTTGCCACCATGGCGGCCGTGGCGTCGGCTGCGTCGATTGCCATGCCGCTCATCCTGCATCCGCTGTTCTGGCTAGCGATGCGCTTCATCATCGGCATTGCGGTTGCCTGTCTTTTCGCGGCCATCGAAAGCTGGATCAATGCGCAGGTGACGAATTCCAACCGGGCGCGGACACTCTCCATCTATCGTTTCGTCGATCTCGGCTCCGTCACTCTTGCGCAATACATCATACCCGTCGCCGGCATCGATGGCCCCGTGGTATTTTCGCTGATCGCCATGGCGCTTTCGCTGTCGCTGGTGCCGATCTCGCTTGCCGACAAATCCAACCCCGCCCCGCCGAAACAGATACCTTTCAATCTTTTCGCCGTCTGGCGCATTTCACCACTTGCCGTCGTCGGCTGCGTCGCCGTCGGTCTCAGCATGGCGGCTTTTCGCAACATCGGCCCGATCTACGCCGAACAGATCGGCCTTTCGGTAACGGCCATCGCCACCTTCATGAGCGCCGGCATCATCGGCGGCGTGGTACTGCAATATCCGCTCGGCGTTTATTCCGATCGTTATGACCGGCGCATCATCATTCTCGCCACCACCGCCGGCTCGGTGATCGTCGGCCTGTTTCTCGCCTTCTTCGCCGGCACCGACGAGTGGAGCAACATTATCGGCGTCTTCGTGTTCGGTGCATTCGCCCTGCCGCTTTATTCGCTCAGTTCCGCCCACGGCAACGACCATGCCAAGGAAGGCGAACATGCGATGGTTTCGGCCGGGCTCTTGTTCTTCTGGTCGGTGGGTGCGACCGTCGGACCGCTGCTCGCTTCCGTTCTGATCGACCAGTTCGGCCCGAAGGCACTGTTCAGCTACACCGCCGCGATCCAGATCGTTTTCATCGCCTACACCATATATCGGCTGCGGGTGCGCGAGGGTGTTCCCGTGGAAGAGAGGAACTGGCGGTTCCGTTCGCTTTTGCGCACATCCGCCTATTTTCAGAAGCTCGCGGCCCCCATGCCGCCCAAAAAGGACGGGACGGAGCCCAATCCGCCCGAGAAAAACGATCCTTGAGCCTTCAAAGGCGGGCTTTGTATTGACATGCGCCCGGCAAAGGGAAAGTAAGACGGATAATTTTCACGAGTGGCCATTTGCAATGATTGAAACGACTGCCGCCCTCGCCGAAGCCTGCACGGAACTGGCGAAATCGGAATTCATCACCATCGACACCGAGTTCCTGCGGGAAACGACCTTCTGGCCGGAGCTTTGTCTCGTGCAGATGGCAAGCCCGACGCTTGAAGTGCTGGTCGATCCGCTCGCCAAGGGTCTCGATCTCACGCCGCTTTTCGAGCTGATGGCCAATCCTGCTGTCGTGAAGGTTTTCCATGCCGCGCGGCAGGATATCGAAATCATCTACCATCTCGGCGGGCTCATTCCGCACCCGATCTTCGACACCCAGGTCGCCGCCATGGTCTGCGGTTTCGGCGATTCGATCTCCTACGACCAGCTGGTGCAGAAGATCAAGAACGTGCAGATCGACAAATCTTCGCGCTTCACCGACTGGAGCCGCCGCCCGCTGACCGAAAAGCAGCTGGATTACGCGCTGGCCGACGTGACCCATCTGCGCGACGTCTATCTCTCGCTGAAATCACAGCTGGAGCGCGAAGGCCGCTCTCTGTGGCTGACCGAAGAGATGGACATTCTGGAATCACGTGACACCTATGACATGCATCCCGACGATGCGTGGCTGCGGCTGAAATCGCGCCTGCGCAAGCCGACCGAGCTCGCCATCCTCAAATTCGTCGCCGCCTGGCGCGAGCGTGAGGCGCGCTCGCGCAACGTGCCACGTTCGCGCGTCCTGAAGGATGATGCGATCTTCGAAATCGCCCAGCAGCAGCCAAAGGATGCCGAGGCGCTGTCGCGCCTGCGTACAATCCCGAAGGGCTGGGAACGCTCCACTTCGGGTACCGCCATCATCGAAACCGTAAATGCGGCGCTGGCATTGCCGAAAGAGGAAATGCCCAAGGCGCCGCGCCACAGCCACGCGCCAGAGGGTTCCGGTGCTGCCGTGGAACTCTTGAAGGTTCTGCTGAAGCTGACGGCCGACAAGCACGGCGTTGCCGCCAAGGTCATCGCCAACAGCGACGATCTGGACAAGATCGCCGCTGAAGGTGAAAACGCGACCGTGGGGGCACTGACCGGCTGGCGGCGCGAACTCTTCGGCGATGTGGCGCTGAAACTCATCAACGGCGAAGTGGCGCTGCGTTTTGCCGGCAAGAAGGTCGAGGCGGTTGAGGTTGCTGTGAGCGGCGAGTAACCCCTCGCTTTTAACCCCAATTTTGCCCGTATCGCGGTCCATCCCTGTGCACATCGTTGCGCTTTGAGGGTCTTGTGATGAAACCTGCCCGCATCCTGCTGCTGGCCGCCCTTGTGGCGGCCGCAGGCATTCTCCCCGCCCCTTTTTCCGCGCGCGCCGATGACGGCAAGGTCGATCTTCAGGGCGAATGGACGACCGACTGCCTGAAGATCGGCAAGAACGACCGGCATGGCATCGTCACACGCATCACGATACGCGGTGATCGCATGCACGCCGTCTCGCAGATCTATGCCCGCAATGGCTGCCAGCAGCCCACGGTGCAGGTACGTTATGAAGGCACGCTTGATGGTGGCCTGAGAGACCATGACAGCATGCTCTTTGCCCATACCGTCACCGCGATTACCATGACACCGAACGACGCCGACGTCGTTGCGCACTATAATGGCGACCCGAAGGGCACCGGCTGCGGCCTGAATGGCTGGAAGGAGAATGTTCCCTTTGATGTCGATGGCCGGACCTGTGCAGCCATCACCTTTGCCCACAAGGGAGAAACCCTGTTCGACCGGGCCTGGATTGACGGCAAGCGGCTGCGTTTTGCCGCCTTTCCAGTCAAATGGTCGAACCGTTCGCCGGATGACCGGCCGCAATCCCCGCTTGAAACTGTCTATTACAGAACATCATATTAGACGTAGTGCCGCCTGTGCGCCCGTTTTGCGGCAACAGGGCAACAACCTTTCCAATCCTTCATGTGACCTTACCGAAAGGTCACTTTTTGCAGCGCATTTTCCACATTAATGTCGCATATGACCGCAACAGAAGCTTCTCCGACGGGAGCGGCCAGTTCTTCCTTCCCGAGGCCAAGCCTTCCCTGCCCGAGACCCAAGAACCGACATGAGAAAATTGCTGCCCATTCTGGATTACGTGGTGCTCTTCGTTGCCGTGGCCGGCGCCGGGGTGGCCTACGCATTTCTGGAATATGGCGGCGGCGCATTGATCGGCGCGACCTATGCGCTGTTTGCCTGCGCACCCATTCTCGCTTTCGAGCGCGGTTACATCATGCCCGGCCTGTCGCGGCGGGTCAGCGCATTGCCGACACCAGTCTATATCGCCGTCGGTCTGATCATCTATGCCGTTCTCGTTTTCTGCGGCTTCGGGCTTGGCGGCACCATCCTGTGGCTGAGCGGGATATTTCCCGGCACCTGGAAACGGGCAGTGCATGCCGAAGTGCAGACGCTCGTCTTCACGCTCATCGTCTGCGGCATCATCGTTTTCATCATGCGGGTGCGCGAGCTTCTCGGCCGCGACATCTTCATCGATCTCATTCTCGGTCGCTATCGCCGCCCCGTCAGCGAAGACCGCGTCTTCATCTTCATCGATCTTGTCGGCTCCACCTCCTTTGCCGAAACCAATGGCGACCTGAAGGCCCAGGAGTTTCTCGGCGAAATCTTCGCGAGCTATGCCGCACCGGTCCGGAAACATGGCGGCGTTATCGATGACTATATTGGCGACGCCGCCATCATTACCTGGCCCTATCACATGGCGATCAGGCGGGCGGCCTGCGTGCGCTGTGTCTTCGATATTCTGGCGACCATCGAGGAAAAACGCGACATGTGGATTTCCCGATTCGGCGAAGTGCCGCGCCTGCGCTTCGCCATCCATGGCGGGCCGGTCATAACAGCGGAAATCGGCGTCGATCACCACAAGATCACCTATTTCGGCGATACGGTGAACACGACCTCGCGTCTCGAATCACTGAGCAAGATGCTCGGCCACCCGGTGCTGATTTCCGCCGACCTTGCCCATCAGCTGGTGCTTCCAAAGGGTGTGCGCAGCGAATATCTCGGTGAACATGCGGTCAAGGGCCGTGGCCAGACGCTGGGTGTATGCACGCTCAGCCAGTATCAGGCCCCTGCCGCATAAGGGCAATTGGCTGGAAGAAACCGTGCTGGCCCGTTTGGAGACGGCAGCCGTCATCAAAATTCATCAAAGCTTCAAACGACAATCACCTGCCTGTCATGGAGCGCCCCTATCGCCTCAATCCTGTCTTCAACAGGTATCGAGGGGTCTTATCCATGAAGCACATTCTTTTCGCCTCCTGCGCAGTTCTCGCGCTTGCCACCACGTCTTATGCGGCCGAGAAGGAGTTTCCGGCAAAGCTGGTCTCCCACGCCATTCTGCCGGCCAACACCATCATCCCTGCACCATCAGATGCGCCGGAGCACCTCAAGACCTCCGCCAAGTTCACGACGGCCGACCGCAAGCGCGCCGAGGGTCTCGGCACCGTGCCCGGCAAGGACGGCGTTCGCCTGACCGGTCTTTCCATGCCGTTCAACGGCCAGCCGATGCAGGGCTTTTCCGGTATCAAGGCCATGGCCGACGGCAGCTTCTGGAGCCTTTCCGACAACGGCTTCGGTTCCAAGCTGAATTCCAGCGACGCCATGCTGATGCTTCACCATCTGAAGTTCGACTGGGACGCCGGCAAGGTCAACGCGCTTGAAACCGTGTTTCTCTCCGACCCTGACATGAAAGCGCCCTTCCCGATCGTTCTCGAAGGATCGAGCAAGCGTTACCTGACGGGCGCCGATTTCGACGTCGAATCCATTCAGCCTGTCGCCGATGGTTTCTGGGTGGGCGAAGAGTTCGGTCCTTACATCCTGAAATTCACCCGTGACGGCAAGCTGACCGACGTCATTGCCACCAAGGCTGGTGACATCGACGTGAAGTCACCGGATCATCCGACTCTGGCCCTGCCCGGCAACCCGACGCAGAAAATGCCTGCCTTCAACCTGAAACGTTCCGGCGGTTATGAAGGCATGGCGCTCTCCAAGGACGGTTCGAAGCTCTACGGTCTGCTGGAAGGCCCGCTCTACACCGCCGATGGCCAGGTGGAGAAAACCGAAGACGGTTCGACCGGCCTTCGGATCATCGAACTCGACACCGCCAAGAAGGAATGGACCGGCCGCACCTGGCTCTATCCGCTGGCAGAGGGCGGCGAAGCCATCGGCGACTTCAACATGCTTGACGACAGCACGGCGCTGGTCATCGAACGTGACAATGGCGCCGGCACCGCCGACAAGGCGTGCGCCGATCCGAAGAAGCCGGAAGCAAACTGCTTTGCCGTGCCCTCCAAGGTCAAGCGCATCTACAAGATCGAGTTCAATGACGCCAATGTCGGCAAGGCCGCCCGCAAGATCGGCTATATCGATCTTCTGAAGATCTCCGATCCTGACAACAAGAAACGTCAGGGCGGCGGCAACGGCTATTACGACATGCCTTTTGTCACCATCGAGAATGTCGACCGCGTTGACGCCACGCATATCATCGTCGGCAACGACAACAACCTGCCCTTCTCGGCAGGTCGTGCGCTGGACAAGGCTGACGATAACGAATTCGTCCTCTTGGAAGTCAAGGACCTGCTCGACGCCAAGTAAGAAAAACGGTGCCGGAACTGGTTCCGGCACCACCCGCGCGACCGCGCATATTCAACAGGGCGGAGCGTCGTTGCAGCCTCCAGAGGAGGCGCGGCGCTCCGCTTTTTTCCAGTCATGCCTGACCCGGAGCCCGGCTCCGAAACGGGAAAGACCCCTTCATGCAGGATCATGCCGAACGACTTTATTATGCGCTGAGGAAAAGCTGGTCGGGCGAGACCAGCAGTCTGTGGTCGCGGGAAAACCCCGCCCGTGGACAGGGCAGCGTCACCGCTCTGGTGGTTCAGGATATTTTCGGCGGTGAGATCGCCAAAACCGCCGTCAGCGGCGCCGAACATTTCTACAATATCGTCGATGACATTCGCTGGGATTTCACCTTCGCCCAGTTTGATATTCCCGTCGGTTATCAGGACAGACCCGCCACCCGCACCGAAGCGATGGCAAAGATTACGCCGCTGCAATATGCCTATCTCAGCGCCTGCATCAGGAAGGCGCTGGGGCACGGTTGATCCACTTAAAAATATGGTGGGACTGGCTTTCCCGCAATGCGGACACAATCCATGACATATGATCGGGCAGCGAAACGAGGCGCACCAAGAGGAGAAATGCCCCGTGAATGACAGCTGCCCCATCCTGACACCGGCCGAACGGCAAGCTCAGGATATATTTGAACAAACAGAAGAAGCTTTGATGGCTGCAATTTACGCGGCGCTTGAGCGCGCCAGCACGAAGGCCGCCGAAGAGCTGCAGGCCATTGGCTCCGATATTGAGCCTCCCGCCTATGAATATTTTGTCGCCACCGCGCATCAGCAGCTCTTCCTGCGGTTATGCGGAGCCGACGGGGAAACCTTCGAAGGCGGAGACCCTGAAGTCGCATCCCACATCATCCGGAATGCGCAAAACATATCCGACCATTACTGGACCAAGAGCCAGGCGAAGGCGGATGCATCTCACGACTGACGGCACATGCCCTCTTCCTGACTTTCAGTCTGAAGGCAGGTTTTGCACGATACGAGTGACCAACAGGGTTGATCTTTAACAGCAGCAGCTGGCGCAACCGGGCTCCTCTTAAGATTTACCGTCACAGGCCCTTCATCATCTCCGGATAGGCAGACGCAAATCCGGAGACTGACATGGATTCGACCGCACAATTCAATCGCCCAAAAATCGCAGAAACCGTTGTCCATTCAACAGCGAGTATCAGGGATTCAGGCATCGGCAAATGCTGTGAAATCTTGGCGGATACAGCCCTGAACAATACCGATCTCGGCGACTACTCGTATCTGGGACCCCGTTGCATGGTTGGTGATGCGACGATCGGAAAGTTCTGCGCCATTGCCGCGGAGGTGCGGATAGGCGCTCCCAACCATCCGATGGACCGGCCTTCCATGCATCGTTTCAGCTACTGCCCGGAATATTACTCGGCGGATGCCGTTCGTGACGACGCGTTTTTCGACCGGCGAAAGCAGGACCGATCCGTCATCGGTAACGATGTCTGGATTGGACACGGAGTTATTGTGTTGCCGGGTGTAAGGGTTGGAGACGGCGCCGTGCTGGCAGCCGGTGCGGTCGTTACCAAGGACGTGCCGTCCTACACCATCGTTGGCGGTGTTCCCGCGAAAATCATTCGCGAGCGGTTTTCGCGATCCATAGCGCGCCAGCTCGCCGCCATCGCGTGGTGGGACTGGCCATTCGAGACAATCATGGCGCGGCTTGCCGATTTTCAGTCGAGCGACATCGAAGCCTTTTGCGAGCGCTGGTCTGCGTCACCCACGCCTGTCGCAAAATAAAACTCTTATTACTCGAACACGAACGCCAGCCGCTTGCCCGTCAGCTTCGCCAGCTGCTGCAAACGCCCGTCCAGACGCTCGCCGGCAAAATCGCAGTAATCATGCGGCACCACGAATTCCAGATCGAGATCGGGATTGGTGGATTTGCGGAATTTCAGATGGTCGACAACGCCCGGCATCGAGGCCGAGAACAGGTAAACGACGCGCAGCAGGCCGCCGAGCAATTTGCCGAGTTCCAGCAGCCGGTCACCTGCCATGGCCGCCAGCGGCTCGGTGGTGCCGTTGTCGTTCAGTCCCTCGAAGCGATAATAATTGGCAAGCGCTATATAGGCTCGGCCAGGATGGGTAATTGCGACGAAGGAGGAGTGGGCGATGATATTGAGCGCCTGCAGGCCGCGATAGTCAGGATGGGCGCGCCAGCTGATATCGGCGAGAAGGCAGGCCGCCTGGCGGTAACGACTTTCTTCTTCCGTCTCGTCGATGCCGAAGACAGGAAAGGTGCGGCCGCTCCAATCCGCCAGTTCACGCGCATGTTCGGGCGAACGGGCGCGCAGGATGGCAAGTTCGTCGGCCGTGACCAGCAGCGGGTCCAGATCACGCTCCGTTTCCGTCAGCAGCGAATAGAGATAACCTTCGCGCACGCCCTGCGCGGAAAAGGCGATCTTTGCCGGCTTCATCACCTTCAGAACCTCGCGCATGGCGATGGCGCCGAAGGGCAGAAGCGAACGGCGGTTCTTGGAAACCGCCTGCCAGGCGGGATCCTTGCTGTCTCTGGAGAGAATGACCTCCTCCAGAAAATTCAGCATTTCCTCCAGCGGCAATTCATATCCCTGCATCATATGCAGCGGGTAACCGGTGATTTCCATGTGCAGCTTGGCGATGTTTCGCCATGTGCCGCCTACGGCATAAAAGGTGCGTCCCTCACCCGCCGTCAGCAGCTTTGCAAAGGATTTGACGTGCTTTCTGGCAATGGTCGCTGCTTTTTCGAGCGAACCATCCGATTGCTCGGAAAGCCTCAGGCCACCGAGCGGCAGGGTAATGCCCTCGCCGCAGCTTTTGCCCTTGATATCGATGAGTTCGAGCGAACCGCCGCCCAGGTCGCCGGCAATGCCATCCGGATCATGGAAACCGCTGATCACCCCGTAAGCGGAATAAAGCGCTTCCTTTTCGCCTGACAGCACCTCGACTTCGCAGCCGAGAATCGCTTCTGCCTCGCGGATGAAATCCGGACCGTTTTCCGCTTCGCGCGCCGCCGCCGTCGCCAGCACATAAAGTTCCTGTGCCTGCGCCTGTTCGGAAAGCGCATGGAAACGCCTGAGCGCCATCAGTGCCCGGCTGACACCTTCCTCATGCATGCGGCCCGTCAGTGCCAGTCCTTTGCCAAGACCGCAAAGGACCTTTTCGTTGAACAGCACCGCGGGCGCGCGGGAGAGACCTTCATATACGACAAGACGAACGGAGTTCGAACCAATATCTATGACGGAAACGGGGGCAAGGCCGGTCAGCCGCCCCTGTGCTTCTGATCGAGTCATTCAGCCTGTTTCTTGCGGGAAGAAATCAACCCGGCAATCAATTTGGGCGCACTGGATTTCAAGGCTTCACCACGTCCGGAAAGGCTGGGATTGGTCATGAAATAGTGCTGCGCGTTGAACGGTTCTTCGCCTTTACGCACCTCGATGCGCCTCGACGTTCCGTCCGCAAGTATCTCGTAGCTCTGCTGGTTGTCAATGAGATTGCCCAGCATAATCTGTGAAAGAACCTGCTCGTGCACGGTGGGATTGGTGAGCGGCACCAGCGTTTCCACACGGCGATCAAGGTTGCGCGGCATCATGTCGGCCGAGCCGATATAGACCAGCGCCTTGTCGGACGGCAGGCCGAAACCGTTGCCGAAGCAGAAAATCCGGCTGTGTTCGAGGAAGCGGCCGACGATGGATTTGACGCGGATATTGTCGGAAAGACCGGCCACCTGCGGGCGCAGGCAGCAGATGCCGCGGATCACCAGATCAATCTCCACACCCGCCGCACTGGCGCGGTAAAGCGAATCGATGATTTCAGGGTCGACCAGCGAATTCATCTTCATCCAGATCGCCGCCGGCGCACCGCGCTTGGCGTGCTCGATCTCTTCATTGATGTGCTTCACGATGCGTGAGCGCAGCGTATAGGGCGAAATCGCCAGCTTCATGCCCTCTTCCGGCTCACCATAACCGGTGATGAAGTTGAAGATATTCGCCATGTCGTGGGCGATCTTCGGGTTGCAGGTGAAGAAGGACAGGTCGGTGTAAATCTTGGCCGTGATCGGGTGATAGTTGCCCGTGCCGAGATGGCAATAGGTTCTGAGCTTGCCGTCCTCGCGGCGCACCACCATCGACATCTTGGCGTGGGTTTTCAGTTCGATGAAGCCGAACACCACCTGTACACCGGCACGCTCCAGATCGCGCGCCCAGCGGATGTTGGCTTCTTCGTCAAAGCGCGCCTTCAATTCCACCAGCGCGGTGACGGATTTGCCAGCTTCGGCCGCATCAATCAGCGCACGGACAATCGGGCTGTCATTGGAAGTACGGTAAAGCGTCTGCTTGATGGCGAGAACTTCGGGATCGCGCGCTGCCTGCAGCAGGAACTGCACGACCACGTCGAAGCTTTCATAGGGGTGGTGAACCACCATGTCCTTTTCGCGGATGGCGGCGAGGCAATCGCCGGCATGTTCGCGCACGCGCTCGGGGAAACGGGCGTTGTAAGGCTCGAATTTCAGGTCGTCGCGCGGCGCGCGGACGATTTCCGAAATGGTGTTGAGTGCGAGAAGGCCCGGCAGAACCGCGACGCGATTGTCCGGCACGCCAAGTTCATGCACCACGAACTGGCGCAGTGACTGCGGCATTTCGCTGTCGGTCTCGATGCGGATAACGGAACCGCGGCGGCGGCGCTTCAGCGCGCTTTCGAAGAAACGAACCAGATCTTCCGCCTCTTCCTCCACCTCGATATCGCTGTCGCGAATGATGCGGAAGGTGCCGAAGCCGCGGACCGTATAACCGGGATAAAGCCGGTGGATGAACAGGCCGACCACATCTTCAAGCGTGATGTAACGAATGGCGTTCTTGTCATCCGGCAGGCGCACGAAGCGGTCGAGTGCGGGTGGCAGGCGCAGGAGCGCGGTCATCGGCTCGCGGCCGTTGACGCTGTCGAGCTGCAGGCCCATCGAGAAGCCGAGGTTGGGAATGAAGGGGAACGGGTGCGCGGGGTCGATGGACAGCGGCGTCAGCACCGGGAAGATACGCTCTTCGAATTCGGTGCCAAGCCAGGTGCGGTCGGCATCGGACAGTGCGGCAGGCCGCACGACGAAGATTTCTTCCTTGGCGAGATATTGCTGCAGCACGGCGAGCGAGGCCTGCTGTTCCATCTGCAGATTGTCGATTTCCTTCAGAATGTCTTCCAGCTGCTCGGCCGGCGTCTTGCCATCCGGCGTCCGCACGGTGATCTTCTGGCGAACCTGGCCTTCGAGGCCGGCGACGCGGACCATGAAGAATTCATCGAGGTTGGCGGCAGAGATGGAGAGGAAACGCAGCCGCTCCAGAAGCGGATGATCCGTATTCAACGTTTCTTCAAGAACGCGACGGTTGAACTGGAGCCAGGAGAATTCACGGTTGACGAAACGGGCGGGGCTATCCCAGAGGCTCTCGCCCTCGGTCACCGGCTGAACCTTGTCGAAGTTGTCCTGCGCTACTGCGTCCATGCCCTGTTCCATCCCCTGACCAATTTTCGTCCCGTGATCCTGTTGCATCGCGTGATCGTCCTTCTTGCCCGTATAACAGTTTGACGACGGAACTGTGACAGTCGTCAATCGATGTCCAGCTCGCTGCCCGCCGCGGCGCTGTCCATCGCATTGAGGACTTCCGCTGCCAGCGGGCGGGTTATTCTCGTTCCGCGCGCAAGCGCCAGCCTGTCGATGCGGTCCACAATCGTCTGGGCCGTATCGAGCGAGCGCTCCATTCTATTGACGATGTAACCTATGAGTTTGTCATCCATGTAAAGCTGCCGGTCGGCGAAGAGTTTTACCAGCACCTGCGCCAGCAGCCCCTCATCCGGCTCACCCGTCTCCACCACTGTCACGGCCTTCAGGCGCGAGCGCAGGTCCGGCAGCGTTACCGGCCATGCGGCCGGCCATTGCCGGCTTGTCATCAAAAGCGTCGTGCCGTGCTGGCGCACGCTGTTGATGACATGGAAGAGTTCGGTGTCGTCAAAACCGCGGCGGTCGGCATCCTCGAAGAGAACGGGTCCGTTCTCGGCCGCACGCGCGGCATCACCGCCGGCCTGCGGGTCAATATCCCGGGCGCCGGCAATGTTTTTCCAGATATTGGCGAGATGCGATTTTCCCGAGCCGGGTGGCCCGGCCAGCACGACGACCGGCGCGCGCCAGTTCGGCCATTCATCGACAAGGCTGACGGCGGCCGCAAGTGACGCGGACACGAGGAGATCGTCCCGGTCGGAGGCGGCCTGGTGTGAGAATGCGAGCGGCAGCTGCTCGGCCTTCGACCGGGCGTTATCGGTTTTGATTGGGTCAGTCATCGTCAGCCCTGACCATCCACCTTGGCGGAGGACGTTTCCTTTTCTTCCAGGCCAGGATTGGCGTCCCAGGGAAGGTTGGCAGCGTGTCCGTGGTAGAGATCGCTTTCAAGATACCGCGACAATGCGAAGCGGACAAGCACGCCGACGGCAGCCGCCGCCGGAACCGCGACCAGAAGACCGACGAAACCGAACAATGCGCCGAAGGCGAACAAAGCGAACATCAGCCATACCGGATGCAGACCGACGCTTTTGCCCACGAGCTTCGGCTGCAGGATATTGCCTTCGATGAACTGGCCGGAAAAGAACACGGCAAGTGTGAGAAACACATAGATGTAATCCGGCCAGAACTGCACGATGGCGACACCAACGGCAAGGATGAGGCCGACCATGGAGCCGATATAGGGAATGAAGCTGATGAGGCCGGAGAAAAGACCGATCAGCAGGCCGAAATTCAAGCCCACCAGCGACAGGCCAACGGCATAATAAACACCGAGAATGATGCAGAGCGACCCCTGCCCGCGCACGAAACCGGCAATCGTCTTGTCCATGTCACGGGCGATCTGGCGGACGGTATGCACGTAGTCGCGCGGTATCCAGCTGTCGACCTTGTCGATCATCCGGTCCCAGTCGAGCAGCAGGTAAAAGGCGACAACGGGGGTGACGACCAGCAGCGACACGACATCGACCAGCGATTTGCCGGAGTTCCAGATCTGCGTCAGCAGCGTGCCGATGAAACCGGCGCCTTCGGTGAGGAGCTTGGAGAAATTCTCCTTCACGGCGTCGATCTGGTTGCTGACCCAGTCCGGCAGCAGGTTGGTATCGGCACCGGCAATCAACTGTTGCAGGGACGAGATATATTGCGGGATACGGGTGATGAATTCCGAGGCCTGGGCGGCGATGAGCGGAATGATGATGATGAGCGACAGCGCAAAGATCAGCACGAAGGAGACGAGAATGACGACCGTTGCCATCAGCCGGTTGAGACCGCGACGCTCCAGCCAGTCGGCAACCGGGTCAAGAAAATAGGCAAGCGCCATGCCGGCGACGAAGGGTAGCAGGATGGAGCTGAAGACCATCAGGAAAAGGACAAAGACGGCAAGCACGCCGATCCAGAAAAATACCTGCCGGCGCAGGCTCATGCCGCTTACATGGGGTTGCATTCACTCATCCTCTTGTCGCCGTGCCGTCACCGCCCAAGATGGAGATAGGATGCCCATATGCTTATGGTCAAGACCGCTGCGGCTGCACACGGGCCGCCGGAGCACCAAGGCCTGGTTATCTTTTTCCAATGCAAGCTCGTCCAGTCGGCAAAATCCCGCCTTTCCGGGGCTTTGGGTCGCAACGGCAGGTTGACCGACCGCCAATATTAGACAAATATCAAATAATAGTGGGGCGAGCCCGCAGCGCTCTGTGATGTCCGGCGACCGGAGGCACGATGCAAGGCACCAGTGAAAATGGCATCGCGGAACATAACGCCGGTCTTTTCGATCACCCCGACATTGCCGAGTGGTACGACAACCAGCAGCTTTACCCGGCCGAACGCATTATTCTAGACCAGTTTCGCCATGCCTATGCCGGCAAACGGCTGCTTGATCTCGGGGTCGGTACCGGACGGACGACGAAGCCGCTTCTGCCGCTGGTGGGTGACTATATCGGCATCGATCGTTCGCAACCCATGCTGGCGCTGGCGCGGCGCAATTTTCCGGCAGCCACCTTTCTCGACATGGATGTGCGGGCGATCGGGCAATTCGGTGCGGAGCGTTTCGACTGCGTGCTCGGGGCGCTCGCGATTTTAAGCGCCTTCGGCCATGAGGATCGGCTCGCCATCATCCATGCCATCAGCAGCATTCTGGCGCCCGGCGGTTATTTCATCTTCTCATTTCATAACCGGCAATGGAAGCGGGCCGGCGGCATGCCGTTGCATCGGCGATCCTGGCACCCGCGGGAAGTGGTGAATTCGCTGCATCCGCAAAGCTGGATAAACTATCTGCGCCTGCAGGCCGCCACCCGGCAGACACCTGAATATGCCATTCTGGTGGATCAGGCGCATCGCTGGAGCGGCCTGTTTTATTTCATCGACCTTGCCGCCCAAACCCGCCAGCTGGAAGCGGCAGGTTTCGAAATCGTCGCCCGTTTCGGCGAGAACGGCCGGCCGATCGAGGAAAACTCCGATACGTCCAATGACGGGTTGCTTAATCTCGTCTGTCGCGTCGCTTCGCCGGCATCATGAGTGTCTCACACCGCAAGCCCTGCCAAAGCCGTTAAAAACCGGAGCTTTTGCCACTCAAACCCTTGCATCAGGCCCCGTCCCGTGCGAATGGCGACGCCAAAGGAACCAGCGGAGACGAGAGCCATGAGCCAGTCGGGCAAGAACGGTCTTACCTATAGTGACGCAGGTGTGGATATCGACGCCGGCAATCTGATGGTCGAAAAGATCAAACCGGCGGTGCGCTCGACACGGCGTCCCGGCGCAGATGGCGAAATTGGCGGCTTCGGCGGCCTGTTCGATCTGAAGGCGGCTGGTTTTACCGATCCGGTTCTGGTGGCCGCCAATGACGGCGTCGGCACCAAGCTGAAGATCGCCATCGACGCGGATTATCACGATACGGTCGGCATCGACCTCGTTGCCATGTGCGTCAACGATCTCGTCGTTCAGGGCGCCGAGCCGCTGTTCTTTCTTGATTATTTCGCCACCGGCAAGCTCGACCCGGATCAAGGTGCGGCCATCGTTTCCGGCATCGCTGCCGGTTGCCGCGAATCCGGCTGTGCGCTGATCGGCGGCGAAACCGCCGAGATGCCCGGCATGTATTCCGACGGTGACTATGATCTCGCAGGCTTTGCCGTGGGTGCGGCCGAACGCGGCCAGCTTCTGCCGGCCGGCGACATTGCCGAAGGTGATGTCATTCTCGGCCTGTCTTCCTCCGGCGTTCACTCCAACGGCTTTTCGCTGGTGCGCAAGATCGTTTCGGTTTCCGGTCTTGGCTGGGACGCCCCTGCCCCCTTTGCCGAAGGCAAGAAGCTTGGCGAAGCACTGCTGACACCGACACGCATCTATGTGAAGCCGCTTCTGAAGGCGATCCGCGAGACCGGCGCGCTGAAGGCGCTGGCGCACATTACCGGCGGTGGTTTCCCCGAGAATATTCCGCGCGTTCTGCCCAAACATCTCGCCGCCGAGATCGATCTCGATGCGATCAAGGTTCCGGCGGTCTTCTCGTGGCTGGCGAAAACCGGCGGCGTCGAAGCCAATGAAATGCTGCGCACCTTCAATTGCGGCGTCGGCATGATCGTGGTGGTTTCGGCTGAAAATGCTGCCGAGGTTACCGATGCGCTGACGGCGGAAGGCGAAACCGTGTTCCCGCTCGGCCGCATGGTCGCCCGGCAAGAGGGCGCGCATGGCACGATCTACAAGGGTACTCTCGGCCTATGATGCGCGCCGCCCTGTCGTCCGGTCGCACACGTGTCGTCGTTTTCATCTCCGGCAGCGGCTCCAACATGGTGTCGCTGGCGAAAGCCTGCCAGGCGGCGGATTTTCCGGCTGAAATCGTTTGCGTCATCTCCGACAAGGCTTCTGCGGGCGGGTTGGGAAAGGCCCGGGATCTTGGCATTCCAACGCTCGTCTTCGAGCGGAAGACCTATGGCAGCAAGGCCGAGCATGAGGGCGCCATTCTGGCCGCACTTGGCGAAATCGCACCCGACATCATCTGCCTTGCCGGTTACATGCGGCTGATATCAGGCGATTTCATCGCTCCCTATGAAGGCCGCATCATCAATATCCACCCGTCGCTTCTGCCGCTTTTCCCGGGTCTCAACACCCATCAGCGCGCCATCGACAGCGGCATGAAGATTTCCGGCTGCACCGTGCATTTCGTGACCGAAGGCATGGATGAAGGTCCGACCATTGCTCAGGGCGCTGTTCCGGTCTTTTCCAACGATACGGCCGAGACACTCGCGGCGCGGCTTCTGAGCGTCGAGCACCAGCTTTACCCACTCGCCCTGAAGCGACTTGCAGAAGGCAGGGTGCGGATGGAAGGCGGCAAGGCCGTCTTCACGGATAACGAAAGTAAATCCGAGTATTCCAGTCTGATTTCCACTTTCTGATAAAGAAATCACTAAAGTACAAAAATACTTAAAGTGGTATTTCCGGAAAAATAAACCGATCATTTACCATAATCATCTCTAATGCCTGCAACGGCCCGTATTTCGGGCCCTCCGGTCAGTCAGGAGCGATTATGCTATTTCCGAGATTTTCCCTGCCGCTTACGGCAGTTTTGCTGATGGGCACCAGCCTGCCGCTCGCCGCCGAACAAAACGGCATTACCGCTTCGCTGGATGCCGGTGTTCTCAATCTTCGGGCAACGGAAACCGTTCATATCGGCGGCAGCAAGCTGAGCGAACTCGAATGGGAAACCAAAAATGCCATGGCGTTGCGCGGCTCTCTGGGGCTTGAGCTCGCACCCGGCTGGCGCGTGAAAGCCGAAGGCCGCGTCGGTTTTGAAGGCGACGGCTACATGACCGACCATGACTGGATAGCGCCTTTTTCCAGAGACAGCTCCAAAAACAACTGGAGCCATCGCTCCCAACACGATGATACGCGACTTGATCACTATTTTTCGGGAAGCTTCGAGCTTAACCGCATGCTGCTGGATGATCCCCAGCAATATCTCAGCGCCGGCGTCGGTTTTCGTTATACGGATGTGCAATGGTCGGCCTATGGCGGCAGCGCCGTCTACAGCCTTTTCTCTCGAAGAGATCTGAACATCAGGTTCAAGGACGGTGAAAAGGGCATTACCTATCGCCAGCAAATCCCCGCCTTCTACGGCAACCTGACCGGCGGCCAGAGATTCGGCAACTGGTCGCTCAATGCCGGCCTGGAGGGCGGCGCGATGGTTTTTGCCAAGGCGACGGATGATCACTGGATGCGCGATATGCGCTTTACCGACAAATTCGACGTTGCCGGCATGTTCGGGGTGAAGGCGGGTGTTGCCTATGACCTGACCCAGAATGCCTCGATCTACATAGATGGCGCCTATGAATATACCAGCCTGGGGCGCGGGGACACGCATTATAGCGGCGCGGGCGCTGGAAACCTGACTTCGGAAAAGAATGCCGGTGGCGGCGACCTGCAGTCGATTTTCGTGGGCGCCGGTATCAAGGGCCGGTTCTGACACCCAATGAGGTCTGCCCAGAAAACCGCGCCTCGTTAAAGGCGCGGCTTTGATTTATGGGCGCATTGCCCCGTCAGTATCTAAAACCAGTCTTGCTGCCAGATATAATCACGGTAGGCCCATGGCGGCGTGTTGGCCAAGGTTGCCTTGGAATATATCTTCAACAATTCGGCACCGAAGGTTGAAGCACCGGGCACAAGGCCGACCTCCCATTGAAAATGCCACCATTCAGCGCCGAGATAATCGCCACCCTTCTCGAAGGCTGCGCGTGCGCGGATTGGTTTGAAACCGTTCTTGGCAAAAAGGGCCGTCAAGTCGAGAAAATGGCCCGTGACGGACACTCCCTTGACGCGGTTCTTGTTGGTCACGACATCGGGGATCGTCTGCTGCGGCGGCAAAGCTCCTTTTTCAGCCCTATCCTGCCAGCAACGGGCATAAACATTGTATCGTCTCTCGCCGATCCGCTGGGCGACATAGGCGTCGTTCGACGGATCCTGCATACCGCTCCAGATGAAAAGATCGAGCGCCCGCCCTGAGTAGTGAAAGGAAGTGGCGCTGCGGTTTTTGCTGACCGTGGCGTTTAAATCGCGGACGCCGCCGGAAGAGGTCATCAATCCACCCTGGCGACGAACCTCCTTGTAGACCTGCTTATAGGCGGACATGACGTCGCTGCGCAGCCTGACACGCGGATACCCTTTTTCCTTTCCCGTTCCGAAAAGGTCCGCCTCACCTATCTCAATGCTGTAGCTCGCATCGCCTGCCAGTGATAGCGGCGAGACCAATTCCCGCTGCCGTGTTTCATATGCCTGCTGCAAGGCAGCGAGCGTTACAGGCCCTATGCGACCATCTTCATAAAGTTGATTGTCCGCCTGAAATGACAGTACGGCTTCTTCCGTATCCGCACCGAAGACGCCGTCCGTCTCGAGGCTTTCATAATCGGCCGAGGCCGATTTTCGTCCCTCGAAATGCAGAAAATTCAAAATTTCCTGGACCGCCTGCACGGCACTGCCGCGCGAACCCTTTTCCAAAATCATAGCCAGCCCCCCAGCCGCTTGTGAACCTAGACACACAAAGCTTACCGGGGTTGATTAATTAATCAACAACAATTTTTAATTGAATTTAAAGTAATTTAGAGTATAGTTCGAAAGACATTCCCTGTTTTCGCACAGCCTTTAATATTAAAGGCTGTGACGGTTGAGCATTGCCCATTGCAAGAGGATAATCGTCTTGGAATCGGTGATTTCGCCGGATGCGATCATCGCAAAGGCTTCGTCGAGACCATAGGTCAAAACTTCCAGATCCTCGCCTTCGCTTGCCAGACCGCCGCCGTTACCGGCCTGCACGTCGAGATCGATATGCGCGACGAAGAGGCTGACCTTTTCCGTCAGGGTTCCGGGGCTGGCATACATATCGAAGAGATAATCGACCTTCTCAACCGCGTAACCGGATTCTTCCATCGCCTCACGGCGAATGGCGTCGGCCGCATTGTCGTCATCGAGAAGGCCGGCCGGGACTTCGATCATGAAGCTTGGATCGCCGTTTACGAAGGCGGCGGGGCGGAACTGCCGCACCATCACCACGCTGTCGCGCTTCTTATCGTAAAGCAGAATGGCCGCGGCGCTGCCGTGGTCGTGCACTTCGCGCACGATGCGGATCGTTTTGCCATCCGGCATGCGCTGGTCGAAAATAAGCTTCTGCATATGCACGAAGCCCTTCCAGACCGTCTCTTTTTCCACCAGCCGTATTCTGTCCGCCTCGCCGGCAGCAGTCATTTTCAATGAACGGTCCATAATCACTCCGCAGGCAATTCCGTCACAGGGTGAGGGACGATTTGTTCAGGGCCGCCCATTGCAGCAGCATGATCGTCTTTCCGTCGCAGATATCGCCGGTTTCTATCATCTTCATGGCATCCGCCAGTGAAAACTCCAGAACCTCGATGTCCTCGTCCTCATGTGCGGCACCGCCGCCCTCCTCCACCCGATCCGATGAATCGATGATGGCGGCAAAAAAGTGCAGAATTTCGGTCACGGAACCGGGCGACATGAAGGATTTGAACAGAAACCGCACGTCTTTTACGACATATCCTGTTTCTTCCATCACTTCGCGGCGAATGGCCTCGGCCGGGTCGTCACCATCCAGCAGGCCGGCGGGCGCTTCCAGAAGCCAGCCGTGATAGCCGTTCACGTAAGTGGGCACGCGAAACTGCCGCACCAGCACTACCGTCTCGCGGCGCGGATCGTAAAGCAGGATGGTCGCGCCATTGCCGCGATCATAGGCCTCACGCCGGATGACTTTCGTTTCACCCTTCGAATTGGTGTAATCATAGGTGATGTTGCGGAGATGGTACCAGTTCTTCGAGAGCGTCTCGTCTTTCAGAATTTCAATCTTCACATTGTCGAACTTGCTCATTCCATGTCCCGTCAGTCTTTGCGCAGCCAAACCTTGTTGTCATGGAAAGCCGCGCCACCATAGGGGGCAACGGCATCGGCGCCGGTGAGAACATTGATACCCTCGCCATCCAGATGCGCCTTGTTCGGCCACAGACCTTCGGCAATCAGCACACCTGGCCTGGCACCCTCAACAATCTTCGCATGGAGGCGTACTTGGCCGCGTGCATTGCCAATGCGGACGACGTCGCCATCGGCGATACCGTGACCGGCGGCATCCTCGGCGCAGATCATCAATTCCGGGCGGCCTTCCTTCTGCACGGAGGTCTTGGTTTCCGCGAAGGTGGAGTTCAGGAAATTGCGGGCCGGCGATGTCGCCAGCCGGAAGGGATGATCCCCGTCGGCGGTCTCGATGACATCCACCTGATCCGGGAATTTCGGAAACTCGGATACCGGCCCCATGACACCGATATTTTTCGGCGGTTTGTTCGGAGACGGCCCCGTTGCCCAGTCCGGGCTGAACCGGAACTTTCCGTCGCCATAACCAAAGCCCTCGAGATAATGCGCTACCTCGAAAGACGGCTGCGCATCGATCCACTTCTCCTCCGCCAGCGTGTCGAAATCACCCCAGCCGCTGACTTTCAGCATACGGTCGACATGCTCGCGGGCCGAAAGGCCGAAACCGGGCATATGATCGACGCCGAGGCGTTTCGCCAGTTCCTCGATGACGAAGAGGTTGGTGCGCACCGTTTCCGGCGGCTCGACAAGTTTGGGCCCAAGCAGAATATGGTTCTGGCCGCCGGCGCGGTAGATATCGTCATGTTCGAGGAACATGGTGGCCGGCAGCACGATATCGGCCACATCAGCCGTCTCGGTCATGAATTGCTCGTGCACGGCAACGAAAAGATCGTCGCGCAGGAAACCCTGCTTCACCAGCCGTTGTTCGGGCGCCACGTTGACGGGGTTGGTGTTCTGGATGAGCAGCGCCGTCACCGGGCCGCCGTGGCGCAGCGCATTGGCATCGCCCGTCAACACGGGGCCGATCTGCGACTGGTCGAGCTGGCGCACATCGGGGTCGGCATAGGCCGTGCCCATCAGTTCCGCCTTGTTGAGCCTGAAAATATCGCCGTTATTGTGGAACGCGCCGCCGCCCTCATATTGCCAGGAGCCGAGCACGGTGGCGATCGACAGGGCCGCGTGCATGGCGACCGCGCCGTTGCGCTGGCGGGCAAAACCGTAACCCAGCCGGAAGAACGTCTTTTTCGTCGTGCCGACAAGCCTTGCGAAATCCTCGATCTCGTCAACGGAAAGGCCTGTAATCTCCGACGCCCATTGCGGCGTCTTTGTCTTCAGATGCGCTTCGAGACCGGCCGGATCGTCGGCAAAGCGGGCCATATAATCGCGATCGGCATAATCGTCCCGGAAGGCGATGTGCATGATGGCGCAGGCGAGCGCCGCATCCGTGCCGGGGCGAACAACGATGCGCATATCGGCCTGTTTCATCGTCGGATTGTCGTAGATATCAACGACAACGATCTTTGCGCCGCGTTCCTTGCGGGCCTTGACCGCATGGGTCATGACATTGACCTGCGTGGCGACCGCATTGGTGCCCCAGATGACGACGACATCGGCCTTGCCAATCTCGCGCGGATCGGGACCACGCAGCGCACCCGTGCCCATCACGTAACCCGTCCAGGCCATGTTGGTGCAGATCGAGCCGAAAAAGCCGGAATATTTCTTGGCGTGGCGCAATCGCTCGATGGAATCGCGCTGCACCTGCCCCATGGTTCCGGCGTAGAAATACGGCCAGATGGCCTCGGCGCCATGCCGGGCCTCCGCCTTGACGAAAGCATCCGCCACCTCGTCCAGCGCCGCTTCCCAGGAAATCTCCTGCCAGTCACCCGCCCCTTTTTCGCCCTTGCGGCGCTTCGGGGTCAGCAAACGGCCGGGATGATAGATGCGCTCGGAATAGCGCGCCACCTTGGCGCAGATGACGCCGGCGGTGTATGTATTGCTATTGGCGCCGCGCACGCGGCCGATACGGCCTTCCGCGTTGATATCGACCTCCAGCGCGCAGGCGCTCGGACAGTCATGCGGACAGACGGTGTGGCCGATACGGAGTTCGGCCTTGGTGGCGGCTTTTTCAGCGGAGATCGGGGTCGCAACGTTCATGGCTTTTGTATATTGCATCAATGTTGCGGCCAAAAGGCCGAAGTGACGTCCATCAAGAATATTCATCCTGGCCATTTGCAAGCGAGACACATCCATGAACTACCGCCACATCTATCACGCCGGCAATTTCGCGGATGTTCTCAAACACGCGGTTCTTGCCCGCCTGGTGCGTTACCTGCAGAACAAGGACAAGGCGTTTCGGGTGCTGGATACCCATGCCGGCATCGGGCTTTACGACCTTACCTCGGAAGAGGCGCAGAAGACCGGCGAATGGCAGACCGGCATCGGCAAGCTGGTGGAGGCCGACCTGCCCGCCCCCATCGCCGAACTGCTCGAACCCTATCTCACCGCGGTGAAGGAGCTCAATCCGGCGGGCGGCATTCATTTTTATCCCGGCTCGCCGAAACTCGCACGCATGCTGTTTCGTCCGCAGGACCGGCTTTCGGCCATGGAACTGCATCCGGACGATAGCCGGGCTTTATCCCGTCTCTTCGAGGGCGACTATCAGGTGCGTGTGACCGAGCTGGACGGCTGGCTGTCGCTCGGCGCGCATCTGCCGCCCAAGGAAAAACGAGGCCTCGTCCTTGTCGATCCGCCTTTCGAGCTCGAAAACGAATATCAGCGGCTGGCCGATGGTCTGAACAAGGCCTATCGGCGTTTTTCCACGGGCACCTATTGCCTGTGGTATCCGCTGAAAAAGGGTGCGCCGATCAAGGATTTTCACGAGCGGCTGCAATCCTTCGACATTCCGAAAATGCTGTGCGCCGAGCTTTCCGTGAAAAGCGACCGGCTGGAAGGCCTGAGCGGCTCCGGCCTCATCATCGTCAACCCGCCTTATACGCTAAAGGACGAGCTGCACACGCTCCTGCCCTTCCTGAAAACGGTGATGGCGCAGGACCGCTATGCCTCGCACCGCGCCTTCTGGCTGCGCGGCGAGGAAAAGTCTGAGGAGGACTGAGGATTACCTCAATCCTTCCCGTTTCTGCGCCTCTGCAAGCTGTGACCGCTCGAAGAACAGGATCACGAACAGGGCCATGATGAACGGAATGATGAGGTAGAACAGCCGGAAAACCAGCAGCGCCGCGATCACGTCCGCCGGGTTCATATCCGGCAGACCGGTGACGAAGACCAGTTCCAGCACGCCAAGCCCGCCCGGCGCATGCGAGATGAGCGCCGCCGAGAACGAAATCAGGAATATCCCGAGGATGATCATGAAACCGGGATTTCCGGCCTCCGGCAGCGCAAAATAGATGATGCCCGCCGCACCGATCAGCTCGATCGGCCCGATGACCAGCTGTTGCGCCACCAGTTTCGGTGCCGGATAGGGCAGGAAAAACGAGCGGATTTTCAGCGGTTTCAGTTTCAGGAGACTGCCAAGCACGTAAAGGCCGACGATAACAAGCAGCAGGATGCCTGTTGTCGTGGAGGCCTCGACGGGAAGGATGCCGGTGAAGCGTTCGGTGATGTCAGGCTCGTAAAGCAGCACCATGCCGATGAGCATGATGGTTCCGATGATGAAGGTGAAGGAGCAAAGACCAACGAGAACGCCGACCTCGGCAGCGCTCAGACCCTTGGACGTATAGGCCCGGTAGCGCACCACGGCGCCGGAAAACACGGAAGCGCCGACATTGTGGGAAAGCGCATAGGTGGTAAACGAGGTGAGCGTGATGAAGAACCAGTTCACCTTGCGGCCGAGATGCTGGAGCGCAATGCGATCGTAGCCGGCAAGCGCGGCATAGGCCAGCAGTGTGGCCATGCCGGAGCACACCCAGTCCCGCACACGGATGGCCATGAAGCTTTCCCAGAGATCATCAAGCGAAAGACCGCGCAGCTCATGATAAAGCAGCCAGGCTGAAAACCCGATCGTCGCCAGACCAACGACGGGCCAGATATATTTCTTAAATCTCATGCGGTCATGCCGCCTATTTCCTCCAGCTTCACCCCAGCCTCCTTCCGTCTTTCGCGGAAGATTCGCCGGAGTCTATTCGTTATGCGGCGAAGCTTTCAACCTTTTCACAAAAAATTGCCTGTCACCATTTGTTGCCGTGTCACACTCCTACCCCACGTGGTCCTCACGCAGCATTCACAAGGCTGTAATCGTGCAAATATATGCACAGCAGAAATTGACCTTTCCGATTGCGAGTGCAAATATATGCACAGCGGAGATTTAATGGAAACAAATGCTGCTAAAGTCATCAAGCGGCTGAAAGAAGAAGGTTGGGCGTTCGACCGGCATGGAGCTGCCCACGACATCTATCGCCACCCAGAAAAGGGATTTGTACAGGTGCCGAGGCACCGTCAACTCAGTCCCGGCGTGGCGGGTTCCATTGCGAAGAAGGCCGGGTGGAACACTTAACGTTCCCGTCGCGAAAAACCAATGTTCAACGACCTATGGAACTGCGAAATGACTGTCAGATATCCCGCACTTATAGATGGAGAGAAAGGCGCTTATGGCGTGGTCTTTCCGGATATGGACGGCGTGGTCGCCATGGGTGAAACCATAGACGAAGCGATTATCAACGCCGAAGAAGCCCTGCGCGATTACGCGCTTGAAATGGAGCGAGACAACGCGCCTCTGGCAGAACCCAGCGCGCTCGAAGAAGTATCCGTGCCTGGGGGAAGCATGTTGACGAGTGTGCCACTCATTCGTCTTGCGGGAAAACCCGTGCGTGCCAACATGATGCTTGACGCCGACGTTCTCGATTTCATTGACAAGGAGTCCACCAGACGCAAGATGACGCGCACCAGCTACGTCAACTGGATGACGCGACGTATTGCGCAGATGGGCGGCTGAGGGATTGTGGGAAGTATTGGCAGCTCACACGAAACAACATTTGCCCCGTTCACAAGTTGATGTAAGACCGCTTTGTCGCCTTCAGGCGATGTGAGGTCATCCACTTTCCGGAGAGCGCGCACGGAATGAATCGTTATGCCGGTTTCATCGCTTTCGGTATTCTGTCGCTTGCCGCGCTGTGGTTTGCGCAGGGACGAACCGTTCCCACCAGCTCCAATCCGAGCCGCCAGCCACAATCGCAATCACAGCCCGCTGGAAATCCAGACGCACCTCGACGCGAGGCATCCCAACAGCATGCAGGCAACAACCCCGCCCCTCGCGGCACGGGTTTTGATTTTTACGTGCTATCATTATCCTGGTCGCCGGCATTCTGCGCCAGTTCAGAAGGTTCCGGCAATCGCCAGCAATGTCGCAGCGACAGGCGTTACGGTTTCGTCGTGCATGGGCTCTGGCCGCAAAACGAAAACGGTTATCCCGAATTCTGCAAAAGCAGCGAACCGGACCGTGTGCCAGACGCGATCGGCCGCAGCATGTTCGATATCATGCCCTCCATGGGTCTGATCGGCCACCAGTGGCGCAAACACGGCTCCTGTTCCGGCCTGTCGCAGAAAGATTATTTTTCAGTGACGCGGGCCGCATTTGAAGCCGTAACGCTGCCTGGCAAGATCGCCTCGGGCGCGCAAGCCGCCACCCTTTCCGCCGACGCCATCGAAACCGCCTTCACCGACGCCAATCCCGGCCTGTCGAAACGCGGCATCTCGATCAGCTGTGATGGAAAGCGCCTGGAAGAAGTGCGCATCTGCCTCAACAGGGACATGACATTTCGCGACTGCCCCGAGCTTGACCGCAAAGGCTGCCGCGCCGGCTCCACCGAAATCATCCCCATACGCTAATTCAACCCCATAGGACCCAACCATGGAACTGCTTTATTCGCCCGCCTCCCCCTATTCCGCCAAGGTGCGCATGGCCGCCCGCCATCTCGGCATCGAGATTACCGATGTGCGCGTCGACGCCAGCGCCGAGCCCGCAACGCTGATGGAGAATAATCCGCTCGGCAAGATCCCGGTCCTGCTGCTGGATGACGGCGGCTCGGTTTATGACAGCGTCGCGATCATGCATTATCTCAACCGTCTTTCGGGCGGCAAGCTTTACCCGAAAAAGGACGGCAAGCGCACGGAAGCGGAAATTCTGGAAGCGCTTTGCGACGGCATCATGGATTGTCTCCTGGCCATCGTTTACGAGCGCCGTTTTCGCCCGGAGGACAAGATCCATCAACCGTGGATCGACAAGCAGTGGAAAAAAGTGGTCCGGGGCCTCGACCATCTGAACGCCAACCTGCCCAAGACCGGCAAGAAGCTGCATGGCGGCCATTTCGCGCTGGCAGCCATGATCGGTTATCTCGACCTGCGTTTTGCCGGTGAATGGGCGGAAGGCCGCGATGCGCTGGCACAATGGCCGGAGATTTTCGGCAAGCGTTTCGAAGCCTATGCGGAAATGAAGGCAGCCGCCTGAGGCGAAGCGGAACAGTGCCCGGCCAGGTCGCCGGGCGCTCTCGGCAACCCACAAGAACAAAAACAAAAAAGCCGGGGTTTGCGCCCCGGCTTTTCCTTGACCGATCCGTGAAGGATCAGAACTTGACGCCGATACCGGCCTTGACGGAGTGATCGTCGAAACCGCGCGAGAATGCGCCGGAGTCGAGACCGTAGTCCTTCTTCTGGTAGTCGCTGTAGCGATATTCCAGACGGGCGGTGATGTTGTCGGTCACCATGGCTTCAACACCGGCACCAACGGTGTAACCGAGGGCGGTGGCGCTGTCCTTGGAGGTCGCGTCACGAACCTTGTTGTCGGAGACAGCAAGACCGGCCGTACCATAGAGCAGGAACGGGTTCATGTCGTAACCAACGCGGCCACGCAGCGAGCCGTTGACGCCCTGCTTGCCTTCGATGGCGCGACCGGCAACCGTACCGGCAGAGCCCTTCTCGTCGCCCAGGTTCACGTCTGCTTCCGCACCGTAAACGATCTGGCCGCTCTGCATGTTGTAACCACCGTAGAGGCCGCCACCGAAGCCCTTGGCGTCACGGCCGTCATTGCTGGAGCTGAAACGGCCCCAGTCATAGTTGACCGTACCACCGAGGTAAGCGCCGGACCAATCCTTGACCGGTGCGGGCTGGTCGTAGGACACCGGTGCCTGGGGCACTTCATTTACGGCGTCAGCGGCGTGAGCAGCCGAAAAGCCGGCAGCTGCCATGGTCGAAGCCATAAGGGTTGCTACGAAAATACGCATGCTATTCTCCTTTCAGGACCGCTCTGCACTCAAAACATTGTTTTCAGACGCGGTGTAAAAATCGTCGGGTTAATCGCCCCTCTGGAAACTGAACTTGATGGGAGAATGCGGAGATCAAAGAGCCAAAATGTGAATTGTTTGGGGCAGACACGTGACTAGAATTAGACGTTGCCTAATTGCCACAAGGGTTTTATTAACCCTAACAGAAGCCTAATCAGCAATAGATCGGCTTTAAACTTAGTTATATTTAAATTAAATCAAAATTGCATTGCGAATAAAAAATCGCCCAATTCTTTTAGGGCTGATGGACAGCTTGCGATTTGCATTTATATCCAGCACATAGGGCATGTATGAGCAAATGCAGGTCCGCCGTGAAAGAAGATATACAAAAGACAGTCTTGATAACCGGAGCCGCCCGAAGGCTTGGACGGGCAATCGCCACCGATATGGCCGCCCATGGCTTTGCGATTGCCGTCCATGCCAATGAATCGATGGCGCAGGCCGAGGAATTCGCTAACGAAATAAGGCAAAACGGTGGCAAGGCCGTTGCCGTTCAGGCGGATTTGACACAATCTGCGCCAACCATGGCGCTTGTCGAACAGGCAGCTTCCGCCCTCGGCCCCATCGGCGTGGTCGTCAATAATGCCTCGGTTTTTCTGGACGACAGTGCGGACAAACCCGATCCGGCGATCTTCGATGCACATTTTTCCGTGCATGTGCGGGCACCGTCCCTCATCGCCGCTGCTTTTGTCGAGCAATTGCCGAAGGACAAATCCGGTCTGATCGTCAATATCATCGATCAGCGCGTGCTGGCGCTCACACCCCGTTTCTATTCCTATACGCTTTCGAAATCCGCCCTCTGGACTGCGACACGAACGATGGCGCAGAGCTTTGCGCCGCGTGTGCGGGTGAACGCCATCGGGCCGGGTCCCTCCTTCAAAAGCGAAAGACAGGCGCCCGAGGACTTTCAGGCGCAGATCGACGGCCTTATATTAAAGCGTGGTCCTGCCCCGGATGAGTTCGGGCGGACGATTCGCTTTCTTTACGATACGCCGTCGGTCACCGGACAAATGATCGCGCTCGACGGCGGCCAGCACCTTGGCTGGGAAACCCCTGACGTGGCGGAGATACCTGAATGAACGGAAAGAAGCTGCCTGATGGCGGTATTCTCTTCGATGAAACCGACGATGAAGACGACGATGCAAGCCTTGCCGCGACAGAAGTGGCGGAGGCTCCGCGCGACGCCGTGGGCATGGACTGGAATGCGGGCTGGAAGAATGAATCCGGCCTGAAGGGCATGGACCTCATCGGCGAATTCGTCAAACACCTGCCCAACTCGCCGGGCGTCTATCGCATGTTCAACGAGGCGGGCGACGTTCTTTACGTCGGCAAGGCGCGCTCGCTGAAGAAGCGTGTGGGCAACTATGCTCAGGGCCGCGTGCATTCCAATCGCATCGCCCAGATGGTGCGTTTCACCACCCATATGGAATTCGTCACCACCCGCACGGAGACAGAGGCGCTTCTGCTGGAAGCCAACCTCATCAAGCGCTTGCGGCCGCGCTTTAACGTGCTTCTGCGTGACGACAAATCGTTTCCCTATATTCTCATCACCGCCGACAATCGTGCCCCGGCGATTTTTAAGCACCGGGGTGCACGGGCGCGCAAGGGCGATTATTTCGGACCCTTTGCGTCGGCCGGCGCAGTGGGGCGCACGATCAATTCGCTGCAACGCGCCTTTTTGATTCGCACCTGCACCGACAGTGTTTTCGAGACCCGCACGCGTCCCTGTCTTCTGTACCAGATCAAGCGCTGTTCCGGCCCCTGTACGCATGAGATCAGCGATCAGGGGTATGAGGAACTCGTCAAGGAAGCCAAGGATTTCCTGTCCGGCAAAAGCCAGAGCGTCAAGACCGCTATTGCGCGGCAGATGAACGAGGCGGCCGAGGATCTCGATTTCGAGCGCGCCGCCGTCTATCGCGACCGGCTGGCGGCGCTTTCGCATGTCCAGAGCCATCAGGGCATCAATCCGGCCGGCATCGAGGAAGCGGATGTTTTCGCCATCCACCACGAAGGCGGTATTTCCTGCATTCAGGTGTTCTTTTTCCGCACCGGCCAGAACTGGGGCAATCGTGCCTATTTCCCGAAGGCGGACCCTTCCCTGCCCGGCTCGGAAATCCTCAACGCATTCCTTGCGCAGTTTTACGACGACAAGCCGGTGCCGAAGCAGATCCTGCTGTCCGAAACCGTCGAGGAACAGGAATTGCTGGCCGCGGCACTCGGCGAAAAAGCCGGCCACAAGGTCACGATCAGCGTGCCGCAGCGCGGCGAGAAGAAGGACATTACCGACCATGTTCTTGCCAATGCCCGCGAGGCGCATGGCCGCAAGCTGGCGGAAACCTCTTCGCAGGCACGGTTGCTGAAAGGTTTTGCAGAAACCTTCAGCCTGCCCTATGTGCCGCGCCGCATCGAGATTTACGATAACTCGCATATCATGGGCACCAATGCCGTGGGCGGCATGGTGGTGGCGGGGCCGGAAGGTTTCGTGAAAAATCAATATCGCAAGTTCAACATCAAATCGACCGACATCACCCCGGGTGACGACTTCGGCATGATGCGCGAGGTGATGACCCGCCGTTTCTCACGCCTGCTGAAGGAAGAGGGCAAGCCGGACCGCGAGCGGACACCCACACCGGAGGAAGCGGCCGACATGCCTTTCCCCAGCTGGCCGGACGTGATCCTGATCGATGGCGGTCAGGGGCAGATGACGGCGGTGCGCGCCATCCTTGATGAACTCGACATTCGTGACTGTGTGACCGCCATCGGCGTTGCCAAGGGCGTGGATCGCGATGCCGGCCGCGAACGCTTTTTCGCGGATGGACGCAGCGATTTCTCCCTGCCGCCGCGCGATCCCGTGCTCTATTTCATCCAGCGCATGCGGGACGAAGCCCACCGTTTCGCCATCGGCTCGCACCGGGCGCGGCGCAAGAAGGAAATGATACGCAATCCGCTGGATGAAATCTCAGGCATTGGCCCCGGTCGCAAGCGGTCGCTGCTGCAGCATTTCGGCACTGCCAAGGCCGTTTCGCGTGCCGGCCTCAACGACCTGATGGCCGTCACTGGCATTTCCGAGGCGGTGGCGCGGCAAATCTACAATCACTTCCACGAGAGCGGCGGCGATTGATACCGAACCGTCGTGGCGAACTGCTAAAAAAACATAATCACATGTTGACCCTATGCGTCAGGGGCGGCATCAAGACAGCTGATCTTTGACTGACAGGTTTCCCATGGCTTCGCGCGCATACAGCATCCCCAATCTTCTGACCTATGGCCGCATTCTGGCGGTTCCTGTCATCGTTTTGTGCTTCTTCATCGAGGGCAAGCTGGAAAGCTCGGATTTCGCGCGCTGGACGGCGCTCTGGCTGTTCATCATCGCCTCGCTGACCGATTTCCTCGATGGTTATCTGGCCCGCATCTGGAACCAGACATCCAATATCGGCCGGATGCTGGACCCGATCGCCGACAAGCTGCTGGTCGCCTCCGTGCTGCTCCTGATGGCTGCGGACGGCACCATTGCCGGCTGGTCGCTCTGGGCCGCCATCACCATTCTCTGCCGTGAAATTCTGGTCTCCGGCCTGCGCGAATATCTGGCGGCGCTGAAGGTCAGCGTCCCCGTCACCCGCATCGCCAAGTGGAAGACGACGATCCAGATGGTCGCCATTGCCTTCCTGCTGGCAGGTCCGGCGGGTGACAAGGTCCTGCCCTATACGACGGAGATGGGCATTACGCTTCTCTGGCTTGCAGCTGCGCTCACCATGTATACCGGTTATGATTACTTCAAGGCCGGCCTCAAGCACATCGTGGACGAAGACTGATGACACGCATCGTTTATTTCGCCTGGGTGCGCGAGAAGATCGGCACCGATGAGGAAGAGCTGGACATCCCCTCCTCCGTCACCACGGCCGGTGAGCTGATCGCCTGGCTCATAACCCGTGGCGAAAATTACGAGGCGGCCTTCGAATTTCCAGATGTGATCCGCGTTGCGGTCAATCAGGAACATGTCGAGCATGACGAAAGCATCGTCGGTGCGCGCGAGATCGGTCTCTTTCCGCCGATGACCGGGGGATGAGCGGATGCAGAAAGCCGTGCAGCCGACGATCCGTGTGCAAAGTGAGGATTTCGACGCCGCGGACGAAACCCGGCGGCTGACGCAACGCGACAAAAGCATCGGCGCCGTCGTCGCCTTCACCGGGCTTTGCCGCGACGACGGCGGAACACTGGCAGCGCTGGAGCTTGAACATTATCCCGGCATGGCCGAAGCAGAAATCACCCGCATCGCCGAACTCGCCATCGAACGCTTCAACCTTCTCGGCCTCACCGCCATCCACCGCCACGGCAAGATCGCTGCCGGCGAGAATATCGTTCTCGTCATTGCCGCTTCCAGCCACCGGCAGGCCGCCTTCGACGGCGCAAATTTCGTGATGGACTATCTGAAGACCTCCGCCCCGTTCTGGAAAAAGGAACATGGCAGGGACGGAGCGGTGCGAGACTGGGTATCAGCCAAGACAACCGACGATGCGGCGAAGGACAAGTGGCGGTAATTCATCGCCTTTTCCCGCATTTCCGGGCGGAGAACCGCAGTCCGCTTTCGGAAATGCCTCAAGGCGCCTCCGCCCTGCTGCGCATGACAATCAACCAGCCGACCAGAAGCGCCAGCACCGCCGCATCACGCCAGACAACCGGGCCATAACCGGCCCACAGGGTTTCCGCAAATCCGACGGCCGCCGCCCCCAAACCGCAGATAAGCGGGCTGGCATAACCGCCCGCTGCCGAAATCAACACGATCTTGAGGCCGAAGACGAGGCCGGCACCAAAATCCATGGTGCCGTAATAAAAAGTGGCCAGCACACCGGCAATGGCGGCGACAAATCCTGCCGCGCAATAGGATAGCAGGAATACCCGGCCCGCATTTACGCCGCAGAACGATGCCGCAAGCGGATCATCCGATACGGCTTTCCACCGTCTGCCGAAAGCGGAACGGCCGAGATAAACGGATCCTGAGAGGACGAGCAGTCCAAACGCTGCCGTGTTCAGCATCTGCATTGGCGTCAGGGTCACGGCAAAGCCGCCATCGCTCCAGAAGCGCACCGGTTGCGACAAAAGCGGCGGCAGCCACAATTGCCTTGTGCCGGCGGCGAGCCTTGCACTTTCGGTAAGCGCAATAAGCACGCCGATGGAGGCGACCGTCACCGCATTGGGAGAGGCTTTCGCCAGCGGCCGCATCACCGCCCTGCCGACGAAACCCGCAGCCCACAACCCGCCGAACAGCCCTGCCCCCGCCCCAAGCGCCAGTGTGGCCGGCAGAACCAGCCATAACCGGTTCCAGCCGAAATCGGCAAATAACAGGCAGGTCTGGCCGGCGAAGGCGAATATGGCACCATAGGTGACATCGGCACGTTTGGTGACCGAAAAGGCGATGGCATAACCGAAGGCCAGAACCGCATAGAGGGCTGCGACCGGCACGGCATTCAGCAATTGTTGCAGGAAATAAGCCATGCGCGTCCTCCCCCTATTATTATAACTGTTAAAATACGTTTTGACAGTTATAATATGCGGCATGACCTTTCGCTGGACAGCTCATCGTTTCGCAGGCGGCGCATTGGCGCTTGATGTCGCCAATAGCGTGATCCTGCGCTCGGACGCCGCAAAATCGGTTGACCGTTTTGCAGTGCCCGAACAGATTGCCACTTTTGCCGAGGCATCGACACGGCTTGGCGCGGAGCGCGACAGGTTTCCCGCGCTCAACGCACCCGAAGCGGAGCAACGGCCAATCCTTCTCAAACTTCGAGAGGCGATCGACGATTATTTTCGCTGGTCGATCTTGGGTGCTGGCGGTGATGACGCCAGGCTGGCGGACCTTCTTTTCGCCTGCGGCACGGCCTTGCGCACCTTTCCGGCGGCCGAAAGCCTCGGCAACGCCACGGCCCATTCCGCCCTGTCGCTGCTTGCGCGGGAGACACGGGAACGGCTGCGGATCTGCGGCAATTGCGGCTGGCTCTTCATCGATCGCAGCAAGAACAGAAGCCGGATCTGGTGCGACATGGCGGTGTGCGGCAACCGGCAAAAAGCCAGCCGGCACTACCACCGGACAAAGGAGGCGCAGGCATGAACAGGATTGCCCTTCCATTGCTGGCGGTCGTGGCCGCGTTCGGTCTCTCCGGCTGCCAGCGCGACGAACCGCGCGAGGTCGCGAAGATTTCAGGCCGCATGTTCGTCTTCAATTACCGCGTGGCGATTGCCACCTATCTGGTGACCCTGCAGCGCGTCGCGCCCATCGCCGACGGCAGCACGGTGGAGGCCTCATTCGAAAATCCCCGTGGTGGTCCTGACCTGACGACGAGCGACAGGATTTTTCCAGCCGACGAAAAGATCGCCGTTCAGAGCCCGCCAGTCGAGTGCGTGAAGCAGGATCGGCCCTATAAAGTCACCATCCGCATCAAGGGGCCGGAGGGCGATATTCTGCAGACGATAGAGACCACGATCCACTCCGACACGGACCAGTCGCTTCTTCCCGCCAAACCGCTGGTGGTCGGGCCGCTCTACACGCCCAATCCGGAGGTGTTCAAACCTGACGGTACCACGGATATGCGGCCGGCCCAGGGGTGTCCGGCGTCGTGATTTGCTTCCCTCATTCCTGTGCTTGTCACAGGAATCTAGCCAGACCAAGTCGTTGGGCTGAAAGACTCCTCTCGCCGCGCATACGCGCGTCGGCTGGATTCCTGTGACAAGCACAGGAATGAGGATGGAGGCGGGTGCCGTATCCCCTTATCGTCAGCAAAAACAAAAAAACGGAGCCTTTCGGCTCCGTTTCCTTGAGTCTTTCCAACAGCTTCGTGCAATCGCCTGCAACAGCGATTCAAGCCGTTGATATTTTGAATCAGCCGACGATTTCGGTTTCGGCGAACCAGTAGGCGATTTCCTGTGCGGCGGTTTCCGGAGCGTCGGAACCGTGAACGGAGTTTTCGCCGATGGAAAGCGCGAAGGACTTGCGGATGGTGCCTTCAGCGGCCTGGGCCGGGTTGGTGGCGCCCATGATTTCGCGGTTCTTGAGGATGGCGTTTTCGCCTTCCAGAACCTGAACGATGGTCGGGCCGGAGGTCATGCCTTCAACGAGTTCGCCGAAGAAAGGACGCTCTTTGTGAACGGCGTAGAAGCCTTCAGCTTCGCGCTTGCTCATCCAGACGCGCTTGGAGGCGACGATGCGCAGGCCGTTATCTTCAAATACCTTGGTGATCGCGCCCGTCAGGTTACGCTTGGTTGCGTCCGGCTTGATCATCGAAAATGTGCGTTCAATCGCCATGTGTCCGTTTCCTTTTCCTATATAGAAAGTGGGCGGTCTTTACCCGCCCAAAGGCCCGAAAACAAGGGGGATCGACCATATTGCGATAACGGCGCGAGACATTTCACGCCGCTGTCACACTGCGGCCTCTTGCATCATAGAGATCAAGGCAGCCTTCGAACCAGTCCCGCACCGGGTCATTATCGGAAAACAGATCGGCGCCGGTGGTGATCCTTGCCCATTGCAGCGCCCCGAACACGATGTAATCGGCAAAAAGCGGCGACGTGCCGCCGATAAAGGGCTGGAAGCTCAACATGCGACGGATCGGCGCCAGCAATGCCGGAAAGGCCGCGATTTCCGCTTCGCGGTTCGACGCTACATCCTCAAGCGGGCGGCCAAGCGCTTTCGTCCTGCTGTCACGGAAATAACGGCGATCCGGCTCATCCAGCATATTGTGGATATCCAGCAGGGCGATACGGGTGATGGCCGGGTGAAGCACCGTCTGGGACCAGCTTTCAACGAAGCGGGCCATTGCCTTGCCGCCCTCCCCGTCAAACAGCGACGACCGCTCCGGATAGGCGTCATCCAGATAAAGCGCAATTTCGAAACTGTCGCTCACCAGCTGCTCGCCGTCGCGCAGGATCGGCACCGTCCGCGAAAAACCGTCCTCAACCGTGGGTATGACCGTGAAGGGCAAGGGGCGCTCCTCGAAATCCAGCCCCTTATGCGCCAGCGAAAGCACGGTTTTCCAGCAATGGGGAGAAAACGGCCTGGAAATGTCGCTTCCACACAGCGAGTACAAGGTTCTGGAGTTCGTCATGGGCAGCACCTTCTTTGGCTATATCGATACAACGATATAAGAACGGCAATGGCCTGAAATCAAATCAGCATTAATCATGTTATCGATCAAAAGCCGTCCACTCCCCGACAAACGCGAATTCCAGCATCAAGACGACAAAAACATCCCAGGAGTTTAGTCTATTTTAAACCGTGGCGTGTAGGAATAGCCGCATTCGGATACTGAATATTTCGATGAATCCATAAATACTATCTTTTTGGGGCTGACGGTGACGACATCTGCTGGCGATAAAAAACGCGAACAGTCAAAAAACGGTCTTGTCGTTACCAAGATCACGCAATTCATCGCCAAGATGAATATTGCTCCACTGCCGCGTAATTACGAATTGATCTACGAAATATTGTCGGGGCACAACCCGGCCATGGGGCGCGATATATTGGCGCTTGGCAACGCGCCGCAGCAGCATGAAATCGATATTATCGGCCAGAGACACAATCTGCCCGGCTTTTCAAAGATCGAGGCCGAGGCAATGGCCAACGAGGCCTTCGAAACGCTGAAGCAGATCTCAGCACGGCTGGAAGCCGGCGTGCAGCGGGCCGAGACATTCATCGCCAGCCTTGCCGAGGAAAATCATCAGGAGCCGCCGGCAACCGAGCGGCTCGCCCGATTGATGGGCGACATTCACGAGGAACAGACGAGCCTGAGGCACTTCATCGCCATGGGGCTGATGAAAATCCGCGAAGTTGAAAAACGCAGGGCCGAATTGCAGGCAAGTTCCCTGCGCGACGCATTGACGGCGCTTCCCAACCGCGCGGCTTTCCTCGAAAAACTCGCAGACCTTTTCGCCGGCGATCAGGCCGCGTCCGCCACCTCGCTGATGCTGCTCAACATTGACCGTTTCCGCGAAATCAATGGCAAATATGGCGCCAGCGCCGGCAACAAGGCGCTTCGGCGGTTTGCGGCACTTTTCCGCAAGACCATCAAGAAAGACGATTTCGTTGCCCGCGTCGGCGGCAATGAATTTGCCTTTCTGTTTGCCAACGTCTCGCAAAATACCGCAGAAGCGATTGCCGAAAGGCTGCGGCAAAGTGTGGAGGCGCTGCGCTTCGTGACCAGCGAAGGCGAAGGCGAACATCTGACGGTTTCGATCGGCGTTGCGGCGGTGGATGGCACCGCCACGCCCGCCGAATTTTTCAGCCATGCCGAACTTGCCCTGCTTTCGGCACGCTGCGGCACGCGCAACTGTGTTGTCGGTTATTCCCGGGACCTGGCTCAGCACAGCCGCAGCAGCTATCTGGCGCAGCTCGGCTGTTAGAGCACTTCCAGTGAAAATGCATCGCGGTTTTGCGCCCGAAAAACGCGCAAAACCAAAGTTTGCGCGCACGCCCGACAATTCCGTCTAAACCGACACGTTTCAAACGCCATATATGATCCGATGTGGCGCGGGCGCTCTTGCCTTGGCCACGCAGTTCGGCCAAAACGGCGCCATGATTACGATTACCGACCTTTCCGCCCGTATCGCCGGGCGCCTGCTTCTCGACCATGCCAGCGTGGCGCTGCCCGCCGGCGTGAAGGTGGGTCTCGTTGGCCGCAACGGCGCCGGCAAATCCACCCTGTTCAAGGTGATTACCGGCGATTTTTCCGCCGAAAGCGGTTCGGTCAGCATTCCCAAACAGGCGCGCATCGGCCAGGTGGCCCAGGAAGCGCCGGGAACGGAAGAATCGCTGATATCAATCGTGCTTTCCGCCGACAAGGAGCGCAGCGCCCTTGTGGCCGAAGCAGAAACCGCGACCGATCCGCACCGGATCGCCGAAATCCAGATGCGGCTCGTCGATATCGATGCGCATTCGGCCGAAGCCCGTGCGTCCAGCATTCTTGCCGGTCTCGGTTTTAACCACGAGGCACAGCTTCGCCCCGCCTCCTCCTTCTCCGGCGGCTGGCGCATGCGCGTGGCGCTCGCCTCCGTGCTGTTTGCCGAGCCCGACCTTTTGCTGCTCGACGAGCCGACCAACTATCTCGACCTCGAAGGCACGCTGTGGCTGGAGGAATATATTCGCCGCTATCCGCATACCGTCATCATCATCAGCCACGATCGCGACCTTCTGAACAATGCCGTTAATTCCATCGTGCATCTGGACCAGAAGAAGTTGACCTTCTATCGCGGCGGTTACGACCAGTTCGAGCGCCAGAAGGCCGAGGCCGACGAATTGCAGATGAAGGCCAAGGTCAAGAGCGACGCTGCGCGCAAACATCTGCAAAGCTTCATCGACCGCTTCCGTGCCAAGGCCACCAAGGCCCGGCAGGCGCAAAGCCGCATCAAGGCGCTGGAGCGTATGGGCACGGTTGCCGCTGTTATCGAGGACCATGTTCAGCCGATCACATTTCCCGAGCCGGAAAAACAGCCCGCCTCGCCCATCGTCGCCATCAATGGCGGTGCCGTGGGTTACGAACCGGGCAAATCGATCCTGAAGCAGCTCAATCTGCGCATCGACAATGACGATCGCATCGCGCTGCTCGGCTCCAACGGCAATGGCAAATCCACCTTCGCGAAATTCATTTCCGGCCGGCTTGCCCCGCAGGCGGGCGATCTTCGCACCGCCCCCGGCTTGAAAATCGGTTTCTTTGCACAACACCAGCTGGATGATCTGGTGCCGGATGAAACGCCGGTCGAACATGTGCGCAAGCTGATGCCGCTGGCGCCTGAAGCACAGGTGCGCTCACGCGTGGCGCAGATGGGCCTTGCGACGGAAAAGATGGCGACGGCGGCGAAGGATCTGTCCGGTGGTGAAAAAGCGCGTCTGCTGATGGGGCTTGCCGCATTCCACGCGCCGAACCTGTTGATTCTCGACGAACCGACGAACCATCTCGATATCGATAGCCGCCGCGCGCTGATCGAGGCGCTGAATGATTATAACGGCGCGGTCATCCTCATCTCGCACGATCGTCACCTCATCGAAGCGACGGTGGACCGGCTGTGGCTGGTTGCCGATGGCACGGTCAAAACCTTCGAAGGCGACATGGAGGAATATCGCGACATCGTCGTTTCCTCCGGCAAGAAAAAGGAAGACAAGACCGAGGCCGCGTCCGATCAGGCGTCGAAGGCAGATCAACGCAAGGCGAATGCGGAAAAGCGCGCCCAGCTTGCGCCGCTCAAGAAAAAGATCAACGAAATCGAATCCCTGACGGCGAAGCTTGAGAAAATGATTCAGGCGCTCGACAAGGAACTGGCGGACCCCGCCCTTTACGAAAAGGCGCCCGCCAAGGCCGCACAGAAGGTCAAGGAACGTGGCGAGGCCGCTGCCAAACTTTCCGACGCCGAAGAGCAATGGCTGATGCTTTCCGGCGAATATGAGGAAGCAATGGCTGGGTGATGCGCGTCAGCGCGGGCCCAATTCCGACGGCTTTTTCAGAAGCCGCCGGATTTATCTGAGGCTGCTTACTTGGCGCCGATGGCGTTGACGCCTTCGCGGGCGCATTCCACATCTATGGCGCCAGAGGGCGCACCGCCGACGCCGATACCGCCGACGAGAGCCTCACCTATCTTGATCGGCAGACCGCCGGCCTGGATGACCATGCGCTCGTCCATATTGCGCAGACCATCATTGGCAGGCTTGGAGGCGATGAAATCCGCGATCTCGCCGCTATCACGACCGAGCGATGCAGCGGCGAAAGCCTTGCCGGTTGCGCTGGAGACCGTATGCGGGCCGGAATTATCCGCCTTCAAGACCGTCTTGGTGGCACCGTCGCGAGTGACGATGGCAACGGTGACGGCGCTACCTTTTGCGACACAAGCCTGAAGCGCTGCCTTGGCCGCCTTTTCAGCCATTTCGAGCGGCAGGTAAGGAGCGGTCGGCAGCGTCTGGGCCAATGCAGCCGAAGGGGCGATCAGAACGGATGCGATGAGAAGATTGCGGATCATGAAAAGGTCCTCTTGCTTGATGAGGACTTCAACCTAGGCAAATAAAACACGGCTGCGAATCCGTAAGCCTTGCCGGGTGGTCAGTAGTTCTACCGATCTGCGCCGGCCTCCAGCCACAACCTTGTCATTTCCGCCTGTGAGGTGGTGCCGAGCTTGAGGCCGATGGCGGCGCGATGACTGTCGACCGTGCGTGGTGACAGGCCAAGCCCATCGGCGATCTGGCGGGTGGTGAAACCGAGTGCGATGCGCTCGAGTATTTCACGCTCACGCGCGGTCAGAAGCGACAGAAGCGCCACTGTTTCCGCCTGCAATGCCCGTGCATCCAGCGTGCGGGCAAGCGTCTGGTGCGCCTTCTGGATCGCGTCGATGAGATCCTGTTCATCCACGGGCTTCGACAGGAAATCCACGGCACCGTTACGGAAGGCACGGCGGCAGGCCTCGATATTTCCATGGCCGGAAATGATGATGACCGGCCAGTCGATGCCTTCCTCCACCAGCTTTTCCTGAAGCTTGAGACCGGTAATGGCGGGCATGCGGATGTCGAAGATCAGACAGCCCGGCTCGAGACCCGGCAAATGGCTGAGGAAAGCCGTTGGATCGGCAAATCCCTTCGCCTTGATGCCGACCGTGGACAGAAGCAATATCAGCGCCTTGCGCACGGCGTCGTCGTCATCAACGAGATAGACGGGCAACGTCATGGCTTCGTTACCTCCGTGGTGACCGGCAGGACAACGCGGAACAAGGCGCCATTATCCTGCTCGATAAAGAGGATTTCGCCGCCGGCGCGCTCCACCAGCCGCTGGCTGAGCGCGAGACCTAGTCCCATGCCGTTGTTTTTGGTGGTTGCGAAGGGGGTAAAAAGCCGGTCGCGCAATTGCGGCTCCACGCCGGGGCCGTTATCGGCGACTTCGAACAGGGCAAGATCACCCTCGCGGGTGAGCGTTGCGGTGATTACGCCCTTGCCCTCGTCGGCACCGGCCAGCGCATCAAGGGCATTACGCAGCAGATTGAACATCACCTGCTCCATTTCCACCGGATCGACCCGAACCAGAAGTGGCACCTCTGGCTGGCGGATATCGATGACGACCTGCTGGCGCGCCGCCTCGCCGGTCAGAAGTGCATCGACATTGCGCAGCGCAACGCGCAGATCATGGGCCGTGGCCGGATGGCGGTGCGGCAGCGACCAGTTGCGGAAACGGTCAAGCATGTTGGCGGCGCATCGCGCCTGCTCGATCATATCGTCCAGCGCGCCGGAAAGCGTCGCGACATCCTGACGGGCAAGAAGCCGCCGCCCGGCCTGCGCCTGCGCCAGGATTGCCGTCAGGGGCTGGGTCAGTTCATGGGCAAGGCCGCTCGCCATTTCTCCAAGCGCATTGACGCGCGAGGCGTGGGTCAGCCTCGCCTCCATGCCGCTTAGCTCTGCCCGCCTTTCGGCGGCGCGTATACGCGTTCTCTGCCTTGCCATCACGATGCCGAACACGAAAATGATGCTGGCACCGGCCAGCACCGCCAGCAGGGCGCCGCCCGGCAGAAGTTCCCGCCAGGTGATGGGAAGCGCCACCTCCAGAAGCAAAGGCTGGCTGTCACTGCTCAGCTGACGGGCATATTGCGGCTCTACGGGCAGTTGCGGCGGGCCGTATAACAGGGTGCCATCCGGCATCTTCAGGCGGATCACTGCCCGTTGCGCCGACCAGAAGGGGGAATCGGATGCCAGCAGCCGTGCCGCATCGACAGCCAGCACCAGCGCCTGCCGTGCCGTCTCGCTATTAGGGCTGCGCTTGACGATGAGATAATGGCCGGGCCTCAGCGCACTTGCCAGCAATGCGGGCTTGCCCGTAAACACCGATGACGCGTTGCGGATATCCGCCGCCAGTTCATTTTCCAGCGGTCGGGTGCCAGCTGCGGGACCACCCTCCGTCAACGAGACCAGCTGAACTTCATCAATACGCGGGTAAAATTGCAGAATGGGTGCGGCGATGGCAAGCAGCAGGCCGTGATCCGATCCCTGCTCCGCCTGCGCCACCGCAGACAGCGCCGTCACATGGGCATCATGCTGATCCGCCCGGCGCGTAGCCTCGGCCTGCAAGGCGTCGCTCTGCCGCTCCAGCTCGCCCAGCAGGCTACCATATTGATAGGCCGCCAGGGCGGACACGACCGCCACCATCAACAATGCCCAGACCGCAAACACCCGGAAAAACGACAATACGGGCGCAGGACGCAGATCACCCGGCGATGGCCTATGGCCGGAAACGGCATCGGCGATGGTGCGCAGCGATTGCGTGACGCTACCCGCCCTTGCCGCGGTTTCCCCTGGCGGCGATTGCGCCGATATTCCGGCTCGTCTGTTCCCTGCGTCGTTTTTTTCAAGCATTGGTTCGCTCGCCTGACCGGAAAACACGGTCGGAACTCTGGTTCTTCAAAGCACCTCCTCAGCATAGACCGCGCAAAGATTCAATCCGGAAGACGCCGGCTACCATGCCACGGCAGCCAGAACGCGCCGACGGAGCGGTGCGACATGGCATGCCGCAAACGCTCTAGGCGCATTCCCTGCGGGGCTGCAGGCGATCGAGCGGCACAGCGGGCGAATAGAGATAACCCTGACCGAAACGGATGCCCATCTGCATGAGAAGCCGGCTCTGCTCCTCCGTTTCTATGCCTTCCGTCACCAGCTTGGCGCCGTAACGCTCGGCGCTTTCGAATGCGAGCGCGATGGCGTCCTTGAAGCGTGACTGATCGAGCCGGGACGTCATCCAGTGGTCGATCTTGACCTCTTCGAAGGGGAACCTCGCAAGCAGGGTAAGCGCGGCATAACCTGTGCCGAAATCATCAAGCGACAGCCGCACGCCTGCTTCGCTCAGCCTGTCGAAATTCTGCTGCACGACATCGATGGCCGGTACACGGCTCATTTCCGTCACCTCGATCGACAGCCGATGCGCCGGAACCGCCATTTCACTCAGGAACGCCACGACCCGGTCTCCGAAACGCGGGGTAGAGAATGACGAGGCGGAAATATTCACAGACAAATGAAAATCCGGCTCGAGGCTCCGCAGATTGCTGAGGTCGCGGACAACCGCCTCGATTGTCGACCACTCGAATTCCACCAGCAGCCGGTGGCGCTCGGCAATCTCCAGCACGTAATAGGGCGAAAGCGCCTGCCCGCGCGCATCTGTTGCCCGCAGAAGCGCCTCCGCACCGATCATGCGGCGATTGTGCATTTCAAATTTCGGCTGGTAGCATATTGGCGGCCTGCCGGATTTGACCCAATGGACCAGCATCTGCCGAACACCCTCGTCGCGGCTGGCTTTTTCGGCAAAGGAGAAGGGGAAAATCTGCACCGGATTTTCGCTTCTCCGCAGCGCCAGGCTGAGATGCCTGAGAAATGATGCCACGTTCTGCCGGGAAAGCATGTCCAGGTTGGCCGCACCGATCTTCAGATGCGGGGCCGGCCCCGCCTCCGCGGAGCGGCAAAATGCGCTCAGCCCGTCATGCAGATGCATCATGAGCCGTGCGCTTTCCGACTTTTCCAGCGAGACCCCTTCGATGACCACCGCAAGTGTCGTATCGCCGAACATGAAGCTGCGCGGCGCATTGGAGTGCGACAGCAGGCTGCTGTCACCATCACATACTTCCCGCGCCAGTCGCGGCCAGAAAAGATCGGCCCAGTCCTCGCCTTCGCAGGCGGCGACATCGGCAATATTGACGATTTCTATAAGAAGGAGCGCGTGTGGCACGGGCGGCTCCCGCCTTGCCATCGTTTCGATGTGGTCCTTGAGGGCGCGACGGTTGGGCAGGCCGGTCAGGGAATCCGTCCGCGCGACGATATCACGCTTCCTCACCTCCTCCCGCGCCCGCGCCTCGCTGCGCAGAACAAGAAACAGGCAGGTGATCATCGGCAGACCAACAACGACCGCCCCCAGGGTGCGGCGGCCGACGCCGCTCAAGAAAAGCGCCTGATCGATAAGGCCCAGACCGAACGAGACGGAGATGGCAAACAGCGCCGCAAGAAACCGCACACCAAAAACGGCGAGAATATCGCGCACTCCCAGTTCAGTGAAACGGCGTCGACGCATCCAGCCATACATCAATATCCCGAAAGCCGAGATGACGACCATGTCCTGAAAAGCGGCAAGAAACAGCACGGGGCCACCGATCACGTAGCGCCCGGCAGCAACGAGAAGCAACGCTATTCCACCACCCTGCCATGACCCAAGAAGCCCCGCCAGAAACAGCAGATCCGAGCGGATATAGGGTTTGGAAGGCAGCTGGATAAACTCGGAAACCAGAAGCGTCAGCAGAAATCCGGCCACGCCGAAAATGATACCGTAATAGATCTTATAACGCGGGTCATCGAGGGCGATCTTGCGGCGCATGAGGATCAACACGGATACCATGCCGATCACCGCAGCTGCCTGGAGCAGCAGGAATGGAAGCTCGGCGGCAGCGGCCGCTGCCTGAACGGCGATCAATTCCATCATCTGCAAATCCCCGGTTATTATTTGTTTCGCCGCCGGAGTTCCGGCGTTCGCCTTTCACAATTCCCGTATCTGCGAGGTACGGACTATAACACAGAGCCTGCTGCCACGGCCGGCCCATATCGCCGCCGCAATCCGCATCCCGGTAAAATTCTCCGGAGCGACAATCGCTCCCGCCTGTGGGGCGACCAGCACCGCATAATGCCGCGCCGGGAAATAAAGGAACAGGAGCGGTGCGACAACAAACAACCGGACGGCAACATCCAGCCAGATAATCTCCGGCACCCAGTTCGTATTGACAAACAGGTACCGATTATAGACAACCATGCCGAAATTAATCCACACGTATTGAACCGATGGTTGCTTTCATTGATTTTACGAATGAACCCGGAAGACCGGTCATCTTCAAATAAAAATACCATCCAATTACTCTTTGATACACCCTTAAGAAAAAAATAAAGTTCCAAATTTCAGCAATTATTCAAAACAAATACAAAACTACCATTAAAAAATATTGAAAAGCCGATTTTATGATTTAAACTTAAAACATCACCTTTAATTCCAAATATTACTTTATTCCGAAACGACATATTCAGCGTTTTATTTTCCGGTACTGTTCATTAAAAAAGCCATTCCCGGCCGGGACGATCACCTTGCCCCTTCGGCCATTTCTGCTAGAAACTTATAAAGTCACACTTTATTTCATGAAGCACGCACACGGGTACCTCTCCATGTCAGCCACCAAGCTTGCCATCGTCGGCGTCGGTAAAATCGTTCGCGACCAGCATCTTCCAGCCATCGCGGGCAATCCGGATTTCGAATTGATCGCCACGGCGAGCCGGCATGGCACCGTGGATGGCGTCGCCTCCTATGGCACCATCGAGGCAATGCTGGAAGCGGTTCCGCAGATCGAGGCCGTGTCCCTGTGCATGCCGCCGCAGTTTCGTTACGAGGCAGCCTATGCGGCTCTGAACGCCGGCAAGCATGTTTTCCTTGAAAAGCCGCCGGGTGCTACGCTTTCCGAAGTGCAGGATCTTGTCCGCCTTGCGGATTCGAAGGGACTTTCGCTGTTTGCAAGCTGGCATTCGCGTTACGCGCCGGCGGTGGAAGCGGCCAAGGCATTTCTGGCTTCCACAAAAATCGACAGCGTGCATGTGATCTGGAAGGAGGATGTGCGCCACTGGCATCCGAACCAGGCATGGATCTGGCAGGCGGGTGGCCTTGGCGTCTTCGACCCCGGCATCAACGCACTTTCGATCATCACCCATATCCTGCCCCGCGCGCTGTTCCTGACCAAGGCGACGCTGGAATTCCCGGAAAACCGCGACGCGCCGATCGCTGCGGATCTGCATTTTTCCGACGTAACGAAAATGCCTATGCGGGCCGAGTTCGACTGGCGCCAGACCGGCAAGCAGAGCTGGGATATCATCGCCGAAACGGCCGGCGGACGGATGGTGCTTTCGGAAGGCGGCGCCAAACTCTCGATCAACGGCGAAGAGAAGCTCTCCCAGCCTGAGCGGGAATATCCCGCCCTTTACGAGCGTTTCGCGGAGATCATCAAGGCCGGCCGCTCCGACGTGGATCTGGCGCCCTTGACCCATGTGGCCGACGCCTTCCTGCTCGGCCGCCACAAATTCGTGGATTCCTTCTACGACTGATAAAACGGTCGTTTTCAGAACTTCTCAGAGGGCGCGGCTGACAAAACGGTCGCGCCCTGATTTTTTGGCTTGATACAAAGCCTCATCGACGCTGCTCAACAGCGCCGCGCGATCCGCCCCCGCCTGCGGGGCAATCGCACCGCCGATGCTGAGGCGCGCTGCGACCTCATGACCATCGACATCGAAGGGTTCACGGAAGGCGGACAGAAGCCGGTCGGCCAATCCGTTCATCAACACCGACGAGTTGGGATGCGGTATGAAGATTGCAAATTCATCGCCGCCCATACGCACCACGATATCTTCACTGCGGATAGCATCGCGAATACGTCCGGCAGCGGCAGTCAGCACACAGTCGCCCGCCGGGTGGCCGAATGTATCATTGATCGTCTTGAAGCCATCCAGATCGAGATAGAGAACACCAAAGGTTTCATTTGCCTGAAGCGCCGCACCCAGCTGGCCATCAACGATCGCCTCCAGTGCCTTGCGGTTATAAAACCCGGTCAGCGGATCGGTCATTGCCGCGTCGCGCAGTTCGCGCTCCGCGAGACTCATGGTGAAATTGGCTTTCTGGAGACGCAACAGCGCCGCCGCCAGCAGCGCGAAATGCCGGAGATTGTCGATTTCGGCGCGGGAAAATTTTCTCGGCACCGTATCAACGAGGCAAAAGGCTCCCACAACGAGGCCCGCCTCCAGTTCGATCGGCGCACCGGCATAAGAACGCAGTTCGGGGCCGCCTTTCACATAGGACATGAAGCGAAAATCCGGGTGTTCCGTCAGATCGGAAATGGCCACGACATCCCGTCGGGTAATGACACGGTTGCAGATGGACAGATCGCGCGGGCATTCCGACAGCTGCATTCCCACCTGTTCGGCGATATGCAGCCAATCCTCATCGACGATGTGAACGGCGGCGCGCGGCACGCCGAACACGCCCTGCCCCAGCTGCGAAAGCACCTTTAGTTCCGGTATTTCCGCATTCTTGAAGGACATGATGGACCTTACCGCGACCAGACGCTCTGTTTCCCCTTCCGGTCGTGATATCGCCTGTCCCATGATGATGTCCTTCTGCTATTTCGTATGAAGCCTCGTCCGGCCGGCACATAATGCAAAAACCGATATGCGGCGCCACATGCGAATTGTTGTCGGTCTGTTTGTGGGCTTCCGCACGCGGTCGGTCTCGACACCTGCCGGCAACTACGCCTTTTTCTGCCAGCGCCCCTCTGGCGACTGTTGCCAATAGGTCAGCGCATGGCCTTCAGTCTTCAGCCTTTTCCAGTGATTTCGCGCCATTTCGAGCTGGTAGGCATCATATCCGTCGAACATGAAGACGATGCGCTCATAGGCCTCTACCGTTGGCGGTTCGGCGCCATCCACCAGAAAGCGGACATTTGCGCCGTTGCCGTTGACTTCCGAGGCTGTGAGCAGAATCGGCTGGCTTTGCGGTGCCGGAGACGCATCCGTGGCGTGCGGCAGAAAACTGTCGTCACGAAAGGTCCACAGATGCGCGTCGAGGAAATCGCGGCGCTCCTCGTCCACCGTCTGGATCGCGACCTTCCAGCCGCGTTCCAGCGATTTTTCGAGCAAAGGCGGCAGCGCATCCTCGAGCTTCGATTCCGTCAGATGGTAGAACAGAATTTCAGTCATCCGCAGACTTCGAACTCCGCTCGCATCAATCTTCGTAATGGGCGCGAACGAGTTCGTTCAAAAGCCGCACGCCGTAACCCGATCCCCAGGACTGGTTGATCTCGGTCATGGGCGATCCCATCGCCGTGCCGGCAATATCGAGATGCGCCCACGGCGTTTCACCCACAAAGCGCTTGAGGAACTGCGCGGCGGTGACGGAGCCCGCCAGACGGCCCGAGCTGTTCTTCATGTCGGCGAATTTGGAATCGATGATCTTGTCGTAATCCTTGCCGAGCGGCATGCGCCACAGCTTTTCCGCCGTCGCGTCACCAGCCTGGGCGAGGCGCGTCGCAAGCTCGTCGTCATTGCAGAAAAGGCCGGCCTGAAGATTGCCGAGCGCAACCGTGATCGCACCCGTGAGGGTGGCGAGGTTGATCATGAATTTCGGGCTGAAACGCTCCTTGGTGTACCAGAGCGCATCCGCCAGAACCAGGCGACCTTCGGCATCGGTATTGATGATCTCGATGGTCTGGCCGGACATGGAAGTGACGATGTCGCCCGGACGCTGGGCATTGCCATCAGGCATGTTTTCCACGAGACCGATAACGCCGATGACATTTGCCTTCGCCTTGCGGGCCGCAAGCACATGCATGAGGCCGGTGACGGCTGCGGCGCCACCCATGTCGCCCTTCATGTCTTCCATGTTGAGGCCGGGCTTCAGCGAAATGCCGCCAGTATCAAAAACCACGCCCTTGCCGACGAAAGCAATGGGTTCATCCTTCTTGGAGCCGCCATTCCACTGCATGACGGCAAGCCGCGGCGGACGGGCCGAGCCCTGCGCCACGCCGAGAAGCGCATTCATGCCAAGCTTCTTCAAGTCCTTTTCGCCGAGAATCTCGACATCGACACCCAGCTTGCGCAGCTCTTCCGCCTTTTCGGCGAATTCGACGGGGCCGAGAACGTTCGGCGGCAGGTTGACGAGGTCGCGCGCCAGAACGACGCCGCCAGCAACAGCCTCGGAGACGGCAAAGGCCTTTTCCGCTTCCTGATGAGCGGCCGTGATGATGACGATATCGACTTTCTTCGGTGTCTTTTCGTCGTCGGATTTTTTCTTGGTCTTGTAGGCATCGAAGCTATAGGCGCGCAGCAGAAGGCCCAGCGCGAAATCCGCAGCGGCCTGCGCGCTGATTTCGACGCCCGGAGCGTCGAGATAGATGGCGACCTTGTCTGCCTTGCGGAAATTGGCGGCGGCGGTGCCGCCGGCGCGCAGCCAGTCATGCGCAACAAGTTTCGCCGGCTTGCCGAGGCCGATGACGAGCAATCGGTCTGCGCTCGAGCCCTGCGGCGCGATCACATCGAGCGTCGTCATGGATTTGGCAGCAAATCCCGCAATCTTCGCCGCCCTCTCGATCACGCCACCCGGATCTGCCTCGGAAGCACCGGCGGCGGCCTGCGCCTCACCGGAGGCCTGCAGCACAACGGCCAGCGAGTTTTCAAGCGAAGCGGAATTGGCGAAAGAAATATCGAATTTGGCGGACATGTTTTCCTGCTCTTCATGGTCAAATTGCATGATGCGCACGATCATGGCCTTTTCAGCCCCCGGCGCAACCCTACATTTTTTATGGCCTGATTTGTTTAAAGGCCGACATTCCTTAAAGGTCCACATTCGTTAAAGGAATGACATTTTTGCGGCTGGGCCGATTACGTCATGAAACCGACAGCTTGTTCCACAAAAAGACACAGGCGATGGAAAAATCGTCGTGCAAAACATATTTGTGAGCACGCCGGAATAGCCAATTGCAAACGATGCGATTAGATAGGCGGAAATCCGGCGGGCAATCGCACGGGAAAACAATGTCGAACAGGGCCGTATGAAGCTTCTTGAGAACTATATCCTGCGGCGGACAACGCAGATGTTTCTGGTCGCGCTGTTGCCGGTGCTGGCCATCATCTGGACCATCCAGGTTCTCCAGAGAATCAATCTCGTCACCGATACGGGCCAGTCGATGGGCTCCTTCATGGCGCTCGCGACCCTGATCCTGCCGACGCTGATCCCCGTTGTTTTGCCTTTTGCCCTCGTCATCGGCATCACCCAGACATTCACGGCGATGAACAATGATTCCGAGCTTGCCATCATCGATGCGGCCGGATCGCCGCGCTCAGTGATGTTTCGCCCGGTTCTCATTCTGGCCGCAGTTCTGAGCGCCCTTTCCTTCACCATCACCAATTTCATCGAGCCGCCGGCGCGTAACTCCGCCCGGCAGATGGTGGCTGCGGCCTATGCCGACCTCCTGTCCTCGGTGATCGAAGAAAAGACCTTCCGTACCATTCAGGATGGTCTCTATGTGCAGATCGCCCAAAGGCAGGGCCGTATCCTCAAGGGCCTTTTCGTCGCCGACCGGCGCGATCCGAATTTCGATCTCATCTATTATGCCAAGGAAGGCATGATCGATGAGAGCGGCACATCGCTGACCATGCGCGACGGCGAAGTGCAGCAGAAGACCCCTGACGGCAAGGTGTCGATCGTCAAGTTCCTGTCCTACGCCTTCGACCTTTCGACCATGTCGGAGAAGCAGGATTCCGAACCCTCGCTGTCTCCGGGCGATGCCAGCCTCGGTTTCCTTCTGTCGCCTGACGAGAACAATGCGAGCTACAAGCGGTCGCCGGAAAACTTCCGCAGCGAGCTGCACAAGCGCCTGTCGGACTGGATGTTCGCCTTTGCCTTCGCGTTGATATCGCTGGTCATCGCCGCCGATGCCCGTTCGCATCGCGAGGCGCGCATGCATCCCATGGTCGCCGCGCTGGTAACGGCCTTCATGCTGCGCTGGCTCGGTTTTTACGTCACCAACCAGGTCAAGCAGAGTGCGGCTTTCATTCCGCTTGTCTATGCCGTGCCGGGTCTCAGCGGCGGTGCGGCCGCCTTCATCCTGATAACCGGTCGCAAGCCGAAGATGCCGAAGATTATCGCGGATGCGGCGGGCCGGATGCGCCGTCTGTTCTCCAGCCGGCTGGCGCGCAATTCGGGGAACGGCAACGCATGATTTTCAACACCCTCGCCCGATATTTCCTGAAACGATATCTGATGACGGCCGTCTGGTTCGTGCTTGGCGTATCGTCGATCATCTATCTCGCGGATTTCAGCGAGACGGCACGGCGCATGTCCAGTGTGCCGGGCTATTCGGTTCCGGGCGCACTTGGCCTGACAGCACTTCGCCTGCCGCTGATTCTGCAACAGACCGTTCCCTTCATCGCCCTTTTCGTGGGCATGACGACGCTGATCTCGCTCAATCGACGTTACGAACTGGTTGTCACGCGCGCAGCAGGTGTTTCCGCCTGGCAATTCATCCTTCCTTTCGTCCTCGGATCCGTCCTTCTCGGCATTCTGTCCGTCGTCGTTTTGAACCCCATCGCCGCATGGGGCCAGAATCGGTCGCTGGCTATGGAAGCGGGATGGCGCAACGAAGCCAATGGCGGCCGCCAGCAGCAGATCATTCCATGGATGCGTCAGGCAAGCGGCGGCCAGGATACGATCATCGGCGCCAAGAGCTTCGAGGACAACGGAACGATGCTGCTCGATGTGGTTCTGATCCACCTCGACAAGGACGGAAACATCGTCTCGCGGCAGGATGCCAAGTCGGCAAAGTTGGAAGATGGTTACTGGCTTCTTAACGATGTGACGGAAACGCGCGCCGGGCATGTGCCAGTTCGGCAAGAGAGCACGCAGATCAGTACCAATCTGAGACGCGAATTCGTGCAGGAACGCATGACACAGACGGAAACCGTTGCTTTCTTTGATCTTTCTCACAAGATCGAAGTTGCAAAGTCTTTTGGACTGTCTTCAAAAGCGCTTGAGACGCAGTATCATTTCCTGCTATCGACGCCCCTGCTTCTGGTTGCGATGACCTTGATCGCCGCGACCGTTTCATTAAAGTTCAGCCGCTTCGCCCAATCGCGTTCCGTGATTCTGGGTGGAATCGTTTCCGGCTTCGTGCTTTATGTAGTAACCGTGCTCGTAAGGGCATTCGGGAGTGGTGGTGTTGTCCCTCCCACCGTCGCGGTCTGGGTTCCAGTCGTCGTGGCGTTGGCTTTGGGGGCAACCATTCTGCTTCATCAGGAGGACGGCTAGTGGCGGTATATGACCGCGGGAATATCAGGCGGCTTTGGACGGCCCTTCTGACGGGTGCCGCTGTGTGCGCGTATTTGGCATCAAGCCCGGTCGCTTTTGGCCAGGGCGGGTTGCTTGCGTCTGCAAGCCAAGACGATTCGAAACTCCTGCTTACAGCAAATGAACTGACCTATAATCGCGACTCCCAGCGCGTCATCGCGAAGGGCGTGGTTCGCATGAAATATTCGGGCTACCGCATGGTGGCCCAGCAAGTGGAATATAATCAGCAGACCGGCCGTGTGATCGCGCATGGCAATATCGAGCTGATCGAACCCGGCGGCAACAAGATCTATGCCGACGAGATGGACGTTACCGACGACTTTGGCCAGGGATTCGTCAACGCGCTGCGCGTCGAGACCCCTGATAATACCCGCATCGCGGGTGAAAGCGCCGAGCGTCTCGAAGGCGACCTGATGGTCCTCAACAACGGCGTCTACACCGCCTGTCTGCCCTGCGCCGCAAAGCCTGAAAAGGCGCCGCTCTGGCAGGTCAAGGCCGAGCGCGTTGTCCAGGACGGCAAGACCCATACGATCCGGCTGGAAAAAGCCCGCCTGCAGCTTTTTGGCCATTCGATCGCGTATGTGCCGTTCCTGACGGTTCCGGACAATACGGTGAAGCGGAAGTCCGGCTTTCTGTTCCCGCAGATGAGCATTACCGACAATCTCGGTTTTGGCATCGGCGTTCCCTATTTCCAGGTCCTATCCGACACATCTGATGTGACGGTTACGCCGACCTATTACACGACGCAGGGTCTGCTGTTGCAGGCGGAATTGCGCCAGCGTTTCGAAACCGGCATGCATACGGTCACGGTCGCCGGCATCAGTCAGCTGAAATCCGACACCTTCACGGCCGGAACCAGCGACGCGCTCAACGACAATCGCGGCATGATCGCCAGCAAGGGCGACTTCACCATCAATCCGCGCTGGGCATTCGGCTGGGATGCCATGGTGCAGACCGACAATAACTTTTCACGCACCTACGGGCTGAAGGGTTACAAGAACGACGTCCAGACCAACCAGATTTATCTGACGGGCACGGGCGAGCGGAACAATTTCGATGCGCGTGGTTATTATTTCAACGTTCAGGACACGGACAATACTGAATCTCTCGAACGTAAGCAGGCCATCGTCCATCCGGTCGTAGACTACCGTTATTTCGTTCCGGATCCGATCTATGGTGGCGAGCTTTCGCTGACCACCAACCTGACCAGCATCACCCGCCTGAAGCAGGACGCATACGCTCTTGGCGGATATTCGCGCTTTAACGGACTTGAGGGTGACTATACGCGCCTTTCCACCGAAGCCGAGTGGAAACGCACCTTCACCATGGATAGCGGTCTGCAGATCACACCGATCCTCGCTGCACGTGGCGATGCTCTGTGGACGGACATGTCCCCGGCAAGCTTCACCTCTGGCGGCACGTCTTATGCCTATGAAGGCATGATGCATGATGACGCGGCGTTCCGCGGCATGGTCACCGGCGGTCTTGAGGTGCGTTATCCCTGGCTCTTCACGGCGCTTAACAGCAGCCACGTGATCGAACCGATCGCACAGATCTTCGTGCGTCCGAATGAGCAATATTCCGGCCGTCTTCCCAATGAAGATGCGCAGGCTTTCGTGTTCGATGCGACCAATCTGTTCGAGCGTGACAAATTCTCCGGTTTCGACCGGATCGAAGGCGGCACGCGCGCCAATCTTGGCTTCCGCTACAATGGCACGTTCGACAACGGTTACGGCGTTCGCGCCGTTGTCGGCCAGTCTTTCCATCTGGCGGGCGAAAATTCCTTCGCATCCTATGATCTGGCGAATGTCGGTGCTGATTCCGGCCTCGAATCCGACCGTTCGGATTACGTCGCCATGGCCGCTTTCGATGCGCCGATCGGCCTTTCGCTGTCATCGAGCCTGCGCCTTGACAAGGACGACCTCGACATCAATCGGTCGGAGACGGGACTCAGCTATTCTGACCGCCGCGTTACCGGCAAGCTCAGCTATACGCAGGTCAAGGCACAGCCGAAATATGGCTATAACGAGGACCGCGACATTGTTCAGGCTTCCGGTATGCTGCGCATGGACGACAACTGGTCGCTATTCGGCTCGATCAATTACGACCTGAACGGCAAGTTTGCTGCAGAGCGCCGGGTTGGCATTCTCTATCAGGATGAGTGCACGATCTTCACTGTAAGCTATTCCGACGAAGGCAACATCAACTCCAGCCGACAGTCTGCCAATGACTGGTCGATCAACGCCCGTCTGGCGTTCCGCACGCTCGGCGATATCAGTGTCGGCTCCGCAAATGAAGACTGGGCCGATATGGATATCGGCTGGAAGCCGAATAATTACTGAGTTTAAAGGCGGGTCACGCAGCATCGTGACCCGCCTTTTTGCCATTCAGCTAGTAAAAGTCACGGTTTCGCCGCAACAACACGCCAGTGTCGGCCGGGTATAAACCCCTATCGGGTTTTCTTTCAACAAACCGACACATTGCCGTCCTGCGGATCGCGATGATATATACGTGGCGAAATCGCGGCGCGGACGCGCAAATGCAGGTCTGACAGGCCGGGGAATGCGAAATTTCCACCGTCAGGCAGAACAGACTGGCGGGACAGGGAGACAGGCCCCTGCCCGACGAAAGGGAGAAGGACATGATGAATTTCGGAAAGACGGCTTTGCGTGGCGCTGCTTTCGCCTTTGCGATATTTGCCGTTCCCATGGCCGCCGTGCCCTATACCGGCCAGGCTTTCGCCGATGCCACGGTCAAGATCGTCGTCAACAAGACACCGATCACCAACGACGATATCGCCAAGCGCGTCGCCTTCCTGAAGCTGCAGCGCCAGTCCGGCAATCTCAACGAAAAGGCGCGCGAGCAGCTGGTCGATGAGGCACTGAAACGCGAGGAAATCGGCCGGGTGAAAATGTCGGTCAGCACCGATGAGGTCGATGCCGCTTTTGCGCGTTTTGCCGGCAACAACAAGATGAAACCGGATCAATTATCGAAGGTGCTGGCACAAGCGGGCGTCGGTGCTGACCATTTCAAAGCCTTCATCGCCGTGCAGATGAGCTGGCCTCGCCTTGTTAACGCCCGTTATGGCGCACGCGGCAAGATGTCGAACCAGGACCTCGTTACCCGCCTGCAGGAACGTGGCAACAAGCCGGTCACGACCGAATATTTCCTGCAGCAGGTCATCTTCGTCATCCCGGAATCCAAGCGTAATTCCATTACCGGCAAACGCAAATCCGAGGCTGAAGCTTCGCGCAAGCGTTATCCCGGCTGCGACCAGGCCATGACCTTTGCAGCAACCATGCGCGACGTGGCGATCAAGGATCTTGGCCGCATTCTCGCGCCTGAGCTGCCGGAAGACTGGAAGGCGCTGGTTGAAAAGACCAAGGAAGGCGGCACCACCGGAACGCGCGTGACCGAAAAGGGTGTCGAATATCTGGCCATCTGCAAGCAGCGTCAGGTTTCCGACGACTATGCGGCGGAGATGGTGTTCAAGTCCGAAGACCTGATGAAGGCCAAGGACGGCGAAAACCCGAACGAAAAGAAGTATATGGATGAGCTGCGCAAGAAGGCGCAGATCGTCAACACCTGATACTGATACGAAAGCCGGGTCTTTCCGTGACACATGCATCCCTGCCGCTTGCCCTCACACAGGGAGATCCAGCCGGTATCGGCCCTGATATCGCCATTGCCGCCTGGGCCAGGCGTCAGGAGAACGGTCTTCCGCCGTTTATCTTTATAGGTGATCCCGATGTGGTGGCCAGCCGTGCGGCACTGATCGGCATGCCGGTCAATATCGAGACCTGCGATGTGGCGGATGCCGTAAGCGTTTTCGATCGCGCTTTCCCAATCCTGCCGCTTCCCGTCGGGTTCGAGGTTCAGGCAGGCCAGCCACATGTCGGAGCCGCGCATGCGACGATCAAGGCGATAGAAACCGCCGTTTCCCTGACTGTTGAGGGCAAGGCTGCAGCCGTCGTCACCAATCCGATTGCAAAATCCGTGCTTTACGAAGCGGGTTTCGGATTTCCCGGTCATACGGAATTTCTGGCCGATCTCGCTTTGCGCCTTAAGGGTGAGCAGGTTATGCCGGTGATGATGATTGCCGGTCCCAAGGTCCGCGTCGTTCCGGTCACGATCCACATTCCCGTCAAAGACGTGCCGGCAGCGTTGACCGAAGAACTGATTGTCGAGACATGCCGTATCGTCGATGCCGATCTGCGGCAGAAATTCGGAATAGAAGCTCCGCGTCTGGCGGTTGCCGGGCTTAACCCGCATGCGGGCGAGGACGGCGCGCTTGGCACCGAGGACCGCGACGTGGTTCATCCGGCGACCATGCGGCTACGCAAAGACGGGATAGATGCTTTCGGCCCCCTGCCCGCCGATACGATGTTCCATGACGCCGCCCGCAAGCGCTATGATGTCGCCGTGTGCATGTATCACGATCAGGCACTCATTCCGGCCAAGGCACTCGGCTTTGACGATTCGGTCAATGTCACGCTCGGCCTGCCCTTCATCCGCACCTCGCCGGACCACGGCACCGCCTTTGGCATTGCCGGCCAGGGCATCGCCAATGAGGCAAGCCTTGTGGCGGCGCTGAAGATGGCGGCGGAAATTTCCGCCCGCAGCCGGGCCGTCGCATAATGGCGGCCATAGACGGACTGCCGCCGCTGCGCGATGTCATCCAGCGCCATGGGCTCGATGCGAAGAAATCCCTTGGGCAGAACTTCCTGTTTGATCTCAACCTCACCCAGAAGATCGCTCGGACAGCAGGGCCGCTCGAAGGCGTGACGGTGATTGAGGTCGGCCCAGGGCCCGGCGGCCTCACCCGCGCCATTCTTTCGCTCGGTGCCAAAAAGGTCATCGCCGTCGAACGCGACAGCCGCTGCCTGCCGGCGCTGGCGGAAATCGAAGCGCATTATCCCGGGCGTCTCGAGGTGATTGAGGGCGATGCCCTCAAGACCGATTTCGAGGCGATGATACCCGCCGGTGAACCGGTGCGTATCATCGCCAACCTGCCTTACAATGTCGGCACACAATTGCTGGTCAACTGGCTTCTGCCAAAAGCGTGGCCGCCTTTCTGGCTCTCCATGACGCTGATGTTCCAGAAGGAAGTCGGCCAGCGCATCGTGGCTGAGGAAGGCGACAATCATTACGGCCGCCTTGGCGTTCTCGCCGGCTGGCGCACGGTATCGGAAATGGCCTTCGACGTGCCACCGCAGGCCTTTAGCCCGCCGCCGAAGGTGACGTCCACCGTCGTGCACCTGCTGCCCAAGGACAAGCCGCTGCCTTGCGATGTCGCCAAGCTTGAAAAAGTGACCGAGGCCGCCTTCGGTCAGCGGCGCAAGATGTTGCGCCAGAGCGTGAAGAGCCTTGGCGGCGAAACGCTGCTGGAAAGAGCGGGCATTGACCCCACACGACGGGCGGAAACGCTGTCGGTGGAGGAATTCGTGACATTGGCGAATTGCCTGTAACACGCTCTGTGATGCACTGTTCTGGACGGTGGGACACAGGTTCGTGGACCCTGCGATTAGAGGAACAAGCGTGGAGAATGCCGGTTTTCACTACAAGCTCGATGTTCCCACCGAAACACCCGACTGCGCGGTTGTCCTGCTGCATGGATCGGGACGAACGGAAGAGGACCTCATCTCCTTTGGCCGCGCCACCTTTCCTAAGGGCGTCTTATATGCGCCGAGAGGGGCTGTTCCCTGGGAGAATGGCTTCGCGTTTTTTCGCAGAAGGCCTGACAGACAGCTCGATATCGACGATCTGAAACATCAAGCTGCCAGACTATGCCGGTTTGTCACCTTCGTGTTTCAGCAGACGGGGCAAAGACCCGTTCTCGTCGGATATTCGAACGGTGCGATCATTGCGGCTGAAACGATATGTCAGGACCGCCATCCGTCAAAGGGCGCTATCCTGCTTCGCCCACTATCTCCGAGGAGTGAACAGCCTCTTCCAAACCTCGCAGGGTATCCCATACTTTTGCTTGCGGGCGCCCGTGACGACCGGCGTCACCCCTCCGATGCCCCGCATCTGGCCGGTCAACTGGCTGCAGCCGGTGCGGAGGTCATTCTGGAAACGATCGACGCGGGCCATGGATGGGCAGAAGATGCCATGGACGAGCGACTGACCCGTCAATGGCTGGCGCGTGGACCCGCAGCGTAAATCAGAGCTGCGGCTCTTCCTCGAGCAGCGCCCGCACAAAATCGAACATGCCGTGACGGCGGTCGCGGCGGACGCGTTCGGCTTTTACGATGGCCTCCACGGCTTCGAAGGCCGCCTGCAGGTCGTCGTTGAGGATGACATAGTCATAATCGCGCCAGTGCTCTATTTCAGCGCGGGAATTGACGAGGCGCGTCTTGATGACCTCTTCGGTGTCCTCTGCCCGGCGGTGCAGGCGCGATTGCAGTTCGGTCATGGTCGGCGGCAGGATGAAGATCGAGACGACGTCGGCCTTCATCTTGTCCTGCAACTGCTCGGCGCCTTGCCAGTCGATATCGAACAGCATGTCGCGGCCAACAGCCATGGCATCTTCTACCGGCCCGCGCGGGGTGCCGTAAAAATTGCCGTGGACCTCTGCCCATTCCAGCAGCGCATCGCTATCCCGCAAGCGCTCGAATTCACGCTTGGAAATGAAATGGTAGTGGATGCCGTCAATCTCGCTCTGGCGGCGCGGGCGCGTCGTGACGCTGACGGACAGACCGATATTCTTGTCCTTGTCGAGCAGGTTGCGGGCAATCGTGGATTTGCCTGCGCCCGATGGTGAAGAAATCACCAGCATCAGCCCTCTGCGGGCAATCGTGACGGGAGAATCATTCACCGGGGCCATGGGTCTACTCCAGATTTTGGACCTGCTCGCGGAACTGGTCGATAACCACTTTCAGCTCTATGCCTGCTGCGGTTACCGCACTGGCGTTCGATTTGGAACAGATTGTATTCGACTCGCGGTTAAATTCCTGTGCAAGAAAATCGAGCTTGCGGCCGACGGGCCCGCCATTCGTCAAAAGCTCGCGCGACGCCTGCACATGGGCGCGCAGCCGGTCCAGCTCTTCACGCAGGTCCGCCTTGGTGGCGATCAGCGCCGCCTCGGCGTGGAGGCGATCACGATCGAGCCCGTGCATGCCCTCGCCGATCAGGGCGATCTGCTGGGCAAGCCTTGCCGCAATCTGTTCCGGCTGGCGGGAAGGATCGTTTTCAATAAGCTCCACAAGCGTCTCGATCCTGTCGATCTGCCCGGACAGGATGGCAAACAGCGAAGCGCCTTCCCGCTCGCGCATGTCCTTCAGCTTCTCGATGGCAACTGCGAAACCGGCCAGCACATCGGCGTTGCGTGCGGCCTGCGCCTCAGCGTCATCTTCCGCCTCGCGAAAATCGACGAGGCCGCGCAGTGACAGCAGCGTATCGAAGCTCAGCGGCTTGTCTTCCACGACATCGCCAAGCTCTTGTTTGAGCGCCAGAACAGCAGCGAGAGCATCACGATTGATGACGGCCTCCAGCCGGTTTTCCGCAATGGCCAGCGTCAATCCCGCCTGGATGTTGCCGCGGGAAAGGTGCCCGCCCGCAATTTCCCGCAGGGCTGTTTCCAGCGCTTCCAGACCGGTCGGCAGGCGCAGGCGCATATCAAGCCCCTTGCCGTTTACCGAGCGCAGTTCCCACGCCCAGCGGTAACGGCCGGATGTTCCTTCGCTGCGCGCAAAGCCGGTCATCGATTGTAATGTCATATCTGGAAGCCCCCCGGTCATGCCGTACAAAACCGGGCCTTGCGTTTGGCAGGGCCCGGTCAGGATCATCAATCAATTATTGGTCGGTTTTTCCGCCTCTGCGCCGCCCGGCTGGCCATCCACGGCCACATCCGGATTGGCGCCGGCTGCCGCCTTTTCCGCCTCGATCTTGCGCCAGCGGCGGACATTGGCGTTGTGCTCGTCCAGCGTCTTGGCAAAGACGTGGCCGCCTGTGCCATCGGCAACGAAATAAAGGTCGTCGGTACGCCACGGATTGGCAACCGCCTCAAGTGCTGCCCGGCCCGGATTGGCGATGGGAGACGGCGGCAGGCCCTTGATGACATAGGTATTGAACGGCGTCTGCTTTTGCAGGTCCGACTGATAGATTGGCCGGTCGGAGGGTTTGCCGTCGCCGCCGAACAGACCGTAGATGATCGTCGGGTCGGATTGCAGGCGCATGCCCTTCTTCAGGCGGTTATAGAAGACGGAGGCGACATGGGCGCGCTCGTCATCCTTGCCGGTTTCCTTCTCGACGATCGAGGCGAGCGTCACGAATTCCTCGACGGTCTTGATCGGCAGGTCGGGGTCGCGCCGTTCCCAGATCATGTCGATCAGCTTGTCCTGCGCCGCGCTCATCTGGTTGATGATCTCTTCGCGCTTGGTGCCGCGGGTAAAGCGATAGGTATCAGGGCGCAGGCTGCCTTCTTCCGGCAAGGCGGAGGGCAGTTCGCCATCCAGTACCTCGTCTGCGGCAAGGCGCGCGAACATCTGCTTGACGGTCAGACCTTCGGGCAGCGACACGGAATAAAGGATCGACTTGCCGGATTCCAGCAGCATCATGATGTCCTTCATCGATGCGCCGGCCTTGATCTCATATTCGCCCGCCTTCAGCGTCTGGTCCTTCTGCAGGTAGCTGCCGGTCATCAGGCGGAAAATGCGGGCATTCGAAACGACGTCGTTGCGTTCGAGATTATTGGCAATCTCGATAATGCCAGCGCCGTTGCGCACCGTGAAATGTGTGTTCGTCTGAAGTGGACCGGGCTCCTGGAACGCATTGATCATGTAATAGAAAGCGGCAATGGCCAGGACACAGACGGCAACCGCAAGCGTCATCAGAAAATTCAGGAAGATCACCAGCTGGCCATGGGCCTTGCGGGAGCGCTTCGGCGGGGCCGGCACCTTTTCCGGGCGCAGCGCCTCGGTTGGGGATTTCGGAATGATCGGGCCGCGATTGGATTCGCCCGCGCCGTTCTGTCCGTATGGTCCCTGGCTGTTCTGGTTCGTGTCGCTCACCGTCGGTCCTTTTCAGTTCGGCGTTGTCAGCGCTTTTTGCGCAGGTAATGCGGCAAAAACAGGTTCGGAATGTCTTCCTGCACCACATAGAGATATCGTGAAGGCTTGCTATTCCGCTTCACGAACATCGTTTCGGACAAAGCCGATGGAGGAAGCAGCCTGCGGCCGGAAATCACCCCGAACCGGCAAACGCTTCCCATAAACGACTACAATATCGGCGCGAAAACCGGAATGGCTTTCGCAAGCCGCAATGCGTTCTTCAAAGGAAAGAACGTCCTTTGTCAGCACCCGGTGGGAGGGCGCCAGCGGCGGCAAGCCGCCGCCGCAATTATGCTTCGTAACGACGAAGCACGAGAGAGGCGTTGGTGCCGCCGAAACCGAAAGAGTTCGAGAGCGCCACATTGACCTGCCGCTTGCGCGCCTTGTGCGGCACCAGATCGATCTTCGTCTCGACATCGGGATTGTCGAGGTTCAGCGTCGGCGGAACGATGTTGTCACGGATCGCGAGCGTCGCGAAAATCGCTTCGATCGCACCCGCCGCACCCAGCAGATGGCCGGTGGCCGACTTGGTGGAAGACATGGAGATCTTCGAGGCCGAATCGCCGACAAGCCGCTCTACCGCACCAAGCTCGATCGTATCGGCCATGGTGGAGGTGCCGTGGGCATTGATGTAGTCGATATCGTCAGGCGTGAGACCCGCGCGCTTCAGCGCCATCAACATGCAGCGATAGGCGCCTTCGCCGTCCTCAGACGGGGCCGTGATGTGGTAGGCATCACCGGAAAGACCGTAACCGACGACTTCGGCGTAAATCTTCGCGCCGCGCGCCCTGGCATGTTCCAGCTCTTCCAGAACGACGATGCCTGCGCCCTCACCCATGACGAAACCGTCGCGGTCGCGGTCATAGGGGCGGGATGCCTTCTGCGGGTCGTCATTGTGCTGGGTGGAAAGCGCCTTGCATGCGGCAAAACCGGCAAGCGCGATGCGGCAGACCGGCGATTCGGCACCACCGGCAACCATGATGTCGGCATCGCCAAGCGCGATCAGCCGGGCGGCGTCGCCAATGGCATGCGCACCGGTCGAGCAGGCCGTTACCACGGAATGATTCGGTCCGCGCAGCTTGTGGCGGATGGAAACCTGGCCGGATACGAGATTGATCAGACGGCCGGGAATGAAAAATGGTGAAATGCGGCGCGGGCCCTTGTCGCGCAGCGTATAGCCCGCCTCGACAATGCCTTCCAGGCCGCCGATGCCGGAGCCGATCAGAACGCCTGTCGCGATCTGGTCCTCATCCGTTTCCGGATGCCAGTCCGCATCGGCAAGCGCCATGTCGGCGGCGGCCATGCCGTACAGGATGAAAGGATCGATCTTGCGCTGTTCCTTGGGCTCCATCCAGTCATCGGCATTGAAGGTGCCGTTGGAGCCATCACCGACGGGAATGCGGCAGGCGATCTTTGCGGGCAGGTCCTCGACTTCGAATTCAGTTACGAGACGGGCGCCGTTCTGGCCGGCGAGCAGCCTTTCCCAGGTGACTTCCGTTCCACATCCAAGAGGAGATACCATGCCGGTACCGGTGATAACGACACGCCTCATCGCCAATGCTCCGCCCTTATCCAAATCATCGGTCTTTTCTGCAATGCCGGACGCCATGAACTGACGTTTGCGAGACGCTGCAGCATTTCAAATGTCCGCATAATTTTCGCCGCGCGCCGTTTCCGGCCGGGGAGCTTATGCGGAGCCTGGAACGCGCGCCGGTTTGGGCACGTACCGTCTCTCTATAAAACATTGGCCCGGACGAGCCGGGCCAAGATGGGGAGGATATTGCACCTCCCCCATGAAGGTCGATCAGGCCTGGGCCTTCTCGATGAACTTGACGGCGTCGCCAACGGTCAGGATCGAGTCCGCTGCGTCGTCGGGAATTTCAACGCCGAATTCTTCTTCGAAAGCCATGACCAGTTCAACGGTGTCGAGCGAATCAGCGCCCAGATCGTCAATGAAGCTGGCGCCTTCGACAACCTTGTCGGCGTCAACGCCAAGATGATCAATTACAATTTTCTTTACGCGTTCTGCGATATCGCTCATGTCGGTTTCCTCGACCTTTATTTTGAAGGGAATGCCTTGCGGCACCCTGCCCTGTTAGAAGCCCTCATGCGCCGTTCAAATCCGGCACCGCTGGCAAACCCGTTCAACCCGGTCCAAGCTAGACATCGTCACGCAAAATCGCAACGGCTTCCTGTCTCTCCGGGACGACTGTTCACAGTCTTGGCCCGCTTAACACGGTTTCAATCGGTCGAAAAGCCTGAAAACGCGCTAAGCACAGCGTATGACAGGCAATTTAGCCGGAAACCGGTCCGCGGAGCCTTGCGGCGCGAGCTACCCAAGAAGGTGCTGAAATAGCGCCGCAATCCTTTTCATGACGGCTGGAAGCGCGTCAGATCATCGCCATGCCGCCGTTGACGTGCAGGGTCTGGCCGGTCATGTAGGCGGCTTCATTGGAAGCCAGATAAAGAACGGCGGACGCGACTTCAGCGCCGGTGCCCATGCGCTTCATGGGAATGGCGCCCATGATGGCGTCTTTCTGCTTGTCGTTCAGCTTGCCTGTCATGGCGCTTTCGATGAAGCCCGGAGCCACGCAGTTGACGGTGACGTTGCGGGTGGCGATTTCCTGCGCCAGCGACTTCGAAAAACCGATCATGCCGGCCTTGGAGGCGCAATAATTGGCCTGGCCGGGATTACCGGTGACACCGACGATGGAGGTGATGTTGATGATGCGGCCGAAACGGCGGCGCATCATCGGATGCGTCAGCTCACGCGTCAGGCGGAACATCGCGGTCAGGTTCACTTCGATGACGTTGTCCCAGTCCTCGTCGCTCATGCGCACGAAGAGACCGTCCTTGGTGATACCGGCATTGTTGACAAGAATATCGACGCCTTCCAGCTCGGCTTCGGCCTTTTCGCCGAGAGCCTTGACCTCGGCGCGGTCGGCAAGGTTAGCCGGAAAAATCTTGACGCGATCGCCAAGTTCCGCCGCCAGCGCCTCGAGTTTTTCGACGCGCGTGCCATGCAGGCCGACGGTTGCGCCCTGTTTGTGCAGAAGGCGGGCGATTTCTTCGCCGATGCCACCGGTCGCGCCGGTTACGAGAGCCTTGCGGCCTGTCAGATCTAACATGGTCCGTTCCTTCTTTAGAGCAAATCCTGCAGGAGCTTTTTGCGGTTCTGCGTCGGGAATTGTCAAAAATAAAGCCGTTGCGGGGCGAAGCCCGTCTCAGCCGATAAGCGTGGCAAGAAGCTGGTCGATATCGGCCGCGCCGTTGACGGCAACGCCGTTCACCGTCTTGTCGATACGGCGGGCAAGGCCCGTCAGCACCTTGCCGGAGCCGATCTCGTAAAGCTGCGTGACATTGTTGGCGGCAAACCACTCAACCGTTTCGCGCCAGCGCACCTGACCCGTCACCTGTTCGACCAGCAGGGCGGCGATCTCGTCGGCATCGGAAACCGGCGCGGCGCGCACATTGGCAATGACGGGCACGACGGGCGCCTTCTTTTCGACCTTGGCCAGCGCCTCGCGCATCGCTTCCGCAGCCGGCGCCATCAGCGCCGAGTGGAAGGGCGCGGAAACCGGCAGCATGATGGCGCGCTTGGCGCCTTTTTCGGAAGCGATCGCGGCGGCTTTCTCGACAGCGGCCTTGGAGCCGGAGATGACCAGCTGGCCGCCGCCATTATCATTGGCGATCTGGCAGACGCCGAGAATGCCGGCCTCCTCGCAGATTGCCGAAACCGCATCATGTTCCAGCCCGATGATCGCTGCCATGGCGCCTTCGCCGACCGGCACTGCGGCCTGCATGGCGTTGCCGCGGATGCGCAGAAGCCGCGCGGTATCGGCAATCGAAAACGTGCCGGCAGCACAGAGCGCCGAATATTCGCCAAGCGAATGGCCGGCGACATAGGAGACAGCGTCGGAAAGCTTCAGACCGCGGGCTTCGAGAACCCGCATGACTGCCATGGACACGGCCATGAGCGCCGGCTGGGCGTTTGCCGTCAGCGTCAGCGTCTCTTCCGGGCCGTTCCACATGATATCGGAAAGCTTCTGGCCAAGCGCCTCGTCCACTTCCTCGAACACGGCGCGCGCCTCGACGTAGGTATCGGCAAGCTCCTTGCCCATGCCGACGGCCTGGCTTCCCTGACCGGGAAATGTGAATGCAATACCCATGGGATGTGGTCCTTCTTGTCTGGCTTGCCTTTATTCCAGCGACTTCCATTCACATTCCGGCCAGCGGTGTCAAGACTTGACGCCCTGCGGCAGGCGCATCCGCAGGGTTTTGCCACCCTATTCAGCCTTTCTTTTAGTCATATTTTTTCTTGCACTGCGGCAATTCCCCATTACTTTCATGCCACCCTTCAAAACATCTCGCCAAGCACCGGGACATTTCCATGAAACAGAGACTATTGGGCCGCACGGGTATTTCCGTGTCCGAAATTTGCCTTGGCACCATGACGTGGGGCACGCAGAATACCGAAGCCGATGCCCATGGGCAGATGGACTACGCCATCGAGAACGGCGTCAATTTCTTCGATACGGCCGAGCTTTACCCCACCACCCCCGTTTCCGCCGAAACCCAGGGGCGGACGGAAGAATATATCGGCACATGGTTCGAAAGGACCGGCAAGCGTGATCAGGTCGTGCTCGCCACCAAGGTTGCCGGCTCGGGGCGTGATTACATTCGCGGTGGCCGCGATATCGATGCCGCCGCCATCCGCGAGGCCGTCGATACCAGCCTAAAGCGCCTGAAGACTGATTATATCGACCTTTACCAGATCCACTGGCCGAATCGCGGCACCTATCACTTCCGCGGCGCCTGGGGTTTCGATGCCTCCGGTCAGGACAAGGAGCGCACGCTCGCCGAAATCACGGAAAAGCTCGATACGCTTGGCGAACTGGTGAAAGCCGGCAAGATCCGCGCCATCGGCCTTTCCAACGAAAGCGCCTGGGGCACGCAGAAATATATCGACATCGCCGAGGCCCGCGGCCTGCCACGCGTCGCCACCATCCAGAACGAATATAACCTGCTCTATCGCAGCTTCGATCTGGACATGTCGGAAGTCGCCCATCACGAGGATGTCGGTCTGCTCGCCTATTCGCCACTGGCGGCCGGACTTCTCACCGGCAAGTACCAGAACGGCGCCTACCCGGCGGGATCCCGCGGCACCATCAACAGGGAGCTCGGCGGCCGCCTGCAGCCACATCAGGAAGCGCCGGTCAAAGCCTATCTGGAGCTTTCCGCCGAGCATGGGATCGATCCGGCACAACTCGCAATCGCCTTCTGCCTCACCCGCCCCTTCATGGCCGCAGCCATCATCGGCGCAACAACAATGGACCAGCTGAAGGTGGATATTGCCGCCGCCGACGTGACCTTGTCGGATGACGTTCTCAATGGGATCGCGGCGATCCATCGCAAGTATCCGATGGCGATCTGACACCATCACGGCGCGCTTTTTTACCCTGTGTCCTTGCATTCCGGGCAAAAATGGGTATAAGCGCGCTGTTCACAACACCCGGTCCAATTGGCTGGTGGCTGAACGGAGGGCTGGTTTCGGTAACGAAACAGCAGGAACCATAAGGTTTTTCCGGCCTCCCGTGTCTCCGCTCTCGACCGTCTCGAACAACGCTTTTCTTGCTTTAAGGCCTCACGGCCTCACCCAAGAGCAGTCGTTGAGGCTTAGCGCCGTTGCCGGGTGAAGGACGAAACGCAAGAAAGGCAAAGCTTAAATGGCTCTTTACGAACACATCTTCCTTGCCCGGCAGGATATTTCTGCCCAGCAGGTCGACGCACTTGTCGAGCAGTACAAGGGCGTTATCGAATCGTTCGGCGGTAAAGTCGGACGCGTCGAGAACTGGGGTCTGAAGTCCCTCACCTATCGCATCAAGAAGAACCGCAAGGCTCACTACGCTCTCATGGACATCGACGCTCCGGCGGCTGCAGTTCATGAAGTCGAGCGCCAGATGCGCATCAACGAAGACGTTCTTCGCTACATGACCATCGCCGTCGAAGCCCACGAAGAAGGCCCGTCCGCGATGATGCAGAAGCGCGATCGCGACGACCGTCCGCGCCGTGACGGCGACCGTCCGGACCGTGGCCCGCGTGAAGATCGTGGCCCCCGCGCACCGCGCGAAGGTGGCTTCGGCGACCGCGAAGACCGTCCGCGCCGTCCGCGCGAAGACCGTGCATAAGGAGAATTGACCAATGGCTGATACATCCTCTTCCCAGGCACGCCGCCCGTTCCACCGCCGTCGCAAGACGTGCCCCTTCTCCGGCGCCAACGCTCCGAAGATCGACTACAAGGACGTTCGTCTGCTGCAGCGCTACATCTCTGAGCGCGGCAAGATCGTTCCTTCCCGCATCACGGCCGTTTCCCAGAAGAAGCAGCGCGAACTCGCCCAGGCGATCAAGCGCGCCCGTTTCCTCGGCCTGCTGCCTTACGTCGTAGCGTAATGAATTGAAGCGAGGCTGCGCTTTGGTGCGGCCTCGTTTTCTCCTTTGAAGCTACTGCCTTCTAAGCAGTAGGTTGAAGGTTTCTAAATCCTTCCGCGTCGGGCGCGGATCGATACCATAAAACCCATGTTGGGGACGACGCTCCTTAAGGAACGGTCCTCTAACTGCTCAAGTTTCAGCAGGACAGCGAAGTGCAAAAGTTGAATCAGACAGTGCTGATCTCCGGCGTTCTCGCCGGCATATGCGCCGCGTTTTTAACGCTTGGCGCAACGGCACAGTCGTCCTTTTCCTTCCTGCTTTATGCCGGGTCGGCCATGCCGATCTTCATCGCCGGGATGGGCTGGGGCAATCGCGCCGCCATCGTCGCGATCATCACCACGGCCATCATCGGCGCGCTGGTCATGTCGCCGCTTTTTGCGCTGACCATCGCCATTTTCACGCTGATCCCGGCGGGCTGGCTTTCACATCTTGCCAATCTGGCGCGCCCGGCCTCCGAACTCGGCGGTCCGGATGATCTGCTCGCCTGGTATCCGCTGTCCGGCATCGTCCTGCATCTGTGCATTCTGGTCTGCATCGCCGTCATCATTCTCGGCTGGATGATCGGCTACGGCCCTGATCTCGTTGCCCGCATGGTCGATATCATGATGACCTCGGTACAGAACCGCGAACCCCTGTTCGAGCCCAATGCCGAGGCGCTGGCCCAGACGAAATCGCTGCTGGTGCTGATGCTGCCGATCGTTCAGGGCGGCCTGTGGGTCATCCTGCTGTTTGCGGCCTATTATTTCGCAAGCCGGCTGGTCGGTTCCTTCGGCAAGGGTCTTCGCCCGCGCGAGGACATCGCTTCGGCGCTGCGCATGCACCGCAACGCGATCTTCATCTTTCTCGGCGGCATCGTCGCCATGTTCTTCGGGGGCGTCGCCGCCATGGTTGGCGCGGTCATCTGCGGCACCTTCGGCGCGGGCTTCCTGATGGCAGGTTATGCCTCGCTGCATAAAAAAGCGCGCGGAAAGGACTGGCGTCTGCCGGTTCTCATCCTCGCTTATCTCTCGGCGGTCTTTGTCTTTCCGCTGTTCATCATTCTCGTGCTCGGCCTGAGCGACGTGCGAAGCACGATCTCGCTGACGCCTGCACGGAAAACCGACAATTCGAACGAAACCAACAACTAGAAAGGATCAAGAAGATGGACGTTATTCTTCTCGAACGCATCAACAAGCTCGGCCAGATGGGCGAAACCGTCAAGGTTCGCGACGGTTACGCACGTAACTTCCTGCTGCCGCAGGGCAAGGCGCTGCGCGCCAACGCCGCCAACAAGACCCGTTTCGAAACCGAGCGCGCAACGCTTGAAGCCCGTAACCTCGAGCGCAAGTCGGAAGCCCAGAAGGTTGCCGAAGCACTCGAAGGCAAGTCCTTCATCGTCGTCCGTTCGGCTGGCGAAACCGGTCAGCTGTACGGTTCTGTTGCTGCCCGCGACGTCGTCGAAATCCTCGGCGCAGAAGGCTTCAACATCGGCCGCAACCAGGTTGAACTGAACACGCCGATCAAGACCATCGGCCTGCACAACGTTACCCTGCACCTGCACGCCGAAGTCGAGCTTCAGGTCGAACTGAACGTTGCCCGTTCCGCCGAAGAAGCTGAACGCCAGTCCAAGGGCGAAAGCCTCACCTCCGCCGACGCCATCTACGGCGTTGACGAAGACGCACTGCGTCCGGAAGACTTCTTCGATCCGGAAGCTGACGGCAACGGCGACGACGAATAAGATCTGGCTTAACGGCCATAGGAAAACCCCGGATGGAAGCATCCGGGGTTTTTTGTTTGTGGGGTTGGAGTGTGTTGTTGGATACCCCCCTCTGCCCTGCCGGGCATCTCCCCCTCAAGGGGGGAGATCGGCAAGAGGCGCTGCCAACACTCCATTGGCAACTGTTGAGATGGGTGAAACCTGACCGCGAGTCGATCTCCCCCCCTGAGGGGGAGATGTCCGGCAGGACAGAGGGGGGTAAACCTCTCTGCACCCTCAACGCCCACTACCTCGCCGCCGTCTCAGCCCCCTCCGGCGCCGCGCTCTTATCCACATGCACCACCACCGACATGCCCGGCGACAGTTCCGCCGCCAGTGGCTGATCCGCATCGATGGCGATGCGAACGCCAAGGCGCTGGGCGATCTTCACGAAATTGCCGGTCGCATTGTCCGGCTTGATGACGGCGAATTCCGATCCCGTGGCCGGCGAGAACCGCTCGACACGGCCGTTGAGCTTGCGGCGATGCAGCGCATCGACCGAGATCGTTACCGGCTGGCCGACCTGCATGCCGGCAAGCTGGGTTTCCTTGAAGTTGGCGATGACCCAGACATCATGCGGCACGACAGCCATCAATTGTGTTCCGGCCGTGACATATTGGCCGGTGCGCACGCCGACTTCGCCAAGCCTGCCGTCCACTGGTGCGTGGATTTCGGTATTGTCGAGGTCAATTTTAGCGAGCTCGACAGCGGCTTCGGCATTGGCGACCGCTGCCTGCAGCGAACTGCGATTGACGATGATGGTCTGCAAGTCCTGACGCGACACTTCGAGCGCGGCTTTCGCCTGCGACAGGGAGGCCCGGGCCTTTTCAAGCGCGGCATGCGCCTCTTCCTGCAGGCTGGAGGTTCCGACGCCGCTTTTGATGAGATTGTCCTGCCGGTCGGATGCGAGCTGCGCCTGTTTCAGCGAGGCCTCGGCGCTGTCGACAGCCGCCTGACTGGAGAGAATATTGGCATTGGCGGCGTTTTCCTGCTGGCGGGAATTATCGAGAGCTGCCTTTTGCGTATCGAGCGATGCAGCCGCCTGCGCCTGTTTCTGGCGGTAGATGCGGTCATCGATCTTTGCCAGCAACGTGCCCTGCTTGACCTCCTGATAGTCCTTGACCGGCACATCCACGACATAACCGCTGACCTGCGGGCTCATGGTCGTGACGTAACCGCGCACGAAGGCGTTGTCGGTCATTTCGACGGTGGAGAGGAACGGCGGCAGCCGCCAGGCGTAAAGCACGAGTGCTATGCCGGCGAGACCGCCGAGCAGAACGAGAATGGAAACGGGAGTAAAAAACTTCTTCAGCATTTTGTCACTCTTGGAAGGTTCAAGACTGTGGTGCCGGTGCGGCATCGACATTATCCCGGAGAAGGAATGGACGGATGCGCATCCAGGCAAGGTGGAGCAAAAGCGCGGCCAGTGCCAGCGCCGAAACAACTGATATCAGCAGGAACGTGTCATTATAGGCGAGCACATAGGCCTCCCTGCTGACCTGCTGTCCCAGAAGCGACAGCCCCTCCGCCTTCAGCAGCGCCGGATCGGTGATGACATGGCTGTAAGCACCGGAAAGCTGGGAGACGCGCTGGGCGACCATGGGGTTGGTAAGCAGGATATTTTCCACCAGAACATTGGAATGGAATTTTTCGCGCAGCGTCACGAAACTGCCGAGCAGCCCGGTCATCAGCATCGAACCCGTGATCTGAGTGAACAGAAATATGGCGATGAAATTCACCAGATATGGAGCGCCTCTAGCAAGCGCTGCGGCAAAACCCTTGGACATGACGGGCGGCAGGAACATGGCGGCACCGAAGGCGATCATCATCTGGCTGAGATACATTTCACCCGGCCGCGTCAGATTGGTGGACTGGCTGTCCATGAACGAGCCGGCCGCAATCAGCGTCAGCGCGATCACGTGGGCCGTATCGACATATTTCGTCAGCATCAGAAAGGCGCAGGCCGCGCCGCCAAGCACAGTCGCCAGCAGCACCAGTGCATAAAGCGTTGTCGTCTGTTCGTTCAGCAGGCCAAGCTGCTGGTAAAAGCCGACTGCCGTCGAGGATTGCTCGGAGGAAACCGCGCGGTAAACGAGCAGGACAGCGATGATATGCAGGTTGGTTTTCGAGAAAATCCAGCGCAGGTCAAGCAGCGGGTTCTTGCGCGGCAATTCGATGAAGGCCATGAGCGTCAGAAGCGCAATCGACGTCGCCAGAAGCACGCCCAGCCACCATGTTTCGAACCACCAGTAGAACCGGCCGAGTGTCAGCATGACCGCCAGACAGCCGAGACCGCCGGCAAACAGCAGATAGCTCAGAATATCCACGCGCTCGATGACTTTGGCGCGCGGCGGCGGCGTGACTTTCAGCACATAGATCATGGCGAAGGAGATCAGCGCAAAACCCACTTCCATGGAATAGAGCGCATTCCAGCCGCCGATTTCCAGCAGGGAGGGCGAAACGATGCGTGCGATGGGTGCCGACAGCAACGTGCCGGTCAATGCGATGCTGAAACCGAGCGAGAATTTTCGCGCCGGCGGAAAGGCCTCGAGAATATAAAGAAATCCGAGTGACGAGATCGGCGCGGCGGCCATGCCGCTGACAAAGCGGATCACGGTAGCCGAATGCAGGTCCGTCACGAAGAGGTTGAGACAGGAGGCAACCACGAAGGCGATGATCGAGAGTTCGGCAAAGGGCCGCAGGCCATATTGCGCCCTGATCTTGAAGAGCGCGATGGAGAAGGTGGCATAGGGCGCCATATAGGCAGCGGAAAGCCATGCCACCTCAGCCACCGTGGCGGAAAATTCGCCCTGTAACTGGTAGATATTGGCCATGACGAGGTTCATGCCCAGACCCTGGGTTATGAAGAACGACAGGCCCGCAAAGATGAAACACAGCCGCAGCCAAACCGGCCGCTCAACCGGCTGCGGTGCGGCGGGAACAGCAGGTTCCGGCGCGGTCTCGCCACCATCGGCATCGCTCACTGTTTGGGAGGCAGCAACAGTTTCCTCTGGCCTAGCAACAGCCACATCCTTTTCAGAGGTAGTCTCATCCGTGGTCTGCGGCAACACGGTGCTCACGATTGCACCCTCCCGGCCGCAAGGTTTTGCAGATTGGCCGAAAGACGGCGCATCACATCCAGCGCCATGGCCAGATCCTCAGAGGAAATATCGGCGGTGATTTCCGAGCGAAGCGTCTTTGCCACCGCCTGCACCGTGCCGGAGGTCTTCTCACCCTCTTCCGTCATGTGGATGCGCTTGGCGCGGCGGTCGTTTTCGTCGGAGCGACGTTCGATGAGGTTCTGTTTTTCCATGCCATCGAGAACCCGCACCAGCGTCGGAGTTTCGATTTCCATTTCCTCGGCAAGCTCGGTTTGCGTCAGCGGCCCACGCCGCGATAGGGCAAAAAGCGCACGCGCACGCGCCAGCGTCAGGCCGCTTTCCCCTACCCGCGCATCAAAAAACGCGCGCAGTTTGCGGGTAAAAGCAGAAACCTCATCGAGAAGCTGTTCCTTGTCGGTCTCGCGGGACATGTCAGCAAGCCTTATAATTAGCACACTACTTATTTACTGCCTATTTATTCGCAAGCCTGACGATTTTCAAGTTTCTTTCCTGCCGGGTCTGCCATGCGGTAAACTCATGGCAGCGAATCACGTTGCCGGGAAATTCCGGGCACCTTGTCCCCACCCGCCTGTGGATTGCTGGGGACAACTGAAGATGTGATCCAGCTTTACAGAGCGGACGTCAGCCTGCCGTATAGTGTTGCAACAATATCATTGACTGCCATGCCCCAGGAAGCCAAACCCAACGTTTACGGACAAAGGCATAAGGGAGATCGCGCAAACCATGAACGACGCTGTGAGAAAGATCACCCCCGCGGAACCCCATTACCGCGAAGCCCCGAACAATATCGAGGCCGAACAGGCACTGCTCGGCGCTATCCTCGTCAATAACGACGCCTATTACCGTGTGTCGGATTTCCTGAAGCCCGTGCATCTTTACGAAGCCCTGCATCGCAAGATTTTCGAGGTGGCGGGCGATATAATCCGCATGGGCAAGACCGCCAATCCGGTGACGATCAAGACCTTCCTGCCCGCCGACGACAAGATCGGCGACCTGACGGTGGCGCAATATCTTGCGCGCCTGGCCGCAGAAGCCGTGTCGATCATCAATGCCGAGGATTACGGCCGGGCGATCTACGATCTGGCCTTGCGCCGCGCGCTGATCCAGATCGGCGAGGATGTCGTCAACATCGCCTTTGACGCGCCGCTGGACATGCCGCCGCAGGCGCAGATCGAAGACACCGAGCGCCGCCTGTTCGAGCTGGCGGAAACCGGGCGTTACGACGGCGGCTTCCAGTCATTCAACGATGCGGTGGCGCTGGCGATCGATATGGCCGGCGCCGCTTTCGAGCGTGACGGCAATCTCTCCGGCATTTCCACCGGCATTCACTCGCTCGATGCCCGCATGGGCGGCCTGCAGCGCTCCGACCTTATCGTGCTTGCGGGTCGTCCGGGTATGGGCAAGACCTCGCTTGCCACGAACATCGCCTATAACATTGCCGCCTCCTACGATCAGGAAGTGCAGCCTGATGGCTCGTTCAAGGCGAAAAACGGCGGCGTCGTCGGCTTTTATTCGCTCGAAATGTCGTCCGAACAGCTGGCAACCCGTATCATTTCCGAGCAGACGGAAGTGTCATCCTCGAAAATTCGTCGTGGTGACATCACCGAGGCGGATTTCGAAAAGCTCGTCGCCTGCTCCCAGATGATGCAGAAGGTGCCGCTTTACATCGACCAGACCGGTGGTATCTCCATCGCCCAGCTTTCCGCCCGTGCGCGCCGCCTGAAACGCCAGCGCGGCCTCGATGTCCTTGTCGTCGACTATATTCAGCTGATGACCGGCGGCGGCAAGGGCGGCGAAAACCGCGTGCAGGAAATCACCCAGATCACCACGGGCCTCAAGGCACTTGGCAAGGAACTCAACGTTCCCATCATCGCGCTGTCACAGCTCTCCCGTGCGGTGGAAAGCCGTGAAGACAAGCGCCCGCAGCTTTCCGACCTGCGTGAATCCGGCTCCATCGAGCAGGACGCCGACGTGGTGCTGTTCGTGTTCCGTGAGGAATATTACGTCAAGAACATGGAACCACGCGACCCGGCCGACCCAAAATATGCCGAATGGGAAAACCATTTCGACCGGGTGAAGGGCACGGCGGATGTCATCATCGCCAAGCAGCGTCACGGACCGACCGGCACGGTGAAGCTCGCCTTCCAGTCCGAATTCACCCGCTTTGCCGATCTGGCCGACCCGTCCTTCAGCCAGTACGAAGAGCATTGATCCGAACCGGATGGTGAGGGCGAAACGGTTTTCGCCCTCACAACCTCCCCCATGTCAATATGGGAACGGATGGAGTCTTTTCAGGGCCTTGGCAGGGTTTTCTTACAATCCGATTCCGCGCAGCAGCGCCACGGTGACGACGCCGAGCATGGCTGCCGGCAGCAGGCTGAGACGCAGCGCCGCAATCGCGGTTACCGCGCAGGCGATGGTTTCTGCCAGCCCGCTCGCAAGTGCTGTCGGTGTGACAACGGCCATCAGAACGGCGGGCGGCACCACACCGAGCGCCTTCTTCAGGCGCGGCGTCAGGGTGAAATGACTGACCAGCAGCAGGCCGCCTAGCCGGGTGGCGACTGTTGCCGCCATCATGGCAAGGATCGTCAGCAGGGTATTTGCATCAAGCGTCATGCCGGCTGCTCCGCCTGTTCTTCGTGACTGAAGGCGGCGACGGCAAGCCCCGCCAGGGCACCGGCTGCAATATACCAGGCGCCCGGAACCAGCGCATGGGTGAGACAGGCAGCAGCTGCGCTTGCCAGCAACACGAAGCCTGTCTCCCTGCCCTTCCAGAAGCCCATGAGCAGCACGATGAAGACGGCCGGGAAAGCGAAATCCAGACCGAGGATCGACATGTCACCCATGACCGCGCCAAGCAGCGCGCCTGCAAGTGTGCTAAAGTTCCAGAGCAGATAGATCGGCAGCGCCGCGCCGATAAAAAAGGCCGCGGTCAAATTTGCAGTCATCGCCCGAAACTCCGACAGCGCCCAGGATTCATCCGTCAGCACCAGCATGGCCGCATATTTTCGCCAGCCGGTAAAATCATCCAGCTTGCCGGCGATCGAAGCGCTCATCAGCACATGGCGCAGATTGACCAGCAACGCGGCAAAACCGAGTGCGCTCCAGCTTGCCGGATGGGTCCAGAGATCCATGGCGACGAATTGCGAGCCGCCGGCAAAGACCAGCAGCGACATCAGCGACGCTTCGAGCGGCGACAGGCCCTTGGCGATGGCGACCGCGCCGAACACGACGCCAATCGGCACCATGGCGACCAGCAGCGGGGCAGCGGCCCTCAACCCCGCGGTAAATTCGGCACGTTTTTCCGATGCGGACATCCCATCCTCCCTTTCAGAAGACTGCGATTACGCCTGGAAAGTCATCCGGTCTTGAATGAAAGTGACATCGGGCAGGAAAACAGGGCAGCGGATCAAGCCGTCCGGAATTGCCCCGGCGTGACGCCGGTGCGCGCTTTGAAATGCCGGGTGAAATGCGCCTGATCGGCAAAACCGCACAGTGCCGCCACCTCGGCCGGCATCTCACCGGCGCGCAAAAGGCGACGCGCCTGCCGGATGCGCACATCCGTCAGATAGGCATGCGGGGTAATGTGAAACTCCTTGCGGAAAGCCCGGATGAGGTGGGCGCGGCTGAGACCGGCGATGGATGCCAGCTCCTCAAGACCGATATCAGTTTCGTAATTATCGGCAAGATAGTCGCGGGCGGTATAGACCGCCGTTTTTTCGCGGGTTTCGACGGGAAGGATAATGGCGCTGCCGTGCCTGCCGAAGAGAGCTGCAAGAACCGAAAACATGCCCTCATCCGCCTCCAGCGCTCCGGATTTCGCCTCCAGCCGCCGGTGCGCCATCTGGAAGGCTGCGGCCATCTGCGGGTCGCGCGGCAGAAACCTTGGGAAAGACGGTGTACCATGAAAAGCCCTGCCCGTGACATCCTCGATGACGTCACGCAGCAGCAAGCTGTCGGGATAGATCATCCGATAACGATAACCGCCGCCGCCCGGCGCACCATCGTGAATCTCATCCGGGTTGATGAGATAAAGATGCCCCGGCCCCGTCTGTTCGGTGGTGCCCTGAATGGTGGAAATCTGCGAGCCGCTTTCGATCGCGCCGATCGAGAAAGTGTCATGCGCGTGCGGCGAATATTCATGGGTGAGAAACGTCGCACTCAGACATTCCATGCCGCCGAAACGCCGGTCACGCCAGAAACGCGTCGTTTCCGCCGCGGCAATCGGCATGACATCTATGGCCTGTTCCTGCGAAACATTGTGCATGAGCCGAGTTTAAAGCATTCGATCCTTACCGTCTTGAACAAAAGTGCTAGGGTCTGGCCGGTTCCAAAATCAACCGGACGCATGGCATGACAGACGACTTCGAAGATACATTTGCTGAAAACGAAACCGACGCATTCGAACACGCGCCGCTGAGGCTGACTGTCGATCTCGGCGCACTGGCCGACAATTGGCGGGACATGAAGAAGCGGTCCGGCAAAGCGCGGACAGCAGCTGTCGTCAAGGCCGATGCCTATGGTCTCGGTATCGAGGATTGCGGCGCGACGCTCTATCATGCCGGTGCGCGGGATTTCTTCGTGGCGACGGTGGCCGAGGGCGCGACGTTGCGCTCCTACGCCCCGGAAGCGCGCATCTTCGTTCTGTCAGGCATCTGGCAGGGCCAGGAACAGCAGGTCTTCGACAATGATCTGGTACCGGTGCTGGCCTCCGAGGAACAGCTGTCCTTCTGGATGGCGACGGTGGCCGAGCGGGGCGACCACCCCTGCGCGCTGCATGTGGACACCGGTTTCAATCGCCTCGGACTACCGCTCGACGACGCGCTGTTTCTTGCCGACGACGTGACGCGACCGGCGAGTTTCGACCCGGTTCTGGTTCTGTCGCATCTCGCCTGCGCCGACACACCATCCTCGCCGATGAACAGGGTTCAGCTCGAATCATTCCGGAAGGTTAGCGCTGCTTTCGAAGGTATCGAATCAAGCCTTTCGGCATCCGCCGGCATTTTCCTCGGCTCAGATTATCATTTCGACCTCACCCGCCCCGGCATCGCCCTTTATGGCGGCGAAGCGGTCAACGATGTGGCCAACCCGATGCGGCCTGTGGCGAAGGCCGAGGCGCGGATCATCCAGATACGCGAGGCGGGTGAAGGCCAGACCGTCAGCTATGGCGGTTCCTTCCTGCTCAAGCGCGCAAGCCGGCTTGCCATTGCTTCCGTCGGTTATGCGGATGGGTATCAGCGTTCGCTGTCCGGCTCCGGCATTCCGCTGCGCGAAATGGGCCATGGCGGCGCCTACGGTGTGGTTAACGGCCATAAAGTGCCCGTTGCTGGCCGCGTGACCATGGACCTCACCATTTTCGACGTCACGGATGTGCCTGTTAATGCCATTCGCAGCGGCGACTATATCGAGCTTTTCGGCCCGAACGTGCCCGTCGACGAGACCGCACGGGCGGCCGGCACCATCGGCTACGAGATGCTGACAGGGCTTGGCCTGCGCTACGAACGGCAATATCTGATGGCCGACGACTGAGAGCTGCCTTTGGCTCTTGGAAAGCCGACGTGACCTGTGCTACAAGAGAACAAAAGGAGATCGAAATGCCCGAAATCCATTTGAGCGAGCAGGACGAGAAGTTCATCGAGGAGCAGGTGGCGGCGGGTGTCTACAGCGACGCGGACGCCGTCATTCATGCGAGCCTGCAATTGCTAAGCAGTGAGGAAGGTAAAAGAGCCGCGCTTCAGTTGCTGATCCAGGAGGGCATCGACGACGCCGAGGCGGGCCGGGTTCACCGTTATGCCTCACAGGACGAGTTTCTGAGCGATATCAAAAGAGTTTCCGCGCAGCTAAAAACGGGGACCGGCCATTAAAATCCGGACTCCAACCTTGACCACGCGCGCAAGGCGCGACCTTGCCGAAGACCACGCCTATATCGAGACTGAAAATCCCCTTGCTGCCGATCGCCTCGTCCTCGATATCTTCAATAAAATCGAATCGATAGCGGCACTGGGCTTATCCGGTGTCTCAAGAAGCGGATATGGAGCCGGGCTTCGCAGCATCGCTTATCGTGAGCGCGTCATTTTCTTTCGTGTCGACGAGAATGAGCTTACCGTTCTGCGCGTGCTGCATGGCCATCAGGACATTTCCGCCAAAGATTTCAAACAAGAAGAAAACTGACATAAGATGGCCAAAGCCAAGACCCAATTCGTGTGCCAGAACTGCGGCACGGTTCACACCCGCTGGGCGGGAAAATGCGAAGGCTGCGGCGAGTGGAATACCATCGTCGAAGAGGATCCGATGGGCGGCATCGGCTCCGGGCCGGGCAAGGTGCCGAAGAAGGGCAGGCCTGTCACGCTGACCTCGCTTTCCGGCGAGATCGAGGAAGCGCCGCGCATTCCGACCGGCATCAGCGAACTGGACCGGGCGACCGGCGGCGGTTTCGTGCGCGGTTCGGCGGTCCTGATCGGCGGCGATCCTGGTATCGGCAAATCAACGCTGCTGATGCAGGCGGCGGCGGCCCTGTCGCGGCGCGGTCACCGCGTCATCTATGTCTCGGGCGAAGAGGCGGTGGCGCAGGTGCGCCTGCGCGCCCAGCGTCTGGAGGCGGCGGAAACCGATGTACTGCTGGCTGCTGAAACCAATGTCGAGGATATTCTAGCGACGGTTTCCGAGGGCAAACGGCCCGATCTCATCATCATCGATTCCATCCAGACGCTTTGGAGCGACACGGCCGATTCTGCCCCCGGCACAGTGACGCAGGTGCGCACCGGCGTGCAGGCGATGATCCGGTTTGCCAAGCAGACGGGCGCGACCATGGTGCTCGTCGGCCATGTGACCAAGGAAGGCCAGATCGCCGGTCCGCGCGTGGTCGAGCACATGGTCGACGCCGTGCTCTATTTCGAGGGTGACCGCGGCCACCACTACCGTATTTTGCGCACCGTCAAGAACCGCTTCGGACCGACGGATGAAATCGGCGTTTTTGAAATGTCGGATCGCGGCCTCAGGGAAGTCTCCAATCCCTCCGAACTGTTTCTGGGCGAGCGCAACGAAAAATCGCCCGGTGCAGCGGTTTTTGCCGGCATCGAAGGCACCCGCCCCGTGCTCGTCGAAGTGCAGGCGCTGGTCGCAGCCACCTCGCTTGGCACGCCGCGCCGCGCCGTGGTCGGCTGGGACAGTTCGCGACTTGCCATGATCCTTGCCGTGCTGGAGGCCCATTGCGGCGTGAAGCTCGGCCAGCATGACGTTTATTTGAACGTGGCCGGCGGATACCGCATTTCCGAACCGGCGGCGGATATGGCGATTGCCTCGGCGCTGGTTTCCTCGCTTGCCGGTCTTGCCCTGCCCGCCGATTGCGTCTATTTCGGCGAAATCAGCCTGTCGGGTGCGGTACGTCCGGTGGCGCACACCGTGCAGCGATTGAAAGAAGCTGAAAAACTTGGTTTTTCCGCCGCACTTCTGCCGTCTGGTTCAGCTGAATTGCCGAAAGCGGGCAAGGGTCGCTGGACGGAAATTGAAAGCCTTCCGGACCTCGTGACGCGCATCGCCGGCTCCGGCAACCGGTTCAAACAGGTTGAGGACGACGAATATTGATCCTTTCGCCAAGGGAAACAGTGGTGTAAGAGGATCGCAAAATTGGCAAGGCAGCGTCTGACAAGGCGTCGCACCTCCGGAGTTGGTATATGCCCATTACAATTTTCGACGGCATCGTCATCGCCGTTGTTCTTTTCTCCGCCGTTCTTGCGATGGTGCGCGGCTTTTCCCGTGAGATTCTGTCGATCGCGAGCTGGGCCGGTTCGGTCGCCGCCGCCTATTATCTCTATCCGGTTCTGCTGCCCTATGCGCGCAACTATACCGATGACGACAAGATCGCCATTGCCGGTTCGGCTGGCGTGGTCTTCCTCGTCTCGCTGATCGTCATCTCCTTCATCACCTCGCGCATTGCCGATTTCATCATCGACAGCCGCATCGGCGCGCTGGATCGCACGCTCGGTTTCCTGTTCGGCGCGGCGCGCGGCATTCTGCTTTTGGTCGTCGCGGTCGCCTTCTGGAACTGGCTGGTGGATGTGAAGACGCAGCCGGAATGGGTAACGCAGGCCAAGTCCAAGCCCTTCCTCGATGGGCTGGTGGGCAAGCTGGAAGCGGTTCTGCCTGACGATATCGAGCCGCAGATTCGCGCCCGTATCCTTGGAAAACCGCAGGAACCGACGGCCGCGCAGGCCCCTGCGGAAGATGTGCCGGCAACAAATCCGCCAGCAACGAATAATTGACACGAGGGTGCGCCTTGCAATGCATGCAAGGCGCGCTATTTGTGCTAAATATCAAGCACGACACAGACAGGCCAACCGGGAGACACGCTCACCGGAGAGGTCTTTCTTTTTTCTCGGTAGAGAGCAAGGGCAAGCCGGATGATTGAGCCGCTTTCGCATTCCCCGTTCCCTGGGGCCACTTTCAAGGAAGAGATCGACGGCGATACGCTGCATGAAGAATGCGGCGTTTTCGGCATTCTCGGCCATGCCGACGCCTCGGCGCTGACCGCGCTCGGCCTGCATGCGCTTCAGCATCGCGGCCAGGAAGCGGCTGGTATCGTCTCCTTCGACGGCAAGCGTTTCCATCAGGAACGCCATATGGGCCTCGTCGGAGATCATTATACCGATCCCGCAACGCTTGCCCGCCTGCCCGGCTCCATCGCCATTGGCCACACCCGTTATTCCACGACCGGCGAAGTGGCGATGCGCAACGTGCAGCCGCTGTTTGCCGAGCTGGAAGAAGGCGGTATTTCCATTGCCCATAACGGCAACTTCACCAACGGCCTGACGCTGCGCCGCCAGATCATCGCCACCGGCGCAATCTGCCAGTCGACATCGGATACCGAAGTCGTTCTCCACCTCATCGCCCGCTCGCGCCACTCCTCCACCGCTGATCGTTTCATCGATGCTATCAGGCAGATGGAAGGCGGTTATTCGATGCTGGCGATGACGCGCACTAAGCTGATCGCCGCGCGTGACCCGATCGGCATCCGCCCGCTGGTCATGGGCGAGTTGGACGGTAAGCCGATCTTCTGCTCCGAAACCTGCGCCCTCGATATCATCGGCGCGAAATTCGTGCGCGACGTTGAAAACGGTGAAGTCATCATCTGCGAAATCCAGCCCGATGGTTCGATCACCATCGATGCGCGCAAGCCCTCTAAGCCGCAGCCGGAGCGTCTCTGCCTGTTCGAATATGTCTATTTCGCCCGCCCCGATTCCGTCGTCGGCGGCCGCAACGTCTATACGACGCGCAAGAACATGGGCATGAACCTTGCCAAGGAAGCGCCGCTGGAAGCCGACGTCGTTGTCCCGGTTCCCGATGGCGGCACGCCGGCAGCACTCGGTTTTGCGCAGGAAAGCGGCATTCCCTTCGAATACGGCATCATCCGCAACCACTACGTCGGCCGCACCTTCATCGAGCCGACGCAGCAGATCCGTGCTTTCGGCGTCAAGCTCAAGCATTCCGCCAACCGGGCGATGATCGAAGGCAAGCGCGTGGTGCTGGTGGATGATTCCATCGTGCGCGGCACCACTTCGGTCAAGATCGTTCAGATGATCCGCGAAGCCGGCGCCAAGGAAGTTCATATCCGCGTTGCGAGCCCAATGATTTTCCATCCGGATTTCTACGGCATCGACACACCTGACGCCGACAAGCTGCTCGCCAACCAATATGCCGATGTCGAGGCGATGGCGAAGTTCATCGGTGCCGATTCGCTGGCTTTCCTGTCGATCGACGGGCTTTACCGCGCCGTCGGCGGCGAGAACCGCAACCATGCGCGGCCGCAGTTCACGGATCATTATTTTACCGGCGACTATCCGACCCGCCTTCTCGACCAGAACGGCGAGGCGATGGGCAGCAAGATTTCCATGCTGGCCAGCAACGGCTGATAGCCCGAATGAACAAGCGGCCGCCGGCTTCCGGGGGCCGCTTTTTTCTTGCCTTTTGTTCAGGCCGTCCCATGCGACGATTTAATCGCTTGCAGCCGGCCGCTGTGGCTTCGTAAAAGGAGGCGCAATCATTTCGGAGGGGCAACATGACCATCAATCTCAAGGGCCGCATCGCGCTCGTCACCGGCGCTTCGCGCGGTATCGGTTATTTCACGGCGCTGGAACTGGCCAAGGCCGGCGCGCATGTCATCGCCTGCGCCCGCACGGTCGGCGGCCTTGAGGAACTGGACGACGCCATCAAGGCCGTTGGCGGCACCGCGACGCTGGTTCCCTTCGATCTTTCCGACATGAACGCCATCGATGCGCTGGGCGCCAATATCTTCGAGCGCTGGGGCAAGCTTGATATTCTGGTCGCCAATGCCGGCGTTCTCGGCGTCATCTCGCCGGTCGGCCATATCGAGGCCAAGGTTTTCGAGCGGGTGATGACCATCAATGTCACCGCCACATGGCGGCTGATCCGCTCGGTTGAGCCGCTGCTGCTGAGATCGGATGCCGGCCGCGCGCTGATCCTGTCTTCGGGTGCCGCCCATAGCTGTCGCCCCTTCTGGGGTGTCTATTCCACCTCCAAGGCGGCAGTCGAAGCACTCGCCCGCACCTGGGCGGCAGAGACCGAAAAGAGCGCGCTGCGCATCAACAGCATCAATCCCGGCGCCACACGCACCGCCATGCGGGCCCAGGCCATGCCCGGCGAAGACCCGGCCACCGTGCCGCACCCGTCAGAGGTTGCCGCCGCCATTCTTCCGCTTGCCTCGCCGGAGCTTACCGAAACCGGCAAGCTCTTTGTCGTGCGTGACAGGAAATTCGTGGACTACCGCCAGCCGGAGTGACTGTTTCATGCCTCGGCAGCCGATGCGGTCACCACGGATGCTCTTGACCGCACGGCACCGCCGCGCCATAAGGCAAGACATGAAAACAACGATCTGCACCTGCTGCTGAATAAATTTTGCTGGTTCGCCGCCGGCCAGATCGTTTTCGTCTCCCCGCAAGGTCCAACAGACAAACGGTCCGGTCAGGACAATTGACTGCCTTTAGGGAACACCCGCATGTCTTTGCGCCTCAAACTCCACAATACCCTGACACGCGAAAAGGCGGAATTTGCGCCAATCGACGCTGATAATGTGCGCATGTATGTCTGCGGCCCGACGGTCTATGATTTTGCCCATATCGGCAACGCGCGCCCGGTCATCGTGTTCGATGTTCTCTACCGGCTGCTGCGTCACGTCTATGGCGAGACCCACGTGACCTATGCCCGCAACATCACCGATCTCGATGACAAGATCAATGCGCGGGCGCTGCGCGATTATCCGCATCTGCCGCTCAACGACGCCATCCATGCGGTGACGAAAAAGACCGCCGACCAGTTCCACGACGATGTGGCCATGCTCGGCTGCCTTCCGCCGACCGTCGAACCGCGCGCCACCGATTATATTGCCGAGATGATCGATCTCATCGAAAAACTGATTGCCCGCGGCCACGCCTATACGGCGGGCGGCGAGGTGCTGTTCGACACCCGCTCGATGGCCGATTACGGCCAGCTTTCGAAGCGGCCTCTGGACGAGCAGCAGGCAGGCGCACGCGTGGCGGTGGAAGCCCACAAGAAGACCCCGGGCGATTTCGTGCTGTGGAAACTGTCCTCGCATAACGAACCGGGCTGGGAAAGCCCCTGGGGCCGTGGCCGTCCGGGCTGGCACATCGAATGCTCGGCCATGGCCGGTCGTTACCTCGGCGAGGTCTTCGACATTCACGGCGGCGGGCTCGATCTCATCTTCCCGCACCATGAGAACGAAATCGCGCAATCGCGCTGCGCCCACGGCACGCATGTCATGGCCAATGTGTGGATGCATAACGGCTTCGTGCAGGTGGAAGGCCGCAAGATGTCGAAGTCCGAGGGCAACTTCGTGACCATCTACGAATTGCTGCACACGGAGAAATTCGGCGGCCGCCAATGGCCGGGCGAGGTTCTGCGCCTTGCCATGCTGATGACGCATTACCGCGAGCCGATAGATTTTTCGGTGAAGCGCCTGGAAGAGGCCGAACGCCTGCTTTCCAAGTGGCCCGCGGCCGATGTCTCCGATGCGGCACCGGATGAAACCGTGCTCGAGGCGCTTGCCGACGATCTCAACACGGTCGCCGCCGTCCAGGCGCTGCACGCGCTGGCCCACGCCGCCAATGTGGACCCTTCCAGGCTGCCGGCCTTTGCCGCCAGCGCTGCACTGCTTGGTGTCTTGCCGAAGAAGGCGGAAATGGATGAGGCCATCGTTTCGGCTGTCGATGCGCTGGTGCAGTTGCGGCTCGAGATGCTGAAGGCGAAGAACTTTGCGGAGGCGGATCGTGTTCGCGACGAGCTTTCGGAGAAGGGCATTCAGTTGAAGGATGGCAAGGACAAGGAAACGGGCGAGCGGACGACGACTTGGGAGATTAAGCGGTAAGGCTGCGATTCGCGGCTTTACCCCCCTCTGCCCTGCCGGGCATCTCCCCCTCAAGGGGGGAGATCGATTCGCGGCGAGGTCTCGCCCATCTCACGGTGAGAGAGTGAAGTTGAAGTAGCGCGTCTTGCTGATCTCCCCCCTTGAGGGGGAGATGCCCGGCAGGGCAGAGGGGGGTAAAGCCACACGACAGGCCCTTGCTTTCGCCCATACCATATTCCAATCTCGCAGTATCCCTTCAAGCCGCGAGCCGCTCATGCCCCACGCCAAGGTCAAACCCCAACATCGGGAATATGCGCGGCAAATGCGAAAGGCTATGACCGACACAGAACTGAAGTTTTGGGGCGCCGTCCATGCTCACCGCCTAGACGGCCTCTCTTTCAGACGCCAGCTGCCTGTCGCTGGATACATCGTTGATTTCGCCTGCCCATCTCATAAGATTATCATCGAGCTGGATGGATTTCAGCACACGGAAGATGCTGCGGCAAACTATGACCAGCAGAGAACACAGACCTTTGAGGAACTTGGCTGGACCGTCCTCCGTTTCTGGAACGATGATATCCTCAAAGACATCGATAATGTCTGTCTCCACATTATCCGAACGGTAAAGGAGAACCAAGCATGACCACCCATACCGGCGGATGCCAATGCGGCGCGATCCGTTTTCGCGCGACCGGCGATCTGAAAGACAGCTCCGTCTGTCATTGCCGCATGTGCCAGAAGGCTTTCGGGGCTTATTATGCGCCGCTGGTCTCCGTGCGTGAGGTCGAATTCGAATGGACGCGCGGTGAGCCGAAGCGCTTTCAGTCCTCCAGCGTCGTCAAGCGCGGCTTCTGCCCGGAATGCGGCACGCCGCTGACCTATGAAGCGCCGGATGGCGTGGCGGTGGCAGCGGGGGCATTCGACGATCCCGCCGCCCTGCCGCCGACCATTCAGTGGGGCGTGGAGCGCAAGATCGATTTCGTCGACAGCATCCACACGCTGCCTGCCGTTCCCACGGAAGACGACCTGACCTCGGTGGATTATCTCACCAACCTCGTCTCCTATCAGCACCCCGACCACGACACTGAAAGCTGGCCACCGGAGAGCGGAAAATGAATGAAGCGGGCTTTTCCGGCGGCTGCCAGTGCGGGGCCGTGCGTTTTCACGCCAGCAAGCTTGGCCGGGCCTCCATCTGCCATTGCCGCATGTGCCAGAAACATTTCGGCAATTTCTTCGGCGCGCTGGTCAGCGCCGATCAGGCGCATCTGGTCTGGACACGCGGCCAGCCTGCCCTCTTCCGCTCCTCGACCAAGATCCATCGCGGTTTCTGCAACAAATGCGGCACGCCGCTGACCTATCATTATCCGGGAGGCATGGAGATCGCCATCGGCGCTTTCGATCACTCGGAGCAGATCGAACCGCAGGTGCAGGTCAATTTTCACAAGCGCATGCCGTGGATCGAGCAGCTGTTTTCCAAACCAGCCGTGGAACAGGGCGTGGACGAAGCCGAAATCAACTCCTATCAGCACCCGGATCACGACACGCAGGTCTGGCCTCCTGAAGAAGGCCGCTGATGGACGAGGTGACGGACTTCAGTGGCGGATGCCAGTGCGGCGCAGTGCGTTACCGGATCGAGGGCGGGTTGCGTTATCCGCATCTGTGCCATTGCCGCATGTGCCAGAAGGCATCGGGCAATTATTTCATGCCGCTTGCGGCAAGTACCCTCACGCAGTTTGAGATGACCCGCGGCGAAGCATCATGGTTCCAGTCTTCCGACCATGTGCGCCGCGGTTTTTGCGGCCGCTGCGGCACGCCGCTTTTTTACGACGTTACGGGCGCCGATTTCATCAATATCACCCTTGGTTCGCTGGATGAGCCAGAGCGGATAAAACCGGAGGCGCAGTCCAATCTTGCCAGCAAGATGCACTGGTTTTCCGAGCTTGACGGCTTGCCGGTCGAGCCGGAACCTGCAACGGATGACGCGCCCGCGCCGGTGAACAGCCGGCAGCATCCGGACCACGACACGGCCAAATGGCCATCAGAGGACAATAATCCATGACCGAAGAACTGCGCGGCTTTTACCCCGAGATCGAACCTTTCGAGACCGGCATGCTCGATGTGGGTGATGGGCACGTGATCTATTGGGAACGGGTGGGCACACGCGGCGCGAAGCCGGCGGTTTTCCTGCATGGCGGCCCGGGCGGCGGCGTGAACCCCACGCATCGCCGCGTTTTCGATCCCGCACTTTACGACGTCATCCTGTTTGATCAGCGCGGCTGCGGCCGTTCCACACCGCATGCGGAACTGGAGGCCAACACCACCTGGCATCTGGTCGCCGACATTGAAAGGCTGCGCGAGCTTTGCGGCTTTGAAAAATGGCTGGTTTTCGGCGGTTCCTGGGGTTCGACGCTGGCACTCGCTTATGCTGAGACCCATCCGAACCGCGTCAGCGAACTCGTCCTGCGCGGTATCTACACCGTCACCCGGCCGGAACTGGACTGGTACTACCAGTTCGGCGTTTCGGAAATGTATCCGGACCAGTGGGAAAAATTCATCGCGCCCATCCCGCAAGCCGAGCGTGGCGAGATGATGCAGGCCTATAATCGCTATCTCACCGGCGCTGACGAGGCAAAGAAGCTTGAATGCGCCAAGGCATGGAGCCAGTGGGAAGGCGCGACCATCGCGCTCGTTACCGATCCTGACCGCGTCGAGGATTTCGGCGAGGATAAATATGCCATCGCTTTTGCGCGCATCGAGAACCATTTCTTCGTCAATGCCGGCTGGCTGGAAGAAGGGCAACTGCTGCGCGATGCCGGCAAGCTCAAGGATATTCCCGGCGTCATCGTGCATGGGCGTTACGACATGCCCTGCCCGCTGAAATATGCCTGGCAGCTGGCCAAGGCCTGGCCGAAGGCGGATTTCCACATTATCGAGGCGGCGGGACACGCGATGAGTGAACCCGGCATTCTCGACCAGTTGATCCGCGCCAACGATCGCTTTGCCGGGAAATAAGAGTCTTTTCAGCGGTTTGAAACGGCCGGGTGAGACAATGATTCATATGGGATGCCTATGAGGCTCCACGCGGGATTTTTTCGCGTGGAGCACCCTGACAGTTACGATGGCAGCTTATTTCAAGAGCAAAGCGCCTGTTATTCATGCAGTTTTTCTCATGAACCCTTCACGGAAATGAATTGGCCGCCCCTGTGACGATCCGCTATAAAACGCCATCCGAACAATTTTGGCGGTACTCCCCATGGCACTCGACAAATCGCTCCCGGCCCAAGAGGGCGGCGACAGCGCGCGCGGTTTTGCTTTCGCGCTCTCCGCTTATCTCTTGTGGGGCTTCCTCCCCATCTACATGAAGGCGGTTGCGCATATCTCGCCGATCGAGGTCATCGTGCATCGTGTCATCTGGTCGGTGCCGATCGCGGCGGCGGTGCTGATTGCGCTCGGCCGGACAACGGAAATCCGCTCGGCACTGAAAAGCCCGAAGATGCTGGCCATGGCGAGCCTCACTGCCGCCCTCATCAGCATCAACTGGGGCATCTATATCTGGGCGATCGGCGCGGGCCGTGCACTGGATGCCGCACTCGGTTATTTCATCAATCCGCTGTTCAGCATTTTTCTGGGTGCCGTGCTCCTGAAGGAGAAACTTTATCCGGCGCAGATCGCCGCCATCGGCCTCGTGGCAATAGCGGTGGCGATCCTCACCTGGCATGCGGGCAGCCTGCCGTGGGTGTCAATCGCGCTCACAATGTCCTGGGGTTTTTACGCCTTTTTCCGCAAGACATTGCCGATTGGCGCGACGCAGGGCTTCTTGCTCGAAGTCATGCTGCTGTCCATTCCCGCCGTGCTGGTCATGGCCTGGCTGGGCTTCAGCGGACAGGCGCATTTCATGGGCGGCAATTCCGCCGACACCTGGCTTCTGGCAGCAAGCGGCGTGATCACCGCCGTTCCGCTCATTCTCTATGGCAATGGCGCCAAGTTGCTGCGGCTTTCGACCATCGGCATCATGCAATATATCGCGCCGACGATGATCTTCCTCATCGCCATCTTCATCTTCAAGGAACCGTTCGACACGGTGCGGATGGCGGCGTTTGCGATGATCTGGGTGGCACTGGCGATCTATACCGGCTCAAGTCTGATGCGGTTAAAGCGGTAATCCGGCTCCTTCCCTCGTTCCTGTGCCCGTTGCGGGAACGAGGAGAGGCAGACATCAATAGTCCATCAGCAATTGCGGATCCGCTTCGTAACCAAAACGCGGTTTGACACCGAGGAGCGCTGCCGTCTGGGCGACGATTTCGCGGATCATCGGCGCTGCGGTGGAGGCTGCCGTGCGGCCGCCGTTCTCACCCGTCTTCGGCGCATCGATCATCGACAGCACGACATATCTCGGCTTATGCATCGGAAAGGCGGCGACGAAGCTGTTGAAATTGATATCCTTGGCGTAGCGGCCGTTGATGACCTTGTCAGCGGTGCCGGTCTTGCCGCCGACGTGAAATCCTTCGACCTGCGCACGCCTGCCGGAGCCCTTGATACCATTCCAGTTGAAAAGATAACGCATATCGGCGCTGGTCTTTCCCTTGATGACGGCACGGGAAACCGTTGCCGCATCTTCCCTTGAACGCGACAGGAAAGTCGGTGAAATCAGGTTTCCGCCATTGATAAGCGCTGCGGCGGCAACCGCCGTCTGCAATGGTGTGGTGGCTATACCGTGCCCGAAGGAAATGGTGACGGAATTGATCTTCTTCCACGTCCTCGGCTGAGTTGGCGTGGCCACGCCCGGCATCTCGGTCTCCATGCGCGACAGCAGCCCGAGTTTCGTCAGGAACTGCTGGTGGCCTTCGACACCGACCATGTCGGCAACCGCCGCCGTGCCGATGTTGGATGAGTATTGAAACACTTCCGCGATTGAAAGCGGGCGGTTCTTGCCCCAGAAATCCTTGATGGTGAAGCCGCCCATGCGGATCGGCCGCGACGCGTCGACCACTGAATTCAGCGTGATCGCGCCCGCCTCCAGCCCCATGGCGAGCGTGAAGCTCTTGAATGTGGAGCCCATCTCGAAGGTGGCGTTGCTCATGCGGTTGAACCAGCCCTTTTCATACTCCCTGTCGATGCTGCCATCGGCAAGGGTACGGGACGGTTCGTTGGGGTCGTAGTCCGGCACCGAGGCCATGGCCAGCACCTCGCCCGTCTCCACGTCAAGGATCACCGCGCCCGCCGCTTCCGCCTGATAGTCGGTTTTCGCCTTCATGACGACCTCACGGACGATGTTCTGCACGCGCAGATCGATCGACAGTTTCACCGGCTCCAGCGCCACGCCGCTTGCAAGACCGGTGGCGCGCAGATCAGCGAGCCCCTGCTGGTCGAGATAACGCTCCATGCCGGCAAGGCCCTGATTATCGACATTCACGTGGCCGATAATATGCGAGGCCGTCGGGCCACCCGGATAAAACCGGCGCTTTTCCGGCCGGAAGCCGATGCCGGGTATGCCGAGATTGAGGATATCCGCCTGCTGACGGGGCGTAAGCTGGCGTCGCAGCCATTGGAAACCGCTATCCGAACGCAATCTGCGATGCGTGTCGCGCCAGTCGAGATTGGGGATGACGGTCGCCAGCTTCTCCACCACCTCGTCCGGATCGACCACCCGGCGCGGATCGGCATAAAGCGACACCATGTTGAGATCGGTGGCAAGAAGCTTGCCGTTGCGGTCGACGATATCCGGCCGCGACGCGACGGCGGTGGCGCCGGTGTTGATCCACGCGGTTGCGACGGGTTGCGCAAGCCCATATTGAACAAGACGCGCAGCCACGACGGCATAGATGGCGACGAAAACGGCGATCAGGATACCGAGGCGCATTCGCGTATCCACCCGGCGGCGGGCGGCGGAACCAAGCACACCTTCCCTGCCCCGCAGCGGGCTTCTCTGAATAATGAAATGCGCCCGGCTTTTAAGCCGCACCACAAAAGCAATCATTTCCTGATGCACCCAATCTCATGGCGGCGAAAAGAGATTCCGCGACAGCCAACGTCCTGGTGACGCTGGCACAGGATCAGTCGCGGGGCCATGAAAAGAGCGGGCGGAGCAATGCCGCTGTTAAATCTGTATTAATATACACTTAAAATTATAATGAACCGCGCGGCGGTTCATTAACGATTTTTCCATGCGTGATGCATGCCGTTACCCCGAAAACGCCGCACGTTTTCGGGCAACATGTCTCAGAGGCGGGATATGACCGAAGGGTCGCCTTCCGGGTTCTGCTGCGCCAGCGCCCGGTCGATGATGGCGGGCACGATGTCCTTCACCTCGTCGACGACAAGCGGGTTCAAGAGGTGGGCGCGATGGATGAAGCCCTGGTCGCGCATGTGCTGCACCAGCTCCAGCATCGGGTTCCAGAAACCGTTGATATTGGCAAAGACCATCGGCTTGGCGTGACGGCCAAGCTGCGCCCAGGTCATGATCTCGACGATCTCTTCCAGGGTGCCGACACCGCCCGGCAGGGTCACGAAGGCATCCGAGCGCTCAAACATCATATGTTTGCGCTCATGCATGTCCTTGGTGACGACAAGCTCGTTCAATTGTCCGAGAGAATGGCGCGTTGCCTCCATATCGACCAGAAACTCCGGTATGATGCCCGTCACTTCGCCGCCGTTGGAAAGAACGCCGCTGGCAACCGCGCCCATGATGCCCTTGGTGCCGCCGCCATAAACGAGGCGGATGCCGTTTTCGGCAATGGATTTCCCAAGCGCGCGGCCTGCTTCCATGTGAGCTGGATCACGTCCGGGCTGGGAGCCGCAATAAACGCAGATGGATCGAATCGCTGTATTTTTGTCCGTCATGAGAGGAAGGAACTATGCGGGATGCTGCACGTCAAGAAAATTTGGGAAATCCCTTGTAAATATGGCCTTTTGGCCACACACCGCTTGTCTGCCGCCAGGTAAGACGCTAGCAATCTCAACTCGTGTGAAAAGCTTGAAATACCCGGAGATTCCAGGATGAAAAACAATAAAGCCGGTTTGCTGGCGCTGATCGTGCTGGGCATTGCGTCCCTGCTCATGATCTTTTTCGTCCTGCCGAGGATTTCCAACGACGGCAAACCGATCGGCGAGGCCATCAACGAGGCCGGCAATGCGGTGAAGAACAGCGTTGAAATGGGTGGCGACAAGGCAGGCGACATCCTGTCCGACGCCGCTGAGGAAACCGCCAATATCGCCGACAAGGTGGGGCGGCTGGCGGCCTCTGCAACCCAGTCGATCAAGGATCTGACAACGCTTTTCGCCGACAGCAAGGTTCCCTCCGACGCCGATTTCGCAGCGGCGCGCAAAAAGGTCGAAGCTTCGCTCAAGGAACTGACCAATATCGAGATTCCGGAATCGCTGGACGAAACGACCTCGCGGCTGATCACCACGGCGCGCACGGCGGCCGAGCGCACCACGGCCTTCCTGCGCGGTCTGCCCGACAATGCGGCAGCGGCCGCAGCCCAGATCCGCCGCCTGGCAGGCGTTTTCGCCGGCACCGACGATGGCGCAGCGCAGCCGGCACAGCCCGCCGCTGCACCTGCCACCACGGCTCCTGCCGGGGCTGCGCAGGCAACGCCCGGCGTGCCGACCTTTGACGTGTTGCGCGTCGAGCCGGATGGTTCGGCCGTGGTCGCCGGCAAGGCGCAGCCGGGCGCCAAGCTCGAAATTCTCAGCAACGGCAAGGTGATCGCCCAGACGACCATCGACGGCACCGGCGATTTCGCCGCGGTTTTCGACAATCCCCTGCCGCCGGGCGACCATGAGCTGGTGCTGCGTTCCACCGACATCAGCGGCAAGGCGACACAATCCGAGGAAGTGGCAACCGTCTCGGTGCCCAACGGCAAGGCCGGCGAACTTCTGGCGATGGTTTCCAAGCCCGGCGAGGCAAGCCGCGTGCTGGCGATGCCGGAGGCCGCACCTCCGGCACTGCAGACCGCACAATCGGGACAGCCCGCGGCCGCAACCGCCGAAACCGGCAATGCCGCCACTCCCCCTGCAGCCGTTGCCGGAGTGACGGCTCCCCCTGCGGCCGGTTCCGTTCCAGCTCAGGCTGCTGCAGCGACCGTTCAGGTCACAGCCGTGGAATTTGAGGGATCGAAGATTTTCGTCGCCGGTTCCGCACCTGCCGGTTCGACGGTGCGTGCACTGGTCGATGACCGGGAAATCGGCAAGAGCATTACGGAAGCCTCCGGTCATTTCGTCGTCGAAGGTGATGTCGATCTTGCCGTTGGCAGCCATATCATCACCGTCGAGGAACTGAATGCCGACGGCACGGTGAAGCTGCGCGTGCGTGTTCCCTTCGAGCGGCCACAGACCGATCAGGCAACCGTTGCCATGCAGGCGACGACCGCCTCGCCCGCCGCCACCACAGCCGCGCCGGCTGAAAACCAGAGCACGGCAATCGACCGCGCCGCCTTTGAAAAGCTGCGTGACGACGTTTCCAAGGCTTTCGGCATTCTTTCCAATCTCTACAGGGATCAGGCGACACCGGCGCTCGATCAGGCGATTGCCGGCCGCTCCGCGGTGGTGATTGCCCTGAAATCGCTCTCCGAGTTCCGCACCGCCGCGGCAACAGAGCCGGCCTTCACCGCCTTTGCAGGTGGCATCACCGCCAAGGCGCGTGATCTGCTGGCATCGGTCGAGGCATGGCCGAATGATGTGGCGGCCATCGGCAAGGGCATCGCATCGCTCGCAAGCCGGCTGACCGAACTGCACATTACCGCACCAGCCGCGCCCGCGCCGCAGGCACCTGCCGGCCCGCAGACCTTCGAGCAGGCACCGCTTGCCGAAAGCCAGAACAGCGTCATCATCCGCCGCGGCGATACGCTGTGGCAGATTTCCCGGCGCGTTTATGGACAGGGCGTGCGTTACACGACGATCTACCTCGCCAATGAGGACCAGATCAAAAATCCTGACCTCATCGAGCCCGGCCAGATTTTCGGTGTACCGGAAAAGGCCCTGCCGAATGCGGAAGAACTCCACCGCAAACGGCTGAAGGGCGGCTCCTAAAGCGCGGAAGAGGTTGCGGTTAAGCCGCGACAATCCCATCTGTGACAAGCACGGCGGCGAAAGCCGCCGTCATGCTGTCGGCTTCCGGCAGTGACCGGAGAGAATGATGGCCACAAAGAAAAAAACCATTTCGGCGGATTCCAGCAATCCGACCCAGACCCTGATCAATCTCTGGCCCTATATGTGGCCGGAAGGCCGATGGGACCTGAAGATGCGGGTGATCTGGGCAACCGTGTTCCTTGTTGTCGCCAAGCTGGTGTTGATCGCCGTTCCCTATTTCTTCAAATGGGCAACGGATGCACTGAACGGCAAACTAGACATGGCAGGGCTGGTTCCGGCCTTCCTGCTCGGCGCAGTCGCACTGGTCATCGCCTATAATCTGACGCGGCTGATACAGGTCGGGCTCAACCAGCTGCGCGATTCGCTGTTTGCCAGCGTCGGCCAGCATGCGGTGCGCCAGCTGGCTTATCGAACCTTCGTGCACATGCACCGGCTTTCCCTGCGTTTCCATCTGGAACGCAAGACCGGCGGGCTTTCGCGGGTTATCGAGCGCGGCACCAAGGGCATCGAAACCATTGTCCGTTTTACCATTCTCAACACCGCGCCGACCTTCATCGAATTCCTGCTGACCGCGGTTATTTTCTGGGCGTCCTACGGTTTTTCCTATGTGCTGGTCACCGTCATCACCGTCTGGGCCTATATCTGGTTCACCGTCCGGGCCAGCAACTGGCGCATCTCCATCCGCCGCGCCATGAATGACAGCGATACCGACGCCAATACCAAGGCAATCGACTCGCTTCTGAATTTCGAGACCGTCAAATATTTCGGTAACGAGGAGATGGAGGCGAAGCGCTTCGACGTAGCGATGGAGCGTTACGAAAAATCGGCGATCTCGATCTGGACCTCGCTCGGCTGGCTGAACTTCGGCCAGGGCGTGATCTTCGGCATCGGTTCCACCGTCATGATGGTGATGTCGGCGCTGGCTGTGCAGCGCGGCGAACAGACCATCGGCGATTTCGTCTTCGTCAATGCGCTGCTGCTGCAGCTTTCCGTGCCGCTGAACTTCATCGGTTTCGTTTATCGCGAAATCCGTCAGGGTCTGACCGACATAGAGCAGATGTTCGACCTTCTCGAGGTCGAGGCCGAGGTTACCGACCGGGCGGATGCAAAACCGCTTGGCGCCGGACCAGGCGCCATCTCGTTCCGCGACGTGCATTTTGCCTATGATCCTGAAAGGCCGATTTTGAAGGGTGTTTCCTTCGACGTACCGGCCGGAAAGACGGTGGCGATCGTTGGGCCCTCGGGTGCGGGAAAATCGACGATCTCGCGGCTGCTTTATCGTTTCTACGACATTCAGGAAGGCGCCGTCACAATCGACGGGCAGGATATTCGCAACGTGACGCAAAAGAGCCTGCGTTCGGTGATCGGCATGGTGCCGCAGGATACCGTGCTGTTCAACGACACGCTTGCCTACAACATCCGTTACGGCCGCCCTTCGGCAACGCAGGAGGAGGTGATGGCCGCAGCGGATGCGGCGCAGATCAGCGCCTTCATCGGCAAGCTGCCGGAGGGTTATGCGACCATGGTCGGCGAACGGGGTCTGAAACTGTCGGGTGGTGAAAAGCAGCGCGTGGCGATTGCCCGAACCATTCTCAAAGCCCCGCCGATCCTCATTCTCGATGAGGCAACTTCGGCGCTCGATACGCATACCGAGCAGGAGATCCAGAGTGCGCTCGACATCGTCTCGAAAAACCGGACCACGCTGGTCATCGCCCATCGTCTTTCCACAGTCATCCACGCCGACGAAATCATCGTGCTGAAGGAAGGGCTGATCGCCGAGCGTGGAACACACGCCTCGCTGATGGCGCAGAACGGCCTCTACGCCTCGATGTGGAGCCGCCAGCGCGAAGCCATCCGGGCGGAAGAGATGCTGCGCCATGTTCGCGAAACCGACGATCTCGGCGTCGTGGACCGCGGCGAACCGGCGCATTGACGGGCATAAACCCCTGATAACCGGGGGCGCAGATCCACCGGGCCATTGCCGGGCGGGTCGTTTGGCTGTAACCAGCTAGGCAAAATTTGTCGCATTGCCGTGTGGATCGTGTCGTATCACGACCACATATAGACGCGACAACGGAAACCGGAGCAAGGAATCTCATGAGTCTGTTCGACACCATTCGCAACACCATCGTACCGATCCACAAGGAAGGTTACGTCTTCGTCGCCGCCTTCTTCGTCGCATCGCTGGTGCTCGGCTGGATTTCCGAACCGCTATTCTGGGTCGGTCTCGTACTGACGGCCTGGTGCGCCTATTTCTTCCGCGACCCCGAGCGCGTCACACCACAGGATGACGACCTGATCATCAGCCCCGCCGATGGCAAGGTTTCCGCCGTCCAGACCGTCGTTCCGCCGCTGGAGCTGGAACTCGGCAAGGAGCCGATGGTACGCATCTCGGTATTCATGAACGTGTTCAACTGCCATGTGAACCGCGCGCCGGTGCGTGGCCGCATCGTCAATGTCGCTTACCGCCCCGGCCTCTTCCTCAATGCGGAAGTGGACAAGGCTTCCGAAGACAATGAGCGTAACGGCCTCGTCATCGAGACGGCGCATGGCAAGGTCGGCGTGGTGCAGATCGCCGGCATGGTTGCCCGCCGTATCGTCTGCTGGGTCAAGCCGAATGAACCAGTTGATGCCGGTGAGCGTTTCGGCCTTATCCGTTTCGGTTCGCGTCTCGACATCTTCCTGCCGGAAGGTTTCCAGCCACGCGTTTCCGTCGGCCAGACCGCCGTTGCCGGTGAAACCGTACTTGCCGAATTCGGCTCCGCCAAAGGCCCGGTCATCAGCCGCCGCGGCTGATGACAATCAGGAAGGGCATGCGCCATGGAAACGCCGATCGCCGAGCCGCAACAGAACGGAAAACAGGAGGGCCGTAAGGATAGCGGCCGGGGTCCACGTCTGCGGGAAATTCCCTTCCGCCTCGTGATACCCAATCTCATCACCGTTCTGGCCATCTGTGCGGGCCTGAGCGGCGTGCGTCTCGCCATCGAAGGCCGCTTTGAGCTGGCCGTCGGTATGGTGCTGCTCGCCGCCTTCCTCGACGGCATCGACGGGCGCATCGCCCGGATGATGAAGGCGACCTCCAAATTTGGCGAACAGATGGATAGTCTGGCCGACATCGTCAATTTCGGTGTCGCCCCTGCCCTCGTGGTCTATGCCTATCTGCTCGATCAGGCGCGCTCCATCGGCTGGATCGCCGCGCTCATCTATGTCATTGCCGCCGGCCTGCGCCTCGCGCGCTTCAACGTGATGATCGAACGGCCCGTGAAAGCGCCCTGGCAGAACGAATTCTTCGTGGGTGTTCCGGCTCCCATGGGCGCCATGCTGGTGCTTCTGCCCGTCTATCTCGGCTTCCTCGGCGTGGAGCCGGACAAGCCCTTCGCCTATGTCGCCGCCGCCTATACCGTACTGATCGGTTATCTCCTCATCAGCCGCCTGCCGGTCTGGTCGGGAAAATCAGGCACCAGCCGCATTCGCCGCGATCTGGTGCTGCCGATGATCCTCGTCGTCGTGCTCTACGTGGCGATGCTGATGAGCTTCACCTGGGAAGTGCTGGTTCTGACCGTTGCCGCTTATCTCGTCTTCATTCCCATCAGCGCCCGCCTGTGGCATCGCCGCTATGGCACGCTGACCATCGAAGAAGACGCGCATGATGAGGCGAATGGCGGAAACGGCCTCGATCGCGGTATTTGAAACCACAGGTTTATTTTTCCTGCGGGACCTTGCCGGTGGATGTGGCACAAAATGTCGCATCCCCCAAAGCCGGCTTCATTTTTTTTCGCCTCGAATCCGTCAAGATTACCCCCGAGAAAGGGGCTTCACACGCTTCGCACCGGCGAATGGCGTGAATTATGGAGAAAAGAAATGACGAACGAGACGAAGGCACAGCCGCAGGCGAAGCCGGACCTCAAAAGCCACTACCGCCCGCTTGGACTGAAGGCCGTCGCGGCCGCAGCCCTGATGCTGAAGCGCAAGCCAGCCGTCAAACCCGCCTGAAAACATTAAGTTTTTTTGGCCAGCGGTTTTCGGATCATCTGGTGCATCGGATCAAGAATCAACATTCCCCGGCAGAACTTCAGCAATCGCGCGGCGCCTTTAACGGCGCCGTTTTTTGTCCGGCATGCAGCATGAACGACCGGTATTCATAAATTCAGGAACTTTTTGTAACGAAGCCGCAACGAAAATGAAGTAAAAAGCGCGGCCTCTACGAAACGTCTGTACGAGCGCAAACGTATAGACTAGTGAATAACAAAGAATTTTCTATTTTTCGCAGTTTTTTCCAAAACAATGCATAAGCCGACTTCCAAATCCGCAGACATGCGGATGACGAATATCCGGTGTTCAGGAAAGATTGTGAAGACAGGCCAGGGGGGCTTGGGACGGCCATGCAGGATAAAATTCTTCTGATTGAAGATTCCGTTGCTCTTTCCATGCTGCTGAAGTCGCGGCTCTCGGAAGAGACCGAGGCTGAGGTCATTCATTGTGACAGCATGGCTACCGCCGGTGCCCTTCTGAGCGTCCATCATTTCACGCTGGCGCTGACGGGGCTCAACCTGCCCGACGCGCCGAAGGGCGAGATTTTGGGCCTTCTTTCCGAACGCAAGGTGCCGGCGATCGTCTTCACCGCAACGGTGGATGAAGAGGCGCGCAAACGTTACGCCGAAAAGAAGATCATCGATTATATCGTCAAGGACGGGCATCGCACCGTCGATGCGGTGGTCAAGACCGTCGACCGGATTTTGACCAACCGACGCTTCTCCGTTCTGGTGGTCGATGATGCGCGCACGGCGCGTTCCGGCCTGGTGGAAATACTGGAGCGGCAGAATTTCAAGGTCAGCGAGGCCCATTCGGGCAATCGGGCGCTGGAAATCCTCTCACAGGATCCCTCGATCCAGCTTGTCATCACCGATTATCATATGCCTGACATGGACGGTTATGAGCTGACGCGCCGTATCTGCGACAGCCGTTCCTCGGAGGATCTGCGGGTGATCGGCATCTCATCCTCCACCGACCGGCTGCTTTCGGCCAGTTTCCTCAAGGCAGGCGCGTCGGATTTCGTCTATCGCCCATTCGTGCCGGAGGAGTTGCAGTGCCGTATCGACAATAATATCGAAACGCTGAAGCAGCTGAAACGCCTGCGTGAACTGGCCGAACGCGACCATCTGACCGGCCTGCCGAACCGCCGCTCCTTCTTCGAGCGTACCCGGGCGTTGATGGATATCATCAACGAAAACGACGAAAACGGTGCGGTCGCCATTCTCGACATCGACCATTTCAAGAAGATCAACGACACACTCGGGCACGATGCCGGCGACCGGGCGCTGAAGAAGCTTGCCGAACTGCTGCACGACATGTGCCATGAGAAGCGCCATATTCCCGCCCGCCTCGGCGGCGAAGAGTTCGCCGTGTTCCTGCGTGGGCTCGATGCCCATGCCGCCTATCAGTTCTGTGAGGAATTGCGCGGCGCTGTTGAAAGCAACGGCCGCCAGCTCAGCGGCAGCAGCCTGGCGCTGACGATTTCGCTCGGCGTGGTGGAAATCGAAAAGGGCGAACCTTTCGACAACCAGCTGAATGCCGCCGACCAGTTGCTCTATCTCGCCAAGGCGAATGGCCGCAACCGGGTGTATTCCGACGTGATGATCCAGGAAGGCCTGCAGAAGATGGGGCAGAACGGCTGAGAGCCCTTCGAAGAAGATAGTCGTTTATGGGAAACAAGCAGCGGCGTTCAGCCGCGGTGCCTAGCCCCGAAAGCTCCTCAAAACAGCGACATCTGCCCCTCGTCCTTCGGCGGTTTGATTTTGGCCAGCGGCACGCTTTCCGGCACCGGCTCGATGAGATCGGCGCCGACATTGGCGACCTTGTTGACCTTGTCCGACACCGGGATCATCTCGAAGAAATCGTCCTGGGCCGGTCGCATCAGATCGGCCACCTCGCGCGGTTCCTGCGTCTTGCAGTCCAGCCAGCGGCTGAAATCCTCGGGCGCGATGACGACAGGCATGCGGTCGTGAATGCGGCCGATTGCGGCATTGGCGGCCGTCGTCAGGATTGCGCCGGTGTCGACTTCAGATCCGTCAGCGGAAGACCATGTTTCCATGAGGCCGGCAAAGGCGACGATGCCGCCGTTTTTCGGGCGGATGAAATAGGGTTGCGGCTTGCCGCCGTCCTCCTTGGGTGGTCGCCGCCATTCGTAAAAGCCGGTGGCGGGAATGAGCACGCGGCGATGGCGCATGGCGGCGCGGAAGGAGGCCTTGCCGATGGCGGTTTCCGAGCGCGCATTGATCAGCAGGGGAAAATCCTTGGGGTCCTTCACCCAGCCCGGCAGAAAGCCCCAGCGGACCAGCACCGCCCGGCGGTTGGGCAGGTTGCTGCCGCGCTCCTGCCGCTCGCCTTCCAGCACCACCAGAACCGGCTGGGTGGGCGCAATGTTGAAACGGGCGGGAAAATCCTCAAGCCCGATCAGATCGAGATAATCGGCGATTTCTTCCGGCGTCGCCTTCAGGACAAAACGTCCGCACATCTTCTTCTCCTCAGGCGCGTGGACCGAACAGGATGATGGCCGTGCCGGCGAGGCAAACGGCGCCGCCGGCGACATCCCATTTATCCGGCAACTGCCCTTCAACGCCCCAGAGCCAGAGAAGCGATGCGGCGATGTAGATCCCGCCATAGGCGGCATAGGCTCTGCCCGCCGTCTCGGTCGGCACCAGTGCCAATAGCCAGGCGAAAGCGGCAAGCGACAGCATGCCCGGCAATAATATCCAGACCGGCTTGCCGAGTTTCAGCCAGGCCCAGAAGGAGAAGCAACCGGCGATTTCCGCAAGTGCCGCCAATACATAGATAAGATAGACCTTCATTCCACCGTCTTCTGCGTGCACAATGGGGCGTGTTGTTCGCAACAGGTTAGAGCCTCCGCGCCTCATCCGAAAGGGCGCATCGGCGCTCTCGCACCACAATATGCAGACAGGCCTCAGACGGCCGAAACGAGTGAAACCCTTTATGACCCTTCGCATCAAGCCCCGCCCCGCCTCCTCCGCCATCGTCAGGAATGGCGACCGGCTGCTTCTCGTGCGCCGAATCAATCCGCCGTCAAAGGACATGTTCGCCTTTCCGGGCGGGCGCGGCGAAGAGGGGGAAACACCGGCGGAGACGGCGATTCGCGAACTTCACGAGGAAACCGGCATCCTCGCGCGCAAACCGCAACTGTTCGCGACCTATGACCTGCCGTCGCGCGACGCAGACGGCGTGCTGACCAGCCACTATTTCCTGTCGGTCTTTACGGTGGAAACGGATGCCGATCCGGCAGTGACGGCGGCCGACGATGCGGCGGATGCGGGGTGGTACACATTGGCGGAAATCCGCCGGCTGCCGGCGCCTGAAAGCGTCGTCGAATGCGCCGAGCGCCTGCTTGCATGATTGCCAGCCAGCCAGAATCGCGATTATTTAGGGCATGTCCGCCCGCCGGATGTTCACCAGCCAGCAGTTCACGCGTATGTGTGGGGCAGAATAGAATTTTGATAAGATCAACCATTTTCCTGTCTCTTTTCCTGGCCATGTTGCCGGCCGGGCAAGAAGGCATCGCTTATGCGCAGCCTTCAAAGGCGGCTTCCAAGGAAGTGCGCCCTGCGGAAGTGACGCCGCCCAAACCCGCTCCCTATGACGACAAGCTGGCACGGCTTTCCGAAATACTGGGCGCGGTGCAATATCTGAGAACCCTGTGCCCCTCTTCCGGTCCGGAGGACTGGCGCAGATCGATGAGCGATCTTCTGGCTGCGGACACGGCCAACGAACCCGAAAGACGCCAGCGCATGACGGCTGCATTCAACCGTGGATACCGCTCCTTTGCGGCCATCCACACCAGTTGCACACGCGCCGCCGTCATGGCAGAAGAGAACTACCGTAACGAAGGGGCAACACTCGCTCAGGAAATCGCGTCCAGGTTCGGAAATTAGAGGATTGTTAACCTCTTTTCGCCGCAGCCCGTGCCGTTTTGATAAAAGGCTGCTAGTGTTGTTAACAGGGTGGTAAGGACTTGCCCGCCCTGTCGAGGATGAAAAATGCAGACGAGCCGTAACGAAATCGACGACATGATCGTGCATGAAAAGATGCAGGTCGCTCTGGAACACCAGAACGAGGCATGGGCTGACGGCATGGCCGACGGCATCGAGCCTGAGATCATCGCCGATGCCGCCATTGCTCTGGCCATGCGCGAAACCATCCGCATGCATGGCGAAGCCGGTGCGGAAGCAATGCTGGAATCGCTGCGCCAGCGTATGCTTGAAGGCGAATTTTCTCCGCAGCGGGTGATACAGTAAAGCCGGGGTCTATCATGTCTTGCCTGAGCAAGGGGCTTTTGCGCTCTTCCGCCATGCTGTCCATCGTGCTTGCTTTGACCGCCGGGTCGATTGGCTTGCCGAACCGCGCTTTCGCCCTTTCCGAGCTGAAACCGGCGCAAAACACCGAAAGCGAGCCGCAGGCCCAGAATGGTGACCAGCCGCAGCAGGCCCAGCCCGCGGAGCCGGACGAAATCGAAGGCGATTCGGAAGGCATTCCCCTGCCCGACCCCCTGGTCGACCGTTCCGCTGCCCAGACCAAACAGCAATCCTCCAAGCCGGACAATGCTCCGGAAATGTCCGTCGTCATCGAGCACGACATTTCCAAGGCCCCGGAAGCCGTTCGCAAGCTGCGCCAGCAGATCATCGACGCCGCCGCTTCGGGTGACATCGAAAAATTGCGGCCCTTCATCGCCGCCGGCCAGAACGAATTCCGCATCGACGGCAGCGACAGCGAAGACCCGATCGCGGCGCTGAAAAGCTATTCCGGCGATCCCGACGGGCTGGAAGTGCTGGCGATCATCATCGACCTGCTGTCGACCGGTTATGCCCATATCGATGCCGGCACGCCTGATGAAGCCTATGTCTTCCCGTATTTTGCCGGAAAGCCGCTGAATACGCTGACGCCGCCGGAGAAGGTGGAACTGCTGCGCATCATCACGGCGGGCGATCTGGCGGATATGCAGGAATATGGCAATTATAGCTTTTACCGCATCGGCATTTCGCCTGATGGCAAGTGGAAGTTCTTCACCGCCGGCGATTGATCGCCTCGCGGTGCTTGCCGTTCTCCGGTAAAAATCCTAACTGTGCGGAATGAGCCGTCCGGCGAAGTGCATCTGCATTTTGCCGGAGATCGCGCAGTCTCGATGAACCGAACGGTGACGCCATGCCTTCCGCCTTTCTTGCCGACCGCCGCCTGATCAGAGTTTCCGGCACAGGCGCCGAGGAATTTCTGAATAATCTCATCACCGCCGATGTTGAAAATTTGGGCGAGGGCGAAGCCCGCGCTGCGGCGCTGCTGACGCCGCAGGGCAAGATCCTGTTCGATTTCCTGATCGCGCGCGACGGAACCGATTACCTGATCGAGACAGGTGCTGCAGAACAGGATGCGCTGCTGCGCCGCCTGACAATGTACAAGCTGCGCGCGCCCGTCGATCTGAAATCCGAAGCGACTGAAGGTGTCAGCGTTTTCTGGAACGAGAAAGCGCCCGAGGCAGGCATCCGGGATGGCCGTTTTGCCAAGGCCGGCGTTGATCTGTTCCGCCTGCCGGGCGCCTCGTCCGCCGGCGACGCTGCGGCCTATGATGCGTTGCGCGTCGAACACGGCATTGCCGAATCCGGACGGGACTATGCGCTGCAGGATGCATTTCCCCATGATGTGCTGATGGATGTGAATGACGGCGTTTCCTTCAGGAAGGGCTGCTTCGTCGGCCAGGAAGTCGTCTCACGCATGAAACATCGCGGCACCGCAAGGCGGCGCGTCGTTACCGTTTCGGCCGAAGGTCCGCTTCCAGACAGCGGGACAGAGATTGCCGCCAATGGAAAACCGGTCGGCACGCTCGGGACCGTTTGCGGCAGCACAGCGCTCGCCATCGTGCGGATCGATCGCATTGCCGATGCGCTTGCCTCCGGTACCCCGCTTCTTGCGGAAGATGTCACCGTAACAGTGGCCCTGCCGGCCTGGAGTGGCCTTTCCTTCCCGGCCGCCGATCCGGCAGCGCGGGCGGAGGACTAGGCTTGGCTCCCGCAAAAAGTCCGCGCGCCTGGCAGCGCATGCTTTCCGGTCGACGGCTCGATCTGCTCGATCCTTCGCCGCTCGACGTGGAAATCGCCGATATCGCCCATGGTCTTGCCCGCGTTGCCCGCTGGAACGGCCAGACGCGCGGCGATCATGCCTTTTCCGTTGCCCAGCACAGCCTCATCGTCGAGACGATTTTCTGCCGCATGTGCACGGATGCGACGCCCGGCGACATGCTGATGGCGCTTCTGCATGATGCACCGGAATATGTCATCGGCGACATGATCTCTCCGTTCAAATCCGTGGTCGGCGGCGGTTACAAGACCGTCGAGAAGCGGCTGGAGGCCGCCGTGCATCTGCGGTTCGGCCTACCACCGCATGCATCACGCGATTTGAAGGACCGGATCAAGAAGGCCGATACGGTTGCCGCCTTTTTCGAGGCGACGGAGCTTGCCGGTTTTTCCACTGCCGAGGCGCAGAAATTCTTCGGCCTGCCGCGCGGCATTACCCGCGACATGTTCACCATCACGCCCCTGCCCTCGACGGAAGCACAGAAACTGTTCATCGAACGTTTCGAAGCAATCGAGGCGCTGCGCGCAACGAAGACCGGGAGCGCGACATGACGGCAATCGTGGTATCGCCGCTGTCGCGGATCGCGGAAATGGCCGTGAAGCACAAGGCTCGCGAAATGGTGACGCTGATTGCCAAGGAGCAGAGCTTTCACCGCCCGGCGGTGATTGCCGCCGACCGGCATCTGACGCTTGCCATGAACGACATCACCTTCAAGGGCACCGGCGATCTTATCGCCCCTGATGATGCGCATGTGCTGAAGCTAATCGATTTTGCCCGGGAATGGGATCAGTCCGCACCGCTGCTCATCCATTGCTGGATGGGGATTTCGCGCTCGCCGGCCGCCGCCGTCATTGCCGCACTTTGCCTTTATCCGGATCAGGACGAAATGGCGCTTGCGCTTCGCCTGCGCGCCGTCTCGCCCTATGTCACCCCCAATGCCCGCATCATCGCCATCGGCGACCGGCTGCTGGCGCGTGACGGCCGGCTGGTCAAGGCAATCAAGGCGATCGGCAGGGGAGCCGATACCGACGGCAATGTGCCTTTTGTGTTGCCGCTTGCCGGCTGACTCCCGATTTTTGGCGGAACCCCTGCGGCACCCATTCGTTACCAACCCTGAACAACAATGAAAATCACGGGATAATTCATGGAACAACAGGCAACGGATATCATCGTCGCATCGCAGGCGGCCGTGCGGCAGGCGAGCGCGCTGGCGGTGCAATATTCCTTTTCGATCGTTGGCGCGCTTCTGCTGCTGATCGTCGGCTGGCTGGCCGCCACCTTCCTGCAGCGATGGGCCTTTCAGGGCCTGTCGCGCATTCGCGGTTTCGATGCGACACTCGCCGGTTTCTTCGCGGGCGCGATCCGTTATGTCGTGCTTATTCTGGTGCTGGTCATGGTGCTTGGCCAGTTCGGCGTGCAGACGGCCTCCATTCTCGCGGCGCTGGGTGCCGCAGGTCTCGCCATCGGCCTTGCGCTGCAGGGCACGCTGCAGAACATTGCCGCCGGCATCATGCTTCTGGTGTTGCGCCCCTTCCGGGTCGGTGAATATATCGAGACCAGCACGGTCAGCGGCACCGTAGTGGAAATCGGTTTGTTTGCCACCGAGCTTAAGACCAGTGACGGGCTTTATCGCCTCGCGCCCAATTCCACCCTTTGGAACGTACCGATCACCAATTACAGCCGCTTTCCCTCGCGCCGCCACGAGCTTAGCCTGACGGTGAAGAATGACGAGGACTTGGCTGCTGCGCAGGATATGCTGATGCGCGTGGTGCGCTCCGAAAGCCGGGTGCTGCTGGACCCTGCCCCCGTCACCTTCGTTGATTCCGTCAGCGCCGACAGCGCGACGGTCAAATTGCGCTATTGGGTGCGCAGCGACAGTTATTTCGTAACGACCCGCGATGTGACGAAGGCAATGAAACTCGCCTTTGATGAACGCAAGGCGGAAGTGAGCGCGCAGCCCGCCTGAGGCCTCGAAACTCTCTTCCCCACCCTCCATGTCTCAAGCGCGGTGGCTTTCCCGGCCATCGCGCTTTTTTTCATCACCGCCCGCCAGCTCCCGCCCTTGCTTCCTGCAAAAGACGTCTCTATAGGTCGGATTGTAATGTTATTACGTAACTGACTTTTCGACGACAGATATGAGAGGGCCAAACAATGCAGAAGACACTCATCCGCGTCACCGGCGCGGTCGCGCTTGCTTCCATGCTGCTGGTGGCAGCCGCTGCCACGGCCGCCGGCGGTAACAAATCCGCCGCCCACAGCCATGACCATGGGCACGATCACGGCCACCAGATGACCGAGGCGGAAAAGAAGATTTACAGCGGTTATTTCGAGGATGCCCAGGTAAAGGCGCGCACGCTTTCCGACTGGGACGGCGACTGGCAGTCTGTTTATCCTTACCTGCTGAACGGTTCGCTTGATTCCGTCATGGCCGAAAAAGCCGCCCATGGCGACAAGACGGCCGCAGAATATCGCGCCTATTACGACATCGGTTACAAGACGGATGTGAACCGCATCGTCATCAAGGGCGACAGCGTGGCTTTCTACAAGGAAGGCAAACCGGTCGAGGGTACTTATGCCAGTGACGGCCAGGAAATCCTGACCTACAAGAAGGGCAATCGCGGCGTAAGATACATCTTCAAGAAGACCGCCGGCGACGAGGCCGCTCCGCAGTTCATCCAGTTCAGCGACCACTCCATCGCTCCGGTAAAGGCCGGCCATTACCACCTCTACTGGGGGAATGACCGCAAGGCCCTGCTGGACGAAGTCACCAATTGGCCGACCTATTATCCCTTCCTGATGGACGGCGCTGATATCGTCAAGGAAATGGCGGCGCATTGAGCCCTGGCAGGCTCACGGCTTTCCGGAGCGTGAGGAACGCCGAGCAGTGCCTCTTTCGCCTTCTCCCCCCCGGGGAGAAAGTCGCGGCAGCGGGTTGAGGGGGCAAGCTCGCCGCATATCTCTGCTGTCGCCCCCTCATCCGACCCTTCGGGCCACCTTCTCCCCGGCGGGGAGAAGGTGGCCTCACTGTCCCATGGTCGAACGATGCGCCCAGCCGGTCATTCGTTTTTCAAGCCAGGCCATGATGGCGTACATGACGATGCCTTCCACGGCCAGCATCAGGAGGCCGGCAAAAACCAGCGGCACGTTGAACTGGCTCTGTGCCGAACTCATCATGTTGCCGAGGCCATAATTGGAAGCGACGGTTTCCGAGACGACCGAGCCGACGAAGGCGAGCGTGATGGCGATTTTCAGCGAGCCGAAGAAATAAGGCATGGAACGCGGAATGCCGACCTTCAGCATGATATCCATCTTCTTCGCGCCCAGCGCCCGCAGCACGTCCTCGGTTTCCGGCTCGATGGTGGCAAGGCCTGTGGCGACATTCACGACGATGGGGAAGAAGGAAATCAGGAAGGCGGTCAACACCGCGGGAACAGTGCCGATGCCGAACCAGATGACGAGGATTGGCACCAGCGCCACCTTCGGGATGGCATTGAAGCCGATCATCAATGGATAAAGCCCGGCATAAATGGTTTTCGACCAGCCGATGAACAGGCCGATGGCAAGGCCGGCGACAACAGCAATGGCAAAGCCCAAAGTCGTCGTATAAAGCGTCTGCAGCGAATTCTTCCAGATCGGCGACCAATATTGCAGGATGGCCTGACCTACCCTTACCGGCGACGGCAGGATGGTGGGCGGCATTTTCAGCGCATAGACCAGCAGTTCCCACAGCGCGAAGAGCGCCAGCGTATAAAGCCAGGGGGCGGCCTTCACCCAGTTGACGCGGGCAATCAGCGGCTTGCGCGGCTCGGCCGTGACGGTGCTTTCCATGATCGCGCTCATGCCGCCACCCTCGCCTGCGCGATTTCACCATGCAGTGCCTGCACCATGTCGTTGAAACCCTTGTCATACATAAGATCGAGCTGGCGCGGACGGGCAAACGGCACGCGGTGTTCCGCCAGCACGCGGCCCGGCCTTGCGCTCATCACAAAAATCTTGTCGGCGAGGAAAGTCGCTTCGCGCAGATCGTGGGTTACCAGAATGATGGTCACGCGCTGCGCGGCGTGCAGGTCACGGATGACGCACCACAATTCCTCGCGGGTGAAGGCATCCAGTGCGCCAAATGGCTCATCGAGCATCAGCAAATCCGGCTCGTGGATCAGCGCGCGGCAGAGATTGGCGCGCTGCTGCATGCCGCCGGAAAGCTGCCATGGATATTTCGCGCCAAAACCCTTCAGGCCGACGATCTCCAGAAGGCGCTCGGCCTTTGCGACATATTCCGCCTTGTGGGCGCGCAGACGACGGCGGTGTTTTTCGACGATTTCCAGCGGCAGCAGGATGTTCTCAAGCGTCGTGCGCCAGGGCAGCATCGTCGGGTTCTGAAAAGCCATGCCAACGATGGAGACGGGCTCCGTAACCTGCCGCCCGGCAACGATGACATTGCCCTTTTGCGGAATATGCAGCCCCGTCACCAGTTTCATCAGCGTGGACTTGCCGCAGCCCGACGGGCCGACCACGGCGGCGAATTCACCCTTGTCGACCGTCAGGTTCAAACCGGATACGGCCAGCGTGCCGGCCGACCCGCCATAACGCATGTCGACATTGTCTATTTCCACGAGATGTGACATCGCAGTTCCCGTTTTCAGTTGCTGATCGGGCCGTTTAATCCCGCAGCGTTGCTGCTTGTTTCTCCTCCCCGAGGGGGAGAAGGCGGCCCGAAGGGTCGGATGAGGGGGCGACGCCATCGAGAAACCGAGAGCTTGCCCCCTCATCCCGCTGCCGCGGACTTCTCCCCGGCGGGGAGAAGAAGTAAGCGGCGCCCACTCGGCCCATTCGATTGTCCTGCGGAGGCTGCCGCTTCAAGAGCATGGCAAAACCGTTCCGCTTGTTTCTTCTCCCCGCCGGGGAGAAGGTGGCCCGAAGGGTCGGATGAGGGGGCTACGTCAGCGATAGGCCGAGAGCTTGCCCCCTCATCCCGCTGCCGCGGACTTCTCCCCGGCGGGGAGAAGAAACAAGCGGCACCCGCTCGTTTTATCCTTCAGGGAAGCATGCGTTCTTCCTTGGCCGGCAGGTAGGTCGCATCGAACACCTGTTCCGCCTTCACATTGCCCTTCAGGCCCATGGAAACCTTCAACGTCTCGATGGAGGCGGCAAGCCGGGCCGGATCGACGCCACCCATGCCGTTTTCCACCACATAGGGCGTCTTGATGTTCATGCTGTTGGCCATGTTGAGGCGCTCCAGCTCAATGGCGCTGTCGAGCGTCTCGTTGCGCTTCAACACCGCCGCCACGCCCTCTTCCGGGGTCTTGACGGAATCGGCGAAGCCCTTGGCCAGCGCCTTGAGGAAGCCCTTGACGGCTTCAGGGTTTTTCTCAGCGAAATCAGTGTTTACCAGCACCGCATTGCCATAGAGATTCAAGCCGTGCTCGGCCATCAGGATGGTCGAGATGTCGTCATCGGCAATGCCCTGCTTCTTCAGGTTGAGGATGACAGAAAAAGCAAAACCGAAGACGGCATCGACATCGCCCTTGGCAAGCATCGGTTCACGCACGGGAAAACCGATCGATTCGATCTTGATCTTGCTTTCATCGAGACCCGCGACCTGCCTGAAGGCCGGCCATTGCGCAAAGGCGCCATCCGGCGGCGGCGCGCCGAGCTTCTTGCCTTCCAGCGACTTCGGATCACCCGTGACGCCAAGCGACTTGCGGCCGACGACGGCAAAGGTCGGGCGCTCATAGACCATGTAAACGGCCTTGATCTTCTGGCTCGGATCCTCGTCGAGGAACTTCATCACCGAGTTGATATCGCCGAACCCCATCTGGTAGGCGCCCGTTGCCACGCGCGGAATGGCTTCCACCGAACCGTTGCCGCTGTCGATCGTGACGTCGAGGCCTTCCGCCTTGAAGTAACCCTTGTCGAGCGCCAGCAGGAAGCCGGCGGCGGGGCCTTCGAATTTCCAGTCGAGCGTGAATTTGACCGGCGTTTCGGCATAAGCGCCCGTCACCGGCAGCACCATTCCGGCCGTAACGCCGATGGCAGCAATGACTAGCGCTTTGGACAACAACCTGCGCGTTAAGATCATCTATTCCCCCTGATGGTTTTGTTGGATTGGTTGCATAAGAGCCAATTCCCACCCGCAAGGCAAGACAAAATTGCATACAAAATAGCCATTATTTTGTATGCTTATTTTATATGCAAATCGGATTGATATGGAGGCACAAAGCCCAGTTTCTGCGCAGCGTGCGTGCAACGAAGCGGAAGCAACATCGTTCACGCAGAGAACACAGCGTTCTCATTTGCCGGGGTTGCGGATCAGGCGCAGCGTAGGACAAATAGGGCCACGAACAGCAGGCGAAACGACGGGACGGCAAGATGAACTCTGCACTGGGCATACACCACATCACCATGATCACCCGGAAGGTGCAGGCGAATGTGGATTTCTACGCCGGCTTTCTCGGTTTGAAACTGGTCAAGCGCACCGCCGGCTTCGAAGACGCCATGCAGCTTCACCTGCTTTATGGCGACGACATCGCCTCGCCCGGCTCACTTCTGACATTTCTCGTCTGGGAAGATGGCGGCCAGGGCCGCGTCGGTTACGGCCAGACACTGGAAGTCTCGGTAGCGATAGATCCCGCCTCGATCGGCTTCTGGCTGACGCGGGCACTGAAATTCGGCATCCGCGCCGAGGGGCCATCCGACGAATTCGGTGAGCCGGTCATCCGGCTGAAAGATCCTGACGGCCTGATCGTCAAGTTGGTCGGCACCCATGCCTTTGCCGATGCGACGCCACATGTGACGGACGACATTTCTGCGCAGGACGCGATTCGCCGCATCTATGGTGCGACGATGCTGAGCGAGGTACCGGAAGAAACCGTGGCGTTTCTAGAAAAGCACTTCGGTTACCGGCAGGAAAGCCAGATCGGCGCGATCCGCCGGCTCGTCTCCGACAGCGGCGACATCATCGACGTGCGCGATGCCACCGGCTTCTGGTCCAGCGCACCGGGCACCGGCACGGTCGATCACATCGCCTTCCGCGCCGAGGATATCGATGAGCTGAATGCGGTGCTTACCGGGCTGAAATCGCTCAATTCCAGCACCACCAATGCCCATGACCGAAAGTATTTCCATTCGCTCTATGTCCGCGAACCGGGCGGCGTGCTGATCGAAATGGCAACCGACGGCCCCGGCATGACGATCGACGAACCGCTGGAAGCGCTCGGCGAACAATTGTTCATTCCGCCGCTGTTCATGAAGGACGAGGCGGATGTGCGCGTCGCCCTGCCGCAATTTTCCATGCCGGGCGAGGAGCGCATCATTTATCGCGACCTGCCCTTCGTGCACCGGTTCTATACGCCGGAGGAACCGGATGGCAGCACCATCATCCTGCTGCACGGCTCTGGCGGCAGCGAAACGAGCCTGATGCCGCTGGCGCACAGGGCCGCGCGCGGCGCGACACTCTTAGGCGTGCGCGGCCGCAGCACGGAAGAAGAGATCGCCCGCTGGTTCCGGCGTTTCCCCGATTTCAGCTTCGACCAGACTGATATTGCGGCAGAAGCAGAGGCCTTTGCCGCCTTTGTCGAAGGTGCGATCCGTTCCTACGGTCTTGATCGCTCGAAACTGCGGTTTATCGGCCATTCGAATGGTGCAAATTTCTATGCGGCCTTTGCCGCACTTTATCCCGACCTTGCCGGAGACGCCCTGCTCTACCGGCCCATGCCGGTTCTCGACACATGGCCGCAAACTGATCTTTCCGGCCGAAATTTCCTGCTCGTCGCCGGTGAACGCGACAAATATCGCGACGGAGCAACCGAGCTGCAAGGCCGGCTTGCGGCGAGCGGCGCAGAGGCACGGGTGGAAATGCTGGATGACGGGCATGAACTGGGGCTTGCCGATATAGAAGCGGCACGGCGCTGGCTGGCGGATGCTTCCTGATTTTCGATAGATGGGCATGCGCCGAGCGAGTGCCGCCCATTTCTTCTCCCCGCCGGGGAGAAGGTGGCCCGAAGGCCCGGATGAGGGGCAACGCCAGCGATGGACCGAGAGCTTGCCCCCTCATCCCGCTGCCGCGGACTTCTCCCCGGCGGGGAGAAGAAACAAGCGGGAGCCACTCGCTGTCTGTTACTCCCTGCCATACATCAACCGGGCCTTGCATAAATTCGCCAAAAGGGCTTTAAAAACAGCTTCGTAATTGGAGAGCCCGTTTGGAAATCCCGTTTCTCATCCTCGCCCTCATCGCGGCCTTTATCTACACGCTGGTCGCGAGCATCCGTAATTCAAGCCGAATCAAGTCGCTGGAACGTGAGGTCCTCAGCCTCAAGCGGCTGATGGCTGCCGGGGTCACGTCTCCCGTGACGGCACAGGCTGAAAGCGCGGAATCCTCGAAAAAGACGGATTTCGAGGCGGAAGAGACAAATGGAGATTTGCCCGAAGCAGCGGCTTCCCAAGCTGAATATGCCTCAAAGCCGGAAGAAGCTGCCGCGATAGTGGAAGCTGGGGACGTAGCCCGTGAAGAAGCGCCGTCGGCGCTTGCCAGCGAGACCGCGTCCGCGCCGGCCACGAAAGAAAGCTTCGAAAGCCTGCTCGGCGCACGCTGGGCGGTCTGGGCCGGCGGGCTGGCGCTGGCGCTCGGCGGTATTTTCCTCGTCAAATATTCGATCGAATCGGGGCTGCTGAGCCCAGCGGTCAGGCTTTCGCTTGCCGCCATTTTCGGCCTCGTTCTCGGGCTTGCCGGCGAAGCGATCCGCCGCAAGGCGGTGCCGGGCATCGCCACCGCCTATTCCAACGCCATGATACCGGGGGTGCTGACGGCGGCCGGCGCATTGACGCTGTTCGGCGTGGTTTATGCGGCCTATGGAATTTATGACTATATCGGCTCCGGAACCGCCTTTATCCTGCTCGGGCTTGTCGCCTTTGCCACCATTGGCCTATCGCTTCTGCATGGGCAGGCGCTGGCCGGGCTCGGTCTTCTTGGCTCGATGCTGACGCCGGCGCTGATTTCCAGCGAAACGCCAAATATCTGGGCGCTGTTCGTTTTCCTGACGATCTCGTGGCTGGCGACGGCGGCGGCCGCACGCAGGCAGGGCTGGACCGTGGTTCCGTCTCTTGCCAATGCCGGCCTTGGCCTCTGGGCGCTCGGCTATATCGGCTTTTCCGAGACGATCAATGCCGAACCACCAACACTTGCATTGCTCGTCATGCTGGCCGGCACGATCTTCCTGTGGCCCGGGAAACACCTCGATACGCCGCCGGCAGAAACCGGCGAAACCGCCGCCCCGGAGCGGCGCGCCATCCGTGCGCTACGGCTTTTGTTGCGCCCGTCGCTTGCCATCAACCTCACGGTATCGATGGCCGTCATCCTGCCGGCCATCGGCTTCCTGTTCGCCAGTGGCGGCATCGACACCCACCCGGCGCTGATCGTCTCGGCGCTCATCGCAGCGCTTGCGGCCCTTGGCGCCGCCCGCCACTACGCGGTTTGGCCGGCCATCATCGCCGCGCTCGGCGCGCAGACGGCGGTCGCGCTGATGTCGCGGCAGGGCATCGATTTCATCGGCCTTATCAACGATACCGGCGTAACGCTTCCGCCCGTCGGAACAGGTTATACGGCTGAAATCGCCATGGCGCTTGGCCTCGGCGCGGTCTTCGTGCTCTGCGCCTTCTCCTTCCTGAAACGCAAGGGCGCTGACGATGCGGATTTCGCCCAGCTGTGGGCAGGTATTGCCGCGCTGTTCCCGGTCTGGCTGGCAACCGCAAGCTTCGTTGAATATGGCAATCTCGGCCGCGACTGGCTGCACGCCGCCTATGGTCTCGGCCTCGGCCTGGTGCTGATTGCCGGGGCCGAGTGGCTGCACCGGCAGGACAAAGAGGTCTATCGCAGGCCGCTCAACATTCTCGTGCTCGGCTCGTTTGCCGCCTTCGCGCTCAGCCTGCACACGCTGACGGAAGGGCTCGCGACAACCGTTCTGCTGTCCGTCATCGGCTTTGTTTATGTGCTGGCCAGCCGTTACCGCAACTGGGATGTGCTGCCCTGGGTCATGGCGGTAGCAAGCGTTGCCGTTCTCGGCCGCATAGCCTGGGAACCCACCATTGTCGGGCCACAAAATCTCGGGACCACACCAGTCTTCAACGCGCTTCTGCCGGGTTATGGCATTCCCGCACTGCTGGCCGTCGCCTCGGCCTGGCTGCTGCGCGACTGGCCGGGGGTCAGGGCGAAAAACTTCCTGCAGGCGATTGCCAGCGTCATGGGTCTTCTCGCCGTCGCCATCCTCATCCGCCACGCGATGAATGGCGGCACGCTTGATAACAGCGTGCCGACGCTCGGCGAACAGTCGATCTACACGCTGCTGACCATCGGCTTCTCGGGTGTATTGATGACGCTGGATCTCAAGAGCCCCAGCCCCGTCTTCCGTTACGGTTCGATGATTGCCGGCGTGATTGCCGTCATCAACGTGCTGACGATGCATTTCTTCACGCTCAACCCTTATTTCACCGGCGAAAATACCGGGCGCATTCCGGTCCTCAACCTGTTGCTGATCGGTTACCTGTTGCCGGCGCTCGCCTATGGCGGCCTTGCCTATTATGCGCGCGGCAAACGTCCCCCGCCCTATGTCAGCATGCTGGCGGTGGCGGGTGCGGCGCTCGGTTTTGCCTGGGCAACGCTTTCGGTCCGCCGGTTCTGGCAGGGCGAAAACATCGCCGACTGGAAGGGTTTTATGCAGGGCGAGACCTACAGCTATTCGGTGGTCTGGTTGCTGATCGGCGTGCTGCTGCTGGTGCTCGGCTCGCGCTTTAATGCCCGCAGCCTGCGTCTGGCATCGGCCGCCTTTGTGCTGATCTCGGTTGCCAAGGCATTCCTGATCGACATGAGCAACCTTGAAGGCGTGCTGAGAGCCCTGTCCTTCATCGGGCTCGGCGCAGTGCTGATCGGCATCGGCCTGTTCTACCAGAAAATCCTGACCCGGAAGCCGCAGGCATGATCGCGGCCGAGGCTTTCGCGCCCTATGCGGCGCTTGCGCAGGATCTGATACCGCACGCCGCCGATGCCGGCGACGGCTCGCATGATCTTGCCCATATTCACCGCGTCTTCCGCAACGCCATGCGCATCCATGCGGGCGAAGGCGGTGATGGCAGGGTGCTGGCGGCGAGCGTGCTTTTGCATGATTGCGTGGCGGTGGAAAAGAACTCGCCGCTTCGCGCGCAAGCCTCACGGCTGGCGGCAGAAAAGGCCTCCGGCATTCTGGCCGGGCTCGGCTGGCAGCAGAAAGATATCGACGCCGCCACACACGCCATCACCACCCACAGCTTTTCCGCCAATATCGAGCCGCAGACGCTGGAGGCAAAAATCCTTCAGGATGCCGACCGGCTGGATGCCATCGGCATGGTGGGGGCAGCCCGCTGCTTTTACATTGCCGGACGCATGGGCTCGGCGCTTTACGATCCGGCCGATCCGCTGGCGAAGGACCGGCCGCTTGACGACCGCGCCTTTGCCATCGATCATTTCGAAACCAAGCTTTTCAAACTGGCGGACGGCTTTCGCACCGGGACGGGGCGGCAAATGGCCAAGGCCCGCCATGAGCGACTGCAACAAGTACTCGACCTGTTTCTCGACGAGATTTGAGGATATCCAAGATGCGTGTGACCGAACTCAACATCTATCCGCTGAAAAGCGCGCGCGGCATTCCCCTCTCCGAGAGCGCTGTTTCGGCCGAGGGCCTGCCCGGCGACCGTCGCGCCATGTTGATCGACCCTTCCGGCCATTTCATCACCCAGCGCGAATTGCCTGCTCTCGCCACGGTTCTGGCGCGGCATGAGGATGGCGGCATGGCCCTTGCGCGGGAAAAGGACGACGAGATCGTCGCAAGACCGTCCGGAGAGCGCATGGATGTGGCGGTGTGGAAATCGATCGTCAGCGCCAATATTGCCGATGACGAGACCAACGATACGCTCTCGGCATGGCTCGGTCGCGAGGTGAAGCTGGCATTCTTCGATGATGCCTCGAAACGCATTGCGAGCCTCGAATGGACCGGCAACGAAACGCCCGTCACCTTTGCGGATGGCTACCAGATCCTCGTCACCACCACCGCCTCGCTTGCCGCGCTGAACGACAATATGCGCACCAATGGCGAGGACGCGGTCGGCATGGAGCGGTTCCGGCCGAATATCGTGCTGGATACGGACGAGCCATGGGCGGAAGACCACTGGGCGGCCATCGAGATCGGCGGCATCCGTTTTGATCTGGTCAAGCCCTGTGCTCGCTGCATCATGACCACGCAGGACCAGATAACCGGCTCCCGCGATGTGCCCTCGCCCATGAAAGCCATGGGCCGCATCCGCATGTCGGGGGATCGGCGCGTGCCCGGCCCGCTGTTCGGCTGGAACGTGACGCCGCGCAGTCAGGGCAGACTGTCGGTCGGCGATGTGGCCAAGGTGGTCGAGGAACGGTCGGAAGGCTGGGCAATCAAGAGGCGGTAGGCCACGGGCGGTGCAACGTCCGCAATGCCATCACGGCTTGCGGGCGCCAACGATAAGAAAGATCGGACGGCGATCTTCGTGCTTCATCTCCGGTCGCTCCGCGAGCAAGGCGGGATCGGGCCTCGGTTCGGCCAGACGCGTCAGGGCAAAGCCGGCAGAAAGCAGGCTGTTGAGAATGCCTGACACCGTGCGGTGATATTTGACGACATCATCCGCCATCCAGTTGGAATGGCGCACGCCTTCGTTCTGGTAATTGTCGAGCGGCCAGTGGAGGATTTCGCCCTCCTCGTCGTAGAACCAGTCCTGTTTTTCCAACGCGGTGAAAACGGGATGTTCGATGGAAAAGATGAACTCACCGCCGGATTTCAGCACGGCGGAAACTCTCGCGAATGCCAGGTCGAGATCGCGGACATAATGCAGGGCGAGAGAGCTCAGCACCACATCGAAACTTTCCGGCGGAAAATCGATGTCCTCGATTGCCGCCCGACGATATTCGATACCGGGGCCGCCATTTATTTCGGCGGCACGGCGCAGCATGTTTTCCGAAAGATCAACGCCGACGACACGGGCCGCCCCCTGCTCTGCCGCATAACGGCAATGCCAGCCGAAACCGCAGCCGAGATCGAGAAGGCTGCGGCCCTGCAACGGCGGAAGCATGGCGCGCAGCTCGTGCCATTCGCCGGCCTGCCGCAGCCCTTCCACGGAGCGCGGCATGGCGCTGTAGCACTCGAAGAACCCGGGGTCGTCGTAAATATTCTGCTTCATCGTCATCTCTCCGGAATTCCGGCAATAATGTGCGGGCATCCCATCAATCCCATGAATAATGGGGGTCAAGAAAAGTCGCTAGTGGGGACGGCTGACAAAAGCTAATATTCATCCCGATCAGAGGGAATCTGCAGAAGATTTGTGCCATCTCCAAGGCGCATGCTGCAGCAGGAGAATTTCATGTCGCAAGCCACACGCCAGACCATGCCCTGGCTGATTATCGCCGCCGGGTCGCTGATTGCCGTCATGACCTTCGGTCCGCGTTCGGCCATGGGCTTTTTTCAGCTGCCGATGCTGGCCGACACCGGTTGGGATCGTTCCACCTTCGGCCTCGCCATGGCCCTGCAGAACCTGTTTTGGGGCCTCGGCCAGCCCTTCTTCGGCGCAATCGCCGATAAATACGGCACGGGCCGCGTGCTCGTTCTGTCAGGCTTTCTTTATGCCGCCGGCCTCATCTGCATGTCCTTCGGCACCTCTCCCTTCTGGCTGCATTTCGGCGGCGGCGTGCTTGTCGGGCTTGGCATTGCCGCCGGCTCCTTCAGCGTCATCCTGTCGGCCTTTGCACGCCATGTGACACCGCAGCAGCGCTCGCTTGCCTTCGGCATCGGCACGGCGGCAGGCTCTGCCGGCATGTTCCTCTTCGCACCGATCAGCCAGGGGCTGATTTCCGCCTATGGCTGGTCGGACAGCCTCGTCTGGCTTGCCGTGATGATGATGCTGGTGCCGCTGCTCGCCTTCCCGATGCGTGGCAACTCCTCTTCCGGCAGCCAGTCACAGACGCAGTTCCAGCAGACGGCGGGCGAAGCGTTGCGGGAAGCACTTGGCCACAAGAGCTATCTCCTGTTGACGACAGGCTTTTTCGTCTGCGGTTTCCAGGTGGCCTTCATCACCGCGCATTTCCCGGCCTATCTCGGCGATATCGGCATCGAGCCGCGCTACGCCGTCATTGCCATGGCGCTGATAGGCTTCTTCAATATCATCGGGTCGCTCGCCGCCGGCGTCATCGCCCAGCGTTATTCGAAACCCTATATGCTGGCCTATATCTATATCGCCCGCTCGGTTGTCGTGACGGCCTTCCTGCTCCTGCCGCAATCACCGCTTTCGGTCATCCTCTTCGCAGCCGTCATGGGCATTCTCTGGCTTTCCACCGTGCCGCCCACCAATGCGCTGGTGGCGATCATGTTCGGCACACGCCATCTCGGCATGCTCGGCGGCGTCGTGTTCCTGTCGCACCAGATCGGCTCGTTCCTCGGCGTCTGGCTCGGCGGCTTCCTTTACGACCGGCTGGGCTCCTATGACCTCGTCTGGTGGCTTGGCGTCGGCATGGGGATTTTTGCGGCCATCGTGCACTGGCCCATTCAGGAGCGGCCCGCACCGCGCCCGGCCATGGCCTGAGACTACACGGCCTTATCAAGCGCGGGCGGTGACGCCCTGCGCTGCAGCGCCTTCAGCGCCGCCTGCACGAAACCGTCGCGGGCGGCGTTTTCATTCAGGCCACGCGGATCATAGACATGCCGGTTAAGAAAATGGGCCGTCAGGCGGAAGGCCGCCGCGAGGCTTTCGGGATCGGCGGCCGTTGACTGGCCTTCGCTCAAGAAAGCGGGCAGTGACAGCATCCGGGCGGCATAGGGCGCGCCTGCCGTGCGGCAGACCGCCCTGCCGGTTTTCGGCGACACGTAGATGAGATCGGAGCGCAGCCCGGTTGCCGCGCATTCGGTGAGATCAAGCCCGAAACCGAGATCGTTCAGCACGGCGAGTTCGAAACGCACGAACAATTCCCCGGCATCGGCCGGATCGTGGAGATTGTCGAGGATGATATCGAGCGCCTGATAGAGATGCGGGTGCGGATCACGTTCCGGCAGAAGCCTGAGAAGCGCGCCCATGGCCTGCACGCCGTAAACGGCGGTCGCCGTTTCCATCAGCTGTGCGGCGCGCAATTGCAGCGGCTCGATGCGGTATTCGCCAAGATGGTCGTCAAGTCGCGCCCGCCAGATGACATCCACCCGGTTTCCCGCCTGCAGCACCGGCTGCATGCTGCGAGAGCGACCGGAGCGGACCATGCCCAGATGGCGGCCGCGCGTACGGGTCATCACCTCGGCGATGACGCTCGTCTCACCATGGCGTTTTACCCCGAGAATGATTGCCTCATCCTGCCACTGCATGAAACCTGTCCGAATTTCGATTCAAGCCGGATCATAACCGATCCGGCGGCGAAACGTTATTCTTTTACGGCGTCATTCGAAACGCCGAGAAGGTCGAGAACGAAATCCATGATTTCATTTTCTCCGAAGGGCTTGCCGAGCAGAGGCGCATGCGAAAGATCGTCTGGAAACCCTGTCGTATCGCCGTAACCGCTGACGAAACCGAAGGGAATACCGGCCTCGCGCAGCTGGCGCGCAAAATCATAACTCATGCCGTCGGAAAGGCTGACATCGAGAAGCACGCAATCGGCACCGTCCTGCTCGACGGCCTGCCTTGCCTGCGCAAGCGTCGTTGCGATGACGATGGTTTCGACACCCATGGACTGGAGGACCGCTTCGACGTCAAGCGCCACCAGATATTCATCCTCAACGATGATAACCCGTTGTGGCACCATATGTTTTCTTCTTTCAACAGGAGGGGCAGCCAACTGGCTGCGCGCCGCTCCCTTCAACGTGATGTTCCAGCGCCATGGCTTAGCAGTCGCAAATTGCGACCCCACCGTCATTTAAAAAAGACATGTCAAAAGAAGATCAGATGAAGGGTCTTTGCCGCTTTTCGTCGCTTTCCCAGCCGGCCACATGGCTCAATCCGGCGTTGTCGAGCACCAGACAGCCCTTGTCCGTCCAGCGGATGAGGCCGCGATCAACAAGCTTTCTCAAGGTCTTGTTGGTGTGGACGATGGAAAGGCCGAGCGTATCGGCCACATGCTGCTGGGTGACGGGAATAGGCGTTTCGCCGCGGATGAGATCGACCGCCTTCGCCTTGCTGTAAAGAAAGGCGATGAGATAGGCGGCGCGCTCCAGCGCAGTGCGTCGGCCGATGCTGAGCAGATGACTGTCGAGCATGCGTTCCTCGCTCGCAGCAATCCAGGTCAGGTCATAAGCAAGGGTCGGGTGATCGGTGAAGAGGTTGTTGAGGCGCGATCGTTCGAAAACGCACAGCGTTACCGGTGACAGCGCTTCGACCGAATGCTGCATTTCCCCCATAACCGTGCCCTGCAAGCCAACAAGATCGCCCGGCATGACATAGTTGAGGATTTGCCGCCGGCCATCTTCCAGCGTCTTGTAGCGAAAGGCCCAGCCATGCAGCACGGTATAAAGATGGGCGCTGTGCGACCCTTCCATCAAAATGACAGAGCCGCTTTCCACCGCCAGCTCCCCCGTCTTGAAACGGGAGACGAAATCGAGTTCGGAAGGGGCGAAATCCCTGAAATGCGGCAGGTCCCGCAGGGGACATTGCTGGCACGGCGTTGTGGAAATCCCGTTCGGTTTTTTTGGCGACATGAATATCCGTCATCGAAAAAAGGTTGCGCCCAATTGTTTTGGAACAACCCGCCCGAACGCATTCGGTTCCCGATGGTGGCTGAAGATATTCAGTTCGTTCAAGGATTGCGTCGCGCCCCCCCCTTGAACACACAAAAGCGAAGGGCTTGGGCAACCTCGACGTTCTCGTCGGTTCGCGACATTTCCCGCCCGTCATTCCGGCCTTGAGCCGGAATCCAGTCGACGCGCGTCGGCGCGGCGGGACGACTCTTTTCAGCCCAAGGACTTGGGCTGGCTGGATTCCGGCTCAAGGCCGGAATGACGGAAGCGGGTGTGTTTTCGCATCGCGCATATCGCGCCTGCGCGTTACCCCCGCGGAAATTCCAGTCCCATTTCACGGAAGCGCTCGGGGTCATCGCCCCAGTTCTCGCGCACCTTGACGAACAGGAAGAGATGGACCGGCTGCTCGAGGATTTCCGAAAGCTCCTTGCGCGAGGCGGTGGAGATCGCCTTGATCGCATCGCCGTTCTTGCCGAGCGCGATCTTCTTCTGGCTGTCGCGCTCGACATAGATCACCTGCTCGATGCGTACGGAGCCGTCCTTGCGCTCTTCCCACTTTTCCGTCTCGACATGCGAGGCGTAGGGCAGTTCCTGGTGCAGGCGCAGGAACAGCTTCTCGCGGGTGATTTCGGCGGCGAGCTGGCGCATCGGCAAATCGGAAATCTGGTCTTCCGGATAATACCACGGACCTTCCGGCAGCGCCTCCACCAGATAATCCATCAGGTCTTCGCAGCCCGAACCATTGGTGGCCGAAATCATGAATGTGCGATCGAAAGCCACCGTCTCATTGGCGGCGGCGGCAAGCTTCAGCAGGTCTTCGCGCTTCACCTGATCGATCTTGTTGAGGCAGAGGATCTTCTTCTGCGGAACGTCCTTCAGCCCTTCAAGAATGGCCTCGGCATCGCCTTTCAGGCCGCGCTCGCTGTCGATCAGCAGCAGAATGAGATCGGCATCCTTTGCCCCACCCCAGGCGGAGGTGACCATGGCGCGGTCAAGCCGGCGGCGCGGCTTGAAGATGCCGGGGGTGTCCATGAAAACGATCTGCGCATTCTTGTGAATGGCGATGCCGCGCATCACGGCGCGCGTCGTCTGCACCTTGTGGCTGACGATCGAAACCTTGGCGCCAACCAGCCTGTTCACCAGCGTCGACTTGCCGGCATTGGTCGGGCCGATAAGGGCCACAAAGCCGGAACGGGTCGGAAGGTTGTTGTCTTCGCCTTCAATGGCGGGGTTTTCGTGATCGGTCATGTTATCCATCAAGGTCAGAGGTATTCAACATGCGGCCCGCGGGTCCGCCATGCGCTCGATTTTGGCACCCTATGGGTGGGTGCTCAGTTTTTGGTGGGGCTTTTCTGCCAGACGCCTTCGCGCTCCAGCAATCTGGTGGCCGCCACCTGTTCGGCCGCGCGCTTGGAGCGCTCGACGCCGGTTTCCGGCTTCACGCCGGGAATTTCCACCGTCACGGTGAAGCTTGGATCGTGATCCGGTCCGGAGCGATCGTCAACCCGATAAGCGGGCGTCGTCGCAAATCTGGCATGCGCCCATTCCTGCAACTCGGTCTTGGCGTCGCGCCGCCCCGCATCGACGCGTGTCGCCCGGCTTTGCCAATATTTCAGAACGAACCGGCGGGATGCCTCCAGCCCGCCATCCAGATAGATGGTGGCGATCAGGCTTTCGACCACATCGGCGCGCACGTTCAGCATCGCCTTGCCGGTCAGTTTCTTCACGTCCGACCCGGTGCGGATGAAATTGTGCAGGCCCATCTCGTCACCGATCGCGGCGCAGGATTCGGCACTGACGAGCTGGTTCAGGCGAACGGACAATTCACCCTCGGTGGCATTGCGGAAGGTCGAAAACAGCAGCTCCGCCACGCAGAGGCCGAGAACACGATCCCCTAAAAATTCCAGCCGTTCGTAATTGCCGGCGGCGGCGGAGCGCGCGCTGGCATGGGTCAAGGCCCGGTCCAGCCGGGCCTTGTCCTTGAATTCATATCCGATCAACGCTTCCAGACGCGAAATCTCGTCCGCCGAAAGCGGCTTGGTCTTGCTCATTCCACAACCTTGAAGAGGCGATCCCAACGCATGTTGGCCGGCCATTCCCAAATGCGGCTGAACGGCGTGTCATTGCCCAGCGAGAAGAAGATGACGCTGGCGCGGCCGATCAGGTTTTCTTCCGGCACGAAGCCGACATCGAAGCGGCTGTCGAGCGAATTGTCTCTGTTGTCGCCCATCATGAAATAATGGCCTTCCGGCACCAGGAATTCCCGGGTGTTGTCGCCACGCGAATCGGGCGACTGGTCAAGCGTGTCATAGGTGACGCCGTTATCCAGCGTTTCGCGGAAGACAGGGACATTGGCGCCCGGATCGGCGCGGTAATCCGAGGTGAAGGTGCCGTCTGGCTGCTTCGGCACCGGCTGGCCGTTGATGAACAGCACGCCGTTCGTCACCTGAACGCGATCACCCGGCAGGCCGACGAGACGCTTGATGTAATCCACTTCCGGATTTGGCGGCAGGCGGAACACCACGACATCGCCACGCTTGGGCTTGCTGAATTCCAGAATACGACCAGAAAACAGGTTCGGCGAGAAGGGCAGCGAATATTTCGAATAGCCGTAGGAGAACTTGTTGACGAAAAGATAGTCACCAACCAGAAGCGTCGGCATCATCGAGCCCGATGGGATCGTGAAGGGCTGAAACAGAACGGTGCGGATGACCATGGCCAGCAGCAGCGCCTGAATGATGACCTTGACGTTCTCCCAGAGGGCGTTCTGCTTCTTCTCAGCTTTTTCGGACACTTAAAGACCTGCCTGATTGTTTCCCGGCTTCTTCGGTTTGACGAAGGCATCGGGGCCGTTGTTTTGTCGTGCCTGCGCCGCATGAAGAAGTCTTCACACAGCCGGCAACGCTTTCATATTTCTGCGACTTCTCTAGAACCTTTCCAGCCCGAAGGGAAGCGCTTCTATGACACGGGTGCAAATAGGCCGCCAATGCGGCCGCACCGGGTCTCAGCCATTCACGGGAAGCGCCTCGATAATCACAAATGCCTGAGCATAAGGGAAATCATCCGTGATCGTCAGGTGGATATTGGCGCGGTGGCCGGCCGGCAGCATGGCCGCCAGTCTTTCCCCTGCCCCATTGGTCAGAAGCATGGTCGGCTTGCCGCCCGGCAGATTGACGACACCCATGTCCTTCCAGAAGACGCCATTCGCAAGCCCGGTTCCAAGCGCCTTGGAACAGGCCTCCTTGGCGGCGAAACGCTTGGCATAGGAAGCGGCGCGGTTCTTGCGGCCGTCAGATTTGGCGCGCTCTATATCGGTGAAACAGCGACGCGTGAAACGTTCGCCGAAACGCTCGATCGATTTTTCAACACGGCGAATGTCGATCAGGTCGCTGCCCAATCCAATGATCATTTCAACATCTCCAGAGAAGCATTCCTGTTTGCGGCACGGTGGGCAAGATTTTCCATCTTGCGCCGCTGGAAGCCGCTGATCAGGCTATAAACCGCGAAATAGACGATGACCGCGCTGATTGCGGCTGGAAGCAGCGCGCCAACCGTCATGGGCTCCAGCACCGGCGTCCATATCTGCCGGAATTCGAGATGACTGAACAGCGCCACGAAATCCACATGTTCGGCACTTTCCATCTTCTGCCGGCCGAGGATGAAGTGGCCGATCTCCCAGGTGGATGCCCAGATGAAGGGAAATGTCAGCGGGTTGGCGAATGTGGTGCCAAGCGCGGCCGCAACCAGATTGACGCGCGTGAGGAAACCGAGTGCCATGGCTATGAGGATATGAACGCCGAGAAACGGCGTCCACGCCACGCCGACACCGAGGGCAACACCGGCAGCAACCGAATGTGGAGAGGCGGAAAGCCTGAGCAGACGCAGCTTCATATAGCGCAGCGAACGGGAAAAACCCGTGCGCGGCCAGAAGAGGTCACGAATCTTTTCTGAAAAACCAACGGGTTCACGGCGGCGAAACGGCATGGAGACAGTCTATTTCATCGCCCGGGCGCAGCCAAGAGCATCATAGACGACGCAGGGATTTCTTTTGCAGGTGTATTCTCCGCTTCCGTCATTCCGGCCTTGAGCGGGAACCCAGCCGACATGCGTCTGCACGGCGAGAAGACTCTTTCCCGCCCAAGGACTTGGCTGGCTGGATGCCGGATCAAGTCCGGCATGACGGACGCGGGATGTCACGAATACAGTGAATATCGAGCATTCGATATCAGTCCCAATTTAGTGTCGTCTATTGCGACAGGGGACTGAACCGGGATTTTTTGCGGCGTATTGGTCAACCAGTTTGGGACAACCGCTTGAAGCGCGCATTCACATAGTTTTGCAAGATACAGGGGCGAGCGTGCCAACAACAGCCGCACACCCTCCAAGTCTCATACGCATGGCGAAGGGCTGCCATGCGCTGAGCGCATTACCGGCGGAACATGCCGCGGTCGATTTCGCGCTGGCGGAACTCGAGGTCGACATTCGATACCGAGCCGCTGAGATATTCGAATTCGCGTTCCTGCGTGGTCTTGCCACGAACGGCGCGGGCGATCTTGCGAAGCGGAGTAAACATGATTTTAGGTCCTTTCGGTTTGGGAGTGGCGTTTCTCATCGGTGTAAATCCCACCGGCACGCCGCGTTTCCCGTCTTCAATTTCTGAAAGGAAGATAGTCTCAAACCCTGTCTGCGACCAGAGACAGGAAAAGGCCGCTGCCATGCAATGAGTGCATAACAGCGGCCTTTTGAGTTACGATGGCGACTAAAAATGCCTCAATCGAAGGCACGTGCCACTGTTGATACGCAGTCGAGATCTTTCAACTGCGACAGAAGCTGGTTCAGCTGCCGCAGATCCCAGACTTCGACATCCAGCGCCAGCTCGGAGAAGTCCGTACCGATGCGGACCATGTTCAGCCCGCGAATATTGACATCCAGCGTCGCGATCGATTGTGCCACCGAGGCGAGCGTGCCCGGCTCATTCAGCGCATTGATCATCACCCGCGCCATGAAGCGCGACTTGTTGGCCTCATCGAGATCCCAGCGGACGTCGATCCAGCGCTCCGGTTCATCGTCGAAGCGTTGCAGCGCCGGCGCCTGAATGGGATAGATGGTGATGCCCTTGCCTTTTTCCATGATACCGACGATGCGGTCTCCCGGAACGGCGCCGGCGGCACCGAAATGCACGTCGACATTGCCGGAAAGGCCGCGGATCGGCAGCGGGTCGGGTCCATCCAGCATCTCGGCCGCGCCATCGTCCTCAAGTACCGAACGCGACTTGCCCGGGATCTTGAAGACCATGCCGGAAGCGCTGCGCATGTTGAACCAGCCATCATCGCCGGTCATCTTCACCGTGACGCGCTCATCCTGATAATCCGGATAGACCGCCCGCAGCACATCCAGCGAGGAAACCTCACCGCGACCGACGGCGGCGATGGCGTCTTCGACATCCTTCTGCGCCAGGCGATGCAGCACGGGCTTCAGGGCTTCCCGCGAGAAGGCCTTGCCGGCGCGCTCGAAGGTGCGCTCGAGAATACGGTAACCGAGGCCGGAATATTGCTTGCGGATGGCCATGCGGGTGGCGCGACGGATGGCCGAGCGGGCCTTGCCGGTCACCACCACCTCTTCCCAAGCGGCCGGCGGCACCTGCACGCCGGAGCGGATGATCTCCACCTCGTCGCCATTGTTGAGCCGGGTGACGAGCGGCATGATCCGCCCGTTGATCTTGGCGCCAACCGTGGTGTCACCGATATTGGTATGAACGGCATAAGCGAAATCGATGGGCGTCGCGCCGCGCGGCAGCGCAATCAGCTTGCCCTTCGGCGTGAAGCAGAACACCTGGTCCTGGAAGAGTTCGAGCTTGGTATGCTCGAGGAACTCTTCCGGGCTGTCGCCTTCGGCCAGCGATTCGATGGTGTGGCGCAGCCAGGAATAGGCGTTCGATTCCGGCGATAGCAGATCGCCCTCCCCGTTTTCACCATCCTTGTAAAGCGCGTGGGCGGCGATGCCGAATTCGGCGATCTCATGCATGCGCTTGGTGCGGATCTGCAGCTCGATACGCTGGCGCGACGGGCCAACGATGGTGGTGTGGATGGAACGATAGTCGTTCTGCTTGGGTGTCGAGATATAATCCTTGAAGCGGCCCGGCACGACGCGCCAGCGGGTATGTACGACACCCAGCGCCCGGTAGCAGGACGGAATATCATCCACCAGAATGCGGAAACCGTAGACATCGGAAAGCTGCTCGAAGGAAAGCGACTTCGACTGCATCTTGCGGAACACCGAATAGGGTTTCTTCTGCCGCCCTTTGACATTGGCGCCGACCAGACCATTCGCCACGAGAAGCTCGCGCAGCTCGTCCTCGATCTTTTTGATCAGCCCTTCATTGCGCGTTTCCAGTTCCTGCAGGCGGTTCGTCACCGTGCCATAGGCTTCCGGGTTGAGATACCGGAAGGACAGGTCCTCCAGCTCGTCGCGCATATCCTGCATGCCCATGCGGCCGGCGAGCGGCGCATAGATTTCCATCGTCTCCTCGGAAATGCGGCTGCGCTTGTCGGCCGGCATATATTCCATGGTGCGCATATTGTGCAGGCGGTCGGCGAGCTTGACCAGGAGAACACGCACGTCATCGGAAATGGCAAGCAGCAGCTTGCGCAGATTTTCGGCCTGCTTGGCCTTGCGGGTGACGAGATCGAGTTTCTTGAGCTTGGTCAGCCCTTCCACCAGCCGGCCGATATCTTCACCGAAGAGTTCATCGATTTCAGCGCGGGTGGCGGTGGTGTCCTCGATCGTATCGTGCAGCAACGCCACCGCGATGGTCGATTCGTCGAGATGCATTTCGGTGAGGATGGCGGCAACTTCCAGCGGATGCGAGATATAGGGGTCGCCATTGGCCCGCTTCTGCTGGCCATGTTTCTGCATGGCATAAACATAGGCCTTGTTCAGCAGGGCCTCATTCGCATCCGGTTTATATTTTTGAACCCGCTCGACGAGTTCGTATTGCCGCATCATGCGATATTCCACAAAAAGAAAGCGCGCCAACCTAGGGGTCGGCGCACAATGCTGCATCAATAGGGATCAGATTATGACGGGAAATATTGACAGACGGTAACCACCGCCCGCCAATGGCGTCATAAACTTAGATCAATAGTCGTCATTTTTTTCCGGCGGCACAAGGCCTTCGATACCGGCCAGCAGTTCTTCTTCCGACATCTGGTCGAAAGTAACGGTTTCCGGCTGGTCGTCGTCTTCGCCATCGGCGCCAGTGGAGGCGGCAAGCGTGACCGGATCGGGCTCGGGCTCGTCCACTTCCACATGCTTCTGCAGCGAATGGATGAGGTCTTCCTTCAGGTCGTCAGGCGACAGCGTCTCGTCAGCGATTTCGCGCAGCGCCACAACCGGGTTCTTGTCGTTGTCGCGGTCAACCGTGATGGAAGAGCCTTGGGAAATCTGGCGCGCACGGTGGCTGGCGAGAAGCACCAGTTCGAAACGGTTGTCTACTTTATCAATGCAATCTTCAACTGTGACGCGGGCCATTGCCTGTCCTTTGCGTGTCGTAATGTCGTGGATCAGAGCGCCGTGCTTTCTTCGGGATGCACAAGGGATGCTCTAACCTATTGAATCTGCGCTTCGTGCCCTGCGAAAAACATTCAGGATTTCTCGCGACGAAGCTTTCCAGCTTCCGATACAGCCATTGGCCGCGGAATTCAAGTTTTTCCTGTCTTTGGCGTCTTTTGGCACCTTATTGCCGATGTTTGGCGTCTGATGAACAAAATGTCTAGAAGAATTGTCTTGGAATACGGGGGAAGGTAGCTTACTTAAAACGCAACGGCGGTGCGCAAAGCTCGTTGATACCACATGTCTTTTTGCGTTATCGACCGGATATAAAAGCCAGATAATGGCCTTTCCAAAAAAAGGAATGGGATGGAATGTTCGATCCACGGGAGAAAATTGCGCTCTTCATAGACGGAGCCAATCTTTATGCAGCATCGAAAAGCCTGGGATTCGATATCGACTACCGCAAGCTCCTTAAGGCGTTTCAGAAGCGTGGATACCTGCTGCGCGCCTATTATTACACCGCATTGATCGAGGATCAGGAATATTCCTCGATCCGTCCGCTGATCGACTGGCTGGACTATAACGGCTACAAGGTCGTGACGAAGCCGGCGAAGGAATTCACCGACGCGCTCGGCCGCCGCAAGATCAAGGGCAACATGGATATCGAACTCGCGGTCGATGCCATGGAACAGTCCGAAACGGTTGACCACCTCGTCCTGTTCTCCGGCGACGGCGATTTCACCACGCTGGTGGATGCGCTGCAGCGCAAGGGCCGCAAGGTGTCCGTGGTTTCCACCATGGCGACGCAGCCCGCAATGATTGCAGACGACCTGCGCCGGCAGGCCGATCACTTCATCGATCTGATGACGCTGAAGGCAGAGATCGGGCGCGACCCGAACGAGCGCCCTGCCCGGCATGTCGAGAGCCCCGAGACGATCTGATCCAGGTTTTTGCTGCGACGAAGCCATCAACGCGTCCGTCCTGCAAAGACGGGCGCGTTTCTGTTTGCACTCCACCGGCGAGGTAAAAATTCTTTTTAGAATTAACAAACATCAAATTCGGCAAGTCGAAATTATAACTTGGTTAATTTTAGACGTGTCTAAAAGACATTAGGGCACCAACGATATGATTTGGGTGCCAAATCAGGATGTTTAGACATGCATGGCCAAGCAAAAACCGACCGACAGCTCGATGAAAGACTGAATTTTCTGGGACTTGGCCACGAACAGCGGCAAAATCTCTCCGAGATGAAAGGTGTCATCACCGGCTCGCTCGATGCTTCGCTCGACCGTTTTTATGCCAAGGTTCGCGCGGTGCCGGAAACGGCAAAGTTCTTCGCCAACGATGCGCATATCCACCATGCCAAGAGCATGCAGCTGAAACACTGGGCGCGGATCGCCTCCGGCACGTTCAACGACGATTACACCGACGCCGTCACCGCCATCGGCCGCACCCATGCAAGACTGGGGCTGGAGCCGCGCTGGTATATTGGCGGTTATGCGCTGATGCTTGACGGCATCGTCAAGGCGGTCATCGAGTCCGAACTGAAGGGCCTCTTCATGGAGAAGAAGGCCAGGAAGCTGAAGGACGGGCTGTCTGCCACCATCAAGGCCGCGCTTCTCGACATGGACTATTCGATCTCCGTCTATCTCGACGTGCTGGCCGCCGAGCGGCTGAAGGTGGAAGCTGAGCAGGCGCAGATGAAGAAGGAACAGGAACACGTTCTCGAACTGCTCAACAATGCGCTGAACAAGCTGGCCAATGGCGACCTCACCTCCAGCATCACGGAAAAGACCGCGCCGCAATTTGAAGGGCTGATCGCCAATTTCAACGCCGCGGTCGGCAATCTCTCTGGTGCCTTTGGGCAGATCGTCGAAGAGGCCAACAAGATTTCCGGCAACACCCGCGAGCTGACCTCTGCGACCGACGACATGGCCCGCAGAACCGAACAGCAGGCCGCCGCCCTTGAGGAAACCGCCGCAGCCGTCGAGGAAATCACCACCATTTCCAAACTCTCGGCGCAGCGCTCGGAAGAGGCCAAGGCCATCGTCGAAAGCTCGGCCGTTGAGGCAGCGCGCTCCCGCGATGTGGTGACGGAAGCCGTCAAGGCGATGGGCGCCATCGAGGAATCGTCGCAGAAGATCACCCAGATCATTTCCGTCATCGACGAGATCTCGTTCCAGACCAATCTTCTGGCCCTGAATGCCGGCGTGGAGGCCGCCCGCGCCGGTGAGGCCGGCAAGGGTTTTGCCGTCGTCGCCCAGGAGGTGCGCGAACTGGCCCAGCGTTCGGCCACCGCCGCCAAGGAAATCAAGACGCTGATCGCCAAATCTTCCGACGATGTTATGCAGGGTGTCTCGCTGGTCAACAAGACGGGCGAATCCCTGAATACGATCGGCAACAAGGTGGATCACATTCAGGAACATATCGCCTCGCTGACCAAGGCGGCGCAGGAACAGTCCGTCGGCATTCAGGAAATCAGCGCCGCGATCAACAGCATGGACAATCTGACCCAGAAGAATGCGGCCATGGTGGAAGAAACCAATGCGGCCACGCATAATCTGAGCGATGTCAGCGCCAATCTGGCGGCACTTGTCAGCCGGTTCAGCGTCTCGGCTTCGAGGAACCATGTGGAGCGGACATATCGGGCTGCTTGAACTACGACAAGACTACATTCACCCCGTCATCCCGGCCTTGAGCCGGGATCCAGCCAGCCCAAGTCCTTGGGCTGAAAGGGCTCGTTCCACAGCGCAGACGCGCTGTGGCTGGATGCCGGATCAAGTCCGGCATGACGGAAGAACAAGTGGCGAAAGGCCGCTATCCTCTAGGCCGCGAAATTTCCTGCCGCTCAGGCGTTGTTGCCCTTCAGCAGCCGGGACTTCTGCCGGTTCCAGTCGCGTTCCTTCTCGGTCTCGCGCTTGTCGTGCAGCTTCTTGCCCTTGGCGAGCGCCAGTTCCAGCTTCGCGCGGCCCTTTTCGTTGAAATAGACCTTCAGCGGCACCAGCGTCATGCCATCGCGGTTGATACCGGCCCGCAGGCGGCTGATTTCGCGTTTGCTCAAAAGCAGCTTGCGGCGGCGGCGCGGCTCGTGGTTGAACCGGTTGGCCTGCAGATATTCCGGCAGGTGGGAATTGATCAGCCAGATTTCATCGCCCTCATCCGAGGCATAGGATTCGGCAATATTCGCCTTGCCCTCGCGCAGCGACTTGACCTCGGTGCCGGTCAGCACGAGGCCTGCCTCATAGGTGTCGATGATTTCGTAGTTGAAACGAGCCTTGCGGTTTTCCGCAACGATCTTGTTCACCACGCGCTGGCTGCCTTTGGGGGCCATGATATTTCAATCCCTTGTTTTTCTTATTGCGCCGCAGCCTGCCGGCCGGAGCGGTTTTCGAGATATGGTTCCTGCTTTTCCGCACGTCTTTGTCCCAAAACCGGTGCCCACTTTTGGGAGACATGCTCTATTTAGTATCGTCGTCGCAAAAAGAAAAGGCGCGCGGAACCGCTTCTGTCGCGAAGCGGGCCCATTGCGCGCCTTTAAGGCTTTCAGGCGTCTCTTAGTTCATCAGGCCGGCATGTTTCAGCGCCGCATCGATGGCTGCTTCGGTCGCCGGCTCCAGCGTGCTCATCAAGGGGGAACGGACCCGGCGGTTGCCGCCCCGTGTCTTCGACAGCGCATATTTCGTGCCGCAGACACCGGGCTCCATGAAGATCGCCTTGTGCAGCGGCATCAGGCGATCCTGATACTCCAGAGCCTTGGCATAGTCACCTGCCAGCATCGCCGCCTGGAATTCCGAACAGAGGCGCGGCGCCACATTGGCCGTAACCGAAATGCAGCCGACGCCGCCATGGGCGTTGAAACCAAGTGCCGTGCCATCTTCGCCCGAGAGCTGGATGAAATCCTTGCCGCAGGAAATGCGCTGTTCGGAAACGCGGTCGAGCTTGCCCGTTGCATCCTTGACGCCGACGATGTTCTTATGCGCCTTGACTAGCGCACCCATGGTTTCCGGCGACATGTCCACCACCGAGCGCGGCGGGATATTGTAGATGACGATCGGCAGTTTCACCGCTTCGGCAACAGCCGAGAAATGGGCAAACAGGCCCTTCTGCGTCGGCTTGTTGTAATAGGGCGTCACCACCAGCAGCGCATCCGCGCCGGCTTCCTGCGCGTGCAGCGCAAGCTCTATTGCTTCATCGGTATTGTTGGAGCCTGCGCCCGCAATGACCGGAACCCGTTTCGCCGCAACCTCGATGCAGAGTTCAACGACCCGTTTGTGCTCGTCGTGGGAAAGCGTCGGGGATTCCCCCGTCGTACCCACGGGCACAAGGCCCTTGCTGCCTTCGGCGATCTGCCATTCCACATGGGCGGCAAAGGCCTGTTCGTCCACGGCACCATTGTCCGTGAACGGAGTAATGAGGGCGGGAATTGATCCCTTGAACATGCAAAGCTCCTGGCGCCGAGCCGGTTCATGCTTCGGCCGCATTCGATGGTTAAAACCGGCACACATTAGTGCCAGCCCTTGGCGCCGACAAGCGCAAAGGCAGCCTATTTTGTCCGAAATTGTCGGAAGTGTGACAGTCCGGAAACGTCACACCACAGTTAAAAAATCGCGGCGGTGAAATTGCAGGCCGCTCGCGGGCCGGTGAATAAAAGTTGATGGGATTGCGCGGGGGGGCGGTTAAGGTTTCGTTAATCTCAATCTCCGTAGATTCAATGCAGAACACGAGAGCGGAATACGAGGCCACGCCTTGAGCGATTTACGCAATCCCGCTGCAATGAAACGACAATACAAGAACGACAGTACAAGAAGGTCGATTGTTTCCGTCTGGCGATGAAGAACGGTATGAAAAAAACAGTTTGGGGATTGATGGCGGCGGGCCTCGCCGCAACCGTTTGGAACGCGCTGGCCGGGCCGCTGCCGGAAGGCGCGGTGCCGCTTCCCTATGTGAAGCCGAATGCGCCGACCGTTCCCGCCTTCATGCCCGCCTCGCCCGAGATTACCGGCGCCATACCGCGCCTCAACCGCCCCGATGATGCAGGCCAGCTGAAGGCCGGCCTCGACGCGCTTTCCAGCCGCGATGCGACGCGGGCGATTGCGTTGCGCAACGCCATGCCAACCGGCAGCCTGGACCGGCATATTCTCAGCTGGGCAATTGCCGTTTCCGGCCAGAAGGATGTGCCTTCATCCGAAATTGCCGCCGCCCAGCGCGAGCTTTCCGGCTGGCCGGGTGCCGCCACCCTGCGGGCCAATTCTGAAAAAGCGCTTTATCGCGAAGATCCACCGGTACCTCAGGTACTCGCCGCCTTCGGCAGCAGCCGGCCGGAAACGGCCGAGGGCACCGTCGTTCTCGCCAAGGCACTCGCCTCCTCCGGCAAGGCGGTGGACTCCCAGCGCCTCATTCGCCAGCTCTGGGTCAGCGAAGGTATGGACAAGGACATGGAAGACCGTGTTCTCGCCGAGTTTCCCGCCTATCTGACGCCCGCCGATCACAAGGCGCGCATGGATTATCTGATGTATCGCAGCCGCATCGGCCAGGCGAAGCGTTTCGGTGATCTCGGCAAGGCGCAGTCGCTTTATAATGCCTGGGCCGCCGTTCTGCAGCGATCCGCCACTGTCGGCGCCTTGCTGGGCAAGGTTGACGCCAATTGGCGCAGCGATCCCGCTTTTCTCTTCGCGCGCATAGAAAACCTGCGCAACCAGCAGAAATATCCTGAAGCGGCCGCCCTTCTTCGGCAGGCCCCCAAAGAGGCGGCCAAACTCGTCAATGCCGGCGAGTGGTGGAATGAGCGGCGTATCATCGCGCGCGGGCTTGCCGATCTCGGCGATTTTGCCGAAGCCTATCGCATCGTCGCCAATCATTCGGCCACCTCGCCCGTCGACATCGCCGATGCGGAGTTCCATGCCGGCTGGTATGCGCTGAGAGCGCTGCGCGATCCGGCGGCAGCTTCACGTCACTTCAACACATTGTTGCAGACCTCAAACCGGCCGCTTTCCGCCTCACGCGCCTATTACTGGCTCGGGCGGTCGGCGGAAGCGGGCGGACCGGGCAATGCCCGTGACTTCTTCACCAAGTCCGCGGCCCACCCCGGCACGTTTTATGGCCAGCTGGCCGCCGCACGAATCGGCACCACGACGCTGAACGTCACCTATCCGAGCCCAAGCACCGGTGACCGGGAACGCTTTGCCGGTCGTGAGGCCGTGCGCGCCATCGACCGGCTGGAGGCCGCCGGTTATGGCTGGCGGGCCGACAGTCTTTACCGCTCGCTGGCCGACCAGCTGGACAGCCCCGGCGAGCTTGCCATTCTGGCGGCAAGGGCGGAAGGCAACGGCAATCATCAGGTTTCGCTGCAGATCGGCAAGACGGCCTTCAGCCGCGGCATCGATGCGGCAGCACTTGCCTATCCGCTCGGCGTCATTCCCGCCAGCGCCAATATTGCCGGCTCCGGCAAGGCGCTCGCCTATGCCATCGCCCGGCAGGAGAGCGCCTTCAACCCCTCCGCCGTCTCCGCTGCCAATGCCCGCGGGCTGCTGCAATTGCTGCCGGGAACCGCCAAGGGCGTGGCCGGGCGCCACGGCCTGCCCTACACACAGGCAATGTTGACCAGCGATGCCGGCTACAACGCCACGCTCGGCGCCCATTATCTTGGCGAGCAGATCGACAGTTTCGGCGGTTCCTACATCCTCACCTTCATCGCTTATAATGCCGGTCCGAAACGCGTGCCGGAATGGATTGCCCGCTACGGAGATCCGCGCGGCAAGCCCATCGATGAGGTGGTGGACTGGATCGAACGCATCCCCTTCCCCGAAACGCGCAATTATGTGCAGCGGGTGATGGAGAATTATCAGGTCTACAAGACCCGGCTTGGACAACAGGCCGATATTGTCGATGATCTGCGCCATGGCCGTGCGGGGTAAACCGGTATAACCGGCGAAGGTCATCCCAGAGCATTCGAGCACCGGCTGGCCCGGTGCTTTTTTTTATTTTCCAGATCCGAGTAGCGCACGCTTCGATATGTGAAGCATCCAAACGAAAAACCCCGGCATTTCTGCCAGGGTTTCCATCACTGACAATGTCAGATCAGATTAGAACGTGCGCTGAAGGCGAACGAAACCGGTGACCTGGTCGTCAGCGCCATCTTCATCGTAGTAGTTGGCGGTGATCTTGGTGCTCAGACCTTCGGTGATCTTGTAGTCAACCGTCAGACCAGCAGTCCAAGCATCACGGTCGCCAGTGAAGTCGCCGTCAAGTGGGTTCACGTCCAGCTTGCTGAGGTATTCGAAGCCGGGAGTAAGCGTCAGGCGATCGGTAGCCTTGATCGCGTACTCAACAGCAACAGCCCATTCAGACTTCGCGTAGTAAGCGTTGTCGCCCGAAGCCCATACACCGGCGAGGCCAAAGGTGCCCGGACCGATGTCCGCGAACAGCATGCCACGGATAGCAACGTTTTCTGCGTCGAAGTCGTAGCTAGCGATCAGGTTAGCCGTAACAGCGCCGAACTTGCCGCCGATCATGCCGCCGATGCCGACGTTGTTGTCGGGATCATACTGATACTGACCGTACTGGCCCTGCAGTTCATCAACCGAGAGTGCAGCCTGGAAAGAACCTGCATCGTAGGTGTACTTGATCGAGTTGAACAGGGTGTTGGTCGACAGAATGTCGGTTTCACCGTTCAGATCGTCATCCCACCAGCTGTAGAACTTACCGACCTTCAGGCCGCCGAGTTCGATAAAGGCCTGGTCAACGAAAACGCTCGAAGAAGAAGAAGAACCACCGTCAGCATTGCCACGGAAGCCGATGAAGCCACGCAGAGCGCCGAGCTCGGTGTCGGTGCGGGTGTCAACTTCGAACTGAGCGCGCGTGAAGCTGTTCCAGTCAGACGTACGGCCATTGGTAGCCGGGTTACCGCGGTTGAAGTCGGTCTGGAAACGGATGTAACCGCCGAACTTCAGGCAGGTTTCGGTGCCTGGGATATAGAAGAAGCCGGTGCCGAAAGCGTCGCAAACGCGAACGTATTCGAGGGGCTCAGGCTCGGCAGCGACGATAGCGTCAGCGGCCTGTGCGCCGGATACTGCTGCGAGAGCTGCAGCGGAGCCGATGAGAAGGCTCTTAATGTTCATGGTTGACCTCCAGTCAAACGCTTAATCTTCTAAGCAGCGGGTGGGAAAGCACTAAGGAATGCGTGCCGCTTATGTAGCTGATTAGAGCCAAAACCGGGCGGGCGGGCAATCGTAATCATGACGAAAGGAAGACAGTAAGGTGTCCTTAGTTTTTCATTGTTGCGAAATAGCTACAATTCTAACCGACCCCGGTCCACTTCTTAAAGAATCGTTAATTTTTGATTTATTTCAAACACTTGCGGAAAACGGCAAATCTTCTTCATGAGTCAAATCCGTCGCATAAACAAAATACCGACGCAATCAGGCCATGTGAGATTGTCCAAAAAGCGATCTGCGGCTCTTCAGAATTCACAGGTAGCGCTCAGAATCGACTTATCGTCTCGCCTTCATACATTTCCGGAGGCAGAGGATTCCGAACGAATCAGCAGCCGCAATTGCCGTCAGAGGCCAGCCATCCGCTGCGACGCCGGTCGAACATTACAGCCAATTGGCGGCACCCGGCCACCGGCGTGGCGATGCATCCCTACCCCTCTTGCCGGACGGGCGTTACAAAAACGAAAAAGCCCGGCTCGAGAGCCGGGCTTTCCATCACTGACAATGTCAGATCAGATTAGAACGAACGCTGAAGGCGAACGAAACCCTTAACCTGGTCGTCACGGTTGTCGATGTCAACGTAGTTAACAGCGATCTTCGTGGAGAGGCCCTGCGTGATCTTGTAGTCGAGCGTCAGACCAGCTGTCCAGCCGTCGTCGTTCGAGAAGTCATCCCAGGAAACCAGGCCGTAGTTGCCGTAGTACTGAACGCCGGGGGTGATCGTCAGCTTGTCGGTTGCCTTGATGGCATATTCCGCAGCAACCGCCCACTCGGAGACGTTGTAGTAAGCGTTTGCTCCGGAAGCCCAAACACCAGCCAGGCCAAGCGTGCCCGGACCAACGTCAGCCGTTGCGATCAGGCGTACAGAGCCGTTTTCGCGGTCGGTGTCGTAGCCACCGATGAGCTGGAAGGAAGCAGCGCCGAGCTTGGCGCCAACGCCGAGAGCAACACCAACGTTGTTGTCAGATTCGTTGAACGCACCAACAGTTACGCCCTGCAGTTCGTCAACCGAAACGCCTGCCCAGAAAGAACCAGCGTCGTAGGTGTAACGAATGGAGTTGAACAGAGCGTTGGAGGACAGCTCGTCCGTTTCGCCAGAGAGGCTATCGTCCCACCAGCTGTAGAACTTACCGACCTTCAGGCCGCCGAGCTCGATGAAAGCCTGGTCAACGAAAACGCTCGAAGAAGAGGACGAACCGTTGTCAGCATTGCCACGGAAGCCGATGAAGCCACGCAGAGCGCCGAGCTCGGTGTCGGTGCGGGTGTCAACTTCGAACTGAGCGCGCGTGAAGCTGTTCCAGTCAGACGTACGACCGTTTGCCGGAGTACCACGGTTGAAGTCGGTCTGGAAACGAACGTAGCCCTGGAACTTCAGGCAGGTTTCGGTGCCGGGGATGTAGAAGAAACCGGTGCCGAAAGCGTCGCAAACGCGAACGTATTCGAGGGGCTCAGGCTCAGCAGCGACGATAGCGTCAGCAGCCTGGGCGCCGGATACTGCTGCGAGAGCCGCAGCGGAGCCGATCAGAAGGCTCTTGATGTTCATGGTTGACCTCCAGTCAAAGTTTTTAAAAGGGTCTGGGTTCTTTCGCTGAAGGACAGCATTCCCTGCCCCATTCCCGTGTTCTTAGAAGCCAAACGATCCACCGCCTCGCTTCTGGTCGTGAAAATACAAAAGGTTTCGCCGCTTGCAATCGCGAACATCCGATAAATAGCATTTACGTATATGCTTCATTTCGGTTTGTTGCGGAAACAACACACAGCGCCACAGCGACCGACCTAGGCTTTTACGATGCGTTAAGAATTTCCTTGAAAATCCGTTAGTTAGCGCGGTTAACAAGGTCTTTCTAAACTACCGGCCTTTTCGGCGATGTGTTGCTCTGCCGGCGGCATGTGGGAGAAATTTTTGCTTTGATCTATCGTTCCACATGACACCACGCGGATGCGTCTGTCAGGAAACGGCGGGAAAACCCTTCGCCCGACGACTGATTCACCCGATAATGATTCGAGAAGCGGAAGATGTCGGCGATTTGGCAAACTGATTTGCTCTCGGCGGGGGCTGTACCTTGTTGACGCAGGCGCTTTCCTTTTGTGCTTCCGTCCTGGAGATCTCGTTGTCGTGGCAGCCCCTATGGGGGCCGCGATGCCAGCTGGATTTACGAACTGGCCCAGCCTTAAAAATCAACCGTGGGGATTGACCGGCCCCCTGCGCTCAGAACGGGCCGGTCACAACACTTAGACGCCATCCACCGCCACATCGAGCGAATGTCGATCGATGCGCTCTTGAAGCGCGACCACAACGGCGTGCAGGAACTCCCGGCGGCGAGGCTCGGCGGCTGTTGCCAGTGTCATTGTCAGTCGCCCACGGATCTTGTTCATGAAACCCACATGGTCAAAGCGGTCGGCGGCGATGTTCACTTCGACCTCATCCATGTAGTGCGACAGATGCGATCCCAGTTCAAGATTCGCGTCCATCTGGAACCGAGTGGCCATCTGCTCCGCAAGCGTGCCCATCTGCACGTAGGGGCCGTATTCGTCGATCATCAAATCTCCTTCGCATGCCTGAAAAACCTAGATAGGTGCTCTTTGTCAAAGAACGAGATGTATCCTTGATCATCCGCGCAAAACACCGGATCAAATTTCTAAAATATGCGTGATCGCGCAGCTGGCTCCACTCCAGACTACTGGAGGGACCATCAACGCGCATTCGGCTTTACGATAAAAAAGGCGAAGCGTGGCTGCAACCTGGAGGCGGCCTGCAACGCACAGACAAATGAACAACAAACCAGTCAGCCTGATTTTGTCCAACAATATAAGTCCTGGGAAAATTTGATGGCGGAGAGGATGGGATTCGAACCCACGATACGCTTTTGACGTATACTCCCTTAGCAGGGGAGCGCCTTCGACCACTCGGCCACCTCTCCGGTGCGGCCTGATTATTGCGTAAAAAAAATGAATGCAAGGGTTTTTCGCCAAGAAGCCGAAAAACCTGTTGGCTGAACAGCCACGCGCGAAACTTTGCGGGCAATTCGGGAACTTCTTTAAGGCCGGCACGTTCTCGCTTCGGTAACAAAAGAGGTGTTTCTAATGGCTCAGACCAAACTGAATGTTGTCGAAGACACGATCGAAAACCAGATTGCCGAGCTGCGCTCGCAAATCTCGTCGCTTTCCAAGTCCGTTTCCGCCCGTGCGGAAGGCGTGGGTGAGGATGCATCCGAATTTCTGGATGAGGCACGCGGCCGTGTTCGCAAGGCTGCGAGCAATGTGCGTGCCCAGGGCCAGAATGTGGTGGAAGCGGTGAAGGAAAATCCCGGCACGGCAACCTCGCTGCTGACGATCGTCGGCGCACTCGGTTTTGCAATCGGTTATGCGGTTGGTGCCGGCACGCAGCAGAACTCGTCGAACAGCAGCCTTTATCGCTGGCGCTGAATACCGCACGAGCGTTAGAATTCAGGCAAGGCGGCAAAGTCCCGCCTTGCCTTTTTTGCATTGATTTAAAGACAACCAGAATGGGGGCCAGAAATGCTGTTCAGCGACGATCTTGAAGAGGCATTGGCGGATTTTGCCAGAGATCATGGCATCGACAGGGACGAGGCCCTCCAGCGCATCGTCCGCGCCGCCCTTATCAACAGCGGTTACCTCGCTTCCGGCGAAGAAGGCATTCCGCCAGAAAAGCTGAATGCCAGCAACGATGATTGAGGCTTAGTAGCCCGATCTGGAAGGCGCCGGCGCTGCCCCGCCCTTGTAGCGGCCGGACAGGGCGCGCAGGGCGTTGGCGAATTCCGTGACATCGGCGCCGACGGCGACGAAGGACGCACCGAGTTCGAGATAACGGCGATTATAGGTCTCGTTAAAGGTGAGAATGCCGGCGGCCTTGCCGGCCGCAACGATCTTGACGATCGCGGCTTCGATCACCGCCTGCACTTCCGGCTCGTCGATCCTGCCGAGATAACCCATGTCGGCAGCGAGATCCGCCGGGCCGATGAAGACGCCATCCACCCCTTCCACGGCAAGGATATTGTCGAGATCGTTGATCGCGGCGCGCGTTTCGGCCTGCACCAGCAGACAGACGCTATCGGAGGCGCTGTCGGCGTAATCGGTTATGGTGTTGAAGGCTGACGCGCGGGCAACGGCTGCCCCCATGCCGCGAATGCCGCGCGGCGGATAATGCATGGCGCTGACCAAAGCTTCCGCCTGCGCGGCCGAATCGACCATCGGCACCAGAAGCGTGCGTGCGCCTGCATCCAGAAGCTGCTTGATCATCCAGCTTTCGCCCACTGGCACGCGCACCACGGGTTCTGCCGGCGACGTGGCAAGCGCGCGCAGCTGGTCGATGATGCTGCGCAGATCGTTCGGCCCGTGCTCGCCATCGATCACCAGCCAGTCGAAACCCGCCGTTCCGGCGATTTCCGCCGCGATGGCCTCGCCCATGTCGAGCCAGAGGCCGATCTGCGGCTTGCCGGCATGGATGGCGGATTTGAAACGGTTTTCGGGAGCAGGCATGATGTCCTCAGGAGAGCAATAATTTCAGATCGGCGGAGGCGTCCGCCAGGATGGCGCGATCCGGTTCCACACCGGTATCGAGCAGTTTCTTGCCCGCGACATAGGCCTTGGCATCGTTGACGGCATCCACCGCCACGAAACGCCCGTCGCGGAAATACCAGACCGACCAGCTGCCTTCACGAGCACCGGGCCGCAATACCGTCTCGTCATAACCGAGATTGAAGCCGGCGATCTGCAGCTTCACCTCATATTGATCCGACCAGAACCAGGGTTTCGCCTCATAGGCGGTTTCAGTGCCGGCAAGCACGGCAGCTGTCGCCTCGGCCTGATCGACGGCATTCTGGACTGATTCGAGACGCACGTGCTGGCCGCGCCATGGCAGCAGGGCGCAATCGCCCACCGCGTGAATGTCCCGGTCGGATGTGCGGGTATGGTTATCCACCACAATGCCGTTGCCGACATCGAGGCCCGATTCGCGGGCAAGCCGGTCATTCGGTGTCACGCCGATGCCGACGATGACGAAATCCACATCAAGCATCGAGCCATCGGACAGTTCGGCGGCGGCCACCCGGCCATCCATGCCGACAAGGCGCACGAGGCCGGTCTTTTCGCGAATAGAAACGCCGTTCGCCTGATGGATGCCGCGCATGATATCGGCGGTTTCTTTCGCCGCCACGCGCTGGAGAATACGGTCGGCCATTTCGATCAGCGTCACATCGAGGCCGAGCTTGCGGGCAACCGCCGCCGCTTCAAGGCCGATATAACCGCCGCCGATCACCAGCAACCTGCGGCCCGGCTTCATTTCTTCCATCAGCCGGTCAGCGTCGCGCTTGTCGCGAACGGTCAAGACCCCTTCCAGATCGCCGCCGATGCTGGCGGGCAGCAGGCGGGGTGCGGCCCCGGTCGCCAGCACCAGCTTGTCATAGGCGAGCGTGCTGCCATCCTGCATGCGCACCGTTTTGGCCCTGCGGTCGATATCTTCCACCCATGTGGACAGTCGGATATCGACATTATTGTCCGCGTACCACTCCTGCGGGCGGAACATCAGCCGGTCAAAACTCATCTCGCCGAGAAGGTATTTTTTAGAGAGCGGCGGCCGCTGGTAGGGATAGGCATCCTCGGAGCCGATGATGGTGATGGGACGCTCATCCTTCAGCGCCCGGAGCTTTGCCGCCAGCGCGAAAGCGGCCTGCCCCGCCCCGACGATTACCAGCCTTCCCGTCACATTCCACTCCCAGACACGAATCGCGATGGGCCAACCCTGCCATGCTCGCGAAGCCATATTGCCGGATCAGGCGTAACGCCAAGTACGGCCCGCGTCAACCACGCTGCGACGCCAGCCCGGTGCAAGCATGACACATTATCAGCACAGGCTGCGACACGCCTGCAACCGGACCGAGCCAAGCGCATTCTATCAAGGGAAACATCGGCTTGCGAAAGGACGATTGGCCCATGTCGAGACGGACAACAGACAATTGCGCCAATTTCCTTCACGACCTGGCAAGGAAGCCGCGTTAAAATCAGCATCAGGAGAGGCAATCCGGGAGGTTGTCATGGCTTTGCATATGGATCCCCGTCAGAACGTCCCCCAGGACGAGAAGTACGAGAAATTTCAGATCGACCGGCCCGGCAAGATCACCTTTATCGGGCATCATCTCAGCGCCAGCGACACCCTGCGCTGCCTCGTGCGCACCATTTCTCTTTATGGCGCAGAGATCGAGGTCAGCCCCCACCTGGAAATGCCCGCCAATTTCTATCTGGAAATTCTGGGTATTCGAGATGAGATCGGCTGCACGCTGATCCGCCGGGAAGAGGAAAAGGTGACCATCGGTTTCAACATGCTGATCGATGCGGAATTCCTGCACCATGTGCGCCGGTTGAGTTTCGAAACCAGCGCCTGAGCGGGCACGACGGGCGGCACGGGGGCGGAAAAACTGTTCCAAAACAGCCATCGGATAACCGGGCGCGGCTTGCGTCCGGTTTTTTTGCACCTATTGTGAGCCGGGTTTTCAAACACAGCTACCGGAACTTTCAGCCAATGTCCGCTTTTTCACGCCTCACGCCGCTTGCCGTCTCGCTCCCTTCAACCGTTCCTTTCGTTGGCCCGGAAGCCATCGAGCGGAATCGCGGCCTGAAGGTGGAAGCGCGGATCGGTGCCAATGAGAGCGGCTTTGGCCCCGCCCCTTCAGTGCTTCTGGCCCTGCGGGATGCTGCAGCCGATACCTGGATGTATAGCGACCCGGAAAATTTCGAATTGAAGGAAGCGCTTGCCATCCATCATGGCGTTGCACGCGGTAATATCGCCATCGGCAGCGGCGTGGACGGATTGCTGGGTGAGATCGCAAGGCTGATTGTCGAGCCCGGCACGCCTGTCGTCACCTCGCTCGGCGGTTATCCCACCTTCAATTACCATGTGAACGGTTTTGGCGGAAAACTCGTGACCACGCCATATGTCGACGATCACGAAGACCTCGATGGCCTTCTCGATCTCGTCATTCGGGAAAATGCGCCGCTCGTTTATTTCGCCAATCCGGATAATCCGATGGGAAGCTGGTGGGAGGCGAGCGAAGTTGTTGCCTTTGCGCGCGCGCTGCCGGAAACCTGCCTGCTCATTCTGGACGAGGCCTATTGCGAAACCGCGCCCGCCAGCGCCGTGCCGGCAATCGATGCGCTGATCGGCCAGCCGAACATCCTGCGCATGCGCACCTTCTCAAAGGCCTATGGGCTGGCCGGCGCGCGCGTCGGTTATGCCATCGGCACGCTCGGCAATGTCGAAGCCTTCGACAAGATCCGTAACCATTTCGGCATGGCGCGCATTTCGGTCGCGGGTGCTTTGGCAGCGTTGAAGGATCAGGCCTATCTGCATGAGGTCGTTGGTAAAATTTCCGATGCCCGCGACCGCATTTCCGCAATCGCCCGCGATAACGGTCTTTTGCCCCTGCCCTCGGCCACCAATTTCGTCACGATCGACTGCCACCGCGACGGCGCTTATGCCCGTGCCATCGTCGATGGACTGATGGAACATGGCGTGTTCATCCGCATGCCGGGCGTCGCGCCACTCAACCGCTGCATTCGCGTGAGTGTCGGGCCAGACGACAAGCTCGATCTTTTCGAGCAGGCATTGCCGAAGGTTATCAAGGCGATCGGGTGATATTTAGTGCTTTCCTTTCCGTCATTCCGGCCCTGAGCCGGAATCCAGCGCGATCAAGTCCTTGATCGCGAAAGACTCTTTCACGCCGCAGACGCGGCGTGGCTGGATGCCGGATCAGGTCCGGCATGACGGAAGAAGGAAGCAATTTGAAAACCGCATCTGCCATGCCTGCCGCAGCGGTTTCATCCCCACTACAGCGTGATGCGAATGCGATTCAAAATCCGCCCGCAAGCCCCTGCCTGCGAATCGTTTTCCGGACGAGACGTCCAGACATAAGAAAACCGCGCCGGCCTTGTTCCTGCCGGTCGCGGTTTGATGTGTCAGCGCAAAAGCTTCTTTTCAAAGCCCTCGCCGCGTTCCCCTTCGGGTTTACTTTCGTTTGCACCGGTCATCGGGACTGGAGGGAGCCGGACCGGAAATCTCACTGATAAACTGGATGGATCAGTGCATCGTCATCCAGTCGCGGGCGGCACGCAGCGCTTCGGCCAGTTCCGCCTTGGTCATGTTGCGGGCGAGATCCGCACGCAGAGAAGCGGCTCTTTCCGATCCACGGATCGCGGCGATGTTGAGCCATTTGTGGGCCGCGACCAGATCCACCGTGCAGCCCCGGCCGGTCGCATAGACCAGGCCGAGATTGCAAAGGGTGTCGGCGCGGGTTTCGCCACCGGCAACTGCCATTTCGATATCGCGAATTTCAAAGCGTGCCATCGTTTTAATCCCTGTCTTCTGCCTGTTTCATCAATCGCCTTCTTTACGAGGCTAACCTTCAGAACCGCCGTCTTATGCGGCTTTTTTGTTCTTCGGGCCGGCAGGTTTTCCCTGCGCTTTTGATGACTTCACTATGCCGCAAGCCTTTCAACGGGCGCTTAAAAGGCATGATTAATGGGCCGCAAACAAACTGCAAACGATTGGTAAAATTGGGTTTTTGTTAAATATCACGAGGTGCGGAAATTAAGGACTTTCAGGCTATTTTTACGAAAAGTTTACATCTGGATTTAAACCCTTCGTTCACCACGATGAAAACATCGATTTTCAAATTCGACCGTCTCCACTGCGCAAACCGTCGCAAATGCCTCTCCATGGCGGCAAATTTCTGTTTCCTTTTACGTTAACGTAAAATAGTATCCGGCTGTCTGTTTATGAGGATGAGGCAGGCAAAGGATAGCATGGCCAAAAGGTGACCGCGTCGCAGGACGCCACACCATCGGCAATGCAGGACAGGGTTTAATGCGCATCCATTCTTCATGACCGGTGCGGTTCGGAAGGGTCTGCGCAAATTTCGGGAGGAGTTTTTATGAAGCGTGTAATGATGATTGCCGCTGCCCTGATGATGGGCAGCAACCTTGCTGTTGCCGCAGAAGCCATCGAGGGCAACTGGAAAACGGCCAGCGGCGAAACCGCCGTGATCGGCCCCTGCGGCACGGCCTTTTGCGTGACGCTGAAGACCGGCAAACATGCCGGAAAACAGATCGGCAAGCTTTCCGGCAAGGGAAACAGCTATGCCGGTGAGATCACCGATCCCGCCAACGACAAGACCTATAGCGGTTCCGGCACCGTTTCCGGCAATTCACTGAGCATGAAGGGCTGCGTGCTGAAGGTTCTGTGCAAATCGCAGACCTGGACACGCCTGTAACTGAATAGGCGGCGGGTGGACTTTCGGCTGCCCGCCAGCCAGCAGGCGCGGCCTGACCAGCCAGCGCGGCACTGGGAAATTTTTTGCACCCAGAGCCACAAACGGATGCCGCGTGGAACATCCCTGAACGTTGATGTATCGTGGCCACCCAGCCGCACCCCAACGAGAGCCACGCATGCCCCTCCCCCTTTCGACGATCCTGATTGCCGGCACCTCGCATGTGGGCAAAAGCACCCTTGCCGGTCTTTTGAGCGAACGGCTCAGCTGTGAGGCGATATCGACCGACAGCCTCGCCCGCCACCCCGGCAGGCCCTGGCCGGGCATACCGGCACCGGTGGAGGAATATTACACGCAGCTTTCGGCAGACACGATCCACTGGTTTCTGAAGATTCATCACCAGAACATCTGGCCGCTGATCCGCTCGCGGATCGACAACAGCTGCAATACCGGCAATCCCGTGATCTTCGAGGGTGCGGCGCTGCGCCCGGAACTTATATCACCCCTCCTCGGCAGCGCGATCGCCGGTGTCTTTCTGCATGCCGGGAATGATTTCCTTCTCGAGAGGATGCACTCTCACGCCCGATACGATGATGCAACGGCCAGCCAGCGGCGGATCATGGACGCCTTCATCGAGCGATCGCTGCGGGAGAATACCGAGATGCTGGCCTCGGCGCAGCAACATAACGTGCCGGTCGTCGATGTGACGAAACCGCAAGCACTCGAAACCCTCATGGCCGATCTTGCCGCGCGCGTGACCGCCTCTTCCGCGTGATCAAAAGACGGGTGACCGAGGTCTCCAGCGAGGCCATTGCGGCATCAATCTGTCCTGTCACCACCCGTTAACATCCCTGAACACCATATGAACCGGGGTCTCAGGGTCCGTTCAGTCCGAGTATGGCAAAACTCTGTCCATCAACTCCAATAAAGGGGAATGGACATGGCAAAGTTGATCAGCCGGTTGGCAATCTTCGCGTTTCTCATGGCGATCTTCGCCATGTCCTTCGCTTCGCTCGTCGTTAATCCGAACCGCAGTTTTCAGCGGGTGAATGCCGGCGCGGCAATTGCCTGCCAGCACAGCCCGGCGCCCGCCGCCAATTGCCCCGTCGTACTTTGAGGACCGACCGATGACCAACACTTTTTCAAACGGCCTGTTCTCTGCCCTGCGGCTGGTGCTGATGGCCTCGATCTTTCTCGGCCCGGTGGCAGGACTTGCGGTTTACAAGGCCGATCCCCGCCCGGCATCCAAGGGCGCCGGTTTTGTGCTCCTGATGAGCCTGCAGCGCGGCGCGCTCGGCTGAATCTAGCACACGCTTTGTCGATCCAGCCGCTTTTTCCGTTTCTTTTCAGTTTCTTCGTATTTCTGTCGCTTGCCTGTCGAAATTGCCCTCTTATAATGGGCCATGACAATAGCAAAACGAACGATTCCGCCCTTCACCTTCATCAGCCCCGAGCCTTTCGCGCCGCAGTCCTTCACGGACCCGAAAGAAGCAGTCGAGGCTTTGACCGCGCTTTACGAACGCAATACGGCGTTCCTGATCAATTCCTTCACCGACCTTGCCAAAGGCGCGCCGATTGCCGGCCGCTACCGCGCCTGCTACCCGCAGGTGAGCCTGGAGACCGCAACCTTCGGCCATGTCGACTCGCGTCTCTCCTATGGCCACGTCACCGCGCCCGGCGTCTACACGACGACGATCACCCGGCCGGAGCTGTTCCGCCATTACCTGAAAGAGCAGCTGGGGCTTCTGATGAAGAACCACGGTGTTCCGGTCACGGTGTCGGAATCGGCCACACCCATTCCGCTGCACTTCGCTTTTGGCGAAGGCGCCTATGTCGAGGCGGCGGCCGCATCATCGCTCTCCGACGTGCCGCTGCGCGATCTGTTCGATACGCCCGATCTCAACAATACCGATGATCTCATCGCCAATGGCGAATATGACCAGGTGCCGGGCGAACCCGCACCGCTTGCGCCCTTTACCGCGCAGCGCATCGATTATTCGCTTGCCCGCCTCAGCCATTATACGGCGACCAGCGCCAGCCATTTCCAGAATTTCGTGCTCTTCACCAACTACCAGTTCTATATCGACGAGTTCGCCGCATGGGCGCGGCAGATGATGAAGAATGGCGGCGAAGGTTACACAGCCTTCGTGGAGCCGGGCAACATCATCACGAATGCCGGTTCCGACAGGCCGGAAACGGACGCCGTGCTCGCCCGCCTGCCGCAGATGCCTGCCTATCACCTGAAGAAAAAGGGCCATGCCGGCATCACGCTGGTCAATATCGGCGTCGGCCCTTCCAACGCCAAGACGATTACCGACCATATCGCCGTACTGCGCCCGCATGCCTGGCTGATGGTCGGCCATTGCGCCGGCCTGCGTAACAGCCAGCGGCTGGGCGATTATGTTCTGGCGCATGCCTATGTGCGTGAGGACCACGTGCTTGATGACGACCTGCCGGTCTGGGTGCCAATCCCGGCGCTGGCCGAAGTGCAGCTGGCGCTGGAAGGCGCTGTGGCGGAAGTTACCGGTTACGAGGGCTTCGAGCTGAAGCGCATCATGCGCACCGGCACCGTCGCCACCATCGACAACCGCAACTGGGAACTTCGCGATCAGGCCGGCCCCGTCAAGCGCCTGTCGCAGTCGCGCGCCATAGCACTCGACATGGAATCGGCCACCATCGCGGCCAACGGCTTCCGCTTCCGCGTGCCCTACGGCACCCTGCTCTGCGTCTCCGACAAGCCGCTGCATGGCGAATTGAAGCTGCCGGGCATGGCGACGGAGTTTTACCGCACGCAGGTCGCCCAGCATCTGCAAATCGGCATCCGCGCCGTGCAGAAACTCGCCGCCATGCCGACGGAAACGCTGCATTCGCGCAAGCTTCGAAGCTTTTACGAGACGGCGTTCCAGTAAAATTGCACATCCTCGCCCTCAAGGTGCTGATGTGGCCCAGACACCTTGAGGCATTGCAATGCGAGTAACGATCGATCTGGATGATGCACTGATCGCAGAGATTATGGAAATTACCGGGCTATCCAACACCGAAGCGGCGGTTGAAATGGCTCTGAGAGAATTCATCCGCATACACCGGAAACTTCGAGACGTCGGCCGTGAAGGCAATCTCAATGGAATCCGCGACAGCTGGAGAACGGATGAGTCCTAGTTGACTCACTCAATGCTCTCACTGCCATCAAGGAACATAACCTCCGTCATTCCGGCCTTGAGCCGGAATCCAGCCGACGCGCGTCCGCGCGGCGAGAAGAGTCTTTTCAGCCCAAAGACTTGGGCTGACTGGATTCCGGCTCAAGGCCGGAATGACGGAGAAAGAAACAATACAATCACAGCAAAATAACGCATTTAGCGGACAACAACAATTATGACTGAGCCTATAGCGCTTCAGACAAATCGAGATCTTTGGAAGCGCTCTATCCCTTTATTTTTACGGATGTCCAGCAAAACAACTACGCACTTTTACTGGACATTCTCTCGTGAAGTTGCCCGCCGCGGTCCACTCGCGCAGATCGCGCGCCGCATCCGTCTCAAACCACTTTCACCGTCCCCTCCACCCGCACCGGAAAATTCACCGACCGGGCGATGAAGCACTTATCATGCGCATCATGGTGCAGCTCATCCGCGCGGGCAGGATCGCCCTTCGAGATGGTGATGACCGGTTTCAGCACCACTTCGCTGAATTGCCCCGCGCCGTCTTTTTCCATGACAAGAGTGCCTTCGGCGTTGTCGACATAGTCTTCAACGATGATGCCGTTGACCGAGCAGAAATGCAGGTACCAGAGCTTGTGGCAAGCCGAGAGCGAGGCGACCAGCATGTCTTCCGGGTTCCAGCGGGCGGGATCGCCGCGGAAGGCTGGATCCGAGGAGCCGGCGATATCGGCTTTCCCTGCGGTGGAAATCGTGTAGTCGCGTTCATAATCGCGGTACCCGGATGTGCCCTTGCCGCGATTGCCGGTCCATTTCACCTGCACGGCGTAATGATGTTCCTGTCCTGCCATCTGATTATTCCTCCCTTGGAAACTTTTTTCGCATTCTCTAACGGAAAACTGGTGTCGACTTTTCCTAGAAATGCTCTCGCGTATCGCGCAGATGATCGAGCCCCTTGCGCAACGTTTCTATGATCTCATCCACTTCCGAGCGACTGATGGTCAGCGCCGGTGAGGCCAGCATGCGGTCGCCAGTCGCACGCATGACAAGGCCGTTTGCCAGGCAATGGTTGCGCACGGCGGTACCGATATCATCGGGCTTGGCGAAACGTCTGCGGATTGCCTTGTCGGCCGTTATCTGCAGGCCGCCCATCAGGCCGACATTCACGGCCTCGCCCACCAATTCGTGATCATCAAGACTTTTCCAGCCTTTGGAGAAATACGGACCGATATCGTCGCGCACCCGCTCCACCAGACCCTCATTCTCGATGATGCGAAGGTTTTCCAGCGCGGCGGCGGCACAGACGGGGTGGCCGGAATAGGTAAAGCCGTGGTTGAAGTCGCCGACTTCCGACAACATCACTTCCGCCACCCGGTCGGAAACGATGACGCCGCCGATCGGCAGATAACCGGATGAAAGGCCCTTGGCGACGGGGGCGAAATCCGGCTCCACGCCGAAATGCTGGTAACCGAACCATGAGCCGAGACGGCCGAAACCGCAGATCACCTCATCCGATACGAGCAGGATATTGCGCGCCTTGCAGATGCGGGCGATTTCCGGCCAATAGGTTTCCGGCGGCACGATGACGCCGCCTGCCCCCTGAATGGGTTCAGCGACGAAAGCGGCGACGTTTTCCTCGCCGAGTTCATCGATCTTCGCATCCAGTTCGCGGGCCACTTTCAGGCCAAATTCGGCGGGCGAAAGATCGCCGCCTTCGGCATACCAATAGGGCTGGCCGATATGGGCAACGCCTTCGATCGGCAGGTTGCCCTGCTCGTGCATCCATTTCATGCCGCCGAGCGAGGCGCCGGCAACCGTCGAGCCGTGATAGCCGTTGCGGCGGGCAATGACCTTCGTCTTCGTCGGATGGCCAAGCGCCTTCCAGTAGACCCGCGCCATGCGGAACCAGGTGTCGGTGGCTTCCGAACCGGAATTGGTGAAGAACACATGGTTCATGCCAGGCCCGGCGCGCGAGGCGATCTTCTGCGCCAGAAGTGTCGCGGGCGGCGTGGTCGTTCCGAAAAAAGCGTTGTAATAGGGCAGTTCGTTCATCTGCCTCTGAACGACATCAGCGATTTCGCGGCGTCCATAGCCAATATTCACACACCAGAGGCCGGCAAAGGCGTCGAGGTATTTCTTGCCGGTACTGTCATAGATGAACACCCCTTCGGCCCGTTCGATGATGCGGGTGCCGGCGGCATTCAGTTTGCCCATATCGGAAAAGGGATGGAGGTGATGGGCGGCATCGATGGCGGCAAGGTTGGACATCGGCTTGGAGACTTCATTCATGACAGATCGCACTCCCATAAAGGCGACGGCGCTCACGCCACCGCGCCCGCCGAACATGGCCGGGCGGCTTTGATTTGGCAAGGCTGGTGATTTTCAGGGGGCGGCCTGGACGAACGGAGGCGGCCGGGTTTCTTCTCCCCGAGGGGGAGAAAGTGGTCCGAAGGGTCGGATGAGGGGGCGAGGTTGCCGGAATTCGGAGAGCTCGCCCCCTCATCCCGCTGCCGCGGACTTCTCCCCCTCGGGGAGAAGAAACAAGCGGCATTCGCTCATTTCTAACATGGTGAAGCGGATTCGATTTGGCGACGCTGGCGTTCTTGGGACAGTAATGAAGGGGCAGGATATCGCCCCTTGTTTCTTCTCCCCGCCGGGGAGAAGGTGGCCCGAAGGGTCGGATGAGGGGGCGACGCCAGCGAGAGACGGAGAGTTCGCCCCCTCGTCCCGCTGCCGCGGACTTCTCCCCCTCGGGGAGAAGAAACAAGCGGCGATCACCCAATCCAACGTACTCCGTTCGCGCTATGCGAAAAACGCCCGCCCCACCAGCACCTTCAACTCGCCGGCATGCACCTCCAGCGCCACATCCCGCTCCATCGGCAGCAATTCGCCATCGATGACGCAGCGCACATCGTGGCGTTTCTTCGGAAAATGCAGTTCCACATCCGTCACCGTCATGGCTGTCACGGCGGCGTTTTCCTTCAGCCTGCCGCGCAGAATGTCGAAGGCAAGCCTTGCGACACCGGAAGGGCGCAGCGGATCGGTGAGGTAAAAACCGAGATGACCGCCGGATACATTATCCGCCACCAGCAGCGAGTTCTGGCCGAATTCATTGTTGGAGACGGAAATGGCCGAGACCTTGCGGTGCTGGGTTTCGCCATTGACGGTATATTCCACCTCGAAGACCGGCGGATTGAGGATGACGCTGATGGCCGCGCGGATGCTTGCCTTGATCTTGCCGAGGCGGGAGGCGAAAGCGAGGTTGTTGCGATAACGCACCATGCGCGAATGCAGGCCGGCGGAAAACTGGTGAACGAAAAGCCGGCCGTTGGCGCTGGCTATATCCACGCTGGCGATCTCGCCATTTGCCAGCGTTTCCAGCACCAGGCGAATGTCGAGCGGCAGTTTCAGCGAGCGGGCAAACAGGTTCATGGTGCCGGCCGGCACGATGCCGAGCGCAATGCCCTGTTTCCAGGCGATGCCGGCGGCGGCCGAAATGGTGCCATCGCCACCACCGGCAATGATGCCTTCAATATCAGGCTCATCGGCAGCGCGTTGCATTTCCTCGACAATGTCCTTTCCGGAAACCAGACGGCATTCGATCTGGTGCCCCGCCCGGGAAAAGACCGCACGGGCGTGGTCGCAATAGGCGTCCATATCGGTGGTGCGAAAGGTGCCGCCATCACGATTGAAAATTGCAATGAGCTTCATGTCCAACCCGGTCCCGTAACGTTCGCAGCCGCGCGTAAATGCCTGGCTTCATATAGAGTTCCGAACACCATCGCGTGAAGATGCTCTTTTACCGAGAATCGCTCTACCGCAACGCATCATTTCATGTTAGGGATCACTTAAGGTCATTTTCATGACCGCGCATCTCCAGTCAGGGCAGACCGCTCCCATACGGTCTTGCCCTTTTTTCTGTGGGGTCCTCCCCCTTCTCAGGTCATCATGAGCCAGTCGAAAATTTCCGAAGCCCGTCCCGCAGCGGGGAATGAAACCGTTTACACGGACACTCCGGCCGTGGCGCTCTCGCCGCTTGCCATCGCGCTTATCGAGCTGGCGCTGGCCGCCGGCGGCTTCGGCATCGGCACCGGCGAATTCGCCATCATGGGCCTGTTGCCTGACGTCGCCACGACCTATGGCGTGACGGTGCCGCAGGCGGGTTATGTTATCACGGCCTATGCGCTCGGCGTTGTCATCGGCGCGCCGATCATCGCCATCCTTGCCGCGCGCATGACACGGCGCGCTTTGCTCCTCGGCCTGATGGGGCTTTTTGCAGCCGGCAATATCTTGAGCGCCGTCGCACCTGACTTTCTGAGCTTCACCGTACTGCGCTTCATCACCGGCCTGCCGCATGGCGCCTATTTCGGCGTCGCCGCGCTGGTGGCGGCCTCGATGGCGCCGATCCATAAACGCGCCCGCGCCGTCGGCCGCGTCATGCTCGGCCTCACCGTCGCCACGCTGCTCGGCACACCGCTTGCCACCTTTTTCGGCCAGCTGCTGTCCTGGCGCGCCGCCTTCATGCTGGTCGGCGGCATAGCACTTCTGACCGTCGCCCTGCTCTGGCTGTTCCAGCCGCGTGACCGGGTGGAGGAAGGTGCAAGCGTCTGGCGCGAACTCGGCGCTTTTCGCCGCGTGCAGGTGTGGCTTACGCTTGCCATCGCGTCTGTCGGTTTCGGCGGCATGTTCTCGGTGTTCAGCTATATCGCCAAGACCACCACTGATGTGGCGATGATGCCGGTTTCCACCGTCTCCATGGTGCTGGCGCTATTTGGCATCGGCATGAATGTCGGCAATGTGGTCGGCTCGCGGCTGGCGGATATCTCGCTCAACGGCACGATTGGCGGCATGCTCGCCTTCAACGTGCTGGTCATGGTCGTGTTCGGCATGACGGCGCATGAACCGTTCATGTTGTGCCTCTGCGTCTTCCTGATCGGCTGCGGTTTTGCCGCGTGTCCTGCCGTGCAGACGCGGCTGATGGATGTGGCGCAGGATGCCCAGACGCTGGCCGCCGCCTCCAACCACTCCGCCTTCAACATCGCCAATGCGCTTGGCGCCTGGCTCGGCGGGCTGGTCATCGCCATGGGTTATGGCTATGCCTCGACAGGTTATGTCGGCGCAGTTCTGTCGCTGCTCGGGCTCGGCGTTTTCCTCATTTCCGTCACCGTCGAGCGGCGCGAAAAGGCGGCCTGAGCCGACCCTATCGCAGCTTACGGAAATTTCACAATCGGGCGCTTGACTCTTTTCGGTTTCAGGCGCAACACGGCCTTACGCGCATGCCTTGCGGCACGGCGCGGATTTCAACGGAGCATCATTAGATGTCTAGCGACAGTAGCAGTCGATTGCCTTTGCCGAGACCGGCGAACGTGAACTGATCCGACCGCTGTCGGCTCACCACCGCGTTCGCCGTTATCGGCGAATCGACGGAAAGGTGAGCAATCATGAACTTCCACAACCTCTCCCAGAGGGCCAGCAAGGCCGCACGTCTTCTTCGTAGCGGAAATGCCGGCTCCACCACCATTGCCGAACGCGTCGAGCACCTCAACACGCTTGATGTCGGCGAAGCCGCAACCGCCCTGCTCGCCATGCCGCAGGCAAAGGCCGTCGCCATTCTCGACCGGCCCGAACTGCACGGCGCAGCCGCCATCATCGCCCATATTCCTGTCGAACAGGCTGCCCGCTTCGTCAACCTGATGTCTGACGACCGCGTTGCCGACGTCATGGCGGAAATGGCCGAAGAACCGCGCGCAAAGCTGTTTTCCCGGCTGGACCGCACGACGGCGCTCTCCATCAAGCACCTGATGGGGTATCCGCCGCGCACGGCCGGCTCTATCATGACCACGGAATTCGTCAGCGTGCCTGATGACTGGACGGTGGAACAGACCCTTTCGCACATCCGCGTTGTCGAGCGGTCGCGTGAAACGGTCTATGCCATCTATGTGCTGGCGCAGGACGGAACGCTTTCCACCGTCGTGACGCTGCGTCGCCTGCTGACCGGCGAAGCCGGTGCTTCCATCCTCTCTGTCGCATCGAAGGAAGGCATCGTCTGCGCCAGCCCCCTGATGTCGCAGGAGGATGTTGCCCGGCTGATCCGCAAGCACGACCTGCTGGCGCTGCCCGTTGTCGATGACCGCTCGCATATTCTCGGCATCGTCACCGTTGACGACGTGATCGACACCATGATCGCCGATACAACGGAAGACGCCCACAAGTTCGGTGGTATGGAGGCGCTCGGCAAGCCCTACATGACGATCGGCTTTCCGGACATGATCCGCAAGCGCGCCGGCTGGCTCGCAGCGCTCTTTCTCGGCGAAATGCTGACGGCCAGCGCCATGCAGCATTTCGAGGGCGAGCTGGAAAAGGCCGTGGTGCTGACGCTGTTCATTCCGCTCATCATGTCTTCGGGCGGCAACTCCGGTTCGCAGGCTACCTCGCTCATCATCCGGGCGCTGGCGCTCGGCGAACTGAAGCTTTCCGACTGGTGGCGGGTGCTGCTTCGGGAAATCCCGACGGGCCTGACGCTCGGCTGCATTCTGGGCGCCATCGGCTTCCTGCGGCTCACGGTCTGGCAGCAGGCCGGCTTTTACGATTACGGCGACCACTGGCTGCTGGTGGGCGCCACCGTGTTTTCGGCACTTGTCGGCATCGTTACCTTCGGTTCGCTTGCCGGCTCCATGCTGCCCTTCATCCTGCAGCGCCTGCGGCTTGACCCCGCCAGCGCATCTGCCCCCTTCGTCGCCACGCTAGTGGATGTCAGCGGCCTCGTCATCTACTTCTCGGTGGCGCTGGTGATCTTGAGCGGTACGTTGCTCTAAAAGACGAAAGGCCCGCTCGAAAGAGCGGGCCTCACTTTTACAAATCGAAATCTCGCCATTGTCATCCTCGGGCTTGACCCGAGGATCCACAACCCGGCTCACGATGGATCCTCGGGTCAAGCCCGAGGATGACGGCGAGTACGGCTCCCCTCACCCGCCGGCGCTGATGGCGCCCGTTCCCAGAAGCCCCAGCAGGATGAAGCCGATAACCACGCGGTACCAGACGAAGGGCATGTAGCTCTTGGTGGAGACCAGCTTGAGGAAGACGACAATAACCGCATAACCGACGATGAAGGCGATCAGGGTGGCAAGTCCCGTCTGCCCCCAGCCGACCGGATTGTCCTCGCCGATGCTCTTGAAGAGCTGGTAGAAACCGGAACCGAAGACGGCGGGAACGGCGAGCAGGAAGGAATAACGGGCCGCCGCCTCGCGGGTGTAGCCGAGCAGCAGGCCGGCGCTGATGGTGCCGCCCGAGCGCGAGACGCCGGGGATGAGCGCCATGGCCTGCGCGAAACCGAAGAGGATACCGTCGCGCCAGATCAGCTGGTTCAGCTTGTAGCGTTTTTCACCGATCCTGTCGGCAATGCCAAGAACGATGCCGAAGACGATCAGCATCACGGCGGTGATATAGAGGTTGCGCAGCGAATGTTCGATGGCATCCTTGAAGAACAGGCCGAGAAACACGATCGGCACAGAACCGACGATGATGAGCCAGCCAAGGCGGGCATCCGCCTTGTCATAGGGGCCGAGGCGCAGGTTCTGCCGCAGCCAGGCGGCGGCAATGCGCATGATATCCGACCAGAAATAGACCAGCACGGCCATTTCCGTGCCGATTTGCGTAATCGCGGTGAAGGCGGCCCCGGGATCGGCGCCGGAGGGCAGGAACTCCCCGGCTATCCTCAGATGCGCGCTTGAAGAAATCGGAAGAAATTCCGTAAGTCCTTGCAAAAGGCCGAGAAATCCGGCCTCCATCCAACCCATGCTCATGTGCTTTGATGTCCCTGCTGCGAATCACGATGGCAGCATTATGCATTAATCGGGGCAAATACATGTTGCATCGCACCATCGCGAGCATGGAAAGCGGCACGTGGTCTTACCCGTGATTTTTCAGGCGGCCTTTTCCTCGGCCTGGGGAAGCTGTGTGTATTTCGCGCCATTCTTGCAGACGACATGGGCGTCGCCCCAGCTTTTCAGCGCCGAAATCACCGGCTTCATCGTGTCGCCAAGCGGCGTCAGCGCGTAGTCCACACGTGGCGGCACCACCGGGAAGACGGTGCGCGAAATCAGACCCGCCTCCTCCAGTTCGCGCAGCTGCTTGGTGAGCATGCGCTGGGTGACGCTTGGAATATGGCGGCGCAGCTCGTTGAAGCGCAGCGTGCCCTCGTTGATGAGGTGATAAAGGATCACGCCTTTCCATTTTCCGTCGAGAAAACTCAAGGTCGATTCCACCGGGCAACCGGGAAAATTGCCGGTGAGCTTGGCGCGCGGTCGCGACATCACAGTATCCTTTTTGTATGTATCATCACAAAATGTGCATTCTTGCGATTGATGTTCATATGTATCAAGTAAGAGGCACGCAAACAAGCAAAGGAGACTGTTCATGCGCGCCATCGGTTACAGGACAAGCCAGCCCATCACCGCCAGCGATGCGCTTGTCGATATCGACCTGCCGCAGCCGGAGGCGAAGGGGCACGACATTCTGGTGGAGGTGAAGGCCGTTTCGGTCAACCCCGTTGACACCAAGGTGCGCCGCAACCAGTCGCCGGAAAATGGTGCTACCCGCGTGCTCGGTTTCGATGCGGCGGGCGTGGTGAAGGCCATCGGTGACAAGGTCTCGCTGTTCAAGCCCGGCGACGAGGTGTTTTACGCCGGTGTCATCAACCGTCCCGGCTCCAACAGCGAATTCCACCTGGTCGATGAACGCATTGTCGGCGAAAAGCCGAAATCGCTGAATTTCGAGGAAGCCGCAGCCCTGCCGCTGACGGCAATCACCGCTTACGAGACGTTGTTCGACCGGCTGCGGGTGAAGGATCCGGTTCCGGGCGCAGCCAACGCCGTTCTGGTCATCGGTGGCGCCGGTGGCGTCGGTTCAATTGCCATCCAGCTTCTGCGGGCGTTGACGGACCTTACCGTCATCGCCACCGCCTCGCGGCCGGAAACGATGGCCTGGGCGAAAGACCTCGGCGCGCATCATGTCGTCGATCACAGCAAGCCGATTGCCCCGCAGGTGGAGGCGCTTGGCCTCGGCGCGCCGGGCTTCGTGTTTTCAACCACCCATAGCGACATCCACGCCGCCGACAGCGTGGCGACCATTGCGCCGCAGGGCCGTTTCGCGCTGATCGACGATCCAGCCGGCGGTTTCGATGTCATGGCCTTCAAACGCAAATGCGTATCGATCCATTGGGAAATGATGTTCGCCCGCGCGGTCTTTGAGACACCAGACATGATCGAGCAGCACAAGCTGCTGAACCACGTTGCGAAACTGGTCGATGCTGGCAAGATCAAGACGACGCTGACGGAAGTCTTCGGCACTATCAATGCCGCAAATCTCATCAAGGCGCATGCGCTGATCGAGAGCAACAAGGCCAAGGGCAAGATCGTGCTTTCAGGCTTCTGACCGACGCGACGGCGCGTCCGCCTGTGCGGGCGCGCCAATTCCGCCCTGTGCCGCTGCCACGCGCAAAAAACTCGCGTGGATTTTGTCTTGTCAGTCGTCGTCCGGATCTTCAGGGCACGGCCATGATGCGGGCGTGGTCAGGCCGCTCGGCAATTTTGTCTTGGCATCGCCGCAGGCAATATCGACCTGTCTTTGCTCCAGCCCTGTCGCGGTGGAAAGATCCACCCCCTCGATGCGCGTCAGGAGCAGGAAGGCACTGGTGAAATCCACCGGGCCGCCGAGTGTTGCGCCACCGAAGCGGGCGCGCGACAGGTTGGTGAGGGAAAATTTCGAGCCGTTCAGCGTCGCGCCCTCGAAATCGGCGCGGCCGAGTTCGGCCTTGGTGAAATCCGTACCGTCGAGCTTGGTTTTTTCGAACTTGGTGCGCTGCATTTCGGCGTTGATAAATTTGGCGTTGGTGGCGTCGGCGGCGCTAAAGTCGCTACGATAAGCTTCCACCTTGGTCAGATTGGCGCCCTGCAGGTTCGCCTCCCCCAGCGCCGTGCGGATGAGTTTCGCCTTTTCGAGATTGGCGCCCTTCATCGACGAGCCACGCAGGTCGGTATAGGTAAAGTCCGCTCCGTAAAGCATCGCCGAATCGAGATTGCTGCCACCCAGCATCAGGAGACGCTTGTTGCATTCGCGCCAGTCGATGCCGGCCATGGCATCGGCGCGGCAGCTGGCAGCCACCAGCGGACCGCCGCTCAGCGAAACGGCAATAACCACGCCGGCCGCCAAAGCGGCACCAAACCTTGTCGTCCGCACGATATTCAGCTTCTGAAAGCCGGGCATTCTCTTACTCCCTGCCACCGGAGCGACGGCGCAAACGTGAGCCGCCCCTGGGGACCATATGCACATTCAAGGCGTTACCGCATTTCCATCCCGCATTCCACGGGCCAGTTGACGGCAGGACACCCCAACATCCTATATGTAAGAAATCGAAGAGCAATCCACAAATAGGCAGGGGCAAAGAACGCTTTCGCCTTCGTCACGCCGGCCTTGAGCCGGCATCCGGCCACGGCGCGTCTGTGCCGTGAAAAGGCGTTCTCGCCGCGCAGGCGCGCGCCGGCTGGATTCCGGCTCAAGGCCGGAATGGCGGAAACGGGATAGGCCCGAATACAACGACGGAGGGGAATTCACCCCTTTTAGCCACCATCACATATTGGCGTAAACCGGCCCCTCACCGCCCTGCGGCGGCACCCAGTTGATGTTCTGGTTGGGATCCTTGATGTCGCAGGTCTTGCAGTGCACGCAGTTCTGGGCGTTGATGACGTAGACCTCCTCTCCATCCTTCTCCACCCACTCGTAGACACCTGCCGGACAATAACGCGTCGAAGGACCGGCATAGACATCGTGTTCGGAGCGCTTCTGCAGCTCCATGTCCTTCACCTGAAGATGCACCGGCTGGTCTTCCTCATGGTTGGTGGAGGACAGGAATACCGAGGACAGGCGGTCGAAAGTCAGAACGCCATCCGGCTTCGGATAGGCGATAGGCTTGTGCTTCGAAGCCGGCTCGAGGCTCTGCGCATCCGTCTTGCCATGCTTCAGCGTGCCGAAGAGCGAGAAACCGAACAGCTGGTTCGTCCACATGTCCAGACCGCCGAGGCCGACGCCAACCAGCGTGCCGAATTTCGACCAGAGCGGCTTGACGTTGCGCACCCGCTTCAGATCCTTGCCGATATCGCCTTCGCGCCATTCGGCCTCGATCTCAGCCACCTCGTCATGGGCGCGGCCGGCTGCAATCGCCGCGGCGATCTTGTCCGCCGCCAGCATGCCCGACAGCACGGCATTGTGGCTGCCCTTGATGCGCGGCACGTTGACGAGACCGGCCGAACAGCCGATCAGCGCGCCGCCCGGGAAAGTGAGCTTCGGCACCGACTGATACCCGCCTTCGGTGATGGCGCGCGCGCCATAGGAAATGCGCTTGCCGCCCTCGAACGTATCGCGAATGGCCGGGTGTGTCTTGAAGCGCTGGAATTCCTCGAAGGGATAAAGATAGGGGTTCTTGTAGTTGAGATGCACCACGAAGCCGACGGCAACGAGATTGTCCTCGAGATGATAGAGGAACGAACCGCCACCCGTCTTGAAACCCAGCGGCCAGCCGAAGGAATGCTGCACGAGACCCTGTTTGTGGTGCTCCGGTTTGACCTGCCAGAGCTCCTTGATGCCGATGCCGAACTTCTGCGGCTCGCGATCCCTCGACAGATCAAACCTGGAAATCAGCTGCTTGGCGAGCGAACCACGCACACCCTCGCCGATCAGCACGTATTTGCCGTGCAGTTCCATGCCGCGGGTGAAGGCAGGGCCAGGCTCGCCGTTCTTTTCGATGCCCATATCACCGGTGGCGACACCGATGACAGCGCCTTCGTCATTATAAAGCACTTCGGTGGCGGCAAAGCCCGGATAGATCTCGACGCCGAGCCCTTCCGCCTTTTCCGCCAGCCATCGACAGACGAGGCCGAGCGAGACGATGTAATTGCCGTGATTGTTCATCAAGGGCGGCATCATGAAATTCGGCAGGCGGATGGAGCCGGCCGGGCCTAAAAACATGAACTGGTCGTCCTTGACCTCGGTCTTGAAGGGATGCCCCTCCTCTTCGCGCCAGCCGGGCAAAAGCCGGTCGATGCCGATCGGATCGACCACCGCGCCGGAGAGGATATGGGCGCCGACTTCAGCACCCTTTTCGAGAACGACAACCGAAAGCTCAGGCTCCACCTGCTTCAGCCGGATCGCGGCGGCAAGACCCGCAGGACCCGCACCGACGATCACAACGTCGAATTCCATCGCTTCGCGTTCGGGCAGTTCCATCGCTTCCGTCATTTCATCCTCTCAGATCGCCGGTCCCATCCGGCTGTTATTATATCCGCTTTCCACCATCGGCAGGCCATTGCCGGTGCGAGGTAAAAAGCCCGTGCGCAACAAGGAGTTCGCCTCCCCTGTCTTCGCAAAGCAAGACGCCTTTGTCGAGCTTCTATAGCGGCAAAACATGTCGCACGCCACTTAATTGTCAGACAACCTGACGATTGATTTATTACTTTTACGTTCACGTAAACATGAGAATAGAAGCGACGGGCATAAGCGTCAAGGGTGTCGGCAGCTGTCGATCAAGGAATAGCAAGCGCATTCGTTTCGCCTTATCATGGATCAAACTCGGCTTTCCTTCCGCCTTGCACGGAACGCTTAACGGCGACTTCCAACACTTCAACATGCGCAACGAGTCCCACTTGAAATTACATTAGCGCTAATGTAAATCACCTCACATGGTTATCAATCACAGGCCCGGTCTGGGCGAACTCCTCCGTTATGTCGGAGAACTTGTCGATCAGGGTGCCGCCGAGCGTTATCGGGCACTCGATCTCGACTATCGCCCGCGCTACACGCCGGTGCTGCGCGCATTGAGCGCCGGCGCCGTGACGATAACGGACATCACCACCGCCAGCAGCCTTACCCAGGGCGCGATCAGCCAGACGGTCGGCCTGATGCTGAAGGACGGGCTGATTGTCCGGCATGCATTGGATGATGGAAGGAAGAGCGGTCTGAGGCTGACCGAGCGTGGTCTCCAACTTCTGCAAAAGCTGGAGCCGCACTGGGAAACGACCTTCCGCGCCATCCATGAGCTTGAAGCCGAAATCGGCTTTCCGGTTCTGAAAATTCTTGGAAGCCTCGCAGCGGCGCTCGAACGACATGGCTTCGCGGATCGGCTGGCAGAAGCAGAAAAACGTCATGACTAGGAAAACTGAAATGACCGCGCAAAACTGGTTCGACACGGGCGGCAGCGCCTATGCATTGTTCAGACCGGAATATCCGGCAGGGCTTGCGCGGTTTCTCGCGCAAACCGTTGACGGCCGGGGTTGTGCCGTCGATGTCGGATGTGGAAACGGGCAGCTGACGCGGCAGCTCGCGGACCATTTCAACAAGGTGATCGGTATCGATCCCAGCCAGGACCAGATTGCGAATACGCGCCGGCACACCAATATCAACTATCTCTGCGCTCCCGCAGAAAAGCTACCGCTGCCGGAGAAAAGCGTGAGCCTGATAACGGCGGCGCAGGCGGCCCACTGGTTCGACCTGCCGCGTTTTTATGCCGAGGTGCGGCGCATCGCTGAAGACGGTGCAATCATCGCGCTGGTCAGCTATGGCATCATGCAACTGGCGCCTTCAGGGCTTCAGGACCGGTTCGATATATTCTACCGCGACGAAATCGGCCCCTACTGGCCGCCGGAGCGCAAGCTTGTCGATTCAGGATATGCCGATATCGAATTTCCGTTCGAGGAACTGCCCTATCCTGACATGGCGATAGACCGGGTCTGGGAGCTTGGGGAGTTTCTGGGTTATCTGTCGACCTGGTCGGCTGTACGGCGCGTCAATGAAGCCGGGCGCGACGACATTCTGGAAAACTTCGTGCGCGATATCTCGGCTCTCTGGGGCGATCCGGCGCGGAGGCTGCCAATTTCATGGCCGATCAACATGCGATTGGGGACATTATGAGCCAGATCATCACGCCTCCGCGACCCGCTGTCGGACTGCGTCATATCGAACAGCTGCGCGTCGCGCCCCTCCACACCGTGCCTGAGATCGACGATTCCTGGCCGGGTTTTCAAGACATGCCGCCGGTTCTGGCGACTGCAATCATGATCGCCTTCATCGAGCAGACATGTGTGCAGGGCCTTCGGCCGTTCCTCGACGCAGGGCAATGTACCCTCGGCACACATGTCGATGTCAGTCACGTCGCCGCAACGGCCATCGGGATGACGGTTACCGCCGAAATCGAACTGATCGAGATTGAGGGGAAATCCCTCCTCTTCAGGGTGACCTGCCGCGACGACGCCGGACTGATCGGCGAAGGAACACATCGGCGCGCGCTCGTTGACACCGACCGTTTCATGAAAAAGCTGGGTGAGAAGTCCGCTGCTGCAGCGGCTTCCCAAGGGCCGGCAGCGGCCGTGGTGCTTGCAACTCTTGGATTGCCCGTTTCCCAAAGGCGGTAATGGCGAAGACGAGCGCGATCTGCCGGCCGCGCCCGATGCGGATCATCTCTCAAGCAAAAATACGTGCCCGTTTTTCCAGATCGCGACTGACCTCGGCGTATGGAGCGGGTCCGAAGCTGATGCGCGCCACCCCAAGCGAGGCCAATGCGCGAACTTCTTCCGTGTCTCCCGATGTCATGACGTTGATCGGCAGCGTCGTCTGTCGGCATATTTTCTCGATCAGCTTTTTATCCTTCAGCCCGGGCACGAAGAAGCCATCCGCGCCTGCTGCTGCATAGGCGGCCTCGCGGGCGAATACGTCGTCCAGCAGGGTTGCGTGATCCACCCCTTCCGCCGCCTTCAGAAACACATCCGTTCGCGCATTGATGAAAACCGGGATACCGGCATCACTTGCCGCGCTGCGGACGGCCCGAAGCCGATCCGACTGGTGACCGATGTCATGCAGACCCTTGCCGTGCACCACCTGATCCTCGAAGTTCAATCCGATGACGCCGAGGGCAAACAGGCGGCCAACATTCTGCCTGACGGCGGCGGGATCATCTGCATAACCGCCTTCAAAATCCACGGTGAGAGGCAGATCGACACATTTCGTTATGCGCGCGACGACTGACAATGCGTCATCCAGCGGCATTTCCTCACCATCCGAATAACCCTGTGCCGCGGCGACAGACCAGCTTCCGGTGGCTATCGCCTTCGCCCCGCCACGCGCAACGGCCACCGCACTTCCCGCATCCCAGATGTTGTAGAGGACGATGGGATCACCCGGAATGTGCAAGCTGCGGAATATTTCCGCACGTTCGATTTGACTGTTCATCGCGGTCTCTCCTGTGATCGATATTGCCGAGCTTTTGCTCATCCAATCAGTCGTTACAGGCGGCCGAAGCCGCTGCAACAATCCGGAAAACTGCTAACACTGACCCTGCGCTGCGACCGCCGATTTTCGGGCGTCGATGTCCTTATTTTCAAGCACTGCGTGCGGCCAGTCTCGGGTGTCCCGCTCAGATCGCCCATTCCTCATCCGTCGTAAACACAATCGTCAGCCACCGGTCGGCTCCCTCGCCACCAAGCTCGTCTTGATCGCAGGCAGCAGCATCGTCGCTGCCTGCGATCAATAGTCAAATCACTTCAATGCTGGTGATGTTGCGCAGGCAGGATCGCTTCGGCATGGGTCCGCTCGGTTGTGAGCGACCAGATCTCCTGGGCAAGTGTGTCAGGATCGATCGTTGGAAAACGCCCGTCACCGACAGGCAGGCCGTTGGCGACTGCCGCACGAAGTCCCGTGGAGTTGTCAATCATCGCTCCGATGTGAAGCATTCCGGCGAACACTCCGCGATCCCTGATCTCATCGTGAAGGCCAAGAATGTAATTGCGTGTGGCAGCAAAAGCGGGGCCCGGGCCGCTTAGCCCCGGCATTGGTGTTACGGCCGAAAGACCATCCGCAATGACGATCGCGCCATCGCCGCGAGCGAGCATCCCAGGCAATACTGCCCTGACAACCTCAACCGGTGCGAATGTCAGGATATTGGTGAGTTCTCTCAGCGAAGCTGATGTCAGATCGACCGCTGGAAGCATCCGGAAATTGCCGACAGGCGCAAAAATCGCGGTATGAATGGGACCGGCCTTATCTTCGATATCACGGACCAGAGCCGGGATTGCTTCAATCTCGTTGAGGTCGGCAGGAAAGGCCCTGGCATCCACCCCTTGCGCCAGCAGTTCGTCTACCCTCTCGCTGAGGGATTGAGCATTGCGAGCAACAAGGGCGACCCTGAATCCAGCCTTACCGTAACGTCTCGCGACGGACGCGCCGAGCCCGGTTCCATATCCAAAAATTGCAATTGTTTTCCGGTCAGTCATAACATCTCCTATGGCAGTATGTTTTCATGACTAGCTATGTATGTTAGACTGGGAACAACACAAGAACGCATAATTTTAGGGCCTGGTCACATGAATCTACCTACCCCGCCATCACAACCCGGAACGAGTGCGGATTGCCGTCCCATTAGCCCGATGCTTGGCCGCATCGGTGACAAATGGACTATAATGACGATTACGATGCTGCTTGATGGCCCAAGGAGGTTCAATGAGTTGCGCAGACTTATAGGGGGAATTAGCCAGCAAATGCTGACAAGAACGCTGCGCGCTCTTGAGAATGATGGCCTCGTTTCCAGAAAAGTCTATCCGACGATTCCCCCGCAGGTGGAATATAATTTGACCGCTCTTGGTCAATCTCTGGCGGAACCTCTTACAAGGCTAACCGGCTGGGTTCTGCAAAATATTGCCGAGGTCGAGCGCAATCGTTTGGCTGCCGCCAACAGATCGATGGATTAGCCTCCCTCATGCAATTCAGGCGCTGAAAATAAAGTGTAAAGACCGTTGGGCCGATATCTTCAGTGGCCTGGAACGCTCCACCCGCTCAAATCGCCCATTCTTCATCCGTCGTAAACACGATCGTCAGCCACCGGTCGGCTCCCTCGCCGCCAAGCGCATCGCCGATCTCGTCGCGGATGGCATCCCACTCCTCAAGCCGTCGGGCCGGCCAGTTCTTCGGCACGATGAAGAAAAGTTCGATCTGTCGGCCGCGTCCGACGCGGGCGACGTAGGAATAATGCGAGGCGAAGCCGAATTTTTCGACCGTCTCCGTCGCCACCCGGTCCACATGCTGCTTGAATTCCAGCGGCGTGACCAGAAGAATATCGGCGAGCGCCTGTTTCACATTGCCGAGCGGCATGGGGATGATGACAAGGCAGACCAGCGCCAGCACGGCAGGGTCGACATAGGGCGCGAGCCATGCCTGCGATGTTCCGGTCAGCCCGTAACCGATGGCGAAGGCGACGAACAGCGCCATGCTCAAGAGCGCGCTCATCAGCCAGCTTTTGGCATCCAGCGCCACGAAGGCGGATTTCAGCCGGCGGTTCTGCCGTTTGACGAACCATGCCATGGCAAGCGAAACGGCAAAGCTGAAGAAGGTGACGATGATGGCATAGTCGAACTCGATCGAGCGGCCGCCATCCATCAGGCTGTCGATGGCATTGATCAGCGCATAGATCGCCGCGCCCATCAGCAGCGTGCCGTTAAGGCCGAGCACCATCGGCTCCAGATGCCAGAAACCCATGGTGAAACGCTCCACCAGCCGGCCACCCGGCTTGGGCGCGGCCGAGGCTGCGATAAGCCGCGCCACGAGCAACGCCAGCACCGTCATGAAGGCATCGGTGAGCGCATAAACACCATCGAAAACCACGGCGAAGGAGCCGGAGAACAAACCCGCACTGATGCCGAACAGGGCCAGAAGAACCGTGACGGCAATGGAGAATTTAAGCAGAGATTGTTCTGTCATGACGTGTATTTGACCTTCAAAAGCGGACGCCACCTTCCTATAAACAGCACAGACACTCCTCACAAGACAGGACAAACCCCATGGATTTCGGCATTTCCGGCAAACGCGCCCTCGTTCTCGCCTCTTCTCGCGGCCTCGGGCTGGGCATTGCCACGGCGCTCGCCAAGGAAGGCGCAAATGTTCTTCTCGTCGGCAGAAGCGGCGAAAAACTGGAGGCGAATTGCAAGGCGATCAATGCGCTTGGCAAGGGCAAGGCCGACTGGGTCTGGGGTGATCTGGCCGACGACAATTTCGTCGAGGCCATGGTTGAGGCCGTCAAGGACAAGCTCGGCGGCATCGATATTCTCGTCAACAACACCGGCGGCCCGACGCCGGGTCTCGCTCAGGAAATGACGACCGAGAAGCTCGACACCTTCTTCCAGTCGATGGTGCTGCGGGTCATCACGCTGACCAATGCGCTGTTGCCGCAGATGAAGGAACAGGGTTTCGGCCGCATCCTGACCGTCGCCTCATCCGGCGTGTTCGAACCCATCGCCAATCTGGCGCTCTCCAACACCCTGCGCGGCGCGCTGGTGGGCTGGAGCAAGACATTGTCCAGCGAAGTGGCCGGTTTCGGCATCACCTCCAACCTGCTTCTGCCCGGCCGCATCCACACCGACCGCATCGACGAGCTGGATGGCGCCAACGCCAAGCGCCTGGGCAAAAGCGTCGAGGAAATCCGTGAAGCTTCGGTCAAGAGCATTCCGGCCGGTCGCCTCGGCACGGTGGAAGAATTTGCCGCCGCCGGCGCTTTCCTGTGCTCGGTGCCGGCAAGCTATATCACCGGCACGATGCTGCGGGTGGATGGCGGCGCGGCGAAGTCGAACTGACAGCCGCCACGCATACACCCGTCAGGAAACCGTTTCGTAGATCACGAAGCGGTTTCGGCCTGTGTTCTTGGCCTCATAAAGAGCCGTGTCGGCGCGGCGCAGAACATCGCTGGCGCTCTCGCCGGGATTGGCAAAGGCGATGCCGGCCGAACAGCTATAACGAAAATCCGGCATATCCCCGAGCGGTGACGCATCCGCCAGCGACGACAGCAGCCCCCGCATGACAGTCTCGGCGATATGCATCCGCGAACCGCTGAGGACCAGCAGGAATTCCTCCCCGCCGATCCGGCCAACGAGATCATCGCGCCCGACGCTCGCGGAAAGCCGCGCGGCGAAATCCTTGAGAACCATATCGCCGCAGGCATGTCCAAAGCGATCATTCACCGACTTGAAGTGATCGATATCCATGATGATGACGGCAAGTGCCTGCGCCTTGTTGGGGCCGAGCATGTGATTGAGGCTATCCATGGCATAACGGCGGTTGCCGAGACCGGTCAGTTCATCGCTCAGCGCCGACTTCAACGCCCTGTCGCGCTCCTGTCTGAGATCGCGCAATTCGATGCCGAGTTCGGAAATATCGGTGACGACGCACAGCATCCAGCCGCCCGGCAACGTCGTTTCAGTCGTCAGCACCCAGCGCCCGTCATTGAGACCGGTCTCAATGGTGCGGAAGGGCAGCTTGCCGCGCCGTGTTCTGGCGGAACGCAGCCAGAGTTCGAAATCGGCGGTTTCAATGGCGGTGCCGGTGGAGCTGCGATACCCGCTACGCATGAGGTCCACCCAACTTGGGAAATCAGCCGGCCCGATGCCGAGCGCCTTGCGAAAAACCGTATTGGCGAAACGCAACTCATCGCTGCCGTCAAAAAGCGCATAACCCTGCTGCGATGCTTCCATGAGATTGAGAAGCTGCCGGTTGAAAACCGCAATCTCGCCCCGCACCGACTCGGGACAGTCCAGCGGTACGTCTTCCAGGAGGGAGTCGGTTATCTTGCGGGGCATCAAATTTTCCGGGTTGGGAAGGGCAACAGGTGAAACGCAATACAGGGAGCTTCGATTTATATTCTTCGAGTATAAAATATGCCTCGCCACCTAATCTTCTGATTTGCGCCATTATAACCACAAACCCCTAAAGATATTGCCGAAAACTATCGCATTCTTTCATTGGCGCATGAGCAAATCATTTACCACCCGCTCCCCCTGTCGATGTTTCCCCAGCCCCCTTCAGACAAAGGGGACAGGCCGCCCGGCAGCAATTGGCCGAAAAACGGCGGGCCGACGCTTGCCATTCCATCTGCCCTGTGCAATCAACCGCCCTCCTCTGACATCGGGACGCCAAAGGCATCCCTTATTTTCACGCCGGGCCACCCAAGGGCCGGGCGAATATTTTTTTCGGCGACAAGGATATGGCGATGACGCAAAAGCGGGCACTTGGCCTCGATTTCGGCACGACCAACACGGTCATGGCTCTTTCCAACGGTGGCGGCGACAGCCATTCCATGCGTTTCACCAGCAACGCCGGCACGGATGACAGCATGCGCACGGCGCTCTCCTTCATGAAGGATGCCGGCCTCGGTGCCGCCGCGCTGCATGTGGAAGCGGGCCATGCCGCCATCCGGCAGTTCATCGACAATGCCGGCGATTGTCGCTTTTTGCAGTCGATCAAGACATTTGCGGCCTCACCGCTGTTTCAGGGCACGCTGATCTTCGCCAAGCGCCAGAGCTTCGAGGATCTGATGGAGGTGTTCCTGCGCAAGCTGAAAACCTATGCGGGTGACGAATGGCCAGGCGACGTCTCGACCGTCATCGCCGGCCGGCCGGTGCGTTTCGCCGGCAGCAATCCGGACGAAGCGCTGGCGCTTGCCCGCTACAACGAGGCGCTGACGCGCGCCGGCTTTCCGGAAATCCACTATGTCTATGAGCCGGTGGCGGCGGCCTATTATTTCGCCCAGAGCCTGAAGAAGGACGCCAATGTGCTGGTGGCGGATTTTGGCGGCGGCACCACCGACTATTCGCTGATCCGTTTCGAGACCCATGCCGGCAAGCTTTCCGCCACCCCCATCGGCCATTCCGGCGTCGGTGTGGCGGGCGATCATTTCGACTTCCGGATGATCGACAATCTGGTCTCGCCCGAGATCGGCAAGGGCAGCAAGTTCAAGAGCTTCGACAAGGTGCTGGACGTGCCCTCCGGTTATTACGTGAATTTCGGTCGCTGGAACCAGCTGTCGATCTTCAAGACATCCAAGGAATTCACCGCGCTTAAATCGCTGGTGCGCTCGGCGCTGGAGCCGGAAAAGCTCGAACTCTTCGTCGATCTCGTTGACCATGACGAGGGATACCCGCTCTATCAGGCAATTTCCGCCACCAAGATGGCGCTTTCTTCGGCGGAAGAAGCGGAATTCAACTTCACGCCGCTCGGCAAGGCCGGCCGCAAGATGGTCAAACGCAGCGATTTCAACGGCTGGATCGCCGACGATCTCGCCAAGATCGAAGGCGCACTGGACGAGGTGCTGGAAAAAACGCAGGTGGCCCCCGAAGCCATCGACAAGGTGTTCCTGACCGGCGGCACCTCCTTCGTACCCGCGGTGCGGGAGCTTTTCACCCGGCGTTTCGATGCGGACCGGATCGAAAGCGGCGGCGAGCTGCTCTCGATTGCCCATGGTCTGGCGATGATCGGCGAAAGCGGTGACATTCAGCGCTGGACAGCGTGATTTACGGGTTCCCCGGGCGGGGAACATGGGATAATTTCCCCCCATGATCGCCGCCCACGACCTTTCCCCGGCCGAACTTGCCGCCCTCCTGCATTTCCATGCGGATGCGGGCGTGGACTGGCTGCTGGAAGACCAGCCGCTCGACCGTTTCGCCGAATTTGCCGCCGCCCGCCCTGCCCGGCCGCTGCAGGGACAGGAGGCGGGCGCAGCCGCGCGCCAGCCAAGCCAGCGGCCGATGGAACGCGGCGGCGATACACCTCAATACTCGCCGCAGCAGCAGCCGAAACGCCAGACGCCGGCACGCGGCGCGCCACCCGCCCCCGCGGTTCAGCAGAATGTTGCGATGCCGGACGAACAGGCCGTGGCGGCAGCGCGTTTTGCCGCCGAAAGCGCAAGGTCGCTTACCGAGCTGAAAACCGCGCTGGAAGGGTTCAGCGGCTGCAATCTCAAGAACAGCGCGCGCAGCACGATCTTCACCGAAGGCGATCCTTCATCCGCCATCATGGTCATAGGTCCCATGCCGGATGCCGATGACGACCGCGAAGGCCAGCCCTTTGCCGGCAAGACCGGGCTTTTGCTCGACCGTATGCTTTCGGCAATCGGCCTTGAACGCGGCACCATCATGCTCGGCAATGTCGTGCCGTGGCGGCCGCCGGGCAACCGCCCGCCAACGCAGGCGGAAATGGATATCTGCCGCCCCTTCATCGAGCGCCAGATCGCGCTGGCGGAGCCGAAACACCTGTTGCTTCTTGGCAACTTCACCGCACGTTTCTTCTTCGGCGGCACCGGAACGATCCATACGCTGCGCGGACAGTGGCGTGATGTCGCAGCCGGACATCTTGTTTTGCCGGCGCTGGCCAGCCTGCACCCGCAGGAACTTTTGAACGCGCCTGCCTCCAAGTCATTGGCATGGCAGGATTTATTGGCGTTTCGGGCCAAGGTTACGCAAGGCTGATTGCCTTATTATTGCTCAGTGTAAACGAATTATGAAAAAAGCCATGCGCAATTCGCATAACAGCGACGCATTTGGCCAGCTTGCCGAATCCATGCTGCGCTGCGATATACCGCAGTGTCTTGGGAGGAATTCGGTTTAAGGAACCAAGGCAATGACCACTCGCTTTCGTCCGGTACATTCCGGCTTTGAAACGCTCCGTCTGGCGGGCCTCGGCCCACGCTCCAGTCAGGGTTACCATCGTTTCGGCGCTGCCGCTAACGAACAGATGACCGCACGCGCTGCCATGCAGCAGGTCCGCGTGACGCGTCCTTCGGCTGTCTTTGCGGATTTCCGCGAGCGCTGAGAGCATTCAGGCCAGTATCAAGCTGGTCTACATATATGATTGCGCGCTGGCGTCTTTCTTCGGGAAGGCGCCTTTTGCTTTTGTGGTTTTGCTGAGAGAGACGGCGAGGTTAAGAGCCTTGCCAAATACTCTGACGTCATCCCCGGGCTTTTCGTGGTGTTGTCCGGTTCAGATTTCTGCACGCTCATGACATCGAGATTGAGGGCGCAAGGGACGAATGTTTCCCGCGACGTCATCCTCGGGCTTGACCCGAGGATCTAATCACCTCAACAAAATCAAAACGTTGGCAGATCCTCGGGACAGGCCGAGGATGACGCCGAGAGAAGAAATACCCGTCGTCATCAACTTCAACGGAACATATCGGGGAAATGGCGACTTCACCCCTGCGGCGTAGAGGCCTTGCGGGCTGCCCGTCTTGCCAGACCCAGCTGATGCTCTCGGAAGATGATGAATATGCCGGCAAGGATGACGATCGCCGTGCCGATCAGCATGGTGAGTGTGGGGATGTCTCCGAACAGAATGTAGGAAACTGCGATCCCGAAGACGATGGAGCTGTATTCGAAGGGTGCGATGACCGAGACTTCGGCATGGCGGTAGCTCTCCGTCAGGAAGATTTGCGCAACGCCGCCGCAGATGCCGCTGGTGATCAACAGCATGGCCTGCGTCATCGTCAGCGCGCTCCAGCCGAAGGGCACGCTCACCAGCGACAGCAGGGTGGCGGTGAGCGAAAAATAGAGCACTATGGTCGGCGTTTTTTCGGTATCGACCAATTGCCGCACCTGGATCATCGCCAGGCCGCCCAGCGCCGCGCCACACAGCACGGCAATCGCCCCCAGGCCCTCACCGGCGGCAAAGCCGCCTTCGCGCAGAAGCGTCATCTTCGGCCACAAAATCACCAGTACGCCCATCATGCCGACGAACACCGCGCTCCAGCGATAGACGCGCACCTTCTCATGCAGGATGAAAGCGGCAAAGACGACGGCCAGCAGCGGCGATGCATAACCGATGGCGATAAACTCCGGCAGCGGCAGCATGGTCAGCCCGTAAAAGCCGCAGGCCATGGAGAGGATGCCGAGAAAACCGCGTTTGAAATGGCCGAGAAGATTGTTGGTGTGCAGCGCGCTGGTCAGCGCATGCAGCCAGGCGAGATAAACGACAATCGGGATAATGGCGAAGGCGGAGCGGAAGAAGGTGATCTGGCCGGCCGGCACATCGGGACCGGCGGCCTTGATACAGGTCTGCATGACAAGAAAAAAGCCAACCGAAACCAGCTTCATGCTGATCCCGCGGAAGGGATTGGTCGGTTCGGCGTTCATTGGCAGTTACTCATATCGGCTGCGCAAACACGCCATCGGTAAATTTTCATGCGGGGAGGACGACGCAGGGGAATTGGATTTGCGCAAGGCTAGAACATTCCTCCCGGCCTTTACATCAAAAAATGTTATTCACCCATGAATTCGGTTGATTTGGTGACGGCAAAGAATTGCTTTCGCGTTTTCGGCCTCGCGTCAGATCAAAGCGACATGCGCTAAAATTTGAAGAAAATAAAATATAATTTCAGTAATCGTTCAACATTTGCTGCGATGGTCCATGGGTCCGGCGGCGGGGGAGGATCGTCTGCATGGCCGGTAAAGCCTTTATGGCGGGACAGAATGTCCTCCGATGCGCACATGAACGTGACGAATACTCCACCTATTTTACATCCCGGCCTTATGACGACATGATGGCGGGAAGACCACGCTAAGTTATTCAGGAACAGTCATGCGAACAGACACGGGCCAGATCGTTCACCTGGCAGATTACCGCCCCACCGATTTCGTTCTGGAGCGGGTGGATCTCACCTTCGAACTCGACCCCAAGAATACCAAGGTCGAAGCCCGTCTGATCTTTCACCGACGCGAAGGCGCCGATTCCCAGGCACCGCTTGTTCTCGATGGTGATGAGCTGACGCTTTCGGGCCTGCTGCTCGATCAGGTCGAGATCCCTGCCAGCCAATATGACGCTACGCCCGACAGCCTGACTATCCGTGATCTGCCGGCGGAAACGCCCTTCGAGATCTGCGTCACCAATTACATCAATCCGCAGGTCAATACGCAGCTGATGGGGCTTTACCGCACCAATGGCGTTTATTGCACCCAATGCGAGGCGGAAGGTTTCCGCCGCATCACCTATTTCCCCGACCGCCCGGATGTTCTGGCGCCCTATACAGTGACGATCATCGCGGCGAAGGAAGGCAACCCGCTGCTGTTGTCGAACGGCAATTTCCTCGGCGGCGGCAATTACGACGAGGGCCGTCACTTTGCCGCCTGGTTCGATCCGCATCCGAAACCGAGCTATCTCTTTGCGCTCGTCGCCGGTGATCTCGGCGTGGTGGAAGACAGGTTTACCACCGTCTCCGGTCGTGAAGTGGCGCTGAAGATTTATGTCGAGCACGGCAAGGAGCCGCGTGCGGCCTATGCCATGGACGCGCTGAAGCGTTCGATGAAGTGGGACGAAGAGCGTTTCGGCCGCGAATACGACCTCGATATCTTCATGATCGTCGCCGTATCCGATTTCAACATGGGGGCGATGGAGAACAAGGGTCTCAACGTCTTCAACGACAAATTCGTGCTGGCTGACCCGGAAACCGCCTCTGACGCGGATTACGCCAATATCGAGCGCATCATCGCGCATGAATATTTCCACAATTGGACCGGCAACCGCATCACCTGCCGCGACTGGTTCCAGCTGTGCCTGAAGGAAGGCCTGACGGTTTATCGCGATCAGGAGTTTTCCGCCGACATGCGCTCGCGCCCGGTCAAGCGCATCGCCGATGTACGCCATCTGAAATCGGAGCAGTTTCCGGAGGATTCCGGTCCGCTGGCGCATCCGCCGCGTCCCGATACCTATCGCGAAATCAACAATTTCTACACGACGACCGTTTATGAAAAGGGTGCCGAAGTCACCCGCATGATCGCCACGATCCTCGGTGCTGACGATTTCAAGAAGGGCATGGACCTTTATTTCGAACGTCATGACGGCGAAGCCGCGACGGTTGAAGATTTCGTCAAGAGCTTTGCCGATGCCAGCGGCCGCGATCTGTCGCAGTTTTCGCTATGGTACACCGAGGCCGGCACGCCGCTGGTCTCCGTCTCCTCCGCTTATGATGCCGGCAAGGCGACGTTCAGCCTGACGCTGGAACAGACCGTGGCGCCGACACCCGGCCAGCCGGTAAAACAGCCACGGCACATTCCGCTGTCGCTGGCGCTTATTCTCGACAATGGTCAGATCGCCGAGCCACAGGCAGTCGCCGGCGGCGAATATCGGGCTGGCGTGCTGCACCTGACCGAGCGCAACCAGACCTTCTCCTTCTCCGGCATTTCCTCGCGGCCCGTGCTGTCGATCAATCGCAGCTTCTCGGCGCCGGTTAATCTGCATTTCGAGCAGAATGCCGCCGATCTGGTGCAGATCGCCCGGCACGAGACGGATATGTTTGCCCGTTTTCAGGCGCTGACCGATCTTGCCTTGCCAGCACTGATTGCCGCCACCAAAGCGGTGCAGAATGGCGGTGAAGTGCGCACGGACGCCGAGCTCATCGCAACGCTTATTGAAATCGTCGGCGATTCCTCGCTCGAGCCCGCTTTCCGCGCACAGGCGCTGGCGCTGCCAAGCGAAACGGATATCGCCCGCGAACTGGGTGGCAATACCGATCCGGACGCCATTCACAAGGCGCGCAACGCCACGATAAAGGCGATCGCAACGGCCGGGCTTGAAACCTTCAGGCAGCTCGCGGAAGCGTCGGGTAACGGCGAGGCCTACAGTCCGGATGCGGACAGTGCCGGACGCCGTTCGCTTCGTAATGGCGCGCTCAGCTTCCTTGCCTTTGCCGAGGAGACCCCTGCCCGCGCGGCAAAAGCCTATGCCGACGCCACCAACATGACCGATCTCGCACATGCGCTCAGCGTATTGACCCAGCGTTTCCCCGACAGTGCCGAGACGAAAGAAGCGCTTACAGCTTTCGAAACGCGCTTCGCCGACAATGCGCTTGTTCTCGACAAGTGGTTCTCGCTGCAGGCCGCCATTCCCGGCGACGGCGCGCTTGATCGCATCAAGGCGCTGATGAAATCGAAACATTTCATCGCCACCAATCCGAACCGGGTGCGTTCGCTGGTCGGAACGCTTGCCTTTGCCAACCCCACCGGCTTCCACCGCGCAGACGGCGCCGCCTATCGATTCCTGGCGGAGCAGATCATCGCCATCGACAAGCGCAACCCGCAGCTTGCCGCGCGCATTCTCACCTCCATGCGTTCATGGCGGTCTCTGGAGGCGAGCCGCGCCGAACACGCGAAGGCCGCACTGTCGACGATTTCCGACGCCAAGGGCCTGTCCACGGATGTGAGCGACATTGTCGGGCGTATCCTGAAAGGCTAACCGCAAGCTTCTGGTTTGCCACCATTTTGAACATGCCGATACGCCGTCTTGATATCCATCAAGGCGGCGTAACGCATTGCGCAACATGATGGTCTCAAGGGGCCAGAACCGGCCCGGCAGCAGAAAGGAATTGCAGATGACCGACATGTCCAAGGCCAGCGCTTCGTTTCAGCGCTTCATGATGGACGCTCCCGCCCACAATGCGGCATGGCTTCAGGCCGTGCAGAAACTGGGTGTGGCATCCACGCTTGATGTGAAGACCCAGAGCCTGATCTATATCGGCATTCTGGCCGCGCTGCGCCTTGAAAGCGGTATCGCCTTTCATGTCATGGAAGCCAAGGCGCGTGGCGCAAGCCGTGAGGATATCATCAGCGCGGTGCTGACCGGTCTGCCGGCCGCCGGAAACGGCGTCGTCGGCGCGCTTGGCCCGGCTCTCGACGCTTTCGACGGTATCTGAAAGCCGCTTCCCCCCGCCTCCCGCGACAGCCGGTATTCTAGCGCCGGCTCACTGATTTCACTCATAATTCCCGAGTTCGACGGGGCTGGGAGAAACCGTCCCGAAAAAATACGGAGTCGGTTCAAGGGGTTAAAATTCTTTTAACTTTTGCCTCTGGACAGGGCGAATCGCATTTGATTCACTAGCCATATTCGAGCGGCGGCGCTTCGAATCATGGGGACATCACAAAGGCGGGACAATGACGAACGTGCGGCGGGCGACTGCGGGCGATGAGCGGCCGTATGCCAAATTTTCTGATCTTGCGGCCTGGGGCGAGAAGCTCTCCAGCGACCTGATGGGTTTGATGAATGGCTCCGACCGCCCGGCGCCGCAGGTCGAGACGCTGTTGAAGCGGCTGATACCCATTCTCATCCTCGCCTTTCTGGTCGTCGTCGCGGCCTCGCGCATGCTCGGCATCGTTGCCGAATACAGCCGCATGGAAGAGGCCGCCCGCCACTCGACGGCGCTGACGGCGCTGACCGCCAAGGCGGCCCTTCTCAACAACGGCACCGTCTTTCCCGCGCAGGACCGCGCCCGCGCGGAAGCAAGCCTCGTTTCGGCGCTACCCTCCGGCAGCCTTGCCGATGGCACCATGGTGCTGCTCTCCGGCAGCAATGGCCGGATTTTTGCCGGCGCCGGCAAGGAAGCGATGCTTTATATCGGCACGTCGCTTCCCGCGTTGCTTCCGGAAATCGCCATCGTGCAGCGTTTTCCCGGCGCACCCGGCACCATCGAAACCAATATTGACGGCCAGCAGCATTATGCGACGATGATCCCCTTCGGCGATGATGGCGCGATGGTCATCGCGGCGCGTTCGCTGCAGCCGATCCGCTCCTTCTGGCGCAGCGAAATCGCCATGAACGTCACGCTGTTTGCCGGCATTTCCTCGATCCTGCTCGTGGTGCTCTACGCCTATTACATGCAGGTGAAGCGCGCCCGCGACGCTGACGACATCTTCGCCGAATCCAACCTGCGCGTGGAAACGGCGCTGTCGCGCGGCCGCTGCGGGTTGTGGGATTTCGATCTTTCCTCACGCCGCATGTTCTGGTCCGGTTCGCTTTACGAAATTCTGGGCATGCCGCCCAAGGCTGCACCACTGTCCTTTTCCGATGCCGCCCGAATGATGCATTCCGAAGACGGCAATCTCTATGAACTGGCCCGCGCCGTCGGTTGCGGCAATCTGCGCCAGATCGACCAGATTTTCCGCATGCGCCACGCCAAGGGCCATTATGTCTGGCTGCGCGCCCGCGCCCAGGTCATCCGCACCAATAACGGCCCGCGCGTCATCGGCATCGCCATGGATGTCACCGAACAGCATCGCCTCGCCCAGCGTTACGCCGAGGCCGACCAGCGTCTTGCCGACGCGATCGAATCCACTTCGGAAGCCTTCGTGCTATGGGACAAGAATGACCGTCTGGTGATGTGCAACACCCACTATCAGAAGGCCTATGGCCTGCCTGACAGCGTGCTGGTGGCCGGCACCGAAAAAAGCACCGTGCATGCGGCCGCAGCCCGCCCCGTGGTGGAGCGTCGTGTTGCCGATGCCGACCAGTCCGGTCTGTCGCGCACCACGGAAGTGCAGTTGGCCGACGAGCGCTGGCTGCAGATCAATGAGCGCCGCACCCATGATGGCGGCCTCGTTTCCGTCGGCACCGACATCACGTTGCTCAAGCGCCATCAGGAACGGCTGCGCGATTCCGAGCGCCGGCTGATGGCGACCATCGGCGACCTCTCCGCCTCACAGCACAAGCTGGAGCGGCAGAAGACCGAGCTTTCCGACGCCAACGCCAATTACCTTGCCGAAAAAGAGCGCGCCCAGGCCGCCAACCGGGCGAAATCCGAATTCCTCGCCAATATGAGCCATGAGCTGCGCACGCCGCTCAACGCCATTCTCGGCTTTTCCGAAATCCTGCAAAACGAGATGTTCGGGCCGGTCGGTTCGCCGAAATATTCCGAATATGCCCGCGATATCCATGACAGCGGCAAGCACCTCTTGAACGTCATCAACGATATTCTCGACATGTCGAAGATCGAGGCGGGCCATATGCGCATCAACCGCGAGACCATCGATCTCGCGCCGCTGATCGAGGAAACCCTGCGTCTGACCGCCATTCAGGCTGAACAGAAGAACATCACCGTGCAGCAGAAGGTCTGCGCCGGGCTGACGATGCAGGGCGACCGCCGCGCCATGAAGCAGATCATGCTCAACCTGCTGTCAAACGCCGTGAAATTCACCGGTGATGGCGGCCGCATCGCGCTGCGCACCCATGTGCACGAGGCCGCGATGATCCTCACCATCGCCGATACCGGCATTGGCATTCCCACCCAGGCTTTGGAAAAGATCGGCCAACCCTTTGAGCAGGTGCAGAGCCAATATGCCAAGAGCCAGGGCGGCTCAGGCCTCGGGCTTGCCATTTCCCGCTCGCTCGTGAAGCTGCATGGGGGGACGATGAAGATCCGCTCGTGTGAGGGTCGTGGCACGGTGGTGACGATCATTATTCCGCATGTGGCGGGGCATTGCGGGACGGTGCATTGATTGGGTAATATTGGTGGGTGCCATACCCCCCTCTGCCCTGCCGGGCATCTCCCCCACAAGGAGGGAGATCGACCAGCTGCAATCGCTCGATCATCTCAAACGTTGCGAATTTGCCGGGGAGCATCCTTCTGGCTAATCTCCCACCTTGTGGGGGAGATGCCCGGCAGGGCAGAGGGGGATAAACCACACCCACCAACCCTAACCACCATTCTTCACCGTGCCCACAAACACCTTCCGCACCGCTTTCGCCAGCCGCTTCACCTCACCCTCCAGCGTCGCAATGTCAGGGCAATCCCCCGCCCGGCAGACGAGGTCGATCAGGCCGGCCGGCGCTTCCTTCGGATTGAAGGCGCCGTCGATACATAGCCGCACGATCTGCGAGATTTCGGTATAGAGCCCCATCGCCGCCATGCAGTCGTCGAACGCCTGCGGCTCCATCACGGGCGCGGCCAGCACCTGCAGCGCCTCGGCCGTGTTGCGGCCCGGTTCATGCGGGGCAAGGCCTTTTACGGGGCCGACCAGCGCCAGGTATTGGGTAATGAATTCCAGATCGACCAAACCGCCATTGATAAGCTTGAAGTCCCAGATGTTCTCCGGTGGCTTCTCCTGCTCGATGAGGTTTCGCATCTCCAGCACATCGGCGGAAACCTTGGCCACGTCGCGCTTCTGCGAAAGGATGGAGGCGATGATGCGGCGCGCGTCTTCCATCAGCGAGGCTTCGCCGCAGATCAGCCGGGCGCGGGAAAGCGCCATGTGTTCCCAAGTCCAGGCTTCCTCGCGCTGGTATTTCTCGAAGGCGGAAATACGCGTCGCCACCGGCCCCTTGTTGCCGGAGGGGCGCAGCCGCATGTCCACCTCGTAAAGCACGCCTTCCGCCGTCGGGGCAGACAGTGCCGCGATAAGCCTCTGGGTGACGCGGGTGAAATACCGCACAACATCAAGCGGTTTGGCGCCGGTGGATTCTTGGGCGGCATCGTCATAATCGTAAAGCAGGATGAGATCGACATCCGAACCGGCGGTGAGTTCGAAGGAGCCAAGTTTGCCCATGCCCATAACGGCGACACGGCCGCCGGGATAGAGCCCATGCGCCGCTTCCATTTCCGCCAGCACGGCATTCAGCGCCGCCTCTATCACCAGATCGGCAAGATGGGTGAAAGCGCGGGCGGCGACCTCGCCACGGATCGCGCCGGTCAAGAGCCGCACCCCGATCAGGAACCGCTGTTCGGCGGCGAAGATGCGCAGCCGGTCGAGAATATCCTCGTAATGGCGGGCATTGGAGAGGAAATTGCCCATGCGGTGAGCGAGATATTCGCGCGTCGGCACATCGCTCATCAGCGCCGGATCCAGCATGCCGTCAAAGACATGCGGGCGGGCAGCGATGATTTCGGCAAGACGCGGGGCCGAAGACATGATCGTTACCAGGAGCGACAGAAGCGCCGGATTGTTGCCAAGCAGCGAAAACAGCTGGATGCCAGCCGGCAGGCCGGAGAGGAAATTGTCGAAGCGCAGCAATGCCTCATCGGCCCTTTTGCTTTCGCCGAAGGCCCGCAGCAAATCCGGCGTCAGTTCCGTCAGCCGCTCGCGCGCCTCCACCGATTGTGTTGCCCGGTAGCGGCCATTGTGCCAGGTGCGGATGACGCGGGAAATATCCTCCGGCCGCTCGAAGCCCAGCGTGGAGAGCGTCTTTAACGTATCGGGATCGTCCTTCTGGCCCGTGAACACCAGATTGCCGGCCTCGCCTGACAGTTTCGTCTCCTGCTCGAACAGCGCCGAATAACGGCGCTCCACCAGCCGCAGCACCTCTTCCAGCTTCTCAGAGAAAGCCTTGGTATCGACAAAACCGAGCATGAAGGCGATGCGCTTCAGTTCGGCTTCGGTGTCCGGCAGCACATGGGTCTGCTCGTCGCGCACCATCTGGATGCGATGCTCCACTTCGCGCAGGAACCAATAGGCTTCCGTCAGGCTGTCACGCGTTTCGGCATCGATCCATTTCGCTTCCGTCAGTGCCGCAAGCGCCTCCTCCGTCGCCCGCACACGAAGCGGCGGCATGCGGCCGCCGGCGATAAGCTGCTGCGTCTGCGCGAAAAATTCGATTTCGCGAATGCCGCCGCGCCCGAGCTTGACGTTGTGGCCCTTCACCGCAATGGCGCCATGGCCCTTATGCGCATGGATTTGCCGCTTGATGGAGTGGATATCGGCAATCGCCGCATAATCGAGATATTTGCGGAAGATGAAGGGCGTCAGCTCACGCAGGAAATTCTCACCCGCCTTGATGTCGCCGGCCACCGGCCGCGCCTTGATATAGGCGGCGCGCTCCCAGTTCTGGCCCCTGCCCTCGTAATAAAGCAGCGCCGCTTCCACGGGAATGGCGAGCGGCGTCGAGCCGGGATCGGGACGCAGCCTGAGATCGGTGCGGAAAACATAACCATCCGCCGTGCGCTCCTGCATGATACGCACGAGACGACGCATCATGCGGCCGAAATTTTCCGTGGCATCATAGGGGTCGTCCATGATGCCAGCCGAGGGTTCGAAGAACACAACGGCATCAATATCAGAGGAATAATTGAGTTCGCGCGCGCCGAGCTTGCCCATGCCGAGCACTATCAGGCCGGAGCCTTCGCTTGGCGCGGCGACGTTCTTCAGCTTCAGCTTGCCGCTCTCATGGGCGGAAAGCAGCAGGTGATCGATGGCGGCGGAGAGCGATGCATCCGCCATCTCGCTCAGCCAGCGCGTCGTATCGCGGGCGGTGAAGATGCGCGCCAGATCGGCAAGCGCCGCGACGAAGGAGAGCCGCCGCTTGGCGATTCTCAGCCGCGACATCACCTCGTTTTCGACGGGTAAGCCGCCTTCCTGCCCGGGTTTCCAGCAATCGCGCGCGTCACGAACGAGATCGGTGAGCAGCAGCGTCAGCGGTTTGGAAATCGCCAGCGTCAGCAACCCCTCATCCGCCGCCGCCATGTCGCGCAGATAGGGTGACAGGGTGAAGGCCGCAGCGATAAAATCCTTAAGCGGACTTTCGTCCGCCAGCAACGCCGCCACCGCCGGCTCAACCTTGCCGATGTCCTTCAGCGTCGAAAGAACGGATTTCAGTTCCGTCTGCGTATAGGGGCGGATCACGCCCGGCAGAACCTCGCTCAGCCGCCTTTCGGCGTTTTGGGGTTTCGTCACTGTCTCTCTCCCTCTTGCCGCTTTCGCATCCGCGCTCTTCCGCCTGCAGCATTTTCAGGGACGGGCCGCTCCCCGCAAACCGTCCCGTCGCCGTCCCCTGCCGAAGCCTTCGGGCGCATAGACTTGGCGTTGTAACAAATGCGAGGCGCTTTGCGATGAGGAAAACCGTTTCCGGCGATGTTTTCCAAGGCCGCGCCCCGGTTTTTCGCTCCGAAGCGCAAGTCCCGGCACCACGTAATGTCTCCGCAACTGTGCCCGCGTAGCGTCCTCCTCAACGAAACCCGACTCCCCGGTTTTCCAACGCTCGATGCTGCAACGGATATGATCATGAAACAATTTTTTACGGTGAAATGGCAAAAGAACCTGCGTGCGGTGGCATTGTGCCTGACGGCGCTGCCCATGGCGCAGATCATTTCCACGCCCGCTTTTGCCGCCGATATCGGCAAATCGGACAGGCTCGCCGATCCGCAGGGCAATTTCGACAATGCCCGCTACAGCAGCTCCAGCGACTGGAAGATCACGCTCGGCGTCGGCGCGGCCTATGCCCCCAAATATGAGGGCTCCGACAAGCTGGAAGCCGGCGCCGTTCCCCTGGTTTCCGTGCAATATGGCGATACGCTGAGCATCGATTTCAGCGGTGTCACCGTTAATGTCCTGAACCAGAACGGTTTCAGACTGGGCATCAAGGGCGGCTGGGAAGGCGGTCGCAAGGAAAAGGACGACAGGAAGAACCTGCGCGGGATGGGCGACATCAAGGCCGGCGGCGTGGTCGGCGGCGTCATCGCCTACGGCATGGACCCGTTCGAAATCTATGCCAAGGTGGACAAGACCATTGGCGGCAGCGAAGGCCTGACCGCCACCGTCGGTGCCAGCGTCTCGCACAAGGTCGACCAGTTCATTCTTGGCGCAGACCTCTCCGCCACCTGGGCGGACGACAAGCACATGAAATCCTATTTCGGCGTCACCTCGGCCCAATCCGCCCGCTCCGGCCTGCGCCGCTACGACGCCAAAGCCGGCTTCAAACGCATCGACGCCAGCGCCTCGGTCTCCTACTTGATGACGGAGAACTGGACGATCACCGGCACCGGCGGCGTCGGTTTTCTCTTGGGCGACGCCAAGGACAGCCCGGTAGTGAAAAAGGACATACAGCCATTTGCGATGGTGGGCGTGGCCTATACGTTCTGAGGCTGGCGGGAATGCGCGGCATCGGCCGCAAGACCCGCCTGACATTCATGATGACGAAACGCGTTCCGGCGTTTGCATCTCTCCCGGTGAAGCGCGACATGGCGCTTCACCGTGCTCGTCAGGTTCCAGAGTGCCCTTATAAGCGACAACCAACCCCACGAATGGCAGGGAAATCTCCACGTCGAAGCAGAAGCGATCCTGCGCCTCGGACTCGAAGCTCACGCCTTTCGGCAGAAGAAAGCCGGGCAAGGGCATGCCCAAAACATGCCATCGCCGGGGGATGAGAGCCAACCGGCCGCCATCCAGTACCAGCGCCAGGGCGACCGTGACGATACCAAATCGCTCCGCTAGCAGATATTGATCCTTGCCCGTTCCGGCCGACAGGGTGGACGAGAAACGCCTGCCGCCGAAATTCCGCGTCCAGCACTCCTTACCCTTTTCCAGTGTAAAGTTGACGTTGACGCGCACCTGCTTTCCCGCCTTCGGAAAGCCGAGAACAGCGGAAATCATGCGAGCCAGCACGCCCTCTCCGCGCCGTATCTCTGCAACGCCGCGCCATTCCTGTGCCTGTCCGCTGCCATGCAGCTGCCGCAGGCGGGGCGGTAACGCATCGAAGGCGGGGCCGAGGAGCCTGCGAAACAATGGAGCGTCGGGCTCATCTCGACGGAAACCCGTAAAGATTGTTTTGCTGCGGAAAAGCCCATCATAGTCCGCCAGTTCCAGCGCAGCGGTGCCAGCGCGTGCACCGGGAAGCGGGCGCTCGCCGTTCAGCATCTTGCGGATAAGAGCCTCGATCGCCATGGAGGGAATATAGGGGCCGTCATCACCTTCGGCCAGCAGGTGCCAACTCATCTCCATCGGTTTGCCGGCTGCAAGACCCCCTACCCGAACAAACATGCCGCCGCGATGTTCGCCAAAACGCAACCGGTTCAATACCGCATGAAATAGTGGCGACAGCGGTGCGAATGAGGGAAGGGCAAACCGCGCACGCGCTTTCGCCAGTACATTCAGCATGCGGTGCAGAAATTCCGGCACCGGACCGGCGCCCATCCATATATCCGTCATGGATGGGTGCTCTGGCGGGATCACCTGCAAATCCGGCACATCGACCAGCGAAAAATGAATGTTCCGCAGCGGTAGCCTGCCGGGGACTGCAACGGTGAAGCGCCTGCTTTCCGCCAGACCGATGCCGTGGGAGGGTTCGCCATGCCGGAAGAGTTTGACCGGCGTACCGGCGTAGCCCACGACTGCACGCATGACGTTGAGACCGATCCCGGCATAGGGAGACGGTGCAATGCCGCCCTCGACTGTCACGATCTCCATGTCTTTCGCCATCTCGCGCAGGACAGCCGCCGTCAGCACCGGAAAACTGCTGACGCCCGACAGCACGAAAATACCGGCGGCTTTTGCCCGCTCATCGAACTGGCTGACGCCGAAAACGAAATCGGCGGCATCGGCGAAATCGAGATAGTCGATTCGAGCATCTATGCAGGCTGTTATGACTGCGTAGCACTCATTGCCGTAGTTTTGGAACGGCCCGGAAGCATCAACGACGAGATCGGGTTTATGGACGCGCAGTGCTTCGACGATATCGCGACGATCAAGCATCAGGGGCCGCAGTTGCGCTTGTCCGCGCCAACCCTCACAGAAGGTCTGCGCCCGCGCGAGGCTGCGGCCACAGACAAGAATTTCGATGCAGGAAATATCGGCAAGCAACTCCGCCAGCCGGCCGCCGAAAACGCCATAACCACCGAGGATGAGTATCTTCATCGAACCGCCGATCACATCTGCCTCAATGCCGGGATTACAGCATGCTGTGAGTGGAGAGTCTTCGCCATCTTCAAAGGATCCTGTCCCTGTATTCCGGCGGCGCTATCCAGCATTGCCCACGTTTTCCAAACCACCGGTAGCGATTGCGTGCAACGAAGCGATAAAGGGGATCGCGTAAGGAGGCGGGAATGACGCGCATTATGGTAACAAGTCGCCACGGCATGCCAAGCGCCTCATAGATGCTCAGCACCGCGTCGCTGTCCTGCCGCACCCTGTCGCCTTCGACGACCAGCATGCTTGCCGGATTGGTGGGGTCCATGCCGTGACGCCGATAGATTTCCGCACCGACCTCTCCCTGCATCGACGCCAGCCGGAAGTACCCTGCCTTATCGTGCCGCAGCACAAATTGCGCATTCACCGAACACAGCACACATTCGGCATCGAACAGAATGATCGGGCCATGCCGGTCGCTGGCTGTGGGAGTGGTGCCTGCCATCTGTCGCCAAGTCCTCTTGTCGATCGCTGTCGAACCGACGCATTAAGTGCAGCAATCATCCCCATGAATATTCTTCCGATCACCTGTCAATTCAATCTCGGATGGGAGCTGTTTTTCCGACCGGGAAAGAATGTCTGCGCAAATTTCGGTGATCCGCCTAACCGTTACCCGGGCTGACGCAAGGCAACGCCATCGCTTGCAGGGACGAGATCGCCGTATGGCTTGGCTTATGGTTTTGAGACGGGAAATACCATCGAAACCGTCAGCCCCGGGCAGGCGGCATTCGACGCATCGGTGTCGGACAGCAGCAGCGATCCGCCATGCAGTTCCATCACGGCCTCCACCAGGGAGAGGCCAAGGCCGGTGCCCGGTTTGGAACGGCTTTCATCCAGCCGCACGAAACGTTTCAGCACCTCGCCGCGCTTGTCGGCGGGAATGCCGGGGCCATTATCGGCGACGGAAAGCACGATTGCTTCTTCTTCTCTCGCCAGACGAATGACGAGCTTTTTGTCGCCTTCGCTTTCGCAGGCATATTTCATGGCGTTGTCGATGAGGTTCGACAGCGCCTGGCCGATCAGTTCGCGATTGCCCTGCACCGAAAGTCCGGGCTCTATCTGGGTTTCCAGCACAAGGCCGGCATCTTCGGCCACCGGCTCGTAAAGTTCGGCGCTGTCTGCGGCGATTGCCGAGACGTCCACATCGGTCATTTCGGCGGCGATCGAGCCGGCCTCGACGCGGGAGATCATCAGCAGCGCGTTGAAGGTGCGGATGAGCTGATCGGACTCAGCGATGATGCCCTCAAGCGCTGAGCGCCTTTTGGTCTCGTCATCGTCGTCAAGTGCTGCGGCGGCCTTGTTGCGCAGCCGGGTCAGCGGTGTCTTCAGGTCGTGGGCGATATTGTCGGAGACCTGCCGCAGGCCCTCGTTCAGTTTTTCGATGCGGCCGAGCATGGCATTGAGCGAGCCGGACAGCCGGTCGAACTCATCTCCCGAGCGGCCCTGCGGCAGGCGCTGCGACAGATCGCCTGCCATGATCTTCTTGGTCGCCGCCGACATGCGATCGATGCGTTTCAGCGCATTGCGGCCGATGCCGAACCAGATGAGCAGCGCGCCGCCGCTCATGATCGCCAGCGCCACCATCAGCGCATTGCGCACCAGCGCCCGGAACTTGGTCGGCTCGCCAAGGTCGCGGCCGATCAGGATGCGCAGGCCATTATCCAGCAGGAATATATTGGCGGTGGCGAGGTGCTGTACGCTGTCGCCACTTTCGGAATAACGCTCATAACGGAAGGGAAAGCCCGTCCAGCCTTCCTTGTCGAAAACACCGGGCTGCACGGAGGCAACGTTACCGGCAAGGATTTCGCCATTCGGGCCGGCAATGACGTAAAGGCTCGCGCCCGGCTGGCGGGCGCGGCGCTCCATCATCCTGAGCAGCGGGTTGATGCCGCCGCGATTATAGATGCGCTGCACATCCGATACTTCCTGCAAGACGGCATCACGCGTCTGCTGGTTCAACAGCTTTTCGGAAAGTGCGGTGACGTAGAAGACCAGAAAGGCGGCGCAGAGCGCGAATAAAAGGATATAGAGCGCCGAAAGGCGCACCGCGGTCGACCGGAACAATATTCTGAGGCGGGCCATTTTCGCCAATCAGCCCTCGTCCTTCATCATGTAACCGGCACCGCGAATGGTCTTCAGCAGCGGCTTCTCGAAGTCCTTCTCGATCTTCGAGCGCAGACGGGAGACATGCACGTCGATAACATTGGTCTGCGGGTCGAAATGATAATCCCAGACGTTTTCCAAGAGCATGGTGCGGGTGACCACCTGGCCGGCATTTTTCATCAAATATTCCAGCAGGCGGAATTCGCGGGGCTGCAGCAGGATTTCCTTGCCGCCGCGGCGGACATCATGCGACAGGCGGTCAAGTTCGAGATCACCGACCCGGTAGACCATGTCCTGCTCGGGCTTGCCCTTGCGGCGGCCCAACACTTCGATGCGGGCAAGCAATTCGGAAAAGGCATAGGGCTTCGGCAGATAATCATCGCCGCCGGCACGCAGGCCGGTGACGCGGTCATCCACCTGCCCCAGCGCGGAGAGGATCAGAACCGGCGTCTCGATGCCGCGACGGCGCAGCTCGCTTATGACGGAAAGCCCGTCGCGGCGCGGCAGCATGCGGTCGATCACCATGACGTCGTAGGCGTTCTCGCAGCCCATGAACAGGCCGCTCTCACCGTCGCTCGCGTGATCGGCGACGATCCCGGCTTCGCGGAACGCCTTGGTCATATAGGCCGCAGCCTCGAGGTCGTCTTCAATGACAAGAATCTTCATGTGCGGGACAATAGCGCCCTCGCCCTTTTCCGCACAACCGGAAAGAGATGCGACAGACATTTCCTGAACCTTGTTTTCCATGAGGTTTCCTCCGCGATACTGCCTGGACCGGCGTTGCCGGTCCTTTCTTCTCCCCGCCGGAAAGAAGAAAACGGGCCGTAGCGCCCTGCCATACTCAACCGCCCCGTCTCAAGAGCGAGATGCGATGCCGGCTCCACAAAGAACCGGCATCGCCTGTCAACCTATCAACCCTGGTCGATATCCAGAGCGATGAAGCGGCTGCCGTCGTCCGTCTGGATCTGGAACAGCGCCTTGGAGCGTCCGTCCTTCTTGGCCTGTTCGAGGATCTTCTCGATATCGGCGGCAGAAGCGACCTGCTGGTTGTTGACGGAGGTGATCTTCTCACCGGTCTTCAGGCCGCGGGCGGCGGCATCGCTGTCGGGATCGACATCGGTGATGGCAAGGCCGTTGCCGTCATCGGCGGGCGAAACCGTCAGGCCGAGGCTGGAGAGCACCTTCTCGCTGGAGGACTGACCGCCCTTGTCGTCGTTCTGGCTGGGCGTCGCCTTGGAAGCGTCGTCGCTTGCGAGATCGCCGAGCGTCACGGTTACCGACTGCGACTTGCCACCGCGCCAGAGCGAGATTTCAACCTTGGCGTTGGGGGCCATGCCACCGATGCGGCGCGACAGGTCGCGGGCATCCTTGACCGGCTCGCCATTGACGGCGGTGACGATGTCACCCTGCTTGATGCCGGCCTTGTCGCCCGGCGAGCCGGACTGCGGCGAGACAACGAGTGCGCCGCTCGCCTCGGAAAGACCGAGCGATTCGGCGATATCCTTGCTGACGGGCTGGATCTGCACGCCAAGCCAGCCGCGCTCGACCTTGCCGTCCTTCTGCAGGTCGGCAATCACGTCCTTGGCAACCGATGCGGGGATGGCGAAGGCGATGCCGACATTGCCGCCGGAAGGCGAGAAGATGGCGGTGTTGATGCCGACCACTTCACCGTTGAGGTTGAAGGCGGGGCCACCGGAGTTGCCACGGTTCACGGCAGCGTCGATCTGCAGGTAGTCGTCATAGGGGCCGGAGCCGATATCGCGGCCACGGGCGGAGATGATGCCCGAGGTCACCGTACCGCCGAGACCGAAGGGGTTGCCGACGGCGACGACCCAGTCACCGACGCGGATCTTGGTGTCATCGGCGAATTTCACATAGGTGAACTTGCGGTTCACATCGACCTTCAGCAGCGCCAGATCGGTGCGCGGATCACGGCCGACGAGCTTGGCATCAAGTTCGGTACCGTCATTCATCACGATCGTATAGGCGGAACCGTCATCGACAACGTGATTGTTGGTGACGACATAACCGTCTTCGGAGATGAAGAAGCCCGAGCCCTGGGCGACCGGGCGCAGCGGGCCCTTGCCGTCACGGTGGCGGTTCGGGCCATGCTCGGAACGGTCCTGATTGGGGCCGCCGAATTCCTTGAAGAAACGCTTCAGCGGATGATCGTCCGGCAGCTGGTCGAGACCACGGCCGCCGAAATTGAAGGAAAAGTTGCTGGAATCATCGGAAGCGGGCTGCACATTCGACTGGACGCGAACGGAGACGACGGCGGGCGAAACCGCATCAACCACATTGGCAAAGCTCGGAACCTGCGGCGCGGTTACTTCGACGGGTGCTGCAAGCGAATGGGCGATCGGAGCGGCGATGCCGGTTGACAGCATCAGCGCGGCAAGGCCGCCGACGGTCGTGGCCTTCAGAGCCGTTTTCAGCGAGAAACGTCCGTTTTGAGAGTGAGACATTGGTACCTTCTTTCTTCATTCAGACTGGAGCCCGTTTGACCGGGGGAGAAGCGGTGGATGATGAAGATATAGGAGGCAACACCTTACGGCGAAGTGTCTGACGAATGAAAAATCCGTAATGTTGAAAAAGAACCGGGAGCCGACATGGAAACCGGTTATTTTTCAATGAGATTACGGATTCTCTCTTCTTCGTCCGCGCTCAGTTTTTGTGGCCGCTCCTGCGTTGCGCGACGGCGCGAAAAGACGAAAACGGCGAAAATGCCCGCAAGGGTAAGGCCGACGGGCGCGCCCCACAAAAGCACGGTGCGAAGGCTGAGGCGGGGTTTCAACAGCACGAATTCGCCATAACGCGACACGACATAATCGATGACGGCCTTGTCGCTGTCACCCTGAACCAGCCGCTCGCGCACCAGAACGCGCAGGTCACGCGCAAGCTCGGCGTTGCTGTCATCGATGGACTGGTTCTGGCAGACCATGCAGCGCAGCTGAGACGTCAGGCCGCGGGCGCGCTGTTCCAGCACGGGGTCTTTCAGTACCTCGTCCGGGTTGAAGGCGAAGGCGGGCGAGGCTGCAGCGAAGATGAGGGTAAAAAGAAGCCCGAGCGCTACCACAAGCTCCCTCATTCCGCCGCCTCCGGCATTGCCGCCGGTCGGACTGGCTTCGCCTTGCGATTTGGTGCCCCCACCCTCAGACGCCTGTCGGAGAGCGAGATGAAGCCGCCCACCATCATGAACAGCGTGCCGCCCCAGATGCACAGGATGAAGGGTTTCCACCAGATGCGCACCACCATGCCGCCATCGGTCATCGGGTCACCCAGCGAGACATAAAGCTGGCTGAGGCCGAAGGTCAGAATACCGGCTTCCGTCGTCGGCATGCGCCGCGCGGTATAGAGCCGCTTCGAGGACCAGACGTCGCCCACCTCAACCCCCGCCTTGCGCACGGTGAAATGGCCGCGATCCTCGGTGAAGTTGGGGCCGACAGCGTGGCGGATACCATCAAAGGTGAGGCTGTAACCGCCCGCTTCCGCCACCATGCCCTGTTTCATTTCCAGGACGGTTTCGGTCTCATAGGTGGTGACGATGACGATGCCGAGCACGGTGATGCCGACGCCCATATGTGCCAGGGCCGTGCCGAAGGCAGAGCGCGGCAGGCCCTTCAGACGGCGGAATGCGATGCCGAAGGCCAGCTTGCCGAAATTGGCGCGATACCAGAGATCGGCAAACGCACCGAAAATCAGCCAGAAACCGGCGGCGATGCCGAGTGCCGCCAGCACCGGGCCGCCATTTTCCACGTACCAGAGCGTCAGCCCGGCAAGGGCTGCAATGGCGGCGGCCACATAAAGCCGCTGGAAGGCGCCGAGAAGATCGCCGCGCTTCCACGCCAGCATCGGCCCAAACGGCGTGACGATCAGGATCGGGATCATCAGCAGGCCGAAGGTGAGATTGAAGAAGGGTGCACCGACCGAGATTTTTTCGCCCGTCAGGGTTTCCAAAATGAGTGGATAGAGCGTGCCGATCAGCACCGTGGCAGTCGAGACCGTGAGAATGAGATTGTTGAGGACGAGTGCCCCTTCGCGCGAGATCGGCGCAAACAGGCCGCCGACCTTCAGCGATGGCGCGCGCCATGCAAAGAGCGCGAAGGCTCCACCGATGAAGATGGTCAGAATGCCGAGGATGAAGATGCCGCGGCTCGGATCGGTGGCGAAGGCATGCACCGAGGTCAAGACGCCGGAGCGGACGAGGAACGTGCCGAGCAGCGACAGCGAAAAGGTCATGATCGCCAGTAGCACGGTCCAGATTTTCAGTGCCTCGCGCTTTTCCATGACGAGCGCCGAATGCAGAAGGGCTGTTCCAGCCAGCCACGGCATGAAGGAGGCGTTTTCCACCGGGTCCCAGAACCACCAGCCGCCCCAGCCGAGTTCATAATAGGCCCAGTAGGAACCCATGGAGATGCCGGCGGTCAGGAAGGTCCAGGCGGCGAGCGTCCACGGCCTTACCCAACGCGCCCAGGCGGCGTCGATGCGGCCTTCCAAAAGCGCCGCAACGGCGAAGGAAAAGCAGACGGAAAAGCCGACATAACCGAGGTAAAGCAGCGGCGGGTGAATGGCGAGGCCGAAATCCTGAAGGATGGGGTTCAGGTCCTGCCCCTCGGCCGGCACCGGTGACAGACGCAGAAACGGATTGGAGGTGAGCAGGATGAACAGCAGGAAGGCGACGGAAATCCAGGCCTGTACGGCCAGAACATTGGCTTTGAGCGTTTCCGGCAGGTTGCGGCCGAAGGCGGCGACGAGCGCGCTGAAAAACACCAGTATCAGCAGCCATAGCAGCATGGAGCCTTCATGGTTGCCCCACACGCCGGTCAGCTTGTAGAGCATCGGCATCAGCGAATGGGAGTTTTCCCAGACGTTGCGCACGGAGAAATCCGAGACCGCATAGGCCCGCGTCAGCGCCGCGAAGGAAAAACCCACCAGCAGGAACATCATGACGGAGCCAAGCGAGGCGACATCCATCAGCGCCCGGTCGTTGCGGCGCGCGCCGATGACCGGCAGCGTCGAGACGATGAGCCCCACGCCAAGCGCCAGAACCAGAACATAATGGCCGATCTCGTTGATCATTTTGTCGCTCCGGTCTTGTCAGTGGAGACGGCACCGGCCGATGGCGTTGCGGCGGCGGGGTTCTCGCCGTCACCGCCATGCTGCCACAGGCCCTTGTCCTTCAGCCGGTCGGCCACTTCCTTCGGCATGTAATTCTCGTCATGCTTGGCCAGCACGCTGTCGGCCACGAAGCCACGGGTCGCGACATCGAACACGCCCTCGGTCACCACGCCCTGCCCTTCGCGGAAAAGATCGGGAAGGATGCCGGTATAGCTGACAGGTACATTCGCCTCGCCATCCGTCACGGTGAAGCTCACCGTGCGGCCCTCGCCGCGCTTGATCGAACCTTCCGCCACCAGACCGCCGAGACGGATGCGGGTGCCGGGATTGACGGGCGTCTTTTCCAGATCGGCCGGCATGTAAAAATAGGCGATGGACTGGCCGAAAGCGAACATGACAAGCAGCACGGCTGCGACGATGAAGCTCATGCCGCCGCCGATGATTGCCAGACGTTTCTGTTTGCGGGTCATTGCGTCACTCCCTGCGGCGCGGCATCCTGTTGCCCGGTGGTGCGGATCGGTCCGGCGGAAACGCCCAGTTCCTTCGCCAGCGCCAGCAGCTGCCGGCCCTGCTCGCCCTCCGGCGGGAAAGCCTGCAGGCCGGCCCTCAGGGCTTCACCGGCCCTGGCTTCATTCTTCAGCACGGCATAGGCGCGCACAAGCCGCATCCATCCTTCAAAATCGGCCGGGTTTTCCTTCAGCTTGGCGTCGAGGCTTGCCACCATGCCCTCGATCATCGCCTGCCGGTCGGTGGCTGTCATGTCATTCGCAGCCGCCATATCCTGCGCGGTCGGGCCGGGCGCGGCTGGGGCCGTCTCGCCGCCGGTGCGGGTAATATGTTCGCGAACCAGCGGCAACCAGGGTGCGCCAGCCGGTGCATCGGCCTCCAGCGCCGCAAAGGCTGCACGTGCCTCGTCCGCCTTGCCCGCCTGTTCCAGCGACAGCGCCAGGTAAAAGCGGGCGCGCGGATTGCCGGGTTTCAGCTTCTCGGCCTCAGCAAAGGCATCACGCGCTGCCTCGATGACGATGCCGTCATTGCCAGCCACCAACGTTTCGCCAAGGCCCGTCAGCCGTTCGGCGCTTGGCCCCAGAATACGAAGCGCATTGCGATAGGCAAGCTCGGCATCACCAAGCCGCAGCGTCTTGAAATAGATCGGGGCCAGAATATCCCAGCCGGCGCCGTCATCCGGGTTCTGCGCCAGATGCCTTTCGGCGCGGGCGACCAGCAGGTTCATGTCATTGCCGGGTTTTTCAAGACGCGCCTCGAGCGGCATGTCCGGCACTTCCGGACTACCGTTCCAGACGTAAAGACAGAGCCCGAGTGCGGGCAAAAGAACGGTGATGAGGCTCGCGGCAAGATTGTGCCGGCGTGGCCGGTCCTGCTTGTCCTGCTCTTCTTCCGCCTCGGCGGCGGCAAGCAGGCGGCGGCCGATTTCGGCGCGGGCGTAATCCGCCTCGGTTTCGCCGATCAGACCCGCCGCACGTTCACGGTCCAGTTCCGCCAGCTGGTCGCGGTAAACGGCAACCTCACCGTCGCGGCGCGTCTCAGGCGCCTCGGTCTTCCGCATCAGCGGGTACATCAGGACGACGGCGACAGCCGCCGTCAATATCGCAACGACAATCCAGAACATAAGGCTCAATTACTCGAATGCGCGGCACATGGAAACATGAAGCGCGGGGATGACGTGAATTTGAGACATCACGCCGCACCGCAAGCCCTGTTTCGGCCGTTCCGCCGTGCCTCTTCTTGTCATTGCCGGAGGTCGGTGGCCTTGATTTACGTCAAACCCGTCAGGTCAAAGGCGACCAGCTGCCATCGGCATTGCGGCAGGCCGCGCCACGCACCTTGGTTTCGCGTCCATCCACGGTGAGGCTGTGCGAATATTGCCGGCAGTTCTGATTGCCCACCTGATAGGGCGCATTGGCGACCACCTGGCCCTTGGCGTCATCGCCGTTCCAGGCAACGGGCGTGCCGACAGGCGCCGTTTCCAGCGCCTTGTATTCCGCCTCAAGCGCCTTGGTCTGATCGCCCCTGTCGAGCTGCACGCCGCTTCGCCCGACAATGCCGCCCTCAAGATTGGCAAGGAAAGGCGTCGACGGCTGTGCCGAGCGGCCGAACAGGCCGCCGCCCGCCGGGCGCGTGCCCGTGGTGGTGCAGGCGCTCAGCATCGAAACGCACAGGATCGAGAGAAGTGCCGGGCGTGACACCAGCGAACGCATCGTCACGGAGCGACAGCCATCATACACGTCAACCAAACCCTGTCCTCTTTTCTACCGCATTGCACCCAATATGGTGCCATTGAATTTCTTGCCTTTTTTCTTGCCTCACGCAAGCTCTTTTGAAAGGCCCGGCAAAATCAGATCGGCTTTCAGCCCGCCGATGGCGCTGCGCGACAGCGAAAAGCGGCCATGGTATTCTGACACCACCTCGGAAACGATCGACAGGCCGAGCCCGGTGCCCGGACGGCTCTCGTCCAGCCGCCGGCCGCGTTTCATCGCTTCACTGATCTGTTCCGGCTCCAGCCCCGGCCCGTCATCCTCCACCGTCAGTTCCACCCAGGACCGGCGGCCTATTTCGGCATCGGAAGAAGGGTGCGTGCCGGTGGCAAGCGTGACGACCACTCTGGTCTGCGCAAAACGCGCGGCATTTTCCAGAAGGTTGCCGACGACCTCTTCCAGATCCTGCTGCTCCATGCCGAGTACCGCGCCCGGTTGCTCGAAGTTCAGCACGAACTGCTTTTCGGGGTTCAGGCGGCGCATCACACGCACCAGCCGTTCCAGCGCCGGTTCCGCTTCCACGCGGGCAAGGATGGAGCCGCGCTGGGCGGCGATGCGGGCGCGGGAGAGATAGGATTGCACCTGCGCCTGCATGGCGTCAGCCTGCGCGCGCACCAGATCGCCGTGCTGCGGCTCCAGCGTGCGGGCCTCGTTCAAAAGCACGGCAATCGGCGTTTTCAGCGAATGCGCGAGATTGCCGACCTGCATGCGGGCGCGCTCCACCAGCCGGCGGTTGCTGTCGATCAGCGCATTGACCTCATTGGCGAGCGGCTGGATTTCACGCGGGAATTCACCTTCGAGGCTTTCCGCCTCCCCGCCCCTTATCTTGCCGAGCGCGACACGGGCCTGATCAAGCGGCCGCAGACTGTAGAGAATGGCCAGACCGTTGACGACCAGACTGCCGACACCAAAGACGGCCAGCGCCAGATAGAGGCTATTGGAAAAATCACGGACATCGTCTTCGACGACATTCAGATTGCCGGAAACACGGAAACGCGCCGCCCGGCCCTCCCCGTCCAGCACGACTTCCGTTTCCGCCACACGCACCTTGTTGCCGGCCTCGTCGGTGACGGCATAAAAGCGCTCGTATCTGTTGTCGAAGGGGGCGTCGAGAATGCTCGGCACCGGCAGCGTCGACACGCCGAGCGAGGAAGACACCAGCGGCGCAGTCTGGAAATTGCCGAGTGGCTCCACCACCCAGTACCAACCGGTATCGGGCTGCGAAAACCGGAGATCGCCGAGCTGCGGGCTGCCGGCCAGCGTATTTTCGTTGGAAATCGTCACGGAATTGATGACGTTGTAAAGCTGCGCCCTGAGAAGATCGGTGAAGCTGCGCTCCACGCCCTGCCGGTAAAGCGTCGAAATGACGACGGCGATCACCACCAGCGCCAGCGCCGACCAGGCGGACGCGAGCAGCAGAACGCGGGCGGTGAGAGAATTACTTCGCATCTGCCGGCGCTTGCATCCGGTAACCGAGACCACGGATCGTCTCGATCAGATCAACCCCGAGCTTCTTGCGCAAACGTCCGACAAACACCTCGATCGTGTTGGAATCGCGGTCGAAATCCTGATCGTACATATGTTCGACCAGTTCCGTGCGCGAGACGACTTCGCCCATGTGATGCATGAGATAGGACAAGAGGCGGAACTCGTGCGAGGTGAGCTTCAGCGTCGTGCCGTTGACGGTCGCCTTGGAGGATTTGGTGTCGAGCCGGACCGGACCGCAGACCAGTTCGGAGGAAGCGTGGCCGGCGGCGCGGCGGATGAGCGCGCGCACGCGGGCAAGCACTTCTTCCACATGGAAAGGCTTGGTCACGTAATCATCGGCGCCGGCATCGATGCCAGCCACCTTGTCGCTCCAGCGGTCACGGGCGGTGAGGATGAGGACCGGCATGGCCTTGCCGGCCGCACGCCATTTTTCAACGACGGTGATGCCATCCAGCTGCGGCAGGCCGATATCGAGGACGATGGCGTCATAGGGTTCGGTATCGCCGAGATAATGCCCTTCCTCGCCGTCAAATGCCTGATCGACAACATAACCGGCCTCTTTCAGCGCGTCGGTCAGCTGACGATTGAGATTGGCATCATCCTCAACAACGAGAATACGCATTGTCCGCCCTTTCCTGTGTCCCGGCCCGCCTGCGTTCCGGTCATGCTAAGTGTCTCGGATTGTTTTCCGATATTTCGGCGATGCGGGCAAGCTACATCGGCACGCGCATCGTTACCTTGCGCGGGCGCTCGCCATTGCCCTGGACGAGAACGGTGACGACACAGGACTGACCGTCGCCGGAAGGATAGACCGAAAGAAGCTGGCCACCGGTTTCGCGCACAACACGGGCGACGGCTGCGCCGCAATCGCTGGCAGCCAGAATGTAGTGGCCCTGCTGATCAGCCTCGGGCGCCGTGAAACCGGAAAGCCCGGCTGCAAGCGTCGCGATGATGAGAGGTGATGCCATTCTACAAACTTCCAAAAACCGGGTGCGTCTCGAACCTTATTGTGACCGAATATGTAGCGCAAAGCGTCTGAATGGCAAATGAATGCTGCCCCCGCCGCCAGGAGCCGCGGCGGGGGTTCTGCTGCTGCGATTATCGTCAGCGGATGGCGCGGGTTGCCGAAAGGCGGCCATAAAGTGCAATCAGGCCGCCAATTCCGCCCGCCACCGTTACCAGCCCTTCCGCCAGTTCACCGTGCAGCCCAGCCGGCAGGTCGAGGCCGGCAATGCTGAAAAGCGGCGCAAAAACCGCAATCAGCGCGCCCCAGATGGTGCGTGATTGATACCATGCTTTGGTACTGTCCATTCTCTCATCCTTTGCGTTGTTTTTCAGGCAGTTGTCAGAGCGGGAGAAAGGCTTGCGCCACCACTCCCAGAGGTACCGCGCGGCCGAGCTGGCGGACACGCACGGAAATGTGATCCCGCAGTACCGGGAAATCTGTGAGTTCGGCTGCGACAGGATAAAACCAGAGGGGTTCGGAAACCTCCGACACGCGTTTGACGGCCTCTCCCTCCAGCACCTCGACACGGTATCGCTCGAAAGGCTCGTCCAGCGGGATGTCGCTCGCATCCCAGCCATCGGCCTCCATCCGGCTCCGGCGCTTCCATCGGATAAGCACGCCATCCTTTTTCCGTTCGCCGGAAAGATGCACCGGGGAAAGCGGCATCTGCGCCCGCAATCCACCCTCGAAGGCGAAAGGCCCGGCCGAAGCGCCCGCCTTTCCCGCCGCCTCGACGATCCAGTTCAGTCGCCGTCCCCGTTCGCCAACGGCAAGGCCGAGTGGCTGCACCGCCGCATCCAGCATCACCGCCGGTGCGCCCGCCGGCGCACCCGCAGCCAACGCATCTTCCGTGCCCGCAAGTCCGCGCAGGAGGTTGGAGAGCCGCCAGCGCGAGGGCGCAATTTCTTCGGCCTTTGCAAAAGCGACGATCTCCCAGACGCCGTTTGCGGCCTTGATGGCGATGCGGTTTTCACCGTTCAGCACCGACAGCTCGTTTGCCGAGGCGAGCCCGCCGAAAGGCAGGTCGATCAGGACGGCATTCTTCCGGTCGAACCGGCCCGACGGGCCGGGCAAAAGCGGCATTGTCAGCGCGCCGATCATGGCCGGTTGATCGAGCACGGCGCGTTGCCGGTAACCTTCCGTGCCGGAGGATGCGGAAACGAGGATCGGCCGCCATGGCCTTGCGAAGGCTGCGATCCTCGCCGAATGCTCCGGCGCGACGCCATCATGATGCGGCAGGTCGAGAAACAGCACTTCCGGGGCAAAACCCTCGGCACCGCTTGCATTGCCAACGCGCCGCTCATCCACCACGCCGGCAAAAGCCGAAACGGCAGCGGAAAAGGCGCGTGCCTCCACCTGCCGCACTGCGCCATCCTCGATGCGGCTGACCAGAAAGCGGCCTGCCGGAGCCTGCGGAAAGATGTTCTCCGACAGGCGGATACAATCGCCGGGTTCCAAGGTGATATCGGCAGGCGGCAGGGCAAAACGCACTGTGCGCCGCGCCTGACGGTTGTCACGCAGCACCGCCTCGATGGCGGCTTCCGCCATTTCCGCCGGCAAGGCGGCGTTGAGGTCGAGCCGCATCACCCGGCTGCCGGCATCATCGATGCGGCGGGAACGCGCGCCGGCCTGCTCGTAATCGAGCGCCGGGTTGAACGAGGTCAGCATGACTTCAGCCGCAAAATCGCTGTCATGGCCGCGATTTTCCGACCAGAGCGGCTCGCCATCGAGATCGGCAAGCACGGAAATATCCCGGACCGGCAAAACCGCCGTGTTGCGGGAGCGGAAACGCAGGGTGCCGCCGTCTTCTGCCACATCCAGCTGAAACGCCGCCATCAGCGGCTCCAGCAGGGCGCGCGCCGAGGTCACATCACCCCGCACATAACCGGTCATGTCGCCGCTGACGGCTGAGACGTCGAAAGCGGGAAAGCCGTGATCGGTCAGGATCGCAGCGATGGTATCGGCAAGTGTCGCCGTGCCCAGCCGGCCGTTCAGCCAATGGCCGGTGCGCCAGTTGCCGCCATCGCTCCACACCGCGCCATTCTGCGGAAAGGCGGGATAGGGCCGCGCATCCCAGGTCCAGAGATAGACCCGGTTTTTATCCACCATCGCCGTATCGCCCTGATCCCAATGGTCGAGATGCGCTTCCAGAAACCGCCGCTGCTGGCTGTCTGCCCGGTTCCGGCCGGAGAAATGGGGAAAGGCGTTTTCCGCCGATTTTGGATCAGGAAAGACATTCGGGCGCGCGGCGCTCTTGTCCACCGCCGGGCAGCCGAGTTCGGTAAACCAGATGGGTTTCGAGCCCGGCACCCATGCGGTGGGTGTCGATTTCTCCACGCCCCGCACCCGGTCGTAATGGCGGTTTCCCCACCAGTTCCTGATGTCCTTGTAACGGAAGACCCACGGCCTGCCCTTCAGCCCGTCGGTGATGGGCGTGCGTCGCCGCGCGGCGCGATCGGCATCGCTGGCATAATACCAGTCGAAACCCTCACCTGCCGTGATCGCGCGTTGGAAAGCGTCAACATCATCCGGGCCAGTCATGCCATCCGGATTGCCGTTTGCGGCATCCTCGTCGCGCCAGTCGGACAGCGGCATGTAATTGTCGATACCGATGGCGTCGATATCGGGGCTCGCCCAGAGCGGATCGAGATGGAAAAAGACATCGCCCGAACCATCCGCCGGCTGATGGCCGAAATATTCGCTCCAATCCGCCGCATAGGTCAGCTTCACCGCCGGTCCCATGATGGCGCGCACATCACCCGCCAGCCGCACCAGCTCCTCCACAAAGGGGAAGGCATCGTTCTCATCGCGCAGGCGCGTCAGCCCGCGCAGCTCCGAGCCGATCAGGAAAGCATCCACCCCGCCCGCTTTCGCCACAAGCGCCGCATAATGCAGCACCATACGGCGATAACCCTCATCGCGGTGGCAAAACCGCTCGACCTCCCGGCGCGCCGCAGCGCTGCGGTCGGGCGAGCCGGGCCTTTCGGGTGCGGGAAAACAGGTGATGCGCCCGCGCCAGCCATAAGCATCCTGTTCACCCTTGCCATAGGGATTCGGCAGACCATTGCCGACGGGAACATCCATCATCACGAAGGGATAAAGGCAGACCTTCAATCCACGAGACTTGAGGTCGGCTATCGCCTGCAGCACGCTTTCATCATCAGGCGTGCCGCCATAGGCCGGGCCGCCGCCATGATGGCTGACCGGATGCGCCTCACCACGCGAAAGGCCGGCAACCGACCATGGCGCCGTTTCGCCATCGCGGGCCGCCACTTCCACGCCGGGCAGAATGCGGCATTCCCCCGCCCGCATATCCGTGCCGAACCAGCTCACCACCAGCGCCACGCTTTGCAGGTTGGGGCACAGCGCCTGCAATTCGTCGATGGCCGCCTGCCAGTCGGTCGCTGCAGTCAGACCGTTGCGGTTCATCACCCGGCTTTGTCCCATGCCGGTGCGTTCCGAAACGGGGGCCGTGGCGTAACCATGTTCCGTTGCCCCCGGAATGACGGTGATGGCGCGGATCGATTTTTCCAGCCGGCCGACCGGCCGCACGACTTCGAACTGCATCAGCGGAATACGATTACCATAGTCGTCGAGCGGCAGGCGCTCGAAGACCACATAGGCCAGCCCGCGAAAGGCAGGCGCATTGCCGCTGCCCTGTTTCGCCTCGATCAGCGGATCCGCCAATTGCGTTTCGCTGCCGGGGTAAAACCGCATCTCGATGCCGGTCAGATCAACTTCCCGCCCATCGGCCCAGACGCGCCGCACCATGGCCGCCTCACCTTCGCAGAGGCCGACGGCGAGATTGGCGAAATAACGATAGGTCTCCACCTTCGGGCCGCGATTGCCCTTGCCGCCGCGCCGTTCCACCTCGATGCTTTCCTCAAACCGCGTCGCCCAGATCAGCGTGCCGCCGATCCTCGCCGTGCCATAGAGCCGGTTGATCGCAGCGCCCTCGTCGGCCCCCGGAATGCGCGCCGTCGAAAGCCGCGCGCCCGATACGGTGCGCCCGTTGGACAGCAAAGCGCGGTCGACGGCATTGCCGGCCAGTGCGCCCGCTGCCCGGCCGATGATGGCACCCACGGGGCCGAAAATGCCACCGAGAGCCGCACCCGCCGCCTGAAAAACTATGGTCGCCATGCTTGCCTCGAAAATTCAGGGATTAGGGAACCGGAAAACACCGGCGATGCGCCGCTTCCAGCCCGGCACCAGCGTGGAACACACCACTGCGGCCTGTTCATAGGCGTGGATGAAATGCTGAGGCCCGGCGAGGATGCCGAGATGTTTTGCCGCCGCATCGGCCCGCCAGCGAAACAGCAAGAGGTCGCCCTGCCTTGCCTCGTCCATATCAGGCACCGCCAGAAAGTGGCGCTTCGCCGCCGCCATCAGCCGGTCTTCACCGCCGCGTTCGGCCCAATCAGGCGCATAGGGCGGCAACAGCTCCGGCTCCGCGCCATAAAGTTCACGCCAGATGCCCCTGATCAGGCCGAGGCAATCGCAGCCCACACCCTGCAAAGAGGCCTGATGCCGGTAAGGCGTGCCCAGCCAGCCCTGCGCCAGCGCCAGCACTTTTTCTCCGGTATCACTCATGGAAACAGTGCCTTGCCATCATGGGTCTGGCCGCCGCTGGCATAGGAATAGGCGAAATCCGCCCCCGGCAGGTGCGGAAAGCCCCTGAAATTCAGGTGATTGGCGAATTTCGTTCGGCACGTGGCGAAACTCTTGTCACAGCCGGCGGTTATGGAAAAACCGTCTCCCGGCAATGGCATGCGTTCCGGCGCGAGCCAGAAGGACAGAAGCGTGCCGCCGTCGCGTCGCACATGACCGTCGAGGTCGAACCCCTTGCCGGCGAGTATGCCGCTCAAAAACCGCAACTTCCCCCTGCTGAAGAAACCATCGGCGAAAGCATCAAGCCCCGAGACCAGCAGGTTGCTCACCGCATCCACCGCCACCACGCTGCCATTGCCGGTGAACCGCGAAAGATCGACGCCGCAGCGCCGGTCACCCAGTGCGGCATCGCAACGCCGCCCATAGGCCCGGCCCTGCGGCTGGCCGAGGCGATGGGCAAGGCTGCGCAACTCGGCGCGAAACGCCCCGCCCGCCCGTGTCACCTCGCCGATCTCGCGTATGGAAAGCAGCATATACTCATCCGGCGTCTGCCAGTTGACGAGAAAAAGCTCCACCCGTGCGCCATCGAAACGACCGGCCGCCAGATCATCCTCCGCGATCGCCTCGCTGGAAAAACCGCCGGCCACCTCGCCCGCACTCGCACCCAGCCCGGTTTCGCTGTCGCTGTCGCTCGCCCCGAAACCGCTGGCGGCCAGATAGGCCGTGCCGGCAAAGGATAACGTCTCATCGTGGTCGGTAAAGCCGATCACGGCGCCATCCTTCAGCGTCACCTTCCAGCAATGGCAGGTGGTGGTGGCATCGCCCTGCAGATGCGTGGCTAGGGCCGGATGAACGGTCTTCATGGCAGGATTTCCATCAAGGGAATGGAGGGAATGCGGCCGGCCTCGAAGGCGGTGAGGTTGACGTCGATGCGATCGATCGCAAAGCGCACCGGCACGTCGAATTCGAAACCCGCCCGGATCGCCGCACCGGCAGGTGGCACCTTGCCGGCACGAAACGTCACCGTGCCGGTTAGATGATCCACCGACACATCCGAAGGCGGCACCTTCACCCCCTCGACCGAAACGAGGACAGAGCCCTCGACCGGCTTTTCCACCCGCCTGATGAAGGCACCGCCGGCATCGGCATAGGTCTTCACCAGCTGAAACTGTGCGGTTGTGCCATCGCCGGTACCGATCCTCTGATCTGTGGCGGCAGGTGTCCCGCCCGGCGGACAGGATTTGCAATCGACGGGGTCACGAAAGCGGAAACCATAAAGCTCACCGCGCCGCGCCTCGAAAAAGGCGAGCACCTCGTAAAGATCAGCCACCGAGCGGATGCCGGAGCCGGCATCATAAGCGCGCCTCGCATTCTTCCAGCGCTGATTGCGGCTCTCGCGCCCATTTGAGAGATTAACGATATCGGTCCGCCGCACCGGCCCGCCGCTCACACCAAGCGCCAGCCGCAGCGGAAACCGCACTTCATGAAATGCCGCCATGTCGTTGTTCCAGGAATCTTTTTGCTGTGTTGAAAGGTCGATGCGTCACAAACCGCGCTGGCCGCGCCCGACGCTGCGGGCCAGCATGGCGGCGATCTGGCCTTCGCTTTTTTTAAAACTCGCCGCATCGGTGGCCGTCACGTTGAAGACGATCTGCGCACCACCACCGCCCGCCGGTGCGGCCACACCCAGCGCGCCATCAGAACCGCGCTTCAGCGGCAGGATCGCTTCCGCTCCCGCCTCGCCCATCAGGCCCAGCCCACCGCCCATCGGAAAAAAAGCGGGGCTGGAAACCACGCCGCCATCAGCAAAAGGCGTGATGCCGCGCCCCGGCACCCCACCATCGGCAAAGGCAAACAAGGAACCGCCACCGTTCAAAAGCCCGCCAACGGCATTGCCGATCATATTTTCCAGCGGCTTCAAACCGGCCGAAAGCGCCATGCCGGACAGGCGTTCGCCGAGCCCCCGCAGCACATCGTCCAGCCCCTTGCCACCCGTCGTTGCGGCCTGCAGGGCGCTGGTCAGCGCCGCCCCGAACCGCTCGGAGCGCTTTTCGAGATCGCCCATAACATCCGCAAGCGCTTCCGCCTCCTCGCGGTTCTCCGCAATAGATCCTTCGCCTGCCATCGCGCTTGCCTTTCTGATTCAAATCGGAACGATATGTTTTTGAATTGTCTGGCCGTTTTCAAAAAAAACGCCCCGCTTCCGCAACGAGACAAGTCCACCTCACCCGTCCGGAAACAGCCGCATCATCGCCTCCATCGTCTGACGATCGGGGCTGCGGGAGATGGCGCGTGCGCCACCCGTCATCGCGAAAAACTCCCTTGGCGTCAGCCGCCAGAAGGTTTCGGAGGAAAGCCGCAGCAGGCAGAAGCCGGCATGGATGACCGCCTCCCAGGGGAAAGGGCGGGGCCTCGCCTCGCCTGCTGCGGCACTCAAGGGTCCGGCGGTGTTTCTCCTTTCGCGCCGCCGAAGGTGGCGGTCAGAAGATCGGCGACGATCGCGGCATGGCCGATGATGCCGCCCTCCACGGTTGCCGCAGCCACATCTTCGTCGGAAAAGAGATTGCCCGCGCCGCGCAGGCCGGCGCCGATGACCCGGATCATATCGGCGGCCTTCATGCGGCCGGTCGCAAAGCGTTCAGCGAGCGCGGTGAGATCATCGGCCTGAAAGGCGGTTTCGAGTTCGGCCAGCGCCCCGAGCGTCAGGCAGAGAATGCGCCTTTCGCCGTCGATCAGCGCCTCGATCTCGCCGCGATGGCGGTTCGCCCGCCCGTAACGCAAACCCTGCGGCATCACAGTGCTCCGAATGTGAGAGGACCGGCCGATTCCAGCGCGATCTCGAATTGCACCTCGCCATCGTGGCGGCCGGAATATTCGAGCGCGACGATCTGGAACGGCCCGGTCACGGTACCGAAATCGGGGATGAGGAGTTGCCAGCCCGGAATGCTGCCGGCAAAAAACGCGCCGCGTACCGACGCGTCGCTCGCCTGATCCTTGAAGATGCCGGATGCCGTCAGCGACGCCCGCTGAACGCCGGCGCCGGCCAGAAGCTCGCGCCAGCGCCCCGCACTTTCGCCATCGGTTATGTCCACGGCCTGCGCGTTGAAGGCCAGCCGCTTTGTTCGCAGCCCCGCCACGGTCACATAGGAACCGGCGCTGTTGATCTTCAGCAGCAGGTCCTTGCCCTTCTGTGCCACCATGTTGTTCTCCTTACCGTTTCGATTGATGTTGCCGGGCCGCAATGGGCCTGCTACCAATTGTTTCTCCGCATTCCGCACCCCTGATTTTCATCATGTCCGAAGCCGCTCCCTTCCCGTCCCGCGCGCGCCTTATCGGCGTGCTTGCGGTTGGGCAGATCATCAGCTGGGGCAGCGGGTTCGACATGCTGGCCGTGCTCGGCCCGCGGATCGGGCAGGAACTGGCCATCGCCAACGAGGCGGTTTTCGCCGGCCTCACCGTCATGATGACGATCAGCGCGCTCTGCGGTCCGCTTCTGGGAAGAACGCTGGTGCGCCACGGCGCGGCACCCGTGCTTGTGGCGGGTTCATTGCTGTTTGCCGCCGGTTTCACCGTGCTCGCCTTTGCGGGCGGTGTGGCAAGTTATCTGCTCGGCTGGGCCGTGATCGGTTTTGCCGCCACCTGTGGCCTGACGACGGCCGCCCATGCCGCTGTGGTGGAGCGCGTCGGGGCGGAAAGCGGCCGGTTGCTGACGCTGCTGATGCTGTTTACCGGGCTTTCGGCGGCGGTTTTCCTACCGGTCACCGCGCTTGCCGACCAGCATCTCGGCTGGCGCGGCACGCTTGTCGCCTATGCCGGTCTGCAACTCTTCGTGCTTCTGCCCCTCTACGTCTTCGTGCTTCCCGGGCGGCCGGCCCGCAAGGCCACGGGGTCGCGGGAGGTGACCGGGGCTTCGCCCCCGCCCGTCGATACACGCCGCGCCTTCATGCTTCTGGCCGCAATGACGACGATCAGCGCGTTTACGACCTTCGGCCTGTCGCCGCTCCTGCCCTTGCTGCTGGTTCAGGCGGGGGCGACACAATCGCTGGCCGTTCAGCTGGCATCCGCCCGCAGCGTGCTTGCGATCACCGCGCGCGGGCTGGATTTCCTGCTTGGCAAACACGGCAACCCGTTCGTCACCGCCATGATCGGCCTCTGTCTGCTGCTCGTGTCGCTCCTGCTGCTGCTGGCCTTTGCGCCGGCCATGCCGGCTTTCATCGGTTTTATCGTATTCTTCGGTTTTGGCGCAGGCGTGCTCACCGTCAGCCGGGCGGTCCTGCCGCTGGCGGTGTTTTCGCCGGAAGAATATGGCCTTCAGGCCGCGCGCATTTCCCTGCCGCAGAACCTCGCCATCGCCTTTGCGCCTGTTATCTTCACGCTGGCGCTGGATCGCGGCGGGGTCTCGGCCATGCTGACCATCGCTTCCGTGCTGATCGGCATTTCGTTTGTGCTGCTGCTCGTACTTTGGAAGACCATGCGCAGGCAGGCTTCCTGAAAGAGGCTCATTCCGTTACCGCGCGGAAACGCATGTCCGCGATGAAATTCCGCGACTTTGCTTCGCGCCGCGAGCGGCAGGAGCGCAGTTGCAGGTTGACCAGCGAGACATTGGCGAGTGGCAGGGCGGCATCATCGAGCAGGGTTTTCACCCGCTCTGTGATTTCGCCGGCCTGTTTGCGGCCGGCGGCATCGCTCCAGATTTCCAGCGACAGGACATGTTCCTCGGCTTTTTCCGTCGCGGTCGAATAATCCCGGCTGTCAATTTCGCCGATGACGATGCAGGGCATAAGCGCGCGCGGCAGAAGCCGGTCGACGATGCCGCCTGATGTCAGCGCCATCAGCACCGCATCGCCCGTCAACCGCGCAAAAACAGCCTTCAGAAGTGCGTTTGCAGCGCTCACAGGCTTTCCTCCTCGCAGCGGCAGACGATGAAGCGGCGGGTCTCGTCCGGATCCATCACCGTGCGAATGCTCAAAATGCGCCGGCCCTTGCGAAAGCGCATGCCGGCCGCGATATCGCTGCGCCAGGTGAGCCAGACGCGATGGGTGATCGTCACGCCCTCGGCCGAAGCACGCTCATGGGACGCCTCTGAAACCGGTTCGATCGCCGCCCAGAGTGAGCGCAGGACATCCCAGCGTTCCAGCGCACCGCCCTGCCCGTCCGGCATCTCCGTCCGCATTTCAAGCTCCAGCCGCGCCGTCAGCCTGCCGGGGTCGAGAAAAACGAGGTTCATGACTTAAAGCCCCATGCGGCAGAAGGGCGTCACCAGCCGCTCGTAACCGGCCGGAACCACTGCGGGCTGATTTTCCGGGGCAACGGCGCCGCGAAAGGCGAACATCTGCGCCACATGCATCAGCATGGCGCGTTTCAGCGTATCCGGCACATCCGTCCCGGCCTCGCCATAACCGGCGATGAAGTCGATTTCGATACCGTTCATCACCCGTCCGGGGGCCGGCGGATCGCGCAGCCACAGCCGCGCCGGACGGGCCGCGCCGTCCAGTAACTTATCAGCGGCGGTGATATTGGTCTCGCGCCCGTCGATGCCAAAAACCAGAATCGTTTCGATGGTTTGCACCGGTGTCTTGGCAATCGGAATCACACCCGTCTGCGGCCATTGGTCGAGATAAAGCCGCCATGTCTGGCGCAGCAGGCAGAGGCCGGTCACGCGCTCCAGATGCTCGCGGGCGGTGCGGATCAGCGCTGCAAGAAGCGCATCCTCGTCGCTGCCGTCGAGACGCAGATGCGCCTTGACCTCGGCAAGGGTCAGCGGCTCCGCCTGCGGCGGATTTATGAGGGCATAGGTCATGGGGTCTCCGGGGATGACGCAATTACGCGCTGGATGAGCGAGCGGGTGCAACAAGTTTCTTCTCCCCATGGGGGAGAAGTCCGCGGCAGCGGGATGAGGGGGCAAGGGTAATGGTATCCGGCAACGTTGCCCCCTCATCCGGCCCTTCGGGCCACCTTCTCCCCGGCGGGGAGAAGAAACGAGCGGCACCGTCGAGGGTCAATTCACCCCGAATTTCACCAGCTTGATCGCCTCGAAATTCTGTACGCCGCCACCCACGCGCTTGGTGGTGTAGAACAGCACATAGGGTTTGGCCGAATAGGGATCGCGCAGGATGCGCACGCCGGTGCGGTCGACGACGAGATAACCGGAGCGGAAATCGCCAAAGGCGATGGCGAAACTGTTGGCCGCGACATTCGGCATGTCTTCCGCCTCCGTTACCGGAAAGCCCATCAGCGAGGCGGGCTGGCCGGCGGCGGCGGGCGGGTGCCAGAGGTAAGCGCCGGTCGTGTCCTTGAAGCGGCGCAGCGCCGCCTGCGTCTTGCGGTTCATCAGGAACGCGCCATTCTGGCGATGGCCGGCCTTCAGACCATAGATGGCATCGAGCAGCACATCCATCGGCCCGGCGGAAGCGAAGCCGGCCGAAACGCCGGTCGCGACATAACCGATATTGCCCCAGATCCAGCTGTCATTGGCAACGGCTGTATAGGCGAGAAAACCCTTCGGTTTGTTGACGCCATCACCAGCGATGAAAGCGGCAGCCTCCTGTTCGGCAAAGGCGATATCCACTTCCGAGGCGATCCACGCCTCGACATCAACAGCCGCGTCATCCAGCAGGCCCTGGGTCGCAGCGGGCATGGCGTAGAGTTCCATGGTCGGGAAGGAAAGCTCAGACAGCTTCGGTGTCGCCGTTTCGGGACGGGCCGCAGTTTCGGAGACCCAACCCGTCGCCAGTCCGCCGGCGGCGAAGGGTTTCTTCAGCACGGCCGTGGACACCTGCCGCACGGTGGCGAGCGCCCGGATCGGCGAAATCGCCGTCATGCGCCGGCCGATCTCGCCATCCGTCTCGGTCGGCACCAGAAAGCCGCCATCGGCGCCGCTCGATCCGGCAAAGGCCTTGGCCTCCAGGTCGCGCAGCGCGCCCTCCTCGCCCCGGCGGATATAGGCCTCGAAGGCCGCCTTATGCTCTTCGGCATCGTGCGAGGGCGCATCCCTGCGGCCAAGCGCAGGCCGCGCCTTCCTGAGAGCCAGATCGTCCATGATCTTTCTGTTATCGTCGAGCGCCCTGTCGATACGATCGAGCTTGTCGCGGGTCACGATATCCGCACCCATCTTGCGTTCGATGTCATTGAGCCGCTGGTCGTTGGTTTCGCGGAAAGCCTCGAAGGCCTCCATGAATTCGTCGAAGGCCGCCGTCATCGTGTCGGGCACGGCCTTTACCTGCGGCGCAACGGTCATTGCCGCCGGTTTTGTCATCTGGTCTGTCATGTCGCCATCCTTGTTTCGGAAATGCGTGTCGGAAAGTCAGCGTTTGAAGGTGGTGTCGAACAGCGAGCGGGCGGCGCGGCGCATGCTGCGCGCCAGTTCGGTCTCGCGGTCACGGAAGAAGCGGGCATGTTTGACGTCGGACACCCGCGCCGAAGGCAGCATAGGAAAGGTCACGACCGAGATTTCCCAGAGATCGGCCTCCAGAATGCGCCGCACACCGGAACGTTCGGCCTTGCCCGAACGGACGGTTCGGAAACCGATCGACAGCCCGTCCAGCGCGCCGGTCTTCATCAACGAATGCACCTCGCACGAGCGGGCAACACCCGGTGCCAGAACGCCCTCAACATAAAGCCCGCGCTCGTCCTCGCGGATGGTGCGCCAGGCGCCGATCGGCTCGGCCGGATCGTGCTGGTAGAGCATGCGGATGCCGGCCGCTCCCCGCTCCTCGATGGAACGGCGGAAAGCGCCGCGCTCGATCACGTCACGGCCGAGGTCGACCTCGCCGAAGACGCTGGCATAACCGGAAAACGTGCCGTCGCCGGCGATGCCGCGCAGTTCCAGACTGGCGAATTTGCGCGTGGCGGGACGTGGCCCGCGATAGGCGTGCATGGGAAACTCCTGCGATGTGAAAATGAAGCCGCCTTGCGGCGCGGGTTCAGCTGCGCGGGCGTGTGCCATAGTGGCTGGCCACGCGCACCATCACGCCCAGCCCCCACCAGGCCATCATGCTTGCGGCGGCGGAGCCCGCCACCATGATTTCCCGACCGGAAAGCGCACCGGCAATGTCGAGCTGCTGCACGATCCACAGGCCGATCGGCCCGCCGAAGATCATGCCGCAGGACACCCCGGTGATGAAACGGCTCGCGGCTTCCCGTTTGCTTTTCGGCAGCAGATAGACAAGCGACACGCCGGCACCCGCCACGGCGCCGGTGATGCGAGCGGCCCAGATGCCGGCCTCATTGGCGAATTCAGACATGGGTAATCATTCCGGTTTAGGATGTTGCAATCGGGGCGAACGCACCGCGTCGCCCGCAGGTGCTGTTTGCGCGCCTGCGGTGGGTGATTTCACGAGTCTTCGGAAAAGCTTGGGCGGAAAGCCTCACAAAGAGAATCCGCCACTTCAGAAAATGGTTCAGCAGAAACAGACGGCTGCGAAAGCGCGGTTAGCCCCCTCAGTAACCGACGGCTTCGCGTTTTTCCTCGTCGCTCAGAAACGAGGCCGCGCCGATACGGCTCCACAGCGCATCCCGCTCACCGGCAAGCCCGGCGATCTTATCGAGATCCGGCTCCAGACGCAGCCCCGCGCCGAAGACCGGTGCGAGCCAGCCGCACAACCTTGCCGCCGTGCGGTTGACGAGCGGCAGCACGGTGAGGCGATAAAAGGCGCGGTTCGCCTCCTGGTAATTGGCATAGGTATTGTCGCCGGGAATGCCGATCAGCATCGGCGGCACGCCGAGCGCCAGCGCGATATCGCGGGCCGCGCCGTTGCGGGCCTCCAGAAAATCCATGTCGCGCGGCGAAAGGCCCATGGCCTTCCAGTCCAGCCCGCCCTCCAGAAGCAGCGGCCGGCCGGCATTCATCGCTCCCTGATACCCCTCCTCCAGCTCGCGTTTCAGCCGTTCATATTGCTCGGTGGAAAGATTGCCGCCCTCCTTCGGCTGGTAAACCAGCGCACCCGAAGGCCGGGCGGAATTGTCGAGCAGCCGCTTGTTCCACTGGCTTGCGGCATTGTGCAGATCAAGTGCTGCACCAGCGGAAGCCAGCGGCGCAAAACCCGCCCGGTCATCCAGCGGATGGAAAAGTTTCAGATGCAGCAGCCCCAGCCCGTCGCGCTCGGCGGCGATGCGGCGTGAGGCGCGCCCTTCGGCGCGGTAGTCATAAGCCACCGGCCAGCCATCCGCGCCCTCGACAATACTTACCCGATCCGGCCGCAGCAGATGCAATTCCCTTAAACGCCCGCCGATCATCAGAGGTTCGACATAGGCATTTCCGGCCAGCATCAGGTGACCATACAGCGCCTCGAAAAAATCCGGCCCGCCCATATGCGCGCCCGGCTTCGTCAGGAGCGCCAGCAGCGGATGATCGCCGATTTCCTCGTCGCCGTCATAAAGCAGCCAGTTCACCGATGCGGCCGCTTCCGCCACCATGCGGGCGGCACGGTGGGCGACCGGGTTTTTCATGAAGCCTTCGCGGGCAAGTGCGGCATAAGACCGGCCGGACCAGAAGGCCTGCCCGCCCTGCCTCGCCACCGCCATGAAGGCACCCGACGTCATTTTGCTTTCGGGCACGGCTTTGCCATCCGCCGGGCGCAGCCACGGCAGGGAAAACGGAAATCGCATGGAGTTGTCCTTGTTTTGATGGCGTGTTTGGACCCGATGCCCTCATCCCTGTGACAAGCACAGGAATGAGGGTACCGGGGGCGTCAGCCCTACGACGGAGGAAAGGTTTTCTCGCGTTCTCAGCAGACTACGTGCGGATGCACGTCACTTTCGCAGCCGAAACCGGACGTTTACCGGATCGGCGCTTTCACCGCCGTGTCGCTGTTGAAATCAGCGGCAACGCGGGTTTCGCGCAGCGGCTTCACGGTGCGGGTCGAAAGATCATAGGCGGGGTCGGCCTTATAGGCCGCCAGCGCCGCCTCGTTTTCGAACTCGCCGTAAACGATGAAATCGACCGAGTTGCCCCATTGGTCCTTCTTCACGTTCTCGCCGATTTCCAGGGTCAGCGCATGCGGGATCGCGGTGAGGCCGGAAAGCCCCTTGCGCACGGCGTCGCGGTTTTCCTCGGGAACGGTGAAAAAAACGATATGGCGGATCACGGTGTCACCTGTCATGCAAAATTCGAAGGCGGCCTTCTGGGCGCGCGTAACGGGTTATCATCTGGCCCGCCCCGGTTCAATCCGCGCCGCGACAAGGGCGCGATGAAATGCGCGTGCGTGGCCAGCCACAAGCCGCGCCCGGTCACTGCCATTGATGATGGCGCGTGCACCCTCCCAGTCCTCCCGCTGCGCGCCGAAGAAATCGGCAAGCCGGCGGCCGGTGAAGCTGCCGGCGATCATGCCGTGGATCAGGATGGCTGTTGCCACCTCCGTTTCCATGGCCCGCTCAGGCCGTTCCACAAGGTCGATGCCTGTCAGCACCGACATGGCCTCGTAGTTGCGGCGATGTGTCAGCTGCACGAAGCCTCGCCCCAGCCAGCTTTTTCCGTCCGTGTCCCGTTGCCAGTAAGGCTTGCGAACCATCGGCAGGCCGGCCGCAAAGGCACGGTCCAGCCGCGCAATCGCCTCCGCATCGCTTGCCGCCAGGGTCTCGCGCACCGGCTGCATGGTGGCAGCCGTTTCGTGAAAGCTGGTCGCCAGCATATAGGCCAGCCAGCGCGCTTCGCTTTGCGGCATAGCCTTTGCACATCCGGCAAGTATCGTCTTCGTCCCCGCAAGTTGCGCGGCACGCAGGCGGCCACCAAAGATCGAAACCCGCACAGACGCGAAGAATCGCGCCTCGTCATAGGCCATAGCCGGCTCCTGAAAATGAGAGGCGATATATCGCCCGGTTTTTCCACATGACGGCCGTCAGGACTAAATCGATTTGAAAAAACCTTAATCGATTTTAATCCGCAGGCCGTGGTTTTGGGGTAAAAAATTCCTTGAGTTCCGGAACCTTGGCGCGCTAACTCCATTCACCGCGCAATCCAGCTGCGTTAACAATTCAAGGAGGAATGCCACCATGACAGCGACAATCCCCCAGACCGTTTATGACCGTCTCGAAAACGAGTGGCGCCAGATGCGCGAAACCGGCTCGCAGCCGAAACCGGCGCAATCTCCGAAGAAGTAAGACCTGTCCGACGCCCGATCATGGGCGGATACGGAGCTAAAATTTCTTCTCCCCGCCGGGGAGGAGATGGCCCAAAGGGTCAGATGAGGGGGTAACCTCTCCGAATATCTTGACCATAGCCCCCTCATCCCGCTGCCGCGACCTTCTCCCCTCGGGGAGAAGAACGCAAGACGCACCCATTTGCATATCATACCCGTGACGCCGGAACGTGGGCCAACATCGCCTCACATCCCCCGCACCCTCGGCTCATTCACCACCATTGTCGTCAGCGCCGTTATCGCCCAGACAAGTGCGTCCAGCCGGTCGGGCGAACGACCGGATGACAGGCCGTCAGGTCCGAAATCCGTCATCTGGTCTTCGAGCTTCTCAAACCGCGCCGCGTGACGCACCCTGCCCTGCTCGTAAAGTGCGGCGACCGGCTCGGCGCGGGTGAATTTTCCTCTGCTGGCCCGCACCAGAGTGAGCGGCAGGTTGGCGTCCACGCTTTGCAGCATCGCCCGCACCATCTCGCCACCCTGATTGACCTCCGCCACCACCCGGTCAGCCGCGTGGCGGCGGAAGGCGGCGACCACGGCGCGGGCCCAGCCGGCTGGCGTTTCGCCTTCCACCGAACAATCCGCAAGCACGGCGAGTTTGCCCGACATGCCAAGTCCCGCAACGACGATGCCGCAGCAGGAGTTTTCACCAGCGCCGGCAGGCGGATCGACCGCCACCACGATCCGCGAGAGCGGCTCATCCGTCACCTCGACAATTGTTTCCAGATCGGCGCGTTTCCACAATGCGCCCTCGCGCTCGTCGATCAGCTCGCCGCCGATTTCCTGACGCCCCAGCCGCGTGCCGCCATAACGGTCCTGCATCGCCTTCAGGAAACCGGGCGAGAGGTTCTGCGCATTCATGGCGGTCGGCATTCGCGCAACCCGGGTTGAAGGATCGGCCAGCAGCGCCTTCAACAGCGGAATGGGTCTTGGCGTGGTGGTTACCAGTTGCCGCGGTGCCTCGCCCAGTCGCAGGCCAAATTGCAGCATGTCCCAGGTTTCCTGCGGGTATTTCCATTTTCCCAGCTCATCCGCCCAGGCCATGTGGAATTGCGGGCCGCGCAGGCTTTCGGGGTCTTCCGAGGAAAACACCTGCGCCATCGCGCCATTCGGCCAGAGGAGCCGGCGACGCGTGACTTCGAAAGCGGGACGGCGACGGCGGGCGATGCGGCAGATGCCGGAAATACCGTCGATCATCACCTCGCGGGCGTCACCCAGCGTCTCCGCAATGAGCGCGATGCGCAAATCCGATTGTTTGCCGGCGGAAGCAATGCCGTGCACCCACTCGGCACCGGCGCGGGTCTTGCCGGAACCGCGCCCGCCGATCAAAAGCCATGTCCGCCAGTCGCCCTCAGGCGGCTGCTGCGGCAGGTTGCCAAGGAAACGCCAGTCGCGCGAAAGGGCAAAGACCTGATCCTTGATATGAGGGTCGGGCGAAAGCTCCGTCATGCATCAGGTTCCCGGCATGCAACCGGCGTCAGCGTCGCCTCCAGCTTGGCGCGGCATTTCTGGTCGGCCAATTCGTCGATGCGCCTCAGGAAATGCGCCACTGCGGCCTCGTAATCCTCGGCACCGGTTTCGTCCTCAGCGGCAAGCGCCTCCCTCTCTTCCGCCAGCACCCGTTGCAGGGCATCGATGCGCTCCAGCGTGCGCACGATCAGCGAAAGCTGATCCGTCGCAGCCTTCACATCGGCACGCGCCTGTTTGCCGGGAGCGCCATCCGCAGCCCCCAACAGGGCCGCCTCGCTCTCCTGCCGCAGGGTGCGGTACAGGTGGAACTGATCCCGCATCTCTTCCGTCATCTCGTTCAACATCTGCCTTAGCTCGCCGTTACGCGCCGCATCCTCGGCAGCCAGCTTGTCGGCCCGCGACTTTGTCTCAGGCGCGGTATCCGGCATGTCGTCACCGACATAGGCAGGCCGTTCCGGCCACGCGCTGTGGAGCACCGGGTCGCAAGTGTCAGAATTCGTCATGGGGTCGGCCTGAGAGAAAAATGGCAGTGATTGGCGTTACGTGACTCTGTCGCGCTATCGCCCGGTTTTTTCTGAGACGAAGCATTTTTCTCCCCGTCATACCGGCCTTGAGCCGGTATCCAGCCGACGCGCGTCTGCGCGGCGAAAGGAGTCTTTTCAGCCCAAGGACTTGGGCTGGCTGGATTCCGGCTCAGGGCCGGAATGACGGGAGAAACATGCCTTGGTATGAGAACTGGACAGCCAATCGGATAGACTGCGGTATCGCTGAGAGATATAGGGCGGCTCGCCATCAAACCAGAAGGCAACCCTTCGAACCGGCCTCTGCCGTCAGCCGCAAATCTCCGACCGTAGCCAAACACTACCAAACCACCGTCACGGTGTAAAGGATTATTTTCCTATTTTAATGATTTTTATCCTGCCAACATGATTTGCACCCTCGCCCGCCGCATATTACACTCCGCGCCAGGCAATGAGCAGAAGGGGCAAGCCAAGTTGGTGAAACAATGGGTTGAGCGGTTGTTTGCGGGCCTTTCGGCAACCGGCATCGTCTTCGGCACGGTCCTGTTCTGCGCTTCGCTCACTCCCTCGCTTCTGCCGCGCACATGGCTGATGCAGGGGGTTCTGTGCGGGTTTTCCTTTGCCATCGGTTATCTGATCGGTGTCGCCCTGCACGCCGTCTGGGCCTATCTGGAACTGCCTGAACCGTCGCGACACAACACGCGCGGCATTCGTTTTCTCATCGCGCTTGCCGCCGCCATCACGGCCATTGCGTTTTTGTGGCAGGCGAAGGACTGGCAGAATTCCATCCGCGTGCTGATGGAACTCGATCCGCTGCCAAGCGCCCATCCCACCAAGACCGGCGGTATCGCGGTGCTGGTCGCCGCCGTGCTCATCGCCGCCGGCCGGCTTTTCCAGCTTATCCGCCGGTTCTTTGCCGCGCGCAGCCGGCATTTCCTGCCGCGCCGGCTCGCCAATGTTCTCGGCATAGCCGCTGCCATCGTGCTGTCGTGGATGCTGCTCAATGGCCTGATCTTCGATATCGGCCTGAAATTTGCCGATTCCTCGCTGAAACAGGTGGATGCGCTGATCGAGCCTGACGTACCGCGCCCGTCCGATCCGCTGAAGACCGGCAGCAGCGCGTCGCTTATGACATGGGAATCGCTTGGCCGCCGCGGACGTGAATTCGTGGCAGGCGGGCCTGAAGCGCAGGAAATCACCGCCTTCACCCATCGTCCGGCCAGCGAACCGCTTCGGGTCTATGCCGGCCTGAATTCCGCTTCGACACCCGAAGCAAGAGCCAAACTGGCGCTGGAGGAACTGAAGCGGGTCGGCGGTTTCGAACGCAAGGTTCTGCTGGTCGTCATTCCCACCGGCACCGGCTGGATAGACCCCGAAGCGCTGGACACGGTCGAATATCTGCATGATGGCGACATCGCCAGCGTCGCCGTGCAATATTCCTATCTCTCCAGCTGGATCGCGCTGCTGACCGAACCTGACTACGGTGTGGAAACGGCGCGGGCGCTGTTTCAAGCCGTCTACGCCTATTGGACCACCCTGCCGAAGGAAACACGGCCGAAGCTTTATCTGCATGGGTTGAGCCTCGGTTCGCTCAACTCGCAGAAATCCTCCGATCTTTACGATGTACTGTCAGACCCGTTCCAGGGCGCGCTGTGGAGCGGCCCGCCGTTTTCCAGCCCCACATGGCGCATGGCCACCAATGGCCGGGTTGAAGGCACGCCGGAATGGCTGCCGCGTTTCCGCGATTCCTCCGTCATCCGTTTTGCCAACCAGTATACCACCGCCCATATGCCCGATGCGAAATGGGGGCCGATGCGGATCGTCTATCTGCAATATGCAAGCGACCCGATCACCTTCTTCGAAACCGCTTCGCTCTATCGGCGTCCAGAGTGGATGGCACATCACGGGCCTGACGTTTCCACGTCCTTCCGCTGGTTTCCGGTGGTGACGCTGCTGCAGCTCGGTCTCGATGTTGCCTCCGCCACCACCGCACCGATCGGTTACGGCCATGTCTATGCGCCGGAACATTACATCGATGCATGGACGGAGGTGACGCAGCCGGAGGGCTGGAGCGCCGAGGAGATCCAGCGGCTGAAGATGTTCTTCAAGGCCCGCCGCGGCTCCACCGATCCGGCGTGAGCGCGGCGGGCCTATCGCTTGCCGGCGTCAGCCCTTCAGCGCGTCCAGATGGTCGGCCACATAGGTTTCCAGCGAGCGCGGCGCATGCCCGGTCAGGGTCTCGACATCGCCGGTCACCACCGCTGTCCAGCCTTCACGCACGGGATAAAAGATCGAGGCGAGGAAAGAGGCATAATCCTTCGGCACGCCCGCACCGGTGAGGATGCCGATGAAGACCTCGTCCGAAACGGCGGCATAAGACACCGGCTTGCCGATCGCCTTTGAAATCACCGCGGCTGCCTCGCCGTAACCGAAGGCCTTCGGCCCGGTCAGGTTGAAGGCCTTGCCATTAAAGGCATCGGAGGTCAGCGCGGCGGCGGCGCTGTCGGCGATATCGCGCACGTCGATGAAGCTCGACTTGCCCTCGCCGGCCGGCACGGCGATCTCGCCATGCTCGATGCCGGCCTTCCAGTAGCTGTGAAAATTATCGGCAAACCAGTTGGGGCGCAGGATGACGTAAGGCGTACCCGACGCGATGATCTTCAGTTCGATCTGGCGATAGGGGATGGAATCGTCGGCATCGACACCGAGGACGCTGAGGAAGACGATCTTCACCTTGCGACAAGCCGCCTCCTCGACAACGGGCGTCAGCGCGTCGATGGCGTCCAGACGCCCGCCCGCCAGGATCAGGAACAGCCGGTCCACGCCGTCGAATGCATCGGCGTAAGTCGCCCGGTCGGTATAATCGAAGCGCACCCCTTCGGTGCCATCTGCCGCCTTACCGCTGCGCGAGGCAGCCTTGACGCTTTCGCCCGTTGCCACGAGTGCCCTGACCAGCGGCGTGCCGATGGTGCCGGTGGAACCGATTACGAGTATCTTGCCTGTCATCTCAAATATCCTTAGTATCTAATGGAAACCATGTTTCGAAAATACAGGTACTGCGTTTGCGAAATCATGAAAAGAGAGCACTTTTCGGTTATCTGGTTTCCTTGCGGAAACCGGCATGGCCTTGAAACAACAGGGTGAAATCGATGGCGAATGTCTATGACGTTTATGAGGACCGCTGCCCGACACGCATGGTGCTGGACAGGATCGCCGACAAATGGGCGCTGTTGATCCTCGACAAGCTGCGGCGCGATCCCGTGCGCTTCAACCTGCTGCGGCGCGAGATCAAGGGCATTTCGCAGAAGGTCCTGTCGCAGACGCTGAAGAAGCTCGAGCGTGACGGGCTGATTTCCCGACAGGCCTTTCCGACGGTTCCTGTCACGGTCGAATATTCGCTGACGCCGCTGGGGCGGACGCTGACCGACACGGTGGCGGCGCTCGCCCATTGGGCAGAGGGCAATATTGATGCGGTGATGGCGGCGCAGAGGGCTTATGACGAGAGGGCGGTGGCTTAGATGGTCTTCGCCCTCGCGTAGTGACAAAAGCATGGGAGAGACAAGCGCCTTTGCCGCTTCGTTGCGTAGAACATTGTTTCCGTCATACCGGCCTTGAGCCGGTATCCAGCCAGCCCAAGTCCTTGGGCTGAAAAGACTCTATTCGCCGCGCAGACGCTGCGGCTGGATGCCGGATCAAGTCCGGCATGACGGAAGTGGGTTTTGCGTACCTTACACTTCCCAAAACATCCCTACCGCGAAATCCGCGTCGACAGAATGATCGACGACAGCGTGCGCTCCACACCGTCAAGCGCGCCTATGCGGTCGATCAGCCGGTCGAGATCGAGGATCGAAGGGGCGGCCAGAATCGCAATCAGGTCAAATGTGCCGCTCACCGAATGCAGTGTCGTGACCTCCTTGATGGCGGCAAGTGCGGCCGTCACGCCGGGCAGCGCCTTGGGTGCAATGGTAATCAGCACATGGGCGCGCACCAGCCCGGAAAGATAGCTTTCCGAAAGCCTGATTCCATAACCGGCAATCACGCCGTCTGCCTCCAGCCGCTCGATGCGCGCCTGCACGGTGGTGCGGGAAAGGCCGAGTTTGCGCGCCAGTTCCGCCACCGGCATGCGGGCATTTTCGGAAAGCAGGGCCAGCAGCGCCCGATCCTTGTCGGCGATTGCCATAATGATCAATCCTGTCGTCTAACTGTTCAATAATAGACCGCTATCTGCACATAGTGAAGCTGCGAATCGTCAATAAAAGCTGGCATTCTGTCTCTGAGGCGCATTTGTTGCGCAAAGACATGCGAATTTACTGCGGGGAACAAAAACATGAAAAACATTGTCGTCATCGGCGCGGGCAATATCGGTTCAGCCATCGCCTGGATGCTGGCCGCAACAGGCGATTATCGCATCACGGTTGCCGACCGCTCGGCCGACCAGCTGGCCAACGTGCCGGAACATGAGCGCGTCGATACCGAGATCGTCGACATCGCCGATCGCCCGGCGCTGGAAGCACTGCTGAAGGGCAAATTCGCCGTGCTTTCCGCCGCCCCATTCCACCTGACGGCGGGCATTGCGGAAGCGGCGGTCACTGTGGGCACGCATTATCTCGATCTCACCGAAGACGTGGAATCCACCCGCAAGGTCAAGGCGCTCTCGGAAACGGCTGAGACCGCGCTCATTCCACAATGCGGTCTTGCGCCCGGCTTCATCTCCATCGTTGCCGCCGATCTCGCCGCCCGCTTCGACAAGCTCGACAGCGTGCGCATGCGTGTCGGCGCGCTGCCGCAATATCCGTCCAATGCGCTCAACTACAATCTCACCTGGAGCACGGACGGGCTGATCAACGAATATATCGAGCCCTGCGAAGCCATTGTCGAAGGCCGCCTCACCGCCGTTCCGGCGCTGGAAGAGCGCGAGGAATTTTCGCTCGACGGCGTCACCTATGAGGCCTTCAACACCTCGGGCGGTCTCGGCACCCTGTGCGCCACGCTGGAAGGCAAGGTGCGGACGATGAATTACCGCACCATCCGTTATCCCGGCCATGTGGCAATCATGAAGGCGCTTCTGAACGACCTCAACCTGCGCAACCGCCGCGACGTGCTGAAGGACCTGTTCGAAAACGCCCTGCCCGGCACCATGCAGGATGTCGTCATCGTCTTCGTCACGGTCTGCGGCACCCGCAATGGCCGTTTCCTGCAGGAAACCTATGCCAACAAGGTCTATGCCGGCCCTGTTTCCGGCCGGATGATGAGCGCCATCCAGATCACCACCGCAGCAGGCATCTGCACGGTTCTCGATCTGCTTGCCGAGGGTTCCCTGCCGCAGAAGGGCTTCGTGCGGCAGGAAGAAGTGGCGCTGCCGAAATTCCTCGAAAACCGGTTCGGCCGGTATTATGGCTCGCATGAGCCGCTGGCCCGGGTGGGGTGATTTAAGGCTCAACGTTGCGGCATGTTTCTTCTCCCCGGTCGGGGAGAAGGTGGCCCGAAGGGTCGGATGAGGGGGCTTGCTCTCCGAGATCCGGCGAGCTTGCCCCCTCATCCCGCTGCCGCGACCTTCTCCCCCTCGGGGAGAAGGCGAAAGACGCAACCGCTCGTTCCAACACTGCGGGATCGACCTTTGGTTACGTCCCGCAAAATGTCCTGAACACCCGCTCATGGCTCATCGGCGGCTGCATATAGACAAAATTGTCCGGCCGCTCCTCGAAGGGTGTCGCGATTGCCGTCAGCATGGCGTGGAACGGCTCGAAATCATCGTCCTCCACTGCCGCCTCGATCAGTTCCTCGATACGGTGGTTACGCGGGATGACAGCCGGATTGACTGATAACATCGCCCGTGACCTGTCGGCATCGGAAATATCCTCGCGGCCGGCGCGCTCCCGCCAGCGGGCCAGAAATTCATCCGCCCCGGCAATATCGATGAACATGCCGCGAAATGGTTCGGCATCGTCATTCGCTGCGTGGGAAAGACGCCGGAAGGTCAGCGTGTAGTCCGCTTCCGATGCCTGCATCAGAGCCAGAAGTGCCTGCACGAGATCGAGATCACCTTCCTCTTCCAGCGTCAGGCCGAGTTTTTCGCGCATGCCGGCCAGCCAGCGTTTGGGAAAGGCAGCGGCGAAATCGGCCAACACGGCGTTGGCAAGTTCGGCGGCCTTTTCCACTTGAGGATCGAGCAGCGGTAACAGGCATTCCGCCAGCCTGGCGATGTTCCATTGGGCGATGCCCGGCTGGTTATTATAGGCGTAACGGCCCTGCGCATCGATGGAGGAAAACACCTTGTTGGGGTGGTATTCATCAAGGAAGGCACAGGGGCCGAAATCGATGGTCTCGCCGGATACCGCCATATTGTCGGTATTCATAACGCCATGAATAAAGCCCACCATCATCCAGCGGGCGATGAGGTCGCATTGCCTTTCAGCGATGCCGCGCAGCAAAGCGAGGTAAGGATTGTCAGCGGTTTTTGCCTCGGGATAGTGCCGGTCGATCACATAATCGGCGAGGTTCCTGATCGCCTCGTCATCCTCGCGCGCGGCGAAGAACTGGAAGGTGCCGACGCGGATGTGGCTCGCCGCGACGCGGGTGAAAACGCCGCCTGGCAGGCCCACTTCGCGCTGCACCCTTTCGCCGCTGAGGACGGCCGCCAATGCCCGCGTGGCGGGAATGCCAAGCGCATGCATCGCTTCGGAGACGATATATTCCCGCAGAACCGGGCCGAGCGCCGCACGCCCGTCTCCGCGGCGCGAAAAGGGCGTAGGACCTGAGCCCTTCAGCTGGATATCCCGCCGTTTGCCGTTTTTGTCGATGACTTCGCCAAGAAGAATGGCGCGGCCATCGCCCAGCTGCGGCACGAAACCGCCGAACTGGTGACCGGCATAGGCCATGGCCAGCGGCTCTGCCCCCTGCGGCACGACATTGCCGGAAAAGATCGCCGCCAGCCTTTCATCGTCAAGGCCGGAAACATCCAGAAGGAGTTCGTCTGCAAGCTTGCGATTGAAGGCGATGAGGCGCGGCGCCTTCACCGGCGTCGGCAGCACGGCGGCGCTGAACCGTTCCGGCAGGCGGGCATAGGAATTGTCGAATCTGATCACGGTTAAACTCCCTGCTTTTGCCTGATATGGCGGTTTTTGCGCCCGGTTGCGAGGGTGCCAGCGGCAAATTCGACAGGCCGCGCCAGGCTTTAGAGAAATTCAGTTTGAACTCGGGGGGTATTAGTCCCTACATAGATGGGGTAATCAGCCCCGCGCTACAGGATGAGTTCGTGCCGCATTTCCCCGATGACGATAGTGAAATGGGCAAAGCCATCCGGCTTTTCGACTGGGCATCAACGGCGGCGGGACCGGTGGACGCATGGCCCGTCGCGCTGAAGACCACGGTGCGGACCATGCTCAAGCAGGGCCACGCGATCTGCCTGTTCTGGGGGCCCGATCTCAACATCATCTATAATGATGCCTATCGGCCGTTTCTGGGTCTCAAGGAACGGGATGCGCTCGGCAAGCCGTTCCATGTCATCTGGTCCGACGTCTGGGACGATGTGAAACATTTTGTGGAAACCGCATTGTCCGGCAAGGGCACATTTGCCGAAGACCTGCATCTCGTCATGGATCGCAACGGTTATCCGGAAGACACCTACTGGACCTTTTCCTACAGCCCGCTTTATGACGATGACGGCAATGTCGCCGGGCTGATCAACATCACGATCGAGACGACGGCGACGGTGGAAGGCCGCAAACGCGAAGAAGTGCTACGGCGCGAACTCGTCCACCGGGTCAAGAATACCATGGCGATAACCACGGCCGTGGTCAGTGCCACCATGCGCCATTCCCAGACGCTGGAAGAAGCGCGCGACACGATCAAGAAGCGCATCGCCGCACTCGGCAATGCCCAGAACCTCATGCATGCGTCGGGCAAAGGCGCCGGCATCACCGCCCTTGTCTGCGATTCCGTTTATCCGCATCTCGACGACAGGGCGCGGGTGACGATTTCCGGACCGGACGTGGACATCGCCCCGCAACAGGCGCTCGGCCTGTCGCTGGCGGTTTATGAACTGGCCACGAATGCATTGAAATACGGCGCACTTTCCAATGAACGCGGCAGTGTTGATATTCGCTGGACGCTGGACAGGAACGACCGTTTCGAACTGCGCTGGCGCGAGACAGGCGGGCCACCCGTCAGCGCGCCGACACGCACGGGCTTCGGCTCGCGCCTGACCAACCAGATCGTCGCGGCCTATTTTTCCGGTGAAGGCCGCACCTTCTATCATCCCGATGGGCTGGTGTTCGAACTGGACGGCAAATACGAAACCGCAGCGCAGGAACAGGCCCAATAGCCCACGCGGGCGAAAGCTGCGGCGGTTGAACTTTCTTTCGTCCCATTCGTTGCGTTTTCTGAACCAGAATTGCAGCAACGAAAGGAACGGGAATGACCGTCGTTGAAGCCTTGAACGCCGAGCCGGAAAGCGCCATCCGCACCCTCCACACCGACCTGCCGGTCAACGCCACCTTCCATGTCTGGCTCAAGGCGAAAAAGACCGCCGAACCCGGCGCCGTCTCCTTCTCCAACCAGAATGGAAAATTCGCTGAAGTTTCAAGCGTCAATACCGAAGAGTTCGGTTTTCGAATCTATCAGGTGTTCGGCGGCGGCCATGTGGAACTGAGTTACGATACGGTGACGACAGCCGTTTCCGTCATCTACTGGTTTACCGCTTCCGATGTGCTCGAGACCGGCATCACCGTCGTTCATACCAAGCCCGACAATGCCGCTCCCGAGCTGCCCGATAGCTATCACTTCCGCCCGCCCTTCGGCTGGATGAACGATCCTAATGGCTTTGGCCGTTTCGAAGGCCGGCCGCATCTTTTCTATCAGCATTATTCGCACGGGCTGCGCTGGAACACGATGCATTGGGGCCATGCGGTCTCTTCGGATTATCTGCGCTGGCGGCATCTGCCGATCTTCCTGTTTCCATCCGAAGACCTGACGACGCGGCCGGACAAGCGCGGCGGGGCTTATTCCGGCTCCACCATTCCGCTGGTCGAAGGCACCGGCATCCGCGTCTTCTTCACCGAACAGGTGCAGGACCGCATTCCCGAACAGCAGATCCAGCTGACCGCCACCTCCGCCGATCTCATTATGGCCGGGCAGGCAGAGGTCATTCTCGCCCAACGCCCGGACGGACAGGGGCTGACGCCGGATTTCCGCGACCCTTACGTCTTTCGTGGTCCCGATGGATTGTGGAAAATGCTGCTCGGCAGCCAGAGCGATGGCGGTGGCGTCATTCTGCTTTACGAGACGCTGGACCCCACCGCCGCGTCCGGCTGGACCTATGTCGGCAAGCTGTGGGTGGAAACGCGCTACAAGACCACGGCGATCGAATGCCCCTGCCTCTTGCCGCTGGACGGCCCGGCCAATGCCCGCTCCACCCGCTGGGTGCTGATCTATGGGCTGATGCATTCGGAAGACCCGGAAACCGGCCGCAAGAACCTCACCATGGCCGATGTCGGCTGGTTCGACGGCAAGGCCTTCACCAAGGAATCCGGTCAGGAACTGGATTTCGGCACCGATAATTACGCCTTTCAGGCGTTTCTGGATGGCGACAGCATCATCGGCATCGGCTGGCTCGCCAATTGGGCGGATGCCAGCCCCGAGATCGATTTTCCCACCTCCATGACGCTGCCGCGCCGGATTCATTACGTCAACGGCGAGCTTCTGACCCCGCCCATCGGAGCTGCGGAAAGCCTGCGCAGCCATATTCTCGACCGCACGCGCCTTGCCGCCGGCGAACGTGTGACCTTCATCAACGGCGCGGTGGAAATTCTGATCGAGCTTGCCGAGGCTGGCGCGCCATTCGAACTGGCGCTTGAGCATCCGACGGTCACGCTCGGTCTCGTTTCCGATGAAACCGGCCTCTGGATTCGTCATGAAGACGGGCGCGATGGTCCCTCGCCGCATTATATCGCCAGGGGCGCACGGGCCTCACGCATCCGTATTTTCCTGGATTATGGCTCCATCGAAGTCTTCGCCAATCGCGGTCGATATGTGGGCACAAAACGCATCGAGGGATTCGAACCCGTGCGTTCGGCGCTGCTGAAGGCGGCTGCCGGTGCGGTGGTGCACGCGACCAGCTGGGCGCTCAAACCCTGAGGAACCTTTTGGCGGATATGGCGGTTGATAGACCAGCAACAGCCGACCAGTTCGCCAAAAGGAGAAACGGCATGACCAAAATCCGCGATACCAGCGACCCCATTCTGTTTCCGACCGAAGCCAATGAAAACAAGGCGGAGAAAAAACGTGCCGGCAAAGGCATCGTCGTCATTATCGGCGCGATCGCCATCATGTCCTTCGTCGTTTATCTGGCGGCGATCACCATCGCCGCCACGCAGTCTTAGCCCCCTCGCCCTCCCCGGAACCTGTGCTCAGCCGCGTGCGCTTCGCAGCCCGCGGGCGGTAAGGAGCGCAATGAGTGAGACGGCGGCACCCAGCCCGTAAAGATAGGCCATCGGCATCGTCACATCCGCCCGCTCGATCTGCGCAACGAGATCGGTGGCGGCAGCGACGGTGCCGCTCGCACCCGCACCGGCCGCCGCCCCCAGCGTCGCGACCGTGGGAAGCAATGCACCCGTCATCTTGCGTTCTTCCTCCGGTGCTGCCTCCATGGCGGCCTGGCTGATGCCGGCCCATGACATGCCGAAGGCAGACCCGATCAGGATTTGCCCGAGCAGCATTTCGCCCCAGTTTCCGCTTGCAAGCCCCAGCCCCAGCAGGGCGCAGCCCGGTACCATCTGGTAAGGGCCATAATGCAGGCAAATTTCTCTCAGGCGGATCGAGCGCAGGCTGCCGATCAGCATCGCCACGAAGCTCCAGGCAAGCGGCATCGTCACCACGATGAAACCGGCGAAGGTTGGCTCATAGTGCCACAGATTGATGGCGACATAAGCGAGATAGACGCTGCCCAGCGCATGGGCATAGGACATCAGGAACAATACCCAGAAACCGCTGCCCAGCACCGTCTTCAACCGGAAGGAATCTTTCGGGAACAGGCCGGAAGAAGGCCGGATGCCCACCTGCAGCGAGGCCCATAACAGCGCAGCACCTATCAGTAGCGAGATTGCCCGCAGGCTCGCATCCTCGAAGGCGGAAGGCGCCGAAAAGGCAAGTGCGCCAACGAGGCACAGAACCAACGGCACAAATGGTTTGCGCGTCGCCGCCACCGGACGCTCGGCGGAAACGGCGACGGTCGTGTAAGCCAGCAGCAGCACGATCAGCGGCGCCGACAGCAGGAAGGTGGCGCGCCAGGACAGGTGTTCGGTAGCGAAACCGCCGGTCAGCGGGCCGATAAAGGACGCGACCGCCCAGATCGCCGCCTCTATGGCAAAGACCTTCGGCAACAGGCCGGAGCGAAAACCGGCCGGTATAAGGCTGTAGCACACCGCCACGATCAACCCGTCGGCCAGCCCCTGCAACGCCCGGCCGACGACCACCCATAAGAAATCCCCGGCGATTGCGGAGAGAATCGAACCGAAAGAAAAGATCAGGCAGCACAGAAGCAAAACGGCGCGGGCGCCAAAACGCTCCCGAAACAGCACGGCGGTAACACCGCCCGCCACGGAACCAACGAAATAGAGACTATAGGCCCAGCTGTAATAGGCAGCACCGCCAATTTCGTTGACGGCGACAGGCAAGGCCGTCACCACCGCGAACTGGTTGAAGGCATGCAGGCCGATACCGGAGGAAATGACGGTCAGAAGCGAGAGGTTCGCTCCGCTCAGTAATTCGCCCCAGCCGTTTTTCTCCGTCATTTCCACACTCGTCAAAGCCGTATCCTTTCCATTTTTGCGATACGGCGGGCAAACTAGAACCTCAAGCACCATTGAGGTCAAGACGGCTTTTCACGCAATTTGCTTTGAAGGAATTGGCTGCCGGCAGGAACCCCGCCCCCGCCCGGCCGTTTGCTGAAGAACCGATAGAAAGGATATCGTCATGGACCGCAAGAAAATCATGCCGCTCAACGAAGACGCCATGGACGAGGATCTGCTCGATCTCGACGTCGATGCGCTTCCGGCCAAGGGAGAAATCCCGCAATCCATCGAACAGGAAATCGAGGAGGAAGAGGCCGAGAGCGAGGATGACCCCTATCAGGAAAGCGACGAGGCCCTTCCCGACGATGCGGAAGAACGGGTGATCAACCGCAATCCCTCGCGGGAAGGCGGGGCGTTCGACGAGGTTTGACCCGGGCTGCCGGAGCCTTATGCAAGGCGCTTGAGCATATGGCGCTGATGGTCCTGCCCGCCGAAGAAGACGGCAAGAATACGCACGGTCTTTTCGCCCTCATCGACATCGAAATAAAAAACTGCCTGATTTTTCGTTACCCGGCGAAGGCCGGGTAGCAATTCTGGTGTCAGCGTTCCCTGAAACGGCGCTTTGTGAAGAGCGTCCATATCCGCCTCAATCGATCCCACCCGTCGCGCCGCCCGCGTGAATGCGGCCGGCAAAGCATCGCCAAGATCGAGATAGGACTGGACGAGATGGTCGAGAATGAGACCGAGGTCCTTGTCCGTCTGTGTCGAACGCAGGACCTTAAAGGCCATAGCCGGCCTTTTTGGCCGCGATCATGGCCGCGGTTCTGTCCTTGCCATCCTCCACGGAGATGAACTCCCCCTGCCCGCGTTCAGCCAGCAAGTCACGAAGCGCCGCGATTTCGGCGTCCTTTAGTTCGGTTTCCTGCCGAAGCAGTTCCAGCCCGCGCTGGACCACAGCGCTGAGGCTGGCATAACGCCCCTCCTCAACCAGCCGGCGGGCGAAGCTATCCTGCTGATCGGAAATGGATACGGATGCCTTGACGGACATTGCGGCACTCCTTTTGCATGGAGGGTGATGCTACTCAGTAGCACACCCTCCATATTCATTCCAGCAACAATGCCTTTCAGCCCACCCGTTCCGGCGAATAACCGGCATCGCGGATCGCTGCTTCCGCCGTTGCGGCGTCGCCCGTCACCGTGAGTTTGTGGGTGGCGAGATCGATGCTGACAGACGCGTCGGGCAGCACGTCAGCGAGAGCGCCGCGCAGGGTCTTTTCACAATGGCCGCAGGTCATGTCTGACACGAGGAAGGTGGTTGCAGTCATGGTTTTTTCTCCTTTTGACCGGTAGCGATATGGTCGCGCCGGCTGTCATTGCAGTTCAGTGGGTTCTTACCTGCTCGCCGACGCTCTTTTCAGCGCCGGCGAGATCATCGAGGATGGGGCAATCGGGCCGGTTATCGCCGCCGCAGCAATGGGCGAGATGGGACAGCGTCTTCACCATGCTCTTCATCTCGGCGATCTTCTGCTCGAGATCGGCGATATGGACGAGCGCGATCTCCTTCACCGCCGAACTCTCACGGCTCTTGTCCTGCCAGAGTTTCAGCAGCGTCTCGGTTTCTTCCAGCGAGAAACCGAGCGTGCGCGCCCGTTTGATGAAGCGCAGATTGTGCACGTCCTGCTCGCCATAGACCCGGTAATTATTGCCGGTGCGGGCGGCGGGGGTGATGAGGCCGATCTGCTCGTAATAACGGATCATCTTGGCGGAAACGCCCGATGCTTCCGATGCCTGGCCGATATTCACGACGTCACCTCCCTGTGAGCGACCTTCGCCCGTTTCAACCGCAGCGCATTGGCAAGAACGAAGACGCTGGACAGAGCCATCGCGCCCGCGCCGATCATCGGCGACAGCGTGATGCCAAAGGCGGGATAAAGCACGCCCGCCGCGACCGGTATCAGCGCCACGTTATAACCGAAGGCCCAGAACAGGTTTTCCTTGATGTTGCGCATGGTCGCCCGGCTCATCTCGATGGCATTGACCGCCCCCAGAAGATCACCGCCAACCAACACCACATCGGCACTTTCGATGGCGACATCCGTACCCGTGCCGACGGCGATGCCGATATCGGCCTCGGCCAGTGCCGGCGCGTCATTGATGCCGTCGCCAACGAAGGCCAGCACCTTGCCGCCGGCGCGCATTTCGTGGATCGCCTTCACCTTGCCTTCGGGCAGCACTTCCGCCACCACGCGGGAGATGCCGACCTGCCGGGCGATGGCGTTGGCCGTGCGTTCATTGTCGCCCGTCACCATCGCCACTTCGATACCCATCGCCTGCAACGCTTTGATCGCAGTGACACTCGAGGGTTTCAGCGGATCGGCGACGGCAATCGCAGCCGCCAGCCTGCCGTCGATGGCGGCATAAAGCGGCGTCTTGCCCTCGTCACCCAGCCTTGCGGCGGCTTCAGCGAAAATCTCCACGGAATGGCCGAGTTTGGCCATGAACCGATCTGCGCCGACTTCGACCCTGCGGCCATTGACGGTGGCGGCGATGCCATAACCCGTGACGCTTTCGAAGTTCTCGACGGTCGCAGGTTCTAGTCCTGCAGGGGTCGCAACCTTCTTTTCTTCCGCAGCCCGGACGATGGCTTCGGCAATCGGATGTTCCGAACGGCCCTCGACGGCGGCGACGAGCGCCAGCACTTCGTTATCGGCAAACCCTTCCGCCACCACCAGATCGGTCAGTTCCGGGCGGCCCTTGGTCACAGTGCCGGTCTTGTCGACCACGACGATCTCAGCCGAGCGCAGTTCCTGCAGGGCCTGCCCCTTGCGGAACAGCACACCCAGCTCCGCTGCCCGGCCGGTGCCGACCATGATTGAGGTCGGCGTGGCGAGACCCATGGCGCAGGGGCAGGCGATGATAAGTACCGCGACCGCATTGACCAGCGCGAAAGTATAGGCGGGCTCAGGACCGAAGATCGCCCAGACGATGAAGGTCAGCACCGCAATCGCAATGACAACGGGCACGAACAGCGCGGTGACGCGGTCGACCAGCAGTTGGATCGGCAGCTTGGAGCCTTGCGCCTCCTCCACCATGCGGATGATCTGCGACAGCATGGTATCCGCGCCGACCTTGGTTGCCCTGAACTTGAAGGCACCGGTCTTGTTGATGGTGCCGCCGACGACCGCTGCGCCGACCGTCTTTTCCACCGGCACGGGTTCGCCCGATATCATGGACTCATCGACATAGGACGAGCCTTCGACGACTTCGCCATCCACCGCCAGCCTTTCGCCGGGACGGATGACGACGATATCGCCCGTCACCAGATCGTCAGGAGAAATATCGATGGTCGCACCGCCGCGCTCCACCCGGGCGGTCTTTGCCTGCAGGCTCATCAGCTTGCGGATGGCGTCTCCCGTACGGCCGCTGGCGCGGGCTTCGAGAAGCCGCCCGGTGAGGATCAGCGTCACGATAACGGTGGCCGCCTCGTAGTAGACGAATTGCGCCTCTGCCGGCAGCAGATCGGGCGCGAAGGTTGCAACAACCGAATAGAGATAGGCCGCCGTGACACCCAGCGCCACCAGCGAGTTCATTTCCGGCGCGCCGCGCAAAAGTGCGGGAAAACCGGTCTTGAGGAAGCGCAGGCCCGGCCCGAAAATCACCGCCGTCGCCAGCACGAAATAGATGTAATAGAGGTTCTGCGTCTCGATGATGCCCATCAGCCAGTGATGCATCGGCTCATAGAGATGGCCGCCCATTTCCAGCACGAAAAGCGGTGCGGTCAGGATGGCGGCAATCGTCAGGTCGCGTTTCAGCGCGCCCTCCTCACCGGCATGTTGCATATGGTCATGGCCGCCGCTTTCGCCGGCCATCGCCATCTGGCTGTGGCCCTGATGATGTCCATGGTGCTGGCTTTGGTGTTGGCTTTGGTGCTGGTTGGAGTCTTGATGGGCGGAATGATCGTGCGGCTTGCGCGTCGTCAGCGCAAAGCCGGCGAGCTTTGCCGTTTCCACCAGCGCATCCCGCTCACGCCGGCCACCGATGGTTTCCACCGCCACCTTGCCGGCAGCAGCGTCCACCTTCACATCGACGGTGGTGGCGACGGCGTCCAGAATGGTTTTCAACCGCCCGGCATCCGAATCGTTGCGCAGGCCTTCGACGGCAAATTCATGCCGGTCCGGTGCGATATTGTAACCGACCTTCTTGATGGCGGCACCGAGCGTCCTGGCAGAAAAGCCCTCGGCGGGCTCGACGGTGAGCTTCTTCGTGGCGAAGTTCACCGAGCTTGAGGCAACGCCCGGCACCTTGGCCGCGGCCGTTTCCACGCGCCGCACGCATGACGCGCAGGTCATGCCTTCCACGGGAATGGAAACCGGTTGGTTCGAATGGGCGTGTCTGACTGTCTCGTTCATGGGAAATCCCCTTTCGAGACCCTATGTAGGGCTTCCCATGATGGGAAGGTCAAGGTGTGGGCAAGCTTTTTGTTGAACACACAATCGTGAGCACTGGCACCAGCCATAAAAGCAGGGATTTCCGTCGTTTACCTTTGTGTCCGGTAACCGCGCGTTCGCCTCTCAGGCCGCTACGCGTCTGGCGAGATAAACCGTTGCCCCACCACATTGCGGGTCATTGACCGTGTGATCGAGAAGCCGGAACCCATTTGCGGCGAGCAGGCTCTCATAATCTTCGCGTGCAAGGCTGGCATGATAAAGCGGCTTGCCGTGAAACGTGCCTATCGCTTCGCCCTGTCCCGGCCCGGCCGTAAACATCAGGGCCGCACCGTCATTGGCGTGCTGGCGGAAAATGCCGAACATCAGGCGTTGATCTACGGGCTTCAGGTGGAAAAAACTGTGCCAGGCGATCAAACCGTCAAAACGGCGACCGAGAGCCAGCTCGCGCATATCGGTAACCGCCCAGAGATTTTCCGGAAACCGGCTGCGGCAAAGTTCGATCAGCGGCAGGGACGCGTCGATGCCCGTGACGTCATAGCCGTTGGTGATGAAATAGCCGGCAATCGGTTCGCCGGAACCGCAGCCGATATCGAGAATGGAACCGCCGCCGGGCAAAAGCGAGATGAACCTGTCCAGCCATGGTTTTTCGCCAAGGGACCGGCCGCGCTCCCTGTCGAAATCAGCGCCGTGTTCGGTATAAAGCCCGATGACATCGCGGGAGGCGTTCGACATTTCCTGATGTCCTTTTTTCCAGGGCATTCCGGGCGTGCCGTTCTTACCGGTGCACCGCCAGCCGCGGAATATCACGCAGGAAGGCGTCGCGTACGGCGGGGCCGAGCGGTTCGTTGGATGGTTTGTCGGAAACGCGCAGCCTTGCGAAGACGATGTGCTGGCCTTCCCGCTCCGCCCAGCCGACGAACCAGCCGAAAGGACGGTTGCGGTCGGGATTGCCCTTTTCATCACGCATATAGCCGGTCCCGGTCTTGCCGTGCACTGCCCAGCTTTCCGGCGCATCGAACGTTGGCACGATCGCCCGGGTCTTTGCCTGCGCATCGCGGGAAAAAGGCAGGTTGCCGGCCAGCAGACGGCGGATGAAGCCGACCTGCTCCACCGGTGAGATGGTCAGCGACGAACCGAGCCAGGAATGGGTCAGCCCGTTATTCTTGCCCGGTTCGCCGGAAACATCGGCATTGCCATAACCAAGACGCTTCACATAAGCGGCAAATTTTTCCGGGCCGAGACGGCGGGTGACTTCGCGTGAGTACCACAGCACCGAATCCTGCTCCCATATGGTGGGATCAACCGTCTTGCGGTCCGAAGCGCGGGCCTCCGTGCCGGGTTTCCAGTCCCAGGCGGGCGACTTCTCATCCTGAAGGATGCCGGCATCGTAGCCGATCAGCGCCAGCGGCACCTTGAAGGTGGAGGCCGGGGCCACGCGCTGGTCGCAGGCGCCCTGCTGGTTGATGACCGCCCCCGTCTCGATGGAGGTGACCAGCGTGCATTCAAACGCCTGCGGCTGTTGCTGGGCGGAAGCGGAAAGCGGCAGGAAGCCCGGAAGGGCAAGGCACGAAAGAACGATGGCGGGCAGCCGGTAGCGCATGCGTTTTGATGTCCCTCGTCCGCATTTTGCGGATCATTTGCCTGAATGGTGAGAGCGGTCATTGTTTGAGGCGTATCGTTTTCCCGAAACCGCAAAACACTTTCGGGCGATATGCCTTAGGTGACTGATGGGGCAGGAATAGGACCAAAACGAAAAATCACACTTTCCGTGAAGTCCGTTCCTTTTCGCCTGCCCTCTCACCCACTGTCAGGGGCCAATCGACCACATAATCCTCGAAGTCGTCAACATCCACATCGGCCTCGCTGACGGTTCTGCCGCGTGCCGAAATGCCGGCCTGATGCACCGTGTCCGTGTCGCCGGAGACGAGATAGTGCCACCAGTACAGATCCTTGCCGTCACGCACCAGCGCATAGGCGCAGGTGGGCGGCAGCCAGCCGATCTCATGCACCTTCTTCAGGTCAAGCTGGATACAGTCCGGCACCGTGGCGCGGCGGTTTTCGTAATCGGAGCATCGACAGCTTTCACCGTCAAGCAGCACACAGCGTACCGAGGTGAACACCACTTCGCCGGTGTCCCAGTCTTCCAGCTTGTTGAGACAGCACAGGCCGCAGCCGTCGCACAGGCTTTCCCATTCCTCGCCGGTCATCTCGGTGAGCGATTTGGTTTTCCAGAACGGCGCGTCATTCATCGTTAACATTTCCGTTTCATTTTGATCTCTTGGACGGGAGTGTTTAACCGGTCCCTAATCCTTTATATCGTATCGCCAAGGGCTGGTTTGTACGATATTTTAGCATATTGGCGGCGGCTGAGGGTCATTGGCCCGCAAGAAGTCGCCACGTCAAGCAATTCCGACATAACCATGCCACGCTTTTGCGTCGGGAATGGGTTGGAGCGGGAATATCGGGCAGGCATATCGACGGGCCGCGTTGCGTTGAACAGGAAAACATCGCCAGGTGCAGGAAGAAAAAGACGATAAAAACGGCCGCAAAAAGCGGCATATCCTGCTCCGGATCGATAGCTTTATCGATAGCGGCCTGTGGACGGCTGCGGCGCGGCTGGTGGATTTCTGGGAAGACGTCACCATCGCCTCGCGCAAATTGCATGTGCGCGGCTGGAAGAAACTTGTCGTCAACCTGACCTGTGATGCGCTGACCTTCGGAACCGCAGGTGCAGTCGTGCTTCTGGCGCTGGCCATGCCCGCTTTCGAAGAGACCAAGAAGGACTGGCGTTATCGCGGCGATTTCGCCGTCACCTTCCTTGACCGTTACGGCAACACCATCGGCCATCGCGGCATCATCCATGAAGACAGCGTGCCGATCGACCAGATGCCTGATCATTTCATCAAGGCGGTTCTGGCGACCGAAGACCGGCGTTTCTTCGATCATTTCGGCATCGATTTCATCGGCCTTGCCCGCGCCATGAGCGAAAATGCCCGCGCCGGCGGTGTGGTGCAGGGCGGCTCGACGCTGACGCAGCAGCTCGCCAAGAACCTGTTTCTCACCAATGAGCGCTCGCTGGAGCGCAAGATCAAGGAAGCCTTCCTCGCGCTCTGGCTTGAGAGCAACATGTCGAAGAAGGAAATCCTCAGCCTTTATCTCGACCGCGCCTATATGGGCGGCGGCACCTTTGGTGCTGCTGCGGCGGCGCAGTTTTATTTCGGCAAGAACCTGACCGATGTGACGCTTTCGGAATCCGCCATTCTGGCCGGCCTGTTCAAGGCGCCGGCCAAATATGCGCCGCATGTCAACCTGCCGGCGGCGCGCGCCCGCGCCAATACCGTGCTTTCCAACCTGGTGCAGAGCGGGCTGATGACCGAGGGCCAGGTGATCGGCGCGCGGCGCAACCCGGCCACCGTCATCGACCGCGCCGATGTGAAGGCCCCGGATTATTTCCTCGACTGGGCCTTCGACGAGGTGCAGCGGCTGGCCGCCGAAGGCAAGTTCAAGGACCACACCGTCGTCGTGCGCACCACCATCGATACCGGCCTGCAGCAGGCGGCTGAACAGGCGATGGAAATGGAGCTGCGTGAATATGGCGAGGGTTACCGCGTCAAGCAGGGCGCAATGGTGATGATTGAAAACGGCGGCGGCGTGCGCGCCATGGTCGGCGGCCGTGACTATGGCGAAAGCCAGTTCAACCGCGCCACCGCAGCCCTTCGCCAGCCGGGCTCCTCCTTCAAGGTCTATACCTACTCGGCCGCCATGGAAAAGGGCATGAAGCCGGAAACGCTGATTTCTGACGCACCGGTGACATGGCGCGGCTGGTCGCCGCAGAATTACGGCCGTTCTTATGCCGGCAAGGTGACGCTGCAGATGGCGCTCGCCAAATCCTACAATACCGTGCCTGTGCGCCTCGCCAAGGATGTGCTCGGCACGCAGGTGATTGTCGATACCGCCAAGGCCATGGGCGTGGCCACGCCACTGCGCAGCGACAAGACCATTCCGCTCGGCACTTCGGAAGTCACCGTTCTCGATCAGGCCACCGCCTATGCCGTGTTCCCGGCCGATGGCATGCAGTCGCGCCGCCACGGCATCGAGCAGGTGATGGATTATGAGGGCAATGTTCTCTACGATTTCAGCCATGACGAGCCGCCCGCCAAGCGGGTGCTTTCCGAAGACGCCAATTCGAAGATGAACCAGATGCTGGTGACCATTCCGGTGATGGGCACGGCGCGGCGCGGCGCGCTGGATAACGGCATCGTCTCCGGCGGCAAGACCGGCACGTCGCAGGCCTATCGCGACGCCTGGTATGTGGGCTTTACCGGCAACTATACGACCGCCGTCTGGTTCGGCAATGACGAGTTCACGCCGATGAACAACATGACCGGCGGCGCGCTTCCCGCCATGACCTACAAACGGCTGATGGACTACGCCCATCAGGGCATGGAACTGCGCCCGATCCCCGGCATCCAGAACCCGCTGCCGACGGGCGCGCGCCCGCAACCCTCGGCAGAAGTCGCATCCGCATCCGCCAGCACACCGGCCATGCCGGCACTCACTCGCCCACGTTCGCTTTCAGCAGAGGCGACACGCGTCATCCGCTCCATCGCCAAGAAGATGAAGGATGCTTCAGCGTTGAGCGTGACGACGCAGAAGGTGGCGGATGCGTCGCTGCGGGACGGCGCGGAGGATGCGACGCGGCGGTGACGTCTGGCGCATTGCCTGAAGATTTCTGTTGGAGTGTGTGGCTTACCCCCCTCTGTCCTGCCGGACATCTCCCCCACAAGGAGGGAGATCAGCAGGAGGCGCTACCGCCAGTTCATTCTCAAACGTTGAGATGGGCGGAACCTTGCCGCAGATCGATCTCTCCCCTTGAGGGGGAGATGCCCGGCAGGGCAGAGGGGGGTGAGCCTCGTACTCCGTCGTTACCGTTTTTCCACACCGCAGCTCACCGCAACAACCCCGCCCTCGCCGTCTCCACCATATGCGATGTCAGCGCGCCCAAACGGTCGGCGGCCAGACGATTGACCTGCCAGTAAAGCGGAATATCGAGCGGCGTGCCGGGAACGACCTCCACGAGCCGGCCTCCCCTCAAATGCTCCGCCACCAGTTGCACCGGATTAAGCCCCCAGCCCATGCCCGCAAGGCTTGCCTTCACGAAACCATCGGTAGAGGGCAGCCAGTGGGTGGGATAGGAGACGTCTTCTCCCAGCGCCTGCCTGATCCAGCTCGCCTGCAGCCTGTCCTTCTGGTTGAAGGTCAGGCCCGGGGCGCGGGCAAGGGCTGCGGGCGTGACGCCATCGGCGAAATGGCGGGTCATGAAATCCGGGCTGGCGGTCGCGTGGTATCTGAGCACACCGAGGGGTGTGACGCGGCAACCCTGCACGGGCTTGGCATGGGCGGTGACGGCGGCAAGCACCCTGCCCCCGCGCAGCCATTCCACCGTGTGATCCTGATCATCCACCGCGATATTGACGAGATAATCGTTGCTGCCGGTGAATTTCGAAACCGCATCCAGAAACCAGGTGCCGAGGCTATCGGCATTGGTGGCGATGTTGAGCGTCACGCGCTCCTGCCCCGATCCCGCTTCCGCCAATGCCGGCAGCTGGCGGAACAATTCACTTTCCAGCATGCCGACATGGTCCATATGACGGCAGAGCCACTCGCCCTTTTCCGTCGCCACGCAAGGGTTGCCACGCACGATCAGCACCACGCCCAGCCGCTCCTCCAGCTGTTTGATGCGCTGCGAGACGGCCGAAGGCGTCACACACAGCACCTGCGCCGCCTTTTCGAAACTGCCGGTCTGGGCAACGAGCGCCACGGCGCGCATGGAAGGGTAATCGAGCATTACGATACTCGATGTGAAGGCTGATTTTGACACAGCGCATATGAGGACTTCAACCATCGGCGCTGGTCATCCCCGCCCTCATTCCTGTGTTTGTCACGGGAATCCAGCCACCCCAAGCCGTTGGGCTGGAAGGACTCCCTCGCCGTGCAGACGCACGTCGGCTGGATTCCTGTGACGAGCACAGGAATGAGGATGGAGGTGAGAAGACCGCTCATGAGATCTGTCCGTTGAATAACGTGTAGCGCATTAGCCAGACTTATCTGGATTGAGTTTATTTAACTGGATTAAACCATTCCACCCAAATATCCAAGCAGTCGGTCCGAAAGCAGCGCCTTCGGCCATTACACATGGAAAGAGGCAGGGGCCGCGACACGCATGGACATCCAAATCTTCTTCACCGGCCTGACGATGGGCCTCAGCCTCATCGTTGCCATCGGCGCGCAGAATGCTTTCGTGCTGAAGCAGGGGTTGGCGCGCTCGCATGTGTTTGCGGTCTGCGCCACCTGCGCCATTGCCGATGCGCTGCTGATCACGGTTGGCGTTTTCGGGTTTCAGCGGATCAGCGCCGTCATGCCGGCGCTCGATCCCATCATGCGTTATGCCGGGGCTGCCTTCCTCATCTGGTATGGCGCCAAAAGCCTGCATTCGGCGCTGCGATCTTCCGAAGCGCTGTCGGTGGCCGAGCGGCAGGAGGCGAGCCTGTGGCAGACGCTGGCCATTTGTCTGGCGCTCACCTTCCTCAATCCGCATGTCTATCTCGATACCGTCGTGCTGCTCGGCACCATCTCGACGCAATTTCCCGGCTTCGAAAAGACCTTTGCGGCAGGTGCGGCCACCGGCTCGGTGCTGTTCTTCTTTTCGCTGGGTTATGGCGCGCGCTGGCTGCGGCCGATCTTCGAGAAACCCTCCGCCTGGCGCATTCTCGAAGGCGTCATCGCGGTCACCATGTGGGCCATCGCCTTCAAGCTGGTCATGGGCGCGTGAGAACCGGAATTCGCAATTCCACTCATTTTCACAAAGACTAAACAAAGGGCACCATTTTCCAAACGGGGAATCAGTGATAGTCCTCGACCTGTTCAAAAACGGGAAAACAGCGTGTTCCGAGTTCCATTCCTTGTCGGCATTGCCCTTCTGATCGCCTTTGGCGGCGGTATTGCCGTGACACTGGCGGCGCTTGAGGCGACATCCGGTTTCGGATCGATCCGCATTGGTTCCTGGGATGCGTTTCCCGAAGCGCAGACGATCGAGGCCGACCCTTACGCCAAATCGCACCGTGCCGATGCCGGCAGGCTGCTTTATGGCACGACCGAGGGGTTGGCCTTTACCGCCTCCGTCGACAGCGATGGCCAGCGGCTCAGCGGTGAATGCCGTTACCGGCTGGCCGGCGCCGTGCCGCCTTCGCGATTCTGGACGCTTTATACCGCCGATCAGCAGGGCAATGTGCTGGCGGAAGATGCCGGACGGCCGTTTGCGCTGAATTCCCGCACGCTTCTGCGCAGCGCCGATGGCGGCATCGACATCACCATCGCCCCCGACGCCCAGACCTATAATTGGCTGGCGGTGCCGCAGGGCCAGACATTCAAGCTGGTCATGACGCTGCTCGACACGCCGGTTGCCGGCAGTTCCGGCCTGATCGACATCGCCATGCCGCAGATCCGCAAGCTGGGGTGTGGCAATGCTTAGGGTCCTGCTCGCCATCCTCACCGGCCTTGTCGCCGCCGCCGTGCTGCACGTCATCATTCTTCTGGCGATACCGCATTTCAGCAATCGCGATGCCTATACCCGCGCCGTTGCGGAAGGAAAGCCGCATCTGTTTCATCTGCTCGAAGAGACGACGGAGAAAAAGACGCTGGCCAGCGGCGATCCCTTCATGCGGGTCGCGGTCTGCACGTTCAATATTGAGGAAAAGCCCGTCCGGCTCACCGCCGTCGGCGTTGTGCCCTTCTGGTCGGTCGCGGTTTACGACAAGGCCTCGAACGAGGTGTTCAGCATGAACGACCGCACGTCTGCCGGCGGGTTGATGGATATTCTGGTTGCCGATGCGGTGCAGATCGCCGCTATCCGCAAGGCGCAGCCGCCATCGCTCTCACAGGCCATTCTGGCGGAATCGGATCAGACGGAAGGATATGTGGTGTTGCGGACCCTGGTGCCGCAGCCAAGTTTCGGAGAAGAGGCAGAGCGTTTCCTGAACGAAGCGAAATGCCAGCCGACGCCGTGGAAATAACGCCGGTCTTTTACATATAATCAGGATTTCAGAGCAGTTTCCGGTGCGGATTTGCCCTTGCGCACGACCTTGCCCGCGGGCTCGGTTTCGCGCTTTTCATAACGCACGCCGGTAAACAGCACCACCTTTGCGGGGCCGATCACCCTGGCTGCAATGCCGGCGGGACGCAGGCTTCGTCGTGCGTCGCCAATTGGAATAATGTCTGCCATGCTTCTCTCCTCTTCGGGAGTCAATGTTGCCTATGGGAACCGCGCAAGCCTCGTCTTGCGTCGGGAATTTCATCACCATCACATTGCGCATAATCCAGCCCACAGGCTGGTTTTCGCATGTCCCTAAAACCGCAGAAGGTTTTAGCGCGGGACTATGCGGACATTCAGGCATTTCGCCGCCATTTTGGCTTTTATTCCGAACTTCAGAATAACATGGAATCCTAATACTGCCCACGAAATTACAAACAGACAGAGGTTAATGATCCGTTAACCCTAATCGCTGGACGGCAATTTATCGCCGACAGGGCTGCACCCGTTGAAAACAAAGGCGATGCGGCAAAGTTCCATGACATTTTTTCCGTCATGAAGGTTTTAAAATTTCCTTGTTGATAGAGGCAGAATATCCCTTGCCACCCCCCATAGTTAACAGGACGTCAACGGATTTGCTCTAATTTGAGCCGATATTGTGTTTGCGTTTGTTGGGTAGTGCGTTGACCGACCGGTTTCGAGAACTTGAGAGGCCAAGAGCCGTGAGGAAGAAAGATGTGGTGCTTATGGCCACGGTGACGAATTTCGAGAATGTTTCCCATCCGTCAAAAACGGACCTTCGGCAGTTTGCCGAACTTTTCATGCCGCTTTTCAACGCCTCCACCGAAGAAGCCAAGCGGGAAGCGATTGCCGCCCTGTCGCAGCATCCGAGCGTGCCTTCGGCCGTCGCCTTCTTCATCGCCTGCCAGCCGATTTCGCTTGCGGCGCCCTTCCTTATCGCGTCGAAGTGCCTCACCGACGAAACGCTGATCACCATTGCGCGCACGCAGGGTGCCGCGCATGCCCGCGCCATCGTGCGCCGCGAAGACCTCTCCCCCACCGTCATCGACGCGCTGGTTGGCCTGCGGCATGCCGAAGATCTGAAGCGGCCGGATGAGCCGACGATTGCCGCCGAACCGCAGTTGGTGCCCCCCCCCGTCGAACCGGAAGTGGCGGACGTGGCCACCCCAGAGATCACCACGAAAATTGATGCCGTATCCGCGCTCGAAGAAGAAATGCGTCAGCGGATCAAGCAGATGGCCCGCCACCTCAACCGCCCCGAAGGGGACGTGCTTGGTCTGCGCCGCCTGAGCGAAGTGCAGGAAGCGCTGCTCGTGCGTTTCGCCCGCGAGCGTAACGCCCGGCAGTTCGCGGTGGCGCTGGCGGATTCGCTGTCATCCAGTTACTGGCTGTCGGAACGTATCATGCTTGATATTTCCGGCGCGCAGCTTGCGACCACGCTCACCGGGCTTGGCATGGAGTTTTCCGAAGCCGCTTTCGTCTTGCAGTGCTTTTATCCGCACCTTGCCGCCGCAGAAGGTGACATGAGCCGCGCCGAGGCCCTGCTCGACCGTCTCGACATCGTCGAGTCCGAAGAGCGGGTGGAAAGCTGGCGCAGGGCCGATAGCTATACCCATGGCCGCGAGCGGCCGAGCCGTATTACCGTCGTTCCCCGCAAAACCGGGACGTGAGGGAGTAAACGGCCTTTGGCCGTCTAAGCCGGCGGCTGATCCACCAGCGTCAAGAGCGTGCCGATCTCATCCGTCTCGATCTCCACGATCCACAGATCGCTGTCGAAGCGCCGTTCCTTTTCCAAAAGAGCGGCGCTTTCCTCACCCTCCGCACCGGCAAGACGCGTTTCAAAACGGCGCTCGGCGCGGATTTCCTCGTCCTCGGCAAAACTTTGCGGCGCCGGTCCATAGAGATTTTCACGACCATCGCGCAGACGCTGGCGGATGAAGATCGCACCAGCCTCCTCCGCACCCTTCTTTTCGACGGCCGCAAATCCGCCGGCGGCGAAAACGCGGCGAATGAGGGCGGAGACGAAGATTTCGGATTTGAGGCGCATTGGCGGTGCTTTCGCGAGAGGTTGGGGCTTGCTCTCAATGTTGTGTTCTGGCGGTGGGTTCGTTGATGGCGGGCCGAAGTTGCGCGGGTTTACCCCCCTCTGCCCTGCCGGGCATCTCCCCCACAAGGAGGGAGATCGGCAAGAAGCACTGTCGTCACTCCATCCTCAACCTCGATATGGGCGAAACCTCGCCGCAGGTCGATCTCCCCCCTTGTGGGGGAGATGTCCGGCAGGACAGAGGGGGGTAAGCCACGCGCACCCCGGTCTGCCATCACTAGAAATTCCACGAAAGCCTGATCTAAATCGCCCCGATCGACTTCAGTTTCTTCAGCACCACTTCGCTCGGTTCGCCGGTTTCCGGCAGCCGATAGTGTTTTTCAAAAGCGCGGATGGCGTTGCGGGTCTGCTGGCCGGCCACGCCGTCCACCTTCACGTCGGCATAGGCGATGTTGATCAGCCCCTGCTGGATCTTGGCGATCAGCGCGCTGCTGGCCGTTTTTGCGCCAGCGGTCGCGCTGTTGAGGGAGGCGGGTTCGGCCTTGACCTGCGGCTTCTCCGCCTTGCGGATGGCGGCGGCGACAGGATCGATTTCCACTCCGCCGCCGGTGTTGGCGTCGGACGGCCGGTCCTTTGGAATTGCCGCAACGGTGGCGCCGTCGATCCTGAGGGCGGCCAGCACCCGGGTCGTCGGCTCGCCGGTCTGTTCCATGCCGAGCGTTTCTTCGAAGAACATGATGGCGGCGGCGGTCTTCGGCCCCATGCGGCCATCCGCGTCGCCCTCGTAGAGCCCGCGTTTTTTGAGTTCGCCTTGGATATCGGCAACGATCTGCTGCGGCTTCTGGCTTTCCACTGGCGGCAGCGCCGCGGTCTCGGCGGCGGGTGACTGCGTCGCTTCCGTCTCGTCCGGCCGCTCTATGCGAAAGGTGGTGACGTTGCCGTGGGTGCCGAGCGGCTCTGCCGGGCGATAACCGGCGATGCCGTTCGGGTTTTCCGCATCACGCGTGCGCAGGAAGGGAGACGGGTGAATGCCCGGCTGGTACCAGAGCGCATTAGCCGCGACAAAGCCGAAGACGACCGCGAAAGCACCGCAGCCGCCAACCAGTTTCGGATGGCGCAGGACTTCGCGCCCGATGGCCGCAACCACCAAGGAAACAAACCCGGCGCCAATCTGGGCCGTTGTTTTCTTAGGCGATTTTCGCTTTCGCGGGGCCATCGTCACCATCCTTCTTCATAATCGCAGCCATTTCGCCGAGTTGCCGGATGCGCGGCGGAAATTCCACCATGCGTTCAGTTTCAGCGTCTTCGCCACCCGCCATGCCGGAGCCGTCGGCAGGCAGCATGATCGTTACGACCGTCCCCTCGCCGGGCTGGCTGGCGATGACGAAGGTGCCGCCATGCAGTGCCACCAGCCCCTTGACCAGGGACAGTCCAAGACCCGTGCCCTCATAGCGACGGGTATATTCATTCTGAACCTGCATGAACGGCTGGCCCAGCAGGTCAATCTTGTCGGAAGCGATGCCGATGCCGGTATCGCTGACCGTCAGTTTCAGCATCTTGCCTTCACGCGCGGCGTCGATCGACACAACACCACCCGCGTCGGTGAATTTTATGGCATTGCCGGCCAGATTGATGAGAACCTGGCGGATGGCGCGCTGGTCGGCCGAGATTTCGCCGATGCCGCGCTGGATGCGGCTCGTCAAAGTCAGGCCTTTTTCCTTTGCCTGCAGGCCAAGCATCGCCTCGCAGGAGGAGATGGTTTCGGCAATCGGGAAGCTTTCCATCAGCAGCTCGTAGCGGCCGGCTTCCAGCTTGCTCATATCAAGCATGGTGTTGACGACCGACAGGAGATGCGCGCCGGACTGGCGGATCAAGCCGACATATTCACGCTGACGATCATTTTCCAGCCGGCCGAAATATTCACCGGCCAGAATATCGGAAAAACCGAGGACGGCGTTGAGCGGCGTGCGCAGCTCGTGGCTGACGGCGGCAAGGAAACGTGACTTGGCGTCATTGGCCGATTCGGCCTCTGCCGCCTTGCGGGCGACATCGCGGCGCAGCAGTTCCATCTCGGTGACATCGGAAAGCTGGGCGACGACGCGGCGAAGCCGGCCGGACGTGCTGCGGATCGCCGTCATCTCGATACGGGCATGCATGAACTGCGCCGGGCGCGATTTCGCGCCGCTCTCGAACCGAAGCTCGGCGCTGGCCTTGTCCTCGCCCTGCCGCAGAAGATCAAAGGCCTGCATCAGCTCGATACGATCGGAGACATAAACATATTCGGCAAAGACATGGTCCTTGCAGGCCTGAAGCTCGACCGGAAATTTCTCACGGTCACGACCGGAGACCCGTTCGACGAGGCCGATTTCATTGATGGTGAGCACGAGGCCCGGCACCTGCGACGCTGCGACAAGGTCGTCATCAGCCGCAGGAGCGGAGAAGGATGCTGCACCACGCAGCGGCCGGGAAAAAGCAATCGACAGGGCGGCGGCGGACAGAAACAGCGCCAGCACCAGGGCTGCGCCGATGGGCAGCGCGATGGCGGGGCTGAAGACGAGGCTGAAGAGGGCGGGCACAACCAGAAGGCCGACGGCACCGAAGGCAATCAGCCGGCGCAGGCGCGCAACGGTTCCGGCGCGCCTTTCGGCGTCCTCTTCCATGCGCGCAAGCCATCTGCCCGCTGCATGGTCGACCAGTGCGACCGCTTTTTCTCTCATATTACGCAATACCAATACCGAATCCCTGAGGCGGATCTTATGGTCCCGACAATAGAAGGTGGCGGCTTAAGGAATGGATAAAAAGAATGGTCGCAAACGGCCTTCAAATGCGCCGCAGTCCCATTACGGGGCATTTATTCGAAGCTTTGCCAATCATGGTTAATGACGGGTAAGCGACGGATTTCGCTTCATTTTTGCCATCGCGTTAACCTTTGTGGCAATGCATGCCGCTTCTTTGCCCCGGAACGCGCGGCCTCTGTCGCAATTATGCTTAACATGGACTGTTAAAATGCGAATGAATTGATGGCAGGCGTCCCGATGCGAGGAGAATAGATACAATTTGAATTAAATTGCGCCGCTTTTTGCAATTGGCTGTTCGCCGGTCGCCTGTAGCTTCTCCCCAAGCCCGAAAAACGGGACAAAGGCCAATGACCCGAAACCGGGCGGGGCTTCAAAACAAAGATCATCTGGCAGGGTGTCTGACAATGTGGTTTCTGATCAAAGGAACATTCTGGTTTTCGCTGGTGCTGGTGGCGCTGTCCTATTTCGGTAGCTACAACGACCCCACCAAGGAACCTTCGGCATTCGATCTTCCCAGCGCCGTTTCGGCCGCCGGCGAGGCCTATCGTTATGTCAGCGCCATCTGCATTGAAAAGCCCGACGTCTGCGTCAAGGGCGCCGAAACCTTCCATGCGCTCGGTGAGCGGGCAAAGGAAGGCGCCAAGGTTGCCTATGAACTGCTCGACGCGCAGCTTGCCGCCGGTGACAAGACCGCGCCCGCCGCTGAAGTGGCTGCCGAGACTGAAAAACTGGCCGAAGCGCCTGCCATCAGCGTCGAATTCCCTGGGAATACCGACATGCTGAAGACCGGCACCGTCATTCCCCTGCCGCAGAAGCGCCCTGCCCCCTGATTATTTGCCGGTCGCGCATCGCCGCGCCGCCCCTTCTCTGCAGCCGGATATGTCCGTCTGCGTGACTGCCTGCCAAACTTGCCCACGGAAACCTGTTTTCCGTGGGCTTTTTCATGGCCTGCCCGGTTCAAAACCGGTCACACTTGCCCTATATCGTAGCAAAGACATGCAATAATGGACGATACGGCGCGCAAATGGCCTCTCTCGAAACGATCCTTGATGACTTCGCCTTCCTCGACGACTGGGAGGATCGCTATCGTTACGTCATCGAACTCGGCAAGGCGCTGCCCGATCTGCCGGAGGACAAGCGCAGCGCTGAAAACAAGGTGCAGGGTTGCGCCAGCCAGGTCTGGCTGGTCAGCCATAGCGATGGTGCGGAAGACCCTCTCATGACCTTCGAAGGCGATTCCGACGCGCATATCGTGCGCGGTCTCGTTGCCATCGTCCTTGCCGTCTATTCCGGTAAAAAGGCCTCCGAAATCGCCGGTCTCGATGCCATCGAGGTGTTCGACAAGATCGGGCTGGTGGAGCATCTTTCCTCACAGCGTGCCAATGGCCTGCGCTCCATGGTCAAGCGCATTCGTGAAGAAGCAAGGCTCCTCGCCGCCTGATCACTACCCGCCTGACCCATTACCGTGTCACCGTCATTGCCGCCATCGGCGGGCGATAATCCGCCTCGCCCCAATGGTGGCTTGTGCGTCTGGCGCGGCCGGGCGGCGGTGCGTAGTGTCTCGCAAGTGACAGAAGTGCGGCCCTCAGCAGGAGTTTTGCGGAGCGCGCCGGCCATTGCCGCTCCCGCTCCACCGCCTCCAGCCCCTTTTCAAAACAGCAGACATCGATGGCGACGCCGCAAAGCTCCGGCCCCATGGCATCGGCTGCGCGGGCAAACCGGACCCGTGCAGCCATCGCTGCCTCGGTGAGATCAAGCGCGCCGCCCGCTTCCCCTTTGGTTCGGTTCGCTATTCGCGGCTCCCATGTTGCCGTCACCTTTGGGCTGAGATGGCCGCGATGGAAATCAGCCGAGAGTCGTTCACCCGCCTGCAAGGCTTCCGCCGGGAAAAAAGCCGTGCCATCCCGTTCCTTCAGACGGGAAAAGGCCATGAGTGGTGATGTGTTGAGGTTTTGCCGGGCCGGTTGTTTATCGCCATCGACATCAACGACAATGTTCTGCAAATCCCGATGCTGCGCCTGAAAAACCTCGTCCCGATCCTTCGCCATCGCGCGCTTGAGATAAGAGGCGAGTGGCGGTGCGGCAGACAGCGTGTCTTCCCGCCTCTCGACCAGCCCGGAAGAGAGCGCAAGCTGCATCAAGGCCGCCGGCAACCGCAGTGCCGAACGCCCCTGCCGCATTCGGTGCAGGAGGATATCGCCGCCTTCTTCGCGGATTTCAGCCGGGCCGGCTGCGATGCAACGCAGAAGCCGCAGCAGGACCGGATCGACCGGAGTGGCTTTTGCCTCACTCATCCCGCACCCCTTTCATCAGGTTAAAAATGCTGCCGGCCAATCGTTCCAGTGCAGCGATGAATTCATCAAAGGCAGGCTCGTCACGGCGGTCCTCGACAACCTGGCAGGCATGGCCGACCGTCGTTCTGTCCCTGCCGAAACAGGGGCCGATATCCGACATGGGAATGCCAAGCTGCACATGGCACACATACATGGCGATCTGGCGCACATGGCATTCGCTACGCCGCCTGTCACGGCGTGCGCCCAGCCGCTCACCGGTCAACTGCACCATTTCAGTGGTCAGCTGCCGGATCAGCCGGCAGATGCGGGCAATCTCATCCCGCCCGGCGGCAGGCGGAAAACGACGAAAATGACGATCGGCGACCGGCACACATGGCCGCGCGGCAACAGACAGGGGCAATATATCCGACGGCATATGCAACTCCTCTACGAATAGGAATTAATTCATACACCTGAGAACTGACCTGGGGAAGCGTGAATTTGGCCGCGAAGAATATGCGCTTGATATAATTTTATTTTTGCAGAAATGCCGTGCGCGATAAAGGATTTTTTTCCTCACACGAGATTCGACGCGACAATAAAAAAGCCGGTCGACGGACCGGCTGGACATTCATGTGATGGTAAAGACAGCTTCAAAGGAAACATGTGAGGCGGGCGGGCTCCGCTTGCCGCCTTCTCCCCGCCGGGGAGAAGGTCGCGGCAGCGGATTGAGGGGGCTTAGTCGGCGACATGCGGAGAGTTTGCCCCCTCATCTGACCCTTCCTGCCATCTTCTCCCCGGCGGGGAGAAGAACAGGCAGATCCGATTAGCGGCTGGCCTTGCGGCGCTGGCCGAGACCCATTTCCTTGGCGAGCCGCGAGCGGGCTTCGGCATAAGCGGGCGCAACCATCGGATAGTCGACCGGCAGGTCCCATTTTTCGCGATATTCTTCCGGCGTCATGCTGTGATGTGTCGTGAGATGGCGCTTCAGCGACTTGAACGAGCCGCCGCATTCCAAACAGACGATATGATCGTCCTGAACCGACTTGCGCACCGAGACGGCAGGCTTCTGCTTTTCAACATTGACCGCCACCGATGCCGGTGCCGAGGTGCCGCTGAGTGCCGTGTGAACATCCGAAATAAGGCCGGGAAGGTCTGTTACCGGAACGACGTGGTTGCTAACATAGGCAGCCACAATATCCGCCGTCAGTTCGACCAGCAGATCCTGGGCGTTACCGTATGCAGTTTCCGTCATTTAAGTATCTCCTGTTTATTTATCTCCGGAAGCGAGCGAACGCCGCTTCGAGCGATGTGAAGTTACCCGGTGCCCCACCTTCGCTTTGTTGAAACCAACATGAAATCTACCCCTAGATTTCAAGCGAAAACCGGAAACGTATTGATCCGAGATTCAACTTATGGCCCGCGACATGGGCAGCAATGACCCGAGAGGTCATAGATTAGACATTAATAAAATGCCTATGCCGACTATGAAGAGGCTAGATGCAAATCGCGATTAGCAACTTTACACTTAATTTGGATAACAGCAAAACAGCAAAAGTCAAATTCCTATTGTGAATTTTTCAGTTCAAAACAGTCTAATCGCAATACAAAAAATTACGGGTAATAAAATACTATGCCAAGTGGTAATTGAAAATGAATACCCCCTATTATTGGGGGTAATTTCAACTTCAAATTTTCTTGAGGTCATCAACTACCGATTTGTCGTGAAGCGGATAACCTGCCTTATGCGCGGCCATAGCCAGAAGATGCGCGGAGACAGGTGCTGTCAGAATGAAGAAGAAGAAACCGGCAAGTGCCCGTGCCAGCGTCGACATATCCATGGAATGAATGCCGACCGCCAGAAGCAACAGCCCGGACCCCACTGTTCCCGCCTTGGAGGCCGCATGCATGCGGGTATAGACGTCAGGCAGGCGATTGAGTCCGATTGCGGCGATCAGTGAAAAGGCGGCTCCCGAGACCGTCAGCGCCGCAACGAGGATAGCCACCAGCCAGCCGGTCATTTTCCGCCCTTTCTTTTTCCGCCAACCATTTGATTATGCGATTTTTTTTCAGATTCTCGCGCTCTTTCGCCATCCAGCACCGCTTTCGAATTTCGCCCGCCATCTGCGCCGCGCGCCAGAACGAAACGGGCAAAGGCCACCGTTGCCAGAAAACCGACGAGCCCCAGCGCAATCGCGATATCGACATAAAGGGTGAAGCCGGTGCGGATGGCGATGACCGCGATGAAACCAATGGCGATGCCGACCAGCATGTCGAGCGCGACGATCCGGTCCGGCAGGGTCGGCCCGATGACGACACGATATACTGTCAGCAAAAAGGCTGCCGAGAGTACAACCGAGGCAAGTATAGTTGCAAATGAAACTATTTGTTCCGGCGTCATTGCTGAAACGCCTCCATGATCTTTTTTTCAAAGCCGTTGCGGATGTCGTTCCTTGCGGCTTCGATATTGCTGCAATCGATTGCGTGGACGTAGAGCGTTTTCCTGTCCCCGGATACATCGACCGACAGCGTGCCGGGTGTGAGTGTGATGAGATTGGCGAGCAGCGTGATCTGGAAGTCCGTCGTCACCGTCAGCGGATAGGCGAAGATGCCGGGCTGCACGTCGAGCTTCGGCCGCGTCACCAGTACCGCCACCTTCCAGGCAGACAGCGCCAGTTCCTTGAAGAACAGCAGCACGAGCGACAGTATCCGCGTCAGCCGCAGCCAGTGATTATTGCCCCTGGGTATCTGATGACGGATAAGCCCGAGCGCCAGTGCCGAGACGATGACGCCGAAGACAATGTTCGCCGGCGTGACGCTGCCGGTTATGGCAAGCCAGATGGCAAGGAACATCGACAGAACGATATAGAGGCTCATGGTTTGCCTCCCTGCGAAAAGACCGACTGGATATAGGCCTGGGGATCACCGAGCCCCACGGCTGCCTGCTGGCTGAGACTGAGCAGGCTTTCCGGGAACAGGCCGAAAAACACCACAAGCAAGGTCAGCCCGACCAGCGGCACGACGGAGGGCAGCGCCGGAGAGGACGGTGCCGGTGATGACGGCTGGCCTGCCGACGCCGCCGGGCGCCAGAAACACAGAAGGAATATCCGCCCGAAAGCGATGGTGGCGATGAAGCCGGAGACGAGAATGGCGGCGGCGAGCCACCACGCCCCGATATCGATCGCCGATTTGACCAGCACCGCCTTCGGCCAGAAGCCGGAAAACGGCGGCAGGCCGGAGCCGGCAAAAAACAGCGCCAGCGCCAGCGCCGAAAACCATGGGGCCTGCCCGTAAAGGCCACCAAGCGCCGTCAGGCTGAAGCCGCCGCCGAGGCGGGCGGCGTGGCCGGCGGCAAGATAAAGCGCCGTCATCAGCACCATGGAATGCAGCGCGTAAAAGATCGCGCCTGACACGCCCGACGGTGTACCGATGGCGATGCCCGCCATCATGTAACCGATGCCCGATATGACGATATAACCCAGCATGCGGCGGATGTCGTTTTGGGCGAGTGCGCCCATCGCGCCCAGCACCATGGTCAGTGCCGCCGAGATGGCGATGACGATGCTGAGCTCCTCGCGCTCGACAGGAAACAGCATGACCATGACGCGCAGCAGCGAATAGATGCCGACCTTGGTGAGCAACCCGCCGAACAGGGCGGATACGACGATGCGCGGCGTGTGATAGGAAGCGGGCAGCCAGAAATTCACCGGAAAGGCGGCGGCCTTCATGGCGAAAGCCAGTGCAAACAGGCTGGCAAGCGTCATTAGCGGCGCGGTTCCGCGCAGCCCGTTCGCCTTCAGGGCGATATCGGCCATGTTGAGCGTGCCAAAAATGGCATAGAGATAACCGACCGTGATCAGGAACAGCGTTGTGCCGATGAGGTTCAATATGGCGTATTTCAGCGCCCCGTCGATCTGTTGGCGCGTCGAGCCGAGCACGATGAGGCCAAAGGACGAGATCAGCAGCACCTCGAACCAGACATAGAGGTTGAACAGATCACCCGTCAGGAAGGCGCCGCTAACACCCGCCATCAAGAGCATCAGGAACGGATAAAAGCCGTAACGCCTGGCGCTGGCGTCGATATCGCCGGCGGCATGGATGGCGCCGGCAAGCGCAACGATGGCAGCGGCGAGCGACAGCAGCGCGCCGGTCAGATCGGCGGTAAAGGCAATACCGAAAGGCGGCAGCCAGCGGCCCATCACCATGGTGAACGGGCCCTGCGTCGCGACCTTCCACAAAAGCGCTGCATCAAGCAGCACCAGCAGGAAAAGCGCCGTAATGGCAACGGCCGCATGGTGGCGGATGGCGTGACGCATCATCATCAGCACGGCGCCGGCACCAATGCAGAGCGCGACCGGCAGGATGATCAGCCAGTCGGACAGCGCCACGGGCGCCATGACGAGCGCTGCGGAAAGATCGGTAACTGCGGAAGGGGTGGATGAGGCCATGTCTGTCTATGCTCCGCCCGCTCAATAACCGAGCGGCGGCATTGGCTCGCCGGCTGGTTCTGCGGTGCGCATTTCGTCCGTGTCGTCGGTCTGCAACTCCTGGAAGGCACGCCAGGTCAGCACCAGAAGGAAACAGAAGAAGGAAAAGGAAATGACGATTGCCGTCAGGATCAGCGCCTGCGGCAGCGGATTGGCAGCACCCGCCGGCAACGTATCTATACCCGCGGGAATGATCGGCGGCACTTCGCGCGTCAGCCTGCCCGCCGTGAACAGCAGGAGATTGACCGCATTGCCGAGAATGGCGATGCCGAGCAGCATGCGGATGCTGTGGCGCGACAGCATGAGATAGATCGCCACCGAAAAGAAGATGCCGACGAGAATGGAGAAAACCGCTTCCATCAGTCGCTTTCCCTTTCTTCCAGTGCCAACGCAATGGAGGTGATGGCGCCGACCACGACGAGGTAAACCCCGATATCAAAGGACATGACGGTGGAGAGCGGCACCTCGATGCCGAACAGGCTTGGATAGACCCAGAGCCCGGTCATGAATGGCACGCCGGCGGCAATCGAAACGAGGCCGGAGAGCATCGCCATCAGCAGCCCCGCGCCTGCGATCGACAGCGGATGAAACACGATGGCGCGCCTCACCGCCGCCACGCCATAAGCAATGCCATAGATCGCCAGCGCCGAAACCGCGATCAGCCCGCCGATGAAACCGCCACCCGGCTCATTATGGCCGCGTAGCAAAACGAAGATCGAGAAGAGCACCATGAGGCTGGTGATGACGGGGGCGACGGTGCGCAGAATGAGCGTATTCATGCCCGCACTCCCTTATTCTTCGGCGTCTTTGCCGGACCCTTGACGGCGGCGGCCGGGCGGATGCGGATGAGCGCGAGGATGGCGAGGCCTGTTATCATCACCACGGCGATTTCGCCCAGCGTATCCGTACCGCGGAAATCGACGATGATGACGTTGACCACATTGGCGCCATGGGCGACGACCTTGGAATAGGTGTTGTAGAAGTCCGTCAGGCGGTTATCGAAGCTCGCTTGCGTCGCCCGCATCAGGAACAGGGCAAAGCCGGTGCCGCAGGCAATGGCGATGGTGCCGTCCAGCAACTTCTGGCCAAGCCCGCGATGGTCCGAGGGCGACAGGCGAAGCCGCGTCATGACCAGCGTCAGAATGACCACCGACAGGGTCTCGACCATGAATTGCGTAAACGACAGGTCGGGCGCGCCGAACAGCAGGAAAATGACCGCCACCGCAAAGCCCTGAATGCCAAGCGCGATGATGGCGGTGAGCCGGCTCGATGCCGTCAGCACCGCAAGCAGCCCCACCACCGCAATGGCAATGAAGGTCAGTTCATGGATCTGAATATCGTGCGGCCAAGCGGGCATCGCCGGAAGTTCACCATAAAGAAACAACGGCGCAAGCAGCACGGCGGCGATGACGGCGAAGGTGGCGGTGACATAAAATTCCAGCCGACCGGGCTGAATGAGCCGTGTGACGTGGAAGGAGATTTTCACCAGCGCGTCGATGAAGACGTCGAAACCCCTGTCCGGACCGGCGCCCAGTGCCTTGAACGTGCGGTCCATCAGGCCGCGGAGCGGGACAAGCTGCATATAAAGGACGATGCCGATCGCGACCGTGAGCAGCGACAGGCCAAGCGGCACGCCAATATGAGGAATGAGCGAGATTTCCACCGGACGCGGTTCACCGGCAATGGCGCGCGCCATGGGGGTGGAGATGTAGAAATGCGCGATGCCGGAAAAGAGAGCGATGGTGAGGCCCTTCAGCGCCAGCAGCGCCGGGCCGAGCCAGAGCAGCAGCGGGCCTTCATGCGCATGTTTCGGGGTTTTCACCGGTTTGCCGAGAAAGGGTTTCAGCCCCACCGCGAAGGCGACGGCGAACATCAGCGCATTGCCGAGAATGGCGATGCCGGTAAACAGCACGGCGCGCGGATTGCCATGCGCCAGCGCGTAATAAATCTCTTCCTTGGCGAGAAAACCGAAAAACGGCGGCAGGCCGGCCATGGAAATCGCGGCGGCCAGCGCCGCTGCAAAGGTGATGGGCATGGCCTTGCGCAATCCGGCAAGCTTCGTGATATCGCGCGTGCCGGTCTCGTGGTCGATGATGCCGGCGACCATAAACAGCGCGCCCTTGAACAGCGAATGCGCCACCAGATAAAGCACCGCGGCTTCAATAGCGTGGTCCGAACCGAAGCCGGTGAGCATCACCAGAAGGCCGAGCGACGATACGGTCGTATAAGCGAGCATCAGCTTCAGGTCGGTCTGGCGCACGGCCAGCAGCGCGCCGGTGAGCATGGTCAGGCCGCCGAAGAAAGGCAGCAGGATCTGCCATGCGGCGGTATCGCCAAGCACCGGGTTGAGGCGCATCAAAAGATAGACGCCGGCCTTCACCATGGTTGCCGAATGCAGATAGGCCGAAACCGGCGTTGGTGCTTCCATGGCGTTTGGCAGCCAGAAATGGAAGGGAAACTGCGCCGATTTGGTAAAGGCACCACCGAGGACCAGAAGCAGTGCCGCCAGATAAAACGGGCTGTCGCGCAATATGTCACCGCCGCGCACCAACATCGATAGTTGCGTCATGCCGCTCATGTCCCAGATGAAGATCAGCCCGGCAAGCAGCAGCAAACCACCACCACCCGTCACCACCAGCGCCTGCAGCGCAGCGCGGCGCGAGGCGGCACGCTGGTGATCGAAGCCGATCAGCAGGAAGGAGGTGATGGAGGTCAATTCCCAGAAAACGAACAGCATCAGAAGGCTGTCGGAGACCACGACGCCCAGCATCGCTCCCATGAACAGAAGCAGGAAGGACAGGAAGCGGCCCTGCTGCGGATGTCCCTTCATGTAACCGCCGGCATAAAGCACGATCAGCAGGCCGATGCCGGTGATTAGCAGCGCGAAGGTGAGCGACAGGCCGTCGATGAACCAGGAAAAGCTGAGATTGAAGCTTGGCACCCAGGCGTAACCGCCCGTCACCACACCGCCCGCCGCAATGTCGGGCAGCATCAGCGCGAAATGGACAAAGGCCAGCCCCGGCGCAAGCGCAAGCAGCCAGGCGGCATTGTGCCCGAACCTTTTCACCAGCACCGGTGCGGCAAGCGCTGCCAGAAACGGCAGAAACAGCGACAGGAATGTCAGCGGCGTGACATCTGGTGTCATTCACATCTCCCGGGGTGTCCCCCACACATCTGCCTGGGGTGTCCCCAACCCCGCGCGCCAATGACTGGCGTTCTCTTTTTCAAATCGAATTTTCAGTTAAGGCATAGGCAACGCCATCTCAACCCAAATCGGCACCCTGTCCGCAGCATAACGGACTCGTTATTGAGATGTGTCCTCTTTCAATCCGTGACGACGATGACTATTTCTGGCAGGAACAGAAAGGATCATTCCATGAGCGATCTGACACCCCCCAAAGTCAACAAGAGCGATGCCGACTGGCGTGAACAGCTGACGCCGGAGCAATATTACATTCTGCGCGAGCACGGCACGGAGCGCCCTTTCACCGGTCCCTACTGGAACTCGACCGAAAAAGGCCTCTATCGCTGCGCCGCCTGTGACGAGCCGCTGTTTCTCTCCGACACCAAGTTCGATGCCGGCTGTGGCTGGCCGAGCTATTTCGAGCCGATCAAACCGGATGCGGTGACGGAACTCCGCGACGTCAGCCACGGCATGGTGCGCACCGAAATCCGCTGCGCCAATTGCGGCGGTCACCTCGGCCACGTCTTCCCCGACGGCCCGAAACCGACCGGACTGCGTTACTGTATCAACGGCCACTCGATGGTGTTCGAGCCGGTTTGAGGGCGTTTAGAACCGTCGCAAACGGTGCCGCGAGTTTCTTCTCCCCGGCGGGGAGAAGGTGGCCCGAAGGGTCGGATGAGGGGGCAACGTTGCCGGATTTCGGAGAGCTTGCCCCCTCATCCCGCTGCCGCGGACTTCTCCCCGCCGGGGAGAAGAACAATGTGGCACTCGCCCGATCTACAGGTGGCTTTCAGCTCAGAGCTTCAGCTCCATACACGTCAAATCCAGCCAGCGGCCGAACTTGGTGCCGACTTCCGAAAATCGTCCGACGACCCTGAAACCGAGGCTTTCATGCAGGCGGATGGAGGCGGTGTTTTCCGCTTCGATGGCGGCGATCAGCACATGCACGTCATTGCCGGAGGCGTGGTCGATCAACGCCTGCATCAGCCGCTTGCCGATGCCGTGGCCGCGCGCGTCCTTGTGCACATAGACCGAATGTTCGCGCGTGTGGCGGTAACCGTCGAAAGCGCGCCAGTCACCATAGGAGGCGTAGCCGGCAACCTTGCCGTCAAGGATGGCGACGATGACCGGAAAGCCCCGCGCCTTGCGCGCAGTGAACCACTCCCTGCGGTTTTCCAGATCGACCAGCACGTCGTTCCAGATCGCCGTCGTATTGACGACCGCATCATTGTAAATCTCCATGATGCCGGAGAGATCATCCACGGTCGCGTCACGCAGTTCCACGGTCATTATGCTTCGCCCTCGCTCATTGCGGAATACGCGCCGGCCCTGTTGCGGTCGCGATCTTCACGAGCCTTAAGCGATGACGCGGCGGCCTGTCCAGTGTCTGCTCCAGTGTCTGCGGCGTGATATGGGGAGGCTATTCAGGACGCCATCGGAACAAGGCTGAAAGCGGTGACCACGGCGAAATAATGAATGGCGGCGGCGGTGACGACAAAACCGTGCCAGATGGCATTCTGGAAGCGCAGTTTTTCCCAGACATGGAAGATCACGCCAAGCGAATAGATGACGCCGCCGGCGACGATCAGCCAGAGTGTGACGGGAGCGAGATGCGACGACAGGGGCTCGACCACCATGATGCCGCTCCAGCCCATGGCGAGATAAAGACCGATGGCCACCCGGTCGTATCGGCCGGGAAACACACATTTGAGGAAGATGCCACAGAGCGCGGTGAGCCAGATCAGCCCCAGCATTGTGGCGATCAGCGGATCGTTGATGCCGCGCATCAGGAAGGGCGTGTAGGTGGCCGCGATCAGGATGAAGATCGCCGAATGATCCAGCCGGCGCAGGAACCATTTTACCCGGGAATGCGGCCAGATATTGTAGGTGAAGGACACGGAGAGACAGGCGACCAGACCGAGACCATAAATCCACGCGGCCGCAATCGCGCTCAGCGTACCCCAGACGGTGGCGTAAAAAATCAGCGCCGTGGCGCCGACCAGCGCAAAAACAATGCCGACGCCATGGACGATGCCATCGGCGACAATCTCGTGAAAATCATATTTGCGCCCGAACCGCCACAAATCACTCATAGTTCATTCCCGTCTGCGTGCTTCCACCAAAGCATGGAGACAATATTAGACAGGAACAAGACAGCAGCCGGTTAACGTCGATCAAATTGCGTTCGAGGCTGTTGCGAAAGGAGAGGTGGCGTTCTGTTTTAGTCAACGAACGCCTTTGGAGCGAGCGGTTGCCGCCTGCTTCTTCTCCCCGCCGGGGAGAAGTCCGCGGCAGCGGGATGAGGGGGAAAGGGTGCGGTCCATCGCTGGCGTTGCCCCCTCATCCGACCCTTCGGGCCACCTTCTCCCCCTCGGGGAGAAGAAACTCGCGTCGACCTCGCAGCCCTTTTTCAGTCGTGTATCACAAAGCCGCAGCACATTCCTGACAGAACGGCGTGTAGGGTACCGCCTTCAGCCGCTCCTCCGAGATCGTCTTGCCGCATTTCACGCAGGTGCCGAAGGTGCCCTTGGTGATGCGGTCGAGGGTTGCGTCGATGGCGCGCAGCTCGTCCTGCCCCACCTGCCCCATCTCGTCCAGCACTTCGTCATTGTTGCGCTCCGTGGCGCGTTCCTCGTCATCGGGATTGCGCGGCTGTTCGAAATCGGCCTCGATCCGGTGCAGGCGGCGGTAAAGCTCACGCTGGCGGTCGCGCAGGATTTTCTCGTAACTCTCGACATTCATGGTGTTTTCCTCCAGCCGGCGCGGGCGGCCATTCGCCCGCAACCCTTTTGATGGCCGCTTTTTACCGGTCGATCAGCACCGAGCATTTGGCGTGGCGCACCACGCGGTCGGCGGTGGCGCCGATGAAGTAATTGCTGAAATCCGGCGTGTGCGACGCGATGATGATGAGGTCGGCCTTGTGGTCCTCCGCGGCGGCGATGATCTCACGCGCCGGTGCGCCACTTCTGATTTCCTGGCTGCCGTTAAATCCGCTCTTTGCCTTCAGCTCCGCAAGTTTCGCCTTGGCGTCCTTGATGGCGTTTTCAATAAGGTCGACCGGCAGGTCGATCGCCATGTAACCGGGCAGTTCCTCAACCACGTTGATGAGGACGATCTCGCCATCGGGGTCCAGCAGCGCCTTGGCTTTTGCGAGGATCTTTTCCCCCTTGTCGGTGGCGCTGAGGTCTACCGGTACGATGATCTTCTTGTACATGGCTGTCTCCTTTGGCTTTTTCCGCCGTTTCGCGTGTCGTGCTCAAGCTCATATTTGCCTGCTATCGCTTGATCCGCCTTGATCGAAGTCAAGGCTGTGCCGGTCTCGCGACAGGGCATTGTCAACGAATAGTGGACGGTCAATCGCCAGACGGCGATCTTTGCTGAACGACGAAATCCGCCCATATTCACCATAGACAAACGCCGCAAAGCGGCGTCGGCCAATGCCGGTGACCGCCGATCCGCTTTCCGGCGCGTCATATTCAATATGGAGATTATGATGAGTGAAATCAAACAATTCGCCCTGACGCGACCGGCCTATGTCGGTCAGGCTCATCTCGTCGTCCACGATCTGCCGCGGGTTTCGGATTTCTACCAGAAGATCATCGGCCTTTCGGTCCTTGAAAAGAAAGAGAGCGGCGAGGTTCTGGGCGTGAATGGCCAGCCGCTCTTGACGCTTTCCACCTCCAATATGGCGGAACGCGCGCCGCGCAATGCCGCCGGCCTGTTCCACACCGCCTTCCTGATGCCGAGCCGCGATGATCTGGCGCAATGGCTGGCGCATGCCGCCCATAACAACGTGCAGCTTCAGGGCGCGTCCGACCATCTGGTCAGCGAGGCGATCTACCTTGCCGACCCGGAAGGCAACGGCATCGAGGTCTATCGCGACCGGCAGCCATCGGAATGGACCTACCAGCCTGATGGCACGGTGGAGATGGCCACCCTCGCCCTCAATCTTCAGGCGCTTTACGACAGCGCGCCGAAAACCGCTTTCGCAGGTGCTGCGGAGGGAACGGCCATCGGCCATATTCATCTGCAGGTCGGCAATATTCCGCAGGCGGATGAATTTTATCGTGATGTGCTGGGGCTGAACATCATGGCGCGGTATCCGGGCGCGAGCTTCTTCGGCTCCGGGGCCTATCATCACCATTTGGCCGCCAATATCTGGAACAGCCGGGGTGCTGCGGCGCGCAAGGACAATATGACGGGGCTTGCCGGTTACTCGCTGAAATTCAACGAGCCTGAAGCACTCGACAGGGCTGTCGCCGCGCTCGACCGGCTGGAAATCGCGACCGAGCGGCAAAGTGATGGCATCGTTGTGAAAGACCCATGGGGCATCGGACTAAAGCTTTCCGCATAAACGTAAAAAGGGGCGGTCAAAAATTTGCGCCGCCCCGGAACCGCCATATTTTTCGAACGTTTGTGCCCTTATTGGGGGACAGTTCGATGAATGAAAATGCCAGACCGGACAAGACCGGCACTTTGGGCCATCACGTGGCCGGCGGCGGCGCCGCGCCGGTGACAAGGGCGGATCCGCTGGAAACCCCTGCCTTCGCTTCACGTCGCGACGATGCGCGCAGCCAGCAGCCGCTTGGCCGCGAAGCGCTTGATGTCGTTGTCGCCTGGTCGGTGATCGGCATTTTCCTCATCATGCTGATGGCGGTCATTCACGAATTGTCGCTCATCCTCATCCCGGTGGTGATGGCCATCGTGGTCGGCATGATCCTCGGCATCGCCGCCGAAAAACTTGGCTCTTACGGCATTCCCGGCTTCGGCGTCGCACTCATCCTCTCCACGCTGGTGGCGGCGGTGATGTTTTTCGTGGTCAATTCACTAAGCGAGCCGCTTTCCCTGCTCGCTTCGGAAGGGCCGGCGCTGGTGGAGCGCAGCATCGACCGTTTCCTGCCCTATCTGCAAAGTCTCAGATGGCTGAATATCTCGGCAGCTAGTTTCAGTATGGGATCCATGTCGATGGAGTCGCTGATTTCGCGCAGCGGCGAGATCATTTCCGTGCTCGGCGCCAACATCACCCCCGCCGTCATTCAGGGTCTGATCTTCCTCGCCGCACTGCTGATGTTTCTCTATAGCCGGCTGCGGCTGCGCAAGGCGATCATCATGGCCTTTCCCGCCCGCCACCAGCGCCTCAGGACGATCCGCATCATCGGCTCGGTGGAAGAAGTGCTCGGCACCTATTTCGCCACGGCAGCGCTGATCTATGCCGGGCTTGGCGTGACGATGGTGATCATCGCCTATTTCGGCGGGCTCGCCATGCCGCTCCTGTGGGGACTGTTCGCCTTCCTCTCCAGCTTCGTGCCGTTTCTCGGCATCACCGCCATGACGATATCGCTGACGGTGGCCGGCATCATCACCCATGACAACATGATTTTCGCACTCATGCCGGCGGCGATCTTCTTCACCATTCACCTGTTGATGGAAAACCTCGCCTTTCCGGCTGTCGTGGGCCGCAACATGGAAATCAACCCGTTCCTCGTCTTCGTGATGATCATCTTCTGGACATGGATGTGGGGCGCGGCCGGCGCCATGCTGGCCCTGCCGCTGTCGCTGATTGCCATGACGGTGACGCGCGAGCTGTTTCCCTCGCGCCGGGTTGTGCCGAAACTGCCGGATTGACCGGCGGTTTGCTGGCGGAAGTGCGAAGCGCCCCCGGGTTTGAGCTGTCAGGAGATTGTCCTTTGACGGGGGCGTGTCGGGCTTTACCCCCCTCTGCCCTGCCGGGCATCTCCCCCTCAAGGGGGGAGATCGGCAAGAGGCGCGATCATCGCTTCATTCGCAAACATTGAGATGGGCGAGACCTAACCACGAGTCGATCTCCCCCCTTGAGGGGGAGATGCCCGGCAGGGCAGAGGGGGGTGAACCACACGCGCCCCGCTCAACTAAATGAACAATCTGACAAAACCCAACAAAGCCACACCGCTCAGGAAGCGAGCGGCATTCCCTGCGCCTGCCCCTCCGCCAGCACGCCCGCCATGCGACGCTCGTGCTCGATCAGCCATTTCTTCCGCCACAGGCCTCCGCCATAACCGGTCAGACTGCCATCCGCCCCCAGCACCCGGTGGCAGGGAACGACGATGGCGATCTGGTTGGCGCCATTGGCGCGGGCCACCGCACGCACGGCGGATGACCTGTCCATGCTGGTTGCGAGCGAGGAATAGCTGACGATCTCCCCCACCGGGATTTCCCGCAGGTTGCGCCAGACATCGCGCTCGAAGGGCGTGCCGTGGCCGGCAAGGCGGGTTTCGAAGGCAGCCGAACTGCCGGCGAAATAGGCCTTGAGCTCCGCTTCGATCTGGCCGGTCACCCCGGTGCGGCCCAGCACCATATCCGCGCCGGTGCGGGTCTTAAGCCGCTTCAGCTCGGCGGCAAGCGCCGGCCGGTCGGCGAATTCGAGCAGATGCAGGGCATGATCGTCGGCAACGACCAACATCGGGCCGATCGGCGTATCGATCCAGTCACCCTTCAAAAACCCCTTGCCCTTCATGGCGACGGGCGAGGTGCCGAAGAACTGGTTGATCGCCGAGCGAAAGCCACTGCCGGATTCGTAACCCGCATCGATCTGAGCGCCGATCACCGCCTCGCCGGAGGCAAGGCTCGTCGCCGCGTCTCCCAGCCGGCGCAGCCGGGCGATTTCCAGAAAACTCATGCCGAAACGACGCTTGAAGGTGCGGCGCACGGTGGAAGGATCGTGTCCCAGCGCCACCACATCCTCCTCGCACCAGCGCCGCGCCGGTTCGCTTTCCAGCGCCGTCAGAAGCGCAGTGACGGTCTCATCGGCAGTACCATAGGACAACATCGGCTTGCAGCGCTTGCAGGGGCGGAAACCCGCCTCCAGGCATTCGGCGATGGTCTCACGAAACCGGCAGTTTTCGATCTTCGGCTTTCGCGCCGTGCAGGTGAAGCGACAGAAGATCTTGGTCGAGGTCACGCAGACATAGGCCACGCCTTCATAGGCGGGGTCCTTGTTCACAAGGGCGGAATACAGGGTTTCGGTGTCGGGGCGTTTGAACAGCATCATGGGAGGATGCTAGCGCAATTTTCCGGTCTGCGCCGCCGAAAAACGGGCGTGGATGTGGGGATGTATCTTCGCCCTCCAGCCTTGACGAGGCTGCTTCCGATGGAGCAAGCGCGCGGCATATTTCTTCTCCCCGCCGGGGAGAAGGTGGCGCGCAGCGCCGGATGAGGGGGCTACGATAGAGATATGCGGAGAGCTGGCCCCCTCATCTGCCCTTCGGGCATCTTCTCCCCGGCGGGGAGAAGAAACGCGCGGCGACGTTTTTAGGTCAGTTACCCGGCGGGGCAAAGGATGGGTCGTCCAGCCGGGCGAAGATGACGCCGCGGGCTTTCAGTGCCAGAAGGCCTTTCACCACGCCCTCGCCCGCCTCATGGGTGGGCTGGTTGATGTGGGAGATGATGACGTCGCCATCTTTTGCCGAGGCGATGTGTTTTGCCGTCATCGCCGCACCCAGCAGCGAGCCGCCATCGCCATTGACGGAATAACCGGCCACCCGCATGCCAAGTCGGTTGATGGTGGACATCGACGAATTGGTATATTTGGCCGTCGCACCACGGAACCATTGCGGTTGCAGGCCGGTGGCGGCGACGATGGCCTGGCGACCGCCCTCCACTTCCTGCTCGACCGCCGCTTCCGAACCGGCGGCGGCGATGCCGTAGATGGAAACCGGCTTGTCCACTGCCGGCACATGGTTTTCGCCGTGGTTTTCGATTTCGAACAGATCCGGATGCGCCATGAGCACGGCGAGCGCTTCGCCATTATGTTTCAGCCAGCGGGCAGTAACGAAGATCGTTGCCGGAATGCGCTCCTTCACCAGCGTATCGAGAATGCGGTGATCGGTCTTACCCATGCAGGCATCCAGCGTCATCGCCACCCGCACCTTGCCGTCATGCTGCGGCGTCATCTTCATCGTCGGCTCGACAAGGCCGGTGCCCGCGAATGCGGCGGATGAAGCAGAGACTAACAGGGCGGCAATGAAGAGGCGACGCAGCATTTTTGGTTTTCCGAAGTGTAAGGACGTGGCAATCCGCCCGCAAAGCGCCCGAATTATGGCGCGGTTTCCAGCGCGGACAGGGCGTTCAACGCCTCTTCCACCCGCTGGCGTTCCGCGCTGGTGAGCGGCAGGATCGGCCGGGGCGGCTCGCACGCCGTCAGTTGCAGGATGTTGGCGGCGGCGTAAACCACGCGGATGCTGCCGAATTCCTTGAACAGCGCCCAGAGCGGCTGGAAGGCCGCATCGATCCTCTTTGCCTCTTCCGCATTCTTGGCCTGAGCCGCCCGCATCAATTGCAGGGCTGGAACCGGCAGCAGGCCGGCAACCACGCTGTACCAGGTGTCGCCGCCGGCCAGTGTCGCCTCTGCGCAGCCCCAGTCACCACTGTAACCAATGGCGAAATCATCTGTCAGCTTCGGTCTCAGCCGCGCAAGCTCACCGGCATAATCGGAATCGGCCGACAGCGGCATCTTGATGGCGCGGATATTGGGGATATAGGCAAGCCGCACCAGAAGCTCGTCGCTGAAGGTAAAGCGCGTCGTCGTCGGGTTGTTGTAGATGGCAAGCGGCAGGGCCGTCGCGCCGGCCACCGCGGCGAAATGGTGATAGGCCTCTTCCTGCGTCAGCGGCGTGTAGGAGACGGGTGCCAGCAACAGGGCATCCGCGCCGGCGGCTTCCGCATCCCTGGCCAGCGCCACGGCCTCATCGGTGCGCAATGCGCCGACGCCAGCCATCAAGATGCGCCTGCCCTTGAGGATGGCGGCTGCCGCCTCGATGGCGCGGCGTCTCTCTTCCCGTGTGAGATACATATAGATGCCGGTGCTGCCGAGAACGCCGACGGAATCGACCTCCGCCACATCCAGCCGCTCGATCAGCGCGGAGAACGCCTGCGTGTCCACCCGCCCGGCCTCATCGGCCGGCGTGATCGGAAAAGCCGAAAGTCCCTTGAATCGTGTCGCCATGCCCGTCTCCCTCGCTTTGATCGGCAAGCAGGGTTACAGAGCCGGTGGCGGAGCGGCAAGAAAAGCGGCGGCTAAACCCCCGCCCGCAACCGAAAAAATCCTTGCTTAGTCATAAAGATACAACTTCTTCCACTGCTCCTCGGGAATCCGGTCGCCAACGCGGTAATCGAAGGACTGGATGCTGAGGCTGTCGCTCTTCAGCTGGCACTTGTATTTGAGCTTGTACCATTCGCCGGAACTTCTAAAGACCGCGCCCGGCGCCTTGATGGAGTTCTTGCCAACTTCCGGATCACCGAAGGTATAAGCGATGACCTTGTCCGGCCGCATGCCCTTCTGCTCCGTCGCTATCCTCTCCATCGCCTCGATATCGCAACGCTGTTCCAAGCGCTCTTCCGGGGCAAGCGCATTCAGCTGCCGCATGACGCTGGCGTCGATCGCGAAAGCGGGAGTAAAGGCCTGCAAGCCAAGGAAAAAGGCAGAAAGGGCAGCGGGAAGAAGCTTTCGCATGGGATCCTGTCAGTTTTTTCGTTTGTTCTTGTGGTGGGCGGCAGGCCGGGTGGCCTGCATCCATCATCGCTGATTTGCCGGATATTGCCAAAATGTGATCGAAAGCTGACCAAATTGTGCCCAAGCCGCATTACGCCTGTGGAGATTTGAAACTTGATCGGCCGGTAGGGTCACTCTACATCTTGGTGCCACACCCTGGTATTGCCCATGGATTTTTACAGGAAAGCGAGTTTCCCTTGCCGATTTTCAAGAACCTGCCCGCCGCCCCGACCGCCGAAAAACGGCCCGTTCAGGATACACATCACGGCATTACCCGCACCGACGATTATGCATGGTTCCGGGCCGATAACTGGCAGGCCATGTTCAAGGACCCTACCCTGCTCGACCCGGCCATCCGCGCCCATCTGGAGGCGGAAAACGCCTATATGGAAGCCGCGATGGGTGACACCAAGGCGCTTCAGGAAAAGCTGTTTACGGAAATGAAGGGCCGCATCAAGCAGGACGATTCGTCCGTGCCTGTTAATGACGGGCCTTATGCTTACGGGACATTGTTCGTGACCGGCGGCGAGCAGCCGCATTATTTCCGCACCCCGCGCGGCGGCGGCGAAAAACATGTGCTGCTTGATGGTGACAAGGAAGCCGAGGGCAAGGATTATTTCCGGCTTGCCGGCCTCGACCAGTCCTCCGATCACAGCCACGGCATCTGGGGTTACGACGACAAGGGCTCGGAATATTTCACGCTGCGCATCCGCAACCTCGAAACCGGCGAAGATCTTGCCGATGTCGTGGAAAACACCGGCGGCGGCGGGGCCTGGGCGCCTGATGGCAAGAGCTTCTTTTATACGCTGCAGGACGAGAACCACCGCCCCTCGAAGGTTTTCCACCATATTATCGGCCAGCCGCAATCGGCGGACCGTCTGGTCTATGAGGAAAAGGATCCCGGTTTCTTCATGGGCGTCGGCGCGTCGGTTCTCGACGATTTCATCTTCATCGACATTCACGACCATGAAACCAGCGAATATCGCCTTCTCTCCACCAGCGACCTGACCGCCGAACCTGCCGTGGTGGCGGAGCGCGAGGAAGGCATCGAATATTCGATGTGCGAAGGCGGCGATGTCTTCTTCATCCTCACCAATGACGGCGATGCCAAGGATTTCCGCATTGTGGAAGCGCCGGTCACGGCACCGGGCAAAGAGAACTGGAAAGAGATCGTCCCGCATGAGCCGGGCCGTCTCATTCTTTCCGTCGATGCTTATGCCCGCCACCTGATCTGGCTTGAGCGCCGCGACGGCCTGCCGCGCATCGTCATCCGCGATCGTCGCACGGGCGAGGAACATTCCATCGCCTTTGCCGAAGAGGCCTATTCGCTCGGCCTGCATGGCGCGGCGGAATATGACACCGACGTCATCCGCTTTTCCTATTCCTCGATGACGACGCCGAGCCAGCTGTTCGATTACGACATGGTGACGCGCGAGCGTACGCTTCTGAAGACGCAGGAAGTACCCTCGGGCCACAATCCTGATGATTACATCACGCGCCGCATCATGGCGCCCGCCCATGATGGCGAACTGGTGCCGGTCTCGCTGCTTTACCGCAAGGATGTGGCGCTTAACGGTTCCGCCCCCTGCCTGCTCTATGGATACGGCGCTTACGGCATCACCATTCCCGCCTCCTTCTCCACCACCACACTGTCGCTCGCCGACCGTGGTTTCATCTATGCCATCGCCCATATTCGCGGCGGCAAGGACAAGGGTTTCGAATGGTACGAAACCGGCAAGATGGAAGACAAGCAGAACACCTTCAAGGACTTCATCGCCGCTGCCGATCATCTGGTTCAGGAGAGTTTCACCTCGTATGAGGGCATCATCGCCGAAGGCGGCTCGGCCGGCGGCATGCTGATGGGGGCTGTCGCCAACATGGCGCCGGAAAAATTCGCCGGCATCATCGCCGCTGTTCCCTTCGTGGACGTGCTGACCACCATGCTTGACGACACGCTGCCGCTGACCCCGCCGGAATGGCCGGAATGGGGCAATCCGCTGGAATCGGCAGAGGAATATGGCTGGATCGCCGCCTATAGTCCCTATGACAATGTCAGCGAAAAACCCTATCCGCCGCTGCTGGCGCTTTCCGGCCTCACTGACCCGCGTGTGACCTATTGGGAGCCGACCAAATGGGTGGCGAAGTTGCGCGAAAAGACGACGGGGGAAGCGCCGATCCTGCTCAAGACCAACATGGCCGCCGGCCATGGCGGCAAGTCCGGCCGTTTCCAGCGGCTGGAAGAAATCGCCTTCGAATATGCCTTCGCGCTGAAGGTGGCCGGCAAGGACGCCGTGTGAGACCTTGATTGCGAAACGGGCGGCGACGGAGCCGCCGCCCGATCCAAAACAGTACGAAAATACCTTCAAAAAACCTCTTTCTGAATATTTTTTCCACAAAAATGCACCGTTTTCTTTTCCTTTAACTTCACTTTGCAGCTTCGTGGATTTTTATTTCGAATTACTGAAAATCATAATAGACTTGAGTAAATCTCAAATATATTTCATGTATTACACCACCTGAAAAAATGTTCCGAAAATCGAACGCATGGCTGCGATGCGCCATTTTGCGTTGCAATATCACTTTTTGGCCGTATTATGCCGGTCGTTGACATATTCATGCGCCTTTCCGCCGCGTTTTTCGCGGCAATCCTGCAGCACGTCTTGCGGATATTCTTGACGCCGGTTTTTTCGGCTTTTCCATGCGCCATGTCAGTTCGCCCTTGGCAATCCGGGCTTTGCAGTGCTCCCGCTTTGCCAATTGAAAACACTGCATCAGACTTGGGGGTCTTACACATGAAGAAACTCCTCGCCTCGACCATTCTCGTAACGGGCTTTATCATCGCTGCCGGTGCAGCAAATTCCGCCAATGCCGCCGAAGAATGCGGCAGCATCTCCATCGCCGAAATGAACTGGGCATCCGCCGGTGTCGCGGCTTACGTCGACAAGTTCATCATGGAAAACGGCTATGACTGCACGGTCAATGTCGTCAGCGGCGATACCATGCCGACCTTCGCCTCCATGAACGAAAAGGGCCAGCCGGACATGGCGCCCGAATTGTGGGTGAATGCCGTGCGCGAGCCGCTCGACGCCGCCGTCAAGGACGGTCGCATGATCGAAGCATCGAAAATTCTTTCCGAAGGCGGTATCGAAGGCTGGTGGATCCCGAAATTCATCGCCGATGAACATCCCGACATCAAGACCGTCGAGGATGCGCTGAAACATCCCGAGCTCTTCCCCGCCCCGGAGGACGCCAGCAAGGGCGCCGTGCACAATTGCCCCTCCGGCTGGAACTGCCAGGTGACCACCACCAATCTCTACAAGGCACGCGAAGGCGACAAAAAGGGCTTCACGCTGGTCGACACCGGCTCCGCCGCCGGCCTCGACGGTTCGATCGCCAATGCATTCGAAAAGAAGCAGGGCTGGCTCGGCTATTACTGGTCGCCCACCGCCATTCTCGGCAAATACGAGATGGTGAAGCTGGATGACGGCGTCGAACTCGACCGCGCCCATTTCGACGAGTGCACCGCCAAGGTCGATTGCGCCGATCCCAAGGTCAACGCCTATCCGGTGGCCGATGTCTTTACCGTCATCACCAAGGACTTCGAAGGCAAGGCCGGCGTGACGCTGGACTACATCAAGGCCCGCAACTGGGACAACAAGATGGTCGCCGAAATCCTTGCCTGGATGGATGAGAACCAGGGCACCAACGAGGATGGCGCGGAATATTTCCTCGAGAACCATGAGGAAATCTGGACGAAGTGGGTTCCGGCCGAGGTGGCGGAGAAGATCAAGGCTTCGATGTGATTGGTTGATGGGGAGTCGGCGCAAGCCGCTTACCCCCCTCTGCCCTGCCGGGCATCTCCCCCACAAGGAGGGAGATCGGCTGGGCGCACCCTTCTCACAAATCCGCAACGTGTTTGATGGGCGAGACCTTTCCGCAGGTCGATCTCCCCCCTTGTGGGGGAGATGTCCGGCAGGACAGAGGGGGGTGCCCGCGCACTCCAACCTCCAACCACCCATCCCTCAATAAACCAAAGGGAAAACAACAATAATGGCCCTCTGCAATTACCTGCCGGACCTGCTCTGCAAGTTCCCGGCAATCGACAACTCCACGATGCGTGTGGCACGCAAGACCATCGACGATGGTTTTCGCGACATCGTGCGCAATTACGGCGATGCGATCGATGTCGTCGTGCATCCGCTGCAGCTCTTCCTCAATTCCTCGGAGCGGCTGTTCATCCAGACGCCGTGGATCATCACGATGCTGGTCATTCTCGCCATCGTGCATCTGGCCGGGCGCAGCTTCAAGATCACCGGCGGCACCGCCATTTCCCTGCTGATGATCGGCGCGGTCGGCCTCTGGCGAGACGCCATGACGACACTGTCCATCGTCGCCATCGCCACCCTGATCGCCATCGTCATCGGCCTGCCGCTCGGCATCCTGATGGGCCGTTCCGAACGCCTGCAACGCCTCATCAATCCCGTGCTCGACGTGATGCAGACCCTGCCCAGCTTCGTTTATCTCATCCCCGTGGTGGTGATTTTCGGCATCGGCAAGGTTCCGGGCCTGATCGCAGTGGTGATCTATGCCATTCCGCCCGTCATCCGCCTGACCAGCCTCGGCATTCGCCTGGTGGACCGCGAAGTGCTTGAGGCGGCCGATGCCTTCGGCTCCTCCAATGGCCAGAAGCTGTTCAACGTGCAGCTGCCGCTGGCGCTGCCCACCATCATGACCGGCATCAACCAGACCATCATGATGGCGCTCGCCATGGTCGTTGTCGCCTCCATGGTCGGTGTCGGCGGGCTCGGCAAGAACGTGCTGCAGGCCATCAACAACCAGTTCTTCACGGTGGGCTTCCTGAACGGTTTCGCTCTGGTCGCCATCGCCATCATGTTCGACCGGGCGAGCCAGGCTTTTGGCAAGCGCCTGCAGAAATACCGCGAGGTCTCCCATGGCTAAAAGCATCGAAATCCGCAACCTCTACAAGATCTTCGGCAAGCATCCCGAGAAATATCTCGAAGCGGTGCGGTCGGGCATGGGCAAGGTGGAGCTGAACGACAAACACAACCACGTGCTTGGCCTCAACAACATCAATATCACCATGCCGGGCGGCAAGATCACCGTCGTCATGGGGCTTTCCGGCTCCGGCAAGTCGACGCTCATCCGCCACATCAACCGGCTGATCGACCCGACAGCCGGCGAGGTTCTTTATGACGGCGAGGATATCTGCGGCATGAGCACCTCGGCGCTCAGGAAATTCCGCCGTCACAAGACGGCAATGGTGTTCCAGAAATTCGGGCTGCTGCCGCATCGCACCGTTCTGGAAAACAGCGTCTACGGTCTCGACATCCAGGGCGTACCGCGCAAGGAAAGCGAAGAAAAGGGCCGCTACTGGCTGGAGCGTGTCGGCCTCGCCGGTTACGAGGATTATTATCCGAACCAGCTCTCAGGCGGCATGCAGCAGCGTGTGGGCCTTGCCCGGGCGCTTGCCAATGACGCCGATATCCTCCTGATGGATGAAGCCTATTCGGCGCTTGATCCACTGATCCGCGTCGATATGCAGACCATGCTGCTCGATCTGCAGCAGGAGCTGAAGAAGACCGTGGTGTTCATCACCCACGATCTGGACGAGGCTTTGCGGCTCGGCGACCACATCGCCATTCTGAAGGACGGCGAAGTGGTGCAGCAGGGCGACGGCCAGAGCATCATCCTGTCTCCCGCCGATGGCTACGTCACCGACTTCGTGCGCGACGTCAATCGCGGCCGCGTGCTTCAGGCCACCACGGTCATGGAGCCGCTGGACAGCAAGCCGCAGGGCATGTCCGTGCCGGAAAGCGCGACGCTGGAGACCATTGCCCGCGATATGTCGGAAGCCAACGAGACACAGGCGCATGTGGTGGATGAGGACGGCAAAGCTGTCGGCTCGATCGGCCTCGATACGCTGGTGGCGGCCATGGTGACGCCCGCCCCGCAGGAGGCGGAGGCAACGGTTGAGGTGATGACGCCTGCGCTGCAGAAGACCGAGATGGTGGAGGAGCCTGCGAAGGTGCGGGAAGCGGTTTTGCCGGTGGAGAAGGAAACGGCATAGTCTGATAAGTTCCGGGGTTCACCCCTTATCTCGCACTGGTCATCCGCCATCCCTTACCCCCACCCTCCGCGTCATCCTCGCCTCAAGGGCGAGGATGACGCGGAGGGTGGGGCGAGGCCTGTAACAGTGTCGGCATGATGTGACCTTATTCGTCTTCGTTGCGCGATCACGGAGGATCGCCTCCCCTTATTCGCCTCTTCCCGCAAAAACGAAGCACCACTTCACCGCCTGTCAAGCCGGGACAGTCGTTGCAACGCAACAAGCGCAAGTTTCAGACAAGTCGCCGCCGTTAACCCTTCGTTAACTTTTGAACGCGGAATCACCGACATGCAGATCGAAAGCAATATCGGCGGATACAATTATCAGGGACGTATCCGCGAGATCGAAAAAACCGGCAGCGCGCAGAGCACGCCGGAGGAGCAGGCCGTCAAACGCGGCCCCGGCAACCCGACCGTTTCCAGCACCATTCTTTCACATTCGCTGGCCAACGTGTTGTGGGCCGTGGGCAATGGCAGCGCGCCGGCCTATCAGGATACGCCCGCATTGGCTTCCGCCGAGGACAAGGCGGAAGCACAGGCCGAGTGGGTGCGCAGCGCCTATTCCGAATACGAATAGGCGATTCTTCTCAGGCCCTTGCCGGGCTGACCTCCACCGTCACATGCGACAGTTCTTGTATGGCCGCAAGTTTCCGCTTGTAGAAATCGGGCGCCTTCGGTGCCTGCGACTGGATCGCCACAATAGCGGCGTGATGCCCCGGCCCCACCTGCCAGACATGCAGGTCGGTGATGCGATCCTCTTCCGTCTCGACGCTTTCACGAATTTCCTGCGGCAGGTCTTCCGTCTGCGGCACGGCATCGAGCAGGGTTGTCGCCGTCGAGCGAACCAGACCCCATGACCAGCGGGCGATGACCAGACCGCCGACAATGCCCATCAGCGGGTCTAGAAAGGACCAGCCGTTCCATTTGCCGAGCAGCAGCGCGACGATGGCGAGAACCGAGGTCAACGCATCCGCCAGCACATGCAGATAGGCGGCGCGCAGATTATTGTCCCTGCCACCCTTTGCTGCGCCATGGTCTCCATGATGCGCGTGGCTGCCATGGCCGTGATGGGCATGCGAGCCGTGCCCATGCCCGTGATCATGATGATGGTCATCCTTCAAAAGCACAGCGCTGACGAGATTGACGGCAAGCCCGATGACGGCGACGAGGATCGCCTGGTTGAAGTCGATTTCAACCGGATTGACGAGGCGCATGGCACTTTCGACGGCAATCAGCAGTGCCACCACCGCCAGCACGATGGCGCTGGCAAAACCTGCGAGATCACCGAACTTGCCGGTGCCGAAAGTGAAGCGCGGGTTGCGCGCCTCGCGCCGGGCATAAAGATAGGCGAGCGCCGAAATCAGCATGGCGCCCGCATGGGTGGACATGTGCCATCCGTCCGCTGTCAGCGCCATGGAGCCGAACCAGTGGCCGGCGACAATCTCTGCCACCATCATCACGGTGGTCAGCGCGATGACCATCCACACGCGCTTTTCATTGCGCTCATGGTTCTGGCCGAGAAAAACATGGTCGTGGCCGGTCGCGGCGGGGAATTCGGATGTCGTCGTCATGTCGCTAATCCTGTTCGATCTTCAAGCTAGTCTTTCCACGCATGGCCTTTCCCAAAGTCGCGGACAGTTTGGAGGGCCTGCTAGCGGATGTAGGTCTTCAGCACCTGGGCCAGCTCTTCCGCTGCCCGCGCCCGCTCGTCTTCATTTTCGGCATGCACCACATGTTCGTGCAGATGCTCCTGCATCACCTCCCCCGTCAGGCCGGAAAGCGCGCCGCGCACCGAAGCCAGCAATTGCAGCACCTCGCCGCAGGGCTTGGCATCATCAAGCGCCCGCTCCACCGCTTCCATCTGCCCTTTCAGGCGGCGGATGCGGGCGAGCAGCTTGTCCTTGTTGCGGATCGTATGGGACATAAGCACCTCATATAGTATAGGGGGGTATACTATATTACGTCAATTTTTCGTTCAAGTCCTGCGCGACGCAATCCTCGCGAATGTTTCGGCCCCTAAAAATACCCCATCAGAACTTGGGGACTCAGTCATGACGACTATCGCAGCAACCACCACCAGCTATTATGCATCTCCGGTCCGGACCCTTGAGCCGACGAAAAACAAGGAAACCCACTCCACCACCGAAGCCCTGCTGGAGTTGACCCGCGCCGCACACCGCGCCATCTCGAGCGCCGAGAGCGTCGCCACCGCGGTCGCGCCGGCTGCCGCCAGCGTATCGGCCGGCCTTGCCGCCGCATTGTGGAATCTCGACAGCGGCGTCTCCGATGCGGCCAAGCCGGCCTTTGAAATGGCGACCGCCGCCCAGCCTGAAGCCGCAGCCAATATTGAGAACGAAGTTCTGAAGGCATTGGCTGAGGCGCTGGGTGTGAACGAAGCGGCCTGACCCCATTGAACAGCAGGCAAAAAAGCCATATCTCTAGAGACTAGAGCATCGGATGATGAGCGGCGGAAGCACTCTGCCACGTCCGCGATATGGAGAAAGCCATGCTGTCCATTGGTGAACTGTCGAAACGCACCGGCGTCAAGGTGCCGACGATCCGTTATTACGAGCAGATGGGCCTCATCCGCGAGGCGGATCGTTCCGATGGCAACCAGCGCCGTTATGAAAAATCCGACCTCGAAAGGCTGGCCTTCATCCGCCACGCGCGCGATCTCGGGCTGAACATCGATGCCATCCGCGAGCTGATCGCGCTCAGCCAGCACCGGCAGATGCCGTGCGAGGGAGCGGATCGCATCGCCGCCGAACATCTGGCCGATGTGCGCGAAAAAATCGCCAAGCTCAGGAAACTGGAGCACGAGCTGGAACGCATCGTCGCCCATTGCGATGGCCATTCGATCGAGGATTGCTACGTTATCCGTGCGCTCTCCGACCACGGCATGTGCGGCGGCGAACACTAGGGCCGACCCGGAACAGGGCTGACATTCCACTGTCATCCGCGCCCTGTATGCGCTCTCTCCTGCTTGAAGAAGGGATGCCGGATGGCCGAAATATTTCCCGAAATCACTCCGTTCGAGACTGTTTTTCTTGAGGTTTCAGAAGGCCACCGGCTGCATGTGACGATTGCCGGCAATCCGGCGGGAAGGCCGGCGATCCTGCTGCATGGCGGCCCCGGCTCGGGGCTTTCGGCGACGGCCAGACGCTATTTCGATCCCGCCCATTACCGCATCATCCAGTTCGACCAGCGCGGCTGTGGCAAAAGCACGCCGAATGCTAGTGAGAGCCTGGCGCATAACACCACGCATCACCTGATCGACGACATGGAGGCCGTCCGCTGCGCGCTTTCGTTGGATGACTGGCTGGTTTATGGCAGCTCCTGGGGTGCCACACTCGCGCTGGCCTATGCGCAGTGCCACCCGGAGCGGGTGCGCGCGATGGTGCTGGCCGGCGTCACTACCACACGGCAAAAGGAGATCGACTGGCTTTACAAGGGGCTGGCGATGTTTCTGCCGCAACAGTGGCAGCGTTTCATCACAGCTATCCCGGATCATCTGCCGAAGGAAGATCCCGTCGGCGCGTATCTGCAGCTTTTAAACGATCCTGACCCCGCCATCCGCCGGATGGCGGCGCTTGAATGGCATTTGTGGGAGGCGGGCTCGATCAGTGCGGAGGCCAGCTCGGCCTTTCCGGAAAAATGGCGCGACGGCGATTATATCCTGACCCGCGCCCGTCTATGCGCCCATTATTTCCACCATGCGGCCTGGCTGGAGGACGGTGTGCTTCTACGCAATGCCGGCCTGCTCGCCGGCATTCCCGGCATGCTCATCCAGGGCATGCGCGACCTGCAGGGACCGCCCGTCACCGCTTACGAACTTGCCGCCGCATGGCCGGGAAGCGAACTGATTGCCATAGGTGGAGCGGGGCATTCCACCGGTGATGCCGGGATGGAAGATGCGATTGTTTCAGCAATCGCACGATTGCAAATTGAAGCCGCTTGACAGATTACGGATTCGGGCGCATTGCAATGACATGATCAACGAACGCGCACCCATCTCCTGCTCGTACTTTTGGGCCTACCTTTAAGGGCGGCTCGACAGATCATATTGTCAACAAGCCGCCGTCAGGCGGCTTTGTTGTTTTCAAACGTCCTGACGGCACAGATAAGACCAAAGGACCGAAAAAATGACCGAAGATAGCTCCCTTACACTGGAAAGACCGCCCGTCGTCATCATTCGCGGCGCCCGCAAAACGGATTTGCCCGAGCTTAACGAGATGATCACGCTGCTTGCCTCCTACCACGGCGATGCGGCGGCGATCACGCCGGCCAAGCTTGAGCGCGACCTGTTCGGCCCCCTGCCCTGGGTGCATGGTCTTGTCGCCGAAGCCGATGGCGCGCTGATCGGCTACGCGCTGCTTCTGCCGCTCTACAGGGCGCAGGAAGGCCGGCGCGGGCTTGAACTGCACCATCTCTTCGTGCGTGACGGCCATCGCGGCCACGGCACGGGCCAGCATCTGGTTTCCCGCGCCCGCGATATCGCCAAGCGGCTGGGTTGCGATTATCTTTCCGTCAGCGCCACGACCGGCAATGTGGCGGCACATCGTTTCTACGAAAACATGGATTTCGCGCCGCGTCCGGTCACCGGCATGCGCTACATGCAGTCCATCGCCTGATCACAACCGACGGAGACGGCCATGACACGGATCGCCATTGCGCTGGCGCAGGATTTTGCGGACTGGGAACCGGCGCTGCTTGCGGCGGCGGCACGCAGCTATCTCGGCGTCGAGATCGTTCATGCCACCCCGGACGGGCGGCCGGTAACGTCGATGGGCGGGCTAAATGTAACGCCCGAAACCTCCTATGACGCGCTTGATCCTGATAACATCGATGCGCTCGTCATTCCCGGCGGTCTCAGCTGGGAAAAGGGCACGGCCGCCGATCTTGGCGGGCTGGTGCAGCGCTTTCGCGAAAAGGACCGGCTGGTTGCCGGTATCTGTGCGGCGGCAAGTGCGCTGGCGGGCACGGGTATCCTGAACCATGTCGCCCATACCGGCAATTCGCTCGCCTCGCACAAGACCTATCCGGCCTATCGTGGCGACGGTCTTTATCGCGACCAGCCAAAGGCGGTCAGCGATGGCGGCGTCATCACGGCCGCCGGCAGCGCACCGGTCAGCTTTGCGGTGGAAATTCTGAAAAACCTCGGCCTCTTTGGTCCGGAAGCCGAGGCGGAACTTGGAATTTTCGCGGCGGAGCACCGGTAAGGCGCAGAGCCTTATTCCGCCCTCTCTCCGTGATACCGGCCCTGAGCCGGTATCCAGCCAGCCCAAGTCCTTGGGCTGAAAGGATTTCTCCCGCCGCGCAGACGCGCGTCGGCTGGATGCCGGATCAAGTCCGGCATGACGGTCGAGGAGAAGATGCCTCTCGCAAATCATCCTGCGCTATTCTCGATCAAGCACCCGGCACACACGCGCCGCAAACTCCAGCCCCTCGCCGGCAATCGCGCGGCGGATATCGCGGCTGTTCAAATGCAGGCTGCGGCCGGCGGGCAAGTTTGAGCGTTTGATCTTGGCGAGTGCCGCAGCGGCAAAGGCAGCTTCGTGGTCTTGAAAATAGGCAAGCGCCGCATCACGATCGGGACTTTTACCCAGAGCGGCCTTGAAGGCAAGGCGGTGCACGGCGCAGAAAGCGCCGTGACCGGGAACGGCAAAACGCAGCGCATCGAGTTCGTCACTCCACTCCGCTGCGTCCTGCATGGTTTCAAGCCGACTGGAAGCGTTTCAGGAAAAACGCGCTCAATGTTCCAAGCAGCGCCCAGAAAACGAAGCTGGTGATGGTGGCGGCAACAATGAACTGCCGTTCCAGCGGCAGCGGCGCCAGCGCATGTTCGCCTTCCGGCGGCAGCGGTGCGCCCACCACATGCGGTGCGACGATCAGCACCAGAGCCAGAACGATGGCCCAGGGCTCGCGGCGAAACGCGATCAGCGCAATGCCGCCCGCGGTTGCGATAACCGTCGAGAGCCACCAGATCTGCCGTGCCTCAAGTGCTGCGGCCGGGCTTCCCGGCAATTCCGGCGGCAGGCCGATCATCGGTGCGAGCATGACGGCGGCAAAACCGGCAACGCCCCACAGAAGACCTTCGCGCCAGCCGGCATCGGTGCCACGCAGCGAGATGAGACCGGTCAGAACAAGCGCGTAACCGATGGCCGTCAGCACATTGGCGGCAACGGTATAGGCGGTGCGCTCGAAACCATCGGCCGGAGCCCAGGCCTCGTCATTATGCTCATGGGCGGGAACCGCAGCGCCGGGTGCTGCCGCATCATGGCTGTGGGTTGCTTCGCCGCCGGCACTTTCAAAGGTTTCCGCCTGAAGGATGAGCGGCGTGGTGCCGAAAGCCTGCATGGCCGAGACGGCCAAACCGCCAACGATACCGACGAGAACGGCGGTAAAAACGATATTGCGAAAAAATGACATGCCGTTTCCCCTCAATGGCAGGGGAAGGCATTGGCATGACGTGTGTCATGCGCGGCATTGTGAACGGCTTCCACATGCGAAAAGCCGACAAAACCGACTACGAACAGGCCAAGCACGATCGCCGTCAGCGATTGCGCGAAGCTGCCCGTTTTTGCGGAAACGGCAGCATTCGCCGTATTCTGCTGGATGGACATGGTGACCCCTCTCCCGGCGCGACCCCGCGCCATAAGATACAGCCGAACGGCAAATAGCCGCGCAGCTGCATATGATACACTTCACCACGGGGATACGAGACTGAAACAGGGGTACCGAACCGACGACCCTGACATTCCGCTCTTCCGGACACCCCGCCGGCATGGACATTTCCGCGATGGCAGGTCTCCTGGCTTGCGGGTCAAAACCTGAAACACCTTCCCGGCATCGCCCTCGCCTTGAATGGGGGCGAGATGGCTTGCCAGTGGCATTTCGTTTCAGGCTCTCCGCTCACAGTTGCGGGGGCAGCCACGAATGAGGATTTCTCCCTATCGTGTTCCCTTTTCACCTTCCGGAACGCCCGGAAGGAACCATCACGCAGATGTTATCTGCCGGGTGGGTGCGGGAGTCAATGGCAGCGAGATCTTGGCATCGCCGGCAGCATCTCACTCGACGTCATCGTGGAGTTTAGCCCATTGCTGTGGGTTTTAGATTGGGAAGAGAAACCGGAACGAAAAAACACTCTCCCGTCATTCCGGCCCTGAGCCGGAATCCAGCCGACGTGCGTCTGAACGGCGAAAAAGCTCCCTCAGCCCAAGGACTTGGGCTGGCTGCATACCCGCTCAAGGCCGGTATGACGGAGGGGAGCTTCAAACTCCCTACCGAGACGGGATCGCCTTCAGATAGGCGGCAATCGCATTGCGGTCTTCGGCGGTCAGATGCGCCATGTTCTGCTGCACCTTGACCATGGAGCCGCCGACGCTGTCGAATTCCGGGGTGAAGCCGGTTTCCAGGTAGCCGGCAATATCGGCCGCCGTCCAGGCACCGATGCTCTCGGAGCCGGGCGTGATATCGGGGATACGGCCCTCACCTTCGGGATTGGGGCCGCCGGCCAGCCATTTGTCTTTCAGGAAACCGCCGAGAGCATCGCGCGGGGTGTGGCATTCGCCGCAATGGCCCGGCCCTTCGACCAGATATTGGCCGCGCAGCAATTCGGCATTGGCATTGGCAAGCTCGACACGCGGCGGGGCGGAGGTGTCGAAATACAGGAACTTCCAGCCGCCGAGCGCCATGCGCAGGTTGAAGGGAAACGGCAGGTCGTGATCCGGCGCATCATTCTGGCTGGCCGGCAGGGTTTTCAGATAACCGAAGAGGTCGTTCACATCCTTCTGCGTCATGCGCGCATAGGAGGCGTAGGGGAAGGACGGGTACAGATGTTCGCCGTTCTTTCCCACCCCGCGCGTCATGGCATCGCCGAATTCCGCCAGCGTCCAGCCGCCGATACCGTGCTGCGGATCAGAGGAAATATTGGGAACGTGGAAGGTGCCGAAGGGGCTTTTCAGCGGCTGCCCGCCGGCAAGCGTCCGCAGCGCGTCACCCGTGGTATCCGGTGCGGCATGACAGCTTGCGCAGCCACCCGCCCAGAACAGCGTTTCGCCATTGGCCAGATCCGGCTCGCCGAGGCTGACCCAATGGCTGGGCGCCTGACGCTGCGGCGCGGTAACCCAGGCGAAAATGCCGTAGCCGGCAACGGCTGCGATCACGGCCCCGCCCACAAGCTTCGTCCAAATGGAAGACATACCCCTCTCCCCATTCTCACCCGAGCTGATCAGGTGTCTTTCAAAGTGAAAAAACGCCGCCGGGAAGCGGCGTTTTGAAATTCGGGATTATTTCTTCAGACGATAGGTCTGGTGGCAGGTGCCGCAATCTGCGCCGAGCGTCTGCATGGCGGTGGTGACGCCCGCCTGATCGGTGGGGAGATTGGCAAGAACCGTGTCGGCATCAGCACCGAGCTTGGCAGCCTTGGCCTTGAAGTCTTCGAAGTTTTCCCAGATGGCGGGAGCAGCCGCACTGCCGGTCTCGGTGCCAGCGGGGAACTGTTCGGGGAAAGCCTTGGCATTGGTGCTGATGGTCGTCACGGCAGCCTTGACGGCCTCGGCGTCGAAGGGCTTCTGGCCCTTGGAGATGGCAGCCAATGCCCCCATGGAGCCGCCGATCTGCTTCATCATGCCTTCGCGTTTTTCGACTTCGCCGGCAGCGAAGACCGCTCCGGCGCAAAGACAGCCGAAAAGCATGGCCGCCGCGATGGTTTTCAGTTTCATACACTCTCTCCTTGATTCCGGCCGGGTGCCGGACGCTTGATGGAACGGCGCGAGGATGCCCTTTCCGCATGGCGAAAAGAAGTCACATTGCGGTGAATTCCGCCGTGAAAACAGAAGTCTAGAGTATCAGGCCGAAAAGTATCCGGCGGTTTTCCCGCAGGAACCCGTGACAAAACAACGGGGCTGAGGAGAGCATTCGGCGGCTTGCCGAGGAATGGTCTCCCTCAAGCGGCGGGGCCTGTTCCTCTTATTCACCGAGGCTCCAGGACAGAGCTTCCCAAAATGTCAGCAGGGCTGCGGCAACCAGCATGAAACCGGCAGCGCGACCGATGAAGATCGTGGCACCGGGTGAAGAAACCAGCCATTGCCGGCTTTTATCCGCCGTCAGCGCCAGCGCGCCATAAACGGTAAACTGCGTTACCGCCACCATCACCCCCATCACCAGCCCCTGCATCCAGATCGGACCATAGGCCGGTTTTAGAAATTGCGGATAGACGGCCATCATGAACAGATAGGCTTTCGGGTTGGAAAGGCAGGTCAGCACCGCCCGCCAGAACGCTTTTTTCGACGAGGCGCTCGCCTGCGCCTCATCGCCATTCACGACAATTGCGCTGCGCATCAGGCCGATGCCGATCCAGACCATATAGGCAGCGCCGACAATGAGAAGCGGCAGGAACAGCCCCGGCATCCAGGTGGCGAGCAGGCCAACGCCGGCCGCACCATAAAGCGAATGCACGATGCCGCCGGCGCTCATGCCGCTTGCGGCCGAGAGGCCGGTTTTCCTGCCGCCCGTCAGCGCGCTTGCCAGCACGAACAGCATGTCCATGCCCGGCAGGATGATGATGCCGAACAGGACCAGAAAGAATAGCCAGAGATTTTCGGCATAACTCATGTCAGTATCTCCCCAGACGGTTCATGGCACATTTAGGAATATGCATGTTTCTCAATGTGTTTTGCCGTTTATAGAAAAAACCAACTGACAGCATTATGTCAGTTGTCTTGAAAAAACGCCGGGGAAATGTCAATGCGCAAGGCCTCGAGACTGTTCGAGATCATTCAGATCCTGCGGCTGGCCCGCCGGCCCGTTACCGCCCAGATGATTGCCGAAAAGCTGGAAGTGACGGCGCGCTCGGTCTATCGCGATATAGCCGCCCTCCAGACCATGCGGGTGCCCATCGAAGGCGAGCGCGGCGTCGGTTATATTCTGCGCCCCGGCTTCAGCCTGCCACCGCTGATGTTTTCCATCGAAGAGACCGAGGCGATCGTGCTGGCGCTCGCCATGGTTGGCCGTTCCAGTGATACCGAATTGCGGCAGGCGGCGAAAAAGGCGAGCGACAAGATTGCCGCTTCCCTGCCTGAACCCCTGTCCAAAACCCTGTCGGCCAATGCCCTGCATGCCTGGGGCAGCATCGCGCCCGCACCTGCCGGCATCGATCTCGCCACCGTGCGGCGGGCGGTGCGCGATGAAGAGCGGCTGGAGATCAGCTATCGCGATGAAACCGGCACAGAGACCCGGCGGCAGATCCGCCCCATTGCCGTGATCTATTATTCGGAGACGGTGAATATCGTCGGCTGGTGCGAATTGCGGCAGGCGATCCGCAACTTCCGCTCTGACCGGGTTTTGACCTGCGAAAGCACCGGCAGTTTTTTCAAGCTGGAAGGTGAAAAGCTGCGGCAATTGTGGATGAGCGGCTGGCAGAGCAACCAGCCGGGCAGTCCATCCTCACAGCCGTAAGAGGCGATTCTCCTCGCGGCCGAAACCGCGAATGACGATCCGGTCTTCGAAAACATCGGCGATGGCAAAGGTGTTCTGGTCGGGCGTGTCCACCATGCCCTTGAAATTAACGAAGTGGGTGTTGCCCAGCACACCGTAATTGCCTTCGTGATTATGGCCATTGAACCATGCGACGGCCGAAGCATGGGCGCCGAGAAGATCGAGAATGCGCGGCGCATCCCACATGTTGTGAGCGTTTTCCGGATAAAGCGGATAGTGGCACAACACGACCACTTTTTCGCCGGCTGCATCCGATTTTTGCAGGACGCTTTGCAGCCATTCAAACTGCTCGTCGCTGAGTGAGGCGTTCCAGTCCTGTGCATTGATCGCGCCCGCTTCCTGCAGGTGCTTCAGCCGCTCCTGCGCAAGTGCACGACGCGGATCGCCGGGCGGCGGGGCGAAGAGACTGACCTCGTTGCCATCAAGCACGGCGAAGCGGACATTGCCGATGGCGAAGTCATGCCAGGGGGCCGGCATGCCAAGGCGGGCATGGATGGCGGTCAGATGTTCAGGCGCAACTGAAAAATCATGATTACCCGGCAACAGGACCGAGGGATGGCGAAGCCCGTCATAAACGCTGAGGATCGCATCGAAATTCTCGAAACCACGGTCGATGATGTCGCCGAGCGTCACCACAAAGGCGAGGTCCTCTTCGTTGAAGGCGGCCACCGCTTCGGAAAGCTTTTTCGGGCTTTCGGCGTAATAGCGCCCCATGTCCGGACGGGGATCGGCATTGGCATATTGGGGATCGGCGACGATGCCGAAGGAGAAGAGAGGCTTGCTTTTTTCAGTCATGATGCGCCGCGATAAACCCGGCTGATGACAGGCTTGTGACAAATGGCCGGAACGGCATGCCCCAAAAGCAGAACACCCGGCACAAAGGCCGGGTGTTCAAAAAATCCCGTTCGCCAAGCCTTACTTGGCAGCGGCTTCGTAACGCTCCAGGACGTAGTCCCAGTTGATGAGGTTATCAACGAAGGCTTCGAGGTACTTCGGACGCAGGTTGCGGTAGTCGATGTAGTAGGAATGTTCCCAGACGTCGACGCCGAGGATCGGCTCTGCACCGTGAACCAGCGGGTTTTCGCCGTTCGGGGTCTTGGAGATTTCGAGCTTGCCGTTCTTGACGGAGAGCCATGCCCAGCCGGAGCCGAACTGCGTGGTGCCGGCAGCGATGAAATCAGCCTTGAACTTGTCGTAGCCGCCGAGATCGGAAGCAATCGCCTGCTCCAGCTTGCCCGGCAGCTTGTTGCCGCCGCCGTCCTTCTTCATCCACTTCCAGAAATGAACGTGGTTGTAGTGCTGGGCAGCGTTGTTGAAGAGGCCGGCATTGGTGCCAAAGGACTTCTTCACGACTTCCTCGAGCGACAGGTCGGAAAGACCGGCTTCGGCAGCCAGCTTGTTACCGTTGTCGACATATGCCTTGTGGTGCTTGTCGTGATGGAACTCGAGCGTCTCGCGCGACATGTAAGGTGCAAGCGCGTCGTAGTCGTAGGGGAGTTCGGGAAGTTCGAAGGCCATGGTTTTTACTCCTTTTTGCAGCGGGTTACCGCTCCTAGAAACCGTGTGAGCGGACCATAGGAGCGAACCTCTGTTTGGGCAACCTGCGAAATATCAAAATGTTCCGACAAAAGAGAAAATTCGTCTCTGGCCAGCCGCCACCACATTTGTTTCACAACCCTGGCGTACCGTTTTCCACCCTATCGGTTCGCTTTTGCCGAAAATGCAGGAAGGAAATTCCATGACGCGCTTCATCACCCGAAACATTCTCTTCGTCGCCGCCTTCGCATCGCTGACACTGCCTGCCGCTGCATCTTCTGATGATGCGTGGAAGGAATTCGTGGCGGATGTGCAGACCGCCTGCCTTGCGGGCGCCAAGGACATGATCGAGGATGCCAAGGCGGTGGTCGATCCCGTCGGCAGCGAGAATTACGGCCTTGCCATCCTCACCGGCAAGGCGAAGGGCGCGGATGCGACGGTCAGCCATATCTGCGTCTATGACAAGAAGACCAAGGCCGTGGAGCTGGGCAGCGAACTTGCCGGCGATACGCTGAAGGTGGAAATTCCCGGCTCCACCAAACCCTGATCGGTCAGAAACGGGGCGTGGTGTCACCCTCGCCCAGTGATCGTTGCATCAGCACCGTATCGAGCCATTGGCCATGTTTCCAGCCGATGGATTTGAAAGTGCCGACATGCTCGAAACCGGCAGCGCGATGCACGCCGATCGAGGCGGCATTGGCGCTGTCACCGATGACGGCGATCATCTGGCGGAAGCCGCGCCCAGTCGCCTCCTTAATCAGCGCATCGAGAAGCTTGCGGCCGATGCCCATGCCTTTCATGGCCGGATCGATATAGACGGAATTCTCAACCGCCGCGCCATAGGCCGGGCGCGCACGATATGCGCCGGCATAGGCATATCCGGCTACCTTTCCGCCGACTTCGGCGACGAGATAGGGATAATTGCCTTCCACCAGAAGGCGGCGGCGCTCGGCCATCGTCTCGGCGGTCGGCGGATCGATCTCGAAGCTGGCGCGACCATGGAGCACGGCATCCCGGTAAATTTCGGTAATGGCTGGAATATCCGCCTCTTCACAGGGGCGGATCAAAAGGCTGGAAACGGTGGAAGGGGTCATTCTTGCTGTCCTGCGGATCATTCACGCCATCATTGTGCATTGCGGCGCAATCAAAATAAAGATTATCTATCTTATACAAACGATAAGGTTTTCTTTGATGATGGACCTCGATCTGCGGCAGGTGCGCAGCTTCATGGATGTGGCCGATCTCGGCAGCTTTTCCGCCGCCGCCGACAAGGCGGGGCTGACGCAGCCGGCCATCAGCCTGCATATAAGGTTGCTGGAAAAGCAGCTCGGCGTACGACTGATCGAAAGGGTCGGCAGGCGGGCGCAGCCGACGGCTGCGGGCCGGGATTTTCTCATCCATGCAAGACGGATCGCGGAAGAGGTGGCGCATGCCATCGAGACGGTTGCGCCGCATCGCAGCGGGGTGACGGGGCGGCTGCGCATCGGCACGGGCGCCACCGCCTGCATCTACCTGCTGCCGCCAGTGCTGGGCAAAATCCGCCAGGCCATGCCGGGTATCGACATCGTCGTGCAGACCGGCAATACCCACGATATTTTGCGGCTGCTGGAGGCCAATACCATCGACGCCGCCGTGGTGGCCCTGCCCGCCAGCGGCCGCAGCCTTGATATCAGCGACATCCATCTCGACGAACTGGTCGCAGTTTTTCCACGGGGCACCGGCGAAAAGACACTGAATGCCGAAACATTATCGAGGCAGCCGCTGCTGCTTTATGAGGGCGGCAATACGCGCAGGCTGGTGGATCAATGGTTTGCAGCGAGCGGCCGCACCGTGCAGCCAGCCATGGAACTCGGCAGTGTCGAGGCCATCAAGAAACTGGCGGGTGCAGGTCTCGGCCTTGCCATCGTGCCACGCATGGCCATGGAGCATGAAAGTGCGGCATCCGGGCTTGAGTGGCGCTCGCTCGACCCGCCGCTGGAGCGGCGGATCGCGCTGGCGCTCAGGCGCGACAAACATATGACCGCGCCGTTGCGGGCGCTTGCCGCTGCCCTGCCGGATGTGCGGAAACGGTGAGACCGCTCAGGCACGCAGTTCAAAATAAAAGCCGCGACAAGGACGCCCCGTCGCGGCTTCTGAAAACAGGGTTATTGAAGGCTCAGACGTCCGCGCCGAGACGCGCCCAATCCATGTAGAGATCCAGCGCCTTGCGCGCCACGGGACCGGCCTGCAGCTCGCGGTCATCGAGCTTCACGACCGGCGATACTTTCGAATAATTGCCCGAGCAGAAGATTTCATCGGCCTCACGGAAATCCTCGACCGACAAGGTCGCCTCGCGAACCTCGAAGCCGGCCTGGCGCAGCAGGCCGATCACCCGCGAACGGGTGATGCCGGCAAGGAAGGTGCGGTTCGGCACCGGGGTGAGGACGACACCGTCCTTGACCATGAAGATGTTGGCGGAGGCCGATTCGGCGACATTGCCGTTCATGTCGCGCATCAGGGCGTTGTCGAAACCGCGCGAACGGGCTTCCAGAATGGCGCGGCCGCTATTGGGGTAAAGGCTGCCGGCCTTGGCGTCGGTCATCGCGGTTTCCGGCGAAGGACGGCGCAGCGGCGAAACGGTAAGTGTTAGCGGCTTGCCGGCATCCATCGGCGCTTCGAACAGGCAGAGCGCAAAACGGGTGGAGCTGGCATCCGGTGCCACGACGCTGCCGGGCATGCCGTGTTCGGCCCAGTACATCGGCTTGATATAGATCGCCATCTTGCCGTCGAATTTCTTGACGCCTTCCAGCGCCAGGGCCTCGATCTCTTCCGCCGTCATGGTTGCTTTCATGCCCATATTAACGGCCGAGCGGTTGACGCGCTGGCAATGCAGATCGAGATCGGGCGCCACGCCATCGAACCAGCGCGCGCCGTCAAACACCGTCGAGGCCAGCCACATGGCATGCGAGGTCGGGCCGATGAGCGGCGGGTTGCCGGGCAGCCATTGACCGTCAACATAGGTCCAGGTGGTTGATCGGGGTGCGGTATCGACGCTCATGGCGGGCTCCTGTTTTCAAGCGTTTCCGTACGGCGAAAACGCTCCGTCTTTTTGTCTTGGCGCAATTCCCGGCGCAAAACGCTTTGCACTTTATTGGAAAAGCTCTGGAAATCGGCCGGAGTGAATGCCTGTCGCCCGAGGAGGTCAAGTTTTAATTGCCGCGATCTCAGATTTTGATGGAAAATAACAAAGCGACGCCCCGATAAAGATGTTTTATGAGGCGAAACAAAAGGTTGTTGAATAGGTTCATCACAATAATTCATGCATCGGATGATGGCGGCGTCATTTCGCCCGTGCGATGCTCCCGGTCTTACAGCTCTCTGGCAGGAGGAAATCATGGCATGGTCCGCCCAGCAATATCTGAAATTCGAAGATGAGCGGACACGTCCCGCCCGGGACCTTCTGGCGCAGGTGCCGCTGGAGCGGGTGCTGAACGGCTATGATCTCGGCTGCGGGCCGGGCAATTCCACCGAGCTTCTGACCGACCGCTACGGCGTCAATGTCATCACCGGCATCGACAGCGATGACGACATGCTGGAAAAGGCCGCCGACCGGCTGCCGAATACCCGTTTCGGCAAGGCCGATCTTTCGCAGTGGCGACCGACCCAGAAGGCGGACCTGCTTTATGCGAACGCGGTTTTCCAGTGGGTGCCCGATCATCTTGCCGTTCTTTCGCAATTGATGGATCAGCTGGAAAGCGGCGGGGTTCTGGCGGTGCAGATGCCGGACAATCTGCAGGAACCGACACATCGCGCCATGGAGGACACCGGCGCCAACGGCTCCTGGAAGGATACCTTTGTCGATGGCAGGCTGCGGCGCAAACCCCTGCCCGCGCCATCCGACTATTTCAATGCACTGGCGCCGAAATCCGCCCGCGTGGATGTGTGGCACACCATCTACAATCACCCGATGAAGGATGCGGAAAGCATCGTCGAATGGGTGAAGGGCACGGGGCTGCGCCCCTATCTCGCCGCCGCCGGTGAGGAAAACCGCGAAGCCTTCCTCAGCGATTATACGCAGCGTATCAAGGCGGCCTATCCGCCGATGACGGACGGCCGCCTGCTGCTGCGCTTTCCACGGCTGTTTGTGGTGGCGGTGAAGAAGTAGCGTCAGCCCGCGAAGGCATAGACCCTGAGACGGTGGTTGTCGGGGTCTGTGGCCGTGAAAGTGTAGCCGAATTCCATTTTCGCGGGCTGCTGCAGCATGGGGACACCTTTTGCCCGCCATCCGGCGAAAGTCTCATCCACCTGTGCATCGTTTTCGACACGGAAGGCAAGCTCGCCGCCACCGCCCGTCACCGATGCCTTCGGCTCCACCGTGTGGCGCGACCAGAGGCCGAGCTTCATGCCGTTCTGAAGAACGAAGAGCGAGAATGTTGGCGAAGATTCGACCGGCTCCGTACCCAGCAGGGCCTTGTAAAACTGCGTGCTGGCGGGTGGATTGTCGACGTAAAGGATGGTGAAATCGGGGTGGGTCATGGTCGTTCTCCTGTGTTGCGGATGAACGATGTCTAGACCCGCCTGTTGTCAGTTTTTGTCAGCATGATCCGGCCGTCGCCGCTGTTTTTCGCGCTCGCGCCATTCTTTCAGCAAGGCCTGCCGGCGGCGGGGATAACGGCTGCCCATCAGCCGGAAAGTTTCGATGCGATCGGCCCGGAAACTGCGAAAATCCTGCCGCGTTTCGCACCATGCCAGCACCACCCGCACCAGATCGAAAAAGGCGAGCGCGAAGGGCCAGATCACCCGCTCCGTCAACTCTGCCTTTTCGTCACGATAAGTCATCACGACCTTGCTCTCCTTGCGGATCGTATCGCGAATTTCGGCGAGATCGATGCGGATGGTTGCCACGGCTTGCCCGGGGCCGATGAGAAGCGTGGAATTGTCGAGTTCTTCGCGCAGGGCATCGGGAAGCACGGCGGCGATCTTGACGAGCGCGGCGCGGGCGGCCTCGGCCAGCCCCGCATCGGCACGGCCTGCTACCCAGCGCGAACCCAGCACCAGCGCCTCGATTTCCTGCCCGGAAAACATCAGCGGCGGCAAAAGGAAGCCGGGGCGCAGCACATAACCCACGCCCGCCTCACCCTCGATATCCGCGCCCTGCGCCTGAAGCGTCGCTATATCGCGGTAGAGCGTGCGCAGGCTGACGCCGGTCTGGGCGGCAAGGGCCGCACCGCTGACCGGCATGCGGTGGGAGCGCAGGATCTGCAACAGATCAAGCAACCGTTGTGAGCGTGACATGCGACATTTCCTTCCATCCGCATATTCAAATCCATACCGCGATATGATCTTCTGCCGCCGACTGTTATCGCCGCGCTTCTCCGCCCGCAATGGCGCGGATGAGTGACCGTGTCAAAACGGTTGAAACCGATTGCGCCGATACCAGTTAATGAAAGACGGCTTCCCGCCCGGCGTCCGCCGCCGGCCATGTTTTCAGCAAACAGGAGAGACATCCCATGTATGACGTCAGCGCGAATGGCGCGAATATTCCCGCCCTCGGTTTCGGCACCTTCCGTATTCCGGAAGACGATATCAGGCGCATTCTGCCGGAGGCGCTGAAGCTCGGCTTCCGCCATGTCGATACCGCCCAAATCTACAAGAACGAAGGCGCGGTCGGTGAGGTCATCGCTCAGTCAGGCATTTCCCGCCACGATATTTTCCTGACCACCAAGGTCTGGGTGGACCGTTACCGTCACGACGATTTTCTTGCCTCGGTTGATGAAAGCCTAGCGAAACTGAAGACCGACTATGTCGATCTGCTGCTGCTGCACTGGCCGAAAAGCGACGTGCCGCTTGCCGAGCGCATGGGCGCGCTGAATGCGGTGCGCAAGGCCGGCAAGGCGCGCAATATCGGCATTTCCAACTTCAATGTAGCGCTGACTGACGAGGCGGTGAAACTGTCCGATACGCCGCTTGCCACCAACCAGATCGAATATCACCCCTATCTCGACCAGACGAAGGTGATTTCGGCCGCACGCAAGCACGGAATGTCGGTGACGGCCTATTATCTGATGGCCGATGGCAAGGTGCCGAACGATCCCGTTCTGAAGGATATCGGCGCGAAACACGGCAAGACCGCCGCGCAGGTGACCCTGCGCTGGGCGGTGCAGCAGCCGGATATCGTGGCGCTTTCCAAAACGGCGACGGAAAGCCGCCTGAAAGAGAATTTCGATATTTTCGATTTCGCGCTGTCGGAAGAGGAAATGCGGGCGATCCACGCGCTTGCCAGGCCGAATGGCCGCATCGTCAGCCCCGGCCACCTCGCGCCCGACTGGGACGACTGAGGCGACGGGGCCATTCGGTCCCGTCTTATCGCTCGGTCAGGGCCAGCTTCGCACCCAGCGCCACGAAAGCGGCCGCGAAGCTGCGCCTCAGCCAGGCGAGGACCGCCGGGCGTGATATCACCTGACGCCTTACAGAGGCGGCAAAGCAGCCATAAAGCGCAAAGACCAGAAATGTCATCGCCATGAAGATCAGCCCGAGATCGACCATGCGCCATGTCGGCAAAGCCTCATCCGGCGAGATGAATTGCGGCAGGAAGGCGAAAAAGAAGATCGACAGTTTCGGGTTCAGCAGATTGATGAGGATCGCCTCGCCGATGACACGGGTGGCCTTCTGGGGCTCCCTCGTATCGTCGATCTTCAGCGCACCATCTTCCCGCAGCGTGTTCCACGCCATGTAGAGGAGATAGGCAACCCCCAGATATTTGACGATGCCGAAGGCCAGCGCACTGGTGTGCAGAATGGCGGCAAGCCCGGTGATGGCGGCAAGCAGATGCGGCACGATGCCAAGCGTGCAGCCGAAAGCCGCGATGATGCTCGCCCTTGCCCCTTGCGAAAGACCGGCGGCCAGCGTGTAGACCACCCCGGTTCCGGGAGACGCGGCGACGATGAAGGATGTGATGAGGAATTCGGGAGTCATGGTGTGGGTGTGTCCTCTTGCGGTGGAGGACGGGAGCATGATGGTGCGGGGGGTGGGTGTCTTGGATGAAATTGCAGGGTTGATGTCCGGAGGCTCCTTCCCCCTCATTCCTGTGCTTGTCACAGGAATCCAGTCGACGCGCGTCTGCGCGGCGGGGGAGCCCTTTCAGCCCAAAGACTTGGGCTGGCTGGATTCCTGTGACAGGCACAGGAATGAGGAAGAGGGGTGCGTCCTGCGCTCCCCTGAAACCCAAGACATGCCGCACAGAACCTTTCGCTTTTGGAGTAACCTGCCCTACGAAAGCGCCGCCCGGTAAACCGCAGGCGTAACCCCGAATTGCCGCACGAAGAACCGGTTCAGATGGCTCTGGTCGGCAAAACCGGCGATGAAGGCCGCCTCGGCGGGCGGTGTGCCTCTGGCCAGTGAATGGCGTGCCACATGCACGCGCCGCTGGAGAAGATAGCTGTGCGGTGTCAGGCCGGTTGCTTTGGCGAAGGCCCGCAGGAAGCGGAACTGGCTCATGCCGGCCTCCCCGGCCAGATCGGCAAGGCGGAACGGACGGGCAGGATCGTCATCGATGCTGCTTTTTGCGCGCTTTATATTCTCGGGTGCGGCGATTTCACCCGGCTTCGCCGCCGTTTCCATCGCGCCCGCCAGAAGCATCAGCAAGGTTTCATCGCCACGAAGGGTTTCGCCCGGCCGTTCCCTTGCCGTCATGGCTGCAAAGACAGCGTTGAACCGCTCCGCCAGCGGCCTGATATCGACGGGATAGGCGAATTCGAACGCGCCGCGATCCTTCTCGCCGATATCGGCAACGGCATCGCGAACGATATCGATGTCGAGATAGAGCATCCGCCAGGCACGGCCGCCCTCTCCAAGCGGAATGCCGTCATGCACCTCGCCGGGATTGACGGTGATGACATGGCCGGCGCCCGCCTCCACCATGCCACGGCCGGAGAGCGATTTCTGCGCGCCGCGCTCGATGAGGCCGATGCCGAACTGATCATGCATATGGCGCGGAAAGGAACGATCGCTATCCGCCGCCACGGCGGCGACACCAGGCATGCTGGTTTTCGGCATCAGAAACTGGCCTTGGGCCATGAAAGCGCGCGCTCCACGGGAAAGAGCGCGACGCTATCACAGGATGTCCTTGTGCGACAGACGCCGACACTCAAGGATGCATATGGTTGATCATGGCGAAGACCTGATCGAAATTGCCGTTCTGCGCGGCAAAACGCAAAGGCTTGCAGCGTTCCACCACAACTTCCTTCTCATCCGGGCGGTTCTTGAGAATATCCATCACTTCGGAAATGAACGCCTCAAGCGGCATGGCCCTTTCGTCAACGGCCTGCCCCTCGCCCATCAGCGTCGTCTGCACATAGGGCGGCACGATTTCGATGACCTCCACCGGCGTCTCCTTCAGCTGCTCGCGCAGTGCGACCGAATAGGCGTGGATGGCCGATTTGGTGGCGCTGTAGGTGGGGGTCAGCACCATGGGCACGAAGGCCAAGCCGGAGGACACCGTGAGCACGGTGGCGGCGGGCTGCTTGAGGAAATGCGGCAAAAGCGCCGCCGTCAGGCGGATGGGCGCGAGAAGATTGGTGGCAATGGTTTCTTCGGCCGTATCCAGATAATCCGGCGCGGCGGCGATGTCTTCCGGCCGCATGATGCCGGCATTGTTGATGACGGCGTTGAGGCTTGGATGGGCCTTCACCAGAGCTTCGGCAAACGCGCGGATGCCTGCGGCGTCCGTCGCGTCCATGACCATCGAGGCCATGCCGGGATTGGCAGCCGTCACCTCATCAAGCACGGCCTTACGGCGGCCGGAAATGATGACCCTGTTGCCAGCCTGATGAAACGCTTCCGCCAGCGCCCGGCCGATGCCGGAACCGCCGCCGGTGATGAGAATGGTGTTGCCGGTGATTTTCATTGCAGCATCCTTTGCTTGTTGGCTGAAAGGAAGTTAGCTATGATACTCTCCAATCGAAAGTAGGCACCCAAAAGATTTATACTTACCCAAAGGAGAGTGTAAGATGAAACGGCACGCCGCCGACCCGGCCATCGAGAGCCGGCGCAAGATTCCGCCGCCCACGGATACCGATCCGGTCATCGAGGCGCTGGTTCAGGATATCATCGCCAAGGTGGCGGACAAATGGACGATGCTCATTCTGGAGGTGCTGGAAGAGCATGGCACGCTGCGTTTCACGCAGATCGGCAAACATGTGGGCAGCATCAGCCAGAAGATGCTGACAAAAACGCTGAGACAGATGGAAAGCGACGGGCTGGTGCGCCGCACCGTGCATCCCGTCATCCCGCCGCATGTGGATTATGATCTCACCCATCTCGGCCGCACGCTCGGCAGCGCTTTTTGCGGCGTGTGGATCTGGGCGGAAACGCACCATGCGGACATAGAAGAGGCGCGGCGGCGGTTCAAAGAACAGCCACCGCGCCCCGCAATGGATTAATGTCGCCTTACGCGAACTGGCTGAGGCCCGGAACCGAGGCGATCACCTGGTCAACGGTCTCGTCACCGGCGTGCTGACGGGCAACGGCGATGGTTTCCTTGGCGAGCGTGGAAATCTCGCTCATGCCGATGCCCTGGCTCATCAACTGCTGGCCAAGACCCATGATGCCGCCGCCGCCGATCGCGCTCATCAGTCCGCCCAGCAGACCGCCGCCGCCATTACCGGTACCCTCACCGTTATATTGCGCCACGAGATCGCTGGCGCCCGGAATGGCTTCGATCATCTTGGCGATCGGGCCGTCGGCCGCCTCGCGCTGGAGAAAACCGAGAATCATGCCAACGGCCTTTTCGGCCAGCTGAGGGTCGATACCCGCCTTCGCGGCGATCTGATCAACGATTTCGTTCATTCTTGCCTCCTGTTGAAAAACGACGCCAACATCGAATAACTGACGTTAACGTCAACGTAAAACAATCTCATGCCGCATTCAAGCGGCCACGGATAGGTGCGGCAACTTTCATCAAGCGCTTTTTATTCATCGCCATCAAGCAGTTGTTGCGCCTTGAAACTGTCCTTATAAGATCATCACAACCAAACTATGAAAAGGCCGCGTTTACCATCAGCGGTCAAGGCACGCTCGTTACGCTTTTAATTCGGACATGACTTTTGTGAAATCCAGGGTGATTTTAAGGGTCATGCATCAGCCGCAGGAGAAATTGGTCGATGTTGCAGGACGGACAGCTCTATATCGGGACCAGCCGCAATCCGGATGACAGCCTGAACAAGGGCGAATATCTGGAACTGAAATTCGGCAACCGCCATGGCCTCATCACCGGCGCGACGGGAACGGGCAAGACCGTGACGTTGCAGGTTCTTGCCGAAGGCTATTCCAAGGCCGGCGTTCCGGTGTTCTGCGCCGATATCAAGGGTGACCTTTCCGGCATCGCGGCCGAGGGCGAGGCGAAAGACTGGGTGCAGAAACGCGCCGAGCAGATCGGCTTTACCGATTTCTCCTATGGCAAATCGCCTGTCATCTTCTGGGATCTCTACGGTGAAAAAGGCCATCGCGTGCGCGCCACCATCGCCGAGATGGGGCCACTGCTGCTTGCCCGGCTGATGGATGCATCGGAAGCGCAGGAAGGCGTGCTCAACATCGCCTTCAAGATCGCCGATCAGGGTGGGCTGCCGCTGCTCGATCTGAAAGACCTGCAATCGCTCTTGAACTATATGGGCGAAAACGCGTCGGCGCTTTCCAGCCAGTTCGGCCTGATTTCCAAGGCCTCGGTCGGTTCGCTGCAACGTGGGCTGCTGGTTCTCGAACAGCAGGGTGCCGCCAATTTCTTCGGCGAACCGGCGCTGAAGATTGCCGACATCATGCGCGTCGGCGCGGATGGACGCGGCACGGTTTCGGTTCTTGCTGCTGACCGGCTGATGATGAACCCGCGCCTTTACGCCACCTTCCTGCTCTGGATGCTCTCGGAACTGTTTGAAGAACTGCCTGAAGTGGGCGATCCGGAAAAGCCGCGTCTGGTGTTCTTCTTCGATGAAGCACATCTGCTGTTCAACGATGCGCCGAAGGTGCTGGTCGAGCGCGTGGAACAGGTGGTGCGCCTCATCCGCTCCAAGGGCGTGGGTGTTTATTTCGTGACGCAGAACCCGCTCGACGTGCCGGAAACCGTTCTCGCCCAGCTCGGCAACCGCGTGCAGCATGCGCTGCGCGCCTATACGCCGCGCGAACAGAAGGCCGTGCGCACCGCCGCCGACACCTTCCGCCAGAACCCGGCCTTCAACACCGCCGACACCATCACCACGCTCGGCACGGGTGAGGCGCTAATTTCCACCCTGCATGACAAGGGCGCGCCTTCCATCGTCGAACGCACCCTCGTGCGCCCGCCCTCCGGCCGCGTCGGGCCGCTCACCGATGCGGAGCGGAAGTCGCTGATCGATCTCAGCCCCGTCGCCGGCCAATATGACAAGGATATCGACCGGGAATCCGCCTTCGAAATCCTCGCCGCCCGGGCCCAGAAGGCAGCGGAAGCCGAAGCCGCCAAGCGCGCGGAAGAGGAAAATGCCGCCAATCAATCCGACAACGCTTCCGGACGCTGGCGCCTGCCCGGCTTCGGCGACGAGGAGCCCGCACCGGCCTCCACCGGCTCGCGCAATGGCGGCACGCGCAAGACCGGCTATCAGCGCGAAACGGTGATCGAGGCGGCGATGAAAAGTGCCGCCCGCTCGGTGGCGACCTCGGTGGGACGGGCGATCGTGCGCGGGATTTTGGGTAGTTTGAAGCGGTAAATATGGGTTGAAGCACCTATGGGGCCGGGCGCGTGCTGCTTGTTTCTTCTCCCCGCCGGGGAGAAGTCCCGCGGCAGCGGGATGAGGGGGCAAACTCTCCGCATATCGCTAGCGTAGCCCCCTCATCCGACCCTTCGGGCCACCTTCTCCCCGGCGGGGAGAAGAAATATGCCGCACCGTGGCGCCATCCTGTAACGGCCGCACCTGCGCAAAACCCATTGCCTCCCGTCACCAGCGCTGCTAATCATCAAACCGTTCAACTCGTATCAAGAAAGGAGGCTTCGCATGGATATTTCCTGCTTCTGGCGTTACCGCCAGATCCGCCACCTTTCTGCCCTGCAGATGCGTTTGCAGGGCTGACCGGAACTTCCAAAACTCTGGTTTGCCCAAAAGGCCGCGCGGAACGCAGTTCGTCTGCCATTACGCATGTTTTCATGACGGATCATCGCGACCGAACAACCCTGCCCGCATGTGGCAGCCAGCTTCGTCGTTGATCCGTTTCGCCAGAGATACATCATGACCCTTATCACGCTTCGAAACCTCGGAATCATTCTGGGCAAGCCGCTTTTTTCCGGTCTCAGCCTCACCATCCATGCGGGAGACCGCATCGGCATCGTCGCCGCGAATGGCTGCGGCAAATCCACCCTGCTCAATTGCCTTGCCGGCGAACTGGATGCCAGCAGCGGCGATATCACCCGGTTGCGCGGGTTGACGCAGTCCATCGTCCACCAGCATCTGCCCCCGGCCCTTCTCCCACGGACAATGCGGGATGCGGTATTATCCGCCCTGCCGGCGGATGTGATCGACAGCGACAGCTGGCGGGCCGACATCATCCTCGACGAGATGGCCGTGCCGGAAAGTTATCGCCATCGCCCGCTGCAGGCGCTGAGCGGTGGCTGGCAGCGGCTTGCCATGCTGGCGCGGGCGTGGATCACCGAGCCGGACCTGTTGCTGCTCGATGAGCCGACCAACCATCTCGACCTTGAAAAAATCAAGGTGCTGGAGGGTTTTCTTCAACAATTGCCACGCGATACGGCGGTGGTCATCGTCAGCCATGACCGCGCCTTTCTCGACAATGTCACCAAAACCACGCTGTTCCTGCGGCCGGAAAATTCCTCGCTCTTCCGGTTGCCCTATGGCCATGCGCGAAGGGCGCTGGAAGAGGAGGATGCCGCCGATGAACGGCGTTTCGAGCGTGACATGAAGACCGTGCAGCAGTTGCGCCGGCAGGCGGCGAAGCTCAACAATATCGGCATCAATTCGGGCAGCGATCTTCTGACCATCAAGACCAAGCAATTGCGCGAGCGCGCCGAGAAGCTGGAGGAAAAAGCCCGGCCCGCCCATCAGGATCGATCTGCCGGAAAGATCCAGCTCGCCAATCGCGGCACACACGCCAAGGTACTGGTGACGCTTGAGGATATTCCCGTCTCGACACCGGATGGCACCCTGCTGTTCCGCACCGGCCAGCAATTCATCCGCCAGGGCGACCGCATCGTCATTCTCGGCCATAATGGCGTCGGCAAGACACGGCTGGTTTCACTTCTGAAGGCGGCAATAAGAGCTGACGAGCCGGTGGCGGAGGGCATCAAGGCCACCCCTTCGCTGGTGGCGGGATATGTCGACCAGTCGCTCGCCGAAATCGATGATGCCAGCACGCCGCTGACACTCATCACACATCGGTTCGACATAGGTGACCAGCGCGCGCACGGGTTGCTGGCCGGTGCTGGCATCGACATGGAAATGCAGAAACGTCGCATCGCAACGCTTTCCGGCGGGCAGAAGGCGCGGCTTGCCATGCTGGCGCTGCGCCTGACCGAGCCTAATTTCTATCTGCTGGACGAGCCGACCAACCATCTCGACATTGAGGGACAGGAAGCGCTGGAGGCGGAAATCACCGGCCGTCAGGCCAGCTGCGTGCTCGTCTCGCACGACCGGAGTTTCGTGCGGGCGGTTGGAACACGGTTCTGGCTGATCGACAAACGCCGGCTGGTGGAAGTCGACGATGCGGAAGCGTTTTTCGCTTCGACATGACTGTTCTCAAAACGAAGGCCCCTCCCGCCAATTCAGTGGCGGGAGGGGCCTGCATCATTATTTCTTCTGCGACAGAAGTGAGAAGAAAGCGCCCTGCGGGTCTTCGCAGTTGACGATCCAGCTTTCGCCGGGAACCTCCATCGGACCGTTGACGACCTTGCCGCCGCCGGTGCTGACACGGGTGATGGCGTCATCAATACCGTCGACATTGAAGTAATAACCCCAATAACAGCCGGGCGCCTGCGGCATACGCTTCATCATGCCGCCTATGGCCTTGCCGTGCTCAGCGAAGATGCGATACGGCCCCATTTCGCCCATGTCGAAATCATGGTCCTTGGTCCAGCCGAAGACCTCGCCATAAAAGGCGGTCGCGCCATCCACATCGCCCGTCATCAGTTCATGCCAGCCGACATGGCCGAGCAGGCTTTGTGCGTCTTCGGGAAAACCGCCGCTTTCCATCGGCAGTGGCGTCATGATGCATAGAACCGCACCATAGGGGTCTGTCACCACCGCAAACCGACCGATTTCAGGAATGTCCTGCGGTTGGCGCATGACGGAGCCGCCCTTTTCCTCGAACTGCCTGGCCGAGGCATCGACATCGTCAACGGCGACATAAGCGGTCCAGTTCGGCGGAATGCCCTGCCCCTTGAGTTCCTCGGTCAGCTCCATGACGCCGCCCATGCCTTTGCCATTGGCTTCCAGCACCAGATAGGGCATTTCCGGCGAACCGAAATCCTTGGTCTGCCAGCCGACGACATGGCCATAAAAGCGGGCGGCCGCCTCCATATCAGGCGTCATCAGTTCAACCCAGATGAATTTTCCATGTGTATCGGACATCTTCGTCTCCTCAGGAGGTTTGGGTGTCTATATTTGGGATCGCCCGCCGCAGGACGCGGCGGCGCTTGTCGTTGCGGCAAGTTCCGGCAGGGCCTTACCCCTTGCGGCGGAATTCCGATGTCATGAAGGTCTTGAATGTGCCATCCGGCTGGCGGACGCTGCCGGAAAAGCTGCGATGATTGTCGTCATGCAGCACCAGCACGTCGTGATAGGTATCGATGCGGCCGGAACCGTCAAAGGCGGGGCCTTCGGCTTCCAGCGTCAGGGTCTTGCCGTCATCTTCCAGCCAGCCCTTGTAGACCCAGAGATGGGTCATCATCGAGCCTACCCAGGTGCCGACGAAATTGCCCTTTGCCGGGTCAAAACCGACCGTTATCACCGCTGTCATCTGGTCGCCGTCGGGCATCCTGCCGGTGCCCTCGCCGATGATCCACAGTCCGCCGATGGAGCGCACGGTTTCGGTGAAACGCTGGTTCGGATCATCAGGATTATATCCCTCATGGCCGGCAACCATCACCCAGTCGCCGACCAACCTCGACAGGAATTCATGTTCCTTCTGCGGCTTTACGCTTTCCATTTCCATTGTTGTCTCCTCCTAGTCTTCCCGTTTCAGTGGCAGCAGGCTGCCGCTTTCGGCGCGTCCTCATACTGATCGTGCCGGCGCACCCAATCCATTACCTCCTCTTCGTTACGGCCTTTTGGCACCAGATCGAGCAGCATCAGCGTGCCGAGCGTCTGTTCCGCGCCGCGGGCATAAGTGGAATAGGTGTGGTAGATCCTGCCGTCCTCGCCCCTGGCGAAAACGCTGATGCCGTGCAAATCCTTCAGGTCGCCATAGGGCGCCATTTCGCGATAGTTATAGGTAATTTCGCCGCTGGCCATATCCTCGTCGCGGAAGGAGGCCTGATAATCATAGTTGAAATCAGTGCCTTCGGCGGAAACCCAGGGGAATTTCCAGCCCATGCGGTGTTTGTAGCCTTCGATCTTTTCAAGCGGCGCGCGCGAGACCGCGACGAAGCTCGCATCGCCATGCCTGAGATGGACGAGCGCGCCATCGACGTGATCGGCAAAGAAGGAACAGCCAACGCAGCCCTCCTCCCAGTCAGGCGCCAGCATGAAGTGATAAACGATGAGCTGGCTGCAATCGCCGAACAATTCCTTCAGCGATTTCGGGCCGGAAGGCGCATCGAAAATATAGTCTTTCGTCACCTCTTCCCAGGGCAATGCGCGCCGCGCCTCGTTCAGCCGATCACGGGCGCGGGTCAGTTCCTTTTCCTTCACCAGCAGATCGCGGCGGGCCGCAAGCCACTCTTCATTCGAAACAACAGGATGAGACATGATCTTTCCTCCTTGGATCCGTCTTTCACCACGGCACCACTCCGCTCCTCCGGAGGGCACCGCCTATTTCTGCATTGAAAGTCATTTAAACCATCAGCGGAGCATCAAGTTCCGCTTGACTAATTAGGTTGATATCAACATATTTATCGCATGTCAAACGCCAGCGTGATTCCTTTTTCGACAACTCTTTTCGTGCGGGACGCCTGCCTTTGCCTGCATGCGCAACGCGCTGCACGGGCTTTGGCGCGACTGTTCGACAATGCGCTGAAGCCTGTTGGCATCAATAACGGCCAGTTTTCCCTGCTGATGTCGCTCAACCGGCCGGAGCCGCCGCCGATGGGGCCGGTCGCCCATCTTCTGGCCATGGACCGCACGACGCTGACGGCGGCGCTGAAGCCCCTGGAGCGGCGCGGGCTGGTCAGCATCGAACAGGACCCGAAAGACAGGCGCGGCAAACGGCTGCGGCTGACGGCGGATGGCATGGCAGTGCTGGCGGCAGCCTTTCCCATCTGGGAACAGACCCATGCGGAAATCGAAGCAAGGATTGGCAGCGGCGACCCCGACCGGCTGCGCCGCGATCTTATCGATCTAGGCTGACCGCACGACGGCATAACGCCACTTTTATCGGCCAGAATGTCATCGCGCCGTCGTGCTGGAAAACCAGACTAAGGACCCGACAACCCGGAAAATACAATCGAGGAGGAAAGATCATGCGTGCAATCGTTTTTGTAAAAGCCACCAAGAGCAGCGAAGATGGCGTCATGCCCACGACTGAACTCATGGAGGCAATGGGAAAATTCAACGAGGAGCTGGTCAATGCCGGCATCATGCAATCCGGCGACGGGCTGCACCCCTCCTCCAAGGGCAAGAGGGTTGTTTTTGATGGCGACAGCCGCACCGTGGTTGATGGCCCCTTCCCGCATACCAACGAGCTGGTTGCCGGCTTCTGGCTGTGGAATGTCAAGGACATGGATGAGGCGGTGGCCTGGGTGAAGCGCTGCCCCAACCCGATGCTGGAGCGCAGCGAAATCGAAATCCGTCCGCTGTTCGAAATGGAAGACTTTGGCGATGTCGTAACGCCGGAAATCGCTGCGCATGTGGAAGAGCTGCGCGCCCGTGTGGGCAAGCAGTAGCGGGGCTCAGGCTTACCATCGGGCCTGAACGCTGCCGCTTGTTTCTTCTCCCCGCCGGGGAGAAGTCCGCGGCAGCGGGATGAGGGGGCAAGCTCTCCGTAAATCTCTACCGTTGCCCCCTCATCCGGCCCTTCGGGCCACTTTCTCCCCGGCGGGGAGAAGAAAGAAGCGGCAGCGTCTGCTCAACCAGCGGCCGTCACCCCAAGAGGCCGGCCAGACGCGGGTCATTGGCAAAATCCGAGGCCAAAAACCCCGTGCGGCGCATCGGGAATTCGCACAGGGCCTGCACCCCGGTTTTAGACAGGTGAATGCGCCAGCTCATCCGCTCTACCGGCGTTTTGGCCGCAAAGGCCCTTGGCGACAAAATTGCGATGTTGAGGCCACCTGCGGGATCGCGCACCGAGCGGTAAAGGATGGCTTCAACCTTTGCCTCGCGCGCCTGCTCTGCCAATGCCTGGCACGGCTCGTAATTCGTGAGATCGGTCCACAGCGCCTCGTTACGGCTCAGCTCCGGTTTCGTCAGATCAAGTGCGGCATCGGTGGCAACGCGGGCGGCGAAGGCGGAATATTCGGCGGGATTGGCGGGCAGCGGTGTACCCGGCGATTCGGCATAAAACAACAGCCGGTAAAAGGCCATTTCGGCAAGCGCCGTCTCCACCCTGGCGGCGGCGTAATAAACACCCTCGGTGAAACCCGCCCGGCGAAAACGCGAGCCATAGGGATAAGCGGCGCCATAACGGAAAGGCGTGGCGAGAAGATAATCAAGACCGGCGCATTCGGGCGGAAACGGCCGCTTGCTCGTCTCGAGAATATCTTCCAGCAGCGATTGCTCCTCCACCGTATCCACCAGCTTCATGGTGGAAACCTGATGCTGTGCTTCCACCAGCCGCCAGTATTTTCCCGATGTGGCGCGTTTTTCAGACAGGAGCGCGTCGGGCGTCCAGATAGGAGAGGACATCGATCAATCCGGTAATGGTGGTCAGCTTTTCGGCAGGTACGGCGTTCAGCGCAACATTGTGATTGCGCAGCCAGTTTTTCGCAACGGCCTCATCACCGCCGGCAATCGCATCCAACGAGCGGAAAACCCGGATCAACAGCACCGCCAGCTCGAACGATTTGGCGCCCGGCTCCAGCAGGAAATCCAGTCTTTTCATGCGCGAGACGGTGGGGGCGGAAACGCCGAGAATATCCGCCATGCGGGCGGCATTCAGGCCCAGCCGTTCGGCAGCGGCGATAACGGCCTTGGTGACGACCCTGCCCTGCGCTGCAGGATCCATGGCAGTCTTGGCGTGAATATTCATGGCACACATCCTTTCCTTGGAAAGAATATAGCATATTTATTTCTACAGACAAGAAGGCCGGGGATAAACCCCGGCCCTGCTTTTCATGACTGCAATATCAGGCCACAGAAACCGGTACTTCCGTGGAGGTGCGCATGGCGTGGCTATAAGGGCAAACAATATGAGCGGCAGCAACCAGTTCCTCTGCCTTTTCGCGCTCCAGGCCGGGAATGTTGACCTTCAGCGACACTTCGATGCCAAAGCCGGTGCCATCTTCGCGCGGGCCGATACCGACGGTTGCCGTCACAGTGGTGTCTTCGGGGATCTTTACCTTCTGCTTGCCGGCAACCGCCTTCAGCGCGCCGAGGAAGCAGGCGGAATAACCGGCGGCGAAAAGCTGCTCCGGGTTGGTGCCGCGGGCACCGTCACCGCCCAGTTCCTTCGGAACGGTCAGCGTTACGTCGAGAACGCCGTCTTCCGACTTGGCGTTACCTGCACGGCCACCGGTGGCGGATGCTTTGGTCGTGTAGAGAATAGGCATGGCATTTACTCCCTTCGGGTTGGTGTTGAGTGTTTTATAGCGAACAATTAAATTGTGCGCAATATGATTTTGCACGTTGAATGAAATTTTGTTTTTTGCGATAGTTTTCACGAAATTTCGCCGCACATCCATGTGGCAGGAACCGAAAGCGGGGGCCGATTGTTCCCTCCCCGGTTTTATTTGGAGCAGGACTATGGGCGCAGAGGGCAACGACACGAAGATGGAAAGCCTGTTGAGGCTGGACCAGCAGATATGCTTTGCCCTTTATGGCGCAGCGCACGCTTTCACACGTGCCTATAAACCGCTGCTTGACCCGATCGGACTGACCTATCCGCAATATCTGGTCATGATGGCGCTGTGGGAAAAACAGACCTCCACGGTCAAGGCGCTTGGCGAAATGCTGGGGCTGGATTCCGGCACGCTGTCACCGCTGCTGAAAAGGCTCGAACATGCGGGCCTGATCACCCGCAAGCGCGGCACGGTGGATGAGCGGCAGGTGCTGGTGGCCTTAACGCCAAAAGGCGCCGACCTCAAAAAAGAGGGCGTGAAGATCATGGCGGCCATCGGCGGCGCCACCGGCTGCGGGCTGGAGGAGCTGGCACAGCTGCGGGATCGGGTGAACGCGTTGAAGGACGGTCTTTCGAAGTCTTAATACCCCTCAAAATCTGGGGTGTCGAAAGTATTTATTTACCAATTCCCGATAAAGTTGTATTTATATTTTATGCAGCTAAAATGACTTTTAGCAGCGTTTCCAGCCTCAAAAGCCGGTGAAGGCCTTTTGCGGCAGATTTCAAAAGGCATAGCTATGACTTTGATCTCTGCAAATTCAATGGCGCTGACCATTCTCAATCAAACTTTTTCGGTCCCCAAAATATCAGGCAACGACGCCGCGACCCCGATCCTCGGAATGGTAGCCGGAGGTCAGCAAAAAACTGCGCAAGCCATCGAAACGATTTTGACGCTCGCTTCGCAGGCTACCAAAGCAAAGCTGGAAACCGCCGCAAAAAAAGAGACCGTCTCCGCCGCCATTCCGCAAGCGACGATGAGCGCCATGAACGCCGCGGCCACGAATATGATGTCGTCCTATTACGTCAATCCGATCGAGCGCACCGCGGAAAACGCGGAGTTCATCGTAACCAACCTGATCACAAGAGCTGCGCGGGCAAGCCCCCGTTATGTACCTGAAATTATTGTGCCGCCGCGTGACGAATATAATGCGCAGTATGCTGAATGGGGCGCAAAACGCATCGCGAATGGTGAAGACGAAGCTCTGGTTAACAAGCAAGTCGAATATTTCACCAGCGATCGCGCCTATCAGGCCCGGCTGGATTTAGCTGCCCTGAGAACAGCGAACAACGGCTATTACAGCGAAGCATCACGCAGCGATATGTATTATAGCGAGAAAGCTCTAAAAGAATTTTTCGGCTCTGCCATAGCCCTCAAATTTGGGGAAAACGGACAAGTATCCGTAACTCCAGGTATTATTTACTATAATAACGGGCAGAAAATGGTTGATTATAAAGAAAACGGTGAGCTGGAAATATTTGATGAAAATGGAATTATGACAAAAAATTATAGAAAATCAGAACTTCAACCTTACTAGCGTGCTTGCTGCAACAAGTGTGAGCTGTATGTTCTCAGTCTACATGTTCGACGTTTATTCCAAACACAAAACCGATGCTACTTCTGCAGCATTTGATAAAAATTCAGTCAGGCTCCGCCGCCGGTGACGGAGGAGCCTGGTAGTTTATGCGTACACGCCAAACTCGAACATCGAATTGTTCAACGAGGCTGATGAAACCCCGTTCAAAATAACTTCGACATCGGCGACAGTTATACTCGCATATCCGGCAGAGTTATCGATAATCGTCAAGTCGCTGAAGTCATCGGCGATTGCGTTATGAAAACGTAACTTGTCGATCCCGAATTCAAAGTCTTCAACCAAAGTCACGGCAGCTTGCGTCACAAATTGGAAAGTGTCCGCGCCCACACCGCCCCAAAGAATGTCTCTACCCGCTCCCCCATCAAGAAGATCATCATTATCTCCACCAAATAGCTCATCGTTTCCAGACCCACCGCGCACCTGGTCATTTCCGGCTTCACCAAACAACTTGTCTGAGCCGTCTCCGCCGTTAAGCTGGTCGCTTCCGGGTCCGCCGTAAAGATTGTCATCGCCCGCATCACCGGACAGATTGTCGTTACCGCCCTGACCATCCAGATAGTCATTGCCGGTGCCGCCGAACAGCCAGTCATTGCCAGCGGCATTCAATTGCGCCGGCCAAGGATTTACATCGGTGGTATCGCCGTACAGCCTATCGTCGCCGGCATTGCCAAAGAGCAGATCGTCACCGCCGTCGCCTTCGACCCTCTCCCCAAGCTGACTACCGACGAATATATTGCTGTTCTCACGACCATAGATCGTCACGCCGGGCGACATATATGTCACGCTCGAAAAATCTGCCATTCCAGCGAAGTAAACTGGTTTTACAGGCCAGGAGGTAGCGCCGTTAAACTCAATACGCTCGACACCATCCAAACCGTTGTGATCAATCATCACAGCAGTCCAAGAATAGTAGTACTTCGGAGCGACGTATATCGTGTCTATACCCGCGCCACCGATAAATTTTTCCCAACCGTTTCGAATGCCGCCCAGAGTTCCGGTCTCGCTGCCGCCAAGCTGAAATACGTCGTTTCTCGCTACGCCATAGCGATCACCGTAAAAGATTTCGTAGGGACGTGTACCTACCTGCCAACTATAATCATGAACAACCCGTGTTTATTATAATAAAAAACCAACAAGAGTCACGTTATTTATAAATATACTATAGAACTGATTATCAGCACTAAAAACAATATTGATATATTAGAAATAAATAATGGCCACAACACGCTTCGTGTTGCAGCCATTATTCGTCAATTCATTTACCGGATGCCTTATTAAAGCGTCCAGTTAGACCTACTGCCAAACCACCACACGTGCCTTCTGCGGCACGCGGTCGTAGAGGTCTATGACGTCCTGGTTCATCAGGCGCACGCAGCCGGAAGAGACGGCCTTGCCGATGGAGTTCCATTCTGGCGAGCCGTGCAGGCGGTAGAGCGTGTCCTTGCCGTTCTGGAAGATATAAAGAGCGCGTGCGCCGAGCGGGTTCTTCAGGCCCGGCGGCATGCCGCCATTCTTGGACGAATATTTGGTGAGTTCCGGCTGGCGGGCGACCATTTCGTCCGGTGGGGTCCATTTCGGCCATTTCTGACGCCACTGGATGACGCCTTCGCCCGACCAGGCGAAACCATCGCGGCCGATGCCGACGCCGTAACGCATGGCGCTGCCGCCCTGCTCCACAACATAGAGGAAGCGCGAGCGCGTATCGACAACGACGGTGCCGGGGCGTTCGCCGGTCGGGTCGACGACCCGCTGGCGATAATAACGCCGGTCGATTTTCTGATAGGGTACGGCGGGAATGACGTAACCGCCATCTTCAACCGAGCCGTACATGACGGCCAGTTCCGCATCGCTGACGCCGGGCGAGAACATCTGGCGGAAATCGCTGCCGATGGCGCTCGCCTGCTGGCGGATGGCGTCTCCCGTGCCGGATGAAGCGCAGCCCGCCAGAAGCGAAGCGGAAGAGATGCCGAGAAGGGAAAGAAAGGTGCGTCTGGAAAGATCTGTGTCGGTGCTTGTCATAAGGCCGGTTTGTCCCACATTTCGAACGGCTATATCGCCGTTGTACGTCATTTGTTCCGTATCATGCGTATTGCGAAAATAGTTAACCGACCGCTAAAAGCCAGTCACAAGGCGCCGGTGGATTGGAGCTCGCATCTCTTTCTTTTAGAACGTGGTCAGATAACCACAATCTGCGCCCCTTTGGGCACACGCTCGTAAAGATCAATGACGTCCTGATTGAGCATGCGCACGCAGCCGGAGGACGTCGCCTTGCCGACGGACTGCCAGTCCGGCGTGCCGTGCACGCGGTAAAGCGTGTCCTTGCCGTCCTTGAAAATATAAAGCGCACGCGCGCCGAGCGGATTGTTGAGACCCGGGGTCATGCCGCCATTGGCCGCCGAGATGGAGGTAAGCTCCGGCTGGCGCTTGACCATTTCGTCCGGCGGCGTCCAGCGCGGCCATTTCGCCTTCCACTGGATCTTACCGCGGCCCGACCATGCATAACCATCGCGCCCGAGACCGACGCCGTAACGGATCGCCTTGCCGCCCGGCTGCACCAGATAAAGGAAATGCTGTTTGGTATCGACGATGATGGTGCCGGGCGCTTCCGCCGTCTGATAGCTTACTTCCTGCCGCAGATAACGCGGGTCGATGCGACCATAGGGAATAGCCGGCAGCGAACGGTCCTCGTCGCGGATCGGGCCATACATGACCCGATGCAGCGGATTGGAAACCGGCAGGCCATAGGTCACCATACGATCCGGGGCGAGCGGTGCGGCCTGACCCTGCACCTGCGGCGCGCTCAGGCCCTGCCCGCGCACCGGCGGGCCGTATTCCTGATGGAAGCGGGTTCTGAACAGATCCGGCGGACGCGTTGAAAGCTGGCCCGGCTGCGGCGGCAGTTCCGGCTGGCGGTTCGAGCTGACGGAATTGAAGTTGAAGACCGGCGCCGTTTCCCGCACGAAGACATCCGGGTCCATCCGGGTCGTATCCGTCACGAAAAGGCAGCCGCTGAGGAGCGGCAGAGCCACAAGACCCGCCAGAGAGGCCGCCCGGCGGCAGTGTTTCATAAAGAGTGCTGTCATCTGAACCGCTTCATGGAATCCAATATGGCTGCATGATGAACCGCGCGGCTGGCGCGAAGCTGGTGTGCACTTTTCAAAAAAAATCGGAAAATCGCATTTTTGCCCTTGAACCTCTAGTTGCTAGAGGTGCCAGATTGGCTGTCGACTGGAATTCAGGAGCGAAAACCATGAATATTTCGACACGCGGCAATCTGAACGGGGAATCGGGAGACCTGACCTTCACGGTCGGCGGCATGGATTGCGGCAGCTGTGCGGCGAAGATCGAAACCGCGCTCTCCCGCCTGCCCGGCGTTGCCGACGTCAAGGTGTCCGTTGCACGCGAAAGGTTGAACCTGTCGCTGGCGGAAGACAAGACATCGGTCGCAAAGATCGAGGATACGCTGCGCAAGCTCGGTTTCAAGCCTGCTTTGCTGCCGCAGGAGAAGGCTCCGCGCGAAAAGATCGCAGCGGAACCTCACGACCATGAACATGACCACGACCATTCATCGTGCGGAGGTCACCACCCTGCGGAAGCCGCCCCCAGCGTTGAGCAGAACAATGCCCTGACCTTTTCGGTCGGCGGCATGGATTGCGGCAGCTGCGCCGCGAAGATCGAAACCGCGCTCTCCCGCCTGCCCGGCGTGGCCGACGTCAAGGTATCGGTTGCGCGAGAAAGACTGAACCTTTCGCTTGTCGAAAACACGACCCCGACCGCAAAAATCGAGGATACGCTGCGCAAGCTCGGCTTCAAACCCGCCTTGCTGGCGCAAGACAAATCGGCGCGGGGCAAGGCGGAAGATAACGGGCACGACCACGGGTCCTGCAACGGTGATCATGATCATTCAGGCCACGATCACTCGGGCCATGACCACTCGGGCCATGATCATTCCGGGCACGATCATGCGGACCATGACCACGCCAATTGCGGCGGCCACGACCATGATCACGCCGGGCATTCGCATGCAAAGGCACAGCCCGCGACAGTCACGCCAAGCGCCGAGGTGGGACACGCCCATGGCGCCGATGAGAAGGGTGCATGGTGGCGCACGGCCAAGGCCCGCAACACCTTCACCGGCACCATTCTGGTCGCGGCCGCCTATGCGGCGGAACTCACCTTTCCGGCCTGGGGCGGTTATGCCTTCATCGTCGCCACGCTGGTGACGCTGTTTCCGATTGCACGCAATGCCTTCAACGCCGCCCGTTTCGGCGCGGTCTTCACCATCGAGATGCTGATGACCATTGCCGCCATCGGCGCGATCTTCATCGGCGAGGCGGAGGAAGCCGCCATCGTCGTGCTGCTCTTCTCGATCGGCGAACTGCTTGAAGGCTTTGCGGCCGCACGCGCCCGTTCCGGCATCAAGGCGCTTGGTTCATTGCTGCCGAAAACGGCGCTGGTCGAGGAAAACGGCACGCTCCGTCAGGTCGCTGCCGATCAGGTCCGCATCGGCCAGGTGGTCGTGGCCCGTCCCGGTGACCGTATCGCCGCCGACGGCGTGGTGATGGAGGGCGAATCGAGCGTCGATGAATCGCCGATGACCGGCGAGAGCATCCCGGTTGCCAAGGAAAAAGGCGCCCGCGTCTTTGCCGGTTCGATCAACCATGACGGTTCGTTGCGCATCCGTGTCGACCGCGCGCCGGAAGACAACACCATTGCCCGCATCATCACGCTTGTCGAGGAAGCGCAGGATGCGCGCGCGCCGACCGAACGCTTCATCCAGAATTTCTCGCGTTATTACATGCCGCTGATCGTGGCGATTTCGGCTCTGACCATCGTCGTGCCGCCGCTTGCCGGTCTCGGTGACTGGGATACCTGGATTTACCGTGGTCTCGCTTTGCTGCTGATCGGTTGCCCCTGCGCGCTGGTCATCTCCGTTCCCGCGGCAATAGCCTCCAGCCTTTCGGCTGCGGCACGCCACGGCATGCTGGTGAAGGGCGGCGCCGTCATCGAAATGCTGGCGCGCACCGAAACCGTCGCCTTCGACAAAACGGGCACGCTGACGCTCGGCGAACCTGTGGTGACCGACGTGGTGGCGCTTGACGGCAACGAGGCAGGGCTGATCGCCGAAGCCGCCACCATCGAGCATGAATCGAGCCATCCGCTTGCCAGAGCCATCGTCAACCACGCCGAAAAGGCCGGCGTGAAGCCGCTGCCCGGTTCCGACATCAAGGCGATTTCCGGTCGCGGCATGCAGGGCACCGTTGGCGGAAAGCGCCTGTTCATCGGCGCACCGCGCTTTGCAACCGAAGTCGGCACACTCTCGAAGGAGCTGGCCGACCGCATCACGGCACTTGAAAGCGAAGGCAAGACGGTGGCTGTGGTCATGGCCGGCGGTGCAGCGAGCGGTCTCTTCGCCATGCGCGACGAACCGCGCAAGGATGCGGCCGAAGGCATCAAGGCGCTGAAGGAGATGGGCATTTCCTCGCTGATGCTGTCGGGCGACAATGCCCGCACGGCGCGTGCCATCGGCAACAAGCTGGGTCTTGAAGCACGCGGCGAACTGCTGCCGCAGAACAAGGTCGAGGAAATCCGCAAGCTCGCCGCAAAGAAGACCGTGGTGATGGTGGGTGACGGCATCAACGATGCGCCGGCGCTTGCCGCCGCCAGCGTCGGCGTCGCCATCGGCTCCGGCACGGACGTGGCAATGGAAGCGGCGGATGCGGCGCTGATGCGCAACAATGTCGGCGATGCCGCCCGCCTCATCGGCCTCTCACGCGCCACCATGAGCAACATCCGCCAGAACGTGGCGATTTCTCTCGGCCTCAAGGCAGTGTTTCTGGTCACGACCGTCACCGGCCTTTCCGGCCTGTGGCTCGCCGTCTTTGCCGACACAGGTGCCACGGTGCTGGTGACCGCCAATGCCATGCGGCTGCTCGGTTATTTCAATCGCAGCAAAGCCTGACCACAGCCAAGTTCAAACCGGCCGAGCCTCCTCATTCGGGCTCGGCCGGTCCAACTTTCAGCATATTGACAAACTAATTGCGTACAATAAATACGGCGTACCGCCGTTCCCACGCGCGTGATAGTCGATTCCACACGCAGGAGCGCTGAACTTGTCAAAGCATGGCTATAACCGCATTGCTTATCGTGCGATCAAGATCGGCGGAAATATCGTCAAGGTTATCTTTTCCATCGATTTGTTTCTCCGGCCGGGCAGAAGAAAAACACTTCCCGATCATCGGCCTGCGCGACGCCAGCCAAAATCGGAAAAAGCCATTCCGCGCATCATCTGGCAGACGAATTACTCCAACCGCGTCACAACGCCGATCTATGCGAATTTCCTGTTCAATCGTTTGCTGACCCCGGAATTCGAATATCGTTACCATGATGACGAGGCGTGCCAGGCCTATATCGACCGCCATTTTCCCGGACGTTACGCCGATGCCTTCCGCCGGTTGCAAGTCGGCGCTGCAAAGGCGGATTTCTGGCGTGTTCTGGTCCTTTTACAGGACGGCGGCATCTATCTTGATATCGATTCCAATTTCGCGGCGCGCCCGGAAGATGCGATCAGCCCAGACGAAGAAGCCGTTTTCATCGCCATGAAAGACGGCGAAGTGACGAATTACTTCATGGCCTCCAGACCGGGTCATCCGGCGCTTAAACTAATTGCCGATCGTATTGCCCAGAATATCGAAGAAGGCACCCTCGTCAGCGTCTATGACATGACCGGCCCGACGGTGGTGCATGCCGTGGTCAAGGAACTCGGAGTGCCTGTTCGCAATTACCGGGAAATGTGTACCCAAGGGCAATTCACCAACAAGCGTGCCCAATATGCCGATAAAAAAGATGGCGCATGGTGGAAAGAGCAGGCCAAGACGTCGATCGTCAAAAATCAGGGCGCGCTGCCCCCGGCGGCAGAATAACGCGTTTTAGGCGAAGCCGTTAAAAAAGCGGATGCTTTCCACCACTGCGCCCGGAACCACGCCATTGTGGGTGCCGGGCAGCAGTTTTTTGTCCACCTTGAACCCGGACATCAGGGCACGATCCACGAACAGCTGGTGATCGGCATCGAAAGGCCGCTCTTCATCGCCGCGCAGCAACAGGGCCGGACATTTGAGGCTGGGGCCGAAACAGACCGAGGAGCGCATGATGAATTCGCGCTCGTCGGTTTCGTCGAAACAGATCTCGTCCGAATAGCGGTTGAAATAACGCCATGAATTGACGCCCGCCGACATGGGGGCCGCCGCACGGAATTTGCGGCTCATGGCGGCGAGCAATGTCAGCGTGCCGCCATTGGAATGGCCGGCGATGAAAAAGCGCTTTTTGTCTATGCCGGGCAGGTTTTCCAGATAGGTAGCTGCCGCCAGCGCATCCGCCGTTTCATTGTAGAAACCGGAATAATTGCCACTCTGGCCGTTCTCGCCCCGGAAAGACGGCAGCAGCACGACAAAACCAGCCTCCCAATAGGGCTTCATCAGCGCCCAGTGGCCGTCTCCCGTGGCATTGCCGCCGTGCAGGAAAAGCACTGCCGGCTTCGGTGTTTTGGACGGCTGATAGTGGGAGAGCCAGGCGACAAGCTCGATGGAACCATCCGGCCCGCCGGGATAGGTGACGCGTTCCGCGCCGGGCGGTGTGCCAAGCGCCGAGGATTTTTCCGGCGCGGCCATCTTGCGCAGCAAGCGGGTATGAAAATGTTGGCGGGCCTCCGCGTAATCCTGCCGTTCCAGCGGCGGAACCTCGGGGGCGACAATGCCGGCTTTCGCACCCTGCGGCAGAAGCGCTGCCACCGACAGGCCCATGGCGCCGGCAAGCAGGCCGCGCCGCGTCAGGCCCTGGCATATCACGCCGCTCTCTTCCTGTCCGAAGGCTGAGGAAAGAAAGCATTTATCGGCCATGGGTGCACTCTGAGTACGGGGATGGAAATGTTAGCAGTTCAGCACTGCGGCGGGAGACTGTCCAATCACGGATTCGCGAATGACAACAATGTATTCGCAGCCATCGTGGCAATTTCTGGACGGTGCAATGTTTCCTGCCTGATAACCGGCTCCCTCTCCGTCATACCGGCCTCAAGCCGGTATCCAGCCAGCCCAAGTCCTTGGGCGTACCCCCTTCTCGCCGCGCCGACGCGCGGCGGCTGGATACTGGCTCGGGACCGGAATGACGGAACTAGAGGCAGGGCGAGCTACAGTGAATTTCGAGACTGGCGCAGACCATCACACCGATCCCTCGACACCGTCAATCATCGCCACCAGCGTCGAAAGCCGGTCCGCTTCGGCCGGCAGCTTGTCGGCGCGCAGCCGCGCAATGCGCGGAAACCGCATGGCGACGCCGGATTTGTGGCGGGTGGAGCGATTGATGCCCTCGAAGGCCACTTCCAGCACGAAGCCGAAATCCGGCGTGGCCCGCACCGCCCGCACCGGGCCGAACCGCTCGACGGTGTTGTCGCGCACGAACTTGTCCAGCACTTCGAGTTCCGCATCGGTAAAACCGAAATAGGCCTTGCCGACCGGCACGAGCTGTTCGCCACCCTCGCCTTCCGCCCACACACCAAAGGTGAAATCGGAATAATAGCTCGATCGTTTGCCATGGCCGCGCTGCGCATACATCATGACGGCATCGATATTATAGGGATCACGCTTCCATTTGAACCATGGCCCCTTGGCGCGGCCTGCCTGATAGGCGCTGTCGCGGCGCTTGATCATCACGCCTTCGATCACCGGATCGGGCGGAGCGGCGCGCAACGTGTCCAGTTCCGGCCATGTGGAGAAGCCGATCAGCGGCGACAGGTCGAAACGGTCATGTGGTGCATGCTCGATGATATCGGACAACCGCCTACGACGTTCCAGATAGGTTTGTCCGCGGATGTCGTTCTCGCCATCGAACAGCAGGTCGTAAGCGCGGATGAAGGCGGGGTAATCGTCCATCATCTTTGCCGTCACCGTCTTGCGGTTCAGCCGCTGCTGCAGGTCGGAAAAAGTGCGCGTGAGATTGTTGGAGCGCACTGTCCCGCCAATCAGCAATTCACCATCCATCACGCCTTCGAAATCGAGGGCATCGAGCACATCCGGGAATGCCCCGGAAATATCGTCGCCGGAGCGGGAGTAAAGCTTTCGCGTCTCCCCGGCGCGGGAGAGCTGCACGCGAATGCCGTCCCATTTCCATTCGGCGGCATAATCGGCCGGGTCTAAGCCATCGAGATCGCCTTCGGCCACCGGTGTGGCCAGCATGACAGAATGAAAAATGGCGGGCGTGGCCAGCACCGGCCGGTCGGACTTGCCCTCCAGCCATGCAAAAAGCGTGGTGTAGGGCGGCGTCAGACCGTGCCAGAGGGTTTCGATTTCGGTGATATCCTTGCCCGCAAAATCCGCCAGCGCCTGCCGCGCCAACCGCGCCGAAACGCCGATGCGCAGGCTGCCGGTGGCGAGTTTGAGGAAAGCGAAGCGTGAAGAAGTATCGAGCCGGTCGAGCAGATCGCGCACCGCGCCGCGCACTTCGGTGCGGCCAAGCGAATTCATCAGCGTCACGACGTCGCCGAGACGCGGGTCCTGCGCCTCCGAATCATCAGCACCGCCGATATTGCCCCAGACCAGCGAGATGGTCTCGGCGAGATCGCCGACATAATCATAGGAATAACGAAACAGCACCTCGTCCATGCGCTCCAGCACCAGCTCGCGCAGCATGGCGGGCTTGACGCTTTTGAGGTCCAGCGTGCCGGCAATCGCCGCCAGACCGTAACCCCGGTCGGGATCGGGCGTATCGCGGAAATAATCGGTGAGAAGCTTCAGCTTGCCGTTGCGCGACGGAGTGAGGACAAGGCGGTCGAGAAGGGTGGCGAAGGCTTTCATCTCAATCCCCCTCGTCTTCGTAACCGACAAGATGCAGCGGCTTGGCGGCAATGCCCTGCAATTGACACCAGCGCACCAGCGCCTCTTCGCGGCCATGGGTGACCCAGACGGCCTGCGGGCCGATTTCCCTGATGGTCTCCAGCAATTCAGGCCAGTCGCAATGGTCTGATATGACCAAAGGCAGTTCCACGCCGCCCTGCTTGGCGCGTTGCCGCACCATCATCCAGCCGGATGCGAAGGCGATCAGCGGCTCGTTGAAGCGCCGCGCCCAGCGTTCCTGAAAGGCCGAGGGCGGGCCGACGACGATCGCGCCCTTGAAGGCGGCTGGATTGCTTTTTTCCAGCGTGGCGGGCCTCAGGTCGCCGAGATCGATGCCCTGCGAGACATAATAATCGCAAAGCCGCGCCAGCGCGCCGTGGATGTAGATCGGCTCGGCATAACCATTATCGCGCAATAGCCGGATGACACGTTGTGCCTTGCCGAGCGAATAAGCGCCGACCAGATGGGTGCGTTCGGGAAATTGTTTGATGGAAGTGAGCAGCTTGCCGATTTCCACGCGCGGCAGCGGATGGTGAAACACCGGCAGGCCGAAGGTAGCCTCGGTGATGAAGACGTCACAGGGCACCGTCTCGAACGGCGCGCAGGTGGGATCGATGCCGCGCTTGTAATCCCCCGATGCGACAATGCGCATGCCGTTCATCTCGACGGAGATTTGCGCCGAACCCAGCACATGGCCGGCCGGATGGAACCCGACGGTGACGCCGTTCACCTCCACCCTCTCGCCGAATGCCACCGCCTGCTCGCTGCCACAGAAATCCTCGCCATAACGAATGCGCATGATATCGAGCGTCTGGCGCGTGGCCAGCACCGAGCCATGGCCGGCACGGGCGTGATCGGAATGGCCATGGGTGATGAGCGCCCGCGCCACCGGGCGCACGGGATCGATATAAAAATCGCCCGCCGGGCAATAAAGGCCTTTGGGCGTGGAGTTCAGGAGCTGTTCCGGCTTCATATTCATTAAGATAGGGCCGCCCGCGCGAATGTAAAGTGCTGCGAGCATAACGCGGAACGGGCGTTAAATTTCCCGCAGGGGTGTTTTTGTTTTGCCGTCACCTCCCGGTCATTGCGGCTTTGAGCCGGGGCTGTATCGAGTTGCGGCCGTAGTTCGCACGCAACACCAGCGTAAGGCCGGCTTAGAGGACGACCATGAGTTTTGAGCTTGCGAAAATGTATCTATTTGGATACATTACATGATAAACAGTTTCGAGAAATCGGCAGAGTTCGACGAGTGGCTGAAGGCTTTGAAAGATCGCACCGGCAAGGTGCGGATTCTTCATCGCCTCACGGCAGCCGAGCACGGGAATTTCGGCGATTGTCAGCCGGTGGGTGAAGGCGTTTCAGAAATGCGTATCCACTTCGGTCCGGGTTATCGGGTTTATTTCACGCGTGTCGGCAAGAGGATTTATTTCCTCCTGATCGGCGGGAATAAGTCGTCTCAGAGGCGGGACATAAAGCGCGCAATCGCGATGGCGCAAGCAATAGGAGGGGATGGCCGTGACGGAATTTAGCAAATTTGATGTGTCGGACTATCTGGATAACGATGAAACCATGATCGAATATCTGGCAGTGGCGATGGAAGACGAAAACCCCGATGTGTTCATCGCCGCCCTTGGCGCAGTCGCCAGAGCTCGCGGAATGTCGCATGTCGCGGATGTATCGGGTCTCGGCCGGGAAAGTCTCTATAAAGCGCTTAAACCCGGTTCGAAGCTCCGCTACGAGACCGTGCAGAAAGTCCTGCATGCGCTCGGCTTCCGGCTGGCCGTTGAAAAATCATTAAACGCCGCGTAAGGCCGGCGTTTACACGCCCGCCCTCTCCATCTTATTCCCCCGCCGCTTCCGCCGGCTTCGCCTCAACCGCGGCCGGCAGGCGCACCGGTTTCAACATCAGCGCCGCCGCAAGGCCGATGGCAGCGGTTGCGGCGGCCGCGAAGAATAGCGGCGTAAAGGCGTCCGAATAGAGCGAAGCGACTGCGGCCTGCGAGGCCGCGGGCAGTTCGGCGAGCATTTTCGGCGTCAGTTCCTCTATTCTGCCGACGCCGGGGATATCCACCGCCACGCCCTTGAGGCTGGAGGTGACGATGGCGCCATAGACCGAGATGGCGATGGCAGCACCGCCCATGCGGGTCAGCGTCACCGCGCCACTCGCCGCACCGATATCCGCCTTAGGCGCGGAGTTCTGCACACCGATGATCGGCGCCTGCTGGCCGAGACCAACGGCGAAACCCTGCACCAGCATCAGCGCGGCGATCAGTGCCAACGGCGTGCCCGCGTGCATTTGCGTGAACAGCAGCATGGCGACGAGGTTGATGGTGAGCCCCGCCACCGAGAACGGCTTGTAGACACCGGTAATCGAAATCAGCCGGCCGGCCGATAGCGAGCCCATGACGATGCCGCCGGTAACGGCGATGAAGAACAGGCCGGCATGGGAGGGGGAAAGGCCGGTCGTGGTCTGCAGGAACAGGGCGTAATAATTGACCATGCCGATGCCGATGCCGCCGCTGGTCAGCGACACGATCATCAAGAGCGGAAAGGTCGAATCCTTGAACAGCCTGAGCGGTACGACGGGTTCCGGCGCACGGCGCTCCACCTGCACCCAGAGGAAGGCGGCGATGACGGCGAAGGCGATGATGCCGAGGCTTGGGGCGGCGATCAGCGAGCCGAACAATTCGCTGCTATCGGCCCAGAACACCACGCTGGCAATGGTGGCCGCCAGCAGCACCGCACCGAGATAGTCGATCTTCGGCTGGCGCGCCGGACGACGGTAAGGCAACATCAGCGCCAGGCCCGCAATGACGATGATGCCGAGCGGCAGGTTGATGAGGAAGATCGACCGCCAGCCGAACAGGTCGCTCATCGTGCCGCCGAGGATCGGGCCGACACTGCCTGACGCCATGATGGTGAGGCTGGAATAGCTCTGGTAACGGGCGCGTTCGCGCGGTTCGAACAGATCCGCATTGACGGAAAAGATCGACACCATGATGCCGCCGCCGCCAAGCCCCTGCAACACACGGGCAGCAATCAGGCTATCCATCGACCAGGCCAGACCGCAGGCGAGCGAGCCCAGCGTGAAGATGACCACCGCCGCGATCATCACATATTTGCGCCCGAACAGATCGCCGAGCTTGCCATAAACAGGCATGACCGCGCTGGTTGCCAGAAGATAGGCGGAGCCGATCCAGCCGAAGCGTTCCAGCGCGCCGAACTCACCGACGATGGTGGGCAGTGCTGTCGATACGATCTGGTTGTCGAGGGTGGCCATGAACATGGCCAGCATCAGAAATAGGAAAACGATGAGCCTGCGCCGATGATCCGACACAAGCGGCGCCACGGGGGCTGCGGACATATCCATGAAAAATCTCGTTGAGTTCCGGCATATTTGCTGCGACAATTTGTGTGCTATCAGCATATATATGTCAATGGCAAGTTTTTGACATCCATGCTATTCGCGCTAAATGTGATCGCGAACGCGCAAGAAAAGGAACGACCGAGAGTGGCGAGTGAGGAAAACTGGAACGAAGATCTGCCCGAGGACATCAAGCGGATCGGCAATACGATGACGCGCATGCGCATCATGATCGGTCGCCGCATCATCGGCCGCATGGCGCTTGCCAAGCTCGCTCCGGGTCTCGAACTCTCGCACATCGACGTTCTGGATATTCTGCGGCGCGCCGAAGGTGATGTCACCGTGGGTGCGATTGCCGAGGGCATGCGCATTGATCCCTCACGCGGTAGCCGCGTGGTGGCGGACATGGTGGGGCGCGGCCTGCTGAAACGTGGCGTTTCGCAGGAAGACGGCCGCCGCAGCATCGTCGAGATCACGCCGCTCGGCACCAGCCTGCTGCAGGAAATGCGCCGCACCAAGATGAGCGTCATCGAAGATGTGATGGATGGATGGCCGGCCGACGATGTGGAGACTTTCGCCCGCCTGTTCGAGCGGTTCATCGACCGTTTCGAATACCGGCTATCGCCGGATACGGACTTCCTGACGGATCAGAAAAAATCATAGTTGCCCCTGATATCTGCAACTTCACTTTAAAGCGGCGAGACCGTAACGTGCCGCCATCGAACAGGTTCAAGGGGTAATTTCGATGTTGACGATTTACGGTGTCTACCGGTCCCGCGCCACGCGCACACTTTGGCTGGCAGGCGAACTCGGCATAGAATTCAAGCATGTGCCTGTCATACAGGCCCGCCGTCTTGCCGATCCGCTCGCCACTGACGCGCCGCTCAACACGCTGTCGCCCGCGTTTCTCGCCGTCAATCCGATGGGCACCATTCCCTGCATCGAGGATGACGGCATGGTGCTTTACGAATCCATGGCCATCAATCTCTATCTGGTGCGCAAATATGGCGGGCCGCTCGCCCCGGTCGATCTGAAGGAAGATGCGGCGATGCTGCAATGGTCTTTCTTTGCCGCAACCGAAATCGAGACCAATTCGCTGAAAATTTCCTCCGCCATCGCCGAAGGCCTGTCGGAGAGCGACAGCGGCAAAGCGGTGATCGATGTTGCCGCACGGCTGCTGAAGCGCCCGTTCCGGGTGCTGGAGCAGCATCTTGTCCAACATGACTATCTGGTGGGGGATCGTTTCACCGTCGCCGATCTCAATGCGGCGGAAATCGTTCGTTATGCGCAGGGTCACCAGCCGCTGTTTGATGCCCATCCGGCGGTAAAGGCCTGGCTCACCCGCTGCCAGGCGCGCACGGCATTCAAGACCATGTGGGATACGCGCGCGGCCGAGGCGGCTTGACACGAGCTTTGCTTTGGGCGCGGACTGGAGACGTCCCTCCGTACTCAACGTCATCCTCGGGCTTGTCCCGAGGATCCAACCACGTCAAATAAAATCAATACGTTGCAGATCCTCGGGACAAGCCCGAGGATGACGGCAGTAACTATTGACCCCTCTCGCTCGCCAGCGCCCGCTGCACCGCCGGGCGGTCGTTCATGCGGCGGAAGTGGTCGTGGACTTTCGGGAAACGGGCAATATCCACACCGTCGCTTTCCAGCCAGCCGGACATGACGAAGAGATAGGGATCGGCCACCGAATAGGCCGTGCCCAGAACCCAGGGGCCATGCAAGAGGCCGTGCTCGATCAGTTCGAAGCACTCGCCCATGGTCTGCGGCACCTTCGCCTTCATATCCGCCAGCGAACTATCGTCGCTCGCCCAGCGGCTGCCACGCCGGCCATGGGCGTGGGCGACATGCACGGTGGAGGAAATGAAGGCGTTGAAGGACTGCATGACGGCGAATTCGAAGGGATCGTCAAGCGGTGCGAGCTTCTTCTCCGGCGCCATCTGGGCAATGAAGGCGAGAATGGCGGGCGTCTCGGTCAGCACGCCGCTTGCGGTGGCGAGCGCCGGCACGCGGCCTTTCGGATTGATCTTCAAAAATGTCTCGGAGCGCTGTTCGCCCTCGGCGAAATTGACGCGGTGGGCCGTGTAAGGCAGGCCGGATTCCTCAAGCACGATATGGCTGGCGCGGGAGCAGGAACCGGGGGAGAAAAACAGGGTAAACATGGATATGCGACCTCCAGGACAATGAAGGCGTCCACTTCCTCTTGCTGCGGACGCCGGGCCTTGCCGGCGGCCGGGGTTCGGCCGTCACGCGCAGGGCAAGCCATCATCGTGCCGGCAACCGGCGGCGTCAAAGGTTTTATCGTGTTTTTTAACGCCTGATTTTATAGCCCGACGACTCTGATATCACCGACATGGATGCCATTCCAATTGCGCATCTGCCGGTTGGCCATGCCTGTCAGAGCCTGCTGCTCGGCGCTGCCCTCATCAAAATAGCGGGCGAGCAGTGCCGAGACCATGGCTTCGGCCGCGCGCGTCGTGCCGTCCTCGCATTTCACCGCCATGGCTATGCCCTTTTCCGGCAGGGCCGCCACGAAGACACCTTCAGCGCCGGTCTTGGCGAAAATCTTGCCCGGTGCGATCTGCATCAGCCTGGTGCAGGCGCGGCCAGTGCCTGCCACGTAAAACGGTTCCGCCATGCAGGCCTCGATGAGACGATGCGAGGCTTTGGCGCGACCCGCTTCCAGCCCCCTGCCCGTCGCCATCCTGGCGAAACCATGCGCCAGCCCCGTGAGCGGCACCGCATAGGTGGGGATGGAGCAACCATCGACGCCGCAATTATCATCGCCGAGCGCCGCGCCCGTCAGGCTCGCCATCGTGGCGCGGATTTGCTTCTGCAGCGGGTGATCATAACCGACATAGCCCTTGGGGTCGGTACCCGTGTGGCAGCAGGCGCAGATGAAGCCGGAGTGTTTGCCGGAGCAATTATTGTGTAGCGCCGTCGGTTTTTCCAGCGTGCGGGCCTGATGGATGATGGTTTTCTGGTCGGATGACCAGTGCGCACCGCATTCCAGCGTATCGACATCCCTGCCGGCCTTCGCAAGCATGGCGGCGGCAAGTTCCACATGCGCGTCCTCGCCGGAATGGGAGGAGCAGGCAAGCGCCAGTTCACGATCGCCGAAACCATAGGCATCCGCCGCCCCGCTTTCCACCAGCGGCAGCGCCTGCATGGCCTTGCAGGCGGAACGCGGGAAGATGCCGCGCTCTACATCACCTGCGGAAAACACAATGCCGCCATCACCATCCACCACCACGGCAAGACCCTGATGGCGGCTTTCGACGAGGCTGCCCCTGGTGACTTCGACGGTAACGGAATTGTTCATGTTCGCAGCCTCAAAAAGTTCTGATTTTATGCCGTTGATACCGCAATTGATTTTTCGATGCACGGGGCTATCAGTGAAATTTGCAAAACGTCTGCTGCTGGCGATTGCCATTATCTATCTGCTTCCCGCTCTGGCATCCGCCGGCTTGTGGGCCATGCGGGAACATCCGCAGGGCTGGCGCGATGCCCGCTGGTCCTCCTCCGGCACCCTTCCGCAAGCCGGAGCCGACAAGCAGGCTGCGGTTTACGTGTTTTCCGCCATGACCGGCGGCTTCAAGGGTTCCGTCGCCAGCCATGCCTGGATCGTGCTGAAAAAGCCGGGTGCGACGGCGTATGATCGTTATGACAAGGTGGGTTGGGGAACGCCCATCCGCCGCAATGGCTATGCGGCCGATGCCTATTGGTATTCCAACACGCCGCGCCAGGTGGTGGCCATTCATGGTGCTGAGGCGGAAAAGCTGATCCCCAGGATCGAACAGGCGATTGCCGATTACCCCTATGCCAAGCCGGGCGGCTACCGCATCTATCCCGGCCCCAACTCCAACACCTTCGTCGCCCATGTGCTGCGCAGCGTGCCGGAACTCGGCGTCGTTCTGCCGCCCGATGCGGTGGGGCGCGACTACCTGCCGAACGGCGCGTTCTATCACATTGCCGACGACTGGAAGGATGCGAGCGTGTCGCTCGGTGGCTTGTTTGGCGTTTCGGCGGGTGCGCGCAGCGGTTTCGAGATCAATTTTCTGGGTCTGGTCGCCGGGGTCGATTTCAGCAGGCCGGGGGTGAAGATACCGGGGTTGGGTTACTTTGGGGTGGCGGGGCCGGAGGCCTGAAATAGCGGGCTTTACGGCACCTCTGCCGAGTTTGAAATTGACTCCACCTCATAACTGAGACATCCTTCGCATCGCAATTGCAACGCATGGAGATGCGACATGAAAACGGCAACATTGCCTTCGCTGCGGGTAACGGCGGATTTTCGCGAGGCGGCGGAAAGCGTGCTGAAGGACGGCGAGACGCTCTCCTCCTTCGTTGAAGATTCCGTGCGCAGGCAGGTGGAGATCCGCAAATCACAGGCGGAGTTTATCGCACGCGGTTTGGCATCTCTCGAAGAGGCGGAGCGTACTGGGATTTATTATACCACAGACGATGTTCTCTCGATGATGCAAAGAAAACTTGATGCTGCGAAAGCCGCGAAGCGGAAATGACGTATGAGCTTCGCTATACTGAAGAAGCGCTGGGTGATTTTGACCGAATTTACGACTTTCTGATTGCCTATGATATCGATGTGGCGGAGAAAGCGATCCGCGCCATCAGGGCAGGATTAGAGATCCTTAGCGACTTTCCCTTCAGTTGCCGCAAGGCATCTGCGGAAAACAGCCTGATGCGCGAACTCCTCGTTCCTTTCGGCTCCTCCGGATATGTCGTGCTGTTCCGCATCGACAGCCCGGAAACCGTCACCATCGCCGCCGTCCGCCACCAGCGCGAGGATGATTACCATTGATCCTCACCGGTCGCTGACGGCCGCGCGCGGGTTCGCCCACGGTTCCTGATTGGAACGCGGCAACGGGGTTTTGCCGAGAATATGATCGGCGGCCTTTTCGCCGGTCATGATCGACGGGCCGTTGAGGTTGCCATAGGTCACATGCGGGAAGATCGAACTGTCGGCGACACGCAGGCCCTCCACGCCGATGACCCGGCATTCGGGATCGACGACAGCCATCGGATCGTCCCTGTCGCCCATCCGGCAGGTGCCGCAGGGGTGATAGGCGCTTTCCAGATGCTCCCGCAAAAAGGCGTCGATCTCATCGTCGCTCGCCACTTTTTCACCCGGCTGGATTTCCGGTCCGCGAAAATCGTCGAAAGCTTTCTGGCTGAAGATTTCGCGGGTCAGACGCACGCAATGGCGGAATTTTTCCCAGTCTTCCGGGTGGCTCATATAGTTGAAACGAATGACCGGATCATCCTTCGGATCGGCTGAGCGCAGCGTGACGTTGCCGCGTGATTTCGACAGGTTGTAGCCGACATGCACCTGAAAACCATGGCTTTTCGCCGCCGCCTTGCCGTCATAGGAAATGGCGACGGGCAGGAAATGATACTGGATATCAGGCTGCTTCAGGCCCGGTGCGGAGCGCAGGAAGGCGCAGGCCTCGAACTGGTTGGAAGCGCCAAGCCCGCCTTTCGACAGCAGCCATTGCGCGCCGGCCACGCCCTGCCAGAACCATGGCAGCCAGGAATATAACGAGACCGGTTTGGTGGAGACCTGCTGGAAATAGAACTCCATATGGTCCTGGAGGTTTGCGCCCACACCCGGACGATCCGCCTTCACCTCGATGCCCATGTCCTTCAGATGCGCAGCGGGGCCGATGCCCGACAGCATCAGCAGCTTCGGCGAATTGAATGAGGATGCGGACACGATGACTTCGCGATTGGCCTTGATGGTTTCGACCACGCCCTTGCGCTCGATCTCCACACCCACGGCGCGGCCATTGTCGATGACGATCTTGCGGGCGAAACCGCCAACCAGCGTAACATTGCCGCGCTTCAGCGCCGGCCGCAGATAAGCATTGGCGGCGGACCAGCGACGGCCGTTGTGGATGGTCTGCTCCATCAGGCCGAAACCTTCCTGCTTGGAGCCGTTATAGTCGTCGGTCAGCTCGAAGCCGGCCTGCGCGCCGGCCTGAATGAAGGCGTGGAACAGCGGATTATTCACCGGGCCGCGCTGCACATGCAGCGGCCCATCCGTGCCGCGCCAGCCTTCTTCGCCGCCATGGCTGTGTTCCATGCGCTTGAAATAGGGCAGCACATCCGCATAGGCCCATCCCTGCGCGCCGAGTTCTTCCCAGCGGTTGAAATCCTCGGCATGGCCGCGCACGTAGACGAGACCGTTGATGGAGGACGAGCCGCCGATGACCTTGCCGCGGGGTGCGGTGATGCGGCGGTTGTTGAGGTTCGGTTCGGGTTCGGAGTGGTAACCCCAATTGTAACGCTTCATGCTCATCGGCCAGGCGAGTGCGGCCGGCATCTGGATGAAGGGGCCGAAATCCGACCCCCCGGCCTCGATGACGATGACGGAATAACGACCGTCCTCCGACAAGCGATAGGCGATGGCGGAACCTGCGGAGCCGGAGCCGACGATGATGTAATCTGCTTGCATTACCGTTTCTTTCCCAAGGGTTCCGGTTTTGGGTGGGGCTTACCCCCCTCTGCCCTGCCGGGCATCTCCCCCACAAGGAGGGAGATCGGCAAGACGCGCGTTTGTCACTTCAATCTCAAACGTGGAGATGGGCGGGACCTCGCCGCAGATCGATCTCCCCCCTTGTGGGGGAGATGCCCGGCAGGGCAGAGGGGGGTAAGCCCCACCCGCCAACCGTCAATAAGGCGCGTCCACCTTCCCCGTGCTCACATAAACCGTCTTCAACTCGCTATAATGCTCGAGCGCCGCCGCCGAATTCTCCCGCCCGAAGCCGGATTGTTTCGAGCCGCCGAAGGGGATTTCCACCGGGCAGAGATTATAGGTGTTGATCCAAAGCGTACCCGCCTCGAGCGCATCGACCACACGGTGGGCGCGGGCAAGATCGGCGGTGAAGACGCCGCCGGCCAGCCCGAATTCGGTGGCGTTGGCGCGGGTGAGAACCTCATCCTCGTCATCGAAATCCAGCACACACATAACCGGCCCGAAGATTTCCTCACGGGCGATGGTCATGTTGTCGGTCACGTCGGCAAAAACGGTCGGCTGCACATAGGCACCCTCGCCCGAGACATTGTTGGGAATGCCGCCGCCGGTCACCAGCGTCGCGCCTTCCGCCTTGCCCTTTTCGATATAGGCGAGAACCTTCTCCTGCTGGGCCTTGGAAACCAGCGGGCCGAGATGGGTGGCATAATCGAGCGGATCACCGAGGATCATCGCTTCGGTGCGGCGCTTCAGATTTTCGAGGAAACGGTCCTTGGCCTTTTTCTGCACGAAGACGCGCGTGCCGTTGGAGCAGACCTGGCCGGAGGAATAAAAATTGCCGAGCATGGCCCCGCCGACGGCGCTTTCGATATCGGCGTCGTCGAAGACGATCAGCGGCGACTTGCCGCCGAGTTCCATGGTCACGTGCTTGAGATGCCCGGCGGCGGCGGCGGCCACCTTGCGGCCGGTCGGCACCGAGCCGGTGAGCGAGACCTTGGCGACATCGGGGTGATTGACCAATAGCGGGCCGGTATCACGATCACCCTGAATGACGTTGAACAGGCCCTTGGGCAGACCGGCCTCGATCAGGATTTCGGCGATCTTCAATGCGCCGAGCGGGGTGTTTTCCGAAGGTTTGAAGACCATGGCGTTGCCGGAGACCAGCGCGGGCGCCGCCTTCCAGCAGGCGATCTGCTGCGGATAGTTCCATGCGCCGATGCCGACGCAGACGCCGAGCGGCACGCGCTTGGTATAGGCGAAATCGCCGCCGAGCGGGATGTAATCGCCGTTCAGCGCGGAAGGCGCGATGCCGCCGAAAAATTCGAAGGCATCCGCGCCGGACGTCGGGTCGGCGACAATGGTTTCCTGGATCGGCTTGCCGGTATCGAGTGTCTCCAGCGTCGAAAGCGCATCGTTGCGTTCACGCATGATATCGGCGGCACGCTTGAGGATACGGCCACGGGCCATGGGGCTCATTGCCGCCCATTCCTTCTGGGCGCGTTTGGCCGAGGCGATGGCGCGCTCGACAATCGCCGGGGTTGCCGCATGCAGCCTTGCGATAACCTCGCCGGTGGCCGGAAAGATGCTCTCGATCACTGTGCCGGCAGTGTCTTCGACATAGGTGCCGTCGATGAAATGCGAGGCTTTGGGCTGCGCCTTGAGCGGCGTCGCGATGGTCATGTCGAAGTCTCCTTAAAGAACGCGGATGGACGGCTTGGGGCGCTGTCCATCTGGATAGTGTTTGAGCTGCATGTCGAAATAATCCTCGACAAGCGCCGGCGCGGAGGCGATGCCAAGCGGGGCCGAACGCAGGCTGTGCCTGATATAGAGCCCGTCGATCAGGGCCGCTGCCCCCTCGGCGATCCGCGCCGCGTCATCGGGCGGGCAAAGCCGGGAGAGGCTTGCCATGAGGTTGGAGCGCAGGCGGCGGGAATAAATCACCAGCAGCCGCCGGGTCTCCTCCGAACGCTGCGCCTCGACATAAAAGGCAAGCCATGCCGCCACCGTTTCCGGCGTGAACTGGTCGCTCTGGAAGGAGACGTGCACGATGGCGCTCAGCCTCTCGCGCGGGCCGGAAGCGCGGGTCAGCGCCGCCACGGCATCGCGCCTAAGGTCGCGCAGCAGGCTGCGGATGGTTTCCAGAAGAAGCTGCTGCTTGCTGCCGAAATAATGATGCGCAAGGGCCGCCGACACGCCCGCTTCCCGGGCAATGTCAGACATCGTCACATTCAGCGAACCATGGTGGCCGATGGTGCGCAATGCCGCATCCACAAGCGCCTTGCGGCGCAAAGGCTCCATTCCGATCTTGGGCATAGTCGTCTCCTTGACGGATGGCAAATTATTCTTGATTGATCGATCAATCAATAAAAAACGCGCCATTTTATGTCGCGGATTTGCGATGGATCATATTTTCCGCCGCCTTGTTCCGATAATCTCATAAATACCGAGCAACCTGATGAACCTTGCGCTGCGGCGCGGCTCGCATCCGGCTCGCTTTCCCTCCTCACAGGGGAAAAACTAAACCGTGATATACTGCGAATTGGGAATGAAACGCGTTTCGTGCTAATATGGGAAGTGATACAAATTTCGCTGGAAGCGGCGCCAGACGAAAAACGATAAAAACGCCCGCCATAGACCACGACGGTACCCGGTCCGCAAATTGGACATCAAGGGCTCGATCGCAGCGTTTAAAGAAGGGAGTGATATCATGCCAATGGTAACAGTATCGATTTCCCCGGAACAGGCAGCAAGAATGCGTGAAGCCGTGAATTGCGGCGCTTACGCATCCGGCAGCGAGGTCGTCAGGGCCGCGCTGCGGCTATGGGCGGCCTCTGCCCAACACAATAACGAAACAAGGCCTTCCGCCCCGGTCGAAGCGGACCGGGAACGCATGAATGTTGCGGAACTTTACGCCGCTCACACCGGGCATGCGCGCCGGGCCTGAGGCCCTGTCCGGCAACCCCGTTATATTGAGGGGGTTGTGACAAAACGTTCATCAAAGCTTCACAGTCGTGAAAGCTTTTGTTGACCTGTCATCTGCAATTGTTCGCCGTAAAAGAAACGGCCCCGTTGTGGCGGATTTTTCACGCCATGCAATAACGGGGGGCCGGCCAATTGTGGAGAACGAAATGCAGGCCGTCACGATGGAGAACGATGTCATAAGGCGGTTTGCCTCCGGGCATATGTTTCCCATGGCGAAACTTGCGCTCGAAACCGCGTTTCAGCCGATTGTCGAGGCGACGACGGGCACGATTTTCGGTTATGAATCGCTGATGCGCGGCCATGACCGGCTTGGTTTTGCCAATCCGCTGGCGCTTCTCGACCAGGCTGCTGCCGATGGCGAACTGAAGGCTTTCGAGCAGATGCTGGCAAGCCGGGCGCTGGCAAAGTTCTCCACCCTGCCCGACTTTTCCTCCACCACGCTGTTCCTCAATCTCGATGTGCGGCTGATCCCGCATGGCGATGCCATTCTCGACAAGCTGGTCGGCCATCTGGCGCGGGCAGGCATTCCGGCCTCCTCCATCTGCTTTGAGCTTTCCGAACGTTTCGACAATACCAGTGTGCCGGAATTCACGGCGCTGATTGCCCGCATGCGCAAGGAAGGCTTCAAGCTGGCGATCGATGATTTCGGCGCCGGTCACGGCGAGATGAAGCTTTTGTGCGACTATCCGCTGGACTACCTGAAGATCGACCGGCACTTCATCAGTGGCGTCGATCATCTTCCGCGCAAGCAGCACCTCGTGCGCAATATCGTCAACATCGCCCATGTTCTCGGTGTGCGGGTGATTGCCGAAGGCATCGAAACGGAAGCGGAGTTCCTGACCTGCCGCGAATATGGCGTCGATCTGGTGCAGGGCTGGCTGATCGCCAGGCCGACGGTCTTCACCAGCGAGCTACCGGAGAGCTTTCCGCATCTCAACCGCATGGGTGTGGCGCGGCGCAGCAGCCAGTCGCTGGACGAAATATTGATCCGCCGGGAAATCGAGCGTCTTCCCACCGTCTATGAACATGACAGCGTCGACAATGTCTTCGAGTTGTTTCGCAGAAACCCGCAGCAGGCATTTTTCCCGGTTCTCAACGCCAATGGCGAACCGCGCGGCGTCATCAACGAATATCACCTCAAGGAATATATCTATCGGCCTTTCGGCCGCGACCTGCTCAAGAACAAGATTTATGAGCGCACGATTTCCCATTTCGTCGATCCCGCGCCGATCGTCGGCCTCGATGCGGATGCCGACCAGCTGATGAACATGTTCGCCAGCATGGGCGGCAGCGCCTGCATCATCCTGACCGAGAACATGCGTTATGCCGGCATCGTCTCGGCGGCCTCGCTCATCAAGGTCATCAATGAGAAACAGCTGAAGATGGCGCAGGATCAGAACCCGCTGACCGCGCTGCCCGGCAACCGCGCCATTGGTGGCTTCATTGCCGACAGCTGCGGCGACGGCGACGAGACGCGGTTCTTCTGCTATTGCGACTTCGACAATTTCAAACCCTTCAACGATAAATACGGCTTCAACGCCGGCGACCACGCCATCACCCTGTTTTCAGCGCTGATGCGCCGCTACTTTTTCGCTGGCGACTGCTTTCTCGGCCATATTGGCGGCGACGATTTCTTCGTCGGCGTGCGTGACTGGACGGTGGAAGAGCTGACGGAAATCCTCGAACGCCTGCTCAGCGATTTTCACGACGACGTGGCGGAACTCTATTCGCCCGAGGACCGCGAGGCCGGCCACATGGTCGGGCTCGACCGCCGCGGCAATGAGCGGGATTTTGCCCTGCTGCGCTGCTCGATCGGTGTCCTCACCCTGCCGAAAGGCCTGATCATCGCCAATCCCGAGCGTATCGGCAGCGAAATCGCCAGTGTGAAAACCGCCGCCAAGGAAAGCGAAGGCGGGCTGGTCATCCGGGTGTTCGGCGAGACAAATTGAGAAACAAGGGGCGAGTTTAGAATCCGGTTGGCCCGGAGTGTGCGGCTTTACCCCCCTCTGCCCTGCCGGGCATCTCCCCCACAAGGAGGGAGATCGGCAAGCGGCTCTTTCTCTGTTCCATTCTCAAACTTTTTATAAGGGCGAAACCTCGCCGCGCATGGTCTCCCTCCTTGTGGGGGAGATGCCCGGCAGGGCAGAGGGGGGGTAAAGCCGCTCACTCCACGCCCATGCGAACCAACAACGCCCAACGTACCCCAGCGTCAAAGAGCCGCCTTCCCTAAAGGACGCATCCGGCCTACATTTTAAGGTAACGCCAATCCTCAGGGAGTTGCCCTCGCCCATGTCCGATCCCACGACCCTGCCCGAAACAATGCGCTTCATCGACCTTCCTTCCCATGGCGGCCCGGAGGTCATGCGGCTTTCGCAGATGGCTTTGCCGAAACCGGCCAAAGGCGAAATTCTGGTCAAGGTCGAGGCGGCGGGCGTCAACCGCCCCGATGTCGCGCAGAGACAGGGCATCTATCCGCCGCCCAAAGATGCAAGCCCGATCCTTGGCCTGGAAATTGCCGGTGAAGTGGTTGCGCTCGGCGAAGGTGTGACCGAATTCAAACCGGGCGATAAAATCTGCGCGCTCGCCAATGGCGGCGGCTATGCGGAATATTGCACCGTGCCGGCCGGGCAGGCGCTGCCCTTCCCCAAGGGTTATGATGCCATCAAAGCCGCAGCGCTGCCGGAAACCTTCTTTACGGTCTGGGCCAATCTCTTCCAGATGGCGGGCCTCACCGAAGGCGAAAGCGTGCTGATCCACGGCGGCACCAGCGGTATCGGCACAACAGCCATCCAGCTCGCCAAAGCCTTTGGTGCTGAGGTCTATGCGACGGCCGGCTCCGCGGAAAAATGCGACGCCTGCGTCAAGCTTGGCGCCAGACGGGCGATCAATTACCGCGAAGAGGATTTCGCCGCCGTCATCAAGGCCGAGACCGGCGGCAAGGGTGTGGATGTGGTTCTCGACATGATCGGTGCGGCCTATTTCGAAAAGAACATCGCCGCACTCGCCAGGGACGGCTGCCTCTCCATCATCGCCTTTCTGGGTGGCACGACGGCCGAGAAAGTCGATTTGCGCCCCATCATGGTCAAACGCCTCACCGTCACCGGCTCCACCATGCGGCCACGCACCGCCGACGAAAAACGCGCCATCCGCGACGACCTCACCGAACTGGTCTGGCCGCTCGTCGAAAGCGGCAAGGTCGCGCCGGTCATCAACCGGGTCTTTGCGCTGGATGAGGTCGTGGAAGCGCACCGGCTGATGGAAAGCAGCAATCATATCGGCAAGATCGTGATGCGAGTGTCTTGAACCACATGTGTTGTTTTCATTGACAACAAGCCTTCATGTTGTCATGAATAACAACATGAAGGCTGTTTTGCTCCAAAAGACGCGTAAAGTGATCGATGAAACGGCCTTCTTTGAGGTTGTCCTGTGGCATTTGCCTGAGCCTGTTCCCGGAAGTCTCCATCCGTTCAAATATCGGCTCGCGCTGGTGATCAAAGGGAGATGTGTTTTGCGTTATGACAATGAACGCGGCAAAGGCGATCATCGTCATATGGATGGACGTGAAGACGTAATCACATTCACCTCACTTGAAGCCCTGTTCGACGCTTTTGAAGCGGATATGGAAAGGATCTTGTCATGACAGCGCTTACTGTCCGTCTCAGCACGATCAAGGACATAAAGAGCCGCTTTGTTACCGCCGGAAATCTGGCGATGTCTGGAAAGCCGATGGAGGCGAAACCATCAGTCGAATTTTCCAGTTACGAGGATTTGCACCGCATTCTCGCGCCATTGCGCCTTGCCATCGTTAAGGCTCTCGCCGGACAGGGACCGCTTTCCATCCGGGAGGTTGCCCGTCGGGTCGGGCGGGACGTGCAGGCCGTTCATCGCGATGTGACGTCGCTCCTCCATGCCGGCATTATCGACCGGAACGAGACCGGCGTGGAGTTTCCCTATGACAGCATCCACTTCGAATTCGACGTGAAGGCTGCAGATGCGGCATAACTGTCCGGCGGCAGATTAAAGCAACACCTCTTGCATTACTCACGAATCGTACTACCTTCTAGTTATGTTCAACGTATCGGAAGGAGGTGATCCAATGTCTAGTGAGATTTCGGTCTCTGGTGCAGGCAATGGAAAGGGTGTGTTTTCGACGGGGCAACCCTCGTTGTAAACCTCTTCTGCCTTCGGAACGTTGAGAAACAGTCCCGGGTCTGTAAACAGGACCAAACTCATGGAAGGGTCGCTTCAGCGGCCCTTTTCCGTTTCTGCATTTGTGGGGCCGGTACGTGTGCCTGGCTCACCTCCGTGTAGCTTCTCCCCCTATCTGTGTGCATCCCCTCCCTCATCTCTGTGCTTGTCACAGAGATCCAGCCAGACCAAGTCTTTGGGCTGGAGGAGTCTTTTTCGTCGCGCAGACGCGCGTCGGCTGGATTCCTGTGACAAGCACAGGAATGAGGGTGTGGGTAATTTGGCGCTATAAATTCGGCGTCTTGTGTTGCTGGTTACATCTTTCCCGTCATGCCGGTCCCCGGACCAAGCCCGAAGATGACCCGGCATCCAGCTGGCGCGCATCTGCGCGGCGGGGAGATTCCTTTCAGCCCAAGGATTTGGGCTGGCTGGATACCGGCTCGAGGCCGGTATGACGGGGAACTGAGGGCGACTGCAGAACCAACGCCGCCAATCGCGCCGCTTCTGCCTACTTCTTCCCAAACACCTTCCACCGCGTCGGGCGGAAGCGCAGTTCCGCGCCAACAGCCACGGCGGCGTTGAGCGGCACTTCGATTTCGAGGTGATAGGGCTCGTGGCCGTTATTGGCGATGTCGATTTCGGCGATACGGGTGCCGGCAAGGCGGCGACAGGTGGTGACCTTGCCGTAAAGCGCGTCCTTCTCATCCGTCAACACCACATCTTCCGGCCGGAAGAACAGCTCGCCCTCGCCCGTGCCGCTCTCATCGATGCCGATGCTTTCGCCCTGGAACAGCACATGGCCATCGCGGATCGTCACCGGCAGGCTGGAGGATTCGCCGATGAAGGAGAAGACGAAAGGAGAATTCGGTGTGTCATAGACGTCATCGGCCGTGCCGACCTGTTCGATCTTGCCCTGGCTCATGACGACGACGCGGTCGGCCAGTTCCAGTGCCTCTTCCTGATCGTGGGTGACGAAAACGGTGGTGTGGCCGGTGCGGTCGTGGAATTCGCGCAGCCAGCGGCGCAGCTCCTTGCGCACCTTGGCATCGAGCGCGCCGAAGGGTTCATCGAGAAGCAGGACCTTCGGCTCGATGGCGACAGCGCGGGCCAGCGCCACGCGCTGGCGCTGGCCGCCGGAAAGCTGGGTTGGATAGCGCTTTTCAAGACCGGAGAGATGCACCATGTCGAGAAGTTCGGATACGCGTTTGCGGATCTCGACTTTCGGCGGGCGGTTGGCGGAGGGGCGCACCTTGAGGCCGAAGGCGATATTGTCGGCCACCGTCATATGGCGGAACAGCGCATAGTGCTGGAACACGAAACCGACGTTGCGCTCCTGCACCGTGCGGTGCGACGCATCCTCATCGCCGAAAAAGATTTGACCCTGCGTCGGCTGTTCGAGGCCGGCGATCAGACGCAGCAACGTCGTCTTGCCGGAGCCGGAAGGACCGAGCAGCGCGATCAACTCACCGGAACGAATGTCGAGCGACACGTCGTTCAGCGCCGGAAACCGATCGAACTGCTTGGTGATGCCGGAAACTTTCACTTCCATGAAGATGCCTTTCAATGCTTGCCGGCTGCGTTGCCCGCGCCAAAGCGTATTTCGAGAATGGTTTTGAGAACGAGCGTCACCAGTGCCAGACCGGCCAGCAGCGTCGCCACAGCGAAGGCCGCGCCGATATTGTACTCATTATAGAGTATCTCCACATGCAGCGGCATGGTGTTGGTCTCACCGCGAATATGGCCTGACACGACGGAAACGGCGCCGAATTCCCCCATGGCGCGGGCGTTGCAGAGCAGCACGCCGTAAAGCAGGCCCCATTTGATATTCGGCAGCGTGACATACCAGAAGGTCTGCCAGCCGGAAGCGCCAAGCGAAATCGCCGCCTCCTCATCGCCATTGCCCTGATCCTGCATCAGCGGGATCAACTCGCGCGCGACGAAGGGAAAGGTGACGAAGATGGTGGCGAGCACGATGCCCGGCACCGCAAACAGGATTTCGATGCCGTAACTCTTCAGCCATGGGCCAAGCACGCTGTGGGCGGAAAACAGGATGACATAGACCAGACCTGAAATAACCGGCGAAATCGAAAATGGCAGGTCGATCAGCGTGATCAGGAACGCCTTGCCCTTGAATTCGAACTTGGCGATCGCCCAGGCGGCGGCAACCCCGAAGACCACGTTGAGCGGCACCGAAATAGCGGCGACAAGCAGCGTGAGGCGAATGGCCGACAGCGCATCAGGCTCGACGACGGCTTCCCAGAAGGCTTCCCCGCCTTTGCGGAAGGCTTCGAAGAACACCGAGACAAGCGGCAGCACGAGGAAGGCTGCAAGGAACAGGAAGGCGACAGTTATCAGCGCCAGCCGGGCGGGAAGGCTCTCGCTGGCGGGATCGCGAAACGGCCGGGGCGAGGTGCGGGAAGCGGTCTCAGACATAACCGTACCTCTTGCGGCTCCAGGCCTGAATGAGATTGATGAGGAACAGCATGGCGAAGGAGATGATCAGCATGATGGTGGCGATGCCGGTCGCGGCCGCATAGTTGAACTCCTCCAGCCTGATGACGATGAGGAGCGGCGCGATTTCCGAGACATACGGAATATTGCCGGCGATGAAGATGACCGAGCCATATTCGCCGACGCCGCGCGCGAAGGCGAGCGCAAAACCGGTGAGGATGGCGGGCGTGAGGCTTGGCAGCAGAACGCGGGTGATGGTCTGGAAGCGGTTGGCGCCGAGCGTTGCCGCCACTTCTTCCACCTGACGGTCGATCTCCTCCATGACCGGCTGCACCGTGCGCACCACGAAGGGCAGGCCGATGAAGATAAGCGCGATGACGATGCCGGTCGGCGTGAACGCGATCTTGATGCCGAAGGGTTCGAACAGCGAGCCGACCCAGCCGCGATTGGCATAAAGCGTGGTGAGCGCAATACCGGCCACCGCCGTTGGCAGGGCAAAGGGCAGATCGACGATGGCATCCACGAAGCGGCGACCGGGAAACCGGTAACGCGTCAGCACCCAGGCGACGATGACGCCGAAAACGGCGTTGACCAAAGCGGCGATGAAGGCGGTGCCGAAGCTGACGCGCAGCGCATTCAGCGTGCGGCTATCGGTGGCAATCGCGATAAAATCTGCAAAACCAAGTTTCGCCGTGGACCAGACGAGGCCGCCGAGCGGAATAAGAATGATGAGAAACAGATAGGTGACGGTGTAGCCAAACGTCAGGCCGAAGCCGGGTATGACGCTCGACTGCCGCCATTTCCACCTGTTTCCGGATGTATTATTGCTCATCAAGGCTCCGGATAATCTTTGTTTTTGTACATTTCCAGGACAGGAAACCGGGGTCCGCTTTTCCTGGAAATGCCCTCTGGGAGCCGGCGTTCCCCGGCGTTTATTATAAAGTATCGACCGGCACGGCGTCCGGTCGATCAGGCTCTTATTGTCTTGTCCCTGCGGACGGGTGATCGCGTTTCACCCCATCATCCGCTTACTTTGCGGGCTTGTAAATCTGGTCGAAGATGCCGCCATCGCCAAAATGTTCCGGCTGCGCCTTGGCCCAACCACCGAAGATCGGATCATCGATGGTGACGAGCTTGATATCGGGCAGCTGCTTCAGCAGGTCCTTGGAGACCACGGCGGGATTGGACGGACGGTAGAAGTGCTTGGCCGCAATATTCTGTCCTTCGTCGGAATAGAGATATTGCAGATAGGCTTCCGCCGCCTTGCGGGTGCCCTTGGCGTCGACATTGGCGTCAACCACGGCAACCGGCGGTTCGGCAAGGATCGAGATCGGCGGCACGACGATATCGAAGGCATCAGCGCCGAATTCCTGGCCAGCGAGATAGGCTTCGTTTTCCCAGGCCAGCAGCACGTCGCCGATCTGGCGCTGTGCGAAAGTGACCGTGGAGCCGCGGGCGCCGGTATCGAGAACCGGGGCGCGCTTGTAGAGATCGCCGACATAGGCCTTGATCTTTTCCTGATCGCCCTTGAATTCTTCATTGGCCCAGGCCCAGGCAGCAAGATAGTTCCAGCGTGCGCCGCCCGAAGTCTTGGGGTTCGGCGTGACGATCTGGATATCGCCCTTCACCAGATCACCCCAATTATGGATGCCCTTCGGGTTGCCCTTGCGCACCAGGAAAACGATGGTGGAGGTGTAAGGCGAGGAATTATGCGGCAGGCGGGTGCGCCAGTCCTTGTTGATCTTGCCGGAATTTTGAACGATGGCGTCGATGTCGCTCTGCAGCGCCAGCGTCACCACATCCGCCTCCAGACCGTCGATGACCGAGCGCGCCTGCTTGCCGGAGCCGCCATGCGACTGCTGGATCGTGACATCCTCACCGGTATCGGCCTTCCACTTCTTGGCGAAGGCCTCGTTGAAATCCTTGTAGAGCTCACGGGTCGGATCGTAGGACACGTTGAGCAGCTTGGTCTGCGCGGCGGCCGAGCCAGCGCCGCCAAGTGCCAGTGAAAGGCCAAGCGCGACAACGCTCAAACCGGACAGAAGCTTGGACATCGGTATTCCCTCCTGATTGCGATGGCTTAACTCTACCGGTTGAGTAGAGTTGGTCAATGAGGCCGAATACGATCGAAAAAGTGTTTCCCGAGAGCGTTTTCCCGGGCAACAAATACAGCGCAGCATAAGCGAAAGGCGCAACAAGCGTCGTGTAAAACTTTGCTGAATGCAAAACCGTTTCACATTTTTGCCGATTTTTTGCCGCGATGGCGAAAAATATTATGGGGTTTTAGACGATTTTTTCGTTTGGGGGACGCAGGAGGGCGACAGCTAAGGGCTCTGCCGCCTGTTTCGTTGTTTGAGCATCCACCACTGCGAAACTCGTGTCACAAGTTGCAAGACCATGTGCCGACAGGCCGGTATCCCTCTCCCCCGGTCATCCTCGGGCGTGACCCGAGGATCCACAACCCAGCCTGACCATGGATCCTCGGGTCAAGCCCGAGGATGACGATGGAGGTCGTGGGTGGAGGTCGTGGATGGTGTGGTGCTAGGCCGTCAAAAGCTCGGGCACTTCGACACCCGCCACCGCATCGGCGATGGTGGTGTTGAAAAGGATGTTGCGCGTCGCGTCGGCCACGCGGGCAAAGACGTGGCGGATTTCGCACTGCTTTTCGCCATCGCAATCCTCGCAGCGGCGATAGGCGGTCTGCGACAGGCAGGGCAAGGGGGCAAGCGGCCCGTCGATGAGGCGCAGCACCTCGCCGAAGGTGATGTCTGCGGCCGGGCGCGCCAGAAGATAACCGCCCTGCTTGCCACGCCGGCTTTCGACGAGACGTTCCTTCTTCATTTCGAGAAGGATCTGTTCCAGAAACTTTTTCGGGATGGCCTGTTCGCGGGCAATGTCGGAAATCTGCACAGGACAGGCGCCGTCGGCCTTAGCCAGCGAAAGGAGCGCCCTTAGCGCATATTTTGCCTTCTGCGAAATCATTGTAAAACCAGTAGACCACAAGCCCGGAAACCCGGCAATTCCGGCTTAGCGTAGAAGTTGTCACAATTCAAATCCAAGCTGCGAAGAAGGTGAACGGGTATCTTTTGCTCATACCCTGCACGCGTGAGGCATTTTTGCTCTGAAGTGCAGCGCACAAAGACTGTCATTTCTGTTCGCAGGGCCGAATTTCCACAATAATCGGCCATGGAAATCCCGGACGTGACAATGACGATCAATTCAGCAAATGCCTTAGCCGATACCGCCTCCCTCGATGCCACGCTTGCCGGGCTCGATCTGGCGGGTCGGCTTTCGTTTATCGCCAGTCTTGGCGGGCGCGCCGTCTTCACCACCAGCCTCGGCATCGAGGATCAGGTCATCACCGCTGCCATCGGCACGCATCGCCTGCCGATCGATGTCGTGACGCTGGAGACCGGGCGGCTGTTTAAGGAAACCGTCGATCTCATCGATGAAACCGAAGAGCGTTTCGGCATCGAAATCCGGCGCTTCCGCCCGGAACAGGACGATATCGACGCCTATGCCGAAAAATACGGCCTGAACGGTTTTTACGAGAGTGTTGAAGCGCGCCACGCCTGCTGTCATGTCAGAAAGCTGATCCCGCTCGGCAAGGCGCTTGATGGCGCTGCCTTCTGGATCACCGGCCTTCGCCGCGGCCAGTCCGGCAATCGCGCCACGACGCCGTTTGCCGAATTTGATGCGGAGCGCAATCTCATCAAGATCAATCCCCTGGCGGACTGGGATATCGACCTCATCAAGGCGCATGTCGCCAAGGAAAACATCCCCGTCAACCCGTTGCATCAGCGCGGTTACCCCTCCATCGGCTGTGAGCCGTGTACGCGCGCCATCAAGCCCGGCGAGCCTGAGCGCGCCGGACGATGGTGGTGGGAAAACGACGAGAAGCGCGAATGCGGTCTTCACGTCGCCGGTGCGGAGCAGACATCCGCCATTTCCGCCATCCCGCAACGATAATCATTCAGTACATCTCCCGGAGTTCACAATGTCCAACGCAGTCCACGAGACGGACAGCAAGAATACTGTCGCATCCAAGCCGCCGCTCGATCCCCATCTGAAGGCGCTTGAAAACGAAGCTATTCATATTTTCCGCGAAGTCGCCGCCGAATTCGATAACCCTGTGATGCTCTATTCCATCGGCAAGGATTCGTCCGTGCTGCTGCACCTGGCGCGCAAGGCGTTTTTCCCGGGTCGCATCCCCTTCCCGCTGCTGCACGTCAATACCGGCTGGAAGTTCAAGGAAATGATCGAATTCCGCGACAACATCGTCAAGGAATATGATCTCGACCTGATCTCCCACACCAATCCGCGCGGTGCGGCGGAGAACGTCACACCTTTCTCGCATGGATCGGCGCTTTACACCGACATCATGAAGACCGAAGCGCTGCGTCAGGCGCTGGATGCCGGCCAGTTCGATGCCGCCTTCGGCGGCGCACGGCGCGACGAAGAAGCGAGCCGCGCCAAGGAGCGCATCTACTCCTTCCGCACGCCCGATCATAAATGGGACCCGCGCAACCAGCGTCCGGAACTGTGGAACATCTATAACGGCATGGTTCGCAAGGGCGAAAGCGTGCGCGCCTTCCCGCTGTCCAACTGGACCGAAGTCGATATCTGGCGTTACATCGAGGCGGAAAACATTCCGCTGGTGCCGCTCTATTACGCGGCCGAGCGCCCCTATATCGAGCGTGACGGCATGATGATCCTTGCCGAAGACGAGCGGCTGGAACTGCTGCCCGGCGAAGAGATCAAGCACGGCTCGATCCGCTTCCGCACGCTCGGCTGCTTCCCGCTGACCGGCGCCATCCGTTCCGAGGCGGCGACGCTTCAGGACGTGATCGCCGAGCTGGAAATCGCCACCGTTTCCGAACGGCAGGGCCGCGCGATTGACCGCGACCAGTCCGGCTCGATGGAGAAAAAGAAGCGCGAGGGGTATTTCTGATGAGTGCCGCCGCTATCAATCCCCCCTCTTCCGCCACCATTCTGCCGTTTGCCGAACACTCGAAGGCAACGCGCGATACGCGTCCGCTGCGCCTCATCACCTGCGGCAGCGTCGATGACGGCAAATCGACCCTGATCGGCCGTCTTCTCTGGGACACCAAGGCCGTCAAGGAAGACCAGGCCGCCACCCTGCACCGCGACAGCGGCAAGCAGAACGATCTCGGCCTGCCCGATTTCGCACTGCTGCTGGATGGTTTGCAGGCCGAGCGCGAACAGGGCATCACCATCGATGTTGCCTATCGTTATTTCGCCACCGACCGGCGCGCCTTCATCGTCGCCGACACCCCCGGCCATGAGCAATATACCCGCAACATGGCGACCGGCGCTTCGACGGCCGATCTCGCCGTGCTGCTCGTCGATGCGCGCACCGGCATTCTCGAACAGACCCGCCGTCACGCCACCATCGCGGCGCTGATGGGCATCCGGCAATTCGTGCTGGCGATCAACAAGATCGACCTGACGAATTACGACAAGGCCGGTTTCGAACTGATCGCCCATGAATTCCGCGAATTCGCCTCCAATCTCGGCATCAAGCAGATCACCGCCATTCCGATGTCGGCGCTGAAGGGCGAAAATGTCGTGCTATCAGGCAAGGCCTCCATGCCCTGGTATGAAGGCCCGACGCTGGTGGAAACGCTGGAGCTTGCCACCGTGCGCTCCGCGCAGTCCGGCGGCTTCCGCCTGCCCGTACAGCGCGTCTCGCGGCCGGGTGAGAGCTTCCGCGGTTATCAGGGCACGGTTGCCGGCGGTTCGGTGAAGCCGGGCGACAGCGTCGTGGTTTTGCCCTCTGGCATGGTCGCCAATGTCAAGCAGATCGTCACTTTCGATCTGGTGCGCAACGCTGCCGTCGCCGGTGATGCCGTCACCCTCGTGCTTGACCGTCAGGTGGATGTCTCGCGCGGCGACATGATCGTTTCCATCGAGGCGCAACCGCAGACGGGCCTTGCCTTCGATGCGCAGATCGTGGCCTTGCAGCCCGGCGGCATCGAGGCCGGCAAACGCTACTGGCTGAAAAGCGGCAGCCGCCGCCAGCGCGTCAGCGTACAGCCAATCAGCCAGCTGAACCTGAAGGAAGGCGAATGGCAGACGCATGAGACCTCGCTGCCAATGAATGCCATCGGCAAGGTGCGGCTCTCCTTCGACGAGACGGCGATCTTCGATGCCTATGAACAGAACCGGGCGACCGGCTCCTTCATCCTGATCGACCCCGACACCAACAATACGGTTGCAGGCGGCATGATCGCCGGTAAACGCAGCGTTGGTGCGACGGAAGAAAAGGGCGACCGGGTCATTCTCTCGCTGCCCGCCGATCTTGCGGAAAAGCTGCTGGCAAGCGAGCTTTTGGCCAGACACCGCGACGAGATCGACATTCGCCGCACGGATGTGGCCACGGCCTCGCGGCTGATCAGCGATCTGGACTGAGAAAGTTTCCGATACAAACAAAAAGGCGACCGCAAAACGGTCGCCTTTTTTCGTTGCGGGCCGTTGGTGTGAGGCGCCGCTTAAAACACGAACATATAAAGCAGAATGATCACGAAGATCGGAACGCCCATAGCCCACAATGCAATACCCTTCAGCATATTATCCTCCATCGTTGTTGTGAATGGATAACGGCTGAAGTGCTTTTGCGTTCCCTGCGGCTGAGCCGACATTGGCTTCCTCGCAGTTGATAACGTCAAAAGCATCAGGTTTGCGAAGGCGGGAAAAACCGAGAAGATGGCTCGCCATGGTACCCCGCCAAATCGGCGCTGGAGCCTGCGCCGTCATCCATCGCGCACCCACGGACCTTATCCTCAGGCAACCCCGTGGAACCGCGTTCAGGCCCGGTTAATGGCCGACACGTCACTCTCTCAACCATGGAACTACGAACTCCAGCGCGCGTTGGGGTTCGTCATTGGGAGATAAAGATCATGAAAATTTTAACCGCAGCGATCTGTCTGGTTTCGGTTGGCATCCTGAGCGGCTGTGTTGACGACAGAGGATACCGGAGCGGCGGATACTACACGACCGGCGTGTATTACCGCACCTATGACCGCGATCGCCACTACCGCGACTATGATCGTCGCGACTGGCGCGACCGGAGGGATTGGCGTGATCGTCGCGACTGGCGTGGTGACCACCGCTACCGCTGATAATGGTCGACTGGATTAGACCTACTGCCTCTTACCGGCGTCCCGCCGTTGTTTACCTTTCTCATTCTCGCACTGACGAGAATGAGAAATGCTCGTGCAATTGCTAATCGAGGGCACAAGCGGGCGTCGGTACCGAGCAGTCGGCGACTGCATACCAAACGGCCGGGGTCTCAAACGTCAGTTCGACACGAGACTTTGCATCAGGGATTTTCAGGAAATATCGGGATGAGTTGCAAGCCATCGTAAATACAAGGCTTTCAGCTGGTCGGAGTGAGAGGATTCGAACCTCCGACCCCCACGTCCCGAACGTGGTGCGCTACCAGACTGCGCTACACTCCGTGACCAGCGGCGCTTCTATAGACCAGCCTCCGGCATTCGACAAGCGGCTTATTGCATTTTTTATGACAAGTTTCCTCCCCGCAGTGAAGCAGCCTCGCCAAGCGCTTGCGGCAAGGGGCGCAGGGCCGAAAAACGTTACAAAAAAGCAATTGTGGCAGGAAATTTTCGTCAAGCCGCATACCTCCCCTGCCCGCCGCCGCCAAATCTGCTAGGGGAACGGTATGACCGGCGGGATGCCGGACACGGCACAAAGGACATTTCACCATGCTATTTCGCAGCGTAACGCTCGCAGGGCTCGCCATTGCGCTCTCCGCCTGCACGACATCGGAAGGCTCCGTGCCTTCCTTCACCCAGAAGAGCCCCGTGGAAACACGCTGGGTCGGTCAGTCGGCAGGCATTTTCTTCGCAAAATTCGGCCCGCCGCTGAGCGACACGGAATCCGGCAGCTCCACCGTCTATAACTGGCGCGGCGGTTACAAGAAGGCCACCATTCCGGCGAAGTTCGAAGAAGGCAAGGACGGCAAGAAGGGTCGCCAGATTTCGCCCGCCCGTACCGCCTCGCTCTCCTGCACGGTGCAACTGGTCGTTTCCAGCAATTATACGATCACCTCGGTGCGCACGGTCTCCGACCGCCCCGGCGTCAACGGCCCCAGCTACTGCGCGGAATTCCTCGCCGCAAACTAAGATTTCGGCCCAAAACCGAACGAACGAGGCCCGCCCGCAACGGCGGGCCTTTTCACTTTTTCGGGATTATTGTCATTTTCCTGAAAAAAACTTTTGCCTAAAATCACGGGGCCCGTTCCATTGCGCCCCGCAGGCACTGGATTGTGGGCCGTTCCGCGATATTTGGCCCAGAGACCGCTTTCAACCGTTTGAAAGACCTGTCTGGTCTTCGCAGTCATAAAACTGACAATCCGCAAGACCGCAAAAAATGCCGTTGCGACCATATGTCCCGACGAGCCACCTGCAAAAGTGCTTGAACTGGAGTGAAAAAGTCCGGGTTGTGCCGCTTTGCGCTTTGCTATAACGGGGCGGTCGGGAGGAATGTTTTTAACACAAAACAAGAATCAGGTATGGCCGTGACTCCCATCAATCAAGACAAATCCCAGCTCACTGATCTCTCCCAGGACACTTCCCTTTCCCACGCTTTGAACCGCCGTCAGGTTCTGGGTGGCGCGCTTGCCGGGATTGCCGCAGCGGCGCTGCCCTCCTCTCCGCTTCTCGCCAACACGACCGCCAAGAAGGTCGATGTGCTGTTGATCGGCGGTGGCATCATGAGCGCGACGCTCGGTGTGTGGCTGCGCGAACTGGAGCCGACCTGGTCGATGCAGATGCTGGAGCGGCTGGATGGCGTGGCGCTTGAAAGCTCGAACGGCTGGAACAATGCCGGCACCGGCCACTCGGCGCTTGCGGAACTCAACTACACGCCGGAAGACGACAACGGCAACATCAAGATCACCCAGGCGATCAACATCAACGAATCCTTCCAGATTTCCCGGCAGTTCTGGGCCTGGCAGGTGCGCAACGGCGTCTTGAAAAACCCGCGTTCCTTCATCAACCACACGCCGCATATGAGCTTCGTCTGGGGTGATGAGAACATCGCCTATCTGGAAAAGCGCTATCAGGCGCTCAAGGCCAGCCCGCTTTTCGCCGGCATGGAATATTCCAGCGACCCCGAGCAGATCAAGAAGTGGGTGCCGCTGATGATGGAAGGCCGCGATCCTTCCCAGAAGATCGGCGCGACCTGGTCGCCGCTCGGCACCGACATGGAGTTCGGCGAAATTACCCGCCAGTTCGTGTCGCATCTGCAGGGTGACCAGAATTTCGACCTGCAGGTCAATAGCGAAGTCTCCGACATCCAGCGCAATGCCGATGGCAGCTGGCGCGTGACCTATGCCAACACCAAGACCGATGCCGAACAGGTGGTGGATGCGAAATTCGTGTTCATCGGCGCCGGCGGCGGCGCGCTGCATCTGCTGCAGATGTCCGGCATTCCGGAAGCCGATGATTATGCCGGCTTCCCGGTGGGCGGTTCGTTCCTCATCAACGAAAACCCCGATGTGACGATGCAGCATCTGGCCAAGGCCTATGGCAAGGCCTCGGTCGGCTCGCCGCCCATGTCGGTGCCGCATCTCGACACCCGCGTGCTGGGTGGCAAGCGTGTCATTCTGTTCGGGCCTTTCGCCACCTTCTCCACCAAGTTCCTTAAGGAAGGCTCCTATTTCGATCTCGTCTCCTCCGTCACGACCAGCAACGCCTGGCCGATGGTGCGCGTGGGCATCGATGAATATCCGCTGGTGGAATATCTCGCCGGCCAGCTGATGATGTCGGATGACGACCGCTTTGCCGCGCTGAAGGAATATTTCCCGAATGCCAAGCAGGGCGAATGGCGCCTGTGGCAGGCGGGCCAGCGCGTGCAGATCATCAAGCGCGACGAAGAAAAGGGCGGCGTGCTGCGGCTCGGCACCGAAGTCGTCTCCGCACAGGACGGCAGCATCGCCGGCCTGCTCGGCGCTTCGCCGGGTGCATCGACCGCAGCCCCGATCATGCTCAGCGTCCTGGAAAAGGTGTTCAAGGACAAGGTGGCGACGCCGGAATGGCAGGCCAAGATCCGCCAGATCGTGCCGAGCTACGGCACCAAGCTCAATGACGATCCGGAAAAGGTACGTGAGGAATGGGCTTACACCGCCGAGCACCTGCAGTTGCCGACCCCGCCGCAGATCGATCTTGATGCGCTGAAGGGTGCCGGCGCGACCCCTGCGGGTGCGCCAGTGAAGAAGGTGCCTGATATCGCGCTTTAAGGCATCGTCGCGAGATTTAAGATTGGACGCCGCGTGTCTCTGGATGCGCGGCGTTTTTTATGAAATCTATACAGAAAACTCGGTGCCTAGATCACATGACTTCTTATGAGGCTATTATCGCTTGATAAACTTGAAATAGACAAAGAGCATCGCGGCAATTCCCCCTCCGATTATAAACGCCCATTTCCAGTCACCGAGATATGCAATTACGGCAAACACGATGATGGGAAGCACCCAGAAAATCCATTCGAAATCGGGCTTGTTTGGGAGTTCGTTGTGGGATGGACTTGGTTCTAATGTTTGGGTCACTACTGTACACTCCTGATATCTGAATTAGAAAATCATAAAAGTGTTGCGGAATCTGCAATATTCAATCTAAAATTGTTTCTATTTGCACATTCTCGCAAAAAGCGTGAAAACTATATATGATAAAAGTCAGGAATGGCTGGGGCGCCAGGATTCCCAGCTAGGGATTTCGCCCTCTTTCAAGCCTCTGAGAAGGTTAACAAATCTTGATCACCTAATATGCTTTTACGACACTCTTGTACGACATTCCAGAACGGCAGTCCGGGGAAATATGGAAGCATGCGGAAATTATTTCCGCGGGGCGACAGTCGTTCGCAGTCCCTATAGCCCCGATAGCGGATCAAAGGCTAAAGCTGCTCGACATCGCCAGCCAAGACGGGAAGTCTACGTCGTCTTTTTCATCAGCCATGCTTCGTAGCGTTCGTCTTTTTTTGAAATCCGCGCCAAGTGCCGGGCTGCCTTTTCTGCCTTTTTGCGCTCACGCTCTAATGGGGCGCTTCGTTCCCGCTCGCGATGGCTACGTATGCGCTTCTGGACTGCTTCATAGTGGGCCCGCATTTTGGCCAGGACAGTTCCCGCCCACGATTCTTGGAGCATCTCATCGAGTCGATTTTCGTCTCCTCGCCGCGAATAGGCGCTGTGAAGACCAAGGATAACAAACATTGTAGTCTCAACCGAAGCGGTCTGTCCGGGGTGCGGACGTACAGCTGCTAGGCTCTCTGCCAGAAATTCGAGGACTTTTGGCTCCAATTGAGGAAGATGCTGCGCGAAAATCATCTCGGAAGTCTCCCGGCTTGAAGTCTCCCGGCAATAATAAGCTTTGCGCAATTCGCCTATAAGCTTAGCGCGGATTGGATAATAACATTTTCCGCAGGCAAAATTTGAGCATCCCCTTTCATTCAACAAGAATTCAAGTAGCCAATCACCGCGAGATTGTCTGCTGCTCATCTTCTTTTCCAAATAAATAGTAAGGGTCGTGAAATAGCTGCATCCGGGAAAGGTATAACCCCTAACAAGACAACGTCAACCAAGAGAGCCTGCCTCACCTCACCGTAGGATGCGAACTCTGTAACTGTAGGGCGCTCCCTCTTCGACGATAACGCGGTCGCCGATACGCGCACCATTGTAACGGAAGAAGGAGCCTAGCCACCCCCTTGCGCGAAAGAACCTTTTCGAGCCATCCAGATCAGTAACAACAAGGGGCCCGCCATCCCACATGATCGATATTTCGCGAGAGGCCATCTCCGCCTTGTTCGAGCCCCCTACTGCATCTTTCGGGAAGCGATGGAAAAACTCGCGTAGATAGATGTGATTGTGATCGAGATTGCCTTGGGTCAGCACGCTTTCGCCGATTTGACGCCACACGGCTTCCGATTGCATGCCATGGGCTTCCAGTTTGACCACCGGCGCCGGCTCCGGGAGGGGCTCCTGTAGCGCTGCAATCTGATCCTTGATCGCAGAGCTTACATTCTCGCTGAATTCGACCCAGGTCACGGCACCGTTTGGGTGCTTGTAGCGCACTGGCGTGGGAAGCCTTATGACGTCAGCCAGAAACCAGGGCCTGTTCCATTTAGCAACCGCACCCGAACGGATCATCTCTTCTGGAATACGGTGGTGTTCAAAAGCCTCGATCATTTCCTGCGGGCTCATAGGACCGCCGGCGCCGGCCAATCGTGCGACGCCATAGACGCTCCCCATCCCCTTCCAGATCAAGCCAAACCATCCGCGGTGGCTTGTACCGGTGGAGCGCATCTCCCAATCTTTCTGGCCACTCAAGATCAAACTGATCCAAGGCGCGTCGATGACCAGCCCTTTGCTCACCCAAATGTCATTCATGAAAATCTGCCATTCTGTATCAATGGATGGGGTAGGAACCGTCAGCTTCTCGCGGCGGCAGCTCCAGCTCGTCGCGGGCAAACATGGCCGCCATGGTCTTGCCAAGAGGGTCAGCCTCCATGCCTAACCGCTCGGACGCCATGCCCTTCTGAAGGCCAGCAACGTCGTCATCGACGTCCCCCATGGGCCAAAGCGCCGAACTGGCGAGGCGACGCTTGCGCATCATCAAGCTCTGGAGGAGGCAGTCAAAAGACTGCTCCCGATAGCCTTCGTGAATGGCCATGGGCAAATGCACTGTAACAGGCCGCGTCTGGCCAATCCGGTGTACGCGATCGTTGCACTGTTCCTCAACTGCCGGATTCCACCATCGAGATAAGTGGATGACGTGGGTCGCCGCCGTTAGCGTCAGCCCGGTGCCCGCTGCCTTCGGACCGAGAACTAGAAGGTCAAACCCCTGGTCGTCATCCAGATGGCGCTGGAACCGGTTCACAATTGCCTGACGTTGAGGAATGGGAGTGTCGCCGTTGATGAGATCGACTCGCGGCAGACCTAATTCACTGCGAACCAACTCGATGAAGCGATACTGCATCTGGCGGTGCTCGATGAAGACAAGGGCACGTTCGCCATTCGCTTTGATGCGATTCAGGATATCCATGGCAGCCTGTAGCCGCGCAGACGATACGACGAACTCATCGTTACTTGCTTTGATTTCCAGCGCCGGGTGGACGGAAACGCTGCGAATGTGATGAAGCATTTTGAGCTGCGCGCCCATGCCTCCTCGCGCAAGCTTCAGTCGGGCATCGTCATATGCCAAGGCCTGAACATCCGGCATCAGGCGGGGGTGAATACGACGGGATTTGGCGGGCAGATCGGTTGCGACCGTTTCCTTCAGGCGGCGGACAGCAAGAGGCGGCGTGCCGCCACGGGGCAGAAAAACCCTGCCGTGCAGCTCGGCCATGTTGTCTTCCTCTGGCTTCGCATAGCGTTGACGGAAATCTTTGAGGCTGTCGAGCGATCCCGGTGCGAGCTGGTCCATGATTGCCCAGAGGTCAACAGTGGCATTCTCGATGGGTGTACCGGTGAGGCCAATTCGAAAATCAGCATTGATCGAACGGGCAGCAACTGCGCGGAGGCTGACAGGGTTTTTCAAGGCCTGGATTTCGTCAAAGACAACGGCGGAAAAGGGTATGCGAGCCAGAGAATGCTGATAGTTCGTCAGCGTCGTATAAGTGGTGAGAAGCCAGTAGCGATGCGCCCGCCCCTCTGCCACGGCTTCATGCAGCGCGCCCAAGTCAAGCTTGGCCTCCCCATCGTCCGTGTCCTTTCCCTTCGCTCCCGTCAGCTTGCGTCCACCGATACTCGACCCATAGAGGCGGATCAGATGACCCAGCCCAGGCTCGTGCATGTGTCGGGCGACTTCCTGCTCCCAATTTTCGAGAAGGGATGTTGGCGCAACAACGAGAACAGGCCCCCGGCTCTCGGCTTGAGGACGAGCGATCACTTCCTTGAGCCAGGCCAGGAAAGAGATGGTTTGGAGAGTTTTGCCGAGGCCCTGCTCGTCGGCATTGAGGACGCCCGGCAATCCGGCCCGCCACGCGCCAACCTGCCAGCTGAAACTCTCCTTCTGATGCCCTTTCAACGGCGTTCGAATGCCCTCGGGTAGGGTGTCCGGCAACTCGGACATGCGCGGCCTGAGCTTAGCGAGCCATTTGAGATCGTCGTAGTTCACTTCGGTATCGAGAACGAATGGGCCCACCTTTTCTGGTTTTGCCTCATCCTCGCCACGGTCGTCAGCGTCTCCCGACACCATCCGCTCGTCGATGAGCTGCAGCATTTCCGGTCGAGCGGGGACCTCCAAATCCTCGAAATCGACGGTCGGCCTTCCAGCCTCAATTGCTTCCTGGACGCGCTCGCGCAGGGTCTGCAGCTCGGCAGTACCCTGCCTATCGAGGATATCGATCAGGCGCGCGCTGAAGTCCTCCGGCAGCCAGCTTGTCCCGCTATCCTCGAACTCGCCGAGACCCGGCTTTTCATACTTGACGACGCCAGTAACCCGTTCGGAAAATTCCCGGGTTTCAACAAGTACGGGACCAACCGCTGCCTCTATGGCTTCCTGCTCGGCCTGGGGCGACAAACCATCCAATTGCCCGGAAGAACGGAGCTGCGCCTCCACTGCTTCCGTTACTCGTGGCAAGGGATTACGGATGAAGGCGCGCCGCTCCTCGGCTGCTGCCTTCTGCATTTCAGCCATCACGGCAAGGGCCGGTGACGCTGACTGTTCTACCACCACGTAACGACCAGGAGATAATCGATAGGCGGGCAGGGCCCCCCTTCCTCTTACCAATGTCTGAAATCGCTGCAGGTCTAGTCCCTGTACCTCGCTCATGGACTCGGAAACCTCGGCGGCTTCAGAAGCGCTACCATGCACCTCCAAGGTATAACCAGAGAACGGCACCACGTCGAAGTCCGTCTCCCCCTTTGGCGAGAGTGAGAAGCGGTCGACGAGACGCACCTCCAGACCGCTCAGAAAATCTGTCATCGAGATACGCGACGCCTCGTCCGAGGCTCCGCTGACAGCACCAGGATCAAGTGCCTTGCGGAAACGTCCTAGCGCCTCCCAATCGGCGGCGTCGTTTCCATCCGGCCGGTAGGCGTCGGCGATGGCGATGGCGTCCATCATCCACATAGGAATTCGTCGCAAACCGTTTGCGGTTTCCAGAATGGCTCCAGTTCGACGTGGCATTTGCCGTTGGCCATTGCGCGACCATTCGTACCTAAGTCGGAAACCTGACGAACCGACAATTCCCTCCGCATCGGTTTTCAGCGTCATCTCTACCAAAGGCGGCAGACCGAGTACTGCGCCTGTTTCACCGGTGACGGACGCAGCGATGCGATGGGACATGACGATGCGATCAGAATCGATCGAAAGTTGTTCGCCGAGCGTGTCCGCTGCGGCCCGTAGATCGGCAATTGCAAAGGCCAGTGAACGTTCGTCGGGACTCAGGTTCTGAAGATCAGATTTGACACTACGGCGCACCAACCGGTGCAGTAGACCCGCGCGCTCGTTCTTTGCGGACAGAGTGATTGCATCTGGAGAGAAAGAAGCTTCCAAGTTCATTTTTTCACCTAGATGTGTTCCAAGACCCAACTCTGCCAGTCGCCGTTGTGCGATTTCGCATTGGAGCCGGGAATGAACCTGATTGCTTCACAGTCATATCGCCACTGGTAGAGCGCAGGCGCACGCTGGTTGGACTCGTCGAAAATGTGGACCTTATAGCTGTGAGAGCCCTCAACGACGATCTTCCTGCCGATCTTCAGTATAAGCAGTGATGTATTCGCGCGACCGTAGCCTGCCGTTTGAACGCCAAATCTCAACGTCCCCTTACCTCCCGCCCCGCGTCGCCTTGCCTCTTTCGCGGCGGAATCGCTGAAAGCAACCCAGGCTGCATCGATACGGCCACGATCATGCAGGCCGAGCCAAAATCTCCTGCGAGGCTCCCACATGTGGCTGTCTTCCACCTCAGAGACGACATCAAGGAAGAACCGGATGTTCTCGCCCGTCAGCCAGCGCAGGATAACCGCCATCCTGTCTTCCGGTACTGCTGACCAAACGCCGCCACGCTGGACACGAGGATCACCGTAAATGCCGATGATGTTCTCTGTGAGGTAGCGTAGGTCATCGGGCTTCGGAGAATGCTTGACCCAGTGTCCAAGCAGAGCCGAGATCGCTTCGCCGGCGCCGGTCGTCTTCGCCTCCCTGCCCTCCGGCTTCAACCACTCGATCAGCCGCTCCATCTCCACCCGCTGATCGAGGTGCGGCTCGATCTGCTTCACATAGGCCAAGTGGACGGCATTCATCAGACCGGGTGCATGAGGGCTGCGAATACCGAGCTTCTGCAGTCCGATCCAGAGGTCGTCCATCAACACCATCTGTCGGCCGACGGCCTCTGCCACAGCGTCGGGTGAGAGCATCTCCGGGATGGCATCGAGCATCATACGCCAGCGAGCTCCGAGACGCCCCGCCGCTGCCGACAATGCACCGGCCAATTGCCACGTATGTTCCGCCTTGGCATCAAAGCTGTCCATGTAGATGGAGAACATTCCGCCGAGAAACCCCGCCCGTGTCGAGGCGCGGGTCTCGCTGTAATAAAAATCTCGCATCTCCACCAGGTCAGGTCTAGTGCGACGATCCTCGTCGAACAACGCCCTGCCAGCGCTTGTAATCAGCGAGAGCTTCGTGTCCTCCCAGCTATTATTCTCCAGTTTGTCCCGCACAATGGCCACGAGTTTTTCACGGTCTTTCTCGGGCGGATTGGCGACAACATCCGGCCAGCGGGATAGAATTCTCTCTGTCCGAGATGCGAGTGAGTTCAAAGCTGGCAAGGCGGGCCTGGCGAACTGAAGGTTCTGGGAGAGGCTCTTGCTGAGGGTCAATTCGCGACACCCCCGGGGTTGTTTTCATTCAACGCCTGCCGAATGCGGTCGATTTCCGCAGACTGGCTTGGTGTGTACATGATGATTCGCAGGTCGACGCGGCGGTTCGTATCTCGTCCCTCCTTCGTCGAGTTGTCCTTAACCGGGCGCATTTGGCCGTATCCTGCGACGGACAGAACGGGTTGATGTCGGAAGTTCAGAAAATCGACTAGCTCGCCCGATTTGCCGAGAATTGTAGAAAAAGTGCTGTTTGCGCGATTGGTAGATAGAGCCAGGTTGGCCGTAAAATCCCCGGTCGAGTCGGTATGTCCCTCAATCTGCAAAGCTTCAATAATCGCATTGCCTGGATTGCATTCGGCCGTCCACTTCGAACGCGGGCCAATCGTATAGCAGGGCAAAATCTGCGATAGCCTCGTTGCGACAGTTTCCACGATTGCCCTCCGGTCGGGGCGCAACGTGGACGATCCGGTTGCAAACAGGCCGTCGCCCTGAAAGCGCAAAGCGTCGGTTTCTTCACTGATAACCACCTCGAGATCAGGAAAATCAATCTTCAACTGGTCGCGTAGAGTTTCGAGAATTCGTCGTCTCTCGATCGCCGACGTGGCTAGGTAGGCTTCCAGTGGGTCAACTTTCCGAAGCTTTTCGAGCGCCTCTTTTAGCTCTTTGATCTCGGCCTGCAGTTTCGCGATATCAGCCTGCAACCGCTCGATCTCCACCTGCTTCTCGTTAATCTCCTGCTTGAGGGTAGCGATCGTTTTCTCATGAACAGCGATGATTGCCTGCAGTCGGACTATCTCCCGTTGCGCGTCATTCCTTTCTTTAATGACCTCCTCATGTATGGGTCTGGGGACGGTGTCCTTTTCGCTATATTGCTGGGCGAAGTAAGCCAGCAAAAGGATGATGATGAAGAGGAAGCTGACGGTCATGTCCGTCATGGACACAAATGCGCTCTCCTCCTCTTCCTCTTTGTAACGCGTCCGGAAACCGCCGCGCATCAGGCTCTCCGCGACTCCGGAGCGAATTGCTCGGCCTGTTCAACGATTTCACGCATGGTATCGAGGGCAGGATTTAGCCTTTCCTGCAGATCGCGCACGTGGCCGAACATGCCTTGGACGGCCTTCTCCACATTTTCCGTGTAGAGATCGAAAGCCTGGCCTAGCTTTCCATCCATCTCATCCAGGCGGTCACCCTGCCCCTTTAGACGTTCCAGCATCACGGAGACACCGCCCAAAGCGTTCTCGATGGATTTCGCTTCCGCCTGGAGGATTTCCTTCGCAGCGGCAAGAGCCGAAGCGGCAGACTCGGCGGTCGCCTCCGCAGACCTCGAAACAGTGCTCGCCGCGTGTTGTGTGCTGTCGGTAAGTTGCCGGATCGAACCTTCCATGCGATCCACGACGGCTTTTACTGGAGTGACAGCGGCAACAAGGGAGCTAGCCGCTCCATTGAAGGTACCTGCAGCCTTTTCTGAAGCGTCGGCACCCGCCTTCACCCCATCGGCCATGCGTCGCATGTTGGACGTACCGTCGTTCAACTGCTTGACCAGCCCCTCCAACCTGGAGCCTATTTCAGCCAGCGGAGCGAGCAAGCCGGCGCCGGCTTTCTCGGAGACCTCTTCCGCAACCCGAGCAATCTCCGCACTGGTGCGGCTGAACACTTCTGCCACGTCCTTGCCGGCATCGCCGATAGCCGAGCTCACCTGCTGACCTGCAAGTTTCATGCGTTCCTGCGCGGCTTCTGTACCTGTTCGCGCTGCGGACTCGATCTCCTGTTTGAAGGATTCAGCCGCCTGGCGCATGTCCTCAGCCGCTGCCGACATGGCGCGCGCACCTTCGCCCGTATTGTCGCGAATTCCCTCAAGCGTACGGTTCATGACCGCAAGGAGCTTCTCGGCACCTTCGTTAAACGTCCCCCCGGTTACCTCAGCCGTATTCGTGATAGCCGCACGGAGGTCTTCCACAGCTTGAGCGACACGTTCTGTCACGCCCTCCATCTCCGAGCCTATCCGCCCCGAGCTCTGATCCAGCCGATCAGCAAGCAACCCAAGCCTTTCACCTGCATCAGAGATTTTCTGGCTCGCCTCGGTCAGCGCGATACCGATAGAATCCGTTAGCTTGTCCGAAATCCCGGACACCATATCTCCGACGCCCTCTGCGCCGAGTTTACCCACTCTTTCTACAATAGGCGCCATGGCCCCAGCAATCGAGCTCTGGATCGCCGCTGGGAGCTCCTCCCTCAAGGGACGGCCAATCTCCGCGACCAACTCCATGCCGATCAATCGGAAATGTTCCCGCTGTTCCCGGGTTGCCTTCAGTTGTTCTGTGGCAAGGGCCTCCAGACTGATATAGGTGAGACGCTGCTCAATGGCGGCACACAGTTCATGGATCGACTGCTCCAGTCGCCCGTAGATGCTTCTAAGAAGGATCGTGAAGACGATTGAGCAGAAAAGCCCCGTCAACGACATGATAAACTTCGCCGAGGCCACAGAAAGCAGCTGTCGCATGACACCGCTATCGATCTCGGCTCCTTGCGCCATAGTCGAGAGAGCGGCAATCAACCCCAGGAACGTCAGAAAAAGCCCAACCGAAACAAAGAGACCGGGTACGATGCGCCAAAAGCCAACCCCAAAACCCAAGTCCTCTGGATTGAGAAACATGGACGGTCGGACGGCATTGCGAAGCACAACCTTGCCGTCTTCCTCGTGAGGTACAAGGGTCTCTCTGTATTTCTCCCACGCAGCCGCCAATTGCCGGCGATACCTGTTCGTGCCTGTCTTCTTGATTGAGGCGGAAAGAACGTCGATATCACGACTAAAATCAGCGCCTGTCGGGCTGTTCTGAATTTCACGTTTTAGCCACTGAACTGCTTTCCTGCGCTGAACGACTTCTCGAAAGAAAGCCGCAGTAAAAACTACCAGGAGAACGACAATTCCTAGAGCGACAATACCCGGAGCAGCCGCATCCTTTACAAGATAATTCGCCGCGCCAAGAATCGAGGCAACGACGAAACTTCCAATTTCCTGAATCACTTAATCCGATCCCCAACCACTACCCTTGAGTGGTAACGAATTGGAAACTATTAGAGGCACGGCCTTGCAATCAAGCGGACCTGGGCGGTTTGGCCAAAACTCCACAAAATTGAACTGCGATGTGATTTAATTTCCACAACTTACGAAAGAGTGCGCGACCCGCGCATGTGAAGCCCGCGAAACCGCGCCATTCCCATGCGACTACCGGGATGCAAGTCCAACTTCTTGAATACCGTTGCAATGAGGAAATAATTTCCGTGTGCAATTCTTCGCGACATGCAGCAATCTGCATCGTAAGAGTTGCATCACCCTCGCGGGGGCGATTGAATGGCGATGCCGATTCTGGGACAGATTGCATGACCAAGCCATTTTACGCCGAGCCAATTCTCAATTCGCCGTATGACGTTCCCACGCGCCATCATGCGCTGTCTGAAAGTGGCGAGCCGCTCAATCAACCGCCCATTGAAGGCCGGCGCCGGTCGAAATACGTGACCCCCGTTCCGAAGAGCCGCAAGATCAAAGCAGACGCCAAAAAGCAGGCTACGCTTGATCTCGACCAGACCAAGGACGGTAGCAGCCACTACAACCCCACGCCGATCATCAATGAAATTCGCGGCCACATCGCGTCATGGCGTTCAATTCCCAATCCAAACGACTGGGGTGTCACGCCCGTTACCCAGCGATTGCTCCAATATTGGCGAAGTGACAACTTCTCCGGCCCCCGCCCCTTTTATTGCCAGGTGGAGGCCGTAGAAACGGCGATCTGGCTTGCGGAGGTGGCACGCAAAAACAAGCAGTACGCTCACATCTTCCGCCATCTCGAAGAAGCAAACCGAGATGCTAACCCAGAAATCTTTCGCCTTGCGCTGAAGTTGGCCACCGGCGCCGGCAAGACAACTGTCATGGCCATGCTCATTGCCTGGCAGGCGATCAATGCCGCTCGGCAGCCGAACTCCAGTTTGTTCTCGAGAGGTTTCCTTATCGTTGCGCCCGGTATCACCATCAAGGACCGACTGCGCGTACTGAAGCCTTCTGACGGCAATAGCTACTATCGTTCTCGGGAACTTGTTCCACAGGACATGATGCCCGACTTGAACAAGGCGAAGATCGAAATCGTCAACTATCATGTTTTTCAGCGGCGCAAGGCTCACGAGCTGAACGCAGTGGGTCTCCGTCTGATGAAGGGCTGGAAAGGCGAAGCAATCGAGGAACTCGAAACCGAGGGACAGATGCTTCAGCGGGCCTGCGGCGATCTCCTGCAGATGAAGAACGTCGTGGTGATCAACGACGAGGCACACCATTGCTATCGCGAACGTCCGGGAAGCCACGAGGAAGATGAACTGAAGGGGGAGGAAAAGGACGAGGCCAAGGAAAACAATGAGGCTGCACGGCTTTGGATTTCCGGCATCGAGGCTTTGAAGCGGAAAGTCGGCGTTCGCGCGGTCTATGATCTCTCGGCGACACCGTTCTTCTTGCGCGGGTCGGGTTATGAGGAAGGCACCCTCTTCCCTTGGGTTGTCTCCGACTTCTCTCTCGTAGATGCAATCGAGTGCGGCATCGTAAAGCTGCCCCGCGTTCCGGTATCGGACAATGCCGTCAATGCCGCCACTCCGGTATTTCGCAATCTATGGGATCACATCGGCAAGAAGATGCCGAAGAAGGGGGCGGGCAAATCCGGCGATCTTGATCCGTTGAGTATACCTGCCGAACTGCAGACCGCGCTCTACTCGCTCTACTCCCATTACGAGAAGGAATACGATGCCTGGCAAAAGGCCGGCATTGGCGTCCCCCCGGTGTTCATCGTCGTCTGCAACAACACTGCCAGTTCGAAGCTCATTTTCGAATGGATTTCGGGCTGGGAACGGGAAGTTGAAGGTGAGCGCCAGACAAAGCACTACGGGCATCTGGAGCTGTTCCGGAACTACGATGACCGCAATGGCAATCGGCTGCCGCGCATGAACACGCTGCTGATCGACTCGCAACAGCTTGAGTCCGGAGAGGCGCTGGATGCCAAGTTCCGCGACATGGCCGAGGCAGAAATCGAGCAGTTCCGTAGGGAAATCAAGGAGCGCGAGGGTGCCGCGGCGGCCGACAAGCTCTCGGACTCGGAGCTATTGCGTGAAGTGATGAACACCGTCGGGCAGAAGGGCCGTCTCGGCGAACAGGTGCGGTGCGTTGTCTCCGTGTCGATGCTGACGGAAGGCTGGGATGCCAACACGGTCACCCACATACTTGGCGTCCGCGCATTCGGAACGCAGCTCCTCTGCGAGCAGGTGATTGGTCGAGGCCTGCGCCGCCAGTCCTACGAGCTGAATGACAACGGATTGTTCAATACCGAATACGCCGACATCCTCGGCATTCCCTTCGACTTTGCCACCGAGCCACAGGAAGTGACGCGCACGCCGCCGAAGCCAACGACACGTGTCCATTCGCTCAAGGAGCGCAACGACCTTTCCATCCGCTTTCCGCGCGTTGCCGGCTATCGCGCCGAGCTCCCCTCTGAGAGCTTTTCGGCCAATTTCTCGGCGGACTCAATCCTCGACCTGACGCCAGAATTGGTCGGCCCCTGTACGGTCCGTCTCGAAGGGCTGGTCGGCGAAGGCCATGACATTTCTCCGGATGCGCTCGATGACATGCGGCCGAACACCGTCGCGACGCATCTCACCAAGAAGCTCATCGAGATGTATTTCCGTGAGCCGGATCAAGACGTTCCCTATTACCTCTATAACCAGCTCCAGCCCATTACGCGACGCTGGATTGCCACTTGCCTGAAGCTCACTGGTGGCACCAGGGCGGGCATGCTGACCTATGCCGAGTTGGCGGAGAAAGCATCCGAACTCATCTACCAAGCCATAGTCCGCAGCGCCGGTGAAGATGGGGAGAGTGTCGTGAAGGCCATGCTCGATCCGTACAATCCGCACGGCTACACCGACCACGTGTCCTTCATCACGACCAAGCAGACGCTCTGGGAAACCCGGCTTTCCCACGTGAACTACGTCGTCTGCGATAGCGATTGGGAGGCGGAATTTGCCCGCGTCGTGGAAGCGCACCCAGCTACGATCTCCTACGTGAAGAACCAGGCACTTGGTTTCGAAGTACCCTATCGCTCAGGCAGCGTGCCGCGCCGCTACCTGCCGGACTTCATCATACAGGTTGATGACGGTCACGGACCGGATGACCCGTTGAACCTGATCGTCGAGGTTAAGGGCTTCCGCGGTCTCGATGAGCAGATCAAGGCTGAGACAATGACGAACTTCTGGGTCCCCGGCGTCAACAACCTAAAGGTCTATGGCCGCTGGGCCTTTGCCGAATTCCGCAATGCTTTTGCGATGGAAGAAGACTACAGCAAGTTAGTAGCTAACTTTAGCGCGAGAATCCCCGAGGAGGCATGATGACTGGCGCAACGTTTAAGACGAATCCATTTTCGCTGCACGAATTGCTCAGCAACTGCCAAAAAGGCAATCTCCAACTTCCTGACTTTCAACGCAGTTGGGTATGGGACGAAGATCGCATTAAAAGCCTGATTGCTTCCGTCTCGCGCGCGTTCCCGGTGGGCGCACTAATGACGTTGGAGACCGGCGGCGAGGTCAACTTCAAACCTCGCCCCGTTGAGGGCGCGCCGGATTCAGCAAAGCATGTTTCGCCTTCTTCTCTCCTTCTCGATGGCCAGCAGCGGATGACGTCGTTGTACCAGGTCACCCTTCGTAACAAGGTGGTCGAGACCGTCACACCGAAGAACAAGCGAGTGAAGCGGTGGTTCTACATCTATATCGAAATGGCGCTCGATGCAGAGGCCAATCGAGAGGAAGCCATCGTAGGCGTGCCTGAAGATAGGATTGTTCGGACTGATTTCGGCCGGGAGATCAAGCTCGACCTCTCGTCGCGGGAACACGAATATGCGTCGATGATGTTCCCGCTGACTGAAGTATTCGATTGGGACGACTGGCAGGACGGGTTCAACGACCATTGGCAGGGTGACGAGGGCAAATCCGCAAAGGAGAAATGGAAAGCCTTCAAGAAGGATGTCCTCGATAATTTCAAATCGTACCAGGTGCCGGTTATCACCCTGGACAAGGCCACGACCAAAGAAGCTGTTTGCACCGTCTTCGAGAAGGTCAATACCGGCGGCAAGCCGCTCGACGCCTTCGAGTTGGTAACAGCCATGTATGCAGCGGATGGTTTTGAGCTACGCAAGGACTGGTATGGGGCCGACGGGCAAAAGGGCCGCCACCAAAGGCTTGCAGAGACTCTACGGCCGGCTGGGCGGGACACGGGCATCCTCGCCAACGTGACAAACACCGATCTCCTACAGGTGATTTCGCTCTTCCATACACGCGACAAACGACGTGCCGCCGAATCTGAGGGAAAGCAGGGCAAGGACCTGCCCCAGGTGACGGGCAATCGACAAGCCCTCCTCAATCTACCGCTAAGTGCGTACACCGCCTATTGCGACAAGGCCGAACAGGGTTTCGAGCGGGCTGCCAAGTTTCTGTTCGAACTGAACATCTATAAGGTCGAGGACCTGCCTTATCAGTCGCAGATAGTGCCGCTGGCCGCGATCCTCGCAGAAAACGAGGGAGCTCTTCACCACGCCACGCTGAAACAGCAGCTTCAGCAGTGGTATTGGAACGGCGTCTTCGGCGAACTCTATGGCTCGGCCGTCGATACCCGGATAGCGAAGGACTTCATGGAGGTACCTGTGTGGCTGCAGGGCGGCGCAATGCCTTCAACTGTCAGCGACACAACGTTCCGGTCCGATCGCCTGAAAACCATGCGCATGCGCCTCTCGGCGGCCTACAAGGGCATGAACGCCCTGCTGATGAAGGAAGGCGCTCTCGATTTCCGATCCGGTCTGAAATTTGACCATATCGTCTTTTTCGGCGAGAGCGTCGACATCCACCATATCTTTCCGAAGAAGTGGTGTGAGGACAACAAGATCAAACCGGAAGTTTACGACTCCATCATCAACAAGACACCGCTGACCTATCGCACCAATCGCATTATTGGCGGCGTTGCCCCTTCGGACTATCTGGCTACCCTGGAGAAGGGCACCAGTGCCACCCCACCGATCGAGGCTGCGGAGCTCGACACTTATTTGTCTTCACACCTTGTCGATCCGTCTTTGTTACGGGCAGACAGGTTCATCGAATTCATGGCCGAGCGGCAGAAACAGCTTCTCGCGCTGATCGAGAAGGCAACAGGCAAACAGGCTTATCGCGGCAATCAGCCGGAAGAAGGGATCGACGCCGAGAGCGAGGGCGATGAGGCCGAAGCGCAGCTGACAATCGCGGCGGAGTAGCAGATGAATACGTTCATAAGGGTCCAGCGGGAAAGTCAATCCAAGTTCTTCGCCGACTCCGAGCCCGGGCACGGAGGATACCGTGGTTCAGCCTATCGCCTCGATCCGGTGAGCTTTGAGCGGAATCTCGCTCCGTCGATCAGGAGCGTCGTCCCCGCGTATTTCACACACAAAGGCATCCAGTGGCACACGCACAGCAATCATGGTCTGTCATCGCAGGTTTGCTGTCTGAATTTTCTGGCACCTCTGGCTCGAAAGCCAGAAATGCTTGCGCGTCTAGTTCAGGCGGCACTTGGGGGTGAAAAGCCGACCATGCGGCCGATCGAAGAAGGTCCGGATGGTGAGTGGTTTGTCGGATTTGAGTGGATCGGCGGAGACTATCTGAACGAGTCAGGTAAAAATGGTTCTCGCTCGCGTGGCGCGAACGCGACATCCGCTGACGCGGTGTTGATGTTCGAGCGAGATGGCAAACTGGAAACGCTGTTGATCGAGTGGAAGTACACCGAGTGCTACGGTGCTCCGATCAGCGCGAACGGAAATGCTACGCGTCTGAAGCGCTACGAAAAACTCGCCTTTTACCCAGAGGGACCAATCCGTGCTGACCTTGGCTTGGCATTGGAGGATTTTTTCTGGGAGCCGTTCTACCAGCTTCTCCGTCAGCAGATGTTGGCATTCCAGATGGAGAAGGCCCGAGAATATGGCGCGGACATCGTGCGAGTGCTGCATCTCTCGCCCGCCGGCAATTCGGCTTTGAAAGCGGTAACCGCTCCCAGACTTCGGGAGTACGGATCGGATTTCGCATCGGTCTGGCCGAAACTGCTGCAGTCCCCCGACCGGTTCACAAGCCTCGATATTTCGTCAGCCTTCAAGCCGATCCTGCAAAGTGCAGGTGGCGCGGAATGGGCTGCATACATGACATCGCGCTACTCGAGCCTCTTCTCCGCCTCGACGGTGAGCCAGATTCCGACATGAAACAGCTCGAGCAACCACGATCAATCGCAACAATGACCGGGAACTGAAAATGGCAAACTTCAAGGACGGTGTGATCCGCGACGGAAACACCATCGGTTCTGGCAAGGCGCTAGGCAATCTGAAGAATGGTGTGATCCGGAATGGCTCCACGCCCGGCGCGGGAACCGCGCTTGGCAATGTCAAGGATGCCGTCATTCGAAGTGGCTCGACGCTTGGCGCAGGAAGCCCTTTGGGGAACGTCAAAGATGGTGTTGTAAGAAATGGATCGACACCCGGTACCGGTACGATCCGGGGAAAAGTCTCCGATTTCACCATCAAGGGTATTGAACGAGAGTATGACGCCGAGATCGTCGCCGTCCATCATTCCTGATCAAGAAATTTCTCTGAAAGAACATCGTCCACATGGCCAAGACCCCGCGCGAAAAAGATGTCTCCACCCTCACACACGACAAGGCGGTGCGGCTGAACAACCCGACGGCCGAGATGGCGTCGCTCTATGAGCAGCAGATGGAAATGCTGGGCGAGAGTTCTCGCGAGATGCGCATCCCACGCGATCGGCCGCTGGCGCATGGCGAGGAGCGGGATCGGGACATGGACCGCGACCCCCAGGTCATCTGGAACGGCGCGAAGATCAGGATCACGCAGGCGCAGATGAGAAAGCTGGCCGAGACAGGCGAGATCGAGATCGGCGACGCCCAACTTGTCTGGCGCGGCAAGGACCGTCAGGACTGGTCCGATCTCGTGGTCAATGCGCCGCCGCTTTACATCCAGGAAAAGGTGCATCCCAAGGCGATCATCGACGATTTGAAGCGTCGGACGAACAAGGCCCGCGAGGAGAAGTCGGACGCGCCGGACCTGTTTGCCGATTTCAACGGCATTGCCGATCCGGAGGCTCGGGCGGAATTCTACCAACACACCAAGCATTGGCAAAACCGCATGATCCTCGGCGACTCGCTGCAGGTGATGGCGAGCCTTGCCGAGCGGGAGGAGATGCGCGGCAAGGTGCAGAGCATCTTCTTTGATCCGCCCTATGGCATCAAGTTCAACTCGAACTGGCAGGTCTCGACCATGAGCCGGGACGTGAAGGACGGCAAGAAGGAGGATGTCTCCAGAGAGCCAGAACAGGTGAAGGCCTTCCGCGACACCTGGAAGGATGGCATCCACTCTTACCTCACCTATCTTCGCGACCGGCTGATGGTGGCGCGGGAACTGCTCGCCGAAAGCGGCTCGATCTTCGTGCAGATCGGCGACGAGAACGTGCATCGAGTGCGGGCTCTGATGGATGAGGTATTTGGCGAGGAGAATTTTGTCAGCGAGATCACCTTCCAAAAGACTGGCGGCCAAACAAGCGACCTCCTACCCGCTGTTCAGGACTATCTGATTTGGTACTGCCGAGACATCAGCAAGATCAAATTCCGCAGACCCTATTTTACAAAGGAACTTGGTGTTGGTCACGGTTCGGGCGCTCGATACGATCAAATGGACGAGGATGGTCGCGCCTTTCAGCTCACGAGCCTAACTTCAAATAGGCCGCCTGGTTCATTTCCGGTTAAATTTGAAGGAACAACCTTTGGCCCGAGCGGAGGATACTGGAAGACAGGACAAGCTGGCTTTGAAAAGCTTCTAAAGGCAAGCAGGATCAAGAAGGCGGGGCGCACTCTACGTTATGTGCGCTACATCGATGATTTTCGCGCCTATCCCGTGTCAAACATCTGGACTGACACGGCGGGCAGCCCAGACAAAACATACGTAGTCCAAACCAGCCCGTCTGTTTTGCAGCGATGCATTCTGATGACCAGTGATCCAGGCGATCTGGTCTTTGATCCTACCTGCGGCTCGGGCACGACAGCCTATGTCGCCGAACAGTGGGGCCGACGCTGGATCACCGTTGATACATCACGTGTGGCGCTGGCTCTTGCCCGCACGCGGCTGATGAGCGCGCGCTTCCCCTACTACCTTTTGGCTGACAGCCGCGAGGGTCGCGCCAAGGAGCAGGACGTCTCCGGAAAGATTCTAGCCGATACCCCAGTCACGGGCGATATCCGGCAGGGCTTCATCTATGATCGTGCAGCTCGTGTGACGCTAAAAAGCATCGCCAACAATGCCGAGATCGACGTGATCTGGGAAAAGTGGCAGGACGTGCTGGAGCCGCTGCGGCGGCGGCTCAACGAGGCGCTGTCCACCGCCTTCGAGGAATGGGAAATCCCCCGCGATCTCGACGCCTGGCTTGACAGCAAGGACGGGCAGGCCAAGGTGCATCTGGTGACCGACGCGGTGCGCAAGCTGCATGCCGCCTGGTGGGAGGGCCGCATCAGCAGGCAGCAGGAGATCGACGGCTCGATCGCCCGCGCCGCCGATGTCGAACTGCTCTACGACCGCCCCTATGAGGACAAGAGCAAGGTGCGCGTCGCCGGGCCTTTCACCGTCGAGAGCCTGTCGCCGCATCGCGTCGTCGCCGCGCGCGAGGACACGCTGGGCGCGGAACTGGCCGCAGCCGGTGCAATCACGTCCCGCGCGTCCGCCCCCGCTAATATGCCGGAGGCCGATTTCGGCGAGATGGTGCTAGCGCATCTTCGCAGCGCCGGCGTCCACCAGCAGGCAAAGGCCGATACGATCCACTTCAATTCCATCGAGCCCTGGCCGGGCAACTATATCGCCGCCGAGGGCCGCTATACCGATGGCGGCGCGGCGGAGAAGCGCGCGGCGATCCTTGTTGGACCTGAATTCGGCACGCTGACCCGCAGTCAGATCACCGCTGCAGCTCGGGAAGCCTCCGACGCCCGCTTCGACGTGCTGATCGCCTGCGCCTTCAATTTCGATGCGCAAGCGACCGACCTCAACCGGCTCGGCCCACTCGCCATCCTGAAGGCACGCATGAACCCCGACCTGCACATGGCCGAGGACCTGAAGAACACCGGAAAGGGCAACCTCTTCGTCGTCTTCGGTGAGCCGGACGTCGAAATCCTCGATGCGCCCAGCGGCGAGATCAGGGTGAAGGTCCACGGCGTCGATGTCTTCGACCCCTCCACCGGCGAAATCCGCTCCGACGACGTCAAGGGCATCGCCGCCTGGTTCATCGACACCGATTACGACGAGGAGAGCTTCTTCGTCCGCCACGCCTATTTCCTCGGCGCGAACGATCCCTACAAGTCGCTGAAGACCGTGCTGAAGGCGGAGATCGACCCGGATGCGTGGGGGACGCTTTATGCGGACACGTCGCGGCCGTTCGCTCGGCCGAGCACGGGGAGGATCGCGGTGAAGGTGATCAACCACTTCGGGGACGAGGTGTTGAAGGTGTTTGGGGTGTAGGCGATGAGGGAAGAACTGTGTCTCAACGGAAACGAAGAAAGCGTGGTCTAAAGACATCGTCACTGGTAAGCAAACACGGCCTGCAAATGACCCCGGACAGAGCTTTGGCCATCCGGGTGAGCAGAGCCCTTAACAAAAAGAATGTGCCTTCTCCCAAGGCTCCTCAACGATTGCGGCCGTTGCCTGAGCTGACGAAGCAAATACTCGTTTTCAATCGAGATGAGTTCCGTCACCTGATGCACGGTTTCGTTCTTCTTAGGATGCCAGATGGAGAACTAGGTGTATCGAGCCGCAAGGTCGTTTATCCCATCCGGTATTCCGGCGAGTATCTGTTCATCGATGTTTCTATCCGGGGGAAGCCAAAGACGAGTTGCTCGGTTGTCAGTTCTACTGCAATCGCTTCCGAGCGCTTCCCTGTCACTCCCTCACGTCCCTTTCAGACGTTAGCAAAAGAACATTCAGACCACGCGGACGGCGCAAAGCTGGAGACGCTTGCCTCCAAGTTCCCGTCAGCCCCAGACGCAAAAAGAACGGCCAAGGTCAGTACAAAAATCTCTGCCATGAGCTTTGCTGAACGCTGGTTAAGGCAGTTGAATTTATCTCTTAATCAAACAGCAAGTGAGGAGGTCAGAAAGAAGGCGCTCGAGCAGCTTGCGAGGATTGAGGAACAACTACTCGCACTCGACGGGGAATATTTCAAATGGCCGTCCACAGACGCTCTAAAGGGCAACGGAAGCTTAAACTCGTTTGATGCGCCTGAAGATGGCGTTCTATCCTTCTTTGGATACAAAGTAGGCCAACTAAGCGTGCTTACCCCTTCGATGAGATACGCGATACTCGATCGGGTATTCAGAATTGCTCTGCCTCCTGTCCTGCCGAGTCCGCATATGGCACTCTGGGGCACGCCAAATTCGCTACGCAGGCTACACAAACTGGCGGAAACCATCGCCGCGTTTGTTCGAAACGCCAAGCGCCGGCAAAACCCCTCCTATCGTCGGGCGATTGGCGAATGGGAACATGATCTGCAGCGTCTGCATGACACGCTATACGTCGGCCGATTTGATTTTTCATGGCCAGCAACCCACTGATCGGCTCACGTTTGCGTTCGGTAGAGAATAGTCAACTGCGGCAGTGGCGGCGGTACGAGGCGTTCCAAGAGGATTATATCTTAACGGATTTTGATCAATCCTAAGATGCGATTGGTCTGGATATATAAGGTCTGATGTTTAGGGATGGAGGAATTTCCCCAATTACCTGTTTCAATCCCCGACTGGCGAGAGCCGAGTCACCCTTTCTCCCGCGGTCAGAACCCAAAATTCTACACTCCAGAGACGCTCGGGGATAAGGCGCTTGGGAAAACGGCCCGAACCGACTTCTTCGAGAAGGTTTTCGTCGGCCTCTTCTGGAAGCTCGGCGCTCCCGTCCCCTATGCCTTCAGGACGATTGACGGCGAGGTACGATCCCTCGATGCCGGCTGTATCAAATTTCTCGCCAACCGTGGAAGCGAACACATTCATTTTCACTTATCGTCAGATCGGACGATCTTGGCAGCGACTCCAGGGCCCCGCCTCCTGTCGAGACTCGAACTTCTACGTCGCGAGTTGGTGCGGCGGGTGTCGCCAGGACCACTCCCTCTTCTATCCGGCCTGGATTTCGACTTGGCTGATCCAGTGGATGAACGCAGGCGAACCGAGTCTCTCAACGTTGTTCGCGAAGGCCAGCGAGATTTCCGCAAGCAGGTACTATTGGCCTGGAAGCGATGCGCAGTTACTCGGTCTCGGACCTCAGCAGTTGTCGAGGCCGCACATCTCTTCAGATACCTTGGTCCGAAGACAAATGACGTCCGCAACGGGATTGCGCTCCGGGCAGATGTGCATGTGCTCTTTGACAAACAACTGATCGGCTTTGAGCCGATCAACAATCGCCTGAAGGTGGTTGTTTCCAAGCGCATCGCGCGATCTGAATACGCAGCTCATGATGGGCTGTTGGTAAATGCGATCAACGATGAGGCATCTCGCCCCGATCCAGACATTTTACTGTATCGATTCGAAGAGTTTCGAAAAGCCGAAGAATCACGGGGACCATACTGATGCCCACCATCCTCGCCGACAGCTTTACCGCATCCTTGGCCAAGCTGACCAATGACGAGCAGAAACAGGTGAAGCTGACGGCGTTCGACCTGCAGACCGATCCGAACCGGCCAGGCCTGCAGTTCCACAGGATCGATGCGTCCAAGGACCCGAACTTCTGGTCGGTCCGGGTCAATCGCGATCTCCGGATCATCATCCATAAGACCGGCGACAGCGTCATGCTCGCCTATGTCGACCACCACGACGACGCCTACAAATGGGCAGAACGACGCCGGATCGAGACCCATTCGCGCACAGGTGCACTTCAGATCGTCGAAGTGCGCGAACGGGTCGAAGAGATCGTGGTCCAGCCGGCGCCGGCACGACAGCCAGAGTTGCCGTTCCTCGTTCCAGCTACGCCGTCGGTTTCGACACTGCCGCTTTTTTCGAAATTATCCACCGACGACGCACTGTCGATCGGTGTCCCAGAGGACTGGATCAGGGACGTCCTCGACGCAAGCGAAGACAAATTCTTCACGCTCGCCGGTCATTTACCGCAGGAAGCCGCCGAGGCCTTGCTGGAATATGCCGCAACAGGTGTTCTGAGTAAGCCGGCGCCGGTTACCACCGATCCCTATAGCCATCCTGATGCGCAACGGCGGTTCCGTATCCTGGAAGGGCATGAGGAACTGGCCGCGGCGCTCGACCAGCCATTCGAAAAATGGTCGGTGTTCCTTCATCCGTCACAGCGGGCGTTGGTGGACCGGGACTTTTCTGGACCGGTGCGCGTGGTCGGCTCGGCTGGCACCGGAAAGACCGTGGTCGCCTTACACCGGGTCGCACGCATTCTCCGCAACGAGCCTCAGGCGAAGGTGCTCTTGACGACCTTCTCGGAGCCGCTTGCCACCGCGCTGAAGCGCAAGCTTGGCGTGCTCCTTGCCGACAGCCCCTCTCTCGCCGACAGGGTGACCATATCGTCATTCGAACAAGCGGCAGCTGACCTGTTCGCGCTCATGACGGGTCGGAAGGCCTATCTGGTCGGCCGAGAAAAACTGAGGGCACTTATCGCCGACTCCACGAAGGCGGTGAACGTGACGAGGTATACTCCTCAGTTTCTCAATTCAGAATGGGAGCATGTGATCGACGCTTGGCAGATCGACAGCGCCGAAACCTATGCAACAGTACCGAGGATGGGACGTAAGAACCGGCTTGGCTCGAAGCAACGCGAAGAGCTCTGGACAGTCTTCTCGGAGGTCTGCAAGCAGTTGCGAACGAAAGCTCTACTGACCTCTGCGGACCTGTTCACCGTGGTCACCAAGCATTTCGAAGACCGCACCGAAAAGCCTTACACGCATGTAGTCGTCGATGAGGCCCAGGACCTCGGCGTCGCCGAACTGCGGTTCCTGAGCGCCATCGTGCCCAACCGACCGGACTCGCTCTTCTTCGCCGGAGACATCGGCCAGCGCATCTTTCAGCAACCATTTTCCTGGAAGGGGCTGGGTATCGACGTGCGCGGGCGGTCTTTCACGCTCAAGGTCAACTATCGCACCTCGCATCAGATAAGAAGGATGGCGGACCGGCTGCTTCCCGAAAGTGTCCGAGACGTCGACGGTGAGGAGGACCTGCGCAAGGGTACGGTATCGGTATTCGATGGCGTCGAGCCTGTTATCGTCGTCGCACCAACAATTGAGGAAGAGGCTACGGCTGCCTCGCAATTCCTTCGCAACCTTCTGGAACAGGGAATTAAAGCAAACGAGATCGGCATCTTCTGCCGATCAAACGAGCAGATAGCTCGTGCATCGAAGGTCGCCGAACTGGCAGCCGTCGAGACAGTTTCATCGCTTGCTGGGCGAGGCCCTGAAGAGGCAATGCTCATCGGTACGATGCATCTCGCAAAGGGATTAGAATTCCGTGCTGTATTAATCGTCGCCTGCGATGAAGGTGTGTTGCCGTTGGCGGCGCGCATCGATGACGTCGCCGACGAGTTCGAGTTGGACGAGGTCGTGGCGACAGAACGACAACTGCTCTACGTCGCCGCAACCCGCGCCCGGGATCATCTCTTCGTCTCCGCGGTTGGGCCCGGTTCAGAGTTCCTGGAGGACTTGCTTCACGTTTGATCGGATTGTCTCCGCCCGCGATTCCTCTGCAAACGCCGTGATCGGGAGTAATGGGGGGAAGACGTTGGGCAATAAAGGAACGCCGTTTGCGGGAGGATGCTGCAAGCCTTCAGGGAAAGCGAACTGACATCGCGGCACCGCGCCATCAACGTCATGGCTGGCAGACCGTAGGCTGAGACTTGAGATGCCATTTAGGCCGGAACGGAAACAGGCCATCCGAGTACCGATCGGCCAGCTCCTCGAAGACATCCTCGCTTTCGCGGGCATCGAATCCCTGACGTTCCAGTCCGCCGACGATGGCTTCGCTGAGCTTATCCAGGGCGAGCCGCGCATCTTCTCGTCCGTGAGCGGCCGTGATCATCTGCCAGAGCAGCACCCTCGCGAAATCGTCGCGAGACGGCCGACGTCGGACCTTGGCCGCATCCCTCACTCGCTGCTGCCGGGCGACCTGTTCTGCATTGCGTTGTTTCTTCGATTTCCGGGGCATTGCCTGTCTCCTTGTTGTGGAGCCTCAGCCTCGGTGCCGGCCATGCAAGGGACAAGCGTCGTCTGCCTATGTTGACATTTCGGACAGGGAGGGCTGGCTCGTCTCTAATCGCCAGCCAGACGGCTTCGGCCTGCAAACGCGGTTTGCCGGAATCACTGATTGGGACGTTGGCAACGAGAAAACTGGAACAGGAATCGCGGAAGCGTAAATTGAGATGATGTATTTCGAGTTGCCCGGAACGTAGGCCAAGGCATGGTACTTTGATCTGAGAGGAATTGATTTGCAGAAGACTTGATCCGGCGTGAAGCGCATTGCCGCACGTTGAGATGCCGCTTTCGCGGGGTGGACAGCATCACAACTCTCGACAACATCCTGAACCTTTCCAACTGCCTTTCCGGCTGTTTTGTGGTGGTGTATCGACCGGGTCACTCGATGCACCGCGTCATCGTCTTCTTGCAACCATCGCCACCTCGGACGGCTGCCGATGGCAGGTCACCCGAACTCGTCCCCGCGGTGCCGGTACCGGAGCGGGAATCGAACTTCCGCAGATCGGAATCGATTTCCGCGACTTCGGAATCGGCATTTGGGAACGGTGAATCGCCGTGGCGCCGGCAGGAATCGCGGTTTCAGAGCTCCCCGTCGGGTTTCGTCAGGTCGGTGGACCAGCGGACGCGACGAGCAGGTGCGTGATCTCCTCGCCCGTCATGACCCCGACGTCCTTCAACCGCGTGGCGATGGCGACCAGCGCGTCCCGCCTGTTCTCCAGCAGACTGCGGGCCATCGCTTCGGCTTCCATCAGGCGACTGTTGACCCGCTCAGCCAGATGCCGGTCGAGACTGAGCTCGTTGATGCTTCCTGCCACTGACCGATAGAGCAACGGCTGATGATTGGAGAATCCGAGCCGGGTCTCGGCGGCGACCGCATGTTCGGTGGCCCTGGCCAGATCGCTATCATCGTATCCACCTGCCCCGGCCACCGTGTCGCCAAAGATGAGCAGCTCTGCCGTACGCCCGGCCAGCATGCAGGCGATGCTGCGCATCAGCCAGTCCTGCGTCTGCGGGAGATGTTGACCTTGCCGGCTGACCACCTGCCCCATTCCTCCGATCCCGATGCTTGCGGTGATGACCTCTGCGATCCTCATGTCACAGAAGGCGATCGCATGTCCCGCCTCGTGGATGGCGGTACGCCAGCGCACATCGTCGGAGAGTTTCACCTGGCCGGCCAGCAAGGCATGCTCAAGATCGCCCCAAGTCAGCGACCGCTGCTGCCTTCTGGTTTTCCGGCGAACGTCACGCACAAGTCGTTCTATGTCGGCTCCGGTGCTGCCGGTCGCCAGCAAGGCCAGCCGTCGAAGATCGGGATGCTGCTCAGGTGTAATCGTCTGGCTGGCTTCAGGCATCTTGGGATACTCCGCGATTGGACTGGTCGATGACATCTGCATCACCGCCGACATGGACCTGTTGTTGCCGTGCTGTTTCGATCGTTTTGGGACGGCATGACGGCGCAGACGCCAACACACCAGCCAGATCGTCACCGAGATGATGAGCGAGGATGCCGGCCAGTGCCTCCATATCCGGCAAAGGGATCGCGACATGCTTTTCCAGTCGGCCCGATCGCAACAGTGCCGGATCAATCTTTTCGGGGAGGTTCGTCGCGGCAATGACGATCACGCCATCGGTCTTCGAGGTTCCATCGAGAAGCTCAAGCAGCCGATTGATCAGCGAGTGCCAGTAGTCATCGTGCTGCTCCCGTCGACCTGCGGACCGGCTTCCGATGTTGTCGATTTCGTCGATGAACAGGATGACCGGAGCATTTTCCCGTGCCAGCTCGAACGCCTTGGACATGCGCTTGAGAACGTCACCGAGATAACCAGGCTCAAGCCAGGAGGCTACCGACGTCACCAGCAGCGGAACCTGCAACGTATTGCAAAGCGCGCGGGCATAGGTCGTCTTGCCGGTGCCGGGCGATCCCGACAGCATTAGTTTCGTACTCATCTCGCTCCAGGCCAGCCCACCGTCGCGCCAGAGCTGAAGGTCTGTCTTGAGGTCGAGCGCCCAACCGTGTGCGTCGCCATAGCCCGAGAGTCTCTCGACCCGCAGCTGACGCAGCCGGCTGTGTTCCGGATTGGCCGGATCAACGGATGCGCTGCCGCTGCCCTCCTTCCCGGATGTCTCCGCCAGCTTCTCCGGCTGAACGACATCGATCCCATCCACGGATTTTGGTGGGTCATCACCGTCCTTGATCAAAAACCGGCTCTTGACCTTCGGCCGCCCCGACCGATCGCTACCGCGCCCGGAGTTGCGACCGTCATCGTCATCATCGTCCGACTTGTCGGAGGAGCGCGCCCGTTCGCCGAGGACTTCGAGGATTGACAGGATGCTATCGAGACCACGTCCGGGACGAACAGCCAGCGCCAGCGCATCGATCGAAAGCCCTTCAAGATCAAGCGCCATCTTCTCCATCTGCCGCAGCGACTGCTTCGGCGCGATACCGCAACACGTCTGCAGGAGTTCCGCGATCAGTTCATGATCGAGGCCACCGCTCTCGAGAACGAGATCGGCCGTCATCGACACAAAGGGCGGAAGCGCGGTCTTTGTCTCATCGGCAAGAACCACGGGCGCTGACCGCTCCAGCAGGACATCCACGAGGAACCGGCTCAACGATCGCTCGACCGCCTTCGGCACATCGGTGCCGGCTAGTGTCTTGATCGTCTTACGGGTCTTTCCCCGGCGGCGATCACCGTATCCGTCCGAGAGCGGGCTGCTGCGATGAACGTCTTCGAGTTTCGTCCAGTACGGCAGGATCAAGCCATCTTCGAGCATCAGACCGAAGCGGCGTTCGAAACGGCCAACCGGTGCTTTGATCAAGACGAAGGCTCCCGGGTTCCGAAGTGCGGCCGAGAGCACCGACAGGTCGGGAACGCTTGAACCAACGGCACGGGCGACCAATAGGGCGACTGCGACATGGGCGACGCTTGGCGGAGCAAGCTGCTCGCGAAGCAGCGCCAGAAATTCGCTGGACGCCGATGGTGCTTCAGAAACGCTCGATGCAGCATCGGCTCCCGATTTCGGGCGGCGGCATGCGGCATGGTTTTCCCGATCGGTCCTGCCCTTCGGGGCGGAACGGACGTTTTCATGTGGCGGTTCTCCTGGAATGTCCCGGATCAGCACGTCGATTGCCGTCGTCCTATATGGCGCTTTCCCGAGACGCCGCATGAGTTCGGCGCGCGCCCAAGCCGGGTCGGCGTCGAGCAATCGCAGGGATTGCTCCGGGACACGCCAGACCGTACCGGTCGTCTCATCCCCAGCGACGATGAAGTCCGCCTCCAGCAATCCGACGACTGAGGCGCGCTCGTAAAGATCGAGGATGGCCAGCCGGCGGATGCGGGCAAACAGATAACGCGTGATGCGATCAGTGAGCGTTTCCATCACGCGCCCTCCTCCGTTCCATGAATACCGTGAGGTGTCGGCATACCAATGACGCCCAGCAGCTTGCGATTGCCCTCAAGCCAGTCGCGTAACATCAGCGCAGTCGGATCGCTGACCGCACACAGCGTGAGGAGTTGTTCACGGAAGATTTTCGGGACGCTGGTCATGGCGATACCTTTGCGTCGGGCAAAACCGATCACGACCTGGGCGACGATCGCCGGATCGGGCGAGGCATCTGGCTTTGCCGCGCACATGGCCATGGCCTGAGGAATGGCTTGTGACATGGAAGTCGCCCCGCAGCTCGTCGCCTCTTGCAACTTCGCCAGTCGCTTCATCCGGCTGGATGGCTTCGGCGTCGGAGGTGCTTCGTGCGGGAGGTTGTTTGGGAAAGGGATCACGTTAGAAGTGTGTCGGCTCATGACAGGCGTCTCCTGTCGCCGAACAGCACGGTTCGGCGCGAACGAATGGAATAGAAAGCGGAAAGGAACGTGAGAGGGCCGGTCAGCCCGTGCCGGCCCGTGGGATGCGGGCGAAGCCGACACGGATTTGGCCACGACCGGCTGGCTGATGGACCTCCGTGGTCGAGCCAGCGGCGGGATCGGTCGTCTCGTTTTCATTCACGCCAGTGATGTCCGCAGAGCCACCGCGACGTACCCGTTCCTCCATCGGTCCGGCAAAGGCATTCCTAGCCAGTTTCCAGTTCTCGTCGATCCGGCCATGGAAACGTTCACGCAGCATGCCGATCGCCTTCCCCGCCCCGCAAACCTCGACGAGATGATCGAGATCGCTAAGGGGCCAGACGCCACCGGCAATGTCCGAGCGCTGGTTTTCTGCATTCAAGATGACGACGCGGACTTCTTCGGCCACCAGCCGATGATGTTCGCGGTAGAGAAGATCGGGAACGACGAGTGCTGCGGCCAGCATGCGGCTCTTCAGCTCGTTGATCCGCGAGACTTCGTACGAGCCGAGGCTGCGCTTGACGTCGATGACGTGGGCAAGCTTCGTCTTCCGGTTCACGATGATCAGGTCCGGCGTATACGTTTTGCGTCCGCCGATGTCGGCGTCGAGCGTCAGCGATCGAAAGTGTTTCGGATCGTTTTTCTCGACCAGCTCGAGCGCCGTCTTCGTGACCGGCAGCCGCAGATTTTGCGTCAGCACCACGAGGTCCGGGTTCAGGTCGGCGATGATACCGATGCCGCGCTCGAGCAGCCTCCCTTCCTGGATGGGAATGGCGCGCAGGATTGCCGCGGCTTCAGAGACACCGCCGGCAAGCGCCTTGGAAAGAGCGACGGCGGAGAAGGACTGCGACGAAAGTGCGTCGATGAGGACGTCGAAACGGGACTGAAGGGTGTCGAGATCGACGGCATGCGGATAGGCTGGCGCGCCAGGCGCACCGGAAAGAATGGTCGTCATGATATTGCTCCTGTTGACGGAGGCGACCGGCCGGCAAACTTCAGGCGCACGGCGTCCGATGCGGAAATGATTTCCCCATCCGGTGGCCGGCTGGCTTCAAATGAAGCTGTGTCCGAAGTCAGGGATGATCAGCCGTTAGAATCTGGCGAGTGCCAGTCCGAAGGCGCACTGGATCGTGAAGCACGCCAACCGGCGCCGCGGCGACGCACGATCGTCAACAGGATCAGGAGACGAGAAAGCTTCCCGTTCGGAAGCGAAGCAGATATGGGTCGACATAGCCCAATTCCTTAGAACACAAGGTTGCGGGTCAGGCCCTCGTTCGGTGTTCCACCACCGGCGGGGGCCGCTAAGTGTCTGCAGATATTCGGTTTCTGCTGACCCTGTCGACATAGCCCGGAGAATTGTGTCCGGCAAGCCGGCAAGAACACTTCCGGAACGACAGAGCTCCGGTATGGTTAACGGGACACGCGGCGACCAGCGGACAAAAAATAGCCCCGCGCGAGCGGGGCCATGGGTGTCGTCTTTGCCGGGATCGTTACGCCGCGACCGCCGAGGGTACGGAACGGCGCTCCCGGGATTTTCCGACCGATGACGCCTGCGCGATCATCCCATTGAACACGCTGTTGATGCGAGCCAGCGTCGCCTCTTCTCCCCTTTGCACCCGGTCGCTGGCCTCTGCCGGTTCCTGTGACGCAAGGTCATCACCCGCATCGGCGCTCTCTATTTCCTCCTCCGTCGAGGTAAGCGCCTCCCCATGGACCACGAAGCGTAACGCCGGAATGACTTCGTCCTGAAGCCAGCTGACAAACTCGGTCCGATCCGGCCAGTCGTCAGCGCCGCCCATACGGTGAAGCAATGCCTGTACCGTGCGCCATGCGCTGCCTTCGGGCAGACGCGCCGGCCGCCAGTTCACATGTGAAACCATTTCCACCTTCATCGGCGCGGCGATGCTGTTGAGAAGATCGTGGGCGTGACGGCAATCGTACACAATCGCATCCTGGAGCAGCCCCTTCTTCACCGCCCTGCCTCTGGCGATCGGCTCCATGGCCTTCTCAACTCGCTTGAGGACTGCGGACATTAGCCCGTGGAACTCAGTAACGTCCTGCGTGATCTTCAACTCGGCAGCCTTACGCAAGCCGGCGAGGCCGCCAACATTGAGAGCATCGTGGGTGGTAGCGACCTTTCGCTTTGCCTCGACGCCCACCGTCGCTTTGACCTGAGCCACAGTCAGTTGTTCGCCAGCCTCGATCGCCGAGATGACCCGTTCGACCTCCGGCTGTTCGGCGTAGGCCAGCACGAAGAGGACCGTCGGAGCAACCGCCGCTGCCTCGAGCCGCTCTTTATAGTCCGCCAGGCTCGCCTGGACTGCCATGTAGTTGCGGCCGGTCTTCGGCGTGAACTTGCACACCGCCTTGATCCATGCGCCCAACGCCTTGTCCGGGAGAATGGACTTTGCGCGCACGAGGTAGCCGCCGATCTCGAAGGCCTGCGCTGTCGTCCGGCGTCCGAGCGACTGGAACGCGTCCCGTAGCCACTTCAGTTCGTCCTCCTGGGCAGGGCTGATGGTCGGCCCCGGCTTGGTCTGGGCAACAGCCGCCCTCTTCTTATGGGTGTATTTTGTCATTCGTTTCTTGTCTCCGTTTTCATCCGGTCTTCATCGCGACCGTGAGATAATGGTGACACGAATTTCAAAAACGCGTTACAACCGAGATTGCCAACATTATGTAATTTAAAGATTTTTCTCTATATACAAGAGTTTTCCGCCATTTGCCGCGCTGGATTCCTCAATGAATTCAACGCGGCATTTTTTTTAGTTCGCATTTTAATTACGTGATTACTAATTCAACCTTTGATTGATTCAATTCCCTTACGTCGCAGTTTTCTTGGTTCGTGCCGGTCGGGAAGAATGCGTCAGGACTGACTCGATCGGTCGGATTGGATGAGCTTTCAAATGCGCGGTCGGTAAAGGCAATGTTGACAGTGCATCGGCCATGACACGCAGCCGCGCCGGATCGGTGTAACGCCCCTCATTCACACCCTCGTTGGTGTGCCCCAGGATGTCCTTTCGGTACTCCTCCCGAATGCCGGCCTGCTTCATTTCATTGTTGCACCAATGGCGCAGCGAATGCAGGACCTTCCCATCATCCTTGGCCTTGGGCAGCGCTGTCGATCGTATTTTTTGCCAGCTGTCATCAAACACGTCACCCATCGGCGTCGTAGGGGATGCAGCCTTCAGTTCGGGGAACAACAGGACGTGACCGAGATTGCGAAGCTCATCAACGTATTCAAGGAATCCGAGGCGAAGCAGCTCTGGGTGGATGGGCACGCGCCGCTTCGATTGAGCGTTTTTCAGCTTGCGGACGAAGTTTTCCTCAATGCGGATGCACGGAAGCTCAAAATGGGTCTCGACCTCATCGAGGAGCAAGCCACACATCTCTTCACGACGAGTTCCGACATAGATCGCCAGTAACGGAACCCAATAGGCCGCGTCATGGAAGATTTCGTCTCCGCCGCCGAAGCGCTCGTCGAAGCTACTCGACCCCTCCCACACTGGCAGCGAGAAGATGGTCTGCAGTTCCTCGGTTGAGAAACGTCCACGCTCGTTTCTGACGTCGCCCTTCCTCTTGGTTCGCAGGCCGGAAACGCCCTCGAAATTCCCGAATGGAAATCCGGCGTGTTTGCAGATGTCCACGATGTTGCCCATTTGGGTCATGTAGCGATTTATCGTCGCGGGCGACAAGCCAACCTCCTCGGGCGGCAACGTCGTGGCACGAGCCAGAAGCTCGCTGAGGGGCATGATATGGTCGTTCGGCGACTTTCCATGATTTTTCGGAAGCTTGAACAGCATGCTTCGGAATTCCGAGATGTTTCGCTGCCTCAAGCGTGCCGGCTGGTCGTGTCCGACGAATCGAACCAACAACTTGGCAATACTCACGTGTTGCTTAATCATCTTGTGACGCCATTCTTTGGTTGCGACCCTCTCCTCCGCTGCCAGTTGGACGATTTCGACAAGTCCCTTGTCCGAATCCTGCAGTTCCAGTTCCGCTTCATCCTCATCGTCGAGATCGAATTCGTCCTCGGTTTCAACCGGAGGGGCGGCAACCGCGATCGTACGAACAGATGCAGGCACCTTCTCAAGAGGTGTGTAAGGTTGCGAAAACGACGGTACAGTTCGACTTCCAAATGGTGCTACCGACGTTCGCTGCGACACGGATTGAGACGAAGCAGCGTGCGATACAGCCGTCGCTGCGGTATCGCCGACAAGCGCCGCATTGAGGAGGGCAATATCATCAGGTCGGACGCCGGACCATCGCCGTTCGGTATTGAGCAACGCTGCCGACATGCCGCGCAAGCAAAGCTGCTCTGCTTGGAGGATGTGCGTTTCCGCCGGCGCGATGTTGTGGTCCTGGAGGATAGCCTCCAGCTGACGGCGACCGATTTGGCCAAATCCATTGGTACTGAGGAACCCCATTGTCTCACGAACGCCGTGGATCATCTCGTCATCAAGTCCGGCAGCGCGCATTTGGCGCTCTTCGTCGGGACCAATCCTTGCATTGATCCCTTGGGCGGCGAACAGGCGTAACGCCCAACCGCTCTGAATTTCCGTTAAACGCTTACTTGCTGCGTCGACGCCTGTTCTGGAACCGGCCGCCATCATCGAATCCAGATGGAAGCTGTGCTGCTTGGCGGCGTGTATCAGGATTTTCTTTGCGTCTTCCGGCGATATCATCTTTTGTCTCAGGCTGGGCAGGAGACGATGGCTGGCAAGCGTCACCTCCGGAGCGACGACCCGCGCCCGTTCCAGTTCCTTGGTGTGCAGGCTGATTTCGAGCCTCACCCAAGCATGGACACCTGTTCCAAGTGGTAAACGCCGTCGCCACCAGTAGACCGAACCGCGCTTGTAGACGTGTTGAATCGTTGCCATGCTAAACCCTTTCCTAAGAGGGTGAGCAGGACTTGGTTCGCCTTCCCGTAAGACAGCTGTGTACGACAGTCGTGTAAGACAGTCCGGTACGACAGTGCCTCGAATTCGATTCCCAGCTAACTCGGATGTGCTGAGAAACCGTGATTCTGGCTTGAAAAGGGAAACTTGGCTGGGGCGCCAGGATTCGAACCTGGGAATGCCGGTACCAAAAACCGGTGCCTTACCGCTTGGCGACGCCCCAACAGGGCAGCGAAAGAAAAACGCCGCTGCCTGAACCGCGCCTGATTAGCAAAGCCGGACCGGCGCGGCAATGACCCGGCGACCAATTTTTTCACAAAATCCAAGCTTTTTGGATGCTGCGTCGCAGACGGCATGATAGGGCTTGGCGATTGTGCGGCGGGCGCCGTTGGCACTTGCGGCATGGCATTCATTCAGGAGGTCTTGATGGCGGACCCGGCATTCGATCTCGATTTCAAGCCGGCCTATGGCGAGGCGGTTCCTGTCGCCCCACTGATCCAGCGCCTCACCGTCAACAATCCTTCCGCCTTCACCTTCCATGGCACCAACTCCTATATCGTCGGCGACCGTTCCGTCGCCGTCATCGATCCCGGCCCGGAGGATGAGGCGCATTTTCAGGCGCTGATGACGGCGCTTGACGGCCGCGAGGTCACTCACATCTTTGTCAGCCACACCCATCGCGATCACTCACCGCTTGCCCGGCGGCTGAAGCAAGCGACGGGAGCGATAACGGTTGCGGAAGGTCCGCACCGCGCCGCCCGGCCGCTCTATGCGGGTGAAACCAACCCATTTGCCGAAAGCTCCGATACGGCTTTCGTGCCCGATATCGCGCTTGGTGACGGGCAGAGCCTTTCCGGCGATGGCTGGACATTGACCGCGCTGCATACGCCGGGCCACACCGCTAATCACGCCGCCTTTGCGCTTGATGGCAGCGGCATCGTCTTTTCCGCCGATCATGTGATGGCCTGGGCCACCACCATCGTTGCACCGCCGGACGGGGCGATGAGCGATTACATGACCTCGCTGGAGCGACTGCTCACCCGCGACGATCGGCTGTTCCTGCCCGGCCATGGCGGGCCGGTCACCGATCCCGCCGCCTTCATGCGGGGCTTACGCGCCCACCGCCGCATGCGGGAAAAGGCGGTTCTGAAGCGTATCCGGGACGGCGACCGGCTGATCGCCGACATGGTGAAGGTGATCTATGCCAGCACCGACAAGCGCCTGCACGGGGCAGCCGCACTTTCCGTGCTGGCGCATATCGAAGACCTGATCGAAAAGGGCGAGGTGCGGACGGATGGTACGCCTTCACTCTTGGGCGAGTATTTTCCGGCCTGACGGGGTTTTGAGGCGCGAATTCTCAAGATGCTTTAGCCGCTTACGCCCCGTTGGGGAACGAGCGGATGCCACTTGTTTCTTCTCCCCGCCGGGGAGAAGTCCGCGGCAGCGGGATGAGGGGGCAAGGGTAGATATATTCGGCAACGTTGCCCCCTCATCCGGCCCTTCGGGCCACCTTCTCCCCCTCGGGGAGAAGAAACCAAGCCGCAGCGCCATGCGCTATCTCACATCAAAAACGTCTCAATTGTCGTTCAACCCCTGCATTTCCGCATCCAGCGCATCGAGATAGGCCTCGGCGATCGCAGCCCCCATGCCGAGATCATGCGGGGCATAACGCGAGGCGACGCGGATATCGACGATGGTGGTTTCCGCCTCTTCCCTGAGGCGGATGAGGATATCAAAACGCAGGCCCCAGATGCGGGTGCGCGTTTCGCCCTGCATCAGCACCACGCCGCTGCCATTAAAGAAGGTGGGCTGCGGCGCCTCAGCCGGCCGGGCCGTGGGCACCGGCACGATGGAGGGCAGGTCTTCCACTGGGCCCTCTTCAGCCGGGGGAGTCTTGTCCTGTTCTGGAATGCCGGTGGAGGGCGCTTCTTCCGCGCCGATGACGCCTCTTGTGTGGCTGATGCGGATATTCTGGGCAGCGGCCATCTTCTTGGCGGCGGCATAGATGCGGTCGATCGCGCCTTCATAACGGCGGCCGGCGAGGCTGGCATAGGCAATCGCCTGCGCGTCCCGGTCTTCCTTTGCCACCATGGCGGGCCTTGCCAGCCATTGCTGGTTCGCCACCGGCGTCACCAGCCATTCCGGCACGTCGGTCAGGTCGGTCGAGATGTCGTAAATCTTCGGCTGCTGCCAATAAAGATATGCGCCGTAACCGACCACACCGAGCGGCAGGGCCGACAGGAGAAGAGCGGCAAGCGCTGAAAGTCCGCCGCGCGCGCCCTTTGTCCACAGTCGCTCAAGGCCGATCAGCGCCAGAAGCACCGCCGCCAACGCGATGCCGGCGGCAATTATCAGCAACCCCACGAGGTCAGGCGTCGTCAGTGGTCCAAACCGGTGGACACAGGCGGCAATCAGAAATAGCGCCAGCGCCGCCAGACCGAGATAGCGGGAAAGATAGGCTGCAACCGAAAAAGGCCGGACGAAACGCACAGTCATGGAAGCGGATATCCGTAAGATCGCATTGGCGTAAAAGCGTTGCACCCGAAATCTGGCAAGGGAATCACCTGCATATGATGTCATAGACCGGATTTGCGGCGAGGAAAACAAAGGAGGGAGCCGATCTGCGGGTAAAGCGTGCTCACAACCTCTGAAGACCTCTTTTCCGTCATGCCGGACATGATCCACTACTGTCGGGTTAAATTTCCGGACAGGTCGCTGTCGCCTTGAAGTCGATGATGAAGGGTGAACATTCACTCAATGTCATCCTCGGCCTTATGCCGAGGATCTAATCACGTTGAATAAAATCAATACGTTGGCAGATCCTGGGACAGGCCCGAGGATGACGTCGGCGCAATTGGCATGACTTTCCTTCCCATCGGGCGACGCTGCTCTTCTTTGGTGTCGGGTTAAGGCGAAAATCCGGAAAGCCTATTCGAATGAGAGGCTTGTGCCTTCTCCAGAAACTTGAACCGGACAGCAGTGGACATGGCCCGGGGTGCGCAACGCTCCTGCCAAATGCAGACGCTCCCCCGGCCTCCGGTATCGCTCCGGCAGACTGAGAGGCCACGGCAACAGGGAACGGGAATATTTTTCCCCATTGTCGCCACTTAAGGGAATAATTCCCCGGCAATGCAACAAATACGCAAGCTCATCCCTTAATTGCTGAGGAAATCGGCGTATCCTCGGCGACCTCCCTCGAGAATGCGTGTAAAAAGTGCAACATTCTCGTTTTCTTGCACAATAAAGAGACATGTCATGTCACAGGCAACGACGTCCGCCGGCCCCTCCGGGCCTAAACCCTTTTATCGCAATTTCGGCTTTCAGGTTCTGATCGCCATGGTCATCGGCCTGCTGCTCGGACTCGTTGCGCGCAACATCGGTCCCGATGCCGCCGGCAGCCCGAACGGGCTTTCCGTGACGCTGCAGACCATCGGCAGCATTTTCGTGCAGCTCCTGCGAGCGCTAGTGCCGCCGCTGATCTTCACGGCCATCGTCGCCTCCATCGCCAATCTCAAGAACCTTTCGAATGCGGCAAAGCTCGTCTGGCAGACGCTTTTGTGGTTCGCCATCACGGCGCTCATCGCCGTGGTCATCGGCATCGTGCTCGGCCTCGTCATTCAGCCGGGTGTCAACACGGCGATTGCCAATACGGCAGCGGCAGCCCCCTCCTCCACCGGCTCCTGGCTGGACTTTCTCAAGGGCCTCGTTCCGGCCAACGTCTTCGGCCTTGAAGCCTCTACCAAAATCAACAACGGTTCCGGCAGCACCTCGCTGAACTTCAACGTTCTGCAGCTGCTGGTGGTGTCGATTGCCTTTGGTGTTGCGGCGCTGAAAGCTGGCAAGGCAGCGGAGCCGTTCCTTGCCTTCAACCAGTCGCTCCTTGCCATCGTGCGTAAGATCCTGTGGTGGGTCATCCGCCTCACCCCCATCGGCACCATCGGCCTGCTCGGGCGTGCGGTTGACCAATATGGCTGGACGACGCTTTCGCAGCTCGGCTGGTATGCGGCGGCCGTTTATATTGGTCTCGCGCTGGTGCTCTTCGTGGTCTATCCGGCGCTGCTGATCGCCCATGGCCTGAAGCCGTCACGCTTCTTTGCGGGCGCGTGGCCAGCCATCCAGCTCGCTTTCGTGTCGCGCTCGTCCATCGGCACGCTGCCCGTCACCGAAACCGTGACGGAAAAGAGCCTCGGCGTGCCGCGCGAATATGCCGCCTTCTCCGTGCCGCTCGGCGCCACCACCAAGATGGACGGCTGCGCCGCCATCTATCCGGCGATTTCGGCGATCTTCATCGCGCAGTTCTTCCAGGTACCGCTCGGCATTCAGGAATATGTGCTGATCGTCTTCGTTTCGGTGCTGGGTTCGGCTGCAACAGCGGGTCTCACAGGCGCGGTGGTGATGCTGACGCTGACACTCTCCACGCTTGGGCTGCCACTCGAAGGCGTGGGCCTGCTGCTTGCCATCGACCCGATCCTCGACATGGGCCGCACGGCGGTCAACGTTGCCGGTCAGGCGCTGGTGCCGACCATCGTCGCCAAGCGCGAAGGCATTCTCAATGAGGCCGTCTACAACAACGCCAAGGACATCGACGCGCTCGATGACCGGGAAGTGGCGCCGGCCTGATCACGATAATCGTGGGGCGTTTCCAGTGAAAAGGAAACGCCCCACGTGTGCCACTGCCGTTGCTCCATAAGAGTTTGGGATTGACGGCGATGGTTTCGTCGATAGCAATATCGGCACAGACAACAATGCATCTTTCGGCGGAACCTGCGCATGGCGAAACGTAACTGGATTTATGTCGCCCTGCTCGCCTTCCTCTCCCTCGGCCTCTTGATCGACGCCGCCATCTGGCCCGCCGGACCTCCAAGTTCCTTTACCGCAAACGATCTCGTACAGATGATCGGCATCATCACGCTGTTTGCCTGGTGGCAGATAGAAGATGCCGAAAAGCGGGACATCCGGCGCAGTTCTGCCGCCAAAGTCGCGACCATTCTGCTCGCGCCTGTTGGTCTTGCCATCTATCTTTATCAGACCCGCCGGTGGACACGCGCCACGCTCGGCCTCATCGCCTTCATGGGCGGCATCTTTCTCGCCGCCATCCTCACGCTGTTATTGAGTGACTGGCTCATTCTGCAGGGCTTTTTCCCTTCCTCTTTTTTGTCCGGTTCTGAAACCGGATAGAGGTCCGTCCCGCTGGGCCGGGCGCAGCCATTGTCTGGCGGTCAATTGATGCAACTTTCCGCGCCAATGCGGCTTTTCCCCATATGAAAACAGGCGTATCAATCGCGGCAATAAAAGTGCCGTACGGCTGTCATGTTCAAGGGAGAAACAAGATGCGTGTTTCCATCGTCCTCGGTTCGCTTGCCGCCATGCTGGCGCTTACCGCCTGCCAGACGCTGACGCCGGAAGAGCGGCGGGCGCGGGACGAGGCGACTTGCCGGGGTTATGGTTTCCGCCCCGGCACCGACCCGATGGCGGGTTGCCTTCTCGATCTGGAAATGGATCGCCGCGCCGATAACCGTGCATGGCAGGCGCAGATGAACCGCGACATGTTCTACAGGCCGGTTGTCGTCGAGCGTCAGATCATCGTCCGACAGAACCCCTGACGGGAATGAAGGCAACGTTGCTTGCAACCTGCCCCTCCTTCGCCCGCGCAGCAAGCGTTGCCTGCGCGGCGGCAAGGCGGGCAATCGGCACGCGGAACGGCGAACAGGACACGTAATCGAGATCAGCATCCTCGCAGAAATGGATCGAGGCCGGATCGCCGCCATGTTCGCCGCAAATGCCGAGCTTCAGTTCCGGTCGTGTCTGGCGGCCGCGTTCGGCGGCGATGCGGATCAATTCCCCCACACCATCAAAATCGAGCGAGATGAACGGGTCGCGCTCGATGATGCCCTTGCGCTGATAGGTGTTGATGAAGCGCGCTGCATCATCACGGGAAATGCCGAAGGTCGTCTGCGTCAAATCGTTGGTGCCGAAAGAGAAAAATTCCGCGGCTTCGGCGATGACATGGGCGCGCAGTGCAGCGCGCGGCAGTTCGATCATGGTGCCGGTTAGATATTCGATCTCCATACCGGTTTCCTGCGCCACCGCGGCAGCGACACGATCAATAACCTCGGTGACATAATCCAGCTCTGAGCGCAGGCCGACCAGCGGCACCATGATCTCAGGCACAACGGGCGCGCCGGTGATGCGGGCTGCCTCAACGGCGGCTTCGAAAATGGCGCGGGCCTGCATTTCGGCGATCTCGGGATAAGAAATGGCGAGACGGCAGCCGCGATGGCCGAGCATGGGGTTAAATTCATGCAGCGCATCCAGCCGCTGACGGAACACGGTCTGCGGCATGCCCATGGCGGCCGCCACCTCGACGATCTCGCCATCGGTCTTCGGCAGGAATTCGTGCAGCGGCGGATCGAGCAGACGGATCGTCACCGGCAGGCCATGCATGATCTGGAACAGTTCGGTGAAATCCGATCGTTGCATCGGCAGAAGCTCATCGAGCGCTGCCCGCCTGCCCCTTTCGCTCTCGGCAAGGATCATTTCGCGCATCACGTGGATACGGTCGCCCTCGAAGAACATGTGTTCGGTGCGGCAGAGGCCAATGCCTTCCGCCCCGAAGGCGCGGGCGGCGCGGGCGTCGGCCGGGGTGTCGGCATTGGTCCGCACCGTCATGCGGCGCAGATTGTCGGCCCAGACCATCAGCTTGCCGAAATCGCCAGACAGTTCCGGCTGCGTCATCGGCACTTCGCCCTTCAGCACCCGGCCGGAAGAGCCATCGATGGTGATGATATCGCCGCGCTTGAGCATACAGCCGACGCCGATCAGTACCTTGTTGCGCATGTCGACGCGCATGGAACCGGCACCGGTGACGCAGGGGATGCCCATGCCGCGCGCCACCACGGCGGCGTGGCTGGTCATGCCGCCACGCGTCGTCAGAATGCCTTCGGCGGCGTGCATGCCGTGAATATCTTCCGGGCTGGTTTCGATGCGCACCAGAATGACCCGGCGGCCTTCGGCTTCCGCTGCAACCGCCTCTTCCGAGGTGAAGACGATCTCACCCGTAGCAGCTCCCGGAGAGGCCGGCAGGCCGGAGCCGATGACGGGGCGGGAAATGCCCGGATCAATCGTCGGGTGCAGCAGCTGGTCGAGCGATGAGGGCTCGATGCGGCAGACCGCCTCCTCCTGCGAAATCGTGCCTGCTTCCACCATATCGACGGCAATCTTCATGGCGGCGCGGGTGGTGCGTTTGCCGGAACGGGTCTGCAGCATCCAGAGCTTGCCGCGCTCGATGGTGAATTCCAGATCCTGCATGTCGCGATAATGGTTTTCCAGCCGCTTGCAGATGGCCAGGAACTCACTGAACGCCTCCGGCATCAGCTTTTCCATGGAGGGCTTGTCGGAACCCGATGCCAGCCGCGCAGCCTCGGTGATCGACTGCGGCGTGCGGATGCCCGCCACCACATCTTCCCCCTGCGCATTGACGAGGAATTCGCCGTAAAGCTCCGCCTCGCCGGTGGAAGGATTGCGGGTGAAGGCGACGCCGGTTGCCGAAGACGAACCGAGATTGCCGAAGACCATGGCCTGAACGTTGACCGCCGTACCCCAGTCACCCGGAATATTGTGCAGATGCCGGTAGGTCACGGCGCGGTGGTTGGTCCAGCTGGCGAAGACAGCGCCGATGGCGCCCCAGAGCTGCACGTGACAGTCCTGCGGGAAGGCTTCGCCCAGCTCGTCCTCGATCAGCTTCTTGTAAAGCGAAACGACGTGCTGCCATTCGACCGCCGACATGTCGGTATCATATTCATGGCCGAGCCGGCCCTTTTCATCCTCGAGAATTTCCTCGAACAGTTCATGATCGAGGCCCATGACGACATCGGCATACATCTGGATGAAGCGGCGGTAGCTGTCCCAGGCAAAACGGGCGTCGCCGGCATCATGGCCCAGCGCCTCGACGGTGCGATCATTGAGACCGAGATTAAGCACGGTATCCATCATGCCCGGCATGGAGGCGCGCGCGCCGGAGCGGACGGAAAGAAGCAGCGGCGACTGGCTGCCGCCGAAGGTCTTGCCGGTCACGGTTTCCATGCCGTGCAGGCCGGCCATGACTTGCAGCTTCAGCTCTTCGGGAAGATCGCGGCCGTTCTTGTGATAAAGGGCGCAGGCATCGGTAATGATGGTGAGGCCGGGGGGAACGGGTAGGCCGAGACTTGCCATTTCGGCAAGGTTCGCGCCCTTGCCGCCCAATATTGCAACGTCACCTGCCCTGCCTTCGGCAGCACCATTGCCGAAGGTATAAACCCATTTTTTCATTCCACGCTCTCCACCCAGAAGCGTTGTCATTTTTCTATCATCTACAGCATTGCCAGCATGTTGGGAACGCCGCAACGTGCAGTTTACATCGCAGTGCAGCATAATTGCGGCAAATTGCGCGCCAGAATTGCCGCAAACACAAAATAACAGCAGGACTGACGCATTCGTGTAGTGCGTAGAAACGGAGTGTTCCCTAAGCCATTATCATCGCCGACAAAGAGATTATTCATGCAATTTACTCGCCGCCACACGTTGAAATTTGCCGGAATTTCTTGCGCCGCCACGGCGCTGGCCGGTGCGCTCAAGGCCGAGGGCGGCCCGCCCGCTGTAAGTGCCGCCACCGCCCTGCCCTTTGCCCTGACGACACCCATGCATATTGGCCAGGCCGCACTTCGCGTGCGCGACCTTGATCCGATGATCGATTATTACCGTTCGGTGCTTGGCATGAACGAGGTGGGACGCACGGCAAGAGGCGTGACGCTCGGCGTCGGAAACGTGCCGCTGCTCGATCTCGTCCACAAACCGGCGGCAGATTTCGAAAGCCCCACTTCCGCCGGCCTGTTCCACATCGCCTATCTGATGCCCACCCGCGAGGATCTCGCCCGCTGGCTGGTGCATGCGGCGCTCCGGCAGGTGCCGCTTTCGGGTTTTGCCGATCACAACGTCAGCGAAGCGGTCTATCTCAACGATCCCGAGGGCAACGGTATCGAGGTCTACAGCGACCGCCCGAAAGACGCATGGGTCTGGAGCGGCCGGGTGGTAAAAATGGGCACCGAACCGCTGGATGTCGATAATCTCGTGGCGCTGACCGACACCAAAACCGACCATTACGAGGCGGCCCCGGCCGGAATGCGCATCGGCCATATTCACCTGCGGGTCGGCGAAATCGCCGCCGCCCGTGGCTTTTATGAACAGGCCGTCGGCCTGCAACCGACGCAGGATGCGCGCTCCGATGCCTCGTTTCTCTCTTCCGGCGGGTATCATCATCATCTGGCGGTGAATACGTGGAACAGCCGTGGCGCGAAGGAACGCAACGCCATGGAAACCGGCCTCGACTGGTTCTCGCTGACCGTTCGCAATCCCGCCGATCTGGAGGCGCAGAAAACGCGGTTGCGAGCGGCCGGTTACGTGCTGGTGGAGATGGAGAACAATGTGGTGGAGGCAATCGACCCATGGGGCACGCGGCTGCGGCTGGTGCCGGGGTGAGTGGTCGTGGGTCTCCGTATCATGCGCGGAGCACACTGCGCGATTGAAGGTTACGGCGGGTTAAGCGTTTAGAGGGCTTCGCAGCATCATCTCCTTCCGACATTCCGGCCTTGAAACGCTACTGTCCGGTTTAAATTTCGAGCATTGGGACAGGAATGACGTATGGCCGTCGTCCTATAAATGGCAAACCTCGCCAAACACTCCGACGTCATCCTCGGGCCTGTCCCGAGGATCTGCAACGGATTGATTTTTTTGACGTGTTTGGATCCTTGGGACAAGCCCAAGGATGACGTCGAGAAAATGCGCAACGTTCACCGCTAGCTTCCAAGCCATATAAGGTATCCATAAATTTAAACGGGACGGCAGTAGCCTTGCGCAGGAATCCAGCCGACGCGGGTCTGCGCGTCGGGAAGGACTCTTTTCAGCCCAAGGACTTGGGCTGGCTGGATACCGGCTGAAGGCCTGAATGACGGAGGAGGTTTGCGCCCCGGAAACGATTACCAGCCATGCAGCCACATCGCCCTCTGAACCCGGAAAAGAAAGCCTTGCGAGGCCACGGCAGCGGCCTCGCAAGGCATTCCATCCGGTACAGGAAACCGGATGGTGGGGTCTGGTGAGAGCCCTTGGTTGTTTCGAAAAACATAGCAAAATGCCGCGTGATGTCGCTCACCCGAATGGGTGATACGGCCAGATAAATTCACATTGAGCAAAAGTCGGGGCTGATCCCGAACAAGCCGCCTCAGACGGCTTCGCGCAGCTGTTCGGCGGTCTGCAAGTCCACCGACACAAGCTGCGATACACCCTGTTCGGCCATGGTGACACCGAACAGGCGGTTCATGCGCGCCATGGTGATGGGATTGTGGGTGATGATGACGAAGCGGGTCTCCGTCGAGGCCACCATCTCGTCCATCAGGTTGCAGTAGCGCTCGACATTGTGGTCGTCAAGCGGGGCATCCACCTCGTCCAGCACGCAGATCGGCGCGGGATTGGTGAGGAAGACGGCAAAGATCAGCGCCATGGCCGTCAGGGCCTGCTCGCCGCCGGAAAGCAATGTCATGGTCTGCGGTTTCTTGCCCGGCGGACGGGCGAGAATTTCCAGTCCCGCCTCCAGCGGATCGTCGGATTCGATCAGCTGCAATTCGGCCGTGCCACCGCCGAAGAGATGGGTAAACAGCCGCTGGAACTGCGAATTGACCACGTCAAAGGCGGCGATCAGCCGCTCACGGCCCTCGCGGTTGAGGTTCTGGATGCCGGCCCGCAGCTTGCGCACGGCATCGATGATATCGTCGCGCTCCTTGATGAGCGCCTCGAGCTTGGCGGAAAGCTCGGCCTGCTCTTCCTCGGCACGCAGATTGACCGCGCCAAGCCTTTCGCGTTCGATCTTCAGCCGGTCGAGATCACGCTCGACGTCGCGAATATCGGGCTTCGGCTGGTCCGGGCCAAGGCCGGTCAGGCGCAGGGCCATATGCGGCTCGGTATTCAGTGTTTCACGGATGCGATGTTCAGTCTCCTGCCGTTTCTCGCGGGCGGAGACCAGACGTTCTTCGGCACGGCCACGTTTTTCGCGGGCTTCGGCCAGTTCGGAAAGCGCCGTCGCGGCCACCCGGTCTGCGGCACGCTGCAGGTTTTCCGCCTCAGCCAACCGGTCGGCGGCCTCGCGGCGGGCGTCCTCGGTCTTCTGCAATTCGTTGAGGAGGTTGCGGCGTTTCTCGTCGAACTCCTCCGGCGCTATGTCAAGCTCGGCGATTTCCTCGCGCGCCTCTTCCTCACGTTCGCGCAGCGTGGCGATGTGATCGGCCGCACTTGCCGCCCGCGATTGCCAGGTGGAACGCTCCTGCGCGATTGCCTGTATTCTGCGCTGGCGGCTTTCCGCCTCGCGGCTCACGCCCTCGTGGCGGGCGCGGGCTTCCGCCAGAAGGCCGCGGTCGGTCGCGACTTCGAGCTGACTTTCGCGCAGCTTGAGATCGAGCACGGAAAGATCCGGCGCGTCTTCTATCTCAATACGGGCGTTTTCTTCCTGGACGGCGATTTCGTCGATCTGCGCGCCGATCTGGTTCAGAGCTTCGGAAACGATATCCCGGCGGCGCAGCAGATCGCCCGAGGCACGTTCGGCTGATGTCAGCGCCTCGCGCGCCTCGGCAAGCTGACGGGTCGCGAGCCGGCTCCGGTCGCGCACGTCTGAAAGCTGCAATTCGCTGCTTCTGATGGCCTCGGTTTTCGCGGCAAGCTGGTCTTCGGCCTCTTCCAGAATGGAGCGGGCCTCATCCAGTTCGGTTTCGATTTCGGCGAGGCGATTCTTCTGCGACAGGCGAAGTGCTGCAGCACCCGGGGCATCGGCGCTGGCGATGTGGCCGTCCCAGCGGAACAGGGCGCCTTCGCGCGTTACCAGCCGCTGGCCGGCTTTGAGCGAAGGCAACAGGCGCCGGGCTTCCGATACGTCTGCAACGACGCCGATCTGTGCAAGGGCACGTCTAAGCGCATCGGGTGCCTGCGCATAATCCAGAAGCGGTTTGACACCCTGCGGCAGGGCGGGATCACCAGCACCGTCGCCATTGCCGCCCCAATAGGCAGGTGCTGCGGCATCGAGCGGGCTTTCGAGGTCATCGCCAAGCGCCGCGCCAAGTGCAGCCTCATAACCGCGTTCCACCGTCATTTCTTCCGCCACCGGCGTGAAACTGCCATTGGCAGCGGCACTGGAGGCGAGGATTTTGGTAATGGTGCGCGCTTCCGTATCCAGCGCGTTCAGCCGATTCTTCGCCGTTTCCAGCGGCCCGCGCGCCAGCGCTTCGGCCGAACGTGCCTCGGCAACGGCGGCCTCGGCCTCCTCCGCCACGATCAACGCGTCTTCGACTGCGATCTCAGCCGCCTCGACCGCTTCACGCCGTTCTGCGGGGTCGGGAAGGCCGGAGAGTTTTTCGTCGATGGCCTCGATCTCGGCGGATGCCTCCTGCGACTGCCGCTCCAGCCTCAGCTTGCGATCGGAAAGATCGCGGATCGCCCGCTCCAACTGCTGACGCGCGGCGGCGGCTTCGGCTCGTTCGGCGGTGATGGCGGTGAAGATGGCCTCACTTTCCGCAAGTTTGACAGCGGCGGCTTCGAAGGCTTCGCGCATTTCGTCGGCATGGCGGCCGGAATCGGACAGGATTTCGAGGAGTTCGGCTTCTTCCTCATCGAGCCGCGCCAGTATCTGGGCATTGTCGGAGACAAGCCGTTCCTCGCGGACGATATCCTCGCCAAGTTGCGACAGACGGCGCGCCAGCTCGTCGCGGCGGCGCAGCAGGCGGTTCGCCTCGTCATCCAGCTGGGTGCGGGCGATCTGCAGGCGTTGCAGGGCAGCGGCAACGCGGGCCTCGTCCTCGCGCAGTTCCGGCAGTTTCAGGCTGGCGATGCCCTGCTGCTTGGCCGCTTCCATCTGCCCTTGCGCCTTTTCGGCGACGATATTCGTGGCCTGATTGAGCGCGCTTTCCGCCTCGCCTTCGGCTTCCTTGGCCTCCACCCAGCGGATGTGCAGCAAGGTCGCCTCGCGGGCGCGGATATCGGCTGACAGCATCTTGAAGCGGTTGGCCTGGCGCGCCTGGCGTTTCAGGCTTTCGATCTGGCTTTCCAGCTGGGCGGTGACGTCTTCCAGCCGCTCCAGATTGGTCTCGGCGGCGCGCAGGCGAAGCTCGGCCTCGTGGCGGCGGGAATGCAGGCCGGAAATGCCGGCCGCCTCTTCCAGCAGCTGGCGGCGGGCCTGCGGCTTGGCATTGATGAGTTCGCCGATACGCCCCTGCCCCACCATCGAGGGCGAGCGCGCGCCGGTGGAGGCATCCGCAAACAGCAGCTGCACATCCTTGGCGCGGGCCTCCTTGCCGTTGATGCGGTAGACCGAGCCGTTTTCGCGCTCGATGCGCCGCGTCACCTGAATTTCATCGGCATCATTGAAGGCGGCTGGGGCGGTGCGGTCGGAATTGTCGAGATAGAGGCCAACTTCGGCGGTGTTGCGGGCCGGGCGATTGCCGGAACCGGAGAAGATCACGTCATCCATGCCGGAGGCGCGCATGTTCTTGTAGGAGTTTTCGCCCATCACCCAGCGAAGCGCTTCCACCAGATTGGACTTGCCGCAGCCATTCGGGCCAACGACACCGGTGAGCCCCGGCTCGATGATGAATTCGGAAGGTTCAACGAAGGATTTGAAACCGACAACGCGCAGCTTGTTGAACTTCATCCCGTCATGCTCCGGCCGGACGACAGGCAATAAAAAACGGGCGAACGGAAGTATCCGCCGCCCGTTTCTTTCAGGGTTCGGCGATCAGAGCAGCTTGTCGATGACAGCCGACATGTTTTCAACCGACATGTCTCCCGCGTATTTCTTGCCGTTGATGATGAAAGTCGGCGTGGAGTTGATGCCGAATTCCGTCGCACCGCGTTGCATGGTTGCGTTCACATCATCCAGAAGTTTCTGGTTCGTCAAGCAGGCCTCGAAAGACTCCTGTGAGAAACCGGCCATTTTCGACAATTGCAGCAGGGCGGCGCGCGCATCCTGGGCTACAGCCCAGCTCTGCTGCTGCTTGAACAGCATGGAAACGAAGGGGAAATACTGGCCTTCAGGGGCGCAGCGCGCCAGCATGAAGGCGGCAGCCGCGCGCGGATCGAACGGGAATTCGCGCAGCACGAAATAGACCTTGCCGGTATCGATGTATTTTTTCTTGATCTCTTCGAAGGTCTTGTTGTGGAAGTTGGCGCAGTGCGGGCAGGTCATCGACATGTATTCGACGATCTTTACGGGTGCGTTGGCATCACCGAGCGCTGCTTCCGGCAGCGGGCCGGGCTTCATCACCGCAGCCATATCCACATCGCCGGTGGATTCAGGCAATTCCTGCGCCTCGGCGATACCGGGCGTGAAGGCAAACGGCAGGGCCGCAGCAACGGCAGCAAGGGCAACACCGCCGAGAAGGCCGCGACGGGAAATGGTCAGTTCGGGAAAATGCATGAAAGCACCTGTTGGTAATAGACTCTATTGTCTGTTGATTCCGATATAGCGACGGCCTGTTCATCACAAGCGGGGTTTTGAACTCTTCTTGTCAAAGAATTGTGACCAGTCAAGGACAGCGCCTTTCATCAAATCGTCCTGCGCGGCGGCTTTTTCTGCAACACCGCCGTGCCAAGCCGCTCCACCGCCTTGCGCAGCGCCTCGCTCTCGATGCCTTGCATCATGTCATCGAGACGTTTTGCCGCATCGCCACGCAGCGGCGGCGGTTTTCTTTTGCGGGCAATGGTTTGGGAAACCGGCTTCTGCACGATCCGGATCTGGCGCACCGCCGGAAAGCCGAAAAAACCGTTGATGCGAGCGATGAGTTCGCCCTGTGCATGGGTGAGAAACAAGGCGCGCGCGCCTTCGCAGGCGATGGTCAGCACGCCGGGCTGATAACCGCCGCGATCCGGCCCCTCATCGCGGCGCGGCCAGGTGATCTTTTCCGGCCGGGTGCAATCGGCAAAGTCGTCGCCGGCAATCTCGTCCCAGGAGCCGAGCAGCGCCGTGTTGATGCCCGCCCGCTTCGACAGCACGGGATCCATGATGCCGTTGGCGACTTCGGCGATCTGTACGACGCCCTTGCGGAACGAATCTGCAGGTTTCTTCATGCTCTCCTCGACAGAGGCAAACGACCTCAAGCGGTCGCGCCGTCGTCACCTTCTTCGCCGCGCAACAGCGCACGGAATCGTCGCCAGTCCCGGCGGGCGCCCAAGCGTATCATTCCCGCCACCCAACATCCAAAGAGGAAATAGCCCGCAGCCAAAATCTTCAGATGAAGGATGCCCGGCTTATCCGAGATGAAAGCAATCACCAACATGCAGGCCAGAACGACGAACAGATATATCCACAGGCCATGGCAAAAAATCGCCCAGAAACCCGATTCAAAAATCCGGAAGCGGCGTGACGGTTTTTCCCGCGTCATTTCCAGCTCACGAATGTGCCGGATTACCCGCGCCGTTACCAGGGCGACCCCGTTCTGCGTGCCAAAGCACAGCCGACCGATACGGTTCAGCAGGCTGATGATCAGGCACAATGCGAGAAGCGCTCCAATAATATGGAGGAGCGGTTGGGGCATGTTTTCCAGCAGCGCGTTCGGCATGGGTTGGTCCTCCTGAAACGGATGGTGGGTCTCGATGTCATGGCGTTCACCGCCGGATGCGGTTTTCCGCCTCGCCACGACAGGCTGCTGTTGCAGATTGCCGCGCCGTCTCTATGTTCAGCGGCGATGAACACATATGCGCGACAACAAATATCACATCCGACGGCGGAACAACTTCTGGCATGGTACGACCGGCACCATCGCGAGCTGCCGTGGCGCACATCTCCGGCCATGGCGGCACAGGGAAAACGCGCCGATCCCTATCACGTCTGGCTGTCGGAGGTGATGCTGCAGCAGACGACGGTGCAGGCGGTAAAGCCTTATTTCCTGAAGTTTCTCGCCGCCTGGCCAACCGTCAGCGATCTGGCGGCGGCACCGGTCGAGGATGTCATGGCGGCATGGGCAGGGCTTGGTTATTATGCCCGCGCCCGCAACCTCAAGAAATGCGCGGAAGCCGTGGCGCGCGACCATGGCGGCATTTTTCCGGATAGCGAGGCAGGCCTGAAAGAGCTGCCCGGCATCGGCGATTATACCGCCGCCGCCGTGGCGGCCATCGCGTTCAACCGGCAGGCGGCGGTGATGGACGGCAATGTGGAGCGCGTCATTTCCCGGCTCTTCGTCATAGATGCTCCCCTGCCCGGTTCCAAACCGGCCATGAAAGCGAAGGTCGCCGAGCTTACGCCCGCCGATCGGCCCGGCGATTTTGCCCAGGCGATGATGGATCTCGGCGCGACGATCTGCACGCCGAAACGGCCGGCCTGCGCACTCTGTCCGTTCAATGGCGCCTGTCTGGCGCTTGCGCGTGACGAGCCGGAGCGTTTTCCCGTGAAGGCGGCGAAGAAGGCCAAACCCGTGCGGCTCGGCGCGGCCTTCGTAGCGGTGAATCCGAGCGGCGAAATCCTGCTGCGGCGGCGCATCGAAAGCGGGCTTCTCGGCGGCATGACCGAGGTGCCGACAACGGCGTGGACTGCCCGTGTGGATGGCGGCACGGAGGCGAGCCACGCGCCCTTTGCCGCCGGCTGGCAGGCGGCGGGCGTCATCGTGCATGTCTTCACCCATTTCGAACTGCGGCTCACCGTCTATCGCGCGCAGGTGCCGGATAGCCTCAAAACCGGGCCGGATGACGGATGGTGGGAGCCGGTTACAAATCTTGACGCGCAGGCGCTGCCAACGGTGATGAAAAAAGTCATCATCCAAGCTATTCCATCCGCGTATCGGCCCGAAAATCGAAATTGATTTTCGACAGGGACGATGCAACTCAAAGATTTGGAGCGTTTGAAAGACGCGCTGATGTTCGATGAAAGCAGGAAGTTTCGATGACCAAGATTGAGCATATCGTATTCGACATCGGCAAGGTGCTGATCCATTACGATCCGCATATTCCCTATAGCCGCCTCATTCCCGATGCCGACGAGCGCAAATGGTTCTTCGAGAATGTCTGCACCCATGACTGGAACCTCGAACAGGATCGCGGTCGCCGCTGGGAGGACGCCGAAGCGCTGTTGCTGGAGCAATTTCCCGAGCGGGAAGAGCATATTCGCGCCTTCCGCAAGTTCTGGCACGAAATGGTCTCGCATTCCTATGACGAGAGCGTCGCGATCATGGTTGGCCTGATCGACAGCGGCCACGACGTGACGATGCTGACCAACTTCGCTTCCGACACCTTTCGTGAAGCGCAGAAGATGTTCCCCTTCCTCACCCTGCCGCGCGGCGTGACGGTCTCCGGCGATGTGAAGCTCCTGAAGCCTGACGTGGCGATCTACGATCTGCACGCAAAGGAATTCGGCCTCAACCCCGCGGCCAGCATCTTCATCGACGATACGCTGGCGAATGTGGAGGGCGCAAAGCAGGCCGGCTGGCAGGCGGTGCACTTCACCGGCGCGGAAAAGCTGCGGCAGGATCTGCGGGATTATGGGGTGGATGTCTGAAAATGACAGAACGGGCAGCTCCGATGGAGTTGCCCGTTCCTTGCGATTTTACCGGAAAACCGGGGTTCAGCCCTGTGCGAAGGGCACGGCGACATAGGTCTGCGAATCGCCGCGCTGGATGAGCAGCAGAACGGATTTGCGACCAGCCTTGCCCGCCTGCGCAATGGCCGCCTTGGCATCACCCGCCGATTTCACCGCCGTCTGATTGACCGAAACGATCACGTCGCCTGCCTGCAAACCGGCCTCGGCGGCGGGTTTGGAGGGTGTCACGCTTTCGACGATCGTGCCCTTTTCATTCTGCGGGAGATTGAGGGCTTCACGGATCGCCGGGGTGATATCCGCCAGTCCGATACCGATCATTGGCAGGGCTTGTGATGAGGCATCGCCCTTCTGCTGGCCATTGTCAGGCGATGCCTGTGCGCTCTGGCCATCATTGCCACCCACGGTGAGAAGCAGGTCGCGGGTCTCGCCCTGACGCCAGACCGTGACGTGTTCCTTCTGGCCCGGCGACAGATCTGCGACCATGCGCGACAGATCGCGCGGCGACTTGATCGTCTGTCCGCCGAGCGCGGTAATCACGTCGCCGGTCCTGATGCCGGCGCGGCCTGCGGGTGTGCTCGCTTCCACCTTGGCGACCAGCGCGCCTTCCGGCGTGGCAAGGCCGATGGCGTTGGCCACGTCAGGGGTCACCGGCTGTATCTGGACGCCAATGAAGCCGTGGTGGATCGACCCATCCTTCATGAGGCGGACGACGACATTCTGCGCCTGATCCGACGGAATGGCGAAACCGACACCGACGCTGCCGCCATTCGGCGAATAGATCGCCGTGTTGATGCCGACGACCTTGCCTTCGACATCGACCAGCGGACCACCGGAATTGCCGTGATTGATCGGCGCGTCGATCTGGATGAAATCGTCATAGGGTCCGCTGTGCAGGTCACGCCCGCGGGCCGAGACGATACCGGCCGTGACCGTGGTACCGATGCCGAACGGATTGCCGATCGCCAATATCTGATCGCCGGCCTTCAGCCTGTCGGAATCTCCCCAGGAAATCACTGCCAGAGGCTTGGAAGCGGTGATCTTGAGGACGGCCAGATCCGATTTCGGATCGGCGCCGACAAGCGTGGCGGGAAGCTCCGTGCCGTCATCCAGCGTCACCTTGATCGAAGTGGCATTGTCGATGACGTGATTATTGGTGACGATATAGCCGTCCGGCGAGATGATGAAGCCGGAACCCAGTGCTTCCGCGGTCTGGGATTGGCGCTGCTGCGGCTGCTGTTGCGGCAGGGGAATGCCCTGCTCGCCGAAGAACTGCCGAAACTGCTGGTCGAACGGCGTGGTGTCATCGCTCGCCTGTTCCTGCGTTTTCATTTCGGTGGTGACGGTCACCACCGCCGGCTTGTCGGCGGCAACGATCCCGGCGAAGGAACCGCCCGACGTCACCGGGCCGGGAACGGCCGATAATCCGGCCTGGGCAAAAGCGGGTGTGTTATGCAGAAAGACGGGCAGCACAAGCGGTGCGGCGACAAAGGCTGCGCCAAGCAAAGCTGCGATACGATATCTGCGAAGAATGCCGGACATGACGTTTCTCCTTTGTGAGGACATGCGCAGCCGAAACCGCGCCGTCGCTATACGATGCCCTTTCGGCAACCAGATTCCGGCTGCGCATAAGATGGGCTATGCCAAATCCTCGTGCATCCCGATGGGGACGCACGGTGCCTTGTGTTACATGTCTCTAGAAAATCGGCAGGTTTTCCCTACCGGGCCCTGGAGTGAGGGAGGGCGGGTCTCACCGGCGCGCCCTCCTGATGCTTTGCTTTCCGAGGGGAAGCCCGATCCTCGGAAACGAGGATCGAAACGTCCCGGTCAGCTCATGCGCACGATATTCCGATCAAGTTGCCGGACTTCACCTTGAAGCGTGGCGAATGTCTTGAAAGGGATGCCGCCGCGATGCATGTCGGCTGCTCTCAAGGCCTGCGTGCTGATGCCCGCGGCCTCTTTTTCCAGCCTGTTGAAAGAGCTGGCCGTCAGCTTGCCCTGCTGACGTTCGAGATCGATCCGGTGATCGGCGACGCGCACTTCATTCAGAACGCGGGCCAGATGATGTGGTCCCTGATAGCTGTAGCTCATCGGAGGGGCATTATAATAGCCGGTGGCAAGGTCACTCCAGTCGACATAGTTGTCGGACTTGAAGAAACCCCGATCACGGTCACCATGGAAACCGCCACCCCGGTCGCCGTCATGGAAACCGTGGCCCCCGTCACTGTGCTCCCCACCATGACCGCCACCGTGACCACCGTGCTCGGCCGCGAACGCGCCGCCCGAGGCAACCGCCAGAATGAAGGATGCTATTGTGACTGTTTTTAAAAGCGAGCGCATGGCACGCCTCCTTGTTCATCGCAGGCAATGGCCCGCGAATCCGGCTGTCTCGCATCGTCGCGTCGCGATCGTTTTTGGTCGCCGGCGACACTCAGCCTGGAAGAATATGTACTCCCCGCCATGTGTAGCGTCACGTTAATCTTCCGTAACGCGCCGGACATCTATTGTTAAGACTTGGCCACCAGAGCACATCCTGACTAAACGGAATCAAGGACGTGCTTTATTGCCCTGTTCTCATGATTTTTTTGGACGTAGAGCCGTTATCTGGGGGCGCCGGAAAGCCTGGGGGAACCCCAAAAAGAAAATTGGCGCAGGCGGAAATGGCGGTCTCCGGCCTGCGCCAGTCCTGCCGCAAGCGGCATGGGACAGCAATGTTTTCGTGATCTGTCCGAACCGGATTTCCACAACCACTGCTTTGACCCAGACAGTATGGGCCGTCTCTTGCGCGAAACTTGTCTGGCTAAAGTTTTATATTCGAAAATACCAACGCCCGACACCAGGGTGCCGGGCGTTGGTCGTTCTCCATCCGGGACTGAAGGTACTAAACCGGACAGAGACGTATTCTGACAAGGGCGGGCGGTGGATCGTCCGTCTTCAGCCTTGCGGGCTTTCGACTATTCGGCCTTTGCCATTTCACTGCGAATGATGGTTCTGAGATCATCGATCGGCTTCAGTTCGTCGCCGTCCTCGAAATGCCAGAACGTCCATCCGTTGCATGCGTCGAGACCCTGCACCTTCGCGCCTAAGCGGTGAATGGAGCCGGCGGTCCCGCCGGATGCCAGGGTACCATCCGCACGAATAATGGCGCTATAACGGCGTCTTGCATCCGTCAGAACCTGGCCGGGGCGGACGAGGCCGCTTTCGACCAGCGTGTTGAAGGCAACGCGCGGTTCGGCTTTCTTGCCGGTCATGACGGTCAGTTCGGCCTTGCCGAGCGGCTCGACGGCGGCGATGCGGGTGGATGCCGCGTCGATATAATCCTGCTCGCGCTCGATGCCGACGAAGTGGCGGCCGAGGCGTTTTGCGACGGCACCCGTGGTGCCGGAACCGAAGAACGGGTCGAGCACGATGTCACCCGGCTTGGTGGACGCCATGATGATGCGCGCCAGCAAGGCTTCCGGCTTCTGGGTGGGATGTACCTTCTTGCCGTCCTCGCCCTTCAGCCGCTCATGGCCGCTGCAGATCGGGAACAGCCAGTCGGAGCGCATCTGCACATCGTCGTTGGAGGCCTTCAGTGCATCGTAATTGAAGGTGTAGCTTTTGGCTTTCGGATCACGGCTTGCCCAGATCATGGTCTCATGGGCGTTCTGGAAACGGCGGCCCTTGAAATTGGGCATGGGGTTGGTCTTGCGCCAGACAATATCGTTGAGGATCCAGAAATCGAGGTTCTGGAGCATGGCGCCGACGCGGAAGATATTGTGGTAGGAGCCGATGACCCAGATGGTGCCGTTCGGTTTCAGCACGCGGCGGCAGGCGAGCAGCCAGGCGCGGGTGAAGGCATCATAGGCATCGAAGGAGGCGAACTGGTCCCATTCGTCATCGACGGCATCAACCAGCGACTGATCGGGCCGGTGAAGCGTGCCGCCGAGTTGGAGATTATAGGGCGGGTCGGCGAAAATCGCATCCACCGACTGGCTCGGGAGGGCATCCAAGGCAGCGACACAATCACCTTTGATGATGCTGTCTTTCCAGGCGTCACTCTCGCCCGCACGATCAAAACCGGCACGCCGAAAATCGGCCAGCGGAAAAACTGCTGCCATTGGTACTCGCTCCATACGCTTACTCTCTACTGATGCTTATGGTTACCGAAGATGGTTATCAAAGCCTGAACAAGTCACGGAAAACGCAAAATAAATGGCTATAGCGGCCGCGATGTGGGATTTGCGGCGACGGGCGGGGAACCCGAAGCGGCGCAAAAACGTTGTGCACAACGGGTTAGTCTGTCGCGCAGTTCGACGCGGCAGCAAGACGGCAATGGCAAGGGGTGATCCGCAATGGGGTCGATGATGAAAATGGCTTCTTTTTCCGTAAATGTCGCATGCGCTGCGCTTGTCGTTGCGGCGCTGCCGTCGCCATTGCGGGCGCAGGCGCCCTCGGCGCAATTTAACGTGGTGACGGATGCGGTGCTGTTTGATGGCGGCCCCTCGCTTGGCAACAGCAACAAGGTGCGTTGGGATTTCTACAAGACCGACCGGGCTGGAGCGCGAACCGATGAGAATGCCGGCGGCTCCTATGACGCCACCTTCGAGGCAAAACTGCCGGCCGGCAAATATGTCGGTGTCGCGGCGCTGGGCAATGTGACCCGCGAAATTGCCTTCGAGGTGAAGGATGGCAGCGTCGCAAGGCCGAAGGTGAATTTCGATGCGGCGGAACTGACTGTCGTGCCGAAACGCAGCCCGGATGGCGATGTGGAAAGCCAGGCGAAAACCGAAATCACCAAGGGCGATTTCAAGGACAGCGTCTATGGCCAGAATGCCGTCTTCGTGCCGGCGGGCGAGATTGTTCTCACCGGCAGCATCGGTCCGGCGCGGGTGCAGGAAACACTTGCCGTCAAGGCGGGCGAAACGATCAGCCACGACCTTGTCATCCCGAGCGGCGTGGTGATTGCCAAGGCGGTTTATGCCCAGGGCGGCAAAGCGGTTGAAACGGACGACATTCGTTTCGAGGCGATGTCAGCCAAGGAAACCCTTGATGGCACGCGCCAGACCATCAACGGCATTTACGGCACGGGCAAGATGATGGAAATGCCGGCAGGCGATTTCGTCATGCGGGCCCGTCTGGGCAAGGTGACAGTGGAACAACCTTTCACGGTGACCGCCGGAAAACGCTCGGAAATCACCCTTGATCTCGATGCCGGCGTTCTTGCCATCACCGCCCCCGGTGCGGAACGGATCGATATCGTCGAGACAACCAAGGATCTGCAGGGCACGCAGAAGGAAATTTCCGGTCGCTACGGCACACAGCATCAGGAAACGCTGCATCCCGGCGATTATTCGGTGAAGGTGAGCTACGACAAGAAATCCGGGCGCGACCCGAAGGAGATCAAGGCAACGGTGAAGGCGGCAGAGCGGACCGAGACGAATGTGCCGGAGTAAGCCCTCTCACCTCACTCCTGTGCCTGTCACAGGAATAAGGAAAGAGAAGGCGTCACAATTTCCGGCCATCCGACCCATATTTGGGACTGAGCATCGGATGCTTCGAAAAACCCGCCGCATCCTTCGGCACCATCTGCAAAGGCTCGCCGATTTTCACGCCCGCGAAGCCTGATGCTGCGATACGGTCGCAAAGCCTTATCCACTGGCAACCACGACAGGCCTGCCGGATGTCTCCGGCGGCGAAGGCGAGACGCATTCTTGCAAGAAAGTCCGGCGTTGCCCGCAGCCGTTTTCCGGGGGCAAGCGTCTCGTTCAAGAGCGTCGACACTGAACCCCGCGCCGCCTCGTCCCGCTGCACCACGCCTTCGTTAAAACAGTGCGCATGGCTTTCGCAGAGCAGGCCGGTGCAGATATCATCCGGTCCATCCACCAGCTCGATATCCTCTTCGCCCGCATTCAGTCGGGCGGCGACACGGTCGTAATTTTCGACGAAGCCGGAAGTATAGCCCTTGCCGACATAGGTCAGCATACACAGAAGATGGTGGGGGCGGAGCCGGACAGTCAAGCGCCGCCGCCTATCCGACAATCGCGAAGGCGTCGCGTACCGAGCCGGACGAGGTGCGGATGGCCTTGCGGCCGATCCATTGCACATGTCCGTCGAGAATGCGTACCGCCTCTTCCGCGCGGCCGCCGCGCAGCGCGTCGATGATTGCGCGGTGGTCAGTATCCGTGCGGCGCTCCCAGCCGGCCCGCCAGGCGGAAAACAGGAAACGGGCGCTTGCCGCATGCAGGCCGTCGATCGCCTCCATCAGGCGCGGCATGTTGCAGGGTGCCGTGATGAGGCGATGGAAGCGGCGATTGGCCTCTTCCCAGTGCTGCACGTCAACGGCGCTATCACCTTCCAGCGTCGCCGCCTCGGCCTGATCGAGAATGGCTGACGTCATGTTGGGAATGGCGTGGCGCAGCGCCAGAACCTCAAGGGCGGCGCGCATTTCCGCCACTTCGCGCACATCGTCAAGGCCGAAATCCGCCACCCGGACACCCCGGCGCGGAATGCTGGCGGCCAGCCCCTGCGCTTCCAACCGGCGAAACGCCTCGCGAACCGGCACATGCGACGCGCCGAATTCGGCGGCGATGTGATCCTGCCGCAGCCGTTCACCCGGCGACAGTTCACCGCGGACGATGCGGTCGGCGAGCGTCCGGCTGATGCGTGCGGCAATGGTGTCTTCAGGTGCGGTTTTTACTGGCTTGGGCATAATATCCCATAACGCATATGCCGCGCGACTGTGTAGCGGTTTTTGCAGGCGGGAAAAAGCAATGGCGAATATTCTAGATCCCTTAGCCGCTTATGCGTTCCCCGTGTCCGGCACAGGCAAGCTATGAGCCCGGCGGGACCGACCCTTGCGGGTGAGCCGGTTGAGCTTGACGCGGACATGGTCTAAAAGCCCGGCATCACTTTTTCCAGGCACATTCGATACAGGGAGCGCCCATGAGCGGCTTCGACCTCATTATTTTCGACTGCGACGGCGTTCTGGTCGATTCCGAAATCATCGCGGCGCAGGTGGAATCCCGCCTTCTGACCGAGGCCGGTTATCCGATCTCCGTCGAGGAAATGGGCGAGCGCTTTGCCGGCATGACCTGGAAGAACATTCTTCTGCAGGTGGAAAGCGAAGCCAGCATTCCGCTCTCCGCGTCGCTGCTCGACAAGTCGGAAAAGCTGCTCGACATGCGGCTGGAACGCGACGTGAAGATCATCGAGGGTGTTAAATTCGCGCTGTCGCGCCTGACGACGCCGCGCTGCATCTGCTCGAACTCCTCCAGCCACCGCCTTGACATGATGCTGACGAAAGTCGGCCTGAAGCCCTATTTCGCGCCGCATATCTATTCCGCCAAGGACCTCGGCGCCGACCGCGTGAAGCCGAAGCCCGACATCTTCCTGCATGGTGCCGCCCAGTTCGGCGTCTCGCCCGATCGCGCGGTCGTCATCGAAGATTCCGTACACGGCATCCATGGCGCGATGGCCGCAGGCATGCGCGTCATCGGCTTTACCGGCGCATCCCACACCTATCCGAGCCACGCCGACCGGCTGACCGATGCGGGCGCCGAAACGGTGATTTCGCGCATGCAGGATCTACCGGCCGTGATTGCGGCAATGGCGGAGTGGGAAGGCGCCTTTTGAGTTTGGAGGAGAGCCCCCACCTTCAAGTCATCCTCGCCCTTGAGGCGAGGATCCAAAAACCGCGCGAAGGTGGAGCCTCGGGACAGGCCCGAGGATGACGTTGCGAATGTTGGGCGGTCTGTAAGCAATAAAAAACCGGAGCCTGCAAAAGCAGCCTCCGGTTTTTTTCATCCAGCTCGTCAAATCACCGGCGCCTGGTCTTTGCCTTGGCGCTCTCGCCGCCGAAGCCGATATAGACGTTGACCGACTTCGGTGCGCCGCCCGGTCCATTGGGAATGGCGACGTGGTCATTGTTGAAGATGAACTGCGTGCCGGCGGCGCCTGCCGGGACATCGATGGCGAAATTGGTCGTTTCGCCGTAGATTTCGCCATCACCGTCCTTCACCGTCACGCGGATCGGAACTGTGACGCGGCCGGGCTTGGCCAAGGGGCCGGGAACGAGACGGCCCTGGGCCAGCACGTTCACTGTCAGCGTCGTTTCGTTTGCGGTGCAGGAGCGCGTCGTATCTGACAGCGAGACCTGATAGGCAAGCTTCTGCGGATCATCCTTGGCGCCGCCGGCATAAACGCGGTGGACGGCGCTGGCGTCGAGAACCGTGACCGTCGGGCAGTTGGCCTGCACCACGGGGGCAACGGCATTGGCCTGCGCCGCCGGAGGGTTGACGGCAAGCGAGTCCGCTGGATTGGAGGAATTGCACCCTGCAACGACGGCCAGAAGCGACATCGCGGCGGACAAACGCAAGAAATTCCCTGACACTCTTCTAATTCCCTCTCCATTGTCCCGGAACCGAACCGGAGACGCTGTTTATTGACCTTTCACGCAGGTTGGCGATGGTCTATAGCAGCGACGCCGGAAAAAATCGATTGGCATGTTCGGTTTTGCTTGAATTTTCAAAAAAGCCCTTCATTACCTCGCCAATCGCCTCATTTCCGTGAGACGCTGCTGGAAAAGATGCCGAAGATCGGCGACGGACATACCGGTTAAGGACAAGGCCGGTTAAGGACAGGGGACTATCTCGTGAAATATGTATCGACCCGGGGTGCGGCCCCTTCGCTTGGTTTCTGCGACGCGCTTCTGGCGGGCCTTGGCCGTGACGGCGGGCTTTACGTGCCCCGCGAATGGCCTTCCATGACGAAGAAGGAAATCCGCAACCTGCGCGGCAAATCCTATCAGGACGTCGCATTCGAGGTTCTCTATCGCTTCACCGGCGGCGAAATTCCGGCCGACAAGTTCAGGGCGATGATCGATGACGCCTATTCGACGTTCCGCCATCCGGCCGTCGTGCCGTTGACGCAGACCGGCCCGAACACTTTCGTGCTGGAGCTTTTCCACGGCACCACGCTCGCCTTCAAGGACGTGGCGATGCAGCTTCTCGCCCGCCTGATGGACTATACGCTGACTGAGCGCGGCGAACGCGCCACCATCGTCGGCGCCACGTCCGGCGACACCGGTGGCGCTGCGATCGACGCCTTTGCCGGCCGCGAGCGCACTGACATCTTCATCCTTTTCCCGAACGGCAAGGTTTCCCCGGTGCAGCAGCGCCAGATGACGACCTCCACCGCTTCCAACGTGCATGCGCTGGCGATCAACGGCAATTTCGACGATTGCCAGACGCTGGTCAAAGAAATGTTCAACGACGTGAAGTTCCGCGACGGCGTGAAGCTTTCCGGCGTCAACTCCATCAACTGGGCGCGCATCATGGCGCAGGTGGTTTATTATTTCACCGCGTCGCTGTCGCTCGGCGGCCCTGACCGGAAGGTGTCCTTCACCGTTCCGACCGGCAATTTCGGCGATATCTTTGCGGGTTACGTCGCCAAGAAGATGGGCCTGCCGATCGACAAGCTGGTCATCGCCACCAATGACAACGACATTCTGGCGCGCACCCTGAAGACCGGCCGTTACGAGATGCGCGGCGTCAAGCCCACCACCTCGCCTTCGATGGACATCCAGATCTCGTCCAACTTCGAACGCCTGCTGTTTGAAGCCTATGACCGCGATTCCGCGGCGGTGAAGGCATCGATGGACGGTCTGAAGCAGTCCGGCGCGTTTGAAATTCCGCCGAAGGCACTGAAATTCATCAAGAAGGACTTCCGCGCCGGCCGCGCCACCGAAAAGCAGGTGGCGGCAACCATCCGCGAGACGCTTGAGAAAACCGGATACCTGATCGACCCGCATACGGCGACCGGTGTTTTCGTGGCGGAAAAGCACGAAAAAGCGGGAAGCCCGATGGTGGTTCTGTCTACCGCCCACCCGGCTAAATTCCCGGCCGCTGTAAAATCCGCTTGCGCAATCGACCCGGCGCTTCCAGTATGGCTAGCTGACATTATGAACCGGGAGGAGCGTTTCGACATTCTGGACGCAGAGCTGAAAGCCGTGGAAACCTTCATCGGCCAACATGCACGCGCCGGCAAATAGAGACGCGGAAAGACGTTGAGTATGAGAGTTAATGTGACCCGGCTTTCGTCCGGGTTGACCGTTGTGACGGAAAGAATGCCGCATCTCGAAAGCGTTGCTCTTGGGGTGTGGATCAAATCCGGGTCCCGCAACGAGACGACTGCCGAACACGGCATCGCCCATCTACTCGAGCATATGGCGTTCAAGGGCACGGCGCGGCGTACCGCCCGGCAGATCGCCGAAGAGATCGAAAATGTCGGCGGCGAAGTCAACGCCGCGACATCGACGGAAACCACCTCCTACTACGCCCGCGTCCTCAAGGACCATGTTCCGCTCGCCGTCGATATCCTTGCCGACATCCTGACGGAATCGCTCTTCGACGAAGAGGAACTGGAGCGGGAGAAAAACGTCATCCTCCAGGAGATCGGCGCTGCGACCGATACGCCCGACGACGTGATCTTCGACAATTTCTCCGGTGTCGCCTATCGCGACCAGACGATCGGTCGGCCGATCCTCGGCACGCCTGATACCGTGCAATCCTTCACGACAGGCCAGATCAGGCATTATCTCGCCCGCAATTACACGACGGATCGCATCTTCGTCGTCGCGGCCGGTGCTGTCGATCACGAAAGCTTCGTCAAGCAGGTGGAAGAACGTTTCGCCTCGCTGCCGCAGCTGCCCATTGCCACGCCGGTTATGGAAAAAGCGATCTATACCGGTGGCGAAATCCGCGAAACCCGCGATCTCATGGACGCGCAGGTGCTGCTGGGCTTCGAGGGCAAGGCCTATCACGCCCGCGATTTTTATTGCTCGCAGATCCTTGCCAATATTCTCGGCGGCGGCATGTCTTCCCGCCTGTTCCAGGAAGTGCGCGAATATCGCGGTCTCTGCTATTCCGTCTATGCCTTCCATTGGGGCTTTTCCGATACCGGCATCTTCGGCGTGCATGCGGCCACCGGCGCCAACGACCTGCCGGAACTGGTGCCCGTCATTCTCGATGAGCTGCGCAAATCGTCGCAGACCATCCATCAGGAAGAAATTGACCGTGCCCGGGCGCAGATCCGCGCGCAATTGCTGATGGGGCAGGAAAGCCCGGCCGCCCGTGCCGGCCAGATGGCCCGGCAGATGATGCTTTACGGCCGGCCCATCCCCAATGAGGAGATGATGGAGCGCCTCGGCGACATCACGCGTGAACGCCTGACCGATCTTGCGGGACGGCTGTTTTTCGATACAGTTCCAACATTGTCCGCAATTGGCCCGCTTGAACATCTGCCGCCTCTTTCAGACATCACTGCCGCGCTTTCTGCGCAGCAGCCTGCAAGGATAAAGGCGAACGGCTGAGACATGGCGGTTTCTTCCGCACAGGGATGGTGAATGCTGCGTTTTCTTTCCCGACATAACGACACGCCTGAACTGCGCAGCGCCGACCATCTTCTCAGACTGCCGCGCTACAGCGATTTCAAGCAATGGCATGTGCTGCGCTCCGAAAGCCGGCAGTTTCTTCAGCCCTGGGAACCCACCTGGCGCCCTGATGAACTGACCGAAGGCTCGTTTCGGATGCGCGTGGTGCGCAACGGGCAGGAGTTTTCCTCCGGCACCGCCGTCTCGTTCCTGCTGTTCGAAAAAGAGACCCTGCTCGTCGGCGGCATCACCATTGGTTATATACGCCGGGGTGCCGCGCAGAGCTGCATGATCGGCTATTGGACGGGCGAACGGCACGCGGCACGAGGCCATATGTCTGCCGCATTAAAATTGGTAATACCATACATCTTCAACGGACTTCAGTTGCACCGTATCGAGGCAGCCTGTATTCCGGAAAACTTCAAAAGCATCCGGCTTCTCGAAAATGCCGGTTTCCAGCGGGAAGGCCTCTTGCGGGAATATCTGAAAATCAATGGCCAATGGCGGGATCATATGATGTTTTCCCTTCTTGCCGACAAGCAAAGCTCCGGCGGAACGAAGTACGATACATGACCTACATTCACCATGAGCCATGCCTCACGAAACGTCTGGCGGCAATCGCGCTGGCCGTGCCGTTTTTCCTGCTGTTTCTGCTTTTCTCCTCCTATTCCTACGCCTTCGAGCCGGTGAAAATTTCCCGTGACGACACGGCGCTTGATCTGACTGCCACCACCGATATCTATGCCAATCAGGGCGAAGCCTTTCAGGTCTCGACCGCGCCCGGCCCCGACGGCATCCGCCGCCGTATCGAGGTGCGCGCCAGTTCCACCGACCACCAGGGCGACTGGGCGGTTTTCGCGCTCGCCAACGTGTCAGAAGAGCAGCTGGAGCGCGTCATCGTCGCCCCGCATTTCCGCCTCGTGAATTCCAAGCTGTTCTGGCCCGATCTCGGCTCGCAGCGCATCATGGCGATCACGCCGAGTGAGGGCTTTGCGCTTGACCGGCAGCCGAGCCCTGACGCCGACGTGTTCCGCATAACGCTCAACCCCGGCTCCGTCATCACCTTCGTTGCCGAGCTTTCCACACCGCAGCTGCCGCAGCTTTATCTGTGGGAACCGGAAGCCTACAAGGACACGATCAACGCCTTTACGCTCTATCGCGGCATCGTGCTTGGCATTGCCGGCCTGCTGGCCGTGCTTTTGACCATCCTTTTCGTGGTCAAGGGCACTTCGGTCCTGCCGGCCTCCGCAGCACTCGCCTGGGCGGTTCTGGCCTATATCTGCGTCGATTTCGGCTTTCTCGAAAAGCTCATCACGGTCACCTCAAGCGACCAGCGAATATGGAGGGCGGGCGCGGAAGTCGCGCTCGCCTCCAGCTTTGTGGTCTTCCTCTTCACCTATCTCAATCTCAACCGATGGCATGCGCATCTGGGTTATGCGACCTTTGCCTGGGTGGTGGGTCTGGCGCTGCTGTTCGGCGTTGCCATTTACGATCCCTCGGTCGCATCAGGCATTGCCCGCGTATCCTTCGCCCTGACGGCGACCGCCGGCATCGCCCTCATCATCTATCTCGGTTTCAACAAATATGACCGGGCCATTTTGCTGGTCCCCTCCTGGGCGTTGATCCTCGTCTGGCTGTTCGGCAGCTGGCTGACGGTTACGGGACAGCTGGACAACGACATCGTGCAGCCGGCGCTCGGCGGCGGGCTGGTGCTGATCGTGCTTCTGATCGGCTTTACCGTCATCCAGCACGCGTTTGCCGGCAGCGCCTATCAGCAGGGTCTGTTCTCCGACCTCGAACGCCAGTCGCTGGCCCTTACGGGCAGCGGCGATACCGTCTGGGACTGGGATGTGACGCGTGACCGTATCGTCACCACGCCCGACATTTCCAACCGGCTGGGGCTCGAACCCGGCACCATGCATGGCGCTGCGCGCAACTGGCTGCCGCGCCTGCACCCTGACGATCGCGACCGGTTCAAGGCTACACTCGACGTGCTGCTCGACCATCGCAAGGGCCGTCTCAACCACGAATTTCGCATTCGCGCAGAAGACGGACATTTCCACTGGCTGCAAATCCGCGCCCGTCCGGTTCTCGGCTCCAACGGCGAAATCATCCGCTGCGTCGGCACCATCACCGATATTACCGAGCAGAAGAATTCGGTCGAGCGGCTGTTGCAGGATGCGATGAACGACAATCTGACCGGGCTTCCGAACCGGCAGGTCTTCCTCGACCGCCTGCAATCGATCCTCAATCTCTCGCCCGATAGCGAGGGCGTACGCCCGACGGTGATGGCGATCGATATCGACCGTTACAAGCTGGTCAACGATACGCTGGGCATTGCTGCCGGCGACAATATTCTCATCGCGCTGACGCGGCGTCTGCGCCGGCTGCTGAAACCGCAGGATACGCTGGCGCGTCTTGGTGGTGATGAATTCGGCCTTATCCTGACCTCGGAGCGCGATCCGCAGCGTGTCGCCGATTTCGCCGATGCGGTGAACAAGGCGATCATGGTGCCGATCAATTTCGCCAACCGCGAAATCATCCTCACCGCCTCCATCGGTCTCGTCTCTTGGATCGACCAGCAGGAAAGTGCGGCCGGTCTGCTCAGCGATGCGGAGCTGGCCATGTACCGCGCTAAGCGCGCCGGCGGCAACCGCGTCGAGCCTTTCCGCCCCGCCTTCCGCACGTCAGGCACTGACCGGTTGCAGATGGAAAGCGACCTTCGCCGTGCCATCGAGCGCAAGGAGCTGTCGCTCGCCTATCAGCCGATCGTCAAACTTGATGACGGTGAGCTGGCCGGTTTTGAAGCCCTGATGCGCTGGGAACACCCCAAGCGCGGCAATATTCCGCCAAGCGAATTCATCCCCATCGCGGAAGCCTCCGGCCTGATCGAGCCGCTCGGCATGTTTGCACTGGAACGGGCGGCGACCGACCTGATGGACTGGCAACATGCCATCGAGAAGATGCCGATCTTCATCTCCGTCAATATTTCCAGCGCGCAATTGCTGAACAACGAATTGTATAACGACGTGCGAGGCATGCTGACCCGCACGCGCTGCAATCCGCAGCAGCTGAAGCTGGAACTGACGGAATCCGTCGTCATGGAAAACCCGGAACAGGCGCGGCTTGTGCTTTCCAAGCTGAAGGAAACCGGCCTGAGCCTCGCCATGGACGATTTCGGCACCGGCTATTCGTCGCTCGCCTATCTGACCCGTTTCCCCTTCGACACGATCAAGCTCGACAAGGCGCTGGTGGCCAATACCAGCGACAAACGCAACGTGCTCCTGCGCTCCGTTATCGCCATGGCGCGGGCGCTCGACATGCAAGTGGTTGCGGAAGGCATCGAAACGCCTGAAGATGCGGCCGAGCTTTCGCGCATGAACTGCCACTTCGGCCAGAGTTTCCTGTTCGGTACCCCGGTCTCGGGCGATGCGGCGCTGAAGCTGCTGCGGGAACGGTTCCAGCCGACGAAGCGGGCTTCGTAAACTTCGAGGGCGATTGTTATGCCCTCTCACCCACACACGGCGTCATCCTCGGGCTTGACCCGAGGATCCATCGTCGCTCGTGGGTGTGGATTCTCGGGTCAAGCCCGAGGACGACGGAGAGGCATTGAATACCCGCAACCTCCAAGATTTTCCGACTAGCCGCGCTAGGTCAGCACCTGACTCACTGAACCATCACACCCTGCCCTGCCATCGGCGCTTCATCCGCCGCCACCTTCCCATGCAGCAGGTCGTGAATGAACTCCATTTTCGCCACCACCGGCGGTGTCAGCACGAAGGGGTAAAGGTCCGCCTCCCCCATGCTGCGCTGGATGGAATTGATGGCGACACTGAGGGGAATCCACGCCTTGACCAGCTGCGCGGCGCTGCGGGCATTGTAGGGATCAAACGTCACCTCGGCCGCCATTTCCTCATGCCCATCAGGATCGATTGCGACGCCGAAGGCACGGGCGGTCTCGAGCGTATCGACGATATGCAGGTAATGGGCGAAACATTCGGCGAAATCTTCCCAGGGGTGGACTGAGGCGTAAGAGCTTATGAAGCTTTCCTGCCAGTCGGGACGCGGTCCCCCATCGTAATTGCGTTGCAGCGCCGCGCCATAATCCTCGCGGTCATCGCCGAACACTGCGCGGCAGGCCTCCAGCCGGTTCGCATCACGCACCAGCTTGTTCCAGATGAAATGCCCGACCTCGTGGCGGAAATGGCCAAGCAGGGTGCGATACGGCTCATTCATGTTGGCGCGCACCTGCTCGCGCGTCACATCGTCGGCTTCCGCCGCGCGGATTGCGATCAGGCCTTCATCATGCCCGGTCATCGCCGGAATAACCGAACCATCGGGCGCCACCTCATCGACCAGAAAGTCGAAGACAAGTCCGCCGGCTGGATCAACATCACGGTTGGGATGTGGCAGGCCGAGCCGCAGGATCGAATAAAACAGGTGCCGCTGCGCCTGGCTGATGCGGCGCCATTGTTCGATCCCCTGCTCCGTCGCAATGTCGGGCACCAGACGATTATGGCTGCAGGCTGGGCAGAAGGCGCTGTCGCTTTCCGCCGGTACCGACCAGTTGCAGATGTCATTCACTTCATTGGCGCAGAAACGTACCTGTTTTTGCGGCTCCGCGACGATCTGCCAGTTCGGTTCGCCGGCCGGCGCCAGCGCTTCCATGGAAAGGCGCTCCGGCACGAAGGCAAGGCGATGGCCGCAGGAAACGCAGAAACGATTGTCGAAATGGACCGGCTGGCCGCAGGATGCGCAGGAGAAAAGTCTCATTGATGAAACCCTTGCGATGGATCAGTTGAACGAAGGAAAACATACGATGTCAGCATGAACGGCGTAACAACCCGTCGTTCCGGCATCCCATACGACAAGAGCGCATGTGCGGTAACACATGCGCTCCAAGCGCCGCATCGTTTGAGAGGCGGAAGATCGTCAGGCGGTATTACATACGGTCAACAGCGCCCTTTACAGCATCCTTGGCCTTGCCGACGCTCTTCTGTACCTTGCCCTTGGTTTCCTGGGCGGCACCCTTGGCGCGCAGCTCGTTATTGCCGGTGGCTTCGCCGACGCTCTTCTTGACCTTGCCAGCAACTTCGTTTGCCGTACCGGAAATCTTGTCTGATGTGCTACCCATCTTACTGCTCCCTAGTTGAGCCGTACTGTCTGTCCGGCTTTCCGGGTGAGTAACGTGAGGGGGCAGGATTTGGTTCCCACCTATAATGATAAGTGGGCGGCAGAAAATATACGCTCGCCAAATTCCGGCGTTCCTGGTTTACGCGTGGCCGGCATCGGTGGAGAGCATGCGGGCATCAACGCCCATCAGGGCCAGCGCCCGCTCATATTTATTGTCCAGCCCGCGGTCGAAAATCAGATCTTCCGCCGCCGGGCAGTTCAGCCAGCCATTATTGGCGATCTCGTTTTCCAGCTGGCCGGGTCCCCAGCCGGCGTAACCGAGCAGCATGGTTGCCTTTTGCGGGCCACGGCCGTTGGAAATGGCACGGACGATATCCAGCGTCGCCGTGAGCGAAATATCGTCGCTGACGGGAATACTGGATTCGCTCAAATAATCATCGGAATGCAGCACGAAACCGCGGCCGGATTCGACCGGGCCACCGCACTGGATCGGAAATTCGCGGGTACGGTTGGGCAGCATGATGGCGTCATTGCTGTCCACCAGCTTCAGATGCAGCAGAATGTCCGTAAACGTGATCTGCTGCGGCCGGTTGATGATGAAGCCCATGGCGCCGGCATCCGAATGGGCACAGATATAGATCACCGCACGGGCAAAATTACCGTCGTCCAGCCCCGGCATCGCCATGAGGAACTGACCGTCGAGAAAGCCACGTTCGCGTTTGTCCATCAGGGTTGAAAAGCTCACCGGCGCCTCCAGCAGACCGAATTCCGTGATTGAACGGAAAACGGCGTTCGCACTTCGACAAGGGACAGGATGCGGCATAGCGTGCCATCAATCAACCGAAAATGATGAACCCCACGAATTCGTAACTGGTCGACCGGGCAATGTTGGGTTAGACGGGAAGCATGAGCGCCAGGACATTCTTCCGATTTTCACATCTTCGTTTCGCGGCCCTGTTTGCCGCTCTCCTCGGCGGCGCGCAAGCCGCCCGGGCCGAAATTACCGATTGGGCCAGGAGCGAAGGCGGCCAGATGCGCGTGGCAAGCCTTGCCATGGATGCGGACGGCGTGGTGCGCGGCGTTTTGCAGATCGAGCCGAAGGACGGCTGGATAACCTATTGGCGCGAGCCGGGCGAAGCAGGTATACCGCCGAAGATCACGCTTGATCCGGCAAGCGGTGTTACGCTCACCACCATGGCCTATCCCGTTCCCAAGCTCATCGAAAATGGCGACATTACCGATATCGGCTACGACCATGCCGTCAGCCTGCCTTTTCAGCTGAAAGCCACCGACCCGGCGGCCAGCGGAAAGATCGACCTCACCGCCTTTATCGGCGTATGCCAGAATATCTGCATTCCCTTCGAGGCGACATTCTCGATCGACCGTGGCAATGCGGGTGACGACGATGGCGAGGAACGGCGTCTGCTGGAGGAAGCCCGCGAAACGCTGCCTGAAGCCGCCTCCGACGATTTCAAGGTCATCGATTTCCACATCACACCCGACAAGACCATGCTCGGCGTGCAGCTGCAATTGCCGGAAAACGCGCCGAAGGAAACCGAGATCTTCATCGCCGGCCCCTCTGGCTTTGCCTATTACGAGCCGCAGAACATGGTGCGCGACAAGCGCAAGCTGTCCTTCTACATGAACATCAAGGGCCTGCCGAAAACCTATCAGGTGCCCGGCAACAGCTGGCCCATTCTGGTCAAATCCGGCGATCGGGCGATGGAGACGATGCTGAATTTTCCAAAGCCCTGAGCGCTTCTTGTGTTGTCCCCGAACCGGTGGCTCAACTCTGGAAATTACCTCGAAAACCGCATGACAGATTTCATTTCCGTGCTCTATAGTCGCGCCAACCGAACGACCACAGGAGCATGGACATGACCATCAAGATCGGCGAAAAACTGCCTTCCGCAACCTTCAAGGAAAAGACGGCCGACGGCCCGGTGGAAACCACGACGGACGCGCTTTTCGGCGGCAAAAAGGTCGTTCTTTTCGCTGTACCCGGCGCTTTCACCCCCACCTGCTCGCTGAACCACCTGCCGGGCTACCTCGAAAACCGCGACGCCATTCTCGCCAAGGGCGTCGATGACATTGCCGTGATCGCCGTCAATGACTGGCACGTCATGGGCGCATGGGCGCAATCCTCCGGCGGCCAGGGCAAGATCCACTTCCTCGCCGACTGGGACGCGGCCTTCACCAAGGCGCTCGGCCTCGATGCCGACCTTTCCGGCGGCGGGCTCGGCGTGCGCTCCAAGCGTTATTCGATGCTGGTTGAAGACGGCGTGGTGAAGTCGCTCAACGTGGAAGAAAATCCCGGTCAGGCGACGGTTTCCGCTGCTGCGGCGATGATCGAGCAGCTTTGACGTTAAGAAGATGGCCTCTTGGCCCTAGATAAGGCGTCATCCTCGGGCTTGACCCGAGGATCCACCAGCTCAACAGGGGGTTATGGATCCTCGGGTCAAGCCCGAGGATGACGTCGCGAGTGGAGCGACGAGACATTGAAGAGCGGCCCCGCCGCCCTCTCAAACATTCATATCAAACACCAGAAGACCGGCCAGACCGCCATCGGTGAGCGACACCAGGCGTTCGCCCACTTCCACATGCTGCGGATGGGCGAGATAGTCGTCGCGGGCCTCGGGGCTTTCCAGCGTCACGATGAAGCCGTCGACAAAACCGCCGTTCAGGCCTTCAGGCGAGACATTCTGGCCGTATTTCACATCGATGATGCCGGGTATCACGTCCTTCAGGGCGGCAATCGCCTCGAATATCGCGTGTTTTTCAGAGGATGCCGTCGCAGCCTTGAAGCGTAGAAATACACAATGCAGGATCATCCGGATTCCTCTCCTCCGCTGGACGCAACGCAGGCGCCCTTGACGACAAGATAAGTCGGGTTTCGGTTTTCACAACCCCGATAAATGCGGCCCGGGTCAAATCGCCCCTGACCGAGCCAAGCGGCAATAAAGCAGGCCTGCGTTACCGGCGTTTGAAGGGCTCCATGCCCTTGCGCGCCAATTCGTCGGCGCGCTCGTTTTCCGGGTGGCCGGCATGGCCCTTCACCCAGTGCAGGGTAACCTTGTGACGCTCCTGTGCCGCCTCAAGTGCCTGCCATAGCTCGACATTTTTGACCGGCTTGTTATCGGCTGTTTTCCAGCCCTTCTTTTTCCAGCCGAAAATCCACTTGGTAATACCGTCTTTGACATAGGCGCTGTCGGTATAAAGATCGACCTCGCAGGGGCTTTTCAGCGCGTTGAGTGCCGAAATCGCCGCCAGCAGTTCCATGCGGTTATTGGTGGTCTCGGCCTCGCCGCCGGACAGTTCCTTCTCCACCTCGCCATAACGCAGCACGGCGCCCCAGCCACCCGGACCGGGGTTACCGGAGCAGGCGCCATCGGTGAAAATATCGACATGTTTCATTCGCCGGCCAGCCCATATTCGGCGACATTGGCGATCGAGCGGTGGAACCGCAGCTTGCGCAGATATTCCAGCGGGTCTTTCTTCACCACCAGCGCGCCTTCCGGGGTCGTCAGCCAGTCGTAAAGCCGTGTCAGGAAGAAGCGCAACGCAGAGCCGCGCGCCAGCAGCGGCAGCGCTTCCAGTTCCGCCTCGCTCATCGGCCGCACCGACTGGTAACCTTCCAACAGCGCCTTGCCCTTGGTGACGTTATAGGCGCCATCCTTTTCGAAGCACCAGGCGTTGAGGCAGATCGACACGTCATAAGCGAGCAGGTCATTGCAGGCGAAATAAAAATCGATCAGGCCGGAGAGTTCGTCGCCGAGGAAAAATACATTGTCCTGAAACAGATCCGCATGGATGACGCCGGCCGGCAGATCCTTCGGCCAATGGGCGGCGAGATAATCGATCTCCGGACGGATTTCGTCCCTCAGGCCCTTCTCCACCTCGTCGGCGCGATCTTCGGATTTGTCCCACAGCACCTTCCAGCCTTCAACGGAGAGTGCGTTGGGGCGCGTGATTTCGAACCCCTCACCCGCCAGATGCATAGCCGCCAGCGCCTTGCCGACTTCGCGGCAATGTCTGGCTTCCGGCTTTCTTAGCCACATGCCTTCAAGGAAGGAAATCAGCGCCGCCGGGCGGCCCGACAATTCACCCAGCAATTCGCCATCCCTGCGCGGCAGGGGCAAGGGGCAGGACAGGCCCTTGGCGGCCAGATGCTGCATGAGGCCGAGGAAAAACGGCAGATCGTTTTTTTCCACCCGCTTCTCATAAAGCGTCAGGATCAGCGGTTCCTTGGTGGTGTGCAGCAGGAAATTGGAGTTTTCGACACCTTCGGCAATGCCTTTATAAGAAGTGAGGCTGCCGGTGTCGTACTGCGTGAGGAAATTCCTCAGATCATCTTCGGTGATATCAGTATAAACTGCCAATTTAAAATCTCTTGATGAAGGATGGAATGAGAAACCCGGGGGGTGGGAATGACGGATGCAAGGCGAGAAGCGCTCACCTCGCCATCACCCTGTTCTAGGCCCCGGCGGCGGTCTTCGGCGGCAGCGCATTGCTGGCATTACCGTTGACGAACGCCATGTCATCCGTCGTCAGCTCGATGCTGCGCAGCTCGCGGTTGACGAGGAAATGTTCTGTTTCCTCAACCGTCACGGCAAGATCGAGCGTGGTGTCGAACCGTGCCTTAAAGGCCTCGATGATTTCATCGACGATAACTTCAGGTGCGGATGCGCCCGCCGAAAGACCAACGGTGCGGATATCGCCGATCGCATCCCAGTCGATTTCCGCCGCCCGCTGCACCAGCACGGAGTGCTTTGCCCCGGCCCGCAGCGCCACTTCCACCAGCCGCTTGGAATTGGAGGAATTGGGTGCGCCGACAACGATGAACAGGTCACAGCCGGGTGCTGCCTGTTTCACCGCATCCTGACGGTTGGTGGTTGCGTAACAGATGCTGTCGGCGGCAGGCGCCTGAATGGCGGGGAACCGTTCCTGCAGACGGGCAATGACGCCGGCGGTATCATCAACCGACAGCGTCGTCTGGGTGACGAAACCGAGATTTTCACGGTCCACCGGTTCATATGTGCCAGCGTCTTCCACCGTTTCGACCAGCGAGACGGTACCTTCGGGCAGTTGGCCCATGGTGCCGATGACTTCCGGGTGACCGGCATGGCCGATCAGCACCACATGGCGGCCAAGGCGCTGGTGGCGCATGGCCTGCTTGTGAACCTTGGAGACTAGCGGGCATGTGGCATCTAGATAAAACAGGTTGCGCGCCTGCGCATCCTCAGGCACGGATTTCGGCACGCCATGGGCGGAAAAAACCACCGGCTGCTCGCGATGTTCGGCAGGGATTTCATGCAGTTCCTCGACGAAAACCGCGCCCTTGGCTTCCAGCCCTTCCACCACATAGCGATTGTGCACGATTTCGTGGCGGACATAGACCGGCGCACCATAGGCCTTCAGCGCCAGCACGACGATCTGGATCGCCCTGTCCACGCCCGCGCAAAAGCCGCGCGGTCCGCACAGCCTTATCGTCAAAGGGGGTTTGGAAACGGCGATGTTCATTCGTGCTCCTTGGCCTGCTTCTTGGCGTGCTCCATGCCTTGCCCGATAGCCTGCCCCTTGCCGGGCGGGGCGCACATTATTCGTCGCGCGCCTTATGGTTCCGGAAATAGGCAAAACCAACGACGATGACAAGGGCCAGCGCCAAGCCATACCACGTTATCGCATATTGCAGGTGATTGTTGGGCAAATCTATCAGCGTCACGCCGCCCTGCGGCCAGCCGCCGGGATTCTGCGCATTGTCGGCATCCACGAAGAGGTTGACCAGCCGGTTGGAGGGAATATCGACGCTCGAGGCCATCACCGCCAGATCCTTCCAGTAGAAGATGTTCTTGGCGATATCGTTATCCGGCAGCAGGGAGGAGGGTTTTGCGATCAGGGGCGCGCGTGCCAGTCCTGTTATTACCACCTCGCCGGTTACCTGTCCTTCCGCCCGTTTGGCCTGTTCCTTCATCTCGAAGGGCACGAAGCCGCGATTGACGAAAAGGATGCGGCCATCGGCAAGCGTCAGCGGCGTATAGATGTAATAACCTGTCCGGCCCTGATGGGTGGCGAAGAAATGGCGCTCGCGGCCGTGATCGAACGCGCCTGACAGCCTGACCTTGCGATATTCGATATCGCCGCCGCTTTTCGCCATTGCCTCGATATCGGCAAGCGGAACCGGGCTCGCGCTCAGCCGCTCCTCGATATCGGCCATAAGCGCTTCTTTCCAGTAAAGCCGCTTCACCTGCCAGGTGCCGAGCCCGAGAAGGATGGCAAGCGCCAGCAGCACCAGCGGCGCGGCGAACCAGACCCGTCTGTCCGCCGCCTTCATGTGGGAAACCTCATTCACGATCAAGCCTGCCTTCGCTTGCATTGTTGCGGTATTGCAGCGCAATCATGATGCCCTTGAGCTTGCGCAGCAGCACGAGCGAAACAATCACCGTAAACGGCAACCAGAGCATGACATGCACCCAGACGGGTGGCGCAAAACGCTGGTCGAACCACAGCGCCAGCCCGACAACCAGAAAACCGACGATCAACATGACGAAGACCGCCGGACCATCACCCGCGTCAGCGAAACCATAATCCAGCCCGCAGGCGCTGCAGGCCGGTTTCGGCGTCAGGAAACCGTCGAACAGCCGGCCGTTACCACAACGCGGGCAGCAGCCTTTCAAGCCCACCTTGATGGGATCAACAGGCGCAAAATTACCGTTTGATGGTTCAGACATGATGACCTCCCGCGAAGTTGCCTAACCCCTCGCCCGTCCGCCTCGGGCTTGACCCGAGGACCCACAATTTCAGCGGGCTATGGATCCTCGGGTCAAGCCCGAGAATGACGTCCAATCTCCTGGAAGCTTGCCTCAGAACCCGGGCACTTGTTTGTTGCGAGCCGGCGCCGCGACTTTCTTCTCCCCGCCGGGGAGAAGGTGGCCCGAAGGGTCGGATGAGGGGGCGAGCTATCGGTCTATCTTCACCCTTGCCCCCTCATCCCGTTGCCGCGGACTTCTCCCCGGCGGGGAGAAGAGATGTGCGGTACCCGCTCGATTCAGAAGCAACGTGGTAGACGATCCGACGTCGTTTAACCGTGGACCGGCGCGCCCCAGCCACCCCAGATGTAGATGGCGAAGAACAGGAACAGCCAGACAACGTCAACGAAGTGCCAGTACCAGGCAGCCGCCTCAAAGCCGAAGTGCTGCTTGGGCGTGAAACCACCGGCAATGGCGCGGAACAGGCAGACCAGAAGGAAGATCGTGCCGACGAAGACGTGGAAACCGTGGAAACCGGTGGCCATGAAGAAGGTCGCGCCATAGATCGAATTCTTGAAATCGAACGGGGCGTGAATGTACTCGTAAACCTGCACGGTGGAGAACAACACGCCGAGCGCCACGGTGAGCGCGAGGCCGCTGATCAGGCCCTTGCGGTCATTGTGCAGCAGCGCATGGTGCGCCCAGGTGACGCAGGTGCCGGAAAGCAGCAGGATAACGGTGTTGTAGAGCGGCAGGTGCCAGGGATCGATGACTTCAATGCCCTTGGGCGGCCATTGACCGCCGGTATATTCAAGGCGGGACGCCTGAATGGCCTCATGCGGGAAGAGGCTGGCATCAAAATAGGCCCAGAACCACGCCACGAAGAACATCACTTCCGAAGCGATGAACATGATCATGCCGTAACGCAGATGCAGCGACACGACGCGGGTATGGCTGCCCTCATTGGCTTCCTTGATCGTATCCGCCCACCACGCATACATGGTGTAAAGCACGATGACGAGACCGATATAGAAAAGCCAGGGGTTGGCGAGTTCCGCACCGAACAGCTTGAACGAGCCGCCCGACAGGTAACGCATGTAACAGACGCCGCCGAAGGTCAGGATGAAAGCGCCGATCGAGGCCAGAAGCGGCCAGGGGCTTGGGTCTATGATGTGGTAGTCGTGGTTCTTCTGATGCGTGTCTGCCATTGCGACAATCCCCTGGTATCTCTTCCCTGATCCGGCCTCAAGAAGGCCAGATCTCCTCTCACAATTTGCTTTCGCCAGATTCAGTCTTTACCGGCAAGGACGCAACCGGTTTTTCGGTTTTGGCCGGATAAAACGTATAGGACAGCGTCAAAGTATGAATGCTCTTGGTTTCGCGCGCCGTGGCGATGTCGGGATCGACGAAGAAAACCACCGGCATTTCCAGTGTTTCGCCCGGCTGCAGCGTCGTTTCGGTGAAGCAGAAACACTCCACCTTGTTGAAATAAGCGCCCGCCTCCATGGGCGTGACGTTGAAGACCGCCGTTCCCGTGGTCGCCACGGGCGAGCGGTTGGTCGCCTTGAAGGTGACCTGCACCGTTTCGCCGATCTTCGGCTTGACCATCCTGTCGACCGGCTGGAAATCCCAGTTGAGGCCGTTCGACGTGTTGGCGTCGAAGGTGACGTTGATGGTCTTGTCGAGGATGACGTCGGAATATTGCTCGACGCGCTGGGTCGTGCCGTTATAACCGGTGACGCGGCAAAACAGGGTGTAGAGCGGCACGGCGGCATAGGCCATGCCGATCATGGCGCAGAAAAATACGAGACAGAGCACCAGGATGGAGCGATTGCTCACCCGTTGCCTGCCGGTTCCCACCGTCTGCGTTTCCATATTCGCCATGTCCTCCTCCTCTCCCCTCAATCAGCCCTTAATGCGAGCCGATCTTGATGATGGTGATGATGTAGAACAGCACCACCAGACCGGCGAGCAGGACGCCGAGCGCGATGTTGCGTCCGCGTCTCGACTTTTTCTGCGCCGCGCTCAGTTCCACCGTTTCCATCACAGAACTCCCGAAATCACGGCCTTCAGGGCCGGAGCGAAATGATCGGCCAGAAGGCCGGAAAAGATGGCGAAGAGGTAAAGCACCGAATAGGCAAACATCTTCTTGGCCGGCAGCATCTTCTCGTCACCCTCGGGCATGCGCCGGACATCGAGCGAACAATAAACGAAGATAGCGCTCAGCACCGCGGCGAAAATACCGTAACCGGCGCTCGCCAGACCCGTGAAATACGGTGCGACGGCAGCGGCGGCCGTCAGCACGGCGTAAACGATCATCTGGTTCTTGGTAGAGCGTTCGCCCGCCACATTCGGCATCATTGGAATGCCCACGGAGCCGTAATCACGCATCTTGAACAGCGCCAGCGCCCAGAAATGCGCAGGCGTCCACAAAAAGATGATGAGGAACAGGATGACGCTATCAAGCGAAACGCCGCCGGTGACGCAGGCCCAGCCGAGCATGGGCGGGAAAGCGCCGGCAGCACCGCCAATGACGATATTCTGCGGCGTCGAGCGCTTCAGCCACATCGTATAAACGACGGCGTAAAAGAAGATGGTGAAGGCGAGCAGGCCGGCGGAGAACCAGTTGACTGCAAGGCCGAGGATGACCACCGAAAAGGCCGACAGCGTCAGCCCGAAGGCCAGGGCCTCACGCGGCGCGATGCGGCCCGAAGGGATCGGCCGCTTTGCAGTCCGGCTCATCACGGCGTCGATATCGGCATCGTACCACATGTTCAGCGCGCCGGATGCGCCGGCGCCGACCGCGATACAGAGAATGGCGATCAGCCCAAGCACCGGATTGATTTCGCCCGGCGCCAGCACGAGGCCGGCAAAGGCTGTGAAGACGACCAGCGACATGACACGCGGTTTCAGCAATTCGAAATAATCGCGCGCGCCGGCTTCCGAGAGTTCGGAGCTTTCAACACCCAGCATATCGCGATTGTCGATAACGGTCATTTCCTGTCCTGTTTTCCTTCAGATGCCACTTGCCGCGACATCCCTTGCACCGGCCCGAAAACGAAGGTGATTTCCGGCATGCGCGATGCGTCAATTCATTGGGTCCGAACGTTTCGGCATGGGCGGCATCGGCCAAAACCGATACCATTCGCCCGGCCTGTCGCCGCGCCCACCCCGCCATTCGTCTGCGCCTGCTCATTCATAAAGGCCAAACTTGGCATTTATCACATCCGGGCATGTATCATGTCGGACGTCAGGCTTCGCTTGGACAAAATGTCACGCGGCAATGGACCAACCCGCCTTTGGAAACGGCACGGACGCAACCACGCCGTCCCCTTTTTCAGCAACCGGAATGCGCGAGCAGCGCCCGCGCCTTCCGGTCCGGTATTCAGCGAATGCGCGGAAGCTGTTCCCACTGGTGGTAAGGCGGCGGCGAAGACAGCTGCCATTCGAGTGTCGTTGCACCCTCACCCCAGGGATTGTTGCCGGCGATCCGCTTCTTGGCGAAGGCTTCCCAGACGCCGAAGAGGAAGATGCCAACAGCAACCGCCGAGATATAGGAGCCGTAAGACGACACCAGGTTCCAGCCGGCATAGGCATCGGGATAATCGATGTAGCGGCGCGGCATGCCGGCGAGACCGAGGAAGTGCTGCGGGAAGAAGATCAGGTTCACGCCGACGAACATGACCCAGAAATGCAGCTTGCCGATGAACTCGCTATACATGTAGCCGGTGATCTTCGGGAACCAGTAATACCAGCCGGCGAAGATCGCGAAGACCGCGCCGAGCGACAGAACGTAGTGGAAGTGGGCCACGACGTAATAGGTGTCATGCAGCGAGCGGTCGAGACCGGCATTGGCGAGCTGCACGCCGGTGACGCCACCGACCGTGAACAGGAAGATAAAGCCGATCGCCCAGATCATCGGGGTCGAGAAGGTCAGCGAACCGCCCCACATGGTCGCGATCCACGAGAAGATCTTGATACCTGTCGGCACCGCGATGACCATGGTTGCGAATACGAAATAACGCTGCGCTTCGAGCGACAGGCCGACCGTATACATATGGTGCGCCCAGACGATGAAGCCGACCGCGCCGATGGCGACCATGGCATAGGCCATGCCGAGATAACCGAAGACCGGCTTCTTGGAGAAGGTGGAAATGATGTGGCTGATGATGCCGAAGCCGGGCAGGATCAGGATGTACACTTCCGGGTGGCCGAAGAACCAGAACAGATGCTGGTAGAGGATCGGATCACCGCCGCCTTCCGGCGAGAAGAATGCCGTGCCGAAGTTACGGTCGGTCAGAAGCATGGTGATGCCACCTGCCAGAACCGGCAACGACAGCAGCAGCAGGAATGCGGTGACGAGAACCGACCAGGCAAACAGCGGCATCTTGTGCAGCGTCATGCCCGGGGCGCGCATGTTGAGAATGGTGGTGATGAAGTTGATGGCGCCAAGGATCGAAGACGCGCCGGCAACGTGCAGCGAGAAGATCGCCAGATCCACCGCAGGTCCCGGCATGCCGCTGGTCGATAGCGGCGGATACATGGTCCAGCCGCCGCCCACACCATAAGCACCCGCCGGACCTTCAACGAAGAGCGACAGGAGCAGCAGGATGAAGGCCGGAACGATCAGCCAGAAGGAAATATTGTTGAGGCGCGGGAAAGCCATGTCAGGAGCGCCGATCATGATCGGGATCATCCAGTTGGCAAAACCGCCGATCATCGCCGGCATGACCATGAAGAAGATCATGATGAGCGCGTGCGCCGTGGTGAACACGTTGAACATGTGCTTGCCGCCGTCGATGGCAGCGTCGCCCTCGAAGCCGTAAACCATGGACGCCAGACCGTGGAAGATCTGGATGCCCGGCTCCTGCAGCTCCATGCGCATGACAACGGACAAACCGCCGCCGATGATGCCCGCCATGATGGCGAAGATCAGGTACAGCGTGCCGATGTCCTTGTGGTTGGTGGACAGGAACCAGCGGGCGAAAAAGCCCGGCTTATGGGAATGATCATGCGAATGATCGTCATGCGCATGCGCATCGTGTTCGGATTGACCATGCGAGTGATGATCGTCGTGTGCGGAAGGTCCAGCCATTGTCGTCACTCCAGTCGTCAGTTGGTTTCGTTGGCGGCAACGTCAACTGTGCGCGGAGCGCCGTCGACGGAGGCCATCAGCGCCCGGTTCGCGCCGTTCAGATCTGAAGCGGCGGCGGCGTGCCAGGCATTGTACTGCTGTTCGGAAACCACCCGAATGGCGATGGGCATGAAGGCGTGGTCCTTGCCGCAAAGCTCGGAACACTGGCCGTAATAAAGGCCTTCCTTCTCCGGCTTGAACCATGTTTCGTTGAGACGACCCGGAACGGCATCGATCTTGACACCGAAAGCGGGCATGGCGAAGGCGTGGATGACGTCGGTCGGAGCCGCCGTCACCAGAAGGCGAACGGTCTTGCCGACCGGAACGACCATTTCATTATCTACCGCAAGAAGACGCGGATAGCGGGCCTTGTCCTCCTTGCCCGCAGCAGCGCGATCCTGCTCCTTCAGCAGATAGCTGTCGAAGGAGAGCGGCTCTGCGCCCTCGGCCGCGGCATATTCATAGCTCCACAGCCATTGCGTGGCGGTCGCCTTCAGCGTCAGGTCCGGGTTTTCCGGCTGGGTCAGCTGCGCGTTCAGAAGATTGAACGAAGGGAAAGCAAGGAACAGGAGAATGAGCACCGGCGCCAGCGTCCAGACAACCTCGATCGCCGTATTATGGCTGGTCTTGGAAGCCACCGGATTTTTCGCGGCGCGGAACTTCAGGGCAACGATGATGAGCAGCACAAGAACGAAAAGCGTAACCGGAACAATGAACCAAAGCGTATATTGTTCGAACCAGCGTATTTCGTGCATGATCGGCGTGGCGGCCTCCTGCATGCCCATTTGCCAATGCACCGGCTGATCGGCGTGGGCGCCGACAGCCGTGAGCAGACAGGTCATCCCCGCCAATGCTGCGTAAATCCTATTCCTCACGGTACCCTCTCCCTCACGCGTCTGATCTAGATCAATCACAGACGCAGAATCCATGCTAATGGTACTAACTTCAAACCACAGTTTGTCCTCTGCCGCAATATGCGTCGGGACACGGATGTCAGCCAATTTTGCCATTGGTCAATTGGCGGTCGACTTTCCCGCACTCCACGCCACGATGGATAGGCCGCGACCGCTTTCAAACAGTCAGAATGCGGCACAGGCCCTTCTTTCAGAGGGTTTTGCAGCCTGCCAGCCCAGGCCGGAGGTGGGGTGGCGGGCGGAGAAATTACGCACATGAACAAAGCGGAAAGGTCCTATTTCCGCCCAACTCCGCTGGAATTGAGGTTCCAAGGCTTTTTTTTCCGGATTATGGCGTCAAAATAGCCGCACTGATTCGAATCCCAGAGGTATCCATGCGTCTTTCCCCGCTCGCGCGCACTTTTCTTGCCGCCGCCGGTCTTGCCATCATCGCCCCCGCCGCTGCGGCGCTGGCGCAACAGCAGCCGCCCGGCACGCCGAAGTCGACGCATGGCGCATGGTCTGTCATCTGCGACAAACCGGCCGGCGCGTCGGAAGAGCAATGCGCCCTGATGCAGAACGTCATTGCCGACGACCGCCCTGAAGTGGGGCTTTCGGTGGTGGTGTTGAAGACCGCCGACCGCAAGTCGCGCATCCTGCGTATCCTCGCACCGCTTGGCGTTCTGCTGAAGGATGGCATGGAGCTCTATATCGACAATAATAATATCGGCCGCGCCTATTTCACCCGCTGCTTCTCCGAAGGCTGCTATGTGGAAGTGGATATTGACGACGAGCTGCTGAAGGTTCTGCGCGCCGGCAAGGCCGCCGTTTTTGCGCTGCGTGAATCCGTCGATCAGGACCGTGTCGGCATTCCGATCGAGCTCACCGGCTTTGCCGAAGGCTACGACGCACTGCCGTAACGTCTCGTCGTCAACGGGCAGCCTTGCGTCTGCCCGCTCCAGTGCCTAAATCGGTCATTGAACGATAATGACTGGAGCCTCCCATGACCGACGATCTTGTAAAACTCTTCGATTGCGATGAAACGCAATTGCGCAAGCTCGTCGGAGAGGCGCTCGTCGGCGCTGACGATGGCGAGCTGTTCATCGAACATGCCCAGGCCGAATCATTGACCTTCGACAATGGCCGGCTCAAGGGCGGCTCCTTCAACACCGATCAGGGTTTTGGCCTGCGCGCCGTTGCCGGCGAGACGGTGGGTTACGCCCATGCCGGCGAGCTTTCCGAAAGCGCGCTGAAGCGCGCTTCGGATGCGGTGGGCGCCGTCACCCGCGGTTATTCCGGCTCCTATGCCGCCGCACCCCAGCGCACCAACAAGAAGCTCTATGGCGACGAAAACCCGATCGGCAGCCCGAGCTTTGAGGAAAAGGTGAAGCTCCTCACCGATATCGATGCCTATCTGCGTGATAAGGACGAAAACGTCCGGCAGGTGACGGCGACGATTTCCGCAAGCTGGCAGGTGGTGGATATTCTGCGCGCCGATGGGCATCGCGTCAGCGATATCCGCCCGATGACCCGCATTAATATTTCCGTCGTTGCCGGCGAAGGCGACCGGCAGGAAAGCGGCTCCTATGGCATTGGCGGTCGCGTTGGCTTCGGCGACTTCATTACAACGGAAAGCTGGCAGCGTGGCGCGGATGAAGCGCTGCGCCAGGCGCTCGTCAACCTCACCGCCATCGATGCACCGGCCGGCACCATGGATGTGGTGCTGGGCTCCGGCTGGCCGGGCGTGATGCTGCATGAGGCCGTCGGTCACGGTCTGGAAGGCGATTTCAACCGCAAGAAGACCTCGGCCTTTGCCGGCCTGATGGGCGAGATGGTGGCCGCCCCCGGCGTCACCGTCGTGGATGACGGCACCATCGACAGCCGTCGCGGTTCGCTCACCATCGACGACGAAGGCACGCCATCCGCTTATAATGTGCTGATCGAGAATGGCCGGCTGGTGGGCTATATGCAGGACCGCCAGAACGCCCGGCTGATGGGCGCAAAAGCCACCGGCAACGGCCGCCGGCAGGGTTATTCGCATGTGCCGATGCCGCGCATGACCAATACCTACATGTTATCAGGCGACAAAACGCCGGAAGAAATCATCGCCTCGGTCAAAAAGGGCATCTATGCCGTTTCCTTCGGTGGCGGACAGGTGGATATTACATCAGGCAAATTCGTGTTCGGCTGCACCGAGGCTTACCTCATCGAGAACGGCAAGATCGGCGCGCCGGTGAAGGGCGCCATGCTGATCGGCAACGGACCTGATGCGATGAAGCGCGTCTCGATGATCGGCAATGATTCCAAACTCGATACGGGCATCGGCAATTGCGGCAAGGCCGGGCAGTGGGTGCCGGTCGGCGTTGGCCAACCGCATCTGCGCATGGACCAGATCACCGTTGGCGGCACGAAGGCGTAAGGAATTCGGAGCTTGGATCACTGCGGTCTGTCCCAAATGCCGCCATACCGGCCCTGAGCCGGTATCCAGCCGACGCGCGTCTGTGCGGCGAGAAGCGTGTTGTCCGCCCAAGGATTTGGGCTGGCCGGATGCCTTATCCAGTCCGGCATGACGGCAGAGATAGTTGCGGTCACGCGAAATGTTAAGCCTGCCGCAGCAATCCCAGCCCATAACCTTGCACATGGCTGCCATGATGAGGTTTCCTCTGGCACCTCACCGAGAAGACGATAAGATCACCCTCACGGCAGGCCCTCCTCCCACCGCCGGGCCTGCGTGGCACAAGGAGACCATGACCATCATACGCAATGCCCTCGTCCCGGAACTTGCCGTCACCGACTGGCTGAAAAGCCGCGCCTTTTATTGCGACCTGATCGGTTTTCATGTGGTTTATGAGCGTCCCGAAGAGGGCTTCGCCTATCTTGCCCTCGATGAAGCACAGGTGATGATCGACCAGATCGGTGCGACCCGGACCTTCGTGGCTGATAATGCCGGGCTAGAATTTCCGCTGGGTCGCGGCATGAATCTGCAGCTCGCCGTTCCTTCCCTGCAACCCATTCTGACGCGACTGGAGCGGTCTTCGATCGACCTCGTTCTGGCGCCGGAAGAGAAGTGGTACAGGCGCGGCACGGTCGAGGTCGGCAATCGGCAATTCATCGTTGCCGATCCGGACGGTTATCTGATCCGCCCGTTCGAGAGCCTGGGCGAACGCCCCTTCCGGTTCGGTTAAGCCCATGTTGCCCTTTCGCCCGCATGCGGTTGTTTTCGACATGGACGGATTGCTGATTGAAAGCGAGGTGCTTTATCGCGATTCATTTCTGGCGGCTTCGGAGGAAGGCGGCCATGGAATGCAGGTCGAGACCTATCAGAAGGTCTGTGGCAGTCCCTGGGATGTCATCACCGGCACCATCTTTGCCGATTACGGCGCGGATTTTCCCATGGATGCTTTTCGCGACGCGTGGCTGCGGCATCTCGGTGTGATGATGGCGGAGGGTGTGGCGCTGAAACCCGGCGTCGCCGAAATCCTCGATCTTCTCGACCGGCTGGACATCCGCCGCGCCATCGCAACATCTTCGCAGCACACATCGGTTACACGCCATCTCGGCCCTTACGATCTTCTCAGGCGCTTCGACACCATCGTGGCGCGCGGCGATTATACCGAACCGAAACCCGCACCCATGCCCTATCTCACTGCAGCAAAGCGCCTCGGCCTCGAGCCGGGCCGCTGCCTGGCGCTCGAGGATTCCTATTCCGGCGTCCGCTCGGCCGCTTCGGCCGGCATGATGACGATCATGGTGCCGGACGTGGCGCCGCCGACCGAGGAAATGCGGGAAAAATGCGTTGCCGTCATGGGTGATCTCCATGCGGTGGCAGACATGCTGCAAGACGCACGGCTTTTACGGCTTTGAAAAGTGGGCCGTGATGTGAATGCGCGTCACACGCCTTTCGCCATTTGGACTTATAGTGGCGGTCGTAACGGCCGGAACGCCGATATTGGTCAGGCGCCTCCGTCGGCGCATCCATAACCGGAGTGGTCATGCTGCTTGTCGCCGTGTCGCTCGCGACGCTTGTATTGCTCTCTCTCTCCGCGTTTCAGATCACCCTCGCCGCCGGTGCGCCTTTCGGCCGTTTTGCCTGGGGCGGCGCAAGCCGTGTGCTGCCGGTCAGGCAAAGAATTGCAAGTGTCGCTTCTCTTGCGATCTATGGCCTTATGGCGTCTTTTCCGCTGCAAAAGGCAGGCTTCGCAGCGATCTGGCCGGCAAGCTGGATCGAACCCGGCATCTGGATCATCGCCTGCTATCTTGCGGTGAGCATTGGATTGAACGCAATGTCGAAGAGCCGCGCAGAACGGCTGGTCATGACACCGGTAGCCACCGTTCTTGCGATCCTGTTCTTTATCGTCTCGCTGTCATAAAGACACCAGACCAACGGCACGATGCCGCAACGATCGGGCCTTCTCAGCGGATCGTCAGCCCCCCGGCCTGAAACGCCACTTGCGCTCGATCGCTCCTTCAATATCGAGACCATTATAATGGGCCAGCAACAGCACATGGCCGAGGAGATCAGCGGTTTCGTCGGCCAGATCCCGCTTCATCTCCTCTTTGCTCCTGCCCTTGATGCGCCCCCGCCCCGTCAGCCGGTTCCAGGCCTGCGTGACCTCGCCAACCTCTTCCTGAAGCTTCAGCATGTACCAGTCCGGATCGCGGAATATTCCGTTTTCAGCGGCATATTTTTGCGAGGCCTCTTCAAACCGACGCATCGTGTCAGCAAACATTTGTTCATCCTTTGTTCGTGCGCTACAACTCTAACCACGATTCTCCGGCCGCGTCGATCCGAAAGGATGTTTCGCGACCCTGAACGGAAATCTCCGCGACAGATGCCCGCCGTCGCGATAGGAACAGTCATTCGAAACAGTGCCGTCACCCATGCCTTATCTCGATTTTTTCTCGTCCCTCATCACCGCCCATAGCCCGTCGCTGCTGGCCATGTTTGCGGGTGCGGCATTTCTCGCCGGTCTCGCCCGCGGCTTTTCCGGCTTCGGCGCAGCACTCATCTTCATTCCGCTGGCAAGCGCGATCGTCGGACCGCGCATCGCGTCAGCGGTTCTGCTAGTGGTGGACGGCGTGTTGACGCTTGGCATGATACCCCCAGCCTTTCGCATGGCGGACCGGCGTGAGGTTTTCACCATGGCGGCAGGCGCACTTGTCGGCGTGCCACTTGGAACCCTGCTGCTTTCCCATAGCGATCCGTTGACCCTGCGCTGGATCATTTCCACCGTGGTCGTCGTGCTTCTGTTGTTTCTGCTGTCCGGCTGGCGGTATAGCGGGCGGCCGAAGACGCCTCTGACACTGTTTACCGGGTTTCTGGCCGGGCTGTTTTCGGGTGCGGCGCAACTGGGTGGGCCGCCCGTGGTTGCCTATTGGCTTGGCGGGGCGCTCAAAGGTGCGTTCGTGCGCGCCAATGTCATTCTTTATTTCGCGGTTTCGACCGTGATTTCCACGGCAAGTTATTTTTTCGGTGGTCTTTTCACCGCCGATGTCTTCGTTTTTTTCCTGCTGGCCCTGCCGTTTTACGGGGCGGGTCTTTATGCCGGCGCGCGCCTGCACGGATTTGCCGATGAGGCCGCATTCAGACGCATCTGCTACGGCCTGATCGCCATTTCCGCCGTCATCGGCCTGCCGCTGTTCGATTCGCTGTTGAAATAGGCAGGCCGCACCGGCCTGCCCCCACCGCCTTCAAGGATACATACGAACCTTCGACCATGGCGCATCCGGCGTCTCGCGGCGGAATTCGACGCGGTCATGCAGTCGGAATTTGCGGTCGTGCCAGAATTCGATGCTGACCGGGCGAATGCGAAAACCGGACCAATGGGCCGGGCGCGGAATATCGCCGATGGCATATTTGGCGGTATATTCAGCCACCGCCTTTTCCAGCGCGAAACGGCCTTCCAGCGGTCGCGACTGCTTGGACGCCCAGGCGCCGATGCGGCTGCCGCGCGGGCGGGAAGCGTAATAGGCATCCGCCTCCGCATCCGTGACGATTTCCACCTCGCCGCGCAGACGCACCTGACGTCTCAGGCTTTTCCAGTGGAAACACATGGCGGCTTTTTTCTGGCCAAGGATCTCGCGGCCCTTCTGGCTTTCGAAGTTCGTATAGAAAACGAAGCCGCGATCATCGACGTCTTTCAACAGCACCATGCGCACATTCGGCAGGCCATTTTCATCGACGGTTGCGAGCGCTACCGCGTTCGGATCGTTGATTTCGGAAGCCGTCGCATCCTTCAGCCATTCGGCAAAAAGGGTGAAAGGTTCATTTTCTTCCGTGAAGTCACTGGATGTTAACCCCGTTTCCGACATATTGACTAAAATGCTCCCGAGCTGATTTGGACCCCAGAGATGATTTCTGGCGAAAGATGGTGACCGTCATAGCAAAGTCGAACAGTCGAACAAAGGGCCTCCTTTCGTCGATCGCGGAAGTTTCCGCCGTCGTATCAATGCTCGTGGTGCTGAGCGGTTGTGTCAGCCTCGATCTGTTCGGCGGCGACAAGGTCGACCGCTCGCTCTCCACGGCCTCCGTTCCCAACCAGCAGAATAATGGCCAGCAGACCGATGATGCGACCATCCGCAATGCGGTAACATCGGCCGATCTTGCCAAACTTGCCGACCAGCCGCTGCCCTGGGCCAATGCCTCAACCGGCAGCGCCGGCGTCGTGACCGCCATTCACGAAGACAAATCCAGCGGTTTCGTCTGCCGCGATTTCAGGACGACGCGCCACTCCTTCGAAGGTGTGGCCGCTTATTCCGGACAGGCCTGCCTCTCGGAAACCGGCGAGTGGTTGATGACCCGCTTCGAGCAGAAATAATCTATTTACCTTGGCGCATGGAATAAGCCCGGCCACCCCGCGCCGCGCTTCCTGCGTAAAGGAGTGATTAGCAACTTATTGCAACAGTCGACGTTGATTAAACCGAGGGCGTGTACGTGAATGATCGCGGCATCCCTTTTCGGAGGGGTTAGTTTCAGGATTGCGCCATGAACGGCGGCAGACTGAGCCAACGTAACTGGTGTTTCGCATGCGCGATCCATATTCGATCCTCGGCGTGAAACGTGACGCCCGCCATGAGGAAATCAAGGCTGCCTGGCGCACGAAGGCGAAAACCGTCCATCCGGACGCCAATCGCGACGATCCCGATGCTTCGGCGCGATTCGCCGAAGTCGGGCAGGCTTATGACCTTTTAAAAGACCCCAAGAAGCGCGATCTTTACGATCAGGCCCGCCAGGCGGCCGAGAAGAAGAAGCGCGGCGAAACCATCATGCAGCAGCGGGAGGCAGCGCGCGAGGCTGCCGAACGCGCCAAGGCGGCTGAGAAGCTGATGGAGGAACTGGCCCGCGCCGATGCCCGCAACCGGGCGCAGACCGGCCAGAAAACCGACGGAAAACCTGAGACGGCCGAGGATATCGTCGAGCGTATTTTCGGGGCCGATGCACAAAACGACCCCAAGGTGCAACAGGCGGCGGAAGCGGCCAAGGCTGCAGCCAGCGGCACAAAAAGTGACATTCCGGGGACGGGTGAAACGGCACAACCGGCCGCTGCTGACGACAAATCCACATCCGCCTCGCTTGCCGGCAATCTCTTCAGCGCCCTCGTACGCCGGTTCCGCACGCCGCAGCCGGTTGCGGAAAAGGCACCTGACATTACGGCCGAAGCCACCATCACGGTTGCCGATCTTCTGGAGCGCAAATGGGTTACCATTGGGCTTGCCGAAGAGCGGGAAGCCCGCTTCCAGCTGGAACCCGGCATGACCGACGGCCATGTGGTGAGGTTAAAGGGACAGGGGCTGAAACTTCCCGGCATGGCGCGCGGCGATCTTGCCGTGACGTTGCTTGCCGCACGCGACGACGCCTTTTCCATTCGCGGATTCGATATTCACACGACTTTGCCGATCTCGCTTGGTGATGCGGTTCTGGGCTGCGAAACGAAAGTCCGCACTCCGCTCGGCGAAGAAAATCTCAGCATTCCGGCCTGGTCCGGCTCGGACCGCGTGCTGCGGCTTGCCGGCAAGGGCCTTGCCGATGGCAAGGGTGAATATGGCGATCTCGTCATTGAATTGCGCATTGTCCTGCTCGAAAAGCCGGATGAAAAGGTGACCGACCTCATGCGCCACATGCGCGAAGGCCTCTATTTGTGAAAGTTTTGCGAATAGCCGGGACAACGCACCCTTTGTTACGTTCCCTAACAGTTGATGATCTTTGGCAATCTTGAACAGGATTGCAGCCTATGCCATAGGCAGGATCAATCGAAAGTATCAGGGAGCATAAAATGGCTCAGGCATCCGGCCTCATGGCTGGCAAACGCGGCCTCATCATGGGCGTCGCCAATAATCGTTCAATCGCTTGGGGCATTGCAAAGGCCTGCGCGGATGCAGGTGCGGAACTCGCACTCACATGGCAGGGTGACGCGCTGAAGAAGCGTGTCGAGCCGCTCGCACAGGAACTTGGCGCCTTCATGGCTGGTCACTGTGACGTGACGGACCTCGGGACGATCGATGACGTTTTTGCGTCTCTGGAAAAGCACTGGGGCAAGATCGACTTCGTCGTGCACGCCATTGCGTTTTCCGACAAGGACGAGCTGACGGGTCGTTACCTCGACACCAGCCGCGACAATTTCAACCGCACCATGGATATTTCCGTGTTTTCGCTGGCCGCTGTCGCCAAGCGTGCGGAGCCTATCATGAATGATGGCGGCTCGATCATCACGCTCACCTATTACGGTGCCGAGAAGGTCATGCCGAACTACAACGTCATGGGTGTGGCCAAGGCGGCTCTTGAGGCCAGCGTGCGTTATCTCGCCGTTGACCTCGGCAATCGCGGTATCCGCGTCAACGCCGTTTCCGCCGGCCCGATCAAGACGCTTGCCGCTTCCGGCATTGGCGACTTCCGTTATATTCTCAAGTGGAACGAATATAATGCGCCGCTGAAGCGCACTGTTTCCATCGAGGAAGTCGGCAAATCGGCACTTTACCTGCTGTCCGATCTTTCGACCGCGGTGACCGGTGAAATCCACCACGTCGATTCCGGTTATCACACCATCGGCATGAAGGCGGTGGATGCGCCTGACATTTCGGTGGTGAAGGACTAACCATCAGGAATGCTTGAAACAGGGGTATCGCCTTGCTCGTCTATGTGATCCGGCACGGACAAACGGACTGGAATGCGATACGCCGGCTTCAGGGCCAGAAAGACATTCCGCTCAATGATTTCGGCCGCCAGCAGGCGGTCGGCAATGGCAGGCTGCTCGCCCATTTGCTCGGCGAGCAGGCCACGGATTTCGACTATGTGGCAAGCCCGCTTGGTCGCACCCGCGAAACCATGGAACTGATGCGCGGCGCGATGGGTCTCGACCCCCTTGCCTACCGCACCGACGACCGCCTGATCGAAGTTTCCTTCGGCGACTGGGAGGGGCAGACCCTGCCGGAACTCAAAAAAGAGTTTCCTGACCGGGTGAAGGCGCGCAAGGCCAACAAGTGGGATTTCATTCCCCCCGGCCAGGATGCCGAAAGCTACGAAATCCTCTCCTGGCGCATCGGCGCATGGCTCTCCTCCGTGGACAGGCCGACAGTCTGCGTCTGCCACGGCGGCGTCATCCGCTCGATCTTCCGGCTGGTGTCCGGCATGGACAAGGATGAGGCGTCACGCACGCAAATCCCGCAGGACCGGATTTTGAAGGTCGATATCGACGGGAACAGTGCGGAGTGGGTGTCGTGAGGGAGCACCGGGATAGCCCTCGGCGGCGTCTTTGAGACGCTTGTATATTCGCAGGACGGTGCCGCATATTTCTTCTCCCCGCCGGGGAGAAGATGGCCCGAAGGGTCAGATGAGGGGGTTACGTTGCCGGATTTCGGAGAGCTTGCCCCCTCATCCCGCTGCCGCGGACTTCTCCCCGGCGGGGAGAAGAAACAAGGTGCAAACGCTCATTTCACAACGGCGGTTTTAGGATGATGACGCGTAGACCCGAGCCGCCTTACTCAACGACCTGAAGATCGTCGACCACGCGTTTCCCATCCACTTCCGTATAGAAAACCACGACCTTCACGCCCGCCTTCAGGCCTTCAAAGTTGAACTCTTCCGGCACGCGATAGGTCTTGCCATCGTTGAGCGTAATGCTCAGCCCGTTCGCATCGATCTTGCTGATCGTGCCTTCCACATCGACGCTCTGGGCGAAGCTGTTGATTGGCATCAGCAGGTTGGCGGTGGCCAGAAGGGCGGCAATCATCATACGCATCGATCTAGCTTTCGTGGATTTGCGTGAAAACCTTACATGCATGAAGAATTGCCTTTCGAATGTGGCGGAAATTGCCCGCAACCATGACATTTTCGGCCCAATTGATGAACGGATTTGAGATCGTGTTCAAGCCGTTAGTGATTTTTACACCGCATTTCGCGGCAATATTGGAAAACTGCGGATAAACGTGGAAAACGGCGGCGCATTTACATTTCCGTCATCTCGAAAAACCGCGCTCGCCGGCCCGAATCGCCACCCACTCCCATCCCGGCGCCTGTCGGCGGGATGGGGAAGACGCCTGTCGATGTCGTGTTCGGCACTTATCCTGCCGCAGCGAAAGAAAGGCTTTTGCCTTGTCGGGATTTACACTAAGACAAATCCGCTTGTTTTAAACGGCGCTACCCGCAGGCGCCCTGTTTTCCGGTTTTGAGAACTATGTCGCATAACAGCTTCGGTCATCTTTTTCGCGTTACCACCTGGGGAGAAAGCCATGGGCCGGCACTTGGCTGCGCGGTGGATGGCTGCCCGCCCGGCCTGCGCTTTACCCTTGCCGAGGTGCAGCACTGGATGGACAAGCGCAAACCCGGCCAAAGCCGTTTCGTCACCCAGCGGCGCGAGGACGACATCGTCAAGGTTCTCTCCGGCGTGATGCTGGATGAGGACGGTGAGACGATGATAACGACGGGCACGCCGATTTCCATGCTGATCGAAAACACCGACCAGCGTTCGAAGGATTATGGCGAGATCGCCAAACGGTTCCGCCCGGGCCATGCGGATTTCACCTATGACCTGAAATACGGTATTCGTGATTATCGCGGCGGCGGGCGTTCTTCCGCGCGCGAGACGGCGGCGCGTGTCGCCGCCGGTGCGATCGCCCGCAAGGTGGTGCCAAGCCTCAATGTGCGCGGCGCGCTGGTGCAGATCGGCAAACACAAGATCAACCGCGATAACTGGGATTGGGATCAGGTCGACCAGAACCCGTTCTTCTGCCCGGACGCGGCGATGGTGCCTGTCTGGGAAGAGTATCTGGACAGCATTCGCAAGGCAGGCTCCTCGATTGGCGCCGTCGTCGAAGTGGTGGCGGAAGGCGTTCCCGCCGGCATCGGCGCCCCCATTTATGCCAAGCTCGATCAGGATATCGCCTCCAGCCTGATGTCGATCAACGCCGTCAAGGGCGTGGAGATCGGCGAAGGTTTCGCCTCGGCCGAGCTTTCCGGTGAAGAAAATGCCGACCAGATGCGCATGGGCAATGACGGCAAGCCGATTTTCCTGTCCAACCATGCCGGCGGCATTCTGGGCGGCATCGCGACCGGTGAGCCTGTCATCGCCCGCTTCGCCATCAAGCCGACCTCCTCCATTCTGACAGAGCGCCTGTCGATCGATACCGACGGCAACAATGTCGATGTGCGCACCAAGGGCCGCCACGACCCCTGTGTTGGCATTCGCGCCGTGCCGATTGGTGAGGCGATGGTGGCCTGCACCGTTGCCGACCATTATCTGAGGGACCGCGGCCAGACCGGCCGGCTTTAGCGGACCGAAAAGTGTGAAGCGGTTTTCGGACAATCCGCTAAAGAAACAAAAAGAGCAACGAACCGTTGCTCTGAAGTGAGGGGATATCGCCATGGCCTATGACCAGAAACGCGTTGTCGACGCCATCCGCGCTTTCGAAGCCGGTGAAATCGTCGTGGTGACCGACGATGACGACCGCGAGAACGAAGGCGATCTGATCATTTCAGCGGTTCACTGCACGCCTGAAAAAATGGCGCTGATCGTTCGTCATACCTCGGGCATCGTCTGCGCGCCAATGCCGCGCGAGGAGGCCAAGCGGCTGAACCTCAACGCCATGGTGGCGGAAAATGACAGCGCCCATACGACGGCCTTCACCGTCAGCGTCGATTTCAAGCACGGCACAACGACTGGCATTTCCGCCGATGACCGCACGCTGACGGTGCGCAATCTCGCTAATCCCAATGTCGGCGCTTCCGATTTCACCCGGCCGGGCCATATATTCCCGCTGATTTCCCGTGAGGGCGGCGTCTTGATGCGCTCCGGCCATACCGAAGCGGCGGTCGATCTCTGCCGTCTCGCCGGCCTGCCGCCCATCGGCGTCATCAGCGAACTGGTGAATGACGATGGCAGCGTGATGCGCGGCCCGCAGGTTCTGGATTTTGCCGACAAACACGGCATGAAACACGTTTCGGTCGCCGATCTCATCGCCTATCGCCAACGCAAGGAAACGCTGGTGGAGATGGAATCCTCCTTCACCATCGAGACGCCCTTCGGACCGGCCAAGGCGCAGACCTATTCCCTGCCCTGGGATCCGATGCAGCACATGGCGGTGATTTTCGGTGATATCAGGGACGGCATTGACATTCCCGTTCGCCTGCACCCCGAAAACGTCGCCGACGACGTGTTCGGCGACCGCCAGCCGGTGCGGCATTATATGCAGAAGATCGCCGAGGAAGGACGTGGTGTCATCGTCTATCTGCGCGAAGGCTCCGTCGGTGTCGGCCAGGTGGCCGGACGCCGCAAGGCGCGTGACCCGGACGAAGCGCATGCCCAGGCCCGTTCGCGCGAAAACGAATGGCTGGAAATCGGTCTCGGCGCGCAGATTCTCAAGGATCTCGGCATCAGCTCCATCAAGCTGCTGACCACCCGCGAACGTCATTATGTCGGGCTTGAAGGCTTCGGCATCCAGATTTCGGCGACGGATATCTGCTGATTTTGGGGTTTGCCTTTGGTTTTCCAGGGCAATTGTGAAACGAGTGGGTGCCCTTGTTTCTTCTCCCCGAGGGGGAGAAGTCCGCGGCAGCGGGATGAGGGGGCGCCCTTGCCGGATTTCGGAGAGCTTGCCCCCTCATCCGACCCTTCGGGCCACCTTCTCCCCGGCGGGGAGAAGAAACACGCGGCGACGCCGGGCTACCTCAGCTGCGAAGATGGCGTCGCGTGGTGGGATGTCACTCTCACAGTGTCCAGAGCGAAAAACTTCAGCTTTCCTCCCGCCAGCCCTCCAGATAATTCACGCTCTCCACCCCCGTAAATTTCGCGAGCCGCGCCAGCTCCGCGTCGAGCTTCTCCAGCCGGCCCGCCGAGGCACGCACGCCCGGTTCCAGCCACAGGCGCCGAACATCCAGCGTACCGCGCTTGCGATCCGCCTTCATGTCGATGCGACCGATCACGCGGTCGCCCTCCAGAAGCGGGAAGACATAATAGCCATATTGTCTTTTCGGCTCCGGCACGAAGACCTCGATGCGGTAATAAAAACCGAACAGACGTTCCGTGCGGTTGCGGTCACGCAGCAGCGGATCGAAGGGGCTGAGGACGCGGACGCGGGATGAGGGTTCCGGCACGTCGGTCAGGTCGGTGGTGAAAGCGGCAAAGGCATAGGACGGGCGGGCACTGTCGCCATCGCTTGCAAGAAGCGAAACCTCACAGAGTTCATCGCGATGGCTTTTGACCCAGTCCCTCGCCTCCTGCGGGGTAACGAGATCGAAAAAGGCGGCGATTTCGCCGTGGGTGGCGAAACCCAGCCGTTTCAGCGCCTGCCGGCAGGCCCAGTCGACAAATTCCGCATGTTCCACCTCGGTTTCGTGATGCTCACCGGGAATGACCCGCTCGGCGAGGTCATAGACCTTCTGGAAATTCACCCGGCCGGCAATCGCCAACTTGCCGGTGTGCCAGAGATATTCGAGCGCGGTCTTGGACGGATGCCAGTTCCACCAGCCGCCGGACTGGTGCCCCTCTTCCTTCAGCTCCCGCGCCAGAACCGGCCCGGTTGCCGCAATGCGCTCCAGCGTTTCACCGAAAGCGGCGTCGAAACCCTCGCCGTGCCATTTGCGCCAGCGCTCCTGAATGATCGGCTCGCGGCGGCGGAAGCGGTGCTTCCAATAGGGATAAAATTCCGTCGGCACGATGGAAGCGTCATGTGTCCAGTGCTCGAACAGCGCGCGGTCCTTTTCCAAAAGCGTGGTCAGATGGTCCCGCCTGTAGGTCTGGTTGCGGGAGAAAATAATCTGATGGTGGGCGCGCTCCACCGTGCCGATGCTGTCCACCTGCACAAAACCGATATCGGTTATCAGCTGCAGCAGGTCGCTCTTGGAAAGCGCCTTGCCGGGCGGCGAGGAAAGCCCCTGCCGCGCCAGAAAAATTCGTCTTGCCGCTTCGTTTGAAACCTTGATCACCATGGAGAAGAAGGTATGACGGCTTTTTCAGGATTGCAATGTTCTTTTTTTGTTCCTTGTTTCACTTCTGTTGATGACGGGGTATAGAACCGGAAAACGAGCGCGAGGATGTAAGCTTGGAAATCCGTTTCGACGCCGCCGGTGTCGCTTTCGAGGGCCGGCAGGCCCTGCAGCCGCTGTCTCTGACATTGACGGAACGGCGTATCGGCGTGATCGGCCTTAATGGTTCCGGCAAGACCACCTTTGCCCGGCTGATCAACGGGCTGAACAAGCCGAGCGAGGGCAAGGTTGCGGTGAACGGTCTCGACACCGTGACGGACGCCAAGGCGGTCTTGCAGACGGTCGGCTTCATCTTCCAGAATCCGCAGAACCAGATCATCCTGCCGATCGTGCGCGACGATGTCGCCTTCGGGCTGAAACGGCTCGGTCTCGGCAAGGCGGAAACCGAAACCCGGATGAAGGCCGTTCTTGCCCGGCTTGGCATTTCACATCTTGAAGAACGGCGCGCGCACGAGCTTTCCGGCGGGGAGCTGCAGCTTGCGGCGCTGGCGGCGCTTCTGGTTACCGAACCGCACATCCTTATTCTCGACGAGCCGACCAACCAGCTTGATCTCAAAAACCGGGCTGTCGTGGAAAAGACCATGGCGACGCTGTCGCAATCGCTCATCGTCATTACCCATGATCTGCCGCTGCTTGAAGGCTTCGACCGTGTGCTGGTTTTCCACGGCGGCGCGCTGATTGCGGACGCCGCGCCTGAAGAGGCGGTGGCGCAATATCTCGCGGCGGTGGCGCGATGAAATCGCTGCACGTTGAAGGCACGGGCGGGCTCTACCGCGTCTCGCCGCGCCTCAAGCTCCTGACGCTGATGGGCTTCAGCATCGCGCTGTTCCTTACCCGCGATCTGTTGCTGCTGGGATGCGCCATGGTTCTCGCCGCCGCCATCCTGCGCGAGACGCGGCTACCCTTCCAGGATATCGGCCTGCGGCTACGGCCGGTGATGCTGACCATCTTCCTCGTCGCGGCCTTCAGCTATCTTTTGCTCCCGGCCCATGATGCGACAGTCAATCTTTTGCGGCTGACGGCGCTGGCGCTGCTTGCCACCGCCGTCACCATCACCGTCAGCATCTCGCAGTTCATGGATGAGATCACGCTTGCCGCCGCCCCTCTCGAAAGGCTGGGGCTGGTCAAGGCTGCCGATATCGGGCTTGCGGTCGGGCTCGTCGTGCGGTTCGTGCCCGAGATCGTCAACCGGTATCATGCGGTGCGTGACGCACACCGGGCGCGTGGCCTGCCCGTGCGGATGGCGACCATCATCGTGCCACTCGTCATTATGACGTTGAAGGATGCCGATGCCATTGCCGACGCCATTGACGCGCGCGGTTTCAGAGGCCAAAGCTTGGCGCCAGATAACCATCCGGAGTTTTGAGCGCCATGACGACCCGCGACCTTGTGCTGATTTCGCTGTTTTCCGCCATCATCATCGCACTCGGGCTTCTGCCGCCGATCACGCTCGGTTTCGTTCCCGTGCCGATCACCGCGCAGTCGCTCGGCGTCATGCTGGCCGGCGTCGTGCTGGGTGCGAAGCGCGGCACGCTCGCGGTACTGCTGACGATCCTGATTGCCGCCATCGGCCTGCCGGTCCTGTCGGGCGGACGCGGCGGTCTTTCGATTTTCACCACGCCGACGACGGGCTTCCTGATCGGCTGGATCGCGGCTGTCTTCGTCACCGGCACGCTCTCGGAAAAACTCGTCAATCGCAGCCAGTCCGCTCTGGCGCAGGGTATTGGTTTCTTCGTCGCCAGCCTCATCGGCGGCGTGGTGGTGCTTTATGCCTTCGGCATCACCTATCTGGCGCTGGTCGTCGGGCTTGGTTTCGAAAAGGCCTTCATGGGTTCGCTCGCCTTCATTCCCGGCGATGCGCTGAAGGCCGTGCTTGCCGCGCTGGCCGGCCGTGCCGTGATGGCCGGTTATCCGCTTCTGCCGCAGCGCGCCTGAACAGACTTTCTTCGGGAGGAAAAGCATGGCGACGCGTTTATACGAACACCCGATCTTCCTGGAGCATATCACGCCTCCCGGCCACCCCGAGCGGCCGGACCGCCTGCGGTCGCTGAACATCGCACTCGAACATCCGAATTTCGAGCGGCTGGAACGGAAGGAAGCGCCGCAGGCCAATGAGGATGCGGTGCTGCTGGCGCATCCGGAAGAGCATCTGCTTTCTGTCATGCGGCAGATCCCGCAAGAGGATGGCGAGATCAACCGCATCGAGGCGGATACCTATGCCTCGCCGAAAAGCCTGCAGGCGGCGCTGACCGGCATCGGTGCAGCAATGGCTGCGGTGGATGACGTGTTTACCGGCGCTGCCGATAATGTCTTCGTCGCCGCCCGTCCGCCCGGCCACCATGCGGAAACCGCCAAGGCCATGGGCTTCTGTCTTTTCAACAATGTGGCGATTGCCGCCCGCCATGCCCAGAAAAAACATGGGGCAGAGCGCGTCGCCATCATCGACTGGGACGTGCATCACGGCAACGGCACGCAGGATATTTTCTGGGACGACACATCAGTGCTGTTCTGTTCCACCCACCAGATGCCGCTTTACCCGTGGAGCGGCGATAAAAACGAAACCGGCGCGAAGAACAATATCGTCAACGCCCCGCTTTCGCCCAACACCGGCAGCGACCATTTTCGTGAGGCCTTCAAATCCCGCGTACTGCCGGCGATTGCCGATTTTTCGCCTGATCTCATCCTCATCTCCGCCGGTTTTGACGCGCATCACCGCGATCCGCTGGCACAGATCAATCTGGTGGGAGAGGATTTCGACTGGGCCACGGGCCGGCTTCTGGAAATGGCCGACAAATACGCATCGAACCGGGTCGTCAGCCTGCTTGAAGGTGGTTATGATCTGGAAGGGCTGGCGGAATCGGCAGCCATGCATATTTTGAGAATGATGAAGGGTTGAATATGACGGAAAATGCCAACACAGCCGATGTCAGCGGTTATTCCTTCGAAAAGGCCGTCGCCGAGCTGGAAAGCATTGTCGCACGCCTGGAACGCGGAGACGTGGCGCTGGACGAATCAATCGCCATCTATGAGCGCGGCGAAGCCCTGAAGAAACATTGCGAGACGCTGTTGAACGCTGCCGAAAAGCGAATCGAGAAAATCCGCCTCGATCGTGCGGGCAAGCCGCAGGGTGTGGAACCGCTCGACGGGGAATGACTGCGTTTAGCGGGAGCGTTTGGACGTGATTCGATAAGGTAGCCACCTCCCGATTCAAACACTCGACGTCATCCTCGGGCTGGTCCCGAGGATCGGCAATGCATTGATTTTCTTGACGTGTTTAGATCCTCGGGCCAAGCCCGAGGATGACGGAGGAGAGGTTTGAAAACTTTCCCCGGCCGTAAGGTGTTCTCACAATGTCGTGTTAACAAGGATCGTTGACGCTGCGTTCGATATCGCGATGCTCCCCTCCCCCTCGGTTATGCTAAACTCCCGCCAGACCATACGAGGAGCTTGCGATGTCCTTCTTTCCCGGCAACGATCCCGTCGCGGGTGATGCTTTTGCCTGCGATGCCATCGAAAACCTGATCATTCCCCGAACCAGTGATATTGGCGGCTTTGCCGTGCGCCGCGCCCTGCCGACCCGGCAGCGGCGGCTTGTGGGGCCGTTCATCTTTTTCGATCGCATGGGCCCGGCGATCCTGAAGGCGGGTGAGGCGCTCGACGTCAAGCCGCATCCGCATATCGGGCTTTCGACTGTTACCTATCTGTTCGACGGCGAAATCAAGCACCGGGACAGTCTCGGCACCGAGCTTGTCATCCGCCCCGGCGACATCAACCTGATGACGGCCGGGCGTGGCATCGTGCATTCGGAACGCACGCCGGAAAATCTCCGCGGCCATCCGCTTTCCATGTCCGGACTGCAGACCTGGCTTGCCCTGCCAGACCATATGGAAGAAATCGCCCCCGCTTTTGCCCACACGGCGAAGGAAGACATGCCGCTGATCGACCTCAAGGGCGCGACCGGCCGGGTGGTAATCGGCGAATTCGAAGGCCTCACCTCCCCGGTTTCGTCCTTTACAGATACGCTTTATGTCGACCTGTCGCTGGAGCCGGGGGTAAAATTCCCCTTCTCCGCCGATCATGAGGAGCGGGCGATCTATATTCTGTCCGGTTCGCTGGATGTTGCCGGTGATATTTTCGCCGCCGATCAACTGCTCGTCTTCCGGCCCGGCGACGACATCACGCTGCAGGCCGGCAGCAATGGCTGTCACATCATGATCTTTGGCGGGGCGGCGCTGAATGAGCGCCGTTACATCTGGTGGAACTTCGTTTCGTCATCAAAAGAACGCATAGAGCAGGCCAAACAGGAGTGGAGAACCGGACGCTTCGACATCGTTCCCGGCGACGAAGAAGAGTTTGTCCCTTTGCCGGAAGGTTGAAATTCTATAGAAGTGTACGACATGCAGGGCTGCACCGTCGGCTTTCGACATGAAAGACGCTCTGGCACGCCCTGCTGACGACAAGAAAAGGCCGAACGATTGACCGGAATGCCACAGACACCATTGCTCGACCGGGTGAATTTTCCCTCCGATCTCAAGGAGATCGACGATCGCGACCTGCCGGAACTGGCAAGGGAACTGCGCGACGAGATGATTGATGCCGTGTCGAAGACCGGTGGCCATCTGGGTGCCGGCCTTGGCGTGGTGGAACTGACGATTGCCATCCATAAGGTGTTCAACACGCCCGAAGACCGGCTGATCTTCGATGTTGGCCATCAATGTTATCCGCACAAGATCCTGACCGGCCGACGGGATCGCATCCGCACGCTGCGGCAGGAAGATGGGCTTTCCGGTTTCACCCGGCGGGCCGAAAGCGAATATGATGATTTCGGCGCCGGCCATTCCTCCACCTCCATTTCCGCCGGTCTCGGCATGGCGGTGGCGGCGGGTCTTGATGGCAGCGACCGCAAGGTCGTAGCCATCATCGGCGACGGCTCGATGTCGGCGGGCATGGCGTTTGAGGCACTGAACAATGCCGGCGCGCTCGATGCGCGGCTGATCGTCATCCTCAACGACAACGATATGTCGATTGCGCCGCCGACGGGCGCGATGAGCGCTTATCTGGCACGCCTCGCCTCCGGCCGCACCTATATGGGCTTCCGCGATTTCGGCAAGAAACTGACGGCCTATCTCGGCAAGACCATCGACCGCGCCATTACCCGCGCCGTGACCCATGCGCGCGGTTATGTGACCGGCGGCACGCTGTTCGAGGAGCTTGGCTTTTATCATATCGGCCCGATCGACGGCCATTCCTTCGATCATCTGTTGCCGGTGCTGCGCAATGTGCGCGACAACCAGAAAGGCCCTGTTCTCATCCATGTGGTGACGCAGAAGGGCAAGGGTTATGCGCCGGCGGAAGCCGCAGCCGACAAATATCACGGCGTCAACAAGTTCGACGTCATCACCGGCGCGCAGGCGAAAGCCAAGCCGAATGCGCCGAGCTATACCAGCGTCTTTGCCGAAGCCCTGATCCAGGAAGCGACGCTCGACGAAAAGATCATCGGTGTGACGGCCGCCATGCCGAACGGCACGGGCCTCGACAAGATGGCCGAGCTTTTCCCGTCCCGCACCTTCGATGTCGGCATTGCCGAGCAGCATGCCGTCACCTTTGCGGCGGGGCTTGCGGCTGATGGTTACAAGCCGTTCTGCGCGCTTTATTCCACCTTCCTGCAACGCGGTTACGACCAACTAGTGCATGATGTGGCCATCCAGAGCCTGCCCGTGCGTTTCCCCATCGACCGCGCCGGTTTTGTCGGTGCTGACGGGCCGACCCATGCCGGTTCGTTCGACACGACTTTCCTCGCCACCCTGCCCGGCATGGTGGTGATGGCGGCCTCGGATGAGGCGGAGCTGAAACATATGGTGCGCACGGCGGCAGCCTATGATGAAGGCCCGATTTCCTTCCGCTACCCGCGCGGTGAAGGCGTGGGCGTCGAGATGCCCGCGCGTGGTGAGATTCTCCAGATAGGCAAGGGTCGTATCATCAAGGAAGGCACCAAGGTTGCGCTGCTCTCCTTCGGCACGCGGCTGGCGGAATGCCTGGCGGCGGCCGAAGACCTTGAAGCGGCCGGCCTTTCCACCACGGTTGCCGATGCGCGCTTTGCCAAGCCGCTCGATCTCGACCTTATCCGCCAGCTGGCCAGCCATCATGAGGTGCTGGTGACCATCGAAGAAGGCTCTGTCGGCGGTTTCGGCGCGCATGTGCTGCATTTCATGGCCAGCGCCGGCCTGCTCGACCATGGCCCGAAAGTCCGGACGCTGACCCTGCCCGACCAGTGGGTGGAGCAGGCCAAGCCCGAAACCATGTATGCCAATGCCGGCCTTGACCGGGCCGGCATCGTTTCCACCGTGTTTAATGCGCTCGGCCAGCGTCAGGCCGGCGTCGGTTTCGCCGGCTGACAAGATTGCCGGGACAGGAGGCGGGACCATCCCGCCTCTTTTTCAGGATGCCGTGCCATCGAGAAAACCGACGACATTTTCGATCCGTCCCTCGGTATTCAGGCTGACGACATCGGTTCCGCCAGCGACATCGTCCCCATCAGGCGAAATGAGACGCCATGAGAAACGGGTGAAGTTGCCGTGACCATCCGGAGTGCCGGCAAGAACGAAGCGATATCCCGGAAATTTCTGCCGCGCCGCGTCGATCATCGCGGCAATCCCCTGCTGGCCTTCGCCCTGCATCAGCGGATCGACGTAGCGCGTATTTTCTGCCCATGCCTGCCCGACGAGATGCCTGCGGCGTTCATTGTCCTCTTCGTTCCACGCTGCGAGATAGGTCTGGGCGATTGTGAGATGTTGCGTCATGATTGCGCTCCTTCTGGTTGACGGCCCAAACATGCCGGCGGTCGGGAAGCAGAACAATTACCTCGGAGGTAATCGCATTGCCGATATGTTCTGCTAGGCTGCGGGGCATGACACATCATCAAGAACATGTCGGCCAGGTGCTGAAGGAATGGCGTGCCCGCCGCAGGTTGAGCCAGCTCGATCTGGCGATAGAGGCGGACATATCCGCGCGCCATCTGAGCTTTGTGGAAAGCGGGCGATCATCCCCCAGCCGCGAGATGCTCGCGAAACTGGCGGAGCAGCTTTCCATGCCCGCCCGCGCCGCCAACCGGCTGATGCTGGCGGCGGGTTATGCGCCTGTTCATTCCGAACGCTCGCTGGATGCGCCCGACATGACGGCGGCCCGGCAGGCCGTCGAAACCGTGGTCCAGGGCCACATGCCCTTCCCCGCCCTTGCCGTCGACCGGCATTGGAACGTCGTTCTCGCCAATGAGGCAATCACGTCGCTTCTGGCCGGTGTTTCCGAAGAGCTGCTTCGCCCGCCGCTCAACGCCCTGAGGCTCAGCCTGCATCCGGGGGGCTTGAGTTCGCGCATCGTCAATCTTGCCGAATGGCGGCATCACCTGCTGGAGCGCCTGCGCCGTCAGGTCGAGGAAACGGGAGACGAGATGCTTTGCCACTTGCATGCGGAGCTTTCGGCCTATCCCGCGCCGAAGGCCTCACCCCATGCCACCGGGGCCGATCCGCTGGCCATACCGCTGCAACTGCGCGATCCGGCCTCGGGCGCCGTTTTGAGCTTCATCTCCACCACCACGGTTTTCGGAACCGCAACCGATGTCACGCTGTCCGAACTGGTGCTGGAATGTTTCTACCCCGCCGATGCGGCAACCCGCGCCGCCCTGATGCCAGACACAAAGGAGTAAGACCCGTGCACACCACCTATCTCATCGGCTTCCAGGTCCGCGATGGCCAGCGCGAGCGCTTTCTTGAATTGCTGAATGCGCTTCTCGACGCCATGCGGCACGAAAAGACCTTCGTGAACGCCACCCTGCATCGAGACGGTGAAAACGAGAACCGCTTCCTGCTGCATGAGACCTGGAGCGACCATCAGGACGTGCTCGATGTCCAGATTCATCGCCCCTATCGTCAGGCATGGCACGATGCCCTGCCCGAGCTTCTGGAAGCCCCACGGGATATCTCCGTCTGGCATCCCATGCGGGCCGATCACGCTGCATAAGGAGGGGAACAGACAGGCCCCGCACAGACGGCGCGGGGTCAGAAGTCCGGTTCAGACCTCCTTATGGTCCCAATCCATCGCAGCGAGCGTTTATTTCCGGAACGCCTGAGTTTTCAAGACAATATCCGCGGTTCGCTCAATTTGAACCACGCCTTGGCAATCTTTCCGTTTTCAACTTCATAGATGCAGACAACGTCGATCTCTCCCCTGCCTTCGGGGAAGTTCCGCGTAACCGTTTCGTGGTCGATGACGACATTCCCGACAGTAATGCGTGTCAGCAGTTTTCCATGCAGATCAGGCTCCTTGAAGCGCTCGATGTGGCGCGCCCTGATCTCTGCAGCACTTCCTGCCAGAAACGTCGCCGGAAAGGCGTAATACTGACAATCATCCGCCCACCAGCCCATGAATGCATCGATGTCGCGGGCGTTATAGGCCTCGAGCTGCTTTTGCACCGGCAGTTCAATTTCACTCTTCAAAACGTACCTCTTCAGAAAATCATTGTGACGACATGGGTTTTTAAATGAGCGAATGTCCTGCATCCGCCAGCAGATCGCGTGTTTTTTCGAGAGCGTGCGATTTCACCAGCAGGTGGTCTCCATCAAAGGTCGAAACCACAAATATTCCAATCCCGTTGGTCGACAAAGGCGCGATGACCGACAGGACGATGCCCGTCTCATCAAATGCAAATGGCCCCTGAAACTTGAAACACGACCAGCCCGCATCGACCCGCACATCCTGCGGTATGCGATCTTCCTGGCAAACGATGGAAAGTTCGTCATCGGTTCGGCTGATGCTGACAAACCCGCCGCCGTCGGCCCACGCCGGAATGGGATCAGACGCCTGAAGCCGCGCTACCCCGTATGAGCCATCCAAAACCTGCAATTTAACGCGCGGCGCCATATGGACATTCCCTTTCCTGAAAATCGCTCAAAGCCTGATGGCAGTTTCCTCTTTCGCCGTCTTGATGACGACCATGGTGAAGAAGCGTGCAACATTGTGCTGGTCCCGGAACAGCCTGTCGCACAGGGCATCGAATTCCTCCATGTCACGCAGGCGCAGCATCAGCACGACATCGCTTGCACCTGTCACGGCATAGGCATGCGACACGGCCTCTTCGGCAATGGCAATATCCAGAAAGCGGCGCATATGCTGCTCGCCGTGCAGTTTCAGCTCCACCGTCACCAGCGCCTTGATCACGCGCCCGGCCTTTGCGGGGTTTAAGATCGCGACGATACGGTCGATCACCCCCGATTTGCGCAGCCGTTGCAGGCGGCGCAGACAGCTGGAAGGAGACAGCCCCACCTTATCGGCCATATCCACATTGGTGCGCGACGCATCGCCCTGCAAGAGGTTCAGAAGTTTCCGGTCGATCCGATCCATACCAGCAGCATATCTTTCGCCAACATATTTGCAATAAAATTGCATGAAGTTGCAATCTTTGACCACAAATGCGAATGGGTTCGGCCTAGAGGATGAGGACAACCTTCGAGGAGCCTCACATGCCCATTTTCGTCACCATCTGGCAGAAAACCCGGGAAACGCTTGATATCTACTGGGTGCTGGTGCGGATTACCGTTCCGATTGCCATCCTCACCGAGCTGTTGTCGAGGATGGGTGCGATCGAGGCGGTGGCGCCGGCCTTCGCGCCTGTCATGAACCTCGTCGGGCTGCCGCCGGAGCTTGGTCTCGCCTGGCTGACAGCGATGCTGGTCGGCATCTGGGGCGCCGTGCCGCTTATCTTCACACTCGTTCCCGCCTCCTCGCTCAGTGGCGCGGATATCACGGTCTTTTCGGCGCTTATCCTCTTCGCGCACGGCCTGCCCATCGAGCAGAAGATCATTGAAAAGGCAGGACCCGGCATGCTCGTCACAACGGCGCTGCGCATCGGCGGCGGATTGCTTTATGCCCTTCTCCTGCATCAGGTTCTGGAGGTGACGGGGTGGTTGTCTGGGCCGGTGAACCCTGCCTGGATTACCATGAGCGCCACGCCGGATTGGGCGGACTATCTCCTGGGTCTCGGTAAAACCATGATCTGGATGTTCGTCATCCTTCTCGTGCTGTCCCTCGGCCTCGAAATCCTCAGGCTGACCGGGCTTCTGGCACTGATGATGAAGGCGCTTTCGCCCCTTTTGCGGCTTGCCGGCATTCGCGGCGAGGCCGAACATCTCACCGCCATCGGCTTGTTTCTGGGAATTTCCTACGGCGCGGGTTTCCTGATCCGAGAGGCGCAATCGGGAGCGATCTCGCCACGTCAGGTGTTTCTGTCCTGCGTGTTCATGGGTTTTGCCCATAGCGTGATCGAAGACACCCTTGTGGTAATGTCGCTGGGGGCCGATGTTTATGGCGTTCTGGTCGGACGGCTAGTTTTCGCCATTGCCGCAACTGCCGTCATTGCCGCACTGCTTCACCGCCTGTCGGATGAAATGTTTTTTGCGCGGATGTTCCGGCTTCGGAGCACGTGAGCGGCGCTACCCATCTGAAAAAGCTGATGCAAAAAGGGGGCCTCACGGCCCCCGATTTTTTTGCATCCAATCCGGAAAATCCGACTCAGAACTCGGTCCAGTCCTGATCTTTCGCAGCCGGTGCTTCCGCAGCACCACCGAAGGCGCGGGCGAGGCTCTGGCCAAGCGCCCGGGCCGGCGAAGCCACCGGTCTTGCCGTTGCGGAGGCCGATTTTACCGGAGCCTTGCGGACCGGTGCAGCAGGTGCCGGCTGGAAGGCGGGCTTGGCCGAAGACTGGCGCGGTGCGGAATATCCACCGGCACTCGCAACGGCAGCGCGTGCGCCGCCCACCCGGAACTGGCCAAGCAGGCTGTTCAGCGCTTCCGCCTCACGGGCAAGCGAATGGCTGGCGGCGGTCTGCTGTTCCACCATGGCGGCATTCTGCTGCGTACCCTGATCCATGGTGTTTACAGCCGTGTTGATTTCCTGCAGGCCGGTCGCCTGTTCGCGTGACGCAACGACGATGGCACTGACATGGGCGTTGATCTCTTCGACTTCCGAAACGATGAGTTCCAACGCCTTGCCGGTCTCGTCGACGAGGCTCACGCCGTTTTCAACCTGCCGGCTGGAAGCGCTGATCAGCGTCTTGATTTCCTTGGCGGCATTGGCGGAACGCTGGGCGAGTTCGCGGACTTCCTGCGCGACGACCGCAAATCCCTTGCCGGCATCACCGGCGCGAGCGGCCTCCACGCCGGCATTCAGCGCCAGCAGGTTGGTCTGGAAGGCGATATCGTCGATGACACCGATGATGTTGCCGATTTCACCCGAGGACTTTTCGATCTCGCGCATGGCGGCAACCGCCTTGCGGACCACGGTGCCTGATTTTTCCGCACCGGTACGGGCACGCTGGACCAGATTGCCGGCATCTTCCGCGCCGCGGGCACTGTCACGCACCGTGGTGGTGACTTCTTCCAGTGCGGCAGCGGTTTCCTCGATGGAGGCCGCCTGCTGTTCCGTGCGGCGCGACAGGTCGTCGGCGGCTGACAGCATTTCCGAAGCGCCGGCATTGATCGCGGCAGCGTTCTCGCCGACCGTGCGCAGGGCTTGCTGGAGTTTTTCGACGGCGCTGTTGAAATTCACGCGAACCGGATCAATGGCGGGCGCAAAAGGCGTTTCAATGCGATAGGAAAGATCGCCGTCCGCAAGAGCGGCAAGACCCTTGCCAAGCTCGGCGCTGGCAAAAGCGCTGGCGGCCTCGTCCTTGGCCCGTTCTTCCTCGTTGCGGCGGCGTTCAGTCTCCGTCGCGGAACGCATGCGATCGGTCTCACCGGCGAGGCGGGATTTTTCCAGCCCGGCTTCCTTGAAGACCAGAACGGCCTTCGCCATCTTGCCGACTTCGTCTCCACGATCCGTGGCCGGAACTTCCGTGTCCAGATTGCCATCGGCAAGCCGGCTCATTGCCGCCGTCATGCCGACGATCGGCGTGACGATCGAGCGTGACAGCGCCCAGATGAGGGCAACGGCCAGAAGACCGGCAACGGCACCGCCGCCCAGAAGCGCATATTTCAGGTTCAGCGCCGCTGCCTGCTGTTCAGCGGCATAGGCCGTGGACAGGCCGTTCAGCTGTTCCTTGATCTTGGCGGCGGCGGCGCGGAAGCCGTCGAGCTGGCCCTTGGCCTGATTGCGGCCGATCTCGATGATTTCGGAAATCGGCGCTTCCGTGGTCTTGCGGGCAGCGATCTGTGGTTCCGCCAGTTCCTTGAAGAACACGGTGGCGGATTTCTGCATGTCGTCGATGGAGTTGAGGATATCCCGCTGGCCGGCGGCAAGCGCGCGGGCTTCGTCAAGCTTCTTCAGCATCAGGTCGCGCTGGGCGAAAACATCATTATAGGTGCTGTCGCTGCGAAACAGCAGGAAGCCGCGCTGGTTGACGGCCTGCTCCAGCATGGCGGCCGTCGCGCCGTCCACTGCCTGGATGATATCCTTGGTCCGGTTGTTGTCGATTGTGACACGCTCGCTCCCCAGCGTCTGCCAGAATACGACCGCGGAGGCGAGCAGGCACACGCTCATCAAGGCACAGAAGGTGGCTATGAGCTTCAGGTTGATAGGGAGATTTTTCAGCGACATCGCAAACTCTCTCGGCGACCCGATGCCTCGGAGCAAGCGTCTGCGCTGCAACGGTCGCAATTTTGTGGATAGGAGGAGATGCCGTCATGGCAGGTTCCGGTGGCCGCACGGGCCTTGGGCACAAAGTGCAATACAAGCCTTTATATTGGATTAATCGAACATTCTGACTTTGCGGTGCAACACAAACATGGCCGGGGGCAGCGGCATTCGGGGCCGTTTCCGTGATAAATCGCTTGCATCGGCGGGGTTTGGCGGTCATTGAACGGGACCATGTCCAAAACATCTGAAAATGAACGGCTTGACCAGCTTCTTGTGTCGCTCGGCCACTTTGCCAGCCGCTCGCGTGCGCGCGACGCGGTTTCGCGCGGCACCGTGAGCGTGAACGGCAAAATCGTCACCAAACCGAGCCAGACCGTCGCTGCAAACGTCAAGATCACGATTACCGATCCGGCGCAGGCCTACGTCTCCCGCGCTGCCCTTAAACTTGCGGCCGCGCTCGATCATTTCAAGCTCGATCCGAAGGGCCTTGAGTGTCTCGATGTCGGCGCATCCACCGGCGGTTTCACCGAGGTTCTGCTTCATCGCGGCGCGGAACATGTCGTCGCCATCGATGTCGGCCACGGGCAGATCCATCCAAGGATCGAGAACGACCCGCGCGTCACCAGCCTGGAAGGGCTGAATGCGCGGTTCCTCACCACTGACGATATCGATGACCGGCCCATCGGCTTCATCGTTTCCGACGTCTCCTTCATTTCGCTGAAGCTTGCGCTTGCCCCGGCACTTGAGCTTGCGGAGCCGGGTGCTCTGGCTATCCTGCTGGTCAAGCCGCAATTCGAAGCGGGGCGTGATGCCATCAGCAAGGCCGGGCTTCTGAAGGAGCCGGAAACCGCGCCCGCAGTTGCTGCCGAGCTGGAACGCTGGCTCGTCGAAGACATGGGCTGGAAAAGCCTCGGGCTTATTCCTTCGCCGATTTCCGGCGGCGACGGCAATATCGAATTTCTTCTCGGAGGCGAAAAGCCATGAGCACCCAGACCGTGACCATCAAGAGCCTTGGTGCACAGGGCGACGGTATCGCGCACTGTCCCGACGGCCCGGTCTATGTGCCCTTCGCCCTACCCGGCGAGACGGTGGCCATCGCCAAAGTGAAGGACCACGGCACGGTCATGTCGATTGCGGAAGCCTCGGCGGATCGCCGCGACCCCGTCTGCCGTCACTTCGGCCCTGAAGGCGCCAACGGCACCTGCGGCGGCTGTTCGCTGCAGCATCTGGCCGACCAGCCCTACCACGCCTTCAAGCGGGAGCTGGTGGTTTCGGCACTGAAATCGAAGGGCCTGACACCTGATGTGGATGATCTCGTCATCTGTCGCCCCGGCGAGCGCCGCCGCGCGGTGTTTGCCGCCCGCAGGACGGAAAAGGGTCTGCTGCTGGGTTTCAGCCAGGCGAGCAGCCACCACATCGTCGCCATCGAGGAATGTCCCGTCACCTCGCCCGGCATCGTCTCGCGCCTCGATGCTATCAGAGCCATCGGGCTTTCGATGACGGCGAATGCCGAGCCGTTCCGCATGACCGTTCTCGAAACGCTTTCCGGTCTGGATATTTCCGTCGAGGGTATCAAGTCGGTCAACGACAAGCAGCGGCGGACGCTGACGGAAACGGTGCTTGCCATGCGCGGCATCGCGCGTGTCTCGCTGTCGGGTGAAATCCTGATCGAACCGCAAAAACCGATCATCGAATTCGGCGGCGTTCCGGTCTCACCGCCCGCCGGCGGTTTCACGCAGGCAACGAAACAGGCCGAAGACGCCATGGCGGAACTGGTGCTTGCCCATATCGGCAAATCCAAACGCATTGCCGATCTCTTCTGCGGTTCCGGTACATTTGCGCTCAGACTGGCGCGCATCGGCAAGGTGCATGCGGTGGAAGCCGAAGACAAGGCGCTGAAGGCATTGGATTTCGCCGCCCGCAACACGCAGGGCCTCAAACCGGTCAGCGTCGAAAAACGCGATCTTTTCCGCCGGCCGTTGATGACCAGCGAATTGAAGAACTACGACGCGGTCGTGTTCGATCCGCCGCGCGCCGGGGCGGAAGTCCAGTGCAAGGAACTGGCCCGCAGCACGGTGAAGAAAATCGTTGCCGTCAGCTGCAATCCGCTAACGCTGGCGCGCGATCTGGCGCTACTGGTCGAGGGCGGCTATCGCGTTACCCGCGTCACACCTGTTGACCAGTTCCTCTGGTCGCCGCATGTGGAAGCGGTGGCGGTGCTGGAGAAATAATCAGGAATAATCACCAGGCGGTATCGACGGTGCCGTTGCCGACCACGCCCGAGCAGCGGCAGGCACCGCCAACCCGACCCTGCTCGATCGGGCAGATATACGGGCGGCGGCGATTGGCGCTTTCCGGCGGGGTGATGACGCAGACGAAGCGCGCGCGGCGCTGGTGACTGCGGCTGTTGCCGGAATTATAGTCCGGGCTGTCGTCATCGCTTGACTGCGCCAGAATGATGTTGCTGCCCGAAACCGGCAAGCGCGTGATCGCTGCTGCCTCTGCAACGGTTGCGGCGGAAAGAAAGACGGACAGGGCGAAAACCAGGTGGCGCATGCGGGTGCCTTCGGACGGAGAGTTGGTGCGATCCGTTTTCCGGACCGATTTGATGGACCATACATAATCCGTATTCACAAGCACAGCGGCTTCCAGCGCCTAACGATGCCGCAAGTTTCTTCTCCCCGGCGGGGAGAAGGTGGCCCGAAGGGTCGGATGAGGGGGCGACGTTGCCGGATTTCGGGGAGCTTGCCCCCTCATCCCGCTGCCGCGGACTTCTCCCCGGCGGGGAGAAGAAACAAGCGGCGCGCTCCCAGGCGGTGAGCAACCGTCCCAAGCCCCCCGAAACGACTAGCGGCGCATGAATGCCTCGAAGGCGGCGCGGGCTTCGGCACTCTGCAACTGCGCGATGAAATGGCGGCCTTCCTCTTCGATGCGGGCGAGAATATCGGCCGGGTTGCCGCGAACCAGATCGCGGGCGATCTTCAGCGCCTGCTGCGGTTTGGCCGCAAGCCGGGTGGCAAGCGCCAGCGTTTCGCTCTCCACATGCTCGGGGGCGACGACTTTCCAGATCAGGCCAGCCTGCACTGCCTGCTCAGCCGAGAATCCCTCACCCATGGCAAGCAGCGCAAAGGCGCGCTGGTGACCGACAAGCTTCGGCACGAGCAGGCTGGAGGCCGCTTCCGGCACCAGTGCCAGATCCACGAACGGGGTCTTGAACAGGCTGCGTGTGGAGGCGACCGTCAGATCACAATGCAGGTTCAGTGTCGTGCCGATGCCGATGGCAAGGCCGTCCACACCGGATACCAGCGGTTTGTCGAAGGCGACGAGTGCTTTGAGAAACTCGAGTGCGGCGAGCTTGCCCTTCCCGCCCGACATGGCGAAGGCAAGGAAATCGGCCATGTCGTTGCCGGCAGAGAAACAGCCTTCCGTGCCAAGAAAGGCAACGACGCGAATCTCCGGGTCGTCATTGGCGGCCTGCAGCGCCTGTGCCATACGCAGATACATCGCATCGGTGATGGCGTTTTTCTTTTCCGGCCGGTTGAAGCGGATGGTCAGAACGTCAGGCGCATGACCGACCCGCTCGACAAGAATATGATCGTCCGACATCTGAACCTCCTCAGGCCAATACGGTGCGGGCTGCGGCAAGGCTTGCCGCGCCTGATATAACGCGATCCTTCAGCGCCGCCGTTTCCGCCAGCAGGTTTTCCGCCGCAAAACGGCAAAGTGCGGCGCGATGTGCGCCCCTGCCATCATCGACGGAGGCCAATGCGCCCTTGGCGAGATAGGCGCCTGTCAGCGCCAGACCGAAGAGACGTTGATAGGGCGTCGCGCCGGCGAGTGCGGTTTCGGTTTCGCCGGCCTTGATGCGATCCAGCAGCCAGTCGGTTGTCGTTTCCAGATCGTTGAGGCTGGCGTCGAGATAACCGGCGGTCTCGCCCAGATCATCACGGTTGGAAGTGGCTGTCCGGGCAGCGATCTCGCGCAATTCGCCGATGAAACCGCGCACCTGCGCGCCATCGGAAAGCGGCAGCTTGCGCAGCACCAGATCGATGGCCTGTATGCCATTGGTGCCTTCGTAGATCGGGGCAATGCGGGCATCACGCAGATAACGCGCCGCGCCCGTCTCTTCGATGAAGCCCATGCCGCCATGTACCTGAATGCCCATGGAGGCCACATCCACACCGGCATCGGTGGAAAAGGACTTGGCGATCGGCGTCAAAAGGGCAGCGCGCTCCTGCCAGTGAGAGCGCTGCCGGGCGTCTTCGCTGGCATGCGCCATGTCGATGGCATGGGCGCAGCTGAAGGAAATCGCCCGCGACCCTTGAGTCAGCGCCTTCATCGTCAAAAGCGTTCTGGCGATATCAGGATGCTCGATGATCGGGCTCATGCCGGAACCCTGCCAGCCGGGCGCCTTGCCCTGCGTGCGTTCTCTGGCGTATTCGATCGCCTTCTGGGTCGCCGCTTCGCAGATCGCCACGCCCTGCATGCCGACGGCGAGGCGGGCGTTGTTCATCATGGTGAACATGCAGGCGAGGCCCTTGTTCTCCTCGCCGATCAGCCAACCCAGAGCGCCTTTTTCTTCACCAAACCTGCCGTCGCCGAAGATCATCGTGCAGGTGGGCGAGCCGTGAATGCCGAGCTTGTGTTCCAGCGAATGGCAAAAAAGGTCGTTGCGGCTGCCCGGCGCACCGTTTTCATCGGGCAGGAATTTCGGCACGAGGAACAGCGAAATGCCACGCGTTCCGGCCGGCGCATCCGGCAGGCGGGCAAGAACGAGGTGGATGATATTATCAGCCGCGTCGTGTTCACCCCAGGTGATGAAAATCTTCTGCCCGAAGATACGGTAGGTGCCGTCACCATTGCGCTCCGCCCGGCTCTTCAACACGCCAAGGTCCGATCCCGCATGCGGTTCGGTCAGGTTCATCGTGCCGGTCCATTCGCCGGAAACGAGCTTGGGAAGATAGGTGCGTTTCAGATCATTGCTGCCGTGGGTGACGATGGCTTCCACCGCGCCCATGGTCAGCGTTGGCGCCAGTGCGAACGCCATGGAGCCGGAGTTCCACATTTCGAGGGCTGCAACATTCAGCATATGCGGCAGGTTCTGACCGCCGAATTCCTCAGGCGCCGTCAGGCTGTTCCAGCCGGCTTCCGCCCAGCGGCGGTAAAGATCGGCCCAGCCATCCGGCGTCGTGACCTTGCCGTCGGCAAGCTTCGCGCCCTGGCGGTCGCCAATATCGGCGAGCGGGGCGACCTGTTCCGTGGCGAAACGGCCGGCTTCCTGCAGAATGGCATCCACCAGATCTTCACCGAGATCCCCCAGCACACCCTTTGCCAGCGCGTCTTCAAGACCCGCTACATGTTTGAGTGTGAAGGCGATATCATCCACCGGCGCGCTATACATGCTGCCTCCTCCCGAAGCTTTTGTATCCTGCTACTGCCTTCGGGCTAAATGATTTTTACGTAAACGTCAATTTGAAAATTCCCAGCATTTCAGCGGGATTGTTATAAAACTGTCATATGAATTTGCTCAGCATGCGCTGAAAGGCGCCGTGCCGCCACTGCCGCTGCCGCACCAGAACGACAGACGCCTTCCCTCCTCCCATCCAGCCGGTCAGGACTGCCACGATGGATCTCATAACGCCCAATATTCCCGGCCTTGTCTGGGCCTATCAGTTCCACCCCGGCACAGCCCCGTGCCGCCGGCTGGCGGCCGATGCGCGCTTTCACGAGGTGGCCGAGTGCGAAGGTTTCTTCTGGCTGCATCTCAATCTCGCCGACCAGCGCGTAGCGGCTTTTCTCGAAACCATCGACGGTCTCGACCCGGCGGCGCGGGCAAGCCTCACCACCCATGAGACGCACCCTTCCATCGTGGTCGACGAAAAATCGCTCTATGGCACGCTGGTCGATTTCCAGCGGGAATTCGACAAGGAAACACGGGATTTCGGCTGGCTGCATTTTGCGGTGAGCGACCGTTTCATCATCACCACCCGCCTGCAGCCGCTGCATTCGGTGGATCGGCTGAAAGCGGCGGTCGACAAGAATTCCAACCGCTATCTCACGCCATCGCATGTGTTCGAGGGGCTGGTGGCGGAATTCCAGCGCTCGCTCATCAATCTGGTGATGGAGACGACGGAAGAACTGAACGCCATCGAAGATCTGGTCTATGACAGCGAAAACCGTGACGAGCGGCGGCGGCTTGCGCCACTGCGCCGCACGGTGGTTCGCCTGCACCGGCATTTGCGCACCGTTCTCACCCTGATGCGACGCGCTTCGGCCGTCGATGAGGACGAGATGCCTGACGGTTTCGAAGATGTCGCCTCACGCCTGATGGGTCGCCTCGAAGCGGTGGATCACGACGTCTATGCCCTGCAGGAACGCGCACGGCTGCTGCACGAAGAAATCGATTCCAAACTTTCGTCCGAAACCAACCGGCACCTTTACATATTGTCGCTGATGACGGCCTTCCTGCTGCCGCCATCGCTGGTGACAGGCTTTTTCGGGATGAATACGGATGAGCTGCCGTTTACAGTCGGCACCGGCGGCACGTTGTCGGCCGGCGTCTTTATCGTGATTTCGGTCGTGCTTGCCTGGTTCGTGCTCAAACGGGCACGGATCTTGTAATAAAAAAGCCGCCCGGTGATGACCGGACGGCTCTGTCAATTTCAGCCTGGCATTCTATCAGCTGTAAGGCGAATAGCAGGGCTGGCGCGGGCCATGGTAAGGCTGGAACGTGTTGCTATAGGCATCGTAGGAACGATAACGGCCATAGCACCAGTTCACATGCGCCTGGCTCATGCCGCCGCGGCGGACCGGGCGATATTCGCGATAGACCGGGCGCGGACGATATTCCGGCACCGGACGGTAGACTTCACGCGGCTGCGACAGGGCGCCGCCGATGATTGCACCCGTCGCAAAGGCTGCGAGCGGGAACCAGTAACCGTCATGGTGACGATAGCCCGGGCGATAATCGCGATAACCGCGATGGCCGCCATACCAGCCGCGACGTTCGCCGCCCCAGCCACGACCGTCACGATCGCGCCAATATTGCACATTGACGATATTGCCGGCGTCGTTGCCGGTAGCCTCGACACTTTTCGGTGCCATCGGCAACGGCATTGCCGCTTCTGCGGGAACGATCGCTCCTGCAACCACGATCGCAGAAAGACCGACAGCCAAGATATTCTTCATATAGTTTCTCATCTGACTTCCTCCATTCACGACGGTCAACAGGCCGCTCTACGTGAATAATAGCAGTTTTTTCTTCTCACTCGGCCAGTTTTCAGTCTGGCTTAAACATTTCAGGTTGCAGGCTAGGCGGTTTCGCCTGAACCCAGCATTAACGACCCAATCACGCTTCGTTTACCCAATCCGGCGGCCCGGAAAACAAAAGCCCGGATAAAAATCCGGGCTTTCGAAAATCCTGTCAGCGGCTGTAAGGCGATACGCATATGCGGCGCGGACCGCTGTTCGGCTGATAGGTGTTGTCGTAAGCGCGATACGAACGCCAGCGGTTCTGGCACCAGGAGACATGGCTGCCGCCATAGGCCGGGCGCGGCTGCTGAACGGCACCGCCGATGATCGCACCGGCCGCAAAGGCTGCCAGCGGGAACCAGTAGCCATTATGATATCGGTAGCCCGGACGGCGATCACGATAACCGCGGTGACCGTTATAATAGCCGTCGCGCGGCGGGCGCGGGCGATACATACGGTCGCCGTGCCTGCGGTCATAACGACGGTCATATCTGCGGTCCCATTCACGATACTGAACCGGCACGACATTGTCAGTCGAAACCACCGGCTTCGGCATCGGAACAGGCACCTGGAACGCCTGCGATGGCGTAAAGCTTGTGAGGAACACGATCATCGCCGTTGCGACGCTCGTTGTCCGGAAATTCATCATGATCTTCCTCCGTTTGCTTCAGCGCGTTGGACCGCGCCTTTTCACCCACGCGCTCTTGTCGGAGATAAGGGTAAGCCCCGTTTCTACACCCGAAAAGAATTCGATGACGTGCAAACGAGTTTAGGGAGATTTGGTTCCATGACAACCATCCGGAGAAGATGGCAAGGACGACGCGTCCGCCAGATCGCCCTGGCTTTTCCGCGACGCGCCAGAACGACCTAGATGTTTGTTTTTACGCAGGCCTTTTTCCCCGGAACCAACGGCACTTCCGGGGAACGCCTTCGTCAGGCTTCCACCTTCACATCGGTCAAAGGCCGCGAACAGCAGGCGAGAATATAACCCTCCTCGATCTCGTCATCGAGAATGCCGCCATTGTGGTTCATCTCCACCTCGCCGGACAATTTCAGCACCCGGCAGGTGCCGCAGATACCCGATTCGCAGGCAGCCCCGATGCGCACACCGGCAGCACGCGCCGTCATCAGTACCGTCTGGCCGGGCTGGCAGGCCATCTCTTTTCCGGACAGCGTAAAGCCCACCATCGACAGCGCTTCGCCATCCACATCGGTGAGAACGCTCTCGCCGACCGTGACCGGGGCGGCGGGCGAAAAGCTTTCCTGATGGTAACGGCTCATGTCGAAGCCGGACGCATCGAGCATGGAGCGGACGGCGGCCATGAACGGCTCCGGCCCGCAGCAGAAGACGGTGCGCTCCATGAAGTCATGCGCGAGCAGCGCGATCTTGGCCTTGTCGACCATGCCTTTGAGCCCGGACCACAGATCGGTGCGACCGCATTTCTCGACAATAAAGCCGAGAGACAGGTTTGGCATGAAGCGGGCGAGATATTCCAGCTCGTGGCGGAAGACGATATCGGACGGCGAGCGCGAGCAGTTGATGAAGGCGATATCGCTTTGCGGCGCACGGTCGCTCATGTCGCGCACCATCGACATCATCGGCGTGACGCCGGAGCCTGCCGAGATGAACAGATATTTGTCACCGGGGTGCCGCACATAGGAGAAATCGCCGAGCGGTCCGAGCGCCCGGATTTTCATGCCGGGCTTCAGATTGTCGAACATCCAGCGCGTGCCGATGCTGTTGGCCTGCGCCTTTACCGTGACCGAAAGCGCATAGGGCCGTGACGGGCTGGAGGAGAGTGTATAGGTGCGATAAAGCGGCTCCTTGCCCACCGGCAGTTCCAGCGTGACGAACTGACCCGGCAGATACCGGAACCAGTTCTGGTCCTCGGAGCGGAACAGGAACGTCATCACATCCTGCGTTTCGGGTGTCACCGAAATGCACTCCAGCAGCTGGAGCTTGTCGCTCCACGGCTTCATCTCGTCTATGTGCTTGTAGGTCACAACCATATTCATCTTCGCATCACGCTACTGCCGAAAGCCGGGCCTTGTCGCCGGAAAGCCGGTCGATCATGAAATCGGAATACCAGTTGACGAACTGCATCACACCGCCCTCGTCTTCCATGGAATAGGGGCCGGGCTGGTACGCAGGCGAACGGATGCCGAAGGCATTTTCCTCGACGATGCGGCGGTCCTGATCGTTGGTTTCGTTCCAGACGTGGGTCAGGTCTTCCAGATCGTAATCCACGCCTTCCACCGCATCCTTGTGCACCAGCCATTTGGTGGTGACCATGGTCTCATTGGCATTGAGCGGCAGCACCCGGAAGGAAATGGTGTGGTCGCCAAGGAAGTGGTTCCAGGTCGTCGGATAATGGAACAGCAGCAACGCGCCGATATGGCTGATGCTGACATCTTCCGACAGCGGCCGGCGCACGGCGCGCTTGCCCGACATGGTGTAGCTTTCCGCTTCGCCGATCAGCGGCATGCGGGCGACACGGAACTGGCCCTGCGGATCGATCTTGAAACGGCTTGGCAGGCCGGCGGCCTCGCAGCGCGCCCAGTGGCCGCCGATTTCGGGGTCGCTGGCACCGCCATCCGTTCCCGTCACGCTCGGGTTTTCAGGATAGGTGCGGCAGAGTTCCGGGTGGTTGGCGGCGCAGTGGTAGCACTCGCGGTTGTTTTCCCAGACGAGCTTCCAGTTGCCCTTTTCGATGATGGTGCTTTCATGCGCGACCTTGGCTTCCCAGATGCGGTGCGGGGCCATGTAGCTTTCGACTTCGGCCCGCATGGGCGCGAAATCCGCCGGCTGGTCGGCAAGGCAGATGAAGACGTAACCGGCAACGGTCTCGCAGGCGACCGGCTTCAGGCCGAATTCCGCCTTGTCGAACTCCTCGCCCATATGACGCGCGAACAAAAGCTTGCCGTCGAGATCGTAGGTCCACTGGTGATAGGGACAGACGAGACGGGCGGACTGGCCTTTGTGGGCGGAGCAGACGCGGGAGCCGCGGTGGCGACAGGAATTGTGAAGGGCACGTATCTCACCGTCGCGTCCACGGACGATGACGACGGAATAGGAGCCGACCTGCACGGTGAAATAATTGCCGGATTTGGGCACTTCGCAATCATGGCCGACAAACAGCCAGTCGCGATACCAGATGGTTTCCATATCCAGCTTGAAATAATCCTGGTCCGTGTAGAAGGGCTGTTCCAGGCTGAAACCTTCGCGGCGGTTCTTCAGCTGGCGCAATACGGTATCACGCAATTCCATGGCCAAATCCTCGATCAAACCGCCCTGCCCGGCACCATTTACCGGGCTGCGGAAGCATGATCACATCTAAACACCGGCGGTCATTTGCAGCAGCACAGACAGCGACATCGGCTTCCGCATTGGCGACAAATTGCGACATCCGCAAATGCCTGTCACAGCCCATTCCGCTGCGAAATCCGGCAGCTACTCGGTGAGAAAAACCACGTCGCAATATGACGCATGATACAGCGCGATTGCCTGTCCACCCGTCAGAAAACAGGGGGTGCGACGCAACGGAGTATTAACGCGAACTAAATTATCTTGCCGCATCGACAGCAACGAGGGCGTTCCTGGTGGAGAAGGCGACACGCATACGTTATTTCGATGCGGCCAGACATTCGATCATGCCGATACGGTCGAAGACCGCGCATTCGGATTTCCTGCGCACGGGCCGGATCAGCCGTTATGAAGAACGCTGGTTGCCGAGGGAGCGTGTCTATTACAGCCACGAGGAGGTGGCGGCGATGACCGGGCGCAAGCTGGAAGCCGCCGCCGATGCCACCCATAACCGCCTCAACACCTTTCACCAGTCCATCCGTTTTCCCAAGATGGTCTCCCACCATCTGCTCAACGACCGGCCACATCTCGGCTATTGTCATGTCACGGCGGCGAAAACCAGCTTCGACGCCGAACGCCACGTGCTCTGGTCCTTCTATTTCGCGAATTTTTTCGCCGAGCTGAGCGGTGCCGAGAACTTCTTCGAAAATATCGATGCGCGTTATTCGCGGATGTATTTTGCCGTCGCCATCAATGCGCTTCCGGATAAGGAATTCACCGTCGATACCTCCTTCCATCGCGGTGGCCTGCTGTTCCAGACCCATGATCCGCGCGTGGCGCTGAAAAATGTGCTGCTGCTCGGCGCGCGCTCGGAAGAGATGCGCAGGATCATCAAGGCGATATAAACGATAGCGCTTTCCATCCCGGCCAGAAATACGCTATTGAGCGCGCTGAAAGGCAGCATCATGGCGCGTCATATCAACATCGAAAACGAGCGGGAAACCGCGTTGCAGGCAGCCGTGGCGGAGCTTGCGGACGGCCAGCCGATCGCCCTGCCGACGGAAACCGTCTATGGCCTTGCCGCCGACGCCACCAATCCGGCGGCCATCACCCGCATTTACGAGACGAAAGGCCGGCCGCAGTTCAATCCGTTGATCTGCCATATAGCCGACATTGCCATGGCGGAGCGTTATGCGGTCTTCGACCCCATTTCGCTGAAGCTTGCGCAGGCCTTCTGGCCCGGCCCGCTGACGCTGGTTCTGCCGCTGAAACCGGAAAGCGGCATTCATTCGCTGGCGACGGCCGGGCTTGATACGGTCGGCATCCGGGTGCCGCAGGGTTTTGCCGGCGACCTGATCCGCCGGTTCGACAGACCGCTGGCTGCCCCCAGCGCCAATAGTTCCGGCAAGATCAGCCCGACAAGTGCCGCCCATGTGGAGGCCGATCTCGGCCAGAAGATCAGTCTCATTCTTGATGGCGGGGCCGCTTCGGTCGGCGTCGAATCCACCATCGTCAAGGTGGAAGAGGATGGCCGCGTGCGGCTGCTTCGCCCCGGCGGCATCGTTACCGAGGACATAGAGCGCGTTGCCGGCCTGCGGCTGGAGCGGCCCGAAAAAGCCTCCGCCGCCATTGAAGCGCCCGGAATGCTGGCGTCGCATTATGCGCCCGGTGCATCCGTGCGCCTCGGCGCCACATCTGTTTTACCGGGCGAAGCGCTGATCCGTTTCGGCAGTGTCGCCACTAAAGGTGAGGAAGCGGCCCGCGCCGTTTTCGATCTCAGCCCCACCGGCAATCTTGCCGAGGCCGCCGCCAATCTGTTCGATTATCTGAAAGCCGCCGATGCGACCGGCGCAAAGACCATCGCCATCACCGTCATTCCCATGCATGGTCTCGGAGAGGCGATCAATGACCGCCTTTCCCGCGCCGCCGCACCGAGAGGCTGACGCCACTCAACCCCTTTCGCCCATGTTTCAAACGACAGCGAGACGCCGCCCATGACGACCACCGCCATTCCCTCCTCCGACATACTCGACCGCTTCACCGCCATTGTCGGTGATAAAAATGCGGTGCGCGACCCGGTGGAAATGGCGCTGCGTCTGGTGGAAAATCGCGGGCTTTATCGCGGCGCCTCGCCGCTGCTCATCAAGCCCGGTTCGGTTGAAGAAGTTGCCGCCATCCTGAAGCTCGCGAGCGAGAGCGGCACCCCCATCGTGCCGCAGACCGGCAATACCGGGCTTGTCGGCGGCCAGACGCCCCGGTCCGAAGGCACCGACATCATCCTGTCGCTGGAGCGCATGAACCGCATCCGCGATATTGATCCGGTCGCCAATGTCATCGTCGCCGATGCCGGCTGCATTCTCGATGACATCCATAAGGCAGCGGAGACGGTGGAACGGATGTTCCCGCTGTCACTCGGCTCACAAGGCTCCTGCCGCATCGGCGGCAATCTCGCCACCAATGCCGGCGGCACGGCGGTGCTTGCCTATGGCAATATGCGCCAGCTCTGCCTCGGGCTTGAGGTCGTTCTGCCGACCGGTGAGATCTGGAACGGGCTGCGCCGGCTGAAAAAAGACAATACGGGTTACGACCTGCGCGATCTCTTCATCGGCTCGGAAGGCACGCTTGGCGTCATCACCGGCGCGGTGCTGAAGCTGTTCCCGAAGCCGCTCGGTCATCAGGTGGCGTTTGCCGGGCTCGGCTCCACCGAAGACGCATTGAAGCTGTTCGAAATGGCCTCGAACCTCTGCGGCACGGCGCTGACCGGTTTCGAACTGATGCCGCGCATCGGCGTCGAATTCACCACCAGACATATTCCCGGCGTGCGCGACCCGCTGCAGACGCCGCATGAATGGTACGCGCTCATCGATATCTCCACCTCCGATTCGGCGGAGACAGCCGAGACGATGATGCAATCGCTGCTGGAGCGCGGTTTTGAGGCCGGGCTGGTTGCAGATGCGGTGATTGCCGCGTCAGAAGCCCAGCGGCAGGCGCTGTGGCACATGCGTGAAAGCATGTCGGATGCGCAAAAGCCGGAAGGTGGCTCGATCAAGCATGACGTTTCAGTGCCGGTCTCGAAAATACCGGAATTCATGGCGACGGCGGAAAAGGCGGTTATCGCCGCTATTCCCGGCGCCCGCGTCTGCGCCTTCGGCCATCTTGGCGACGGCAACATCCATTACAATATTTCCCAGCCGGTGGGTGCCGACAAAGCCGAATTCCTCGGCCGCTGGCGGGACATGAACGAGATCGTCCACGGTATCGTTCTGTCGCTCGGCGGCTCCATTTCCGCCGAACATGGCATTGGCCAGCTGAAACGCGACGAGTTGGCCGCCATTCGGCCCGGTATCGAAATGGACCTGATGCGCCGTATCAAGCACGCATTCGACCCCGCCGGCATCATGAACCCCGGCAAGGTGCTTGCCGCCGGCTAGGTGGGTGATTGGGAAGACTGTTGCGGGCGGCTGTTGGCCGCCCCCTTTGCGTCAAGACAGGGCCGGCTCAAACTAACGGGCGCATTCGATCAATTTCTGAAGGCCGCCCCAATTGTCGAAATGCGTTTTTCCCATTGCCGCAATTTCAGCCCGCCATTTTTGGGCGTCAACGGTCGGATGGGACGTCTTTCCGGGAAACACCACCGTGATAACCGGGATTGGATCTTTATTCTTGCGTTGGTCGGCAATGCCCGATTTCGCTCTCAGAACGCCCCCCTTGTTCACCAGCGGATTGTTGCCGATATCCTGGTGGAAGCGCACGGAAGCCTCACCGAGCTTGCCGCCATCACCATAAACCCCGTAAGCGAAGCGCTTGGTCGCCGGGCGATAGACCACGGCGATATCACCGTCCTTCACGCCATATTTCTTCACGAAGCTGCTGGACAAAACAACATAGGGAATTTCGGTGGCATCGACCCAATGCCTCTGTGTTCCCGCCGGTCCATCGGGAACCGAAACAGATGTTTCGGTGATAAAAGCCTTGCCGGGCAAGGGATCGCCAGCCTTTTGAATTATCGGCTTATTGTTATCATCCTTTGAAAAGCCAAATATCCTGACCTTCGAATAATCACCCGTGGCAACGGCTTTCTTCCAGGCATTCTGGCATTTTTTTTGCCATCCCCTAGGGTCCGTATCGGGCGTTGAACCGACAGCAGTCAGCCCATCGCAGGTATAGGACAGCCCCTCGCCATTCACGAGATAAGAGTTGGGCGCCCCATCGGCATCGACCTTGAGTTCCTTTGTGGAAAAAACGACACCTCCGGTTCCACACAGGGCCTGAGACAAGGCAGTCGTTGGCAGCGCCAATAGTGTGGCAGCGCAGAAAACAGCGTGCATCCTGGAAGAATTCGACCTGAAAAATCCGTATGACATGCAACCCTCCCCCTACAAAACATGTATAGGTTGCATTTATTCATGCAGAAGTCGAGTCCAGTCTTATTCAGGGACAGAATCGGGTGTCTCCCCGGCATTTCTGCCCGTTTCAATCTTCAATTTTTCAGAATAACTCTTCCAGCAGCTTCAGGATTGCGGGTTAGCCCGACGGCCGGGCGGTCCAGGCAGGAAGCAGTTCCGCATTCAGGCGACGCGGCTTTTGCGCATGGACGAACTGCGTCAGGCCCATGCCGGATTTCGCAATCGCCACCGCATGTTTCTTAGGCATCAGATAGCCATGTTCCAGCGGCGGCGGACGACGCATGATTCGGCTGAAGAATGGGCGCTTGTGGTAACGGGAGGGCGAAAAACGCGCCGGCTCCGCACATACCGTCACATATTCCAGTATTTCCTCAATCCAGCCGCTTTGCGGCCGCGCACCTGGCTCCACCAGCAATATCCACTGTCCGCGCGCAGAGCGCATGACATCTTCAATGTCCCATTGCCCATAAAAGCGGCAACCGGCGGCATCGGCGACACGCGACGATCCATCGCGCGAGCCGTGATCGAGGATCACCACGTCGCTTACAAGCCCTTCCACGGCACCGGTTACAAGCGCAGACAAGGTATGCGCCAGCTCCGGTTCCTGATCCCGGCATTCCATTATGACTGTCAACATATGCATAGCTCTAACGCATCGCACAATTAATTGCCACTATTCCCATCGTGGTAAAATCCGCCATTCCCGGTGCGGATCGGCACCCCCCGCCCCGCGGCGAAATAACTCCCCCAACCTTTCCCTGCCGGGATGTGGACAAATATTGGTTCTGCATTTTTGTTCTTGTATTGTTCTCATTTTTGCGTTAGGAATTTAATCATCGAAGAGGTGATGAAAGCCTGTTCGAACGGAAACGGTTTAGGGTGTTTGGCGGGCCTTCAGGCGCGCGGCGCCCGGGAGCATCCAGATGAGAAACCATACGCTTTCGGGGCAGGCTGCCTTCCAGCCGAGCCATATGCCAGATATTGCCAATGCGCTGGCCGATGCATCGGGCCTGCGGATCGAGATCGACCGTCGTCGTGGCCGTGGCGCCGGGATCAATCCGGATGGACGCTTCGAGGCCCTGCAGCGCGAAGTTTTCGACGATGGCTGGCAGACACTCGAAGACATGCCCGAATTCCGCACCGAGGTGCAGGTGGAAAAGCCGCGCAGCATCATCACCCGCAACGAATCGCCCGATATCCCGTTCGACCGTTCCATCAACCCCTATCGCGGCTGCGAACATGGCTGCATCTATTGTTTCGCAAGGCCTACGCACAGCTATATGGGTCTTTCGGCCGGGCTGGATTTCGAATCGAAGCTGTTTGCCAAGCCGGATGCGGCGAAACTTCTGGAAAGAGAACTGGCAAAACCGGGCTACAAGCCGCGGGTGATCGCCATCGGCACCAATACCGATCCTTATCAGCCAATCGAGCGTGAATGGCGCATCATGCGGCAGATACTGGAAGTGCTGGCCAAGGCCGACCATCCCGTCGCCATCGTCACCAAATCGGCGCTGATCAAGCGGGATATCGACATTCTGGCCCCCATGGCCAAAAAGGGTCTCGCCAAGGTCGGCATTTCCGTGACGACGCTGGATCGCAAGCTCTCGCGCAACATGGAGCCACGCGCCGCCACCCCGGAGAAGCGGCTGGAAGCGGTCAAGGCGCTGACGGAGGCGGGCATTCCGGTTGCCGTGATGATGGCACCCGTCATTCCGGCACTCAACGATCATGAGATCGAACGCATTCTGGAAGCCGGCAAGGCCGCCGGTGCGAGCGAGGCATCTTACGTGCTGCTGCGCCTACCGCTGGAGGTGAGCCCGCTCTTCCGCGACTGGCTGCTACGCAACTATCCGGACCGCTATCGTCACGTCATGTCACTGGTGCGCTCCATGCGCGACGGCAAGGATTATGATGCGGAGTTCGGGAAACGCATGAAGGGCGCCGGCCCTTACGCCTGGCAAATTGGCAGGCGTTTCGAAATGGCAACGAAACGGCTTGGCCTCATCCGTCGCGGCATTCATCTGCGCGACGATCTCTTCGTGCCGCCGGGCGGCGCAGGGGTCCAATTGTCGCTGCTTTAAAAAACAGACGCTGAAAATATCCTGCCTGATCGAAGCATCACACAGCGGGTGCGACGATATCAGATGGAACACGACAAGGAGCGCTGGCCTCTTCCCTTCGGGCGGCCACGCTCCCCACGAAATGCCCGGCGGGTTTTCCCTGGCCAGCCGGACATTGCCCCCCGGAACCGCCGCCTCGCGTGCGATCGTTTTTCCTCCGCCGCCCCGTTGGAGGATCAAAGGTCATGATGACCTGAAGGGCATAGTGAGCCACGCCCCCTCGACCCGGCTCACCCTGCCTGTCATCGCCCGCCTCCGGGGGCTTGCAGGAGATCGGGTGTGTGTGCAAGTTTCGCCGCATGAAACGCCGCGCACCACCCGATTCTCCTGTCCTCTTCGATCTCGCCGATACCGGCCCGGATTTCTCCTTCGAACTTGAGGCAAAAAAGAAGGGACTCTGGCCCGTGGCGGGTACGGATGAGGCAGGCCGCGGGCCGCTCGCCGGCCCTGTGGTTGCGGCAGCCGTCATCCTCGATCCGGACAATATTCCTGAGGGTATGGACGATTCCAAGAAGCTGACGAAGCTGAAACGGGAAAGCCTCTTCGTCCAGATCATGGAAACATCCATCGTATCGGTCGCCTCCTCCGGCCCCGGCCTGATCGACAGCATGAATATCCTGCGCGCCAGCCTCGACGCCATGCGCCGGGCCGTGCTCGGTCTCGAAATCTCCCCTGCTCTCGTGCTGGCCGACGGCCGCGACAGGCCGCCCGGCATTGCCTGCGAGGCCAAAGCCGTCATCAAGGGTGATTCCCGCTCCCTCTCCATCGCCGCCGCCTCAATCATCGCCAAGGTGACCCGTGACCGAATGATGGAGCGCGCCGGTGTGGTGCATTCGTCCTATGGCTTTGAGGGCCATGCCGGTTACGGCACACCGGCCCATCTGCGCGCTATCGAAAGCCATGGCCCCTGCCCGCTGCACAGGATGAGTTTCAGGCCGCTAAAGCGGGATTGATCGTGGCGCGACGGACGCAACTCGTGATTCAGATAAATTTGTTCGATCAGCACCTTCGCAATGCAAAATACATCGACACGGATAAAATCCGGAAGCGGGTGCAAGTCAGGACGCCACTTTGTCTGAAACAGAGAGCGGCCAGTCTTTTCAGCATGGCGTGCTGGCGTCAGCCTCAGAACAGACGATCGGAAAATCGATCGATCTCCCACTTGGTGAGAAAATTAACCTGCCTCGGAATCCATTCGACAGAGTTGCTTCCCCATTCGTGGGTTCGGCTTGCGTGTTCACCCATAAGCCATAGGTGACGAACCGTCACAAACCTCAGCGCCGCTTCGAAGTCGTCAGGCGATATCGGCCGAATTGCCCGATACCCATCCACGAAGGCGTGCCAGACGGTAATCTGTTCCCGGCCAAAGGAGATTTGAGCCCAGAGGAAGACAGCGAGATCATAAGCGAGATACCCCGGACCTCCATCATCAAAGTCGAAGAATACAGCTTCACCAGCCTCATTGATACGCGAATTGAAACCGTGACAATCTCCATGACAATATGTCCAAGTCAGATCACCGGCCGCTTCGATCGCCGTTGCTGCGCGCTTGGCGATGTCTTGAAGATCAACGAGAACCTGCGCATCATCCACAATTCCGCTGTCGCGTATTCGTGCGAGAGGCCGATGCAACAAATGTTCGAGATCAAGCCGATATAACGTTTCGCCAATGGAAAATGTCTCTGCGGCGTTGTGCACAAGAGCAAGGGTCTTTCCATTAGCCCGGGCATCGCCAGCATCAGCGGCATGCACTTCACGCCCACCAAGCGCGTTAAAAAGTACGCCCTCGCGCGCACCTTCCAGCGCCTGGCCTCGAACGAAGAAAGCGCCTTCACGTGTCGGAACTGGCCCGGCAACTGGAACTCCTGATTTCGAGAGATGGGACAGAAATGCAGTTTCGCTTTTGACGTCGGCTGCGCCACGGGAACGACGGTGGGAAAGCCGAAACACATAACGCTCGCTGTCGTTCACGGTGACGAGATAAACGTCGTTAAATCCACGCTGAAGCAGCTTACAGGATACAGGTTGTTTTAGTTCGTAGTGCCGATTGATAAAATCTTCGATCGCTTCACTCTGTGGGGTAGAATACAGCGGATAAAAGTCGATCATTTGGCTATGTCCTGCGGAGCTTCATGAGGCTGTCTCAGCATCGCGACCTAGTCGCTTGCTCCGTAGAATAGGGAAATCTGCTGCTGCGGCAATAATCGTTGCTGGTGAACGCGGACGCGCCATCGAATATTTAGGGTCCAGAAAGCCAAACCCCAAAGTTTGCCAATACCCGTCCCTTTAACCTGCCCCCCGCAAGCTGACCGTTTGTATGGGTGGCCCACTAAAAGAACAGCATTTCGACAGGCCTGTCGGTGCCATATTTCTAACCAATCCCTGGGGCCCAGACGAAAAAACCCCTCACGGCTCGCGCCGGAGGGGTTTTGAACAATACCGAGATAAATCTCAGTTCAGCTTCGACTTCACTTCGCCGATCGTGGCGGTGAAAAGCTTGGCCTTTGCGGCAGCCGTGGTCTTTTCGGCCAGCAGCTTCTCGGAAGCGGCAATGGCGATGTCAACGGCGGCGGCGCGGACGGCGCCGATGGCGTCTTCTTCGGCCTGCTTGATCTTCTGTTCCGACAGAGCCGTGCGGCGGGCGACGAATTCTTCCGTCTTCTGCTTGGCTTCTTCCGTCAGGGCAGCGGCTTCGCGTTCAGCGGCGGCAACGATGCCGGCGGCTTCTGCTTCGGCTTCCTTGCGCTTGCGCTGATATTCGGCCAGCAGGTGCTGGGCCTCTTCCCGCAGGCGCTTGGCTTCGGCCAGCTCGTCCTGAATGTTCTGGGCGCGTTCGTCCAGAGACTTGGAGAGCATGCCCGGAACCTTGAGATAGGCGATCAGGACAAAGAAAAGGACGAGACCGACAAGAGCGAAAAATGATGCATCAAATGCCATGTCAGGCTCCCTTTACGCTAGAAGCGGCGGCAATGGCGGCCTTGACGTCGGTGTCCTTGACCTTGGCGCCAACCAGCTGGTCGACGATCGCGGTCGCGGTTTCCTCGGCAATGGCGCCGACATCGGCGAAAGCCTGGTCCCGGATGCCGGCAATGCGCTTTTCGGCGGCGGCGAGCTTTTCAGCAAGTCCTGCCTCGATGGCGGCGCGGTCGGCGTCAGCCTTGGCCTTGGCGGCGTCACGTGCCGCGGAGCCGATCGAGCTTGCCTTGGCGCGGGCTGCCGCGAGTTCTTTTTCATAGGTTTCGACGGCTGCGTCAGCTTCGGTTTTCAGCCGTGCCGCTTCGTCGAGATCCTGTGCGATGCGTCCGTGACGGTTTTCGAGAATGCCGCCGACGCGCGGAACGATGACCTTCTGCATGAGCAGATAAAAAAGGCCAAACGTGATCGCCAGCCAAAGGACCTGCGATGCATAAGTAGACTGGTCGAACGGCGGGAAAACGCCGGAAGCACCGTGTTCGGCACCATGCGCTACACCGGTTTCCGTGTGCGTGGCTTCCGGTTGCGGCTGGCCAACGGCCGGAGTTTCCGTATGCGTTTCACCTACGGTCGGTGCTGACTGGGCATAAGCCTCGGTCACGAACATGCTCACCTCCAGGGGGACTGCAAATGCGAAGGATCACGGCACGCCATTTGCGGGCCGTGATCCAGACCTGATGCCGTTATCAGACAGCGAACAGGAGAAGGAGAGCAACGAGCAGCGAGAAGATGCCCAGAGCTTCCGTAACGGCGAAGCCGAATACCAGACGGCCGAACTGGCTGTCGGCAGCAGAGGGGTTGCGCAGTGCGCCGGACAGGTAATCACCGAAGATACGGCCGAGTGCGAGGGACGTACCAGCCATGCCGAGGCATGCGAGACCTGCGCCGATGTACTTTGCTGCTTCCGCTTCCATGTGAGACTCCTTGAGATATTGGTTGTTGCGGCTATTCTTGACGCCCGTTTCCGGGGCCAGCGACTTTACTTCTCAGTGACCACCATGCACGGCGTCGTTCAGGTACATGCAAGTCAGTACCGCGAACACATAAGCCTGCAGGAAGGCAACGAGAAATTCGAGAGCGGTCATTGCGACCGTCATGATGAGAGGCAGAACGGCGCCACCGATGCCAAGCGCGCCGAGCGCGCCCATGGAGGCGACGAAGCCTGCGAAAACCTTGAGCGTGATGTGGCCGGCCAGCATGTTCGCAAAGAGACGAACGGAAAGGCTGATCGGACGCGACAGGAACGAGATCATTTCAATCGACGCCACAAGCGGCAAAAGCGCCTTGGGCACGCCCGAGGGGGCAAAGATGCCGAAGAAATGCAGACCGTGCTTGTAGAAACCGTAAACGACGACCGTGCCGATGACGAGGCAGGCAAGCGCGAAGGTGACGATGATCTGGCTGGTGACCGTGAAGAAATACGGGAACATGCCGAGAAGGTTTGCCGTCAGCACGAACATGAACAGCGAAAAGACGAAGGGGAAGAACACCATGCCCTTTTTGCCGGCGCCTTCGCGCAGCATGGAGGCGATGAATTCATAGGACATTTCCGCAACGGACTGCATGCGGGTCGGGATCAGACCGCGGTTCGACGTTGCGAAATAAAGGAAACCGGAAGCGGCGGCCACGGTCGCAACCATGAAAAGCGACGCATTGGTGAAGGAAAAATCGACGCCGCCAATTTCGATCGGAATGATCGGCTGCACCAAGAACTGATGGGTCGGATCGTTTGCCACCGGCTGCCCTCTTTACCTGTCGCCGCGCTTGGCGGCATCTCAACTGCAAGAAAAAACAGCTTAAACGCCGTCTTTTCCACCCTCGTCTCGCCTGTCCGCCTTCTCCAGCAACGGCGGCTTGGCCACCGCGCCCGTCGAGCGCAACACATTCAATACGCCTGCGCAGAAACCGAGAAGGAGAAGAACGATCATCCCCCACGGCGTCGTGCCGGCAAAATAGTCCAGAAGATAACCCAGCATAGCGCCGACCACGATGGCCGAAATGAACTCCGATGAGAGCTTGACCGCCATCGCAAAACCTTTCCGGTTTTCCGCAGCGTTGGTCTCCGCCCTCACTTCCGCCTCATCCTCCGCTTTCACCTTTGCCAACTCATCAGCAAGGCGTTTGCGACGCTCGTCCAGACTATCGTCACGGTTGCCAGTCATCTTAAAATCCCACCCATTTTCTCCGTTCCAGCCATGCCAGAACCCTTTGGAGTTGTAAACGGTGACGGATTAAGCCTGTTCCAGCCCGCTCTGAAGTCGCGCGCAACATAGTTTTAGGGGCTTCTCTAGTCAAGGCACTGAGGCAGCTTGTTTCAGCACAAATTAATCATTGAAAAACAATAGCTTGATGCCAAATCACCGTTTGGCGGCGATGTTTCGCGAGGGAATCGGCATTTTTGACACGCAAAATGCGACGAATTGGCGGTGGTATCAGCTCCAGCCGCCACCATAGGTACGGTAAAACACGTGCAGACCGATGCGGCCAACCTTCTTCATGGACTTGCCCCAGGCGGGGCGAACATAAACGGCGTGATAATGCGTAGCGGAACCCACCTCGTTCAGCCAGATCTTGCCGGCGGTGGTGGCCATGGCCACTTCGCGCGCCATTTTCCAATGGCGTTCGGAATTCACGCGGTCCTTGATATTGTCGCAGGCAAAGGAAAACTGGCAGCGGTTGCGCCAGTCCTTATTCTGATAGACCACGCCGCAGATGGTTTTCGGATAGGCCGGGTTACGCACGCGGTTGAGGATGACCTGCGCCACCGCTGCCTGTCCCTTGACCGATTCTCCGCGCGCTTCGAAGTAGATGCCGGATGCCAGGCACTGCTGTTCGGCTGCGGAAAACACCTCGGCCGGCAGCGGGGTCGCCGCCCAGGCATGGTCTTCCGGGCTGATCTGCGGCACGAAGCGGCCAGCCTCCGGTTTTTTGAGAATGGCGTCGAAGGGCGATTCGCGGGCAAAGTCAGGTGCGGCCGGCGCGTAGGCCGTGGCGAGAATATCCGGGGTACGGTTGGTGATGAGTTCCGCCAGCATGGGCGACACACTCTTGTCCACCTTCTTTTCATCGCGGCGGAAATAGAAGGAGGCGAGTTCAACATCCTTGCCGCGCTTCGGCTTCACGAAAGCCGTGCGGTCCTTGCGCTTCAGCGGCTCTATATCCAGCATGCTGGTGCGTTGAAGGACGGAGCCGGCGGTGAAAGCCTTTGGCGGCTGCATGATTTCGGTGGCGACGATGCGGCCCTTCTTGGCGGCGCGGTTGACACGCTCGCTGTCCGGCGTCGTGGCCTCGCCCTTCTTGTTGGTGACGAAGGCGACCTTGCTGCCATTCGGCAGGGTCATGCCGCTGCCATGCAGCGCCGCCTCGCCTGCCGCATCATTAAAAGTGAGCGAGGCATTGTGCACCGAACCCGCCGGAGAGGCCGTCAGCACCATGCGCCATTGTTCGCCGCCATTGTCCAACCCGGCCAAGAGCGAGGCCAGATCCGCACGCGCGGCAAGAGAAGGAAAGACGAGCCAGGCGGCAAGGCCGAAGACGACGGGTGAGGCCCATCTGGAGGTCCATGCCTGAAGGGACGCGGAGGACCGACGACGCATTACACTTTTCGAACGCAAAACCAGCACTCCGAACACCGACAACCATATTTGCTACAGGTGTTGAAGAATCTCTTATTAACCTTGATGCTTGGTTAACGCGGCGAGCGGACGTGGCTTCACGTTAATGTGTGCGCGCCTTCTAATGCGCATGGCGTGGAGTCGAGTTCGCATGTGCCGATCATAACTGTCCCGCAGGCCATCTCCACATCCGTCGTTCCGGCCTTGAGCCGGAATCCGGCCGAAGCGCGTCGGCGCGGTGTAAAGACCCCTTTCAGCCCAAGGACTTGGGCTGGCTGGATACCGGCTCAAGGCCGGTTTGACGGAAAGAAGGAGGCCGCTCAGCTACCTGAAGGCATGACCGCGTCATCACACGACGACGTGAGAACCCAGTTCCACCACGCGGTTGGCCGGAAGGCGGAAATAGTCCGACGGGTCGGCGGCAGTTTCGGCAAGGGCGATGAACAGGCGGTTCTGCCAGCCCGGCATGCCGGACTTCGGATCCGGCACCAGCTTGCGGCGGCCAAGGTAAAATGAGGTCGACATGATGTCGAACTTGTAGCCGGTGCGTCTCAGATAACCCAGCGCCTGGGTGACGTTCTGAGTTTCCATGAAGCCGAAATGCAGTTCCACCACCGCGAAACGGTCACTGAGTTTCGTCAGCGTGTACCTGTTTTCCGGGCGAACGCGCGGTTGATCCTCGGTCCGGATCGTCAGGATGACGTTCTTGTCATGCAGGACGTGGTTATGCTTGAGATTGTGCAGCAGGGCCGCTGGCGCTGCCTCCGGATCGCCGGTGAGGAAAATCGCCGTGCCGGGCACCCGCACCGGCGCATGGGCGCTTTCCTTTTCCACCGAGGCGACGAAAGCCTTCAGCGGCACGTCGCTGCGGCGGGTCTTGGCGAACAGGATTCTCGAGCCACGCTGCCAGGTGGTCATGATGATGGTGAAGGCGATCGCCAGCAGCACCGGCACGTAGCCGCCATCATGGATCTTCAGCAGGTTCGCACCAAGGAAGATCAGCTCCAGCAGCAAAAGCGGTGCCAGAACGGCAAGCGCCAGCCAGACCGACCATTGCCAGCGTTTGCGCACGAATTCAAAGAACATCAGGCTGGTGACGACCATCGCGCCGGTGACGGAAATACCATAGGCGGTGGCCAGCGCATCGGAACTCTTGAAGGTGAGCACCAAAGCGACGACGCCGAACAGCAGGATGGTGTTGACGGCCGGCAGATAGATCTGCCCGGTATTGGTTTCAGACGTGAAGAGGATCTCCATGCGCGGCAGGTAGCCGAGATGGATGGCCTGACGCACCAGCGAAAACGCGCCTGTGATGACCGCCTGGCTGGCAATGATGGTGGCGGCGGTGGCCAGAATGACGGCCGGCAGGATCGCCCATTGCGGAAACATCAGATAAAACGGATTGGACATCGCCGCCGGGTCTTTGAGCACCAGCGCCCCTTGGCCTAGATAATTCAGCGTCAAAGCCGGGAAAACCAGACAGAACCATGCCCACTGGATGGGGCGGCGGCCGAAATGGCCAAGATCGGCATAAAGGGCTTCGGCACCGGTGATCGTCAGGAAGACCGCGCCGAGCACGACGATGCCATAAAAGCCTTCATTGGCCAGAAACTCCACCGCATGCCACGGGTTGAAGGCAAAGAGAATGCCGAAATCATCGGCGATATGAATGAGGCCGGCGAGACCCATAACGAGGAACCAGACCGCCGTGATCGGCCCGAAGAATTTCGCCACCGTTCCCGTGCCGTGCGACTGGATGGCGAAGAGGCCGATGAGAATGCAGACGGAAATCGGAATAATAAAGTCGTCCATGGCCGGCGTGACGAGCTTCAGACCTTCCACCGCCGAGAGCACCGACAGCGCCGGCGTGATCATCGCGTCGCCCAGGAACAGGGCGGCGCCTATGAGGCCGAGCACGATGAGAACGCCGCGATGGGTGCCTGCCGTCTTCATCAACAGCGCCAGCAGCGACAGCGTGCCGCCTTCGCCGTCATTGTCGGCGCGCAGCAGCAGCGTGATATATTTGAACGTCACGATGATCGTCAGGGCCCAGATCATCAGCGAGGTCAGGCCGATGACCTCTTCCCGCGTCACGCCATCATAGGCGATCGGCCGCAAGGCTTCGCGGAAGGCGTAAAGCGGGCTGGTGCCAATATCGCCATAAACGACACCGATCGAACCAAGGATCGCGGCGTAAAGCCCCTTGTTCTGATGTTTGTCATCCGCGTCCGGTTTCTCGGCAACGTCCTTATCGACGATTTGAGACATGATGATCCTGGCTCCTTAGAGCCAGCCCTTCCAACGAAAAAAGAGAAACGGAATGATTGCGGACATCAGCATGATGACGAGCGCGAGTGGATAACCAAATGTCCAGTTCAACTCCGGCATGAGCTGAAAGTTCATTCCATAAACCGAGGCCACCAGCGTTGGCGGCAGGAACACCACCGAAGCGATGGAGAAAATCTTGATGATGCCGTTCTGCTCGATATTGATGATGCCGAGAGAGGCATCCAGCAGAAACGTCAGATTGCCGGAAACGAAGGCGGCATGTTCGTTCAGCGACTGGATATCGCGGCCGATCGACTTGCCCTGTTCCCGCGCTTCCTTATCCCCGCGCGCCTGATCGCTGGTGGAGAGGAAGGTCTGCAGCCGCGCCAGCGATGCGAGGCTGACGCGGACCTTGGAGATCAGCCGGTGATAGGCGGCGATGTTGGTAAGACGGTCTTCGAGATAACGCGGCGCCTTGCGTTTGGAACGTGCCTGGCTGCCGAGTATGTCGGCGGCGAGATTGTCGATGCCGGTGACCGAATTTTCGAGAATTTCCGCCGTGCGGTCGACGATGGTTTCCAAGAGCTTCAGAAGCAGGGCCGTGCCGCTGCGCATTTCGTGCGGCACGCGGGTGATGGCGGCGATGAAGAGGTGGAAGGATTTCGGCTCGGCATAACGGATCGTCACAAGGCGCTTGCCGGCAAGAATGAAGGCGACATCGGTGAGGCGCGGATCGTCCGAATCTGCCTTCCATACGAGAGAGGCGGTCATAAAGACATTGCCGTCTTCCATATACAGGCGGCTGGAGGGTTCGATATCCTTCAGATCCTCACGGGTGGGCAGATCGAGCCCCAGCAGTTTTTCCACATGCTGCTCTTCCGCCCTGTCGGGATTGACGATGTCGATCCAGACGATGTCGTCGGGAATCTGTCCGGAGCCGTCGTCTGGCGACAGGCTGATCGCCTCGCAATTGGCGCGATAGGCTTTTATCAATCCGCTTCTCCGGTCCACATCGCAAGCTTCAGCCGCAATGCTGCTTAACATATCCTGTTTGCGGTCGGCAAACCTTTGGACGACACTTCAGGGCACGCCGGAACGAGCGGGATTTCATATCTCGCCAGCCCGATGGACCAAGAGCCAAACGGCGCAGGCGTATGCGCCCAAAGCGAGATGCAATCAAGCAATATTTTTTCTCGACAGCATTGCAGGCGAAGCATTTCTCGGTGTTCACATCCAGAAAACTTGCCTGATACTGACGATTAATCTTCTGTTTTAAAAAGACTATTCAATACCGAGAAACGCTTTTTCGGCTTATGCCGAAAGCCGTTGCGTTATTCGAAAACGATCTTCGGCGCGGCTTTTCTCTCACCCGCACCGATGCGCGCCCAGACTTTTTCGGCGATATCGCGATAGATCGCTGCCTGCGGGCCATCCGGCTCGGCGACGACAACAGGCGTGCCGGCATCCGACATTTCACGGATGGAGATGGTGAGCGGCACTTCGCCGAGGAACGGCACGCCGATCCGCTCGGCTTCGGCCTTCGCACCGCCATGACCGAAAATATCGTAGCGCGCGCCGGTATCCGGGGCGATGAAGTAGCTCATGTTCTCGATGACGCCGAGCAGCGGCACTTCCACCTTGCGGAACATGGTGATGCCCTTGCGCGCATCGATCAGCGCCAGATCCTGCGGCGTGGAGACGATGACGGCGCCGGCAAGCGGCACCTGCTGGGCGATGGTCAGCTGTGCATCGCCCGTGCCGGGCGGCATGTCCAGCACCAGCACGTCGAGTTCGCCCCAGGCAACTTCGCGCAGCATCTGCATCAGGGCGGACTGCACCATCGGTCCGCGCCAGATCATCGCCGCTTCCTCATCCACCAGGAAGCCCATGGACATGACCTTCAGCCCGTAATTTTCCATGGGAAGGATGATGCGGTCTTCCTGCTGCTGCGGGCGGCCGGAAATCTTCAGGAGTTTGGGAATAGAAGGGCCGTAAATATCGGCATCGAGCATACCGACCTTGAGGCCGAGCGCCTGAAGACCAAGCGCCAGATTGACTGATGTCGTGGACTTGCCGACCCCGCCCTTGCCAGAGGCGACGGCGATGATGGCGCCAACACCCGGCACGCCCACCTTGGAGGAGCGCGGCTGCGCAGCCGGGCGGCCGGTTGCAGCGGCGGGGCGCGGCGGCTGTTGCTGCTGGCCGGGCTTGCGATCCGCCGTCAGCGCGACCACGGCGCCGACAATGCCCGGAACGCCCCTCGCCGCCTTTTCAGCGGCAAGTCGCAACGGCTCCATCTCCTGCGCCTTGTCGGAGGGAACGGTAATCGAAAAATAGGCTTTCGCATCGGCAATGAAGATTTCCGAGACCATGCCGAGCGCCACGATGCTTTTGCCGCTGCCGGGATAGATGACGGCTTCCAGAGCCTTTTCCACCTGGTTCTTGCTGACGTCTGCCATTGTCTTACTCCGTAAACGTGGTCCGGCTGGATATGGGCACTCTTCCGCGCCATCCATAGACAAGCGGGAGCGCTTCGCCAATGCCAAAGCGCAAACAGGAGAGATTAGCGACGATTAACCGCTGCCATTTCAGATTTCGTCGTCCATATCGAGCGTTTCAGGATCAAAGACCCGGCCGTCAAAAAAACAGTCCGGGCCAAGGACGAGGCCCGTGCGCGACGCGCCGACATGCACCTGCTCCCTGAGCGTGCCTTCGAGTTTCAGATTGGCGCCCGGCACCGGCACGAAAAGCGGCTTCATCGCCTTGCGGAAAATATCCGGCCGATAAGCGTTGCGCGCGGCCTCCACCACGGCCGCGTCGAACCGACATTCGGCGGGAACCTCGCCCCAACGCAACATCTGGCTGAAGAACCAAAGCGCCTGGCTCTGCCACGGAAAATTTGCGGCCTTGGCGCTGGTCACGAAAAACTCCTGAAAACGCCGCATGTCCCTCTGCGAAGTGGAAATATAGCCCGTCAGCGCCGGCAGCAGGAACTCGCCGTTCTCGTCCATATAATGAGGGGCGGCGAGGATGCCCGTCAGTTCCTCGATATTGGCGGAATTGGCGCACCATTCGCCGGCGCGGTAGAGCGCTCGCAGCAGCCCTTCCAGCAGGGTGGCGTTTTCCTCAGTCCACTGCCGCTTGCCGGCCAGTATCTTTTCCGGCGCATTTTGCCAGATCAGCGCCCCGGTCGTGACAATCCGCCCGGCGCCGCCCAGCACCACGGCGCTGCCCGCCGGTTCGGCGGTACAGAGCGCATCGACCTTGCCGTTTTCCAGCAGGCCGGGCATGGCTTTCGGCAGGGCTTCGACGATTTCCATGTCCCGGCCGAGCAGCACACCGCAGCTTCCAAGCAGATAACGCAACATATAAAACGGTGTGGACACGATATCCTCGACCGCAAAGACCGGCGGGTTTTTACCTGCAGCACGGCGCGCCGCGCAGACGCGGGCCATGGCCCGCCCGAAGGCCGCGGGGTCCGGAAGCTTCAAACCTTCACGGTAAAGCTCGTCGTAAAATTCGTGCGAAACGGTGGTTGCCGATCCGCCGAGGGAAAGCGTGAAAACGCCGATAATATCGGCCGGCAGCTCATCAAGGCCAACTGCGGAACCGACCGGCACCGGCGCGGGCAGATGGGCGATGTGAACCTCATCCTCGGCAAGCGCGGTCAAGACAGCGCGTGCGGATTGTTTTCGGACGAGTTGCAGTTCTATGCCTTCATCGGCAGCAAAGCCTTTTTCGGCAGCGACTATCAGCACGGCGCAATCGACAGTCGGAGAAAATCCCGCTTTTACCTTATGCCGCTCCGGCAAACGATTTCTCCTTTCCGGTGATTCGAAAGAAGGATCGCCCAGGACAGGGTTTATCACAATGATAAAATTATGATTTCGCTATTTTATCAAACCTACCCGCAGCGCCTTGGCGACGGCCTGGGTGCGGTTGACCGTGTCGAGTTTTTTCGTCGCGCGGTTGAGGTAATGATTGATCGTATGTTCCGACAACATCATGATTTCAGCGATTTCGGCGCTGGTTTTTCCGGCCGCCGTCCAGTTCAGACAGTCGATCTCGCGCTCGCTCAATGTTTCGGGAACCCTGAGATCAAGACGACGGATTTCCGATAGCCGGGCAAAGACATGGCTGGAAATGTAAAACAGTTCCGCCAGCCGGCTTGCCGGCAAGATCGTCTTGTTGCCGGAGAAAGACACCGCGCCCCGGGTGGTGGTGATATCGTGAACGGGAAACCAAACGGAGTTGATCATCTCAAATCGCTCGAACAGGCCGATCACGTTCTTTTTGGCGATCGGTTCGTTGCCTCCATCCAGGAAATCCATGGCAACGGAAAAGGGTACCGTCGATTTTTTGAGCTGCGCCATCACCTTGCTGTTCTGCAGCATGCCCTCTTCGTCGTAACGCTGCAGAAGCTCGGCCGGCCAGCTGGTGATGATGGTATATTGCGACAGCTCGCTCGCCAGTTCGGATGACAGGTCAAGCACCATGAAGGCCCTGAACTCCCAGGCCTCCGTCAACCGTTTCAAGAACCGGAATATGTCGAATTGCGTGTTCAGACCGGCGATCTCGCGAACGCAATCAACACCAATCGCCTGAACGGCGGCCGTCTCTGTTTTCTGCATAAAAGCTGTTCTTCGAGAATGAGAAATACCACCGCAAAGGCCACCTTTGCCCGGAAATTGCCGGGGATGTTACTCACCAAAATGATTCATGCAAACAAAAGTTGAAAACTTAATTCAGAATAGTCGAAAATAAGATTTAACTCACGCAATTTGACGCCAGACCCGTCTACCAGGTCGCGAAAATCGACGGAGCAGCGCCACTTTTTTCCTCAACCATCGGCAACCGGCGATAATCGGCAGGCAAGCTCCGCCGAAATTTTATCAGCGGTTTCGCGCACCAGCGGCGCCCATTTGTAAAGCTGTTCCACATCCACCCTATAGGCGGGGCCGGTGACGGAAATCGCCGCAAGGAAACTGCGTCCCGGCGCATGGACCGGCGCGGCGGCGCAATGAATGCCGATCTCGTGTTCCTGAAGGTCGAAACCGTAACCTTGCACGCGGATGGCCGACACATCCGTTACCAGCGCCTCCGGCGTTATGATCGTGTTTTCCGTAAAGCGGTGGAACTCCAGCCCGGTGGCGAGGTTTGCGAGCGCATCAGCAGACAGCAGGGACAGCGCCGCCTTGCCAACGCCCGTGCAATAGGCGGGCGAGGTCTTGCCGACCTGCGAATGCATGCGCAGGGTATGTCTGCCCTCGATCTTGTCGAGATAGGTGACCTGCCCGCCATTCAGAACGGCGAGATGCACGGATTCCTGCGTCACCTCCTGCAACGCCGCCAGATGCGGCGCAGCGACGCTGCGCAGATCATTGCCGCTCCAGGCTTTGGCCGCAAATTGCAACAATCTCAGGCCGACAGCATAGGTCTGGTCGTTGGCATGGTCGATCAGGCCTTCGGCAAGAAGATGGGCGAGCTGGCGGTGGACCGTGCCGCGCGGCTGGCCACTCGCCTCGACCACATCGGTAAAACGCATCGGTTTTTCCGCAGAGGCGATAAGCTCCAGAAGCGAGACGGCCTTCCCGAGCGTGCCGGTCTCGCTTTCTGTTTTTCGGGCGCGACCGGGAACAGGCTCATGCTGTTGGGCATTGGGGGTTTTATTATCGGGCATGGCAACATCCACCGTCATCTGCCTTGACATAAGTGTGACGCCAAGAGAATAATTCCATTTAGTAAAATCTAGTTCCATATATTGGAACAATCAAGCCCTCATGGATGAGACGATGTCGATGACGCAAGCCCAATTTCCCGACCTCAAGGATGCGGGCGTGCTCATTACCGGCGGCGGCTCCGGCATTGGGGCATCGCTGGTGGAAGCCTTCGCGATGCAGGGGGCGAAGGTCGCCTTCATAGACATCGCCGAGGAGCCGAGCGCCGCACTTGTGCAGCGGCTCGCAGGGGCGGCTCCCCATCCGGTGCATTTTTTCAAGACCGACTTGAGCGACATTCCCGCAATCGGGCGGACGGTGGATGCGGCAGCCTCCGCTACCGGCGGCATCAAGGTTTTGGTCAACAATGCCGCCTGGGATGACCGACACGACATCGACACGGTGACGGAAGCCTATTGGGACGCCAATCAGGCCGTCAATCTCAAGCAGATGTTCTTCACCGTTCAGGCCGCGCTGCCCTATCTCAGACAGGCGAAGGATGCATCCATCGTCAATTTTTCATCCATCTCATTTCTGCTGAACATGGGTGAACTACCCTCCTATGCGGCGGCAAAGGCCGGCATTATCGGACTGACGAAGAGCCTTGCCGGCAGGCTGGGACCTGACAATATCCGCGTCAACACGCTGCTGCCCGGCATGATCGTCACGGAGCGGCAGAAAGACCTGTGGCTGACCGACGACGGCATCGCCGCAACCACGGCGCGGCAATGTCTCAAGCGCACGCTCGTCGCCGCCGATCTGGCCGGGCCGAGCCTGTTTCTCGCATCCTCAGCATCAAGCGCCATCACGGCGCAATCCATAATCGTAGACGGAGGCCTTCTATAATGTCCGAACCCGCTTTTATCGCCGTCGACTGGGGCACGACCAGTTTCCGGCTCTGGCTTCTGAGCCGTTCTGGCGCTGTTCTGGCTGAGCGCAGAAGCGCGGAAGGCATGACGACCGCCATGCGCACCGGCTTTGCCGAGGTGCTGCAATCGCATCTTGATGCCATCGGCGCACCTGACAATCTGCCGGTTCTGGTCTGCGGCATGGCAGGCGCCCGGCAAGGCTGGGTCGAGGCGGGTTACATCGACGTGCCGGCATCGCTTTCAGCGGTTCTTGACGGCGCGGTCCGCGTGCCGGGTCAGGCGCGGGATGTCCGCATTCTGCCGGGGTTGGCGCAACGGGATAAAAATGCACCCGACGTGATGCGCGGTGAAGAAACACAGTTGCTCGGCGCACTCGCCTCCGCTGATGCCGGTGAAAAGCTGGTCTGCATGCCGGGCACGCATTCCAAATGGGTGACGGTCAAAGGCGGTGACGTGACCGGCTTTGCCACCTTCATGACCGGCGAACTGTTCGAAGTCATCTCCAGGCAGACGATCCTTTCGCATGCGGTGGCCGAAGCTGATGCCTTCACCGGTGAACACGAGACTTTCAGGGCCGCCGTGCGCGACATCTACGCCAATCCGCAACTCGCCACCAACCGGCTGTTTACCCTGCGCTCCGGGCAATTGCTGCATGGCCTCACCGCGACCGATGCCAAGGCCAAGCTTTCCGGCATCATGATCGGGCTGGAAATTGCCGGCGCGCATTCCAATGCGCGGCGGGACACGCCTGTCGTGCTGATCGGCTCCGGCGCGCTCGGTGCGCTTTACGAAGGCGCCTTCACGGCCCTTGATATCCAATATACGGTCATCGATGCAGACGAGGCCGTGCGGCGCGGATTGCTGGCCGCCGCCAATACCATCTGGTCATAAAAGAAAGACCCACCATGCGTATCCCCTTCCCTGCCATGAAATATCCGCTGATCGCCATTCTGCGCGGTCTGAAACCCGAGGAAACCGAAGGCGTTGTCGGCGCACTGATCGAGACCGGCTTCCGCGCCATCGAAATCCCGCTCAATTCGCCCGATCCGTTCCGCTCGATCGAAATCGCCGCGAAGATGGCGCCTGCCGATTGCCTGATCGGCGCCGGCACGGTGCTCAGCGTAGAAGACGTGGAGGCACTGGATGCCGCCGGCGGCAAGCTGATGGTCAGCCCCAATGCCGATGCCGAAGTGATCATCGCCGCACGCGTCAAGGGCATGGTGACGATGCCCGGCGTTCTCACGCCCACCGAAGCGCTGGTGGCCGCAAAGGCCGGGGCGACGGGGCTGAAGTTCTTTCCCGCCAGCATTATCGGCCCGGCCGGCATCAATGCTATCAGGACGATCCTGCCGAAGGACCTCATCATTGCCGCCGTCGGTGGCGTTTCCGACAAAAATTTCGCCGAATATACCTCGGCCGGCATTACCGCCTTCGGGCTTGGAACCAGCCTCTACAAGCCGGGCATGACGGCGGCCGAGGTGCGCGAGCGCGCTACCGTCACGCTATCGGCCTATGATGCAGCCATCGGAGGATAAGAGCTTGGCAACTGTTTTTCCCTTTGCCGGACATGTGCTTGACGAAACGCCGATGATGCTTGGCGAAGGCCCGACCTTCGACCCTGCGACCGGCACCGCCTGGTGGTTCAACATCGTCGAGCGCGAGTTGCACGAGCTGCATTTCGCTTCCGGCCGCAAGACGGTGTACGCCCTGCCCTTCATGGGCAGCGCGCTGGCCAAGGTCAGCGAACATAAACAGTTGATCGCCTCCGATGACGGGCTTTTCCTGCGGGATACGGCAACCGGCGTGCTGACATTGCATGCGGAACTGGAAAAGGACCTGCCCGGCAACCGTTCCAATGACGGGCGCATGCACCCCTGCGGCGCACTCTGGATCGGCACCATGGGCCGGAAGGCGGAGACAGGCGCCGGCAGCATCTATCACGTTGCTAAAGGTATCGTGACGAAACTGTTTGCCGAGGTTAGCATCCCCAACTCGATCTGCTTTTCACCCGATGGCGCGACGGGATATTACGTCGATACCAAAGTGAACAAGCTGATGCGGGTGCCGCTCGACGCTGAGACCGGCCTTCCCACTGGCAGGGCCGAGGTGTTCATCGATTCCGCCGGCGTCGAAGGTGGCATTGACGGGTCGGTCTGCGATGCCGAAGGGCATATCTGGAATGCCCGCTGGGGCATCGGGGCTGTCGATCGCTACGATACGGACGGCAATCACATCGCCCGATATGAGGTGCCGGCGGGGCAGACGACATGCCCGGCCTTCATCGGCCCCGACGCATCGCGCCTTCTCGTCACCTCCGCACGGGAAAATCTGGACGCGGACGCCCTTGCCGCCAATCCGCAGCATGGCCTGACCTTCGATCTCGGTATCGACGTCAAGGGCAGGTTCGAGCCGCTTTACCGGTTGTGAAGCGAGGCGCATGCCGCCCTCTCCTCATTCCTGTGCCTGTCACAGGAATGAGTGAGTGTGGGATGCGCGCGCCCTTCACATTCACCGTCGTCCTGCTTTTCAGGGAATATCCGACAGGATTTCCCGATAATTTTCGTGCAGATATCGCTGGGTCGCGGCGGCATCGGCGGGGCGGCCGTAGAAATAACCCTGCCCCATGGCGCAGCCAAGCGCGCGCAGCTTTTCCTCTTCCACCCGCTCCTCGATGCCTTCGGCCACCACTTCAAGATCAAGTCCGTCACACATGGCGACGATGGCCTTGATGATGTGTTCCGAAGGGCGGTCGCTGCTGATGCGCGAGACGAAGGCGCGGTCGATCTTGACCTTGTCGAAGGTGAAATCGCGCAGGCGGCCGAGGCTCGACTGCCCGGTGCCGAAATCATCGAGCGAAATGCGAACACCGGCACTCTGCAATTCGCTGATGATGCGCTGCGCGGTATCGGCGGACGTCATGACGGCCGTTTCGGTGATTTCAAGCTCCAGCCGGTGTGGATCGAGGCCGACACGGGCCAGAATGGAAAGAATATTGTCCGCCGTGCTCGGATCCATCAATTGCGCGGAAGACAAATTGAAGGACAGAAACAGCTCGCGCGGCCAGAACAGGGCGGCTTCCGCCGCCTTTCGCAACAGGGCTTCCGACAGCGCGTCGATGAAACCCCGTTCTTCGGCGAGCGGCACGAAGACGGCGGGTGAAACAAAGCCGAGATCGGGATCGTTCCAGCGGGCCAGCGCCTCGAAGCCGATGACCTTCGCCTCTTCCAACCGGACGATGGGCTGGAAATGCACATCGATCGCATCGGTGATGATGGCGTTTCGCAAGGCCTGTTCCAGTTGGGTGGCGCGCTTCATTTCCTGCGCGATTTCGCGCGAATAGACCGTTATCTGACCACGTCCGCGCCGCTTGGAGCGATAAAGCGCCGTCTCGGCACTTTTCAGCAGATCCTCGAAGTCATCGCCGGCAAAGGGATAGATGGCAAAACCGAAAGAGGAGGAAAGCCGGACGTTACGATCGCCGAGATCGTAAGGGGCCGAGAGCACGTCCTTGATCATGTTGCCGATGCGCTCCGCACCGGTGCGCTCAAACACCAACGGCAGCACGAAGGCGAATTCGTCGCCATCATGGCGCGTCACGACCGCGCCATCGGGAATGCAGGCCTTCAGCCGGTGCGCGACCTGACACAGGATTTCATCGCCCGCCTGAACACCGAAAAGATCGTTGATGGGTTTGAAACCGTCTATATTGGCGATGCCGACGGTAAACGGCGCGGGGTCGCTGGAGCGTTCGCTGGCCAGCATACGGATCTTGTCCCGCAGACGGTAACGGTTGCCGAGCCCCGTCAGAGGATCGCTGTAAGCCATGGCCTGCAGCTCGTTCTGGCTGACCTGCAACGATTGCGGTTCTGCCCGTTTCATTCCTGCATCTCGTTAATCCTGTGTGAACGCGCTCACAATGCAGGGCAAGTATTAAAAAAACCATAGAGCCGCGAACCAAAAATGCGGCGGCATTTTCGGAAAGCCTGCCGTTCGGGAAAAACGGCCCGTTTGTTGGGCTTTCAGGCCTGCAGCCGCACCGCATCCGTGCCGAAAAGACGCAGGAAAACCGCCTCGACCATGTCAGGGCTGACGGGTTTCAGCAGCATGTCGTTCATTCCGGACGCCATGCATTTGTCGAGATCGCCCTCGAAGGCGTGGGTGATGACCCCGACGATGGGAATGTTCTCGTCGCCGGCCAGTTGCCGCATGCGGCGGGCAACCTCGAAACCGTCGATATCGGCGAGTGTCGTGTCGAGCAGGACGACGGAGGGCGCCTGCTCCGCAAACAGCTGCAAGGCTTCCTCACCCGAGGTGGCGAGCCGCCAGGAAAGCCCAAGGCCTTCGAGTATCTGCGAAAAGACGATCTGGTTGACCCGGTTGTCCTCAACGAGAAGTATCTCGCCGACGCCGCCCGTCTTGAGGATCCTGGGCAGGTCTTCGGTCATGATTTCCCAGTCTTCCTCCGTCGATTTCTCGCCAGGAGACGATCTGAGACCGACAGCGACGTAATGCAGCAGCGATGCGTCGATTTCCTCCTCCTCGATAGTGACGAACGGCAGGTCATGCGCAGCGGCGATATCGAGACATGTGACGCTCATCTGGGCATCGACGACGACGACATCGATGCCCACGCCGGCGGAGGTGGCGATATCGATGAATGCCTGCTGTTCTTCCTCGCTCGTCACCGCCGCATGATCCATGCCGCCCGCGGTCAACCGGCGGCCGGCGGCTTCGGCGAAACGCCCGCTTTCGGAGACAACCAGCACCGCCTTGCTTTTCAGCAGGTCTTTGGCCGGCGCGTCATCTTCGTCCTTTCCGTAAGTGGAGGCGACGAAGGCGACATGTTCGAGCGAGGGGATGATGGGCCTGCCGCTTGCATCGAGGGTGGCAAGTGCGGTGACATCCTCCATTGTCGTCACCAGAAAATGCCGGCCCGGGCGACCCACCCGCTGCTTGCGGGTAATCGTCAGCACTTCCTCGCCGTTTATGCGTCTCACTCTTTCGGGAATGAGACTCGGCGTGCCGGTGTCCATTACCGCCCGGTCAGCCGCATCGATCTGCGCTGCGACCTTACGTGAATGCAGATCGAAAACCGTCTTGCCGAGAATGCTCTCCGCACTGGTTTCAATCATGGTGCAGGCGGATTTGTTCACGGCCGCATAGGCCATGTTGCGGTCCTTGACCAAAACGGGGAATGGCAGATTGTCGAGGATGTCCTCGATCAGCTGCACCCGTTCAAGGTCGATGCGCCACTGTTCTTCCCTTTTCTTCTGTTCGGAAATATCGGCGACGACGCTGATGCCGAGCCCGGAAGGCAGGCGGTTCATGACGAAACGCAGAAAGCGCTCCCCCTTCAGCCGTTCGGTCTTTTCCGACCTTTCCTTCCAGTGCAGCGCCAGCCGCTCGCCGATCCATTCGTCCCGCCCGAGCTGGCGGGCATTGGCGGCGAGGTTTTCCGTCTCCAGCAGATAACAATCGTAAAGCGCGCTCAGATAGTCGCGCAGCCGCGCACCGGGACCGACAACGGCCTCTTCCAGCGGGAAAAAATTCAAGAGTTTCCGGCTTGCGAAAATAATGTGATCGTTACGGTCGTAAACGACGATCGCCGCGCCAAGCGCGTCGCAAAGGGCATCAAGCATCACCGTATGAACGCCCGCGCCAGAGGACGCCAAATCACTCAACTGCAAACTCCCGCCTGTTAATGGGTCAGGCTTATGTTTCTATTGGAATCGTTCTGGGCAGATGCCGGGATGAAACGACAAATTCCGATAAAGAGACATCAGGGTTCGCCACTTGAAGCAGTCTTGAGGAGAAGATGACGTTCACCCAAAGTCGACGTCACACACCACCCGGAAAGGGGGCCTCTTGCCTGCGGTCATTTCAAGCCGCCCCACCATAATCAAGGCCGATTAAAAGCGGATTAACGCTTACCCAGATGTTGACGGAAATGATCAAATGCGTGGAAGTCCACAAAACATGTGCAAATTGCCGCAATTGGCGTTTTTTGCTTTCGAAGCCATGGCGAATCCGCGAAAATGACGATCATGGCCATCAAGCAGCTTTCAGAAACCCTCATCAACCAGATCGCCGCCGGCGAGGTCATCGAAAGACCGTCCAGCGCCACGAAGGAACTGGTGGAAAATGCCATCGACGCCGGCGCGACCCGGATCGAGATCGCCACGGCGGGCGGTGGCAAGGGGCTGGTGCGCATTACCGACAACGGCTCCGGCATGTCGCCCATCGATCTGGAGCTTGCGGTGAGGCGCCATTGCACCTCGAAAATATCCACGACGCTGGATGATATCCGCACGCTCGGTTTTCGCGGCGAGGCGCTGCCCTCCATCGGCTCGGTCGCCAAGCTTTCGATCACCAGCCGTCAACAGGGCGCGGAACAGGGTTCGGTGATTTCGGTGACGGGCGGCAAGGTTTCGGAGGTGCGGCCCGCCGCCTCGAATGCCGGCACCATCGTCGAGGTGCGCGACCTGTTCTTCGCCACACCCGCGCGGCTGAAATTCCTGAAGACGGAACGGGCGGAGGCGGCCGCCATTACCGAGGTCGTCAAGCGAATGGCGATCGCCTTTCCGCATATCCGCTTCGTATTATCAGGCACCGACCGCTCGACGCTCGAAATCCCCTCGACCGGCGATGACCATCTCGCCCGCATGGCGCAGATTCTCGGTGCAGACTTCAAGGACAACGCCATCGAGATCGATGCCGGACGCGAGGATGTGACGCTATCAGGCTTTGCCGGCGTGCCGACCTTCAACCGCGGCAACTCGGCGCATCAATATGTCTTCGTCAACGGCCGCCCGGTGCAGGACAAGCTGCTTTTATCCGCCATTCGCGGTGCCTATGCCGAAACCGTGCCGCATGGGCGATATCCGGTCGCGGTGCTGTCCATCACGCTCGACCCTGCCTTTGTGGATGTGAATGTGCATCCGGCGAAATCCGACGTGCGTTTCCGCGATCCCGGCCTCATTCGCGGGCTGATCGTCGGTGCGATCCGCCAGGCGCTGACGCGTGACGGTGACAGGGCAGCGACGACCGGCGCGAACCAGATGATGAACGCCTTTCGTCCCGGCTACAGCCCGTCCGGCCTGCGGCCCTCGCCTTCCATGCCGGCTTCCGCGCCATGGTCTGCCGCCACATCCCCGTCACGGCCGCTCGCCGTTTCCGGGGACATGCAATTTGCAGAAGCGGTGCAATCGCGCTTTTCCGACATCACCATGCCGACGGCGCGGGCCGAACCGCGTGAGACCTATGAGCCTTTCGCAAGCCCTTCACCGGAGCCAGTGCTGTATCCGCTTGGAGCGGCACGGGCGCAGCTGCACGAGAACTACATCATCGCGCAGACGGAAAACGGCCTCGTCATCGTTGATCAACATGCCGCACATGAGCGGCTGGTATTCGAGGAAATGCGCAATGCCCTGCATTCCCGGCGTCCGCCGTCGCAGGTGCTACTGATCCCTGAAATCATCGATCTGCCCGAGGAAGACTGCGACCGGCTGATGGATCATGCGGCCGGGTTCGACGCGCTGGGCCTTGTCATCGAGCGTTTCGGACCGGGCGCTGTTGCGGTTCGGGAAACGCCGGCCATGCTGGGCGAGGTCAATGTGCAGGGGCTGGTGCGCCAGCTTGCTGACGAGATTGCCGAATGGGACGCCGCCTCCACGCTTGCCAACAAGCTGGAATATGTCGCGGCCACCATGGCCTGCCACGGTTCCGTACGCTCCGGTCGGCGCATGCGGCCGGAGGAAATGAACGCGCTTCTGCGGCAGATGGAAAACACGCCGGGTTCGGGACAGTGCAATCACGGCCGGCCGACCTATATCGAACTGAAACTTTCCGATATAGAACGGCTCTTCGGCCGAAGCTGACATCTTCACCCAGCCGCAAGCGGCCGGGGCTGGCCTTGTGCCGCGCCGAACGATATAAATCTAGGACATTGGAGCATCCGGATTGTTCAGGAAAACGCTACGCCGTTTCGGACTGGGTGCGCTGACAGGACAGAGCAGGAGACGAAAACGGATGAACAGATTTGAAGGAGGCGGCAACCGCCTCGCCGTCATCGAATATCTCGACGGAGACTTCCGGATCGTGCAAACCGGCTCACATGTCGTCTGCGCCATCACCGCCCAGACCATTCCGCTCGACGAATTGCGCTACTGGAGCGTGGCGCGGCAGGAAGCCTATGTGGACGCGGCCGCTTCGCTCGCGGCTGAGCAGAAGGCTGGCAATCTGCCGGCATGAGCCGGAAACGGCGTGCTGACGCGTTTCCATGTTAAACGGCTTTCTCAGGAACGGTTGCAGAGACGGCTGACACCCTCACTCGACGTCATCCTCGGCCTTGTGCCGAGGATCTGCTGATGTCTCATAAGTCGATAGGTTGCAGATGCTCGGGACAGGCCCGAGCATGACGGAGGAGAGGTTTCCGGACCTTGCCGACAACCTCTAAAATGACGACCGCGCATTTTCCCGCAGCAGGCGGGCGCGGCAATGCTGGATCGCGGCATCGATGATCGTTGAGGCCGCATTGGGGTCGTCGAACAGCATGTCGATCTCGATAACCTGGCTGTTCCATAGCAGCTCTTCCGCACGGCCATGGTGACCATTGAGACGCACGGCATCCTTGGCCGTCGTCACCAGCTGCAAATTCTCCTTGCCCGCATCCTGCAGGAGATCCGCAACCTCGTCGTCGCTGAAATGGTGATGGTCCGGGAAGGAGCGCTGCTGCACGATGTCGCCGCCAAGCGCCTCGACGGTGCGATAAAACTTGGCCGGATCGGCGATGCCGGCATAGGCCAGCACGCGCTTTCCCCTGAAATCCTGCGGCTCCTGCGGCGTAATCGCCGCAACGAAGACGGGTTTGGCAGCCTTTGCCGCCTGTCTTATCAGTGGATCGGCCGCATGGCCGTTGCCCACCTTCAAAAGGCCGGTCATCTGCCGCATCTGTTCGACAAGCGGCGCACGCACCGGGCCGCCTGGCACAAGATGGCCATTGCCGATGCCACGCATCGTATCAATGACAACAAGCGCATAATCCAGCGTCAGGCGGGCACTCTGAAAACCGTCATCCATGATGATGAGATCGACACCCTCTTTCACCAGCCGGTGGGCCCCTTCCACGCGTCGGCGCGAAATCACCGTCACCGCCTCGCGCGCCAGAAGCAGCGGCTCATCGCCGACGTCGGCAGAGCGATGGTGCTGCGGATCAACGAGGGTGGTGACATCAAGCGTGCCGCCATAACCGCGGCTGAGGAAACCGGGTTTGAGGCCTTTAGCGGTAGCAGCCCGGGCGATTGCCATCGCTGTCGGTGTCTTGCCCGCTCCGCCGACAGTGAAATTGCCGATGCAGATCACTGGAACGGACAGGCTTGCCCGCTTTGCCGTCCGCATCCGCCGTCCGGCGATCTTGCCGTAGAGAAGCGAGAAAGGCGACAGGAGCCATGCCTGCCAGCCCGCTTTCTGCCACCAGAATGGCGGCGCTTCAGAAACCATCTATGCCCGCTCCCGGCCGCGTCGCCCACGGCATTCGTTCGGATGTTATACGTCAGGGGTTGTTTGCCAGAAAAAACCGTAAATTGCAAAAAGCTCTCCGTCATTCCGGCCTCGAGCCGGAAACCATCCGGCGCGCGTCTGCGCATCGGGAAGAGTCTTTTTCAGCCCACGGACTTGGGCTGGCTGGATTCCGGCTCGAGGCCGGAATGACGGAAGAGATGGGTGGTTCCTTCTTAAACAACCCGTTCCGGCAGCAGCGCCTCAAGCCCGGTAATGTCATCAAAGCAATAATGCGCATCCGCACCGAGGCTTTCGCGTGAACCGGTTCCCGTCAGAACGGCGATGCGCAGGCCCGCGCCCGCATTTTTCGCCATATGCAGATCGTGGTTATTGTCGCCGACGACAGCCACACGTTCCGGCGGAAATCCGATCGCCTCGCAGAAACCGAGAACCATGCCGGGCTGCGGCTTGGTGCCGTAACCGCTGTCATAACCCGCGACGAAATCGACATCGCTCTCGAAACCGAAGCGGATGGCCGTCTGGCGGATGGAATTTTCATTGTCGCTGGAGGCGATGCCGAGCTTGTAGCCGCGCGCCTTCAGCCGTGCGAAAAACGCCTTGAGATCGGTGACGGGCACGGATTTATCAGCGGCCTCGGTGAACAGCCGGTCGAGGCGCTGCGTCAGTTCGACAACATCGCAGGGCGAGCCGGCGGCAACCAGACCGGCGGCGATTTCCGCCGTATTGCCGGCGGCGAGCAGGCTGTCGGGCACCACGTGGCCGGTGATCGGGTCCATGCCGCAAGCGGCCAGCAGGCGGTCGGCGAGGACAGGATCGCCCTTGGCAGCGATCGCCGCAAGTTCGCGGTTCACCGGTCCCCAGCTGGCGTCATAACCTAAAAGGGTTCCGTCCTTGTCGAAAAGCACAGCAGCGATCGACGGCGTCGCATCAACTTCGATATCCGCTACCATGAACCGATGGCACTCCGCGGTTGCAGCTTGGCCGAAACGGTAAGCGGGTTGATATAGGGTTCCAGCGCCTTGACGGTGGAGGACAGCGCGCCGCGCATATCCTGAATGACCCGGTTGCCGGCATCGATCATCTTGTAACGCTCATTGTCGTTGACCAGCAGATAATGCACCGCCTTGGCCAGCATCTCCACATCACGGATGATACGACCGCCGCCGGCGCGGATGAGCTTCTGATAGGCCTCACGGAAATTCTGCACATGCGCGCCGGACAATACGGCGCAGCCGAGCATGGCCGGCTCCAGCGGGTTCTGCCCGCCTTCAGCCGTCAGCGACCGACCGACAAAGGCAAGCTCGGTCAGCCGCAGGTAAAGCCCCATTTCGCCGATGGAATCGCCAAGGAAAATATCGGTTTCCGGCGTGATCACGTCGTTGCGGCTACGGCGCGCCACCGTCAGTCCCATGCCCTTCAGCATGGCTTCCACATCATCTCCACGCTCGGGATGGCGCGGCACGATGATGGTCAACTGGCCGTTGCGCGACTTGATCGCCGCATGCACGGTGGCGGCGGCCTTCTCTTCGCCGTCGAAGGTGGAGATCGCCGCCCAGGTCTTGCGATTGCCGACCTGCTTGCGATAGGTCTCCAGAAGCGCCTCGTCACAGGGCGGCGGGTCGGTATCGCCCTTGAGGTTGCCTGAAATCACCACCGGCCAGGAGCCGAGATCGCGGAAGCGTTCGGCATCGAGATCGGATTGCGCAACCACCAGCGCCAGCTTGGAAAACAGCGATTCCGCAATATCGTGACGGTTTTTCCAGCGGTCGAAGGAACGGTCGGACAGACGGGCATTGACCCGGATCTGCGGAATGTGCCGGCGCTCCAGCTCCATCATCGTTACCGGCCAGATTTCCGATTCAGCTGTTATGGCGGCATCCGGCGCCCAATAGGTGAGGAAGCGGTTGACCGCGATCTTGATATCGAGCGGCACATATTGGTGGATCACATCATCGCCCAGCCGCGTACGGGTCAGTTCGGCCGAGGTGACGGTGCCGGTGGTCAGGAGCACGAAAATATCGCGTTTGCGGATTTCGCGGATCAGCGGGATGAGGGCAAGCGTTTCGCCCACGCTTGCGGCATGGAACCAGACGAGCGGCCCACGCGGGCGCTCGGCGCTGGCATAACCGAAACGTTCGAAGCGGCGGCGCTTGTCTTCCTTGCCCTTCGCAGCCCGATAGGAAAGATAGGGTCGGGCAAAGGGATAGGCGGCAATACCGGCGATCCGGTAACCCGAAAGAGCGAAACGTGCGATACGGCTGCTCATGACATTCTGCCCTTGATCATTCCGCGCAAAGCCTGCCCCTGTTCTTGTTGTTGTCGCCGCCTACTTCTTCTTAAATTGCGTCATTTTTTATCATCGGAAACGAAAGCGCGATCACATTTTCTCGTGCCGGAGCTACCGGCCTGCGTTGAACGGCAGGAATCACGGAAAAGCTCGCCTTCACCCAATAGTATTACAACGCAAGGGCAAAAGGACTCAATTTTTGTCGTCGGGATTGAGAAGACGGTGCATATGCACGATAAAATAACGCATATGGGCATTATCGACCGTCATCTGCGCCTTGGACTTCCATGCCGTGAGGGCAGAAGCATAGTCCGGATAGATGCCGACGATATCGAGCGCATTCAAATCCCGGAACTGAACATCCTGAAGGTTTTCAAGTTCGCCGCCGAAGACGAGGTGCAGCAGCTGTTTCGGTTTGCCGGATTCCGTCATGTCTTTATCTCTTTCTTAAACGCTGAGAGAGGCCTTCATCTGCGGGATTTCCGGGCAAACGTCAACCGTCGGAAACGTGTGAAAACGCTTTCAAAAGTGCGGGCAGCGCATAATCTGCTGCGGCGCACAATGCGGGGTGGTTCACCTCCCGGCGATTATACATCAGAGGTTTTCCATCGAGGCCGACAAGCTGCCCGCCTGCCCTTTCCAGAATGAGGTCGGCAGCGGCCAGATCCCACTCGTGAGAATTGGCCTTGACCAGCGTACCGTCGATACGGCCATCCGCCACCATGGCCAGCCGGTAGGCGAGCGAAGGCACATGCGGAATGCGCTTGACGCCGGCGCGCACCTCCTCCGGCAGATAAGCGATCACGTCTTCGGGCGCCGCCAGATGGAAGATGCCGGCATTTCCGCGCGCGGTGGAAATGGCCTGGCCGTTCTTCAGCGCCTCGCCGCCTTCAATCGCCGTGAATTCCTCGGCAAGCGCCGGGGCAACAAGGACCGCGACGACCGGCCGCCCCTCATGCACCACCGCAACACTGACACACCAGGTATCCCGGCCGCCAATGAAGGCGCGTGTCCCGTCGATCGGATCAACGACGAAAACGGTGGAGCGGGAAAGCCTGTCGGCATCGTCATCCGTCTCTTCCGAAAGCCAGCCATAATCCGGCCGGGCGGAACGCAGGATGGTTTCGAGAATTTCGTTGGCGGCGTAGTCGGCCGCGCTGACCGGCGAAAGCCCGCCATTCTTCCACCAGACCTCGGGGTCCTTACGGAAAAAACCGAGAGCCGTCTCGCCCGCCTTGCGCGCGGCTTCAAGCACCAGCCGCAAATCGGAGGCCCAGCGGGCCTCAGCCATATCGTTCATTTTGCCGTCTTTTCCGCGCGCCTCAAACGGCGCGCCTGTTTTTCTCTTCGCACTTGCACATAAAGTGCCGGCGAAAACAACCCGCAGGCTGGGTTACTTGCCTGCGATCGTCATGCCTTCTATCGCCAGCGTCGATGCGGCGACGCCATATTTGCGGTCGATATCATTGGCCGGCGTGACCCGCATGAACATGTCCTTCAGGTTCGAGGCGATCGTCACCTCGGAAACCGCAAAGGTCTTTTCGCCGTTCTCGATCCAGAAACCGCTCGCGCCGCAGCTATATTCACCCGTTATCATGTTAGCGCCGTGGCCAATCAGTTCGGTGACGTAAAAGCCTGACCCGACCTGTTTCAGCAAATCTTCCGGCGAAATATCGCCCGGTTCCAGCGCCAGATTGGTGGAGGCCGGCGAGACGGAGGTGCCACCGCGCACGCCGCGGCCATTGGTTTCAAGGCCAAGTTCCCGCGCCGCCGAGGTGGACAGGAACCAGTGCTTCAGCACGCCGTCCTCGATCATCGTCATCTTCTCGCCCCTTACTCCTTCACCATCGAAGGGACGCGAGGATGGGCCGCGAACGATCTGCGGATCGTCGGTCAGATAAAGACCCTTTTTCAGAACCTGCTGGCCCATCTTGTCGCGCAGGAAGCTGGTCTTGCGGGCAACCGAGGCGCCGTTGATCGCACCGGCGATGGCGCCGACGAAACCGCGGGCGATGCGGGGATCGAACACCACCGTGATGTTGCTGCCGGTATCGACCTGACGCGGGCCGACGCGCCGCACGACTTTTTCACCGGCACGACGGCCGATTTCTTCGGCTGCATCCAGATCGGCATAATAAAGGCGGCTGTCGAAATCGTAGTCGCGCTCCATCTTCGTGCCTTCGCCGGCGATGACGCTGACGGAGCGGCTGAAACGGCTGCCCATATAGCTGCCGGAAAAACCGTGCGATGTGGCAAGCACGAGGCCGCCCATGCCGCTTGATGCGCCGGCGCCGGAGGAATTGCTGACACCCTTGACGGCAAGTGCTGCCTCTTCCGAAGCAAGAGCCGCCTCGCGCAGCTGATCGGACGACACCTCGGTGGCGTCAAAAAGTTCGAGATCGTCATAGGAAGTCGCCAGCCGTTCCTTGTCCGCAAGGCAGGCAAAGGGGTCTTCCGGCGAGACCTTGGCCATCGCCACCGCCCGCTCGGCCAGCGTCTTCAGATCAAAGCCCGGATTGGCCGAAACGCTCGCCACCCGGCGGCCGACAAAGACGCGCAGGGAAAAATCGTCGCTTTCGGATGATTCGGTGCTTTCCACCTTGCCAAGCCGCACACCGACCGATTGCGAGCGGGAGCGCACGACAACGGCATCCGCCTCATCCGCGCCGGCGGCGCGGGCAAGATCGACAAGTTCGCTGGCGCGATCGAGAAGTTTGGAAGAATCTATTTCTGAGGACATGAGTTGGCCTTTCATTCCTGTTCCATTTATTGTGCCAGCAACCCCGCATCAAGGGCGAAACGCCGCTTTCTCCATCGGCAAGGCTCTGTCGCCACCATATTCGAAAGTCCGCCCGCATGACTGAGCACGACGCTCTCTTTTCCGAACCCTTGCTGCTTCTGGCCGGAGCGGTCATCGCGGCCTCCATTTTCCGCAAGCTCGGGCTTGGCACCGTGCTCGGTTATCTGGTGGCCGGCATCATCATCGGACCGTTCCTGCATCTCGTCACGGATGCGAAGGACATCTTCAATGTCTCGGAACTGGGCGTGGTTTTCCTGCTATTCATCATCGGTCTGGAACTGAAGCCATCGCGTATCTGGCAGATGCGCCGCGATATTTTAGGCCTCGGGCTGGCGCAGGTGCTGGTGACGGGCAGCGTGCTTGCGGCGATTGCCTGGTGGGCGGGGCTGATCGATGCGCGCGGCAGCCTTGTCGCCGGTTTCGGCCTTGCGCTTTCCTCCACCGCCTTTGCGCTGCAAATCCTCGAAGACGACGGCGACATGAACACGCGGCACGGCAACCGCTCGTTTTCGATCCTGCTGTTTCAGGATCTCGCCATCGTGCCGCTTCTCGCCCTCGTCACCATTCTTTCCAACCGGCCGGATGTCGCGTCGGACTCGATGGTTTACGATCTCGTCGCCTCGGTCGTTGCGGTGGCCGGCATGGTGCTGGCGGGGCGCTTCCTGCTGACACCGATGTTCCAGATCATCGCCCGCACGGGTGCGCGCGAAGTGATGATCGCGGCGGCGCTCTTCGTTGTCATCGGCGCTGCCGCCATCATGGAAGCTGTCGGGCTTTCCATGGGCATGGGGGCGCTGCTGGCGGGACTGATGCTGTCGGAATCCTCCTACCGGCATGAGCTGGAAGCCGATATCGAGCCATTTCGCGGGCTGTTGCTGGCGCTGTTCTTCATGGCTGTCGGCATGTCGCTGCATGTCAACATCGTCTATGAGCATATTGTCCTCATCCTGATCGCCGTGCCGGCAATGATGGCGGTCAAGGCGGCGGTGATCTACAGCCTTTGCCGCATTGCCGGCTCTTCGCGTTATGCATCGAGCCGTATCGCACTGCTTTTGGCGCAGGGCGGCGAATTCGGTTTCGTGCTCTTCACCACGGCCGCGGCTTCCGGACTGTTTCCACAGGCGACCGCCTCGATCCTCGTCGCCGTCGTCACGCTTTCCATGGCGCTGACGCCGCTTCTGGCGGTGATATCGCGCCGGTTGACGGCGGAGGACGCCGCCGAAGACACGCTGGACGAAGATTTCGACGGGGCTGGCGCGGATGTGCTGATGATCGGCTTTTCACGCTTCGGCCAGATCGCCTCGCAGATCCTTCTCGCCGGCGGGCGCGACGTCACGGTCATCGACAGTTCCGCCGATCGCGTGCGTCAGGCCGCACGTTTCGGTTTCCGCATCTTTTTCGGCGACGGCACCCGCAAGGATGTGCTGATCGCCGCCGGCATCGAACGGGCCGATCTGGTGGCGGTCTGCACCCACAAGAAGGAAGTGACCGACCGCATCATCGACATGATCCAGTCGGAATTTCCAAGCGTGCGCATCTATGCCCGCTCTTATGATCGCGTGCACTCCCTCGATCTCAGGAAAAAGGGCGTGGAATATGAACTGCGCGAGACGCTGGAATCCGGCCTGCTATTCGGCCGGCGCATTCTGGAGGGGCTGGATATGGACGGCGAGCGGGCGCTGGCGATCTCCGACGATATTCGCGAACGTGACGAGGAGCGGCTGCAGCTTCAAGCCGTGGAAGGCCTCGCTGCCGGCCGGCAGATGCTGCACAACAAGCCGGTGCGTGAGGTGAAACCGGAGCCGCTGATGAAGCCGAAGAACAAGGCGGAGAAACGCGAGGAGGAAGAAGAGGATTTGGAGGACAGCGAGACGGAGGTGTCGCTGTGATTTCCGCTTCAAGCCAGTGACGGGGAGCGCGCCGCTTGTTTCTTCTCCCCGCCGGGGAGAAGAAACAAGCGGCAGCGGGATGAGGGGGCAAGGGTCGAGATATTCGACGAGCTGCCCCCTCATCCGACCCTTCGGGCCACCTTCTCCCCGGCGGGGAGAAGAAACACGTGGCACCCGCTCGCTCCCGAAAACTCAGGGGTAACGCTCAGGCCTCCACGCCCTGCCCGCGATGAAACAGCTCCACCTGCATTTCAATCTGCCGTTTCAGATCGTCCTTGATGCTGGCGGAGGCGTTCAGCACCTCCTCGGACTTCAGGAAATCCAGCACACCGAAGCGGTGCACCGGCGGACGCAGGAAGATGTGGGGTGGGCGTAATCTGAGTTTCAGGGCAATCGCTGCCTGCATCATCAGCTGGCTGGCGCCGAATAGGCTGTCCAGACGGTTCGGCATGGTGGTGCCGTCTCCTTCGGGGCCGCCAACCACATCGACGCCGATGACGATATCGGCCTTATCCAGCAGATGTTCATAGGGGACAGGATTGAAGATGCCGCCATCGATCATGATGCGGCCATCGATACGCACCGGCATGAACAACGCCGGAATAGCGGCGGAAGCCGCCAGCGCCTGAATGATCTCGCCGGTTTCCACCACCACTTCGGTCTGGGCGTAATAATCTGTCGTTATCACCTTCAGCGGGATGGCAAGCTCCGAAAAGTCCTTCGGCAGGGCCTGCGGCATCAAGGCGTGCAGAATGAGTTCGAGATTGAACTGCCCGAGGCGAAAACCATCGACCGCATGGCGCATCGATGCCGGGCCGAGGCTCCAGAGACGGTTTGCCACCGAGCCTTTGCGCCCCATGAGTTCGAGGGTGTATTCGCGGATTTCCCGGCCGCTCATGCCGGCCGCCATGCCCGCGCCGATGATGGAGCCGATGGAGGAGCCGGAGAGTGCTACCGGCCGGATGCCGAGTTCGTCGAAGGCCTCGACGACGTTGATGTGGCAGATGCCACGCGCGCCACCACCGCCAAGCGCCAGTCCGAATGTCGGCTCATGGCCACCCGCGCCGTCGCCTTCGAGGACATCTTCCCCGGCACGCACGATCGTGACACTCTCGTTTACACCCTGCTCCATGCGAATACCCAAATTCTTTTCGCAGAAAAAATCCTGCCTATTGCGCAAACAAGACAAGACCGTGGCGTGACGGGAAGGCCTTCCCGTCAGGGTTCGTAGCGGTAGAAATGCATTTTCGTGTCACCGAAGATACGGCTTTCGAGCAGTTTGAACGCCGCATCGACGGTTACTGCAACATCGCCGCGCTCTTCCAGAATGGCGAGCGCGCCGGGTGTCAGCCAGCCACCGGCGTGGGCTGCGGCAAAAGCCTTTTCGCCATGGCCCTGCCCATAGGGCGGATCGGCGAAGAGAAGATCGAAGGGCTCGATATTGTTGACGCCGCCCAGCTTGGTGGCGTCACGCCGCAGGATGCGGGCACGGCCGTGCAGCCCCAGCGCATCGATATTCTCCCAGAGCAGCCCCCTGCCCTCGACGCCATTTTCGACGAAGAGCGCCACACGACAGCCGCGCGACAGGGCTTCCAGCCCAACCGCCCCGGTTCCGGCGAAAACATCCAGAACGCGCGTACCGTCAAGACTTTCCGGATAGGCATGGCTCAGAATGTTGAAGAGGCTTTCCCGCGTCCTGTCGATGGTCGGACGAATGGAATTTGTTTTCGGCGCGGCCAGATTCCGGCCGCGGAACTCACCGCCTACGATCCGCATTACGTGTCATTCCCCTGCCACCAGAAGGTTTGCCACCCGGGCCTTTGCCACCCGGCTTGCCGCCGCCGGGGCCATTACCACCGGGGCCTTTACCTTTACCCGAAAAACCCGAACGTTCGCCACGCTCGCCCGATTTGCCGAAGGACGGCTTGCCCGATGCGGGCCTGCCGCCCGGCTTTCCGCCACGCGGCTTGTCGCCGAAAGGTCGCTCGCCGCGTGGACGATCGCTGCCGGAACGATCCCCCTCTTCGCGCGGCTTGTCACGGAACGGACGTTCGCTGAATGGCTTTTCACCACGCGCCGTACGATCACCAAAACTCTTCTCGCCACGCGGACGGTCGCTGCGTGGGCGATCACCATCTTCGCGAGGCCGGTCGCGGAACGGACGGTCACCGAAGGGCTTGTCGCCGCGCGCGGGACGATCACCGAAGCTCTTTGCGCCGCTGCGCGCCGGGCGCTCGCCACGCGGGCGGTCGCCATCTTCGCGGGGGCGATCCCGGAAAGGCCGGTCGCCGGATGGTTTACCACCAAAGGGTTTGCCGCCGCGTCCACCGCGATCGCCAAAGCTCTTTTCACCGCGTGCCGGGCGTTCGCCGCGGCCGTGGCCACGATCATCCTCACGGGTGGGTTCGGAGCGGATCCATTCACCTTCGTCGTCGGCATGGCGCACGACGCTGCGACGCGCCTCTTCCTGGGCGGACGGCTTCTTGAACAGGTTTTCGGCTTCGGCACGGGCGGACGACTTGCGCTCCTTGCCGTCACGCGTTGGCCTTGCGCCGGGCGCCATCCAGACATTGGCCGTCCGGTTCGTGCCCGCCGGCTGGCGGGGGCTGCGGCGCTCTTCGCCATCATCCTCGTTGCGGCCCTTGCCACCGAATTTCCCGGCAGGCTTTGCGCCGAACTTGCCCGCAGGCTTGTCGCCACGTTTGGTGTCCAGACGTCCGAGCGCCTTTTCGCGGCGGTCTTCCGGCTTTCCGGCTGCCTTGTCGAAACGCGGCCTGCCTTCCGGCGCATCGCTCTTTGCCCATTCGGACTTGGCGCGTTTGGCCGGAGCTTCGTCCTCGTCATCAGCGGATGTATTGTAGATCGGCGCGTCGAAATTGGCACCGGCCTCTTCGATCAGGCGCGGGCCGAGCTGATCGCGCAGCATGCGTCCGCGCACTTCCAGCACCTTGCCCTCGGGCAGATCACCAAGCTGGAACGGACCATAGGAGATACGGATCAGGCGGTTGACCTCGAGACCAAGCGCGCCGAGCACGTTCTTGATTTCGCGGTTCTTGCCTTCGCGCAGACCCATGGTGATCCAGACATTGTGGCCCTGGGTACGGTCGAGCGTCGCGTCGATCGCGCCATAAAGCACACCGTCGACGGCGATGCCGTCCTTCAGCTTGTCGAGTGCGGCCTGATCGACCTCACCATGGGCGCGCACGCGGTAACGGCGCAGCCAGCCGGTGGTCGGCAATTCCAGCACCCGGGAAAGGCCGCCGTCATTGGTCAGCAGCAGCAGGCCTTCGGTGTTGATATCGAGACGGCCGATGGAGAGCACGCGCGGCAATTCACCCGGCAGATTGTCGAAAACGGTCGGGCGACCTTCTGGGTCGGAGTTGGTCGTCACCAGGCCGGCGGGCTTGTGGTAAAGCCACAGGCGCGTGCGCTCGGCACCGCGAATCGGCATGCCGTCCACTTCGATCTTGTCCGAAAGCGTGGCGTTGACCACCGGGCTATCCAGCTTGACGCCGTTCAGCGACACGCGGCCTTCCATGATCATGCGCTCAACATCGCGGCGCGAAGCAACGCCAGCGCGCGCCATGATCTTGGAAATACGCTCGGGCTTGGTGCCGAGGACGGCTTCCTGCGCCGGCGCAGCCTTGGCTTCCGCCGGTTTCTTTTCGCGCTCTGCAGCGGGTTTGCCGGGGCCTTTCGGCTTGTTGTCGCGGCTAAATGTCTTGCCGCCGTCACGCTTCGGCTTGTCTTTAAAAGTCATTTGCTGTTTGCCTGTTGTTTGGGCTGTCCTATCAGGTCCAAGCACAAGGGTTAAGAGGAAATTGAAACGCAATGGCCGAAAGGACGCATTTCATGGAACTGGCGCTTTCGGAAGCCCGTGCCGCGGCTGAGCGGCAGGAGGTTCCGATCGGTGCCGTACTGGTTCTGGACGGCCGGGTCATTGCCAGTTCCGGCAATCGCACCCGTGAATTGAACGATGTGACGGCGCACGCCGAAATCGCCGTGATCCGCATGGCATGCGAGGCGCTGGGACAGGAACGCCTGCCCGGTGCCGATCTTTACGTAACGCTGGAGCCCTGCACCATGTGCGCGGCGGCGATCTCATTTGCTCGCATTCGCCGTCTCTATTACGGCGCGCAGGACCCGAAGGGCGGCGCGGTGGAGAGTGGCGTGCGCTTCTTCAGCCAGCCGACATGCCACCATGCGCCGGATGTTTATTCGGGACTGGCGGAAAGCGAAAGTGCTGACATTCTGCGGCAGTTCTTTCGCGACAAACGTCTCGAGGAGTAAGCGGCGAGCGGGAAAGACAAAACTCCCCGCCAGCCATCAGCCGTTTTTTTACTGGCCAGTTTTTACTGGAAAGGGTTCCACCAGCTCTTGCCGGTGTTTGCCACGGCCGCTTCTTTCTTGCGGCGCTTTTCCTTCTTCTGTTCCGGCTCGCCAAGATCGGTCAGCTGATCCTGCGGAACACTGCGATATTCAGCCGGCGGATCGGTGAGGAACCGGCGCTGGGCGTTGACGACAGAGCCACCCTGAGCGTCGGCCTTGGCCTTGCGGAAGGCTTCCCACTTCTGGCTTTCGGTCATCTGACCGGCCGTGCCGTTGCCGGCAAGCAGTGGCGAGCGGTAATGCGGGTTGTTCTTGTTGGCATCCGCTTCGTCGCGCAGGCGTTCGCGGGTTTCTTCCGGCGATTCGACCCATTGCGGATTGGATTCGCGGTTGGCCATGTTCTGCTGCGGCGAGGCCAGCTGTTCGGCACGGGACTGGGCCGGAACAACGAGGCCGGGGCGCGGGCTGTATTTAAGGTTGCGCTTTTCCTGGTCGTTGCCGGTGATCGAGGTCGCGTTGCCGAGATCGTCGACAAGCTGTTCCGCCGCCGTCTTACCTGTACCGTAGGTCGGGCTGGTGCAGGCGCCGAGCAACACGCCTATAGCGGTGATGCCAACAACCGTGCGAAACATGCCCAAACCCTGCGCATTACCCTGCATCATATTCATTGAACCCTTCCAGCCGTCCGTCCCACTTTGCCAGACATCGTCTTTCGGCAGGCAGCAGCCCGCATTGCCGTGCAAATCCGGCCATTTTCAGGCAGGTGTACCGGATGAAGAGGCAAAGCGCAATTCATCCGGTTATTTTCCTCGCGCATCGGCCCGAAACCGAAATCGGTTTCGAAAAGAACGATGCGCAGCTTGAAATCATGCCAGGGCGGCAAGCTCGCGCAGCGCCGCGGCATCGCGGGCCGATACGTCAGGATATTGCGGATCAGAACCGACATCGGTGGTGATGCGCCAGGAGCGGGCGCATTTTGCACCTTCCGCCAGCTTCTGTTCGACAACGACCTTCGCCACTTCCGGCAGACGGAAGCCATCGGCCGGGCCTTCATCGCCCACCACCGAGATGGCCGAGGTGATGCAGATTTCGGCGAAATCCTGCCCCTTCAGCGCCGCCAGAAGATCGGCATCGGCGATGTGCACGACGGGAGCAGCCTCGAGCGAAGAGCCGATGCGCTTTTCACGGCGCTCGACTTCCAGGGCGCCGGTCACGACCGTGCGAACCTTGCGGATCTTGTCCCACTTGGCTTCAAGAGCTTCGTTCTTCCATTCCGCCGGGATTGCCGGGAACTGGACGAGATGCACCGATTCCGCATCCGGATAACGCGACAGCCACGCTTCTTCCGTCGTGAAGGGCAGCATGGGCGCCAGCCAGGACACGAGGCAGTCGAACAGCTTGGCGATGACGGACAGCGAGGCCCGGCGCTTCAGCGACGACGGCGCGTCGCAATAAAGCGTGTCCTTGCGGATGTCGAAATAGAAGGCCGAAAGCTCGACATTCGAGAAATCGACCAATGCGCGGGCGATCTTCTTGAATTCGAAACCGTCATAACCTTCGCGCACGACCTTATCCAGATCGGACAGGCGGTGCAGCACCAGCTTTTCCAACTCCGGCAGATCGTCATAGGCGACCTCCTCGCCCTCATAATGGGCGAGCGTGCCGAGCATCCAGCGGATGGTGTTGCGCAGCTTGCGATAGGCATCGACATTTGTCTGGATGATGGCCTTGCCGAGGCGCTGGTCATCCCAGTAGTCCGTTGTCATGACCCACAGGCGCAGGATATCGGCGCCGGCGTCCTTCATGACTTCCTGCGGCGAGACCACGTTGCCCTTGGACTTCGACATCTTCTCGCCCTTCTCATCCATGGTGAAACCATGGGTGACAACGGCGTTGTAAGGCGCACGGCCGCGTGTCGCGCAGCTTTCCAGCAGCGACGAATGGAACCAGCCGCGATGCTGGTCGGAGCCTTCGAGATAGACGTCCGCCGGCCACTTCATGTCCGGGCGGTCTTCCAGCGTGAAGGTGTGGGTGCAGCCGCTATCGAACCACACGTCGAGGATATCCATGACCTGCAGCCACTTGTCGTGGTCGTGGTCATTACCGAGGAACCGTTGCTTGGCGCCTTCAGCGAACCAGGCGTCAGCGCCCTCGGCCTCGAAGGCCTCGAGGATGCGGGCATTGACGGCTTCATCGACCAGAACTTCACCCTTTTCGTCGGCGAAAACGGCGATCGGCACGCCCCAGCTGCGCTGGCGCGACAGAACCCAATCGGGACGACCTTCGATCATGGCGCGCAGGCGGTTCTGACCGGAGGCCGGAACGAAGCGGGTCTGGTCGATGGCGTCAAGCGAACGCGAACGCAGCGTCGTGCCGTCGCCCAGTTCCTTGTCCATATAGACGAACCATTGCGGCGTGTTGCGGAAGATGACCGGCTTCTTGGAGCGCCAGCTATGCGGATAGCTGTGCTTCAGACGGCCACGGGCAAACAGGTTATTGGCAGCGATCAGCGCCTTGATGACGCGGTCGTTGGCATCGCCCTTCTTGCCGTTATCATCCATGACGCGGGCAGCGCCGCCCTCGGCGGACGGGCCGAAACCGGGAGCGTCTTCGGTGTAGAAACCGTCATCGCCAACCGGGAACGGGATGGCCGACGAAACGCCACGCGCTTCCAGCTCGCGGTGATGCGCGGTCCAGACATCAAAGTCCTCACGGCCATGGCTCGGCGCGGTGTGAACGAAACCCGTACCGGCATCATCGGTGACGTGATCGCCATCGAGAAGCGGAACCGGGAAATCGTAGCCGAGCGACGCCAGAGGATGGGCACAGGTGATGGCGGCCAGTTCTTCGGTTTTCACATCGCGAACAAGCTTGAAGGTCAGCTTCGCCTTGGCCGCTGCCTCATCGGCAAGCTTCTTGGCGAAGATCAGCTTTTCACCCGGCTGCGGGCCAAAATCGTTCTGCGCGCTTTCGACTTCGAACAGGCCGTATTCGACCCGCGAAGAAAACGCGATGGCGCGGTTGCCGGGGATGGTCCACGGCGTCGTTGTCCAGATGACGACGGATACGTCGGAAAGACCGGGAACCGCATCCTTGACCGGGAATTTCACCCAGATCATGTCGCTCTCGACATCCGCATATTCGACTTCGGCTTCCGCCAGCGCCGTGCGTTCGACCACCGACCACATGATCGGCTTCGAGCCACGATAGAGCTGGCCGGTGCGGGCGATTTTCAGCAACTCGCCGGCGATGCGCGCTTCGGCGTGGAAGTTCATCGTCGTGTAGGGGTTTTCGAAGTCGCCCTCGATGCCGAGACGCTTGAACTCTTCCGACTGAACCTTGATCCAGCCGGCGGCGAAGTCACGGCACTCCTTGCGGAATTCGTTGACCGGAACCTCGTCCTTGTTCTTGCCCTTGGCGCGATAGGCTTCCTCGATCTTCCATTCGATCGGCAGGCCGTGGCAATCCCAGCCTGGCACGTAATTGGCGTCGTAACCGCGCATCTGGAACGAGCGGGTGATGACGTCTTTCAGGATCTTGTTCAGCGCGTGGCCGATGTGGATGTTGCCGTTGGCATAGGGCGGGCCGTCATGCAGCACGAATTTTTCGCGGCCGGCGGCGGAGGCGCGCAGGCGCTTGTAAAGGCCCATCTCCTGCCAGCGCTTCACCGTTTCCGGTTCTTTTTGCGGCAGGCCGGCGCGCATCGGAAAATCCGTCTGCGGCAGATAGAGGGTGGCGGAATAGTCGAGTTTTTCTGCGGTGTCGCTCATAATCGTACCGTTGTTGCGCGCCGTGTCGGTCGCGCCGTCTCAATTCAAAACAGGGCAAATACGGAAAGCGCCATGACAAATGTCATGACAAGCGCCAAAATCCCGGACCTTCCGGCTCGTCAGAGCGGGCGGAAAGCCGGGCCAATAATTCGGCCAATCTGAGTTTTAAACATCAACCGGTATTGGGACATGGCGGATTGTTTATGCGGTTTTCCAGTAAAAAGGAAGAGAAAAGCGACAGCAACCGGGGCCGGAATTAAGGGTCCGTCGACCCTTTCAGCTCAAAAGGCGATCTTGGCGTCCAGTTCGCTCAGCGGCCGCACGCCCGACAGCATCGCCCTTGCCTCTTCCTCATCGCGCCTGATCTGCGCCACCAGCGGTTCGAGGCCATCAAATTTCAGCTCGTCGCGCAGATGGCCGAAGAAGGATACCGAACAGACTTCGCCGTAGAGATCTCCCGAAAAATCGAAGACGAATGTTTCAAGCAGGGCTGCGCCGTTTTCCGTGACGGTCGGGCGGTAACCGAAGCTTGCGACGCCATCACGGATCGAACCATCGGGACGGCGAAACCGCACGGCATAGATGCCCGCCTTCAGTTCCGTCTCCGGTGCCAGCGCCATGTTGGCGGTGGGGTAACCCAGCGTGCGGCCGAGCTTCTTGCCGTCGATGACTTCACTTTCCACGGTGAAACGATAGCCGAGCAGCCCGGCAGCGCCCGCCACATCGCCCTCGCACAGAAGCGAGCGGATACGGCTGGAGGAGACGACATCGGCACCTTCGTCGCGGAAGGCGTCCACCAGCGTCACGTCGAAATCGTGGCGCTTGCCGGCAGCCATCAGAAATGCCGGACCACCTTCGCGGCCCTTGCCGAAATGGAAATCGAAACCGGTGACGACGGCGCTGGCGCCCAGCCAGTCGACCAGAATGGATTGAACGAATTCTTCCGCCGAACGCTGCGAAAATTCCCGGTCGAAGGGGTATTCGATGACGGAGCGGAAGCCGATGGCCTCGAGAATGCGCGCCTTCAAAGGCGCGGGCGTAAGGCGGAAGACCGGCACATCAGGGCGGAACACGGAACGGGGGTGTGGCTCAAAGGTCAAAACCAGCGCGGGCACGCCACGGGCTTCTGCAAGTTCCAGTGCCCGGTCCAGCACGGCGCGGTGGCCGCGATGCACGCCGTCGAAATTGCCGATCGCGATGACGCCGCCGCGAAGATTGTCCGGCAGCGGCTCCTTTTTTTCATTGCGATGAAAGACGGTCATGGCATTCGATCCATTGTTTTCGCCAGCTTAGGCCAGATGTTTCTCAGGCAAGGCGGGGCATCCACCAGCCTGGAGCGGCGCCCTGCCCCTTGAGATAGGCATTCAGCAGCGCCTCGTCCGTCTGGCCGTTCAGCGTATATTCGGCGGCGTGAATTCCGCCGCTGATATAAAGAAGGTTGAGACCGCTCGCAATCGCGCCCTTCACATCTGTCGGCATGCCGTCACCGATAGCGAGCACGCGATCCTTGGCGAAGGTGCCGCGAACTTCCCTGGCCGCCGCAAGGCAGGCTTCATAGATCGGCGTGTGCGGCTTGCCGGCAATGCGGACTTCGCCGCCGAGCTGTTCATAATAGGCGGCCATGGCGCCGGCGCAGGGAATGATGCGCTCGCCGCGCTCTACCACCAGATCGGGATTGGCGCAGATCATCGGAGCTTTACGGGCGATGAAGCCCTTCAGCATTTCGGTATAATCCTCGGGCGTTTCCGTCTCGTCATCGAAGAAACCGGTGCAGACAACGGATTGCGCCTCCGCCTCACCCACCCGTTCGACATCGAGGCCTTCCAGCAAGGGCATGTCCCGCTCCGGGCCAAGCAGGAAGACTTTTTTCGGGCCTTCCGCAATCAGCCCGCGGGTGACGTCGCCTGAGGTGATGATGCGGTCATAGGCCTCGTCAGGCACGCCGAGCACGCGCAGCTGGGCGATAACGCCGGGAGCCGGGCGCGGGGAATTGGTGATGAGCACCACCGTCTTTCCGGCCTTGCGCGCTTCATGCAGCGCAACCGACGCATCGGGAAAGGCGTTGACGCCATTGTGCAGCACGCCCCATACATCCGAGAGAATAACGTCGAACCCATCAGTGATTTCGCCGAGGGTGAGAATACGATGGGCCATGAGAATGCTTTCCGGATGCGAGAAAAGGGTGTGCGTGACATGGCAAAGCAGGACGCCGATGGCAAGGAAAAAAGCGGTGTCGAGCCTGCCTGCAATCCACCCGCCACCGTGCGGACATAAAACCCAGCTAGGCCCGAAACAATGAGGCGTTGCCAAAAGGGTTGGTTTTCACCCGCCGGTCAGCGCCTGGGAAATTTCTGTCATGGAACGCTGATAACCATAAGCCATGAAATTTTTCCGACAGGCCGTTCTTGACTCAGGCAGAAGGCCTCCTTATCTCGGCTTCGCTGGCACTCAAACAAGAAGAGTGCTAACACCCATCACGCGAGCCTCTGAAGGTTCGTGAAGTCATTTGATCGAGGGATTAGGCAATGACAAGCACCAATTTCCGCCCGCTTCACGATCGCGTCGTCGTTCGTCGCGTTGAATCCGAAGCCAAGACCAAGGGCGGCATCATCATTCCCGATACCGCCAAGGAAAAGCCGCAGGAAGGCGAAATCGTCGCCGTCGGTTCCGGCGCACGCGATGAGTCCGGCAAGGTCGTCGCTCTCGACGTCAAGGCTGGCGACCGCGTTCTGTTCGGCAAGTGGTCGGGCACCGAAGTCAAGCTCAACGGCGAAGACCTTCTGATCATGAAGGAAGCCGACATCATGGGCATCATCGGCTGATCTGGCCGAACCCGTCCTTCCTTAAATTTCAAGCCGGACCCGTTCCGGCCATTCGAAACCAGGAGTTTTGAACATGGCAGCCAAAGAAGTAAAATTCGGCCGCACAGCGCGCGAAAAGATGCTCAAGGGCGTCGACGTTCTTGCTGATGCAGTGAAGGTAACCCTCGGCCCGAAGGGTCGTAACGTCGTTATCGACAAGTCCTTCGGCGCTCCGCGCATCACCAAGGACGGCGTTTCCGTCGCCAAGGAAATCGAACTGGAAGACAAGTTCGAGAACATGGGCGCACAGCTCGTTCGCGAAGTTGCCTCCAAGACCAACGACATCGCCGGTGACGGCACCACCACCGCAACGGTTCTGGCCCAGGCCATCGTTCGCGAAGGTGCAAAGGCAGTTGCTGCCGGCATGAACCCGATGGACCTGAAGCGCGGCATCGATCTCGCCGTCTCGGAAGTCGTCAAGGACCTTCAGGCCAAGGCCAAGAAGATCAACACCTCGGAAGAAGTTGCACAGGTCGGCACGATCTCTGCAAACGGCGAGCGTCAGATCGGTCTCGACATTGCTGAAGCAATGCAGAAGGTTGGCAACGAAGGCGTCATCACCGTCGAAGAAGCCAAGACCGCTGAAACCGAACTCGAAGTCGTCGAAGGCATGCAGTTCGACCGCGGCTACCTGTCGCCCTACTTCGTGACCAACCCGGAAAAGATGGTTGCGGACCTCGAAGACGCCTACATCCTCCTGCACGAAAAGAAGCTCTCGAACCTTCAGGCCATGCTGCCGGTTCTCGAAGCTGTCGTTCAGACCGGCAAGCCGCTCGTCATCATCGCTGAAGACGTCGAAGGCGAAGCTCTTGCAACGCTCGTCGTCAACAAGCTGCGTGGCGGCCTCAAGATCGCTGCCGTCAAGGCTCCGGGCTTCGGCGACCGCCGCAAGGCCATGCTGGAAGACATCGCCATCCTGACCGGTGGTACCGTCATTTCCGAAGACCTCGGCATCAAGCTCGAAAACGTTACCCTCGACATGCTCGGCAAGTCGAAGAAGGTTTCGATCTCTAAGGAAAACACCACGATCGTTGACGGCGCCGGCCAGAAGTCCGACATCGAAGGTCGTGTTGCCCAGATCAAGGCCCAGATCGAAGAAACCACCTCCGACTACGACCGCGAGAAGCTGCAGGAACGTCTTGCCAAGCTCGCTGGCGGCGTTGCCGTTATCCGCGTTGGCGGTTCGACGGAAGTCGAAGTGAAGGAAAAGAAGGACCGCATCGACGACGCTCTCAACGCGACGCGCGCTGCCGTTCAGGAAGGCATCGTACCGGGCGGCGGCGTTGCCCTGCTGCGTTCTTCCACGAAGATCTCCGCCAAGGGCGAGAACGACGACCAGGAAGCCGGCATCAACATCGTGCGCAAGGCTCTGCAGGCTCTGGTTCGCCAGATCGCAGAAAACGCCGGTGACGAAGCTTCCATCGTTGTTGGCAAGATCCTTGACAAGAACGAAGACAACTACGGCTACAACGCCCAGACCGGCGAATATGGCGACCTGATCCAGCTCGGCATCGTCGACCCGGTCAAGGTTGTTCGCACGGCTCTGCAGAACGCAGCTTCGGTTGCTTCCCTGCTGATCACCACCGAAGCCATGATCGCCGAACTTCCGAAGAAGGAAGCTGCGATGCCGGCAATGCCGGGCGGCGGCATGGGCGGCATGGACTTCTAATCAGTCCTGTCACTGAAATTAAGAAAGGGCGGTCTTCGGATCGCCCTTTTTCGTTGCCGCCCATGCCTTTTTTTTTAAAAAGTCCGGCGTCGCAAGCGCACCGGACGGGCGGCATGGACTTCCAATCAGTCCCGGCCTTCGGATCACTCTCTTCCCTTAAAATTTCATAGGAAGGACTGTCATGCGGGATGGTACAATATCTTCTCGCGCGGGATGTCCGGCACTGGCTCAAAATATTGTCTCTTTTTGAGACAGCGGCTAATTTAGCCGAATTATTTTCCATGGCCCATGCAATAATCGGACATCAAGAAAGGCGAATCACCATCACTGACAGGCGGAGTTTCCGCTTCAAAAAGCCTATAAGTGCGACGATTAGTTGTCTTTTTTCATATATTTCGCGATTACGATGAAGGAATACATAATATTTTTGATTTTCTCACTAAGCGGTTGTTGTAGGTGGAAGAAAATAAACTATAAGTCACCCCCCATAAGGGTGCCGCGACTGGATGCAAGCATTGAAGGGGTTTCAATGCCTGGCAAAACGTCCGACTGCGGATGGCGGTGAAAATTCGACCTGGCGGCGAAGCTTGGAAACAGCGGCGCCGGCACGATGTTCATGCGGGGGCGCGATTTGTTCGAAATATCAAGACGCAACGATGCTCTGCCTATGGCCGCGGCGACCATGCCCGATCCGCGAACCCTGTCGCATTTCTTCATTTCAGAAGAATGGAACAGTGATCTTTCGAGCGGCGTCCTCCGGCTTGGTGAACACGCGTCTTTCATGCACGGCCTGCCGCCGGGCGAATGTGGTCTGCTCAGTCTGATCCGCTGTTATGATCGCGGCGACCATGCCCGTGTGCTGGAGCTTTTCGAGCAGGCTTCCACCGCAGCCTCGCGTTTCTGTTTTTCGACCGGCGTCTCCATCCTGCCCACAATGCGGCAGCCGGTCATCTGCATGGGCGAATCCTCCGGTTTCGAAGAGGGTCAGCAGGGCCGGATTTCCGGGCTGTTCCTGTTTCCCCGTTTCGAAGATATTCGCTTCGCCGCCTAAACAGTAACATCACACGACTGTGCTTCGTTCACAAAATGAAGACAATTTGTCTTCTATTGTTCATCTTTATGGGCGGATGAATTTCGGCCATTGATATTTCCAGACATTGCCTTGCAGCTAACCGGCGAAACGCCGATCATCTACCGGAGATATCCATGACCAGCAGCCAGAACGTTCTCGTTCTCATCGCCCGCATTCTGCTTTCCTTCATTTTCATCTATTCCGGCTTCGGCAAGCTTACCGATGCCTCCAGCACCGCCGGCATGATTGCCGGTGCAGGCCTGCCCGCCGCCGCAATACTAGCCTATCTCGCAGGTCTCTTCGAACTCCTGGCTGGCCTTGCCATCCTCGCCGGCTTCCAGACCAAGATTGCCGCCTGGGCGCTTGCCGCCTTCTGCGTCTTCACCGGCCTGGTTTTCCACAGCGGCACCGTTGCCGTTCCCGGCTGGCCGGACCCGGCTCTCGGCTGGATCAATGCACTGAACGGCATCATGCTGATGAAGAACATCACCCTTGCCGGCGCTTACATTCTGCTCGCCGCCTTCGGCCCGGGCGCCTATTCCGTCGACGCCAAGCGCGGCGCGGCTTTGGCCCACGCCTGAGCCGAATAAAACAACCAACAAAAAAGCCGCCGGAGCGATCCGGCGGCTTTTTTTGTTTTCAATCTCAGAGCGCCGCTTTTATGCGCGAGGCAATCTCGTGAACCGCCGCATCATTCTCATGCTCCGGTTTGCGGGCGCGCACGAAACAGGCTTCCGAGCGGACAATGATGCCGTCCGAGAGGATTTTCAGATGGTTGGCCTTGAGCGTCGAGCCGGTGGAGGTGATATCGACAATGATATCCGCCTGGCCTGCGGCCGGGGCGCCTTCGGTGGCGCCGAGACTTTCGACGATGCGGTAAAGCTGGATGCCATGCTGGCGCGAAAAGAACTGCTGCGTCAGCCGCCAGTATTTGGTGGCGATCGCCAGTCTCCGGCCATGCCGGGCGCGGAACTCAGACGCCACGTCGCCAAGATCGGCCATGCTGTCCACATCCAGCCAGATTTCCGGCACCGCGACCACGACGTCGGCATGGCCGAAACCGAGGCGGGCACAGAATTCCACCTGCGCATCGGCGTTGGTCAGCCCCTCGCGCACAAGGTCCTCACCCGTGACACCGAAATCCACCGTGCCGGCGCCGATTTCGCGGGCGATTTCCGAGGCCGACAGATAGGCGATCTCGATATCATCGCGTCCTTCGATGCGGCCGCGATAGGAGCGGTCATTGCCGACAGGCGCGACTTTTAGCCCGGCGCGTTCCAGAACGGCAGAGGCATCTTCTTTCATCCGGCCCTTGGAGGGTAATGCGATGGTGATCATGGCTTATCGCTCCCGCGCACCGCTTCGATGCGATCCAGCCAGAGCGAAAAGCCCACGGCCGGGATTTTTTCCTGCGCGCCCAGCAGGGTCAGCAACCGGTCGAAACGGCCACCACCGGCCAGCACGCTATCGCCGCCCGCTTCCACCACCTCGAAGACAAGACCGGTGTAATAATCGAGTGGACGACCGAAGGCCGCGCCATAGGTGACGGTTTCGAGATCAACGCCGGCATTGGCAAGCGCCGCAACACGTTTGTCGAAAGCGGAGAGCGCGCCGTCGAGCTTCAGCTTCGCCTTTGCGGCAAAATCGCCAAGGACCTTCGAGGCCTGCGGCAAGGGTGCCTGAAGGGCCAGGAACTGTTTTAGCAGCTCGAAACTCTCATCTGGCAGGCGCGTGGCCGCGAGCGCCAGTTTCTCCCGCAGACGGCGGGCGATTTCCTGCGGCGAGCGGCTGGCATTGGTGGAATAACCCGTCTCCTGCATCACCGTATCGAGATAATCGACCAGCACAGTCTCGTCACCCGTCGCCAGCAGGCCGGCGACACGGGCGTCGAGCCCCGTCATGGGTTTGGGATGCACGAGGCTTTCCAGCAGCGCGTCCAGCTGCGCCATATCGCCAAAGGCCTGCACCAGCCGCTTTTGCCAGCCGAGCGGCAGACCGAGGGCAGCAACCACCGCCTCGAATACCTGCTGGTCGCCCAGCGTGACGGCGAGCGAGCGGCCCGGCAGAAGGCGCTGCAGAATGCCTGTCGCATCGATTACGGCACGGGCATCGGCGGCGGCGATATCGGTATCGCCGAGATCCTCGATACCGGCCTGATAAAATTCGTTGGCGCCCTCACGACGCTGGCGGAAGACTTCACCGAGATAGGAGTAACGCTTCGGCGTACCGGTCGCCGTCTCGATATGGCGCAGGCAGACCGGAATGGTGAATTCGGGGCGCAGGCAAAGGCTCTCACCCGTTTCGCTCTCCGTCATGAAGATACGGCGGCGCAGATCCTCGCCGGCCATATCCAGAAACGGTTCGGCGGGCTGGATCACGGGCGTGTTCACACGGCTCGTGCGGCGCGCGGCGAATTCTTCCAGTAGCTCTCCGGAAAATTCCGGCATGTCGATCAGGGGCATCGTCAACCCTCAGATATTATCATCACGATCGCCGCTTTGCGTGGGATCGTAGGGGCGTTCGAAATTTCCGGCGGCGCGGCGAACGTCCTCTGCCTGATACTCAAGAATCTCGCGGACCTTCGCCACCACTTCAGCTTCCGGTACGCTGACCTGCGCCACACGCGCCTCGCGCCAGCTGGCATTGTCCTCGATTTCGCCGGACAGACGCTTGCCTTCGATCAGATCCTTGATCTGGACCACACCTTCGGCACGCTCGTCACCGCCCTGGATGATGGCGATGGGGGAGCCGAGGCGATCGGCATATTTCAGCTGGTTGCCGAATTTCTTCCAGTTGCCCTGGTACATTTCGGCGCGAATGCCCTCGGCGCGTAGCGCCTGGGTGAAGCGCTGGTAACGGCCCATGCTTTCCACATCGCCATCCATGACGGTGATGAGAACCGGTGCAAGCGGCTTGACCTGACCGAGCTTGCCGAGGTTCTTCAGCGCCGTCATCAGGCGCGAGACGCCGATGGAGAAGCCCGTGGCCGGTACAGGCTGGCCCATGAAGCGCGAAACGAGGCCATCATAACGGCCGCCACCGCCGACCGAGCCGAACACGACCTTTTCGCCCTTTTCATTGGTGACATCGAAGGTCAGTTCGGCCTCATAGACCGGGCCGGTGTAATATTCGAGACCACGCACGACGGAGGGGTCGATCTTGATGCGCGTCGCATCGTAACCGGCACTGGTGACCAAGGCGCCAATGACGTTCAGCTCATCAACGCCTTCCTCGCCTTTCGAGGTGCCCGCCACGAGTTTCGCCAGATCGTCGGCGTTTGCCGCGTAATCCTTGATGCCGACGAAAAACAGCACTTTTTCGATCTGTTCGTCGCCAAGACCTGCACCCTTGGTAAAATCGCCGGACTCGTCCTTGCGGCCGGGGCCGAGTAGCAGCTTCACACCCTCAGGGCCGAACTTGTCGAGCTTGTCTATGGCGCGCAGCACGTTGAGGCGGCGGCCGGCATTGTCTTCGCCACCGAGACCGATGGCTTCCATGACGCCATCGAGCACCTTGCGGTTATTGACGCGAATGACATAGTCACCCCGCGCAATGCCCAGTGCTTCCAGCGTATCGGACATCATCATGCACATTTCGGCATCCGCCTGCACGCCGGCGGCGCCCACCGTATCGGCATCGAACTGCATGAACTGCCGGAAGCGACCGGGGCCGGGCTTTTCATTGCGGAAGACGTAACCGGCGCGATAGGTGCGGTATGGCAGCTGGATTTCGTTGAAGTTTTCCGCGACATGACGGGCTAGCGGCGCGGTCAGATCGTAGCGCAGGCTCATCCACTGGTCGTCATCATCCTGCAGCGAAAAAACGCCTTCATTCGGACGGTCGCTGTCCGGCAGGAACTTGCCGAGCGCATCGGTATATTCGAACTGCGGCGTTTCGATCGGATCGAACCCGTAAAGCTCGTATACCCTGCGGATCTTCTCGATCATCTCATTGGTGGCATGGATATCGGCAGCCGAGCGGTCCACGAAGCCACGCGGCAGGCGGGCTTTCAGTTTCTGAGGCTTTTTTGCTTTTTCGCTCATGATGCCGATCCGATATTTTCCTGAAATTATGCCGGTGTATTAGAGGATGAAGCCCGGTGCGGCAAGCCGCAAAGGCTTTGGTTTTACTGGCAGCGCAGGGCAAGCGATGCTATATGGGATGCATGTATCCCATTTTGGTCGGAAAGGACGCGAGCAATGAGCAAACAGACGGCTATTCGCCTGCCGGATGAGACCTATGAGCGGCTGAAAGCGCTTTCGGAGCGCACCGGCCGCACCTCCGCCTATTATATCCGCGAGGCGATCGAGAAGCATATCGAGGATATGGAAGATCTTTATCTCGCCGAAGAGGCGACGCGGCGGCAGATTGCAAACAATGAGCGCACCTATACTCTGGAAGAAGTGATGCGCAATCTTGACCTGGAAAATTGAGTTTCAGCACCGCGCCGTCAAGCAGCTTGCAAAGCTGTCCAAGCAAGATGCGAACCGCATCGTTTCGTTTCTCGCAGATCGAGTGGTCCAAGATGAAAATCCTCGCAGGACAGGCACCGCCCTGCAAGGCTCCGAACTCGGCAATTATTGGCGTTACCGGGTAGGCGATTATCGCATCATCTGCGATATACAAGATCACAAGCTCGTCGTGCTGGTGGTCGAAATCGGTCATCGCCGTGAAATCTACCGTTAGGCATCCATGATCCTCGAAGCCCTGCAATATGCCGCCACCCGCGCGGTTACGCCGAAAGAATTCCGGCCGCATATCCGCTATTCCGTCAACCTGTGGGCACGCGCCAACCGCTGCGCCAAGGCATGGGCGGAGCATGAGGACAACAGCCGGCAATTCGTGCTGCAATCCGCCCGAAAGCTGCGGCAAAAGCGGACGGCAGTGGTGCTGGGATCGGGCCTGCTGCGCGATGTGCCCTATGGCGCGCTGGTGGCGATGTTCGATACCGTCGTTCTGGTTGATCTGGTGCATCTCGCCAGCGTGCAGGCAAAACTGCGCCTCAATGCCAAAAAGAACGTCCGCATCGCCAACCGCGATCTTTCCGGTTTTGACGATGTTCTCGCCGGCCGACAGCCGGAACCGCTCGATTTCCTGCGACGGGTGCCCTATCTCGATCTCGTCGTTTCAGCCAATCTCCTGTCGCAGATCGGCACCGGCGCGCACCACCGGCTGGAGCGGGAGAAGATCACGAATGCGCCGGATGATTTGCTGGCGAAACTCATTCAGACGCATCTCGATGCGCTGGCCGGGCTTCCCTGCAAGGCCTGCCTGGTAACGGACACATCCTTCGATGTCATCGGCAGGGATGGCAGCCTACAGCAGCACGAGGATTTGCTGCATGGCATCGATGTTCCCTCACCCGCTGCCGCGTGGGAATGGCCGCTTGCCCCCTTCGGCGAGGAAAGCAGGGATTACCGCATCATGCATCACGTCATCGCGCGTGAACTCACCTGACCGTCATGCTTATTCCACAATTTTCGCGGTAAATTGGCCCCATGCGCCTGATGATCCGCACTTTGATGTTTCTTGCCTGCCTGCTTTACGGTGCAATGCCGGCGCAGATGGCGATGAGCATGCCGGTGGGCGCCGGCATGGCCGTTTCGTCGCAACCCGCGATGAGCCGTGACAATGGCCATTCAAACCATGCCGGAAATCAGGACATCAATGCCGAGACCCATGGGCAGGACATATCCAAAGCCCATAAATCCGGCATGGGCGATTGCTGCCCACATGGCGATGACGCTGCGCATCCCGGATCCTGTGCTGCCTGCCTGATCGTGGTTCCGCAAACGATCTTTGCCGATGCTGGCCGGATGACCTTCGCGTATCCCAAGCCGCAGCGTGGCATTCTCTTTAATGGCAAGGCTTTCGCGCCGCCGCTGCCGCCTCCCCGCGCCTGACACCAGATTTTTCCAGTCAATCCATCGAAAAATCCGTCAGACACAGGAAGGATAATCCATGTCTATCAAGACCATCTCCCTCGCTGCCGCTTTCGCGGTCGTCTTCGCCATGCCCGTTTTCGCACAGGAAGCGGGCGGCCATGCCGGCCACACCATGTCCAAGGCTGCCGCAAGCGAAACCGATTCCACCAAGGCTTTCATGGAAGCCAGCAAGAAGATGCATGGCGATATGGCCATCGATTACAGCGGCGATGCCGATGTCGATTTCGTGCGCGGCATGATCCCGCATCATCAGGGCGCAATCGATATGGCCAAGGTCCAGCTCGAATATGGCAAGGACCCGGAAATCCGCAAGCTGGCAGAAGAGGTCATCAAGGCGCAGGAAGGCGAAATCGCCATGATGAAGGCCTGGCTGAAATCCAAGGGCAAGTGATTGCTGCAACCGAACGGAGCGCCGGCTGCGGCGCTCCGCTTTTTCTTCTCCCCGGCGGGGAGGAGAAATAAGTGGCAGCCTTCCTATCCAACGACAACCTGTGAACGCCGCCCTGCCCGGCTGCGACACTCCATTACAACCCCGCAAGACCGGCCTTGTAGTCCTCCGATGCCGCCCGGCTGAGGCGCTCCAGCTCCATGGCCGCCCGGCTGGTGTGGCGTTCCTTGTGGCGCAAAAGGGCAAAGTTGCGGGCGGGCAGATCGATGCCCGAACGGACCAGCAAACCCTGCCGCAAAAACAGTGACGCGACCGAGGCGGAAACTGCCGTCGCGGCCCCGCCGGAGCGCGCCGCCATCACCACCGCCTCGTTGGACGGCAGTTCCAGCATGACGGAAAGCTCGCCGGGATCGACGCCCATCTGCCGCACCGCCGCCTCAAAGGCGGAGCGGGTGCCGGAGCCCTGCTCACGCAACACCCATGAGGTTCCATAGAGCATATCGAGTGACGTGAGATAACGGCCATCGGCGAAGGGGTGGGCCGAACCGGTGACGACCAGCAGCTTGTCCGACACGACGGGCTGCACCATCAATGCCGGCTCGTCGATCCTGCCTTCGATGAAACCGACCTCCGCCAGACCATCCAGCACCGCCTGCGTGACAGTCTTGGTATTGCCGATATCGAGCCGGACGGTCACGCCAGGATAGAGCTTCTTGAATTGCATCAGGATCGGCGGCAGCCAGTAGCTTGCAATGGTCTGGCTGGCGCAGACGGTGATTTCGCCGCGCGTCAGGCCGCCCATTTCCGAGAGAATCAATTCGGCATTGCGCACGCGGGCCAGCGTCGCCTTTGCTTCGCCCAGAAACACCCGGCCGCTTTCGGTCAGTTCGATGTTGCGGCCAACGCGATGAAACAGCTCGACATTATAAAACGCCTCGAGATTCTTGATGGCGGAACTGACGGCGGAAGCTGTCAGGCCGATGGCTTCTGCGGCCCTCGTCAGATGTTCCCGTTCGGCGACGGCGATGAAGATGCGGAGTTGTTCGAAGGTCATGGCTTTTCATTCGATTTTATCGAATAATATATGCCATATTATTTGATAGAATAAAACAGGCGGCTACGGCATTGTCTGGCCATGGCACAGCATCGCACCCTCACCCATCCTTTCCAGTTTTCCCTTCGTTGGCTCACCCCGCTTCTGCCGGGCATCCTGCTCTGCGCCGCCGTCAGCTGCGCCGCCATTCTGGCCGAGCGTTTTCAGGTGCGGCTGGCCGGCCATGCATGGCTTGGCGATCTGGTGCTGGCAATTCTGATCGGCACGCTTCTGCGGTCGCTGGTGTCACTGCCGGCGGTCGCTTCTGCCGGCATCAAATTCAGTGCCAAGACCCTGCTCGAAATCGCCGTGGCGCTTCTCGGTGCGTCCCTCAGCCTTGCCATCCTCAAGGGTGCCGGCGGGCTGCTGATCGGCGGCATCGCGCTGATCGTCGCGCTGTCGCTGATCGTCAGCTATGTCGCCGGGCGAATGCTTGGCCTGCCGCCCAAGCTCGCAACGCTGATCGCCTGCGGTAATTCCATCTGCGGCAATTCCGCCATCGCCGCCGCCGCGCCCGCCATTGGTGCGAAGCCGGAAGATGTCGCCGCATCGATTGCCTTCACTGCGGTTCTCGGCGTCGCCGCCGTGCTTTTGATGCCGTTCCTGCCGCAGCTCCTCGGCCTCGATGCCACCCAATATGGCATCTTCGCTGGTCTAACTGTTTATGCCGTGCCGCAGGTTCTGGCCGCCACCGCGCCGCTTGGAGCCGTGGCCGTACAAACCGGCACCATCGTCAAGCTCATCCGCGTGCTGATGCTGGGGCCCGTCATCGCCACGCTTTCCGTCATCCATGGCCAGTCCGGCAAGGGACGCCTGAAATTGCAGCAGATGGTTCCGTGGTTCATCATCGGCTTTGTGCTGATGATCATGGCCCGTTCCTTCGGCCTCATCCCCGAAGTTCTGCTTTCCCCCGTCGCCTCGCTCTCCAACATCCTCACCATCATGTCGATGGCGGCGCTGGGTCTTTCGGTCGATATTCGCAGCCTTCGCCATGCCGGTGGCAAGGTCATTCTCGCCGCCAGCCTGTCGCTGGTGCTGCTGGGTGTTCTCAGTTTCGGCCTGATCGTGCTGACACAGGCGGCCTGAGGGCGCGCCGTTATGTCCCGGTGCTGACCGTCAACGTGTAATGCGCGCCGAGGCCACGGCGCGGCGATCCCAGAATGAGTGTCGGGCGGATCAACCATTCGGTATCCGCCTTCGGCGTCAGCGTGGCGATCTTGCCGCCGGAATCGCTGAAGAAGATCGCATCCTCATCCGGCGTCGAAAAATCGAAGACCGCCATCAGGACGAATTCACTGGAGGCGGCGAGCTCGATCTTCACCGTCTGCCCGGCCTTCACCTTCAGGCGGTAGACATCACCACGCCCGCGCCGGGTCCAGCCATCCAGCGTCAGTGGTCCGGACGGCGGCATGGCCACTTCCTTCAGCCTTTCGCCATCATCCAGCCAGATGCCATCGACATTGCGGCTTTCCGCGAATGACGGATGCGGCACGGCGGCCACAGTCATGGTGAAAGCCAGAAGAAGGGACGTTGCCTTCATGGACGTATGAACTCCCGCCGCAGGGCCTCGATCGGCTGGCGGCAATGGCAGCCTTCGATATGGTCGTTGACCATACCCATGGCCTGCATGAATGCATAGACGGTCGTCGGGCCGACGAAACTCCAGCCCCGCTTCTTCAAATCCCTGGAAAGGCGGATGGAGGCGGCACTGGTGGGGTTGGCCCTTAAAGTCGCATAGTCCAGCCTTTGCGGCCTTTCTGCGGCGGCGGGTTCGAAACCCCAGAAATATCGGGCAAGCGAGCCGAATTCGTCCCGCAGTTCCAGAGCGCGGCGTGCATTGTTGATGGTCGAAACGATCTTGCCGCGATGGCGGATGATGGCCTTGTCCGCAACGCAGCGCTCGATATCGGCATCGCCGAACTCCGCCACTGTTTCGAATTCGAAATTGGCGAAGGCAAGCCGGAAAGCTTCGCGTTTGCGCAGAACCGTCAGCCAGGAAAGCCCGGACTGGAAACCTTCCAGACAGATTTTCTCGAACAGCCGGCGATCGTCAGTGACGGGATAACCCCATTCCTCATCGTGATACCGGCTGTAATCCTCCAGCCCCTGCTGCCAGAAACACCGCACGCGGCCATCCGCACCGGTTTCAAGTCCCGCTTCGCTCATTCCGCAACAACCCTTTTCCGCTCCCGCCCGTGACCGTTGGAAGCTGCGCACTTACCACTCATTCACCATGTTTTAAAACCGGGCGCTAACCTTAAATCCAGCTTTCCCTAATCAAGGGCTTTTTAATGAACAGCCATTTACGATTCGCTGGGGTCGAGGTGCGAACGTGTCCGGCAATGCGGGACAATATTCCCCGCCATTTCCATTGTTGCGGCATACCGCAGAGAGAGTCCACCCGATGACGATGAAGTCCGTTTTTCTGGCACTGAGCCTCGTTTCCACCCTCGCCGTGCCGGCGGCCATGGCCAATGAGCGTTACCGCGAGCGCCCGCCGATCGTCGTCAGCCCGGACCTTTCCGCACCATGGGTCACGCAGCTGGGTGGCCGCGGCAATGTGCGACCGGTGGTTTATCCACGCGCACCTGCCGCACGCCAGCCATTCTTCCAGCAGCGCCAGGTCGCCATGCCCCAGCGCCCCAGCTCCGGCGTCACATCGCAGCGCCCGGCGCGGGTGCAGAATGCCGCCGTGCGACCCAACGCACCGGTGCGCACGCAGATCGCGCCGCAGTTCCTGCCGCAGATCGTCGCCTACCAGACCAATGAAAAACCCGGCACCATCGTCATCGATACGCCGAACCGCTTCCTCTATCTCGTGCTAGCCGACGGCAAGGCGCGGCGTTATGGCGTAGGCGTCGGCAAGCCCGGCTTCGAATGGGCCGGAACCCACAAGGTGACCCGCAAGGCAGAATGGCCGAGCTGGACCCCGCCGAAGGAAATGATCACCCGCGAGGCGGCCAAGGGACATTACCTGCCGGCCTTCATGGAAGGCGGCCCGGCCAATCCGATGGGCGCACGTGCCATGTATCTCGGCTCCACGCTTTACCGCATTCACGGCACCAACCAGCCCTGGACGATCGGCAGTAACAATTCGTCCGGCTGCATCCGCATGCGCAATGAGGATGTCACCGATCTTTATGAGCGCGTAAACGTCGGAACGCGGGTCATTGTGATATGACGGCAACGGTTGTGCCATTCCGGTCGCTCCATGGCCGGCGTGGCCGCCTATCCGCTTGAATTGCCGCCTTTGCGCGGTACAATCCGGCACAATTCAATCGAACGAAGCATTCGACGAGACTTGGCGGGGGACGCCAGGCGCCGGACCTCTCTCAGGGGATGATGGAACGGCCTTAAAACGGGTGGTCAGCTGACCGCCCGTTTTTCGTTTCTGTCATTCAAATGTTATCAAAAAACGGTTTGGTGGATTTCTGATATCAATCTGGATTCTCTCCATGCCGCGCCACACTTCTTTTGTCTGCGCCCTGCTCCTCAGCGGCGTTTCCTTCTCTGCCGCACTCGCAGGCGAATTCGAAATTTCCGGTTATGGCGGCTGGCAAAGCGCCCCGCACAGCGATGTGACGGTTTCCGACGGACCGGATTTCCGGGCCGGATGGGAAGGCAAGTCGTTTTCCAGCCCGCCCTATTGGGGCGTGCGCGGCACCTACTGGTTTGAAGAGGGCCGGCTTAACAACTTCGGTATCTCGCTCGATTTCACCCATGACAAGGTTTATGCCGACGACCAGACGCTTGCCCGCTCCGGCTGGTCGCATTTCGAATTCACCGACGGCCTGAACCTTTTGACGCTCAACGCGCTCTATCGCTTTCCGCTGGAATCCCTGCCGATCACCCCTTATGTGGGCGCTGGCGTCGGCATCAACGTGCCGCATGTGGAAGTGAACCGTCCGTCGGGCAAAACCTTCGAATACCAGTTTGGCGGCGCCACCCTGCAGGCGCAGGCCGGCCTCAGCTACCGCATCACCGACAACTGGTCGACCTTCGTGGAATATAAGGGCACCTATTCCTTTATCGACGTCGATATCGACAATGGCGCGTCGCTGAAGACCGATATCATCACCAATGCGGTGAATTTCGGCGTGGCGTATAAGTTCTAGCTCCCTTCCCTCATTCCTGTGCTTGTCACAGGAATCCAGCCGACGCGCGTCTGCGCGGCGGGAAAGCCTTTTCAGCCCAAGGACTTGGGCTGGCTGGATCCCTGTGACGAGCACAGGGATGAGGGAGAACAAAGAAAACTCACGATCCAATCTTTGCGGCACACGTTATGGCGCTCTGGATCACTGCCCTATGAGCGCACCACGATCTAAACCGAAAGCCTCGCCGGCTTCGGCCCGCCATAGGCCCAGTCCAGCAGCTCAACCGTGTGCAGGATCGGCACATCAGTACCGGTTCCGATCTGCGTGATGCAGCCGATATTGCCGGTGGCGATGACATCCGCGCGCGTGGCCTCGATATTCTTCACCTTGCGCGCCTTGAGCTTGGCGGAAATTTCCGGCTGCAGGATATTGTAGGTTCCGGCCGAGCCACAGCAGAGGTGCCCTTCCGCCGGATCGCGAACGGTAAAACCAGCCGCCTTCAGCAGCTGTTTCGGGGCGAGCGTGATCTTCTGGCCGTGCTGCATGGAGCAGGCGGAATGATAAGCGACCGTGAGACCCTGATTTTGCCCTTGCGGCAGATCGAGCGTGGCGAGATATTCGGTGATGTCCTTCGCCAAGGCCGAGACCCGCGCGGCTTTTTCGGCATAGGCCGGATCGAGCCGCAGCATGTGGCCGTAATCCTTGATGGTGGTGCCGCAGCCGGAAGCGGTGATAATGATGGCGTCGAGACCGCCGCTCTCCATCTCACGCGTCCAGACATCGACATTGCGCCTTGCCGAGGCGAGCGCCTCTTCCTCCCGGCCCATATGATGCACCAGCGAACCGCAACAGCCCTCCCCTTTCGGCACCACGACCTCGATGCCGAGCCGTGCCAGCAGGCGCAACGTCGCCTCGTTGATGCCGGGATCGAGCACCGGCTGGGCGCAGCCGGTGAGGATCGCAACGCGCCCGCGCTTCTCGCCTTCGGCCGGCCGCTCTCCCGGACGGGTTGACGCGGAGGCCGCGGGCACGGCGGCGGGAGCGAGAGCGAGCATGGATTGCAGCGGCTTCAGCGCCGGAACTTTGGCAAGCAGGCCGGAGAAAGGCCGCGCCAGCCGGGCCAGATGCAGGGCCAGCCGGAAACGGGCTGGATGAGGCAGGACGGCAACCAGAAGATTGCGGATCAGCCTATCCATGAAGGGGCGCTTGTATGTCTGTTCGATATGGGCGCGGGCATGATCGACCAGATGCATGTAATCCACGCCGGAGGGACAGGTGGTGGTGCAGGCAAGGCAGGAAAGACAGCGGTCGATATGGGTGACGACCTCGCGGTCGGCCGGGCGGCTGTTTTCCAGCATGTCCTTGATGAGGTAGATGCGGCCGCGCGGGCTGTCCAGCTCGTTGCCGAGCGTGACATAGGTGGGACAGGTGGCCGTGCAGAAACCGCAATGCACACATTTGCGCAGGATTTTTTCGGATTCCGCCACATGCGGATCAGCCAGCTGTTCGGGCGTGAAGGATGTTTGCATGGTTCAGACCGCCCTTTCGATCGTCACGGCCATCTTGCCGGGATTGAAGATGCCCGCCGGATCGAGCTTCTCCCTGATACGCGACGACAAGATGGCTTCCGCCGCCGGGCGCGGTTCGAAGGCAGCGACCGTGGCGCGCACCGCATCGCTCGCCCTCACCAAAGTTGCGTGGCCGCCGCCGAGCGCCCGGATCGCGCCGCGCAGCAAATTCGCCTCGGGGTCCGCCTCCATCTGCATCCAGACAAGGCCGCCCTGCCAGTCGTAAAAGGCGTCGATGCCCGCTTCCATGCGCAGCGCCGCGACAAGCTGATGACCCACGGAAGGCGCGACCGATACTTTCCACAAGGGCTTCGCTGCCTGTCCCACATATGGCGCGACATCCCGCACCTGACGCCACAAAAGCCCGCTCTCCTCGCCCTCCAGCAGCACCCACGGCCCGACCCGGTCCATGACGGAGAGGAGTTTGGCCGTGCGCGCCTCCACCGAGGCGGAGAGCCCTTCCAGCCGCAGGATGGTCGCCGGTCCGTCCGGCAATCCGCCATCGATGAAACGGGAACGAACGCTTTCCGGCAGATGCGCCGCGCCCGAAACCTCGACACTCATCGCCATTGCCGCCGCCATGATGCGCGTCGCCGCTTCATCGTCGAGACCGGAAACGACCACGGTTTTTTCCGCAGGCGGTTTCGGCAGGACACGGAAGGTGACTTCGGTGAGGAAACCGAGCGTGCCGAACGATCCGGCGAGGAATTTCGACAGATCGAGCCCGGTGACATTCTTCATCACCCGGCCGCCGGCCTTGATCACATCCCCGCTGCCGTTGACGAAACGGATACCGAGCAGGCTGTCGCGGGCCGCACCGGCTACATAACGGCGGGGGCCGGAAACATTGGCGGCGAAGACGCCGCCGATGGTCGGTTCACCTTCGGTGCCCATGATCGGGCGGTGATCCATCGGCTCGAAGGCCATCATCTGGCGGTTTTCCGCGAGAGCCGCTTCGACGATGGCGAGCGGGGTGCCGGCCTTGACGGTCATGACCATTTCGGCGGGCAGGTAGGAGACGATGCCGTTCATCGCGCGGGAAGAGAGTGCTTCATCTGCTGCGACAGCATTGCCGAAACCGGAGCGGGTGTTGCCGCCGATGATTTTCAGCGCGCTTTTACGCGCGGCGTGATCGCGGATGATGTCGGCGACCTGAGTTTCTGCGTAGGGGGTCAGCATGGGGTCGCGGGCTCCGGGCATGGGATAGCGACGTTTGCGCGAGGGATACCCCCCTCTGCCCTGCCGGGCATCTCCCCCTCAAGGGGGGAGATCGACTCGCGGCAAGGTCCCGCGTTTTTCTTCGGTCGAGATGGAGCGACGCCGGTGCGTCTCGCCAATCTCCCCCCTTGAGGGGGAGATGCCCGGGAGGGCAGAGGGGGGTAAGCCACACCCACCATCGTCACAAAATTCACACCCATCATCCCCTCCCCTCCAGCGGAAACACCTTGGAAGGGTTCATCAGCCAGCCCTCATCGAAAGCCGCCCGCACCGCCATCTGCTGGGCAAGATCGGCCTCACCATACTGGTGGCGCATCAAATCCCGTTTTTCGATGCCCACACCATGTTCGCCGGTCAAACAGCCGCCGGCATCGACGCAGAGCTTCAATATTTCATTGCCTGCCTCTTCCGCGCGGGCCGCATCCTCCGGATCGTTGGCGTTGAACAGGATGAGCGGATGCATGTTGCCATCGCCGGCATGGAAGACATTGGCGACGCGCAGGCCGAGCCGGTCGGTGATTTCGCTCGTCTTCTTCAGCACATAAGAAAGCTGGGAGAGCGGCACGGTGCCATCCATGCAGATATAATCCGCGATGCGGCCGGTTGCGCCGAAGGCGGATTTGCGGCCTTTCCAGATCGCCGCCGCCTCCATGGCCGACTGGCACTCCTTCACGGTCTTCACGCCATGTTTTCGGGCAATCGCCACGATGTCGGCCAGCATGGCGTCCATTTCCGCCTCGGAGCCTTCGACCTCGACGATCAGTAGCGCGCCGACATCCAGCGGATAACCCGCTTTGGCGAAGGCCTCGCAGATTTCGATGGCCGGCTTGTCCATGAATTCGATGGCGACCGGGATGATACCCGCGCCGATAATATCGGCCACGCAGGAGCCGGCCTCCTCCGACGTCTCGAAGCCGAACAGCACCGGTCGCGCGCCTGCCGGCCTGGCGATCAGCCGCACTGTCGCTTCCGTCACGATACCGAGCTGGCCTTCCGAGCCGCAGACAAGGGCGAGCAGATCGTAGCCGGCAGCATCGAGGTGCTTGCCGCCCAGTTCCAGCACCGTGCCATCCACCAGCACCATTTTCACGCCGAGCAGATTATTGGTGGTGACACCGTATTTCAGACAATGCGCGCCGCCGGAATTCATGCCGATATTGCCGCCGATGGTGCAGGCAAGCTGCGAGCTGGGGTCCGGCGCATAGAAGAAACCTTCCGCGCCGGCCGCATCGGAAATGGAAAGATTGGTGACGCCCGCCTGCACCCGCGCCGTACGGTTATAAAAATCCAGTTCGAGGATCGAGGCCATCTTCGAAAGGCCGATCACCACCGCATCTTCCTGCGGGATCGCGCCGCCGGAGAGCGAGGTGCCGGCCCCACGCGGAACGACCGGAATGCCGTAGCGGTGACAATACTTCATCACCGCCGCCACCTCCTCCGTCGTTTTCGGCAACGCCACGGCCAGCGGCAGGCGGCGATAGGAGACGAAGGCGTCGGTTTCAAAAGGCACAAGTTCGCGCGGTTCGTGCACAAGACAGTCCGCCGGCAGAATATCCTTGAGGTCCGCTATGATGCGGTCGCGGCCGGCGACGACTTTCGCGCGCGGCTCCAGAAACTTGATCGGCTGCGTCACCGCGCCTCCTCCCTGCCATTTTCCCAACTGGTATTCTTTCTTTACCACTTTGAAACGGCGCAATCAAATGTTATGGATTTTTTCCATTCTGGAAACAATCGAGGGCAACTATGACGAATCTCGGCGATCTGGAAGTCTTCGCAAGCGTTGCCGCTTCCGGCAGCATGTCGCTGGCCGCAAGGGAGCTTGGTTATTCGCCCGCCGTCATTTCCAAGCGCATCAAGCGGCTGGAAGAAAAGCTCGGGGCGCGGCTTTTTCAGCGCACCACGCGGCAAATCTCGCTGACCGAAGCGGGGCAGGGTTTTTATGAGCGTGTACTGGCCGTGCTGGAAGGGCTGGAGGAGGCCGAGGATTTCGTGTCCGGCCGCGCCAATACGGTCAACGGCACGCTGAAGGTTTCCGCGCCGACCTCCTTCGGGCGCATGCATATCGCGCCGCATCTGAAGGGTTTCATGGAGCGGCATCCTGATCTTTCGGTCAATCTAGTGCTGAGCGACGAATTCATCGACATCATCGAGGGTGGTTACGATCTGGCCATCCGTATCGCCGATCTGAATTCCTCCAGCCTCGTGGCCCGCAGGCTGGCGCCGGTGCGCCGGGTGCTCTGCGCCTCGGCGAATTATGTGGCCGCGCACGGCATGCCTGCAACAATCGAGGATCTGAAGAAGCACCGCTGCCTGCCGGCACATAATAATGATGTATGGCGACTGGAAGGACCGGGCGGCGCGCTCAGTATTCGCCCGGAAGGCATGCTGGTCACCAATTCCAGCGAGGTGATCCGCGAGGCGGTGATTTCAGGACTTGGCATTGCACTGCGTTCCACCTGGGATATCGGCCATGAATTGCGCGCCGGCAAACTGGTACAGGTTCTCCCTGGCTATGAAGGGTCGCGAAACGTCACTCTCTCGGCGGTTTATCCGAGCCGGCAGTTCCTGCCTGCGAAGGTTCGACTGTTCATCGACTATCTGGCCGGGCTCTATGGGCCTTCACCCTATTGGGAGCAGGGTTGAGGCAGGCGTCGCGTCGGCACCACCTATCCTCCCTCATCCCTGTGCCTGTCACAGGGATCCAGCCAGCCCAAGTCCTCGGGCTGAAAGGAGTCCTTCCCGCCGCGCGGACGCGCGTCGGCTGGATTCCTGTGACATTCTCGGGCTCGTTCCCGGGAACAGGAATGAGGGAAACTTGGCCCTCAGTGCCCGCCCTCGGCATGGGAGCGGCGGATGCGGCGCACCACCCACCAGACGCCGAGGACCGCGAAGGGAACGGAGATGCCGGTGACCACGGCGGGGTCGAGCGGCAGCACATCATGGCTGATCGCCTTGGTGAGATAACCGATGAGGCCGACGACATAATAGGAAATGGCGGCGACCGAGAGGCCTTCGACCGTCTGCTGCAGGCGAAGCTGCATAGCGGCGCGCTTGTTCATGGTGTTCAGCAACACCGTATTCTGCCGTTCCAGTTCCACATCGATCCAGCTTCGGACGAGCGCCGTAGCGCGATAGAGCTTGCGCGACAGATTGGCCTGCCGCTCCTCCACCGACTGGCACGTGCGCATGGCCGGCGCCATGCGCCGTTCCAGAAAGCTGCCCATGGTCTCGTGGCCCTGCACCGGGGTTTCCGCAAGCGCCCGGATGCGTTCGCGCACGATGCCGTCATAGGCGCGGCTGGCGCCGAAACGATAGAGGCTGAGCGCGGCATTGGCTTCCAGTTCCGCCGCAAGCCGGGTCATTTCCGCCAGCAGCGCGTCCGCCTCGTCGCGCGCGCCGTTTTTCATGCGCTGGGTGATACCGGTCAGGCCATCCTCGATGCGGCGGATTTCGGGCGAAAGCGTCTGCGCCATCGGCAAGCCGAGCATGGCAAGGGTGCGATAGGTCTCGATATCGAGAAGCCGCTGCACCAGCGCGCCACGGCTGTAATCGGTGAGGCCCCGGTCGATCACCAATATCTGCGTCAGCCCGTCGCGATCCTGCCGGAAATCGGTGAGGATCGCCGCCTGACCGTCGCGCACGTCGCTGTGACAGAGGCTGGTCGGCTCGAAGATCGTCTCTGCCTGAGACGCCACGCCGTTTTCCGGACGGATTTCAAGCCGCACGCCCGAGATCAGCGAGCCGGGCGGCGAAAAGCCGTCGCCGAAGGGATCGCCGGCAATCTCGCCGCCGAATTTTTCCGGCGCGGGGCCATCCCAGAACCAGGTCGAAAATTCGGTATGCCGCTCCCAGCGCAAGGTCCCCTGCCCCCAGGGCATGGCATGGTGGCGGGCATCGCGTTCCGGCGGCGCAACACCGCGGCTGCGCGACATTTCCGCGATGACCGAGTGATGCACGGCCGAACCGCCATCCATCATGAAGGCGAGCTGGACGATGATGCGCGAGGGTGCGAGAAGCACCGTCGGCCGCGCATGAACCTCCCCGAGCGCCAGCGATCTTTCCGGCGCGCTTGCGAAAGCAAATCTACCCTTGGCCATTGCGATTTCGTCCCCGCTTCCTATCCCGGATTTCTAAAACATCGATCACAATGAAAACATCGCAATCGAAGCCGATGTAATTGTTTTGATCCATCTGACGACAAAAATCCGCCATCGTCACCCTGCCCCAAGCCTGCTTTAACAAAAGCCAGTTTGGAAAGGCAGATGCCGAGTTGCCGCAGCTACACAAGACGCCACTCGCTCGGAACTGGACAGAATATTTGACCAGTGCAATGCTTGGCTGATAATTTGCCCAATATCAAAATCAGGGGCGGGATTTCGCCGGAGACTTCTGCGATGGATGAAACGCTTTTTGCGCGCATCGAGCACAGCCGCACATCGCAGGAGGTGATCCTACGCTTCGAGGAACTGATCCTCGACGGCATATTGCGGGATGGCGACCGCCTGCCCGGCGAGCGTGAACTGGCGCAAAAGCTGGACGTCTCGCGGCCGATCCTTCGGGAAGCACTGAAGGAGCTTGAAACCCGTGGCCTTCTCGTCAGCAGACATGGCGGCGGCACGTTCGTCGCGGATATTGTCGGCCCGGTGTTTTCCGACCCCCTGAGTGCGCTGATCACCCGCCACAGCCGGGCAACGCGGGATTTTCTCGAATATCGCCGTTATATCGAAGGCATGACCGCCGAACTTGCAGCGCAACGGGCGACAGAGCCGGACAGGCGCAACCTCGCCGCCATCGTCGACAGGATGCGGGAAGCCCATGAGGCCGGCCGTTTCGATGACGAGCTTTCCGGCGATGTGGAATTTCACAACGCCATTGGCGAGGCGGCGCATAATATCGTGCTGATGCACACGTTGCGGTCCTGCTACCGGCTTTTGAGCGACGACATCTTTTACAATCGCCATCTCATCTTCACCGTCGCGGGCGCCCATGACGAGGTGCTGAGACAGCATATCGCCATCCATGACGCCATCGCGAGCGGCTATCCGGCGGCGGCAAGGGCTGCGGCAGAGGCTCATATCGACTTCATCGTAGAGACGACATCCAGGGCGCATCAGGCGCGTGAATGGGACCGGATTTCCCGTTTGAGGCAGCAGCAGCGCAGCGTCTGAAAACGCTATCCGGCGAAATACGGCACCTATTTTATTCAGGTTTTTATGGAACCTTTTGTGCTCTTTGGTCTTTTTATCGGGTTAATTGGAAAAATTTACCAAGATGGGACCCATGACAACCACGAGCGAAACTGAACGCTATCCGCGGATAGCTCTCATATCGACGCATGGCTATGTCGCCGCGCACCCGCCACTGGGCGCTGCCGACACCGGTGGACAGGTGGTTTATGTGCTTGAGCTTGCACGCAAACTCGGCCAGCTCGGTTATACTGTCGATCTTTATACCCGCCGCTTCGAAGACCAGCCGGAATTCGACGAGGTTGACGAGCGCGTCCGTGTGGTGCGCATTCCCTGTGGCGGGCGCGATTTCATTCCCAAGGAATATCTGCATCGCCACCTGATGGAATGGTGCGAAAACGCACTGCGTTTCATCAAGAAAAACGACCTCAATTACTCCTTCATCAACAGCCATTACTGGGATGCGGGCGTGGCCGGGCAGCGACTGTCCGAAGCGCTGAAAATCCCGCATCTGCACACACCGCATTCGCTCGGCATCTGGAAGAAACGCCAGATGGAGACCGACTATCCGGAAAAGGCCGATACGTTCGAACTGGAATTCAATTTCAAGGAGCGCATCCAGCACGAGCTGATCATCTATCGCAGCTGCGACATGGTGATTGCCACGACGCCGGTTCAGCTTGACGTGCTGATTGAAGATTACGGGCAAAAGCGCAAACACATCCACATGATCCCGCCGGGTTATGACGACAACCGCTTCTTCCCGGTTTCGGATGCGACGCGGCAGATGATCCGCCAGCGTTTCGGTTTCGAGGGCAAGGTGGTGCTGGCGCTGGGGCGGCTGGCCACCAACAAGGGTTACGACCTTTTGATCGACGGCTTTTCCGTCCTTGCCGAGCGCGAACCGGAAGCCCGCCTGCATCTGGCCGTCGGCGGCGAGAACATGGACGAACAGGAAACCACCATTCTCAACCAGCTGAAGGACCGCGTGAAAGCGCTTGGACTGGAAGACAAGGTGGCGTTTTCCGGATACGTCGCGGATGAGGACCTGCCGGATATCTACCGCGCCGCCGATCTTTTCGTGCTTTCCAGCCGTTACGAACCTTTCGGCATGACGGCGATCGAAGCGATGGCCAGCGGCACGCCGACCGTCGTTACCATCCATGGCGGGCTATTCCGGGCTGTGAGCTATGGCCGCCATGCATTGTTTGCCGATCCTTTCGACAAGGAAGACCTCGGCATTACCATGATGAAACCCTTCAAGCATGAGCGGCTTTACGGGCGGCTTTCGCGCATGGGCGCGCACAAGGCGCGCAGCCTGTTCACCTGGACGGGCATTGCCCAGCAATTGCTGGCGCTTGTTGAAGGCAGGACCATGATGCCGGTTCTCGAAGAGGCGGACTGGGCCGAACCGTGGAATGACGGCGATTGAGACCACTTCGCCTTTTTTCCACCGATCTCGACGGAACCGTTGTCGGCAACAACGATGCCACGCGCCGGTTCCGCGATTTCTGGCAATCATTGCCGGACGAGTATCGTCCGGTTCTGGTCTTTAACAGCGGCAGGCTGGTCGATGACCAGCTTGCGCTGTTGGAAGAGGTGCCGCTGCCACCGCCCGATTATATCATCGGCGGTGTTGGAACCATGCTGCATGCCAAGGAGCGCAGCGAACTGGAAAGCGCTTACAGGCACTCACTCGGCACCGGCTTCGATCCGAAGCGGATTGCCGATGTCATGGGCCGCATAGCCGATGTGACGATGCAGGAAGAGCAATATCAGCATGGCCTCAAATCCAGCTGGTTCCTGCATGATGCCGATGAAAAGGCGCTTGCCGATATTGAAAACGCGCTGCTGGCGGCTGATATCGATGCCCGCATCGTTTATTCCAGCGGTCGCGACCTCGACATATTGCCAAAGGCCGCCGACAAGGGTGCCGCACTGGCATGGTTATGTGGACAACTGCATATCGGTCTCGACGAATCGGTCGTTGCGGGCGATACTGGCAATGATCGAGCGATGTTCGAGTTAAATGACGTTCGCGGTGTGATCGTTGGCAATGCCTTGCCGGAACTTGTTTCCCTGGCAAACCGCAATAGCCGGTTTTACCTCTCGGGCGCGACTGAAGCGGATGGTGTGATGGAAGGCCTCCGACATTGGGGACTGGATGCGGGCCAGCGCAATTCCGGCCGCAACCGTTGAGCGGTTCGCGTTCCGAATGACCTGAAGCAGACAGATACGGAATTCCGCAATCGGCTGTTAAACCGGGAACCCCGGCAAGCTTCCGTTCGCCTCCATCTGTGCCCCTTAATCTTCATCAGCATGAAGACAATAGTGGGTTATGGATGAAGGGGGATTGGCGGAACATACAGTGTATCTATATTAGCAATTATCACTACCCGGCAAACAAGGATTTATACGGATTGAAGATTTTGAATCGATTGGCGACAGACGTTGGCTTGATGTTGCGCAGACCGCCGCGACAGCAATATGCGGCGCTGTGCTATCGATTGTCCAAAAAACATCCGGAGCCGGAAGTTCTGCTGTTGACCAGCAGGGATACGGGACGATGGGTCATTCCCAAGGGCTGGCCGATGGGCGGCAAGAAGGCCCATGCGGTGGCCGAACAGGAAGCCTATGAAGAAGCCGGTGTCAAAGGCACGGTAGAGAAGGCTCCCTTCGGCTTTTATGAATATGAGAAAAAACTGAACAGCGGCGTCAACGTGCCGTGCAGGGTTCAGGTGCATCTGCTCGAAGTCTCGGAAATGCAGGAGAGCTTTCCCGAAAGAGACTCCAGAAAGCTGGAATGGGTCACTCCACAGGAAGCAAACAGGCGGGTTAATGAGCCGGAACTGAAGGCGCTGATGCTCGCTTTCGACAAGCGGATGGCGCATTCGAAATAGCGCCGACGCCCGAAGCGTGGCAATGTGCAGTTTGTTTTTCCAACATGGCTTTTATCGTCTTTCATTTTGGAAAGATGTGCGAGATGTAACAGTCTTTCTGTAAAATTGCCTTCAACCTGCGACATTGCCGGACGAGAGGGAATGTTGGCAAACGAGGTCTGAATTGGCAATAAAGCCACCATCGAACATGAAACCGACGCTCGACAAGGATCTCGACAAGATCACCCGTGTCGAAGAGGCGACGCTGCACGTCACGCAGCAGCTTGCCGGCCTTGGCGCTGGGTTCATGTTCGTTGTCCTGGCGGCGATATTTGCCGGTGCCTTCGTCACAGGCACCGACGGCTCGGTCATCATCATCGCCGCCGTCGCCATTGGCGCCTATATGGCGATCAATATCGGCGCGAACGACGTAACGAACAATGTCGGCCCGGCGGTTGGCGCCAAGGCCCTGCCGCTTGCCGCAGCACTCATCATTGCCGCCATCTGCGAGATCGCCGGTGCCCTCATCACCGGCGGCAATGTGGTCGAAACCATTTCCAGCGGGATCATCAACGTCCAGACCATTCCCGACAGGACCGCATTTTCCTGGGCGATGCTGTCGGCACTTCTCGCCGCCGGCCTTCTCGTCAATCTTTCCACCTGGACCAAAGCGCCGATTTCCACCACCCATACGGTGGTTGGCGGCGTTGCGGGTGCGGGCATGGCCGCGTATGGCATCGGTGCAGTCGACTGGCTGTCGCTCGGCAGCATTGCCTTCGCATGGGTGCTGGCACCCTTCATCAGTGCCGCCATCGCCATCCTCATCCTTGCCTTCATCAAGGAATGCATCATCTACCGCGAGGACAAGATCGAAGCCGCGCGGCTGTGGGTGCCTGTTCTTATCGGCCTGATGGCGGGGGTTTTTGCGGCCTATCTCATCTGGGTGGGGCTGCGGCAGCTCATGCATGTGTCATTGGGCCATGCCAGCCTCATCGGGCTCGTGACCGGCCTCGTTGCCTGGCGTCTCTGCGTGCCGATCATCCGCAAACAATCGCAAGGGCTGGAGAACCGCAACCAGTCGCTGCGAACGCTGTTCCAATGGCCGCTCGTGCTCGCCGCGGGATTGATGTCCTTCGCGCACGGGGCAAATGACGTTTCCAACGCCATCGGCCCGGTGGTGGCCATCGTGCGGGCATTGCACAACGAAGCGGTGGAGACGTCCGCCCGCGCACCACTCTGGGTGATGCTGGTCGGCGCATTCGGCCTTTCCTTCGGTATTTTGCTTTATGGCCCGCGCCTCATCCGCCTTGTCGGTGAGCAGATCACCAAGCTTAATCCCATGCGCGCCTTTTGTGTTTCCGTGGCCACCGCGCTCACCGTTCTTGTCGCCTCACGCTTCGGCCTGCCGGTCAGCACTACCCATACGGCAATCGGCGCGGTATTCGGCGTCGGTTTCTTCCGTGAATGGTACACACAGTCATCGCGCCGGCGGCAGGAACTCGTCAATGCGGGCACCGGGGATATCCGCCGGACCGCACGGTTTGCCGACAATCCTTCCGAGGTGCGCCGCCGCTACCTTGTCCGTCGTTCCCACTTCATGACGATCATCGCTGCCTGGCTGGTCACCGTTCCCGCAAGCGCCACGCTTGCGGCGCTGCTGTACTGGCTGATGTCTTCCATCTTTCTGTGAACCCGAAACCAAATCCCATGCGCGCAAATTTCCGGATGCAACGTCTGTTTATCGAAGCCCCACTTGCTACGGACATGGCACTGGAGGCGACGGGCGAACAGTTCAACTATCTCGCCAATGTGCTGCGCATGACGGATGGGGCGGAGATTCTGCTGTTCAACGGCCGCGACGGCGAGTGGAAGGCGAAACTGTCCTTTCCGAGCCGCAAGAAGATCGTTCTCGTCCCCCTGGAGCAGACGCGGCCACAGCCGGACGCGTCGGATCTGCATTATCTCTTTGCACCGTTGAAGGTCGGGCGCATGGATTATCTGGTGCAGAAGGCGGTCGAAATGGGTGCCGGCCTGTTGCAGCCAGTGATGACGCAGCATGTTCAGGGCAAGATCCACAACACCGAGAAACTGCGCGCCAACGCTGTCGAGGCCGCCGAACAATGCGGCATTCTGTCTCTGCCTGATGTCGCCGAGCCGGTGAAGCTGAAAGACATGCTGGAGAACTGGCCGCAGGACCGGCGCATCATCTATTGCGACGAAGGCGATGCGGGACAAAACCCGCTGCCGGTTCTGCAATCCATCAAGGAACGTAAAATTGCCCTGCTGGTTGGCCCGGAAGGCGGGTTTTCCGAGGAAGAACGGGAACTTCTGCGCAATCTCGCCTTCGTTACCCCCATTCCGCTCGGGCCGCGCATCCTGAGGGCGGATACGGCCGCCGTCGCAGCATTGGCGGTCATTCAGGCGACCATCGGTGACTGGAACTGAGGTGGAATATTACGCTTGATGCATCTTTAAAAGAAATTCATTTGCCTCCGGATGCGATCCGGCTCTATCTGCCAATCATATGCCTCGCCGCAACAGAGACGTCATAACAAGGTAAGCCATGGCACGCGACACGACCGACCAGACACCCCTCTCCTCCGTCACGGAGCTTACAGACTATCTGGCGGGCGGTAACAAAGCCGAAACCGATTTCCGCATCGGCACCGAGCACGAGAAATTTGCATTCTTCCGTGAGGACAACAGCCCCGTTCCCTATTTCGGCGAGGCCAGCATTTCCGCCCTTCTGAAGGGCATGCAGGCCAAGCTCGGCTGGGAGCCGATCATGGATGGTGAGAACATCATCGGGCTTGGCGAACAGCACGGCATGGGGGCCATCTCCATCGAGCCGGGCGGCCAGTTCGAACTATCGGGCGCACCTCTCGAAAACCTGCACCAGACCTGCAAGGAATCCAACCAGCATCTGGCGACCCTTCGCGAAGTGGCCGAGCCGATGGGCATCCGTTTCCTCGGCATCGGCGGCAGCCCGCTGTGGAGCTATGACGAAACACCGCATATGCCCAAATCACGCTATGCGATCATGACGCGTTATATGCCGAAGGTCGGGACCAAGGGTCTCGACATGATGTATCGCACCTGTACGATCCAGGTGAACCTCGACTTTTCCTCCGAAGCGGATATGCGCCAGAAGATGCGCGTTTCCATGAAGCTGCAATCGCTGGCAACCGCACTGTTTGCCTCCTCGCCCTTTACCGAAGGCAAGCCGAACGGCCTTCTCTCTTGGCGCGGCGATATCTGGCGCGACACCGACAATCAGCGTTCCGGCGTGCTGCCCTTTACCTTCAACGACGATTTCGGCTTCAAGGACTATGTCGAATGGGCGCTTGATGTGCCGATGTATTTCATCGTGCGCGACAGCAAATATCATGATTGCACCCATGTTACCTTCCGTCAGTTCATGAACGGTGCGCTGAAGGGCGAAATCGCCGATTGGCAGCCGACCATGGGTGACTGGACAAACCATCTCTCCACCCTCTTCCCGGATGTGCGCCTGAAGCGTTTCCTCGAAATGCGCGGCGCCGATGGCGGCCCTTGGAGGCGCATCTGCGCCCTGCCGGCTTTCTGGGTTGGCCTTCTTTATAATCAGGAAGCGCTTGACGCTGCCGATGCGCTGACCGCCGGCTGGAGCTTCGACGAGGTGATCGCACTTCGCGACGCCGTGCCGGTCAAGGGCCTTTCCGCCGAGATCGCCGGCAAGCCGCTTCTGGGTATCGCCCGCGAGGTTGTCGATATTTCCCGCACCGGCCTTAAAAACCGTAACAGGCTGAACGGCGAAGGCCAGGACGAGACCGTGTTCCTTTCGTCGCTGGACGAGGTGCTGGCCAAGAAGACCACGCTCGCCGAAGACCTGCTGGCGCTCTATAACGGACGCTGGGGCGGCTCTGTGCTGCCGGTGTTCGAAGAATATCAGTATTAAGATATCCCGGCGAACCTCATTGTAGGGTCAGGGAGCCGCGTAAACGCAGGCAAAGCGAAGCCACAAAAAAGCCCGGCGCGGCCGAGGGGCCTGACACCGGGCAAAGGCAGGGCTATTGGCAAATCACCCTGCGGGGAAAACTCTTGGGTTCGAAGCAGTTCCAGCCGCTGGAGGCCCGCTGGAACTGCGCAAGTTTGATTTACGGCGTCTTGAACCGTGTCACTGCCCGCTTGCGTGCGGCGCGGGTCAGATGAGCGGTCGGATCTTCGAACAGGCCGGTATTAAGCGCGTCCCGCACGTCCGAATGCGCCAGCCCGATATCGGCAAGAAGGCGGTCGTCAAGCTCGGTCAGCCCATTGGCGACGATACGATTGTAAATGCGCTGCAAAAACGTTTTCACGGCCGAAGCACCACCGAAGACGATGCGACGCAGGGTGTCGCTCTGCCTTGTGGTTGCAAGTTCCAGTTCCATTCTCCGTTCTGCCGTGCGCATGACACTTATCCTTCCGTAACGGCACGATGCGGCACCGCCCCCGACGCACCACGCGCGAGAAGCTGCCTTGGGTTGGGGCCCAGCGTTTCGCCGGCCCGTGGTTGAGATTGATTTGCTTGAAGTCAAAATGTCGCAAGACTATTGATCAGTCCAACGAATGTTTCTAATGTAAGACATCAATCATTCTGATGGATGACCATCCATGTCCGCACCTCTCGATATAGATCAGCTGCACACCTTCATCGCCATCGTCGATACGGGCAGCTTCACTAAAGCCGCCGACCGCGTTTTCAAGACACAATCCGCCGTCTCCATGCAGATGCGGCGGCTTGAGGAGCGGATCGGCAAACAGCTTTTCGCCAAGGACGGGCGTGGCAACCGCCTGACGGCGGAGGGCGAAAAGCTGATGAATTACGCCCGCCGTATCATCCGCCTCAACAACGAGGCGATCGCCGCCTTTGACGACAACCGGCTCGAAGGTACATTGCGCATCGGCACGCCCGATGACTATGCCGACCGTTACATGCCGGAAATCATCGGCCGTTTCGCCAAGACCCATCCGAATGTCGAGCTTTACATCGTCTGCGAACCTTCGGTCAGCCTTGCCGAAAAAATGGCGCGCGGCGAGCTGGATATTGCGCTGGTCACCCACAATCCCCGCGCCCGTTCTTCGGACGTGGTTCGCACCGAACCGCTCTGCTGGGTCGCTTCCGCCAACCATCCGCTGAAGGATGACGCGCCGGTGCCGCTTGCCGTCGGCCGGCGCGACTGCCACTGGCGGCAGCTTGCCTGTTCGGCGCTCGATGCCGACGGGCGGGATTATCAGGTTCTGTTCACCAGCTGGTCTTCCACGGTGGTGGCCGCCGCCGTGCTGGCCGGCATGGCCGTCTCGGTGCTGCCGGAATCGGCGTTGCGCACCGGCATGAAGGTTCTGACCGCCGCCGACGGTTTCCCACCGCTGCCGCCGGTGCAGATCGGCCTGATGAAACGGCCGGGCCTTTCCCCCTCGCTGGTGAATGCGATTACCGACCACATCACCGCCTGCCTCGACAACATCTCGCCGATGAACGTCGCCGACGAAATGGACAGTGACGTGAAGACCTACCCGAAGATGCCGCGCCTGCGCGCCGGGCACATGCTGCCAGGGTGGTGAACGGATAATACAAATAGAAAGGCCGGGGTAAGTTCCGGCCTTTCTGTTACGCGTTTGCGTGTTCCCCTTAACGCGCCCGCAGGGACGCGACCGCCAGCAGCGTTTCGCCGCTGATACCCGCCGAGCCGCTGCCATTGAACAGCATCATGATCGGATCCATGGTATTCTGCGCGTTGTCATACATGATGGTGAAACGGGCGACGAGTTTCTTGACTTTTTCCGGATCCTGAAAATCCTCGATGTCGAAATATTTCTTCATCATCGACACCTGCGTATCGACCGGGGCGTTGCCGAGTTCATCGGGAATACCAAAGGTGGTGTTGATGAAATTCTGGATCGCGGTGTCGGCGAGGATGGAATAATAGGACGTCGTTCCTGCCGCCATGCGCTTGAAATAGAGCGCCAGGCGCACGCCGGCATTCTCTTCACCCGCCTGCGTTTCCAGCGTCTGGGTCAGGTAATTGTCCAGCGTCTCGTAAAGGCCACGCCGCGTCTGGATCAAGCTGCGGTCTTCGCGAAGGATATTGCCGTCCGTATCGAAGTTGAAGGCGGTGACGAGGCGGCGGAAGACCGGATCCATTTCCTTGTTAACGTAGCTTTCGCTGTCATCCAGCTTGGAAGAGAATATCTTTCCCAACTGTTCCTTCGTCACGGTTTTCGGATCGATGCCCAGTGATTCCATCGCAAATTTCGTCAGGCGATCATTGGCCAGAAAGTCCTTCAGCGTCTTGACCTTCTGCATCTCGGCGGTGAAATATGCAGCCTCTTTCTTGGCCGCTTCCTTGTCCTTCTCCGTGCCGAATGCCGACTTCTTCTTGATATAGTCAGCCGACATGGTCTGCATTTCGATTTCCGACTGGGCCAGAACGGGAGACCCCAAACTCCCGTCGGACTTGAAGTTGAAAAGCTCCGCCAGCTTGACGTAGCGCTCGTCCTTCAGCGTATAGACGTAGCTCTTCTTGTCCTGCAGGTCGCTGGTAAGGACCTTGCGGATATCGGAAACATTCACCTTGGCCGGGTCGAGACCGACCGACTTCAGCGCGTAGTTATAGACCGCGCTACTGTCGAGAAAGTCCTTGACGGATGTGACGCTTTTTATGTCGCTCTTGAACAGTTTGAGCGCATTCGCGTCGGCCGCGTCATCCTTGTCGTTATAATGGGTCATATAGCCGTTGGTGGTGGTCGCGGTCTGCAACGTCGTCTGGGGCGTCGTGCCGGCGGCAAGCGTTCCGTCCGCCTGGAAGTTGAACGCATTTCTCATGGCGATGTAGCGCTTGTCGTTCTTGCCGAAAGTCGCGATGTAGTTGTTCGGGTCGCTCAGATCGCTGGTCAGAATATTCTCGATCGTCGCCTTGACGATGGTCACATCGTTCAGATCGAAAGCAACCTTTATATAGTTGAGAAGGCGTGCATCCGAGGTCAGTTCGGCCACCGTCTTGATAGAGCCGATCTTCGATTCGAAATAATCCCTGTGCAGGGTGGCGACCGTCGGCGTCACGCGCGGCGCGCTAGCGATATAGGCATCCGTCATCACTTTGACGTTGTCGGCCTTCTGCGCTCCGCCAGCGGCCACGGTGCCGTCGTTCTTGAACTCGAAGGCGGCCGCAAGCTGCGCCATCTTGTTATATTGCGTGACGGTGTTCGACAGCTTCGTCTGCTCCGCCGTGATTGCGGCGAGTTTCGCTTGCCACTCGCTCTTCGGTGGCAACACGGCTTCAAGCTGCGTCAGTTGATCCTGCCTCGTCACCTTTTCCGCCTCGAGCGCCGTGCGCTGCTCGGTGGTCAGATCTGTCCCCGCAAGCGAGGTGTCGATGGCGGTGATGCGGGCCGTGACCTGCCCGTGCAGTTCGATATTGCCTTTCATCGCCAGCTTTTCGACCGCGTCATTATAGGCGGCACCGAATTTCTGGTTGAGATAGCTATCGGGATCGGCGATGTCACTCGTCATCAATCCGCGGATATGGGCATAGGTAAAGGTCTTCTCGTCGATGCTGAAGACCTGGAAAATATAGGCGCGGGCCCTGTCATTCTGCAGCAGCTGATCCACATTGGTGACAGAGCCGATGATCGCCTTGTAATAACGCGTTTCTTCCGAAAGGCTGTTATCGAGATCAGATATCGACGTACCGTAAAGCCCGATCATCTTGTCGAGCTGGGCCTCCGTCTGGACGGTCTTCGTCGACGCCGTGAAGTTGAAGGCTGCGGCGAATTCGCGGTAGCGCTCATCGGTCAGCTTGTTGGCAAAGCTGTTCTGGTCGTTCAGGTCGCTTTCCAGAACCTTCTTCATGAAGGCCTTGGCGTAGGTCATCTCACCGAGACCGAAGGCATCCATGGCGTAGGAATAGAGCTGATAATTATTCAGGAACTCGTCAACGCTTTTCACATTGCCGATGTTTTCCTTGTAATATTTCGTCTGCCGCTCGATGAGACCCTGCTGCGCCACGCGCGAGATGCTCGTCTTCATATCGCGGTTGATGAGGTCGTAGCTGAGATACGTCGATACCATCTGAATGTCCTCTGGAACATCGCGCATCCCTTCGGGAGCATCGAGGTTCCGGTTTTTAAATCCACCCATCACGCCCCATCCGGACGCACGGCAAGCCTTGGCAGGACTATGCATGACGCTGCTTGCCCGGAGCTTGAAAGAGCACATTTTCAGGGATGATAAAAACCGCATTGTCTCAATCGGCTTTACGCAAACGAAACCATGCCACAGTGGGTTTTGCTAACCATTTGGGAATGCAAAGTTTTCTTAACCGCGATTTTTAAGCAGTCTCGAACATGCGGCGGATAATCTCCTGACATCAGAGGACGAAAAGTCCCGATGAGAAGACCGGAAACCGGCTCTCAGGTAAAACAAGGGTAGATTAAACATGACCAAGACCGTTCTGAAGCCCGACTGGGCCGTTGCCACACTCAGACTCGACCCGGCACGTTTTCCGCAACAGGTCACCTATGGAAAAGGTAACGGCACGACCGACGTCGCCGTGACGCTCGATGAACGGGGCGCCGTTCTGAGAAAGGTTCTGTCCTCTTCCGGCCTGCCTTTGTCTTTCGCCCTGCCAGCCCGCGCCTTCAAGGGCGTTGCCGCCCGCGCCATCGACCATGGCGACGGCCAGGTAACCGTGACGCTGGAACTTCACCATGATGATCCGGATCTCTGCGTTCCGCTGCTGGTCGCCCATGATCTCTGCGATATCGCCGCCGACTGGCGCAGCTGGTCTGAAGCCTACCGCATTCCCATGCTGATGGTGGAAGCCGATGGCGTTGCCCGCCCGCTGGAAGAACATCTCGGCAAGGTGCGCACCCAGAATACCCGCCCGCGCCGCCGCCATTCCTATTTCGCCGATCGCCGCCCGCGCTTCCTCGTTCGTCGCTCCACCGGCTCGCTCGGCATGAGCATGAAGATCGAGGGCAAGGAAATCATCGCCCGCAGCTGATAACCTTCAGCAAGACAATCAAAAGCCCGGCGCGCAACAATGCGGCCGGGCTTTTTTCGTATCTTTATTCCGGTGGTTCACACCAGCAGAAGCGGCAGGATGAGGCCGGCAAAAATCATCACGCCGACACGGTTGTTGGATTTGAACAATACGAGGCATTGCTCGACGTCGTCGATATCCAGCACCCAGACCTGGCGGAACAACATGATGGCCGCAGCGGCAAGGCCGCTATAGGCAATGACGTTAACGCCCGCGCCCCAGAAGGACAGGGCGATCATGGCAAGGGCTGTGCCATAAAGAAAAACCAGCCAGCGATGTGTGTTTTCTCCAAACAGCAGGGCGGTCGAACCGATGCCGACTGCCGTGTCGTCTTCCTTGTCCTGATGGGCGTAGATTGTATCATAACCGATCGTCCAGGCGATGGAGCCGACATAAAGCAGGACAGCCGGCCAGGCGATCGATCCGAACTGCCCGGCCCAGCCCATCAGTGCGCCCCACGAAAAGGCAAGGCCGAGGAAAAATTGCGGCCAGTTGGTGAAGCGCTTGGCAAAAGGATAGATCGCCACGAAGATCAGCGAGAAGATGCCTGTCGCGATTGCAAAGCTGTTGAACTGCAAGAGCACCAGAAATCCGGCAAGCGCCTGCAACACGATGAAGACCTTGGCCTGCAGCCGGGTCACGCGGCCCGATGGCAGCGGCCGGGAACGGGTGCGCGCCACGGCCATGTCGATCTTGTGGTCGGCCAGATCATTATAGGTGCAACCGGCACCGCGCATCGCCACCGATCCGATGAAAAACAGCACCAGGTGCCAGATCAGCGTGCCCCAGGAAAAGCCGCCGCTCACCGTCGCAGCATTGGCCGCAAGGGCGGCGGACCAGAAACACGGCCACATCAGCAATTGCCAGCCGATGGGGCGATCCCATCTTGCGAGCTGCGCATAGGGCCAGAGGGACCTCGGCAAAATGCGATAGACCCAGTTATTGGATGGCGCGTCGGAAACGCGGTCTGATAAATCGCTGTGGTGAACCATGGGATGGTTCTACAGCATTGGCGGGAAAATCGGAACGGTTTTCAAAGTGCAAAGATGCGCGGTTTTTGGTGATTTGCCCTCGGGCGACCGGCAAAGCGCCTCACCTCTCCACTGTCATCCTCGGGCTTGACCCGAGGATCCACCACCCGTTGAAATCAATGGATCCTCGGGTCACGCCCGAGGATGACACCGATTATTTGGATAGAAAAAACCCGCAGCAGAATGCTGCGGGTTTTCAATCTCCAAACAACGCGTTCATCTACCTCAGGGCAGCGAGAAATTGAATTTATAGCTTGCCTGAACGCCGATGATGAACTGGTTTTTCGAACCGCGCTCGCGCACCAGCGAGCTGTCGGCGGCGTCGCCCGTCAGGCGGCGATATTCCGCAAACGAACCGACTTCGGCGTTCTCGGTAACCTTCCAGGTGATGGCGGCGCCGATGCCGGCGGAATGAAGGCCACCGCCCGGGCTATAGGGCGAAGGCGCGCCGGCAGCTGTCTGCGCTGCGCTAACGCCGTAATAGCGCTCGTTATATTTGCTACTCACCCATGTGGCGCGCGGGCCGGCGGAAATCTGGATGCCAGGGGCGATATCGGTGAAGGCATCAACGGCAACATCACCGACCACGCCGCTATGGCTGCGGATGCCCTGACGGACTTCACCACGAACGCGCAGCCAGTCGGTCGGATAGGCTTCGGCGAAACCGCCAAGCTCGCCACCGCGCTTGATGCGGGTCATGCCTTTCAGATCGGAAGAGTCGCCTTCGTCACGCGGAGAAACCAGCTTGCCGGCAAGACCCATGCTGATCGGACCATTGTCCAGAAGCGAGATCGAGGCGCTGTCGTTGCGGGAGGTGAAGCGCGCGCCCTGCCCCTGACGTCCGAGTGAAATGATCGGCGAGAAGCCGAATTCATTCTTGTTATCGCCCTGATATTTCGGCGCAGTGAAACCCGCACCGCCGAGCTTCAGATACCAGTCGCCGGAAAACCAGCCTTCGGCATGGGCGTTGCCCACAGCAAAAAGCGACAGGACACAGGCGGCGACTGCCGCTGATGGCTTGAACATGAAAAGAACCCCAGAAACGCAATACAGACAGGTGCCCGTAGAATTAGAGGGATTGTCTTTCCATTCCATTAACCAGCGCAGGAAGAAAACTGGCGACTACCTCTTCCGTTATTCCGACCCTGAGCCGGAATCCAGCCGACACGCGTCGGCGCGGCGGGAAGACACTTTTCAGCCCAAGGACTTGGGCTGGCTGGATGCCGGATCAGGTCCGGCATGACGGTGGAAAATGCCCAGGCCCTAGAACGTTACCTTCTCCAGAGGTGGACGGGTCTTTTCAAACTCCAGCAGCTTCGCCTCGTTGCGGGCGATGTAATCGCGATTATGCGGCACGGCATCGCGATCCTTGGCGAGCTGGATCTGGAAAATATGGAAATTTTCATGGGTGAAGGCCATTTCGGACCCCGCCAGATAAAATTCCCACATGCGGAAGAAGCGCTCGTCGTAAAGTGCGATCGCCTCGGCCTTGCGCGCCACGAAACGTTCTCGCCAGTGCCGCAGCGTATGGGCGTAATGCATGGGCAGAATTTCGATATCCTTTACCAGCAGTCCCGACTTCTGGATCGCCGGCAGCACCTCGGCAAGCGAAGGGATATAGCCGCCGGGGAAAATATATTTTTCGATGAAGGGGTTGGTCGCCAGTGCCGGATAGGGCTGACCGATGGAGTGCAGTACCATCACGCCCTTGTCATCGAGCACCTCCGCCACCTTGTCGAAGTAATCGCGATAATGCGTCGGCCCGACATGTTCGAACATGCCGACGGAGACGATGCGATCATATTTCTTCGAGGCGGGCAGATAACGGTAATCCTGCAATTCGAAGCGGACATTGCCGGCGATACCGCGTTTTGCCGCCCGGTCGCGGGAAACACGCAGCTGCTCTTCGCTGAGCGTGATGCCCGTCACATCGGCACCGGCGCTTTCGGCGACATACATCGCCATGCCGCCCCAACCGGAACCGATCTCCAGCACGCTCTGGCCCGGCTCGGTCATCAGCTTGGCAGCGATATGCCGTTTTTTGGCAACCTGCGCCTCATAGAGGCTGATACCGGGCGGGTTGAAATAAGCGCAGGAATATTGCCAGTCCTCATCAAGGAAGAGGTCAAACAGCTTGGCGCTCAGATCATAATGATGGGCGACGTTGCTCTTGTTGTGATTGACCGGCAGATGCATCTTGATGCGGGCGGCGATGATGCGCGCCATGCCGCGCCAGACCATGCCGAAGGACAAGGCTTCGCTCAGCGTATTGCCTTTGACCAGTGCCAGAAAGTCGTAAATATCGCCCTCGGCGATGGTCATACGGCCTTCCATATAAATTTCGGCGAGTTTCAATGCAGGATCGGCAGCGATCTCCTGCATGGCGGCTTCGTCGGTGAAATTCAGAACAACCCGTTTTCCAGTGCCGTCGCCAAATGTGCGGCTACCCTGCGGGCTGTGGACGGCAAGATCACCGATCTTGATTATCTTTTCGAGAAGAACATGCAGAGACGACGCCATGGCACCCCCAATTGCTAAGTCTCACTTATCAATTTTGCTGACCGTATTCCTTTCGGCACAAGTTTCAAGATAGTCTTATTTCAAAAAAATTGAACGATTTCATCAAATAAAAAGCCCTGCCGGGGTACCCGGCAGGGCTTTTCGGTAAAAAATCATTTCAACCCTAGGTCAGCGTCGCTTCATTGCTTCAGCCAGTGCGGCGGCAAGAGCACCACCGGATTGCGACCCCTCGTTGCGATCTTTCGGCTTGGATGTCGCGTGGCGCATGGCGCTGGCATTGCCCTTCTCACGCATCGGCTGAGGCGCTGCCTCACCGCCATCCTTGCGCATGGTGAGACCGATGCGCTTGCGTTTCACATCCACTTCAACGACTCGGACCTTAACGACATCGCCCGCCTTGACGACCTCATGCGGGTCTTTCACGAAACGGTCGGCAAGCTGCGAGACATGCACCAGCCCATCCTGATGCACGCCGATATCCACGAAAGCACCGAACGCAGCAACGTTGGTGACGGTGCCTTCCAGCAACATGCCCGGCTTCAGATCGGTAATCTCGTCCACACCGTCTGCGAAGGTCGCGGTCTTGAAGCTCGGGCGCGGGTCGCGGCCGGGTTTTTCCAGCTCGGCGATGATGTCCTTGACGGTCGGCAGGCCGAACTGTTCATCGATGAAGCGTTTCGGATCGAGCCCCTTCAGCGTGGCGCTGTCGCCCATCAACGTGCGCAGATCGCGGCCGCAGGCGGCGACGATCTTTTTCGCCACACCATAGGCTTCCGGGTGAACCGAAGACGCATCCAGCGGTTCCTTGCCGTTCGGGATGCGCAGGAAGCCGGCGCATTGTTCGAAGGTGCGCTGGCCAAGCCGCGGCACCTTCAGCAAATCCTTACGGCTTGAAAAGGGGCCAGTCTGATCGCGATGGGCGACGATGGCGTCGGCGATCGAACTGCCAAGACCGGACACACGCGCCAGAAGCGGCGACGAGGCCGTATTGAGATCAACGCCGACGGCATTCACCGCATCTTCCACGACGGCATCAAGCGAGCGGCTGAGGCGGCCCTGATCGACATCGTGCTGATATTGACCAACGCCGATGGATTTCGGTTCGATCTTCACCAGTTCCGCCAATGGATCCTGAAGGCGGCGGGCAATGGAGACAGCCCCGCGCAGCGAAACGTCGAGATTGGGGAATTCTGCCGCCGCCCGTTCCGAAGCGGAATAGACCGATGCACCCGCTTCCGAAACGATGACCTTGGTGGGTTTTGTGCCGGAAGCCGAAGCGGGCATCTGCGCCAGAAGATCCGCCACCAGCTTCTCCGTTTCGCGGCTGCCGGTGCCATTGCCGATGGCAATCAGCTCGACATTGTGCTTGCGGATGAGCATAGCGAGTTCCGCCTGCGTGCCGCGCACATCGTTCTTCGGCGGGAATGGATAGACCGTCGTGGTCTCCAGGAGCTTGCCGGTGCCATCCACCACGGCCACCTTGACGCCGGTGCGGATGCCGGGATCGAGACCCATGGTGGCGCGGGAACCCGCCGGTGCCGCCAGTAGCAGGTCTTTCAGATTGCGGGCGAAAACATTGATCGCCTCTTCTTCGGCCCGCTCACGCACTTCGCGCATGAGATCGAGCGACAGCGACATGGAGAGCTTCACACGCCAGGTCCAGCCCGCCACTTCCATCAGCCACTGATCGGCGGGGCCGGCATTGCGGATATCGAAGGCGGCAGCGACGGTGCGTTGGGCCGGCTTGACCGGCGACGGATCATCAGCATCGACATCGATCGTCAGTGTCAGCACTTCTTCGTTCCAGCCGCGCAGCATGGCGAGCGCACGGTGGCCCGGCACGGTTGCCCAGCGTTCGAAATGATCGAAATAGTCGGAGAACTTCTCGCCGCTCGCCTGTTTGCCATCCACCACCTTGGCGCGGAAAATGGCGTTCTGGCGCATATAGTCGCGCAGCCGACCGAGAAGATCGGCATTTTCCGTCATCGTCTCGGCCACGATGTCGCGCGCGCCTTCAAGCGCTGCCTTCACATCTGCTACTTCACCCTTGATATAGGCCTCCGCAAGCTTTGCCGGATCGCTGGCGCGGTTATCCCAGATGGCTTGCGCCAGCGGACCGAGACCCCGTTCGCGAGCGATTTCCGCGCGGGTTCGGCGCTTCGGCTTATAGGGCAGATAGAGGTCTTCCAGTTCCGCCTTGGTGCCCGCCTGCATGATCTTGACCATCAGCGCATCGGTCATCTTCCCCTGACCGTTGATGGTCTCGACGATGGAGGCGCGGCGCGCATTGAGTTCCCGCAGGTAGACAAGGCGTTCCGCCAGCGTTCGAAGCTGGGTGTCATCAAGGCCGCCGGTCACCTCCTTGCGGTAACGGGCGATGAAGGGAACGGTCGCGCCCTCGTCCAGCAGCCCCACCGCCGCCTTCACCTGATCGGGGCGGGCGTTGATTTCGGAGGCGATGAGCGTGGCGAGGCGGGCATTATCTGCGGTCATGAGGTTCTCTGATGTGGCGTCTGGAGCGGCGAACATAATGTCTGATTGTGGCGTGACAACAAGAGGCGACAACGATTCCACAGGAAAGGCTGGCTTCAGGGGAAAGACAGGCGATTCTTCGTAGTGACTGCGGCGTCTCGAAAAGCGATTCCTGAGGCAGAATGGCACCATCCGCACACCGTCACCCCGGACTTGACCCGGGGTCCAGTGCGACCAAGTCGTTGATCGCAAAAGGCTCCCTTCACGGCGCAGACGCGCCGTGGCTGGATACCGGATCAAGTCCGGCATGACGCAGGAGGGATTTGCAGCCTCTATTCGCAGGCTCAACGCGCGACAATCGCCATATATTCGTCTTGACCTTTCGCCCCCCTGCCCTTAACGCCCCTGACACAAGGTTACTGGCGAATTTGCAGGGGTGTTGACCATGAAAGTTCTGTTGATCGGTTCCGGCGGACGCGAACATGCGCTGGCGTGGAAAATCGCCCAGTCTCCCCTGCTCGATGCGCTTTATGCCGCCCCCGGCAATCCCGGCATTGCCGACCACGCGACGCTGGTGGCGCTGAACGTAGAAGACCACGCCGCCGTCATCGCCTTTGCAAAGGAAAAGGCGATCGACTTCGTCGTTATCGGCCCGGAAGCGCCGCTGGTGGCGGGTCTTGCGGATGATCTGCGTGCCGCCGGCATCGCGACTTTCGGACCTTCGAAGGCTGCTGCCCAGCTTGAGGGCTCGAAGGGCTTCACCAAGGATCTCTGCGCCCGTTACGATATTCCGACCGGCGCTTACCAGCGTTTCAAATCCGCCGAACCGGCCAGGGACTATGTTCGTGAACAGGGTGCGCCCATCGTCATCAAGGCGGACGGGCTTGCCGCCGGCAAGGGCGTGACCGTGGCGATGACGGAAGCGGAAGCGCTTGCCGCCATCGACGAATGTTTCGATGGCGCTTTCGGCACGGCCGGCGCCGAAGTGGTGGTGGAAGCCTTCCTCGATGGTGAGGAAGCGAGCTTCTTCTGCCTTTCGGACGGCAAGACGGCGCTGGCGCTTGCAACCGCGCAGGATCACAAACGCGTCGGCGATGGCGATACCGGCCCGAATACCGGCGGCATGGGCGCCTATTCCCCCGCCCCCGTCATGACGCCTGCCATGGTGGAGCGCACCATGAAGGAGATCATCGAGCCGACGATTTCCGGCATGGCCAAGGACGGCAATCCCTTCTCGGGCGTGTTCTTCGCCGGCCTGATGATCACCGCCAAAGGCCCGGAACTGATCGAATATAATGTGCGCTTCGGCGATCCCGAGTGCCAGGTGCTGATGATGCGCCTCAAGAGCGACCTTCTGCCGATCCTCTACGCCACCGCCACCGGCACATTGGACAAGGTGCAGGCGGAATGGCGCGATGATGCGGCGCTGACTGTCGTTCTGGCTTCCAAAGGTTATCCCGGCGCTTACGACAAGAACACGCCGATTGCCCATGTTCCCGAGGCCAGCGCGGAGGCGAAGGTCTTCCATGCCGGAACGGCACTGAAGGACGGCAAACTCGTCGCAACCGGCGGACGTGTGCTGAACGTCACCGCCTTAGGAAAAGACGTGACGGAGGCGCAGGCACGCGCCTATGCACTCACGGACAGGGTTGAATGGGAAAACGGCTTCTGCCGCCGCGATATCGGCTGGCAGGCCGTGGCCCGGGAAAAGGCCTGATACTTGCAGCAAACGGTGATGGGGCGAATATTTCGTTCAATTTTTACCAAGTTTGCTGACCCGATGGAAACGAAAGACCAGTAATATTTGCCTGAATATTGAATGACGCGCCGTGCCTGAGCCACGGGTTTTGCGGTTATTTCGGGGGTTTTTCGATGCGTCGTCTTCTTTTGACAGCCATTATCGCGCTGACCAGCGGGTCGGCCATGGCGTCTTCCATCGAATATATCAATGGCGTGCATACCAGCAATGGCAGCTTCATTCGCCGTGACTGCACGGACTGCGAACCGGTGAAAGACAAGACCACAGCGCAGGGTTATGCCATTCCTTCGATCGAGCCGGGCACGCAACACACCGAAATGCGCGAAGTCGACGGCAAACGCACACTCATCCGCACCGAGGCATGGCTCGGAGGTGCGCCGGTTACCTTCGTCAGCACCAATCCCGCATGGATGCCGGAAACCTCCAGCTCCGCAATCGCAACCTATGACGATGCCGAACCCGTGGCGCATCCTCAAGAAACGGTTTCGACACCTGCCGGTATCGACGTGACGACGACGACCGCCGGCGTCAAGGAAATCTCTACCGATAATGCCGCAGCTCCAGCCAGCGCTTCGGTGGTCGCCCCACCCGAATTCCCGGATTTCAAATTGCGTGGCAACTGACGGGCAGCACTAGGCGCACCTTCCTGACAAACGTCAAATAATCGCGTCATTGCTGTATTTGTCGTAAGCCTCGGCAACCATTCGGGGAATAATATATTTTCCGGCCGTTATTCTGTCAGCCAAGCTGATAAAGCTTCCGCTAATTAAATATTTATTCAAATTTTTGGTCGCTAAGTGACTTCATGGTGCAATGCAGCACAATATGAGGCCTGGGGCGGACGCTCGCTTTTCAGGTCCATCACCGCGCATCAGGCGCCCTTTCCATTTCCGAAACTTCGGCAGCTCGCGGCCTTTCAAGGCCGCGACGCAAAACGTTTGTGAGCGCCCATGAAGAATCTCTCCATCTCCCGTCAACTGATCGTGCTCGTGGTGGCCCTTATGGCCGCTTTCTCCGTAGCGACCTTTTACCAGCTGAAATCCGCCACCGATGCGATCTATGAGGAACGCTACGGCATGCTGCGGACGCAGGTGCAATCGGCGATTTCCATTCTGCAATCCTTCCATGACAAGGAAACGGCCGGAACGCTCTCGCGGGAAGAAGCCATGAAACAGGCTTACGCCACCGTCAGCGCCATGCGGTTCACCCCTGATGGCTATCTGTTCGGTTACGACTATGACGTGACGATGAAGTTTCATCCCGATGCCAAGCGGGTTGGCGAAAACTACAAGGGCAAACCAGACAGCAAGGGCTTCGCTTATCGTGACGAGCTGGTGCGGCTTGGCCGCAACGGCGGCGGCCAGACGAGTTTTTATGGCCCGAAGCCCGGCATGGAAGGCAATGACTACGCCAAAAGTTCCTATGCGCTTGCATTCGAACCCTGGCAGGTGGTGGTCGCGACCGGCGTTTATATCGATGATCTGAATGCGCAGGTCCGCGGCGAGGTGATGAAGGCGCTGTCCATCGGTGCCGCCATCTTCGTGCTGGCGCTTGCCGCCGCCTTCTATGTCATCCGTGGCATTTCGAAACCGCTCGGCGATATTCACCGTGCGCTTGGTGAAGTGGCCAATGAAAACGTCTCGCTCACCATTCCTCACACCGGCCTCACCAACGAAGTGGGCATGATGGCGAAGGCCACCGCTTCGCTGCAGGACAAGGTGCGCGAGCGCCACGCCATGCAGCGCCGGCAGGAAGAACAGCAGAACCAGCTCGACACCGAGCGCCAGAACAATCTCGACATGCAGCGCGACGAAGCCGCATTGCAGGCCCGCGTCGTCACCACCATCGGCGAGGCGCTGGAAAAGCTGGCGGGCGGCGATCTGACCGTGCGTTGCGGCGATCTCGGCAACCGTTATGCGGCGCTGCGCGACAATTTCAACGAGGCCCTGACCCATCTTGATGCCGCCATGGCCAAGGTGAATTCCAAGAGCATCGATATTGGCGGCTCCAAGGAAGAAATCCGCAAGGCCTCCAACGAGCTTTCGCAGCGCACCGAACGGCAGGCTGCCAATCTGGAAGAGACGTCCGCGGCGCTGGACGAATTGACGGTTGCGGTACGCCAGACGGCCGAAGGCGCGGCAGACGCCGCCAAGCGCGTCACCACCGTCAGCTCGGAGACCATGCGCAGCGACCGGGTGGTGGAAGAGGCGATATCAGCGATGAGCGGCATCGAGCAATCTTCCGACCAGATTTCGAACATCATCGGCGTGATCGACGACATCGCCTTCCAGACCAACCTTCTGGCGCTGAATGCCGGCGTGGAGGCAGCACGTGCCGGTGAAGCCGGTAAGGGTTTTGCCGTGGTGGCGCAGGAAGTGCGCGAACTGGCGCAGAAATCCGCCGCCGCTGCCAAGGAAATCAAGGACCAGATCGCCCGTTCTTCTGCCCAGGTGGAAAACGGCGTGCGTCTTGTCGGAGAGGCCGGCGATGCGCTGAAACGCATTTCGGACCAGATCAAATCCGCAAACGAGATCGTCAGCAAGATCGCCCATTCGGCCGCCGAACAGGATACGACATTGCGCTCGATCTCCTCATCCCTCAACCAGCTCGACGTCGCCACCCAGCACAATGCCGCCATGGCGGAAGAAACCACGGCTTCGGCCGAAGCGCTGGCCGTGGACACGGAAGAACTGCTGAACCTCATCCGGGGCTTCCGCGTCTCCTCCGGCCACCAGCTTCACGGCATGGCAGAGCAGATGCGTATGGCGGGGTGACCGCGAACGGTCTCATGCGATTGAAACAAAAATGCCGGGCACAGACCCGGCATTTTTATATGCTCTCCAAAATGTTCCCTACATATTCGGCGTCATCCCCGGGCTCGACCCGAGGACCCATGGCCAGATTGCATTGTGGATCCTTGCCTCAAGGTCGAGGATGACGGCAGAGAGTATTTACCACGTCGAGAAGCTGGCGATGCCGTGTTTGCGGCACCTCATTTCAGCGGGTCAGCGCATCGAGACGATCGATATCAGCAGGTGAAAATACGGCAATACCGGCTTTTTCGAGCAGCGCCGCCGTCACGCCGTTGCCCGGATGTTTAAGGCCGGAGAACGAACCGTCATAGATCGCGACCGAGCCGCAGGACGGGCTGCCATCGATCAGCAGCGCATGGGTGCAGCAATTGGCTTTGGCAAAGGCAAGCGCCTTTTCCGCACCGGCGATAAATTCCGCCGTGACATCGCCGCCGGTCACCTCCAGCACTCGGGCGCGGCCCTCCAGCACATCGAGACCGGAGGCACCATTTTCGATTTCCGCCGGCGGGCGCGGAACGGGCATGCCGCCGGCCATTTCCGGACAGATCGTCACCAGCCTGCCCTCGCTTCGCCAGCGCTCTATTGTGGGGTGGGACAGGGGTTTGCCCTTGCCGTCATAGCGGACGGGCTGGCCGAGGAGGCAGGCGCTGATGAGGATTTGGGGAGGCGTTTGGGTCAATTGGGAGCCATTCTGTGAGAGTCGCGGTTGCTGCTTACCCCCTCTGTCCTGCCGGACATCTCCCCCTCAAGGGGGGAGATCGGCAAGAAGCTGGCTCTCTGCAAAAATTCGCAACCTCAAAGATCACCGAGAGGTCGCCACGATTCGATCTCCCCCCTTGAGGGGGAGATGTCCGGCAGGACAGAGGGGGGTGAACCAAGTACGCTGACATACCCGGCCACCCAATCCATCACCCCGTAATCTTCGAGAAATCCGCAACCGTACCGGTTGCCTCGCGGATGGCCTTCAGCAGCGCCAGACGGTTGGCGCGGATGGCCGCATCCTCGTCATTGACCAGCACATCCTCGAAGAACTTGTCGACCGGCGCACGCAGCGTCGAAAGCGCCTGCATGGCCGAGCGGAAATCCTCACCTTCGACAGCCTTCGCGGCATCGGCAGAGGCAGACTTGATCGCCGCGTAAAGCGCCTTTTCGGCGTCGAGCTTCAGCAGCTCTTCAGAGACGCCATCGGCAACCACGGTGCCCTTCTTTTCCTCGGCGGCCAGAAGCTGGGTGGCGCGCTTGGCGCCCGCCAGAAGGTTACGGCCATCCTCGCCGGTGATGAAGGCGGTAAGCGCCTCGACACGGCGGGCGATCAACAGGAGATCATCGGATTCCGGTGTCAGGACGGCGTCGATCAGATCGTAACGGGCACCGAGGTCGCGGAGATAGACTTTCAGGCGATCATGGAAGAAGGCCAGAAGATCAGCCTCCACTTCGAACATGACGTCATCCGGATTTTTCGCGAAAGTCACGTTTTCCGTAACGTGCTTTAGCCATGGTTCGAAAATGTCCGCTATTGGCAGCCGAACATTCCGCTCCAGAATAATCCGCACCACGCCCAGCGCCGCACGGCGCAGAGCGAAGGGGTCCTTCGAACCGGTGGGCTTTTCATCGATGGCCCAGAAACCCACGAGGGTATCGAGCTTGTCGGCCAAAGCGACCGTGATCGCCACCTTGTCGGCCGGCAGGCGATCCGAAGGGCCTTGCGGCTTATAGTGGTCTTCGATGGCCGCGGCGACGCTTTCGTTTTCGCCCTGCAGCGCCGCATATTTGCGGCCCATCAGGCCCTGAAGCTCAGGGAATTCGCCGACGGCTTCGGTGCGCAGGTCGGCCTTGGCCAGCACCACGGCGCGGTCTACCAGCGCTTCATCGGCACCAACGACGGGGGCCAGCGCCTTCGCCAGTTCACGGATGCGGGTAACGCGTTCGCCCTGAGAACCGAGCTTGGCATGGAACGTCACGTTCAGCGCATCGAGCTTCGCCATGCGTTGGTCGAGCGGCTTCTTGAGATCGAGGCTGAATTTCGCGGCCGAATCCTTCAAGGTGTCGAGATCGGGCAGATCGCCCTGGTCGCGGTTCCAGAAATGGCGGGCATCCGACAGGCGGGCGCGCACGACCTTGCCGTTGCCGTGGATGATTTCCTTGCCGCCATCGCTTGCCTCGATATTCGAGATCAGGATGAAGCGGTTGGAAAGGCCTTCTTCCGCACCCTGATTGCGGGTAACGAAACACTTCTGGTTGGTCTTGATGGTGAGGCGGATGATTTCCGCCGGGATCTGCAGGTAATCTTCCTCGAAGGTGCCCATCAGCACCTGCGGCCATTCGACAAGGCCGGAGACTTCTTCCAGCAGGCCTTCGTCTTCGACCAGATCGAGACCATTGGCAAAGGCCAGGTCCTTGGCGTCATGCAGGATGATATCCTTGCGGCGCTCGGCATCGAGAATGACCTTGGCCTTTTCGAGGCTCGAGACATAGTCCTCGAAACGGCGCACGGTGATCGGGCCCGGCGCATGGAAACGGTGGCCATAGGTGACGTTTCCGGCGACGATGCCGTCAATCACGAAAGGAATGACCTGCGTCTCGTCATGCTCGGGGCCGAACAGGCAGACGATGGATTGCAGCGGGCGCACCCAGCGAAGGCTTTCGGAGCCCTTGCCTTCGATGCCGGCATAGCTGGAACCCTTCGGCATGGAGGCCGGGCCGGAGCGCATGGATTTCGGCCAGGGGAAGGAGCGGATGATGCCGGGCATCACCTCGGCAATGATCTCTTCCGCCGGGCGGCCGGGCTTGTTGATGATGGCGACGTAGAAATCGCCCTTCTTCGGGTCGGAAACGACCTGGGCTTCCGAGATATCATTGAGACCGGCGCCGCGCAAAAAGCCTTCGATGGCCTTTTCATTAGCGTCGGTGCGCGGGCCCTTCTTTTCTTCGCGCACATCGGCGGAGCGGGCGTTGAGGCCGCGAATATCCAGCGTCAGGCGGCGCGGCGTCCAATATTCGCGCGCGCCCTCATAGGTCAGCCCTCTCTCCACCAAGGCATCGGTGACGAGTTTCTTCAGATCGCCCGCCGCCTTGCGCTGCATGCGGGCGGGGATTTCCTCGGAGCGAAGTTCAAGCAGAAGATCGGGCATGGGATAAGGACTTTATCTTTGTATCTTTTGTCGGACGATGTATGCCGCGAAAAGCGACAGCGGTCGGCTTAGCAAGCAACGCGGCAAAAGTCACCAAGGCATTCGGTTAAATTACCGCCGGCGCGCATCACCAGCCGCCGCCGCCACCACCGCCGCCGCCGGAGCCCGAAAAACCGCCGCCGCCGCCACCGCCCGAAAAGCTGGAATTGGACGAGCTGACGGGTTGTGGGATGGTGGAGGCGATGGTGCTTGCCATGGAGGTGGAAAAGCCGCCGATCCTGTCGCCGAAGCTGCCGTAATTGCTGCCCAAATACCAGCCGGGCGCATAACTTGCCACTGCGGCACCGGCGGCGGCTGTCGCAAGCCAGGTCTCGAAGGTGCGGCTCCAGGGCTTTTCGACGCCGAGCGCCACGGCATAGGGCAGCAGCGTCTCGAAATGTTGCGGCGACATGGCGGGAGCGCTCGCCATGTTCATCCGGTCTTTTTCCGCCAGCGTCAGATAGGTTCTAAGCCCTTCGATGCCGTCCATCAGTTTGCGGCCGAGCGGCGTCGGCGCGCCCATAAGAAACAGGAACAGCGCATTGGTGAGCACGATGCCGCCGATGGCGGTCAGCGCCAGCGACTTGGTATCATGCGTGACATCCAGCAGGATTTGCGTGGCAATACCGCCAATGGCTGAAAAGGCCACGAAACCGGCAAAGGCCAGCATGACGATGCCGCCGATGCGCTTGCGCAGTGGCGCGCCACGCGAAAACTGCCGGCCGATACCGATCGACAGGATGCTGAAGAAGAAAGAGAAAAAGCCGAACACCAGTATGGCGGCAATGGCGCTTTCATCAAGATCGCCAAACACCAGCGTCGCGATGATGATGGCGATGCTGAGGAAGATACCGAAAACGATATAACCGGCATTGCTGCGGTAATATTTGCCGCGATGTTCCTTTTCTATCGCCGCACGGAACTGCGTGCCGACCTTCTCGACTTCCGCCCCATGGGCCTTGTCGATGGTCAGTACCTTGCCTGCACCGCCGATGGCGGAAAGCAGCGTCTTCTGCCCGGTCGGCAGATCGGCGGCGGTTGCCTTTTCCGTGCGGCGGATGACGATGGAATTCTTCAGATCCTCCAGAACGACATAGCCTTTGACCGCGAGATCAAGGGCCGAGGCGGAGAGCGCCGTCCAGCCCGCGCCGGAAAAACCGCGGTTATCGACGTAATTGACCAAAGCCGGGGAAAGCCCCTCCGGTGCATCCCAGCGCGGCACCACCACGCCCTTTGCGGGATCACGGCCCACCGCGAACCACGCCCGCAGATAATAAAGCAGCACGACAAAAAGCCCGCCTCCCGAAAGCAGGATGGCCAGATTGTCGCGCAGCCACCAGCCCGCCTCCTGCGAGGTATCGGGTGCTGCAATTGCGCCCTTCGGCAGCTTGACGGCAATCGTCATGCCCTCGCCCACCGTAAACGGGCGGGTGGAGGCGAAGAACACCTCGTTGCCTTCGCTGAGGATGCGGGCGTCCTTGCCTTTTGCACCGAGTGGTCCGGTAAAGACGTTGGTGTCTGTCGCCTTAACGCCCTCAGGCAAAACCACGGTCGCGGAAATCTCGCCCATCGGGAACTGCCAGCCATTGCCGGTGACGTTCCAGGTCAGCTCGTCATAATCGCTGAAATAACGGATTTGCCGGGCGGTCGTGTAGGTGATCTGGAAGATATGTTCGCCGGTCGGCAGAAAACGGTCGGCGCTGCCGGTATAGATGCGGATGCCGCCATCGATAGTTTCGGTGCGCCAGTTTTCCGGAGCTCCATCGCGCTCCACAGAAACGACGTTGAAATCCACCTTGGTGCGGCGGTTATTCGCATCCAGCGCATAAAGCGGGAAATCGCGGAAGATGCCGCGCTTGATGTTCTGCCCTTCGGCGCGCGCGGTGATGGTTTCCGTCACCGCCAGCTTGCCATCCGCCGCCACCTCGACGACGGAATGATAGGAGCGGATGAATTCTTCCGCCAGGGCCGGAAAGGCCGCGCCCAGGAAGACGAACAACGCGAGAAGTCTTGCGGCGATGGTCTTCACGGGGCAGTCCCTCCTCAATACGTTCAGTGCTGCGGTTCGGCAGCGCTTTCCTTTTCCGTGTACTCGACGCCGAGCGAGGCGAGCTCTTTCCAGTAAGCCGGATAGGTCTTGCCCACGCAGGCAGGGTTCTGGATGGCGATGCCGCCGATCTTCAGCGCCGCCAGCGCAAAACTCATGGCGATGCGGTGGTCGGCGAAAGTATCGATGGAGGCATTCACCGTCTGGCCCGCCAGCGCCGGATCGGAATGCACGATCAGGTCGTCGCCTTCCTCATGCGCCAGACCGCTACGGATTTCGTTGAGCCCGAGCGAGACGGCGCGGATGCGGTCGCATTCCTTGACACGCAGGTTGGCGATGCCGACGAAGCGCACCGGCGTTTCGTTGAAGGCAGCGAGGACCGCGATGGTGGGAATGGCGTCCTGCATCTGCGAGCCGTCGATTTCGGCGGGCAGATGCGGAAACTTGGCCATGACCTCATAGGCTTTGGCATCCGGCTGGGTGAACTTGTCGGCGGGCGTGCCGATATCGATCGCGCCGCCGGTCAACAGTTCCGCACCCCAGAGATAGGTGGCGGCGGAAGCATCCGGCTCGATGTGGAAATCGGTTGCCGTATAGCCGGTGGGATGTACGCGCCAGATGGCGTTGCTGACCCGCTCCACCTTGGCGCCGAAGGCTTCCATGGCCGAGGTGGTGAGGTCGATATAACCTTTCGCGCCGATTTCCTCGCCCTTGAGGATGATATCGACCGGCTTGTCGCCGCAGGCGGCGGCCATCAGAAGCGCTGACACATATTGGCTGGAAAGGTTGGCATCGATGGTGACGCTGCCTTTCGGGAAACCCGTGCCCTTGCCACAGACAGTGACGGGCGGGCAGCCGGTCGGCGCTTCCGCCTCGACACCGAGGGAGCGCAGCGCCTCCACCAGCGGCATGATCGGGCGTTTGCGCATGTGCTCGTCACCATCGATGATGACGGCACCATCGACAAGTGCGGCAGCGGCGGTGAGGAAGCGCGTGGCGGTACCGGCATTGCCGAGGAAAAGCGGCTTTTCCGGCTGTTGCAAAACGCCCGTGCCTTCCACCACAAACGTCGTCGCATCAGGCTCGGTTACCTTCACGCCCATCTCGCGCAGGGCTTCGGCCATGTAAAGCGTGTCGTCGCTCTTCAGCGCCCCGGTCAGGCGGCTTTTGCCCTTGGCGAGGCCGGCGAGCAGAAGCGCGCGGTTGGTGATGGATTTGGAGCCGGGCGGCTCAACCTTGCCGGAAAGCGGGTGGCCGGGCGGGGTGATGGTCAGTTCGATCATGATCGTCGTCTTGTCAAAGAATGCGGCACGGAGCCGGATTATCGGAATTTGAGCGGGAGGTTTTTAAACCGTCAGAGGAACGGCGTCCTCAGAATTTCACCGTCGGCACGGCGCGGTCGGCCGGATTGTCGATCTCGAAATAAGGTGCCTTGGAAAACCCGAACTGGCCGGCGACCAGATTGGACGGGAAGCTCTCCACCTTGACGTTGAGATCGCGCGCCGCACCATTGTAATAACGGCGCGACATCTGGAGCTCGCCTTCGATGGTTTCAAGCGAACGCTGCAATTCCAGAAAATTCGTGTTGGCCTTGAGGTCGGGATAGGCTTCGGCGAGTGCAAAGAGTTTACCGAGCGCCTGCGACAACAGGCCTTCCGCCTGTGCACGACCCTCGACATCGCCCGCCGGCACGGCCTGCGCGCGGTTGCGCATGGCGATCACCTCCTCGAAGGTGGTTTTTTCATGCGCGGCATAACCTTTTACGGTCTCGATGAGGTTGGGAATGAGATCGGCGCGGCGTTTCAGCTGCACGTCGATGCCCGACCACGCCTCTTCCTTCATCTGCCGCGCCTTGACGAGGCCGTTATAGATGAAGACGACATAAAGCGCGATTGCCGCGATGATTGCCAGCGTGATGAACATTCCCGACCCCTCCTCAAGAGGCGCGGACGCCATGAGCGGCGTCCGCACGTTAGACTGTTGTCCGCCTTAGATAGATCGTCAGGCGGCCCTGTTCCAGTTCAGCCCGCCCGCATCCGTCAGCAGGAAGGCTTCGCCACAAGCTTTCGCCAGCGTGCGTACGCGCAGAATATAGCTCTGGCGTTCGGTAACCGAGATCACGCCGCGCGCATCCAGAAGGTTGAAGACGTGGCTTGCCTTGATGCACTGGTCATAGGCCGGGAAAACGCATTTGTGCAGGCGCTGGTTGTCGTTGTCACCGGGCGCACCGGCGGCGAGAAGCGCCTGGCATTCCTTTTCGGCGTCGATGAAATGGCGATGCAACATGGCCGTATCGGCAAATTCGAAGTTGTGACGGGAATATTCCTGCTCGGCCTGCAGGAAGACGTCGCCATAAGAAATCTTCTCTTCGCCCTCGCGGCCGTTGAAATTCAGGTCGTAGACGTTGTCGACGCCCTGAACATACATGGCCAGACGCTCCAGACCGTAGGTCAGTTCGCCAGCGACCGGCGAGCATTCAATGCCGCAAACCTGCTGGAAGTAAGTGAACTGCGACACTTCCATGCCGTCGCACCAGCATTCCCAGCCAAGACCCCAGGCGCCGAGCGTCGGGCTTTCCCAGTCGTCCTCAACGAAGCGCACATCGTGCAGCAAGGGATCGAGGCCGATCGCCTTCAGCGAACCGAGATAGAGTTCCTGCAGGTTCGAAGGGTTGGGCTTCAGAATGACCTGATACTGGTAATAATGCTGCAAACGGTTGGGGTTTTCACCGTAACGGCCGTCGGAAGGACGACGTGATGGCTGCACATAAGCGGCCTTCCACGGCTTCGGGCCGAGTGCGCGCAGCGTCGTTGCCGGATGAAACGTACCCGCGCCCACTTCCATATCGTAAGGCTGCAACACCGCGCAGCCCTTGTCGGCCCAGTAATTATGCAGCGTCAGGATCAGCGCCTGAAAGGAACGCTTCGGGTTCATATGGTCTGGAATATCGGTCATTGCAGTCATCGCGGCGTTAGGAGGACAAGTAAGCACTGACTTACTTCGGATGCGGACTGGTGCCACGGCATGGCCTGAGGGTCAAGGTTTTATGCGAAACGGCGACCCGCAGCAGTGGGGGATCAGCCCGCCGCCTCCGCCCGTGAACTTGCGATGCCGCGATCTGCGAACTTTCTGAAAAGCCTGATGACCGGCTTTTCAAACAGAATATGCGCCGCAATAGACACAGCCAGCGCAACGACAACGATCACGATGCTCGCCGCAAAACCCGGTGCTATGACCTTCAGGACGATCGAAATGACCAGCCCGTGCAGGAGATAAAGCGCATAGGAGGCGTCGCCGACAATTTCGAAAGGCTTCAGCCACGCTTCAGGCCAGCCACCGGCTCTTTCGATCCAGACACAACCCGCGACGAGCAGAAAGGCAGGCAGGCCCCAGCTCACGATACGCAAAAGACCAAATTGCTCACCGATACCCGCCGCAAAAGCAAACCCGACAAAAGACAGGGCGAGAGCGGCGATACCACTGCGCATGCTCGCAAAGGCAATCCGAGACAGGATAAGCCCCGCGAGGAATTCCAGCAGCAGGGGCGATGCCCAAATCTGCATGAATGGCGATTGCCAGTCCGCCAGCTGCCCCACGGCCACCATTGCCGACAGGATGACGACGGTTACGGCGATCGGCGCGCGCAATGCAAGACCCAGCGCGAATACAAGATAGAAGAATATCTCCATATTCAGCGTCCAGCCCACCAGCACCAGCGGCGTCACCTGGCCCGCAGCGTTGACATAGGGGACGAAGAGCAGTGATTTCCAGAGATGTTCCATCGTGAAAGTGAAGGTGGAAAACACCCCGGCCAGTGCGCCAAGGCACATGACGAATGTGATGGCCCAGTAAAGCGGCACGATACGGAAGAGACGATGGCGCAGGAACTTGCCGGGTGGCGACTTGTCAGCGACCAACCCCATGACAAATCCGGATATGACGAAGAAAACATCCACTCCGGCTGCGCCGATCGTGAAAGGCGTGCCGGCAATGTGGAAAAACATGACTGCCAGCGCTGCGACTGCTCGCAAAAACTGAATGGAATGAACTTTCTGCAAAAAATACCCCGTCCAGCAAGCTCGTGCGCGGCTTCAGCCAGCTTTGGGCGAAGCGCTGCAGATCGATCTCAAATATCGGGGACCAGTAGTTGCATAAATCCGGCAAAAATACTTGCAGAAATTGGGGTATATCTGAACAAGCTGCTTTTTGGGTTAACTTGTGACTTAAGCCCCGATGCCGGCGAAACGCCTCGCTTCGCGCCCGCGGTTACGCATCATCCTCGCGCTTGACGCGATATTCGCCCGTCTCAGGGTCCTTGATCAGCGTGCCGATGGCGCCGGTCTCGCGTTCCTTTTCGCGCTGTTTCGATTTTGCGGACAGCTTTTGCGCGTCGCGCACAAAGCGGCGGTAAAGGATGATGGATCCCACCACCAGAAGGATGATTGTAATCAGCTGCGCCATAAGGCCCTATTCCCGCGATATCAAAGACCGAAACGCGACCACAATGCCTTTTCTTCGGCAACCTCCGCAAGTCCCGAGACTGCGCCTGCAGCGAGCCTTTCGCCATTCAGGCCGAGTGCCGCATTCACGCCCGGCACCTTTTTGCCGAACAGGGTGCGCCCGCCGCTGATGAGCTGAAGCTTGATCTTTTCGCCGTAACGGCGGCGCAACACCTCACGCATGTCGCCCAGCCCGTCGATCAGGCCGATATCGAGGCCACGCATGCCGGTCCAGAACAGGCCGGAGAAGATCGTCTCATCGTCGACCAGTTTCGCGCCGCGGCGCATCTTCACCATATCAATGAAAACATTGTGGATTTCGACCTGAAGCGACTTCAGGTAATCGATATCGCCTTCCTTTTCCGGCTGGAAGGGATCGAGGATGACCTTGTTTTCGCCGGCCGTGTAGACGCGACGCTCCACGCCGATCTTCCGCAGCATTTCCGGAAAACCGAAACCGCCGGAGACGACGCCGATCGAGCCGACGATGGAGGTGGGGTCGGCAATGATCTCATCACCGGCAAGCGCGATCATGTAGCCACCGGAGGCCGCCACATCCTCCACGAAGATCAGGGCTTTCTTGTCGTTTTCCTCGGCAAGCTGGCGGATGCGATTATAGATCATCCGCGCCTGTACCGGCGAGCCGCCGGGAGAGTTGAGCGAAATGGCGACGGCCGGCGCGTCCTTGATGGCGAAGGCCTTTTCAAGCAGCGGCGCATAGGAGGCTAGATTAAGCGCGGGACGAAACTGGCTGCCGCCCGCCATGATCGCGCCATGCATGCGCACGACAGGGATGACGAGTTCTTTTTTGCGAAAGCGTTTCGGTACCAGATACTTCAAAAAACCCACAACTCAATCCTCGCAGCATTTGCCTGTTCGTCAGGCATGTATGTATCGCCCGGGAAAACACAATGGTGCGGCCGGCGGAACGGCGATATTTATAAGCCGGCTCTGATTGCCTTTACATTACGGCGATAGGCAATGCGGCCATTGTTCAGGTCATCCACGAAGGGGGTAAAGGCATGGCTGTCGGCCTCGTGCATGATGAGCGGCGAGCGGAATGACAGCCTCGCCCGCGAGCCCTTGATGGCCGTAACCAGCATGCGCACCGCGTCCTCGCCAGGACGTGGATGGATGAGGGTAATCTCCATGCCGCCGAAGCGGCTGCCGCAGGCGGCAATGACGTCCGCCACCGATTGCGGCCGTGCAATCAGCGACAGCTGCCCGCCCGAAACCATGATCGCCCCTGCGGTTCTGATCCAGTCCTCGAACAGGCCCTCCGTCATGGCATGGGCTTCGGCCTTCAGAGCATCCGGCGTGCGGCGGTCGCCCGCATCATTATAGGGCGGGTTCATGATGACATGGTGAAAATAGTCATCGGGCAATCCTGCCTCGACACGCGCTTTCGCCCGCAGGGTAACGTCGGCCTCGCGCACGCTTACCCGAGCGGAAAAAGCAGCGTTTTCCGGTAGCAACAGGCTGCGGCGGGCAAAATCCGCCATTTCCGGCGAGCGTTCGTAAAGCGTTACCCCGGCTGTCTCCAGCCGGGCGGCAACCGCAAAACCCGCCGCACCTGCACCCGCACCGAGATCTGCTACCCGGCAGGGGCGGTCATCCGCCACCAGCGAGGCCAGAAGCATGGCGTCCATGCCGGCGCGGTGCCCCCTGCCCTTCGGCTGAAGGATGTGAAACCGGCCCCGGTGAAAGGCGTCAATCGTTTCGGAAATATCGTCGCCCACGTCGCCTTAAGCCTCTTCGCCCCGCAACTCGTCCCCCAGCCCGGCATCGATGAGGATGCGTCGGCCCTCATCGGCACGATCCTCTTCCACAAGGAACCTTCGGGGCAAAAGACCGAGCGAACCTTCCAGAATGCTCATCGCCTGATCGGCAACAAGGCAGTGGATGCCGGCGTCCTTCATCAGGCTTTCAGCGAAGGAGAGCAGCACGGCATCGTTGGTACGGATCAGTTCACGCATGGATAAGCCCTAAATTCCCATCTTTTTGAATGGCTAGCGGCAATTCGCCCCTTGCCGCGCAAGGCGCCAGTTTTTATTGTCGAATTCAAATTCGAACAGGAGTCCTGTCCCTTGGGCGTCGTCATACCGCTTGAAGAAAGCAAAAACAAACTCGCATCCGTCAAGCCGCTTGTCGACCTGACCCGCCCCGACATGGAACGGGTGAACCAGCTTATCCTCTCCAAGGCGGGTTCCGATGTCCAGATGATACCCGAGGTGGCCAATCATCTGATCTCATCCGGCGGCAAGCGCCTGCGGCCGATGCTGACGCTCGCTTCGGCCTCGATGTTCGGTTACGAGGGTGATCACCACATCAAGCTCGCCACCAGCGTGGAATTCATGCACACGGCGACGCTTTTGCATGACGATGTGGTGGATGAAAGCGACCTGCGCCGCGGCAAATCCACCGCCCGCACCATCTGGGGCAACCAGGCAAGCGTTCTCGTCGGCGACTTCCTGCTCGGCCAGGCCTTCCGCATGATGGTGGATGTCGGCTCGCTCGACGCCCTCGATGTGCTGTCCACGGCCGCTTCGGTCATCGCCGAGGGCGAGGTGCTGCAGCTTTCGGTCGCCAAGAACATGGAAACCACCGAAGACGATTATCTGCAGGTGATTCGCGCCAAGACGGCGGCCCTGTTTGCGGCTGCGGCGGAAGTCGGCCCGATTGTCGCCAAGACCGACAAGGCAACCCGCAGCGCGCTCAAATCCTACGGCATGAATCTCGGCCTCGCCTTCCAGCTCGTCGATGACGTCCTCGATTATGGCGGCAAGTCCGCCGATCTCGGCAAGAATACCGGCGACGATTTCCGCGAAGGCAAGATTACGCTGCCGGTCATCCTTTCCTATCGTCGCGGCACGCAGGACGAGCGCGCCTTCTGGCGAAACGCCATCGAAAAGGGCGAAAGCAGCGATGAAAACCTCGAAAAGGCGCTTGGCCTGATCACCAAATATAATGGTCTTGGCGATACGATCGGCCGCGCCACACATTATGGCACCATTGCCCGCGATGCGCTGGCGCCGCTGCCACAGAGCCCGTGGAAAAATGCGCTTCTGGAAGTGATCGACTTCTGCATCGAGCGTCTGAACTGAGGCTAAAGGCCCACGCAAACGGCGGATGGACAGGACCGTCCGCCCGATGTTTCGGGTCGGATTTTTCGCAAGGCGCGATTGTGGCCGGGCCATAATTTCTTGCGGGGTTGCTTCAAAAAAGCCATTCTATCGTGACCAAACAATGGAAACTGATTTTTCCGTGCATTCGCACAAAGGCAAAGGTTCCCTCATGCGGCGTAAACCAGCACTCCGTCTTCTCTGCAGCGCGGCTCTTGCCGCTGCTCTCGCAATCGGCGCGGGCGCAAGCCCCGGCCTTGCGGAGACAAAGGCGAAAACGGAAGAGAAGGCCGTTACGTTCGATCCGGCCAAGGTGAACACCTTCTCCGGCGCTTTCCTTGCCGGGCGCAATGCCGATGTCGATCAGGACTATCCCACCGCGATTTCGCTCTACAAGAAGGCGCTGGAATTCGATCCGGCCAATTCGGAAATCCGCCAGCGGCTGATGATCGCCGAACTTCTGAGCGGCAACTTCGAGGCTGGCGCCAAGATCGCCGATTCGATGAAGGACGATACGTCCGTCGAGCGGGTGACGACCATCGTGCGTGGCCTTGACGCCATCAAGGACAAGGAATTCACCAAGGCCGAGAAAATCCTGAAATATACCGGCCCGAACGATCTTGACCGCATGGTCAACACGCTTTTGACCGCATGGGCGCGTGCCGGTTCCGGCAAGCCGAAGGAAGCTTTGGCGCTTGTCAACAACATGAAGGGCCCGGGCTGGATTTCGATCTTCCAGAAATACAATGCGGCGGCCATCGCCCTTGTCAGCGGCAATATCGATGCGGCCCGCAAGAGCCTCAACGAAGCGGTGACGGATCGCGAAGGCGGCGCAACGGCGTCCGATACCTATATGCGCGCGGTGATGGCGCTGGCACGCCTCGAGGCTTCCGCCGGCAACAGGCAGAAGGCGCTGGACGCGATTGCGGTCGGCGATACTTTCGCGCCGAATTACGCGCCGTTGAAAGCGCTTCGCGAAGCAATCGAAAAGGGTGAGAAGCCGGAACAGCAGATCACCAATGCGGTGGAAGGCGCCGCCAGTGTCATGTTCTCGATTGCCGGGGCATTGAACCGTGAAGGCGCCGAGGAAATCGTCACGCTTTATCTGCAGACATCACGCGCGCTCGATCAGAAAAGCCCCGATACGCTTATTCTTCTCGGCGGGCTTGCTGAAGCCATGAAGCAGCCTGAACGCGCCATCGTGTTTTACCGCGATGTGCCGAAGGATTCGCCAATGTATCGCATCTCCGAGCTGCAGCTCGGACTGACGCTGGCGCAGACCGGCAAGGTGGATGAGGCGCGCCAGCACCTCAAATCCCTGCTCGAATCCGACCCGAAGGACGTTCGCTCCTACCTCGCTTATGGCAGCGTGCTTTCGGACGCCAAGGACTACAAGGCCATGGCCGAAAACTACGACAAGGCCATCGAGGTGATCGGTGCCGTGCCGCAGAAATCCGACTGGTCGGTGTTCTTCCAGCGCGGTATCGCCTATGAGCGCCTGAAGGAATGGGACAAGGCCGAACCGAATTTCAAGCGGGCGCTGGAACTGAACCCGGAACAGCCGCAGGTGCTGAACTATCTCGGTTATTCGTGGGTGGATAAGGGCATCAATCTCGACGAAGGCATGAAGATGATCAGCCGCGCCGTCGAGCTTCGCCCGAATGACGGTTATATCGTCGATTCGCTTGGCTGGGCGCATTATCGTCTCGGCGCTTTTGATGACGCGGTGACCGAACTGGAGCGGGCAATCGAACTCAAGGCCGGCGATCCGACCATCAACGACCATCTTGGCGACGCCTATTGGCGCGTGGGCCGCAAGATCGAAGCGGTCTACCAGTGGAACCGTGCGTTGATCGGCGACAGCGATGACGTGGACAAGGCCAAGGTGAAGGAAAAGATCGCCAACGGCCTGCCGCCTCTCGAAAAGGATGCCGAAAATACCGCCAAGAAGGACGTCGCGCCGCAACCGCCGGCTCCTCCGGCACCGGCTCCTGTGCCTGCCCCGGACAAGAAATCCTGATGCCGCATGCGTGTGCATGAGGTTTCCGGGGCGGCCGAGACCATCGAGGCGGCCCCGGCAAAAATCAATCTGGCACTGCATGTGACCGGCCAGCGGGCGGATGGTTACCATCTGCTCGAAACGCTGGTGACATTCACCGAGGCCGGCGACACCATTCGCATTCGTGACGCCGATACCGACACCCTCTCGATCTCCGGCCCTTTTGGCGATCTCCTGCGCACGGACGATGGCGGCGATAATCTCGTCACCCGCGCCCGGGACAGGCTGCGTGATGCGCTTGCGGCCACGGGTCAGTCAGGCCGTCCGGTTGCCATTCACCTCGAGAAGAACCTTCCGGTCGCCTCCGGCATCGGCGGCGGTTCGGCCGATGCGGCGGCGACGCTGCGGGCGTTGTTGCGACACTGGCAGGTTACGATTGAGCCGGAAAGGCTGGCATCGCTCGCGCTCACACTCGGCGCGGATGTGCCCATGTGCCTTGAAAGCCGGCCCCTCATCGCACGCGGCATTGGCGAGGAGATCGAACCGGTCTCCGATCTGCCCTGCCTGTTTCTGGTTCTCGCCAATCCGCTGAAAGCCGTCGCGACACCGGATATATTCCGACGCCTGCAAAACAAAACCAATCCCCGCCTGCCGGCACATGCGACAATTGGCTGGGTGGATTTTCTGGCGCAAAGCCGCAACGATCTGCAACCGCCCGCGCAGACATTGCTGCCGGAGATCGGCGAGATCATCGGCATGCTGTCACAGGAAGGTGCCGCGCTTGTCCGCATGTCCGGTTCGGGTGCGACCTGCTTTGGGGTTTTCCATTCCTTCGATGCCGCCTGCAAGGCGGAAACATCGCTTCGGAAGAAACGCCCCGGCTGGTATCTTCAGGCGACTAGAACCATTTGAGGATTAGGTCATGGCAGGCGAAAGACCATTCATTCCCCTCGGCATTGCGGTTTTGACCGTGTCGGACAGCCGCACGCTGGAGAATGACAAATCCGGCGATACCCTCGTTGCAAGGCTTGAGGAAGCGGGACACCGCCTCGCCGCCCGCGCCATCGTGCCGGATGACCGGCAAGCCATTTTCAACACGGTGCGGGACTGGACGCTTGCCACCGGCGTAGACGTGGTGATCACCACCGGCGGCACCGGCTTTACCGGCCGCGACGTGACGCCCGAGGCGCTGGAACCGCTGTTCGAAAAGCGCATGGACGGTTTTTCCGCGCTTTTCCATCGCATTTCCTATGACAAGATCGGCACCGCCACCATCCAGTCACGCGCAACCGGCGGCGTGGCGAACGCCACCTTTATTTTCGTGCTGCCCGGCTCACCGGGTGCCTGCAAGGATGCCTGGGACGGCATTCTGAAAGCCCAGCTCGATTATCGCCACCTGCCCTGCAATTTCGTGGAAATCATGCCGAGGCTGGATGAACATTTGAAGCGTGGGGGTGGTGGGGTTTAGAGCATCCCCTGAGATTGGACCAAAGGTGCGTGGGGCTTCACCACCCTCTGCCCTGCCGGGCATCTCCCCCTCAAGGGGGGAGATCGACTCGCGGCTAGGTCTAGACAATCTCAACGTTGAGAGTGAAGTGGCGGTAGCCCCTCCTGCCGATCTCCCCCCTTGAGGGGAGATGCCCGGCAGGTCAGAGGGGGTAAAGCCCCACGCGCCCTTGATAATGACCAACATCCTGCGCCGCCAAAAACCCAATCACGCCAGATATTTCTTGAAAAACTCCACCGTCCGCCCCCAGGCGAGATCGGCGGCCGCCTTATCATATCGCGCCGAGGACGTATCGTTGTTGAAGGCATGGTTGACGCCGTCATAGACGAAAATCTCAAAGGTCTTGCCGTTTTCCTCCAGTGCCTTCTTATAGGCATCGATACCGGCATTGATACGTTCATCGAGACCCGCATATTGCAAAAGCAAGGGCGCCTTGATGGCTGGCACGTCGGCCGCCGGGGCCTGCTGGCCGTAATAGGCGACGCCGGCATTGAGGCCGGCCGATTTGGTGGCGAAACGGTTGACCAGCCCGCCGCCCCAGCAGAAGCCGACCGCGCCGACCTTGCCGTTGGCCCCCTGCCTTGCCGCAAGCCAGACCCGGCCCGCTTCGGCATTGGCGACGGTCGCGTCCATATCCAGGCCGCTGAACATCTGCCGCGCCTTCTCCTCATCCGGGGGCGTGCCGCCCTGCGGCGAGAGGAAATCGACGGCCAGCGCCCGGAAACCGGCAAGCGCTACACGCCTTGCCACATCGCGGATATGGTCGTTCAGGCCTCGGTTCTCGTGGATGACGATGACGGAGCCGATCGGCCCCGATACCGATTTCGGCGTGACGAGATAACCCTTCATCTCACCACCCGGAGCGGGATAGGTCACGTCCTCCGCGACGATCCCCGCATCGTCAGGTGCGACGATGGCGGCGTGGGCGCTGTTGGCTGAAAGGAGCGGTGCTATGGCCGCCGCAGCCGCGCCCGAGCCGGCGAGCAAGGTGAGCTTTTCCATGAATTTGCGGCGGTCGAGGCTGAGATGGGTGTATTCATCGTAAGCGTCGATCATGGCCTGCGTAATCTTGGGCTTGTCCATCGCCTGTCCTCCTTGAACGCGGATGTGACGGGCAGGATAACGCAGATCGCCCTGCGGGGAACGCAGCGGGCGGCGGCGGCGCCACACTTTTGCGTGAGCGCCGCAGGCCCTGCCATTTGCTTCAGGCGGCGAGGTCCACGACGATACGGCCGTCGATCTTGCCCTCTTCCATGCGATGGAAGATATCGTTGATATTTTCCAGCTTGTCCCAGGAGAAGTGGGCGGCCACCTTGCCTTCACCGGCGAAGGTCAGCGCCTCCTCCAGATCCTGGCGTGTGCCGACAATGGAGCCACGCACCGTGATGCGCTTCAACACCGTGTCGAACACCGGAATGGAGATGAAGCCCGGCGGCAGGCCGACAAGCGCCATGGTGCCCTTGGAGCGCAGGAAGCCATAAGCCTGCTCCATGGCCTTCGGCGAAACCGCCGTCACCAGCGCGCCGTGGACACCACCGGTTGCCTTCTGCACCTGCTCCACCGCGTCAGGCGCACGGCCGTTGACGGTGACATCGGCTCCGAGTTTTTTCGCAAGCGCCAGCTTGTCATCGAAAATATCAGCGGCAACGACATGCATGCCCATGGCCTTGGCATATTGCACGGCCATGTGACCAAGGCCGCCAATGCCTGAAATGACCACCCATTCACCGGGCCTGACTTCGGTTTCCTTCAGACCCTTATAAACGGTGACGCCGGCGCAAAGCACGGGTGCGGCCGGGCCAAAATCGAGATTATCCGGCAGGCGGCCGACAAATTTCGGATCGGCAAGGCCATATTCGGCAAAGCTGCCATTAACGGAATAACCGGAGTTCTTCTGGCTCGGGCACAAGGTTTCCCAGCCGGTGCGGCAGGGGATGCAGCAGCCGCAGGCGGTGTAGAGCCAGGGCGTGCCGGCGCGGTCACCTTCCTTGATGCCGGTGACGCCAGCGCCGATTTTTGCGACATAACCGGCACCTTCATGGCCGGGAATGAAGGGCGGGTTGGGTTTGACCGGCCAATCGCCCGTTGCGGCGTGCAGGTCGGTGTGGCAAACGCCCGTCGCCTTGTAGTTGATGAGAATCTCACCGGGGCCGGGATCCGGTATCGCCACTTCCTCGATGGTCAGCGGTTTCCCAAACGCGCGGACGACGGCTGCCTTCATTGTTTTTGCCATGACATACTCCTCAATCTCTGCTCGCCTGAAATCCTCGACGGCGGGCAGAGATTAGCGGGGATGGGGCGTCATGGAATTGACCCATCGCAAATCGGCTTATTTTGGAGGCGTCGACTGTCTCACTTATGGAGCAACCTGACGATGCTGTTTCATTCCAGAGCCAACCAGATGGCGAGCCAGCCCCACAGGCAGACCACAAGCGCAAAGCCGATGCCGAACAATGCTCCGCGCTGACGCAGGCGGTTGCTGGTGACATGAACATAGGAATGGGCGTAGCGCGAAAGCACGAACAGCCAGGCCAGCACGATGGTGACGATATTGTCCGCATCGGTGATGTAAAGCAGCAGGCAGGCGATGTGGAACAGGACAGGCAGTTCGAACTGGTTGGCGATATTGCGGTTCACCAGATAGCTCTCGCGCGCCTCTTCGCCCCGGTCGCGCAGCTTGATCGCCGATTCGCGATCCTTGAAGGTGTATTTGTTACGCCGAACGATCAGCAGGCCATAGAGCCAGAAAACGAGAAAGACATGGGCGATCATCGGCCAGAACATTGCGGTCGTTGGTGACATGCTTTCTCTCCCAATCGTGAAAACGCCCCCCGATCCGGCTGGAATCGGGGAGCGCCAAATACTCAGTCTATCTTTTACGGATTCGGTTCGAAAGATCAAACCGCGCCGGGATAGTTCGGGCTTTCGCGGGTGATCGTCACGTCATGGGCGTGGCTTTCACGCAGGCCCGCGCTGGAAATGCGCACGAAGGTGGCGCGTTCCTGGAATTCCTTGATGTTGCTGCCGCCGACATAACCCATGGCGGCCTTGAGGCCACCGGCCAGCTGGTGCAGAACGCCGGAGACCGGCCCCTTGTAGGGCACCTGACCTTCGATGCCTTCAGGCACGAGCTTCAGCGTATCGCGCACTTCCGCCTGGAAATAACGATCAGCCGAACCGCGGGCCATGGCGCCAACGGAGCCCATGCCGCGATAGGCCTTGAAGGAACGGCCCTGATAGAGGAACACTTCGCCCGGGCTTTCATCCGTGCCGGCGAGCAGTGAGCCGATCATGACGGCGGAAGCGCCGGCGGCGATGGCCTTGGCCAGATCGCCCGAGAACTTGATGCCGCCATCGGCGATGACGGGAATATCGGCAGCGTTGGCCGCTTCCACCGAAGCCATGACGGCCGCCAGCTGCGGCACGCCGACGCCAGCGACGATGCGCGTCGTGCAGATGGAACCGGGGCCGATACCGACCTTGACGGCGTCAGCACCGGCATCGATCAGCGCCTTGGTGCCATCGGCGGTCGCGACGTTGCCGGCGATGATGCGAACCGAGTTCGACATCTTCTTGACCTGCGAGACGGCATCCAGCACGCGCTGCGAATGGCCATGTGCTGTGTCAACGACCAGAAGGTCGACGCCGGCATCGATGAGGCGCTCGGCGCGCTCGATGGCATCGGCACCAACGCTGATGGCGGCGGCGGCGCGAAGGCGGCCCTGCGCATCCTTGGTGGCGTTGGGGTTCAGCTGCGACTTCTCGATATCCTTGACGGTGATGAGGCCGACGCAATTGCCCTTGGGGTCTACAACCAACAGCTTTTCGATGCGGTGCTTGTGCAGGAGCCGGCGCGCTTCCTGCTGATCGACGCTGCTTTCCTTGACCGTGACCAGGTTTTCGCGGGTCATCAGCTCATAGATTTTCTGCTGCGGATCGGAGGCAAACCGCACGTCGCGGTTGGTCAGAATGCCGACGAGGCGGCCGTTCTTGTGGCCGCCGGCACCGCCGTTTTCAACCACCGGAATGCCGGAAATGCCGTGCGCCTTCATCAAGGCCTGTGCTTCGGCAAGCGTCGCATCCGGGCCGATCGTGACCGGGTTGACGACCATGCCGCTTTCGAACTTCTTCACCTGCCGGACTTCTTCTGCCTGTTCGATGGGGGTCAGGTTGCGATGGATGACGCCGATGCCGCCGGCCTGGGCCATGGCGATGGCGAGACGGCCTTCGGTGACCGTATCCATGGCGGAAGACAGGATTGGCAGGTTGAGATCGATATCACGGGCGATGCGGGTGGCGATATTCGTCTGCCCCGGCATGACTTCGGAATGCCCGGGCTGCAGCAACACATCGTCAAATGTGAGAGCGTCCAAACCAGTGGGTGTTTGAATGATGCGTGCCATGACCAAATTCCTTCATACTGAAAATGCGTGGCCGTCCCGGAACGAAAAGTTCACCCCGGCGCCCTGCAAGGATTGCTTGGAAGTTGGCGAGGGCTGGTAACACGTTCATGACAGGAAGGGAATAGAAAAAACCCGGAATAACCTTCCGGGCTTTCTCTGTTGCTGCATTGCAGCAGATATTAAAGCGCGTCGTGTGGATCCCTGCTCCACAAGAAGCGCTTTAACTGCTTGTTTTTATGCATGTCATTATCGCAAAACCGCTTAACACTTTTGCGCGACATGCATTAGATGTCGAACTGGTAGGATTTCGGCACGAAACGATAACCCGTATCCAGCTTTTCCGCATAGCCAACGGACGGGAAAGGCATGTGATAGCCGAGGAAAGGCAACCGGTCAGTGGCGATCATGTCATAGACCTTCTTGCGGGTTGCAGCGGCCGCTGCCTTGTCCATGTCGAACTTCACCTCCCAGTCCGGCCTTTGCAGCGACAGGACGAAGTGGTTGGCGGTATCCGCCGTCAGGATCAGCGGCCTGCCTTCCGATTCGACACGGAATATCATGTGCCCCGGCGAATGGCCGAAGGCCGCAATGCCGGTGATGCCGGACACCACATTGTCGCCGTCACCGATGAAGGTTGTCTTTTCCGCCAGCGGCTTGACGTTGGCGACAACGCCCTTGTGCCCACCCTCGGCAGGTGTTCCGACCCGCTTCTCATCCGTCCAGAAATCATATTCCGCCTGGCCGACCACGTAACGCGCCTTTGAAAAGGCCGGCGCGCCCTTTTCCATCAGCCCGCCGATGTGGTCGCCATGCATGTGGGTCAGCACCACCACGGTCACGTCTTCCGGTGTGTAACCGGCCGCCGCCATGCCTTCAATCAGGCGGCCATTGCCGGCGCCACGGCCGGCCTCGCCGAAGCCCGTGTCGAACAGCACGAGGTCTGAGCCGGTATTGACGAGAACCGGCGAGAAGGAATTGACGAATTGCTCTTTAGGCAGAAAATTGTCTTCCAGCAATTTGCCGACCGTCTCTGCCGACTGGTCGGTGCCGAACGTCTCGCCCGGATTGGGTGCGGCGCGCGCGCCGTCCTTCACGACCAGCACCTCGAAATTGCCGAGCTTGAAGCGGTTGGTTTCCGGCGGCATGGCGTGTTTTATCTCCATGGAGGTCTGTGGCTGATTGGTCTGGGCCGTTGCGGTGCGCGCCATCAACAGCGGCGCGCCGAGGACGGTTGCGCCGGCCGCACCGATGAGGCCGCGTCTGCTCATGCTCAAGGATTGGGTCATCATCTTGTCTCCGATTTCGCCAACTGGCCGTTATCACCAACTGAACTCACCCAACGGACAATAGAGCGAGAAAGTTTCAAGAAAACCGGCCTCACGCAGGTTTGATCGGAGCGTTAGAAATAGACAATTAACATGTTGGCAAGCGGCCCCATCAGGCGTAGGAGGAACAAGCGACACCTTTGTCGCAGCGGAAAGCCGCAGGCAGCCCCATGAACCGCATCATCCCCCTCATCCTGGCAGTCGCTCTCTTTATGGAGCAGATGGACTCCACCGTCATCGCCACCTCGCTTCCGGCGATTGCAAAAGATCTCAATGTCGGACCGATCACGCTCAAGCTGGCGCTGACGGCCTATATGGTGGCGCTGGCGATCTTCATTCCCATCAGCGGCTGGATGGCCGACAAATACGGCGCGAAGAAAATCTTCCGTTTCGCCATCGGCGTTTTTGTCGTCGGGTCAATCTGTTGCGCGGTTTCGTCTTCGGTGTTCGAATTCGTCGTCTCGCGGTTCCTGCAGGGCATGGGCGGGGCGATGATGACGCCTGTCGGGCGCCTCGTGCTGCTGCGCACGACCAAGCGTAGTGAACTCGTTTCCGCCATGGCGTTGCTGACGATACCGGGGCTTGTCGGGCCGCTCACCGGCCCACCGATTGGCGGCTTCATCACCACCTATTTTTCATGGCACTGGATTTTCCTGATCAACGTGCCGATCGGCATCATCGGCATCTGGCTCTCGACCATCTTCCTGCCGGAAATCGAGACCACCAACCCGCCACCGATGGACGGCAAGGGGTTCGTGCTGTCAGGCATCGCCGCCTCGGGCGTGGTGTTCGGTGTGTCGGTGGTCAGCCTTCCGGCCCTGCCGCCGAGCATCGGTATCGCCTCGACGATCATCGGTTTCATCTGCGGATTTCTTTACATGCGCCACGCCGCGCGCCATCCCGCCCCCATTCTGGATTTTCGCATTTTCCAGAATGCGACGTTCCGGGCGGCCTCCGTCGGCGGCACAATCTTCCGCATTTCGACGGGCGCCATTCCCTTCCTGATGCCGCTGATGTTGCAGATCGGCTTCGGGCTCAATCCGTTCCAGTCGGGCATGATCACCTTTGCCGGCGCGATTGGCGCGATCACCACGAAATTCATGGCCAAGCGGGTGTTTGCGGCAACCGGGTTCAAGTCAACGCTGATCGGGGCCGGCATTGTCGGCGCCTGCACGACGCTTGCCAACAGCTTCTTCACGCCTGATACGCCCTACCCGCTGATCATGATCTTTCTGGTCACCGCAGGATTTGCCCGGTCGTTCTTCTTCACCGGATCGAACGCGCTCAGCTATTCCGATATCGAGGACAGCCAGGCCAGCCAAGCAACTTCAATGGCTTCGGTGCTGCAACAGATCAGCCTGGCGCTGGGCGTGGCTTTCGCCGCCTCCATTCTGGAAGTCAGCAGCATGATGTCCGGCACGCATCTGCAACTTGCCGATTTCCACATCGCCTTCACCATCGTGGCGCTGGTGTCGCTGTTCGCCGTCGTGCCGATCATCCGCATGGACGCACAGGCAGGCGCGGCCGTCTCCGGCCACCGCGGCAAGGTTTCGCAACCGGCGGAGTGATCAGTCTTCGGCAGCCTCTTGTGCGTCCGCATCGACAGCGGGCTCGTTCTTGCGGCCCTTGAAGTGCTTGGCAAGCAGGAACATCTCGACCGATTCCGAGCGTGACGAGGCAGGCTTGATGTGCAGGACCTGCTTGAAGTTCTTCTTCAGCATGTCCAGCAGCGCCTTTTCCGTGCCGCCCTGGAAGGTCTTTGCCAGGAAATGGCCGCCTTCCGCCAACACCTGAACGGCGAAATCGGCTGCGACTTCGCACAGATGCATGGTGCGGATGTGGTCGGTCTTCTGGTGGCCCGTGGTTGGTGCCGCCATATCCGACAAGACAAGATCGGGCGTGCCGCCGACAGCTTCCATCAGCTGGTCCGGTGCGGTCGGGTCGAGGAAGTCGAGCTGCAGGATCTTCACGCCGGGGATAGGATCGATTTCGAGGAAATCGATGGCTGCGACGCGAATATCGTCCTCGGTGGAATCGGTCACCTTGGAGGCGATCTGCGACCAGCTTCCGGGTGCGGCGCCAAGGTCGATGATGCGGGTCGCACCCTTCAGAATCTGATGCTTGTCGTTGATTTCCAAAAGCTTGAAGGCGGCGCGGGCGCGATAACCTTCAAGCTTCGCACGCTGCACATAGGGGTCATTGATATGACGCTCCAGCCAGCGGCGCGACGAGGCCTTGAGCTTGGTCTTCTTGACCTTCTGGCCGATCTTTCGGCCGGTACGATTGGTGCTTGTCGGCGCCTTGCTCATGTCAAACCTTCCGTTCTGTCCTGCCGTACCATCTGCATGCGCCTTATGCGGTTACGCCGCCATGCGCCGTCATCCGCCATCATATCCGTCAAAAGCCCTTCGCGCAGGCCACGATCTGCCACCCGCATGCGGCGTGACGGCCAGCGGCGGCGAATGGCCTCAAGAATGGCGCAACCCGCCAGAACCAGATCGGCCCTGTCAGGACCGATGCAGGCATTGGCGGCGCGACCGGCGAAATCCCATGCGAGCAACTTATCCTGCATCGCGGTCACCTCGGCGTCGGACAGCCAGAGGCCATCCACCTTGCGGCGATCATAGCGCGGCAGATCGAGATGGACACCCGCAAGCGTCGTCACCGTGCCGGATGTTCCGATCAGGTGGAAATCCTCGTGATGCAAATGCGGCGCCAGTGGCGGGCAATGGAACGCATCCAGCAGCCCTTCGACCTCCCGCACCATGGCGGCAAAGACATCGGGCGTCACATCACGGCCGCCGTGGCGTTCCGAGAGCGTGACGACGCCGACCGGCAGCGAGGTCCAGTGGGTGATGTGGTTGGCAAGCCGGTTCGAGCGGTTTTCACCGACCTTGATGACGGCGATTTCCGAAGATCCGCCGCCAATATCGAACAGCACAACGGAGCGCGCTTCCCGCCCGACAAGCGATGCGCAGCCAGAAACCGCAAGCCGGGCTTCCGTCTCGCGGCTGATGATTTCAAGTTTCAGCCCCGTTTCCCGCGTAACACGCGCCAAAAACTCCTCGCCATTGGAGGCGGCACGGCAGGCTTCGGTGGCGATCAACCGCATGCGCCTTATCGGGCGGCCGGAAAGTTTCGCCGAGCAGACCTTCAGAGCCTCGACGGCGCGATCCATCGCGTCATCGGAAAGCCGGCCGCTGGATACCAGCCCCTCGCCCAGCCGGACGATGCGTGAAAAGGCATCAACGACCCGGAACTGGCCGGGACGTGTGGGCTGCGCGATCAGCAGGCGGCAATTATTGGTGCCGAGATCGAGCGCCGCATACATATCCGCCGGCGTGTCCTGGCCATGCTCGTGCTGGCGGCCCGCCTGACGTGCGGAATCCAGTTGCTGGCGGTGCGGCTCCTGGGAAGCCCCGTTGGCGCGCCCGTTCTGCTTGCCGATATGTCTCGGTGCCTGGGAAGGAACCAGCGGGCGGCCCTGCGGATCACGACCACGCGGATCGCGATGAGCCCGCTTGCGGTTGCGCGACTTGCGAACACCACCGGGCGGTGCTGAGGATGGATTGGTGGCGTCCGTTACAATTGGAGCCTGCGCCTGCTCACCAGATGCAGGCACACTCTGCTGGGAGGACGTGCCTTTGCCGCGAGAACGCCGCCGGCGCTTTCTCTTGCGCGGTTCGGCATCCGGCTCGAGAGCCGACACGTAGGGAGAACCGGCCGGAACATCCGCGGCAACATCATGCGACAGCACAGCGGCGTCACGGGGCTTCCCGTCACGCTTGTGTTTCTTGCCACGACGGGATCGCTTCGCTTTCCCTTTGTTCGCCACCGATGCCCCTTGGTCCGACGGCTTTGGGCCGTTTCCGGGGTCGATCACTGTCTTGTCCATTTCGCCGCGCACAAGCGAAGACGCTATGCTGCTGGCTTTCATAAGGTTTCGTTGGGCAGACAATACCAGTGCAAGAGATTTTAGCCAAATGGTTTTTCCCGCACCGAAAACGGCAAGGGTTCACATGCGACAAAAAAGGCGGGCGCGACGGCCACAATCGCTGTGATTATTTTCGGCGACTTTCAAAACCGGGATATCAGACTGGGAGAAAAATTACTCCCATCTCCCGGTAAGTCCTTGTAGCATTTGAACTTATCGGGAGAAGGGAATGGTACGGTTGAGTGGGGTCGAACCACCGACCTCAGGTGCCACAAACCTGCGCTCTAACCAACTGAGCTACAACCGCACATGAAACGCCGAAGCGGCGTCACGGGGGGTGACATAAAAGGTGTTTCCCCCATTTGCAAGTGCCTCAGTGAATTTTGCGAAAAAAGGCATCGAAAGGCAAGCGCTTTCATTGCGCCGAGACGGATAACGGGCGAAGGCGAGGCCTGTTCATGTTAACTCTGTTTGGCGATTCATCCACCGGATGGTGGACCCCGCCGGCCTGTGAAGTTATTTAAAATTCTGTTAACGTGGTGCCATAGCGGGTTTACCTTTCAGCTTCATGAGGAGGCTGAAAAGCCCGCAAGGTCCGGTAGTGCCAGAATAGGTTTCGACATGCCCGCCGTCCAGTATCCCTTTATCGATATAGCAGTGCATGAACGGGTGCGTGAAGGTTTCGGGCGCGGCGAGGCGATGGCTTTGTTCTCGCTCGACCTTCAGAGTGCCCTTTGGGCCAACGGCCGGGGTGCGGCTTTGTTCGGCACGCCGATGGTTTACGATTTTCTGGAACAGGGGCCGAAGCGGCAGGATGTGACCTTCCGGCAGCTGGCGGCAACGGCGGCGCGGCTTTCCCGGGCAGGCGACAGCCTGCCGTTTACCATCCGCATCAATGCCGGTTTCCGCAGCATTGCCGTGACCGCCAAGGCGGAAATCATTGAAGCAGAACCGGGCCAGCCCGCAATACTGTTTTCCGCCCTTACCGATCAAACCGCACCTGACACGGCGGAATGCGCCCGGCGCATGATCGAAGGTTTTGACGACCCCGATATTCATATGGCGGTTCTGAATGGCGAGAACGAGATTATAGCTGCTTCGCCGCGCTTCTCGTCACTGGGTATTACGCCGCATACGGCAAGGACGCTGGTGCGCATGGCCGCGGGCCAGTCCGGTCATCTCGTCAAGCGTCCCGTGCCAACAGGCAAGGGTTATCTGCCGGCGGCTACCGGCCAGATCACGGCGTCGCCCGAACTCAACCTGATGTTCGTGGTCGAGACCGCGCTTGGTACGCTCGATCCTGTCAATGGGTTTGCTGAAGACAAGCCGCAGGAAACCCCGGCTGCCGTTCAGCCAGATTTGCCAGTTGCGGAGGCCGCACCTGTTGTCGCAGAAGCAGCCTCCTTTGATTCCGTGCTTGATGCCGTTGCCGGTATCGAGGATGTGGAGGACGTGCCGGAACTGCCCGTCGATGGCGAAGACGAGATTGTGACGGAACAGGAACTGGATGCCCTTCCCTTGCCGGCAGAAGAGCAGGCCGAGGCCCCGCTGGATATTCCTGTCGAAGATGCCGATGCGGCCGCGCATGAGGCCATGACCGACGATATTGCCGATCTCTTCGAACTCGATGCGGATGAGGCAGAGGCGCAGGTAATCGACCGTGCCGCCGGTCACGACCATGCTGAAGAGACATTGGCAGACGCTGAAAACGTACCAGCGGAAGAGATCACCGAAACCGTGACTGCGCAGGCAGCTGCGCCGGCGGCAGAGGAGATTCCGGCGGAAACGGAAGCCGCAGACGCAGCACCGGCTTTTGTTTTTAATGCCGGCGCGCGCGCCTCCCGTTTCGTCTGGAAAATCGATGCTGAAGGACGCTTCAGCTCGATTTCGCATGAATTCGCAGAAGCTGTCGGCGCAAAGGCGGCGGCTGTCGAGGGCATGGGCTTTGCCGATGTGGCCGCACTTTTCAACCTTGATCCGGATGGCAAGATTCGCGAACTTCTTAGCCGTCGCGACACATGGTCGGGCAAGACGATTTATTGGCCGGTGGAAGGCACTTCCCTGATGGTGCCAATCGACCTCGCCGCCCTGCCCACCTATACGCGCTCGCGCGAATTCGACGGTTTCCGTGGTTTCGGCATCGTGCGGCTTGCCGATGCCGCGCAAGATCCACATGCCACCGGCCTGACCTTCCTGGAAGGGGAAGAGGTTTTTCCGACCGAGACTTCGCCACAACCGGATGCCGAGGATGAAAGCCACGAATTGCTGGCGTTTATCGATGAGGATGACGTTGCCGAAGACGAAGCCGTTTCCGCCGGTGACGATGAGACCCCGACCGAATCTGGCGACACCACCGGCGAGGTGACGAACGAAGACCAGCGTCACGATGACAGCCAGGCGGAATTCGAAGCGCCGGTACCCGCTCCGGACGCCGAGCCTTCCTATTCCGACAAGGTCGTTCATCTGGAAGAGCGCCGCTCACGCTCCCGCGAGGGTCTGACCGCAGGCGAACAGGCCGCCTTCCGGGAAATCGGCCGGACACTTGCGCCCATCGACGCGCTTGCGGACGAGAGCCGCAAAGCGGACGAAGAGGTGCATTCCGCCGAGCCGGCTCCACAGTATAGCCGCGAAGATATCACGCCGGAAATCCCGGTGGACGAAACGCAGAATGTTCAAGAGGCTGCCAAGGCAACCGAAATGGCGGAAGAGGACGACCTTTTCGCTGACTATGTTCGCGGTGAGCGGCCGGCGGCTGCCCCGACACCGGCGACTGAAATAGACACCGGCGAAAAGGGAGACACCCCAACGGACCTGCAGCCGGCGGCTGATATTGCCGCTGCGATGGTCAGCCCTCCCCCTCGCCCCGCCGGCATACTGACGGCCGAGACGCTGGATCAGATGCCGGTGGCGCTTCTTGTCCATGCCGGCGACAGGCTGATCCACGCCAACCCGGATTTCCTGCGACTGACGGGCTACACCTCGCTTGAGGAGCTTCAGGACGTTGGCGGGCTGGAAGCGCTGCTGCAGCGGCAGGAGCTGGACGAGATGCCTGACAATGAGGGCGGCATGGTCGTGGTCAGTGCCGAAAACGACATCATTCCGGTCAAGGCGCGGTTACAGTCCATCCGCTGGGAAGAAACCAAGGCGCTGATGCTGTCGCTGGTTCCGCTGGAGGAAAAACAGACACCTGTTGCGGCAGCCAACGAAAATACGGCAGCGACAGCGGGTGCAGAAGCCGGCAGCGTTTCCGTGTTGCAGGGTGAAGTCGAGGAACTGCATTCCATTCTGGAAACCGCTACCGACGGCGTGGTGTTGCTGGGAGACAGCGGTGAAATCCGCTCGCTCAACCGTTCCGCCAGCGCGCTGTTCAACTATGACAATGGCGAAATCGCCGGAAAACCCTTCGTCACCCTGTTTGCGCATGAGAGCCAGCGCGCCGTGCTGGATTATCTCTCCGGCCTTGCCAATAACGGTGTGGCCAGCGTGTTGAATGATGGCCGCGAGGTGATCGGCCGCGAAGCATCCGGCGGGTTCCTGCCGCTGTTCATGACCATCGGGCGGCTTAAATCCTCGCATGGCTATTGCGCAGTCATTCGCGACATCACCCAGTGGAAGCGCACGGAAGAGGAACTCCGCAACGCCAAGCGCGCGGCGGAAACCGCCAATGCCCACAAGACCGATTTCCTGGCCCGCGTCAGCCATGAAATCCGCACACCGCTCAACGCCATTATCGGTTTTGCCGACATGATGGCGACCGAACGGTTCGGGCCGATCGGCCATCCGCGTTATGCGGAATATTCCAATGATATCGGCCGTTCCGGCCGGCATGTGCTCGACATCGTCAATGATCTGCTCGACATTTCCAAGATCGAAGCCGGACAGATGGATGTGGATTTCATCGCCGTGCCGCTGAACGAAACGGTGGCCGAAGCCGTCTCGCTGGTGCAGCCGCAGGCCAACAATCAGCGTGTCATCATCCGCACCGCACTGTCGCAATCCGTGCCGCATATCGTTGCCGACCTGCGCTCGATCAAGCAGATCGTGCTGAATATCCTGTCCAACGCCATCCGCTTCACGCCTTCCGGCGGCCAGATCGTGGTGTCTACGGCCTATGAGGCGAATGGCAGCGTCTCGCTGCGCATCCGCGACACCGGCATCGGCATGACGCGGGCGGAGCTGGAACAGGCCATGAAGCCATTCCGGCAGGTGGCCTCATCCAGCAAGCGCGTACGCGGCGACGGCACCGGGCTTGGCCTGCCACTGACGAAGGCGATGGTGGATGCCAACCGCGCAAATTTCTCCATCACCTCGACGCCGAATGAAGGCACGCTGGTGGAAATCACCTTTCCGTCGCAACGGGTTCTTGCCAACTGAGGTCATGCGGGCGTAGCAATGCGAAAGCCACCGGCGTAATGATCGCCGATCAAGGCTTTCGCAAGACAGGCCCGCATGCCCATGACGGTTTCCCTTCCAGCCACAAGACGTGTTTCAATACTGCCTGTCGCGGCGGTCATCGTCGCGGCCATTGCCGCCATGCCCATTCTGGCGATCTTCTGGCTGGCGCTCACCGGCAGCACGGAAGGATGGCAGCATCTTCTCGCCAATGTTCTGCCGCGTGCGGGGTTTCGCACATTCATGTTGCTGGGGATGACGGCCGCGACGACGGCGTTTTTCGGCATTGCCTGCGCCTGGCTCGTCACGACATTCGAATTTCCGCTGCGGCGTCTGTTGTCTGCGGCACTCGTGCTGCCGCTCGCCATTCCCTCTTATCTCGCCGCCTATGCCTTCGGCGAGTTCCTCGATTTCACCGGCCCGGTGCAGAGCGCTATTCGCGCCGCCTTCGACTATCACAGCATCCGCGATTACTGGTTTCCCGACATCCGCTCGCTTGGCGGCGCGGTGATCGTCCTGAGTTCGGTGCTTTACCCCTATGTCTATCTTTCGGCCCGCGCCGCCTTTTCCATGCAGGGCCGGTTTGCGGCGGAGGCGGCCCGCACGCTTGGCGCAAAGCCGCTCAGCGTGTTCTTTTCCGTGCAGTTGCCGATGGCGCGGCCGGCGATTGCCATCGGGCTTTCGCTCGTCTTGATGGAGACGCTGAACGATATCGGTGCAGTCGAATATCTCGGTGTCCAGACGCTGACCTTCACCATTTACGAGACCTGGCTCAATCGCGGCAATCTTGCCAATGCGACGCAGATCGCCGCCGTCATCCTCATCATCGTTGGCGCGCTGATCTTCATCGAACGCAATGCGCGTGAGAAACAGCGTTTCGGTGCGCCGAAAGCGACGAGTATGGCGCAGCGCCACCGGCTGAAGATGTTGACCGGCTGGCGGCGCTGGTGTGCGAGCCTGTTCTGTTTCCTGCCGGTGGCAAGCGGGTTTTTCATTCCCGTCATCGTGCTTGGGGGTTACGCCGCCAAGCGGCTCGATGCGCTGTTTGCGCCGAAACTTCTGAAAGCGCTGGGCCACAGTCTCGAGGTCTCCCTCTCCGCCGCTTTCGTGACCCTGATCGCGGCTTTCATCTTCTCCTACGCCATTCGAACCGAGCGCTCGCGCACGTCAAAGGTCGCCGCCCGCCTCGGTTCCATGGGATATGGCGTGCCGGGAACGGTGCTTGCCATCGGCGTGCTTATTCCGCTCGCCGGCCTCGACAATGGCGTCGACGGGTTCATTCGGTCGCATTTCGGGTTTTCAAGCGGGTTGCTGCTTTCCGGCACCGCCTTCGCCATCATCTATGCCCATAGCGTGCGCTTCATGACCATGGCGGAAGGCACGCTCGATGCCGGTTTCCAGAAGCTCTCGCCGCATATCGACATGGCCTCGCGAACGCTTGGGCGCAATCGTTTACAAACGCTGTTCAAGGTGCTGCTGCCGAACATGCGGCCGGCGGCTCTGACTGCTTTTCTGCTCGTGCTGATCGAATCCATGAAGGAACTGCCGGCGACCATCCTGCTCAGGCCTTTCGGTTTCAACACGCTTGCCACACTGGTCTATGAGGATGCATCCCGCTCCAGGGTGCAGGATGCCGCCGTGCCGGCGATCATCATCATCATCGCCGGGCTTATTCCCGTGCTTCTCGTCTCGAAATCCATGGATCATCCGGAAAACAGCTGAGCCGCGCCTGGTCTCTCGGCAAAAAGAAAGGCGGCCTTTCGGCCGCCTGTACTAGTTGTGCTTTTTTTAACGAGAGAAAGGGGGACAACCTCGCCATATGGAAATTATCAATCCCGGCCGTCAGAAATTTGACAGCCCTGCGTTAGGTTTACTTTCCGCCAACTCCTATTAACAAGCGGTTAAAACCAAAATCGAGCAATTACCGACGATAATTCCTATTTTGAGACCGTAAAGTCCCAAAACTAAATTATAGGTTTCTAATTTTATTGCGATTTCAACAGTAACGTGAGGAAATCGAAGCAGAGCCGATAATCAGTTGCGGGCGGCGGCGTGCTCGTCCCGCATCCGCTGCAGTTCGGTGCGTTTGGACGTGATGGAGGTGACGATGACGCCGATCGTCACAAGGCCGATGAGGATCGTGCAGATGGCATTGATTTCCGGCGTCACCCCGAGACGCACCTGCGAGTAAATCTTGATCGGCAGCGTGGTTGCACCGGGGCCTGTGGCGAAGCTGGCGATCACCAGATCGTCCAGCGACAGCGTAAACGCCAGCATCCAGCCGGCGATGACGGCGGGGAAGATCAATGGCAGGGTGATGCGGAAGAAAGTCTTCACTGGTGGGCAGCCGAGATCAAGTGCGGCTTCCTCAAGACTGCGGTCGAAGGTGAGCAGGCGCGACTGCACGACGATTGCCACATAACACATGGTGAAGGTGGTGTGGGCGATGACCACCGTCCAGAAACCACGATCCACCCCGACAGCCACGAACAAAAGCAGCAGCGACAGGCCGGTAATGACCTCCGGCATGACGAGCGGCGCATAGATCATGCCGGAAAACAGCACGCGCCCCGGGAAGCGGGCAAAACGGGTAAGCGACAGGGCCGCCAGTGTTCCAAGGATGGTGCCGATGGTGGCGCTTAAGATACCGACACGCAGCGTCACCCAGGCGGCATCCATCAGCCCCTGGTTCGACCACATGGACCTGTACCATTGCAGCGAGAAGCCGCCCCAGACCGTCACCAGTTTGGAGGCGTTGAAGGAATAAACGATCAGGATAATGATCGGGATATAGAGAAAGGCAAAACCGAGGGTGAGGACGGTGATATCGAATTTTCCGCGCTTCATGGCCTCACCCCACCTTCTTCTGCTGGTTCTGGAAGATGGCAATCGGCACCACCAGCAACAACAGGAGCAGCACGGCCACCGCCGATGCCAAAGGCCAGTCTCTGTTGCCGAAGAATTCCGTCCACAGCGTCTTGCCGATCATCAATGTCTGCGCGCCGCCGAGCAGATCGGGAATGACGAATTCGCCTGTTATCGGGATGAAGCAGATCATCGACCCGGCAACCACGCCCGGCAGCGACAGCGGGAAAGTGATCTTCCAGAAGGCCTTCCATGGCGGGCAGCCAAGATCGGCCGCCGCTTCAAGAAGCGTGTTGTCCAGTTTTTCCAGCGCCGAATAAAGCGGCAGCACCATGAAGGGCAGATAGGAATAAACGATGCCGATGAAGATCGCCGTCTCGGTGCGGAAGATGTTGACCTGCTGGTCAGGCCCCAGAAGACCGATCGACTGGAACAGCACCGTCAGCAGGCCCTCCGGTTTCAGAATGCCGATCCAGGCGTAAACGCGGATCAGGAACGAGGTCCAGAACGGCAGGATCACCAGCATCACCAGTGTCGGCCGCACGGCTGAAGGCGCGCGCGCCATGGCCAGCGCCATGGGATAACCGATCAGCAGCAGAAGGCAGGTGGAGATGAAGGCGATGCGCAGCGACGACAGATAGGCGTCGATGTAGAGCGGGTCTTCCGTCAGGAACAGGTAATTCTCGAAATCCAGCTGCGAGAAGAACGCGCCGAGCTTCGAAAAGCCTTCGAAGACCGGCGTGTAGGGCGGCATGGATATGGCCGTATCCGACAGCGATATCTTGAAGATGATGAAAAACGGCGCTGCGAAGAACAGCAGCAGCCAGAAATAGGGAACCGCAACGACCAGCCAGCGCCAGGGGCTTTGCCGGTTCTCGGGAGTGGTGATCGCCATGAAAGCCTCCCTCAGCGCGTCAGGACAAGACCTGAATCCGATTTCCAGTTCAACCACACCATGTCGCCGAAGGTGATCGGGCGATCAACGAGACGGGACACATTCGCCTGCGCCGCACGGAGGACACGGCCATCGGCGAGCTTGACGATGAAGACCGAGAAGTCACCGAGATAACCAATATCCCAGACCTCGCCATAGGCGGAGTTGACGGAGCTATCGGCCGGCTCATCCAGCGAGATGCGGACCTTTTCCGGGCGGATGGCATAAGCCACCTGACTGCCCGTCGCCGCAGCGCATTCCTGCTCCACCGCCACTTTCAGCCCGTCGCAATCGAGCGTCACCAGACCCGGTTTGCCGATATCGGAGGCATTGGCAACGACATTGGCGTCGAAAATATTGATGTCGCCGATGAAGTCAGCCACGTAACGGCTGTTCGGCGCCTCGTAAATCTCGGCAGGTGTCGCCACCTGCACGACGATGCCTTTGTCCATGACGGCGATGCGGTCCGACACCGTCATCGCCTCTTCCTGATCGTGGGTAACGATCAGGAAGGTGAGGCCGAGATTGGTCTGGATGTCCATCAGCTCGAATTGGGTTTCCTCGCGCAGCTTCTTGTCGAGCGCGCCGAGCGGTTCGTCGAGCAACAGCACCTTCGGCCGCTTGGCGAGTGAACGGGCGAGCGCCACGCGCTGCCGCTGGCCGCCGGAAAGCTGGCTCGGCTTGCGTTTGGCAAATTCCGTGAGTTTGACGAGCCGCAGCATTTCCTCGACGCGGGAAGCGATTTCCGCTTTCGGCAAGCCGTCCTGTTCGAGACCGAAGGCGATGTTCTTTTCCACCGACATATGCGGGAAAAGCGCATAGGACTGGAACATCATGTTGGTGGGACGCTTATAGGGCGGGACGCCGGAAATATCCTTGCCCTGCAACAGGATGCGGCCCTCGGTCGGCTCCTCGAAACCGGCCAGCATGCGCATCAGCGTGGTCTTGCCGCAGCCAGAGGGACCAAGCAGCGAGAAGAACTCGCGCTCGTAAATATCGAGCGTCAGGTTATTGACGGCGACAAAATCGCCGAAACGCTTGGTGACATTTTCAAAACGGATGAAGGGAACCGCATCGGGGTTGTCCCACGGGCTGAATTTGCGTTTGACCGGCCCCAGAGTTTTCGCCATTCACCCTACCCTCAAATCCCGTTGGTCTTTCGATCGATGCTTCGGGGCGGGCAGCGCCGGCAGGTAAGGTGACCTGCCGGCAAAGCTATCAGAGAAACAGGCCCGCCGGCCGTTCCTCAACCAGCGGACGGAAATGTCAGCTGCCGGTCTTTATCTGCGTCCAGACGCGGTTCAGCACGCGCTGCTCCTTCGGTCCGTAAGGCGAGATGGTGAAGAGCTTCTTCATCGTCTCGGCATCAGGATAGACCGCAGGATTTTTCGAAACCGACTCATCCATCAGCGCCTGTGAGGCGAGATTGCCATTGGCGTATTGAACGTAGTTCGACGCCTTGGCGATGACTTCCGGCCGCATCAGATAGTTGATGAAGGCATGCGCTTCCTCGACATTCTTGGCATCCGCCGGGATGGCGAGGTTGTCGAACCACATATAGGTGCCTTCCTTCGGGATGACGTAATTCACCTCAACGCCGTTCTTGGCTTCTTCCGCACGGCTTTTCGCCTGCAGGATATCGCCCGACCAGCCGATGGTGATGCAGCTGTCGCCATTCGCGAGTTCATCGATATAGGCGGAGGAATTAAACGTCTTCACATAGGGGCGGATCTTCGAGTAGACCTCACCGCCCGCTTCCAGATCGGCCGTTTCCTTGCTGTCCGGGTTCTTGCCGAGATAGTTCATGGCAATGGCGAAGGTTTCATCCGACGCATCGAGAATGTTGATGCCGCAGGATTTCAGCTTTTCGGCATTTTCCGGCTTGAAGAGAACATCCCAGCTATCAACAGGCACATCGCCGAGAGCAGCCTTCACCTTGGCGACGTTATAACCGATGCCGGTGGTGCCCCACATGTAGTTCACGGCATATTCGTTGCCGGGGTCGTATTTCGCCAGGCGCTCGGAGACCTCAGGCCACATGTTCTTCAGATTCGGCAACTTGGACTTGTCGAGCTTCTGGAACACGCCGGCATTGATCTGACGGGCGAGGAAGGGGCCGGTTGGCACCACGACGTCATAACCGGAGCTGCCGGCCAGAAGCTTGGTTTCCACAAGCTCGTTGCTGTCGAACACGTCATAGACAACCTTGATGCCGGTTTCCTTGGTGAAATCGGCAAGCACTGATTCGTCGATATAATCCGACCAGTTATAGACGTGGACGACCTTCTCCTGGGCCATTGCCGAGCCTGCTGCAACGAGCGCGGTGGTGAGAGCCAAGGTCAGGCGGAGAGAACGGTTTTTCATGATGTCTCCTGTTAACGCATCCTCACGGTGGGAGCGTGATCCCCTTTTTTTGGAGAGACTAGAAAGGAAAACAAAAGGGAGCAAGCGGGAAATGTGCAGCACAGCATTTTCAACCGAATGTTTTCCGGTCACAAAAAAGCGAATGGAAACACCTACTGGAAGTCGAAAACACTGAGACCGGTGACCATTTCATCCAGCCCCAGGGGCCGCGTCAGCGGTGCTTCGGCCCGCGACAGACAGCCCTGCCTTTCGCACAGCCGGCAGGAGGGACCGACGGTGACAGGTGCAGCACCCGAGGCGGCGGGACCATAGACCGTCTCTCCCGCCTGAGCGAGATCGCAGCCGACCAGCACGGCCGTGCGCCTTACCCTTTCGCCAAAACCCGCCTGCGGGCCTTCGAGTGTGCGCGAAACAGTGAGAAAGGCGTCACCATCAGGCATTTCCACCGCTTCCACCAGCACCTGCCCCGGCTGGGCGAAAGCCGCATGGATATTGAGCCGTGGACAGAGCCCACCGAAACGCGCCCTTGGAAAACCGCCGGCGCCTGCGAGGCGGAACCGGTTGCCGGCATTGTCTATCTCCATCAGGAAAAACGGGATTGCCGCAGCCGTCGGTCGTTGCAGGCTGACGAGGCGGTTGGCAGCCTGTTCAAACGACACATTGAATCGCGATCGCAAAACCTCAAGGTCATATTTTGCGCGCTGGGCGGCGGCAAGGAATGCACCATAGGGCATCATCAGCGCATGGGCAGCGTATCGCGCCAGTTCAAAACGGGCGATGCGCCGCGCTTCCTCGCCCTTCAGGCCAAGCGCCTCCAGTTCCGCACCGATCTCTTCGCGAAGCGCCAGAAGACAGGTCTCCATAGCCATTTCCCTCAGCTGATCCGGCTGCGACAGGCGCTCGGATAAAAACAGCCGCATGGAATGGCGATCATAACGCCGCCGCAGATTGGGCATGGCATGGACCGGCAGGGTTCTGACGACGATGCCATGGTTTTTCTGGAGCCATGCGCGCAGACCGGAGGCGAGATCATCGCCTGATGACAATTGTTTGTGGAGTTCTTCCGCCGACGCATCGATGGTGTGGAAATAGGCCGGCCGGTTTTCAAAGACGTGCCGTACTTCATCGATCGGCAGGCGGGTGGAGGAAAGCGCCGTCTCATGCCCCTCGCGCGCCAGGAGATCGGAGAGGTCGGAAAGGCGTTGCGCCTGCTCCCGATAGGCCCGGTAGAGCTTGAGGACACCGCTTGCCGCATTGGGCGCAGCATCGGCGACTTCGATCAGTTCCTGCGGCGACGGCACCTCGCCCGCAAGCAGCGGATCGGCAAAGACCTCGCGCAGCTGCCCGGCGGAACCGGCGCTTTCGCCTTGCAGGTCATCCAGATCGACCTTGTAGACCGAGGCGAGCTTCAGCAGCAACTGCACGGTCAGCGGCCGCTGGTTGCGCTCGATGAGATTGAGATAGGAGGGTGAGATCGCCAGCGCCTCGGCCATGGCCGTCTGCGTCAGTGCGAGACCGTTACGAATGCGGCGCACGCGCGGGCCAGCAAAAATCTTGTTTTCCGACACAGTGTCGCCCCTCCATCCCCGTCAACTCATACAAGCCTGTTACAAAATCGTCGACTTAAAGTCTTTTACAAAATTTACAATTTTACAGCTCTTCCCTGTCATGCATCCTACAGGATAACCTCTTTCAAGTCACTGTTTTTATGTTTGTTCTGGCGCTCAAATCTCGAAAAATGTAAATGTAGTCACATCGAACGGCGCTTCATGAAATCGAAAGAAAGCCGTTTCCGAAACTGCATTTGTCATGGGAGAGAGAAGTATGACGGATTTTTACAAGCTTGTTCCGGGTGCACCGCAGGGGCGTTTTGACGGCATTGAGCGCACCTACACCGCCGCCGACGTAGAGCGGCTGCGCGGCTCCGTCGAAATCCGCCATTCGCTGGCCGAAATGGGCGCGAACCGGCTGTGGAAGCTGATCAACGAGGAGAATTTCGTCAATGCGCTTGGTGCGCTCTCGGGCAATCAGGCCATGCAGATGGTTCGTGCCGGGCTGAAGGCGATCTATCTGTCCGGCTGGCAGGTTGCGGCCGACGCCAACACGGCGTCGGCCATGTATCCGGACCAGTCGCTTTATCCCGCCAATGCGGCGCCGGAGCTTGCCAAGCGCATCAACCGCACTTTGCAGCGCGCCGACCAGATCGAGACGGCGGAAGGCAAGGGCCTTTCGGTCGACACATGGTTTGCGCCGATCGTTGCCGATGCGGAGGCCGGTTTCGGTGGCCCGCTCAACGCCTTCGAGATCATGAAGGCCTTTATCGAAGCGGGTGCGGCGGGCGTTCATTATGAAGACCAGCTGGCATCGGAAAAGAAATGCGGCCATCTCGGTGGCAAGGTTCTGATCCCGACGGCGGCGCATATTCGCAACCTGACGGCGGCGCGACTTGCGGCTGACGTCATGGGCGTACCGACGCTGGTCATCGCCCGCACGGATGCGGAGGCCGCCAAGCTTCTGACCTCCGATATCGACGAGCGCGACCAGCCCTTCGTGGATTACGATGCCGGCCGCACTGTTGAGGGCTTCTATCAGGTCAAGAACGGTCTTGAACCCTGCATCGCCCGCGCGGTGGCCTATGCGCCCTATTGCGACCTGATCTGGTGCGAGACATCCAAGCCGGATCTCGAACAGGCGCGCAGGTTTGCGGAAGGCGTGCACAAGGCACATCCCGGCAAGAAGCTCGCTTACAATTGCTCGCCGTCGTTCAACTGGAAAAAGAACCTCGACGACGCGACGATTGCCAAGTTCCAGCGGGAACTGGGAGCGATGGGCTACAAGTTCCAGTTCATTACGCTCGCCGGTTTCCACCAGCTGAATTTCGGCATGTTCGAACTGGCGCGCGGTTACAAGGACCGGCAGATGGCGGCCTATTCCGAGCTTCAGGAAGCGGAATTCGCTGCCGAGGTTAACGGTTACACCGCCACCAAGCACCAGCGCGAAGTTGGCACCGGCTATTTCGACGCCGTGTCACTGGCGATTTCCGGCGGCACGTCTTCGACCACCGCCATGAAGGAATCCACCGAGCACGACCAGTTCCGCCCGGCGGCCGAATAAACAGGCAAAACGGCCCTTTCCGATTTCGGGAAGGGCTTGCAAACCGGATCAAGAACCCCGACCAATAAAGAGAGGAGAAATGCCATGAATGCCCATAACCCCATCAAGACCCACGTCAAGGAACGCGCCGAGGAGCAGTCCTCCGCCATGACGCAGGATCAGCAGGCCGCCATCCGCATGCTGGCCAATGATCTGCACCGCCTTAACCAGGCCGTCATGAAAGCCGTTGAGGCCGGTGTTTCCGTCGAGCTGGTCCGCTCGGCCCGCCACCATGGCGGCGGCGGCAACTGGGGCGATCTGCTGATCCCGGTCATCGTCGCGCAGGGCGCTGCGGCCTGAAACGGCCCCCTTTACGCCGGACGGCTCTTGAGCCCGGCATATAAATCGGAATGCCCCTTGATCAGACGGGTCATCCGGTCCGCCACCGTCCGTATATCGCGGCGGTGGCGATCGTCATTGTTCATGACGATCCACTGATTATGGCGGAGAGGTTCGATCTCGCCGCCCTCGCGTGTGAGCCGTGCATCTGCATCGCCGACGAAACAGGGGAGTACGGCGACGCCTGCCCCTGAAAGCACCAGATCAAGAAGCGCGGTTGGCCGGTTCACCGTTACCACGATATCACCACTACGGTTTTCGTGCGGCCAGCGCAGATAGGCGGAAATGGCATTTTCGTCCGTCACTGCCAATAAGCGGTCGGCAACCGATACGGCAGCATTGCGCAATCTGTAGGGCGCATAGGCCACCTCCCCCGTCTTGATGGCGGCAAGGTTCTTTTCCTGCGGCTCGAAAGCGCGGATACCGATGTCGTTTTCGCGATGGGCCAGGGACGCCCTCTGTTCCGCAATGAAGAGATCGATGCGGAAATCATCGCGATCCGTACAGATGGCGGAGAAGTTCCCGGTCAGCAGCCAGGCGTTCCAGGTGCCGACGGCAATACGCACGACGGAAGAGGCCGATGACGCCTTCTGCCATCCTTCGATGTCCTTCGCTGCATGCTCCATCGCCTGAAGCCGGTCGAACAATGCGCGACCATCCGCCGTCAGGGCGTATCCCGTCTGGCTGCGCTGGAACAGGGCCTTGCCAATGCGCTCCTCCAGCTCGATCATGCGCCGCCCGACGGTTGCCGGGCTCAAACCCGTCAACGTAGCGGCGCCCGTTAGACCGCCGCTGCGTGACACATCAAGGAAAAGCTGATAGGAATCCCAAGTGACGTTTTTCATTGGTGAAAAACGTAGCGCATTTTCTTGCGCAGATAAATCAAAAAACGGCGCGCATCATGGCCCTCCGCATTACGAGGAGAGTGACATGCACGCGATTTTTGCAGCCCGGGCCATCATCGAAAACCAGCAGCCGCGCACACGGCGCGAGGCCATTCAGCAGGAAGAGAAATTTTATGCCGATATGGCGCAGGCATCGCGCCCATCGCGGCTTGTCAGCGCGCTTATCGGCTTGATGAAGGCGAAGGGCCGCAGATCAGTAAAAGAGGGCGATCAGGGTCGCGATAGCGCCGGCGGCGATGACGGTCAGTCGAAGAGCCAGCTGCCGGCTCTCGCTTTCGGCGCGGGCGATGGCAATGGCGCGAGGGCGGCGATGTGCGGATCTGTTCATGCGCGGGCTCCTGACGAAAAACTCAACCGACCCATGCCCTGTTAAGAGCCTCCAGCAGGACATCATGTATAGCGGGATCACTTGAGTAACCCGGCTTTGCTGGCATTCACTCAGGATGACTCGGTGCCCATTAACAGAATGTTAAAAGGGCGAGGAAGGGCCACAACTTTACGAACTGAAATTGAGTTGGCGAACAGGTCACATCCGCACTCCGTCACCCCGGACTAGTTCCGGGGTCCAGCGCGATCAAGTCCTTGATCGCGAAAGACTCTTCACGGCGCAGACGCGCCGTGGCTGGATGCCGGATCAAGTCCGGCATGACGAAGGAGAGAGGTCCGAACTTTTCCACGACCAGAGACGATCACGCGAATTCGCCTGCCGCCTGCCCGGATGCCCAGGCCCACTGGAAATTATAACCGCCGAGCCAACCGGTCACATCAACACATTCGCCGATGAAATAGAGGCCGGCGACCGATTTTGCCGCCATGTTGCGGGAATCGAGGCCGGTCGTGTCCACGCCGCCAAGTGTGACTTCCGCCGTGCGATAACCTTCAGAACCGGCGGGTTTGATCTGCCAGTCCTGCACCTCACCGGCCAGCTTTGCCAAAGCCTTGTCCGACATATCGGCGAGATTGCCGGTCAGGCCGGATTGTTCGACCACATGCTGGGCGAGCCGTTTCGGCAGGATTTCTGCAAGAGCAGTTTGCGCGGACTGACGACCGTTCTTCTGTTTAGCCTCTTTCAGCAACGCAACAATATCGCGCCCCGGCTCCAGTTTCAGACGGATGACATCACCCTCCCGCCAATAGGAGGAAATTTGCAGGATCGACGGGCCACTCAAACCGCGATGGGTGAACAGCAGTGCTTCGTTGAAAGCCGTCTTGCCGTGCGAAATTTCAGCTGGAACCGCGACACCGGCAAGCGGGCTCAGCCTTTCAAGCGCTGCGGGATCGAGCGTCAGCGGCACCAGGCCGGGACGCGTTTCGATGAGTTTGAGGCCGAATTGTTCGGCGATCTGATAGGCAAAACCCGTCGCACCCATTTTCGGGATCGACTTGCCGCCTGTCGCCACGACAAGGCTTTGGGCCTCAATGACGCCGCCAGACGTGGTCACGCGAAAACGCCCGCCATCATGGGCGACGGTCGAGACAGCAGTTTCGAGCCGCAGCTTCGCATTCACCGCCTGCATTTCGCCAAGCAGCATGCGGATGATGTCCTTGGCGCTATCGTCGCAAAACAGCTGGCCGAGCGTCTTTTCATGCCAGGCGATGCGGTGTTTTTCCACCAGCGCAATGAAATCGCGCGGCGTATAACGGGCGAGCGCGGATTTGGCGAAATGCGGGTTGGCGGAGAGATAATTCTTCGGCCCGGCATGGATATTGGTGAAATTGCAGCGACCGCCGCCGGAGATGCGGATTTTCTCCCCCGGCGCCCTGGCATGGTCAAGAATGATGACGGAACGGCCGCGCTGGCCGGCGCGGATGGCGCACATCATGCCAGCGGCGCCCGCCCCCAAAATCAGCACGTCACATTTCTCTGTCATCATTCCATCCGATCCGTTTCCTTTCCTCTTTTCGAAGTGCCGCCCATTGTCAATGGCGCTTTCCCCCTCGCCAATTGCCAAACTACGGTTATGATGGCGCCAGTCGAAACACAGACCCGGTGATACATGCCCCCGAAGAAAACCATGCTCCGCCCGAAGAAACAGGCAACCATGGCAAAGACACCTCCCCTCGACCTTTCCTCAACCCGTGGCGTTTCCTCCTGGCGCGAAGCCGCGCAATGGCTGCGCGCGCGCGGTATCGAGGATATAGAATGCATCACGCCCGATCTTGCCGGCGTTGCACGCGGCAAGATGATGCCAACGGCGAAATTCACGGGCGACACATCGCTCGCCCTGCCATCCGCGCTCTATCGCCATACGATATCAGGCGAATACCCTGACGAGACGGCGAATTTCCGTTATGAGCCGCGCGACAGCGACCTGAAGCTGGTGCCTGATCTTTCCACCCTGTCCGTCGTGCCGTGGGAAAGCGATCCGACCGCGCAGGTGATCTGCGACGTCGTGGATGCCGAGGGCAATTTCGTTCCCTACACGCCGCGCAACGTTTTGAAGAACGTGCTTTCGCTCTATACCGAAAAGGGCTGGAAGCCGGTCGTTGCGCCGGAAATCGAATTTTATCTCGTCGCCATGAACGACGACCCGGACTATCCGCTGCATCCGCCGAAGGGGCGCTCCGGCCGGTCGATCGTCGGCGGGCAGAGCTATTCGATTGCCGGCATCAACGAGTTCGACGAGCTGATCGACGACATCTATCACTTCTCGGAAAAACAGGGTCTCGAGATCGACACGCTGATCCATGAGGAAGGCCCGGCGCAGCTGGAAATCAACCTGCGCCATGGCGACCCGATCCAGCTTGCCGACCAGGTATTCCTGTTCAAGCGCACCATCCGCGAGGCGGCACTGAAGCACGGCATCTACGCCACCTTCATGGCCAAGCCGATGCAGGGCCAGCCGGGTTCGGCCATGCATATCCACCAGTCGGTGGTGGAGATCGACAGCGGCCGCAATATTTTCTCGAACAAGGATGGCGGCCCCTCCAAGGAGTTCTTTTCCTTCGTGGGCGGCATGCAGCGTTATGTGCCGAATGCACTGGTTATGCTCGCGCCCTACGTGAATTCCTATCGTCGCCTAACGCCCGACATGGCCTGCCCGGTCAACAATGCCTGGGGTTACGACAACCGCACGACCGCCTTCCGGGTGCCGATTTCCAGCCCGCAGGCGCGCCGTGTCGAAAACCGACTGCCGAGTTCCGACGCCAATCCCTATCTTGCGCTTGCCGCGTCACTCGGCTGCGGCTGGCTTGGCATCGTCAACAATATCGAGCCGACCGAACCGACCGCCGAGACGGCCAATGAAGGCTCCATCGACCTGCCGCGTGGCCTGCTGGAGGCCGTGGCGCTGCTGGAAGGCGAAGAGCAGTTCGACCGGGTGTTCGGCCATGAATTTGTCGGCCTCTATGCCGGCCTGAAACGCGGGGAATTCGAGACCTTCATGCAGGTCATCAGCCCCTGGGAGCGGGAATTCCTGCTTCTCAACGTGTGAGGGGTTGTTAAAGCATGACATGGCAAAGCCCGATTGCGCCCGGAATTTCCTGGTATCAGGCAACCGTCGGTGAGCGGCCGGACTATCCCGCTCTCGACGGATCGAAAGAAGTGGACGTCGCGATTATCGGCGGCGGCTACACCGGTCTTCAGGCCGCCTGTAACCTCGCCGAAAATGGCGTCTCCGTCGCCCTCATCGAAGCGCATCGGTTCGGCGATGGCGCGTCCGGCCGCAATGGCGGCCAGTTCGGCACCGGCCAGCGCTCGTTTCCCGACGAGATGGAACATGAGATCGGCTTTGAGCAATCCAAGCTACTGTTCGATATTGCCGAGGATGCCAAGAACTACGTGCGCAGCTTCGCCGTCAATCGCGGCATCGACATGGAGTATCTGCCGGGGCAGCTTTATGTGGCGCACAAGGCCGCTTACGAGGACGACTATCGCAAAAGCGTCGATGCGATGAACAATCGCTACGGCTATCCGCATATTTCCTACATGGAACGGGGCGAAGCGCGCAAACGTGTTGGCTCCACCCATTATTTCGGTGGCACGCGCGATACCGGCACCGGCCATATCCATCCGTTGAAGCTCTTGGTCGGGCTGGCAAGGGCGGCGAAAGCTGCGGGTGCCGCCATCCATGAAATGACGCCGGCGAAATCCATCCGCCAGTCCGGCGGCAAGACGATCATCGAAACGCCCTTCGGCAATCTGACGGCGACAAAGGTGCTGATCGCGACCAATGCCTATATCGGCAATCTGGAGCCGGTAACGGCCGCCCATATCATGCCGATCCGCTCCTTCATTGGCGCGACGGCACCGCTCGATGCGTTTCCCGACATCATCCCAGGCCGGGAAGCCGTGGCGGATTCGCGTTTCGTGGTGCGCTATTTCCGCAAGACGGCCGACAACCGTCTGCTGTTCGGCGGACGTGAGGCCTATACGGCCGATACGCCGCGCGACATTTCCACCCATATTCGCCGGCAGATAGCGGAAATCTATCCCGCGCTGAAGAATATCGACATCACCCATTCCTGGGGCGGCTCCGTCGGCATCACCCTGCCGCGACAGGTGTTCGTGCGCGAAGTCATGCCCGGCGTCACCTCCATCGGCGGTTATTCCGGCCATGGGGTGATGCTGTCGAATTATTGCGGCAAGCTCTATGCCGATCTCGTACTCGGCAAACAGGACATGCTGGCACCCTTCGCGCGCCTGAAGGTGCCCTCCTTCCCCGGCGGAGCGTCACTGCGCGCGCCGCTGCTTTTCCTGGCGCTTTCCTGGTATGCGTTGCGAGACAGGTTTTAGGATAATGTTTACAGCCGGTTATCGAAACAGGACGGGCGAAAAAAGCCAAAATTCATAATTTCACATAACTGAGTCTGGCATTTTTAAATCGATTAGATTATTGATGCCCCAACCCTTGAAGATCGAGAGAATCGATATGAGCAGTCAGATCATTCCTGTTGAACCTTTTGATTGTGTCGTTTTCGGCGGCACGGGCGATCTTGCCGAGCGCAAGCTTCTGCCGGCCCTTTATCACCGGCAGGTCGAAGGCCAGTTCACGGAGCCGACCCGCATCATCGGTGCGTCGCGTTCGGTCATGAGCCATGAGGAATATCGCAAATTCGCGCAGGACGCGCTGAAGGAGCACCTGAAGGCCGGCGAATATGACGACGCGCAGGTCACGCTGTTCCTCAACCGGCTTTTCTACGTGCCTGTTGATGCCAAGGGCAGCAATGGCTGGGACGTGCTGAAGAAGCTGCTCGATGAGGGCAAGGATCGCATCCGCGCCTTTTATCTGGCCGTCGCACCGGGCATTTTCGGCGATATTGCCGACAAGATCCGCGAGCACAAGCTGATCACCCGCTCGACCCGCATCGTCGTTGAAAAGCCGATCGGCCGCGATCTCGCTTCCGCGCAGGAACTGAACGACACAATCGGCCACGTCTTCAAGGAAGAGCAGATTTTCCGCATCGACCACTATCTCGGCAAGGAGACGGTGCAGAACCTGATGGCGCTGCGTTTCGCCAATGCGCTTTACGAGCCGCTGTGGAACTCCGCCCATATCGACCACGTGCAGATCACCGTTGCCGAAGCCGTCGGCCTTGAAGGTCGCGCCGGTTATTACGACAAGGCCGGTGCGCTGCGCGATATGGTGCAGAACCATATCCTCCAGCTGCTTTGCCTCGTGGCCATGGAGCCGCCCGCATCCATGAATGCGGAAGCCGTGCGTGACGAAAAGCTCAAGGTTCTGCGCTCCCTGAAGCCGATCAACACCAGCAATGTCGAAAAGCAGACGGTTCGCGGCCAGTACCGTGCCGGTGCTTCCGCCGGTGGCCCGGTGAAGGGCTATCTGGAAGAGCTGGAAGGCGGCGTTTCCAACACCGAAACCTTCGTCGCCATCAAGGCCGAAATCGCCAACTGGCGCTGGGCCGGCGTTCCTTTCTACATCCGCACCGGCAAGCGCCTCGCGACCCGCGTTTCGGAAATCGTCGTCACCTTCAAGCAGATCCCGCATTCGATCTTCGACGATGCGGCCGGCAAGATCGAGGCCAACAAGCTGGTCATCCGCCTGCAGCCGGATGAAGGCGTCAAGCAGTCGCTGCTCATCAAGGACCCCGGCCCGGGCGGCATGCGCCTGCGCCAGGTGTCGCTGGATATGAGCTTCGCCGAAGCCTTCAACGTGCGCAGCCCCGATGCCTATGAGCGGTTGTTGATGGACACCATCCGCTCCAACCAGACGCTGTTCATGCGCCGCGACGAAGTCGAGGCCGCGTGGGACTGGATCGACCCCATTCTCAAGAGCTGGGAAGAACTGGCGCAGGGCGTGCAGGGTTATACCGCCGGCACCTGGGGTCCGAGCGGCTCGATCGCGCTGATCGAGCGTGACGGTCGCACCTGGCACGATGGAGATTGAGGATGACGGAGATGAGTGAGACATTACATGTCTTCGACAGCGCCGCCGACCTCGCCTCCGCACTGGCAACAGAAGTTGCCAGCCGCCTTTCGGCCGCAACGCAGGAGCGCGGCACGGCGAGCATTGCCGTTTCCGGCGGCTCGACGCCGAAACTGTTCTTCCAGGCGCTTTCCAAACACGATCTCGACTGGCCCAATATCAGCGTGACGCTGGTGGACGAACGTTTCGTGCCGCCGGAAAGTGATCGTTCGAACCATCGCCTCGTCGCCGAGAACCTGTTGCAGGACAAGGCGAAGGCGGCCTATTTCGTGCCGCTTTTCCAGTCGGCAGCCTCGCCGGAGGATGCGGCAACGCTCGCAACCGTCAAGACCGAAGCGATCTGCGATCCTTTCGATGTGGTCATTCTGGGTATGGGAACGGATGGCCATACGGCATCGTTCTTCCCCGGTGGCGACAATCTCTATGAGGCGCTGGACCTTGATGAGCCACGCGGCGTCTTGACCATGGCGGCGGAAAATGCGGGAGAGGAGCGGTTGACCTTCAATTTCTCCAGCCTGCATGATGCCGATTTTCTGGTGCTGCACATTGAAGGTGCAGCCAAGAAGGCGACGCTTGAAAAAGCTCAGTCAGGCGAGGATGAGGACGAAATGCCTGTTCGTGCCGTGCTGAACCGCGCAGAAACGCTCGTGGATATATACTGGGCGCCGTAAGCCGAAAGTACCGCCGCACACGCGGCCCGGCGACAAGCGCCCCGAAGACATGAAGACAGAAACACGACAACCGGCCGTTCACCTCCCGGAACGCCGGTTGCCGACCAACGAACAGGATGAACGCCCATGTCCGCCGATTCCCGCATTCAGGCCATCACCGCCCGCATCGTCGAACGTTCCAAGCCTTACCGCGAGACTTATCTCGAGCGGTTGCGGCTGCAGGTCTCAAAAGGCGTTCACCGTTCCGTGCTTTCCTGCGGCAACCTTGCGCACGGGTTTGCGGTCTGTTCCCCCGCCGACAAGGACATCCTTGCCGGCGACCGGGTTCCAAACCTCGGCATCATCACCGCCTATAACGACATGCTGTCGGCGCACCAGCCCTATGAGACCTTCCCGGCGATCATTCGCGATGCGGCCAAGGAGGCGGGTGGCATCGCCCAGGTGGCGGGCGCGGTTCCGGCCATGTGTGATGGCGTGACGCAAGGGCAGCCGGGCATGGAGCTTTCGCTGTTTTCCCGCGATGCCATCGCCATGGCGGCCGGCATCGGCCTGTCGCACAACATGTTCGACGCCGCCGTCTATCTCGGCGTCTGCGACAAGATCGTGCCCGGCCTCGTGATTGCGGCACTGGCCTTCGGCCATCTGCCCGCCGTCTTCGTTCCCGCCGGCCCGATGACATCAGGCCTGCCGAACGATGAGAAGTCCCGTATCCGTCAGCTTTATGCCGAAGGCAAGGTCGGTCGCGCCGAGCTTCTGGAGGCGGAATCGAAATCCTATCACGGCCCCGGCACCTGCACCTTCTACGGCACGGCGAACTCCAACCAGATGCTGATGGAGATCATGGGCTTCCATATGCCAGGCTCCTCCTTCATCAATCCCGGCACACCGCTGCGCGATGCGCTGACGCGTGAAGCTGCCAAGCGCGCTTTGGCAATCACTGCGCAGGGCAATGAATTCACACCGGCGGGCGAGATGATCGATGAACGGTCGGTCGTCAACGGCGTTGTCGGCCTGCATGCAACGGGTGGTTCCACCAACCACACCATGCATCTGATCGCCATGGCGCGCGCCGCCGGCATCATCCTCACCTGGCAGGATATTTCCGATCTCTCGGATATCGTGCCGCTGCTCGCCCGCGTTTATCCCAACGGTCTTGCCGATGTGAACCATTTCCACGCCGCCGGCGGCATGGGTTTCCTCATCAAGCAGCTCTTGAAGCAGGGCTTTGTGCATGATGATGTGCGCACCGTCTTCGGACAGGGTCTTGCAGCCTATACCGTGGATGCCAAGCTCGATGAAAAGGGCGCGGTAACCCGTGAGCCCTCCCCCGAGCAGAGCCATGATCCGAAAGTGCTTTCCAGCATCGAAACGCCGTTTCAGCCGACCGGCGGCCTGAAGATGCTGACGGGCAATCTCGGCAAATCCGTTATCAAGATCTCCGCCGTCAAGCCGGAACGCCACATCATCGAAGCGCCCGCTATCGTTTTCGACGACCAGCAGGCACTTCAGGATGCCTTCAAGGACGGCAAGCTCAACCGCGACTTCATCGCCGTCGTCCGCTTCCAGGGGCCGAAGGCCAATGGCATGCCGGAACTGCACCGCCTGACACCGCCGCTCGGCGTTTTGCAGGATCGCGGCTTCAAGGTGGCGCTGGTGACGGATGGGCGCATGTCCGGCGCATCAGGCAAGGTGCCGGCCGCTATCCACGTCACGCCGGAGGCTTCCGATTGCGGCCCGATCTCGCTCATCCGTGATGGCGACATCATCCGTCTCGATGCCATTTCTGGAACGCTGGAAGTGCTGGTGTCCGCCGCTGAACTGGCGAAACGCGAACCGGCACGCGCCGATCTTTCCGGCAATGAATGGGGCATGGGCCGCGAACTTTTCGCCCCCTTCCGCCGCAATGCCGGCCCGGCCGATCAGGGCGCAAGCGTGCTCTTCCATTGATCTTTTGAGAGGCGAAGGTCAATACGGCTTTCGCCTTTCAACCCTGCTTTGCGGCATCGTTTGAGTGCACTTTCTCGCGCCTGATAATCCGGCGCAGAAACAGCTTTATTTCCCAATTCGTAAAAGTCACACTTGTCATGCGGCTGTGATGATCGCCCTATAGGGCCTTCTCCAGCAACCGTGGGATGACGGTGCAGTTTCGGATGATGGGGCCAGGACATGACGATTTTCTCAAGCAAACGCCGCGATGTGCTGAAGCTTATGGCTGGCACAGCCGTGCTGCCGTTGATTGCGTTAGCCACGCCAGCGACGGCGCAGGATGTCGCGCTGCGTGCGATCGTGATCTCCGACCTGCATTCGGCCTATGAACGCATCGGCCAGCTTCTCGCGGCCATAGAAACGCGCGTCGCTGCCGACAAGACGCCACATATCATTCTGCTGAATGGCGACCTGTTCGAACTCGGCAATGCCGTGGCCACCCGTTCGGCCGGCGAAATCGAGTGGACGTTCCTCGCTGCACTCGCCAAGCTCGCCCCCACCGTGATCAATATCGGCAATCATGAGCCCGATATCGACAATGATCTTGCCAATTTCGTCAGCCGCGCCCAGGCGCTCGGCATCACCGTTCTGTCCAACATTATCGATAAGCGCAACGGAAAGCCCTACGCGCCTGATAGTGCCGAGGTAAGCGTCGGCGGGCGGCAGGTCGTCGTGGCAGGTTTCGCCACCAATGCAATCAACACCTATCCGAAGGCGACGCGCGAGATGCTCGACATCCCGCAGCCGGTCGAATGGGCGAAGGCCAATCTGCCCGGCATCGTTAAGTCGGGCGCTATCAACATCGTCTTGAGCCATGCCGGCGTCGTTGCCGACCGCGACATCCTGCCCCTGCTGCCGGATGGCACGCTGCTGGTCGGCGGTCACGATCACCTGAACTTCGTGCACGAGCAGGGTGCCACGCGTTATCTCCATACCGGCTCATGGTGCACCTCCATGACGGTGGCAACGATCTCCGCCCCCGGCAAGGCTCCGGCCATCGAGACGATCGCGATCGATAGCGACGCCCCCGCCTCCCCGGCCCTCAAGAGCCTGATCGAGCAGACGCTCGAAAAGCACCTGACGGCAGAAGAACGGGCGGTTATCGGCAAATCCGCCAAGGCAATGACCGTCGATGAGGCCGGACGCCATGTGGCGCAGCTTATCGCTGCGAAAACCGGCGCGGATGTCGGTTTCATCGGCCATACGTCACTCGGCGCCGGTCTGCCGCAGGGCGATATTCGCCGCTATGATTTCAACGCCTCGCTGCGTTTCGACGGCAAGCTGATGGTGACGGAAGTGGATGGCGAAGCGCTTGCTGAAATCCTTGAACGTTGCAATCAGGACGGCGACATTCCGCTTGCTGCTCGCACCGGCGATTATCTCTACGCCATGCCGGAAAAACCGGAAACGAAACAACGTTACAAGCTGGTCTGCAACGACTGGTCGGCCACCAACCAGAAATCCTATTTCGGCCGCAGCGATCTTGTTTTCACGGAAGTGCCTGAAGTGAAGCTGAAGCAGACGGTTGTGGACGGGCTTTCTTAAGTCCCTTCGGCAGATTTGGATATTTCAGAAAGACCGGATATCGAGCTTCCGGTCCCTGTGTGCCGGGTGCGTGCTGAACACGAAGATGCGGTCCAGTTCCTTCTGCGTCAACATGCGCAGGAAGCGGACATGGATGGTGTTGTTGGCGTTGACGCGCAACATCACGCAGCCGATCTTGGTGATGCGGGCGTCGGGAATATCGAGATAGAACTGGTTGGGCAGGTTATATTTCGTCAGCAGTGCCAGCACCGCTTCGGTCTGGGAGATGCGGATGACGTCGCAGCGCCGCGCCGCCATGTGCATGACGGCCTTTTCGGTATATTCGATGCGTGCCGCATTCATGGTATCTTCCATGCGAAACCGGCTTTCGCGGTCGTACATGAAGGATTCTTCCTTGCTCAGGTAATGGTTCCTGATGACACCCGCACTGCTCTGCACGCCCGGACTCCCATGCTTTCTTAACAGATCGAGACTAGGCCATAGTCTTTAACAATTCATATCAGACTTGCCTCAAACAGACCGGAAGCGGGACATTTCCGATGTTTTTCCACAGGGGCAAAAACGCACGAAAAAGCCCCGGAACGGTAAGGTTCCGGGGCGTGTTTTACGATATTGCCGGCGATTATGGACGGTAGGTCTTGCCGTCAGCATCGAAGAGATGGAGCTTTTCCTGCGGTGCTGCAAAACGCAGGGTTTCGCCCCTGGAGACGGAAAGGATGCCCGGGATCTTGACGATGATCGGCTCCTGTCCCTTCGGAGCCTCGAGATAAAGCAGCGTCACTTCGCCCAGAGCCTCGACGATCGAGACTTTGCCTTCGAAAAGATAGTCGTCGCTGGTGACGACGCTGAGGTCTTCCGGCCTCACACCAAAGCTCGCAGCCTTGCCCTGCTCGGTGGCCGGAGTCGGAACATTGACGGCCAATGTTTTGCCGCCGGCCAGTTCGATCGACGTCCGTTCGCCGGTTCCGGCGATCTTCGCCGAGATGATGTTCATGGCGGGCGAGCCGATGAACTTCGCCACGAAAAGATTGGCCGGCCTTTCGTAAAGTTCGAGCGGCGGGCCGACCTGCTCCACACGACCCGCATTCAACACGACGATGCGGTCTGCCAGCGTCATCGCCTCCACCTGATCGTGGGTGACGTAGATCATCGTCGTATCGGCCATCTGCTCGTTGAGCTTGGCAATCTCGATGCGGGTGGCGACACGCAGGGCAGCATCCAGGTTCGACAGCGGTTCATCGAACAGGAAGACCTTGGGATTGCGGCAGATGGCACGACCGATCGCGACGCGCTGGCGCTGGCCACCGGAGAGCGCCTTGGGCAGACGCTCCAGATATTGCGTCAGCTGCAGGATTTCGGCGGCGGCACGCACGCGGCGGTCGATCTCCTGCTTGTTTTCCTTCGCGATCTTCATGCCGAAGGCCATGTTGTCATAGACGGTCATATGCGGATAAAGCGCATAGGACTGGAACACCATGGCGATGCCCCGGCGCGAGGGCGGGATTTCATTGACGAGCTGGCCATCAATGAACATCTCGCCGCCGGTGATTTCCTCCAGACCGGCGATCATCCGCAGAAGCGTCGATTTTCCGCAGCCGGACGGGCCGACGAAAACGATGAATTCGCCCTGCTCGATCGAAAGATCGATGCCGTGCAGGACCTTCACCTGCCCGTATGATTTGCGGATATCCTTGAGAACGAGACTTGTCATGGGTGGTCCTCCCTATTCTGTCAGGCGTAACGGGCGAAGAATGCGCCCCATGCCGGAAGTTCTACGCTTCTGCCTTCAAGGCCGCTTGCAAAGCCATGACCTTCGAGAACCTCCCAGTTCCCTTCCGGCAGCGTGGCTTTTGCCGGCGTTGCGGACAAGTTGAAGAGGCAAAGCACGGTTTCGTTGCCCAGCTTGCGGGTATAGCTCAGCACCTCACCCTGCACGGGGTGGAATTCGATACCACCCTTTGCGAAGGCCGGGTGCTGCCTGCGGAAAGCGAGGAAGCGGCGGTAATGTTCCAACACCGAAGCTTCATTGCCCTGCTGGGCGCTGACGGCGCGCTGCTTATGCTCGGCCGGAATGGGCAGCCATGTCTTGTCGGCTGTCGAGAAACCGGCCTGTGCGTGGCCGGCATCCCACACCATCGGCGTGCGGCAACCGTCGCGGCCCTTGAATTCCGGCCAGAACTGGATGCCGTATGGATCCTGCAAATCCTCGAACGCGATATCGGCTTCGGTGAGGCCGAGTTCTTCGCCCTCATAGATGCAGACGGAGCCGCGCTGCGTCATCAGCAGCGCCGAAAGAACCTTGGCGAAAGCGTCCTTATCCTCGACATGCTCGCCCCAGCGGCTGACATGGCGCACGACATCATGGTTGGAGAAAGCCCAGCAGGCCCAGCCTTCCGGTGCGGCTCTCGCAAAATCCGCCTGCACATCGGCGACGCGCTGCGGGGTCAGCGCATCGGGTGCGAGGAATTCGAAGGCGTAACACATCTGCATCTTGTCATCGCCGGAAGTATATTCACCGACGATTTCGAGGCCGCGCTGACTGTCGCCCACTTCGCCAACGGCGGCGATGTCTGGAAACTCGTCCAGCACCGCGCGGAAGCGCTTCAGGAAGGCGATGTTTTCCGGGCGGTTCTTGTCGTAGAGATGTTCCTGGAAGTTATAGGGATTGACCGCAGGTGCCGTGGAGGCATTGCGGCGCTCCGGCGCCAGCGCCGGGTTATCGCGCAGCTCAAGGTCATGGAAATAGAAGTTGATGGTGTCGAGGCGGAAACCGTCGACGCCGCGCTTCAGCCAGAAACGGGTGATGTTTAGCAGCTCTTCCTGCACTTCAGGGTTATGCAGGTTGAGGTCCGGCTGCGAGGTCAGGAAGTTGTGCATGTAATATTGCATGCGGGTCGGGTCCCACTGCCAGCCCGGACCGCCGAAAATCGACAGCCAGTTATTGGGCGGCGTGCCATCCGGCTTGCCATCCGACCAGACATACCAGTCCGATTTCGCATTGTTGCGGCTGGCGCGGCTTTCCACGAACCATGGGTGCTGGTCAGACGTGTGCGACATGACGAGATCGATCATGACGCGGATGCCAAGCCGGTGGGCTTCGGCAATCAGCCCGTCGAAATCGGCAAGCGTGCCGAACATCGGATCGACATCGACATAATTCGAGACGTCGTAACCGAAATCCTTCATCGGCGAGGTGAAGAAGGGCGAAATCCAGATCGCATCGGCACCGAGGCCGGCAATATGCGCCAGCCGGTCGGTTATGCCCTTGAGGTCGCCGATGCCGTCGCCATTGGAGTCCTGATAGGAGCGCGGATAGATCTGATAGATAACAGCGCCGCGCCACCAGTCCTTGTTGGGCGTCAAAGCGGAAGTCACCGAAGCGGTCATGGAAGTGTCCTGTCTGGTATGGGCGTTCATGGAATGTCAGCCTCCCTTGACGGAGCCTGCAAGCAGGCCACGCACGAGATAACGTTGAAGAGCAAAGAAGACGCAAAGCGGCACGATGATGGTGACAAAGGCCGAAGCGGTGAGGATTTCCCAGTTGCCGCCGCGCGAGCCGAGCAACGCGTTGAGCGCACCGGTCAATACCAGTTCGTCCTTCTGCGTGCCGAGGAACACCATGGCGACGAGCAGGTCGTTCCAGGTCCACAGGAACTGGAAGATGGCGAAGGAGGCAAGCGCCGGGAAGGAGAGCGGCAGGATGATCTTGACGAAGATTTCAAAATCGCTGGCACCATCCACGCGGGCGCTTTCGATGATCTCTTTCGGCAGGCCGGAAATATAGTTGCGCAGCAGATAGATGGCGAGCGGCAGGCCGAAGGCGGTGTGCGCCAGCCAGATGCCGGCATAGGTCTTGGACGGCACGCCAAAGATGGTGCCGATTTCATTATAGAGCCGCAGCAGCGGGATCAGCGACATCTGCAACGGCACGACGATGAGGCCCACCACCATGGCAATCAGCAGATTGCGGCCGGAAAAGCTCATCCATGACAGCGCATAGGCGGCGAAGGCCGCAATGAGGATGGGGATGACGGTTGCCGGCACGGCGACGGTGAGTGAGTTGACGAAGGACTGGCCGATGCCTTCCGAGGTCAGAACCGTGCGGTAATTGTCGAGCGTGAAGACGGGCGGCGTCGCGACGGAAATATAGACGCGCTTGCCGCGCGCGCCCTCGAAGCTCGAAGCCCTGCTATATTCGTAAGTGCCGTCCGTATTGACGAGCAGGGTTTCGCCATCGCCGATATCGGCCGGTTCGCCGGCGTTGAATGCTCTCGGTTCCTGAACGCGCACGCCGAAGGCGGAGACTTTTCCGCCCGCGCCGTTTTCGAAGACATTGCCTGATATCACATAGCGGCTGCCGTCCTGCTTCTGCACGGAAGCATCAGCGAGGCGCACTGCCGAGGTCTGTTCGGAGCTGGAGAAGGCCGTCCACCAGCCTGACACGGTAATCTGGTCCTTGTCGCGCAGCGAGCTGACGAGAATGCCGAGCGTGGGTAAGAGCCAGAGAAGCACGACGACGAGAACGCTGGCATGGACGATGAGGCGCGGCAGGCCGACGCGGCGCAGGCGTTTGACGATATTCATCTCAGCGGCCCTCCATCTCGCGGTTCGCCTGGCGGATGTTCCAGACCATGATCGGGGTGACCGCCGCCATGATGATGAGCGCGATAACAGCACTTCGGCCGCTGTCGCCGCCACCGCGGAACATCCAGTCGAACATGAGGTTGGCGAGAACCATGGTATTCCACTGGCCATTGGTCATGGTCAGCACGATATCGAAGACCTTGAGCACGAGAATGGTGATCGTCGTCCAGACGACGGCGATGGTGCCCCAGATTTGCGGCACCATGATCTTCCAAAAAATCTGCCAGCCATTGGCGCCGTCTATGACAGCCGCCTCGATGGTTTCTTCCGGAATGCCGCGCAAAGCCGCCGACAGGATGACCATGGCGAAACCGGTCTGGATCCAGATGAGGATGACCATCAGGAAGAAATTGTTCCAGAAGGGCATGGAAATCCAAACCTCCGGGCTACCGCCGAAAAACTCGACGATGGCGTTCAAGAGGCCGATCTGCACCTGACCTTCGGCACGGTATTCATAGATGAACTTCCAGATGACGGATGCGCCAACGAAAGAAATCGCCATCGGCATGAAGACGATGGATTTGGCGATGTTGCCCCACCAGATGCGGTCGGTCATGACGGCAATGACGAGGCCGAAGAAGGTGCAGGCGGCCGGCACGACGGCGAGCCAGAGGATGTTGTTGAAGATCGACTGGCGGAAACCGGCGTCGAAAAACGCCCAGCGATAATTGGCGAGGCCGACGAATTCGCTGCCTGTGCGATCATAAAAGGACAGGATCAGCGTGGCGATGACGGGATAGACCAGATAGACCAGCAGCAGGATCAGCGCCGGGCCGATGAACAGCCAGGGCCGGACGGCGGCGCGGCGGTTTAGATTGCGGGATGCGTGAATGACATCTCCCGATCGGACGGGAAAAATCACCTGCAGCGCCTTGTCGGATAGCCAGTAATAGGCAGCGCAGGCAAAAACGCCCGCTACCATGACGCCGATGGCAGACACGAGTTGTTGAGCCATGTTCCCTCCCTGATCCTCTCCGCGCCGCGTTGATTTATGCGGTCGTCGGGGCAGTTCCATTTGGTAAAGGCCCGGCAGCGTGCCGCCGGGCCTGATCCGATTGTTACTTCAGGCCGTCCCAGGCCTTCTGGATATCGGCGGCGACCTGATCGGCGGACTTGCCACCGACGAAATCGATCATGCCGGTCCAGAACGCGCCGGCACCGATCTTGCCGGGCATCAGGTCGGAACCATCGAAACCAAAGCTTGTCGCGGTCGTGAGGATTTCCCCCTGGCGCTTCATCTGCTCATTGGCATAGGTGTCGACATTCACACCCTTATACGGCGTCAGGAAGCTGGACTGCGCCATCCATACTTCGTGGGCGATCGGGGTCTTCAGGAATTCGACGAATGCCTTGGCCGCAGGTGCTTCCTTGGTGACCGTGACGAGCGTGCCGGCGCCGAGAACCGGTTTCCCGAGGTCAGGTTTGGACGCGTAAGTCGGCATGTAGAAGAAATCCGCATCCGTTCCGACCTTGGTGCCTTCAGGGAAGAAGGACGGAATGAACGATGCCTGATGGTGCAGGTAGCATTTCGGCGGAATGTCGAAGAGACCCTTGGGGCTGTCGCGGAAGTCGGTGGAGGCCACGGCTGCAACGCCGCCGCTCACGTATTTTTCATTCTTGGCGAATTTGCCGAACTCGTTGATCGCCTCGACCACGGCCGGATCGGTGAACTTCACCTCGTTGGTCGTCCACTTCTGGTAAACGTCCAGCGGCTGCGTGCGCAGCATCAGGTCTTCCACCCAGTCGGTTGCCGGCCAGCCGGTCGCACCGCCAGAGCCGAGGCCGATGCACCAGGGCGTGCCGCCATCGGCTACGATCTGGTCGGTCAGCTTGAACAGGTCTTCCATGCTCTCGGGCACTTTATAGCCCGCTTCCTCGAAGTTCTCAGGCACATACCAGACGAGCGACTTCACATCGGCCTTGAAGGGGAACGCAAAGTAAGCCTTGTTACCGTCCTTGCCCTTGTAGCTGCCGAGATCGACCCAGGACTGGCCCGCGCCGTAATTTTCCTTGACCCAATTGGCGGTCTCATCACCGAGCGGCACGAGGAAGCCCTTGGCCGCGAGATCGGCCAGAAGGCCGGGCTGCGGCAGGATGGCGATATTGGGCGGCGAACCCGCCTGCGTATCGATGACGATCTGCTGCTCGTAATTTTCCGACGAGGAATAACGGACGTTCACGCCGGTCGCGTCAGCGAAATAGGCAAGCACCGACTGAAACAGCGCCTCGTCCTCGCCGCGCCAGGGCCCGAAAATCGTCAGCGTCTGACCTTTCAGGTCGGCATGGGCCGCCTTGAAGTCCTCGTAGCTTTTCCAGTTGAACTTGGCATCCTGGCCAGGCGCGAATTTCAGGTCAGCGGCAAAGGCCGCACCCGACAGCAGCACCATTGAGGCCGCCGTCGCCAAAAGAGTCTTCCGCATGTGATTTACCTCCCATCACATAAAAGGCTCAAAGCGTCCTCTCTCAATCAAAGCGCTTTGGCTGTCTATTCATCTCATTGTCATCAAGATGGAGTCAAGAGGCTGTTTCCGAGGAAACGTTGCCGCACCGCGTGAATAGTCATATTTATTTAGGAAGGCGGCTATCGTTTTCGATTGAGAAAAGCAGCGGAGGCTGGTAAAAATCTAAAGCGCTTTGGGAATATGAGGAGAGGCTTTGCCGGCTCCTGAAGCGCGTGCATGGAGGAAATTCAAGACATGAACCTGAAACAGTTGTCGCAACTGCTGGGCATTTCGCAGACCACCATCAGCAGGGCGCTCAACGGCTACCCGGAGGTGAGCGCGGAGACGCGCCGCCGCGTCATGGAGGCCGCCGAGAAGACGGGATATCGCCCGAACGCGGCGGCGCAGCGGCTGGCAACCGGCAAGGTCGGCTCCATCGGACTCGTCATGCCGATTGGCGAGCACCACCGTTCCGATGTGCATTTCGGCGAATTCTTAAGCGGTCTCGGCGAAGAAGCCTCACGCAGCGGTTTTCATCTCGTCATCATGCCGACGGAACCGGAGAAAGAACGTGAAGCCCTGCGTGGGCTCGCCGCAAGCGGCAGCGTTGATGGCATCTATCTCGCCTATATGAAAAAGAACGATGCGCGCATTGCCATGATGCAGTCGCTCTCCCTGCCCTTCCTCGTGCATGGCAGATCTGTCGGCGTGGAGGAGACTTATCCCTATCTCGATGTGGACAATGAGGGCGCGTTTCGTGATGCGACCCAGCTTCTCCTCCAGCTCGGCCATAAGCGCATCGGGCTTTTGAACGGCCCGGAGGGCTACGACTTTACCTATCGGCGCTGTCTCGGGGTGGAGAAGGCACTGGATGCAAGCGGCCTCGCCCTGCACCCGGCCAATAAGCGGCACAGCAGCATGACGGACGAGGAGGGTTATCTCGGCATGGAGGCGCTGCTGTCTCAACCGGAAAAGCCGACCGCCATTCTCTGCGCCAGTACCGCGCTTGCGCTGGGCGCGATCCGCTCGATGAACCAGCGGGGGTTAAAACCCGGCAAGGACATTTCGCTTATCGCCCATGACGACGTGCTGCCGCTACTGAAGCCGGATAATTTTTCCGTGCCGCTGACGACCACACGCTCGTCGCTAAGGGCGGCGGGCGTGCGCGTCGGCCAGCGCCTGATCAACCGGATCAAGTTCGAGCAGATGGAGCCCCATCAGGAGCTCTGGAAGGCGGAGCTTGTGGTACGCGCTTCGACGGGACCGGCTCCGAAAGCGTAGCAGCCGGCCTTCATCCCCCGCCCGTCATACCGGCCTTGAGCCGGTATCCAGCCAGCCCAAGTCCTTGGGCTGAAAAGAGTCGTCTCGCCGCGCAGACGCGCGTCGGCTGGATTCCGGCTCAAGGCCGGGATGACGGTAGTGAGGGCCAGCGCACAGAAATTCCTATGCCGTAGAGTTCGATCGAACGCGTCAGGCTTAAAACTTCGGAGCCGTCCGGCCAAGCTTGCGATAGGCGGCGATGACGGTGTTGGCCATCAGCATGGCGATCGTCATCGGACCGACACCGCCGGGCACCGGCGAGATGGCGGCGGCCACGGCGCTTGCCTCGTCGAAGGCGACATCGCCGACCAGCTTGGACTTACCTTCGCCCTTTTCGGGAGCAGGAATACGGTTGATGCCGACATCGATGACGGTTGCGCCCGGCTTCACCCAGTCGCCCTTGACCATTGCCGCGCGACCGACGGCCGCGACGAGAATATCGGCCGTCTTGCAGACGGTGGCGAGATCTTTGGTGCGCGAATGCGCCATGGTGACGGTGGCATTGGCATTAAGCAGAAGCTGGCCCATGGGCTTGCCGAACAGGTTGGAACGGCCGATGACCACGGCATTGAGGCCGGAAAGATCATCGCCGTGAATGCTGCGCACCAGAAGCATGGCGCCGGCCGGCGTGCAGGAAATAAGCCCGGTGGCGAGATCGCCCGTCGCCAGCTTGCCGGCGTTCAACACGCTCAGGCCATCCACATCCTTCTCGGGCAGAATAGACTGGATGATCTCATCGGAATTGAAATGCTTCGGCAGGGGAAGCTGCACCAGAATGCCGTGAATGGAGGCGTCGGCGTTCAGTTCGCCAACCAGCTTCAGAAGCTCACCTTGCGTCGTCTCTTCCGGCAGCGTGTGCTGAATGGAGTTGAAGCCGCATTGCTTGGCCATCTTGCTCTTGGAGTTCACGTAGGCATGGCTGGCCGGATCATTACCGACGATGACGACTGCGAGACCGGGCTTCACGCCCCGTTCCGCCTCGAGCGCTTCTGCCGATATGCGAACCGCCTCCGTTACCGAAGCCGCCTTCGCCTTCCCGTCAATCACAACTGCCATGCGTCTTGCTCCTGCTGGATTACGTTGGCCCCGTATGGTGCCCCCTTTGCAGGAATGCAAGCAAAAATACAGCCTCATCAGGCAGTTTTACGGTAGTCATCCTGGTGATCGGCGTAATCGGCGAGACGCTCCTTCAGATGCGCCAGCTCGCGTCTCAATTCCGCCAATTCCTCGGCTTCGGCCTGTTCATGATCGAAGTGCCCTGCAAGGGCCTCACTGAGCAATGGCGGAAGTTCAGCCGACATTTGAGTGGCGCTTCTGACCGTTCGGTTACCCATCAGCACCTGCCGCACGCGCTCGTCAAGCGGCATATCATCGGCATCATTTGCAGCCTCGCCATAATAGTCAGCGAAGGCGTCTTCAGGCTGGACATGATCTTCCGCGGCAAAGTCTTCAAGATCGTCGAAAACCGCCGGCTCGATTTGCTCGAATTCGGAAAATTGCAGCGATTGCTCCGGCCCGTCCATGGAAGCGGGAAGTAGCGCTTCATTTTCAACGACCAGCGCGTCCTCTTGCTCCTCGTCATGGCGACGATAGCTCAGGAGATAGAGGCCGCCCAGCAGACCGATCAGGCCGCCGCCACCTGCCATCATCGCCGCCTGCGTCAGATCACGCGACAGTTCGCCCGGTCCGGCCTTCTTTGCAAGGCGGGTCTCGATGGCGGGCGTGGAGGAAGAAGACAGATCGCGGCGCTCGCTCGCTTCCAGATAGGCATTTCTCGCCGTCTCAAGCTCAGCCTGCAATCGCGAAAGCTCACCAGGTGCGACGCCCAGAGCCTCTAAGCGGTCAAGGTGCTTCTTACGCTCGCCATTCGCGGTCGCAATCTCCTGGGCGATGCGCTTTTCATCCACCCGCAAACCTTCAACCAGTTGGCGCAATGCGGGAGCTGCCAGCACCTGTACGGCATCCACCGCATTCTGGGCGGCGATGCGGCGCGGGTGTTTCGGGCCATAATCAACCGAGACACTGGCAAGCGCCATGCTGGCGGTCGCGTGTTTCTGCCTGATATCCTCAAGCGCTGCAAAAGCCACGCCGGACGGCAAGGGCTTCGACAAAATGTCATTCGGCTTGAGGGCGGAGGCCACCGCCAAATCCGCCTGAAGCGACTGCTGGTGCTGCGTGCTGCCCGCAAGACTGTCGTTTACGTCACGCAACTGCTGCTCGAGCTCGTGCACCTCAGAGAGAACGACATCGCCATGGCGCATCTGGAAGCCGTTCAATGCCGCTTCCGCTTCGTCCAGTCTTTTGCGCGCTCGCTCCGTCTCACGCATGGCGGGCGTCATGGTGCCGGCCTTGCCATCCGCCATGACCCGCATCGACAGATAGTCGGTCAGCCGCATCGCGCTTTCCGGCGTCGCGGCCTTTGCGGTCACGATCAGCGTATTTTCATCCGGCGTCAGTTCCAGCCGGATCGCCTCACCCACTGCGCCATTCAATGCTTCTCGCGGGGAAAGCGGACGTGCGTCCGCGCCTGTCAAAAGATCGACGAGCAGGCCAAGCTCACCCTGATTGCGAACGCCGACCATATCGGAGGGTTTCAGCTTCAAATCGCCGCTGACCCGGTCAAGCCCGGCGGGAGATAACAGGGTACGTCGTGCCATCGCCAGAAAACGGGCCGCATCGGGCGCGTCATAGGACGTCTGGGTGATCTCGATGCGGGCCTGTGACACATATCCGCGAAAACCGGAATCGATCAGCAGCAACGGAAGAGCCGCGCCGGTAACGGTGGCGGCAACGACGCAACCAGCCGTCAAAAGCCGCAGACAATGCCTGCGCCATTGCGACGGGGGCACGGCAAAATCGTCCTCGTCGGGACGGGTCGCCATCATGTCCGGACTGTTATCAACCATCTGAAGCCGTCTGCCACCCTCGGTGCCGCCCGCAACGGGCGACTGTCAAAACCTTACGAGAGGTTAAAGGATCGTGGCAAACAAATGGTTAACGCGGGCTCCGCGAACCCGTCTCAGCTTTGCCGAGTGCAATGTGCCAGGGTTCGGCGCAGAGGCTGTAAAGCCAGCTCATATGCAGCTTGCGGAAGATTTCCGGCATGCCCGCCACTTCGGACGACAAGACCTTGAACAATGAACCGACCGCGATTGCGACGCGCACATCCTGACGGCTGACGGTTCGGTGCAACCATTTTTCCTGATTTTCACCGCTCATGCCGGCAAGCAGAACATCAACCTTCACCCCGGAGGCATCCCGACCCAGCATCACGAAATCATGCCACGGCGCGTGGGCACGCAGCTTTGCCAGCACTTCACTGAGCTGCGCCGCATCATCGCCGGCAACACCGATCCGTTTCGGCACCGCCATATAGGTCAGAAGCGCCATGACGAAAGCGACGTCGTCGATCGCAGCGGACAGAGGTTTGCCATTTTCCACAAGGGCGGCGGCATTCATCGCCTTGCCCTGTGGCAGAAGCAGGCAGCTTTCCAGAATCTCGCGGTAAGCGATATCCTTGAGAGACAGCTTGGCTTTATCGATGGTGAGGAAGGAGAGCATCGTGTGCCCTTCGCAAGTCGAAGCCCGGCCGCTGACCAGTTCCAGCGCCCCATTCCAGTCGAGATCACAGACACGCAGCCCGTGGATATTCCGTTGCGATCCCGGCCGCGCAAAACCTGCCGCGAAATTCATTGCCAACCCCCGAATGCCAAATCCATCTCCGCCGATCCGGCGCATGGTAGCGGGACGGCGGCTCATGGATTTGTTTATACAGGTGCAGGTTGAAGTTATGCTGAAAGCAATCGCTCGAATATTCGGGCGCGTGGCAAGGAACGGTTAACCAGACCGGAAAACCGACCGTCGGCGGACGCGTGAGCCGCGCCCTGCGGCGTCAGTGGCTGGGCGCGGCGGCCGCTTCTTTTCCAGCCTCGGCCTTCTCGCCCTCGACGATCTTGACCGAACGGGGCGTGCCATTGCCATTCTGCTCGCGAATATCTGCCTTCGACAGATAATCCAGCTGCTCGATCAGCACATCCTCGACCACCTCGTCATCAAGCCTCTTGTTCAGCCCCTCACGGATGCGCTGCTTGAAAGCCTCGGGATCGAAGGTGGAAATATTGGCGATGTTGACCATGGAAGAACCCGCCAGAAGCGTGAACAATTCGTCGGTCATCAGCTGCGTGGCCGGCAATTCGATCTTCGCCATCTTGTCCTTGTCGACACGCAGCGAAATACGGCTGAGGAAATAGCCGTTCACCCCGCCATCATTGATGACGGGAATGGTGATGCTTTCACCCTTGACCAATTGCAGATTGGTCTTTTTCTCGCCCGCCTCATCTCCCGGCGCCGTCGCCATCTGGACGGAGAAATACACCGCGCCGAGCGTGACGGCGCAAACCCAGACGCCGGTGAGAAGAAGCTTCAACATCAGGAGGCGGCACCGTACATGAACTGTTCCTGCGAATAGGTGCCGTCCGTATCGGCTTCCTGGATCGCGTTCTTGAGCAGGTCCGCAACAGCGCGAACCGCGTTCAGATGCGCCTCAACGCGGCTGGCATTGGTCGCGAGCTTGGACTTGATGCCCTTCACCTGCTCCAGATAACCACCGGCGATGTCTTCGCGCGGTGTATCGCGAAACAGCATGGTGAGTTCATACAGGCAACGGCTTTTATGGGCGTTGGAAACCTTGAAGTCGAATTGCGGATCCTTACCGATATTCTCGTTCTCATTGTCGATGATCATCTCAAGGCGGCCGAGAACGGATTGGATACGGTGGTCGTTCGACATAAGGTCCATGCTTGTCTCCTCGTTAAGGTTTTTCATTCTCAAGCCTCGTCCGTTTTATCATTGGAAACGCCGAGGACCTGCCGCTCGAACTCCGCCACCATCCGAATTGCAGCATTATGGTCTTTTTCATTCATCGATACGTCGGTGATGCCTTTGCTTTCGGCTTTTCTCAACGCATCCTTGTAGGCCTGTTCGGCAATGCCGACGCCGCCATTTCTGGAGATCGTGTCGGCAAACTGTTCTGCCATCATGCTCTTCCAGATTTCGCCGGCATTACCCTTGCCATACACTTCCTCGCTGTCTTTCGGCAGCATGTTGGCAACAAAAGTCTGGAGAACCGAGGCTTCATATTTCCGGTAAGTCTCAGGAATCTCGGTGCGCGCGGAGCGAATATTGGTGTCGCCAAGGCCCGCCTTCGAAGAGGCGCCATCCAGCATATCAACGGCGGCGCCAAAGCCCTTGCCCGCATCTGCAAGGCTGGTTGCGGCGAAGGCAGCCTTGTTCGCTTTGAGTTTTTCCTGGGCGATCTGTACTTCCTGGGGGTCCGCAGCGCGCACCACATCCATCACCAGATCACTTATCACCGATATCGCCACGTCCCGATCTCCCGAGCTGACGAACATGTGGCATGGAAGCCGACGCGTCCGTTCAATCAAGAAACATCGCCGGAGACGTCTTTCGAACGCCCGCGATGCAACAATGGAACGGACTATGGATCGCCAACCTTGCTGGAGGCTGGTGTCCGGGATGCGTTTGTCATTTCAAGCAGATCATAGATTGCATTGTCGTCGGCTTCGCGGTCCTCGAGATCGCGGGCAATGTGCATTCTGTCCTCAAGCCGGTCAGCCTTGGTCTTTTCCTTCAGCACCTTGTTTTCCTGCAATTGCTGCACGCCGGCAAGCTGGCGGTCCTTGACGACAAGGCGGCCGTAACGATCCGAATAATGTCTGGAAAATGTCTGATGCACCGGCTCCATGGAACTCATGGCCTCCAGCACGTTATCCATGGATTGCGCCACTTCGGTACGCACGCGGGTGGTATCGGCAAGCTCCACCTCGGCCATTTTTTCCATATGGCGCTGGACCGTTACCAGACGCTTGAGTTTTGCCGAGCGCTTGTCCGAAGCCATGGCTTTCTCCAGATCAAAAACCGATGAAGACCGGGCCGAAACCATCCACGAACTGACGGATGAGGGCCGCGACCGACAAATAAAGCATGAAAAGACCGCCCGCCAGAACGAAAGGCGTCGAGATGAAGTAAACAGGAATCTGCGGTGCCAGCTTGTTGATGAGACCGACCGCAACGTTGAACATCAGGCCGTAGATCACGAAGGGGCTGGCAAGCCGCAGCATGATGGAGAACGATGCCCTGAGCGTATCGGTGAGCGTGATCAGCATCTTCTGGCCGCTGATAAGCGCCCCGACCGGCGTGGCGGTATAGGAATCAACCAGCGCTTTCAGGACGATATGGTGGAAATCCAGCATGAACAGCACCAGCAGGCCGCCGAAGGTGATGAAGTTGGATATCTGGTTTTCCTGCACCTCTTCGATGACATCCGCACCGCCTGGGGCGCTGAGACCGATGGAGGCGCCGATGAGCGCACCCGTGAACTGGAAACCGAGCGTATAAAACCGCGCGATCAGGCCATACATCGCACCGATGACGATCTCGGTGAAGATGAGGCCGACGACCGTGGCCTGGCTTGCGCCGGAGACTCTCGGATAGATCGTATCCCACAGCACCGGCAGAAGCGCCATGGACACCGCAACGCACAGCAGCATGCGGATTTGTGGTGATATGCGCGAGCTGGAAAAGCCCGGCATGGTCATGAAGCAGGCGCCGATACGGCAAATGGCAAGGAACAATGCGATAATTGTCCCTTGCGGGTCGGTTATCATGAAATGGCGCCCAGGATCTTGATCTCCAGCCCCTTGGCCAGTTCCACATGTGAAAGAACCGGCAGGGTCGCAAAGAGTCGCTCGATAATCATGCGCACATAGGACCGCGTTTCCGGCGAGGTTACAAGGACAAAGGGCAGTCCGCGATCCATGAATTCACGGATAACTTTCGAAGCCTGCTCCGAAAACTCCTCGAGATGGCGGGGATCGATATCGAATTCGACGATTTCGCCCTTCTGGTCGCGCTTCAGCGCCTGATGGAAGACCATGTCCCACTTGTTGCCGAGGCGCAGAACACGCAGCACGCCATTGTCGGCGAGATCGCCGCAGAGCTGCTGCGACATGCGCACCCGCACGTGTTCGACGATCTGTTCCGTCTTGCGCACATGCGGCGCGAGTTCGGCAACGGCTTCCAGAATGAGATGCAGGTTGCGGATCGACACGCGTTCGGCGAGCAGCAGTTTCAGAACCGCCTGCAGACCGGAATAGGACATATGCGACGAGCAGATTTCGTCGGCCAGCTTCTTGTATTCCGGGTCGAGCCTGTCGATCAGGATCTTGACGTCCTTGTAGGACAGAAGCTGCGGCAGGTTATTGCGGATGACTTCACTCAGATGCGTCAGCACGACAGAGACATTGTCGATCGGATGGAAACCTTCGCGCTTCAGATCCTCGGTGAAGGTTTCAAGGATCGAGACGGCCGGCATGCCGAAGGCCGGTTCGCGGATTTCGTCGCCGGGAATGCTCGGCTTGCGTCCTGCCCCGGTCACCACGAGAACATCGCCGACACGCAGATTGCTCGACGCGATGGTCGTGCCGTGGACGCGGATCTGGTAAGCCTTTTCCGGGATCATGATGTCGTCGGAGACCTTGATCTCCGGCACGACGAAACCGTATTGGGTCGCAAATTTCTTGCGCATCTTGCCGACGCGGAAGGCCAGTTCCTGATGCGCCCCGAGCAGGCGGGTCGACACCTGCTTGCCGAGCGCCAGTTCGATCTCGGCGGTTTTCAACACCTGCTTGACCGAATCCTTTTCCGCTTCGGTGGTCTGGAGAACCTTGTTCGCCTCCTCCTGACGGCGGAGCGCGTTTTCGGCTTCGGCCTGGCGCGGAATATACCAGCTGCCGAAGGCCATGATGCCGCCGAGGAAGATAAAGGGCAGGAAGGGAAGACCCGGAATAATCGCCAGCAGTCCCATCAGCATGGCCGAGACCATCAAAGCGCGCGGATAACCGCTCAGCTGATTGACGACAGCCTGATCCGTGGAGCCGGCGGTGCCGCCGCGCGACACCAGAAGGCCGGCCGCCAGCGAGACGATAAGGGCCGGGATCTGCGAGACGATACCGTCACCGACCGAAAGCTTGACGAAAACATCCGCCGCTTCGCCGATCGGCATGCCGTGGCGGAAGTAACCAATGATGATGCCGCCGAAAATATTGATCGCGGTGATGATGAGGCCGGCAATCGCATCGCCGCGGACGAATTTCGAGGCACCGTCCATTGAGCCGAAGAAGGAGCTTTCCTCTTCCAGTTCGCGGCGACGGCGCTGCGCTTCCTTTTCATCGATGATGCCGGCGGACAAATCCGCGTCGATCGACATCTGCTTGCCGGGAATGGCGTCCAGCGTGAAGCGGGCGCCGACTTCGGCGATACGCGTAGCACCCTTGGTGATGACGATGAAGTTGACGGTGATCAGGATCAGAAAGACGATCAGACCGATGACGAAGTCGCCCGACATGACAAGGCTGGAAAAGCCGGCAATCACGCCACCCGCCGCCGTCGGTCCCTCGTTGCCATGCGAAAGAATGACACGCGTCGTCGCAATGTTCAGCGACAGGCGGATCATCGTCGCGATCAGCAACACGGTCGGGAAAGACGAGAAATCCAGCGGCCGCTGAATCCACAGTGCCACCATCAGGATGAGGACGGAGAGCGCGATGGAAAAGGCCAGCCCGATATCCACCAGCATGACCGGAATGGGCAGGAACAGAACGCAAAGGATCGCAATGATGCCCAATGCGAAACCGATATCCCGCATGCTCGGACTTACCTTGGGCAAGGAGATGACTGGTGGTTGCGCCATAAAATCGTCCTGTCTCTTCATGAGAAGGGCGACGGAAAAGCCGCCGCACGGTTCGCGGCACCGGCTTTTCGAAATTGCGCGCGCAATTCGGTCCGATGCTTCAGCCTATCACTAGTCGCTGAAGCTTGCGCGAGGGTGGCATCCGCAGCGGGCGGATATCAGAAGCCGGACTGGACGCGCGAAAAGACGAGATTGGAAAAAAGGGCGATCTGCGCACCCACAAAGGGGGCGGCGATGCCAAGCACGAGCATGATCGTGACGATTTTGGGGACAAATGTCAGCGTCATTTCCTGAACCTGGGTCAGGGCCTGTATGAAGGCAATGGCGACACCGACGATCATGGCGGCCAGAACGGCCGGACCGGCCGCGACGAGAACAGTCCAGACTGCTGCCTGCATGATATCAAGCGCATCGGCCTCGTTCATCGTCGCATCCTTTATTCAGAAGGGCGGCATCATACTGCCCCTACATTATCACGAATCGGCAGGCTTATCCGAATCGGTACCACCTTCAGGTTTAGTCTCGATCGGGCCGTTCGAGAAGCTCACACCGGCCTGCAGCAGCACTTTGTCACCAGCTTCGGTAATGGCGACAACGCCGTCCGAATAGACCTCGACTTCCTTCACCACACCGGTGACCTTGTCGTCGGCGCTCTTGACCGTCTTGCCGACCAGATCGGAAGCGCGCGTCAGGGCTTCGGCCTGCAGCATGCTCTTCAGATGGGTGTTGGTCTTGATCGTCTGCTCAACCTGCGAGAAGCTTGCCAGCTGCGACATCTGCTGACCGGCATCCATCGGGCTGGTCGGATCCTGGTTCTTCATCTGGGCGATGAGGAGCTTCAGAAAGCTGTCGTAATTCAGCGAAGCTGCGTTCTTGTCATTGCTGCTCGCCCCGGCATTGGCCCAGGGGTTAGAGGCTGCCGAGTTGACTGCATCTACCGCCATGGTGCGATCTCCTTGCGAATCTGTTCGATCGTTGCGGGGGTCATTTCCTGATTGTTGAGGATTTTTTCCTCAGTCGGATAAAGACCGCGAATGGCCTTCAGCGCCTCAAAAGCCTTGCCCGAGGCAACCAGCCCGTCGATCCGCTTGAGTTCCGCCAATATCTCATCATGCTGGAAGCAGTTCAGCAGCATGCTCACGGACTTGCGGAACATGTTCGTAGACTGTTCACGCCCTTCCGGGTTGATGAGGATCATCTGCGCGATGAAATAAAGCTGCCTCAGCGGCGTTGTCGCCTGCTCCGGCTGCAGCACGTGGTTTTCAAGCAGGAACGTGACATCGTTCAGGAATTCGAGCGCCACTTTGCGATCCACCCGCAAAACCGCACCGTTGATGAAAATCTTTTCGCCTGATTTCAGCGAGATTCGAAGTGTACTTTTCATTTCAGTCCATCCCTGATGATGGTTGTCACGTCAATTATGCCCTGGAAATTCGTCGACTGACGTTTCCGGATCAGTTCGCACTCTTTCAAAATCCAGATCGCGATCGAGATCAGATTGGCCCTCAGCTCCATAGCCAGTTGGTTGTCCGGCTGCTTGAGGTCCTCAATGAAGCGGATCCAGACCCGCCGAGTGTAAAAAAGTGCTTCGATCGTATGGCGCTGGGAAGACGAATCCTTCGCTTCCACAAGCAGTTCGATCGATTTGGTCAACGCCTGTCGCTCGCGATCCTTCGCGTCTGCGACACCATCCTCCATGATTTCGGCGTAGGAAAACTGGTACATTCATGTATCCTTTATCTGCCGCCACCCCTGTTCATCAGAGGTAGTTCACCAGACTCATTTTTTGCAGACGCGACGTCAGGCTGTAGGCGATTTCGATCTGCTGCTGCAGCAGGTCGAGACGGGTCTTCGCTTCGTAGGTATCGATACCTTCGATATCCAGCAGATGCGTCTCGATGATCTTCTTCTGCGCCGCCAAAGAGTCGTTAGACTTCTTGACACGTTCCTGAGAGAGACCGAGGCCGCTGGCCTGCTGGTTCAAACCGTCGATTGCGGTACCGATTGTCGTAACCGCGCGGGTGGCGACAGCTTCACGGACATCGCTCGGAACCTTGTCATCGAGGAAGGTCATCGCCGTCATTGCCGTCATCGCGAAATAACGCATGCCCTGCGAATTGCTGTTGGTCGATGTCTCGATCACTTCGTTCTGGCTGATCCGGCTCGTCATGTTGGTGTCGCTGGCCTTGGAGCCGAACGTCGTCCAGAAATCAACGTTCTGACCGGTGGCAAGACTGCTATGCGGCGGATTGGTGACCGTCGTGGTGCCGTTGAATACGCCTTCCATATGGGTCATGAAGGCGTTGACCTGATCCTTGGACAGGTTGGCGATGCTTCCGACCGGCGGCGTCTGCGTCGCCATGAAATGGTTCAGCTCATCATTATAAGCGGTCTTCAGCGTCGAACCATCGGCGAAATAGTCATCGACCGGCTTCACATCCGTATTCGTGCCGGAAAACAGATATTCGCCATCGACGGCAGTGTTCGCGAAGCTGGTGAAATTGTTGAGCGCATTGGTGATTTTCTGGTTGACGGTGGCAAGCGTGGGCTGCGCGCTGCTGGTATTCGGCACCAGAACGCCGAGGATTTCCTGGGCGGCCTTTGCCATGCCGTCCAATGCGGTCTGCGACGATTCAAGACGTTGCGTCGCAAAGGAATTGACCGTGACAAGCGACGAAATCCGCTCCACATCCCGATTGAGATCGAGGCTGCGGGCCGTGTTGGCGCCGAGCGTGACGCCGAGATCCGCGTGCTTGCCCGTTGTCAGTTCGGTATTGAGCTTGGTCATCTCAAGCTGGGCCTTGAGGATGGTGCTGCGCATGCTGTTCTGCATCGCCAGCGATGAAATGAATGACGTTTTCATCTTTTACCTCACCATGTCCATCAAGGACTTGAGCATTTCATCGACGGTGGTCACCAGCTTGGTGGCTGCCTTGTAAGACTGCTCGATATCCATGAGCAGCGACAGCTCCTCATCCAGGCTCACCGCCGTGTTGTTCGAATAGGAGGCGGCGGAGCGCTCATAGAGCGCGCTTTTCGCTTCGTTCGCCGAAGTCGCACCGGATCGTTCCTGTTCGAGCCAACCCATCGAGTTGGTGCCGTATTTCAAGATGCTGGTATTCGTATCGATACGTGTCGACGCGGCAAAATTCATGGGCGCGTCGAATGCGGTCACATAGCTGTCGATCAGGGCGGAAAAGCCAGTGCCGCCCGTAGCTGTGGTATTGACAATATAAGCGGTACCGTTGATGCCGCCGTCGCGCAACAATTCCGGGTTTCCACCTTTCGAAATAATTAACGCGGAGTTGACGTTAATGCTGGCAGCAAGTCCCGGAACGATAACGCCAGCGGGAGGAATTTCGCTTGTGGCCGTTGCTCCCGCCCATGTGAAGAGGCCAGGTTTCGCCGTCAGGGGCGTCGCGGGCGGTGCCGGCTGCGTGATCGGCTTTTCCGCAAACATGGAGATCAGGCCACGGGCGATTTCGTCGAGCTGGCTTTGCATGGTCGGCGCCAGATCGTCGCGAACCTGCATCAGACCCTGCAGTGATCCTTCCGCTGTCGTGTTGCTGCCATTGCCGGCCTTGAGCGCCACGCCGTCCACATAGATCGCATTGCCAGTGGTCGTCGCATCGTAGCCCGGCTGCGCCTTGAAGGTGACCTTGCGCGGCACCACCTCGAAGAGGGTCGCGCCTTCCGTCGTGTAAAGCGCCACATCGTTGTTTGGACGATTGACGACATTGATGCCGATGATGGACGAAATGTCCTTCAACAGGGTCTCGCGCTGATCAAGGGCGTCGCTCGGATCACCGCCGATCGCCGTCTGCGCCTTGACCTCGTTATTGGCTTCCTCGAATTTTGCGAGCAGGCCGTTCAGCTTGTCGACCTGAAGGGAGATTTCCTTGTCGGCGCGCAAACGCATCGCCTGCAATTCGGAAGACGCCTTGTTCAGGGAACTGGCGACATCCGCCGCCGAGGTCACAGCCGTTGCCGCAAGGGCAGCGTTACTCGGCTTGGCGGCGTAACCGCTCAGGCTCTTCAGCAATTCCTTCATGTAGGTGGACGGCGAACTTTCATAATTGTTGCCGCCGAAAATGCTCTTCATCTCCTCAAGGCCGGTCAGAACGGTGTTCTGACCGGTGGCCAGCGAGGCGCTGGAGATCGTCTGCCTGAGAAGACTTTCATTCTGGGCACGGCCATTGGAGACGATACTCGCTCCGGCCATGGTCGTGCCGAGAATGGCGGTTCGCTTGACGTAATTCGCATTGCCGACATTGGCAATATTTTTCGAAGTAACGTCTGTCTGCTTACCTGTATTATTGAAAATCGACTGCGCAGTATTCATTGCTGACGTGAGCGACATTCATCTGTCCTCGTAGGAATTACTATCTCTTCAGATTGATCAGGACATCCATCAAATCCGATCCAGTCTGGAAGACCTTCGAATTCGCGGTATAGATACGCTGGGATTCAATCATGTCGGTGAGTTCACTGGCGATATCGACGTTTGAGCCTTCCAGTGCACCCTTCTGGATGTAACCGAAGCTGCCCGTCTGCGCGAAACCGATGGTAACGACGCCCGACTCGTTGCTGGGCAGATAGACGTTGCCGTTCTGCGGGCTGAGGTTGTCGACGCTCGGCACGGTTGCCAGCGCCAGCTGGTAGATGTTGCGGCGGCCACCATCCTGGTAAACCGCGGTCACCACACCGTCCTTGCCGATTTCGACATCCTTGATCTGGCTCGGACCATTACCGTTCAGGATCGCGGTGCCGGGCGTGAACTTCGAGGAGAACTGCGTCATTTCGGACAGATCGATCTTGATCGACTGCGGTACGCCGCTGACCTGGTCGTCGATGGTGATAGATGTCGGAGATGCAGGGGTTCCGGTTTTCAGCTTGTTGGTCGCCGGATCGAAGACCAGCGTTACCTTCTCCTGCACCAGATTTGCAGCCGGTGTTGCCGTATATGGGAAACCGCCATTCGTCGACTGATCCTGACGATAGACCGACACTTCCCATTGCGGATTGCCGGACGCGTCATTGTCGATGCGCGTGTAATAGAAATCGTAAAGGACTTTGGCACCACCGCTGTCAAATGCCGTCAGCGATGTCTTTGCGCCGATCTTTGCGGTTGCGACGTTGTCACTGGGGCGCGAACCCGTCGGCACGATTGCTTCGTCACGATTAAGGTTGGCCGGGAAGCTGCCCTGCGTCGAGGGCGATGCCGTCAGACCGAAGTTGTTGACGTTGATGGCCTCAAGACCGGTAAAGCCGTTAACGACGGCAGCCGGCGGGTTGGAGCCGTAGGGGTAACCCATCAGCTGGAAGCCCGCTGCGTTTTCCAGATAACCTTCGGCATTCTTCACGAAGGAACCGGCGCGTGTGAGGTAAGGCGTGCCTGCACCATCCTGAACCACGAAGAACCCGTTGCCCTGGATGGCAAGATCGGTGCTCGAAGTGGTGTAGGAGAGGTTGCCCTGCTCCGAAATGCTGTAGCGTACGTTGGACTGCACGCCGCCGGAGGCGTAGCTGCCCGACGAAGAGGGCAGAACGAGCGAGGAGAACGACGTCGATGCGCGCTTGTAGCCGGTGGTGCTTGCGTTGGCGATGTTGTCGCCCACGGTGCCCAGCTTGTTCGCCTGCGCATTCATGCCGGACACACCGGTTCGCATAGTGCCGAAAATACTCATTCAAAAACCCTCGTGGTCATCTTTCAGGGAGAAGGTAAAGCGTTTGGCTTGCGTGAAGCTGTCTGAAATACCGCGTTTGAAAAAGACCACGCGGGTCAATGAAGATCATTGCCAATCAATGCTGTAGCCGAGGAACCGCTTGGAATCGACCGGGTCGTAGCCGAGCTTCTTGCGCAGTTTCTTGCGCAGCTTGCTGATGTGGCTTTCGACGACATTCTCTTCGACGTCGTCATCGAAGATGCCGTAGATGGCATTGAAAATCTGCGTCTTGGAGACGCGGCGTCCGCGATTGGCGATCAAATATTCCAGGATGCGGCGCTCGCGACGCGGCAAGGGAAATACTTCACCACCGACTTCCGGATCACGGCCATCGGAGAAAACCCGGATAGGTCCGGCATCGGTGAAGTTGGAGATGACCTGCAGCCGGCGACGGATCGCCGCCGCACGCGCCAGGATTTCACGGGGGTGAACCGGTTTGCGCACGACATCGTCGACGCCGCTGTCGAACAGTGCCAGCGTCGATTCCAGCGAGGGCTGGTCGCTGACCGCGATAACCGGCGCCGTCGTGCGATCCCTGATCGCCTTCGGCAAAGAGAAGCTCCGGTCGCCCTGGCCGATCAAAAAGGCCTCCACGGCCGCAAGATCGCTTTCCGCTGCCGTCGAGACCCATTCCCCGAATTCAACCGGATCGAACCCGGTTGAGGGGATGCCTTCACGCCCAAATAGAGATGTATAGCCGTCTTTAACGAGCTCGCGCTCATCAACCACTACGATCATTCGTCCGCCTCCGAATCAGTGTGGTGTTTTCCAATGAGGCATTGATAAGAATCGGGGGATTCAGCGACAACTGTAGGAAATCATCGATAGTTATTAATAATTGATTAACTATTTTGTGCCGATTTGATCTATATATAGTGGTCGTTAACCATATATGGCACAAAATTTTTGTGTAAAAATTTTAAAATTACGAAAAAACCGCTTGCAGCGCCTTTTTTTGATCAATCTATCGCCACATTTCAAATTACGAGTCCTGCGGCCCTTAAAGACAATTTCAGGTTGTCATCCGTCGCAGAAATTTTTCGCGTTGACAGTCCATTTTCCGTAGCCTGTCGCCACCAGATTGGCGATGACCCGACAGACATATTTCTTCTGCGCGGGGTCATTGTTCGGACCGGCATGGTAACGGGCAACCGCCATGGTCCAGGTTTCATGCCTGTTATGGAGGTTGCGCAGGAACATGGCGGCATATTCGACATTGCGGCGCGGGTCGAACATTTCGCGCGCGGATGTGAAGTTTTCGCCGTGAAAATAGTGGTTTATCTGCATGCATCCGAGGTCGATCAGCTTGGCGCCATTGCGCTTCGCCGTCTCGAAAGTGGTCAATGCCTCCTCCGTGGATGCGGCAAATACCGGTTTTCCTTCAATATTCATGGCATTGGGGTCAAGCCGCCCCTTACGGCCCGTCTCGGTCAGGCCAACGGAATAGAGAATTCCCTCCGGCACGCCATATTTGCGGGCGGCGGACTGGATTTCCCTTTCACAGACACCTGATGTTGCCGAAGCCGAGGCTTTTTCAGAGGTAGACGCCATTGTCAGCAGAAGAACGGCCAGAGCCGAGAGCGCCATCCATGCCTTCATTATGCACCCCCAAATTATCACCATTGCCTTGCCGGCCATCGCGTGCGCCGGACTCGTCACGGTTGCGGCCCGCAGCTGCCTGTTGGCCCTGCTGCTGCGCCTGCTGATTTTGCTGATTGTTGCCTTGTGTGCCCGTTTGGTCACTCTTGTCGGAAGAAGAGATGCTGATGGTGATGTTATCGACCGTCAGACCCTGCGCTTTCAGGCCATCAAGAATGCTCTTGCTGTCTTCCTGAAGCTTTTTATAGGCAGCAACGCTCTCCACCGTCATGTGAACGGCGAGCTCGTCACCGGCCAGACGCAGCGACATCGTCACCGATCCAAGCTCGATCGGCGTCATATGCAGCTTCAGCGTATGGACAACCTTGCCTGTGCTGCTCTGGGCAGCGGCGTTGGAAAGCGACGAGCCGGGCTGCATGGCGCTGACCCATTCCGGATCATTGGCGATGAGACCGGTCAGTGCCGATGCGTTGGTCGATGGCGCCAGGCCGATAAACCGCCGTGAATCGAGCACTGTTATGGTATCGGCCGCCTTGCCGGTGCTTTCCCGGGCATCAAACTCAACGCGGCCTTCACGCTGCACCGTGCTCATATCGAGTGCACGGGACGTGCCGGAGCGCGCGGAGGCGAAGCGGAATGCCGAAGCACCGTTCTCCCTATCCGAGCCGGATTCGGCCTCATTGCCAGCAAGCTCGGCTCGTGTTGGCATGTCCTTGGGCGAAGGCTCCGTCTTGCCACGGACAGTCTCGGTCCTGTCGGACTTGACCGGATCGGCCTTGCCGGCGATCGCCTGCGCGATTTCCTCAAGCGGTGTCTTGGCTGTTGCGATATCGCCGACATTGGTCGCGATCTTATTCAGATCCGCCAGTTTCGGATCAATGGCATCCACCGTCGTTTCCGTATCCTTGTCGGCGTCGTCCTTGAGCTTCTTGCCGGTCTTGCCGTTTTCGACCGATGTGCGCGCCGGTTTCCCCGCGTTCTGAAGTTCGCCTGCCATCTCATGGCTGCGGCCTTCTGCGGAATGGTCGTTGCCGATTACATTCAGGAAGGTCGCAGGCCGCTTCACCGGCGTCTTCGTTTCCTCTTCGCCACCTTCTGGCTGCGCGTGCTGCTCCTCAGCCGAACCTGCTTCCTGCTGATGGCGGGAATGCGGTGCCTGCGTTGGGCGCTCATCGCGAACGGTGGACAGGGCCTCGCCGAAACTTCCGCCCTTGGCATCGTCCCTGACAGCGGCGCTGCCGGCACGCGGATCATTATACGGCGCATTCACTATCGCGTTGATGGTTCCGTCGATCATGGTGCCCCCTCGCCTTTCTTCAACAGGCTGTCGATTTCATCAAGCTTGCTGCGGCCGCTCGTTACGAGTTGCCGCACATCCTCGCCCTCATCGTCAGCCTTGTGGGTTTCAACCCGCCATATGCTCTTTTCCCCAGTGCCGGCTGCCCCATTCGAGGATGGGTCCTGTCTGGCATCCTGCTGGGTCGTCGCCGCACCGACCTCGGCGCCGGGCTGCCCCGGCTGCAACGAGGGTGGGCGAACCACTTGCTCGGCGATCGCCCTTGCTGCATCCCGTAGCGCCCTGTCGCGATCTGAAAGCTGCCCTTCGGGGATCTGCACGATTGTCTCAATCGCGCTCACCACATCGGGCGTGCCGATGTTGGAAAGGCTTTCATAAAGATTTGCCTGCGCTTCCGGCTGGTCCGGCAGGGCGGGAGACAGAGCTTTCGCCTTCAGCGCCGCCATGCGTGCCAGCCCGTCCTTGCCGCTGATTGCCGCCACACGGGAGAGACGCAGATAGGCTTCCTTCTGCCTCTCCGTGTCCATCATGGCGAATGTTTCCTGTATCGCTTCCTCACTTATGGAATCCGCCCGCTTGACCACCAGCGAGACCAGAAGATCGGCAAACTGGCTGGCATAGGGGGAATGCAGGAAGCGCCGCGCGTAACGCTGCGCATAATCGACACCGCGCGCCGCATCACCGTCTTCAACCGCAATCGCCAGAGAGCGGCGAAGAGCGGCCTCCTCCACGATGGTGCCTGGCGCTTCGAGCCGGGCGATGTCGTAGAAACCGAGGGCCGCCAGCGGATCACGCGGGATCGTCACATTGCCGCCGATCAGTGCCAGATAGGCGCCGATCCGGGTGCCGCGGTATTCGGGCACCATGGCTGCAATGCTCTGCGCCACCAGCGTTCCCTTGCCCGAGAGGTATTTGCGCAGGATATCGGCGACGCGACTGTCGAAATTGCCGTCCACATCGCGCGCGACCAGCAATTCCAGCGTCGCCGGATTACCGCCGCTCATGGCATAGACAAGCGCCGCATCGACATTACGCGGGTCCTTGAAGATCGCCGACGGTGCACTTTTAAGCCGCTCATCGATCGTCTGGAGCAGGAAGCGCTGCATTTCCGTTGCCGAATGGTCGCCCATGGCAACCGAATCCTGCACGAATTGCAGGGAGCGCAACATGGCATAGGGCATGAGGCTGTCTTGCGATTGCGAGAATGCCTTGATCGGCTCGGCACCGAGACCGCAAAGCGTCGCCGCGAGAAAAAGCCAACGTTTCGAGGATTTCGTCACACTCACCCCCGATCGGCCTCAAGCAGGATTTCGATACGGCGGTTGGCATCCGCCAGAGGGTCTGCCGGCACCTGCAATCTGCGATCCGCAAAGCCCGAAACCTGCTTCACCCGCTCTTCCGACAGGCCGCCACGCACCAGCATGTAATAGGCGCTGTGCGCTCGATCCATGGAGAGCCGCCAGTTGTCATTGGCTTCACCCTTGAACTGTCGTCCGTCGGTGTGGCCGCGGATCACCACGCTGCCGCCACGCTCCTGAAGCAACTTGCCGATCTTTTCCATGGCCAGAACCATTTCACCCCGGGGTACGGCCGATCCGACATTGAACATTGGCGTCTCCGACTGGTCGGAAATGGTCAGCAGCAACCCGCCTTCGGCCGGCGTCACCACCAGGCCTTCAGAGAGCCTGCCGGTAATGCCTGAAATCTGCTTTTCAATTTCTTCGCGCAGCGTGTCGGCTTTTTGCCATTCGGCGTCAGTGGGTTGCTTCTCATCCGCGGCTTGTTTCTCATCCGGCTGAGATTTTACGAGCGCGGCCTGCTCCGTGGCGTCCGGGCGCTGCTGCGGCACAACGGCGGCAATTTCCATCGGCTTGCCGTCTTGCGAATGATCAGCGGGCTTTTGAGACGCTGCAGCTGACACCGCTTCGGCATCCTTGTCCGCATCCTGCTGCTTCTCCGCCGTCTGCTGCGGCTCCGTCGGGTTCTGCTGCTGGTCGGCGCGGGTGATCTTCACCTGCTGGGTCCAGAAATCGGGATCGAAGGGATCACGATAGGCTTCACCACCGCTTGCGCCCGTCGCCGGGCCGGAATCAGCAGCACCGCCTTCGCCCTTGGCGCTGACATTGGCCTGCTGCCCAACCTGCTGGGCAATTTCCGCCAATACCGAATAAGGGTTCTCGAAGAAATCGGCTTCCGAGAAATTCGACTGTTCGCCAGTCTGGGACGTCAGGTCCTCACCCGTCGCCGCGGCAGAGCCCTGGGTCACCTTTTCCGCCTTGATATTCGACTGGTCCTTTTTCTGGACACCCTCTTCCTTGTCCACGGGCTTTTCCAGCCCCTTGGACGAGGGTTTTTCATCGGACAGTTTTATCGGATTGAAATAGCTGGCGACCGAGGCCTTGGTCTCCTCATTGGCGGCATTGACCAGCCACATGACGAGGAAGAACGCCATCATCGCCGTCATGAAGTCGGCATAGGCGATTTTCCACGCGCCGCCATGGGCGCCATCGTGCCCGCCCTTGTGGCGTTTGACGATGATGATCTCGTTTTTGCCGTGGTGGTGATTTTCGCCTTCACTCATTTCATCACCTTGCGAAGACTGGACGCCCAGGCCGACATGCGGGTCACGAACACGCTTTCACCCAGTTCGACGGAAAGGTCGATGTCCGTGGTCTCGGTAAATTTCATCGTTTCTTCTTCGAAGCCCGGTTGGGCCTTCAAATGTTCGAACAAATCTCTGGGACCTTTGACGACAATCGTGACAGCCTCGCCATCCGGCATGGAAGCGCGCACCACATCCGCCAGCGCCGAAACCGCCTTGAGCGACAGCTCCTCCGTCAGAACCGGGGCAAGGATACCGGCCGTCTGTTCGCTGAGATTGGAAGCGATCGCATCGATGCCCTCACGCAGACCACGGGACAAGAAAACCGCGATCTCCTCGAGATAGACGGAACGCAGGGCCTCCAGTTCGGCCGCATGGGAAGCCACTAAAGCATCCCGCTCGGCCTGCATCTTCTCAGTGATTTCGCGGGTCGCATCGTCGCGGCCACGGGCATAGGCAGCCTGTTTTTCGCTTTCGACATCGACGGTCTCGAATTTATCGAAACCGGCCGCGACATCGCCGAAACCGGACATGCCCTCGGCATCCGCCAGTGGATCGCCAAACGCCAGCCCGGCGGGCTGGCTGTCACCGAAATCCTTGAGATATCTTGCAATGGACGCGCTCATGCACGCCCCCGGCAAAACTGGCCAGAGAGGCGAGACATGTTTCCTTGCCTGCGATTTAAGCCGTTTGGCGGCACCACCGTCATCCTTGCTACCCTGTCCGTCTCTTCCATTACTCCGGCCGGATCACGCCATGCGATCCAGCCGATATTGCCCCGACGTTAGGTGTTCAAACTTGTGCGAGGATGAAGGCGGCCTGTTCCGGAAGCCCGCGCCTTGTCTCCGCACCTGCCCACGCCGGGCCAAACCCGTTACTTGAAGAGCTGGAGGATATTTTCCGCGTTGGCATTGGCGATCGAAAGCGACTGGATGCCGAGCTGCTGCTGCGTCTGCAGCGCCTTCAGCCTGGTCGATTCCTCGTTCATATCCGCATCGACGAGGCGTCCAATACCCTTGTCGATCACGTCCATCAGGCTCGAAACGAAGTTTTCCTGCATATCGATGCGGCTCTGCAGCGAACCAAGGCTGGATGCCGCGCTGGTCATCGCTTCAAGCTGTCCGTCGACAAAGGACATCATCGCATCCAGCACATCGGCTTCGGTATATTGCTCTCCGGTCATCGTTCCCATTTTCTGGGCGAGGTCGGTCAGCTTGTTGATGTCGAGCGTCGATACCGAGATGCCCAGTTTACGGGTGTCGGGATCGACTGCCGAGGAAATGTCGTAGTACCAGTTGGTGTTCGGCGATGTCGTCGTTGCGACCGGAGTGGTGCTGTCGGTGGTTGGAGCAGTGGCACTTGCCGGATCCGTAGAGGTAAGTTTTACCCAGACGTCGTCACCGATCTTCAAATATCCCTGGGTACTGCCAGCATTCGTATAAATGCCCGTTGACTTGAGACTGAAGCCGGCCAAAGCAGCGACTTCGCTATCCTTCAACGTAGCAACCACATAATTCTTGTCGGTCACTGTAGGAAGTGCGGGTAAAGCGGGTGTGTCCGTCGTGCGCATCGTCACTGACGTTTCGTTCTTGCGGAGGAAGCGGGCCTCGGTGTCGAGAATGCCGAATTTTCCGCCGCTCAGATCGAACAGTACGGTGCTCGAATCAAGCGAGTAATCGACCGTCGTTACGCCCACCGCGCCAGCAGCGGTGCGGGTAAACGAGGCAACGATCTTCTTGATGGTCGGCTCTTCGGCCGCCGGCGTCTTGCCATCGCCGATTTTCGCCTGGAGCCAGTTCTCACCGGAGAACGACGCCGATTCTGAAATGCTTTTCAGCTGATCCTGAAGCTGCTTGATTTCTTCCTGGATCTTCGTTCGGTTGCTGCCCACACCATAGGCGGCGACCAGCTTCGCCTTCAGCGACTTCACCGTTTCGATGGCGCTTTCAACGGCCTCGAAGGCGGTATCGACCTTGGCGGCTCCCAGACCCAGCGCATCCTGAACGGCCGAAAGCGCCGTGTTGTCCGAGCGCATGGTCGTGGAGATAGACCAATAGGCCGCGTTATCCGCCGCAGTCTCGACACGGTAACCGGAAGAGACACGCGCCTGCGTTGTCTCAAGGCTCTTGTCGATCATGCGCAAGGTTTGCAGCGCGGCCATTGCCGCCGCATTGGTCATAATGCTGGTCATGGGTTCCACCCAATTCAAAATGTCAGAAGAAATCCGGCGCAGCGCCGAAAACGAGCAGGAGCATCATGCGCATCGGCGATGGTTGAAATGAGCCACCGCGACCTGCCGTTCGTTAACAAATCGTTAATTCGATAGGTACCAAACAACAACGCTGATTTGCAAGGCGTTCCTCGCTTCCCCAGTCGGTTTTGCGCAAAGCGGCAGGCTTCAGGCAAGGTCGGGCGAAAAAGCGATCAAACAAAACCGTTGCGACCGCCATTTCGGCAGTCGCAACGGATAATCATCCGGTGGTGATATTCAGGCCGCCTCGCCCTGGCGGGTCGCAACGAATCGGGCCGCCATCAGGCTTCTGCGCAGGAACTCGGTGTTCTCATCCGGGTTTTCCGACGGGTTCTGAAACGAAACATGATTGATCTCGACCGCCGCATGTTCATTGGCGAGGATCAATTGTGCGTAGACCGTGGCACCCTTCGGTTTGATTTCGAGATCGAGAACGATCTCCGGGGCGCCTTCCCATTCGAGCTTGTATTCGCCACCCGCACCAAAATTGATCGTGCCGGGATGATAATAAAGCTCAGCGGCGGAAGAAACGAGGTCGGCGATGCTGCCATAGCACTCGAATCGGAGCAGCGAAATCAGGTCTGCCGGGTCTAGCAATCGTAATTCGGTAGCGATCGGGTTGATCGCCTCTGCGACGATCATTTCCCGCTGTTCAGAATAGGCGGATTTTTTCATTGGTTTTATTGAACCCGTATTTTCGATGACTTCATGGCGTAAACCCGATGAACGAGCTCAGCCACAGCCTTATAAAAGGCTGGTGGAATCACACTATCGATCGAGACTTGCGCAAACATGGAGCGTGCGAGCGGTGGGTCTTCAAAAACTGGGATATTGTTTGCTTCCGCAATCTCGCGGATTTTCAATGCGATAAGGTCCTGGCCCTTGGCGACGACGACAGGCGCGTCACCTTCTTCGCGCACGTAACGAAGCGCCACCGCAAAGTGTGTCGGGTTGGCGATGACAAGTGTTGCGCGCGGCACATTGTTGATCATGCGGCGGCGGGCGCGATCGCGGGCGATCGAACGCTGGCGGGATTTGACCACGGGGTCACCCTGCGATTGCTTGTATTCTTCCTTCACCTCGTGCTTCGTCATCTTCAGCTGGCTGAACCAGTGGTGGCGCGTCCACAAGAGATCGACGGCGGCAAGCAATGCGGTCGAAAGCAGGATCACGACCATCATTTTTTTGACGATCTCGACGACCCTGACGAAAATCACCTGCGGATCGGAAAACATCAGGTCGATGAGACTGTAGAAATCGCCGCGCAGCGACATGAACATGATGATCGAGACGATCAATATCTTGAACAGCGACTTGCCGAATTCGACGAAACCCTGCTTGCTGTAGATACGCGTGAACCCCTTTGCCGGCGAGATGCGCGACCATTGCGGACGCACCCTCTCAAGCACTGGCGATGGCAGGTTCTGAAGAAACGACGAGGCAAGGCCGAAGACGATGAACATGATCATGGCCGGCATGAGCAGATAGGCCATGGACGTGCCGAGGAAATAAAGCAACGACAGGGCATCAGGCCGGGTGCTCAAGTCCCATTGTTCGGGCTGACCGAACAGGTCTTTCAGCGTGACGCCAAGCCGGCCGGCGCCATCGGGCAAAAAGAAGACCAGATAACAGTAAAAGGCGAGCGACGAGGCAAAGATCGGCACTTCCCGAGAGAAGGGAAGATTGCCCTTCTCAGCCGCATCGCGGAGCTTTTTCTCCGTCGGGGCTTCTGTTTTACTGTCCTTGTCCTCATCGTCTGCCAAGGCACGTTCCCGGGATCAAAAAAAGGCCCGCCGATCCCGGCAGGCCGTCATCCCGAAACTAACGCCCGAGACCGGCCATCGCAATGGCCGGTTCTGTCCAAAGCGCGGGTTATCAACCGGCTTCCGCTCAAGCGGCGGCCGATTGTTCTTCCGCACCGGCTTCCTTCAGCTGGATCTGGCCGGAATTGGCCAGACGGATCGCTTCCTGGGCGACCGCGCGGCGGGCAATCGCCACTTCGCGGGTATTGACCGAGGCCTGCGGTACGGCAAGATCCGATTCGATCATGCGGCGCTGGCGTGGGCTGATGCTGGACAGCACACATTCCTTGATTTCCATCGTGGCGCCACGCAGCGCCATGGTCAGAACGTCGGCCGAAACATCGTTGAGCAGCATGACGCGGCTGCGCTGCGGCATGAACATGAGGTCGTCGAAGAGGAAGATCTTCGGCTTGACCTTGTTTGCGGCTTCCTTGCTGAGCGTCTCGAGCGAGCTGAGCAACGTATCGACCTGCGGCTTTTCCAGCTCGTTCATCAGATCGGCAACCTTCGTGGAGCCGCCCGCATTGCGTTCCGCCTCGATCTCGTTGATCAGATTGATCACACGCTTCTCGATGATCTGGGCAGCCGTCGGGCTCACTTCCTTCATGTTCACCGTGCGATTCATGATATCGGCGCGCTGCTCTTCGGGAATGGTCAGGAGAACCTTGGCACCGAAGGACGAGGGCAGCATGGAGAGGATATAGGCGATGGTCTGGGGATGCTCGCGCAGCAGGAACTTGCCGACGAATTCCGGCTCCGCCTCCTGCAGGCGATCCCAGATCGAGGCTTCATAGGCCTGGAAGGCGGCACGGCGGCCAAGCAGGCTGTCCACCTCTTCAGGGGTCAGTCCTTCTTCGAGAATGCTTTCAATTGCCTTGGCATTGTCCATGAGACCCGTTCCTTCGGTGAACAGGTCTTCGAACTCCGCCACGATCTGCGCGAGTTCATCCGGAGGAATGACGCGCAGGGTCTGGGCCGAGGAAATGATCATCTGCAATTCGTGCTGCGTGAAAAACTTCAGCAGCTTGCCGGCGACGCCCTTGCCCATGGCAAGCAGCACCGCGGCCGCCTTGTCGGCCTGAGACAACGGCTTGCCCGCAAGGGGGTTACCGAAATCCTCGAAGTCCATCATGGTCTTTCCTCTCCGTCCCCACAGGGATCAGGCTTTTCTGGTACTCATTACTTCAATCAATTTTACGCCGAAGCGCGTATCGTCGTCTTCAAGTACCGTTATCTCACCGCGCGCAATACGGCGGCCATTCACCATGATCTCGACCGGCTCGCCAATCTTGCGGTCAAGCGCAATCGTCGCACCCTCTTCAAGGCTCATCAGCCCCGAAACCAGCATACGGCTGGTGCCGAGAACGATCTGGACATCGATCGGGATGTCCATGATCAGTTCCATGTTTTCGGACAATCCGCTGCCAAGCGGCGCCTTCACACCCGCGACCTGCGGGGCGGCAGCAAAATCATCCATTCCAAAATCGGCCGCTCCGCCACCGAAGGCAGAAAGGTCGGTTTCCGTGGAAGCATCATCCGTGCTTCCGAAATCGCCGAAGTCGCCAAAATCGGACAGCGAACCTTCTGCATCCGTCTTGAGGACGCCACGCAGATCGCCGATAGCCTGGTCGAGGTCGCCGGCATCTTCCAGCGACGGCAGCTCCGCATCATCGGTCACAGGTGTTTTCTTCGTAGCCATGCGCTGATTATTCCCTTTGAAACTTGCGTCAGCCTGCCCAGAGCCCCGAAAGGGCGGGCAGGATTTAACCCATCAGATGTCGCAAAATCTCGTCGTCCGTGCTGACATTGTTCTTCACCCGAACCATGTAGCGCTCACCGGACTTGCCGAATTCGCAATTATAGAGCTTGGAGCCGTTGGCGCTGACCTCGACGCCGATATCGTCCTGCTTCAGATCCTGAAACGGAATGACATCGCCGGCCACCAGTTTGGAAATCGTCCGCAAGGTCAGCGTTTCGAGCTTGATGCGCGCCTCGAGCGTTACCTGCGATCTCTTCACCTGCTGCGAGATCATCTCCATCCATTCCTCCTGCTTCTTCAGCGCCTGGGCCGAAGCCTTGGGTGCGACGATGGAGGTCTTGAGCAGTGGCCGCTGCGGCACGATGAGAGAAAACTCCGATGAAACCTTGCCGATATCGATCTTCATGCGGATGGTGACGCCGTAAAGGCCGGCAATCATCTCGTCGAAGGCGCTTTTTCCATTGGCACTGAACGGCGGGTCGATTGTCGCCTCGAAACCGCCCGGCGCGTTGACGCCGGAACGCAGTACGCCCGCGATGCGGCCAAGAACCATGGCCGCAAGGTCAAGCTCGATGTGCGACAGGTTGCGCTCGTCGGGTTCGCCGATGGTGTCGGGTGCCGCACCCAGCATGCGCTCCATGAGCGCGATGACAAAGCCGTTGCCGACCGCCATCATGAAATTGGGGCACCAGTTGCGCAGCGAACAATCGGCAACCGATACATTCTGACCGACATTGGCGATGAGATCGGTCATCAGCCCCGATTCGGAACCGATATATTCGACGTCGATCGCGATGCCGGTCTCGCTGTGAAAGATATCGGGCAGGAATTCGCTGTAGAGATGACCGATATCGGAGCCGATCCTGGCGATCGTCTTGCGGTCGGAAAGTCCTCCCGTCAGCTTCGCAAGCAGGGCGGTGTCGATGGCGGGGGCTCTTTGCGCTGCAGCTTTTGCCATGGTCATGCCGCCTTGTTTTCGCCGCCGGGATTCATCATCTCCTGCTCGACGGCGTCGATGGACGGCCGCTCGTAGTTGGAGATGGTCTTGCGGCCATATTCAAGCGCGACCTGCGGCACCGAGCCGTTCATGTAGGCGATCAGCGTCTGCTTGACGATGATGTAGAGGCGGTGCTGCTTGGAGCGGACGATCTTGACCTGCGATGCGAGCGGGTTGCAGATCGAGTAGGACAGGATGATGCCGAGCATGGTGCCGACGAGTGCGGCGCCGATGAGGCCACCCAGCACTTCGGGCGATTCGTTGATCTTGCCCATGGCCTTGATGACGCCGAGAACCGCCGCGACGATACCGATGGCGGGGAAGGAATCGCCCATGGTGGTGATCGCGTGGTATGGCTTCAGCTTGTCGTAGAGGATGGTTTCGATTTCTTCATCCATCAACGCCTCGATTTCGTGGCTGCGGGCATTGCCGATGATGATGAGGCGAACGTAGTCGCAGATGAACGAGGTCAGTTCCTTGTTCTTCAGAACCGAGGGCGCCGACTGGAAGATCGAGGATTCTTCCGGATTGTCGATATGCGCTTCGATCTCGTTGCGCGATTTCGTGCGCAGGTCGCGCATCAGCGAATAAAGCACGCCGAGCACGTCGAGATAGTTGCGCTCTTTCGGGACCGAGTGTTTGAAGGCCTCGCCGAGCGCCTTGCCCGAATCCTTCACGACCTTCATCGGGTTCGCCATGATGAAGCCGCCAAGCCCCGCTCCGCCGATAATCAACAGTTCGAACGGCTGAATGAGGACGTCCAGATGGCCGCCCATCGCCATGTAGCCGCCGATGATGCAGCCGAAGGTGATTATAAGTCCAATTACAATATTCATTGATCGACCACGCCCGAACAGTGTTCCATGCCGCCATCTCTAGAAAATGTGGCTTGCGTGAACCTGTCCGCTACGCCTCTTTCATGCTCCTCCGGCAACCAGTTTCGCACAAGCAAGCTACGGCAATATGCCGGCAAAGGCGGACGTGCGCCTTGAGATCGGGATCAAACGAGAGCGGCGGTTCAGTGACTTCCACCTACACCAGCTACAGACTGATCAGTCAGGACATCGGTAAATCGCTTGAGCGCGTGTCGAAGCAGCCTGACGTGGCGCGCGAAACCGAATATTACCGGGCAAAAATCGGCGATGTGAAATCCATCGACGACTTCATGGCCGATACACGCCTTTATAATTACGCGCTGAAAGCCCACGGCCTTGAGGACATGGCCTATGCGAAAGCCTTCATCCGCAAGGTGCTGACGGAAGGCACCTCGGACAAGAATGCCTTCGCCAACAAGCTTTCCGACAATCGTTATGCGGATCTGGCGAAATCGCTGAATTTTGCCGAGCTGGGAAAAGCTGCGACCACGACCGAGGCGGCACAATCGGGCACCATAGAGAAATATGCCCGCCAGACGCTGGAGCAGACAGCCGGCGATGACAATAACGGCGTCCGGCTTGCCCTTTATTTCGAGCGCAAGGCGCCGACGATCAAATCAGGCATGGATTTCCTGGCCGATGACGCGCTCGCGCAGGTGTTCCGCACAGCCTTCAACCTGCCTGACGAATTTGCCGCTGCAAGCGTCGAGAAACAGGCCGCTCTCATCGAAAAATCAGTCAAGATCAAGGATCTGCAGGATCCTGAAAAGGTCGGCAAGCTGCTGGAGCGTTTCACCATCATGTGGGAAATGCAAAACCCCTCAACGACCTACGACCCCCTGGCCGTTTTCGGCTCCTCCAGCGGCTACGGCATTTCCCCGGACCTGCTGATTTCCATCAACTCCCTGAAACTCGGAGGCAAATGATATGCAATCCGGACTATATGTCGCCCTGTCCTCGCAGATCGCGCTGGAGCGCCGTCTCACCACCATTTCCGATAATATGGCGAATGTGAACACGGTCGGCTTCCGCGGCTCCGAAGTGAAATTCGACGAAATGGTCGCCAAGAACCACAATGACATGAATGCCAAGGTGGCCTTCGTTTCACAGGGCAACGACTATCTCTCCACCCGCCAGGGCGCTTTCGAGCAGACCGGCAATTCCTTCGACTTCGCCATCAAGGGCGACGCCTGGTTCTCGATGGAAACGCCTGATGGCCAGATTCTCAGCCGCGACGGTCGTTTCACCATGCGCCCGGACGGCGCGCTGATCTCGTCGAACGGTTATCCCGTCCTTGATGCGGGTGGCGGCCCCATCCAGCTCAATCCGAATGGCGGACCGATCACAGTCGGCCTCGACGGTGCCATCAGGCAGAACGAGAATATCGTCGCCACGCTCGGCATCTTCAGGGCAGATTTCTCGCAAGGTTTCCTGCGCCATCCCAATAGCGGCGTGAAGCCCGTGGCCCAGCCGATACCGGTCGTCAACGATCACGAGGTCGGCGTCGTTCAGGGCTATCTCGAACAGTCGAACGTCAACGGCATTTCCCAGATGACGCAGCTCATTCAGGTCAACCGGGCCTTTGAGAGCATTTCCTCGCTGATGCGCGATACCGAATCCACCTTCGGCGAAGGCATCAAGACGCTTGGCGGCGCGCGTTAAGGAACTGAGCAATGACAATGCCGGAAACCATGCTCTCGGCTGAGGCTATTTCACCGAAGCTTGCCCAACTGGCGAGCCTCGCCGGACACTATGCCGATCCGGAGTTTTCGGTGGCGCCGGGCGGCCATGTCCGCACCATCGCCGCCGGACACTATACGGTTTCCGGCCTGTCGCGGCATGTGAGGCTTGGCGAGTTCGTCGCCCATCGCAGCACGACAGGCATCCATCTCGGCGAAGTCGTGCGTGTGGAGCCGGATATCTGTTACGTCTGCCCCATCGAACCCGGTGAACCGATCGGCATCCACGACACCGTCATCCGCAAGGGCGCTTTCCGCGTCGCGCCTGACGACAACTGGTGCGGGCGCACCATCAATGCACTTGGCGAATCTATCGACGGCCAGGGGCCGCTTTCCTCGGGTACCGAGCGCCGGTCGATCTCCAACAACGCGCCGCCATCCATGACGCGCAAGCGTGTGGAGACGCCTTTCAAGACCGGCGTGCGGGCAATCGATATTTTCTCTCCCTTGTGCCTCGGCCAGCGCCTCGGCATTTTCGCCGGTTCGGGCGTCGGCAAATCCACGCTGCTGTCGATGCTCGCCAAGGCCGACGCTTTCGACAAGGTAGTGATTGCGCTGGTCGGCGAACGCGGACGCGAAGTGCGCGAATTCATCGAAGACACGATGGGCGAGAATATGAGCAAGTCCATCGCTGTCGTTGCGACGAGCGATGAAAGCCCGATGCTGCGCAAGATGGCGCCGCTTTCCGCCGTCACCATTGCCGAGCACTTCCGCGACAAGGGCGACAACGTCCTTCTCATCATCGACAGCGTCACCCGTTTTGCCCATGCGATCCGCGAAGTGGCGGTTGCCTCCGGCGAGCCGCCGGTGGCGCGCGGTTATCCGGCCTCGGTCTTTACCGAACTGCCGCGCCTTCTGGAACGGGCGGGACCGGGCGCCGAAGGCACCGGCACCATCACCGCCATCGTCTCCATTCTGGTCGATGGCGACAACCACAACGATCCGATCGCCGATTCGACCCGCGGTATTCTCGACGGCCATATCGTGCTGGATCGAAGCCTTGCCGAAGAAGGCCGTTATCCGCCGATCAATCCGCTCGCCTCGATCTCGCGTCTCGCTAAGAAGGCATGGACGCCGGACCAGGAAAAGCTGGTCTCGCGCCTGAAGGCGCTGGTGCATCGCTTCGAGGAAACGCGGGATCTGCGGCTCATCGGCGGTTACCGGCCCGGCACCGATCCCGATCTCGACATGGCGGTAAAGCAGGTGCCGATCATCTACGAAACGCTGAAACAGCTTCCAAACGAACCGGCCGCGCAGGACGCCTATGCCGATCTCGCGACGGCGCTGCGTGGCGGAGTGCAGAACAATCAGCCGCAGGTAAACCCGAGAATGAGAGGCTGACGCCGTGAAAAAGAAAAAGATCGACAATGGCGACGTCGAGGATGCACGGCCGCAGCCGCCTTTCTTCACGCTCGACCGCATTCTGGCCTGGACGGGAATTGGGCTTGCCGCAGCGGCCGCCTTTTTCCCCTGGTATGTGTTCTTCAATGAAGACAAGTTTGGGATAAAGGTGGCGGGCGGTGACCGCACACGCGACCTGCCCCACACCGGCCCCCGCGAAGTCTTCAGCGTTTCGCCTATGGCCATGACCAACCGCAACAAGGAAGACATGCCGCCGCCGGCCGAACTACCTGACATGCTGACGACGGCGACAGTCAACGCCAGCGGCAAGGAAAAGCAGAACGATCTCGCCGCCCGAGTGGAAGACCAGCCCTTCCCCGGCCAGACGTCGTTCCGCCTGCTGCATGTTTCCAACGGTCGGGCGCTGATCGAGGATGGATCGGGCATGTATATGGTGCGGGTCGGCTCGACATTACCCGACAATGCGCTTCTGACCAAGATCGAGCAACGCGGCGGCGAATGGCAGATCGAAACATCCTCGGGTAAAACTTATCGTCCTGAAAAATAGACGAATTTTCTTCCTTGAAAAAAAGGCGCGCCGCCTCTGCGGACGCGCCTTTTTTGTTTCACAGATGACCGTTCTGCCGCCGTTCGGCGCTTTCGTCCTTGCCCGCAAGTCTGACGCAAGATTAGCCCCTTAGGTTCGGGCCATACGAGATGGAGAAGTCTATGCAACCGATTCAACTGTTCGATCTGGCATCCCGCCAAGCGGAATGGCTGAGCGTGAGGCAGGAAGTCGTGGCGACCAACATCGCCAACGCCAACACCCCCAAGTTCCACGCCAAGGATGTCAGCCCTTTCGAAGCGGTCATGCAGGCCACCAGCCAGCAGGTCGGCATGGCAAAGACCCATCCCGCGCATTTTGGCGCGAGCAACCTCAGCGAAAATATCGCCGTGCGTGACAACCCGGTCAATAACGAGATCGGCATGCAGGAATCCGGCAATTCGGTCGCGCTTGCGGAAGAAATGACCAAGACCGGCGAGATCAAGCGGCAGTACGACCTGAACGCCAATCTGGTCAAATCCTTCCATCGCATGATGCTGATGACGGTTAAGAGGTAAACCATGGATCCCTTGAGTGCGGCGAGCAAGATCGCGGGCAGCGGCCTGGAAGTGCAGTCCACCCGACTGCGCGTCGTGTCCGAAAACATCGCCAACGCCAGATCGACCGGCGACACCCCCGGCGCCGACCCCTATCGCCGCAAGACCGTTACCTTCGGTTCCGAGCTCGACCGCGTCAGCGGCGTGGAGCGCGTGACGGTGAAGAAGCTCGGCGTCGACCGTGGTGACTTCGTCAACGAATATGATCCCGGCAACCCGGCCGCCGACACCAACGGCATGGTGAAGATGCCGAACGTCAACATCCTGATTGAAATGGCCGACATGCGCGAAGCAAACCGCAGCTATGACGCCAACCTTCAGGTCATCCGCCAGACACGCGACCTCGTCGCCTCCACCATTGACCTTCTGAAGGCATCGCAATGATCGACGGCATCAAGCAACTCAGTTCCCTTTCGCTCACGCGCGGCGCAAGCGACATCTCCTCGCTGACGGAAAGCGTTTTCGGCAGCCAGCAGACGACGCCCGCCCAGCAGACGGGCGCAAGCTTCGCGAGCGTTCTCGGCAACGTATCGCTGGATGCGATGAACAACCTGAAGAAGGCGGAAGTCGCCTCCTTCGAAGGCATTCAGGGCAAGGCGAACACGCGTGAAGTGGTCGATGCCGTGCTTTCGGCCGAGCAATCGCTGCAGACCGCCATCGCGCTGCGCGACAAGATCGTGTCGGCCTATCTCGACATTACCAAGATGCAGATCTAGCCCAGCGGGAATATTGATATGAGAGCTCTTGCAATCGCCGCCACCGGTATGGACGCCCAGCAGACCAATCTGGAAGTCATCGCCAACAACATCGCCAACATCAACACCACCGGCTACAAGCGCGCGCGTGCGGAGTTCACCGATCTGCTCTACCAGACCGAGCGCATGCAGGGCGTGCCAAACCGCGCCAACCAGGCGATCGTGCCGGAAGGTGCCAATATCGGTCTCGGCGTACAGACGTCCGCCGTCCGCAACATTCACACCCAGGGCAACCTGATCGAGACCGGCAACAAGCTGGATGTGGCGATCATCGGCCAGGGCTGGTTCCAGATCGAGGCAGCTGACGGTTCGACGCTCTACAGCCGCGCCGGCGCTTTCAACAAGAACGCCGACGGCAATCTGGTGACGGTCGATGGCTATAATGTCATTCCCAACATCAACATCCCGACCGACGCGCAGGACATCACCGTTACCCGCACGGGTCAGGTGACGGCCCGTATCGGCAATGCCGCTGACTTCACCGAACTTGGCCAGCTGACCATTGCCAACTTCGCCAACGAAGCCGGCCTGAAGCCGCTCGGCGACAACCTCTTTGCCCAGACGCCGGCTTCCGGCGACGCGGTCATCGGCGTGCCTGACGATCCGAGCTACGGCTACATCAAGCAATCCTACCTTGAAGGCTCGAACGTCGACGCCGTCAAGGAAATCACCGACCTGATCACGGCGCAGCGCGCCTATGAGATGAATTCCAAGGTCATCACCACCGCTGACGAAATGGCATCGATTGTCAGCAAGAACCTGAAGTAAGAACGGAAAGGCAGGCGGACATGAGGTTTGGCCGAAAAAATAACAGCTGCAGAACGGCGCTCGTCCGTATGTGCCTGGCGTCTGCCTTTTCACTGGTTGCCATGGCGCCGGCTTTCGCCCAGGCGCCGATGGCGTTGGTTCCCACCCGCACCATCTATCCGGGCGAGGCGATTACGCCCGAGCAGGTGAAACCGGTGGAAGTGACCAATCCCAACATTTCCTCAGGTTACGCGACCGATATCAGCGAAGTGGAGGGCATGATCTCCAAGCAGACCTTGCTTCCCGGCCGCACCATTCCGGTTGCGGCATTGCGCGAACCATCGCTGGTGGTGCGCGGCACCAGCGTCAAGCTCGTTTTCACCATCGGCAACATGACGCTGATGGCGTCGGGAACGCCGATGACCGACGGCTCACTGGGTGAAGTGGTTCGGGTGCGCAACATCGATTCCGGCGTGATGGTCAGCGGCACGGTCATGAAGGACGGAACCATTCAGGTGATGGCGAAATGAGATTGCTTCGTATCCTGGCCGCGGCCATTCTGTTTTCGGCCCAGCCGTTCCTTCCCGTACCCGCAGCCCATGCCGATACTTCCCGCATCAAGGATATCGCATCGCTGCAGGCCGGACGCGACAACCAGCTGATCGGATACGGTCTCGTCGTCGGCGTGCAGGGCACGGGCGACAGCCTGCGCTCCTCGCCATTCACCGAACAATCCATGCGCGCGATGCTGCAGAACCTCGGCATCACCACGCAGGGCGGCCAGTCGAATGCCAAGAACATCGCCGCGGTGATGGTGACGGCCAATCTGCCGCCATTTGCCAGCCCCGGCAGCCGTGTCGACGTAACGGTCAGCTCGCTCGGCGACGCCTCTTCGCTGCGCGGCGGCACGCTGATCATGACCTCGCTTTCCGGCGCGGACGGGCAGATCTATGCGGTTGCCCAGGGCGCGCTGATCGTCAACGGCTTTTCGGCGCAGGGCGATGCCGCGACGCTGACACAGGGCGTGACCACATCCGCGCGCGTGCCGAACGGTGCGATCATCGAGCGTGAATTGCCGTCCAAATTCAAGGATTCGGTCAATCTGGTCCTTCAGCTGCGTAATCCCGATTTTTCGACTGCGGTGCGTGTTGCGGACGTTGTCAACGCCTTTGCCCGCGCCCGTTACGGCGATGGTATCGCCGAGCCGCGCGATTCGCAGGAAATCGCGGTGCAGAAACCCCGCACCGCTGACCTCACTCGGCTGATGGCGGAAATCGAGAACCTGACGGTGGAGACGGATACGCCCGCCAAGGTCGTGATCAACGAACGCACCGGCACGATCGTCATCGGCGCGGATGTGCGCATCTCCCGCGTCGCCGTCAGCTATGGAACGCTGACCGTGCAGGTGACGGAATCACCGCAGGTCATCCAGCCGGCGCCCTTCTCGCGTGGCCAGACCGCCGTGCAGCCGCAGACGGACATCATGGCGCTGCAGGAAGGCAGCAAGGTCGCCATCGTCGAAGGTCCCGACCTTCGCACGCTGGTTGCCGGTCTCAACAGCATCGGGCTCAAGGCGGATGGCATCATATCCATCCTGCAAGGCATCAAATCCGCCGGTGCCCTTCAGGCGGAGCTTGTGCTGCAATGATGGAACTTCTTAAAAACCAAGCCCTGCCGAATGGTCTTGTCCGGTTCGCAGCCGTTGCCTCCCTGCTTTTCCTGCTGCCGGCCGCCGGCGCCGAAAGCCAACAGAATGTGGTGTCGGAACTGAGCACGCAGGATGAAATCCAGAAATTCTGCACCAACATTGCCGATGCCGCCCGCGACCAGCGTTACCTGATGCAGAAGCAGGAGCTTGAAAAGCTTCAGGCCGACGTCAACGAGCGCATCTCCGTGCTGGAAGACCGCAAGGCGGAATACGAGGACTGGCTGGCGCGCCGCGAGCATTTCCTCGCCCAGGCGAAAGCCAATCTCGTCGATGTCTACAAGACGATGAAGCCGGATGCCGCCGCACCCCAGCTCGAGAAGATGCATGTGGAGATTGCGGCCGCCATCATCATGCAGCTGCCACCGCGCCAGTCCGGCCTCATCCTCAGCGAGATGGATGCGCAGAAAGCCGCCACTGTCGCCGGCATCATGTCGCAGGCAACCGATAAAAACACTTCGAAGGATCCTTCATGAGCACGCGTCGTCTTCCGGCCCTCCTCCTGCCGCTCGCTCTCCTGGCAGGCTGCCAGAACAACCAGACCCTGAAGGAAATCGGCAACGCACCCGCGATGAGCCCGATCGGCAGCGGTCTGCAATTCAGCCAGACGCCGCAGATGGGCATGTATCCCAAGCAGCCGAAACATATGGCGAGCGGCTATTCGCTGTGGAGCGACAGCCAGGGCGCCTTGTTCAAGGATCTGCGCGCGCTGAATATCGGCGACATCCTGACCGTCAACATCCAGATCAACGACAAGGCCGATTTCGACAACGAGACCGAGCGCAACCGCACCAATTCCAGCGGTCTGAACTGGAAGGCCAAGGCGGAAATCTTCGGCTGGACGCCGGAGGCGGACTCCAACATCAAATACGGATCCGATACCGACACCCAGGCCAAGGGCAAGACCAAGCGTTCCGAAAAGCTGACGCTGATGGTGGCCGCCGTGGTGACCGGCATTCTGGAAAACGGCAACCTCATCATCAGCGGTTCGCAGGAAGTGCGCGTCAACCATGAAATCCGCATCCTCAATGTCGGTGGTATCGTCAGGCCGCAGGATGTCGATGCGCAGAACATGATTTCCTATGAGCGTATCGCCGAGGCCCGCATCTCCTACGGCGGTCGTGGCCGCCTGACGGAAGTGCAGCAGCCCCCGGTCGGTCAGCAGGTCGTCGACCTGTTCTCGCCGCTCTGACGCCGGTTTGCGGGAGCGGGACTGACCATGGAAAACGAACAGGCTGAGAGCAAGAAAAAGTCCTCCCCGGTGGTCATGACCATCGCCGGGGTTGTGATCCTGACGCTGCTCGGTGCGGGCGGTGGCTGGCTGGTGGGCGGCATGATCGCCCCGAAGATCGCCGGCGCGGAAGCCGCAGCGCACGCACCGGCCGCTTCGGGTGAAAAGGGCAAGGCCGCCGAGGGCATCGAGAAAATCTCGGCCGAAGCGAACGGCATCGTCCAGCTCGATCCCATCACCACCAACCTCGCCTACCCTTCGACCAACTGGGTGCGGCTGGAAGTGGCGCTGATGTTCAAGGGGCCGGTGGAAGTCGGGCTGGCGGAGGATATCCACCAGGATATCATGGCCTATGTGCGCACCGTTTCCCTTCAGCAGCTGGAAGGGCCGCGCGGCTTTCAATATCTTAAGGATGACATTCAGGAACGAGTTGACCTGCGCTCGCAAGGGCGCGTATCCAAGGTCATGTTCCGGACCTTTGTCATCGAATGATTCGATTTCTTGTAACCATCGCCGTCCTCCTCGCCTTGCCGGGCCTTGCCAACGCCCAGCAATTTCCGTCCGATCTGTTCAATACGCAGATAGACGGATCCGTTGCGGCATGGATCATCCGCACCTTCGGCCTTCTGACGGTTCTCTCCGTCGCACCGGGCATCCTGATCATGGTCACGAGCTTTCCGCGCTTCGTGATCGCCTTTTCGATCCTGCGCTCCGGCATGGGACTGGCCTCTACCCCGTCCAACATGATCCTGCTGTCGATGGCGATGTTCATGACCTTCTACGTCATGTCGCCCACCTTCGACAAAGCCTGGACCGACGGCGTGCAGCCGCTTTTGCAGAACCAGATCAACGAGCAGCAGGCCATAGGACGCATCGCCGAACCCTTCCGCACCTTCATGAACGCCAATACGCGTGACAAGGACCTGAAGCTGTTCGTGGATATCGCCCGCGAGCGCGGACAGGAAGTGATGACCGACAATGTCGTCGATTACCGCGTGCTCGTTCCGGCCTTCATGCTGTCGGAAATCCGCCGCGGTTTCGAGATCGGTTTCCTCATCATCCTGCCGTTTCTGGTCATCGATCTCATCGTCGCCACCATCACCATGGCCATGGGCATGATGATGCTGCCGCCCACCTCGATTTCCCTGCCGTTCAAGATCCTGTTTTTCGTGCTGATCGACGGCTGGAACCTGCTTGTCGGCAGCCTCGTCAGATCGTTCAACTGACGGCATTTGTGCCGAAATAAACTTCGTTAATCCTGTTTGTTAACCCCGCAGCCCCAAGGCAGCGGGGTTTTCGCGTTTTAAGGCTTTGGTTACCAAATTTGCTAGGGGTCGGATAACTATAATCATCAGGCAATAGGTAACCATTTTGAATAACTCCTGAATAACCATAAGTAATTCATCACAAAAGCAACCGCCAAAATTAAGAATTGCGCAATTTTTCGCTGGGAAACTCCAATCCACACACAGCGGGTTTGGTTTCCAGAACATAGTAATTCTGAACCGAGTGGCATGAAGCCGAAACGTTGTGGCCGGTAATACCAAGTCCGGAATGTCCCCACTCCAGTATCTCGTAAAAACAAGGGACACATTTATTATGGCAAGCATTCTTACCAACGCTTCTTCTATGGCCGCTCTCCAGACGTTGCGCACGATCAGCAACAACATGGAATCGACGCAGAACCGCATCTCGACTGGCCAACGCGTCAGCACGGCTTCCGACAACGCCGCTTACTGGTCGATCGCGACCACGATGCGCTCCGACAATGCAGCCCTCGGCTCGGTTTCCGACGCTCTGGGTCTCGGCGCCGCAAAGATCGACACTGCCTATGCCGGTATGGAATCTGCGATCAAGGTCGTTGACCAGATCAAGCAGAAGCTCGTCACCGCCAAGGAATCCACCGCCGACAAGGCAAAGATCCAGGCTGAAATCACCCAGCTCCAGGATCAGCTGACGTCCATCACCTCTTCCGCATCGTTCTCCGGTGAAAACTGGCTGAAGGGCTCGATCGGCAAGGCCGGTGCTGCTGCTGCCGATCTGGCAGTCGGCGTATCGATCGACAAGCAGATCGTTGGCTCGTTCACCCGTGACGCATCTGGCAATGTCCAGACGCAGGCTGTTGATATCAAGCTTGACGGCACGAACGTACTGGTCGACTCCAGCGGCAAAAACCAGGGCCTTCTGGACAAGAACGCTACGAAGGCAACCGTTGCTCAGTGGACGGACGGCAAGTACTACACCGCAACGACGACCCCGCCCGCTGCTGCGACCGCTTCCAAGGTATCGGACAGCGTCTGGACGGACGGTGCCGCTACTCCGAAGTTCTTCAAGGAAGTTGAACCGAACAAGTTCCTGGAAGTAACGGACGCAACCGGTACTGCGCTCGCTGGCACACCGACCGCTCTGACCACGACGGCTGCCGTGTTCGTAACGGACACTTCCGTCTCCAAGGTCGACATCACCAAGCTCGACACCATCAAGACCGGTCTCGGCCTTGCCGCCACGGCGACTAACGAAGACGTACTGGACAGCCTGATCTCGCATGTCGATGGTCAGCTGGAAGGCATGAACTCCGCAGCTGCAAAGCTTGGTGCTCTTTCCTCGCGTATCTCCCTGCAGGAAGACTTCGTCTCCAAGCTGTCGGATACGATGGAAAAGGGTATCGGCCGCCTGGTTGACGCCGACATGAACGAAGAGTCCACCCGCCTCAAGGCTCTGCAGACGCAGCAGCAGCTGGCAATTCAGGCCCTGTCGATCGCCAACAGCGACTCGCAGAACATCCTGTCGCTCTTCCGTTAATCGGACCCAAACGACAAAAACGAGCCGCGCCCGAAAGGGCGCGGTTTTGCTTTATGGGGCGGCCCGCAAACCGCAATATTTCGTTTACCATCCCTGCTTTCAAAGCATTTACCACGATTTGAACGAGGGGCCGTATACCCTCTGAAATTAGGAAATTGGCAAGTACCGGCTGTCAGATTTTGTGCATGGACAAGCGGATAGCCGCTGTCCGGAATGACATGAAACACAGGATCGCAAGCGGTGGCTGACCGTCTTGCAATCAGGTGAAAAGGCAAACGCGACGGAGGCTGACCCAAGCGTATTGTTCCTCTACCAAAGCCGCATCCGGAAACGGGTGCGGCTTTATGGTTTTTTAAGCATTTCCGGTTACACGCGCACGCGCGCAAAGGTTGCGAACCAAATAGTCAGAATGCACTTTTTTAGCGAGTTATTAGATGTTAATTAACTATATGAAGGTTAGCTAAGCCATCGAAACGGTGAGCTAACCTTTAAAAATCAGCCGGTTAGCAGGCATGACGCTGCGCGCTGTTCCCGGTGAAACCGGAATGTCCCTTTTCTAATCAGCCATTCAAGGGGCAAATCTACCATGACAAGCATTCTTACCAACGTCGCAGCCATGTCTGCGCTCCAGACCCTGCGCTCTATCGGCCAGAACATGGAAACGACGCAGGATCGCGTCTCCTCCGGCCAGCGCGTCGGTGAAGCTTCCGACAACGCCGCCTACTGGTCGATCGCGACCACCATGCGTTCCGATAACGGCGCTCTTTCCGCCGTGCAGGACGCTCTCGGCCTCGGCGCCGCCAAGGTTGATACCGCCTATTCCGGCATGGAATCGTCGATTGACGTTGTCAAGGAAATCAAGAACAAGCTGGTTGCCGCCCGCGAACCCGGCGTCGACAAGTCCAAGATCCAGGAAGAAATCTCCCAGCTGCAGGATCAGCTGAAGTCGATCTCCAGTTCCTCGTCCTTCTCCGGCGAAAACTGGCTGCAGGCGAAGATCAGCGACGGCGCCGGTAACCTGACCGACGTCACCAAGCAGGTCGTCGGCTCGTTCATCCGCGACGCTGGCGGCAATGTTTCCGTCAAGACGATCAATGTCGCGCTGACAGCCGACACCGTGCTGTTCGATACGTCTTCGGGCACCGCCGCGAACAAGGCCGGTATCCTTGACACCTTCGCTTATTACTCCAAGTCCGGCACCTACGATCTCTTCAAACTGACTGCCGGCGCTACCGCCGCTACAGCAACGACCAAGGTCGTAGCTGCCGAGACCTATACCGAAGCGCAGCTCAAGGCGAGCGCCCTTGGAAATGGCGCTGCGGTTGCCGACTATGAAGTAATGGCAAACGGCCTGGCGGTCATCAAAAACGCAGCCGCGGGTTCCCCGATTGCCGCAACCGGCACATACCTTAAAGTCGGCGATGACAAGTATGTAAAAATCATCTCGGCAGCTGCCGGCGCCCCCGCCGCCTCCGACGGCCCGACGGCCCCGGTTGTAAACACCTCGATTGGCTCTGTCGGCGGCGTCGCTGTATATCTCGATCAGGGCGCTGCAAGCACTGCAGACAAGCTTGCTTACTCCCTGACATCGCTCGACATCACCAAGGATCTCGTCGGCCCGACCGGTGTGACCCAGACCGCCGAGCAGGCACTCGACACCATGATCTCCTTCGTCGACAAGCAGCTTCAGAGCATGACGTCCGCCGCCGCCGACCTCGGCTCGGTCAAGATGCGCATCGAACTGCAGGAAAACTTCGTCAACAAGCTGACCGACTCGCTCGACAAGGGTATCGGCCGTCTCGTGGACGCGGAAATGAACGAGGAATCCACGCGCCTCAAGGCTCTCCAGACCCAGCAGCAGCTGGCTGTTCAGGCCCTGTCGATCGCCAACAACGACTCGCAGAGCATTCTCTCGCTCTTCCGGTAATCGCAAGCGACATCACTCAAAATGGAAAGCCGCGCCTCGAGCGCGGCTTTTTTCATTCTGATATTTTCAGACTATTCGCATATTAAGATTTTATCGTGAGACGTGAGAATCCTTAGGTCTTCATTAACTATAAGGCGGTTAGCTAGAGCCATCGAAACGGCGAGCTAACCATTAAAAATCAGCCGGTTAGCAGGCATGACGCTGCGCGCTGTTCCCGGTGAAACCGGAATGTCCCTTTTCTAATCAGCCATTCAAGGGGCAAATCTACCATGACAAGCATTCTTACCAACGTCGCAGCTATGTCTGCGCTCCAGACCCTGCGCTCTATCGGCCAGAACATGGAAACGACGCAGGATCGCGTCTCCTCCGGCCAGCGCGTCGGTGAAGCTTCCGACAACGCCGCCTACTGGTCGATCGCAACCACCATGCGTTCCGATAACGGCGCTCTTTCTGCTGTACAGGACGCTCTCGGCCTCGGCGCTGCCAAGGTTGATACCGCCTATTCCGGCATGGAATCGTCCATCGACGTCGTCAAGGAAATCAAGAACAAGCTGGTTGCCGCCCGCGAACCCGGCGTCGACAAGTCCAAGATCCAGGAAGAAATTTCCCAGCTGCAGGATCAGCTGAAGTCGATCTCCAGCTCCTCGTCCTTCTCCGGTGAAAACTGGCTGCAGGCGAAAGTCAGCGACGGCACGGGCAAGCTGACCGACGTCACCAAACAGGTTGTTGGTTCGTTCATCCGTGATTCCGGTGGCAACGTTTCTGTCAAGACGATCAACGTTGCCCTTAGCAACGACACCGTCCTGTTCGATACGTCTTCCGGCGCTGCAAAGGACAAGCAGGGCATCCTCGATTCCTTCGCTTCCTATTCCTCGACCGGCGCTTACAAGAACTTCGAAATTACGACTGGTGTTGGCGCTGCCAAGGCCACCACAGTCAAGGCTGCAATGGTATTCACCGAAGCACAGCTCAAGGGTCTGACGCCCGCTGCTGCTGCTACTCCGGTTACTGCCGTCGCTGATGCGACAACCGGCCTGGTCGTCGTCGCCAACGCGTCGGCAGCCGAGAACGGCGCTTACCTGAAAATCGGTGACGACCAGTTCGTCAAGGTTATGGGTGACGGCACCACCGGCAACGCCACCACTGTTGACACGGCACAGGTTACGGCTGGCACCGTGGCAATCGGCACGACGAAGGATGGCAAGAACGTCTATCTTGAAACCGGCGCCAACAACCAGCTCGCCAAAGCCCTGAACTACTCGCTGACGTCGCTCGACATCACCAAGGATCTCGTCGGCCCGACCGGCGTGACCCTGACCGCCGAGCAGTCCCTCGACGCCATGGTCTCCTTCGTCGACAAGCAGCTCCAGAGCATGACGTCCGCCGCCGCCGACCTCGGCTCGGTCAAGATGCGCATCGAACTGCAGGAAAACTTCGTCAACAAGCTGACCGACTCGCTCGACAAGGGCATCGGCCGTCTCGTGGACGCTGAAATGAACGAGGAATCCACGCGCCTCAAGGCTCTCCAGACCCAGCAGCAGCTGGCTGTTCAGGCCCTGTCGATCGCCAACAACGACTCGCAGAGCATTCTCTCGCTCTTCCGTTAATCGCAAGCGACATCATTCAAATCGGAAAGCCGCGCCTCGAGCGCGGCTTTTTTCGTTTATCGTCCCCCCGAAAGGAATTGAAATTTACCTGGCATTCCGTTTTTCCGCGGACGGCAAAATTGAGCTCACCTCGAGATTATCCAGTAAAAAGCGGGCGAAGCACCAGCCATGGCGTATTGCCATTTGGAACGCCGTATCCGGAGACGGGTGCGGTTATATTATTTTTAACTTTTTTAGATGATTTACACGTAAAAATTTCACAATCACATTTTTACTACTTTAAGTATTTATTAACCATGAAGCGGTTAGCTAGAGCCATCGAAACGGTGAGCTAACCATTAAAAATCAGCAGGTTAGCAGGCATGATGCTGTGCGCCGTTCCCGGTGAGACCGGAATGTCCCTTTTCTAATCAGCCATTCAAGGGGCAATTTATTATGACCAGCATTTTGACAAACGTTGCAGCCATGTCTGCACTCCAGACCCTGCGTTCCATCGGCCAGAACATGGAAGCCACACAGGACCGCGTCTCCTCCGGCCAGCGTGTCGGCGAAGCTTCCGACAACGCCGCCTATTGGTCGATCGCGACCACCATGCGTTCCGACAACGGCGCTCTGTCCGCCGTACAGGACGCCCTTGGCCTCGGCGCTGCCAAGGTTGATACCGCCTATTCCGGCATGGAATCGTCGATCGACGTCGTCAAGGAAATCAAGAACAAGCTGGTTGCCGCCCGCGAACCCGGCGTCGACAAATCCAAGATCCAGGAAGAAATTTCCCAGCTGCAGGATCAGCTGAAGTCGATCTCCAGCTCTTCGTCCTTCTCCGGCGAGAACTGGCTGCAGGCGAAGATCAGCGATGGCACGGGTAAACTGGCCGACATCACCAAGGAAGTTGTCGGCTCCTTTATCCGCGACAACAGCGGCAACGTTTCGGTAAAGACCATCAATGTCGCGCTCGGCAATGACACCGTCCTGTTCGACACGTCTTCCGGCGCTGCGAAGGACAAGCAGGGCATTCTCGACTCTTTCGCCGTCTATTCCTCGACCGGGTCATACAAGAACTTCGAAATCACGACGGGCGTCGGCGCTGCAAAGGCGACTACGGTCAAGGCAGCAGTAGTGTTCAATGAAGCGCAGCTGAAGGCTCTGACGCCTGCAACGGCGGGAACGCCGGTCGCTGTTACCCCTGACGCTACCACCGGCCTCTATGTCGTCACTTTGGGTTCGACGGCAACGGAGAACGGCGCTTACCTGAAGATCGGCGACGATCAATATGTCAAAGTCATGGGTGATGGCACGGCAGCCACCGCTTCAACGGGTACTGCCGCCATCGACACGGCCCAGAAAGCGCTCGGCACTGTCGCGATCGGCACGTCCAAGGATGGTCAGAACGTTTATCTTCAAACAGGAACCGGTAACCAGCTGGCGAAAGCGCTTTCCTACTCTCTGACGTCTCTGAACATCACCAAGGATCTCGTCGGAACGTTGACGAATGCGGACGGTTCCGCACTTTCTGCGAACCAGTATCTCGACGCGATGATCGTATTCGTCGACAAGCAGCTCCAGAGCATGATCTCCGCCTCCGCCGACCTTGGTTCAGTCAAGATGCGTGTCGAACTGCAGGAAAACTTCGTCAACAAGCTGACCGACTCGCTCGACAAGGGTATCGGCCGTCTCGTGGACGCTGAAATGAACGAGGAATCCACGCGCCTCAAGGCTCTCCAGACCCAGCAGCAGCTGGCTGTTCAGGCCCTGTCGATCGCCAACAACGACTCGCAGAGCATTCTCTCGCTCTTCCGGTAATCGCAAGCGACATCACTCAAAATGGAAAGCCGCGCCTCGAGCGCGGCTTTTTCATTATGGTTAAGAGAAATTATTATTTCCTAATTTTTATTAATAGCGATTTAGGCTTTGTTAACCATTCGCCGCCTAAAACCTAGTCATCGAAACGATTGGTTAACCAAGACGAAAAAGAGGTTAACAGGCATCAAGCCGCTCGATCGTTCCCGGCGGCAATCCGGAATGTCCCTTTTCATTTCAGCCAATCAAGGGGCAAATAATTATGACCAGCATTTTGACGAACGTCGCGGCAATGGCCGCCCTGCAGACCCTTCGCGCCATCGGCAGCAGCATGGAAGAAACGCAGTCGCGCGTCTCCTCCGGCCTGCGCGTCAAGACCGCATCCGACAACGCCGCTTACTGGTCGATCGCGACCACCATGCGTTCCGATAATGGCGCTCTGTCCGCCGTGCAGGACGCCCTCGGCCTCGGCGCCGCCAAGGTCGATACCGCCTATTCCGCCATGGAAACCACCGTCGATGTCGTCAAGGAAATCAGCAAGAAGCTGGTTGCCGCCCGCGAAGCAGGCGTCGACAAGGCCAAGATCCAGGAAGAAATCCGCCAGCTTCAGGACCAGCTGAAGAGCATCGGCGAATCCGCCTCCTTCTCCGGCGAAAACTGGCTGAAAGGCAAGATCAGCGACGCCTCCGGTAACCTGACACCCATCACCAAACAGGTCGTCGGCTCCTTCATCCGCGATGGCGCAGGTAACGTCGCCGTCAAGACCATCAACATTCAGGTCGACAACAAGACTGCGCTTTTCGATACGTCCACCGGCGCGACGAAAAACGGCATTCTCGACAGCTCTGCCTATTACTCCGACACCGGCGTTCTGCGCGATTTCGAGATCACGACGACGACACCTGCAGGTGTCGCAACAACCACGCCTTCCACTGCAAAAGTATTTACCCAATCTCAGCTTCTGGGCTTCCCCTCGGGCACGACAACCACGGTTTCCGCTGCAGACGCAACGACCGGCCTCGTAACTGTTGCCGCCGCCACCACTGCACGAAACAACGGCACCTATTTCAAGATCGGTGAAAACGCAGCTGGCGAAGCACTCTATGTGAAGGCCAACAATACGGCACCGACGCCCGCTGGCACCACGGTGACGGCAATTGGCACCGGTGGCTCTTCCAACAACAACATCTATCTCGAAACCGCTGCGGCAACATCGCAGATGGCGCAGAAGCTTGATTACTCGCTGATCGATCTGGACATCACCAAGGACCTCAGCGGCCTGACGGATGCCAAAGGCCAGCCGCTGACAGAGAATGACGGTCTCGACAACATGATCCAGTTCGTCAACACGCAGCTGGAATCGCTCATCAGTGCAAGTGCTGATCTTGGTTCGATCAAGATGCGTCTCGATCTACAGGAAGACTTCGTCTCGAAGCTGACCGACTCCATCGACAAGGGCATCGGCCGCCTCGTTGACGCCGACATGAACGAAGAATCCACCCGACTGAAGGCTCTCCAGACGCAGCAGCAGCTGGCGATCCAGTCGCTCTCCATCGCCAATACCAGCTCCGAAAATATCCTGTCGCTATTCCGCCAGTAAGCGGCGCCCGTTGGCTACGGGCGGTTTCGTCCCGCTCTGGCAGCAGCAGAATATTCGGATATGGAAACCGCGCTTCGCAAGAGGCGCGGTTTTCCGTTTGTCTGGATTTCTGCTCTCTATGGCTTGCAGGAAGCGCTCGGGGAAGTGCGCAAGCAGTGCGCAGCAGGCCAATGCCGCGGCTCTGGAACGTGCGTAATTTCTTGAATCTATGGGAGAAATGGTGCTGCTAGAGAGATTTGAACTCTCGGCCTCTCCCTTACCAAGGGAGTGCTCTACCCCTGAGCTATAGCAGCATCCGGTGCCGAAGCGTGTGCTTCAGCATCAAGCGTGGCGGCCTATTGCCATAGGTTTTTGATGAGCGCAAGTCGCAAAACGATATTCTTCATCAAGCGGGGCAAAAAAGCGTTCCCCCTGTTGAAAAATGTATTTTTCGGATATTGCTGAATTTATGAACGAACATCATGACAAACAGGCGAAGGCTGGGGTTTCCGTGGAGGCTTCCGCAGAGCCGTCCGCCTTGGCGGCTAACGGCAATGCGCAGGCTGGCCCTGGCGAGAAGGCGCGGCAGCGCGAAGCGGAGCGCAAGGCGCGGGCGGCCAAGAAGCTTCGTGAAAACCTTCTGAAGCGTAAACAGCAGGTTCGTGCGCGCCGCGCCGGCGATGCGGACGATACAATCGGTCTGCCTGCCGCAAAAACGGACGAATCATCCTCATAGAGAATTCATCAGCATAAATTGAAACGCCGCGGAAATTCGTCTAAGGACGCGCCTTTCCGCAAGGCATGATAAGAAAGGCGGGCACAGGCCCGTAGGGACGCATGGATCGCATCAGAATTACGGGTGGCAACAAGCTTAACGGCATCATTCCCATCTCCGGCGCAAAAAACGCCGCCTTGCCGTTGATGATCGCATCGCTTCTGACCAGCGACACGCTGACGCTCGAAAACGTGCCGCATCTGGCCGATGTTGAACAGCTCATCCGTATTCTCGGCAATCACGGCGTCGATATTTCCGTCAATGGCCGCCGCGAAAGCCAGGGCGAAGCCTATTCCCGCACCGTCCATTTCACCTGCCGCACCGTGGTCGATACGACGGCCCCTTATGAGCTGGTTTCCAAGATGCGCGCCAGCTTCTGGGTCATCGGCCCGCTTCTGGCCCGTGAAGGCCGCGCCCGCGTTTCCCTGCCTGGCGGTTGCGCCATCGGCACGCGCCCGGTTGATCTGTTTATTGAGGGCCTCGAGGCGCTCGGCGCGACGATGGAAATCGACGGCGGCTACATCAACGCCACGGCCCCCAAGGGTGGCCTGATCGGCGCGGTTTATACTTTCCCGAAAGTCTCCGTCGGCGCAACACATGTGATGTTGATGGCCGCGAGCCTTGCCCGCGGCACCACCGTCATTCACAACGCGGCCCGCGAGCCGGAAGTGGTCGATCTGGCGCAGTGCCTCACCGCCATGGGCGCGAAGATCGAAGGTGCGGGCACCTCCACCATCACCATCGAGGGCGTCACCTCGCTTTCCGGCGCGCGCCACCGGGTTCTGCCTGATCGTATCGAGACCGGCACCTATGCCATGGCGGTTGCCATGGCCGGCGGTGACGTGGTGCTGGAAGGCACGCGCGCTTCGCTGCTCGACAATGCGCTCGATACGCTGCGGCTTGCGGGTGTGACGATCAGCGAGACCGAGACCGGCCTTCGCGTGGTGCGCAACGGCAATGGCATCCAGCCGGTCGATGTTGTCACCGAGCCCTTCCCCGGCTTCCCCACCGATCTGCAGGCGCAGTTCATGGCGCTGATGACCCGCTCGCAGGGCGTTTCCCACATTACCGAAACCATCTTCGAAAACCGCTTCATGCATGTGCAGGAACTGGCCCGCCTCGGCGCGAAGATTTCGCTCTCCGGCCAGATGGCCCGCATTGAGGGCGTCTCCCGCCTGAAGGGTGCGCCCGTGATGGCGACCGATCTGCGCGCCTCCGTCTCGCTGGTCATTGCCGGTCTGGTGGCGGAAGGCGAGACCATGGTTTCGCGTGTCTACCATCTCGATCGCGGTTTCGAGCGCCTCGAAGAAAAGCTTACCCGCTGCGGCGCACTGGTCGAACGCGTCAGCGATTGATCCTTTCATTGCCGCTCATCCGGTTCCTACCCGTTGCAGAGCGGGCCTCGACTGCCTATTTCCAGTACAAGAAATAGACATTGCGGCCCGTGGCCCGCGGAAAAGGAAAAAATGATGAGCGGCCTGAAATTGCTCGCGCTGGATACTGAAGATCTCTCCGTCATCTCGACGCATATGCAGGACAGCGTCTTTAAACTGAAAGACGTTGCCTTCGAGCCGAAGCATGGCCAGTTCACGCTTTCCGCCAATCGTTTCGTGTGGGAAAGCGCCGACAAGAAGAACCTGCCGCCGGAACGCTGCCGCAGCGTGGTTTTCCTCAAGCGGGTATCCGCCGTGCGCTCCTATGGCATCAACCGCACCGACAAGGAGCAGGTCCTGTCGCTTCTCGCCATCCGCTTCGTGCAGAATGGCGAAGGGCCGGATGGAGCCGTTGAGCTGACGCTTTCGGGCGGCGGCGCCATTGCGCTCGATGTCGAATGCATCGAGGCGCAGCTGACCGATGTGAGCGGCGCATGGGAAACCGCCGCCAAACCGCATCACCCCGATAGCGAATAAACACTCCACACCGTCGCAACGGTTGCCTTTCGTCACCGTTTCGATTTATGCCACATACCAGAGCCGCGATTATTGCGCGGCGAGTTCGTGAACCTCGCGGCATCGTCCGCGGGGACAATGAAAGGGTAATGGCGTGGCAATCTGGCTGGAGCAGGCATCGGCTGATTTCGAACAGAAATTCGCAGCCTTCCTGACAACCAAGAGGGAAGTTTCCGAAGACGTCAATGCGACGGTTCGCGACATCATCAACGATGTCCGTCAGCGTGGCGATGCGGCCCTTGCCCATTATTCCCAAAAATTCGACGGCCTCGATTTTACCAAGGTGTCAATGCGGGTGACGGCGGATGAAATCGATGCCGCCTATTCGGCGGTCGACAAAAACATCATCGAAGCCCTCGAACTCGCGGCCCGGCGCATTGAAAAACACCACGCGCGGCAGATGCCGAAGGACGACATCTACGAAGACGATATTGGTGTGGGTCTCGGCTCGCGCTGGACGGCCATCGAGGCTGTCGGCCTTTATGTGCCTGGTGGTACCGCCAGCTATCCCAGCTCTGTCCTGATGAATGCCGTACCGGCAAAGGTCGCCGGCGTGGAGCGCATCGTCATGGTCGTGCCGGCCAATGGCGGCGTGATAAACCCCGCGGTTCTTGCTGCGGCGCGTATCGCCGGTGTTGAGGAAATCTATCGCATCGGCGGCGCGCAGGCCGTCGCAGCCCTTGCCTATGGCACGGAAACCATCGCGCCGGTCGCCAAGATCGTCGGCCCCGGCAATGCCTATGTGGCCGCAGCAAAGCGGCAAGTCTTCGGCACCGTTGGTATCGACATGATCGCCGGACCTTCCGAAGTGCTCGTCATCGCCGACAGGGACAATGATCCGGACTGGCTGGCCGCCGATCTTCTGGCGCAGGCGGAGCATGATCGTGGGGCGCAATCCATCCTCATCACCGACAATGCCGAACTGGGCAAGGCGGTGGAAGCAGCCGTCGAACGGCAGTTGAAGCGCCTCTCGCGCGCCGAAACGGCGGCGGCGAGCTGGGCCGATTTCGGCGCGATCATTCTGGTTGAGAAGCTCACCGACGCCATTCCGCTGGCCAACCGCATCGCCGCCGAACATCTGGAACTCGCCGTCGACGATCCGGATGCGCTGATGACCCACATCCGCAATGCCGGTGCCATCTTCGTTGGGCGTCATACACCTGAGGTGATCGGCGATTATGTCGGCGGCTCCAACCATGTTCTGCCGACGGCGCGCTCGGCGCGCTTCTCCTCCGGGCTTTCGGTGCTGGATTTCGTCAAGCGCACCTCGATCCTGCGGCTTGGGCCAGAGCAGTTGCGCCAGCTTGCACCGGCAGCAATCACCCTTGCGCGTTCGGAAGGGCTGGATGCGCACGCGCGCTCGGTCTCCATTCGCCTCAATCCGGAAAGTTAAGCGATGGCTTCAGGCGATTTCCGGCTCTGCGATGTGGTTCTGGACGATAGTATCGGCCGGTCCACGCCTGACGTGGAGCATGAACGCGCCGTCGCCATTTTCGACCTGATCGAGGAAAACACCTTTGAGCCGGCGGGCCACGATGGCGGACCATACCGGCTGCATATTTCGCTTGTTGATGCCAAGCTGGTTTTCGCGATCAAGACCGAAGACGAAAAAGACGTCTCGACCCATATTCTGTCGCTGACGCCGTTCCGCCGCATCATCAAGGATTATTTCCTGATCTGCGAAAGCTATTATGAGGCGATCCGCTCCTCTACGCCCAGTCAGATCGAGGCAATCGACATGGGCCGGCGCGGCATTCACAATGACGGCTCGCAGACCCTGATGGACCGGCTGTCCGGCAAAATCACGGTGGATTTCGATACGGCGCGCCGCCTCTTTACCCTTGTCTGCGTGCTCTATTGGCGGGGTTAGAGATGAGCGATCCTGCCGCAGCGCCAAACGAGGGACGAGCGCCCAAATCGGTCCTCTTCATGTGCGGCATGAACTCCATCCGTTCCCCCATGGCGGAAGTCATCGCCAAACGGCTGGTCGCGCCCGGCATTTACATCCAGTCGGCTGGCGTGCGGGCCGGCGAGCGCGACCCCTTCGTGGATGCAGTGCTGGAAGAGCAGGGATTTTCGCTCGGCAAACACAAACCGCGCACGCTGGACGAGATCGAGGATGATTTTTTCGATCTGATCATTACATTAACGCCGGAAGCCCATCACGCAGCGCTTGAATTGACGCGCTCGAATTCGCTCGATGTGGTCTATTGGCCGACAATGGATCCGACGGTGATCACAGGCACACGCGAACAGATTCTCGACGCCTATCGCGACGTGCGGGACCATCTGTCGAAACTTATTTCGGAACGCCTGCCGGGGCGGCAGCAGCCGGTGGCGGATACGCTTTCAAAAGAGTGAAAATGGCCGCTGCCTCATGAAAATCATTACTGATTTTCAAGCCAATGCTTTAGAGGTTCACAAATGTGCCGGGATTGTGTAGTTTCCGCGCAATTTTCCCGGACAGGACATGTCCGGCACTATCAACAGGAAGAAAACCCTTACATGACAAAAGAAGAAGTCCTTGAATTCCCGGGCATCGTAACCGAATTGCTGCCGAACGCAACATTCCGCGTGAAGCTTGAGAACGAACACGAAATCATCGCCCACACCGCGGGCCGCATGCGCAAGAACCGTATCCGCGTTCTGGCCGGCGACAAGGTACTGGTTGAAATGACGCCTTACGACCTGACCAAGGGCCGCATCACCTATCGCTTCAAGTAATCCGTTTTCGGCATCGGACGCCCGGGCAGCGCAATGACAAACTCAAAACAAAAGCTCGTTCTGGCATCCGGCTCACCGCGGCGTCTGGAACTGTTGCATCAGATCGGCATCGAGCCGGCACGCCTGATGCCGATGGATATCGACGAGACGCCTGCGAAGCTTGAGCATCCGCGCACGCTGTGTCGTCGTCTGTCGCTGCAGAAGGCCGAAGCGGCGCATGCCGCGCTCAAGAGCGAGCAGACGTGGAAAGACGCCTATGTTCTCGGCTCCGACACCGTCGTGGCCGTGGGCCGTCGCATCGTCGGCAAGGCGGAATATACCGAAGACGCCTCGGCAGCGCTGCATCTTCTCTCGGGACGTAGCCATTGGGTCTATACCGGCATCTGCCTTGTGATACCTGGCGGCAAAATCCGTCAGAAGGTGGTGGAAACCAAGGTGCGCTTCAAACGCCTCTCGACGCGCGAAATCGACGCCTACATCGCCTCCGGGCAATGGCGCGGCAAAGCAGGTGCCTATGGCATTCAGGGCATTGCCGGCGCATTCGTGCAGAAATTGACCGGTTCCTACACCAACGTCGTCGGCCTGCCGCTTTACGAGACCATGTCGCTCTTGTCCGGTGAAGGATTTGAGGTGACATCGGGCTGGCTCGAGGGATAGACCATGGCAAAACCCTCCACTGAAGGCGCCGGTAACGTCACGCCGCTCCGTAAATCCCAGCCGTGCCCGGAATGCGGGCGGCCCTCGACACGCGACGATTATCCGTTCTGTTCGGATCGCTGCCGCTCGCTCGATCTTGCCCGCTGGCTGAATGGCTCCTACGCCATTCCGGTCGCAGACGATGAAAGCAGCGCCGGCGGGCAGGACACGGGTAAAAATACATCCGAATAACACCACCCACCGCCGGAGATTCCGGCGGTGGATTGCATGATATATTTTTTTGAGCTTCCACTTACATCCATATTCACAGGGCTGAAAACGGCCCGAAAATCCATATCAAGAAAGGCTGCCGCCCTACCCCGGTAGCCATAGGGTCCTGCGATGGACGCGAGCCTGCAAAAAAGAGTAAGCCATGGCGCGCTGCTGTTTGCGGTGCTGGCCGTTTGCCTCGCCATATTGGCGACGGTGCTGCTTGCCAACGATAAGAAGCACCTCAGGAGCCTGCTGACCTATTTCAATCTGGCGCCTGCCATCTATTCCGCCGAGCCGCCGCCCAAAGTGAAACCCGTCAAGCGGCAAAAGCTCGCGGCCACGAAGGTCTATCTGCCGCCTCATCTATTGAAATTCGAGAAAACCGGCGACAGGGCATCTTTCGCACGCGATTTCGTGCTTTCCGGCAAGGACCTCTGTGACCGTTTCGCCGCCGAGGGTTTTTCCAACCGACAAGGCTGGCACGCAAGCCCGGTGAATATCCGCAACTTCGAATGCATGGCCGACCTTGCCGAAGGGAATGCGGCGACGCCCGCCGAACGGGCATCGCTGTTCCTTGAGATCAGGGGAGAGCCGTCCGGCGAAATCAGATCCATCCGAATGAAGGCTGTGGCGCCTGAGACGCCTGGTGGTGCCGCCATTAAAGCAAAGCTTGACGATGCGCTGGCCCTGATTATCGGGCAAACCCGCTGGAGCGACCTTGCCGCCATGCTTGAACCGGCACGCGGGATGCAGCCCTATCAGGCACAGCATTTCGGCATTTCGGTCTCCGTCAAGCCGGAGCCGACCGCGCCGCATCGCATGAACGTAATTTTGCTCGCGAATGAACAGTCGCCGGGGCTGAAGCTGACGCGCCGTTTTTTCGACAGGGAGCGATGGCTTCCGGCCGCCAGCGTTTCGGATCGGCCGGTCGTCTATCCTTCCGTCAAGAACAACGCTATCCGCTGATGCGGAACCTGCTCAGCCTATCGCTGCCAGCTTGCGCCGGACCGGGGGAATTCTGTCGCTTTGCTGCGCCTGGCGCTTGGCTTCCCACTGAAGAGCGGTGCGAACGATGATCGCCAGATCGTTGAAACGCGGACGCCAACCCAGCTCCGACTGAATACGGGTGGAATCCGCTACCATCGCCGCAATATCACCCGGCCGGCGCGGGCAATGGATGACCGGGAAATCCTGCTCCGATTCCTGCCGCACCGCGTGCAGCACATCCAGCACCGAATAACCGACGCCATAACCGCAATTCAAGGTTCGGGTGCCGCCACCGGCGCGCAGATGCGCCATGGCCAGCATATGCGCATCGATCAGATCGCTAACATGGATATAGTCGCGAACGCCCGTGCCGTCAGCGGTCGGATAGTCCGTTCCATAGACCTCAACCCGAGCCCGACGGCCGGTTGCGGCCTCGCAGGCGACCTTGATGAGGTTTGGCACGCCCGTTGGAGAAGGACCAGCACGACCCTGCGGATCGGCTCCGGCGACATTGAAATAACGCAGCGCCACATAATTGAAATCATGCGCCTGCACGACGTCGCGCAGCATGATTTCAGAGGCGAGTTTCGACAGGCCATAGGGATTTTCAGGGCTCAGGATCGCCGTTTCCGGCACCGGGCCATCAAAAGGCTGGTTCCCATAGACGGCGGCTGTCGACGAAAAGATGAAATTGCGAATGCCATGGGCGACGGCTGCAGCGACAAGGGCGCGGGTCGTACCGGTATTGTTTTCGTAATATTCGAGCGGACGGCTGATCGATTCAGGAACGCTGAGGGAGCCGGCAAAGTGGAAAATGGTCTCGATCTGGTTTTCTTCGAAAATCTGGTCGAGCAAGGTGCGATCGGCCGCATCCCCCAGATAGAAACGTGCAGCCGGCGCGACAGCCCAGCGAGACCCCGTGGAAAGCCGGTCGACAACAACAACCTCTTCCCCGGCATCGAGCAGAGCCCACACCATGTGGCTTCCTATGTAACCTGCTCCACCCGTGACCAGAACAGCCATGACTTTACTTCCCTGTTTGCTTTTCTTGAGCCCATCAAAGCCAATAATTCTTCATCATTGATTACTTGCACAGCAAATACGCGACCCAGCCCTCAGCCCTCTGAAAAGGTGGCTTACGATTGGTTAGCGCAATGAAGTGCTTTTTATTTATTAGATGAAAATGTTCTCATAAAAGGAACAGAAAGCGCATAGCACAGAAAAGCCCGCACGTCGATGGTTACGCCGTGGGGTTGTAGTTTTGGAGCTTCACTGTGATTTTTTGAGCAAATGTACCTGTCGCGGGGATGTACCAACGCGACAGGCAAACATTGCAGGGAAGACCGAAACCTACCTGCCGAGGATGTAAGCCGCCAGCCGATCGGCTGCATCTTCTATCTGCCTGGGGTTGCGCAGGAAACAGGCGCGTAGAAACAGCTCGCCCCCCGGGCCGAATGCCGTGCCGGGTGCAAGGCCTACGCCGGTTTTATCAACGATATCCAGCGCCGTGGCGCGGCTGTCCGTGACACCGTCTATCTTGAGGAAGGCGTAAAGAGCGCCATCCGGCTTCAGCGTTTCAACCCGGTTCGTTGCAATCAGCGCATCGCAGAGAATATCGCGGGACGCCAGGGCACGTTCGTAGTTTTCGCGAATGAAGCCGTCACCCTGATCGAGGGCTGCGACTGCACCACGCTGCATGAACTGCGCGACGCCCGATGTGGAATATTGAATGAGGTTTTCGATGACCTGGCCAATGGCCGGCGGCGCTGCAAGCCAGCCGACACGCCAGCCGGTCATCGACCAGTTCTTCGAGAAGGAATTGGCGAAGACGATCTTGTCGTCCGGCTCCATGATGTCGAGGAACGAAGGCGCGCGGGTGCCGGCATAGTGATAGAGCGCGTAAATCTCGTCCGCGACGATCCAGAGATCGTGTTTGCGGGCAAGCGCCAGAACATCGCGAAGATTGTCGCGCGTCGCGGTCCAACCGGTCGGGTTGGAAGGCGTGTTGATGAAAAGCGCCTTGGTCTTGCCGGTGATGGCGCTTTCCAGCTTGCCGATATCGAGGTCCCAGCGACCGTCACGGAAATCAATACCGACCGGAACCGCCTTTGCGCCCGCCACGCCGATGGCGGCGACGATATTGGGCCAGGTGGGTGAAAGATACACCATCTCGTCGCCCGGCGAAGTCAGCGCCTGCACGGCAAGCACAATCGCCTGCATACCGGACCCGGTGACGTAAAAATGTTCCGGCGGCAGCGATGCCGCAAAATGCCGTTCGTAATAGCGGCTGAATGCCTGGCGCAGTTCGGGAATGCCGCGCTGCCAGGTGTAGAAGGTTTCGCCATTGTTCAGCCCATCAATCGCAGCCTGATTGATGAAGTCCGGGCTCGGCAGATCGCCTTCGCCGACCCAGAGCGGCAGGAGATTATCCCGCCCCCGGGCATAATTCACAACCTCAACGATGCCGCTCTCGGGAGCCGCCAGAGAGCGTGCACTCAGACTGTTCAAAATGGACATTAAAGACACTCCGTTTGGTGCCTTCTTATCGCATCGAACCGGCCATATGCATGATATTCCGTGAGGCGAACATGGATTTTCTTTATGGATCGATCCCCGGCGCAAGTGAGCCGTCCGCGCAGGTCAGCAAAACCAGGCCGGGGATAATGTCGGTCTCAGCGCGTCTTGAGCAGATCGCGGATTTCGGTGAGAAGCTTGACATCTTCCGGCGGCGGCGCCGCTTCCGTCTTTTCTTCGGCCTTCTTGGTTTCTACCGAAGCGCGAAGCCTGTTGACGCCCTTGACCATCAGGAAAATGATCCAGGCGAGGATGAGGAAGTTGATGAGAACGGTCAGAAAGTTGCCATAAGCAAAGACGGCACCCTGATCACGGGCAGCGGCGAGCGAGGGGGCGGTGACGCCGGAACTCAGCGGCAGGAAGTAGTTCGAGAAATCGAAGCCGCCAAAAATTGCGCCGACGATCGGCATGATGAGATCGTTGACGACGGAATCAACGATCTTGCTGAAAGCCGCACCGATGATGACACCGACGGCCAGATCCATGACATTGCCGCGGGCAATGAAGGTTTTAAATTCGTTTAGCATCCAGATTGTCCCTCTCTCCTGCTTCGAAAGCTGAAGCTATGTGACTGTCCCTACACGCTCAACCATATAGGTTCCCCTTCGCATTTGGAATTCGTCAAGATTGCATTTGTTAGCTTTTTTGCACGCTCGTCTTGAACTTTATGATCAGACCGCGCTCATTCTCAACGGCATGGAATTCGCCTATGCTCATATCAGGGAATTCTTGCATGGGGAGGACGCGTGCTTCCTGGGTGGATCATATTCGGTTCGGCCTTCGCTTATGTCCTGCTGCTGTTTGCGGTTGCAAGCTTCGGGGATAGAAACAGCCGGGAAAGAAACGCCCCTAAGAAGGGGCGGCCGTTCGTTTATGCGCTGAGCCTGGCGATCTATTGCACCTCCTGGACCTATTTCGGCGGCGTCGGGCTTGCGGCGGACAAGGGGCTGGAGTTCCTCGGCATCTATACCGGGCCGATCCTTGCCTTCACCATCGGCATGCCGATCATTCGCCGAATCGTCGAGCTGGCCAAAACGGAAAAGCTGACATCGGTTGCGGATTTCATCGCCGCCCGTTACGGCAAGAACTCCACCGTGGCGATGATCGTCGCCGTCATCGCGCTTGTCGGCGCCATTCCCTATATTGCCCTGCAGTTGAAAGCCGTTTCCAATTCGGTGGCGACGATGGTCGATCCCGGTGACTATGGCATTGGCAGCGGCAATCTCTATTTCCTCGATCTGCCGCTGGTCGTCACCATCGTCATGGCCGGTTTCGCCGTCATGTTCGGCACCCGCCACACCGATGCGACAGAACATCAGGACGGGCTCATCCTGGCGATCTCGATGGAGTCGCTGGTCAAGCTGGTCGCAATGTGTACCGTCGGCTTTTACGTGCTGTTTGTCCTTTTCGACGGGCCTGTGCATCTGTGGCGGCTCGCCACGGAGAATGAACAGGCCATGCGGGCCATATCCTATCACACGCCCGTCAGCCGCTGGATCGTCATGACCCTGCTGTCCGGCTTTGCCATCATCCTGCTGCCGCGCCAGTTCCACGTCACCGTGGTGGAAAACCGCACGCCGGAAGAATTGCGCATGGCGGGTTTCCTGCTGCCGCTCTATCTCATCGCCATCAACATCTTCGTGCTGCCGATCGCGCTCGCGGGCATTCTGACGCTCGGCGCAAACGGCAGCGCCGATCTCTATGTCCTGCAACTGCCGCTTACGCATCAGATGCCGGTCGTATCCCTCATCACCTTCATCGGCGGGTTTTCGGCGGCGACCGCAATGGTTATCGTCGCCTCGGTGGCGCTGTCGATCATGATTTCCAACGACATCGTCATGCCGATCTTTCTGCGGCAGAAGCTGTTGAACCGCTCGCCGCACCGGGACAATTTCGCCAAAACACTGCTCAACATCCGCAGAACGGCGATCTTCGCGGTGATGCTGCTGGGTTACTTTTATTATCGCGCTGCCGACAGCGCGACAGGGCTTGCCTCCATCGGCTTCCTGGCATTCGCCGCCATCGCCCAGATGGCCCCTGCCCTTTTCGGCGGCCTGTTCTGGCGGCGGGCCAATGCGCGCGGTGCAATTGCCGGCCTCAGTTCAGGTTTTTTCGTCTGGGCCTATCTGCTGTTTCTGCCGAGCTTCGGCGGGCCTGACAATTCCGAAGTGGCCGCGAATATTCTCGGTTTCCTGTTTTCCGGCAGCACCGTCTTCAACGGACCGGAAGCCGATCCTTTCGTGAATGCCGTCATCCTCAGCCTGCTCGTCAACAGCATGGCCTTCGTGCTCGGCTCGTTGTCGCGCAACCCGCGGCCGGTGGAGCGCATCCAGTCCGGCATTTTCGTCAAGCGCCACTCGAAATCGCAATTCGCCACACGCGGCTGGAAAACCCGGGTCAGTGTCGGCGACCTCAAAAGCGCGATTGCCCGTTATCTCGGCGAAGAGCGCATGCTGCGTTCACTCGCGACCTATGAGAAGACGGCGGGCCGGAAGCTCAATGACGACCAGCCAGCGGATATGGCGCTGATCCATTTTTCCGAACAATTGCTGGGCAGCGCCATCGGCTCCTCCTCTGCCCGCCTTGTGCTTTCCATCATTCTCCAGAAGGCGGAAGATACCAGCGCAGACACAGCCTGGCTGCTCGATCAGGCGAGTGAAGCCCTGCAATATAATCAGGACATGCTGCAAACGGCGCTGGCGCAGATGGACCAGGGCATCGCTGTTTTCGACAGCTCGCAGCAGCTGACCATCTGGAACCGGCGCTTCCGCACCCTGCTGGATCTGCCGGAACAATTCGGCCAGGTGGGCGTGCCGCTGACGGATATCGTCTCGATGCTGCAGGAACGTGGCGACATGCCCGCCGGAGATACGGACGAGCTGATCACCAGTTTCCTGACCATGGACCTGCCCTTCTCGCTGGTGCTGGCCGGCGGCGAGCGCATCATCGAAGTGCGCTCCAACACCATGCCGGACAAAGGCATCGTCGCCACCTTCACCGACATCACGCAACGGGTAGCGAGCGATCAGGCGCTGAAACAGGCCAACGAGACCCTGGAGCAGCGGGTGGCGGAACGAACCGTCGAACTTACCCGCGTCAACCGCGAACTGGCGGAGGCACGGGCATCGGCCGACGAGGCGAATATCGGCAAGACGCGGTTCTTCGCCGCCGCCGGTCACGACATTCTCCAGCCACTCAATGCAGCGCGCCTTTATTCCTCCTCGCTTGTCGAACGGCTTGGCGCCTCGGGAGAAAGTGACCTCGTCCACAATATCGATTCAGCGCTCGAATCGGTCGAAACCATTCTCGGCGCGGTTCTCGACATTTCCCGTCTAGACACCGGCTCGATGAAAGCGCGCATGACATCCGTGCCGCTGAATGAGCTGCTGAAACGCATCGAAACCGATTTCGCACCGATGGCGCAGGAAAAGAACCTCGACCTCGTGGTCATGCCCACTTCGCTCACGGTCCGTTCCGACCCCAATCTCCTGCGGAGGCTCGTGCAGAATCTGGTCTCGAACGCCATCAAATATACGCTGAAAGGCAAGGTCGTGGTCGGTGCCCGCCGCCGGGGCGGCGAAGTCGTCATTCAGGTGACGGATTCCGGCATCGGTATTCCCGCATCCAAATTCCGCACCGTCTTCAAGGAATTCGCCCGACTGGACGAAGGCGCAAAAACGGCATCCGGGCTCGGGCTCGGGCTTTCCATTGTCGACCGGCTGTCGCGCATGCTGCACCATCCCGTGCAGCTGATATCGACGCCCGGCAAGGGTACGACCTTCCGCATTCATCTGCCGCGTGAATCAGACCGCGTTGCGCCGTCCAAATCGGGTGGCGCGGTCAGCAATGCGGCGGCGAGCGACCGCCTCCAGGGGGTGCGGGTCCTGTGCATCGATAATGAGCCGAAAATCCTCGAGGGCATGACATTGTTGCTGACGGGGTGGGGCTGTGAGGTTCTGCCGGCAGGTTCGGTGGCGACGCTGGAAGAACCGTTCCTGAAACTGACGGCAGCGCCTGATGTCATCATCGCCGATTACCATCTCGATGATGGTGACGGCATCAGCGCCATCCGCCTCATCCGGACTTTCTACGGCAAGACGATCCCTGCCCTGCTGGTGACGGCGGATCGCAGCCCGGAGGTGCGCAGCGATGCCGAAAAATACGGGATTTCCGTTCAGCACAAGCCGGTCAAACCGGCGGCGCTGCGCGCCTATATCAACCAGATATCCAGCACGGCACGGGCGGCGGCGGAATAAAAAAACTCCCGGACCTTGCGATGCGGGAGTCTTTGATTTTGCAAATTGGGGATATCAGGCAGCCCGGTTCAATCGATCCCTGCCCGCCGCCGAACCCTGCTCCATCTGGAAACGCTGGACGAGATCGAGCAAGGCCTCCACCTCGCCGGAGAGCACCCGGCTCGCCGCACTCGACTGTTCGGCAAGGGCTGCATTCTGCTGCGTCATCTGGTCCATCTGGTTGACGGAACCGTTGACGTTGTGAAGCGCGGAAGACTGGTCCTGCGTTGCCGTTGCGATGGTTTCGACATGCTGGCTGACGGTGACGATCTGCTGGCTGATGGCGGAAAGAACCGTGCCCGCCTCCTGCACCAGCTTCGATCCGGTGCTGACTTCGTGCGTCGACTGGTTGATGAGCTGCTTGATTTCGCGGGCTGCATCGGCGGAACGTTGCGCCAATTCACGCACTTCCTGCGCCACTACGGCAAAACCCTTGCCCGCCTCACCCGCACGCGCTGCCTCGATGCCGGCATTGAGCGCAAGGAGATTGGTCTGGAAGGCGATATCGTCGATGACCTCGATGATCTGCTCGATCTTGCGGGAAGCGCCTTCGATGCGGCCCATGGCATCAACGGCATTGCTGACGACCGAGCCGGAACTATCGGCGCTCTGCTTGGTAATGCGAACGGCCTCATTGGCCTCCCGTGCCCGCTCGGCCGACGATCTGACCGTCGCGGTGATTTCCTCGACGGCGGCGGCGGTCTCTTCCAGCGAGGCTGCCTGATTTTCGGTGCGCTTCGACAGGTCAACCGACGACTGCTCGATTTCAAAGCCGCTATGCTGGATGATCAGCGTCCGCTCACGGATCTGCCCCAGCGCATCGCGAAGGTTGAGCAGGGAACCGTTGAAATCCGTGCGCAGCCGGTCCAGACGGCCGGTGAAAGGTGTCTCGATCGTACGGCTGAGATCGCCACGCGAAAGCCTGCCGAGACCGGACGCGATCTCACTCACCGCAAATTCGATCTGGCTATCCAGCTCCTGCTTTTCAGCGTCGTTGCGGTGGCGTTCGGATTCCGCCACGGAGCGCTCATCGGCGCTTCGTCCTTCGATGGCCAGTTTCTCAAGCGCATTCTCGCGGAAAATCACCAGCGCACGGGCGATATTGCCGAATTCGTTGGTATTGGTGGCATAGGGGATTGGCGTGTCGAGATTACCGTCAGAAAGAGACTTTACCGCATCGGTCAGCTTGCCCAGCGGCTTCAGAGTGCGCCTGATGACGAAATAGGCGAGCAGCCCGACGCCAACCATGGCCAGCGCGCCGCAGATCAGCATCAGGTCGCGCAGGCCGAATATCTGGGCTTCGTAGACGGCCATGGGAACGCCGACGAAGAGAATACCGACGGTGGCGCCGGTCTTGTTGGTAACCGGCATGTAACCGGTCATGTAGTTGACGCCGAAAAGCGTGGCAGGGCCGAAATAGGCTTCACCCTTGCTGACTTTTTCGAAAGCAGGATGATCGGTGGCAAGCTTGGTGCCCGCCGCGCGCTCGCCCTTTTCATTTTTCAGATTGGTGGTCATACGGACATATTCACCGGCCTTGGTTTCAAAAACCGTGGCGATGCCGCCGTTTCCGGCTGCCGTGCGGTCGACGAGGTCGTTGTCGCGCAATGTCCCGATACTGGCGCGGCCGACACTCTTCAGCTCTCCATCCCCCATGTCGAGGGTGACGCCACCAACCTTCATCTCGTAAAGGATAGCCATGCTACGCATCGCGCTGTTGGTATCGCGCAGCGCCGTGGTGATGATATTGTCTTTCAGGCGCATGAAGGTGGAAAAACCAACTGCGGCCACACTGAGCATGATCAAGCCGATTGTCAGCGCGACGACCTTGCTCGCAACGGTCTTAAAGAGCCGGTTGTGCATGAAACAGTTCCCCAAAGCCAAACTTATAAAAGTTCTAGTTGGCAACTGTTAAAAAAGAGCGAAGTGCCGATGGCACCTTTTAGGGGTGCAATTGCAAGGGCTGAGCCAGCCTGGCTTAACGGGACGGGAAAGCTCCGTCCGCGATCAATGGATATAGCCGAGCCGGATGGCCTTGGCGATCGCCTGAATACGGTTGACGGAATCAAGCTTGATCGTCGCAGAACCGAGATATGCATTAACCGTGTGCACGGAAAGCCCCAGCTTGACCGCGATCTCTTCACTGATCCGGCCGTCACCCGCCAGTTGCAAGCAGGCGATTTCCCTCTCGCTCAGTGCTTCCGAGGGAGCCGCCTTGCGCTCGTCGAGCGCCAGCATGTCCACCATGATCTCGCAGCATTTGATGTGCTGCTCGATGACGACCTCGTTGTCGAGGACGAGATTGGTGCCGCAGAAAACGATGTAGCCATTGCCGATGGTGCCGAGCCGCACCGGCATGGCCAGCCCGGCATAGGGCAACGTGTCGTTTTCAATCCGGCGTAGCAACGCCGGAACATCGGGAAGATCGGCAAAGCCGCCGGCATTCTTGTTGCGCCAGATAACCGGCAACAGCGACGTCTCGATATGGTCGAGAAGAATATCGCCAACGGCGCGTATGAACTGCGTGCTCTGTTCTGCGGCATTCATGCCCCAGTTTTCCAGCTCGCAGGTCAGCTTCTTCTTGTTGGGAAAACCGGAAGCGGCAGCCTTCGTCACCACGAAATTTCGTGCGCCGACCAGCTTCTGCATGGCGACGAGCTTCGGAAACAGATCCGACCGGCTCGTTGCGACAGGGCTGCGGTAAAACATGCCCGTCTGACCTGTACCCTCATTGTCTTTCGTCTGTACCATCCGTCCGACCATTATACGAGGTTGTTGCGCACGGCGTAGGCAATTGCCTCCGAGCGGGTTTTCGTCGCGGTTTTACGCATCACGCTTGTAATGTAATTATTGATCGTATTGCGCGAAATGCCAAGGATCATCGCAATTTCGTCGCTTGTCTTGCCTTCGGCAATCCAGAACAGGCATTCGAGCTCGCGCTCGGTAAGATCGATATCACGCACGGCCTTTGCTTCGCTGGCGATGCCGAAGCTTACGCAATAACCCGTCAACAGCGCGATTTCTCGCAGACGCTCCGGTGAAGGAACAGCATGTTCGGGAAACAGCAGAAGAAGGGAAAGGCGGATGCGGCCCACGCAGAAAGACAGTGCGGAATATTGCCGGTCGATACCGTAGGGAACAGAAACATCGTCGGGAAGAAACAATAATCGCGGCCGCAGAAGCGAAAGGCATTTTTCCATTTCGCTCGATCTGTTCTGGCTGTTCGTCAGCTCAATGCCGAGCCTGCGCACCAGATCGAAAGGCCAGTCGGATGTGACGATGAATTTCAGACCGGTTTCTTCGAGAAGATCATCCCGCGCCAGCAGATAATGCGAGGCGCCAGCGTAGGTTACGAGCAAATCCAGTGCGCCTGCAACGTTGCCGGCAGCGGCCGTGGCTGCGACGTTCTTGGCAAGCTGATCGCGCGGCAAGGGCTTACCCATGCCCTCCATAGGCTTGGCAGACAGCCTGCGGATATCAACATCGACTTTCAATCGCCTACGCCCTCTTGCTCCCAGCGGGAGATTATACATCGGGATGGAATCATTCCATTCAAGAAGCTTACCAAAATGGAATGGCACGCCCCCGGAGACCGAATCACTTCATTTTATGGAACCGACCGGAATTTGCCATTACCTGACAACAGCCTTTCCACGTATTTCCTCATTCGTCTATTGCTAAAAAAACATACTGAAAAGCTGGCCAATTCATAAACGGCATTCTCAGCCTATTCCCAGCAAACTGTATCGTTGATGAATTTTTTGTAAACACTGTCCTGAAACGAGAATGCCACGGCCCGACGACCAAGGATAGTAAAAAGCCCGAAAATGCGAAAAAGGCCGGGGTAAAACCGGCCTTTTCAAAATCACGCTGCCTTTTCCACTGCCCATTTGCGCAGGATCTTGGCTGCTCTTTCCTCGCTGATTTCCACCATGCGGGAGAGCCTGCGTTCCGGCCCTTCGCGAACCCGGCGGTTGAAGGTGCCTTCGCTGTCGCCACCTGCCAGAAGATCGTCGGTGCTGTCGAAGCCGAAATCCGCTCCGAAACCTTCCATGAGACCACCAGCACCTGCATCCATGCCGGGAGAGAAATCCGGCAGTTCGAGACCGGCGGTCTCCTGGCTGAGCTGACCCGCGGCCGCACCATTGCCGGCCACCGTGCGGACCAGGGGACGCACACCAAGCCAGATGACGAGGAAGGCGACAGCGACGAAGGCGAGCGAGTTGATGATGCCAGCCGAATTGCGGCTCAACACTTCCATGACGCCCGGACCGCTGGCGGCCTCGTCGAGCAATTGCGTTTCGAGGAAGTCCATTGCCGTCAGCGTGACGATATCACCGCGATCGGAAGAGATGCCCGCCGCCGACGTCACGATCTTCTGCATTTCGGCAAGATAGGCGTCGATCTTGGCCTGATCGACGGGTTCGCCGACCATCTTGGCAATGCGACCCTTGTTGACGACCACGGCGACCGAAATCTTCTCGACAGTGTAGCCGTTCTTGACGGTAGCGACCGTTTTCGAGTTGATCTCGTAATTGGTCTGCTCTTCCTTCTTGGCCGACTGGTCGGAGGACTGCGGGCCACCGCCGCCACCCTGCGGGGCTGCCTGCGGCACGTTCTGTTCCACGGTCGCTGCGGTATCCGGCTGCGTTTCCTGGGACTTCTGGTCTTCCTTTACCGTGCGGACAGAGCGTTCGACGCGCGATTCCGGATCATACACGGTCTCCTGGATCTGGCGACTGTCGGTGTTCAGCTGCGCGGTCACGCTTGAGCGGAAATTGTCCATGCCGAGGAAAGGCGCCAGCGCCTTGTCGATATTGGTGGTGATTTCCTGCTGGACATTCTGCGCCAGTGTCAGCGAGCGGTTCATGGCGGCGTTGGTGACATCGTCGCCAGAAGCCAGAAGCTGGCCGGTGGAATCGAGCAGGGTCACGTCATCGACTTCGAGGCCGGGAACGGCCGAGGCGACGAGGTGACGGATGGAGGCGGACGCCTTGCGACCTGCGGTGGCGCTGGCGCGGATCATGACCGATGCGGTGGGCTTCTGTTCGCCACGGCGGAAATTGCCGACGTCAGGCATGACGATATGGACGCGTGCGGCGGCAATCCCGTCGATCTGCTGGATGGAGCGGCTGATCTCACCCTCGAGGGCGCGAACGCGCGTCACTTCCTGCATGAAGGAGGTCAGGCCGAGAGAACCGACATTGTCGAAAAGCTCGTAACCGGCATTGGCGCTATCAGGCAGACCGCGCTCGGCCAGAAGCAGCCTTGCCTTACTGGTCAGTCCAACGGGAACCTGAAGGCTCGAACCGTCGGTTCCGACCTGAAAGTCCAGCCCCGATTCGGCAAGCGCAATGCTGATCTTGTTGAGGTCGCTTTTTTCAAGCCCTACATAAAGGGTCTCGTAAGCGGGACGGTTCACGTAGAGGGCTGCTGCAAGGATAACGGCCATGGACAAAACGCCCACGCCGCCCAGCATCAGCAGCCGTGTCTGACCCAGCGCCGCGATATTCTTCAGGACCTGAGGGATTTGATTTAACAGATTCATTCTGTTCCGCACCGTCATTCATAGAATCCGAGACCTTTTGGCCCCGTAATGACAATAGGGTGCGAAGCTTGCGCGAGCGTTGCCTTTCTCCGCATTCAGCGAGGAAAGGAACGTCGGCTGGAATATGGTCTAGAACAGGTCGAAGTCGCCGGACGCCTTGTCCAGCGGCTGGGAATGGCCGTGGCGGAAGGCCGCGCCCAGCGCCTTCTGCATTTCGGCAAGCTTGACGAGGCTGAGCGCCGTCGAGACATCCACGATCCATTCACCGGGAATGGAACCGGTGATGGTGTCGATGAATTCGGCAAGACCGCGGGTCTTCTGAACGGCGAGATCAATGCCCTGCAGCAGCTTGATGCCATCGCCCGACAATTGACCACTGGTCACTTCCAGCAACTGTGGTTCGATGCGCTCTATGAGATAGGCGACATCGTGCAACTCCGACACCACGCGCATGAGAACATCCGGCAGTGCTTCTTCGAACGGAGCGGTGCCGGCGTGGTCTGCAATCTGCATTGGAAACTCCGTGACTAGAAAAATTCGATGTCGTTGGCGACGGGCTTGGGTGCCGGCACCGGACGCGTTTCCATGGCGACCGTCTTCTGGGTTTCCGCGCCGCTGAGCGGATGCTGACGCGCGCGACCCGAGACCGGCCAGAACTCGATCTTGCGGCCATGCTCTCCGCCCGTGGAGGAGCTTATGACCGGAATGCCTTCATCCTTCAGAAACTGCATGGCGAAGATGGCATTCTGCTCACCGACATTCGAGAAGCTGGCGATTGTCTTCGCGCCGCCGAAAACCTTGGCCTCCAGCCGGTCGCGGCGGGCGCCCTTCTTCAGAAGGCCGTTGATCAGAAGTTCCATGAGATGCACGCCGTAACGCGTTGCATCTCCGCCGGTCACATTGCCCGTTCCCGGCAACAGGAAGTGGTTCATTCCTCCAATGCCGGCAACGGGATCTCTCAGACAGGCGGCCACGCACGAACCGAGTATCGTCGTCATGACCACGTCGGGATCGTTGACAACCTTATACTCGCCCTGAATGATATGTACGCGCTTGGCCGCAGCTTCAATCATTTCAGCGATCCGAAAACCGCCTCGATGGCTGCGCGCATCTTGTCGATGGTGAAAGGCTTGGCCAGCACGTTGTTCGCGCCGAGCTGCGCCGCCTTCTGCACCAGCGCGCGGTCGCCCTGCGCGGTAAGGATGATGAAGGCCGCCTTTTTAAGGGTCGGGTTGGCCCGCACGGCGTGCAGGAAACCAAGACCGTCCATCTTCGGCATGTTGAAGTCGGAGATGACGAGATGATGGGGCTGCTGCTCCATGATCTTCAATCCCTGCTCGCCATCGCCGGCGGCAGTGATCTGCTTGAAGCCCAGCTGTGTCAGCGCATCGCTGAGGAGCAACCGGCTGGTCACCTGATCGTCAACGATCAGAACTTTGATCTTTTCTGCGAGAGACATTAGTCAGCACCTTCTTTGCGGGCAGTGGTTAGTTTCAGGATTTCTTCGCCGATGGAGGCCAGCGGCAATTGCTGTTCGACGGCACCGAGCTCATAGGCCACGCGGGGCATGCCGTAGACGACACATGTTTTTTCATTCTGGCCGACGGTGCGCGCACCGGCATGGCGCATTTTCAGCAGTCCGGCCGCGCCATCGCGGCCCATGCCGGTGAGAATGACGCCGACGGCATTGCGACCGGCAAGCTCTGCCACCGAATCAAACAGCACATCGACGGAGGGACGATGACCGTTCACCGGATCGCGCTCGATAAGCCGGCAGCAGGGTGCTGCCCGGTTGGCGATCTGCAGGTGGCGTTCACCGCCCGGCGCAAGATAGATCTTGCCGGTCTGCAGGCGTGCGCCATCGGTGGCTTCTTCCACGACGGGCGCGCAAATCCGGTTCAGCCGTTCGGCGAAGCTCCGGGTGAAGGTCGGCGGCATGTGCTGGGTGATGACGGTCGGCGGGCAATTGGCCGGAAATTTCTGCAGCACGGCGATCAGCGCCTCGACACCACCCGTGGACGAACCGATGGCCACGACTTTGCGGCCCGCGCGATAATCGCTGACCGGCGTAGGCTGCACAGCCGCGGCGCTTTCCGGACGAGCCGTGCGATAGGCGGCGTGTTGGGAGCGGGCAGCGGCCTTCACCTTGTCGGCAAGATCGCCAAAGGGACGCGCATCGCCCGGAGCCGGCTTGCCGACGCAATCGAAGGCACCGATTTCGAGTGCCGCAAGCGAAGCGTCCGCGCCGCGATGGGTCAGCGACGAGACCATGATCACCGGCATGGGCCGCAGGCGCATGATCTTTTCGAGAAATTCGAGGCCGTTCATTTCCGGCATCTCGATATCGAGCGTCACGACATCGGGGTTGAGCTGCTTGATGGCGGCGCGTGCTTCCATGGCGTTGCCGGCCTGCCCGACCACCTCGACTTCCGGATCTGCCTTGAGGACAGCCGAAATCAGGCCGCGCATCGTTGGACTATCATCGACGACGAGTACCCGTGCGAGTGCGCTCATGCCTTCCTCCCGGATGCGTGACCAATGAAGCGGTAGGTAGTGATGCCGGTATTGTCGAACAGGTTCTTGGCATCGCCGGAGACGCGTTCGGAATGGCCGATATAGAGATGACCACCTTCCGGCAGCAGGCCGGCGAAACGCGACCAGATGCGCGTCTGTGTCGGCTCGTCGAAATAAATGACGACGTTACGGCAGAAGATCACGTCGAAATTGCCTTTGAAGGGCCATTGCGTCATCAGGTTCAATTCGTTGAAGGTGATGAGGCGCTTGACCTTGTCTTCGATGCGGAATTTGCGGCGACCGCCGGCATCGACCTCCGTGAACCATTGCTTGCGCATGGCGGGGGAGACGGTTTCGAGCGCGTTGTCGTCATAGACGCCGGCGCGGGCCTGCGCCAAAATCTTGGGATCGATGTCCGTCGCCAGAATCTTGAAATCGTAATCCGCCGCATTCGGGAACATGGCGAGCACGGTAAGCGCGATGGAATAGGGCTCCTGCCCGTCGGAACAGGCCGCCGACCAGATGCGGACACGCCCGCCGCTCTTGGCCCTTGCGATGAGGCCCGGCAGGACCTCGTCGCGCAGATGTTCGAAATGGTGGTTCTCGCGGAAGAAGCGCGTGAAATTCGTCGTCAGATGCGACAGCATTTCCCGCCGTGCCGGCGCGCCCTCGGTTGAGGAGACCAGCGTGCAATATTCGCGGAAACCGGAAAGGCCGAGATTGCGGATATGCTTCGACAGACGGGAATAGACCAGCGACGCCTTGGTGTCGTTGAGATAGATGCCTGCATCCGCATAGATCATCGCAGCGATCTCCGACAGATCGCGTCTTGTCAGCGGATATTCACCGCTGGCAAGAACGTCGTCCGGAGACTGGCGCTGGTCGCTGAGATTAAGTGCTGCCATGAACGATCCGCTTTCAACCTGTCGCCGCAAGCGACATTTCCTGCTTCAGGGGCTGTCCGCGCGAAGCGCTGACGATGGCATCGACATCCAGAATGAGCGCAACGCGTCCGTCACCGAGAATGGTGGCGGCGGCAATGCCCGGAACATGGGTATAGTTGGCTTCCAACGACTTGATGACGACTTGACGCTGTCCCTGGATCGCATCGACCATCAGGGCGCGCTGGCCACCGCCTTCCGATTCCACCAGAAGCGCCACGCCTTCGACCGGATCGGCCTGGGTCGGACGGAAGTTCAGAACGCGTCCGACATCGACCAGCGGGCAGAAGGAATTGCGGATGGAGATCAGCCGCTGGTTGGAACCGAAGGAGTGGATATTCTTCGCTTCCGGCTGCAGGGTTTCGACGATTGCGGTCAAAGGCACGACGAGCGTCTGACCGGCCACCGTCACCACCATGCCGTCGAGGACGGCGAGCGTCAGCGGCAGGCTCATGGTGAAGGTCGAACCGTGACCGGGGCGCGAGGAGATGCTGATGCGGCCGCCAAGCGCCTGAATGGAACGCTTGACCACATCCATGCCAACGCCGCGGCCGGAAATGTCGGAAATCTTGTCGGCGGTGGAGAAGCCCGGCGCGAAGATCAGATTGTCGATCTCTTCGTCGGTCAGGTTCGCATCGGCGGCAATGAGATCATTGTCGATCGCCTTCTGGCGAACGCGCTCGCGGTTGATGCCGGCGCCATCGTCCTGCAGCTCGATCAAGATGCGACCCGAGCGGTGCTTTGCCGAAAGCTTGATGGTGCCTTCCGGGTTCTTGCCGGCCGCTTCGCGTTTTTCCGGCGTTTCGATGCCGTGGTCGACGGCATTGCGGATCATGTGGGTCAGGGGCTCGGCCAGCTTGTCGATAACCGTCTTGTCGACTTCGGTGTTTTCACCTTCGGTGACGAGGCGGATCTGCTTGCCGATCATGTCTGCGACTTCGCGGACGATACGCGACATGCGCTGGAAGACCGGCTTTACCGGCTGCGCACGGATAGCCATCACGCTGTCCTGGATTTCGCGCGTCAGTTGCTGCAGCTCGTCCAGACCCATATTGACGGCAGAGGTGCCGCTCGCATCGTTCTCGATGACGCTCTGCGACAGCATCGCCTGATTGATGACGAGTTCGCCAACGAGGTTGATGAGGCGGTCGACGCGATCGAGATCGACGCGGATGGTCTGGCCGGCGCTTGCATTGGCGGCCGCATTGGCATTCGCCTGCGCTGCGGCGGGCGCTGCCGCCGCCTCACGCTTTTCGATGGCGGCATTGACGCTCTGGGCGATCTGCGTCGTGGCGACGGCCGCTTCAACGGCTGCGGCAACAAAAGGCTCTTCCACCATAGCTGCTTCGACGGCAGTGTCCGCTTCCGGTCCGCCATCAAGCGCCGAGAGATCGAACGGAACCGGGATCATCGGAAGTTCTTCCTCTTCCGCAGCGGCATCCGAAATAACCGGCGTGATTTCGAGATCGCAATCCCATTCGGCGAATTCGAAGACGCTGCGGATACCCTCTTCACCCTTGTCGGTGGTGATCGAAACCGTCCAGGAGAGATAAGATGCTTCAGGATCGAGCTTGTCGAGCGTGGGCAGTTCCGACAGGTCGCAATTGATGCTCATCTCGCCGATACGCGAGAGATCGCGCAGGAGAAGCGCTGCCTCATTGCCCTTTGAATAAAGCGATGCATGCGGCTTGAAGGTGATCTGGAAGGTCGGTGCTTCCATCAGCGGTGTCGTGTCGTCGGCAAAATCCGAGAAGGAGAACAGCACCGGCTGGAAACCGCTCTCATCCGTCGGCTTGGGCGCGGCGGCTGCCGGCGCCTTGATGGCTGCTGGTGCTGCCGCCGGCGCAGAGGCCTGCACGGTTTCGCCGTTTGCCAGCGCTTCCAGTTCCTTGACGAGGCCACGGGTGCGGCTTTCATCGACGCTGCCGCCGTCTCTCGCCGCATTGGTCAGATCCGCCAACACGTCGGCGGAGCGCAACATGACTTTCAGAACATCCTGTGTGGGCTCCAGCTTGTTGGAGCGAACGCAGTCGAGGGTCGTTTCAAAAACGTGGGCGAAGGCCACGAGATCATCCAGACCGAAGGCACCGGCCCCGCCCTTGATGGAATGAACGGCACGGAAAACGGCGTTGACGGTTTCCGGATCACGGTCGCCGTCATTCAATTTAAGAAGCCCCGATTCCAGTTCAGCGAGCTGCTCCTCGCATTCCTGGAAAAAGATTTCCTTGATTTCGTTCATATCCATCGTGAAATGTCCCGTATCAGGCGGTTACGCGTTCAATGGCATCGATGAGTTTTGCAGGGTCGAACGGCTTGACGATCCAGCCCGTCGCACCGGCCTGGCGGGCGCGGTTCTTTTTTTCTGCATCGCTTTCGGTCGTCAGAACGAGGATCGGGATAGCCCGGTATTTCTCGTTGCGGCGCACGCCCTCGATAAAGCCGAAACCATCAAGACGGGGCATGTTGATGTCAGTCACGATGACATCGGGGTTGCTCTGTTCCAGCACCTCGAGGCCTTCAACGCCATCTTCGGCCTGAATGGTCTCGAAACCGGCATTGTTGAGCGTGACCAGGAGCATGTTCCTGATCGTCCGGGAATCATCCACGGTGAGAACTTTTTTCTTCACTTTTGCATCTCCTTGGGGAGCAAATGGTCAATATCGACGCCTATCAGTTTCATGGTCTTGTCGAATGCATCGGACACCCTGGCAAAACCGAAGGGCTTGCCGTCCTCTTCCCAGGATTTCGCGCCGGCCATCAGGACCTGGACACAAAGCGCACCAATGCGCTCCACCTCGGACGCATCGACCGACAACGGTGCTCCTCTCAGCGTCATCAGCTTGCCGTGCAGCGCCGATGCTTCGTTGAGATCCAGCACCGGTGACAGTTTCAGCGTCGCCTCAGCTGCTTTTCTGGCTGCCATTACATGACTCCCTGGCGTCTGAATTGTTGGTAATCCTGGCCGTAATCCGTGCGGTTATCCGCACGGGCCATAAATGATGTGTCCTGACGATCCGCCACGGCCATTGCCGCCGCCTGGCCCTGACGGGCGATGCGGAATTCCCTGATGGTGCGGCCGAGTTGCAGAATGACAGTGTGAAGCGCATCAGCTTCGGAGGAGCTTTCGCCGATCTCGTTTGCGATCCGGCCGGCCTGCCGCTGCTGTTCGCTGATATCGGCGGCGACTGTTTTCAGGTCGTCAGCCTGTATAGACGTGTGCCGGGAGACTTCGGCGATCATGTCGTTGATACCGGACACCTGCCGGACGACACCGCCGATTGCTTCCTGCGTGCGGTTCACCATGCGAACACCGCCCTCGACCTGCGTCTTGGTGGTGCCGACAAGGCTCTTGATTTCCCTTGCGGCGTCGGCGGAACGCTGGGCGAGCGCCCGGACTTCCTGTGCGACGACTGCGAAACCGCGGCCGCTTTCACCCGCGCGCGCCGCCTCGATGCCGGCATTGAGGGCGAGAAGGTTGGTCTGGAAAGCAATCTCGTCGATTGTACCAATGATCCTGCCGATGTGCTCGGCGGACTGCTCAATGTCAGACATGGCGTCGATCGCCTCGCCAATGGCCTTGCCGCTTTCGACAGCCGCGTCGCGGGCGCGGGAAACCGCCGTTTCCGTCGCCGATATGCGGGCGCCGTTTTCCGCCAGGTTCCCGATCATCGCCTGAAGCGCACGGGAGGTCTCGGCAAGGGCTTCGGCCTGCTGGCCGGAACGTTCTGCGATGGAGCGACCGATATCGGCGAAACGGGCGCTGAGTGTCTCGGCGTCACCGATACCCTGCTGCGCGGATGTCAGCGATGCGCCGATCGTTTCAAGTGCCGCGTTAAACGAGGCGGCAACATCGCGATAGGCTTCCGGCAGATCGCCGCCGATCCGCGCCTTAAGATCGCCGGCGGCAAAGGCCGTCAGGGCCGCACCCAGCAGTGTCGCTGCTTGCGAACGGTCATTGTCGCGCTGTTCCGCCAGTTCACGGCCGTGGCGCAGGCGCAATTCGTTGAAACGCAGCGAGACGGCAATCTCGGTATCGACCATCACCAGACGGACGATGTTCTTCACGACCTCGGCCAGTTCACGGTTCTTCTTGCGGCTGCCGGGCAGGATGGAGCGCGGCGCGTGTTCGGCCACCAGCCCACCAAGCAGATGCTCCAGAACGATGGCATGGCTGGCGATCTGCCAGCGGGGATCGAGCCCCATGCGGCCGGCATTGTCGGAAAGAACCTTCACCCGCTCGGCATAAAGCGCATCGAAACGCGCATCCGTCAGCACACTCCAGTGCGAGGATTGCAGGTCGTGCAGGCGATCAAGCTGGTTTTCGCTTTCGAAGGACGGTGAACAGTCGGGCATCGACTGGAAACGGTTCATCACGTCGCGCAGGCCGGCCTTGACGTAAGGCTCGAGCATACCGCGATAATTGCGCAGGAAATCGGATTGCGTCTCGTCGAGGCCGGCAAAGCGAAGCCGTCCCGCCAGGCTTGCACCTGCCGATCTGCGCGCTTGATCTGATGGCAAGTCCTGCCCCAACCGACGTCCCCAACAACATGACGGCCGGTAAAACCCGGCCAATTGGCCAAGGTTCAGAACGCCAGTACCCTAAAGGGGATTTTTGAACGAACATACCCATCGCGGACGATGCGGCATCGACGCCTGCCTGACCTTCTTGAACCAAGAAACGAAATACCGGATCGGCACCGGTACGGCAGTGCGGCGTCATGCCTGGAAGGGGAGAGAACCCCATTCCGCCGTGGAAATACCATCAATCTTTATGGTTAATTCCTTGCTTGAAAGTTAAGAAACATCAGCTCGAGCGTCAAACGGTAAAATTTGTAAAAGCTTTTAGCCATTGCCGCCCTCACTTTGCCGCAAACGGGCAAAAACGAAAAGGAATCGGCCATCGCGGGCGGTTTTTCCGGCCTGTGCGCTGGACAAGCGCGTGCAGCTTCCCCTAAAACAAATCAACGGGATATTCGCTGAGCGGTGATGCTTTAAAGAGACCTTTACGATCAAGGAGATGCCAACTTGTTATGGATGGAGAAATGCCGCCGTTCAAGGCGCCATCCGCAAGTGTTGATCGGCATCATGGTCGCAAGCCTGCTCGTCATGATCGGCTTTCAGGCACCATCCGGCATCAAGACCCTTTCCAAGACCAGCCGCCTGGAGAGATTGCAGACCGTCGATCTCAGCCGTTCCCTCACTCTTCGCGACAGGGATTGCGATAGCGGCTGCAAGGCCGGGGATGCCAGCTCGGGTCTTCGCCCCGGCAACTTCCCCACTCCCGCTTTGCGGATCAGCGTTGATGCCGGGCCGGCCGTTGCATCTGTTGCCATCGCGCCACAAGCTTTCCGAGACTTTGCGAGCGTGGTTCCAAGAGCGCCCCCGCATATTATCTATTAGTCATTCCGGCGGTCCTCATCATTCGGTTCTCGTGAGCCTTGAGGGATCGGAGTCGTCGGAAACCCGCCGTAGACTCCAATTCCAGAGAAAAACCGCCGCTGCATATGACATTTGCAACCCTTCTTCCATTTATCGTCGCATTGCCCTTCGTCGGCGCCATTCTAACGGCTTTCATGCCGCGTGATGGCGCAGCCGCCGGCCCCGCCTCCGTTGCGGGCGGTGTCGCCCTTTTCGGTCTCGTCAGCAGCATCTTTCTTTATTCCACCGTCAGCGGCGGCGGTGTGCTGAAATATGATGTGGAATGGCTGCCGCAGCTCGGGCTGAATTTCACCCTGCGGCTGGACGGATTTGCGTGGATCTTCGCGATCCTCATTACCGGCATCGGCCTGCTCGTGGTGCTGTACGCCCGTTATTACATGTCGGCCAAGGATCCGATCCCGCGGTTTTTTGCCTTCTTCCTCGCCTTCATGGGCTCGATGCTCGGCGTGGTGCTGTCCGGCAACGTCATACTGCTGTCGATCTTCTGGGAAATGACCAGCATCTTCTCGTTCCTACTGATCGGCTACTGGCACCAGAACGCCGGTGCGCGTGATGGTGCGCGCATGGCGCTGACCGTGACCGGCATTGGCGGCTTCAGCCTGCTGGCCGGACTTCTGATCCTCGGCCACATGGCGGGAAGCTACGATCTCGACAAGATCATCGAGGCCGGTGCGGCGATCCGCGCCCATTCCCTCTATCTGCCGGCGCTTATTCTCATTCTTGGCGGCGCGCTGACCAAGAGCGCGCAGTTTCCGTTTCACTTCTGGCTGCCCAACGCCATGGCGGCACCCACACCGGTTTCCGCCTATCTGCATTCGGCGACCATGGTGAAGGCGGGGGTTTTCCTGCTTGCGCGGTTCTGGCCGGTGCTGGCGGGCACGCCGGAATGGTTCTGGCTGGTGGGCGTGGCCGGCATCATCACCCTGCTGCTCGGCGCTTATTTCGCCATGTTCCAGCAGGACCTGAAGGGCCTGCTCGCCTATTCCACCATCAGCCATCTCGGGCTCATCACCACGCTGCTTAGCCTCGGCAGCCCGCTTGCGGCGGTTGCGGCCATCTTCCACATGGTCAACCACGCAACCTTCAAGGCCTCGCTGTTCATGGCGGCCGGTATCATCGACCATGAAACCGGCACCCGCGACATGCGGCGCTTGAGCGGGCTCTACACCTATCTGCCGGCGACAGCGACGCTTGCCATGGCGGCCAGTGCGGCAATGGCCGGCGTGCCGCTGTTCAACGGCTTCCTCTCCAAGGAAATGTTCTTTGCCGAGGCCGTCGAGACCCATGCCGATTCGCTGCTGGACCGGGCGCTGCCCTATGTCGCGACGCTTTCAGGCGCATTTGCCGTCGCCTATTCGCTGCGCTTCATCCACACCGTCTTCTTCGGCCCCAAGCCCGTCGATCTGCCGAACCCAAATCCGCACGAGCCGCCGCGCTGGATGCGTTTCCCGATCGAGTTCCTGGTTTTCGCCTGCCTGATCGTCGGCATCGTTCCGAGCCTGTCGATCGGCCCGTTCCTGCATTCGGCGGTGCTGTCCGTGCTCGGCGACCAGACGCCTGTCTACAGCCTGTCGATCTGGCACGGTTTCAACCTGCCGCTGATCATGAGTATCGCGGCACTGATCGGCGGTGTGACGATCTATGCGCTGCTTGGCGGCTATTTCTCACGCTGCGATGACGGTCCGCCTATCTTCCGGCATCTGCGGGGCCAGCGCATCTTCGAGCGCATTCTCGTCACCGTGTCCTGGAAATGGGCGCGGTGGCTGGAAAGCACGCTCGGCACGCGGCGTCTGCAGCCGCAGCTGAGACTTCTCATCCTCGTGGCGCTTCTCGCCGGTTTCTCACCACTGTTCCTTTCGGAATTCTCCCTGTCACTACCGCGTGTGACGACCTTCGATCCGATCTTCGCCATCCTTTGGCTGATCGGCATGATTGCCGCGCTGGGTGCCGCCTGGCAGGCGAAATATCATCGGCTTGCCGCCCTCGTCATGCTTGGTGTTTCCGGGCTCGTCACCTGCCTCACCTTCATCTGGCTGTCCGCACCGGATCTGGCCATCACCCAGCTGCTGGTGGAGATCGTGACCACGGTTCTCATCCTGCTTGGTCTCCGGTGGCTGCCGAAACGCTTCGAAAAGGTTGATAGCAGCGACGAGTTGCCGGCGCAGCTTCGCCGCGCCCGCGACTTTCTGCTGGCAGCAGCAAGCGGCATCGGCATGTCCGTCATCGCCTATGCCGTGATGACCCTGCCGGTGCCGAACGCGATTGCCACCTATTTCCTCGAGCGCGCCTATACGGAAGGTGGCGGCACCAATGTCGTCAACGTCATCCTCGTTGATTTCCGCGGTTTCGACACCTTTGGTGAAATCGCGGTGCTGGCCATCGTGGCGCTCACCGTCTTCGCGCTGCTTCGCCGTTTCCGTCCGGCGCATGAAAGCATCGGGCTGCCGGAACAGCAGCAGATGCAGAATGCCTTCGATGCCGAGCGTCCGGACCGCAGCAAGGGCGATACCGTCCGCGACTACCTCTACGTGCCATCGATCGTGATGCAGTGGATGTTCCCGGTCATCATCACCTTCTCGATCTTCCTGTTCATGCGTGGCCACGATCTGCCCGGTGGCGGCTTTGCGGCCGGCATCACCATGGCTATCGCCTTCCTGCTGCAATATCTCGCCGGCGGCGCACGCTGGGCGGAGGACCGCATCCGCATCCTGCCGCTGCGCTGGATGGGTTTTGGCCTGTTGATGGCGACGGCGACGGGTATCGGCTCCTGGTATTTCGGCTACCCGTTCCTGACCTCGTATTTCCAGTATACGGAGATACCCTATATCGGCAAAATGCCCACGGCATCCGCCCTGCTGTTCGATCTCGGCGTCTTTGCGACGGTCGTCGGCTCCACCGTTCTTATTCTCATAGCACTGGCACACCAATCGTTGCGTAACTACCGCGTTCGCACGCCTGAAGCCGCAAAAGCGGAGGACGTGTAATGGAACTCATTCTTGCAATCGGCATCGGCATCATGACCGGCTCCGGCGTCTGGCTCGTCCTGCGCCCACGCACCTATCAAGTCATCGTCGGACTTTCGCTTTTGTCTTACGCCGTCAACCTGTTCATCTTCGGCGTCGGCGGCATCAAGACCAATGCGCCGCCAGTGCTGGTGAACGGTGTGGACAGCTCTTCGCTGGCCGACCCCGTGCCGCAGGCGCTGGTATTGACGGCGATCGTCATCGGCTTTGCCACCACGGCGCTGTTCCTCGTGGTGCTGCTTGCCGCCCGCGGCCTTACCGGCACTGACCATGTGGACGGGAGGGAGACGAAATGATGTCATTCCCCTTCCACATCGTCATCGCGCCGATCCTGCTGCCGCTCATCACCGCCGCCCTGCTGCTGTTCTTCGACGAGCGCCAGCGTGTTGCAAAGGCCGCCATCAGCTTCACCTCCACCGTGCTGTTGCTGGTGGTTGCGATACTGCTGTTCCGCGAGGTGAACTCGACCGTTAATACCGAGATCGCCGCCGTGGTCTCAAGCGGTGTCTATCTGCTCGGCAACTGGCCCGCACCTTTTGGCATCGTGCTGGTGGCCGACCGTCTTTCCGGCCTTATGGTGCTGCTGACGGCGCTGCTGGCCATACCCTCGCTGATCTATTCCATGGCGAAATGGCACAAGGCCGGCGCGCATTTCCATTCGCTGTTCCAGATGATGCTGATGGGCGTCAATGGCGCGTTCCTGACCGGCGACCTGTTCAATCTCTTCGTGTTCTTCGAGGTGATGCTGGCAGCCTCCTATGGCCTGTTGCTGCATGGTTCCGGCCAGCAGCGCGTCAAGGCGGGTCTGCATTACATCGCCATCAACCTCGTCGCCGCCCTGTTCTTCCTGATCGGTGTCAGCCTCATCTATGGCGTCACTGGCACGCTGAACATGGGCGACCTTGCCCATCGCATCGAGGGGCTGAACCCGGACCAGCGCATGCTCCTGGAAACCGGCGCTGCGGTGCTTGGCATTGCGTTTCTGGTCAAGGCAGGCATGTGGCCGCTGAATTTCTGGCTGCCTTCCGCCTACGGCTCGGCCTCTGCCCCGGTGGGCGGCCTGTTTGCCATCATGAGCAAGGTCGGCATTTATGTCATTGCCCGCCTGTCCTTCCTGCTCTTTGGGCAGACAGCTGGGGAATCCGCCGGTTTCGGCCATGATGCCCTGCTCGTCGGCGGCATCGCCACCATCATCTTCGGGGCCATCGGGGTTCTGGCGTCTCAGGCGCTCGGGCGGCTTGCCGGCTTTTCGGTGCTGGTATCGTCGGGAACGCTTCTCGCCGCCATGGGCACCGGCAACCCCACGGTGGCGGCCGGGGCGCTTTATTATCTCGTCAGCTCCACTCTCACCATCAGCGCCTTTTTCATGCTGATCGAGCTCGTTGAACGCGGGCAGGATGCGGGCGCGAACGTTCTGGCCGTGACCATGGAAGCTTATGGCGAGGGCGACGAGGAAGAAGAGGAAGAGGAAGTCGGCGTTACCATGCCCGCCACCATGGCGGTGCTCGGCGCCTGTTTTGCCGCCTGCGGCATTCTTCTGGCCGGCCTGCCGCCGCTTTCGGGCTTCATCGCCAAGTTCTCGATGCTGACCGCCATTCTCAACCCTTCCGGGCTTGGCGCCAATGACAGCATTTCCACGCTTTCCTGGTGGCTGGTTTTCCTGATCGTCTTTGCCGGTTTCGCATCGCTGATCTCGATGACGCGTGCCGGTATCCGCACCTTCTGGGCCTCCATCGAAGGCACCGTGCCGCGCGTTCTCGTCATCGAAATCGCGCCTGTGATGCTGCTGCTCGGCCTGACACTTGCCATGACCGTGCAGGCGGGTCCGGTGATGCGCTACATGCAGGAAACCGCGCGTATCCTCGATCTGCCGGCAAGCTATATTCAGGGCGTCATTTCCGCACCGCGAGCGGGCAGCAACCCGGAGGCGGAACCATGATGAGCCGTCTCCTCCCTTATCCGCTGCTGACGGTTTCGTTGATCTTCTTCTGGATGACGATCAACAGCTTTTCGCCCGGACATCTGCTGCTCGGCACTGGCGTCGCACTCATCGCCTCCTGGGCGATGGCGTCGCTCAGGCCAGCCAAGCCGCGCATCCGCAACTGGCACCGGCTCGCGCAACTGATCCTTATCGTGCTTTACGATATCATCAGGTCCAATATCTCGGTCGTGAAGATCATTCTCTTCAAGCGCGAAAGGGACCGTAAATCCGGTTTCCTGGCCGTGCCGCTCGATATTCGCGATCCCATGGCGCTCGCCATTCTGGCGACGATCCTGACCTCGACGCCGGGCAGCGCCTGGCTTGAATATAATTCCAGCCAGGGCACGCTCCTCCTCCATGTTCTCGACGATGTGGATGAGGCGGCCTGGATAAGCCTCATCAAGAACCGATATGAAAAACTGCTGATGGAGATATTCGAATGAGTTCGATTATCCTTTTCTGGTCCTTTTCGCTGGCGCAGCTGATGCTGGCCATTGCCATGACGATATCAGTCTATCGCATCGCCATCGGCCCGCGCGCCCAGGACCGGGTGCTGGGTATGGATACGCTTTATGTCAACGCCATGCTGCTTCTTTTGACCTTCGGCCTGCGCACCGGCAACGACATCTATTTCGAGGCCTCGCTGCTGATCGCCATTCTCGGCTTCGTCTCCACCGTTGCCCTTTCAAAATTCATGATGCGCGGCGAGGTGATCGAATGAACAACGCTGCAGAATTTCCGCTCTGGGCCGCCATTCTCGTGGCTTTCTTCGTGCTGCTGGGCGCTTCGCTGACGCTGATCGGCACGATTGGCTTTGCCAAGCTGAACAGCTTCTACGAGCGCCTGCACGCGCCCACACTCGGCACCAGCTGGGGCACCGGCGGCATCGTCATGGCCTCGATCATCTATTTCTCCGTCTCCGGCGACCGCTTCGCCTTCCACGAAATTTTCATCGGTATTTTTATGACAGTGACGACCCCGGTGTCGCTGATGCTGCTGGGTCGGGCCGCGCTTTATCGGGACCGGGCGGAGCAGAATTCGGATAATCGGGAGCATCTTTAGGCTAAAGCTCTTTTCGGCGACGAAGTTCTGCGCGCACTCGTCGCCATTTGCCCTGCTCGAAATTTTGGGAATATCGCCACGACCTGTCTTCTTCGATAAAAGCTATTTCTTCGGCGCGTTGGCCATGTTCCTGAATCAGCTCGTCGGTCATTCTTGTTATTTCCGCGTCGGAAATGAACATTGACCGTACACAACTTTCCCACTTCACCCACAAGAAGACGATCAGCACGAACGCGCCGAATGCGATGAGCGAAAGATACTCCGCATGAATATAGGACATATGCAATCTCACGACAGAAATTCCACATACTGCATCAGTATTGCATATTTCTGATTTTCGGCAATGGGAATGCCTTAAGTCGCGCGGTTGCAAAGACGACTGTCCCTTCAGTTCGGAGGGTAGCGATTGGAACTTAGAAAGATTTTCGGCAGTAATATTCGCCATCACCGAAAAGCGTTGGGTCTGACGCAGGAAGCCCTTGCGGAAAAAGCCGATCTTTCGATTGAGATGATGGGACGTCTGGAACGCGGCGACGCCTCGCCCTCATTTGAAACCATCGAGAGTATCGCAAAAGCCCTCGGCCTTCCCGCCATCGCTTTCTTTGGCACCGGTACTGTTATCGCGCCGGAAGGCGAACGCGGTCGCATGCTTCACCGCGTGAATGCAGCGCTTGCGCATATGAATGAGGATGATCTTGTACGTGTCACCCGCATGCTGGAGGCATTCACTGGCAAGCCGTGATCACGGGACCAAATAATGAAAATGAATCAAATGAATACGCAAATCAATCAATCGTCTGATTGCCGCTATGCTCCACTATATATTTAGCTCGGTGAAAAAGCTCATCAAAGGTAACAATCTCTGGGCGATGTAGATTTTTGCGAAATAATTCAAATGAACGATACTTATTTTCATTGAGGCCGTTGTCGGTTTGAAACTCGTTCAAACTACCTATAACAAGCACTGATTTCGGCTCAAAGTTGAAGACTACCTCCCCTGTGGGATCGCCACCACTATTTGTCGGCTGAACCTTTCGAGAATACAGTTCCATTGCTTCCTGGACGGTAGCTTGCGATTGGGCGACTCCACCCGACAATTCCTCCGAAGGTTTCCACGCACCGGAACGATAGGCCTTTGAATCCAAAAGCGCCGTGTCGTGCCTCTTAATTTCCACGTAACAAAGGGCACTCACATAAGCTTGCGTTTTTAGCAGAGCATCTGCCCGTTTACCGACTGTAGCGATAGAATGTCCGACAACAGGTTGTTCTAATCCCCGCCCGTCTAAGTTAGAAAAAAATGAAAAGGATAGCCCATATCCGAAAATCCAGTTATTCTTCTCAAAGAATTTTTGCCAAAGTCCCTCAGCAGTTGTGCATAATCTCGATTGCTGTTTTGCAAAATACTCGGCATCGATTAGTAGACGCTCAAAAACATCAAGCTGTTTTCGCCGATAACCGAGGGCCACTATATCTCTTGTTAACTCTTCACTTTGAACCAATTGCTCTATCATTTCGCGATTTTCTAAAAAAACACGGCGAGCCTGATCCTAATCAATAATTATCTGCCTCAGATCACTATCTGAAATATTCACCTTTCCAGTATCTGGAAAATGGAAATTCTTAATGTTGAGCAAGAATTCAATAAGATTGTCTATTTCTTCGCCAACGAATGAAAAGTGATACTTATCAGATGGCCCAGAAGTTTTATTGAATTTTTGAATAGTTAAGGTGAATATTTGCCTGTCATCTTCGGTAAATTTAACGACTATCTCATGCCTACCTGAAAACGTCTTTCGCAAGACAAGTTCATCATGTTCCCTAGCGTAGACATAGCCTCCGTCTACATCGAAAACCTTGGAAGCAATTCGCATCGAAGGTTCGTTGTTCCCAGGGACTATCCTACGACTTATGTAGGTGCGGTCCGACTGCTTCTTCCAGTGATATTCAGCATCATCTGTCATGCAAAGATTATGCAGCATATTTGCGAATTAAGCGACATTGCTTCACTTGCTATACACAGGTCGATAGTATTAGATTTTTAATCTGACATTGAGGGCGCTGCCATCGAGCACTCGCACCATAATAAAACTTACGTGATGAGGAATGGTGCCCGGAGGCGGATTTGAACCACCGACACGCGGATTTTCAATCCGCTGCTCTACCAACTGAGCTATCCGGGCACTTCAGGTCCTTGAAGAACCTCCGCTTTTGGCGGGCGGGGCTGTTTGGTGCCCCGAAAGTGAGCGGGGTTATAACATCTTGTTCGGACATGGCAAGCGCCATCGCGAAGTTTTTTGACAGTTTTTTCACGAGGGCTGTGGATGGCTGGAATGTCTGCCCGGCGCAGGCCGGATTGCGGCGGAAAAGCCGTTATCGGGCATCTGCCGCACCTTGTGGCATCCGGCCGCTACCCGGGTTCGGCAACAGCCGATCCGGCCCGGCATAGCGACATGGGAAGCGGCAGCTAGGCCGCTTCGTTGCGTCGTGCGGCAAGGCCAAGCGCGAAGGGCACCACGGCCACCAGCGCCGCCATGACGGGCGAGGAAGCGAAGATGCGGCTGGCGAGCGAGGTAACGGCAACCGAGCGCACCACCGTCATCAGGCGGGAATTCTCGCGGTCTCTTTCATGATGTGTCTGTGCAGGCTTGTGGCGTGAATGCCGGGCCGCCTCCAGCCGTTTGACATCACGGCGAATCTTGTCGACCTCTCTGCGAAGCTCTTCCAGTTCAGCCCGCAGTGACGGATCAATGGTATTTGCAGCACGCGTCCTCTTCGTCGTGGTTTTTTCCGTCTTTGCTTCCGCGGCTGTCGCCTCAGCCTCTTCGTCCAGCTCTGCCAGGTGGTCGTCGAGGTCCGTCGGCTTGTCAAAACCGTGGGATCGCAGTGGTGCTTTCATCGCTGTCTCCTAAGGCGTGCTGAATTGCGGCGGCGGGCGTGTTTGCCCGGTCTCGCCTTTTCAACGCCCCAGCCGGGCAAAGGATGCACATAAAGCGATCAGCGCAGTATATTCGGCTCAAAAAAACAGGCCCCGAAGGGCCTGTTTATTGTTCTGCCTTGAAGCCTCAGGCCGCCTTGGCGGCGCTGGCATAGGGATCGAAGCGACCGTAGAAGGTTTCGCCCTTGGCGGCCATGTCCTTCAGAAGCGGTGTCGGCTTGAAGCGTGGGCCGTAGGTCTCGCTAAGTTTCTCGGCGAGTGCCACGAAGTTCTTCACGCCCATGCCGTCAATGTAAGACAGCGCGCCGCCGGTATAGGGCGCGAAACCGAAACCGAGGATGGAGCCGACATCGGCCTCACGCGGGTCGGTGACGATGCCTTCTTCCACCGTGCGGGCGGCTTCCAGCGCCACGGTAACGAGGAAGCGCTGTTTCAGCACCTCCATATCCACGTCCTCAGGCTTCTGCTGCGGATAGAGGTCCTTCAGGCCGGGCCAGAGGGACTTCTTGGCGGGCTTTTCCGGATAATCGTAGAAGCCCTTGGCGTTCTTGCGGCCAAAACGGCCCTCGCCTTCCACCAGCTTCTTCACCAGTTCCATATGGCGCGGATCCACGGCCTTATCGCCGAGATCGGCCACGGTGGCTTTCAGGATCTTGTAGGAAAGATCGATCGCCACCTCATCGTTCAGCGCCAGCGGGCCGACCGGCATGCCGGCGAATTTCGCGGCATTTTCGATCATGGCGGCGGGCACGCCTTCGATCAGCATGTCGTAGCTTTCCGCCATGTAACGCAGCACGCAGCGATTGACGAAGAAGCCGCGCGTATCGTTCACCACAATCGGGGTCTTCCTGATCTTCGCGACGTAATCCAGCGCCACGGCGAGCGCCTTGTCGCCGGTTTCCTTGCCGAGGATGACTTCCGTCAGCATCATCTTCTCGACCGGTGAGAAGAAATGGATGCCGATGAAATCCGCCGGGCGCTTCGAGTTCTTCGCAAGGCCCGTGATCGGCAAGGTGGAGGTGTTGGAGGCGAAAATCGCGCCCTCGGGAAGCACCGCTTCCACGGCCTCGATGACGGCCTTCTTCACATCGCGGTCTTCGAAGACGGCCTCGATGACGAGATTGGCATCCGCGAGTGCGGCGTAATCGGATGTCGGGGTGACGAGGTCGAGCAGGGCCTTGCCCTCCTCCTGCGTCAGCCTGCCCTTGCCGATGGCGGCCTTGACGCTTTCCTCGCAATGGCCCTTGCCCTTGTCGGCGGCTTCCTGATCGCGATCCACCAGCACAACAGGGATGCCGGCGGCAGCGGTGACGTAAGCCACGGCGGCGCCCATGAAGCCCGCGCCGACGACGCCGACCTTCTTGAACTCCGTCTTCGGCTGGCCAGCCGGGCGGCGCGCGCCCTTGCCCAGTTCCTGCATGGAGATGAACAGCGAGCGGATCATGCCGAAGGCTTCCTTCGAGCGAAGGATTTCGGTGAAATAACGCTGCTCCACCTTCAGCGCCGTATCGAAGGGCAATTGCAGGCCCTCATAAACGCATTTGAGGATGGCGAGGGCGGCCGGATAGTTGCCGGCGCTTTCGCGGCGCAGGATGGCCGGTGCGGCGGGCCAGAGCTGGGCAGCGGCCGGCGTCCAGATGCCGCCACCGGGGGCCTTGAAGCCCTTTTCATCCCAGGGTGCGACGGGCTTCAGGCCGTCCTTGATCATCTGCTTTGCGGTTGCAACCAGCTGATCCGGCTCCACCACCTGATGCACCAGCCCCATGGCCTTGGCGCGCGCGCCGGTCAGCGACTGGCCCGTCGTCATCATCTGCAGCGCGGATTGCGCGTCCGTCAGGCGCGGCACGCGCTGGGTGCCACCGGCACCGGGGAAGATGCCGACCTTGACTTCCGGCAGGGCGATCTTGAGGCTCTTGGCATTGGATGCCACACGGCCATGGCAGGCAAGCGACAGCTCGAACGCGCCACCCATGCAGGTGCCGTTGATGGCCGAGACCCATGGCTTGCCGTTGGTTTCCAGCTTGCGGAACAGGCCGGTCATGCGGCCCACGAGTTCGAACAGCTTTGCCGCCGCCTCATCCGGGTTCTTCGCCTTCTCGTCATTGTAGAAGGAGAACATCGACTTGATCATCGAAAGATCGGCGCCGCCGGAAAAGCTGCTCTTGCCTGACGTGAAGACGACGCCCTTGACGGCGCCATCTGCGACAGTCGCGTCAAGAATGGCGTTCAGCTCGTCCATCACCTCAGAGGTGAAGACGTTCATGGATTTTTCCGGCATGTCCCAGGTGACGAGGGCAATGCCGTCTGCGTCCGTCTCGATGGTGAAATTGGTGTAAGTGCTCATTTGGGATTCCTCTTCCCTGAAATTTCCGTGCGGTTACGACAGTCCGATCACGAGGCTGATACAACCGACCACGAGAACGAGAAACACAACCAAACCCCAACGCTCTGCCCGGAGCCGCTGGACGTAGACAGGAGAAACGGGGCGGATGGACGCCTTATGATCCTGTGCCATGTCCTTTTCCAGATTGTGCCGAGCCAGCTGCTGTTCGATCTCGTTCTTGGGTCGCTCGTAAACCTCGCGCCTCATGACCAGCCTCTCAAACCCGCTCGATAACCGTCGCCGTGCCCATGCCCGCGCCGATGCAAAGCGTCACGAGCGCGGTGTTCAGATCGCGCCGCTCCAGCTCATCCAGCACCGTGCCAAGGATCATCGCCCCCGTAGCCCCCAGCGGATGACCCATGGCGATGGCGCCGCCATTGACGTTCATCCGGTCGTGGCTGATATCGAAAGCCTGCATGTAACGCAGCACCACGGCGGCGAAGGCCTCGTTGAGTTCGAAAAGATCGATATCGGCAAGCGACATGCCGGTCTTTTTCAGGAGCTTTTCGGTCACATCCACCGGGCCGGTGAGCATCAGCGCCGGATCGGAGCCGATATTGGCGAATGCCTTTATGCGTGCGCGGGGCTTAATGCCCATCGCCTCGCCGCCCGCCTTCGAACCAACCAGCACGGCGGCAGCGCCATCGACGATGCCGGACGAATTGCCGGCGTGGTGGACGTAGTTGATGCGCTCCACTTCCGGGTGGGCCATGATGCCGACGGCTTCGAAGCCGCCCATTTCGCCGGGCATCTGGAAGGACGGATTGAGCGAGGCAAGCCCCTGCATATCCGTGCCGGGGCGCATATGCTCGTCACGGTCGAGGATCGTCAGACCGTTTGAATCCTTCACCGGAATGACCGACTTGTTGAAATAGCCCTTTTCCCAGGCATGCGCTGCGCGCTTCTGGCTCTCGACGGCATAGGCATCGACATCGTCACGGGAGAAGCCGTATTTGGTGGCGATGAGATCGGCCGAGACGCCCTGCGGCATGAAGAAGGCCGGGAAGTTGACCGAAGGGTCCATGTACCAGGCGCCGCCCGACATGCCCATGCCGACGCGCGACATGCTTTCGACGCCACCGGCAATGACGATATCGTCAGAACCGGCCTTGACCTTGCCGGCTGCGAAGTTGATGGCATCGAGACCCGAGGCGCAGAAGCGCGAGATCTGCATGCCCGGCGCCTTGTTCGAATAACCGGCCTCGAAGGCGGCAGCCTTCGGGATCACCGCGCCGGCATCCATGACAGGATCGACGCAGCCCATGATGATGTCATCGACAGCGGACGTGTCGAGCCCATTGCGGTCGCGGATGGCTTCGAGCGTCTTGGCGGCCAGGCGAACGGAAGGCACCTCATGCAGGCTGCCATCCTTCTTGCCGCGTCCGCGCGGGGTGCGGACATGGTCGTAAATGTAAACGTCGGTCATAAACTCTCTCCCTGCGGCGTGTTTACCGCCAACCTTCTCAGAATGCTTCCGCAGCCAGTTCCATCATGGTGTCCGCGCCGGTTTCGATGCGGGCCTTGCGCAGCGCCGTTTCCGGCATGATGCGCTCCATATAAAACTTCGCCGTGACAAGCTTGGTCTTGAGGTAATCCTCGTCCGAAGCGCTGCCTGCCGCGAGCGCTTCGCTGGCGGCCTTCGCCATGCGCGCCTGCATGTAACCCAGCACAACGATGCCAAAGAGATGCATGTAGTCGGTGGAACCGGCACCGGCATTGTCGGGCTTGGCCATGGCGTTCTGCATGAACCACATGGTTGCGGCCTGCAGGTCGTTCAAGCCCTTCTTCAGGCCCTTGGTGTAAAGGGCGAGCTTTTCATCGGCACGGTTTTCGTCGCAGAAATCGCCGATTTCCTTGAACAGCGTCATCACGGCGCGGCCACCATTCATGCCAAGCTTGCGGCCGACCAGATCTAGCGCCTGAATGCCGTTGGCACCTTCGTAGATCATGGTGATACGCGCATCGCGGACATATTGGCTCATGCCATGTTCTTCGATGTAGCCATGGCCGCCGAAGACCTGCTGCGCCATCACGGCGTGGTCGAAGCCCTTGTCGGTCAGCGCGCCTTTCAGGATCGGGGTCACGAGGCCGAGCAGGTCGTCCGCCACTTGGCGCTGCTTTTCGTCGGCGGCGCGGTGGGCAATGTCGGATTGCAGCGCGGTCCACAGAAGGAAGGCACGGCCTGCCTCATTATAGGCCTTGATGGTCATCAGCGTACGGCGGATATCCGGGTGCACGATGATCGGATCGGCCTTCTTGTCCGGGAATTTCGCGCCGGAAAGCGAGCGGCCCTGAATGCGCTCACGGGCATATTCGACAGCGTTCTGATAGGCGATCTCGCCGACCGAAAGCCCCTGCAGGCCGACACCCAAACGGGCCTCGTTCATCATCACGAACATGGCCGAAAGGCCCTTGTTCTCCGCGCCGAGGAGATAACCCGTCGCCTCGTCATAGTTCATGACGCAGGTGGCATTGCCGTGAATGCCCATCTTATGCTCGATGGCACCACAGGTGACGCCATTGCGCTCGCCGAGCGTGCCGTCTTCCTTCACCAGGAACTTCGGCACGATGAACAGCGAAATGCCCTTGGTGCCTTCCGGCGCGCCTTCTATGCGGGCAATCACCAGATGCACGATATTGTCAGTCATGGAATGTTCGCCGGCGGAGATGAAGATCTTCTGGCCGGAAATCTTGTAAGTGCCGTCGCCCTGCGGCACCGCCTTGGTGCGCAGCAGGCCGAGATCGGTGCCGCAATGGGGTTCTGTCAGGTTCATGGTGCCGGACCATGTGCCTTCCACCATCTTCGGCAGATAGGCTTCTTTCTGCTCCTGCGTACCATGCACGAGGACTGCGGCAATCGCACCCTGCGTCAGGCCGGGATACATCATCAGCGACAGGTTGGCAGACGACATATATTCGCCGATCGCCGCATGCAGCGTATAGGGCAGGCCCTGCCCGCCAAATTCCTGGGGAACAGCAAGACCGATCCAGCCGCCTTCGCAATAGGCGTCATAAGCTGCCTTGAAACCGTCAGGCACGGAAACCGAACCGTCGTCCGCGCGCTTGCAGCCCTGTTGATCGCCGGAAAGGTTGAGCGGGAAAAGTCGCTCTTCGGCCAGCTTCGCCGCCTCGCCGGTAATGGCTTCGATCATGTCAGGGGTTGCATCTTCAAAGCCGGGCAGGTTGTTATACCGCTCGAGGCCGAGAACGTCGTTCAGGATAAAAAGCGTGTCTTTGACTGGGGCCTTGTAAACAGGCATTACCGATGTTCCTCCGCATCGTGGTGCCGGAGACATCCGGCGGATATGGGATGACAATATTTGACGTGCGCGTAAACGTCAAATAAATTTCAGCGGAATGTCGCTGATCCTTTCTCCCAAATGGCTGCTCAGCCCGGTGCAGTCTGCCCCCGCGCCACAAAAGTTAAAAAATTCCAACCATAGTTAACCACTTCTTTACCACGTTTCGTGAATTCTCCGACAAGAGGTAACTGCTTCGTTCATCGGCGCATTTTCCTCCAAGGGGGCGAATACCGGCTCTGGAATTGCTGCATGTTGCAGCGACGGCATGCACAAGGCAGGCAACGTCGCGACAACAACCGGGCATAGCGGGCGGAAGCGAAGCGAGCGAGAAGATGAACGGATTGCGATCGAATAACCAACAGCCAAGCGACAGGTCGTCTCTTGATGCTCTCAATCGCACCATTGAAGGTCTTGAAGCCCGTATTGAGGGGCTGATGAGCCAGAAGTTTCCGCGCGAGCCGCGCCCGAGCCCCGCGCCCGAGCCGAAAGGCGAGGCTTACGCCGCGCCGCGCGAGCCACGCGCCACGGTCACCCCGCCGCAACTTGACCCCGTCAACGAAATCCGCCAGCGCCAGCGGCTTCTCGAGGCGAGCTTCCAGCGCCCGCAGGAACCCGTTGCGCGCCCGGAAAGGACAATTACCCGCCCGCTTGCACCGGAATATCGGCCCAACGTTCAAAACGCGGCGGCCAACCCCGCTCCGCGCGCACGTTCCATTCCGCCCTATCAGGAACCGCAGCGCAATGACGCCGCCCTGCAGGAAATCGCGCAGGCGCTCGTCAATCTTCGCCATGAGCTGAAGCACGATATTTCCGAGGGCGTGGCCCGCGAAGCGCAGGGACTGCGCGCAGAAATCCGCAATATCCGCGCGGTGGCGGAAGACCAGCAGTTCATCGGCGACCTGCGCGATGACATCGCAAGGCTTGCCGGCAGCATCGACCAGCTCGGCAACCTTGCATCTCCTGACGCCTACGGGCTGCGCAACGAGTTCGAAGACCTGCGCCTCACCATTGACCAGCTTGCGCGCGAAGACAGCGTGCACCGGATCGAAAGCCGCTGGAACAACGTGGAGGACACGTTGCGCGGCTTCGATACGAACTCATTGCAGGATGAGATCGTGGCGCTCGCCTATCGTCTTGATGACATCAAGACACAGCTTGGCGGTATGAGCAACAATCCGGCCGTGCGCGTGCTCGAAGAAAAGCTGATTGCGATTGCCAGCGCCGTGGAGCAGCTCGGCAAGCATATGCAGCCCAATGAGGCCGCCTTTACTGAACAGTTTTCCGGTCTCGACCAGCGGCTGGACGAAATCAGCCGCGCCATTGCCGCGACCAATACCCGCTCCAACACGCAGGCGACGGATAATGCGCTGGCGCAGCGGCTGGAAACCCGCCTGAACGGCCTTGCCGAACAGCTCGGCGATATCAACCGCCTTGCCGCCGCCAAGCCCGAGCCGGCGATGGACCTGACCGCCCGCCTTGAAGCGCTGTCCGGCAAGATCGACGAACTCAGCACCGCCCGCGACGCCGCCCAGCTGCATGATCGGCTGGACCAGCTTTCGCTGCTTCTGGAGCGGTCGCAGCGCCCCTCGCAGCAGGCGGAACTGACATCCTTCCTCAGCGATATCTCCCGCAAGATCGATGCGCTGGATCATGGCGCCGTCAATGACGGTCTGGCAGAACGGCTCGATACGCTGTCGCGCCGCATTGAAGACCTCGATTATCGCTACAGCCAGCCGCAGCCGGCATCGGGTCTCAGCGAAAGCGCCTTTTCGCGCCTGGAAGAGCGGCTCGGCAATATCGCGGCGCGTCTCGACGAGACCGCCCATGCGGCCCCCGCCGATAGCGGCGCGCTCACGAGCCTCGAAAACCAGATCGCCCATCTTTCGACGCTGATCAGCCAGCCGGTGCAGATGCAGGCGGCAGGCATGTCGCCGGAACTCGATGCCCGCATGGCGGCGATCGAGGATTATATGGCGTCCAACGACGAGTATATCATCGAAGCTGCACGGCAGGCCGCCGAAGCGGTTCTGGACGCCTATACCCGCAACAATCTCTCGGCCGGCGCAAACCTTGCCGACATGACGATGCTGACCGATCTCGCAACCGATCTGCGCAGCCTCGAAGCCTTGAGCCGCAATACCGAAGAGCGCACGCATCGCACGTTTGAGGCGCTGCATGAAACGCTGGTGCAGATTGCCGGCCGTCTCGACAGCCTGGACAACGCTCCCGCCTACCGCGAAGAGGCCGCGCCCCGCAAGGTTGCGCAGCATATGGTCACGCCCGCCCGCGAAGAAGTGGCGATGCCAGTCGCCATTTTCCCGGAAGAAGGTTATATCGCTGAAGAACAGGCCTTTCTCGACGCCGACGAAAACGAAGCGGATGCGCTGGCCGTCGTGCCGCCTGCCGCTGCAAAACCCGCCAAGGCGGAAAAGAAGAGCCTGCTTGCCGGCCTGACGAAACGGTTCAAGGCCAGCACGGCAAAGACCGTCAAAGCTGCTGAAGAGCCGGTCCCGGCCTCTTCTACCCGCACGCAGGTGGAACCCGCCCCGTCGCTCGACCCGATCGACGTGCTGCCGGCAGGCCAGGAGAACGAACTTCTGGAGCCGGGTTCGGGCGCACCTGACATCAAGAAGATACTGGAACGCGTACGCGCGAGCCAGGTGGCTGCCAGCGGCAAGGCCGTAGATGCCGAAGGACGCACGGATTTCATTGCCGCCGCCCGCCGCGCAGCACAGGCTGCGGCCATGGAAACATCGCCGGAAAAGCTCGAAACCGGCAAGAAGAGCCGCAAGGCCGACACGTCGGCGCTGTCGCGCTATCGTCGCCCGCTACTGCTTGGTATCGGCGCCATTCTTCTCGCCATGATGGCCATGCCACTCGTCAAGACGCTGATCGGCGGCGCGGAAGCCCCGGCACCTGTTATCGAGCAGAAGATGGACAATGCACCGGTCTCGGCACTTCCCGAAACCGGCGACAAGGCCGTGACCATTCCCTCCGATCTCGCCATCGATCCCGAGCAGGCGGCATCGGCCGACAGCATCGAGAATAATGCGCCGGCGCAGAACAGCATTGATGCCCGCACCATTGGCGGCGCACCGCTCGCAGACGAGCCGCCGGTTGCGGATGCGCCGGTCGTGGACCCGGCAACGCCAGACACGGTCGCAAAGAGCGAACCGCAGGCTCCGACGCAAACTGTCACCACCGTTGTTCCACCGCAGGACGCCATCGCGGTTCCCGCCGGCATCGAACCTGCATCTCTGGCCGAAGCGGCCGCCAAGGGCGAAACGCAGGCGCTGTTTGAGATCGCCGCACGCTACACCGAAGGTCGTGGCGTTGCCGCCGATCGTGCGGAAGCGGCGAAATGGTACAAGCTCGCGGCGGATCGTGGCCTGGCGCCTGCGCAATACCGTCTCGCCAATCTTTACGAGAAGGCGAACGGTGTGGAGCGCAACCTTTCCGAGGCCAAGCGCTATTACACACTGGCCGCTGAACAGGGCAATGCCGGCGCGATGCACAATCTCGCGGTCCTGCTCGCATCCGACGCCGCCGGCCAGCCGGATTTCACCGCTGCAGCGCAATGGTTCATCAAGGCTTCGGAACTTGGCGTGCGCGACAGCCAGTTCAACCTCGCCATTCTCTATGCCCGCGGCAGCGGCGTGAAGCAGGATATCGAGGAATCCTACAAGTGGTTCGCGATTGCCGCCAAGGATGGTGATGCGGACGCCGCCCAGAAGCGTGACGAAGTTGCCGGCGCCATGAACCCGCAGCAGCTTCAGAGCGCCAAGGCCAAGGTGGACGCATGGAAGGTCAAACCGCTTTCGGAAGACACCAACAGCGTCAACCCACCTGAAGAATGGGCTGGCAAGGAAGGTGTGAAGACCGCCTCCGTGGACATGGAAAAGGCGATCCGTAACATTCAGGCGATCCTGAACAAGAACGGCTTCGATGCCGGCCAGCCGGATGGCAAGCTCGGCAAGAACACTGTCACCGCCATCAAGGATTTCCAGAAATCCGTCGGTCAGGCACCCGACGGGCGCATCACCAACGAACTGGTGACTGCGCTGCTTGCCCGCAACAAGTAAGCCTTCCCGAACCGGTGAAGCGGCCGCCGTGGCCGCTTTCGCACCACTCGGCGCAGGAATGTGGCTGGCCATCGACACACAGCCGCTATCTTTCCAAATTATCAACGTATTTACCGTTGAATGTTGACAGGTCAGGCCCTCGCGGGCATGACGGATGAAGGCTGGGCATGCCCGGTCTTTTCAGACAGAAAGTGTAAATCGCGGCGCGGCCCCCTCACCCGGACAAGCCCTGCCGCCCGGAACCATTTGCCCGAGGTCCGAGCCGTGACTGTCTATCTGCCGATCGCAGAACTGTCGGTGAACATTTTCATCATTCTCGGCATGGGCGCGGCCGTCGGTTTTCTTTCCGGAATGTTCGGCGTGGGCGGTGGCTTTTTGATCACCCCGCTGTTGATTTTCTACAATATCCCGCCAGTAGTGGCCGTGGCGACGGGTGCCAACCAGGTGGTTGCCTCTTCGGTTTCCGGCTCGATCACGCATTTCCGGCGCGGCACGCTGGATATCAAGCTCGGCAGTGTGCTGCTTGTCGGCGGCCTGGTCGGGGCGACGGTCGGCGTGTGGATATTCTCTTTCCTGCGCAGCATCGGCCAGCTCGATCTCATCGTTTCGCTGCTCTATGTCATCCTGCTAGGCACCGTTGGCGGGCTGATGCTGAAGGAGAGCATTTCGGCGCTGCGCCGCGCCGCCCGCAACGAAACCGTAACGCTGCGCCGGCCAGGCCATCACAACTGGGTGCACCGCCTGCCGCTGAAGATGCGGTTCAAGAAATCGAAGATCTATCTCAGCATCATTCCGATCGTCACCCTTGGTTTCGGAATCGGCATCCTCACCTCGATCATGGGTGTCGGCGGCGGTTTCATCATGGTGCCGGCGATGATCTATCTTCTGCGCATCCCGACCAATGTCGTCGTCGGCACATCGCTGTTCCAGATCATTTTCGTGACCGCCTATACGACCATCGTTCAGGCGGCAACCAACTATTCCGTCGATGTGGTGCTGGCCTTCATCCTGATGGTGGCGGGCGTCATCGGCGCGCAATATGGCGTGCGCGTTGGGCAGAAATTGCGCGGCGAACAGTTGCGCGCGCTTCTTGCCCTCCTTGTCCTCGCGGTTGCCCTTCGTCTTGCAGTCTCGCTGGTGGTGCGCCCGGAAGACCTGTTTTCGGTTGCCCTGGGAGGGCTGGGCTATTGACCTCTCGCCTGCTCATCGCCGCCCTTCTGCTCTTGCCGTGCCTTGCCTTTGGCAGCATGGCCTCCGCCCAGACACCGCCGCTTGCCCTGCCTCCCGGCACGCAGCAGCGGTCATTGCTGGAAAATATCGAAATCGGCGCATCAACGACGGAAATTCCCATCGCCTCCGATTTTCGCGGTGCGGATTTCACTCTCTTCGGCGCACTGAACAATACCGACCAGCTGCTGCTAGCGATCGGCCAATATGACATTGTCGTCACGCTCGAAGGGCCGACCGACTATATGACCGTGCGCAAGAAGGAGCGCGTGGCGGGCATCTGGATCAACACCAGTGCGATCACCTTCACACCGCTGCCGGAATCCTATTCCATGGCCAGCACGCGTGACATCACGGATATCGCCTCGCCCGGCACCTTGCGGGCGATGGGACTGGGCGTCGATCATCTGTCGCTCAAAAGCGCGGTGTTTTCCGGTGTACCGGACAATGTCTTCGATTTTCAGGAGGCATACCGGCGCCTGAAGCTTTCCAGCGGCATCTACCGCAATGACACGACCGGGGTGAGACTTGAGCGCACCGGCCTGTTCTGGGCGACGCTTCGCCTGCCCGCCAACGTGCCGAACGGTGTGCACACAGCGCGCGCCTATCTGTTCAAGAGCGGCAAATTCATCGCCCAGCGCGAGCTGAAACTGCGTGTTGTCAAGACGGGCATGGAACAGGCCATTACCGATGCGGCGCATCAGACGCCGCTTGCCTATGGCGCGCTCTGCGTTCTGCTGGCCGTCGTGACCGGCTGGGGCGCCAGCATCATCTTCCGCAAGGACTGACCGCTTTTTCATCGCGAAAAAGAGAGCGTTTGCCGCCCGCAGCGGCAAAGATAGCATTCGCTTCCTTTAACGGTTTGCGGTAAAATTCAAGGCGTTACAACCACGCACCCAGACAGTGGCGGCCAGCGCGGTTGTGACCGGGATGAAAAGGAGAAATGTCATGTTCAAGCACATTCTCATTCCCACCGATGGCTCGCCGCTGGCGCAGATCGCAATCGACCAAGGGTTCGCTCTCGCCAGGGAGGCAGGCGCAAAGGTGACCGTCGTGACGGTATCGGAACCCTTTCACGTGATTGCGAGCGACGTCGAAGACATTGCCGCCATTGCCGAAGAGGAATTCCACCGTTGCGAGGAGGCGGAGCATCTGCTGCGCGATACGCAGGCGCATGCCGCCGCCATGGGGCTGGATTGCGAAGCGCTGCTGGCGCGAGCGGGACGGCCGGACGAGGCGATCATCGAAATCGCCGACCGGACCGGCTGCGACCTCATCGCCATGGCTTCGCACCGGCGCAGGAGCTTTATCGAGATGCTGCTCGGCAGCGTCACGGCAAAGGTGCTGAAGAATTCGAAGATACCGGTGCTTGTTTACCGGCAATAGAGCATTTCCGTCAAAAGCGCGTAGCGGTTTTGCGTCCGGACGATGCGTAAAAGCGAAGACATAATAGAGATGATACGCTCAGCCGAGCAGATTTGAGAACCGCACCGAATAGATGCGGTCCCGTCCCATCAGATGCGCGACCAGCGCCGCATGATCGAACAGGCCACGCATGGCCTTGTGGCGCAAATCCAGCCCGCCGCTCATCACCCCGAATGCCGGCATCAGCAGACGCGAGCCATCCGTAGCGAAACAGGGCCGCCGCACCGTCTTCTCGCGGCGACGGACCGTGGCGGAGGGATGCAGGTGCCCGGCGATTTCCCCGGTGGCATCGCCCAGCTTCGGTTCATGGCGGAAGGTGAGATTGCCGTAAAACATCTCGTCCACCGAAGAACCCGGCAGATCGACGGTACCGTCAGGGTCGTGATTGCCGTTGATCCATATCCATTCGCGGCCACGCGCCAATTCGCGGATAAGTTCGCGCAGCATCAGCGGCAGGTGCTGCGAACCAACGCGATCGTGGAAATTGTCGCCTAGGCTGACGACGATCTTCGGATCATAGCGGCTGACAAGGGATGACAGGATCTTGAGCGTCGCAATGGTATCGTAGGGCGGCAGCATGCGACCGCGCCGGGCGAAGGCCGCGCCCTTTTCCAGATGCAGGTCGGAGACGACGAGCAGCGACAGGTCCGGCAGGTAAAGTCCGCCGAGCGGATCGCACCAGGCGGCGACGCCATTGATGGCGGTTTCGCTGCCAAGACATTCGAAGCCGTTCGAAAATCGGTCGCTCAGTGTCAGCCGGCTCAGCACTTATCGTTGTTCCTCTATTCAGTCCGATGTTTCAGGACATGGCCTCGGCGATCAATTCGTCGGCGGCCTCGGCCAGCACATCGTCCATCGCCTCGCCCGCCACCGTCTCGCGGCCAATTTCCAGCATGACCGGAACGGCAAGCGGCGAAACATGTTCCAGCGCGCGGTGGGTGGTGTGGCCCTTGATTCGCTTCAGCATATCGCCAAGACGGCCAATGTCCAAAAGCCCCGCCGCCGCATCGCGCCTTGTCGCTTCCAGCAGGATATGATCCGGCTCATGGCTGCGAAGAACGTCATAAATAAGATCGGCGGAGACCGTGACCTGTCGACCGGTCTTTTCCTTGCCCGGATGGCGGCGCTCGATAAGGCCGGAAATCACGGCGCAGTTGCGGAAGGTGCGCTTCAGCATGAAGGATTCGCCCAGCCATGCCTCCAGATCGTCACCCAGCATGTCCTCATCGAGAAGTTCTGCCAGCGACAGGCGGCGGGATTTCAGCCGTCTGCCGATATCCTCCATGGCCCAGATGGCGAGCGAATAATCGGTGGCGACGAAACCCATGGGTTTTGCTCCAGCCCGCTCCAGCCGCCGGGTCAGCAGCATGCCCAGCGTCTGGTGCGCCAGCCGCCCCTCGAAGGGATACATGACCATGAAGAAGCGCTTGCGGAAGGGGAAGGTCTCAACCAGCAACTCGTCGCGTTTGGGAATGATCGATTTTTCCTTCTGGATCGCCAGCCAGTCGCGCACCTGATCCGGCAGCGCGTGCCAGCGGGCAGGATCGGCGAGCATGGAGCGCACCTGATCCGCGAGGTAGGTGGAAAGCGGAAACTTGCCGCCGGCATAGGAGGGGATTTTTGGATCCATGGAGAAGGCCTGCGACACCAGACATTCATTCTCCCTGATGCCTTCGAAGCGTAGCACCTTGCCGGCAAAAAGGAACGTATCTCCCTGTACCAGCTGCTCGAGGAAATGTTCTTCCACCTTGCCAAGCGACATGCCGCCGCGCCCGACCGTGCCCTTGGCATTGCGCTTGACCATGCGGACATTCAGTTCCGCCGCCTCGACGATGGTGCCGAGGTTCAGGCGATATTGCTGCGCGACCGCCGGATTGGAGACACGCCAACGGCCATCCTTCATCTGGCGGATGCGGGCGTAACGCTCATAGGTGCGCAGCGCATAACCGCCGGTGGCGGTGAAATCCACCACCCGGTCAAAGGTTGCGCGCGGCAGGTCGGCATAGGGCGAAGCGCTTGTTACTTCACGATAGAGCTCTTCGGCATCGAAAGGTTCGGCGCAGGCCATGCCGAGTACATGCTGGGCGAGAACATCGAGCGCGCCTTCAGCAATCGGCGGCGTATCCTGCGCACCGATGTAATTGGCATCGAGCGCTGCCCGGCACTCCATCACCTCGAAACGGTTGGCGGGAACGAGGATCGCTTTTGACGGCTCGTCCATGCGGTGATTGGCACGGCCGATGCGCTGGGCAAGGCGGCTTGCGCCCTTCGGCGCGCCGACATGCACAACGAGATCGACATCGCCCCAGTCTATGCCGAGATCGAGCGTGGATGTGGCGACGACGGCGCGCAATTTGTTCTCCGCCATGGCCGCTTCCACCCTGCGGCGCTGGCCGGCATCCAGCGAGCCGTGATGCAGCGCGATGGGCAGATTGTCGTCATTGATGGTCCAGAGTTCCTGGAAAATCCTCTCCGCCTGCGAGCGGGTGTTGACGAAGATGAGCGTTGTCTGGTGCTCTTTCAGCGCCGGATACAAATCCTTCATGGCATAGCTTGCCGAATGGCCCGACCATGGGATGCGTTCTTCCGTCTGCAGAATGGCGATATCCGGTTTTGCGCCACCTTCGACCGTGATGAGACCGGCCGGCGGTTCGCCCTGTCCCTGCGGCGCGAGGTAACGGCGCAGATCCATCGGCTCCGCCACGGTGGCGGAAAGACCGATGAAGCGCACCTCGGGCGCATGTCGGCGCACCCGGGCGAGTGCCAGCGACAGCAAATGACCGCGCTTGGAGGTGACGAGCGAATGCAGCTCGTCTAGCACCACATATTTCAGGTCGCGGAAAAAGCGTTCAGCCTCCTTGTTGGCAAGCAGCAGCGACACCTGCTCGGGCGTGGTCAGCAGAATATCGGGCGGTTTGACCTTCTGGCGCTGGCGTTTGGCCTGCGGCGTGTCACCCGTGCGCGTTTCGATGGAAATCGGCAGGCCCATTTCGAAGACTGGTTTCGTGAGGTTGCGCTCGATATCCACGGCAAGCGCCTTCAGCGGCGAGATATAGAGCGTGTGCACGCCGACGAAACCGGCGCCCGCCGGCACCTTGCCGCGTTCCGCCAGAGCGGTGAGCGAGGCCATGAAGCCGCCCAGCGTCTTGCCGGCGCCTGTGGGCGCGATCAGCAGCATGTTTTCACCACCCCGCGCCCGCGCCATCAGCTCCAATTGATGGGCGCGCGGAGACCACCCTTTTTCTGCAAACCATTTCTGGAATGGAAGGGGCAAGGTGCCGACATGGGTGCCGGAAGTGGGAGACTCGGTGTGTTTCACACCTTCAAGGTAGTGAAAAAGCTGCAAAAAAGAAGAGCGCTACACCTCCGCTTGACAGGAAACCATAATCATGGATAAATAATATCCACGATATTGAGACAACGGGACACGGGAAAGACCGATGAAGCTTGGGGACGGCGTGGAACAAGCCATTCATAGCGTGGGCATGCTGGCGGGCCTTTCCGAAGGCGGCGTGCTGTCCGCAGCGGCGCTGGCGGAATTCCACGGCGTTTCCACGAGCTATCTTCTCAAGCACCTGCAGTCGCTGTCGAATGCAGGCATAGTCGCCACCGTGCCGGGGCCGAAGGGCGGTTACCGCCTGGCCCGGGCAACCGACAAGATCACGCTGCTCGATATCGTGCTGGCGGTCGAGGGGCCGCAGCCAGCCTTCCGCTGCGCCGAACTCCGGCAGCGCGGGCCGAACCCCTTGCCGGGACGATATTTTACCAAGCCTTGCGGCATCAATGCCGCGATGCTGAAAGCGGAGAAGGTCTACCGGGCGGAACTTGCCAAGACCAGCATCGCCGACATTCTGGGTGATCTTGCCGCCAATGACGATGGCGGAATTGCCGCGCGCGGCTGCGCCTTTCTGGAGTTGAACGAGCGCAAGACGATGACGCGCTGAAACCCGAAAAGACACAACCACCGACCGACCTGCCAAGCCAATACCGGTGAGCCTGACAGCTTTCCGGACCGATATTGCATACCCTCAAATAGACCCCAACCACTGGAGAGACCGATGAAAACCCGCATCAACTATGCCAAAGCATCCCCCGAAGCCTTCAAGGCCGTGATGGCATTGGAAAACTACGTCCAGAGCAGCGGCCTTGAGCGCCGCTTCGTTCACCTCATCAAGCTGCGTGCCTCGATCATCAACGGCTGCGCCTTCTGTGTGGACATGCATGTCAAGGAAAGCCGCCATGACGGTCTTGCCGAACAATGGATCAACCTGATGAGCGTCTGGCGGGAATCCACCGTTTATACCGAACAGGAGCGGGCGCTGCTCGGCTGGGTGGATGCGGTGACCAAGATTGCCGAAACCGGCGCGCCGGATGATGCCTTCGAAACCCTCAAGGCGCATTTCTCGGATGAAGATATCGTAAAGATCACGGTTGCCATCGGCGCCATCAATACATGGAACCGCATCGCCGTCGGCTTCCGCTCGCAGCACCCGGTGGATGCGGCTGCGAAAGCAGCCTGACCTTTCGATCTAAAAAGAACGACCGCTACATGGCGATGTAGCGGTCGTTTCTGTGATTGACGGCAAGGGTAAGGTTCATGACCAGCGCGCCGAGGATGGAGCAGAGGATGACGAAAGGCGTCGCGACGAAAAACGAGCAGGCCAGCACCATGCCATCAAAGGCGAGCTGCACGAGGCCGGCACGCCAGCCGAAACGATCCTGCAGATAAAGTGCCAATATGCCGAAACCGCCGAGGCTGGTGCGGTGTCGAAACAGAGCCAGCATGCCGGCGGCAACCGTCAATCCGCCGAAGAGTGCAGCTGCAATCGGATTGATGCTCTCAAACGCGAAAAAGCCCGGCATGTATTCTGACAGCAGCGCCGTCATGGCGATGGCGCAGAAGGTCTTAATGGTGAAGGCAAGGCCGAGGCGGCGGAAGGCGAGATAATAAAACGGCAGATTGGCGAGAAAAAACAGCGCGCCGAAGCTGAAGCCGCTGGCGTAATGCGCCAGAAATGCGAGGCCCACCACACCACCCGTGAGGAGACCCGCAGCGGAAAACAGCGTGACGCCGAGTGAAATCAGCATGCTGCCCGCCAGAATGGCCTGCGCATCTTCCAGCAGCGAATGGCGATCGGGCGCCGACGTCCAAAGGTTCAATCGCCTGCGCGCGCTGGTATCGTCCATGCATTTTCCCCTGACTTGCCAGATATGGCCCGATCTGGCCCCACCTTGCCCAGCTATTGCGCCGAAGCCCGACGAATTTCAAGCGTTCTGCTTAACGCACAACGATGTATCTGTCCGAGCGGTGGTTGATGGCGAGGAATATGTTGAGAACGAAAGCGCCGACGATCGAATAGACCACGGTGGCCGAATCGATGACGAGGAAAGCGCAGAGCATGACAAAGGCGTCGAATGCCAGCTGGATAAGGCCGGCGCGGATGCCGAAGCGGTCCTGAATATAGATGGCGAGAATGCCGATGCCGCCGAGGCTGGCGCGATGGCGATAAAGCGCCAGTAGCCCATAACCCAGAAGCAGACCGCCAAGCAGCGCCGCCCAGAGCGGATTGATGCTGTCGATGACCATCCAGCGCGCCTCCACTTCCGTCAGCACAGAAACAAGGCCGATGGCGATGAAAGTCTTGAACGAAAAAGCGAGACCGAGGCGGCGGAAGGACAGGTAATAAAAGGGCAGGTTGACGAGGAAGAACAGGAGGCCAAAACTGACGCCGAAGGCATAATGAATGAGAAAGGCGACGCCAGCGGTGCCGCCGGTCAAAAGGCCGACCTTGTTCAGAAGATAAAAGCCGAGCGCCGAGACGATGGCACCGGTGACGATGCCCTGCACGTCTTCCACCGGCGCATGTCTGGCCGGATCGGAACTCCACATGCTGTAAACGCTTCTCGTTCTGCTCACGCTTTTCCCTCAGGTTTCCGGCATATTTTGCACTGCAAAAAACCCCGGATCAAGATGGATATGTAAGCAAGGCTGACCTATCGCGAAAAAGGCAAGAAACGGAATGTTCAGCCTCTGGCGCGTGCAAGAAAAAGAATGCCGGAAAGTGGTTTTCCGGCATCCTTGCGAATGGTGGTTTTGCGGATTTCGATAAGGGAAAAGCCCGTCCGCTCAAGAAGGTCGGTCACGTAGCTTTTGGAATGGGCGTAACGAAGGGATTCCCGCAGGATGAACCCTTCTTCATCTCCCGCATCCTCCACCGAGAAGGCGAAAAAGCCCGATGGCTTGAGCAGGGCGGAAACGAGCGGCATGACGGTTTCGAGGCTGCCGAGATACATCATGACGTCGGCGGCGGCGACGAGATCGGCGCGGTGGCGCGCAAGTGCCGGGGTGAACAGTCCGGAGGTCTCTTCTTCCAATGAAAGATCGGCCTGGTCGAGATGATCGTAGAGACCCTTTTCCTCGGCCTTGGCCAGCATGTTCTGCGAAATATCGAACCCCTCCAGCCGTTTTGCGAGGGAGCGGATCTCGACACCAAGAAGACCGGTACCGCAGCCGATATCGACAATGGTGTCGAAGACGCCGCCTTTCGCCTGCCTGTCGATCAGTTCCGCCAGTTTTTGCGGCACGCTGTAATCCAGCTTCTCAACAAGTGAGGTTTCGAAACGGTCGGCATAATCGTCAAACAGCCCTTCCACGTAACGGCTCGGCGGCTGCTCGGGTGTTTCCGCGGCGCCGAGAACCGCAAGTTTCAGTTCGGCTGCAAACAGCCCTTCCCTATCCAGCTCGGCGACTTTCTCGTAAGCCGCCACCGCTTTTGCGGTCTCGCCCGCCTTTTCGTGATATTCCCCGAAGCGAAACCATCCCGCCGTCCACCGTGGCGCCAGTTCAAGCGCCTGTTCCATAAGTTCGGCGGCGGCGGGATAATCACCGCCTTCCGCCAACATGCGGGCATAGTCGGCCCGGCGGTCGGCAATGACGTCACCGGAAGAAAACTGGTTTGGGGCCATCAATGATTCCTGAGAAGATGCCGGCTGTCATTTATCAAGCCATAAAAAAACTCAAGTCCTATTTCATGGCACCCGCGTGGAATTGACTGATATGGCGCGATATAATGCGCGAAAACTTGCATCGAAGCGGTCCGTTTCATATGTCAGGATAAAACAGGAGACTTGCTGATGGCCGGTGAGGTCAACAAAATGCTGGGTGATACGGTGGCCCGCACCGTGGTGAAGCTGCTGGTGGTTTCGCTGCTCGTCGGTTTTCTGATGGCGATCTTCGGATTGACGCCGTGGAACATCATCTATAGCGCGCGTGATTTCGTCGTCGACCTGTGGCGCAGCGGTTTCCATGCGCTGGGCGCAATCGGCGACTACCTGATCCTCGGGGCCACGATCGTCATTCCCGTTTTCATCATCCTGCGCCTGCTGAGCTATCGCCGCTGACATGACCAATACATCATCACTTCAGACGCTTTCCCGGCGCGGCTTCGTGCTGATTTCCGCCGGCTCCGTTCTTTCCGCCTGCGTTTCCATGCCCACCAACAAGGGAATGCCATCAGGCACCCGCGATGAGACGGCGGCGGCGCTGCCGATGGTCAATGACCTGCGCCGCTCTAAGGGGCTTTCGCCGCTTTCCATCAACGGCGCGGCAAGCGGTGCTGCCGCCTATCAGGCCGGCCGCATGGTCAAGGCGCAGAAGATGGCGCATCTGATTGGCCTCACCGACAGTTTCCTTATCCGCATGAAGGACGGCAAGGTGCCGCTTCCGGCAGCGGAAAACGTGGCCGCCGGACAGGACAGCGTCGAGCGGGTCGTCAAGGCCTGGATCGGCTCGCAGCACCATCTTGAAAACATGCTTGGGCCTTATAATGGCCTTGGCGTCGCGGTTGCCTATGATGCCGCCAGCCGCAACCGACCCTATTGGGCAATGGTGCTCTGCGCCTGATCAGATGACGGAAGCGGGGTTCACGGGCAGCCAAGTCGCCGCGCCCCTACCCCGCTCCGGAATCAGCCGAGCTTGCGGTCGGCCCAGCGGTCTACGGTGCTGTCGCGCAGGTCACGAATGGACTGCACACCCTCACGGGCGACCAGCTTCGACAGGCCTTTGACGATGGCAGATGGCAGGCCGGGGCCTTCATAGACCATGCAGGAATAGAGCTGCACCAGATCGGCCCCTGCCCTCACCTTTTCCAGCGCGGTTTCCGCAGACGATACGCCGCCGACACCGATGATCGGCAGATTGTCGCCGACGCGACGGCGCATCTTGGCGAGAACCGTGGTCGAGAGCTCGAACAACGGCTTGCCGGACAAGCCGCCGGCCTCGCCTTTGTGCGGACCGGGCCGCAGGCCTTCGCGGGAGAGCGTGGTGTTGGAGACGATCAAGCCATCGAGGTCATGGGCGAGCGCTTCTTCGGCGACGTCATCCATTCCCTCTTCAGTCAGATCGGGCGCGATCTTGAGAAAGACCGGAATGCGTTTGCCAAAGCGCTCAGCCTGCGCCTTGCGGCGTTCCAGCACCGCAACGAGAAGTGCGGCAAGGCTTTCACGCGCCTGCAGGTCGCGCAGGCCGGGCGTATTGGGCGAAGAAATATTGACGGTGAAATAGGATGCGACCGAATAAAACGCCTCGATGCCCTGCACGTAATCGGCAATACGGTCTTCGCTATCCTTGTTGGCGCCGATATTGACGCCGACGATGCCCCGCAGGCTCGCCTGCTTCAGGCGCTCCAGCGCTGCGGCATGGCCTTCATTGTTGAAACCGAGGCGATTGATGACGCCTTCATCCTCAACCAGACGGAAGATGCGGGGTTTCGGATTGCCGGATTGCGCTTTCGGCGTGACGGTACCGATTTCCGTGAAGCCGAAACCGAGCCGCAGAAGCGGCCCCGGCACTTCGGCGTTCTTGTCATAACCTGCCGCCATGCCGAGCGGATTGGGAAAGACGAGACCGGCAACGGTCTGTTGCAGGCGCGGATCATGCGGCACCATGCACGTGGGCAGAAAGCCGCTTTTCAGCGCGGCGATGGACAGTCCATGCGCCTTTTCCGGATCGACCAGAAACAGGCCCTTGCGGCCGACAGAGGAAAATAATCCGCTCATCATAAAATCTCCGGAAACTGGTGCTGGCCATCATGATCGAGTGAGAGCGGCGTTTCCCAAAGCACGGCGCTCAAGGGAAGCGGGGCATAGAGGTGAGGGAAAAGATCGCCGCCTCTGGAGGGCTCATAGACCAGCCTGTCGCCCAGCGCTGCGCCGTCGACTGCGATCAGAAGCAGATCGACCTGGCCGGAAAAATGCCGCGCGGCGGTCTCGGCCACCTGTTTCGCCGTCGAAAAATGAATAAAGCCGTCGGTCAGGTCGATAGCCGCACCTTCGAACACGCCTTTTGCCCTGGCTGCACTCCACAACGTCTCCGGCACGATTTTATAGATGATCGCGGGCGTTTCCTGCATAGGGCTCTCCAAGGCTTTCCACTCAGCGGGATTTGCCGCAAAGCTCGAAGATTGTCCACAGTTTCCACGGCATTTTTATTGCGGAGGGCTTCAAAGGCCACCTCCCCACAAGCTTTTTCTTGTAATGCGCAAGCGATTGGCGCAACCTTGAGCGGAGGAGCCGGGCGCGTTTCGACCGCCGGCAAGGGAGTGCACCAGTACCCGCGAAAGAACCGCATAACGCCCTTGGGAGGGGGCCAGAATGTCGGAACTTGTCATTATTATTGCAGATGATCACCCGCTTTTTCGCGGTGCCCTCAAACAGGCCGTATCCGGTCTTGATGGGCAGCAGACCATTGTGGAAGCGGGAGATTTCGAAGCCGCCCGAAGTGCGGCAACGGCGCGCCACGACGCCGATCTGATGCTTCTCGATCTCGCCATGCCGGGGGTTAGCGGATTTTCCGGCCTGATGGCGCTCAGGGCGGAATTTTCCAGCCTGCCGATCGTCATCGTTTCGGCAACGGACGACGCAACCACCATCCGTCGATCCATCGAGCTCGGCGCTTCCGGTTTCATTTCCAAATCTTCCGGTATCGATGATATCCGCGATGGCATCCGCGCGGTGCTGGAAGGCGATGTCTGGATACCGGCGGGTCATCAAGGTGAAAAGGAACAGGATTCGGACGTCGCCGATCTCATCGCCCGGCTCAGAACGCTGACGCCGCAGCAGAGCCGGGTTCTCGGCATGCTGGCTGAAGGGTTACTGAACAAGCAGATCGCCTATGAGCTGAATGTTTCGGAAGCCACCATCAAGGCGCATGTCTCGGCGATCCTCCTGAAGCTCAAGGTCGACAGCCGCACGCAGGCCGTCATCCAGCTCGCCAAGATAAATACATCGGCCATGGTGGCGTGAACCAAGGATTTTATTCCTTTCCTTTCTTTACTCCAGGTTGGATATAGTCTAGATTCCGGTGGGTAAACGACAGGAGCTTTTCCGCCACCGGCTCCATCTGCGGGCTTTCTATCATGCTTTCACACGAGACGATCTGGAGCGCCATCGATACGCTAGCCAAGCGTCATGAGCTGACGCCATCAGCACTGGCAAAACGTGCCGGTCTCGATCCCACCTCGTTCAACAAGTCGAAGCGTTTCGGCCCGGACGGACGCAAGCGCTGGCCCTCGACGGAATCCGTATCAAAGGTGTTGGAGGCAACGGGGGCAAGTGTCGATCAGTTTTTCGGCTACGCTTTCGGCAAGGCGCAGACCATGCAGCCTTCCGGTGCCGACAATGCCATTCCGCTTCTCGGCTTTGCGCAGGCCGGTTCCGGCGGTTTTTTCGACGATGGCGGTTTTCCAGCGGGTCAAGGTTGGGATGTGGTGGAATTCCCCTCGTCCCCCGAACGCAAACAGGGCGTCTATGCACTGGAAGTGCAAGGCGAAAGCATGATGCCGCTTTACCGCGACGGCGATATCCTCATTGTGGAACCGGGCGCGCAGGTGCGGCGCGGTGACCGTGTGGTGCTGAAAAGTCGCGACGGTGAGGTGATGGCCAAGGTGCTGGCGCGGCAAAGCCCCAAGAACATCGAGCTTCTGTCGCTCAACCCCGAACACCCGAACCGCAGCTTCGACATGGCCGATGTGGAATGGATCGCCCGCATCATCTGGGCCAGCCAGTAAGCGCGCGGGCAACGAACCGCTGGCGCTATACCGAGCACAATACCTATTCAGAGACCGAGCGCATTTGCGGCGGCATCCATCGTCATGACTTTCGCCCCTCCGGACATCGCCCGGCGCACAAGACTTCGAAGCCTCTCTTCCGGGCAACCGTAAAAACTCGGCGTGGTCGAAACATCATGGGTGAAAATGATGAGCCAGCCGCCATTTTGCAAAACATCCTCCAGCCAGCGGTCAGCGGCATCGAGATAATTTTGATCCGACCGCAATTCGACGGCGGCAAGATTATGCGGATCGACGCTGCCACGGTTGATGCCGGGCATGATGCCGCGGGCGGTTCTGAACCGGCGCCGCAACAGGGGCTGCATGATTGGCGAGGCCATGCCGAAAGGAACGGAGAAATTCTGCCTGTGCCGTTTTTTGTCGTACGATCCTAGCACGCGGTCATTGCGGTCGAAATCTTCTTCAAGCCCGCGCCGTGAAAAGCTCGATAGTTTGCGGTGGGAATAGGTGTGGCAGGCAAGCTCATGGCCGGCGGCTGCAAGCTCGGAACAGCCCTTTGCGGAAATCATCTCCTGCTGTTCATAATGCCCGTCGATAAAAACGCCCGCGATGTAAAATGTCCCGCGAACACCCTCATCCTCCAGAATGCGGGCGCCGCTCGTCCAGGCACTCGCCGGAACATCGTCAAATGTGAAGGAGACGATCGGCTGCGATGTTTCGATCCGCACCGCCGGTCGCGAAAAATACCGCACGAGCCGGTTATTGACCCGGTCTGCAATCGTTCCGATTTTTTGCGTCATACCCAGCCCCCCGGCCTGTCAACGAATTACTGCCCCTGTTCAAGTATGTCGTAAGCCTGATGCCTCAGACAATAAATTGCGATCAGAAGAGACGACCAGATAGGCCCGGTTCCGGTAAAGAAATTACTCTCAAGACACGAAGAAAGTAAGGCATACACCCAGATTCGTCCAAAAAGCCGCGTCAAAGCCGGGTCCGTACCGCGGTCCACCGCCGTGCGAAAATCATTTGCGGGAATGATGACGAGCCATATGACTGTCAGGATGAAAGCCGGCAGGCCGCCATTCAGCAGACTTTCGACATAACCATTATGGGCGTGAAAGGCCGTGACCGCCCAGGTGCCGGCGATATCGGCCTGCGATAAAAGCCGATCGCTCGTCCAGAATGCCTGGAAACCCTGGCCGAAGATCGGCGATTGCGCAAAGGTGTCGAAGGACAGGCGCCATATGTCCGTTCGTCCGGTGAAGGTGGAATCGATGCCCAGGCTTTCGACCAGATTCTGTATGCTTGGAAAATAGGTGGAGCCGACCGCGACGATGTTGAGAAATGTGAGGAGGCCGCCGATCATCAGCAATGTCCGGCCGGCATGTCTTTCCATGATCCAGATCAGCGCGATGGTGACGGGCAGCAGCATCGCGGCGGTTTTCCCGTTGGTTTTCCAAAGGAAGAACCCCGCCAGCAGCGTGATCGCAATGCCGCCAAGCGTTGACCAGGCGTTGCGCAGATAAAGCCCGACCATGAAAAGAATGATCATGGCGGGCGCGGCGGCGTTCTTGTGGTTGAAGATGCCGCGCCAGTCGCCAGCAAGCGCTTTTTCCTCAAGATCATAAGGCTGGTGGACCGCGCGCGCGCGCAGGAAGATCACCCCGAAATAGCAGAGCGCAAGGAGAATGATGGCGAAGACGGCCATCATCCGGTCAAACTGCCGCCGGTCCCTTGGCATGACCACAAGGACGCTGGTGATGAAGCACAGAAGCGCCGTGAAGATCAGGCGTTGCAGCGAGGTGCCGGGCCCCGCCCCAACCACCGAGCAGATCACCAGCCAGGCAAACAGCAACAGGATGGGCAGACGCGGCCGCAGCAAAAGCCCCGTCAGCCGGTGGCGCAGGGCAAACACACCTAAAATCAGCGCGATCACCAGTCCAGTCAGCTGGTTTGCAGCGGCGTGCGGCACAGGCGGAGCGGCAAGGTTCTCAAAAGGCGCTACCGAAATCCAGATATAGAGCATCGTGACGACGAAAAAGATCGCGTCGCGGCGGCCGCCCGAAAGGGACATGGCGCTGCTTTCCGCAGAAATGGACTGCGTATCAGCAAAACGCGGCATGGTCGCCTGCATCGGGAGCGGAAAAACGGATCATTGGCCTGCCTTGTGACGAACAACAAAACCCTTGTGAAACCGGGCCATGTCCAAATAACCATAAACGGTCATTATCATCATTATTGTGCAATTGCTTTAACCCTCTCTTACCTCAAGAAGGCTAAGACAGGAGAAACTGCCATTCATTCGGGTTATTGGCATTCAGATTACTGGCCGATCACCGGCTTTTTCAGTTCGCGAAATATTGCAAGGCAGGGCGGTCATTGTTGAACTTGCCCGGCAATGTCGAAAAAACATGGAGAATGAGGTGTCGTTGAATACGCCGCGGTTCGGCCATCTAGTCAGACTGGGATTGACCTACATGGCATCCGGCGGGGCATTGCTGATGTCCAGCGCCGCCCAGCTTTTGACATTTGCCCTGCTCGCCCGCCATCTCGGTGTCGAACAATTCGCGCTTTACGCCTCGATTACCGCCGTGACCAATCTGGGTGTGCAGATCTGCGGCATTGGCTCGCAGGAATCGCTCATTCGCCGCGTGGCGCAGGATCGCAGCATGTTTCCCGTCATGCTTGGCCACAGTTACCTTTTGAGTGCGGCGACCGGTGTGGTCCTGACCATTATCGGCATGGCAACGATCCCGGTGTTTTTTCCGACCTCGGAAACATTGCTGCACACGCTTATCACCACCTTCCTCATCCTCATCACCAACCTCGTTCTTTTGAAGGTCATTTCGCTTTCCACACAGAGTTTCATCGCCCATTCCGACTTCGCCTCGGCCAACAAGCTGGAAGTGATGTTCGCCGTGGCGCGCACGATTGCCGCCGTGGTCGCCTGTCTCGTTTTCAAGGTGGAAACGGTGGAGGCCTGGGCTTTGTGGAACCTCGCCGCCCACACCATTGCGGCGGTGATTTCCGTGAAGGCAATCAGCAGGCTCGGCAGGCCGGTATTCCGGATTGTGCGTGATGAAATCCGCATCGGCATTCTGTTTTCCACGCAGTTCCTGTTCAAGGCCGTGCGCGGCAATGCCGACATTCTGGTTCTCGGCGCTATTGCCAGCGCCGAGGTTCTGGGCAGCTATTCCATTGCCAGGCGAATTCTCGACAGTTCCTACCTCTCCGTTGAGGCGCTTAACCGCCTGATCTATCCGGGTTCGGCCTCCGCCGCCCTGCAGGGCATCAGCAAGACGATAGAACGTGCCTATAATGTGTTGAAGGCTGCTCTCGTCATCGCAGCCGGCAGCGCGTTGGCGATCTTCATCATCGCACCATTCCTGCCCCTCTTGTTCGGCGACGAATATGTTTCGCTGCCCATCATCACCCGGGTTCTCTGCTGGGCGGTGATACCCATGGCTGTTGCGGCAACAGCGCTTGAAGCGCTAGGCGCATCCGGGCGGCAGGATATTCGCGCCAAGATATGGAACAGCGGTAACCTCATCGGTTCCGTCGTCGTCGCGCTTGCCACCTGGTCTTTCAGCATTTCAGGAACGATCGGCAGCTATTTCATGGTGGAGACCGCCATTGCCGCTGCGGTGTGGATCGCGCTTTTGCGACTGCGCCGTAATGACGAGGCGTTTGCCCCCGCGAAATAGGATGTAACGCCACGGGCGATCTGAACCGGATCGACACAGAAACTATCGTCATCCGCAGCGTTTGCCAGCGTAACGCCGCTATGCGGTTTTCCCGAATGCTCTAATAAAGCCCATAGGGGAAATACCGGCGGTAGATTTCTTCCAGCCGGCCGTTGCGGGAAAGTGCGGCAAGCGCCTGATCGAAGGCCGGCACAAGTACATTATCCGGATCGACGGCCATGATGGAAAGGCCTTCGCCAAGAAACCTGTCGGACATATAAGGGCCGCCAAAGAGCGCGCAGCAGCCTTCGGCGGCGCTTCCCGAAATCCAGAAAGGCAGGCGCAGGCCGTCAGCAAAGACGGCGTCCACCTTGCCCGTCTTCAGGGCTTCATACATGGGTTCATAACCCTCGAAACCTTCAGGCGCGGCTTTGGGAAAAAATGCCTTGAGCATCTGTTCATGCCGCGAACCGGCGACAACTCCCACCTTTTTTCCCGACAGGGCGTCAGCACCGGACCCGGAAAACTTCGCGGCCTTGTTGACCGCAAGACGGGCGGGCAACAGCAGATAGGGGCGCGAGAAGGTAAAACTCTTGCGCAGGTCAGCGGTGGTGGCGATGCCGGAAATAACCGCTTCGCCTTCCCCCATTTCCAGGGCCGCCTCCAGCTCGTCAAACGGTAATGCCTGCACCTGGCATTTGCTTTCCACCTTCAGCTGGGCGCAGATTTCACGCACCAGATCCACATGGAAACCCGCGAGCCGGCCCTCCTGATCGGTAAAATTGAACGGCGGAAAATCAACCGACATCAAAAACCTGATCCGCGGCACGGACGAAAGATCGCCGCCCGGAAATCGCTCCTGCGCATCAAACAGCACCGGCATACGGTTTCCGTCCGAGAGACCTTCGGCACGAGCTTCGCCAATAACACCAAAAAATTGTAAAGCGAAAGCTAAAGTAAAACCAATACCTATATTTCGCGTTACATTCGTCATTCTCATCTATACTGTCCGTGGCAGGATGTGGGACATTACCATGACGGCGGCGGCGATGCATGGATCAATCTAGCCATTATACACGAGAATCGTTTCGCACGACGCCAATGGAACGGAAAATTGCATTTTCATTCTCGGGCGATGATCAGCAATGGAGCGCAGCCGAACAGGCTGAACCCGGGCAGGCCGAACCCGGACAGGCGCAGTTCCTCGTTTCACTGGGCTTCGGCAAACCCTATATCGACGCATTCGAGCAGCGGGCTCTTAAAAACGGCTCGACGGTGGAAGATGAGTTGCTGGCAGGCGGCCTTGTCCAGCCGGACGCTTATTTCGGTGCTTTTGCCAGATTTCTGCGGCTGCCGTTTTTCCCGGAAATCGATCCGGAACGGGTCGAGGATATCAAAACCCTCGATACGCAACTCGCCGAACCACAGTTACTCCGGTTGAAGCCACTGAACGGCAGGCCGCTCCTTCTGATCGTGCCGGAACTGGGACGGTTTGAATTGCTGAAGACCATGCTTGATCGGCATCCGCATCTTTTCGACGAACTTGCCGTTACCACGCCGCAGGCCATGCGCAGCGCAATCTGGAAGGCAGGTGAAACGCGCCGCAGCCAGGAGGCGCAACAACGGCTTTTCAACGCGGCACCGGGCCATTCCGCCAGGATTACATTACAGGGCCAGCAGGGTTTCTACACCGGCATTCTGGTTACGCTGCTGACGCTGTCGTTGCTTTTTTATACGGAAGCGGCCCTGGCTTACATCCACGTCAGCCTGACGATGCTCTATTTCTTCACACTGCTTTTCAGGCTGTTTGCGCTTGTTAATGCTCCGCACGCTCCGACGGAAAACGAAAAACAAGCCCTCCCCGCTCTCCGAAACGACAACGACCTGCCGGTCTACACCGTTCTCGCGGCGCTCTATCGCGAGGAGGCCGTCGTCGAGCAGCTCATCGGCGCGCTGGAGCGTCTGGATTGGCCCAGGTCCCGACTGGATATCAAACTCATCTGCGAAGCGGATGATGACGCGACGATCACCGCCATCAGGCGCGTCAATCCCGGCCCGCATATTGAGCTCATAAAAGTGCCGCCATCCCTGCCGCGCACCAAACCCAAGGCGCTGACCTATGCACTCGCCGGGGCACGGGGCGCCTTCGTTGTCGTTTACGATGCGGAAGACCGCCCCCATCCGCAACAATTGCGCGAAGCCCATGCCACCTTTAGCCGCCAGCCCGACGAAGTGGCCTGCCTGCAGGCGCCGCTTATTATCAGCAATGCACGCTCCTCCTGGCTCAGCGCCTGTTTCGCGCTGGAATATTCCGGCCTCTTTCGCTGCATGTTGCCGGTTCTTGCCGCACACAGGCTGCCGCTGCCACTTGGCGGCACTTCAAACCATTTCCGCACCGCGATATTGCGCCGCGTTGGTGCGTGGGACCCCTATAATGTGACCGAGGACGCCGATATGGGCCTGAGGCTGCACAGGCTCGGTTATCGCTGCGGTGTCATCCGGCGACAGACGCTGGAAGACGCGCCAACCTCGCTCTCCGTGTGGCTGAGCCAGCGAGCGCGCTGGTACAAAGGCTGGCTACAAAGCTGGCTGGTGATGACCCGTGCGCCCCTTACAACTGCACGCCAGATGGGATGGATCGACTATATCGTCTTTCAACTGTTGATCGGCGGCATGCTTTTATCGTCGCTGACCCACCCCCTGCTGTTTCTATCCTTCGCCCTTATGGCCATGGCGATCCTGGAAAGCGGCACAGATATGCTGTTTTCCTGGCAGAGCATTCTGTTCTTCATCGATACGCTGAATATTCTCGGGAGCTACACGATCTTTGTGCTGATGGGCCGAAACAGAATGATAACCTATGAAAAGCAACAGGTCGGACAATATTGGCTAGCGATACCGGTTTACTGGCTGATGTTGTCTTTTGCGGCATGGCGCGCGGTTGTGGAACTGAAAACCAGACCCTTCGTCTGGAACAAGACACCACATATGCCGGCCGTCAAGAATTCGGCCTGACGCGGCATCCGCAATATCGATGAATGCAGTTCTCACACGTATTTTCGGCAACCGCAGAACGCATTCCACCATTGCAGAGGTGCTACTGCATAATCCGGTTTCGGCGGGTTGCCGTCATCGATACAGAATACACCAGAAGCCTTGCCGAATGAGATTTCTCCTCCGGCAAGCTCTGTCACGCCACCACGCGGGTGACCAACGGCCCTACTTGGCGACGAGTTTGTTCTTGATCAGACCGACAATGATCTGAACGATCAGACCACCGACACCGCCGCCAACCAGCTGACCCGCAAGAGCGCCGATATCCACACCACCGGCCGCCGCATTTCCCGCCGCTCCAAGCAACGAGCCAAGTACGGTTCCGCCGCCAATGCCGCCAATGGCGCCTGCAATCAGGTTGCCAAGCGAGCCGAGATCGGAATCCTTGACTATCTTCCCGCCAGCCGTGCCGCCAACCGCACCACCGATCACCTGGGCCAATATCGAAGCAAGATCCATGTCATCCTCCTCAATGGTTTCCCCGACCATTCGGGAAAACAAACTTCCCATTCATGTCTGCGCGGGCAGGAAGGAGCTGGCCTTGGACCCTACTCTTCTTTCTCGCCGAAAAGTTTCCAGACCACAGCACCGATGGCACAGCCGAGGATCGGAGCAAGCCAGAACAGCCACAGCTGCTGCAGCGCCCATCCACCGACGAACAATGCCTGTCCCGTCGAGCGGGCCGGATTGACCGAGGTATTGGTGACCGGAATGGAAATCAGATGGATAAGGGTAAGGGCAAGACCGATGGCAATTGGCGCAAAACCGGCTGGAGCCCTGCCATGCGTCGACCCCAGAATGACGATCAGGAAAAATGCGGTGAGGATCACTTCGATCAGCAGCGCTGATACGAGCGAATATCCGCCCGGTGAATGTTCACCATAACCATTGGCGGCAAAACCACCCAGTTCGGCCCCCGCCTTGCCAGTGACGATGACATAAAGCGCAGCTGCCGCAACAATCGCGCCCAGAACTTGCGCCACAATATAAGGAACGAGGTTCGATACCGGGAACTTGCCGGCCACCGTCAGACCAACGGAAACCGCCGGATTAAAATGACCGCCGGAAATGCCTCCGACCGCATAGGCCATGGTCAGAACGGCCAGGCCGAAAGCAAAAGCAACGCCGAGGAAACCAATGCCAAGCTCTGGAAACCCGGCAGCGAAAACCGCACTGCCGCAGCCACCGAAGACAAGCCAGAAAGTTCCCAGAAATTCCGAAAGAAGTTTGCGACTCATAACACTTCCCCATAATGTTACGACTGCGTCAACTATTACGTGCAATTTAATCGTAGTCAAGTTAAATTGTAGAGATGCACTTGCCACCTAGCGGCGGCCATGCACGACCTGCCCGCGGGCCGGAAAAGATTTCAGCTATATTGGAAAAATGGAGCGGGTTAAGGGAATCGAGCCACTAAACAACATACTGAAATATATATATATAAATTTCTCTATTTAGATAATTTTCCCGCTTAATATACCGTGTTTCTGTTGGATGTTGCTGGACGAACCGTGGTACTTCGAAGCTAACTGGCGGTCATCCAAATTCACCAAGAGCTGCATGTCGCCGTGCTGCATAAATCTTTATGAATCAGATAGTCTTATCCCGTTCACCAAAGTAGGCGGGATAGCATGGTCGACGTCAAAGATGTGATTGAATCAAAGGAAATGCGTGATATTATCGCGGCTATAGACGCGCTGAAGCAACGATGGGCTCCTAAACAACAATCGACCAACCACGTCCACCCAATTGACCTCGCGCTTGTCGGTAAGTACCGGGCCAAAGAAATCTTGCAGATACTGCTCGACAGCCATGATTACTACCCCGGCTACAAGGATGTTCTATCCGTAAGTTTCGGCGGTTGGTTGATCACGCCTCGAGAGCGGCGCGTTCGCGAAGTTATGATGGTGCATGCTGCTCTTGACCATATGGACGATGCCGAATTGAAGTTGGGTTACGCCGAGTTTAATTTGGAAAGAGACATAACGGCACGTTACATCCTCACAAGCATCGATTTTTTGGACGAGATTTATGACGGCTTGGGCGGCTATCAAGCTTTCGCAAACAATCCCTCCTATGAGACACTTTGGGAAGAATTCGAACGCAATGAAAAGGTCATAAGTACTGCTGTCCTCGCCATGACTTTTCTTCATCATGCCGTTGACCGGTTCAGTGCTCGGGGCCGGCCGCTCGTTCCAAGCCTCAACAAAGCGGTGCTCGCGTTGGACGAGTTAAAAGCAACCAAACCGCATTTCCCTTACAAAGAGAGATATGTGTCACGGTCTCTGCTTCACCAGCGATGGAGCCAGAATAAGCAAACACTGGCGTTACTGTATGCAGCGTCAACGATCCGCATCAACCGAAAAACGCTGTTTCAACTTATCTTGGATGGCTTCTTTTCATACAAAAACCACCAGCCTTACCTCGATATTTGGGTGCGCCGCGCTCGCTACGTTGCCGCTCACATCTTTGCGCGTATGAGCGACCTTGATCTCGAACGGAAGACCATGCGCCTCGTTGGCGACGGGCCTACCACCGCATTTGCACCTCCAAAGCTCAACGGTGTCGAGACTGCAGCTTTTGCTAAGGCTTTTCGCGATATTATCAAAAGTTAACGGGATCCCCCTTGTCCGTTCTCGACACCCTGTCCATGGACACACCTTGCTGTTGACGTCCGCTGCTCCCAAACGGCGCCCAGTCGATAGGTCAACGGAACTGAGGCGCTGGAGTTAGTGTTCCCGGAAGGGTGCTCACTTGCCCCGGAGGAGGCAAAGGCAGTGAATCGCCGTTGAATACGCCGACTTGTCTGCCGTTATCAAACTTCGGGCAGGTACAGGCCTCACCAAATCGGGAGGCATTGACGGGGCACATCGACATTGGCGTACCCGGAGGCAGTTCACTGGGTCGGATCACGCACTGCTGAAATTTTGGCACAGTCGGCATGGGTGGGCAGGAGAATGCAGTAATTCCAACCGGAAGGCTGTTTTTTGCCTCGAATACAACATTAGTGTTTTTTGCCAACGCGACACGAGCCCATTCTCGACCCGGTTGTTTGAGGAACGGAGGCAACATAAAGCCTTGCGGCGGAGAGCTTTCTCTCACTCCCATCAAAAGCACTTCTCCGGTGCAGTTGTTCGTCGCAGTGAGGTTTCTTGTATTCATATCCGTTGCAACGGCAAGGCAGTCACATCTTCCGAGGAGAGGTCCCGTGTCGAAGTTCGGTACAACACGCTCCCACCTAATTGCAACCGATGCAGGACCACGCTCTGGTGCCGGCTCGGTCCTGAACGCGTTGAAAACGCTGCACTCTCTGCGAATATCTTCTCCATAGACCACTGTAAGGGAAACGGTGACGTTGCGCGCCCTTTCTCGAGAAATCAGTATGCTATCCTGTCCAGAAAATACTTTCTCACGTGGCTGATAAAGCTGCGTCTGCAGCGATGGATCAGAAGCGTTAGAGCCACCGACTATACGAGAGCGAGAGACGATTGTTTCTCGACTTCCGGGCGGCCGCCAGTTTATCGCAATAGTGAGGAGGTCCGGATCGCTATTAGGCTTTGCATAGCAAGTTAGCTCAGGCTGCTGGAGCACGCATGCCTCCCACGCTTGCACGGCCCGCGCAGACAAGGCCTTCTGAGCTTCATATCGAAATTGATCAGTGCGGCTTGAGTTTGATGCATCGCCACAGTTTTCGCTCTTCCACTCATTGAATTTCTGCGAACTGTGGCCGCCGCTGCCGTCAAATATTCCGTACTGAACCGCCAGTTCCGTATTCGAGGACGAGCTAGCTTGGCTATAGTCCATGTTGCAGAACGAACTTTTCGCAGCCGATGATGCGGAGGCTTGATCAACAACCAACGACTGGTTCATCAGGCTTGAGTTAAGAATTGCATCGCAATCCGCTGCGCCGGCATTTACCGCAGCGAGAAAAAATAAAATGGCGGCACAGTAGCTTCTCTGCATTTCTTCCCCCGCTCAATATAGGTGAAAGTCTACAGGCCAACGCAAAAGTTGCAAGGCAGTGTTTATCCGTCTCCGCCTCCGATGACTTCCGCAACATGTCGGAAGCACACCGATTTGATCCGCTCAATATCGAAGAGCAGGCGCAGGAAGCGACCAAGCCGCGCAGACGGCTCCGCACCGGAGCTCACTCCAGATGCCCAGCATCTCGCTGGACACGTTACCTCGACATTTGGGTGCGCCGGTGCATTCGCAATAACGTCCGTCAGACGACGGCCCTCACGTCCGTTGGGCGGTATCATCGCAAGAATGAGCATATGCATCCCGTCACCCGCATGCCACTCGATGAGTGGAAGATACTAGGTGACAAACTCGACAACATTGGCGGCCTTTATGTCTATCGCGACGGTATTCGAATTCTTCCCTACGGCAATTCGGACGTGGATTGGCTGAACATTGAGCGGCGTCGCACACTCTCGGCAAATGACTGGTTTTTCTCCTACCGGCGCCTCATAGGTGACGTCCGGCTGACTAATAAACACAATGCCAATCTCGTCGAAAAGGCTGGCCGAGAGGGCTTCAGGCAGAACAAGGCCTATCGACAGATGGTCTCGCTGCTAGAACGCCTCTTCGAACGACTTGCGTTCGACTTTTTTCGCGAAAAAGCACGCATTTCCACTGACTTCGATGCCATCCGCAAGAACAAACAGCGCGACTATGAGATCCTTCAGAAGCGTGCGAAGAGCGTCAAGACAGCTAAAGATACGTTTAATGATGCCCTGTCGCGCTTCTTCGAGAGCGCCAGAAGCGGGGAATTCGAGTTTGCGTGCAAAGAGGTGCGATCAGGTTTCGCTGCTCGGCTGAACGGCTTGACCGCCCTCGCCAATCCCGTCGCTGCCGGCGACCGTCTTCTGACGATAGAGGCCGAATTCGAAATTGCAAACAAAGGCCTGCGGGATCGCATATCTATTCCGCGGCCTCGGCAATTTGGAATGAATAAGCGGCAGCAACAGGACTTTCAAGCCTACCTACGTGAACGCGAAAGACTTCTGACCGGACACTACGAGCCGATGGTGGCTGAAATCACCGAGCAAATCCGTAGGCTGCTTACCGATGGCACAACGGAAGTGGACCCCCGTCGTCGGTTGGATGAACCCGTCAAGAGGGAATCAGAGGTGGCACTGTCAAGCGCCGGCGATGCCCGCAAGAAGGTGAGCACCACACTCGAAAAGCTCGACAGCGAGATTCGCGCCACGATCAATCGAAGCTGGGCTGACCTCAGCAACCAAGTCGAGGCCGTCAAATCCGATTTGGCGCGAACCGAGGTGGCTGCACTCACACCGCAGGAAATCGAACACCGGCGCGACCGACTGATCGATCAAGTTCGGGAATCTGCCGGACGTTCCACGCAGTTAATGGATGCTTTGGGTGAGCAATTGCGTTCGGTGATGGAGGGAATGGTAAACCAACACGACTTGTTGGACGTTGCCGCCGCGTTGGAAAGTGAGAATGATGAATTGAAGGAGAGGGTCGATCAATATGCTGACCTAGCCCAGATTGGTCTAGCCCTCGGCCTTGTGCAGCACGAGTTCTCTGGTCAGGTCCGCAACATCAACAGGGGACTCGATGCACTTAAGCCCTGGGCAAGTCGGAACCGTGGGCTTGACGATCTTTACAGCAGGTTGCAGATTAGTTTCGAACATCTCGAATCTTACCTGCAACTATTCGTGCCTCTGAATCGGCGGCTGCAGCGACGACGTGTTCCGGTATCGGGTACTGAGATTGAAGAATTCATTCGGACCGTTTTTGGGCCTCGCTTCGAACGGCATGGCATCGAGTTGGACGCGCCCGACGCTTTCCGCGCTACTACGGTTACTACTTTCCCGTCGACGCTCCTACCGGTGTTCGCAAACGTCGTGGACAACGCAATTTACTGGTTGGGAGAGATGCGCGACCAATCTAAAACTATCAAGTTCGATGTTTCGCCCGTAGGTCTGACGATCTCCAATTCCGGCCCAGGCATCGATCCGCGCGACGCTGAAGGTATGTTCGAATTCGGCATAAGCAACAAGCCGGCGGGCAGAGGAATGGGCCTATACCTGTCGCGAGATGGATTACGTAAAGAAAGAATGGACATCATCCTGGAACGAGCGGCCGGAGACGTTTCGCCGACTTTCGTGATCACGGTTCCCGATGACATGATCCTACGAGCAGGGGGACAGTGAATGAGTTTAGACGCCGCACAAGCGAAGCCCGCCTTTAAGGAGTACGGCCTTAAGGCGACAAAACGTTTCTTGAAGACCGCCATAGTGATTGATGACGAGATCATCGCCGAACCTCCTACGCAACTCCCGGAGGAGGATCTGGCGGAACCTCCTCTCTTTGCGAATGCACCGAACGAGAATCACATCGGTGACGCTTCGCCAGACGTTGTACATCAAGCACTGGGTAACGATGCGGAGGTGAAAATTAGGCCGCTGGCGGACGCGTTTCTGGATAAGCGGATCGTTTGCGGCGTCCTTAAGCCGGAGGTGGCCGACACCGACTCCCAAGTCATAGACCGAGCAGTTCGCGCCGCATCCGTCGCCGACGTCGTGATAATCGACTGGTACCTGCGTCCCAACCAAGACAACCTCGCAAGGTCTATCCTCGAAAAAATACTGACTGAAGATCGGGAACTCAACGGCCGGCTCCGCCTCGTGATCGTTTACACCAGCGCCGACCCGCTCGCTGACCGTCGCAAAGCATTGGGCGAGCATCTCAAGAGAGCGAAGTTCGATGCAGTGGAAGATCCCAACGATGACACCCTTCTGACGATCGGAACTTGCCGGGTCCGGTTCGTGAGAAAGAGGTCTATTAATGTCGGCGTAGCGGTCGAGGACCTGCCGGACTTTGCGGTGGAGGAGTTTGCCAAGCTTAGCCATGGCCTTTTGGCGAATTTCGCATTGCTCGGCATTGCGGCATTGCGGGACGCCACACACCATATCCTCGCCAATCTCGACACTAGCCTTGATACCGCCTTCGTTGGCCACCGCATGTTGCTTGGTCACGTCACTGAGGCGCGTGGCTTTGCGATGAACCTATTCCTTCTTCAAATGAAGAGTGTGCTATCGTTGCCCAAGCATTTGGGCAACGCGCTCGGCGACCAAGAGTTATCGGCCTGGCTTGACGAGCACTTCAGCTATCCTGAGGCGGAGGCACATCTGGAAGCTGCCGGCACGACCAAGGATCAGCTCCGCGAGAGCGTTCTAAAGGGCGCCGGTAGGCTTGATGGTTTTCACAAGTCGCTGTTCTTACCGATAAGCAAGAACGACCCCGCCAAAGTCGGTGATATCGAAAAGGAACTCAGCCAGAACTTTGCTCGATTCGCCACTTTTGTCAGAGAGCCCGGCGGTTTTAACCCACTGCCGGAGGGCTGGTTACCGACACTGACCTTGGGTAGCGTCGTCAAGCAGGTGGGCAGAAAGACCCGATATTTCCTTTGTGTTCAACCTGCCTGCGACACGGTGCGCATCACGGAGAGTCGCTATTTCCCTTTCATCGAATTAGTCGCGAAGAAGGCAGCAAAGTCTACGGAAAACTTGGTTATACGGGATGGAGAGAAGAAGGTTGTGGTGTATGTCAGTACCTCGGCCGGATCTCGGCTGTACGACAAGTTCAAGCCTGACCTCTCCGAGACGGTGCGCGCAGAGTCCGAGGACGGCAGGTTCCTGTTCAACAGCTCGAACGACCACGTCTACTGGTGGCTCGGCGACATCGATCCGCTGAAAGCTCAACGGATTGCAACGGACGTCTCCGGGTCGCTCGCCCGTGTCGGGATCGATGAGTATGAGTGGTTGCGTCTGGGCGGTTCCGCGAAAAAGTAGAGAGGCGGGCAGACGCTGCTGCATCTCTGGCGCGATGGAAGCCAATACCTAGTTCCATAGCCGATTGTTAGGTATGCGCGAAACCGGGCATGCTACCTACCTATTCCAAGGCCTCCTAACCGAGAGACGCCAAGGCGCCCCCAAGTGCCTTGTGATGGCGAGCACCAATGTTCGCAAGGCGCAACGGCACGTGTTACATCAGGGTTATACCCTCATGTGACGAACCAGCGGTTACAGCCACTCATGTAACATCTGGGTTGACAGCGACTATTTGTGACGGGGTAGCGTCAAGCCTAAAGCTTGAGGTGACACATGGCTCGAATTGGGTACGCGCGCGTAAGCACGCTTGATCAGGATTTAGAAATTCAGCAACAGCGGCTTGTAGCCGAAGGCTGCCAGATCGTCCGGTGCGAAAAAGTCTCAGGCGCAAGCCGCCGAGGCCGAACCGAGTTGGCAACGATCATCGAGTTCTTGCGCGAAGATGACGAGTTGATCGTCACCCGACTTGATCGCCTCGGCCGTGACACCCGTGATGTTCTAAACATCGTCCACGAATGTGAACAGCGCGGCGCATACATCACTGTTCTCGAACCACACGTTTCAACAAAAGGCGAAATGGGAAAAGTCATTTAGACCGTGCTCGGCATGGTGGCGCAGATGGAACGGCGCTTCATCAGAGAGCGGCAGCGCGAGGGTATCGAGCGCGCGAAGAATCTCGGTGTATACAAGGGTGGAAGTCGTCGTGTGGATCGCGATCTCGTTATACGCCTATCGACGCAGGGAATGCTGCCATCCGCTATAGCTGCTTCGGTCGGCTGTTCTCGAATGCAGGTCTACCGAATACTTCAAAATTCCGCAGATGAGGGCGGCGTGAACACTGGACCAAAAAGAGAATGATATATCGATAGATAGACTAAAGATTATAATCCAAATATCCGCTGGCAAGTCGATTCCATCCCTGAAGACAGGCGATAGCTGTCCGTCGGAATACCGATATCGCGACGCGCGTTTATCGCTGCTATCCGTCCTGCTTTCACCGTGACGGCGATCTCGCAACTTTTCTGCGCGTCGTGCGCAGAAATGAACTCCCTGCGTCTAATTGTCATATTTTGCATATAGTCCGCTGTCTCAACATATTGTCCCGGAATATGCGCGACAATGGTGCGAAACCACACGCGGTTCCCTTCCTTGTCCTGGCCTGTCGGTGCCCCGAACCTGCTCTGAAAGTCTGCGAGTGTCTTGCCTCGCCATTGGGAGTCAAGTTTTCGGTATGGTGACAGCATCGCAGCGACGACACCGCTATTCGCGTCGTTGATCGCCGACGATGTCTGATTCAATGCGGTGCATCCAGTCAGGAACAGAGATCCGACAATAATGGAGGAGAAGGATTTCAACATCTTCATTAATTATATCGGCGTCTTCTACAATGAATCGGATGACTTACCCCAACCCTCATCAAAACCGCCCTTCGCTATGATCGCCATTAAATATGGATTTGTACTCAGCAAGCGCTTCAATAGTGGATTTAATATCCAAACTATATTCTGGATTCTGCCTTTCAAAATCCGTCAAAACCATAATACTATCATCAATACGATAATTTGTTCGACACATTCCATAGAATGTTTCAAAAATATTCTTTAACCATAGCTTCTCACTATACTTTGCCTTTTTAAACTCTTCTATCAAAGTATCCCCTGAAAAATTTATCGTTTTTCCATAGTAAACAGCAGACAAAACTGCGGATATTCTTTCTTCTGGATCGTTGTCAATACGCGACAAAATCTCAATAATTTCTTTTTCCGTTCTGTTTTCTGGCGATTTGTACTTCACTTGACAGGCCTCCCTTTGGCCGTGAACAGCCCAGCACGGATAAGTGCATTTTTCTCGGACTGCCGCAGCTCGTTCCAAGAAGACGGAACATACCCGTGATATACGCTCTCAAAGTGATTTTGAAACACAACAATTTCGCCTGTGGAACTGTCGTAACCTATACGCGCAGTACTATTCCCGCCGAGCGGCACAGAATTAGACAATGCTTGCCCTCCGTTCGTAGGTTGGGCACTTACCCCCGGACGAATCTGGTCATGTTTTGGATTTGCTTCATACCTACCGCTGAATGCCCCGGTGGGAACGGGTAGAATATCGACCGAACTGAAAACATTGCCACGGTTATCAGCTATGACAACGTTACCGTTTGCGTCAACAACTCGTGCAAAACCAACAGGCAAACCGCCTACATCGTTGCCAACCGCACCGGCGCTAGAAAGTGGTCTGTACCCTTCAGGAACGAGAACGACGGTTCCGTCGGATGCGACAACTCTTCTGTATCCGGCCGTTTGCCCCCCGCTTGCCTCCCCGTGACCTGTTCCAATGCCAGACCGCAAACCGATCACACCGTAGGCGATTTCGGTTACAGTCGCTGACACGTATTTGAGAGCTTGGCCATTTGCGAAACACCCATTCGATTGACCATGGTCCTCGCAGTAACCCACACCAGAAGCGACATCCATGATCTTCTGCTCGAAGACGGTGGAATCTCCTGTTAGCCATCGTTCCATGACCTGATAAGAGAGCAGGCGCTGCGCCAGTGACTCACTGACGCCAAGTTCCTGCAGTTTCATCACATCAAGGTATGCAAAACGCGGGTCATCGTTCAGATCACCCAACAGGTCCTGTACACACTGCCTCGTCCGGCAGGCATCAAGCTGACGGTCCTGATCGAAGTCGATCTGGCTATATTTATCTGACACGGCAGCTTTACACGCAGCAGGATCGCCAGCACTGTCGCAGCCCTTTAGTTCCTTGGCGAGATCCTCACTCTGCTTGTGAGTCAGGAAATTATAATTGACGTTGTCTAGCCCGGCGGCCGCGCCGGTTTCGCCTCCGACCGCCGCGCCGACTATTGCCGCCACCCACTGCGTGATGGCGCTTTTCTGGTCGCCGGTCAGGTTCGGATTGGCGCTCAACACCTGCTGCAAGACGCCATTGACGACTTCGCTCAATCCACCTGCGAGCGCTCCAGATCCGGCATTGCCGCCTGCAAGCTGTGCGACCAAGCCTCCAACTGCCGCATGAAGAGCAATCTTCGCCGGACTGCCTTCGGCAAAACCGAGTTTAGCGGAGATGTCACCAACGGCGATGTTGGCAAGCGCAGAGAGGGCAGCTGCACTCTCCTGTTTCGCCTTCAGACGCTCGATGTCAAATGGGTCGGCTGTTGTGTTGGCTTTAGAGAGGTCCGTGTTGAGTGAGGCCAAATCCTGTGTCTGATTGGTGAGCGTCAGCTGACCTGGCGTCAGTGTGGCGCGGGCAACCCCCTGATCCTCCTCGTTGGCCGGCTGGCCGACCACAGGAACGGGAATGCCGCCGGGCGTCAGGGATATTCCAAGACTGGAGCTCGACGCCTCGGAGCGGTTGGTTATATCCGACCATGTCAGCGAATTGGCAGAAAGCGTATTCTGAGCAGGATCGGCCGTGGAACCTATCACGCCACCGACGAGACCAACATTGCCACCGACCTTGACGTTATATCCTCCAGAGCCCGCGATTAATCCGCTTTGTTCGGAGACGTTGGCATAGTTGCCTTCAACATCGCTTTTCTGAACTCCACCGCCAACCTTGCCCGCCGAGGAAAGATTGAGGCCACCACCAGCTGTCTTTTCGTCGTAGACCATCGTGTCCTGGCGGCTGACGATGTTGAGATCGCCACCGACGGCAGCAGTAACCCGTTCACCGGACACAACAGCTCCCGCAAGCGTGGTGTCGTTGCCAGAAGCCAGTGTGACATTGCCGGTGCCCATGACATGGGTGTTGAGGTGAGTGACGCTGTTAGCGTCCTGCTTGCCGCTGCCTGCTGCAAAACCGCCACTCAGACCGCCGTTCGTAAGATTGACACCAATTGAAGCGTTTGCTGACTGGCTGCTGCTCGATGAGGATGAAGCAGACTGGGCGCTTTCCAACAGAATGGAGCCGCCAGCCATGAGAAGCACATTTCCTGATGCCGGATCGCTTTGGGTGCCTGCTGCAATCTGAACGCCACGACCGGTCAAATCGCCGGAGTTGGCGACAATGCTGACCGAATCCCCTGCTTCAATCGTTGTGACAACCGGCGTTAATGTCGAGAGAGTTGCGCTACTCTTTTGGTATGTGAAGCCGATGGACAGGCTTGCAGAGGCCAGCGGCTGAGAACCGCCGTCGATCTGCTTAAGAATGTCTTTTACTCGATACGCCGCGAGCGCAGACGGTGCGAGAGCATAGGCACCGTTCGGACCGCCAAGCTTTCCGGCAGCGTTAGCGAGACTACCCGCAGCACTCGCGAGGCCGGAGGACACCGACAGGCTGATGCCAGCAAACATCTCCTCATGCAGGCTTTCGTAGTTGGACTTGTCCTGCGCCGAAAGCAGATTGACGTTGCGCTCTGCGAGGATAGCAACATCCCGCTCAGCGGACACCTCAGCCGCTTGAAGGTTGGCATCGCGGCCCGCCGAGATTATCAGATCACGGCCGGCAGAAAGGGTGGATCTGGCACTGGTCTCGGAAGACTGGCTTGTTTGATCAACCGACTTGCCGTAGCCAATGCCCACAGAGGCGCTACCACCGCCTGAACTGAAAGAAAGACCGAAACCGGAGCGCTGCTCCTTCTGCGCCGACGAGGCACTTTCTGCCCCGGGAGTGATATTGACGTCGCGAGCTGCATCAAGGGTGATGTCACTGCTGGCTGCGATAGAGGAGCCGATGACATTCACGTCGTTTTCGCGTGCCGTGAGCGTGACATCGGTCCCCGCCTTCAGCGCAGAGCCAACGTTTAGGGTAGATGATTGGCTCTTTTCTTTCTGCTCCTTGCCCCAGAGCGAAAGGAAGCCACCGCCGGAACCGGCGAACAGACCGGATTTCTTGCTGCTGCTCTCCAGCGCGTGCTGCTCCTCCGCCCCGATGATGGCGACGCTGTCGCCGGCGACGCTAATCGCATCGCCTGCCGTTATGTTCGAGCCCGCTATGACAGCGTTGCCGCCAGCATCCAGCTTGATGTTGCCGGACGCGGAAAGCTCGGAGCCGACTGTGGCTTCATCATAGTTGTACTGCGTCGAGCTCTTTTTCGAGAGGAAGCCCTTGGATGAGGAGCTCTGTTCGAACTCCGCCGTATTCTTGCCCGACGCGATCAGAAGATCGCCGCCCGCGCTGACATTGATATCGGCTTTGCTGGTCTCATCGCCAGCCATCACCTTCGAGGCGGAGACGACGGTATCTCCACCTGAGACGATGGACACGCCCTTCCCGCCGCTGACCGATGAGCCGACGACAGTCTGCGTTTCCGTGTGGCTCGTCGTCTGTTTGCTTCCGCCGAACAGACCGCCCTTTTTCCTGTAGGTGTAATCTATCGTGGTGGTGTCGATGGCCTCAGCGACTGTCACATCGCCGGTCGCCTTCAGACCAACCGTTCCATCGGCAGCAATGTTGCTGCCGATGACGTTGAGGTTGCCACCTGCATTGGCTGAGACCGACCCGCCCGCGGTGATCTCGGAACCCTGGCTGGTGGTTCTCACAACCGTCGTAGAACTCCGCTTGTCGCGCAAAGTGCTGGTCGTTGACCGTTCGGTGACGGAGATATTGATGTCTCCGTCAGACGTCAGGCCGAGATTGCCGCCGGCCGTCACCTTCGCATTGGCGAGCAGAATGCCCTCATTGCCCTTCAGCGAGGCATTACCCCCCGCCGTGAAGGTGCCGCCGATTGCCGCGATCGACGAACCGGAAACAGTAAGATCGCCAGTCGATGCAATCATCCCTGATGTTGCAAGCAGGCCGGTATCGATCGTCACCTGATTGCCCGCGATCAGCGCGCCTGCAGAATTCAATCTTTCCCTGTCATTAGCGGCGAGATGCAGTACCGGCGCAAGAACGCTCGCGCCGTTCACCGTCTGCCACTCATAAACGACGACGGATTCGGTGAGGCTGGCGATCTCCTCAGCCGTCAAAGGTTGGCCGAGCGGGCGCTGCTGCGCTCCGAGATAGGCGGCTCCATTGTCGAGAAGCTGCTTTATCTGGGTAATTGAATCCTGCCCGGTAAAACCTGAGCCCGTGGCCAGTCTGATCTGTTGCTCAATATACTGGTTCTCGAAATAGGCGTCCCCAAGGAACTGGATCTGGCGATCCGGCTGGTAGCCGATGCGACCAAGGAAATAGCTGGAGCCATAGAATTTGGAGACGTCAAGGAAGGCGGCGCGGGTCTCATAGAGGAACGTCTGGCCGGGAATGGTGCCGCCAAAGCCGCCGGACTGTGGGGTGGCGACGCTGCCAAGCGTGAACAGCGCACCGCTTGCCGTCATACTGGACAGTAATGCGGTCGGATTGTTCGAAGGCGCAGGCGCTGCAACGGCAACACGGTCGGCGATTGATCCGGCAATCGCGGTATTGTTGACGGTAGCAAAGCCGGTGATACCAAGTGCTCCGCCCGAGCGGATTGCCGCTGGAACCCCACCGATCGCCTCGACGCTTTCCACGGTTCGTCCGGGGCCGATATCCTTTGACGCATCCCGCGTTCCAAACGGGCTGGGGCCAGGCACGGCGACCTGCCACGAACCTTCCCAACCACCTGTATCGCCGCTTGTTTTCGATTCCTGCCACTCATAGATGACATCAGGAAAATACTGGCAGCCGCCGTGCTGGTTGCAATTGAATGAAGTGGTGCGCTGCAATTGCAGGCCTAGATTGGTCAGCGTGCCGGAGCCAACAAGCGTCATGCCTGCGCCAGCTTCGATGGCGCTATAGGCATTGGTAAGGTCGATGGTGTCGACGGAAAGCGTATTACCCGCCTTGATCAGCGCTGCAGGACTGCCTGAAGATATGAGGCGATCCTCGACAACGTCCCGGTAAACGTGGTGAGCGGGAGATCCAATGACGAATCGCTTACCGGAAAACTCGACAGGCGACGAACAGTCCCCGCAGTCAGCCGCATAATAGGTGTTATACGCGGAAACGAGCGAGTTGGAGATCTGCTGGCTTGTATAGGTGGGAGCAATTGTTCTTTCGTTGCGCAGATTTACGGTAACGATCGACATGTTACGGCCAGCGGAGATCAGGCCGGAACTGTTGACAACGGCTCCGTTCCGCCCGCCAGAAGCACTTCCAGCAATTGTGAGGTCACGACCTGCGACAATCGCCCCCTGATCATTGGCAAGCACGCCGCCCACGAAAAGTGCCGCGTCGTTACCGGCATAGATGAGCCCCGTGGCGGTGTTGGTCAGGTTGCCGGCGATATTTAGGGTAAGATCATTGCCAGCAGCGAGCTGACCGGAGTTGGCAAGCTGCGAAAGCGACAGCGTCAAATCATGAGCAGCCAGAATGTTGGTGGCGCCATTAACGGTGAGGTTACCTGCTGTGATCGCGATATCACCTGACCCCTGAACAGAACGAGCTGTGCTGCTCGCGGTGACAGCATTGAGCCGCGCACCCGTCAGATCTGTCGTTCCAGATGAGGTGAGATCAATGCCACCTGACGTCAGCGTGCTGTTGGTGAGATTGATATTATTGGCATTGACGTAGAGCGTGCCGGATGTGGCAAGTCCGCTCCTGTTATTGGAAAGGTCGGCATTTTGCTGCCTGATCCTGATGTCGCCGCCGGCGGCCGTGCGCTTGTCGAAGCTGATGACACCATTTGTCGAAGACAGCAAAATGTCTCCGTTTGCCTCCAGACTGTCATAGCGGATGTCGCTGCCAGCCGAAGCCTGCAAATTCCCTTCCGCAAGCACGAGCCCGGAAATCCCCAGATCAAGGCCGGAGAGCAGAGCCAAATCACCTTTCGAAAGGAGTGAGCCCGCCGTGATCGCTCCCGAGGCCGCCGTAAGCGACATCGCCGCACCAGACTGGGCCGTGCCGCTGATGGCAATGGAGCCAGCCCCCGACCATAGCGAAACAGGGCCGGCAGCCGACGCGTCGGCCAAGGCAATACGCCCATCTGCCAGAAGGTTGAGTGCGCCACTGGCCCCGAGAGTACCGCTGACATCGATGAAGCCTGCCCCGCCATTAATCAGGATATCCTCTTCTGTACCGATAGAAGCGACCCTGGCGTCTTTCCCCGCCTTGACCGACACCGATTTTTTTGAGGTCAGACGACCGGCCGAAACACTCCCCTTCGAAGAGATGCTGACGCCGTTATTGCCAGAGGCATTGCCGATCGAAATTTTACCGTCTGCCGACAGCGAGAGCTCACCGGCATTGGCCGCCATGTCGCCGCGCATGCGAACGCCAGAGCCCTTTTCCGTGACAACCATCTTGATGCGGCCGGCCTGCATAGCCCCGAGTGCTGAACCATCGATTGCGTATTCAGGTGTCCCGGAGGTGGCATCGAGCGCTGTTGCCTCCCCGGTGGTATAATCGAACTTGCTCTTACCGGCGGTCAGACGCAGGTCCTCGCCATAGATCGTTCCGTCGATCTGGATGGTACGGGACACGACATCGAACAGACTGACTGCACCATCACCGAGCGCAAAATTCCCACCCCCAGGGCCGAAAGTGACATCCCCTGCGTTGACCGTGAATCCATTGAGACGTCCGTCAGTGCCAATGTCGGGTACGCCCGTCGTCAGCGTGGCGCGTGGCGTGTTGATGAAACCGCAGCCGTCGCAGGTGATCCCGTTCGGATTGGCGATGATGACGTCGGCCCGGCCACCGAACACTTCGGTTGGACCGAGAAGCGAACTGCGGTTTTGCGACGTGACCTCATTGAGGATGACCGTGGCGGAACCTTTGCCTTGAAGGTTTGGATTGCCAGGCGTCACGCCACCCAGTTTCGACGTGCCGATCTCACCGTTGAAGTTGTTGAGGATGACGCCGGGCGTGCCGACGTTGAAATTGTTGTATTTATTGTGCGACAGGCCCTGACCGTTGGGCCCGACAATATCGATGAGCGGCACGCCGTTCGGGGCAGCCCCTATCCCGGGGCGATTTACGGAAGAGCCTCCAGCTTCGGGCGTTATGTCCTGTGCATGGAGCAGCACCGGCTGAAGCACGAGCGTACAACTGACGACCGTTGCAATGATTTTTTGAGCCAGCGCTCCGGCATTGGCGAACAACGCGAGGTCGGTTGCTTTGCGTGGAAGACGCTTGAACTGGGATGTCATTGTTGTTCGCCTCTCGTGGCAGACGGAAGTTTGGGCTTAGCGGTCTTTTCTGCTCGTGTCGGCCGGCGATGGCTTGCTGTCGAGTTTCTTGTAGACATCTGCCAGCTTCGACGGTGGGGCCGGGCATTTTTTGCTTCTGGCAATCTCGCCAAGAACCTGATTGCGGTTACGCAATGCGTCGATTTCCAGTTTTTCCGGCGATTTCGGATCCATGAAGAAAAGGGCGGGCCAAAACAGAAGAACACCGGTCGCGCCAAGGACCACGTTCTTACCCTGCGCATCGGATCGTTCTTTCACCGTCGCCAGCACCTGGCGCTCATTGGCCTCGAATTCGCGCTTTATGCCGGCGCAATCGAAAGCGCTGTCGGCCGGGTTGGTCGAGGAGACCGGATTTGCCGCCCGACCACCGCAACCGGAAACGACAATGGCCGTTGCCACCAGCGCGGATACGAAAGGTAATTTGGAGGTGTAAAAAGAAGATCTGATCATAATATTCTCTTTTGAAGCCTACCAGCGTGCCGTTACGCTAGCGAAAATGAGATTTCCGCGTCCGCCACTCACGCTGCTGGAAAATGCCTGGGAGTAGCCGAAATCGGCACTGATGTTGCCGCCCACGAGTTTCGCGCCAACGGTCCAGCTTGCGAGGTGGCCGTCGGAGATATCGAAGCGATCCTGTGAAAACACGCGGCCGTAATCGAGACCGAGGTATGGGCGTAATTCGCCCAGAACGGGCGCCAGACTTGTACCCTCCCATGGCATTGTCCGCCACGTCAGTTCGTTACGGCTGAAAAACCCGTTGTTGCCGAATATGACACTTTCCCTCAGGCCGCGTACGTTGCTGGAGCCACCAAGTCCGATCTGTTCTGCGCCAAACATGTTGTCGGGCGAATATTGGGCATTGAGGAGCGTCGCTAACTCGAACCGCTGGCCAGCGGCCTCGAACGGCCGCGTCGCGCTGACGGTCGTGTTTAATTTCAAGAACCGAGGATCGGCGGTGCCGGCTCCCGGCTCTCCTGCCTCCACGGCGTCGAAGAGATCAAGACCCTTATCAAGGGCAAAATCGAGAGCGATGACGCCACCCAGTATTCTTTGCGAACGCGAGAGGCCCAGAGTGCCTATCGTGTATCGGCGACTTCCAACCTCAATTCGATTGCCGAGAAGGAAGTTGTCGGTCTGCTTGTAGCTGAGACCGCCTCTGAGGGTCGTGATGGAATCCTTGTCGCGCAGAATGACGCGGTCTATGCCAAATCCAACCTGACCTGAATTGCCCGAGGTTTCGATCGGTCCAAAATTGCCGGGAATGGTGCTCTCGTATTCGTACCAGGACCCATTCGTTGAAAAAGTCCAGTAGCCATAAGGTACGCTTGTATTGAGCGAATAGCTGTTGCTGTGCCCGCGACCATCATCGTCCCAAGGATAGTCCGGGCCGCTCCGACCGTAGGAGAAACCCAACTGATCATTGATGCCCAGCAGGTCGTCGAAGCCGAACGAAACATTGGTCTGGGAGTAACCGGTACTCTCTTGACCGAGGTTGTTGTTGGAAATGCTCGCGTACCAGCGCTTGCCCGGCTTGTTCTCGACATTCAGGATGGACGTTCCATCGTCCTTACCCGGCAACATCGAGGTTTTCGCGTCGTTCGATGACAGGCGGTTGATCTGGTCTAGCCCCTGTTCAATATCGCGAATATTGGCGACCTCACCCTTCACGCCGGGAAAAGCCGTAGCGAATGAACCGTTCCGCCCGGCCGGTTGACCGTTGAGGTAGATATCCGAGATCATGCCTTCGACCACCACCAGCCGCAGCACCCCTGTTCCGGCAATATCCTGTGGGGGAACATAGGCACGTGACGTCACGAACCCCTTGTCCAGATAGAGGTCGGTGATGGCCTTGAGCAGGGCGGTAATATCCGCAACACCGATGCATCTATTGTCGTAACGCCGCGTCACTTTTCCGAGATCAATGGCAGACAGCCTTGTCGCGTCTTCGATATCTACACGTGAGATATCGAAGCATGGACCAGCGGACTTCGCGTCGCCTCGTGGTGTCCGGTCCGCACGGCCAATGACGCTATCAGGCGTGACCTGTTTCAGGTTTTCCAGCCGCTGCAGCTGCTGTTGCTGATCCTGTCGCCGGGAAAAATCATCGGCGGGCGACTGTGCAGTTGCAGGCTCCGACACGAGCAGGCTTGCAAAAAGCGAAATGGCAAAGGTCCGCTTGAAACTGTTAGGCGCGTTCCCCGAATTCCCGAAGGCGTTCCGCTCTACCCGCACAGTGACCGGGGACTTGGCGGCAACTCGAACCGCCGAGACAATTGCGAGACAAAAATCCGGAAGGAGTGACGGTCGGCAAGCAGAAATGTGAGCAGCAACGGGCATGTTTAGGAGGCCTGCATTGGAGATGAAGTTTGTCGCGGCAATGCCGCCCATGCTTCACTCTGCAGCTGTCCTTGCTGTCGATCCCCTACCGGGTAAATAGATCAGTTCATCTGACCCAAGAAGCGTTAAAGTAGTATTTTTTATTGCGAGATGATCGTCGCAAGTCATTTGCTTAAAGAAACGATGACACCAAGAAACTCACATAATAATCAATTCTACCAACACTATGGCAGGAATATCATTTTTCATCTGTGAGTTTTAAGCGCGATCAGCCAATTTCAAGCCCTTCGGCTCCTCGAGTCAAACAACAACCAGAAGTTACCGCAATGCGCCTCTCTCTGCAAGACACAGATGAAGACCAAAGTTAAGAGGAAACTAAAAATGCCTCTGGCATTGGGCCGAGTCAGGCAATGCAAGCTCTCATTCTTGCCCGCGGATTCCGAAGATCGTCCGTGACCGCATACGAAGCTGTCGGAGTCTCCCGGTTGCCAAAAATCGCTCGACCTTAAAGTTTTTAGTCAGCAGTCTCAGCCAAGCTTCGGTTTTGGACACGCTCTTCATCCAGCAAGTCCGCCCACCACTGCATCATCTTCACTCGCTCGCCCCAATATGTGGCCCGATTGTAGATACGTCTAACGGCCCGCGTATCGAGATGCGCAAGCTGAGCTTCGATAGCATCGATGCTGAACTCTCCAGACTCGTTCAATATGCTGCTGGAGGAAGAACGAAAGCCGTGGGCGGTATGCTGGGCCTCTGTTACACCCATGCGCCGCAAAGCGGAGTTCATGGAGTTTTCGGATAGAATCTTCTTGCCGGACATCATTGAAGGGAAGACATAGGGCTTATCGCCAAACAGCTCTTTCATCTCCGTGAGAACTTCCACTGCTTGTGTCGAAAGCGGCACATGATGCTCTCTGCGCATTTTGGTTTTCTCTGCGGGTATGGTCCAAACTAACTTATCAAAATCTAACTCCGTCCACTCCATCGAGCGCGTCTCACCGGGACGGGCAAAACACAAGGCTTGGATTTTCAAGGCAGCCACCAACGAGGGCCAACCCTCGTAGCCATAAATGGCACGCATCAAGCCGCCCATCTCAGCCTTCGTCGTTAAGGCGGCGTGGTTGACCGGCACATGGCGTTGGAGAGCCCCACGTAGTGCCGACGTCGGGTCATTCTCGGCCCTCGCTGTCGCGATGGCGTAGCGAAACACGCGACCAATGGCAGCGCGAGTAGCCAGAGCGCTCCACACGGCCGCTCTTTTCAATGCTGATCAGCACGGCAAGAACGTCACGCGCCGTGATCTGAGTAACCGGGTAAGGCCCCAGCTTTTCGGCAAGGTCTTTCAACATCCATTTGTTTTTGGTGATTGTGGGCTCTGCGCGCTTGTCGCGTTTCAGCTTTTCAATGAACTCATCCGCAATGACGCCGAAGGTGTTTCCGGCAGCGGCCTTGGCAGCAAGCTGATCACGCTTCTTCGCCAGCGACGGGTCTAGGCCCTCAGAGAGCTTCTTCTTCGCCTCGTCGCGCAATCGACGGGCGTCCGCCAGCCCCACCGTCGGGTACTGCCCAATCGTCAGTGTTTTTCGCTTTCCGAAAAAATCGTAATCGAAGCGCCAAGACTTGCCGCCGGCAACCGATATGTAAAGATAAAGCCCCTTCTCATCAGACAGCTTGCGCGGTTTGCTGTCGGCTTTAGCGTTCTTAACCTGAATGTCTGTCAGTGCCATTTTACGGTATCGGCTTCCTACCACGATGACGAGTACCGTGATTTTTACCGACAAAATTGCTGGATGTCACTGCATACTGTTGCACGACCTTACGCGCGCGCGAGGCAAAAACGCTGAAAAATCAGCGCTTGGTGGACGTCGTTGATCTTGTTGGAAAGGTGGCTGGAGCGGGTGAAGGGAATCGAACCCTCGTATTCAGCTTGGGAAGCTCGATCTATCTCTATCATTTCAATATGTTATGGGTAAAACTCGTATCTTCGCGTCGAAATTCTCTCAATGTTTTCAATACGGCTGTAAAACTTTACCGGCCCGACAACATGGGGGAGCTACTCCATATTGACTCTCTTCGTAAATGAGAACATTTATAGAACAAACGAGAGAGCAAGAGACATGTCTGACGCGGAAAAGATCATTGTAGTGCAGTTCAAAAAGGGGCGCGGCGGCATCGTGCCGGGCGATATGAGGCCCGCCACCAGCGCAGCATCCGCCGAAAAAATGGCGAGCGCCATGGCACCCCGGCACATAGGCGTTGCGGCATACTCGGTCACCGTGGACGAGGAAAGCGGCAGCATGGCAAATCCACGCTTGCTGGTCTCGCACGGGCAGATCGCCGACTTAATGCCAGACTGATTGACCGGCGGCAGGATGGAGTCGAACCATCTCATGTTTCCACCCGGAAATTGTTTCTTTGTTTCCACCGGGGATTTGTGTCAGCGCGCCAACCGGACGCCTGCCTGCCTGAGCAGTGCACTAGCACGAACTCAATGATTTTGGAATGACAAGACTGGATGGTTACCGCTCTGAAACAGGAGTTTGGAAACGTGCGCCCCAACGCAATCAAACAACCAGACGATATCGCGGCCTATGTTATCCAATGCCATGACGGCGACGCTTTTGCCGCCGTGGAACGAAATCTACCATCTGCAAAATCAGCTATCCATCGCCATCGCAGCCATGGGCCGGGGATATACATGCGGATGGGCTCCACCCCCGTCCGGTGAGAGTTTAGCCCTTGGACTATTTACAAGCGAGTCACCTTCATGGAACTATTCCGGTTTGCGACACTCGATAGCCACGCTCTCTATCCGAGCTATATCGTCGCCGATCCATTTTCCGTGGCTATCTACACCAGAGAAGACGCTGTTCCCGTAAACCCCTGTATCAAAGTATTCTAGATTCACGAAACCAACTGTCGACAGTACGTTAAATAGCTCATGTTTTGAGTATATGTGGCGATGCCCATGCCCGTAAAACATCTTATTAAACGCATCATAAATCGTAGACGAATCGTCATCTACAAATTTCTTAAACCACTCAACATAACGCGTTGCTACAGGCCCATCCGGATAGAAAATTAGCTTAGCCATATTCTCTAGGCACGGCGTTACGATCCTACAGCTCCCCCCTGGCTTCAAAACGCGAAAGGCTTCAGACAGCATGAAGTGACCTTCTGACTTCTGGACATGCTCGATCGCGTGCTCCGAGAAAACGGCGTCAAAAGACTCATCTTCGAAAGGGAATTTTTTGGTAAAGTCCAAAAACATCACAGCGTCATCACCAATCTCTACATCGGTGTTGGTCCAGCCTGTGAGGATATTTAACCCAGAACCTAAGTGCAGTTTCATGCTATACCTTCTATCAACGATATTTCTTATTCAGGTCGTGCTGGAACATCTGCTTCAACTCCCGCCAACGGGCTTCCCAGCCGTTGGCTTTTTGAGACCACAAATGCGCTTTTTGTTGACCGTCGATAAGCAGGCAAAGCCGTTCCTTTGTCAAATCATCCTTGATCAAGTGAACAAACTTCTGCATTCGTTTCGTCTGGGGTATTTGGGTAGCGATGACTTCGAGGCCCGCATTCAGATAATGGTACGCCTTGTCAGGATTAATATGCTTTGTCATCGTATTAGAGACATATGGCAGCAGTCCAACGTGGTAATTCCTAAGTATGGCAGGAAGTTCATCGTTGTCATATTCTCCGTGATAACTAATATAGGATGACGACTCGATAAGTTCCTTCAGTAGCTGCGAGATTTTCTCGTTCTCTTGGTGCACTCTACCGAAAATATCGATCTTGATCCCGTTCAAAGCCATTCGCTTCAAGAGATGAAAATCTACGCGTTCATCAATTGAGCCGATGTATACTATTGGTTGACTGATATCAGCGGGTTCTCCCTTATCCAACCTATCAAGATGCGAAGCGTTTGTAAGCCATCGCGACTTCCGCGGATAAAGAAATTTAATTCCGCAGTCCAGCAACAACTTTCTATCACAAACTCGTCGCCACAAGTAATCAAGCTTAGCGCGCATAATTAAGTCGCGACCTCTAGAGCCGTAACGGAAGTAGTCAAAAACGTCATAGTACACGACGTTTCGCGAAAGTAGCTGCTTTAGCGGTCGAACGAATCTCTTGACCTCCATAGGCGTCCCCAAACCGACGAACACTATTGTTGGTTTATCTCCGAGAAGTCGCACGACCCTACGCGCGACATCGGGACCCAACAAATAGCCCTGAACTTCGTCGATAATATTTTCGTTCAATGTGAGCACGAAATTTTCGCTGCATTGAATATGTAATATATTTGCTCCATCCTTTAGAGCGCTTCTAGCAATATACTTTCGAAAATCCTGCTTGTACGGCTTGTTGTCAATTATTATAAAGTTTATTGACGCCTCATTGTTTAATTTAATGTCTTCTTTGATCACGCAGAATCGGTGGTCAAGCATTTTTTTTACCGATGTCCATACGTCCATCATTGAAATCGTAGATGCGTTTCCAAATATCATCGCAGGAACAACGATACAATTATTACCCCGCGCACCATGTGACTCAATAAAGGTCGCTCCCGAAAATAAACACAAGGTGGGGACATCTAAGCATGCTGCAATGTGTGTTGTTCCAGTGTCATTTCCTACAAACAAATCTAGATCCCGGACAGTTGATATATATTGTCCAATTGAGAGGTTGCCGACCAAATTTATTACGCGATCACTACGCAATCGCTTTTCAATAGTCTCGCCTTCCGATAGCTGTGATGGAGAGCCAAAAACTACTATTGTTGCGTCATACTCAAGAATGAGTCGCTCAGCAAAACTTAAAAAGTTTCTGATGGGCCAATTTTTCGCGACGTCCCCTGATCCGCAGTTAATGCCGACGATAGGGCCACGCCCCATCCTCAACAACGGAGCTGGGACTTCCTTAGAAGCAACTCTTTCAAGGATCGAATACAAGTTATGCATCTCAGTCTGCTTGGCTATCACAGCAGATATTAGAAGCTCTTGTAGTGTCGAGTGGTGCACCCTCTCGCCTCGCCCGAAACTGTATGCGCCGGAAGGAAGTGCAAGGTCCATGTGATGTGACACGCCGTCCGCTGCGAATCCAGCCCTATAACTAGCACCAACTAAGTCTAGTATAAATCTAGTATCAGGCGCATCCCGGAGGTCTATGGCGACGTCAAAACCCTTGAGACCAAGTCTCTTAAAAGAGAAATTGTCAAAATCACCTCGCTCTGCCCATTTCCCGGATTGTTCCGGAAAAAAACGAAAACCGTGCACGACGTCGAATAGTCCAGTTGCCTTAGCGATTGCGACATTCCAAGGACCACACAGCATGGTAATCTCTGCTGCAGGATAGGTATCGCGCACTTTCTTGAAGGCAGATAAGCCTAGAACAAAATCTCCGATATGGTCCAATTTTATCAACAGGATTTTTTTTGGCATTACTACGAGATCGCGCACGATCATAGTTCCTTTTGAGTGACACACAATTTTAATTGCATCTTCTGGGCGCACTAATATTCAAGGTCAACTCTCGGCGGAGGTCAATTCCTGGCTGCGGACAACGTTTTGCAAACTAGCGGCAAAATCGCAACAACTGATTGCAATCATGAGAACCGTGATCTACGTTTTATGCAATTAGTGTTGGCCGACATTCAGTTCTTTGGAGTTGCTTAGCGGGCGGAACTGAAGCGACATTCAGGCTAACCAAGGCGGTTTCGATAAGATCTGCACGATTGGTCAACCGGCCATGCGGCGGTCAAACCATTTATGGAAGAGCGCTTCGACACCACGCGGCCCGAGATAGGCCAAAAGCGCAATCAACCCGGTTGATGCAGGTTGACCAAGATCGGCGTAGGCGGCGGCGCTTTCGCCGATGACCGCCATGCCGAGCGCGACCGGCAGTTCCCAAAACAGTTCGACGCCGAAGAATTTGCGGCGACCTTTCCTCGCCTCATTACCGTGCCACATGAAGCGGCCAAGCAGGGAGGCGATGATAGTGGTGAATGCACCACCAACCCACGCATTCATCAGTTCGATGAAAGAGGTGTACTTTTCCGGCATGTCAGCGACCTTTTCCATGACGGGCGCATTCGTCCCGGTTCCAAACGTCGCCACCACAAAGGCCCGCAACCGTCCGGTCAATTTTCCGTTGATCTTCCTGCGTTGCGCCCCGCGCGCCGATCAAGTCAATTCCGACCACCCGGCGCAGGCCCGATACATCGCCCGGCCCCGAAATCCCACACCCCGCCAGCGCAATCGTCAAAACGATGACGAGCGCTGTCCGCCCGATCCCCTGCCGCATTATTCTGCCTTTCAGTTTTGATGACCGCGCGATAGGTCGCATTCCGGTCGATGAAGAGGATGCCCGCGCCGATGAGAGACACCGCCGCCAGCCCGAGCAAAAGGAAAAGTCCGATTTTCGTCATCAAACCGCGACCTCGCGACCCAGCAAACTATTGACCCGCCGAGAGATGACATCGCGCTTGCGGTAGGCGATGACGCCAAGGACGACCGCCGCAGTAAGCAACGCGATCCACCCCCAGGGCAAACCGAGCGACCATGCAGCAAAGCCGGAACCAAAGAGCGAGCCTGCGCCGCCCTGCACCGCTTCTTTCGTAGCCACCGCGTCACGACGCAACTGCGACAAGGTGGCGGGACCAATGATGCCATCGGCAACAAGGTGCGGGTGCGCAGACTGATATGCCTTGACTGCGGCAGCAGTCTTTTCCCCCATCCAGCCGTCGATAGCGCCGGGATTAAAGCCTTTCGACGAGAGGATAGCCTGTGCTTCCTTAACCACCGGATCGGGCTGCTTCGGTGCAGTCTCTTGGGCGGAGCGCGGCACGCCTTCACCGACGCCAGTGTAGATTCCCTTTTCGAACAAAAGGGCTTCTTCCTTGCGCCTGCGAACGAGGCCGGGCAGCTTCTTGCCCCCAGCCGTATTGTAGTGGGTGGCGAGATAGTCCGCCGCCTGCTTTTGCTTTCCGGCGCGCCAAAATTTCGCCCACTGCCAATCCATGGCGCCAGTGCCGAGATTGAATATCGCGGACACCGCCGCATCCATTTCGTGCTGCTTGCGCGCATCCGGCGACTTGGCGACCACAGCAGGCTCGAATTCATCCCGAAGCACCGCCGCGAAGATGGCTTCCGATTGGCTGGACGTGAGTTTCGTTTTACCCGGCACCAATTTTGTAATGCCAATCTTTTCCAGCTCACGCCGAACAGACCGGCTCCGCATTGTGAAGCCCCGCCCGATAGTGGGGATGCGGACCGGATCAAGATAGCAGGTAAGGGGGTTTCCTTCGTGAGCGTCCATAAAGGCACGCCCACGCGGTGACGTTGTCACAACGGACATGGATATCTCCTAAAGATTTTATGGAAGAGTGGTAGGGCCGCGCCCTAGTTTTCGTCTGTCCGTCCGAAGCGGCGCGGCGTCAGGAATGAGGAAGGCGTGGCCGGGGTGCCGGGCGCACTGTTGGGCGCAACCTTGCCGGTTGCTTTCGAGGCGTCCGGGGTGGTGTTGGAGCCGCCGCTTTCCGTGCCGGCCGATTTTTCGGTTGCGGATTTGCCATCGTAGAGCCTGCCCGAAACCGCCACTTCAAGAGCGCCGGTTTTCGTGTAGGACGTTTTAGCCGTCTTGATGATGTAAGGCACGCCGTCAACGCCGGGCCGAACATTGGCAAACAGCAGAGGCAAGCCTGCATCAATGCCCGCATCGCCGATCACGGTGACAGACACCGAGCCTTCGCCGCGCTGCAATTCCTTAGCCTTTGCCTGCGCCGCCTTATCGGCTTCGGCGGGCGATGCATAGGGTTCCGGCAAACGATAAACGCTATCTCCGTCCGCATCCGCATCCGCGTCGATTTCCACGCGCTCCGCCTTATCGGAATCCTGATAGTACGCCACGACCTTGCTGTATTTCGTGCGGTCGTTAATCTCGACTTTCAGGCTACCGACCTTGATTTTCTCAGGCGTCAGGATGATCGAGCCGAGCGGAGCGCCGGATGCAGAAAGACCGGAGCCAAGCCGGGTGAAAATCAATCGCCTTTGCTTGACCGCGAAGAGGCCGTTATGCCGCTCCGCCAGCCGCCGCAGGAAATTGATGTTGCTTTCGTCCTGTTGCGCCAGCCAGTCATATTCAAAGTCCGCAAGGTCATCATCAACGGCAGGGGTTAACCCGCTTTCGCTGGCGATCTGAGACAGGATGTCGCCGAGCTTCGATTTATCCCATGACCTTTCCTGCCGCTCTTTCAGCTTTCCGCTGCGAAGGTCCGCAGCCTTGCCGGAAATCGACATTTTATAAGGCAGGCAATCTACATTGACTTTGTCTGCGGTGAAGACACCTTTCGGCACGAGATCATCACCGAAGCCCATCTTGACCGAGATGATTGCACCCTTACGCGGGATCGCCAGAAAGTTCGGTGGGCCGTCATTCAGTTCAATGTCCACCGTGTCGGATTTCATACCCTCTTCGTCAGTGACGGTGAGGGAAAGCAAACGCTCATAGAAATGGCCTGCCACCGGCACGCCGTCGATACTAACTTCCACGCGCGGTTTCATGGTCAGTCCCAAAGGCTGGTCAACGGCTTGGCCGTACTGGTAGAAGGAATGTCCGGCATGGTGATTTTTGTGCCGAGCGGGAGTACGGGACCGAGCGCAGCAAGACCCGGATTGGCATCTATGACGGCTTCGACAACTTTGGCTGTGCGCCCATAGAAGGCGAGGCAGGCGAGATCAACGGTCTCGCCCTGCCGCGTGGTGTAAACTGTTGCCATATGGTCACCGGAAAAGTTCGGACAGGAAGGATGCAGCCCGATCCACCAACCCGCCCGCAGTTGGCAGCGTGCCGAAGCTAGAGCGTTTAAGCATGATGGAATAGGCGTTACGTCCCGCCTCGCCCTTCCGATTGATGTATGACTTGTCTTCTTCGACACTCTGCACGGTAAAAACACCGCGTATGTCACCCTGCGCCGCATCTCCAGTCACAAGCATCATTTCGGTTCCGGCCAAGGCTGCGGCAATGATGCCGTCAAGCTGCGTTTGTCCGCCGAATTCTTCGGGGAAAAGAACGCCTGAGATTGTCACTTCGTCGGAAGTGGGGCCGGTCCATTGCTGCTGGTTGAGGGTTTGACCGACCGGCATTTCCACCCAAGGCGTGTTCACCTTGCGTTTGACACCCTGATAGCCAAAGCCTAGCGCCTCGAAGGCGAAATCCCCGAGCATCATTGATGTGTAACCAGACATAAAGACTCCGCGTGAAAATAAGTGTACCCGTTAAACGGGAGTTCAGGGGGAAGGGGTTTTCCGTGTGGCACTACAATTCGAACGGCAAACGAAACGGCCCGGTAGACGGAGCCACGATCATTGACCTTCACAAACGAGGCGAGATTTCAGACGACACGTTGCTTTGGAATCAACAACTCGGGAATCAATGGGCAAGATTCGACACGATTGCAGAGTTCAAGAGTTCAAACGGGAGCGAGCCGCCCCCGCTCCCTGCATCTGCTATCGGCGACCAATGGGCATTTTTGCTGGCGCTGACACCTTTGCTGGTAACTATCGTCGATGCGCTCATTCTCGACACCACAGGAAAGTCTATGGGCGGCGGCGTTGCGATAATTTCCTTTGTTCTTTATGTGCTTTTCGTCACGCTCGACGGTCGTGTAATTGAGCTTGGCGGAAGAAAAAGACAGACGGGAATACTTGGCCCGTGGATTTTACTGACGCCAATCGCGTACAACCTAGTGCGGGATAGGCGACTTAAAAAATCCTACACATTGACTATTGCCTCTGTCGCCTCATTGGCGGCGACAATAGCGATCAGCAGCGGCTGGGTCGGATCAGACATCTATTTGGGCGCTGGAATTCCGGCCTGCGACTCCCGGACATCGACTGCGCAAGTGAAAGAAATATTCCCACGACTCCCGATGAACTTTAGCAAGATGAATGCACTCGCCGTCAACGAAGTAAAGGAGACGGCGAATGAGAATGCGAAGCGGACGTGTACCGCAAAAGTTCTGGCAGATAATGGCGAGACGTATGGCGTCACCTTCACAATAGAAGAGAGAGATGGGCAGTTCCTCTATTTCCTAATGCCGTCCGTCTAGTCGCTAAATAGCCCTTCCGTGCCTGCCGCGATCTGGTTGCCGAGATCAGTAGCCGCAGCCGCCACGGCTTCCTTGGAATCGGCAACACCCGTTATTGTCGCGGTGGCGTACACCGTGACATTCGGTGGCTGCGGGTTCACCACCCGGACATCTTGAGTAGCTGTCGGCCTAGTCATTTCCGAGAGAGACGCTGCATCAATCCTCACAGACTTAATACCCAGATCATCAGCGGTCTTGCCGGGGAGATTGTCGGTGCTTCCACCGAAGCCGTTAGCCCTTGCCGTCCTCGCCGCGTCCAGCGCAAACTGACTTGAGACAGATGGCGGCGCTGGATCGCTTGGAATAGATGAAAAAAACTTGCCGATGCTGTGAAGAGCATCCTCAACGCCGGGCAACCATGCCTTCCCTTGGCTGTATGGCGTATCGCCCGTATAGGCAGCTTTTCCTAGTTCGTATGCGCCAGCACCAGCCCCACCGTAAATGCCCATGCGGGCAAGGCCCAAGAGAATTGAGGACCATCCACCGGCAGCACCGCCAGCGGCGGCGGCGGTTGCTGCGGTTGCCGCCCCGGTTCCGGCAGCAGCAGCGGGGGTACTTCCGCCGACAATCGCAGCGATGCCCCCGGCGACTTTGAGCGCCCCGATCAGGGTGCTTGCACCAGACAAGACGAACAACGCCGCCGCGAGCTTGCGAATGGTGCCAGCCAACATGGAGATACCCATGCCCCATGCAAAAAGCTGGAAGCCGTAACCGGACATTTCCGCGAAAAACTTGGCGATAGGGTTATCCTTTATCGCTTCGTTCAATTCGCGGATGGAAGCGCCCCATTCCTTCGCCCGCATGAAGATTGCTCCAATGCGGTCGGCGGCGTTCGGATCAACAGGCCCAAGCAACAGGTCACCGAGATCGTTCATGAATTCCTTCATGCCGCCGGTATACCCGAAGCCCTGCGCAAACCCCTTCGTGAAATTCGTGATCTGGTCGAAGATGGTCACGCGGTTGCCGAGCGTGTCCAGCACCTCGCCAATGCCCTGCGCGCCCTCGCGGATGGTCGGCAACATGCTGTCACCGATTTCCGAAAAGACATTGGAAATCTTGTTCCCAAGCAGGTCCAGAACGTTTTGCGTGGTGCTAGCGCGCTGGATGTACTCATTGAATGCCGAGCCTGCGTATTTCGTGCGGTCGGCCACGCTGTCTAACGCTTGATCCAGCAGCTTGATATTGCCGACCAGCGGCATGAAGGCGCGCGCTTCGTCGCCGAAGAATTCGGACAGCAACGAAACCTGCTTATCCTTCGGCGCTTTCGCAATCGCCGTCAGCACCTTGCGCATGGTGCCTTTCGCGTCTTTCTGCATATCCTTGGCGATGGACGGCAAATGAAGCCCGAGCGCCTTGGCGGCATCCCGCTGCGACTTCTTGGCAAACTCGCCTTTCGTCAGCGCGCGGATGACGTTCAGCATGGCGGTTCCCGCCGTGCTGGCATCCGAACCGGCGGAGATCATGGCGCTACCCATGGCCGCAAGTTCTTCTTTCGCGAAGCCGCCCATTTCACCAAAGGAGCCGACCCGCAACATAAATTCGGTCACATCCTTGGCCTTGGACGCCATGTTGTTCGACAGATGGTTGATGGCATCGGCCATGTCGCCCGTTTCGGCGACCGTCAAACCAAGCTGCGTTTTCAGCTTGGCGAGGCTTTCGCCTGCCTCACCTGCACCGAGATCGAAGGCGATGCCGACGCGTGCCGCCATTTCCGCGAAGCTTTGCAAGTCTTCGGTCGCAATACCGCTTTCACCTGCGGCGGCGAACAGTGCGGCAATGTCATTTGCGGCCAGCGGGATTTCGCCGGACATGCGCCGGATGCTGCGGCGCATGTTTTCAAACTGTTCGTCGTTGGCTTCGACCACCTTTTTCACGTCTGCAAATGCTGACTCGAAACTGATGGCCGCGCCTGCGGTCGCTTCCAGACCGCGCGTGACCCCGAAATAACCAGCGCCGAGCGCGACCGCCTGTCCAATTAAACCGCGCATCGGTGCAATGGCCGAAGCGGATTGCGCCCGCAGGCCATCCAGCGCCCGGCCAATATGCCTCGCGGTGGCCGTCGCATCATCGATCAGCGATATGCGGAGGCTGCTTTGCTGGACACCCATGGTCACTCTCTCATGATTTTTCGGAATTCCTTGGCAGTCTCGAAGTAAGCCAGGAGTTTACGGGGCGGCCACCGCTCAATCACGTTGAGCGGTGTGTGTGTGGTGTTGGCGACGTAAACGGCGACTATGCGCCAGTCGTGGTCTTCTGGTCGTTTCCCAAAAGCGGCTTTGTCTTAGTGACAATAGCCTTGAAATCGCTGCCCTTGATCTTCTTGAAGGCAGGCAATGGGACCTCAGAAATCAGGGCCAGCAGCGTGACCAGTCGGGCAATGTCCGAAGTGACTTCGTCGGCCACAATGAGATCACCGACCTCCGGTTCGCGGAAGGTCAGTTCGGTATAGGTCTTGCCCTCAAGCTCGACCGGCTTGGCGAGCGTTACAGAAATTGCGTCCATGGTATCACCTGAAAAAATGGCCCGCAGAAAGCGGGCCGGATTGAAAGGATTTGGGGGAGAAAGGAACGCCAGCCGTTACAGCAGCAAGGCGTTGCGGATATCGCCGAACTGCGAGACGCCACCGACTTTGAAATCAAAATCGTCCATCTCGTAAATTTGCTCGCCGTCGATTTCGAGCTTGTAATAGTTCACGTCGACTCCGTAGTCGTTTTCGGAAAGCTCGCCAGCCTTCCACGTCCCTGCATCCGGCTTGAAGACCCTGCCGCGAATGGTCATCACCGCGCTATGCGTGGTGCCGTCCTCGTCCACCAGCGCGCCGGTAATCATGAAGGGCGTTTCTTCGCCGATCTTGATGCCGTGCAGCTTCAAAACCTGCGGGTCCATGCCCGGCATCTTGAAGCTGAATTCCAGAGCGTTGTAACCGAGATGGACCTTGCGGGCCTTGATCATCCCGGCGTTGCGCACGTCCTCGCGGACGGCTTCGGGAACCGGCGGTGTGATATCGCCGATCTGCCCGAGCTTGCTTTGACGATCCGCCCACAGCATGCAGTTTCGCAGGATGTAGGCGGGGAGAGTTTTTTGCGCCATGTGAAAGCTCCTTACGCGGCGACCGAGAGCGCGCCGATTTCGATTGCCCCGTTCACCTCGTCAATCAGCAACTGATAGCGGACGATGTTGCGGTGGGTTGTGATGTGGATTTGCTCCATGAGGCCAACCGGCTCGAATTCGACCCCAAGCAGGGTCTTGCCGTTGACCATCAAGGTCGGATCGTTCTGGTCGGACAGCCAGACGCTACCGCCAAGGATATCTTCGTTCTTCGCGAAGACACGCATTGCGGCGTTTCCGTCTTCGATGAGCATCTTGAAATTGCCCTTCGTGGTCTTGCGATCCACGTAGAGGAAATACAGGTCTTCAAGAGACTCGTTGATCATGTCGGCGGTGGCGCGAACGCTGTCGAACTGCCACAGCGGATCATCAATCGCGAGACGGCTACCCCACGTCCTGAAACCGCCGCGCTCATTGATGATCGTGGCGACCTGATTTTCGTTCAGGTAGTTGCTGTCATCAGGATAGGAGATCGTCCGCGCTACACCGTCGATGGTGCGGATGATCTTGTTCGATACCGACCCGGAGAAGCCTTCCGCCGATGCCACAACACGGGCGCGGACGCCAGCGAAGACAGCCGCAACAGGCTTCGTGACCGGCACGCCGTTGACGTTCTTGATCACCTTCGGATCGATGATGAGGATGCGCCCGCCATTGACCGTCTGGCGGAAGCGCACGGCTTCGGCGTCGGTCGTGTTCGGACCCGAGATATAGGCACGCGCGCGGATTTTCGGGGTGATGGCATTCAGCGCCGAAACGAAGGGGTTCGCCACGTCGCCGACATTGGCGGTGGCGGTCGGCAGCACCTTGCCAGCATCCGCCCCGCCGCCCGTGAAGGTCAGGACAGGCGGTTCCGACATTTTCTTGCCGGGCGTGACGACCTTGACCGAAACAACCTTGTCGGCGTCGGCCCCGGTCCCCATCACGGCTTCCAGCGTCGGCAACGTCTTGCCGGGATCATTGCCGCCGCCCGTCGCCGTAACGACCGGCGCTTCGGTCAGGTTATCGCCCTGCGAAGTCAGCGCCACCGAAACCACGCCGTCCTCAATCCACGCGCCGGTATCTCCGGCAGTGATGATGACACGCGGCTGATAGCCGGTCAGTGCCTTGGCGCGGAGTGCGGCATAAAGGCCGGTCCGGGCCACGGGATCACCGATGAGATTGTTTTGCAGCGTGGCCGCGTCGGCGCTGTCGGGGACACGGTTGACGATGCACCAAGAGCCGCCTTCATTGAAGACCGTGGTAATGTCTTCCAGCAGCGTTCCCGCCGCGCCGAGCGCCGCCGCCGCCGTCAACGACCGCACGATGGTCGGATAATTGAGAGGAAAGGCGGCAGGGTCCGCGTCCGGCGCGATGCCGTTGACGAAGGTAATACCGCTGCGGGTCACGCGTGCGATTGCCGGGGAGTCGGCGCTTTCGACAAGCTTGACGCCATGATGATAGGACAGGTCAACCATTCGGCTGGTCTCCGTTGAAGGTTCCAAATTTTTGAAGGAGGTTTCCGGCTCAAACCCGGAGATGAGGAAGCGCCCCGCCAGATCGGGCGAGGCGGATTATCAGGAGAGCATCAGGCGTAGTTTGCGAGCGCCCATACCCAGAGGTCGTCAAGCTGCGATTGCGTGATGTTTTCAACTTCGGCCATCTGGTTCAAGAGCGGATCAGTGCGCCGATAGTTCTGAGCATCCTCGAAATAAACAATCGCCTGCTGCTTCTCGACACCTTCGGGCATGGCGTCGATATGGGCTTTCACGCCCGCTTTGGTGACGCCGATTTCAGCGGCGGCAAGCCAGAAGCCAAGGCGCGGGATCGGCGGGATATCAGGAGCAGGTGCAACGTATGCTTCTGGCACGTTGCCCGCCGCCAGCCAATCATCCCGCATCCGGCGCAAATGGGTATCGGCAGGGATAGAGAGATCATCTGCCCACGAAGTTCCGTCGCCCATAACAATCAGAATGGACGTAAACGGCGGTGGAGAAGTCCGTCGAATAGAAGTAATCATTCTCAAATCCTCGCGTCAGCGACCCATAGGTTGTTGGCTTGGAAGGTGTCCTGCCTTCCGCTGATGGTCGCCGCAAGGGCGTCTACAGCACCGAAGCCGGTAAACCCTGCACTCACGGCCACAACGGGGACGGCGCGCATTCTCGTGCCCAGATCAAGATAGCAAGTCTTGGTCCTCGTATCAGATGCCGTTGATGTGATGCTGTCGGGAATTGCGACCCTGTTGATGGTCGAGCGGAAATAGTAGCGCAAGCAAGCCCGCCAGACGTCGCCAATGTTGGGAAGTTCCCATTCCGGCAATTGCCCTCCGGCGTAAAGGCCGATGTCAGCCACCTCTACTACATTCCCTACCGTTGCCATGAACGGGGTAAGGGAAGCCGTGGCAACGAAATTTCCGTTGCCCCACTCGTTTTCTTGGGCCGTAAGGAAGCTGCTGCCGCTGGAAAGCGTTATTCTAACGGATATTCCAGAAGCACTGCTGTCCTTCACCCACGTGCCAGTTTTGCACCCCGGAACTACCGCGGTTATCAGCTTATCCTTGTTCGCCTCTGCCGCCGTCACCGTGAACATTTTTACGTAGGATCGGGTGAGGCTAGTGTTGGTGAACGAAAGACCGTAATTTCCCTGAGGAAGCTTCACAACGCCGCGCCATACGAACGGCACAGCGTCAGCCGTTCCGAATTTGAGGTCGGCAACGTCGATACCCTCAATCGGAAATACGACTCCGTAATAGTCTCCCGTGCCATAAGCGGCATCGGAAGTAAGAACGGTTGCTCTGAACCGATACGGCGAACCGCCGGGGGTATCAGATGCGACTTGCCCCGCCCTGAGAACGCCGCCACCCGTCGAATTTACATGGACGCCGTCCATGACGTATTGAGCGGTGCCGACATCGACAGTTGCGCCAAGAGCCCTATCTTGGCAAACTTGGAACGCCGGGTTTAGTTGGCGATTTCGCCGACTGGCTTTCGTTTCAAATGCCGCCTTTTGCGCATCACTGATGGGCTTGTCTTTGTCTGCCGTGTTATCGGCATTGCCCAGACCGACATCAGCCTTCGCCAAGACCACATCACCCGACAGTTCCTTGTCGTTCACCTTGCGCGTGCTAGGCACCTTTCCGGCAAGTCCGTCGGAAAGAGCTTGTGCCGTCGCGTAGTAGGCAGGCTCACGCCCTCCAAATTTGAGAGTGTCGGGAGCCTTGCCGCCTATTATGATCTGGTCAATCTGCTCCTGCGCGAGCGTGATGGATTGCTGCAGATTGGCAATCTGCGGCGCGACGTTGACCTGAATGTAATCAAGCGACGCCTGAATCCCTTGGGCTTTCAGGCTTTCGAATGATGCTTCCAGTTCCTCGCGAGCTTCAAGCCGAGCGTGAAGGTCGGCCATCGTGGCATTCCACAATGGCCGATCTATGAGAGTCTTCGGCCAAGATGGAAGCTGATAGGCGTTAGACCTCTCTGGCATAGTCAAGCACCTCGTCACCTTCCTGCGCAATGATCCCTGCCACCAGCGATCCGCTCATGTTGATTATGTTCAAGGGGTAGAAGGTGAAACGCCCCCACTTCACGATGCGCGAAAGCTTCACATCGTAGGATTTTTCCGTGTCGATCTTGAAAGCCATGGGAACCTCTAAAGCGCAGCAATGAACGCGTCCTGCACGAAGGGCACTGACACGACATTATTGGTGGTGGCCGCAGGGCGCATACGAGCGGCAGTCGCCGACGCCCCGAGCATGTAGGTTGAAAGATAGGTCCGGCGCGCAGGCATCTGCGGGTCAACCGTGATTTCAGTGGTGCTAGGATTGACCACGGTGTTGCCGACCATGATAGCGGGCGTGAACGTGTGGCGGTCAGGATCGAAGGAATCCAGCGTGTATTGCGTCTGAATGCTGGTTGTCGCAAACCCGAACGGAAAGCTTTTACTCACCGCCCGCATGCTGTTGCGGTTGCGGGCAACGCGGGAAATCGCTTTCTGGTCAAGCTGGATCATGGGCTGCAAGTCAGCAGTACCCATCATGACCATGCGCAATTCCACCGATGCAGGAAGGCCGACAAGCGGGTTTGCTGCCGGGTCACCGTCATCCAGTTCCGTCCAGACGGTCGAGCCGGATGGCCGAATTTCCCAACCGAGAGAACAACCACCCGGAACCCAACCGGCGAACAGCATGTCGATCTGCGTCATACCGTCCGCGAGGTTCAAAGCCTGCATCGGAATAACCGTGCGCGGGCTGCGGTAGCGGGCAGCATTCAGCCGAAAGCAGATATCCGTTTCCGTCGAACCCTGTGCAAATGCACCGTCAGTTGTCAGGAACTGCGTTCCGCCGGTGTATTTGTTGGACCCGGAAATGTGCAGCGCATGCGCTCCTGTCGTCACAGTGACGAAAGCGTACCGCTTTCCGCTTTCAAGGAGCGTAATCGGAAGAACCACTTTGTTCCAGCCAACTACGAGATCAGCATGGTTCAATTTACCCTGCGCAAGCACCGCATCAAAACGCGGCATGCCGCCAGTGGTGGTCTCAACGATAAACACGTGCACATCACCGTCAGCGCCGACGCGGGCAAACGACAAGTCAAGACTGGTCACCTGCATCGGCTGCGCAACGAGGAACGATTGACCGTATATGGAACCGTTCACACCCACATCTTCGGTCACATACTGCCAATATGGTTCACTGTAGATTTCATAGCGAACCTGCCTAACACCATAGGTTTGGTGGCCCGGTCCGTAATTTGCACCGACATAGACCACCTCGAAAGTCTCGCCACCGACGTTCAGCATTTGGCCCACCCTGGAATCGCCTCCAAGGCCGGACCAACCCGCCGCGTTCTCGCAAGCGCCCATCGTTGGGCCGTACGTGATGCGGACGCGGGACGCTTCCTTGCGGACAAGCGTGGTTTCGGTGTGCACCAACTGCGAGATATTTAGCGTCGCATCCAGCGAAGTGTTTGCGATACGCGTCACCTCATCAAAGGCAGGCACCATGCGGCGACCACGAAACGCAATCTTCGGGTCGTCTTCCGCCTGCACCTCAAGCCGGGCCTGCGCTTCGGCGGCGAAGCCGAAGCGGACGCCCTCTTCAATCCGCGCTAACCAGTCTACGTGCGTCATGTCCCAACGGTCGGGGATAAGGCCGTCATCGAACACATAGGCGCGCGCCTCGTCCGGCAGATCGACTTTCAGCCGGGCCGCACCGATATCGCGCTGCATTTGGCGAATAATGATCGGACGGGGAATTTCGGTGAGCTTGCCTTGAATATTGACGATCTGCGTTTCAATCGTCTCGGTCCGCATGAAAAGACCGTCAAGATCGACTTCCAGCGCAGTCACGCGGCCTTCGACTTCGTAAAGGGTTTTCACACGGTCGCTGTTGCCGGGTTCGATGGTATCGACCCCGGAAGAGGTCAGCAGCACGAAGGCAATGCAAGCATCTGTAGAGGCCACCACCGGCTTGACCGGAACCGGGTTCGCATCGCCCGGCTGGACGATGAGTTCCACAACCCGGCGGATTGTCTTGGGCGTGGTGCGGTTGACGATCACGCTGGTTTCGGGATCATCGGATGTTTCAAACGGGCGGGTTGCCGTGTCCGTCACCTCCTTACCGCGCAGAAGGATGGCAACCCAACGCTGGTCGGAAGCTGCCGCCGGGATGTAAATCTGGAGGTTCAAATCGTTCGGCGCTTCCTGCGCATAAACGATTTCCCCGGCGACATAGCGGCCCGCCGAAACCGTAATTTCCTGCGCCGACTTACGCGCAACGGTAAATGCGGCCCAATGGGCAGGATAGCCGATAGCATCCAGCCAAAGACCATCCGTCGCGGCCTGCGCCTGCAAACCGATGGCTTCGAAGTCCGCGTGATCGGCGATTTCAGCTTCTGCAAAGGAAGTGCGCTGCATGTGTCGTTACCCTCAATCCAGCCGCTTGCGGTCCATGTAACCGCCGATGGCATGGCTTCCGTCGATGAAAATGTTGTCGTTAAAGGTGATGCCGCGCCGCCATGCGAAGGAAACCGAATAGAGCGTTTCCGGCGTCTTGGCGGTCGTCATGGCGCGCTTGGCGCGGCGGATGGGTTCAGGGTCGATGGCCGTCATCGCCGCCCGCCCGAAGGCGCTGCGGCCAATCTGAAAGCGGTTCTTCGGCGCTGTCAGCGTGACGCGGACGAGGTAATGCGCAACATAGGGCTGATGCGCTATTGGCGTTCGGCCAATCACCGCCCGCCCGAAGGTGAAGCGGTTCGGATGAGCGATACGGTCCACAATTTCCGCATCAACAAACGCAAGGTAGCGTTTCAGCCCGGCAAGCGTGCCTTTCAGCGCACCCAAGGGAGACGCAGGATAGAGGGTCGAAACCCCGGCGCACTGCGCAATCATTTCCCGTTTGCGCTCTTCGGTCCAATCATCAAACCAGAGATCGACCGAATGATGCACGGCCAGCCACGGCAGAAACCGTGCGGGCGTTTGGTAGGGGTCCATCAGAACCGCGTAAGGTATCGGCAGATCATCCGACATACCGGCGGCAAGCGCCTTTTCGAATGGCTCCGCCGATGACGGCAGCAACACACCTACGTCGTTCATGCCCGCACCTCGACAGCGATGTTAAGGCTGGTCATGACAGGCACCTTGTAGGCGTCGGGCTGGATGACGACCGGCGCGAGGTCGCGCACCCGGATAACGCCTTCACCGAAGGCCGCACCCGAAAACAAGGCTTCGGGAATTTCGCCACCGATCAGGATGCGGGCGGTCGCCGCTGCGGTGACACGCTTTTCCGCTTCCTGTCGGACGATATCGGCAGACGGCCCGACCGCCGGAATTTCGAGGACAAGCGAGACCCCATATTCCGTCCGCCCGGCGGCCATGACAGAGATAGCCACAGCTTCCGGCGCACGGTTCGGGTTCGTTACCGACGCCCGGACTGTATCCAGCTCCAAGGAAGTCGGAAGCCTGCCCATCGGGCCGATGACAACAACATCCGTGTCGCCGCGACGGCCATGGACCGCCCGGCCATTCACCCGCGCATCCCAAAGCCCAAGGGCCTTGTCAGCAGATTGTGGCCAAGCCGTCCACGCATCATAAAGGTAGCGACCGGCAGAACCGGCGGACGGCAGATCGTAGGACAGCAGATAACGACGCAACAGTGCGTCATCGCCTTCCATGATCGCCGCCGCATTTGCGGTTGCAGGAACCACGGTCAGGCGGACTATGTTGCGGTTTGCGGCGATGGCATCCAGATTGGACCCCTTCGCATATGCCGCCAGAAGCGACCGGAAAGTGTCATTGACGTTCTGGCGGTCCAGAAGGCGCAGGTATGACCAAGCTTCACCGACGACGCCCGCCGGGTCCGTTTCGAGATCCTGCACGTCATATTCCGGTAGCGACGGATTGACCGCCCGCAGCGTGTTCCAGAACGCGAGGAAGCGGACCTTGAATTCGCTGTAAAGCGTTTCGAAATCCAGCGGGCTAATCGCATCAGGCAACGGCAGGCGCGAAACATCAATCGTCGTCGGTGCGTAAATCGCCATGGTCACTTGCCCGGATAAATGACGCGGACGCTGGCGCTCTCCGCAATGGAGTAATCGCCGCGATGGCCGCGAGGATAATAGGTGCCGAAGATATCGAGCGCGATGACGCCACCGGCATCCGCTTGGGTCACGCGCCCGGCAGTCATTCGGAAGCGCGGTTCCCATTCGAGGATTGCCGTTGCGGCGGCTGAGTAGAGCGCAAGCACGTTTCGCCGCGTCATCTTGCCGTCGATAAAATCAGGGACATTGCTGCCGAAGGTCCGGCGCATGACGCGCGAACCTTTCGGCGTTCTCAGAATTTTGCGGATTGATTGCTCCGTATGCGGCCAATCATTCAGCGGTGCGCCGGTCTGGCCGTTTACGCCGGTTGAGCTTGCCATGGGCGCTATCCTCTTTTTCAGGGAGAACGACATTGCCGAAGGGCGGCGCAAGCTCGCGGGCTTCGTCGTCGGTCAGGGGGATGATTTCGCCAGCCGACCGCCAGCGCCCGGCGATTTCGCAGCCGGTTCGAACCTTGTAGTTTTTCATGGGGTTTCCTCAGTCCACCGCGAAGACTTTTTCCGAGCCTTCGACAATCGGCCATTTGCCGGATGAAGAACCGGACATGACGTGCACTAGATCGCCGATCCGGGCGACACGCTTGCCGCCGTCACCGCCAAGGTGCACGTTCGGCGATTCAACAATCACCTTCGGCGACGTAACTTTCGCCTGCCCCGCCGACGCTTCAATGACGGTATCGCCGATCTTGATATGAAATGGCGTGTCACTGTTCTCGCGTGCGTTGTCGTCGCTATAGGTGGAGAAATCTATCTGCGCATCGGTCATGTCGCCGTTTTCGGAAACAACATCCACCTGTTCGCCGACGCTGTAGAGGACATCCACCTTGACGCCACCGGCAGCGAGGGTTCGCGCCTTGATCCAAGGCGTCAGATAGGGCTTTCCCGCCTGTTCCGACAGCTTGACGCGGTACTTGGATTTGTCGTCACTGACTTCGGCAATCGTACCCTTGCGCCGCCGGTTGCGGTTGCGGCGCTCAAGTTCGGCCATCCGCACATAAAGGTCTGTGATCTGGTCCACTAAACTGGCCATCAGGGCGACCCCTCGAAAGGCGTGATCAACATGGCGTCGGCCTCGTCATGAATAAGACCGTATCGCCGCATGGCGGTCTGCAATTCGCTGGCGTTGCCGGAAAGCTGCGCACGAATAAGAGCGATCTTTTCCGCCATGGACGGATCATTCGGAGCTAGATCACTTTCGCATTTGGCGAGAAACCGGGCGAAAGGCGAACCCGGCTTGAGCGGTTCCCCGCGCAAAGGTTCGGCCACCATACTCGCGGTGACTTTCAGTTGGTGCGCCGCAAGCCGCATCCCGTTGGTATCGCCGCTAATGCGCGACCGTGTGGCCGATTGAAACGACTGGCAAAGAGAGCGGAAAATTACCGCCCATTCATTATCGGGATCGTTGAGGGCATCGCCAGTCTGGCGAAGAGCCATATCAAGAAGAAACTCAAACGTGGCATCCGTCGCAGGCATGCCAAGGATAATACTTTCATCCGTTTCGGAATCGGTGATCGCGTGCGCCGTGGCCACCCCGGACTCGAAGACGATATCAAGAAGACCGGGGGACGATAGGGAGCGAAGTTCAAGACCGTCCACAACCTTAGAACTGTCAGTGTAAACCGAGATAAATTGCTTGTCCTTATCCGTCCGCAATGAACCGTCGGCAGCGATATCGAGTACGCCGATTTCGCTGTCCAACACGTTCGAGCCGACAATGGTGTTTCCCTTGGTCGCTTCCACGGCGGAGATGCGGGCGGCAAAGCGAATGAAGGACATGGAAGCTCCTAAATCTCTTTCAAGGCAACAGCGATAAGGTTGCTGTGCCGGTCGCTGACGAAATCAACCGACCAAGCCGGTTCGCCAGCCCGATCCATCGCCCGCACGCGGTCACCGGGTTTGAGCGCCGGGCCTTCGTATGTCGAACGGTCAATGAACAGGACGGCATCCGCCGCAGCGAAGCGCACACGATGGGGGCCGCTAACCGCATTGCCTGCGGGTCGCGTTGTGTCGTCTTCCGTGTGCAGGGCTTCGCAGCGGATGACGATCTGCGGGCGGTCCGGGTCCGTCTTGCCGTTCACCAAGAACGACAGGCGGACCGTCTCGCCAAAAGCGCCGCCAACCTTACGGTCAACGGCAGCTTCCAGTTTTCGCCAGTCCACCATCTTACTGATGCAAGATGAGGTCGCCGGTCGCCGAAGGATTGGCGGCGACGGCGGCGGCGTAACCGACCTTGGTGTTTGCGCCAGCATTATCGGCGGTGGTCAGCTTGGCACCATCCCAATAAAGGACTGCGCCTTCGGCCCATGCCTGCGCGTTCGTCTTGGGCAGGGTGAAAATGCCCGAGCGGGAAATATTGACGCGCTGGCCAGCCTTGGCGGAAAACTCCGCTACGCCGAACAGCTTGCCGACAAGAACGCCGTCGCCGGAATTGACATCGGCGGGCGCGGTGACTTCCACCGTATCGGCGGGGCCTCGATAGTTTTTCATGGTGATCTTCCTTGCGATCAACGTGACGGAGAAAGGGAGAGCCGAGCGGCTCCCCCAACGAAGTCAGGCAGGCGGCTTACGCTTGGCCGGGGTTGTGATAGCCGAAGCGGAAATCGGTCGCGCCGCAACCGAAGTCGTGTTCCACCGACATGCTGAAACCCTGCGAGCCGAAGGGTTCATCCATGCGAACGCGCGGAGCCTCGTAACCTTCGAGGTAACCCCAACGGTAATTGGAGCCGGTCGAAGGATCGGCGAAGAGGTCCCAGGAATTGTCCGCGATCTGCGACGTTTCCACCAGTTCGAACTTGCCGGAGAAAATATTGACCGTGGAAACCGTGGCGGGCGTGATGGATGCCAGCAGCTTTTCCGCATCGGTCAACTGGTTCGGGCCGACGAGCATGATACGCGCCGGGTTTGCGAGCAACGGCTTGCCATCCAGAGAGGTCTGCCGACCCATCGACTTGCGGCCTTCGCCGACGCTATCGACAGTAATCGCAGAACCAGCAGCCGCAAGGTTCTTATGGTCAGCATGGAAGACGGTTTTGCCGTCAGCAAGCTTGCCGTTGTACGCACCGCCGTAGAAGGTGACTTCTTCGAACAGGGCAACCGAAGCGCCATAGCTCGTCAGCAGTTCGGCGATGGCGCCAAGATCGTCATTGATGAGCATCTGGCGGCTGATATTCAGAGCGATGGCATAGCTGAAAGCCTGCACGGCTTCCTTGCCTTCGCCGAACGAACCGAACTTGATCTTGCCGTTTTCCAGAATCTTTTCCAGCATCGGGAAATCGCCGGTCTTGACGATCGTATCCGGGCGGAAGTCGCGGAAATTCTTCTTGCGGGCGAAGCGCTTGAAGGTCGGCTGCGCCAGAGCATAACGCTGTTCCAGCGTGCGGTTGACAGCGCCTTCGAAGATAACCGGGAAATCCGAAGTCGAATGCGCGGCGCGGCTGAAGATGTTGTCGATATCGCGGGCATTCAGCATGCGGCGGCCGTGGAAATTCACGCAATCGGCGGCGATATCTACCAGACCTTGGCCCATATACTGGCGGGCAGCGGCGGACGGACCAGCCTGCGGGACGGGCGCGCCGAGACCATAAGCGAGCGCTTCGACACGGGCCGAACGGATTGTATCGGCCTCGTCGTTGCCGACATGTACGCGAACGCGACTGTCGGTCGGCGCGGCGCGCTCACTGGTCACCAAGTGATCCAGAAGCAGGCCCCGGAAGCTATCCAGAGAAGTGCCGGAGCGGATATGGTCACGACCAAAGCCCGCGTGCCCGGCACGCTCTGCCAGTTCTTCGATAGCGGTCACGCGCTCGCGTTCGGCACGAACGGCGCTCTGCGCAATGGCCTGCGGGTTGCTCTCGCTGGGCGTCGGCGCGTTCCTCTCCGCGTTTTCAAGCGCGGTAATCTCGGCACGCACACCGTCCAGTTCGGTAAGAATCGCAGAATGATCCTTTTCGATGGCGCGGGCGGCTTCATCGGAAAGCCCCTCCACCAGTTCCGCGCGCTTGCTTTCCGCGCGCGTCGTCAGGTCGGTGGCCTTCGCCCGGAGTGCGAGCAGTGCCGGGGTGGCCTGATAGACATGATCCAGCATGCCGCGCGTCTGCACGAATGCATCGTGACCGAGCAGCGAGGCCGCGTGGGAAGGGTCGGCGGAAAGAATGGTGAAGGCGAGACCGAAGCAGACGATTGCGGCGACGGTCGCGAAAACATATGCAGCCTTTTTCATGGCGTGCGGTTCCTTTTGTATTACCGGGCAGGACAAGCGCCGTCGCCCTGCATCCCCGGTGGAAGTCAGGCGGCGAACTGGAAAAATTGGAATGAGTGTTCAGTCGAAGCGGCGTTCGGCTTCGGCCATGCGCATGCGTGCGGCCCGAAGACCGAGACATGCCGCAGACTGGATAGAGAGGGGGAACGTGGCTTCGCTGGATCGAACCTGCGCGCCGGGATCGGCGGGAACGGTCACAAATGAAATCTCGTTTGGCGTCCAGCGCTCCACGAAAATCTTTTCGACCTCGCCTTTCTTCGCCGCTTCCTCCACCCGGATTTTATCGATGGAGTAACCGACCGACACATTCTTGATGATCTTGTCAGAGACCAGTCCGAACATGCGGTCGGCGGCAAGATCGATTCCGGCCTTTGGGAAACGGATGGTCGCCCATCCTTCGCCCTTTTCGATCCATGCCCGTTCAACAACGGCGATCTGCGAAAACGTGGACCACCGGGAATGGCTGTCCAGAACTGGCGCTCCCAAATTCATGCGCGACAGGTCCAGCGCCCTTTCGCTGACGACAAGGATTTCATCGAACGGGACAGCCGTATCCCATCCGGTATAGCGCAGGCGGCGCACCGCAGCGCCGGTTGTGAAAACCAGCGTAACGGTGCGCGCCTCCGCATCGATAGAACTAACATTCAGGTCCTGCCCGCGAACCTGCATCGGCAGGGACGCAGGCGCTTTGCGCAGTTCAAGTTTCGTCATCGTCGGGGTCCTTGTCATCGTCTTCCGACTTGTCGTCGGGCGGGTCGTCTGTTTCGTCCCGCTGCTGCACCTGCCCGGCCTGAGACATCCGCCGGGGGTCGCTGTCGAGAACAAGCTTGCGCTTGTCGATCTTGGCCGTGTCGGACGCGATTTCGTCCAGCACGTCATCAGGGTTTTCACCCATTTCGGCGATGACGCTGGAGAGCGAACGGAAGCCCGAGCGAACTTCCTTGATGCGGGCGTTCACGTCTTTGAGCGGGTCAGCGGAATAGAAGCGCGGCGGCGACCATTCCACGGCAACCTTGGGCGTCTTGATGATGCCAGCGAAGTAGGCCGCCTCGCAGAACCAGTCCCAAATTGGCTGCAACAGCATCGGAATGATGATGAGCCACTGAACGGCAGACATTGTCCGGCGGAACCCTTCAAGCCCGACCTTACTGGAAGAGTAATTTACCTTGTCGAGCCGACCGGACAGAATGGCGTGGGGAACTCGCCAACCTGCGGCAATGGTATGCAGCATCGAGTTCTTGTACGGATCATAGCTATCCGTCACTGCCGGTTGCGAGAACTCTATGCCCCGACCGCCAACGGCATTGTAGAACATGCCCGGCTCGAATTTTTCGACGCGCCTGCCGTTTACGTCATAGATGCCGGGTTTGGTTGGGCCATTATCCGCCACAGGCATGCCTAGCGGGTCGGCTTCATCACCGCCAGTCATCACGCCGACGATGCAGGCTTCCAGCCGCTTGCGTATCAATTCGGACTGTTCGTAAGACGCGAGATCGTAGGTATCCACCATTGACGGCGCGCCCCACGGCGCGCCCATCACCTGCGTCCGCTTCTTTTCGAAGGCGTGGGCAATGTCTGACGCCGGAACAGGCTTCGAAACAATCGTAGACTTCGGATCAAAAAAGCTGTTGCCGGGATGCGAGCCGAACATCCAATAGGCGCGTTTCCTGCCGAGAGCATCGAATTCGATACCTTGGATGATCTTGCCGCCATCTGAAAGAATACCTTCCTTGGCGGTGTCAATCAGGTCAACTTCAAGCACCTGCAATTGAAGCGGGACGGGCAGACCATCTTCCAGCCTGCGACGGCGGCGGCGAACCAGACCATTCCCGCTTTCAAACATCCCACGGGTCGCGAGGTTGATGAGGCCGTTGAAGTCAAGATCGCCGTCCGCATCGCAAACCTTACTCCATTCCGCAAAAAGCTTATTGAGCTTTTTGTTTTTCGAGCGCGGAATAATGCCGTCGCCGATGGCGTGGGTAACGAGTTCGTGGACGGCCTTTTCCGCATACGGATTGTTGCGGACGAGATCGCGCATGCGGTCCCGAAGATTCCGACTGGCACGCGCAAGTTCTGCGTCCGCCGATGTTGATTGTGCACGCCTGCCGGATTTCAGGCGGCTGGTCTCTGCGCCAGCGTATGCACGGGACATGATCTCCAGTGCGGCGCGGTGCTTTACCCGCCGAAGGCCAGCTTCGGGCGAGAAATAACCAATGGTCCGGTCGAGAACGGTAGCGAGGCCCATTAGTCGAGCGCCGCGTAAATGGTGCGGGAGCCGCCCGACCGTGTGGATTTCAGGGCGGCAAGTGCCTCCCTCATATCTTTGAGAGAGTGATATTCCACCTCGCGGCGCGTGCCGCCAGAGTGGAATATCACCTTTCGCGCGCCCATTGCGATTGCATCTTCAAGCGCAGCAATTTGATCGTCTGTAGTCGCCATTATGCAAGCCACTCCGGTTTCGCGATTTCTTGTGTGTAGGTTGCGACCGCCGCTTCGGGCGGTGTCGAAAGTTCGCCCTCGCGGTGCGCCCAATTGGCGTTGACCATCTGGCGGGCGGCGAAGGCATAAACGGTGCAGTCGAGCGCTTCGTGGCGTCGGCCCGGTATCGGTACGAACTGGCGGCTTGGCTGGCCGCGCAGATAGCGGACCTCCATCTTTTCGCCCGCAAGCTGCTCGTACCAGACTTCCGGCAAGTCCTTTGAAAACCGGATTGACTTGGGCCGGGCCAGCCTGCCGAAAATGTGGCTCTTGATGCCGTCCACGCCGACGATGAAAAGGCGTCCGCCCTTCACGTTCGTTTTGGAGCGCTCAATCCATGGCCGGTTACCCGCAGCGCCCTTGATCGCCAGAACGCGGCGATTGAAGCGCGGGAACGCGAAGCGATAGACCGTTTCCATCGTCTCGCCGTCCGAGCTATCGACGCAAACGGCATCGACTTTGATCTTGCCGCCAAGGGGATGGTCCCATTGCGTGGTCAGGGCGACATCCAGTTCGGCCCATGTGGTATGATCATCGTAGCGACCCCACACAACGGTATGGCCGAGAACGTACGGGATGCCCTCTTTGTCCCAACCGACGAAGGTTGCTTCCAGACGATCATCCTGCACGTCAACGCCGACCGTGATAATCAGCACTTGGATCGGGATATTTTCCAGCCCGAAATCTTCGGCCCGACCCGCAAGCTCGATATCGTCCAGTTCGTCGCCGTCCTCTTTCCACCCTTGGGCAAGGATGGTGTTGACGAAGGTTTGCAAGGTCGAAGGGTCGTTTTTGACCGTAACGAATTCCCGCGCCAGCCGCCCCCAGGAGGCGTTAGGCAGAAGAGAAATCAGGGCGTTCATGCGGAAACCGGCATGATCCTTGATTTCCGGTCGAAGAGCGCGCCAGCGGCCATTCGCCACCATGCCCGGCTTGTGCCGTTCTTCCACCACAGAGCCGCATTCGACGCAAACATAATACGCCTTTTCCGGTTCGCCTTCGGGCCAATGGATATCGGCCCATGTGATTTCATGGAAGTGACCGCACTCCGGGCAAGGCACCTCATAAATACGCCTGTCCGATTGCTCATAGGCCCGCAACACATGGCTGGTCGCCTCGTAAACAGGCGTCGAACCCATGACAATCTTGCGGTCCGCAAACGACAGTGTGCGGCGTTCCGCCAGCAGGATCGGCGACCCTTCCTTCGTCGCATCCATGCCGTCCGCTTCGTCAATGAAAAGGATGCGGACATTGTGACGGCGCAGGTTGCGCGGTGCCTTGGCGGCAATGACTTTCAGGAACCCGCCGGGAAAGCGACGGGCAAGAAGGGTGTTGCGTCCGCCTTCGCTGGTATCGCCGGTCAAAAGACCGCGAAGCGCTGGCGAGGCATCGAAAATCGGTTCAACGTCCGAAACCATATAGTCGCGGCAGTCGGCCTCTGTCGGCAGAAGCGAAAGGATCGGCGACGGGTCGTTCGAACAGAAGCTTGCCATGGCACTGGTCAGCAGCGTCGTGAAGCCGACGCGGACCGGCTTGACCAGCGTTACCCGCTCAATAGCGCCATCGCCAATGGCATCGGCGATTTCACGCTGCGGGGGCCACAGCCGAACCCTGCCGGTCAGCGAAGAAACGCCCTCCGGCAGATGGACGGTATGTTCAATCCATTCCGACAGCCGAAGTTTCGGCGGCGGCAACAAGCTGTCCCATACCGCTCGCCGCAATGTCGCCAGCGCCGTTGTCATCGTCCTCGTCACCAAGTTCGGAAAGCGCCGACCGGATTTCCTGCCCGATCAGGTCAACATCGTAGGTCGTGAGATGCGGCAGCATCTGGCGGCAACGTGAAGGCACTGACAGGACAGCGTTGCGGATGCGTCGGCCTATCGAAACCCACTCGTTTCGCACGTCCGTCATCGAAACCAGTTCGCGGCGCATTGCCGCGTTTTTCATGGCCGTCTGGTCGGCCTGTTCGCGCGCCAGTCGGGCGCGTTCGGCGGTCAGAACATCCGCGCCGTCACCGCCGCGACCGGCGGCAACACCACGCAAATGCTCGCAATAAAGCTGGATGGACTGGCGAAGATCGAAGCGATTCCGTTCTGTCTTCACCACGATTCCACGTTCCACGAAATCCGAGACCGCCCGCTTCGAAACCTTCAGCAGTTCCGCCAGTTCGGATGCGGTGATTTCGATATCGAGCGAAGGCTTTTCCGGTTCGGCAGGTGCCGTTTCGGTATGCAGCGGGAGGCTTTCGCCAGCTTCCGCATGTTTCTTGTGCGATTTGGCCGCGAAACTCGGGCTGACGTTGAACTTTGCCGCCGCCTCCCGAACCGTATGGCCCTCGTCCATGAAGGCCACGACCTGTTCACGCAACTCGTCAGGATAGCTCTTTGCCATCTGATTCCGATTCCATCGAAAGGGCGGTGGAACCCCCCTATAATTTTCTTCACAGAGCGAAATCCCGCAGTCGCCCACACCCGCTACTTGGCCTCTTTTGGGGGAGGACCCGACCGAGGGGGGGGGGTATGGGGCGGGTCGCGACCGGGGGTCGGGGTGGCCGGTCAGGGGACCAGCTTGGCAAGGGCGGCTTCGACCCGCTCTTTCAGCAATGGCGCTGCGATGCGCTGGAAAGCTTCGGCTGTCGCGCCGCTGGTCATTTCCTTCGGGATGAAGACGCCCGAGCGGGCGAAGGTGATCTTCGTGCCGGAGCGATTGAGCCGGTAATAGGCATGGCCGTTGAACTGCGCCACCGGCTTACGGTCGGGGAACTGCCCGCCACGCAGGAACGCGCCGGGATAGAGCGTCGGTTTGCCGAATGGTCGCGCCACGACACCGGTTTCGGTTTCCTTCGGGCGCAGATATTTGAGGCGAATGTTGCCGCCCCGCGTGGTCATGTCATAGACGAACCGGCCCGGCTTTGCGGTTGCCGGATTGCCGATGGCCTTGACGATGGTGGCACGCGGCAAGCCCGTCTGTTTTGTCAATTCGCGGATGACAACGGTTTTCGTCCTGTTGCCGACCTGATTGACGATGCGGGGCAGAACGGTCGGAAAGCGCCGTTTCAGTTCCGCTATCCGGTCGCCGTATTCCGCAAGATTGCGGTCGGCCCATTTCATGGACAGAACAGCCATCGTCAGATTTTCCCGGAAGTTGCCTACACCCTATGCAAACGAAAAAGGCGACCGGGTTAGGGTCGCCTTTCGCTCAAGTCCGCCGATGATATAGCTGTCGCACTGGCCTTGAATCGGTCTCTCTGGCGAGAGGGTCAAGGCAGGGTCTACCCGGCATACCCGCGTGGGAGGTTTAAACTCCACTCGCCGGTCGAAACCGACGCGCTTGCACAGGATCAGCAGATCATCCTGTGCTATGCATAGTCACAACTTTTCGAGCAATGCAAGAGTGGTTTCGACAGGCGTAACCGCACCAAACATCTCTACGGCGATGATTGCCCCGCTCGCAATGCGCTCGCCGTCAACCACCTTATCCTTGCGCAGTTTGGTGACATGGCCGGTGAAACCCGCGAACGGCCCGCCGCTAAAGCGGACCTTATCGCCACGTCGAAAGCTCTTGCAGTGCTCCAAATCAAGATCAAGCTCTTGAGTACCGAAGAGCTTGAATCGATTCATTTCCTCGTCTGATACACGATGCGGCGTGATCATGCCGCCGACGAAGCCCGCCACACCTTCCAGCCGGGCAATCCCGCATACCGCTGCGGGAGAATACACGATGTTGACCAGCACATAACCGGGCATCAACGGGCGCAAAACATCATGGATAACCCGACCACGAACGACCTGTTTACCGACGTTCTCCACGGGCAAAAAAGTTTTCACACCGGCTTTGCTAAGGGCGTCTTCAACAGCTTTTTCCGCCTTGTGCTTCGTCTCCACGACGAACCATTCGTGTTTTCCCGGCTGATTCTCCGCCGCCATGGAAAGCATGGTGACGTTGAGTCGCTTCGCGTTCTGCATCTGGTCGAACAGAGACGCAAAGCGCGACAGGTCATAAAGCTCCGGGTTGACCGGCTTGCTGGCGGCATAAATCTTCACGTTATGCATCATTGGAGCGTCCCTCGCTGATGGTGGTAAGGAATTTGGAAAGCGCGGCGTCAACTGCCGCTTCGAGATCGTCAGCCCCGTCATCGACCGGGGGGAAATAGACCCATTCAGGCGGATGCTCGATAAAGGGCCAGCGGTTGCGCTCATGCAGGTGCTTCCAAGCCGCGAACAGATCGCTGTCGCGGTGCACCTGCCGGAAGTCCTGCACCAAGGGGAGAAGCGAGAGCGAAGTGTTGAAAGGCTCGCGGCGACGGGCAAGGTCGCGCATGGTGTTGACGAGTGGCCAGCCATTGTCACGGCGCTTTTCGAACATAAGCTGTTCGCGGGAAATCATGCCCTTGGCGATACGGGTTTCGTCAAAGCTGGTCACATACAGCAGGCCGGTCGGCTCTTTCGACAACGCCTCAAAGCGCGTTCCCATCCAGAGCTTGCCGCAGACCTTGGCAATGCCATGGGCGTTGATCGGCTCAGCAAGAACATGTTCCGGCAGGTCGCGCCAGTGACGGTTTTTGAGGTAGACCGCTGCGGCCATCAGGTCGGCAGGCTTGGCCCAACGAAGATAGGCAGGCGTCCGCTCCACGCATTCGGCGCGATCTTCCGCCGGAAGCGCGAACCACGCATTGCGGGCAAACTCGACATCGCCCTTTTTCCAAGTCGCGTACCAGAGCGTGAAAGCATGCTCTATCTTTTTTCGATCAACCTTTTTCAAAACTCCCTCTTCCGCGCCAGCGGCTGGAGAGTTTTCTGGAATGTTAGTTGGAAGATTCTTATCTTGGTGGAACTCCTCCACCACCTTCCGATCCTCATTTCCACCACCTTCGGGAACGATTTCCACCACCTTGGCGATGGAACGCGGTGGAACTGTTCCACCACCTTCGGAGGCGCGGGCATCGTCGGAACGTGGTGGAGGATTTCCACCACCTTCGTGATCTTCGCTGCTGGCGGCATTGCCGGAAAGGTCGCGCCCCGGCCAGCGCGCAACATATTCGTTCCGCTTCCATTTCTGGCCGCGAAAACCGTGTTGCGTGACGACAATCCAACCGCTCTCTTCGGCGATTTCGAGGTGTTTCAGGACGGTTTTCTTATCGAGGCCCGTCAGGTCCACCAGTTCCGAAATCGGCGGATAGCAGGAACCGCCGGTCGCATCCATTTTCAGGCCAAGCGTATGCAGCACAAGGCGCGTGATCGGCGGCAGGCCGGATTTACCGACCGCGTGACGCCAAGACCATGCACGCGACATTGCGCCGTGATCCGGTTCCATCACTGTGCACCGCCTTTCCGCACCACGTCGCGCAGGAAAGAGCGCACGGCGTGGACGCCGAGAACCACCGTATGCGGCAATCCGCCGTCCGGCAGGCGCGTGGCGTTGATGGCTGCAAATTCCACGTCCAGCGCGTCCACGCCGAGCGAGAAATGCGCCGCCTGCAAAATCCGCCGAATGTCCGTATGGTCGCGATAAATTACACCCTGCGGCGCGCGCAAAAGCCAGTCCGCGCGCTCCGCATCGGTCCGGCAGTCAGCCAGAATTTCAACGATAGGCATGAGGTCGGTCATCGGCTGATTTCCCGCTCTACCTTGCGCGCCAGAGCGCGGTAGCTGTCCATCGCCTTGCAAAGATCGCCATGCGCCCGGCGCTGGTCGGCAGCAGCCTTTTCGGCGCGTGCGGTCGCTTCCTCGCAGGCGACGAATGCGACTTCCACCAGCTTCGTCTCTTTCAGGAACTCATCATAAAGCGGGTTCGATCCTGCCGGGCCGAAGAACTGGTCGCGAACCTGCGCCACCCAATCACGCGGCACCCCCAAATCCTTCGACACGGCAGCATCCGTCCAGGGGGACTTATAGGCGTCCTTGGCGTAAACCTCATCCAGCTTGTCATTGATTATGCGCCGGTCCTCGCGGCTCATTTCGCGGGGCTTGTCTGCAATCGTCGCTACGGTGTCCGCCATGGCTTTCTGTCCTTTACGCTTGGCCGGGCTGGCGTGGATCGGGCAAAAATCCTTGCGCGGATTGTTGCCGACTACCCATCCCTTGTTCTGGAAGTGCTGAGTTGCCGCGATTGGCGGCTTGCGATTGATCCCGGTTTGATGCGGGAAATAGGCGACCCCACCACAGCACGCGCATGTGATCTGCATGGCTTTGGTGGACTTGTCGCCGTAGGGAATGGAAACCTCTGGAAAGATGCGTTCGCTCACCGGGAACCCCCTCTTTTCCACGCTTCGAAGTCCTTCCGAAAATGCAGGAAGGCGGCTTGCGCGCGCGGGTCGTTGTCGATTTCTTTTTTGCTGGAAATGGCGAGGATGCTTTTCAACCGGGTGTCCGCCTGCGCCTTGTCGCGCACCGGCCCGCCCGCGCCCTTAATTTCAAGGAAGCGCTGGAAGGTGCGGTCGGAAAGCAGCATTGCGGCCTGCGCCGCGTATTTTTTCCGCACGGCGGCGGCTTGCTGCGCCTCCACCTGCTTTTTCAGGTTCCGAACGGCATCAGATGCCCGACCAATAAGGCCCAAAAGGAAGGCGAGGTTTTCCGCCGCCCCGCAAATCAGGTCGCGTTCGTCCGGCAGGGCGTCGGCATGCAACGTGCAGATAAGCGCCTCGTCACCCGTCGAACGGCGGGCGATGACGGCGATGTTGTTTCCGCGCGGCTCGAATGCCCAAACGTCGCCTTCAACGCGAGCCGAAAGGTAGCGCAGGCGGTCAACGGCTTTTAGCTCGCGAGCGCGGGCAGGATCGGCAAGCCTCGTCATCGCGCACCGCCTTGCCGCGCGCGAATTCCCTCAAATGTAGCTAATCGCGCCCGCGCGGCCTGCGCTTCATCCTCATTCCCGGCAGCAAGGGCAGCGGCAAGCCGCAGCTTGGCCGTATGAATGACCGGACCGAACCTGTCTGTTTCGATAGCGCCAAATTTGACCGCAAGGGCGCGCTTCGAAAGGGCGATATCGAAATGAACCCAACTGGCATCTCGATGTTTGCCAAACGAAAGAACAGGATGCCCCTGAATCCATTTGCGCTGCACGCCAATGCGGTCCGCCATGGCAAGCAGTTCATCATCCGCATCCGCCCACATGTGACACATGACCATGTTGCCAAACGGGGCGCGCATGTCGTCAACATAAACGCTCATGCTGCCTCGCTTTCCGCCGTTACGGCGGCTTGCTGAGGCTGGTAATCCTTCCAGTCCACGCGGCGAACGATGGTGGCGCTGCCATAGTTTCCGGCCTCGTCACGTTCCCAAACGAACCACGCCGTATTCATGCGGCTGCTGGCTTTGTTGCCGTCCCATCCGTCGCGGTGCATCATCGGAAGGCGGCGCTTGAAGACGTAGACGCGAGCGGGCGGGCAATCGTCCATGACGAAATTGCGGTCATCGTCCGCGAACCCGCAAAGGAAATTCAGATTGAGCAAAAGCGCCATTTTGCGCGGCTTGTAGACGCGCAGGGCGTAGGCCACGAAGGCATTGAGCATATCGCCGTAAGGCGGATTGGTGACGATATCGTACGAGCCGGCTTCCGGCGGCTGCGAGGTCAAGAAGTCCTGCACCGCCTGCAATTCGCCGTTGCTGTCCGCCGTGCTGTAGTCGTTGATATCGGCCAGCACCACGGCATAATGAAACGCTTCCAGCATACGCGATATCGCGCCGCGCCCGCAGGCTGGTTCCAAGACGCATGCGGTGAATTCTTCCAGCGCCAACAGCGTAAACATCGCCTCCGGCGGCGTCTCGTAAAGGTTCGCCCCGCGCTCTTCCTTCGTGGCGCTGGCCGTGCCGACCGCCGCGCGAAGATTTGCCTTCGTCGGCTCCAGCCCGGCAGCAAGCCGCGCCTGAATCGCCCGTTCGACAATGCCGGGTTCACGATGTTCCGCCGCAGCAAGCTTGCGGGCTTCGTGGATTTCCTTGCGGGACAGGCCAGTTTCATCGGACGTAAAACCGTTTCCATCGGAAACGGTTTTGGGCCTTCCGCCTACCGACGCTTGGCCCGCCGCCTGCGCTTCATCCCATTTATCGGCAATCAGGATTTTCGCGCGTGCTTCGATCAAGAGCGCGTCGGCCTGCATGCGCCGAGCCTTGGCGATCAGCTTTTCCGTTGCGCCGATCTGCTCCGCAAACTGTGCGGCGGTCTTCGCCTGATTGTAGGCGACAGACGCGACGATGCGGGCGTTGATGATATCGCCATCATCAAGAAGCGCTCGGGCCCGTTCTACCGTGGCGACCAGCCCGGAAGCGTCCGCGACCGGCACCACGGCTGTTTCCGTTTCGCGCTCCGGCATGTCGCCCGGTTCCGCAATACCTTCCAGCATCGCCAGCATTTCGCGCGCGCGGTCGGTCGGATAGTAGGTTTTGCCATCCTTCTTATCCCGCGTCAGATAGCCGTTGCTGACGGACTTATTCGCCGCCGCACCCTGCTGCTGCGTCTCCACGGTCACGGTTCCGTCGCGGACGGCGGCAGTGATGACGATAAGCGCGCTTGGGCCGGGCTTGGGGAGTTTGACTTGCTTGTACGGGGCCATCAATGCGCCCTCATCAAACGGTCAAGATACGCCTGCCCCAAGCCGGTCAGCTTGGCGGTGTCACCATCGGCTGTTACATGGAGGTATCCGCAGCGGCGGCATTCTTCGGCGACGATATGGTAAGCGAGGCCAAGGGCGGACAAATCCAACTTGCCGCCCTCGCATTTCACATGCCGCAAAAAGCCCCTTGCACGTTCGGACAAGGGGCGCTTCATCAGTTCGGTGATAGCCGGATCGGTCTGGCGCTTCATTCCGCACCCCCGACGACGCTAAGCCCGACCTTATGACCGCCCTTGGCTTTCACACTGGCGAGCGCCTTGCGAAATGCCGCCAGACCGGCTTCCAGTTCCGCCGCGTCACGGTCCATTTTGGTCGCTTCGGCTGGCGTCACCACCATGTCGGCAATCGCAACCGCGCCGCCGGAAATCAGATCGCCAGCCTTGCGGACCATTTCGGAATAGGTGACGACGACGCACTGTTCGGCGGCGCGTTCATTTTCCGGGTCGGCCAGTCGCCGCCCGTTAAGTTCCGCCATCGCAGAGGTGACGACCGGCACGCCGCATTCGCTTTCCAGCGCATAGACAGCGTGCAGCGGCATCAATTCCGGGTCGGTCGCATTGTTCATGCGCCCGATGTGGCTTTTCGAAATCGAGGAAATTTCCGCAGCACGCTCGATACCGCCCACGAGGCGGATAAGGTCACGTTGCGCGGCTTTGATGCGGTGAAACCATGCGTTTGAAATCATGAGACAATACCTTTCCCGCGCCGGGAAAATCCCGGCGTTTTTCCCGTGGTGGGAATTGATTGGAGATGAGAGTTTCAGGGCGTCAGGAAGTTACGGAGGCCCACATGCAAAACGAGAGGTGCCCGCGCCGGGCGAGAAGAAGGAAAGCGCACCGGCGCGGGTCGCAGCAGGCCGGGAGGATTGGCCGCGCGAAAGGGAAAAGAGGCGGTTCATTCTGCTGCCTCATGGAAAAGCTGCGGATATACGTTGCCTCTTGTCGCAAGATTTGCGGAATAGATCGCCGAAACTTCCAGATTTGTAAGCGCGATAATGATTGGCCAATGGCGATCTGGAATCCCACCTTTCGCCCACTTGTAGACCGCATCCTTTGAGAAGGGGTCGGCAGTCAACCGGCTTGCGTCCGCAATTGCCTTGGGTCCGCCAGCGCGGCTGATGATTTCAGCAATTGTGAGAGTCGGTGACGTGTCCATGCACGCACCAATAATGGATTTAAAATCCAATTACAAGGCAACAGAAATCCAAAACGGAAAATAACTCCGGCTCTATGATGGCAAACATGAATTGGTGGCAAAGATTACAAGAGGCGACGGACGCCAAGGGTTGGAAGAAGAAGGAGCTCTCGAAGCGCTCCGGCATTCCCTATGACAGCGTGAACAAATATCTGCGCGGAGACATCAGCCAGCCTCGCGGCGACACGCTCAAAATTCTAGCTAATACGCTGGGCGTTTCGCATATTTGGCTGAGAGACGGGGTCGAGTTAGCCGACCAACAAAACGTCAAACCCATTCAAAGCCAGCTTGTTGCAGCCGCTGTAATAGGCAAAGTCGAAGCCGGAACCTTCCGAGAGGTTGACGCCTTCGATCAGAGAGAGCGAGAACTAGTCTCCGTGCCGCCCGACGACCGGTTTCCGCATGCGCGACAGATGATATTCGACGTATCCGGCGACTCGATGAACGACCTGAAACCCCGGCCAATCCTCGAAGGTGACAGAATTGTTGCCGTATCGTTCGAAGATATCGCCAACGAGGTAGTGCTGCGAGATGGCATGGTTGTTGTCGTAGAGCGGTCCAAGGACGGCGGCATGACGCGTGAATGGTCAGTCAAGCAGGTGGAAATCTATCAAGACAGGACCGAGTTTCACCCTCGCTCAACGAACGCCAGACACAAGCCAATAGTAATAAATCGAGATTACGCAGCAGATGACGGCACGCAGGTTGAGATTATCGCGCTTGCGCGCCGCATCATAAATGACTTGTCGTTTTAAGAAAGCCAACGGCGTTTGTTTACCTCAAACTCGCGGCACGCCTCGCTAATCTCATTGATTATCCACGGCTGGGGCGGTTCACACATTCGCATGTTCCCCGCGTCATCTAGGAAACTCATAACGGGGATGACGTGAAAATTATCATCGTCATCCGAACCGACAGGCGCGATCCCCGCCACCTTGAATGAGTACCCCCGGAACCGCCGCTTGAGGAAGTCCGCGAAATGCGCTTCGGAAGCCGCTATTTGGTGGCGTTTAGGGTAAGGGGGGACGATAACAAATTCCAAAACTTCTGTTTCCCGCATAGCTTCACTCCTTCACTCCGATTAGTTGCGCAATCGGATTACCGCATGGGCCGCATGAGAACGGAACTTGCGCTAGGAAACCGCTTTCAAGCAGTTCGTCCACATCGCGCGGGCTGTCATCCCCAGGAGGGATTTCGACCACCCTTGACGTCTCGCGAAGGCAATTTTCACACCGCAGAAACAGCGTGAACGTCTTATATTTCATCAGTGCATAGCCCATTTTGTTCTCCTTCCGTTCTAATATTTGCAAAAACGGCCGGAGAGTCGAGTCGTTTTCGCAAGTTGGATTTTATTTCCAATTATTGATTGACAAACTAAGAATTGGATTTATTTTCCAAGTCATCCTAGCCGCTGAACCTCGTTGCGGCTCGGGCAGACTGCCGGGCGGCGCACCCTCGAAATGTGAACCTGCCGCCCGGCTCCCTCAACGAAAGAAGGATGGAGCCTTATGCTTGCAATGTTCAAAAGCCTCGTCGGAGACAAGGCAAAGAAGTTTTCCGGCAAGACCGATTTTCTGGAAGCGGTTTGCGCCGCGTCCGCACTCGTCGCCACCGCTGACGGCGAGCTTGACGACAAGGAACTTCTGGCGGCTGTCGCCGCCGTGAAATCCAACGCCGCCCTTTCCGGCGCGTTCGATGCCCGCGCCATCGAAACGACGATGGACAAGATGTGCAGCCGCGCCGTGGGCCGCGTTGGCAAGGCCGGTCTCTTCAAGGAAATCGAAGATATCAAGGCCGACCACGACATGAGCGAAACCGTGCTTCTGGTCGCGCTGGACGTGGCAGACAGCGGCGGCATTTCCGACGACGAAAAAGCAGTGCTCGCGAAGATCGCGTCCACTGTCGGGCTTGATCTGGCCAAGTACCTCTAACCATGGCTACCGCGAAGAATATCGCCTTGGCGACGGCGGCGAGCCTTCTCGTCACGATGCAGGCCCTCTTCTTTTCCTTCGCCATGGACCTCGTTTCCAGCGTCCTGCTGGTCGCAATCGGCTTCGTCGCAGGCCGGTTGTCCCGCTGAAAAGCCCTCCCGAGCATGAGGCAAAAAGGCTCGCCCAACCCCAATCAGGAGATACCGGAATGCGCATCAATACCGCAAACGACACCGAACTGACGCAGGCGATGGCGGATGCCATCCAGCGCGTGGGCGAAGGCTGCACGAAAGCCGACCTTCGGGAATGGTTCACCGCCGATGAAATCCACCGCTGCGGCGATGCCGCTACTGCCCGTCTCCATGACATGCGCGTTCAGGACGCGCGTGCTGCGGCCTGATGCCGTTTGGCGATGGCCTTCGGGCCATCATCCAACATCATCACCGGAGAGCAAAATGGATACCGATATAAAGAGGCTTCGCAATCGCGCCTTGTATCTGCGTCATTGCGCAGAAGTTGCGGAGCGCAACCTTGTCCCGCCGACTATTGCAGAAGATGAAGACGAGGACGAAACCCCGAAGCCGTTGCATGTGCGCCTTCGCGAAGCTGCAACTGAGGCAATTGCGGCAGCAAGCGCCCTCGAAATGGCGAATGACCTTTGGCAGTACGCCGACGACTTGAGTCGCGCCGCATTGGACGAAGCCAAGAAGCTCGATTGGTACGACGACGCCTACACGGGCTTCTGTGACGGCATGGCCGCAGCCTGAAACATCCGCTCTGGTTTCCGCCTCACGCGAGGCGGCTTCCCGAACGGATGGAGACAGCCTTGATCCAGATATCACCCATGATCCCGACAGAGCGCCCGCAGCAGGCAACGCCCGCCTATGGCCGGTTCTTTCTGGCCTGCGTTTGCGCCGTCCTCATCCTCGCCATCATCGGCGGCGCGGCGCTGTGCGCCACCAGCCTCGCCGAGATCAAGCGCCACCACGCCGCCGCCGGGCGCGCGTGACCTTCCTCCGAACCACAAGGAACCATCCGCATGAAGAAAATACGCGATGCCTCCACCATCATCGGCATGCTGGAAAACGGCCAGCTTAACCCCGCCTTTTCTGCCGAGATCGGCCAGACGCTGGAAAAGCTTTCGGACATGTCCGAGGCCAACCCCATGCAGTCTTTCAAGGGTTCTGTGACCCTGAAACTGTCCCTGTCCGTCAAGGACGGCATGGTGACGATTGCCGCCGATATGGAATCCAAAACCCCGAAGCTGCCGCGCAAGAACTCGGTCTTTTGGGTTGTCGAAGACGGCGCGCTTTCGACGGAGCATCCCCGCCAGCACGACATGTTTTCGCCGCGCGAAGTCTCCGCAGGCTGATTTCCCAACCTTAGCAACCGCGTCCGGCCAGTGACCGGCGCACCAACAGAGGAACCGAAATGGACCAACTCACCCAAACCGCCGTCGCCGAAATCGCAAAGCTCGCGGCGCAGACCAATGCCGCGATTGTGCAGGTTCCGGCACCTGCCGACTCCAAGGGCATTCCCCCGACCGTCCCGGCGCTGCTGGACCCGACCAGTGGCAAGCTGTCTGACGTGTCGGCAGTCTTTGCGCCATGGCGCACCCGCCCCGAGCGCAAGCAGGGCACCGCCAATGTTGAAACGCTGGATTCCTTCGTCAAGCTGGTCGAGCGTCACAAGACGGACAACAGCGTGATCTTTGCCGTGACGGACTGGCGTACCCCCGCCTTCACCGCCGTTATCGACTACCACGGCAACGACCCGGACAACGGCAAGCACCGTGTCCACTATGCGTTCCCGCTTTCCGAAGAGTGGAAAGCTTGGCAGGGAATCCATGGCAAAGCGCTGACGCAAAACGAGTTTGCGGAATTCATCGAAGACCATATCGCCGAACTGGCCTCGCCGGACTCTGACGAGGTGAAAGACCTCGAATTGCTGTTCCGGGCCAAGATTGCCTACCCGAATGAACTGGTAGTGCTTTCGCAGGGCTTGCAGATCAACGCGGAAACCCGCGTTAAGACGGCCCTGAAACTGCAAACGGGCGAAAGCCAGATCGTTTTCGAGGAAGACCACAAGAACGCCAACGGCGACCCGATCACCGTGCCGGGCGTCTTCGTCCTCAACATCGCGCCGTTCTTCCAGGGTGAAAGCATCCGCTTGCCCGTGCGTCTGCGCTACCGCCTTCGTGAAGGCACCCTTTCGTGGACCTGCATGCTTTACCGGCCCGACATCCACATCACGAAGGCCGTCAACTTCGCCCTGCACGAAACCGCCGCAGAACTTGCCCTGCCGAAATTCGCGGGCAAGCCGGAAATGTCGGCCTGATTTCACCCGGAGCGCGGGCGGTCGCCGCCCGCCTCTATCCAGCCAGAGAGAACCCAACCATGTCCGACAATACAAAAATCGAGTGGACCGACGCCACTTGGAACCCGATCACGGGTTGCGCTGTAGTCTCTCCGGGCTGCACCAACTGTTACGCGATGAAACTCGCAGGAACCCGGCTGAAAAACCACAAAAGCCGAGAAGGACTTACGGTCGATACGAAATCCGGCCCCGTGTGGAACGGCAAGGTGCGTCTTAATGCGGAGTGGATGGAACAGCCGTTGCGCTGGAGCCGTCCGCGAATGATCTTCGTTTGCGCCCACGGAGACCTTTTTGCCGAAGGTGTGCCGGACGAGTGGATTGACATGGTTTTCGCCGTGATGGCGAGCGCCCCGCAGCACACGTTTCAGGTCTTGACCAAGAGGCCGGAACGGATGCGCGATTACTTGTTCGCACGCCGACACCTGCCGTTTCCCAATATCTGGCTTGGCACATCTGCCGAGGACCAGACCCGTTATTCTGCACGCTGGCCGTTCATGGAAGATATTGCCGAACGTGGCTGGATGGTTTGGGTTTCTGCCGAACCGCTGTTAGGCCCGCTTCACCTGCTCGCTACGCCGCTTCGGAAAGTCGGCCCCGATGGCAAAGTACACCTTGCACGCCCTCCTATGTGGGTCGTGGCAGGCGGAGAAAGCGGACCGGGCGCACGTCCGATGCATCCCGAATGGATACGCGCCTTGCGCGACCAGTGCCAAATCCATCGCATTCCGTTCCTGTTCAAACAGTGGGGCGCATGGAAGCCCGTGCCTTGGAAGCTTGAGCGGATCGAAACCGAAACTGATGCGGAATATATCGAGCGGTCCGAAAAAGAATGCTCCACGCACGCACTTTCCCGCACGGGATATTTGATCGAGCTTGATCACAAGCCATGGAGTTGGGCGCGCGTGCTACCGCAGCCGGACACCCACCACGCCGTTAAACTCGTAGGCAAGACGGCGGCAGGCCGCTTGCTGGACGGCGTTGAACACAACGCGTTCCCGGGGGGCCGAGTATGACGCGCGAACAGCTTTCCGTTCTCGCCGCCCTGCCGCAACTGGCGCTGTCGATCCGACAGCCGTGGGTCCACTGCATTTTCGAACTGGGCAAGCCGGTCGAAAATCGGACGTGGGCAACGAAGTATCGCGGGCCGGTCTGCATCCATGCCGCCAAGGGCATGACGGCAGAAGAGTGGCTTGACGGTCTATATGTCGCCCGCGCCGCCCTACATCCCGAAGGCCAGACCGGACTTATCTTTCCGGGCCGAAAAGACGAACGCCGCCTGCCGCGTGGCGGCATCGTCGGAACCGTCGAGATCGTGGATTGCGTCACGCGCCACGAAAGCCCGTGGTTCTTCGGCCCTTACGGGTTCGTGCTTGCAAACCCCAAACCCTGCGAATTTATCCCGGTCAAAGGCGCACTTGGCTTTTTCGACTGGCGGAAAAACCTTGAGGTTACCCCATGACAGACATCATCAAAGCAGCGAAGAAGCTTATTGATTGCGTTGAATTCGACATGAACGGTGCAGGCGGCAAGGGTGGCAACGGCGGCTTGCTGTCCGACACGACATTGCGCGCCGCCCACGATTTGCGCGTTATCATCAGCCGCGAGGCGTACAGTCCCGCCGTGCAGGCCATTGCCGCCGAACGTCGCCGCCAGATCGAAAAGGAAGGATGGCTTCCAGAACACGACGACACCCACGTAAATGGAGAACTGGCGCGGGCAGCAGCCGCTTACACCCTTGGACTTTACGCGGTGACCGGCGCTGTTCAGTCTGGCAAAAAATTTCTGCCGTGGGCGAAAACACTTTGGCCATGGGATTTGAAGTGGTGGAAGCCGAAAGACCGGGAACACGATCTGGTAAAGGCTGGCGCGCTTATCGTCGCCGAACTTGAACGGCTGTACCGCGCAGCATTGCCCACTCCACGGAAAGGCGGTGCAGCATGACTAACGCCATTAGCCGCGCCCTTTTGGGCAAGATCGTGGACGAGGTTTTTGACGGCGCTATCGAAGATGCCAGCGTGATTGCTGAAATCTATGCTGTCATCAAGCGCGAGGAAGCCAACTCCGCACAGGTGGAGGACCTGGCGGGCTTCGAAAGGCTGCGCGATGTGACCTATGCCATCCAGCATAACCCGAACTGCCCGGCGAAATATCTTGTTCGCCTTGTCGGAAAATCTGGACGCATCGATCTCAAGCCCTACGGGAATCATCTTCCAAGGGTGAAGCACGAAACGGGTGACGTTCTCGGGTTCGGCAAAACTCTAGATGAGGCCATAGATAAGGCCCTTTCCGCCGCAACACGCGCAAAGCAAGAGGGCGCATAATGGCCGAAGTTACCGGACCCATCTCCACTTTGCCCGGTAGGTCGCACGAAGTTCCCGAAGGCATGACATGCGATCAACACCCGGACCGCCCCGCCGTCGCTCGCATTCAAGGCGAGACGGATTCCTTCGGCTGCGAAATGATCGACATGTGCCAGGAATGTTCTGACGATTACCGGGCATACATGAAATCCGACGAAGCAAAAGAGGCCCGCAAAGGAAATTGCGATTGGTGCAGGCATTTTGCGGACGATCTGCGCGAGGCCCGAGACTATGAAGAAGGCATGTGCGGCCCGGTCTACAGGGTGTGTGGCGCTTGCATTCATCGCGTCAACGAAGAAGCCGCCGCAGAACTAGACTACCTTGACGACCTCGATTTTACCGAACCCGATGACGACTGGTGCACGGTCTGCGGAGACGAAGGCGACATGCACGGTCGTGATGGCGCGTGGCAGGGGTATTGCGGCTGCGCTACCGGCCTCCGATTAAAAGGCGAAGCCGAAGCACGCTACCGCGCGAGGTCGGAGAGCCGCAAATGAAAAAGCCAACCGCCGCCGACAAGGCGAACGTCCTTTCCTTCTGTTTCGTCGCGCTCACCGCATTCAGCGAAAACGCGCTGTCACCGACACAACAAAGATGGGCGCGAGAGCGTGCCGAGAATTGCCTGTGGGCGCTTGGTATTCCCGAATACAAAACGGACCGGGCGACTTACACGGCTCGCGAGCTTGAAGAAGCCATGCCCACTATTGACCTTAAAGCCACCACGCCTTTGACGGAGGCCGGAAATGGCTGACCTCGCCCCAACCCCAAAGAAGAAAAACCGCCGTCCGACGCTTCGAATTCGCGACGTAAACGCTACCCTCGAAGCACTGAAAAAGAACGGCATGACCCCGACCGCGCTAGACACATTGCCAGACGGCACATTTCGATGGCATTTTACACCACCGGCACAGAACGACGAAGACGATCTGGACCGCGAGCTTGCGGAGTTTGACAAAAAGCATGGTTACAGTTGAGCTAAAGGGCATCCACACCGTAAGGGCCAAGGGCAATGTCTACTATTACGCTTGGCGCGGTGGCCCAAGGCTCGACGGCCAGCCGGGAACGGCGGCTTTTATGGCATCCTATAACGAAGCCATCGCCAGCCGTATGGAACCGGAAAGCGGACGCTTCCGCTCAATCATCACCCACTACAAGGCAACCGAGTTCAAGAAGCTCGCCGATTCCACGAAGCGCGTTTGGTCGCCGTGGATTGATCGCATTTCCGAATATTTTGGCAATTTGAGCATTGCGCAGTTCAATCGCGCGGACAAAATCCGCCCCCGCATTCGCCAATGGCGTGGCCAGTATAGCGAGACGCCGCGTGCCGCTGACACTGGCATGCAGGTTCTTTCCCGCATCCTGTCCCATGGCGTAGACCCGATGGGCAAGCTTAGCGCCAATCCCGCCGAAGGCATCAAGCACCTTTACACTTCCGACCGATCCGAGATCATATGGACGGACGCCGACATTGCGCAGGTGAAAGCTGGATGCTCTGACGAGGTGAAATGGGTTATTGACCTTGCCGCGCATACGGGCCTGCGCGTCAGCGATCTGCTGAAACTGTCATGGTCGCATGTCGGCCCCGATGCCATCATCATTTCGACCGGCAAGAGCAAGCACAAGCGCGAGGCGATCATACCGCGCTACGACGCATTGAATGAAATTCTAGAGCGCATCCCCAAGCGCTCGCCGGTCATCCTGACCAGCTCCAAAAAGAAGCCTTGGAAGCCGAGCGGATTGAATACGATGTTTTGGCGGGCGAAAGAAAAGACGAACATGCTGGAACGCGATCTGCATTTCCACGATCTGCGAGGCACCGCCGCGACAAAGTTCTACATCGCAGGGCTATCGGTTCGCGTGATCGCTGAGATTATGGCTTGGGAGGAAGAGACGGTTGAGAAAATTATTCGCCGTTACGTGGGCCGAAATTCCGCCACGAAAGAAATGATCCGGCAGTTAAACGAGGCCAGAACGCGAACATAACTTGTAAAACTGGCTGTAAAACTGGCCTGTTTTCCGAGGGCAAAAAACGGCGGAAAGCCCTGAGAAATAAGGTGGAGCGGGTGAAGGGAATCGAACCCTCGTATTCAGCTTGGGAAGCTGCTGCTCTACCATTGAGCTACACCCGCACCGTAAGACAAGACATCGGACAGTTCGCAACGGGTGTCAAGCACCCGGTACGCTCATTATCCCGCCCGGAAATGTTTGGAGAGTTTCAGGCCCTGGGCCTGATAATTGGAGCCGAGGCCCGTGCCGTAGAGGCCTTCCGGTTTCTGCAGCATGTGCTCGTAAACCAGCCGGCCGACGATCTGGCCGTGTTCGAGGATGAAGGGTACCTCGTGGCTGCGCACTTCCAGCACGGCGCGGCTGCCGGTGCCTCCGGCCTGTGCGTGGCCGAAGCCGGGGTCGAAGAAGCCGGCGTAGTGCACACGGAATTCGCCGACCAGCGGGTCGAAGGGCGTCATTTCGGCGGCGTAAAGCGGCGGCACGTGCACGGCTTCGCGTGAAACGAGAATATAAAACTCATCGGGATCAAGGATCAGTTCGGCGCGGCCGCGGGCAAAAAGCGGCTCCCAGAAATCGAGAACGTCGTGCTGGGCTTTCTTGTCGACATCCACCACTGCCGTGTGATGCTTGCCGCGATAACCGATCAGCCCGTTATCGCCGAAACCCTTGAGGTCGATAGAGAGCGCGATGCCGCCGCCCGTCACGTTGGGGGTTTCGCTGGCGACCAGCGTTTCCGTTTCGTGCAGCTTCAGAAGCTCGCTTTCGTTGAGCAGCGAATGGCCGATGCGGAAACGGATCTGCGACAAGCGCGAGCCGCGGCGCACCACCACGGGGAAGGTACGCGGGCTGATTTCCAGATAAAGCGGGCCGGTATATCCCGCCGGGATCTTGTCGAATTCCTGCGCATTGTCGGTCATCACGCGGGTGAAGATATCAAGACGACCGGTCGAGCTTTTGGGATTGGCTGAAGCCGACATCTCCGCCGGCAGTTCCAGGCTTTCCATCAGCGGAACGATATAAACGCAACCGGTTTCCAGCACGGCGCCCTCAGAGAGATCGACCTCGTGCAGGCTGAAGCGGTTGAGCTTGTCGATGACGCGGGTTCCGGGGCCAGGCATGAAGCTGGCACGAACGCGATAGGCTTTTGAGCCCAGCCGCAAATCGAGGCTGGCGGGCTGCACCTGGTCAACATCGAGCTCGGCCTCGCTTTTAAGCTTGCCGCCCGCAAACAGCGCCCGGATAGCGCCATCCGCCAAAATGCCCGTGGTTCTCGTCATGGTCATCATTCCTTTTTACGGCGACAAAACCAAAAGGAAAGCATTGACGCAAGCCGATAACGGCAGTATGGCAAGCTTATCCCGTGGTGATTTGGCCGGTCGGCTTGCAGCCACGTTAAACAAGTGGCTAAAAAGACCGGGTGCTTGGAACCGGTCTGCTTTTGCGGCCGGTTTTTTTGTTTTGAAGGTGATCACATGAGCAATAAATGGCGCCCGGCAACCCAGCTCGTTCACGGCGGTACGCTACGCTCCCCCTATGGTGAGACGTCGGAAGCGATCTATCTGACCCAGGGTTTCGTCTACGAAAACTCCGAAGCCGCCGAAGCGCGCTTCAAGGGCGAAACGGACGGGTTCATCTATGCCCGTTATGCCAGCCCGACCAATGACATGTTCGAAAAGCGCATGTGCCTGCTGGAAGGTGCTGAAGACGCCCGGGCGCTCGCCTCCGGCATGGCCGCCGTCACCGCCGCCATCATGTGCCAGCTGCGCGCCGGCGACCATATCGTTGCCGCACGCGCCCTTTTCGGCTCCTGCCGCTGGGTGGTTGAGACGCTTGCTCCGAAATACGGCATCGAGTGCACGCTGATCGACGGACGCGATCTCGGCAATTGGGAAAAGGCGATCCAGCCGAATACCAAGCTGTTCTTCCTTGAAAGCCCGACCAATCCGACACTTGAAGTGGTGGATATTGCCGGTGTGGCAAAGCTTGCCAACCAGATCGGCGCGAAGGTCGTGGTCGACAATGTATTTGCGACGCCACTCTTCCAGAAGCCGCTCGAACTCGGCGCTCATATCGTGGTTTATTCGGCGACCAAACATATTGATGGTCAGGGCCGTTGCCTCGGCGGCGTAATCCTTTCCGACAAGAAGTGGATCGAGGAAGAGCTACAGGATTATTTCCGCCACACCGGTCCGGCCATGTCGCCGTTTAACGCGTGGACGCTGTTGAAGGGCATCGAAACCCTGCCGCTGCGCGTCAAGCAGCAGACGGAAAATGCCGGCAAGATCGCCGATTTCCTCGCCGATAGCGGCAAGGTCGCCAAGGTCATCTATCCCGGCCGCGCCGATCACCCGCAGGCCGATATTATCGCGCGGCAGATGTCGGGCGGCTCGACGCTGGTGGCTTTCGAACTGAAGGGCGGCAAGGATGCGGCTTTCGCGCTGCAGAACGCGCTGGAGATCGTGAAGATTTCCAACAATCTGGGCGATGCCAAGAGCCTGATCACCCATCCCGGCACCACAACGCACAAGAACCTTTCCGATGAGGCGCGCGCCGAGCTGGGCATTTCCGGCGGAACTCTGCGTCTTTCCTGCGGTATCGAAGATACGGACGACCTGCTGGAAGATCTGGCGAAGGGGCTTGCAGCCGTTTCCGCCTGAAAATTCAATCCATAAGCACCATGGCCCTACCCTGCGTCGGGCCATGGTGCAGCCGGCTCCGCAGAGGGCAAAATCCTGTGGCGGGCAACCAATATTTACCTTTATCGTTATCCCTAACGGTGGAAAACGGCGCAACAACAGGTGGCGCCCACCCGTCAAGCCGTTCATTTTCTTGACGATAGCCAGAGCCTATAGTGTAGGATAATGGCAACAGGCATAATATCGAGGTGTGGCGCGTATGTATCGTGCTCTGACAAGGGATATCGAGGTGACGGTCGATCCGTATTATCTCGAAGAACAATCCGACCCGGATGACGACCGTTACGTCTGGGGTTACAAAGTCGTGATCTCGAACAACTCTGATATGACGGTGACACTCGTCAACCGCTATTGGCATATTACCGATCAGAACGGCCAGGTGGATGAAGTCTATGGGCCGGGCGTCGTGGGTGAGCAACCGCACCTGAACCCCGGCGACAGCTATGAGTACTCCTCCGGCTGCCCGCTGGACACGCCTTCGGGCCTGATGTTCGGCCATTATGAAATGGAAACCGAAAGCGGCGAGGTGTTCAATGTCACCATTCCCGCCTTTTCGCTGGATTCACCCGGGCTTTTACGGGTGTTGAACTGAGGTTCACGAGCAATTGAAAAGCCGCGCCTTTTAACAGCGCGGCTTTTTACTCAGACGTTTTCAAACTCGCTGATGTCGTAGCGATAGGTGGTGGAGCAGAATTCGCACGTCACCGCAATTGCGCCGTCTTCCTCACTCGCCTTGATCTCTTCAGCGGTGAAGCCGGACAGAACGCCCTTGATCTTGTCACGCGAACAGCTGCAACGATCAAAGATGACCTGCGGATCATAGATGCGCACGCCGCTCTCATGAAACAGCCGATACAGGAGACGTTCGACCGGCACCTGCGGGTCGGTCAATTCGTCGGTATCGACCGTATTCAGCAACGTTACCGCCTCGGTCCAGGCATCGTCTTCCATCGTTTCGTGACCGCCTTCATCGCCATCACCACCGTGGAGATCGCGCATGCGCAGACGCTCCGGCGCCTGCGGCAGGAACTGGGCGATGACGCCGCCGGCACGCCAGCCATGGCGTGGCTTGCCTTCACCGTCACGGTCGAAGAACTCGGCAACGCCGAGGCGCACGCGAGTGGGAAGCTGTTCCGACTGCCGGAAATAAACCCCGGCGATTTCTTCCAGCGACGAGCCATCCAGCGGAACGATGCCCTGATAGGGCTGCATACCCATACCCTGATCGATCGTAAAAGCGAGAATGCCTGTGCCCAGCAATTGTTCGGGTGAGGTGGCGCCGGCAGCGATTGCCTCGGCCAGCCGCTCTTCGTCAAAACGGGCATAGGCGCGCATGCTCTCGGGCGCGGTGAAATCCGCTACCAAAAGGTCCACCGGGCCGTCGCCCTTGGTCTGCACCGTAAGCTTGCCGGAAAACTTCAGGGATGTACCGATCAGCGCCGTCAGAACCGTCGCTTCCGCCAGCAGGCGGGCGACAACCGTGGGATAGTCGTGCCGTTCGAGGATGGCGTTCAGCAGCGGCCCAACCTGCACGGCGCGGCCGCGCACATCCAGACCTTCGACCTGAAAGGGTACGACCTTGTCGTCGCCAGCAAGAACGAGATCGTCGAGTTCAACCGTTACATCTGCCATATCATAACTCCCTGGCGCAGCCGTTGCGCCGCTACCGTCCAAAAGTCCGGCTTTTTGAATGTGCTTTTTCCGCTTGTCGCACAGAGATCCGGGAAGCGAAACCGCCTCCGGGGAAAATCGTGCAAATCTTGATGATGGCCCGCCAGCAAAAAACCGACGAGCCTCTTCGAAGTCCCACAGATGGTAATGTATGCGGCCAAGTTCAAGCACCTGGTCCGGCATCGATCAGAACCGGCAATGGTCGTCAGATGACGCCCATGCACCAGGCAATGACGGACTTCTGGGCGTGGAGCCGGTTTTCCGCCTCATCGAAGACCACCGATTGCGGCCCGTCGATAACGCCGTCCGTTACTTCCTCGCCGCGATGTGCCGGCAGGCAGTGCATGAACAGTGCGTCCTTATCGGCCTTGGCCATCAGCGCTTCATTCACCTGATACGGCTGGAAGATGTTGTGGCCGCGCGCCTTGTGCTCCTGGTTCATCGATACCCAGGTGTCGGTAACGATACAATCTGCCCCGGCAACCGCCTTGTCGGCATCATGATAAAGCGCGATCTCGCCGCCATTATTGCGCGCCCAGTTCAGGAACTTGTCATGCGGTTCAGAGCCCATGGGCACCGCCATGTTCATGCGGTAACCGAAGCGGGCAGAGCCTTCAACGAAAGAGTGCAACACGTTATTGCCGTCACCCGTCCAGGCGATTGTCTTGCCTTTCACCGGGCCACGATGTTCCTCGAACGTCAATATATCCGCCATGATCTGGCAGGGATGGGTGTCGTCGGTCAGGCCATTGATAACAGGCACGGTTGCATGTTCGGCAAGCTCAAGCAGGCGCGAATGATCCGTTGTGCGGATCATGATGGCGTCAACATAACGCGACAGAACCTTGGCCGTATCACCGATCGTTTCCGCACGACCGAGCTGCATTTCCGTACCCGACAGGAACAGGGTCTCACCGCCGAGCTGGCGCATGCCGACATCGAAGGAAACGCGGGTTCGGGTGGACGGCTTTTCAAAGATCATCGCCAGCATCTTGCCAGCCAGCGGCTTTTCCGCCGTGCCGGCCTTGGTGGCAATCTTGCGCGCCCGCGCATCATCGAGAATCGTCCGCAAGTCCTCCGACCCAACGGCCGAAAGGTCTAGAAAATGTTTTGGTGAAGCCATTTCAAACTGTCCCATGCTCGCGAGCCTCTGGGAAGAGGCCCGCCCTTGATTGGTTTCAGGCGATTTTCGCCTGTTTCGCTGTCAGGGAGGCGGCAGCCGCTTCCACTCGCGCCAGCCCTTCGCGGGCCTCTTCCGCCGTGGTGACGAGCGGCGGCAGAAGACGTATGACGTTGTCACCTGCCGGCACGCCGAGCAGGTGCTCCGCGCGCATGGCCTGCAATAGATCACCCGAAGGAACCTTCGCCTTGATGCCCATCAGCAGGCCTTCGCCACGAATTTCCTCGATCACATCAGGATAACGATCCTTGAGCGACGCCAGACCCTGGCGGAAGACCAGTGCGACATCACGAACCTTTTCCAGAAAACCGTCAGCCAGAACGACATCCAGCACGGCATTGCCAACCGCCATTGCCAGCGGATTGCCGCCATAGGTGGTGCCATGCACGCCGGCCGTCATGCCGGAAGCTGCATCCGCTGTCGCAAGGCAGGCGCCAAGCGGGAAACCGCCGCCGATACCCTTGGCAACCGCCATGATATCAGGCGCAACGCCGGTCTGCTCATAGGCAAACAGCTTGCCCGTGCGGCCGACACCCGTCTGGACTTCATCGAAAATCAGGAGAAGGCCGTGCTCGTCGCACAATCCACGCAGAATTTGCAGGAATTCCTTGCTCGGCGCCCGAATACCGCCCTCGCCCTGAATAGGCTCGATCAAAAGTGCGGCCGTCTCAGCCGTGATGGCGGCCTTCAAGGCATCGACATCAGCGAAAGGAACCTGGTCGAAACCTTCGACCTTGGGGCCGAAACCCTCGAGATATTTCTGCTGGCCGCCGGCAGCGATCGTCGCCAGCGTGCGGCCATGGAAAGCGCCCTCGAACGTGACGATGCGGAACTTCTCCGGATGACCCTTTGAATAATGATAACGGCGCGCTGTCTTGATGGCGCATTCCAGCGCTTCAGCACCGGAATTGGTGAAGAACACCTTGTCTGCGAAGGTTGCTTCCGTCAGGCGCTTTGCGAGCTTTTCCTGTCCGGGCACTTCATAGAGGTTCGAGACGTGCCAGACCTTCTCGGCCTGCGTCTTGATTGCTTCCACAAGGTGCGGATGGGCGTGGCCCAGCGAGTTAACCGCAACACCGGCTGCAAAATCCAGATATCGTTCGCCGCTCTCCGTGAACAGCCAGACCCCTTCACCGCGCTCAAAGCGCAGCGGGGCTCTTGAAAACGTATCGAACAATGGCGCGGCGGCTTCGGCCATGGCTGTATCACTCCTTGCGCGGATGCGCTGTCATAAGGTTGTCAATAGGCTTGCGGGGTTATCCCTCGCCTGAAAATCAAAAATGCCGCCTCGCGGCGGCAGGGGCACTATTGTCACTTCGTTTGCCGATGTCAACAAAAGTCCGCGTTTCCCGGGCTTCTCAAGCACTAGTAGGCATCACCGAAAGAGGCCCAAGGTGTTGCCTTTCAGACTCAACTCGCCAGCAAGTTGGGGAAAACCGGAAAATCGATTCCAGATGATTCCCGCGACTCTTGCCACGGAGTCGGGCTGGCACTAGGTTAATCGCTAATTACTAGACTGCATTGCGGCGGAACTAGTCACCTAAAATCTGGCAGAAACCACGCTCGCGGCGCGCCCGTGAGGCGGAGACGGATTCTGCCGAAATATACGCGACAAGCGGAGAAGCGGCATGAACTGGACAGACGAGCGGGTCGAGAAACTCAAGAAATTGTGGGCCGAAGGACTGAGCGCCAGCCAGATAGCAGCGCAGCTGGGCGGCGTAAGCCGTAACGCCGTGATCGGCAAGGTCCACCGCCTCAATCTGCCGGGACGCGTCAAGGCTGGCGGACCGGTCACTTCGGCACGCTCCGCACCCAAGCGCACTGCGGCCCCCGCTCCGCGCGCGACAAATTTCACGGCACGCGTCAACGCGGCACCGGCCCGGACCATGAGCCGTTCGAATGCAGCAACCGCTCTTCACGAAGAGATCGATATCGAAACCGCGCAGGTTCTCGATTACGTTCCTTCCAGAAATGTCGTGACGCCGATTTCCCGTCGCCTGACGCTGACGGAACTGACCGAACGCACCTGCAAGTGGCCGGTCGGCGATCCCTTGAAAGACGATTTCCACTTCTGCGGTTGCGAAGCGCTGGAATCCTCACCCTATTGCAAGTTCCATGCGAAGCTCGCCTACCAGCCGGTCAGTGAGCGCCGCAAGGCTTGAGTGTTGCGGCACGCAATCAGCACTCAAAAACTACGGGCCTTCGGGCCCGTTTTTTTATGACAAATTCAGACCGGCTGCGGAAACAATGCGCCGGCGGAATGTTCGGCCTTTTCCTCCATCACCGATGGCGCCTAGCCCACAATCCGCGCACCAACAGACAGGCGATTGTCCATTCAAAAGGTCAAGACACCGTGTTTGGGGAAGGTTCAAAATCAAAAAGGCCCGATACCGCAATGGTGTCGAGCCTTTTGATCTTTATACGTATGTTATGCTGACTGAAGCTGGTCAGTTCAGCTTCGCTCAGGCTTCCATCGAATATCCGGCACCGCGAACGGTGCGGATGACATCCTGCATGTGCGAAAAATTGAGCGCCTTGCGCAGACGTCCGACGTGAACGTCAACGGTGCGCTCATCCACGTAGATATCGTGGCCCCAGACGCCGTCCAGCAACTGCGAGCGAGAGAACACCCGACCCGGAGATGTCATCAGGAATTCCAGCAGGCGGAATTCCGTCGGTCCGAGACGCACTTCGCGGCTCTTGCGGTGAACGCGGTGGGTTTCGCGATCGAGTTCTATATCGCCGCATTTCAGCACCGACGAAAGAACCTCCGGGCGGGCCCGGCGCAGCATAGCCTTGACGCGGGCCATGAGTTCCGGCGTCGAAAACGGCTTGACGACATAATCGTCGGCACCGGTGGCAAGACCGCGTACCCGCTCGCTTTCTTCACCGCGCGCCGTCAGCATGATGATGGGCAGGCGTTCGGTTTCGGGCCGCATTCTCAGGCGCCGGCACAGTTCGATGCCGGAAACACCGGGCAACATCCAGTCCAGGATGAGAAGATCCGGAATACGTTCCTGCAGCCTGATTTCCGCCTCGTCGCCACGGGGTATCGTGTCGACGTCGTATCCCTCAGCCTCGAGATTGTAACGAAGCAGGACGCTCAACGCTTCCTCGTCTTCCACAACTGCAATCTTGGGCACCATATACTAACTCCGCAAGCTTCTGCCTGTCTGTTATTCGGTCACCGAACCGAGTGTGTTGGAACTATCGTCCTTCGGACGCTCGCCCTCCGGCTGGCTGCCAGTGGCCATGTAATAAATTGTCTCAGCGATATTCGTCGCATGATCACCGATACGCTCGATGTTCTTGGCGCAGAACAGAAGATGCGTGCAGGTGGTGATGTTGCGCGGATCTTCCATCATGTAGGTCAGAAGCTCACGGAAGAGCGACGTGTACATGGCGTCGATTTCTTCGTCACGCTCGCGGATGGCATTGGCCTTCTCGGCGGAACGGGTGGAATAGACGTCGAGCACTTCCTTGAGCTGCACCAGCGCCAGTTCCGACAGATGTTCGAGACCGCGGGCGAGCTTGCGCGGCACGCCGGTGCCGGCAACGGCGATAACGCGCTTGGCAGTGTTCTTGCCGAGATCACCGACGCGCTCGAGATCGCCAGCAATACGCAGCGTGCCGATGATTTCGCGAAGATCGGCCGCGACGGGCTGCCGTCTGGCGATGGTGACGATGGCCTTGTCGCCGATCTCCCGCTCGGAATGGTCGAGGATCGCGTCGTCGGAAATGACCTTCTGCGCAAGCGCAGCATCGGAATTGACCAGCGCGCGCACGGCGTCGGCGCACATCTGCTCGGCCAGACCGCCCATTTCGGCGATGCGGCGCGTCAGGAACTTCAATTCGTCGTCATAAGCGGACAGAATATGCGAATGGGTCGTTGTCTGTGTCATGGTCTAATCCTCCGGCTTGGCCTTCATGCACGTGCACACCAGCGGGGCACGGCAAAGGCACCAGTCTTGTTCGGTTTCGATAAAGCGCCGGCCGGAAATCAGCCGAAGCGGCCCATGATGTAATCCTGCGTACGCTGGTCGTCCGGATTGGTGAACATCTTGTCCGTTTCGTTTTCTTCGACAAGATGACCAAGATGGAACATGGCCGTACGCTGGGAAACACGCGCTGCCTGCTGCATGGAGTGCGTAACGATGACGATCGTAAAATTGGCGCGCAGCTCGTGGATCAGTTCCTCGACCTTGGCGGTTGCGATCGGATCGAGCGCGGAGCAGGGTTCATCCATCAGGATCACTTCCGGGCTGACGGCAACCGCGCGTGCAATGCACAGACGCTGCTGCTGACCACCGGAAAGGCCGGTGCCGGATTCGTGCAGGCGGTCCTTGACCTCGTTCCACAGGCCGGCCTTCTGCAGGCTCTGCTCAACGATCTGGTCCATATCCGCCTTGTTACGGGCCAGACCGTGGATGCGCGGACCGTAGGAGATGTTCTCGTAAATCGTCTTCGGGAACGGGTTCGGCTTCTGGAACACCATGCCGACACGGGCGCGCAATTCCACGACATCGATCGCCTGATCGTAGATATCGTCGGTGTCGAGCGTGATCTTGCCGGTGACCCGGCAGCCATCGATCGTGTCGTTCATACGGTTCAGGGTACGCAGGAATGTCGACTTGCCGCAGCCCGAGGGGCCGATAAGCGCGGTCACCGTATTTTCCCGAACGTTGAGGTTCACGTCGTAAAGCGCGCGCTTTTCGCCGTAATAAACCGAAACGTCCTTGCCGATCATCTTGTACGAAACTTCATTCATTTTCTTGTCCAGCGCCTTTTCAACTGCTGCTTCCGACAACATGTTCATTGCTCAATCTCCCTCTACCAGCGCCGTTCGAAACGGCGACGCAACAGGATTGCGCCAACATTCATGACGATGAGGAACAAAAGCAGGATGATGATAGCGCCGGATGTCCGTTCGACAAAGGCACGTTCCGCTTCGTTCGCCCACATGTAAATCTGTACCGGCAGAGCCGTGGACGGATCCATTGGCGTTGTCGGATAATTTGCAACGAATGCCACCATGCCGATCAAGAGCAGCGGCGCCGTTTCACCCAGCGCATGGGCAAGGCCGATGATGGTGCCGGTGAGAATGCCGGGCATGGCAAGCGGCAGGACGTGATGGAAGATCGTCTGCATCTTCGAAGCGCCGAGACCAAGCGCTGCCGCACGGATCGACGGCGGCACGGCCTTCAATGCTGCGCGTGTGGCAATGATGATCGTCGGCAATGTCATCAGCGTCAGGACGAGGCCACCGACCAGGGAGGCCGAGCGCGGAAAGCCCATGAAGTTGATGAAGACGGAAAGACCGAGCAAACCGTAAACGATCGAGGGAACAGCCGCGAGATTGTTGATGTTCACCTCGATAAGGTCCGTCAAACGGTTCTTCGGCGCGAATTCCTCGAGATAGATGGAAGCTGCGACACCGATCGGCAGTGACAGAACCAGCACGATCATCATCATGTAGAAGGAACCGATCAGCGCCACACCGACACCCGCCGCTTCCGGACGGCTCGAATTGCCGTTGACGAAGATGCCGGTGTTGAAATGTTTGCCAAGCTGGCCACCTTCGGCGAGCTGGTTCATCCAGCCGAGCTGCTGGTTCGAGATGCGGCGGTTGGCCTCATCCACCGTCAGATCGACCTGGCCCTTGAAGGCGCTGTCCACATCGCCCGATGCCAGAAGCGTGACGGTGCGCGTGGTGCCGATAACGGCAGGATCGGCGACGACGATGTCGCGCAGCTGGGTGCGGACGCTGTCGGAGATCATGACGTTGACGGCGCGAAGACCGGCGCGGTCCGTTGGCGCGACGCCGAGAACCTTGGCAACCGCATCGCGGGCGAGAACGGGATAATTGGCCGTCATCAGCTTTGCGGGATTTGCGGCCCGCTCATTCTTCGGATCGATGATCAGTTCGGAAAACTCGACCGGAACGGTGATCATCGTCTGCTGGAAGGCGGTGTAACCCTTGGATACGACCGACCAGAGCAGCAGGAAGAGGAAGATCAGGCCGAAGGAAATCGCTGCCATTCCATAGGCACGGAAGCGGCGTTCGGCGGCATAGCGACGCTTGATGCCGATATCACGGCGCGTGGCGTTGTTTCCGGCGGTAGCGCCGGCTGTGGGAGAAACGATGTCGGTCATTCATATTGCTCCCGGTATTTGCGCACGATGTAAAGCGCGTAGATATTCAGGCAAAGCGTGATGGCGAAAAGCGTGATGCCCAGCGCGAAGGCGACAAGCGTCTGCGGCGAGGTGAATTCAAGGTCGCCGGTCAGCTGGCTGACGATCTTGACCGTTACCGTGGTCATCGGTTCGAACGGGTTGATCTGCAGACGGGCAGCAACACCGGCGGCGAGAACCACGATCATGGTTTCGCCGATCGCACGCGATGCCGTCATCAGCACGGCGCCGACGATGCCGGGAAGAGCGGCGGGAACGATGACCTTCTTGATGGTTTCAGAGCGCGTGGCACCAAGACCGAGAGAACCATCGCGCAACGAACGCGGCACGGCGGTGATGATATCGTCCGACAGCGACGAGACATAGGGAATGAGCATGATGCCCATCACGAAGCCGGCGGTAATGACGCTCTGCGCCTGGATGAAATTGGCGTAGTTGCCGGTTGCGAGACCGTTGATCTGCGTGGAGATGTCTCGCAGGAAAGGACCCACCGTCGTCAGCGCGAAGAAGCCGTAGACGATCGTGGGAATACCGGCGAGTACCTCGAGCAGCGGCTTTGCCACTGAACGCAGGCGCGGCGAGGCGTATTCCGACATGTAAATCGCCGAAAACAGACCGACCGGGACCGCGACCAGCATGGCGACAAAGCCGATATAGAGCGTGCCGGCGAGCAGCGGGATGAGGCCGAACTGGCCGGACGAGTCCGTTGCACCGGCGGCCGCAAAACGCGGATCCCACACGGTTCCGAAAAAGAACTGGTGTGCCGGAACCATGGTGAAGAACTGGATGGCTTCCGTCAACATCGACAGGACGATACCGATGGTCGTCAAGATCGCGATGGACGAGGCGACAAGCAGGGATGCGAGAATGACCCTTTCGACCTTGTTGCGGGCCCGAAAGCGGGGAGCGATCGAACGCAGCGCATAAGCGGCGCCGGCGAATGCGGCCGCCAGCACGATGACGATCATCGCGATGCGGCTTGTCGAGGTCATCGTGTTCAGCGTCTGGGCCGCATCGACCATATAACGCTCGGGATCGCCGGCAATCGCAACGCCTTTCGATGCCAGAAGCGGCCTTACCGTGGCTGTATCCGCATCTGCCTGCGCGGTTTCTTCCGCCGTCAGGCGCTGAAGTCCACGGGCGATGGAGCTCACCATGCCATATGTCAGGCTTTGCTGCGCCTCGGACTGGGCGCGCACGTCTTCGGGAAAATTACCACGCACGGCCGAGGTGATGACCAGCGGGCTGATAACAAGCCATATACAGAGAATGAACGCCGCGGGCAAAACCGCCCAGACGACCGCGTAGGAGCCGTGATAACCGGCACGGGAATGCATGCTGGCGGGGCGCCCGCCAGACAGAGCAATGGCGCGGCGACTGCCGAGCAGATAACTGCCGATGCCGATCAGCACCAGTATCAGCAAAAGGATCGATGTGTTCATTAGAATTCCCTCGGCGTGCCTCAAGAGCACGGTGCGATATCGGGCAAATCAAAAAGTCATCAAAACGAGACCGCTGGACCATCCAGAGATGCCTGCCTTTTGACTGTATGAAAGTCTGGCAAGCGTCAAGGTTGATACAACCTATCCATCTGTAATCCATAAACAATTATGTGGATGGCGATGGATCGGAACTGTCAACCGGAGACAATCGCCGAAGCGGAGAGGCACCGGGCGGAACAAGGGGCGCGGCAGGCCGCGCCCCTCATCTTTATTACATGGAAGCGCCGGCTGCGAACTTGGCGCGGATTTCTTCGCGCTCCTTGTCCGGAGCAGCAACCAGGCCGTAGTTGGCGAGCGGGGAATCCGGGCCGATCATGTCGTCAGAAACGAAGAACTCGACGTATTCCTTGAGGCCCGGGATAACGCCCAGGTGAGCCTTCTTCACGTAGAAGAACAGCGGGCGGGAAACCGGATACTTGCCGCTGGCAACGGTTTCGGTGGACGGAACAACGCCAGAAACAGTGGCAACCTTCAGACGGTCAGCATTGTTTTCATAGAAAGCGAGGCCGAAAACGCCGAGGCCAGTCTTGTTGGCGTCGATGCGGGCCAGCGTTTCGGTGTAGTCGCCGTCGATGTCGACTGCAGCGCCGTCCTTACGGACAGCGATGCACTTTGCAGCTGCCTGCTTGGCATCGGTAACGATCTTCTTGATGGCGTCGGTAGCGCCGGCTTCCTTGCAGCCGTCAGCCATGATCTTCTCTTCGAAGACTTCGCGCGTGCCGTGCTTGGAACCCGGGATGTAAGCGGCGATCGCTACATCAGGCAGTTCCTTGTTGACTTCCGACCACTTCTTGTTGGGGTTGGCAACGAGCTTGCCGTCCTTGACGATTTCAGCTGCGAGAGCAAGGTACAGATCCTTCGGCTCGAGCTTGATGTCCTTGTTGGATGCGTCCATTGCGAAGACGATACCGTCGTAACCGATCTTCACTTCCTGAACGTCGGTAACGCCAGCAGCCTTACAGGCGGCCAGTTCGTCGCTCTTGATTGCGCGCGAAGCATTGGCGATGTCGATGGTGCCTTCACCAACGCCGGAGCAGAACGCCTTCAGACCACCGCCCGTGCCGCCGGACTCAACAACCGGAGCCTTGAAGTTCGGGAAGGTTTCGGCAAAGGTTTCAGCAACGATCTTGGCATAGGGCAGAACCGTGGAAGAACCGGCAACCTGGATCTGGTCGCGAGCAGCGGCGGCGCCAGCGAAGGCGACAGAAGCCACCAGAGCTGCTGCGGAAAATTTAAGGATGTTCATTTGTCTCTCCCGTCGTGGGCTTGTTTGTGGACGCGGCCGATAGCGGCACTCGCTCAAAGCATGCGCTCGGCGACCTTTTCTTAACCACCGTAGCCACATCCTTTTATGTCACTTCAGTGAAAGATTTGTGACAACCTAAATTATTGATTTAATTTATAAAATTTTACGGCATTAAAAGCTGGCAGATATTTTATGTCAGAATCTGACGGTGAAGTCCGTACCGTTGCCCAATTCCGATTTAATGATGAGGCGGGCACGGTGGCGGGTGAGGATATGCTTGACAATGGCAAGCCCGAGACCCGTTCCCTTTTTGGAACGGCTGTCGGCGACACTGACGCGATAAAACCGCTCCGTCAGACGCGGCACATGTTCGGCGGGAATGCCTGGCCCCTTGTCGATGACGCTCACTTCCACCGGCTTGCCGGGTTCAGCGCGGAGCCAGACATCCACGACCTTGCCTTCCTGTCCATATTTGCAAGCATTTTCAACGAGGTTCTGGAACACCTGCACCAGTTCGTCGCGGTCGCCCTGCACTTCCGCCGGCCGGTCGGGCAGATGCAGGGTGATCTCCACATCCAGCTCGTTGGCGAGCGGCAGCAGCGCGTCCCGCACATGACCGATGACGGGGACGAGGTCGACCTTCTGGTCGGGCGCGATATTTGCCCGTAGCTCCAGCCGTGAAAGCGACATCAGATCATCCACCAGCCTGCTCATGCGGGTCGCCTGATCGAGCATGATGGCGAGAAAACGTTCCTGTGCTTTCGGGTCGTTGCGAGCCGGACCCTGCATGGTTTCGATGAAGCCACGCAGCGAGGCGAGCGGCGTGCGCAATTCATGGCTGGCATTGGCGACGAAGTCGCTGCGCATCCGGTCGATGCGGCGAAGCTCCGACACATCGCGGAACGACAATATGTAAAATGGTGGGCCGGCCACCTCCCCCGCATCCGCCCGGGCAATGCGAACGATGAAGACGCGCTCTGATGGAAAACGCTCCGAATGCTCGACCTGATTGGGTTGGCCGGTGGTTATGGTTTCGCGGATGACATCCAGCAGGCCCGGGGATCGCAGGCGGGCGGAAATATGCGCGCCGGGCGGAAGCTGGCCGAACGCCCGTTCCGCCGCACCGTTCTGAAACAGCACGCTGGCATTCTTGTCGAGGATGAAGACCGGCGTATCCAGCACCGCAAGGCCGGCCCTGACGCCGGAAATGACACTTTCCGCAGGCACCTCGGGTTCATCCGTTTCCGCAACCGCAGCTTCATCGGCTTTGGGCACCACTGACCGCTCCCGAACCGCCAGAATGGCGATGATGGCGCAGAGCCAAAGGGCGGCCGGCATATAGGGCGTGTGCAGTTCCGAAACGGCCACGATGGCCAGCATGCTGACGACGAGAACGGGCAACCAGTTTCGGCCAAGCTTTCGTCCCAAAAGCCTTAATCCACGATCGCCTTCCATGACTGCCATTTCAGCCTGCTTTCCACTTTCACCTGACAGCGCATCGAATTCTCATAGGCCAGCTTCATGACAGAGATTCATCACCGCGCATTTTTCACAACGTATATGCGCAAAATCTGTGCCGCAATCGTCCCCGGCGCCGCACCATGTCCCGCCACTCCTCTTTCACTTGAATTCTGCCGGTGGATATGAACTCATTGGCGGTGAGTTGCCTTTACACAACAATAGCCGGAGAACAAATATGGCCGAAGACACGAAGAAGCGAGCGGTGGAGCTTACCATTGGCGGCAAGCCGCGCAGCTTCGACATCGACGATCCGGTTCTTCCCGACTGGGTGGAGGACAAAAAACTCTCCGCAGGTGACTTTCCCTACGACAAGAAGATGAAACGGGAAGATTATGACGCCGCGCTGGAGGCGCTGCAGGTGGAATTGGTGAAGGTGCAGTTCTGGCTGCAGGCCACCGGTAAACGGGTGATGGCGGTCTTCGAAGGCCGCGATGCGGCGGGCAAGGGCGGCGCGATCTTTGCGGCCCGAGCCTACCTCAACCCCCGCTACGCCCGCGTGGTGGCGCTGACCAAACCGACGGAAACCGAACGCGGCCAATGGTATTTCCAGCGTTATATCTCACATTTTCCGACTGCCGGTGAATTCGTTCTCTTCGACCGTTCCTGGTATAACCGCGCTGGTGTCGAGCCTGTCATGGGATTCTGCACCCCCGAAGAACACAAGCGCTTTCTCAAGGAAACACCACGGCTGGAAAAGATGCTGGTGCATGAGGACATCCATCTTTTCAAGTTCTGGCTCGACATCGGACGCGAGACGCAGATCGAACGCTTCCATGATCGCCGCCACAGCCCGCTGAAATGCTGGAAGCTTTCGGACATGGATATTGCGGCGCTGACGAAGTGGGATGACTACACGCAAAAGCGCGACGAGATGCTGGAAAAGACCCACACCGACGCCGCCCCCTGGACGGTGGTGCGCGCCAACGACAAGCGCCGCGCCCGTGTGAACCTTATCCGCCATATTCTCAATTCACTCGAATATGACGGCAAGGACAACAAGGTGATCGGCGAGATCGACGGCAAGATACTGGGGTCGGGACCGGAGTTTCTTAAATAAGACAGGAAGATGATGGCAAGCGCCTCCTGAGGGCGGCGCCTGTCTTTCTTCCTGTCAGCCATTCTTCCTGTCAGCCTTACTGGCCGGGCAGAATGCGCACGGAGTAAAGATTGACCGGACGGCTGTTGCCGTCGATGTCGCTGTTGATGAAGATTTTGCCGGGCGCGTTAGGCGCTAGCGAGCGCTCGAAAGTCGCGTTCAGCAGCATGTCCGCCCGTTCAGCCGTGGCCGTAAAGCGGTGGCGTGAGCAATCGCCAAGCGTGGCGAAATCGCAGGCGACGGAAACCTGCGTCTGCCGGTCGCTGGATGATTGCAGCGTGATGGATATGGTCGAGGACTTGCCCGCCATGTCCCGCATGACTTCCACCGGAACCTCGACGCTGATCGCACCATCCTGCGAAACACTTCTCGACGTTACCTTTATCGCCTTGCCGGCAGGTGTGGCAATGTTTTCGACCGTGGCACGCGGGCCGGCCGAAACTCCGGCGCTGCCGCGCTCGGCATTAAAGAGTTCCACCCAATCATCGGAAAAACCGCGGCCGGCGGAGAGGCTCGGCGCCGGTTCCGCACCGTTGAAGTCTTCCGCCTGGACCTGGGCCGGCGGATTGGGCACGCTGGTATCGCGCTGCGCGGGCGACAGCAGCAGGCCGGACGAATAGACCCACCAGGCGCCGAAACCAATAAAGGCGAGAAGCGTCACATATATGAAAAGCCTTGCAAAAAGCCCGCGGCGCTTGCGGCGGCCAACGGCACCCTCCGGGCGAAAAGCAAGCGAGGCATCGCCCGCGCTGGAGCCTCTCCTGGATGGCTTTGCATTGCGTCGACCGGCGCTTGGCGGCTCCGCAGCAACAGCGACGCCCGGCCGCGCGTCACGCGTTTCGCCACGCAGTTCCGGCTCGATGGCCATATCGCCATGGTGCTGCGGCTGCGAAACGGGATCGACCGAGGGTTCATCATGGGCGACACTCTCCGGCAGTGGTGGCCGCAATTGCTGCTCCACCCTGTTTAGAAGCCGGTCACGCTCTTCATTTTCAATGACATGGATGAGGCTTTCGAGCCGCTGGCGTTGCTGGGCGACGACCTGTGGTTCGTCTATGCCCTGCTTGCGCAGGCCGGCTTCCAGCGCCTGGCGGGATGATTGGTAAATCCGTGCACGAACTTCGGCGTTCGATCTGTCCGATTTTTCCAGAGCATTTCTGATTGCCGTTTCCAGTCCGCTCACGACCGATCCTTGTTTTGTTGCGCTGTGCAAAAATATGCGGCGCTGCGCCATTGGTTTACGATTCGGTAACGGCTATGCCGCGCCTCCGCAAGCATCGTTTGTTATAAAGACCGGATTGGCTTGGGGAAAATCGATCCATTGTGGCGCTGCGAACGCAGATTTGTGACGCCGATACGGCGTGGTTTTCGCTTTCAATCCGTCGCCGAACACGATATTAACTTACGTGCGCGTAAACGTAATTCATGGGAGGAAACATGCTGCCGTCCGTGCTGAAAGACAATCTGCGTCTTCCGGTCATAGCCTCACCGCTATTCATTATTTCGCATCCGCAATTGACACTGGCGCAATGCAAGGCGGGTGTCATCGGCGCTTTCCCGGCGCTGAACGCGCGGCCCGAAAGCCAGCTGGACGAATGGCTGGCGATGATTACCGAGGAGCTTGCCGCGCATAACAGCGCCCACCCGGATCGTCAGGCTGCCCCCTTTGCCGTCAACCAGATCGTGCACATGTCCAATCGCCGACTGGAACATGATCTCGGCCTCTGCGTCAAATATAAGGTGCCGGTGGTGATCTCCTCGCTCGGCGCCGTGCCGGAAGTCAATGCGGCGGTCCATTCCTATGGCGGCATCGTGCTGCACGACGTCATCAATGATCGTCACGCCCGCTCCGCCATCCGCAAGGGCGCAGACGGGCTGATTGCGGTGGCAACCGGGGCCGGCGGACATGCCGGCACGCTGTCACCCTTCGCTCTCGTTCAGGAAATCCGCGAATGGTTTGATGGCCCGCTGCTGCTGGCCGGCGCCATCGCCAATGGCGGCTCCATCCTCGCGGCACAGGCCATGGGCGCGGACATGGCCTATATCGGCTCGCCCTTCATCGCCACTGAGGAGGCACGCGCTTCCGAAGGCTACAAGCAGGCGATCGTGGATGCCCAGGCAAAAGACATCGTCTATTCGAATTATTTCACCGGCGTTCACGGCAACTATCTGAAAAGCTCCATCGTCGCCTCCGGCATGGATCCCGACAACCTGCCCGAAGGGGACCCCTCCAAGATGGACTTCGAAACGGCAACCGGCGGGGCAAAGGCCTGGAAGGACATATGGGGCGCCGGCCAAGGCATTGGCGCGGTCAAGGCCGTGGAGCCGGTGGCAGACCTCGTTGATCGGCTGGCACGCGAATATGAAGCTGCGAAAAATCGCATCTGCACAACGGCCTGACGCCGCCCGTAAACAATAACCAGGCAAAGCTTTTTGCGGAAATTTCAAAAGCCGCGTATTCAAGGCTTGAAATCCGTCAGCATTGCCTGTATCAGCCCGCCATGAAGCTGATCCGCCACAGACGGGTCATGTTCGGGCCGCTTTAGCTCAGTTGGTAGAGCACGTCATTCGTAATGACGGGGTCACGTGTTCGAGTCACGTAAGCGGCACCATTTATTTCCCATGATATCAGTACTGTTCGATCCGTAGCTTCGCTTACGCGTTGGTGATCTTTCACGCCATAGGTACTGCCCATGGTGAAACCAAACAGCCCGCCATACGTTGACCGGCAAGTCACTCTCAACCAGAAAGCCTGTTATCGTGGACGTCATTCGTATTCTTATCGCCATCCTTCTGCCTCCCGTCGGCGTGTTCCTCCAGGTCGGTCTTGGCCTGCATTTCTGGCTCAATATTCTTTTGACACTGTGCGGCTATGTGCCCGGCATCATTCACGCCATCTGGGTGATCCTGCGGAAGTGAAATCCCGGCCATGCGCAATGGGACGTCCGCAACATTTTAGTACGTGATTAAATTCTTATGATCTCTGGAACCTCGTCTTGTCCCTCACGTTAAGGTGATGACAAGCAGCCAAGGAGAAAATCATGAACCAGATCATCTACATCGTCGGCCTCGTCGTTATCGTGCTGGCAATCCTGTCGTTTTTCGGTTTCCGCTGATCCCCGTTGTCAATTCACCCGCTTGCGCATATTCTAAACCGCAGTGACACACGGCTGCGTTCATGGGTTGCTCCGCTGTCGGGTGTATTTCGGGATCGCGTTGCTCTGGGAGGTGCACGATGAAGAACGAGAGATGGACAGAACCGGTCGAGGTCAATCTTGAGGCGAACGGCAAGAGTGTCGTCGCCGGCCCCTTCGAAGCGCTGACGTTGCTCACGGAAGGCTGGCCGAAGATTGGCGGATTAAGCTTTGTGAGAGCCAGGAGCGCCTGCCGCGCCGCCCTTGACGGACGCAAATCGCCGGAGGAAGCTCGTAAATGCTTTACCGATGCGGTTTCCGAGATGCAGAAAAACCCGCATTAAAGCAGATAAACGCAAACGGCTCCTTTTCAGGAGCCGTTTTCTTATGTGGCGTTCCGGGTATGGAAATACCCGGAACGGTTCTCATTCTTGAAGCTGGATCGTGTAACTCTGCCGGACCTTACATCCAGTAGGGCGCGACGCCGTAATAGTCATAAACCTTGCGATCCTTGGCGTTCAGCAGATCGTTATCGTCGAGATTGGCGAAGTGCGGCGCGTTTTCGATCTCTTCCTTGGTGAGATCGATGCGGTAGCCGTCAAGTTCTTCATCGTAGTGCAGCTTTTCCCAAGGCAGCGGGTAATAGTCGTCGCCGATCCCGAGAAAGCCACCAAAGCTCAGCACGGCATAGGCAACGCGGCCGCCACGCTTTTCCAGGATAATGCGCTGGATCGAGCCGATATGTTTGCCGTCAGCGCCATAAACGCGGGTGCCTTCCACCTTGTCGCTGGCGATCAGGCTCGGCGTATCCTTGACATAGGGGTCCTGTCCGGCGCGGGGTTCCTGATGCAACATGACGTCTTCCTCCTTGATTTTCCTCGTTGGTGTCACGTCTTGTAAACCCTGCGACGGAGAAATCGTTCCGCGGCGTTTCAAGCGCTACGGCCAGTATTTTTTTGAAGGAGGATGGAACAAAAAGGCGCTTATTGGCGGATTTTTTGCCAGACGGAGGGCGAAACACCAACCATCTTGCGGAAGACGCGGGAGAAATGCGCCTGATCTGAAAACCCGCTGGCAATGGCAATGTCGGTCAGCGCCATGTCAGGCCTCATCATCAGTTCCTTGACGCGATCGATACGCGCCTGCATCTGCCATTGGTGCGGAGGCACGCCGGTGGAAGCCTTGAAGGCGTGGCTGAAATGGGATTGTGACAGGTTGGTAAGCTCCGCCAGTTCCTCCAGCCGGATAGAGCGCAGGCAATGTTCACGGATATAGTCGGTCGCCGCTCTTAACTGCCAGGCAGCGAGCTTGCTGCGTTTCTTGACCGGTTCCCGCTTTACCTTGAGGAAGTCCGTCAGCAGCGCCAGCACGAGGCTTTCGCCGTAGAGGTCATGCAAGGGGTCTGGATTATCACATTCGGCGGCGATCAGCCGGGCCAGCGCCAGCAGGCGCTCATCCTCGAACATCAGATGCGGATCGAGCAGGCCGTGCGGGTCAAACCCCTGCACCAGCCGCGCGCCCAGCAAACCCGCATCAAAATGCAGATCGAGATGACGCACGAAGGAAACATTGCTGAGCTCCGCATGCACATCCAGATCGGCGGGCACGAAGGAAATCCGGTTCGCCTTGGAGGAACCGTAATTGTCGCGGTGGGAGCGGTTCATCATGAACCGGCCGTCATCGCTCCCGTCCATATCGAGCAGAAAAACAAACCGCGGGTCCTTGCCGACATAACGGCCGCCCGCTTTTGGCGCGCAACGCACATCCCAGAGATCGGCGACAATGCCGTTCCATACCCTGGAGCGCGGGCCGCCGATGACGGCAAAGCCCTCGATCTCATTTTCCATCCGCACGCGGAAAGCCATGGCCTCTTGATCCCGCAAGGCGCAAAGGCGCCTCTATAAACATGATAAATCTATTCATGTTTATAGAGGCAAACTATATTTCCCGCAACTGCTGGCCTGCGGCCAAGCCTTACCACTTCTTTGCGAGCTTGAAGGTGATGGTGCGGCTATCGCCCCAGCCGCAGACCGAGACACCGGCGCAGCTCTTGACATATTCCTTGTCGAAGACATTCGCGACGTTGATGGATGCCGTCCAGTCGTTCTTCTCGTAACGGATCGCGGCATCGAAGACCGCCGCATCCGGAACGCGCAGCGTATTTGCCGCATCCGCCCAGGACTTACCCTGATAGCGCACCCCACCGCCGATGCTGAGGCCTTCAAACGTATCATCGGTGAAGGCGTAATCCACCCACAGGGATGCGGTGTTGGTGGGCACGATCCAGGGGGATTTGCCGATCAGGTTGGGATTGGCATCACGGGTAATCTCAAGATCGGTGTAGGAATAGGAAGCAAGGGCCTTCCAGTTATCGGAAAGATTGACCTTGGCTTCCAGCTCGAAGCCGGTGGATTCCACCTGTCCGAACTGACCGCTCGTGGTGACGCCGCCAGCCGTATAGGACACGATGGCATTGTCCTTGACCAGCTTGAAGACGGAGGCAGTGATGCTGCCATCAAAGAAGGTCGGCTCATATTTGACGCCAGCCTCGAACTGGTGTCCCTCCTCAGGTGCGGCAGGGGTGCCATCCGCAAGCGTATCGATCAGCGGATTGAAGAAGGTGGCGGCCGAGACATAGGGTGTCAGGCCATTGTCGAATTCATAGGCAAGGCCGGCCCGGCCGCTCAACGCATCGTCATTGGAGCGGAAGGACGCGCCTGTTGGCAGCCTGTTGTTCAGCTCCGTATCGACATAATCGTAACGGCCGTTGAGCGTCACCAGCCAGCCATCGCCGAAACGCAGCTGGTCCTGGGCGTAGATGCCGATCTGCTGCTGGGTCACGACATTGTCGGCATAAACGAAATTCGTTCCCTGCGTCGAGCCATAGACTGGCTTGAGCGCGCCGATCGCATTCGATCCGCAGCAGGCCTGCACCTGATCCAGCTTGTAATATTTATAGTCGAGACCAAAGAGCAGCGAATGGCTGACCGCACCGGTTTCGAACTGGCCTTCAATGCGGTTGTCAACGCCGAAACTATCCGCCTTCGACAGGCCGTCATAACCGAAGCGGGTCAGCATATAGTCGTTGGTGGTGGCATCGAGGATCGGCTGGCCATTGGCGTCGGCATTGGCCCAACCGCCCGGATAGGGTCCGGTCTCGTGCTTGTAGAGGTGGCCATAACGGGCGTTCTGGCTGATCTTCCAGCCATTATCGAATTCATGGCTGACTTCGTAACCCACCATCGACTGGTAGACACGGCCATTGTCGATATCCGGTTCGCCATAAAAGGCCTTGCGGTCGAGCTTGCCGAAGGGTGCGTCGACCACGGTGCCGACATAAGGCAGGAAGCCGTTGCCGACATGCACCTGATCGAGCGCCGAGAAATATCCGTAGAGCGTGGCGCTTGTCTGCGCATCCGGCTCGAAGGTGATCTGCGGCATGATGAAGCCGCGCAGATCCTCTGAGTAATCAGTGTAATTATCGCCGCCGGAAACCTTGCCGGTGACGCGGTATTTCCACACGCCCTCAGCATCCACCTTGTCGCCGAAATCGAAACCGAAAAAGGCATTGCCGAAATTGTTGATGCCGATTTCCGTTTCACGAACCGGCGTATCCTGAGTTTGCTTGCGGACCAGCTGCACGATACCGCCGGGATTGGCGCCGCCATACAGCACCGAGGCCGGCCCTTTGAGGACTTCCACCCGCTCCAGACCATAGGCATCCATCTGGAAACCGCCGAAACCATAGCTGAACAGGTTCAGCCCATCGAGGAACACGCCGGTCTGGGTGGCCTGAAAACCGCGAATGTAAAACCAGTCAGTATCCGGGTCGGTGCCGAAGGGCTCAGCCGTCACACCGGGCGTATAGCGCAGCACCTCGTCGATTTTGGTCACGGCGCCGCGGTCATCCATTTCCTGTCGGCCAACAACGGATACGGATTGCGGAATATCTTTCGTTTCCGTGTCGGTTTTCGAACCGGTCGCGCTTTTCTTCGCGACATAGCCACGGACCGGGCCCGTGGCATTTTCCGCCCCCTGACCTTCGACGGTGATTTCCCGCAGAACAGTCGTTTCCTGTGCGTGGCCCATCACCGGCGCCATCAAAACAACGGCAGCCGTTCCCAAAGCCAGGCGGCTCAAAAACATCCCATGCAAATTTTTCAAGATATGCCCCGACACAGATCGCGGCCGACGATCATAGTCGCCAGGCCGCAGCACTTCAATTAAGCTGAGTATTTACATCAGGATTAAGGCGGGATGCTTGTCGTTTTCCGGGAGGATTTGAAGCTTATTGGCCTCTCGCACTGTTTTGTGCCCGTCATTTTATACGGCGGGACCAGCCCTCAACCTTTGCGTCGGCCGATCCTCGCAAGCAGCATGACGGGAAGGATGCCGATGACGACAATCGCCAGTGCGGCGATTGCCGCCTCCTCATAGGTGCCGCGGGCGGCTTCGCCATAGAGGTGGGTCGCGAAGGTCTCGAAATTGAGCGGCCGCAATAACAGCGTGGCGGGGAGTTCCTTGACGCAGTCCACGAAGATCAGCAACGCCGCCGCCGCAAGGGATGCTTTCGAGAGCGGCAAATGGATCTGGCGGAATGTCTGGGTTGCGGATCGCCCGAGTGTTCGCGAGGCGTGATCAAAAGATTGCGGGATACGGCTCAAGCCCGCATCGACGCCGCCGGCTGCAATGGTGAGGAAACGTGCCGAATAGGCGTAGATCAGGGCTGCACCACTGCCGATGAAAATGAGGCCCGTGGATATGCCAAACCAGTTGCGCATGGTCTGGTCGACAAACCGGTCGAAACCACCGAGCGCAATCAGCACGCCGATGGCAATGACAGTGCCGGGGGCTGCATATCCCACCGTGGAAAGACGATAGGACCAAAGCGAGAGACGCCCCGGAGCAAGGCGCATCGCGTAAGCAACCGCAAGGCCGAGAATAAGGGTGATCACCGTCGCCACCCCGGCAAAGACGATGGTGTTCAACGCCTCCTCGGTGAAACGGGCAGACAGGCCGCTGAAGCGGAACCGTTTCCATGCCTCGATGACGAGATAGCTCGCCGGCGCCACAAAACCGATCAGGACCGGCAGGCTGCCAAGCATGAAGGCCCCGCAGGCCTTGAGGCCGGTAAGGCGCACCGGCTCCAGTTCCCGGCTTTTTTGCGCGGAAACCGAATAACGCTGCTTGCGCCGCGCCCAGCGTTCAAACGCCACGAGGGCGACGACGATGAACAGCATGGAGAGCGCAATCTGCGCCGCACCCGGCAGATCGGATTTCGTGACCCAGGTCGTATAGACCGAAACGGTGAGGGTGCGGACGCCCAGAAATTCCGAGGCGCCGATATCGTTCAGCGCTTCCATAAGAGCAAGGCTGACGCCGACCGCGATCGCCGGCCGCGCCAGCGGCACCGCAACCTTCAAAAAAGCCTTCTGTCTGGAAACGCCAAGCGTACGGGCGGCCTCCAGCAGATTGCCGGCCTGTGTGAGGAACATGGCGCGGACGGGAATATAGACATAGGGAAACAGCACGAAGCCAAGCAAAATGATGCAGCCCGTCATCGATCTTATATCCGGCAGACGGAATTCACGCGGGCTGGAGTAACCGAGCAGAAAGCGGATTACTCCCTGCACTGGCCCGATCGGATGCAGAATATCCAGATAAGCATAAGCAACAATATAGGTTGGCATGGCAAGCGGCAGCAGCAGCGCCCATTCCAATATCCGGCGACCGGGAAAATCATAAGCGGTAACCAGCCAGGCCGATGAGGTTCCAATGATACCGGCCAGCAAGCCGACACCGGCAAGAAGGATGACCGTATCCGGCAAGGCCGTCAAAAGAACGGTGGAGCCGAGATGCTCCCACAGGCCGGCAGAACCCTGTACCGCCTGAGAGACCAGCGCCAGAACCGGTACCATGGCGCCGCAGACCGCAACGAGCGACAGGCCCAGCCACCAGAAGGAGGATGAAAACCTTGGTCTTGCGCGGGACGTCAATGGCTGAACGGCGTCTGGATTCATGAGCTTCTTGAAAATACAGGGAAAGGCGCCCGCGGGTGCGAGCGCCTTCCACCTTGTTGCCAATTGGCCTTTACTTGTCGAAACCGACCTTGTCGACCAGTTCGCTCGCCTGCTTGCGATGCGACACGATCTCGGTCAGCGGCTTGTTGTCGATCTTCAGGTCGCCGAAGGAAGCGACGATCTCGTTGAGGCCCGCGCCCTGCTTAACCGGATATTCGTAGTTGGCTTCAGCATAAATCTTCTGGGCTTCGTCAGAAACGAGATATTCCAGAAGCTTGACGGCTTCAGCCTTGTTCGGCGCATTCTTGGCAACGGCCGCACCGGTGATGTTGACCTGCGTACCGCCATTCTTGAAGGTCGGCAGAACCACCTTGATGGCATCGCCCCACTTGACCTGCTCTTCGCCGCCCTTGCCCGAGCGCATCAGACCGACATAGTAGGAATTGGCGATACCGATATCGCAAATGCCGCCGAGGATGTCCTTGGCAACGTCACGGTCGCCGCCGCCAGCCTTGCGGGCCAGGTTTTCCTTCACGCCGGCAAGCCACTTTTCAGTGTCGGCCGCGCCATAATGGGCAATGTAATCGGCAAACAGCGCCGTGTTGTAAGGGTGCTGGCCAGCGCGAATGCAGACCTTGCCCTTCCACTTGGCATCCGCCAGATCTTCATAGTTGAAGGAAGCAAGGTCGAGATCCTTCGCCGCATAAAGAACGCGGGCGCGCATGGAAAGCGCAAACCAGTGACCCTTGGCATCACGAAGTTCAGCCGGCACTGCCTTGTTCAGGGTTTCGGACTCAACCGCCTGGGTAACACCCTTTTCGGCGAGATCAACGAGGTTGCCGGCATCCACGGTCATCAGGACGTCGGCAGGCGAGCTTGCGCCCTCGCTCAGAACGCGCTCAGCCAGACCGTCCTTCAGGAATACGGTGTTGACCTTGACGCCGCTCGACGCGGTGAAGGATTCCAGCAGGGGCTGGATCAGGCCCGGCTCTCTGGTGGTGTAGATATTGAGTTCTGCGGCGCTGGCTGATCCGGCTGCAAAAGCAACCGTGCTGGCGAGCAGGGCAAATCTGGTAAATTTCGTCATGGTCGTCTCCCTCTTCGATGGCGGCAATATAGAGGCAGCAGACATCATACCTGATGGATCAAATCAAGTTTTATTTCGCTGTTTTTCGATGAGTTTGATCACCAAGAGTTGAAAATGATGCGGAAATTTACATGCAAATCCGCTCATTCAACTTCAAGTAAATATCAGAACACCCTTGGGGTCGATACCGAAACGCACCGCCTTGGTCTTGGCGGGTGTGCGTTGCATCGTCCGGACACGCAAATCTCCCGGCAACCCCGGCACGGCAATACCGAGCTGTTCGATCTCACCGAGGAAAACCCGGCTCAATATTTCGCCGGCGATCCCGTCCTTCGCTGCATTGTCCTCGATAATCGAAATCGCGTTGGGTCGAACATAGGCAACGGCTGCAAGGCCATCGGGCAGATCGGATGCATCACCCAGCAGCCCGAGCGGCGTTTCAACGCGCCCCTGTTTTACCCGGCCCTCGATCTTGTTGAAGGCGCAGAAAAAATCGGCGGCATAGCGGGTTTTGGGGTTATCGTGAATTTCATATCCCGTGCCGCTCTGCACGATACGCCCGCGCTGCATCAGCACCACGCGGTCGCCTGCGGACAACGCCTCTTCCGGATCATGGGTGACCATGATTGCCGTGGTGCCCAATTGCCGCAGAAGACCAAGCGTCTCCTCGCGGACATTGTCGCGCAAACCCCTGTCCAGATTGGAGAAAGGCTCATCCATCAGCAACAGGCCGGGCTGCGGGGCGAGCGCACGGGCGAGCGCCACACGCTGCTGTTCACCGCCCGAAAGCGTATGCGGATAGCGTTTGGCCAGATCCTGCAGATGCACGTGCTCGATCATCTCTTCCGCACGGCGGCGGGCGTCTGCCTTAGGCAGGGTTCTGAGACCGAACATGACATTCTGTTCGACTGTGAGATGCGGGAACAGCGCATAATCCTGAAAGACAAAACCGATATTGCGCTTTTCCGGCTCAACGAAAACCGCCGAATCGGCAACGGTCGAACCATTAAGGGAAACACTGCCGTGGTCCGGCGTCTCCACGCCCGCAACGATGCGCAGCAGGGTCGATTTTCCACAGCCCGACCGTCCAACCAGACAAATAATTTCGCCGCGTTCGACGGACAGGTCGATATCGGACAAAACATCCGTATCACCGAATCTTTTCCCAACCGATTTCAGTTCAAGCGCTGCGCTGCCTGCCATTTCCAATCCTGCCCTGCTTTGCGAATTATGTTGATCGCTCAAATCAGGATTAAAGTCAAAAAATCGCACATAACTCCGTTTCATTCACGAGGACGCGAGATGTGCGACAGCAATATTGACGTTTACGTTAGAGTTAAATAGGCTTTACCCATACGATGGACGTCAGGGGATTCCGCGTCTATCATTCGTCACCGGGGAGCGGGAGGAGCGGTCGATCCGGTGGCGCACATGTGGTTCCTTCTATCTCGCCGATATGCCGGCTGGTTGCGGGAGCTTCATGATCATCACGAAGCCTAAAGCGCCCTTGATGCATTCCACCGAATGCACGGCGCGAAAAAGACTCTGGGAGGAGAAGCATGAGTGAATTGTCCCTGGGACAGCCGGAAAATGTCAGCGTAGAAAAGCGTTGGCTGTCGTCCTATCCGCCGGGCGTCCCTTCCGAAATCCCCGTATCGGCCAACGCCTCGCTTGTAGATCTTCTTGAAAAGAGCTGCGTGCAATTTGCCGACCGCAAAGCCTTTTCCAGCATGGGCAAGTCGCTGACCTACCGGCAGCTGGACGCTCAAACCCGCGCCGTGGCCGCATGGCTGCAATCCAGAGGACTGGAAAAGGGTGACCGGGTGGCGGTGATGATGCCGAACATCCTGCAAAACCCCGTCGCGGTTTATGGGATCCTGCGGGCGGGCATGATCGTGGTCAACGTCAATCCGCTCTACACACCGCGCGAACTGGAACACCAGCTGAAGGACTCCGGCGCAAAGGCGCTGTTCGTGCTGGAAAACTTCGCCCATGTGGCGCAGCAGGCGGTGCCGAAAACCGCAGTGCGGCATGTCGTCGTCGCAACCATGGGCGATCTTCTCGGCTTCAAGGGACATATCGTCAATCTTGTCGTTCGCAAGGTGAAGAAGCTTGTGCCCGCCTATGCGATCCCCGGCTCGATCAGCTTCAAGGCGGTGCTGAAGGAAGGCCAGGGATTTTCCCTGAAGTCCGTCGGCCTCACGGCTCAGGATATCGCCTTCCTGCAATATACCGGCGGCACGACGGGCGTCTCCAAAGGCGCGATCCTTACCCATGCCAATCTTCTGGCCAACAAGGCGCAAATCAGCCTGTGGCTGGACGCCGCCTTCAGCAGCCGCAAGGATCGTCCCGAAGTTCTCAACTTCATCTGCGCGCTGCCGCTCTGCCACATTTTTGCGCTGACGGTGAATTCGCTGATGGGCATTGCGCTCGGTGGCCACAATCTGCTGATCGCCAACCCGCGCGATATTCCCGGCTTCGTCAAGGAACTGTCGCATTATCAGCCGCATGTGTTCCCCGGCATCAACACGCTTTTCAACGCGCTGATGAACAATGAGGATTTCCGCAAGCTCGACCTTTCGTCGCTCATCCTCGTTCTTGGTGGCGGCATGGCCGTGCAAAGACCGGTCGCGGAACGCTGGCTTTCCGTGGTGGGCTGCCCGATTGCGGAAGGCTACGGTCTCTCTGAAACATCGCCGGTGGCGACGGTCAATCGCCTCGATTCCCAGGAATTCAGCGGCACCATCGGCCTGCCGCTGTCATCGACGGAGATCGACATTCGTGACGACGATGGCAACAGCTTGCCCATGGGTGAAGTTGGCGAGATTTGTATCCGCGGCCCGCAGGTCATGGCCGGTTATTGGCAACGGCCCGATGAAACCGCAAAAGCCATGACCGCCGATGGCTTCTTCCGCTCCGGCGACATGGGTTTCATGGACGAGCGCGGTTACACCAAGATCGTCGACCGAAAGAAGGACATGATCCTCGTCTCCGGTTTCAACGTCTACCCGAACGAGGTGGAAGAAGTGGCCGCCAGCCATCCCGGCGTCCTGGAATGCGCCGCAATCGGTGTTCCGGACGAACATTCCGGCGAAACGGTCAAACTTTTCGTCGTGAAGAAGGATCAGTCGCTGACGGAAGCGGAGCTCAAGGCCTTCTGCGCCAAAAACCTGACAAACTACAAACGGCCAAAGATCATCGAGTTCCGCACCGAGCTGCCGAAATCCAATGTCGGCAAGATTTTGCGGCGCGAATTGCGCAATCTGAACTGAGCGCCTGAAGCGAATGACGGGAGCCGGGCGACCGGCTCTTTTCTTTTATCCCGGCCCTTTTCTTTTATCAAAGTCGCCTTGATTTGGTCGCCTGAAAAAGAATAGTTTCCTCATCCTTCCACGGAAGCCGAGGAGCACATGATGCAGGCCACCATCGAAAAACTCAAAGCAACGGCAAGCAGCACAGCCGCAACCGATCTTCGCGCCGCCTTTGCGGCCGACGACAAGAGATTCAGCCGTTTCAGCGTAAAATTCGATGACCTGCTGATGGACTACTCCAAATGCGCCGTCAACGAGGAGATCGTGACGCTTCTCGAACAGCTGGCGCGCGAAGGTGGCGTCGAGGCCAAGCGCGAGGAGATGTTCTCCGGCAAGGCGATCAACTTCACCGAAGACCGCGCCGTGCTGCATACCGCGCTGCGCAATCGTTCAAACACCCCCGTTCTTGTGGACGGAAAGGATGTGATGCCTGACGTGAACGGCGTTCTCGCCGCCATGGGCAAATTTGCCGATGCGATCCGTTCCGGCTCCCTGAAAGGTGCGACCGGCAAGAAGATCACCGACGTCGTCAACATCGGCATTGGCGGCTCCGATCTCGGCCCCGTCATGGCGACGCTCGCACTCGCACCTTTCCATGATGGTCCGCGGGCGCATTTCGTTTCCAATATCGACGGCGCACATATTGCCGATACCCTGAAGCTTCTCGACCCGGAAACCTCGCTCTTCATCATCGCGTCGAAGACCTTCACCACCATCGAAACGATGACGAATGCCGCCACCGCGCGCCGCTTCATCGCCGAGAAGCTGGGCGAAGAGGCCGTAAAGCATCACTTCGCCGCCGTTTCCACCGCATTGGACAAGGTCGCCGCCTTCGGCATCGAAAGCGACCGCATCTTCGGTTTCTGGGACTGGGTGGGTGGTCGTTATTCGATCTGGTCCGCCATCGGCCTGCCGCTGATGATCGCCATCGGGCCGGATAATTTCGGCAAATTCCTGGATGGCGCGCATGCGATGGACAGGCATTTCCGCGAGGCGCCAATCCGCGAAAACCTGCCGATGCTGCTCGGCCTCATCGGCTTTTATAACCGCAACGTGCTGAACTATCCGACGCGGGCAATCCTGCCCTATGACCAGCGGCTGTCGCGCTTCCCCGCCTATCTGCAGCAGCTCGACATGGAATCGAACGGCAAGGGCGTCACCATCGACGGCACGCCCGTCGAAGGACAGTCCGGTCCTGTTGTCTGGGGCGAACCCGGCACCAACGGCCAGCACGCCTTCTACCAGCTGATCCATCAGGGCACGAGCGTCATTCCGGCCGAATTCATGATCGCCGCCAACGGTTTTGAGCCCGAGCTGCGCCATCAGCACCAGCTCCTCATCGCCAATTGCCTGGCGCAATCGGAAGCGCTGATGAAGGGACGCACGCTGGCCGAGGCAAAAGCCCAGCTCACCTCCAAGGGCATGGAAGACAAGCTTGCGGATTTCATCGCACCGCACCGCGTCTTCACCGGCAACCGCCCATCGATCACCTTCGTCTACGACAAGCTGACACCATTTGCGCTTGGCCGCCTGATCGCGCTTTACGAGCACCGCGTCTTTGTGGAAGGCGTATTGTTCCGCATCAATTCCTTCGACCAGTGGGGCGTGGAGCTTGGCAAGGAACTGGCAACCGGCCTGCTGCCGGTCGTGGAGGGCAAGGAAAGCGCTGCAGGTCATGACAGCTCGACGCAGGGCTTGGTGAAGGCGCTGGCCGGCCTGGCGGGGTAAAATCTCCGCACCTCGATCTCAAGAAAGCCGGAAGAACGCTTCCGGCTTTTTTAATGCAGCGACCTCAAATATAAAGCGCCGCCATCTTGCGCCATGCACCTGCCCGATGGGCGCGGCCGTCCCAGACATGCATTTGATGGCCTACCTGCTTGTCGGAAAGAACCCGGCTCAGATGATGGTTGTTATTGAGAAACGGGTCTGCATCGCCGATGGTGAAAACCATGTCGATGCGGCGCAGGTGTTCGAGCCGCTGCGGGCAGGTAAGCCCCGGCAGGAAATGGCTTGGCATGTGGAAATAGACGTCATCATCGTAGTAGCCATCGAACAGATCGCCGAAGGATTCCACCTTCATTGTCAGGTCATAACGGCCGGAAAAGGCGACGAGTTTGCGAAACAGATGCGGGTGGCGAAAAACGAGGCTGGCGGCCTGAAACGCACCGAGGCTGCACCCATGAACGATGGTATCGGTATGGGAATTTTTCTCGGCCATCAGCGGCAGTACCTCGCTGAGAATATAGTTCTCGAAGGCTGAATGGCGGCGGATACGGTCAGCCGGGTGATGATGGGCCGCATAAAAGGTCTCTGTCGCCAGCCCCTCAATGCAATAAAGCTGGAGATGACCTGCCTCCAGCTTATCGGCCAGACTACCGACAAGCCCCAGTTCTTCATACTCGAAGAAGCGCCCGTCCCGGGTGGGAAACATCAGCACCTTGGCGCCGGCATGACCGAATATCAGGAGCTCCATGTCGCGATGGAGCCTGTGACTAAACCAACGGAGATATTCGCGTTTCATGGCACCTTGAAAAACCGTCTGACCTTGTCCTTATGGACCGCATCTTGCGATGCGCTGTCAGGGTAATCGAAATGCCCGGCGTCGAGGATGAAGATTTCATTAAATTTTGAGTGCGGCAACGCATTGGCCACTGCGAACTGGCAGGGAGGCGCCACAGATGGATCGAAAAGCGCCGGCGCAACCAGCATCGGCACTTTTATGCGGGCGGCGGCACAGGCGGCATCGAAGAAACGCAAGGTTTCGAGCACATTCGGATGCGCCTTCTGGTATGACTGAACCGAATTCGCACTGCCAACGGTGGGTAATGTCAGCCAGAACGGCCTATGCCCGAATGTCGGAACCACCAGATGACCACGGTCAATGCGCTCATCAAACGGTATCGCCAGGGCGCCGATGCCACCGCCGAAACTGATGCCGCTATACCCCACCTGCCCTTCCAGCCAGGGGTAAAGGGTCACAAGCGTCGAAACGGCGACCCACAGATCATCCACGCAGCCGCCGATGATGTAATCGTCTTTCCTGTCGATATTGTAGAGAACATGAAGCGCTGATTCCGAAGAAATCGGCGGGCAGGCGCTTAACGAGATACCGCGAAAACAGAGAAACAGGACTGCCGTTTCTTCCACCGGCACTTCGAAATCAGGCTCGGAGCGCCCACCATAACCATGGCCGACGACGAGGCCGCGGCGCACCTGGCCTTCGCGCGGAAGAAGCATCCACCCGCCAATGCGGAAGCCGCCGGTGGAGGTGTAGCTGATATCGAGGACATGCCAGCGCGGATGGCTGAGCCTGCTCTTGCGCAGCACCGGCCGAGGATCCGTGGCGAGCGCGCGACGATAGCGCTTTTGCCAGAAATCATCGAAGCCCGGCGGCGCTTCAGGCGGGGTGATGGCCAGCAACTGCTCGCGCTGCATGCCATAGGTCGGATCGAAATCAAAAGGATGGGTCTTCGGAACACTCATGCGATGCTTGTTTCGCGAAAAAACAGCTGACACAAGCGTGATAATATCGAAATACCGGTTTTTTGCGGCTTTAGCACCGGGGAGAGCGCTGAACCATCTTTTCAAAATGGTTCAACCGCGCGCATCAAAGGCCGATTTCATGCGCAAATGGTGGATTCGCGCCAGCGCGTGAGACGGTGACTGCCGCCGCCTTCGCGCCCAGCGCCAAGGCCTTTCTGATCTGCTCTTCCGTCAGCGCGGCAACCTGCGCCTTTGTGAGGATGCCCTGCATTTTAAGCGAAGCGAGAATGCCGGCGTCAAAAGTGTCGCCCGCGCCGACGGTGTCGACGACTTCGACCCGCTCGGAGGCCACTTCCACCTTGAGATTGGCGGTATAACCCACAGCGCCCTTGGCGCCGCGGGTGACGACCACCAGTTTCGCGCCATGATGCAGCCAGTGGCGGGCGAGCGTATCCTCATCGCCTTCCAGACCGAACCAGGCAAGGTCCTCATCCGAGAACTTGACGATATCCGACATGGCGGCCATGCGGCGGATGCGGGCCATGTGGGACTGCTTGTCCTTGATGAAACCGGGACGGATATTCGGATCGAGCGAGATGACACGGCTTTGATGCTCGCGCGTCATCAGCGCCTCATAGGTGCTGCCGCAGGGCTCGGGAATGAGGCTGATGGCACCGAAATGCAACGCTTCGCAATCGGCGCCCAGTGCTGGAAGCTCGGCCTCTGTGATCATCCGGCCAGCGGTGTTCTCGTCGTAAAAAGCGTAAGTCGCGTGGCCATCCACCAGCTTGACGAAGGCGATGGTCGTCGGCCGCGATAGCGTCGCGCAATAGCTGAAGTCCACCTTGCTGGCGCGCAGGGTTTCCCGCAGGATATCACCCATCATGTCATCGGAAAGACCGGTGAAAAAGGCAGAGGGGACGCCGAGACGCCCCAGCGCAATTGCCGTGTTGAAGACCGCTCCGCCTGCATAGGGGGCAAAACCCGCCTCGCCCAGCGTCGTCTGCCGGGGCAGCATGTCAATCAGGGCTTCACCACAACACAGGATCATTACGGTCCTCCTCAAAACAGCAAATCAAATGAACTTAAATCGATTTAGACGAAGATCGATCGGAAGGCCAGCCACAAGCCGGCTGGCCGCATCCGAAATTAAGATTGCGGCAATTCGCTGACGCCGCCATGCTTTGCAGACCAGGGCAGCGGGTTATCGAGGAAGGCTTCAACCCCCGACAGCGTCTTTTCATCGAACAGTTTTTCAGCCCGTGCGACCGCCAGAACATCGCGCCAGGTCGTCAGATAATGCAGCTTGACATTGCCATTGGCGAAGCGCGCTTCGGCCTCTTCGAAGATGCCGTAATAGAAGAGCGCGATGCCATGATCGACAATACCACCCGCCGCACGGATGGCGTCGATGAAGGTGAACATCGAACCGCCGGCCGTCGTCAGATCCTCGATGACGAGAACGCGGGCACCTTCCGGCATATGGCCTTCGATCTGGGCATTGCGGCCATGGCCTTTTGGCTTCTTGCGGCAATAGATCATCGGCAGGCCAAGGCGCTCGGCAAGGAAAGCGGCAAAGGGAATGCCCGCCGTTTCACCACCGGCGACACAGTCGAACTTCTCGAAGCCGGCCTCGCGCATGACAGCCGCCGCCGCGAAATCCATGGCCGCCGAGCGAATGCGCGGGAAGGAGATGAGCTTGCGCATGTCGATATAGACAGGGCTCTTCATGCCCGAAGCGAAGGTATAGGGGCTTTCGGAATTGAAGTGGACCGCCTTGATTTCCCACAACATCTTCGCAACCAGTTCCGCGACGACGGTGCGGTCAGTGAATGTGAAATGGTTCATAGGCGTTCTCCTTTTCGGCCTTGGTTTATCGCTCCGAAAACCCGGGTCGGTTTGCGGAAAGCACAACGTCTTAGTTCAGTGTTGCAGGCATCCTCAGGCGGCACCGGATTTGAGGGTGGATACCTGAAGACCATAACAAAACCGCCGGCAGTGCCGGCGGTCATTAAAAAAATCAGCTTACATCCCAGTGGAGCGGGAACATCGGGTCAAACACCGTCACCGGCCCGGCGCCGGTCTCGATCTTTTCGGGGAAGGAAACCGCTTCATCACGCTTGACCAGCGTGATCGTCTCTTCATTCGGTGCGAGACCATACCAGGCGGGACCATTGAGCGAGGCGAAGGCTTCCAGTTTGTCGAGGGCATTTTCATCCTCGAAGACATGGGCAAGGCAGCTCATGGTGTTGATGGAGGTATAGATACCGGCACAGCCGCAGGCGCATTCCTTGGCGGGATCAACGTGCGGGGCGGAATCCGTACCGAGGAAGAAGCGCGCATCACCCGAAGTCGCGGCAGCCCGCAGGGCCAGCCGGTGCTCTTCGCGCTTGGCGACGGGCAGGCAATAATAATGCGGCTTGATACCGCCGACCAGAATGGCATTGCGGTTGATGATGAGATGGTGGGTGGTGATGGAACCGGCCAGATTGGCCTTGGATGACTTGATGTAGTCCACGCCGTCACGGGTGGTGATGTGCTCCATCGTCACCTTCAGTTCCGGCAGGCGCTGGCGCAGCGGTTCCAGAACCGTATCGATGAAAACCTTCTCGCGGTCGAAAATATCGACCTGTGGCGTCGTCACCTCGCCATGCACGCAGAGCGGCAGGCCAATCTTCGCCATGCGCTCCAGCACCGGCATCGCTCTGTTGAAATCGCGCACGCCGCCGTGGGAATTGGTGGTCGCACCCGCCGGATAGAGCTTTACGGCGGTGATGAGGCCGCTTTTTTTACCCTCTTCCACGTCGTCGGCAACAGTATCCTCAGTGAGGTACAGGGTCATCAGCGGCTCGAAGCGGTCACCCGCCGGGATCGCCTTGACGATGCGTTCGCGATAGGCGCGGGCATCGGCCGTGGTAACGACTGGCGGCACCAGATTCGGCATGATGATGGCGCGGGCGAAATGACGGCTCGTATCCCCGATCACCCCTTCCAGCATGGCGCCATCACGAAGATGCAGGTGCCAGTCATCAGGGCGGCGCAGGGTGAGCGACTTCATCGGGATACCTCGGAGCATGATGGAATTGCGCCCGCTTAGCATCTTTTGTCGCGGGAAAACAGCCGCCAGAGGTCATCGGGCGGCTGTAAATGTCATTTTTTTGAAGCGTGTCTCAGATGTTGCCCGCTTCCGGACCCCAGACATCGGTCATGGCGAAACCATCCGCCAACGGGTCGAAAGGATCGAGACCCACCTGGTGCAGACCGAAGGTGAAGCCGCGCCCGGCAATGGTGGGAATGACGGCCGGACGACCCGCCACTTCGGTGACGGCGGAAAGGCCGACATCAAATTCCGAACCGATGATCGAGCGGGATTTATATTCGTCGCCCACTTTCACCTTACCGCGCGCATAAAGCGTGGCGAGATTGGCGGAATTGCCGGTGCCACAGGGGGAACGATCCGCCCGGCCCGGCCACATGGTGGTGCAGGTGCGGATGGAACCGTCCGCATCCACATCGCGGAACATGACATAAGCGACGCCTGATATGGCGGGGATTTCCGGATGAACGACCGTCATTTCACGGTTGACGAGGTCTTTCAGGGTCATGCCGGCGGCAACGAGTTTCGCGGCATTGGCCTTCTCGATGGTGAGACCGATCTGGCGAACATCAACGAGTGCGTAAAAAATGCCGCCGTAGGAAATGTCCATCGTCACTTTGCCCCATTCGGGCGTGTCGATGCTGACATCCAGCTCATGCACGAAGGACGGCACCATGGTCAGCTTGACCTTTTCGCAGCGCCCGTCATGGCAGGTGGCCGTCGCTTTGACGAGGCCGGCGGCCGTTTCCAGAATAATGACGGTTTCCGGTTCCTGCATTTCTACCATGCCGCTTTCCAGCAGTGCCGTGGTGGCACAGATGGAATTGGAGCCGGAGCTGGCATGCGCCTGATCCGGTTGGAGAATGACGAAAGCGGCGTGCGCATCCGGATGCTTCGGCGGCAGGAGAAGATTGACCGACCCCATCGGCGTACCGCGCGGTTCAAGCGTCAGGAAGCGGCGCAGCGCCTCCCCCTGCGGGTCCGTATTCATCCAGTGAAGCTGTTCAGCAACCGTGTTGCCTGGAATTTTCGGCGCGCCGCCGGTGACGACACGGCCGATTTCGCCTTCGCAATGGACATCGAGAAGCTGGAGGGTGCGTTTCCAACGCATGGGGTCTTACTCCGGAAGTTGGGTTGTTGGCCCGACCATACAGATAAAAATACAAGCTGTATACAAATCTGCGGAGCGTGATGACAAAAACACTTGGCGTTTTCGCCACCCCCATACGCATCATAGTTTAGCGGTTACGGCATTCCGCCCGGTTTCGATTGGCCGCGGCATCGCAGTTCACCCTTGACGACTGCAGCGCCTGATCATCCACCACGGAACCGGCCGTATCGCCCACCGATCCGACTGTGTTCTCCATGGAGCGCCCGAGGCGTTCCACCTGCCGGCCGTAATTTTCCCGCGTGCGCGGATCGAACACCGCAATCGGCGCGCTGACCACCACGCTGGCCGCCGTTCCGACGGTCTGCGCAGCGCCGATGCTGACCGCGCCAAGCGCCTCACCCAGACCGACATCGGAATCCGTCACCGTCTGGCCGGCGATGAGGCGGTCGCCGATCAGGCGGACGACCTCGGGGCTTTCGGCAAATTTACCGTGGTTCAGGCGATCACCTGATTGCAGCTTGGTGAGATCGAGAACGGTGATGCCGGCTTTTTCCAGCTGGCTGCTATAAGGCTCGACGGATGGATCGATCTGGCCAAGGCGGTCGACATTGCCGGAGATGCGGCGCGACAGGCTGAGTGCGCGGTCATCCTGTGAAACGAAAAGGGTGAATTTCGGCGGCGTCTTGCCAAGACTTGCAAATTGCCGGCTGAAGACGTCCACATCGAGATCCGGCGCGGCAAGAATGACGTTGCTGATCTTCGGATCGACCCGGCCGTTGCGGATGGCCATCTGGCGCAGCGCTTCCACCGCAAGCCAGGTACCCATGGAATGCGCCATGACGGTGACCTCGCCGATGGACTTGTCCTTGGCCAGGCGGGTCAGCATCTCTTCAAGCGCATCGCGGGAATAATTGGTGCTTTCTTTGTCGTAGTTATAGTCGAAAATGCTTGCCCGTGATGGCCAGGTGAAGACGACGGGCACAACATCCGTGCCTGAATCATGAACGATCTGGGCGAAGCGATAAACGGATTCTTCGTAGCGATTGTTGAAACCATGCACGAAGACCAGCACGCGGCGGTCCTTCGCGATATGTTTACCGATCCAGCTTCTGGTTTCGGCTTCAGAACGAATAGGCTCCACCGCCACCGTAGTGAAATCCTTCAGTGGGTTCGGCGGCAGTTTTTTCGGCCATTGCACCTGCCCAACTTTGCGGTTGGCATTGGGTGGAATGGAAATGGTGACAGCATCGACCTTCAGGCCCGTTCCACGCTCACCGCCAAAAAGCACGGCGGTGTTTTCCGATGGCGCACGCGTGGTGGCAACCAGAAGATTGACCGGCGTCGTGCCCGCCACCGTCTGCCCCGTCGGCGTCATGACTCCGATGGGACGCCCACCACAGCCTGCGAGCAGGGCGACAATCGCAATTACGGCCACGAAGCGAATGGGCATCACATCACTCTCCTACAACCCAGAGGCAGCCGGATAGCAGCCAGGGGGAGAGAATTTTCTACCGGAGGCGGAACTGCCGCGCCAGCAACCAAAGCGGAGCAGCGGACACTTTCCGCCCCGGTGTGTCCAAACAGACCCAATTGCCGGCTGGGAGGCCGGAGACTCGGCAGCCGGCAAGAGCGTGGGACCTATTACTGCGGCAACATCGTTCCTCTTTCCCGAAGCGCATTATGCCAGGACAGCGCCTCTTCGATGAGATGTGGCGTGTGCCCGCCCCGGGCCGCCGCCCGCTGGAAATAATCCGTCAGCGCATTGCGATAGCTGGGATGCACGCAGTTTGCGATGATAACGGCCGCTCGCTCGCGCGGAGCGAGACCGCGCAGGTCAGCCAGCCCGGTTTCGGTGACGAGAATATCGACATCATGTTCGGTGTGGTCGACATGGCTGACCATCGGAACGACGCTGGAGATGGCCCCACCCTTGGCAATCGACTTGGTGACGAAGATCGACATATAGGCATTGCGGGCGAAATCCCCCGAGCCGCCGATGCCGTTCATCATATGCGTTCCGCCGACATGGGTGGAATTGACGTTGCCGTAAATATCGAATTCCAGCGCCGTGTTGATGCCGATGATGCCGAGGCGGCGGATGACTTCCGGATGATTGCTGACTTCCTGCGGGCGAAGGATCAGCCGGCTCTTGTAGTCTGCCAGCCGCGGCATGACCCGTTCATTCATGGCGGAGGAGAGCGTGATCGACGAACCGGAAGCGAAGGTGAGCTTGCCCGCATCGAAAAGCTCGAAGGTCGAATCCTGCAGGACTTCCGAATACATTTTGAGATCATGAAACGGCGTATCGATGAAACCATGCATCACCGCATTGGCAATGGTGCCGATGCCGGCCTGGAGTGGCTGGAGTTCGTGGGTCATGCGGCCATGACGAACCTCGTTCAGCAGGAATTCGGTGAGATGGCCGGCAATCGCCTTGGTTTCGTCATCCGGCGGCAGCACCGTCGAAAAGCTGTCGCTTTTGTCGCTCAGCACGATGGCGGCGATCTTTTCCGGCGGGACCGGAATGAATGGCAGGCCGACACGGCTGTCCGTCGCCACGACAGGAATGGGCATGCGGGTCGGGCGTTTGGCGGGAATGAAGATGTCGTGCAGCCCCTCCAGCACTTCGGGCTGCGACAGGTTGATCTCAACGATGACCTTATCGGCCAGAATGGCGAAGCTTGCGGAATTGCCGACCGAGGTGGTGGGGACGATACCGCCTTCCGCCGTGATTGCCACAGCTTCGACAATGGCAACATCGACGCCGTGGATCTGACCGCCGCGCAACTGCTCCACCGTTTCCGAAAGATGCTGATCGATGAACATCACCTTGCCGTCGTTGATTGCCTTGCGCAAAGCAGGATCGGACTGGAACGGCATGCGCCGCGCCAGCATGCCGGCCTCGACCATGGTCTTGTCGAGATCGTTGCCGAGGGAAGCGCCGGTCATCAGGGTAATCTTCATGGGATGCGACTTGGCGCGCTCGGCCAGCGCCAGCGGCACGGCCTTGGCTTCACCAGCGCGCGTAAAACCGCTCATGCCGACAGTCATGCCATCCTGAATGAGACTGGCGGCCTCTTCAGCGCTGACGATCCGGTTCAAGAGGGACGCGTTGCGGATACGCTTTTCAAGCATGCACTTCTCCATGATCTGCACTCACGATGGCACGTCATCAAGCTGGCCACCTCTTGGGCGACTATGGCGTGCAGTTTCATCGATGAAACTGACATAGATCAAGGGTGCGGCCGGGACTATGGCCTTAGCCCATCAAATCTCGCGCAACAAACCGCAAGTGGTGCATCGGCGCTACAGGCTGCGGGGTCTCCGCGACATCGCAGCCTCGCCAACCGGCGAGCCTTCCGCAGCATCGTATCGGCGGCGAAACAGGATGAGGCGGGCGAACGCCCCGTCCTATCGCCAAAATCACCCGCGATCAGGGGCCTTCGCAGATGGGGGCCTGACCAAGCACAACCTGCCCCACTTCGGCATCATAGGCGCGCAGGCCGAATGCACCCATTGTGATGACCCGGTAACAGGGGTTGCCACCCGTCCACAGCGGATCGAGAACATCAATATCGGTGATGAAACGATGCGCGCAGGCCTGACCGGAGCTGTAGGCTATGCCTTCGGCCGTCGTGCCGGCCATAGGCACATGGATATGGCCAAAAATGATATGACGCACACCGGCCGGGTGGGCCGCGAGGCGGCGCATGATGGCGCCATCATCATGCATGCCAATATGTTCGAAATGGCGGATGCCGCAATCCATCGGCGGGTGGTGAATGAACACCGTCACCGGTAGCTCGCCCGCGCTTTCCAGCGCACTCTCCAGCCATGCCAGGCGATCCACGCCATACCTGCCGCCGATGACATCGGCTTCGTGGCTGTCTAAAAACAGCAGTCGGCCGAAGTCCGTATCGATAAAGGACTGGATATAGCCATTATCGTCGCGCGGCTGTTCCGGGAAAGCTGCAACAAATTCCGGACGCCGGTCGTGGTTGCCAAGCATCAGCCGCACGGGCACGGAGACGGGCGCGAGAATATCGCGTAGCAGTTCATAGGCTTCCGGTTCGCCGTAATTGCAGAGATCACCTGTCATGACAAGAAGATCGGCGTCGGCATGTTTTTCGACAATATCGGCCACCGCCGCGCGCAGCTGCTTTTCCGGATCGACGCCGTTTACAGCGATGCCGGGGGGGACGAGATGGGTGTCGGTGATCTGGATGATCTTCATAACAGGTCTTTCTGCACAAAATGGCTGCGGGAACGGATTTCCCCGCAGCCTTCTCGATGGTTTTGCTTATTTCAGCAGGGCGTTGGTCTGCTCGACAACCTGCTTGAGACCGGCTTCCGGCGTCACTTCACCGCGCATGACGGTGCCGATGATGTCGCGCTGGGTGCGCCAGATGCGGACGGAATCACCACCCGGATAACCGGCCCATGGCAGCGAACGGTCAGCCTGAAGCGAAGCGGTCTTCACATTCGGGTTCTCGACATAATAGGGAGCGAGGAAGTCCGGGCCGGTTGCCAGCTTGTTGGTCGGCAGGTAACCGGTGATGCGAACGATGGTGTTCTGCGCTTCCGGACCGGTGATCCACTTCAGATATTTCCAGGCAGCGTCCTGCTTGGCTTTTTCCTGCGTCAGGATAACGGCAGAGTTGCCGCCGGTCGGCACGCCGCCCTTTTCCTTGTTGTCGAGCGGGAAGGTTGCCGTCTTCAGCTTGAAGCGGTCGCCAACCAGGCCCTGGATCGTCTGAACGTGGGCCGGGGTCGAGAAGATGAAGCCGGTGAGGCCTGCACCGAACTGCTGGCGGGACTGATCCCAGTCGAGCAGGTTCTGACCACCTTCAGTGACGAACTGGCGAGCCATCTTCAGGGCGTTGAGGCCGATCTCATTGTCGAAGGCAACGGTCTTGGTCTTTTCGTCAACGAGTTTGCCCCCCTGTTCGAACACCAGCGCCTGCCACAACCAGTCATCCGGCCAGCCGTTGATGTCGTAGCTCATGCCGGCAAACTTGGCATCGAGTGCCTTGATCTTCTTGGCGAGAGCGATGAGCTCCGGGAAGGTGGTCGGCATCTTGTCCGGGTCGCCGCCAGCCTTGGTGACGAGGTCGGCGTTGATGTAGATGATCGGCGAGGAAGCGTTGACCGGCAGGCCGTACTGCTTGCCGTCGATCTGGCCGAGAGCGGCCATCTTCGGGCTGTAGTTCTTGTCGAGGAAGGCCTGACCGCCTTCAGCCTGAATGAACGGGCCGAGATCGGTAATCTGGTTGCGCGGTGCGAGCGTGTGAACCAGTTCCGCCGTCAGGTTGTAACCCGAGAAATAAACGTCAGGCAGATTGCCCGTGACGGCAGAGCGCAGAACCTGCTGCTGGCCTTCATTGTAGCCTGCGGCCGGGGCGAGGAAGTTGATCTTCACATCCGGGTTCTTCTTCATGAATTCATCGGCCAGCGGCTGATGGAACTTGGTGAAGCCCGGCAGGTTGTAGAGAACGTTGAGCGTGATTTCATTGGCCAGAGCCGGCTGTGCAAGGCCTGCAAAAGCCATGCCGAGGGCCAGACCGCTCACCACAGCGCGTCGGTTGAGTTTCATATCAGTCTCCAGAGAGGTTGGGAGGAGGAGGAGTGTGAACGGCGTCACTTGACGCCGGTCATGGTAATACCGGCGATGAAATGGCGGCGTGCGAGGAGGAAGCACAGCACCATCGGCGCGGTAATCAGTGTGGCGCCCGCCATCAGCGCGCCGTAGTTCGCGCCGGATTCAACGTCGGCAAAGAACATCATGCCAAGCGGCGGCGGGGCGAGATTGGTATCGGAGACCACGATCATCGGCCAATAGAGGTCGTTCCAGTGGGCAACGAGCGAGAAGACCGAAAAAGCGGCGAGCGAAGGCAGCGAGCCACGCAGGACGAGCCCCCAGCAAATTTCCATTTCCGAAAAACCATCCATGCGTGCCGCCTCGATGATTTCATCCGGGTAGCTGCGGAAGGACTGGTTGAACAGGAAGATGGCGAAGACCGAGAGGAAGAACGGCATCATCATCGCAAAATAGGTGTTGAGGAGCTGCGTTTTCGCCAGCCCGACGAAAAGCGGCAGCGCCAGCGCCTGGATGGGAACGCAGAGTGCGGCGATGACGAGGCCCAGGAGCAGCTTGCGGCCCGGAAACCGGAGCTTCGCCAGCGCATAGGCCGCCGGAACCGAGGTCAGCACCTGAACAATAAGAATGCCGACGCAGACGATGACGCCATTCAGCATGAAGCGCGCCATCGGTACCTGCCCCGCCGCCCGGGCATAGTTTTCCACCGCGTCGAATTTTTCGGGAATCGGCCAGAGCGAGACGTTGAATATTTCCGCCGGTGAGCGGATCGACGTCAGCATCATCCAGTAGAACGGCAGGAGCATCACGAATGCGCCGAGCGCCAGCACCAGATGCGGGAAATATTTGCGGAGAGCGGCCATCAGTAATGCACCTTCCGGTCCATATGCAGCGTCTGACCTATCGACAGGACCAGCACGATCGCGAGGAAGATAATGGTCAGCGCCGCCGCATAACCGGTGTTGGAATATTCGAAACCCTCAAGATAAAGATCGAACAGCAGGGTTTCCGAACCGAAACGGCCCTTGGTCAGCACGGCGACCGTCTCGAATACCTTGAAGGCCGAGATGGAGGTGGTGACCACCACGAACATGGTCGTCGGCCCAAGCATCGGCCATGTCACCGTCAGGAACCGGTCTATGGGGTTCTTTGCTCCGTCCAGCCGCGCTGCCTCATGCAGATCCTTCGAAATGGCGGTAAGGCCGGCAAGGAACAGCACCATGTTGAAGCCCAGAACCTGCCAGATGCCGATCAGCGCCATGGTGGGAATGAGAAGGACGGGATTGGAAAGGAAAGCGACGGGTTCGAAACCCAGCCATTTGATCGCGGCATTCACCGGGCCGAGCGAGGGGTGCAGCAGGAATTGCCACACGGTTGCCATGGCGACGAGCGTTGCAGTGACGGGCAGGAAATAGGCGACTTCCCAGAAGGCGCGGCTGCGCTTGCGATTATAGACGAGCAGGGCCACGCCAAGCGCCAGAAACACACCGAAGGGGATGACGATGACCGCGTAGATGGCCGTGTTTGCCAGCGCGCGCAGGAACACCGGATCCTGAAACGCCTTGGCGAAGTTGCCGAGGCCGACGAAACGCGTGGAGAGCGCGCCGAGCTGGTAATCCGTGACGGAAAAACCGGCGAGAACCAGCATCGGAACAATATAGATGGCCAGAAGCAGCAGGCTTGCCGGGGCGGCGAACATCAGGCCGCGCCAGATCATCCGCCGGTCCGCCTTCGACAGGCGTGGACGGGATTTGGCACGCACAATCGTGGAAGCATCTACAACCGTCATGCCGGCACCCGCTCACGCACCGTCGTCTTGCGGCGCAGGCCATCGGCGGCAAAAAGATGAGCGCGTTCCGGAGCAAAACCGAGGTTCAGCACGCCATGCGCATCAGCCTCCAGTGCTTCGCCCGCACCCTGACGCAGGGTGATCGCAACCGTCTCGTCGCTGAGAAGACGGCAGCTGACGAAGCGATCCGCCCCGTGGGTTTCGCAGCGGACCACGCGCACGGCAAAACCTTCGGCACTCGGACGCAGATCTTCGGCGCGCAGGCCGAGGGTGGCAGGGCCGGCGTCGCGAGCTGCGGTGTCGATGCCCAGATCACGACCGAAAGCGCTGATCTTGCCGAGTGTATCGATTTCGACCGGCAGCAGATTGATGGAAGGCGTGCCGATGAAGCGCGCGACAGTCAGCGTTGCAGGCTTCCGGTAAAGCTCATCCGGCGTACCGAGCTGCTCGATGCGGCCTTCCGACATCAACGCGATACGGTCGGACATGGTCATGGCTTCAATCTGGTCGTGGGTGACGTAGATGAACGTTGCACCCAGCCGCCGATGCAGCCCGGCAAGCTCCTCGCGCATATGGGCGCGAAGCTTGGCATCGAGGTTGGAAAGCGGCTCGTCCATCAGAAATGCGGCGGGCGAGCGCACCAGCGCCCGGGCGAGCGCAACACGCTGGCGCTGGCCACCGGAAAGCTGCGCCGGCTTGCGGTCCAGCAGATGCGCGATCTGCAGGGTCTCGGCCGCCTGTTCGACGGCGGCATCGATCTCGCGCAACGTTTCGGCTTGCGCCATCATGCGTCCGATCAGCGGCAGGCGCGCGGCAAACGGCAGACGCCGCATGCGCAGCGGCGTCGCGATGTTCTGGCGGACATTCATATGGGGATAAAGCGCGTAGGACTGGAACACCATCGCCAGATTGCGATCGCTCGGATCGATCTCCGTCACGTCCTGCCCGCCGATCGACACCGAACCACGATCCGGCGTTTCCAGCCCGGCAATGATGCGCAGCAGCGTGGACTTGCCGCAGCCAGACATGCCGACGAGGGACAAAAACTCTCCGGGACGGATGGAGAGATCGATCTCTTTCAGAACATCGTCAGCCCCGAAGCCTTTGCCGATTCCTGAAAGCTCAAGTGATTGTGGCGTCATTCTGCGCTCCTTTTCTGAAGCGCATATGCTTATATTGTATGACAATATGACGAAGGTTTGCGGAAAGTTCGGTGACATCAAAAAGCCCGGCAAACCCGGCTCGCCGCCAGGCCTTGTAGTACAGGCTTTCACCAAAACCACTAATATTTAGGGGTTTATTCCCAAATGCGCAAAGCTGGCGTTTTTCGGCTTAAAACCGCCTCGGCGCGTGCAGTTCCTAAAACTATGGCGAGAATCACAAGCGCCCGAATTTTGGCTGAAATCTTTCCGCTGCCGCCATACCGTGCCTCAATCGCAGAGGCGACGCAGTCGTGATTTATCGGGGTCGAACGCGCAAACTGTGTTCTCTTCCAGCATGGCTTTTACTCTGGGCCACTGGTGGGCCAGAGACTTCGGCACATATTCGAGTGATCCGGAATTTGTTGGGCTCACGGAGCCTCGTCGCCGATACAGGATGGGGAGCGCATGCGGGCCAAACTATGCGGATAAGGCCGCGCCACAGCAACGATTGGCTTATGTCTTGTCGACAGTTTTATGGGAAGAGAAATGGCGCACCCGAAGAGATTCGAACTCCTGACCCCCAGATTCGTAGTCTGGTGCTCTATCCAGCTGAGCTACGGGTGCGTGCCGTTCCGGTCGTTTCCGGTGGCGTGGCGATCCTCTAAAACGTCCTCATTCCGATTGCAAGCGATTTCGTTTCGAAATTGTCATTTTTCCGCAGCAATTCATTTATGCCATTGATTACAAAAGAAATTCCATAGGGACCGTTTTTGCAGCGGCGCGCACCGCCCTTTTTCCAGCGGGCACGCCAATGGCTGAGGGTCGTTGACTGAGGAGATCTTCAGGCGGTTCTGGCCGCCTGCACAGTGGCGGCGCGGTCAGCGATCTCGATGCGGAACTGCGTGCCCGGGCCGGGCTTCTCGACAAGCGCTATGGTACCGCCGTGGGCAAGCACCAGTTCGCGGGCAATGACGAGACCGAGGCCGGTGCCGCCGGAGCGGGCCGACCCGCGGAAAGCGGAGAACAGGTTCTCCTTTGCTTTACGTGGCATTCCCGGCCCGTTGTCGTCGATGACGATGCTGACGACACTGCCGGCCCTTTGAGCAGCAATGGACAGATGTCGCGGCGCGGCATTTGTCGTATCCGATTGCAGGGCCTGAACGGCGTTGCGACAGAGATTGTGGATCACCCGGAACAGTTGCTCGGCATCCGCGTCGACGGTCAGATCGGTGGGGACACTGTCATGAAACTCGATGCCGCTCTCCGGCTCGAGCGCCAGAATATCGCGTACATCCCGAACCAGAAGGCTCAAATGAACCGTCTTGCGTTTCGGCGCACCCTCGGTTGCCTGCCCATAGGCCAGAACTTCACCCGTGTAGGCCACGGCGCGGTCAATGGTGCGCAGCAGTTTCGGAGCGAAACTGCGGACCATCGGGTCCTTGGCATCCACCAGGCGGTCAGACATGAGCTGCGCGGATGAGAGGATATTGCGCATGTCGTGGTTGATCTTGGAAACGGCGAGGCCGAGATCGACCAGGTTCTTCTGTTGCCTGAGCGTTTTCTGCAGTTCCGTCTGCATGTCGGCGAGGTGACGGCCAGCAACCGACAGTTCGTCGGTGCCTTCTTCCGGCACGAAGATACGCTCCGGATTGCCCGGATCTTCCGAGAAATGCTGCATGCCGAGCGTCAGCCGCCGTATGGGCCGGATCATGATGCGGTTGATGGAGATAAAGATGAGGCCGGCGGTGACGAGTGACAGGACGATGGAGATCAGGAACACATTGCGGGCATAGGCGAGCATGGCGGCCCGCAGCTTGTATTCGCCGAGCACCAGCTCGATGATGGTGTCACTGTCGCCGACGACATCGAAAACGCGGATGACGCGGTTGCCGCCGAACAGCAATGTGGAAAACGCATCGCGAACCGCCGCCAGCTGCGAAACATCGGAAAGATCATATTGCTCGTCCACCCCGGGCGGCGTTTCCGCCACCGCCAGCAGGCGCGACGTGCCGTCCTTGCGCAGCGCAATCAGCTTTGCCCCGGTTGCCATCAGCGTGTCGTTCTGCACGCTTCGTGGCAATTCGGCCTGCAGGCCGTCGATCACAGCGCCGGCGGCAGCCGCCGTGTTCAGGCGGTCCCGCAGCCATGAAAGGCGCATATTGGCGACGGAAGGCACAAAGATCAGCACTTCGGCGATCATCACGAAAATGACCGTGAGCAACAGCAGGCGTCCCGAAAGACCAGCGGTCAACCCCGGCATGCAGTGCACCGGATTGTCCTCCGTGCGGTCCAAGCTGTCTACGCCTTTAGATAACACCTGGCCCTGATCCTATGCGCGCCGCCGCTTCGGTTGAACGGCTCGGTTTATATGCACGCATGATAATAGGACCTAACTGACATTTTTCCAATGCACTGCAAAATAAACGTTTTCATCATCGCAAAAAACAAACGCCGCCCGAAGGCGGCGTTCTAACTGTAGCGGGTCTTGCGAGAAACGGTAGATCGGCGTTCTCAGAATTCCTGCCAGTCGCCATGCGCCGGCGCGGCGGCCGGCTGCGCATTGAGGGCGCGGCTGACGCTGTTCATCAATTTGCGGGCCGGAGAGGCTACAGCTGCCGCTCTGCCGGATACCGCCACAGGCCGCATCGGCTGCTCGATCCGGGTGCGGAGCGGAGCATCCTCAGCGCCGACCTTGAAGCGCGACACAAGGGTCACGAGATGTCCCGCTTCATTGCTGAGCTTGTGGGTTGCGGCCGAAGTTTCTTCCACCATGGCGGCATTGCGCTGCGTCACCTGGTCCATCTGGTTGATCGCCGTGTTGACCTCGTGCAAGCCGGTGGACTGTTCCCGCGCCGCCGTGGCAATCGAATGGATGTGGTCATTGATCGCGAGAACACGGGTCTCGATCTCGTTCAAGGCGCTGCCGGTTTTCTGCACCAGCGATACACCGCGTCCCACTTCCTGGCCGGATTTGGTGATCAGCGCCTTGATGTCCTTTGCGGCGGTTGCAGAACGCTGCGCCAGTTCGCGCACTTCCTGGGCGACGACGGCGAAGCCCTTGCCCGCCTCGCCGGCGCGGGCGGCTTCGACGCCCGCATTCAGCGCCAGAAGGTTGGTCTGGAAAGCGATCTCGTCAATGACGTTGATGATCTGGCTGATTTCACGCGAAGCGTGCTCGATGCGATCCATGGCGGAGACGGCATCGCGCACGACATTGGCGGATTCTTCCGTCTTCTGCTTGGTCTCGGCCACCATGGTGCTGGCTTCCTGCGCACGATCGGTGGAATTGCGAACAACGGCAGTAATCTCGTCCAGAGCGGCGGAGGTCTCTTCCAGCGCTGCGGCCTGCTGTTCCGTCCGCTTCGACAGGTCGTCGGCCGCAGAGCGCAACTCGTTTGCGTTGCCGCTGATGCCTTCCGTGCTGCTACGCACCTCGTGCATCGTTTCGCGCAACTTGGATAGCGTCTCGTTGACGTTGGCCTGAAGTTCGGCAAACACGCCGCGGAACTCACCGTCCATCTTCTCCGTCAGGTCACCGCGCGCCAGACCTTCGATGACACGGCTGGTCTCGGAGACGCCATTGTCGACGCCGGTGAGCAGCGCGTTGATCGTTGCAGCGAAACGGTTGAGGTTTTCGTCGCCGTAATCCTTGTTGATGCGGCGGCTGAAATCGCCTCCCGCAGCCGCATCGACGACGATGGCCATGCCGGCCTGAAGATCGTCGCTCTTGGCGCGCATGGCAGTTTCCTGCGCGTTCATGCGGCGCATTTCGAGGCCGTTCTTCTTGAAGACTTCAACGGCTGCGGCCATTTCACCGATTTCATCGTTACGGCCAAGATAGGGCACATCCGCGTCCAGATTTCCGTCCGCCACGGCGTTCATCACTTCCGAAACACTGCGGATGGGCGCACTCAGCTGTCGCGTACCGATATAAAGACCGAAGGCCGCGCCGGCCAATATGCCGCTGCCGGTGACGATGATGACCAGCCAGAATGTCGTCGTTACAAAACCATCGATGCCGGCTTCGACGGCCTCAAGTTCGGCAATGTCATTCTGGACGACGGCATCGATATCCGCCTGATAGGCTTTGCGGTTGGCCCGGTTCGCATCGTTGTTGCCCTGCAGGTTGGCCGCCTGTGGGCTGGCCTCGCGGGCAAGCCGCGCGGTTTCCAGGCGGAACGCCTTGAATTCCTTGAAGCGGCTGGCGAGGTTATCAAAGGTCGCCTTCTGTTCCGCCGGAACGAGAGGGGTCCATGTGCCGATCAGCTTTTCCATGGCGTCGAGGTTCTTGACGATGCCATCCGCGAAGGGTGCGGCCTTTGTTATATCGGGGGCGGCATATACGCCGCGCGCCTCCATCACGACCGCGGTGACCAACCGGTTGAGCGCCTCGCCCTTATAGGCGCGCTCCGCGGCCTTTTCATACGCGACCGTACGCACCCGGAATTCGCTGACCGCATAGATGGACAGTCCACCGATGGTACAGGCCACGAGGCTCATCAGCCCGACAAGAAGATTGATACGACCGCGAATTCTCAATTTCGTTCCCCCAACACAAGCCAGCCGCACGATGAAAAACAGGAAGCTGGCATAACTTTTCGCATCACAACATTTATCAATGCTGCGTTAAGAAAGAATTTCGGATTTTATCGATTGCGCGTTGGAATCAATCTCTATCGACAGTCGGCGAAGGAGATGGCGGTGCGTTTTCCGCAAAAGGTGAACCGCGAAAACCCCTTCGGCAATTGACTTTGTTCGGCCTATGCCCTTATAAGCCGCGCACGCTCGGCCATTGAAAGCTCGCCCAGGCGGGGTTAGCCGTGCAAAAAACGAAACGCTCTTGCAAATAATTGCAAATTCAAGAAGGGCCGCACACCGCGGTATTAAATAAATGTCGAAGCGTACCTACCAACCGTCCAAGCTTGTTCGCAAGCGTCGTCATGGTTTCCGTGCCCGCATGGCTACTGCTGGCGGCCGCAAGGTTCTCGCAGCCCGCCGTGCGCGCGGCCGCGCACGTCTGTCGGCTTAATTGCCGAGCGTGTGGCCCGATGAAAGTCGCGGGCACATGAGCGAGACTAAAAAACACCCCGGCCGGCTTAAAAACCGGTCGGAGTTTCTTGCCGTTCAGGCAGGGGAAAAACGACGGGGAGGCACCTTTCTTCTGGAAGTGCTTGATCGGAAGACCCCGGAAACCGAACCACGGGTCGGTTTTACCGTAACAAAAAAACAAGGCAACGCGGTCGAGCGAAATCGCATGCGCCGCCGTCTCAAGGAAGCCGTCAGGCTTTCTGCCGGGGTCGCAATGAAGCCCGGTCATGACTATGTGATTGTCGCCCGCAGGGACGTGCTTAGTACGGCCTTCCCGAAACTTCAGTCTCTCCTTACCGAGCGCATTGAAGGAACGGCGAAACCGAAACGGTCCCAGGAGACCCGCTCCAGGAAAGAATGATGGAAAAGAACCGCAATTACTTCATCGCGATAGCCCTTTCGGTTGTCATCGTCCTCGCCTGGCAATTCCTTTACATGAATCCGCGCATCGAGCAGCAGCGCCGCGCCGAAGAGGCCCGCCAGGCGCAGCAGACGACGCAGCAGCAGCAGCCGGCACCCGGTGCCGCGCCCGGCGCAACCGTAGAAGGCGCGCCGCCCGCATCCTCCACGCAGGCCGCCGCCACGGCGACCCGAGAAGAAGCGATCGCCAAGACCCAGCGCGTCGCAATCGATACCAACGCCATTGCCGGTTCGATCAACCTGACCGGCGCCCGCTTCGATGACATCCGGCTCAAGGGCTACCATGAGACCGTCGATGACTCGAGCCCGATCATCACGCTGTTTTCGCCCTCCGACACCAAGGACGGTTACTTCACCGAGCTTGGTTATGTTGGCGCTGCCGAAGTCGGCGGCGTTCCCGGCCCGACCACGGTCTGGACGCTTGCGAGCGGCGACAAGCTGACGGAAACCACACCCGTCACGCTCACCTATACCAACGAAAAGGGCGTCGTTTTCTCCCGTACGGTGTCGATCGACCCGCATTACATGATCTCGGTCGCAGACAAGGTCGAGAACCCCGGCCAGACGGCTATTTCCTTCGCCACCTACGGCCGCGTGACGCGCAACAACAAGCCGGCGATCCCGCCCGTCTTCGTTATCCATGAGGGCTTTCTCGGTGTCTCCGGCAAAGACGGCAGCCTGACGGAAGAGAAATACAAGGACGTTGAAGAGGCGCCGGTAACGGTTGCCAAGGCGACCGGCGGCTGGCTCGGCATCACCGACAAATACTGGGCTGCGGCCATCGTCCCGCCGCAGACAACGCCGTTTGAAACCCGCTATTCGCATATCACGGGCAATCAGCCGAGCTATCAGGCCGATTTCAAGAGCGACACGATAACGGTCGAACCCGGCCAGTCCATCGAGCTGAAGAGCCTCGTCTTCGCCGGCGCCAAGGAAGTGCCGCTGGTCGACCGTTATGAGACCGAATATTCCATTCCGAAGTTCGACCTGCTGATCGACTGGGGCTGGTTCTACTTCATCACCAAGCCGATGTTCAAAATGATGGATTTCTTCTTCCGTTATTTCGGCAATTTCGGCGTGGCGATTCTGCTCACCACCATCGTGGTCAAGGCGCTCTTCTTCCCGCTCGCCAGCAAGCAGTATGCTTCCATGGCGAACATGAAGCGCGTACAGCCGAAGATGGAAGAGTTGAAGGCCAAGCACGGCGATGACCGCATGGCCATGCAGCAGGCGATGATGCAGCTCTACAAGGAAGAGAAGATCAATCCGGTGGCCGGCTGCTGGCCGATGCTGCTGCAGATTCCCGTCTTCTTTGCGCTCTACAAGGTCATCTACGTCACCATCGAAATGCGGCATGCACCGTTCTTCGGCTGGATCCACGACCTTTCCGCGCCCGATCCGACGTCGCTGTTCAACCTGTTCGGCCTTCTGCCCTACGACGTGCCGCACTTCCTGATGATCGGCGTCTGGCCGTTGATCATGGGCATCACCATGTTCCTGCAGATGCGCATGAACCCGACGCCGCCCGATCCGACACAGGCGATGATCTTCACCTGGATGCCGCTGATCTTCACCTTCATGCTGGCTTCCTTCCCTGCTGGTCTGGTCATCTACTGGGCTTGGAACAACACCCTGTCGATCTCGCAGCAGGCCCTCATCATGAAGCGTCACGGCGCCAAGATCGAACTGTTCGATAATCTCAAAGGGCTGTTCAAGCGAAAGCCGGTGCAATCGAAATGAGTGAAACCGGCTCGGCAACCGAAAAGCCCCTTTTCGGGCGACCCTGGATATTCATTCGCGGCGTTCCCGCGATGAAATTCCTGCCGCCCGAAGGCCCGCCGGAGATTGCTTTTGCCGGACGTTCGAATGTCGGCAAGTCCTCGCTCATCAATGCATTGGTGGGCCACAAGGGACTTGCCCGCACCTCCAACACGCCCGGCCGCACGCAGGAACTGAACTATTTCGTTCCGGAAGGTTATTCCGGCGAGCCGGGTGACCTGCCGCCGATGGCGCTGGTCGACATGCCCGGTTACGGTTATGCGCAGGCACCAAAGGACCATGTCGACGCCTGGACAAAGCTCGTCTTCGATTATCTGCGTGGCCGCGCGACGCTGAAGCGCGTTTACGTGCTGATCGATTCCCGCCATGGCATTAAGAAGAACGATGAAGAGGTTCTGAGCCTGCTCGACAAGGCGGCTGTTTCCTATCAGGTCGTGCTGACGAAGACGGACAAGATCAAGGACGTCGGTGTTCCCCGGTTGATCGGTGAAACGCTGGAGAAAATCCGCAAGCGTCCTGCGGCCTATCCGGAGGTTCTCGCCACGTCGTCGGAAAAATCCTTCGGGCTGGACAGCCTGCGCGCCGAGATCGTCAGAACCGTCTCGCTTTAAGAGGCGCGGCCCTTGTCCTCAGGCGATGGTAAAAAGCAGAACGGCGGTCCACAGCATCGCCGTCAATGCCAGAAGCCGCCAGAAACGCACCGAATGCCAGACCTCCAGAAGCATGGCGGCGAACATGCTGCCATTGCGCAGAGGCTGACTTTTGAAAGGCAGGCCTGACCGGGTTGGATCCCTTTCAAGCAATGCAGCGACGGTTGCCTTTTCCCGATATTCGGTTTCAGCCAGATTATCCCGCCAGCGCCTGACCATGGCGGCGAACTGGCGGTCGCGTTTGACGCGTTTGGCAAGCTCCGCCATGCTTTCCGGCGGCAGGGCACCCAGCACATATTCGCCAGCGAGCACTTCGTCCCGCAAACCGCTTTGCTTGTCTCGATCCGGTGCCGTCATAGGTCTTCAAACTCCTCGGTCGTCCAGGCAGCATCGTTTCGCGATGCGCGACACATCCCTGTCGCCCTGCTGAATAACCCCTCCCCTGCCGCAAACAAGGCTGGTCCGATTGGTGCTTTATGTCAATCTTATTACGCGCTTTGCGCCGCCCAAAAGCGGAATTTTACCAGGTATCGACACAATAAGGCCCGGAGGTTATTTCATTCGTCAAAGGCAGACATCCGCCTGTCCCTGCAAACGTGCCGGCATGGCCGATCCATGCATCCTGCACTGCAAAAATCGATTCCGATTTCTGCACCGATGCTGTAGAGCGATGAAAGGCTTTTTTGGGCCGCAACCACAGACCGAGGTTTTTCCATGACTTCTTCCGAAAGCGAAACTCAGGCGCGGCTGCTTGCACAGGCTCTGCCCTTCATGCAGAAATATGAGAACAAGACCATCGTCGTAAAATATGGTGGTCACGCCATGGGGGATTCGACACTCGGCAAGGCTTTCGCGGAAGATATCGCCCTGTTGAAGCAGTCCGGCATCAACCCCATCGTCGTCCATGGCGGCGGCCCGCAGATCGGCGCGATGCTGACGAAAATGGGCATCGAATCGAAATTCGAGGGCGGCCTTCGTGTCACCGACGCCAAGACGGTCGAGATCGTCGAAATGGTTCTGGCCGGTTCGATCAACAAGGAAATCGTCGCACTCATCAACCAGACGGGCGAATGGGCGATCGGTCTTTGCGGCAAGGACGGCAACATGGTCTTCGCCGAAAAGGCGAAAAAAACCGTCATCGATCCCGACAGCAATATCGAACGTGTTCTCGATCTCGGTTTCGTCGGTGAAGTCGTGGAAGTCGACCGCACATTGCTCGACCTGCTCGCCAAGTCCGAGATGATCCCGGTCATCGCCCCCGTCGCTCCCGGCCGCGATGGCGCCACCTACAACATCAACGCCGACACCTTTGCCGGCGCCATTGCCGGCGCGCTGAACGCCACACGCCTGCTGTTCCTGACCGACGTTCCGGGCGTTCTTGATCGCAACAAGGAACTCATCAAGGAACTGACGGTTTCCCAGGCACGCGCGCTCATCAAGGATGGCACGATTTCCGGCGGCATGATCCCGAAGGTCGAGACCTGCATCGAGGCCATAAAGGCTGGCGTGCAGGGCGTGGTGATCCTCAACGGCAAGACCCCGCATTCCGTGCTTCTGGAAATCTTCACGGAAGGCGCCGGTACGCTGATCGTGCCCTGATGCGATTTAATGTGGCGGACGGCCAGCCTGTCCGCCACAGACGACGTTTCAGCCGAACACCAGAAGCGACAAGACCCCGACGACAATTAACAGGCAGCCGGAAAGTTCGAGCCTGTTGATCTTCTCCTTGAAGAACAGCACGGTCGAGGCGAAGGCAAACAGCATCTCCACCTGTGCCAGCGCCTTGACCACGGCGGCCTGCTGCAAGGTCATCGCCGTAAACCAGCCAAATGAGGCCGTAGCACCGACGAAACCGACCGCAAGTGACGGTTTCCACGCCTTTGCGATGCGCCGCAACTCATCCCTCTGCCGCCAGACGATCCACAGGAACATCGATACTGTCTGCATCACGATGACGATGACGAGGGTGTAGCCCGCCTGCACCACCGCATCGGGCGTTGGCAGGCTGGGCGCGAGCGCCAGCGATGCCGACCGATAGGCAACCGAGGACAGGCCGAAGAACGCACCAGAGGCGAGACCTATACCGGCTGTCCGGCTGAAGATGGAGGTGAGAATAGAGGCAGGTGTGACTTCCGTGCGCGCCACCGAAATCAGCATGACGCCGGCGACCGAAACCGCAATGGCCGCCAATGTGCCGCCATTGACGCTTTCACCGATGAAAATGAGCGCAAACAGCGCCGCCTGCGCGGGTTCGGTGCGGGAGTAGGCCGTGCCGACCGCGAAGTTGCGGAAGGAAAACAGGTGGACCAGAAGGAAGGTGGCGGCGATCTGCGCCATGGCCCCGACCGTCGCCCATACGGCAAAAGACATATTCGGCACCGGCAGCGGCCGGCCGACCCCGAAATGCAAAAAGGCGAGATAGGCAAGAGCAAAGGGCATGCCGAACACGAAGCGCACGAAGGTTGCGCCCGTGGTGCCCATCATGCCCTTAAGGTGCTTTTGCAGGGTCGAGCGCAGGTTCTGCAAGAACGCGCTTGCAAAGGTTATGCCTATCCAGAGTTCCATGGTTTGGCGGTATCATGCGCTGCAGGCCCCAGCCAAGCCCGATTTTCTTGCCAATCGTCGTCTTTTCGATTTTCTTCGGCATTCGAAACGGGCATAAAGCAGGCCATGGACACAAAGCCGAAAAACCTGCCCGATGCCGCCGATTTCGCCCATGTGAGCGAATGGGTCTTCGATCTCGACAACACACTCTATCCGCATCACGTCAATCTGTTTTCCCAGATCGACCGCAACATGACGGCCTATGTTGCGGAGCTTTTAAAGCTCGACCCGGAAGAGGCTCGTGTGCTGCAGAAGCGTTATTACCATGACCATGGCACAACGCTTCAGGGACTGATGATCAATTACGGCATCAGCCCGGACGAGTTTCTGGAGCGCGCCCATGCCATCGATTATTCGGCGCTGAAACCCCATCCGGAACTCGGCGAAGCGATCAAGGCGCTGCCGGGCCGCAAGTTCATTCTGACCAATGGCAGCGTCAAGCATGCGCAGGCGGCCGCCGGCGCGCTTGGCATTCTCGATCAGTTCGAGGATATCTTCGATATCGTCGCTGCCGGTTACCTGCCGAAGCCGGCCAGCGCAACCTATGAGAAATTCGCAGCGCTTGCGAAACTCGACACGAAAAAAGCAGCCATGTTCGAAGACCTGCCGCGCAATCTTGCGGCCCCCAAGGCGCTTGGCATGAAAACCGTGCTGCTCGTTCCCTCCAATCTCGAGGGTGTCATCATGGAGCGCTGGGAAATTCCCGTCGAGACCGATGCGCATATCGACTACATCACCGACAATCTGACCGGCTTCCTGACGAAAACCATTGCCGGCTGAGCGCCATAGCCGAGTTACGCCGCAACATTACCGAAGCTTCATCCACCTTACCGATGTTTAAGTGGTGAGGCTCGATAGAGGTCACTATCTTTTCTTCAGGGACACCAAAGAAAGGTAATGACGATGACCACACGAAAAATCGCCCTCTCTGCTCTTGGCGCAGCCCTTGTGCTCAGCACGGCCGCAACGGCAAGTTTCGCCGCACCCGGCAAAGGCCATAAGGATCGCATGCCGATCCGCCAGGAAGCTGCCTTCATTCACCTCCTGAAGGTTGCCGATACCAACAAGGACGGCAAGATTTCGAAGGAAGAATTCGCCGCACGACAGGACGCGCTTTTCACCGAGATCGACAAGGATAAGGACGGTTCGATCACGCCGAAGGAAATGCGCGAATATCGCCAGGCGAAAATGGAAGCTTTCCGCGCCGCCAATCCGCGCCCCGAGCGTGAGGACGCCAAAGCCGAAGACGGCAAGGGCCCGGAGGGCAAGCGCGCCGAAAGACATGCCGAACGCGAGCATGGCGGCCGTTCCGGTCATCAGGGCTGGGGCAAGCATGGCGGCAAGGGTGCGGGCCTCGGCATGCTCCGCTGGGCCGATACCGACGAGAACGGGCAGGTCAGCAAGGCCGAATTCACCGCAGCCGGCGAGAAAATGTTCGAGCGGCTGGACAAGAACAAGGACGGCGTCATCTCGATCGACGATATGCCGGACCGCCCGTTCCTTTAAATCCATCAAGGAAAAAGCCCGCTCAAAAGCGGGCTTTTTCTTTGCATCTCCAGACGGAAAACAGGGATTCACTTTTCCCGTAAATTCTCCATCTGTTTGTTTGCACGCGTTTTTCAGACGTAAAACCGCTACGCACTTTTACGGGAAATGCTCTAGTGCAGGCTGACGGTCTTGAGATCGTCTTCGGCAGCCTTGAAAAAGGTACTTGAACGGTTGTCGGTCAGGAGGATCGGCGTGCCATCCGCACCAAACAGCGCCCAGAGATCCAGTTGCGGATCGAGATCAGGTGCTTCCGGGAAACAGCGGCTTACGTCTTCCGCACGGATTTTGCGGATATATCCCACTTCTCCTTCGCCGATATGGGCCAGCTGGGATCGGGTGAGACGCGCATGCGCTTCTTTTAAAAGCATATTTCAGCCTCCTTCTTCACGCCGAGCGATTCATGTCCGATTCCGGCGTTCACGTTCTACTCTGAGACGGAAATATTAATTTTCTTTACCACGTTCGAAATTTCAGGCCGCACCAAATCGATGGAAAGAAGGCCGTTGCGCATGCGCGCTTCCCTGACCTGCATGCCATCGGCAAGCACGAAGACCCGCTGGAACTGGCGCGCCGCAATGCCCCTATAGAGGAAATCCCGCTTTTCCTGTTCCTGCTGGCGACCGCGAATGACAAGCTGGTTGTCGGCTGTCGTCACATCCAGGTCGTCCTGTGAAAACCCGGCAACAGCAATGGTGATGCGCAGGCGCTCCGGCACGTCTTCGGCCCCGGGCAACCGCTCGATGTTATAGGGGGGATAGCCGTCATTGGCCTTCGCCATGCGCTCCAGCGTTTTTTCCATGGCATCAAAGCCCAGCAGAAGCGGGTGGGTGAATGGCGTCATGCGGCTCATATCTTTTCTGTCCTTGCAACCAAGCGACGTTTCGCGGTCCCGCTTCCGGCAACCCTGCCGGTCAATCGAACCGGCTGAAACAATATGGGAAGCCAGGCCGCGATGCGCAAGACGGGAGAATGGCGCGAAGGGCACGCCGAGGAATGAGCTTGACAAGTGAGCATCCGTCGCTCGAAAAAAGCGCTCACCTCAACGGCGGGCAAGACATGGCAGAACGCAGAAAAATCATCATCGACACCGATCCGGGCCAGGACGACGCGGCGGCAATCATGCTCGCTTTCGCAAGCCCTGATGAAATCGACATTCTCGGACTGTGCGCCGTCGCCGGCAACGTCCCGCTGAAACTGACCAGCCGAAATATTCGCATCATCTGCGAATTGTGCGGCCGCACCGATATTCCCGTCTATGAGGGCGCAGAGAAGCCGCTGGTGCGCAAGCCCATCACCGCCGAGCATGTTCACGGCAGCACCGGTCTCGACGGCCCTGTTCTCGATGAACCGACGATGGAGGCCCAAAAGCAGCATGCCGTCGATTTCATCATCGAAACGCTGATGCGGGAACCCGCTGGCACGGTGACGCTCTGCACGCTCGGGGCGCTCACCAATGTGGCGCTGGCACTGCTTAAAGCGCCTGAGATCGCCGACCGCATCCAGGAACTGGTGATGATGGGCGGCGGCTTCTTCGAGGGCGGCAACATCACGCCGGCGGCCGAGTTCAACATCTATGTCGATCCGCAGGCTGCCGATATCGTTTTCCGTGCCGGCATTCCTGTTGTCATGATGCCGCTCGACGTCACCCATAAGCTCCTGACCACCAAGGCGCGGGTCAGCCGCATTCGCGACATCGGCACACGCCCGGCTATCGCCATGGCGGAAATGCTGGAGTTCTTCGAACGCTTCGACATCGAGAAATACGGTTCGGACGGCGGCCCGCTGCACGATCCATCCGTCATTGCCTATCTCATCAGACCCGAGCTGTTTCAGGGTCGCGAGTGTAACGTCGAAATCGAGGCCACGTCCGAACTGACCATGGGCATGACGGTCGTTGACTGGTGGCGCGTGACCGAACGCCCCACCAATGCCCGCGTGATGCGCAACGTGGATGCGGACGGTTTCTTCGAATTGCTGACGGAACGTTTTGCACGGCTCTGACCGGAACGCAGGAATGAAAAAAGGGCCGCTGGCGATACCAGCGGCCCTTTTTATTTGAAGCGGGGAAACCCGTCAGAATTCCGTCCAGTCATCCTGCGCCAGTGCGTTTGCACCGCTGGTTCTTGGACGTGGACGCGATGCCGTAGAGCGGGCCGGTGCTGCGGCCGGAGCCGAGGGTGCGCGCATGGCAGCTGCCGCGGAGCGCAATTGCTGGCTGGGTTGACTACCGGACACGGCAAAACCGGCGACGAGCGATTTCAGCGTCTCGGCCTCGCCGTTCAGCGTCACGCTGGCCGCCGTGGTTTCTTCCACCATCGCCGCATTCTGCTGGGTGACCTGATCCATCTGGGTAACGGCAGAATTGATTTCCTTCAGACCTACCGCCTGTTCGCTGGCGGAAGCGGAAATCTGCCGTATCAGCTGGTTGATCTGCAAAACCTGATCAGCGATGTTCTTCATCGTCTCGCCGGCCTTGCCGACCAGCTGAACGCCCTCGCCCACCTGGGTGGCCGAGGTGTTGATCAGTCCCTTGATCTCCTTGGCAGCGGTTGCAGACCGTTGCGCCAGTTCGCGCACTTCCTGCGCGACAACCGCAAAGCCCTTGCCGGCATTCCCTGCGCGGGCCGCTTCCACACCGGCATTCAGCGCCAGAAGATTGGTCTGGAAGGCGATCTCATCAATCACACCGATGATGCGGGAAATTTCCGCTGAGGATTGCGCGATGCCCTGCATGGAGTTGACGGCCTGCTGCACGACCTCACCCGACTTGCCGGCATCATCGCAGGCATGGCTGACGGCGCCGGCGGCCTGCGCGGCATTTTCCGCGCTGGAATTGACCTGTGCGGTCAGTTGGTTGAGGGCGGCGGCGGTTTCTTCGAGACTTGCGGCCTGCTGCTCCGTGCGGTGCGAAAGATCGCTGGCAGCGCGGGTGATCTCACCGGTGCCATTGCCGATGGTGACAACCGTCGCATTGACGGTGGAGACGGTTTCCTCGAGGCTTGCGAGCGCCAAGTTGAAATCACTGCGCAGCTTCGCATAGTCGCCGGGGAACTCGTCCTCGATGCGGTAGGTGAGGTTGCCCTGCGAAAGCGCATTGAGACCCGAGCCGAGCACGCTGACGATGTGTTGCTGCATGCGGCTGTTTTCCGTGCGCTCGGATTCCGACCGCTGACGTGCCGTTTCCGCATTGCCACGCTGGGCAGCGGCGTCCGCTTCCATTTCACGAATGCCGGCGAGTTTTGCGCGGAAGCCTTCCAGAGCGGTGGCCACAGCCCCCGTTTCATCCCGGCGGTCCTGCCCGGACACCGGTTCATCGTAACGGCCTTCGCTCAGCGTCCGCACATCCGAAACCAGCGAGGCGAGCGGGTTGCCGACGAAGTGACGCACGGCGAAATAAAGTGCGGTGATGACGGCGGCGAGAATGACAAGCGCGCCGATGATCATCATGTAGGTCTGCTCTTCCACCGGCGCGTTCAGTGCCTGATGCGGAATATCCACCAGCACGACCCAGGTGGCGTTGAGGCCCGGAACCGCAAAGGGATAGACGAGGCGGTTATAGGGCGCATCGGTATCGAGGCCGAGATTTTCGATGAGACCGTGCTTGCCGGAAGCGAGCGCCGCCTGAATGGCGCTGGCGCCGTCTCCGTCATAGGCCTTCATGTTCTGCTCGGGCGTCGGCGGCACCAGCCACTGGCCGCCCTGCGACACGAGCGTCACGCGGCCGGTTTCGAAAGGACGCAGCGCCTGCAGCTTCTGCGACAGCGAGGCCAGCGAAATATCGACGCCGGCAACGCCAATCATCTTGCCGTCGGACATGACGGGATAGGCAAGCGAGGTCATGGTGGTGGGAACTTCCGTGCCCTGCGCCAGATATGGCTGGGTGATGGCGCCCTTGCCCGTCTTGGCGGCAAGCGCCCACCATTCGGCGGCGTAGTCATTATCGAAAGTCGAGAACTGGATGTCACCCTTCTGGGTCTTCGACCAATAGGGGGCGAAGACGCCATTTTTATTGGTGCCGAGATCGAGCCTGTTGGCAATCTCGGTGCTCTGGCCGTCGAAAAGGCCGAGCTGCTCGCAGAACCAGCTTCCGAAAGCGAAAGTATTCTGCTCGACATTGGCCTTGAGAATATTGACGATGCCGGGGCGATCCATCGATTTCGCCTGATGCGCGCGGCCGATGACACCGGCCATGGAACGCGCAGCGCTGCCAAGCTCACCCACATCGGCGGCGATGACGTTGGCGATGGCGCGCGCCTCGGTATTGGCCTGATCCATGGTCAAAGCATGGACGCGCTCGCTGGTCTGGGAAATGAGGAAGGAATTCGATGCGACAAGGACCGTGGTGATGGCACAGCCGGTAACGAGGATAAGCTTGGTCGCAAGCGACTTCACTTTGAAATTGAACATTTTGGCCTCGATCAAATCGTCTGCCGGGAGGCTGACGTCAACGGATGATAAATCTCCGTCATGGAGGCCCGTCCGCATGGACAGTGCGCTGCAGCGCGACGAGGCAAAATTAGAGTATCTTTGCTAATTAAGCCCTAAAATTTACTTCGCCGCGCCAAGCAAAAATCAGTGTTCGTAATAGGCCGAGATGATTTCCCATGCATCGTCAGCCGTTTCGGCGAAATGCAGCAATTCCATATCTTCCGGGGCGATGGTGCCGAAATCCGCCAGGAATTCGAAATTGACCACCGAGCGCCAGAACTTCTCCCCGAACAGGATGAGCGGAATGGGCGCCATGCGCTTGGTCTGGATAAGCGTCAGCGTCTCGAACAGCTCATCGAGCGTACCGAAACCACCGGGGAAGATCACCACGGCCTTCGCCCGCATCAGGAAATGCATCTTGCGGATGGCAAAATAGTGGAAATTGAAGCTCAGCTCCGGCGTGACATAGGGGTTCGGCGCCTGTTCATGCGGCAGAACGATGTTGAGACCGATCGACGGGCCGCCCACATCGGCCGCACCACGATTGCCCGCTTCCATGACACCGGGGCCGCCGCCGGTGACCACGACATATTCGAGATGATCGGATTTCGCGGCATAGTCGGTGCACAGCCGGGCAAATTTGCGCGCCTCGTCGTAATAGACGGAGGATTGCTCCAGATTGCGCTTCTGCGTTTCGTTGCGCGCCGCCCAGGCCTCGCCACCGGGTTCGGGAATGCGGGCGCCGCCGAACATGACGACGGTGGATTTGATGCCGCGTTCGGTGAGCGCCATTTCCGTCTTCAGAAGTTCCAGCTGCAGCCTGACGGGACGCAATTCCTCACGGCAGAGGAAATCCATGTCCACATAAGCAAGCCGGTAAGACGGGGAATCCGACTGCGGTGTTTTCGGAACGACCTCGGCCTGCTGCTTGTCCGCAGAGCTGCGCTTCAAGGGGTCCCATACCCCATCCTTACGCCGCAATTTGCCATTTTTCAGTCGTGTCATTTCCATGCCTTTCGTCTGACGCGCCAAATCACCCAAATCACATTGACGCCTTTCCAACACTCCCTTAGATCAAATGGCCAAAGCCTTCCAGCGGCGCGGGACCTGCCGTGACCACGACCACACGCGACTTTAAGGAATTTTCCATGAGCCTTACGGATCTCACCTCCCTCGAAACCATCATCGAAACCGCCTTTGACAACCGCGATGGCGTGAACGTATCGACGAAGGGCGAGGTTCGCGATGCGGTGAACACATCTCTTCAACTTCTCGATAGCGGCAAGGCGCGCGTGGCTGAAAAGCAGGCGGATGGCAACTGGAAGGTGAACCAGTGGCTGAAAAAGGCCGTGCTTCTTTCCTTCCGCCTCAACGACATGGAAATCGTCACCGGCGGACCGGGTGAATCCACCTGGTGGGACAAGGTGCCGTCGAAGTTCGAAAACTGGGGTGAAAACCAGTTCCGTGCTGCCGGTTTCCGCGCCGTGCCGAACGCTGTCGTGCGCCGGTCGGCTTACGTGGCCAAGAACGTCGTGCTGATGCCGTCTTTCGTCAATCTCGGTGCTTACGTCGATGAAGGCACGATGGTCGACACCTGGGCAACCGTTGGCTCCTGCGCGCAGATCGGCAAGAATGTGCACCTCTCCGGCGGCGTCGGCATTGGCGGCGTTCTGGAGCCGCTGCAGGCCGGCCCGACCATCATCGAGGATAACTGCTTCATCGGCGCCCGCTCGGAAGTCGTTGAAGGCTGCATCGTGCGCGAAGGCGCCGTTCTCGGCATGGGCGTGTTCATCGGCAAGTCGACCAAGATCGTCGACCGCGCTACCGGCGAAATCACCTATGGCGAAGTTCCGCCCTATTCCGTCGTCGTTGCCGGCACCATGCCGGGCAAGCCTTTCCCGAACGGCGAGCCGGGCCCAAGCCTCTATTGCGCCGTGATCGTCAAGCGCGTCGATGAAAAGACCCGCTCCAAGACCGGCATCAACGAGCTTCTGCGCGACTGATAAAAGCTGATACCATGACCATGACCGATCCCGTTGCCAATCTCGCCGCCCTCATCCGTTGCCCGTCGGTGACGCCTGCGGAAGGCGGCGCGCTTTCCCTGCTCGACAGCCTGCTTTCGCCGCTTGGCTTTGCGGTTGAAAGGATGATTGCAAGCGAGGCGGGAACGCCTGACGTGGAAAACCTCTATGCCCGGCTCGGCACCGAAGGTCCGCATCTGATGTTTGCGGGCCATACGGATGTCGTTCCCGTGGGTGACGAGGCCGCATGGAGCCATCCCCCCTTCTCGGCAGAGATTGCCGGCGGGGAAATGTACGGCCGCGGTGCGGTGGATATGAAGGGCGGCATTGCCTGTTTCGTCGCGGCCATTGCCCGCCATATCGAAAAACACGGCAAACCACAGGGCTCCGTTTCTTTCCTGATTACCGGCGACGAGGAAGGCCCGTCAATCAACGGCACCTCCAAGCTGCTGGAATGGGCGGCTGCCAAAGGCGAGACATGGGATGCCTGCGTGGTGGGGGAGCCGACCAATCCCGACCAGCTGGGCGACATGATCAAGATCGGTCGTCGCGGATCGCTTTCCGGCCGGATAACGGTGCATGGCGTTCAGGGCCATGCCGCCTACCCGCATCTCGCGGACAACCCCATTCGCGGGCTGCTGCAGCTGACCCATGCGCTGATGCACCCGCCCTTCGATCACGGCACGGATAATTTCCAGCCCTCCAATCTGGAAGTCACGACCGTCGATACCGGCAATGCCGCCACAAATGTCATCCCCTCACGGGCGACGGCGGCCTTCAACATTCGTTTCAACGATACCTGGACAGCCGAAAGCCTGCGGGCGGAAATCATCCGCCGTCTGGATGCGGCTGCCACCGAAGGTGAGCTTCGCCCTGACCGCAGCCCGGTCAAATACGAGATCGTCTGGGCGGACCGACCGGCCCACGTTTTCCTGACGCGCAACAATGCGCTCATCTCGTCGCTGTCAGGCGCTGTCGAGGCCGTTACCGGCAAGGAGCCGAAACTTTCGACCACCGGCGGCACCTCGGATGCGCGCTTCATCAAGGATTATTGCCCGGTGGTGGAATTCGGCCTCGTCGGACAAACGATGCATATGGTCGATGAGCGTGTGGCGGTTGCCGATCTCGAGACACTGACGCGCATCTACGAAACCTTTATCGAACGATGGTTCGCCCATGCCGACGGCAAGTGAAATAAGGCTTTATCTGAAGGGCCTGTGGCTGCTGCTGCTCGGCGACCATACCGGTGCGCGTTATCTGGATCTCTCCGAGCGCGGCATGTGGCGCTCCTTCTATTCTGCCCTCTGGTGCCTGCCCGCTATGCTGGTGTCCTGGCTGTGGCTGCGCGCGGCCTTCCTCGCTGGATGTCCACCGGGCACCGGAACCGGGCTGATCTTCTTTTTCCGTCTGGCGATGGTCGAAGCCATCTGCTGGATCGTGCCGCTGCTGCTGATCGGCATGCTGCTCTTTGCCTTCGGTGCCCGGGAAAAATTCGCGCCGCTGGTCACCACCATGAACTGGCTGTCGCTACCGTTTTCCTATGCCTATGCCGTTCTGATCCTGATCGCTTTCTTCCTGCCGCCCTTGCAGGGGCTGATCGCCATCCTGTGGCTGGCGCTGCTTCTGTCGCTGGTCTTCGCCTTTTCGCGGATCGTGCGGTTCTTCATCCGCGACCAGTCGCTGCTCGTCTCCGCCATCGTCATGACGCTGCTGGTGCCGGGCATGCTTCTGTCGGAGGCGCTGCAGCGTTTTCTTGGCGTCTACCCGGCTTGATCGTCGATACTGACTTCTGGGTCAGTCCGCGTCTTCCACGGTCTCGACTTTTGAATGCACACGCGGCGGAATGACATCAGGATAATCCACCTGCATGAAATAAAGACCGTCCGGCGGCGCAACCGGGCCGCAGGCCTTGCGATCCCGTGCTTCCAGTGCCGCGCGCACATCCTCCGGTGTCATGGCGCCTTCACCGGCCATTTTCAGCGTACCGGCGAAAGAGCGGATCTGGTTATGCAGGAAACTCTGCGCCGTCGCGCGGATTTCGATGAGGTCGCCATTGCGTGTCACATCCAGCCGGTCGAGTGTCCGGATCGGGCTGCTCGCCTGGCAATGAACCGAGCGAAAGGTGGTGAAATCATGCCGGCCGACAAGCATCTGCGCAGCCGCGTGCATGCGCTCATGGTCCATGTCTTTCGAAACCCACCATGCACGTTTGTGTTCCAGCGCCAGCCGAGCCTTCCGGCAAATGATGCGATAGAGATAATGGCGGCGGGTGGCGGAAAAACGGGCATCGAAATCTTCCGTTACGGCTGCGACGTCCAGAACCGAGACGGCCTCCTTCGCCATCGCCAGATGGGCGTTCAACGCATTGCGAAGCTTGTAAGGCTCCCAGTCGCGAGAAAGATCGGCATGGGCCACCTGCCCGACGGCATGTACGCCGGAATCGGTACGGCCCGCACCGCGAATGGAAACGGTTTCCCCTGTCAGCGACCGGACGGCAGCCTCCAGCGCGCCTTGAACCGAGGGGCCGTTATCCTGTCTCTGCCAGCCAAAATAGGGTGAACCGTCATATTCGACGGTCATGCGGAAGCGTGGCATCAGCCGAGCCTCGTTGTGACGGGAACGGGGGTGCCACGAACGAAATCGGCGGCCGACATCGGCTTGCCGCCCGCCTTTTGCAGGCGAGTGAGCCGAACGGCATCGCTGCCGCAGGCAATGGTGAGGGCATCATCCAGCACGGTGCCCGCTTCTCCCATGCCGCTCGCCAGCTCAGAGGCCAGAACCTTCACACGCTCGGCCTTGCCGCCAATATCCATTTCCAGCCATGCGCCGGGAAAAGGCGAAAGGCCACGAATATGGTTATGGACATCCTGTGCAGGGCGGGAGAAATCGATGCGGGTCTCACCCTTGTCGATCTTCGAAGCGTAAACAACACCCTCTTCGGCCTGTGTGATGAGGGGCAGGTCGTCTGCTTCCAGCCTGTCCATCGCCTGCCGCATCAGCCGCGCGCCTGCGAGCATGAGACTGTCGTGCAGCTCGCCGGCTGTCATATTCTCGCCGATCGCGACCTTTGCGGTCAGCGCGACGGGGCCGGTATCGAGCCCCTTTTCCATTTTCATGACCATCATCCCGGTCTCGGCATCGCCGGCCATGATCGCCCGCTGGATGGGAGCCGCACCCCGCCAGCGCGGCAACAGGGAAGCGTGGCCATTATAACAGCCAAGGCGCGTGCCGGTGAGGATCGCTTCAGGCAACAGCAACCCGTAAGCCACGACAACCGCCACATCTGCGTTGAAGTCCCGGAACTGCTGGCGATCTTCCTCGGCCTTGAAGTTCACGGGCGTCAGCACGGGCAGGCCCAGAAGTTCGGCCGCCTGATGTACGGGAGACTTCTGCAGATCGAGGCCACGACGACCGCCGGGACGCGGCGGCTGCGTATAAACGGCAACGACCTCGTGACCCGCTTCCACCAATGCACGCAAGGTGGGAACGGAAAAATCCGGCGTGCCCATGAAGATGATGCGAAGAGACATCGTCGCCCCCTGCCCTTTGTGCCCTTCCGTCTCCAGACAAGGAGGACGGATCAGACCTTTACGCGGGCCGCTTTGGTGAATTTCTTGATGACCATGTCGCGTTTCAGCCGCGAGATATGGTCGATGAACAGAACACCATTCAGGTGATCGATCTCATGCTGCAGGCACGTGGCGAGAAGCCCGTCCGCCTCGACGGTCTGCTGCTTGCCGTCACGGCCGACATAGCGCACCGTCAGCGCCGCTGGGCGCTCGACTTCGGCGTAATAATCGGGAATGGAGAGGCAGCCTTCCTCATAGGTCGAAATATCGTCCGACACCTTGAGGATTTCCGGGTTGATGAAGACGACGGGGGTCTTTTCCTCGCCTTCACGCGCAACATCAATCACCAGCATACGGCGCGCCACGCCGACCTGGATGGCGGCAAGGCCAATGCCCGGCGCATCATACATGGTTTCCAGCATGTCGTCGGCAAGGCGCAGCACCTCGGCATCCACCTGTTCGATGGGTTTCGATTGCTGGCGCAGCACGGGATCGGGCAAAATGATAAGCGGTTTGATAGTCATGGCTTCCCATAACGTATCTCTTGCGCGGAGGAAATAAAAAACACGAGCGGTCAAACCGCGCCGGGCTTCCGCTCTGCCGGACTCATTTCCGCCGCAGGAATGTTCTTGTTTTGATCTTACGAATCACAAGAAATCTGCTAGATTTAACCATGAGCATAGATTTATCCGTTCTCCTCGATCCGGCATTGCGGGCCGGTTCCGTCGATATCAGTTTCGGCGCGCTGCTCGCGGCTCTGCTTTTCGGTCTGGCGATCACATGGCTGGTCACAACGAACCGCGTGAAAAAAGCGGGAGCGGATGGAGAAATCTCCGACCTTCTGAAAACCCAGTCCGAACTGCACGGCCGGATTGCCGCCATGGCGGAGACGCTTGGCACACGCCAGACCGAGATGAGCCAGACGCTCAATCAGCGTCTCGACGGCATGTCGCAGCGGCTGGGCGAAACGCTGACGGAGCAGACCCGATCAACGCATGAAAATCTGAGCCGTCTTCAGGAGCGCTTGGCGGTCATCGATGCCGCACAGGGCAATATTCAGGATCTGGCCAAGGATGTGGTCGGGCTGCAGGCGATCCTTTCCAACAAGCAGACGCGAGGCGCCTTCGGACAGGCGCGCATGGAGGCGCTGATTGCCGATGCACTTCCCGCAGGTGCTTTCCAGCTTCAGCCCACACTTTCGAACGGTTACCGGCCGGACTGCACCATCAAGATGCCGAATAACGCGCCGCCGCTTGTCATCGACGCCAAGTTTCCGCTGGAAGCCTGGAACGCACTGAAAGCAGATGAGTCGCCGGAAGCGAAGCGCGCCGCCATTCAGCAGTTCCGGCGCGATATGGAAGTGCACATTCGCGACGTGGCCGAGAAATACCTCATCCGCGGCGAGACGCAGGATACGGCCTTCATCTTCGTGCCGTCCGAATCGATCTTCGCCGATATTCACCAGCATTTCGAATATCTGGTGCAGCGCGCCCATCGGGCTCGCGTCGTCATCGTATCGCCGTCCCTTCTGATGCTGTCGGTGCAGGTCATCCAGTCGGTGCTGAAAGATCAGCGCATGCGCGAGCAGGCGCATCTCATTCAAGGCGAAGTGGCGTTGCTGATGGACGATGTGCGGCGGCTGGACGACCGGACGCGCAAGCTGCAGGCTCATTTCGGGCTGGCGCAGAAGGACGTCGACATGATGCTGATTTCCTCAGACAAGGTCTTGGCGCGCGGCCAAAAAATTGAGGGCCTCGATTTTTCGCCGACGGAAAAAGAAGCTGCGCATGGGGAAATCGAGCAGGCCCGCCGCTTTGCGGATAACAGAGCCGGTGCGGCCAAATTGCGGGTAGTTGACGACGAGTGATCGTCTCGGGCAAAGTCGCCGTCTCGCTTGAATTTCATACGGACATGCCGCCCATGATTACTATTTTCGGCTCCATCAACATGGATCTCATCGCCACCGCCAAACGTCTTCCAAAACCCGGTGAAACCGTGACGGGAGAAAGCTTCTCCACCGCGGCGGGCGGAAAGGGAGCCAATCAGGCGCTTGCCGCAAAGCGGGCGGGCGCCACGGTCAAAATGGCCGGTGCAGCGGGTGACGATACCTTTGCCGCACCGGCGCTGACATTGTTGCGTGATGCCGGCACCGACCTCTCGCTCGTCAAGACCGCGCCGGGCCCGACCGGCACGGCGATGATCCTTATTGGTGAAGGCGGAGAGAACATGATCTCGGTCATTCCCGCCGCCAATGGCGAAGTGTCGGCATCCGACGCCGCCAAGGTCGTGGCGGAGATGTCGGCGGGCGATATTCTGATGCTGCAGTTCGAAATACCCGCATCCGCCATCGAAGCGGCGCTGACGGCCGCAAAGGCCAAGCGCGTCACCACCGTCATCAATACTGCCCCGCTGACCGCAGACGGACCGCGCCTTGCCGGCCTTGCCGATATCGTCATCGCCAACGAAACCGAGTTCGAGTTGCTGATCGGCAAGAACGGACTTTCCGGTTCGGAACGGGAAACCGAACTCAAGGCCTTACATGAAAAATCCGGCCAGACATTGATCGTCACACTTGGAGCGGACGGCGTGATCGCCATTCGCAATAGCAAGCTGTACCGGGCCGCCGGCCTGAAGATCGTACCCGTCGATACGGTTGGCGCAGGCGATACGTTCTGCGGTTATCTCGCTGCCAGCCTTGATCAGGGGATGGATTTCGAAAAGGCGCTGAAGCGTGCCGCCGTCGCAGGTTCGCTTGCCTGCACCCGCGCCGGCGCCCAGCCTTCCATTCCGCTTGCGGCGGAAGTGGATGCGAATATCTGATACTTCAGCCGCTCAGCGACGAATAAAAGTGAGATAGGCCGAGCTGCGGCCTTCTCTTTTCGCCTTGTTCTCATAACGTGTGCCCGGCCAGTTGGCATAGGGCGTGCGCCAGTCGTCAGCGCTCGTCGCCGTCCACTCAAAACCGCCATGGCGGGCGCAATGTTGCAGCGTCCAGTTGACGTAGGTGTCGATATCCGATGCGAAGCAGAACTTGCCGCCGGGTTTCAGCGCCCTGTGGAAGCGGGCAAGATTGACGTCGGAGACGAAACGGCGCTTCCAGTGCTTTTTCTTCGGCCAGGGATCGGGGTAGAGAAGATCAATGTGATCGATCGACCCTTCCGGCAGCCAGTCCAGCAATTGCGTCGCGTCATCATCGTAAAGGCGGATATTCATCAACTCGCGTTCGCGCACGGTTGCGAGCAGCTTGGCCATGGAATTGACGAAGGGCTCGACGCCGATAAAGCCTGTCTCGGGGTTTTCAACCGCGCGATGGGCAAGATGCTCGCCGCCGCCGAAGCCGATCTCCAGACGAACCGATCTCACATCCGCAGGAAAGAGAGCCGCCAGATTTTGCGGCGGTGTGCTCCCCAGATCGATTTTCAGCAAAGGCAGCAGGTTTTCGATCGTGTCGACCTGCTGATTGCGCAAAGGCTTGCCCTTGCGTCTGCCAAAAAACGCTTCCGTTGCGCGCGAACGCCGTTCTTCCGTCATGTCATACTCTCAAGAACAAATAGATTTAACCCGCACAGCGCCAGATGAATGGCACTATGCGGGTTACAAAAGTTGGTCACGGTATCTCTCAATCCCCGCCAAATAACAAGTGTTAGGCGCTCAAAGCTTCCTTGAGCGGCTTCACCAGATCAAGCTTCTCCCAGGAGAAGGAGCCGTCACGGCCGGCCTTGCGACCAAAATGGCCATAAGAGGACGTCTTGGCGTAGATCGGCTTGTTAAGATCGAGATGACGGCGGATGCCCGAGGGCGACAGGTCCATGACCTTGCGGATCGCACCTTCAACCTGATCTTCGCTGACCTTGCCCGTGCCGTGCAGATCGACATAGATCGACAGCGGCTGGGCGATGCCGATAGCGTAGGAGATCTGGATCGTGCAGCGCTCGGCCAAACCGGCAGCCACAACGTTCTTGGCAAGGTAGCGGGCGGCATAGGCGGCGGAACGGTCGACCTTGGTCGTGTCCTTGCCGGAGAATGCACCGCCACCATGGGGGGCAGCACCGCCATAGGTGTCGACGATGATCTTGCGGCCGGTCAGGCCGGCATCGCCATCAGGACCGCCGATGACGAACTTGCCCGTCGGGTTGATGTACCACTGGCAATCGTCAGCGATCTTCAGGTCGCCCAGAGCTTCGCGGATATAGGGTTCGACAACGGCGCGAACCTTCTTCGAATCCCAGCTTGCATCGAGATGCTGCGTGGACAGAACGATGGATACGGCTTCCGAAGCCTTGCCATCGACGTAACGAACCGTCACCTGGCTCTTGGCATCAGGGCCGAGCTTTGCCGCTTCGCCTTCGCCGCTCTTGCGGGCGGTGGCGAGCAGCTGCAGGATACGGTGCGAATAATAGATCGGGGCCGGCATCAGGTCCGGCGTTTCCTTGCAGGCGTAACCGAACATGATGCCCTGGTCGCCAGCACCTTCGTCACCCTGCTTGTCGGAAGCATTGTCGACGCCCTGCGCGATGTCTGCCGACTGTGGATGCAGGAGAACATCGATCTTGGCGGTCTTCCAGTGGAAACCATCCTGCTCGTAGCCGATGTCGCGGATTGCCTTGCGGGCCGCGGACTTGAACTTGGAAGGATTGATAACCGGGTGGCCGGAGGCGTCCTTGACGACCTTGCCGTCCTTGTCCTTCTTCAGCAGGGTATCGGGAACCCGAACCTCACCGGCGATGACGACGCGGTTGGTCGTCGCAAGCGTCTCGCATGCGATGCGCACGGTCCAGGGGTCAACACCCGTCTTGGACGCTTCACGATAAATGAGATCGACGATTTCATCGGAAATACGGTCACAAACCTTGTCCGGATGACCTTCGGCCACGGACTCGCTGGTGAACAGGTAATTGGCACGCATGCGGGATTCCCCTCAAAGAACGATCTTCGAGTTTGTTAGTCATTTCGGCCACGAAAAACAAGGACACAACCACATAAATATATCTTTATGTGAGAATTCCTTTCTAATCCGGCACAAAAAAACGGCCCTTGCGGACCGTTGAGTGTCCGGCGCCCTTGCCGGAAATTATGGGCATCAACTGTGGAGACTTACTCCGCGTCTCCTTCGGCGGCGAGCGCCTTGACGAGATCAACGAGACGACGGCGGACCTTGGGATCGGCGATCTTCACAAAAGCGCGGTTCAACTGCAAACCTTCAGCCGAGGACAGGAAGTCAACCACGTAATTGGAGCTGGAGGCTTCCGCCATGCCGGATGCGCCGCCAACCTGATCACCGGGAGCATCTTCGAAAAAGAAGGACACCGGAACGTTGAGGATCGCGGAAATATTCTGAAGGCGGCTCGCACCGACGCGGTTCGTGCCCTTTTCATATTTCTGGATTTGCTGAAAGGTAATTCCAAGGCTTTCGCCCAGCTTTTCCTGGCTCATGCCGAGCATGGTTCTGCGAAGACGAATTCGGCTTCCGACATGAATGTCGATGGGGTTAGGCTTTTTCTTATTCTCGGTCATCATGCGGTCCTGACACTCGGAAAGGGTTGATATCTCGCTTCATTACTATTCGAATAAATGAGCTGCATTTCGACAGCGTCTAAACTTGTTTTACGACTGACGTATTCACTATGCAATTGCGGGAGTTCCCGGTCAATTCTGACGCCGAGCAAAACTCCAGGCAGGAAATACCGCAACGATTAGCATGATTGAAAAAATCAACCAGAAATACGTCCGATGTGTGTCGTAAGTAAATGCGTCGTTTGACCCACCACTCAAAGTGGCGTCAACAATGCCAACCCGACCGTAATCCAACCCGGCAATAATCCGCCCATAGGGGTCGATGACGGCCGAAATTCCGGTATTGGCGCCGCGAATCACCGGCATGCCCGTTTCAACCGCACGGACTCTTGCCTGCAAAAAGTGCTGATAGGGGCCAGGCGTGTCGCCGAACCAGCCATCATTTGTCACGTTCAGAATTGCTGCCGAACCCGACAGACCCGGCGTCATCTCACCCGGAAAAATGATCTCGTAACAGATCAGGGGATAAAAGGTCTTGCCGGACGGCAACGTCAGGGGCGTGCGCGACGAGGCGGCCGAAAAACCACCCGGCAGGCTGATGACATTGTCGATGCCGAACTCCCGCAAAATGCCTTCGAAGGGGACGTATTCGCCAAAGGGCGTCAGGTGAACCTTGTCGCTTGCGGCGAGGATTTCGCCCTGGCTGTCGATCGCATAGACCGAATTGTAATAACGTGGTGGCCGACCGGCACCCTGATCTTCCATTCTGACAGCGCCGGTGAACAGGATTTGCCCATCCTCCAGCGTTTTTGCGATTTCCGCCAAAGCATCCGGGTTCTGCGTCAGGATGAAGGGCACGGAGGTTTCCGGCCATACGACGATATCGGGGCGCTTTTTCCCCTCGCCGGGCGGCAGCGCCGTCAGCCGCAGATGTTCGCCAAATATCTCCGCACGATCGGCATTCAGCATTTTGCGGGACTGGTCTATGGACGGCTGTACGATCCTGACCGTCAGTGCATCCTGCGGCGTTTCCACCGGTGTCTGAAGGCGATAAAAGCCATACCCAAAATGGCCGGCCAGCAGCAGGCCCGCCAGAGCGAGGCCCGGCCACATGCCTTTTTTCGTGCCAATCAGGGCCGGCGCGGCAAAAATGAACACAGCAAGCGTGGTGACGCTGAAAAGCCCTAGCAGATGCGCGGACTGCATCATGACCGGAATGGGCATGATACCGTAGCCGATGGCGTTCCAGGGAAAACCGGTCGCAAGAAAACTGCGCAGCCATTCAAACAGGCCGAATGCGGCGGCAAGGGCGGCGATACGGCCGAGACCGTCTGACCAGACGATGTTGGCCGCAGCGACTGCAAAACCATAAAACAGCGCAAGAAGAGCCGGAAGGCCGATGATGGCGAGCGGCAGTGCCCAGGCGAATTCGTCTGCCTCCAGCAACAGGGCATTACCCAGCCACCAAAGGCCCGCCACGAAATAGCCGAAGCCGAAACACCAGCCGATGCCAAAGGCGGGCAGGATGCGGCTGAAGATGCCGCCGCCGGGCTTGCCGGTGCAGCCGTCCACCAGCCAAACAAGCAGCGTGAAGGAGAAAAACAGCGCCGCGAAAAAACCGAATGGAGGCAAAGCCAGCGCACCAACCGCGCCTGCGGCAATCGCCATCACTGCTCGGCTTTTGCCACCGGCCAGCATTACCCTGCCTGCAAGACGCTCCATGCCATCTCCGTTTTATGCGCGTCCGGAAAATACCGCTCCCGGCAAGGCGGCGCCGCGGAATTTTCCCTCAGACCCGGAGTAACGGAAAAAAGATTCGCAGTCCACAGGAGTGGAGGAAGCCCTGATGACCCGGCGTGTTTTTCGTCGGCCCACAGAAGCATCAGAAGCGGTCAAATCGATATTGAAGCAGCGAACCGACGGGTATTATCCCGTCGGTTCCTGTTCAGTCGGCATTCTGCTGGTGCGTGATAAGGCGCACATCCGGCGCGGGCAGCGCAATTACCTCATTGGCATGAGCGTCGCCTGGCGCGCGATCATCCTGCCCTTCCGAGCCGTGATTACGGACAATGCGGACACCCTTGATGCGCCGTGTATCCGCATCGAGAATCTGGAATTCGAAACCGGGCACGGCCCTGACCACCTCGCCCTTGGCCGGAATACGGCCGAGCGCAAAGAAGATGAGCCCACCGAGCGTATCGATTTCTTCCAGATGTTCGCGGACATCGAATTCCGGCCCGATCGCCTCAGCGAGTTCCGTAAGTTCGGCGCGGGCATCGGCCACAAGCACGTCGGGGGACAGGCGCGAAAACATCGCCTCGTCCTTGTCGTGCTCGTCGTCGATATCACCGACGACCATCTCGACGATATCCTCGTGGCTGACGAGACCGTCGGTGCCACCATATTCATCGATCACGAGGGCGAGCTGGGTTCTCTGGGCCTGCATGGTCTTCAAGAGATCGGAGGCCAGCATCGAGGGCGGCGCGAACAGAATTTTACGCACCAGCCCGGCATCGGCAACCGTCTGCTCCAGATCAACCCGCGCCAGATCGAAATTCGGGCGCGGTGAACGCGGCGCCTTCGCTTCGCCATAAGCGACGCTGCGCGATCCCGCCCGGCGCTTGTTGCGGGCCTGCTTGGCGACATAGGCCAAGAGATCGCGAATGTGGATCATGCCCTTCGGGTCATCCAGCGTTTCGTCATAGACCGGCATGCGTGAGCGCCCGGTTTCCTCAAAGAGGATCAGCGCCTCGCCGATTGTCATGTTCTGGTCGAGACCGTCAATATCGACCCGCGGGATCATGATATCTTCGACCCTAACCTCACGGAAACGCAGGATATTGTTCAACATCGCCCGTTCTTCGGGCGAAAAGGCGGCACCGATTTCGGTGTCATCCATAAGCGCGTCGGTCAAATCCTCGCGCAGGCGCTCGCCTTGAGACGGTCTCAGCAACCGCGCGATGCGCGACCAGATCGTCGATCTCGGCTTTGCGTTGTAGTCTTGACGTAAATGACTACTGCCCTCTTCCGAGGAGGACTGCTCGCCGTTTTCTCTGCCCTCATTGGCAGGTCGTGCAGAATGTTCGTTCATGGCTCCAGACAATATTCAAAGCGGTTCCTGACCCGCGTATGGATCAGATAGGCCAAGCACCGCCAAAATGCGAGTCTCAAGCGACTCCATTTCTTCCGCTTCTTCCTCGTCCATGTGGTCATAACCAAACAAATGCAGGAACCCATGAACGAGCAGATGGGTCAGATGATCCTCGAAACTCTTGTCAAGTTCAAGGGCCTCGCGCTCAACCGTCTCGCGCGCGATGACGATATCGCCCAGCATCGGGCCGGGCATACCGCCCGGTTCCAGCGGAAAAGCGGGGAAAGACAAGACATTGGTCGCTTTGTCCTTGTCGCGCCACTCGGCATTGATTTCCCGAATATTTTCATCATCGGTAAAGACCAGCGACAGCTCCACCGGCATTTTCGGGAAGGGTTGTTCCTCTTCCCGCTTCAGAAAATCGACCGCCGCGTCCAGCACCTTGGTGGCAAAGGCAGCCAAGTCCTCTTCCGAGGACCAGCCTTCGGCCTCGACGCTGATTTGAATATCCAGAGCTGTCATTGTCTTTACGTCAGTTGCCCTTCACGAGGCTTTCATCCGGCACCGCCGTGTGGGATTCATACGCCCGGACAATGCGCGCCACCATCGGATGACGCACGACGTCGACATCCTTGAAGCGCACGACCGACACGCCCTCCACATCGGTGAGGATTTGCAGGGCCTCGACAAGACCGGATTTCACGCCGCGCGGCAGGTCCACCTGGCTCGGGTCGCCGGTCACGATCATGCGGCCGTTTTCACCAAGACGGGTGAGGAACATCTTCATCTGCATGGTCGTGGTGTTCTGGGCTTCGTCCAGAATGACGGCGGCGTTGGCAAGGGTGCGGCCGCGCATGAAGGCGAGTGGGGCGATTTCGATGACGCCTGCCTGAATGGCGCGCTCCACCTTGTCACCCGGCATCATGTCATAAAGCGCGTCATAGAGCGGACGAAGATAGGGATCGACCTTTTCCTTCATATCGCCCGGCAGGAAGCCCAGCCGTTCGCCCGCCTCGACGGCAGGACGCGACAGGATGATACGGTCAACCGCACCGCGCTCCAGAAGCTGTGCGGCATGCGCCACGGCAAGATAGGTCTTGCCGGTGCCGGCAGGGCCGACGCCGAAAACCAGCTCGGATTGCTCCAGCGCCCGCATATAAACATCCTGCGTCGGCGTGCGGGCAGCGATGGTCTTCTTGCGGGTGGAAATCTGCGCCATGGAAATCTTCGCCTTGCGCTCCATCGTCGGCAAGGTCAGTTGATCGTCCGCGGCCATCGCCATGCGGATCGCGCCTTCCACGTCGGAAACCTCGGCGGTTCCGCCCTTGAGCAGACGTTCGTAGAGGAAATCCAGCGCCCGGCGGGCCTGATTGGTGGCGACGACATCACCGGTGATGGCGACGGAATTGCCGCGCGGGCGCGCATCAATGTTGAGGCGCTGTTCCAGCAATTTCAGGTTCTGATCGAACTGACCGAATAGCTCTCCCGCTATCCTGTTATTCTCGAACGTGAGGACGAAGTGATTGGCGTCGGTCGCGGCTTGGCGTGGCTGGCGCGATGAAGGTGATACCAATTCATGTGCGTTCAAGCGGTCAGGCTCCTGTCCCAATCAGTGTCGGCTCCTCACTCTAACTCTCTGCCACCTCGGCAAACAAGCTGTTTGGACCCGTTGCGGTGATTCGTACATTAACAATGTCACCGATTTTCAAAGTCTTTGCATCAAGATTCACGGATTGCAGCCAGGGGGAGCGACCTATCAACTGTTCAGGCATGCGGCCGGGCTTTTCCAGCAACACATCCATGGTCTTTCCGACCAGCGATTCCGCAAATTCCTTCTGCTGCCGCAGCAACAGCGCCTGCAATCTCTCCAGCCGCTCGGCCTTTACCTCTTCCTCGACCTGATCGTTAAGGTCAGCGCCCGGCGTGCCGGGACGGGTGGAATATTTGAAGGAAAAAGCCTGCGCGTATTTCACCGTCTCGACCATCGCCATCGTGTCTTCGAAATCGCGATCCGTCTCGCCGGGGAAGCCGACAATAAAATCTCCCGACATGGCGATATCAGGGCGGGCGGTGCGGATTTTTTCGATAAGCTGGATATATTCTTCGCCCGTATGGCGACGGTTCATCGCTTTCAGAATGCTATCCGACCCTGACTGCACCGGCAGATGCAGGTAAGGCATGAGGATACGCAGATCGCGATGGGCGCCGATCAGCCGATCGTCCATGTCACGCGGATGGCTGGTGGTGTAGCGAAGCCGGGCAAGACCCGGAATTTCCGCCAGCCGGTAAAGCAGTTCGGCAAGGCCCCATTTATCGCCCTTCGGGCCTTCGCCCTGCCAAGCGTTGACGTTCTGTCCAAGCAGCGTGATCTCCCGCACGCCGGCATCCACCAGTTTCATCGCCTCATCGACGATCTGCCGCACGGGACGGGAGACTTCCGAGCCACGGGTATAGGGTACAACGCAGAAGGTACAGAACTTGTCGCAGCCTTCCTGCACCGTCAGAAACGCGGTGACGCCGCGGGTGCGCAACGTCGCCTTTTCAGCGACCGGCAGATGCTCGAACTTGTCCTCGACCGCATATTCGGTCTCGATGACGCGTTCACCGCCACGCACCCGCTTCAGGGCATCCGGCAGGCGGTGGTAGGTCTGCGGGCCAATGACGACGTCCACGGCGGGCGCGCGGCGGAGAATTTCCTCGCCTTCGGCCTGCGCCACGCAGCCGGCAACGCCAATCATGAACTCGCGGCCCTGCTCTTCGCGCGATTTTTTCATGTCGCGCAGACGTCCAAGCGCCGAATAGACCTTTTCAGCCGCTTTTTCGCGGATATGACAGGTGTTCAGCAGAACCAGATCCGCCTCGCCCATATCTTCGGTCTGAACGTAACCGTCCTTCGCCAGCGCATCACTCATGCGGACGGAATCGTAGACGTTCATCTGACAGCCATAGGTCTTGATAAAGACCTTTCGGCTGTTAGAGCCCTCGCGGGCGATCATGTGTTGGGCGTCAAGGCCAAGCGTTTCCTGGGTCATGGCCGCTATTTAGTGTTTTTCCCGGCCAGATTAAACAAAAAAATCCCGGAAAGAGCGACGACACCGCTATTTCCGCCAGCCGCCGCGCAGGCTGAAGGCCAGCATGGAACGGATGGAAGCAGCGATATCGGTCGCCAGGCGCTTGCGGTTATCCGTGCTGTGAAACGGAACGCTATCGCCGAAGGTCACGTCCACATCAATAGCGCCGGCCTTGATGATGCCAAGCAGATGCGGCACCAGCGTTATGCTGCCCGGCCAGGCGGCAATAACCCGATGATAACGGCCCATGGCCATGCCATGTACCCGCGTATAGGCAATCGCAACCGGCTGCACATAAACCAGCTTGCCCGGCACCTGTTCAGCGGCGGTAGAGGCCGCACCGAACAGCGAGGATTTCACCGCCAGCATTCTGTTCCCGTCCGAAGTGGTGCCTTCCGGAAATAACACGACAATCTCGCCGTCGGCCATGCGGGCAGCGATCTCGCCGACCTGTGCGCCGGTGCTGCGCTTCTGCTCGCGCTGGACGAAGATGCTTTTCTGCAGGCGGGCGAGCCAGCCGAAAACCGGCCAGTCCCGCACTTCCGTCTTGGCAATGAACACAACGTCGGCAATGCTGCCGAGAACGAGGATGTCCTTCCACGAGGCGTGGTTGACCGCAAGCATCAGCGGTTTTGCCCGCTCCACCTCTCCGTGAACATGCACACGAATGCCGAGAACATGACAGGCAATGCGATGCCATAGGCGCGGAATACGGCGACGCAGCCGCCAGTCGAAGGCAAGGCCGAGCAGTTGCAGCGGCAGCAGGATGAGCGTGACGATCAGGAGAACGATCGCGATATAGGCTGTGCGCAGCCACATCATGAGTAAAACGCCCGCTTGTTCACCGGCGTATCAGCGTTCGTCGGGCTTCAACGGCACGCCGTAAAGCTCCAGCCGGTGATCCACCAGCTTGAAGCCGTGCTCGCGAGCGATCTTTTCCTGCAGCGCTTCGATTTCCGGCGAATGAAACTCGATGACCACGCTGTTCTTCAGATCGATCAGATGATCGTGGTGCTCTTCGGGCACGGTCTCATAACGCGAACGGCCATCGCGAAAATCGTGCCGTTCGATGATACCGGCATCTTCGAACAGCTTCACCGTTCTGTAGACGGTGGAAATCGAGATGCGCGGATCCACAGCGGAGGAACGGCGGTACAATTCCTCGACATCCGGATGGTCGGCCGATTCCTGCAGGACACGGGCAATGACGCGGCGCTGGTCCGTCATCCGCATGCCGCGCTCGGCACAAAGCTCCTCCAGCGTTTTCGAAAGGTCTATCACGTCTTCTGGCCTTTTGAGTATTCCGGTTGAATTTTGCGGCTCTCGCCGAAAAAATGCCTGTCGCAGGGAACTAGCGAAGATCGCGGCGCATGACAAGCGCCGTCGACTTGGTTCCATCCCTGGAGGTGTAATAGGCCTTGCGCTCCGCAACCGTCTTGAAGCCGAGCTTTTTATAAAGCCCGAGAGCGGAGGTGTTGCCGTTGTCCACCTCGAGAAACATGGTTTCAGCGCCGCGCATCATCGCTTCACGTACCGCCGACTGCATCAGGCGCCAGCCGAGACCGGTGCGTCCGAACTTGTCGGAAACCGCAACGGTCAGGATTTCCGCCTCGCCCGCCACTTCCCGCGCCAACACAAAACCGCCGAGAGGCTTGCTGAAGAACGCGTTGGTCTGGCGGGCAACGGCGCCAAAAACCGAACCTTGCGTCAACAGCCCGGAAAATTCACCGTCATTCCACGGGCGCGGAAAACGCAGCGCATGCAGTTCCGCCACCGCGGCGCAATCCTCATGCTGCATCGGCACGATCTCGAAATAGGGTTTCCAGCTCAGATATTCGTCAAACATAATAGGAATCTGGCATCAAAAGAATCGGGCATTACAGGAATCATTCACGGGCAATGCCCTATCAGGCAACGTCCTGGCGTGCCAGCGCAAAACCGGTTTGCGGACGGGCATCCGGACCGCGCAGATAAAGCGGCGCAGGTTTCGGCTGACCCGCCGGCTTGCGCGCCGCCGAGCGTGCAATTGAGGCAATTGGGAAATGGTCCGGCCCCGAGCCAATTTCCTCTCCTGCAAACAGCGGCGCGGCCGAACCAATCACGGCACCATCGAAACCGGAAAGAACGCCCCTGGCATCATTCAGAGACAAAAGTGTCGCCTCAGCGAGCGGCGATCCATCCGCCGCGAAAGTCTGGAGATAGGCTTCGCCACGTTTGGCATCCAGCCCGACGGCCACGGGCCGGCCGGGATTTGTCAGCAGATGATGCAGGGCAAGCGTTTCAAGCGTGGTGATGCCAACAGCCTCGACGCCAAGCGACAGGGCAAAGCCGCGCGCAGCGGCAACACCGACACGAATGCCAGTGAAGGAGCCCGGACCGATGGTCACGGCGATGCGCTCAACCTTCTGCAGCGGGAGTTGCGCCTGCTGCAAGGCGCCATCGATGACGGCCATCAGCCTTTCGGCATGGCCCTTGCCGATCATTTCGCACACCTCGCCGAGCACCCTGTCGGAGGCGCTGTCATAGACGCAGGCTGAACAATCCACACCTGACGTGTCGAGTGCGAGAACAATCATGTCGGGACCTGGCTTACGATGTCATACTGCTTCGACTTCGCGCACTTCTGGCACGAAATGACGAAGCAGGTTCTGAACGCCGTGCTTCAGCGTGGCCGTGGAGGACGGGCAACCCGAGCAGGCGCCCTTCATGTTCAGGAAGACGGTGCCATCACGGAAACCACGGAAAGTGATGTCGCCGCCATCCTGCGCCACGGCAGGACGCACACGCGTTTCCAGCAGTTCCTTGATCGTGGCGACGATTGTCTCGTCACCCTCTTCGAAAAACTCGTCCTCTTCGTCCGAGACTTCCGCCGCAATCGCCGTACCCATGATCGGGCGACCGGACATGAAGTGTTCCATGATCGAACCGAGAATGGCGGGCTTCAGGTGCTGCCATTCCGCATCGTCTTTGGTGACGGTTATGAAATCGAAGCCGAAATAAACGCCGGTGACGCCGGGAATCGTAAAGAGACGCTCCGCCAGCGGAGAAGCCTGCGCCTGCGAAGGATTGAGAAACTCAGCTGTCCCGCTTTCCAGCACCACCTTGCCGGGCAAAAACTTCAGCGTGGCGGGGTTGGGCGTGGCTTCCGTCTGAATGAACATCATCGTCTCCTTCGAGGTCGCGGTTCACGCCTCGTAATTTAGAATTCTTCCAAAATACGCCCGGCGAAGCTTCACTTCAAGCCCTGACATGATAATTACATTCAAGAAATCGTCAGCCCCTAAATCTTGTCCGAAACCCGGATCAGCAGAGCGCATCGATTTCCTCATCCGTGAGCGTATCCGGCAGGACAGTGACGGGAATGGGGAAGGCTGCCCCTCGCCCAGCGATGGAAGAAACGAGCGGCCCCGGCCCTTCCTTTGTCGAACCCGCCGCCAGCACGAGAATGGCGATATCGCGGTCTTCCTCGATCAGCCCGTGGATCTGCTCGGTGGCGCTGCCTTCGCGGATCACCGCTTCAGGCTCGATGCCGATTGTCTCACGCACCTTCTGGGCAATCTTGGCAAGCGTGGCTTCCGCCTCCTCGCGGGCCTCGGCCCGCATGATCTGCTCGACACCCAGCCATTGCTGGAAATCGCCTTCCGGGATCATGTAGAGCAGCACCAGCCCGCCATTGGAATTCTTGGCGCGACGACCGGCATAATGCACGGCCCTTTCACATTCCGGTGTGTCGTCGATAACAGCGAGAAATTTGCGACGATGCCCTTCCAGACGCGACAGCCGTGTTGAAACCATTCCGCACTCCCTTAGGTCCGCCGTGATCCGAGAACCGCCCGACGGTTCGGGCGGAGATTATATCAAATCACGGCAGGCGCAAACCGCCCGCCGCATCAGCGCGGCAGCGACTTCTCAGCGCAGGAAGCCGATGATGTCGCGCACCTCGTTCATCGTCTTTTCGGCAATAGTACGCGCCCGCTCACCGCCCTCTTTGAGGATGGCGTCGATATGGGTCGGGTCATCGAGAAGGCGGCGCATCTCGTTGTTGACCGGCGCGAGCACGTTGACGGCAAGTTCGACGAGTGCCGGCTTGAAGGCCGAGAATTGCTGTCCACCGAATTCGGCCAGAACGTCCGCCTTCGTCTTGTCGGAGAGAGCGGCATAGATGCCGACGAGGTTTTCCGCCTCGGGGCGGCCCTTCAGGCCTTCCACTTCGCTCGGCAGCGCGTCGGGATCGGTCTTTGCCTTCTTGATCTTCTTCGAGATCGCGTCGACGTCGTCCATCAGGTTGATGCGCGACAGGTCGGACGGGTCGGACTTCGACATCTTTTTGGTGCCGTCCTTCAGAGACATGACACGCGGCGCCGGGCCACCGATCAGCGGCTCCACCATCGGGAAATAGGCGTGCACCGGCTCGTCGCCCACCTTGATATCGAGGCCGAGACCGGCATTGCGGATATGGTCGCCGAAATCGATGTTGAATTTCTGGGCGATATCGCGAGCCAGTTCCAGATGCTGCTTCTGGTCGTCACCAACAGGAACGTGAGTGGCGCGGTAGACGAGAATGTCGGCGGCCATCAGGCTCGGATAGGCAAGCAGACCGAGCGAAACCTGTTCGGCATTCTTGCCGGACTTGTCCTTGAACTGCGTCATGCGCTCCATCCAGCCGATGCGCGCCACGCAGTTGAAAACCCATGCCAGTTCCGCATGCTGCGGCACGGCCGACTGGTTGAAGACGATGTGCTTTACGGGGTCGATGCCCGAGGCGATGAAGGCGGCCGCAATCGAGCGGGTCTGCGCCTTCAGATCGGAATGAACGAGCTGGGCAGTGATGGCGTGCATGTCGACGACGCAATAGATGCAGTCGTTATCTTCCTGCAAAGCCACGAACTTGCGGATAGCGCCGAGATAATTGCCGAGATGCAGATTGCCGGTCGGCTGGACGCCCGAGAAAACCAGCGGCTTGAATACGTTCATTGTCGTCCTCGAAAAGGCTTGTGGAGGGCCCCGCCCCGTGATTTGAATTGCACGCGCTTATGCACCCGCAGCCCCTCGCAATCAAGCGGTTTCAGGGCATGTCAGCCGCGCGGCTGAAGAAGATCCCAGCGATTTCCGTATGGGTCGACAAAGACCGCGACGGAGCCGTAAACCTCGTGGCGCGGCTCTTCCAAAAAGCGCACGCCGCGCGCCAGCATCGTCTCGTAGTCGCTTTGAAAATCATCGGTATTGAGGAAAAACCCGACACGTCCGCCGGTCTGGTTGCCAATGGCAAGCCGCTGCGATTCACCATCGGCCTCGGCAAGCAACAGGGCGCAGCCATCGGTGCCTTGAGGTTTCACCACCAGCCATCTTTTGCCATCACCAAGCGGCTGATCGGAGAGGCACTCAAACCCCAGAACCTCGCAATAAAACGCCTTTGCCCGATCGTAGTCATCGACAACGAGGGTGACGAGGGCGATGCGGCGATTTTCAGCAAAGGACATCAGCCAGCCTCCGTCTCGGCGTTCTTTTTGCCGCGCTTGCGAATGGCGCGCTTGACCATGCCGATATCAGCGCCGCCGGAAGCGAAGGCCAGCACGAAGTAAACCAGCATGGCGGCAAAAACGAGAGCCATGATGGTGCCGGCCCGAACGAAAATCGACGAGGCCGAAGACAGCTCGAAGCTCAACCAGGTCAGCGCATAGTGCACGAAGCCCGCCATGAGGGCGGCAGCCAGGAGCAGTCGCGGAATGCGGGTCAGCAGCGGAATATCCACCTGCCAGTGGCCGCGCCACAGGAGCATGGCAAACAGCAAGGCGGCATTGACCCAGCCGGCGGTGATTTCAGCAATGGCGATGCCCGGACCGCCGAGACGCGGAAACAGCGTCAGCGCCAGCGAGACGTTCACCACCACGGAAATTGCTGCGAAAATCATCGGTGTGCGGGTGTCTTCGCGGGCGAAGAAGCCCGGAATGAAGGCCTTTATCAGCACGAAAGCCGGCAGGCCAAGACCATAGATGCCGAGGATTTGCGCAACAGTGATGGTGGCGGACGGCGAGAAATTGCCGCGCTCATAGAGAAAACGGACAATCGGTTCCGCCATGACGAGAAGGGCAGCGGCAGCGGGCAAGGTCAGGAAGAGTACGAATTCGACCGAACGGTTCTGCAGGCTACCCGCCTCGACCATATGGCCACCGCGCAGGGCGCGCGCCAGTTCCGGCAGAAGCACGGTGGCGACAGCGATACCGACGACACCGAGCGGGAGCTGGTAAATCCGGTCCGCATAGGCAAGCGAGGAGATCACTCCTTCGCCAGAGGAGGCGATATTGGTATTGATGAGCAGGTTGATCTGGGTGATACCGCCGGTAATTGCCGCCGGCAGCGCGAGGACCAGAAGGCGCTGCACATTCTTCGTCAGCCGCGGCCTGCGGAAACCGATCCTCATGCCGGCGTTGCGCACGGCAATCCAGACGATGGCAAGCTGCACCAGACCCGCCACCATCACCCCCCAGGAAAGGGCATAACCCACCTGCAGGGGATCATAATTCTTCCACCATGCCCAGGCGAGCACGCCGATCAGGATGATGTTGAGGAAAACCGGAGCGATAGCAGCCGCGAAATAGCGGTGCAGCGAGTTCAACATGCCACCCATCATCGCCGCCAGCGACATGCAGGCGAGATAGGGGAACATGATGGTGGCAAGATGCACCGTGTTATCGAACTTCACCGGATCTTCGAGGAAGCCCGGCGCAATCACGGTACGCACGATGAACGGCATGGACAATTCCATCAGAATTGTCAGCGCCAGAAGTACGGTGAACAGGACGCCGAAAACTTCCTCGGAAAAGCGCCTTGCGCCCTCCATGCCGTTCGCCTCGATTTCCTTGGCGAAGAGCGGCACGAAAGCCGAGTTGAACGCGCCTTCGGCAAAAAGTCGCCGGAAGGTGTTCGGAAAACGGAAAGCGGCATTGAAGGCATCGGCCACCGGGCCGGTGCCGACGGCGGCTGCCATCAGGGTTTCCCGCAGAAAGCCGAAGATGCGGCTGCCGAGCGTGGCGGTGCCGACGGTGGCGAACTTGCCGATCAGACTCATGGGCGCTTCAAGCCTTTGCCGTGCGCGCGGCCGGTAATGCGGCCACGTCGGGATGGGCGATGATGCCGTTCGGCATGCGGTCGCGCAATTCGTCTTCCTGCTCGCTCATCACCGCCTTCAGGCGGGTGGCGATGCTGGCCTGCCGGTTGTCATTCGTCACCTTCTGCCCGAAGAGATCAGTCACATAGAAGGTGTCGATGACCTTTTCGCCAAAGGTGGTGATGCGGGCGGAATGAATATCGAGCGACAGATCGGCGATGACAGCCGTCATATCCGCCAGCAGACCCGGCCGGTCGAGGCACTCGACTTCGATAACGGTGAACTTGTTCGACAGCCCGTTGGAAATGATGACCGAGGGCGGAATGATGAAGGCGCTTTTTTTCCTGCGGCTCTTGGTGCGCGTCGCGATCATCTCCGGCAGGCGCTGCTTGCCCGACAGAACCTCCTCGATGAGCTTGCCGACATTGTTGCCGCGCCGCATCTCATCTTCATCGATCGGAAATTCACGGTTGATGAGGATCGTATCGAGCGCCCGTCCATCCGATGTGGTGAAAATCTGCGCATCGGCAATGTTGGCGCCGGCCGCCGCGCAGGCCCCTGTTATGATCGACAGCAGGCGCGGATGGTCGGGCGCCAGCACGGTAATTTCCGTAATCGCGTGGAAGGAATGGGTACGCACCATGGTCGACAGTGCCTTTTCCTGCTTGTCGGCCTCGCGGATGAAGCGGGTGTGGCGCACCTGATCTTCCAGCGCCACCGTGAGCAGATAGGGCTCGTAATGCAGCTTGGTATATTTGCGCCGCGCCTTTTGGCCCCAGTCGTCCAGTGCTTCGTAAAGCGCCTGCCGGGCGATCTGCGCGCGTTCCTTGCGAGAGACTTCCGAGAAGCCACCGGAAAGCAGCAGTTCCGTCTCGTAATAAAGCGAGCGCAGCAGTTGCCCTTTCCAGCCGTTCCACACACCTGGACCAACGGCGCGAATATCGCAGACCGTCAGGATGAGCAGCATCTTCAGCCGCTCCATGGATTGCACCTTGTCGGCGAAATCGGTGATGGTCTTGCGGTCGTGCAGATCGCGTGTCTGGGCGACCATGGACATCAGGAGATGCTGCTCGATCAGCCAGACGACGGTTTCGGTCTGCTTGCCGGTGAGGCGGAAACGCTGGCACAGCTTGCGGGCCACGCGCGCGCCGGCAATCGAGTGGTCTTCCTGCCGCCCCTTGGCCACATCATGCAGCAGGACGGCGACATAAAGCGCTTCGCGCTCCTCAAGACCCGGCATCAGCTGGTTGGCCAGCGGATGGGCATCGACAGCCGTCCCCTTGTCCACCTCGGACAACACACCGACCGAACGGATCAGGTGCTCGTCCACGGTATAGTGATGATACATGTTGAACTGCATCATCGCGACGATCTTGCCGAATTCCGGAATGAATTTGCCGAGAACACCTGCCTCATTCATACGTCGAAGCGTCAATGCAGGATCACGCCGAGAGGTGAGGATCGACAGGAAAAGCCGATTCGCCTCCTCGCTTTCGCGCAAAGTATCGTTGATGAGCGACAGCGAGCGCGTGACGACGCGCAAGGCATCCGGGTGCAGTTCGAGATTGTTGATATCGGCGATGTGGAACAGCCGGATCATATTAACCGGGTCATTCTTGAAGACGTCAGGTTTGGCCAGCGCGATGCGCCCCCTATCCTCGACGAATTCTACCGAACCCGGAATTTTACGCACACGATGGGCGAATCGGCTGAGAACGCCGGAGAGGCCCGGTACATCCTTCGCCTGCCGGTCTTCCAGTGCAGCGCAGACGATGCGGGTGAGGTCACCCACATCCTTCGCCACGAGGAAATAATGCTTCATGAAGCGCTCGACGGCCGAAAGGCCGGGGCGCGGCTGGTAGTTCAGCGCATCGGCGATCTCGCGCTGAATATCGAAAGAAAGGCGCTCTTCCGCTTTATTGGTGATGAAATGCATCTGGCAACGGACAGCCCAGAGAAAATCATCGGCCTTCTCGAACAGTCTGAGTTCACGCCGCGACAGAACACCGAGCTTGACGAGATCGGCGGTATCGCGAACGTGGTAATAATATTTGGCGATCCAGAACAGCGTGTGCAGATCGCGCAGGCCGCCCTTGCCTTCCTTGACGTTCGGCTCCACCAGATAACGCGTGTCGCCAGCCTTGCGGTGACGCTGGTCACGCTCCGCGAGCTTGGCGGCGATGAATTCCGGGCCGGTGCCGGTGACGACTTCCGCCTCGAAGCGTTTTTCCAGATCGTCGGTCAAAGATTTCTTGCCGCAGATCGCCCGCACTTCCAGAATTGCGGTCCTGATCGTCATATCGGATTTGGACAGGCGAATGCACTCATCCACTGTGCGGGTGGCATGGCCAACCTTGAAGCCGAGATCCCAGAGCAGATAAAGCACGAACTCCACGGCCTTGTGCATATCAGGCGTATTTTTCGCGGGCAGCAGGAACAGGAGGTCGATGTCCGATCCCGGCGCCAGTGTGCCGCGGCCATAACCACCGACGGCCGCCACCGCGATCTGCGGGGCATCCTTCGGATAGGCATATTGGCAGGCGAGATCATAAAGCGTCTCGATCAGGCGGTCCTGAAGCCAGGAAATGCGGCGGGCGCAATCAATGCCGCTGCCATCGGCCTTCAGCAGTTCGCGGACCTTTTCCCGGCCTTCCGTGCTGGCCTTGCGAAACAGCGGCAGAAGGTCGGACCTGACATCGGCGATGCGCTTGCCATCTTCCTTAAAGATGATGTCACAGTCGCGCTTCAGCGCCGAGACATCGAGAATTTCGGAAAAATCCAGGTCCTTGATGGCCATCTATGCCGGTATCCATGTCCTGTGGGAAATCCCACCGCTTGCGATGGGAGTGTCCTATAGCGAGTTTTAAAGGCGATGGACAGGCAGTCTCCGCATCGAACCGAAAAGTGTCAGCGGTTTTCGGAAAATTCGATGCGCAAAAAGTTCAAGCCTTGCCAAGTTCTTTCTTTAACGCATAGAGCGCGTCCAATGCCTCACGTGGCGTCATTTCGTCGGGATTGATCCCCTTCAATGATTCCTCCACTTTCGATGGTCCGGCCTTGCGGGTTTCTTCGCGGCGAACGGCGATCTGGAACAGCGGCAGATCATCAATCAGCTGGCTGGCGGGGTTTTTACGGTCGGCATCCTCCAGTTTCGTCAGCACTTCACGAGCACGCTCCACCACCGATGCCGGCAGGCCCGCAAGCCGTGCGACCTGAATACCGTAGGAGCGATCCGCTGCACCTGGTCCGACTTCGTGCAGGAAGATAACGTCGCCTTCCCACTCCTTCACCCGCATCGTGGCATTGGAGAGGCGACCGAGTTTTTCCGACAAAACGGTCAACTCGTGGAAATGGGTGGCAAAGAGACCACGGCAACGATTGACCTCGTGCAGATGTTCGACCGCTGCCCAGGCAATCGAAAGACCGTCAAAGGTCGCAGTACCACGGCCGATCTCGTCCAGAATGACCAGCGAGCGATCCGTCGCCTGATTGAGGATGGCAGCGGTTTCCACCATCTCCACCATGAAGGTCGAACGGCCGCGCGCCAGATCGTCGGAAGCGCCGACGCGGGAAAACAGCCGGTCGACGATGCCGATATGGGCGGCTTCCGCCGGAACGAAGGAGCCGATCTGCGCGAGAATGGCGATCAGCGCATTCTGGCGCAGGAAGGTCGATTTACCGCCCATGTTCGGGCCGGTGAGCAGCCAGATTGCACCGTTCTTGCCACCATTGACGGCCGAAAGATCGCAATTATTGGCGATGAAGGGTCCAGCCGATTGCCGCCGCAACGCCTGTTCTACGACCGGATGACGCCCGCCCTTGATCGCAAAGGTCATGGAGGCGTCGACAATCGGACGGCAATAGGCCTGCTCGGTGGCGAGATAGGCGAGGCTTGAGGCGACGTCGATGACGGCGAGTGCGAAAGCACCGGCCTTGATCGCTTCGGCCTGCTGCACCACGGCCTCGACCATGCGGGCGAAGGCTTCCAGCTCCATGGTCAGAGCCTGCGCTGCGGCATTGGCGATGCGGCTTTCGAGATCGGCAAGCTCGGTGGTGGTGAAGCGCATGGCACCCGCCATCGTCTGACGGTGGATGAAGCGCGCCTTGGCCTCATCCGTCGCCATCATCACATCAGCATTGCCCGCCGTCACCTCGATGAAATAACCGAGAACGTTATTGTGCTTGATCTTCAGTGACTTGATGCCAGTCTCATCGGCATATTTCAGCTGCAGACCGGCGATAACCCGGCGCGACTGGTCGCGCAGCGCCCGCACCTCGTCAAGTTCGGGATTGGCACCGTCACGCAGGAAACCGCCGTCGCGCTTCAGAAGCGGCAGGTCGTCGGCGAGCATCGAGCCGAGCATGGCTTCCAGCCCGCCCGGCAAGGCTTTCAGATCCTTGAGAGCCGTCGCCAACTCATCCGGCAGCAACCCGCCATCGAGAATAGTCGCGATTTTTTCAGCCGAAGCCAGCCCCTGCCTGATAGCGCCGAGATCGCGCGGGCCGCCGCGCTCCAGCGCAAGGCGGGATAATGCGCGCGGCATATCCGCGACATGTTTCAAGGCGTCGCGCAGGTCTTCGCAGAGAGAGACGTCATCGATGAGATAGGCCACGGCATCAAGGCGGGCATTGATCTTGTCCGGGTCGGTGAGCGGCGACATCAGCCGCTCGGCCAGCATCCGCGCGCCACCGCCGGTCACCGTGCGGTTGAGGGCATGCAGCAGCGATCCATCCCTTTCGCCTGATAGCGTCTTCACCAGCTCCAGATTGGCGCGGGTGGCGGGATCGATGAAGAGGGTGGAGGCAGCACTTTCGCGTTCCGGCGCGCCGAGAGGCGGACGCTCGGCAATCTGGGTCTTTTCGACATAAGCGACGGCAGCGGCAGCGGCAGCCATTTCCACCCGCGAAAACGTGCCAAAACCATCAAGCGTCGAGACGTTGAAATAACGGGCGATCCGCCCTTCCGCCGTGGCGCTGTCGAAAAGAATGGCCGGCTGCGGCACCGCAACGCGGCCGAGAACGTCGAAGACCGGCCGCAGCTCCTCGTCATGAAACAGGCTGTCTGCAACGATCAGCTCACGCGGGTCGATGCGCCAGATATCGGCGAGAAGCCGCGTCAGCATGGTTTCCGCCAACCGGAAAACGCCGGTGGAAATATCGATCCAGGCCAGTGCAAACTGTGCCTCGGCACTGCCACGAATGCGGGCAAGCGCCATCAGATAGTTGGATTCCGTCGGCGACAGCAGCTTTTCTTCGGTCAGCGTGCCGGGCGTGACGAGCCGCACCACATCACGCTTGACCACGGATTTCGAGCCACGTTTCTTCGCCTCGGCGGGATCTTCCACCTGCTCGCAGACGGCAACGCGATAACCGCGCAGGATGAGTTTCTGGAGATAGTCGTCCGCCGCGTGGACGGGAACGCCGCACATGGGAATATCATGCCCCATATGCTGTCCACGTTTCGTCAGCGTGATTCCCAGAGAACGGGAGGCTTCGACCGCATCGTCAAAGAACAATTCGTAAAAATCGCCCATGCGGTAAAACAGCAGCGAACCCGGATTGTTCGCCTTGATCTCGATATATTGTTCCATCATCGGAGTGGCCGTCGCGCGGCTCTCCTCCGAGATCAGGGAAGCGGTTGTCAGAACGTCCGTCAATGGCCTGCCGATGTCATATCGTGTTGCGGAAAACGAGCGCCGACACTAGCGGGAATGCCCGCCTCAAGACAACACGCGCAGGCCCGCTGCCCACAGGAACATCCGGCAAAAAGCCGATCAGCCGTTGATGCGCTCGGCCTCGCCGCCGTAATAGCTGATATAGCGGCCGGCGATGGACGTGACCGGCAGAACCACAAGAACATCCGTGGTGTTGAAGGCATGATCCACCACCGCGCCGGAACCGAACATGGCGCCAAGACGCATATAGCCCTTGATCAGCGGCGGCATGGCGTTCAGCGCCTTGCGGGTGTTCAACGCCTCCGCCGGCATCAGGTCCATCTCGTGGTAAAGCTCGGGAAGCGCCGAAGCCTCCCACTCGCCTTTCGCAACGCAATTGTGGTGAAGGAAGGAGAGCGCCAGCGCATGGGTTTCCGGCTGCACGCCGGGGAAGGAGGCGCAGCCGATCATGGCGTCCATGCGATGTTTCACCGCATAGGCCCAGTTGCCCTGCCACAGAAGCTCGACCGTGCGCTTGGTGCGATATTCCGGCAGCACGCAGGAGCGGCCAAGCTCCATGAAGCGCTTGCCCGGATGGCGCGCAACCAGCCCGGCAATGTCGAATTCGCTGGCGGAATAAAAACCATTATTGGCGAGCGCCGTTTCCTGACGCAGCAGACGATAGGTGCCGACGATCTGATCCTCGCTGTCACCTTCGATTGCCTTGTCCAGTACGAGCAGGTGGTCGCAGACACTGTCCCAGGCGTCGATGTCACGCTTGCGCCGCATCGCCTCAGCGGGAAGGCGCGCATTCATTTCCTCAACGAAAACCTTGTAACGCACGGATTGTGCGGCATCGATCTCGCGCTCATTTCTCGCGAGCCGGGTTTCCAGCGTGCCGATACGACCGAAAAGACCCTCATTATCCTGAGCGGACTCAGGGCGTGGGGGAATGACAACATTGTTTTCACAAATGTCGTGATTGAAGATTTCGGCAACCATGGGGAATCGCTCCGCCACCAAAGAATTTTCCTGTCATAAATCACTAATTGACGACAGAATAGTGACAAAATGACGCCAGCGCGAGTCTGTCAAGCTATTATGGCGAAAGGCGTTTCGCCTCCAGCATACGACGAATTTCCTCAACCAGCTGTCTCGGGTCGGTTGGCTTGGTCAAAACCTTGGCTGCACCGGCTTTCAGCAGGATTTCAGCCGTGTCGGCGCTGGCATCACCACTGAGCACGATGACGGGAATATTTCTCTCATCCCTCAACGTGCAGAAAAGTTCCGGCAGCACCTCAAGCCCCTCGCCACCTGGCATATTGAGATCCGAGATGACGAGATGCGGCAAACGGGCAGCACCCGGCGCCAACGACTGCCGCAGGGCCTGAAAATCATCGACGGCACGAACGATATAGCCGCTCTTCTCCAGGACCGCCCGGATGATGCGGGCATTGACGGCATCATCCTCGGCCACGAGAATTTCGACGCCACTTGCCCCTTCCTTCAACCGTGATGAAAAGCCCACATCGGGGTGGTTGTCGTTCAGCGCGTCGCGGCGTTCTATGCCCCGCAGGCGGCCACAGAGGACGTCGATCAGCGATTTTTCGCGCAGTGGTCGGATAAGCCAGGCGTCGAAGGAGACATGCATCGTCGAAGGCCGTTCCTCCGGGCTCACCAGCAGGGTGCGGCGAACATTCTGCTGCGGCCAATCCTTCAGGGCATCCCTGAACAGGGGTGAAACGCGCCGGTCGACGATGATATCGGTGAGATCGTCGCCGATGTCAGCTGCCCCATCCCGCAGCTTTTGCAGATCTTCCGGCTGATGAATGAGAACACATTTGCCGCCAAACGCCTCTATCGCCTCCATCGTCACCGCCCCAGCCACACCCTTGGGCGCAATCAGCAGGACATTGGTGTGTTGCAGACAACGACGCCGGCCAGGATCCGGAACTGCAACGGGCGCGCCGCCCGGGCGGAACGAAAGCGTGAAGATACTGCCCTTCCCCCTGTGGCTCGAAACCGTAAGGCTGCCGCCGAATTCCCGCACGATGCGGGCGGAAATCGCAAGACCGAGGCCCGTGCCGGCGCTTCGCTGCGACATCGGCCCTGCCTGCTCGAATTCACCGAAGATGCGGGCCTGTTCGCTCTCGCTCATGCCCGGACCGGTATCCTCAACGGTCACCTGCAATTTGCCCTCGACCATGCGCGCCCGGATGATAACCCCGCCTTCGCGGGTGAATTTGACGGCGTTTCCGAGAAGATTGAACAGAACCTGCCGCAGTCTTGCCGGATCGAAATCGAGATAATCGGGCACGTCAGGGCTAACGAAGGAGGTGATTTCGATCCCTTTTTCGTGGGCGCGGTGCGCCAGCATCTCGACAATGCTCTCGATCAACCGCCGCAGGTTTTCCGCGCGCGGATTGAGCTTGAAGCGGCCCGCTTCCATGGTCGAATAATCCAGCAGATCCTCAACGAGCTGCACCAGCGACTGGCCGGACTGCTTCATGCCATCAAGATAATTACGCTGCTCTTCGTTGATCTTCGTTTGTGACAGCAGATGGTTCATGCCGAGCATGCCGGAAAGCGGCAGGCGGATTTCATGACTTACCGTGGCAAGCAGCCTTGCCTTTTCGGCATCGGCCTTTTCGGCGCGCAAACGGGCGTCTTCCCTTTCGGCAAGCGCAAGCCGCTCTTCCGTCACGTCTCTGGCGATGCTGCTGATGAGAAGACGGCTGCTGGCCAGATCGCGGGTTACCACATCGTGCCAGGAGAAGATGCGCTGTCCGAAAGGGGTGGCAATTTCCACGTCATAGGCGTGAACCTTGTCGCCTGGACGGAAGGCAATGCCGATTTCCTCGCAACTCAACCCTTCGGGGGCCGAGCATCCCGTCATTTCACGAAAGATCCGGTTCGCTTCAACGATACGCCTATCCAGATTGCGGATGACGACGATATCACCCATGGATTCCTGCATCTCGGCGATCAGCGAGCGGTTCTGCGTCTGCCGCAGCCGGACATCCAAATCCTCGGCCAGCGCGTCTGTATTTCGGACCGGTTTGCCAAACAGCGCGTAGAGAAGGACACCGACGAGCGCGGCGCCGAAAAAGGATGCTACGGCGACGGTGATCACATAGGGCACTGCAAGCGCAATCAGCGCAGCGGCGAATGCGCCGACCGACAACGAAATGGCAACGTAGAGGGAAATCGGCCCTGAGCCGATCTCGTGTTCCGTGCCGGCATGCCGCCTTGTCGCGTCGACACGATCATCCGGCTGCGCCGCTACAGGCGCCAGCCCAAGCCCGTCTGAAACTTTTTCCCGAAGTTTTGCCAGTTCGCTCATATGCAACCGCTACCATGGCAGCGGTTTTGATATGTTTGGTGCAAACCCTAAAATTTTACTTTTTAGCCGCCCGGGCGTGCAGAAATTCGTCAAGAATGACGCAGGCTGCACCGATGGTTATGAAACTGTCGGCGAGATTGAACACAGCGAAGGACCATGTCTGCGTGTGAAACAGGATGTAGTCGATGACGTGTCCATAAAAGAACCGGTCGAGAAGATTGCCGGCAGCACCCGCGATGATGAAGGCAAAGCCGAGATGGGCAAAGGTGCGGTCCGCCGCCGTCTTGCGCCACAACCACAGAACGAAGACGACGATAACGAGACGCATGCTGACGATGAACCAGCCCTGCATGTCCGATAGCATCGAAAAGGCGACGCCGAGATTATAGGTGCGGTAAAGCGCCAGAAACGGAATGACCGGCACCATCTCCTGCAATGGCAGATAGGCTTCGACCAGTTGCTTGACGATCTGGTCCAGCACCAATGCGGCGATGATCAGCGCAAAGGCCGGGCCGAATTTCGAAAACAAAGCCGCTTTGGCCATTACTTCACCGGTGCCAGTTCGAGGAGATGGCGCCGCGCTTCGAAAAGCATCACGGCGGTTGCGATGGCGAGATTGAGGCTGTCGGCACGGCCCTGCTGGGGGATGCGCGCCAGCTGATCCGCCTTGCCGGCCAGTTCCGGCGGCAGACCGGATTGCTCGTTACCCATCAAAAGCACGACCGGCTTACCGGCATAGTCGATCTTCCGATAATCCACGGAACCCGAGAGATGGGTGGCGACGACACTGACCTGCGCCGATTTTTTCCAGGAGAGGAATTCCTCAACCGAGGCACGGGCGACGGGCATGGCGAAGACCGAACCCATGGTGGCACGAACGGTTTCCAGCGAGAAGGGATCGGTGCAATCACCAACCAGAATGACACCGGAGGCGCCGGCCGCATCGGCGGTGCGGATGATGGTGCCGAGATTACCGGGATCGCGGACACGGTCGAGCGCGATATAGGTCTCGCCCTTTTCCGGGCGAATATCCCTGAGCGAGGCCCATTTCTGTTCGAAAATGCCGACGACCATCTGCGGATTGTCCCGGCGGGTGATCGAGGCAATGACCTTTTCGCTGACTTCGAGCACCAGCCCGCCTGACGCGACTGTCTTGACCGCCGCCTGCTCTACCAGCGGCTTGCCCTTGGCGGCCTTTGCGTAAACCAGCGTCTTGATCGTCCAGCCGAGTTCGAGGGCATCGATGACCAACTTCAAGCCTTCCGCCATGAAGGTGCCGGTCTCTTCCCTGCCCTTTTTCTGGGTGAGCGCCTTGATATCCTTGATGATGGGATTGGCGAGGCTGGTCACTTCCTTGACCTGGCCAACCCGGCGCGTGGTGTTTTCGCGCATATCTTTCATCATTTCGGCTCCCAACGGCTGAACAGCGATGTGGAAAGCACCCGGCCCGGCGTCTTGCCGTCAAGCCCGGCCTCGCGAATGACGAGCTCGCCTGACGCGACGACGCCGCCGGCGCCACGCATGATTTCGCGCATCAGCTCGTGCATCGAATAAAAACTGGCCCTGATGGAATAGGCCGTCAGCACCAGGCCGAGCGCCTTGGGTGAGAGGATTTCCCGGCAGATATCCAGCATCAACGGCAGATGGTCGAACAATTGCCAGACCTCGCCATGGGTGCCGCGGCCGAATTTCGGCGGGTCGGTGAGGATGATGTCATAGGTGCTGCCACGACGCTCCTCACGCTGGATGAATTTCATCGCATCTTCGCAAATCCAGCGGATGGGCGCCTGTTCAAGCCCGGCAAGCGCCTGATTTTCCTTGGCCCAGCCAATCGCCTTCTTGGAAGCATCGACATGGGTGACTTCAGCACCCGCGGCAGCCGCAACCAGCGAGGCGACGCCGGTGTAACCGAAGAGGTTCAGCACTTTCAGAGGTCGGTCGGCCGTCTCGACGGCATGTTTCAGCCATTCCCAATGGACGATCTGCTCCGGGAAGACGCCGACGTGCCGGAAGGCCGTGAAGCGGCCCAGAAATTCAACGCCGAGCAGGGACAAGGGCCAGGTTTCGCCCAGCGCCGTCTTCGGAAAGCGCCAGCGGCCCATGCCGTCTTCATCCGTATCGCCGGTAAAAATGGCATCGGCATTCTGCCACACCCGGTCGGGGACCGACGGTTGCCACAGCGCCTGCGCCTCGGGACGGACGATGCGGTAGTCGCCATATTGTTCGAGCTTCAGGCCATTGCCGCTGTCGATCAGGTGAAAATCGCCCGCACCGCTCGATTCCAGAATGACCGGAACCTGTTCTGCGGGACGTTCCCCGGTGCGTTGCTTGAGGGGCCGCGCAGGCGCCTGCTCAACCGCCGGTGCGGCAGCAACCTTCTCCTTCGGTGCAGGTTTCGGCACGCTGCGAACCGCGTCGGGCGCGCGCTTTTTCGGCGCTGCGTCGGCGCGTCGCGCCGGCTTTGCGGCATGAACCTGTTTTTTCTCGCTCCCGGCACGTGCACGATTGCCCGGCCGGCTGTCTTTTTTCTTCAATGGAAATCTTTCCGCTTCTGCCCGCGTCTTATGGCGCAGCAAATAGCATTCCGCACGCCGCTCGACTAGAGCCGGAACGACTGTCGGCTATATCACTTTGCCGGGAGTTGGCCCGCATTCGGAAGCTGAGCGGCCGAAGTCGCCTTCTGGCGGTTCGCCTCATCGTGCCAGCGAACCGCTTCCCTGGCTTCGATACGGGCGCGTTTTCGATGTTTGCCCTGCGCGAACCATGTGGCTGCCGATCCCAGCAACACGCCAAAAATGACGGCCAGAAAAAGGAACACGAAAAATGGCGCGGTGAAGGACAGAACGCCGTCATCGGGACGGAAGGGATTGAGTGCAAGCGTCACGGCCTGACGGTTGGCCACGCACAGGATGACGAGGATGATCGCCAGCGGAAGCAGGATGATGAGGTTGATGATTTTTTTCGACATCCGACATTACTCCATCGCTGCGGGGTTCCGCCGGCTCCGTTTCCGGCGTCCTGCGTCAGGGACGATCAATCGTCCTCTTCTTCGTCACCCATTCCAGGGTTCAGGCGCTCACGCAGCTCCTTGCCCGTCTTGAAGAAAGGCACCCATTTTTCCTCGACGAAAACCGATTCGCCCGTGCGCGGGTTCCGCCCCGAACGTGAAGGTCGGTTTTTCACCGAAAATGCGCCGAAACCACGAAGCTCGACACGATTTCCACCCGCCAGGGCATCGGTGATTTCATCCAGCACCGCATTGACGATGTTTTCCACGTCACGGTGATAAAGGTGCGGGTTACGCGCAGCAACGATCTGCACCAGTTCAGATTTGATCACGGTTGCCCCCTGAAAGAATTGGATTTTTAACGTGGCCCAACCTGCCAAACGGAAACAAGACCGTCAAGAAACAACTTGTCCGCACCGAGCTGGCCGGGTCCCGCAAAGGGAATTAAATCGTCATATCCCAGAAACTTCGCTATTTGCGCAACACTGAAAAACGAAAAAGGCGAACGAGACGACGGTGCGCGCCATTCGACGATCGGCAAATCCTTGGCGACGCCGTGCGTTTCGAGATAACCGCGGATTTCCTTTTCGCCACCGAGCGTATCGACCAGCTTGTTGGCGAGCGCCTGCCTGCCGGTGAAAATCGATCCATCCGCCAGTTTCAGCACATCCTCACGCGGCAGCTTGCGACGATCGGCCACAAGGTCAACGAACCAGCCATAGCTGTCCATCACCATGGCGCGGATCATCGTCTTTGCCTCTTCAGGGGCCTCGTGGAACGGCGAAGGCTCGGCCTTCAACGGGGAGGACTTGATTTCCTGCAGCGAGACGCCGAGCTTGTCCATCAGCTGGCCCACCTGCGGATATTGAAAGATGACGCCGATCGAACCGGTGATCGAGGTTTCCCCCGCGACGATGACGTCGCCGGCCGAAGCGATCATGTAACCGGCGGAGGCGGCCAGCGTTCGGACGTCGGAAACGACCGGCTTCTTGTCCGCAACGCCGCGAATGGCCTTGAAGATACGCTCACCGCCATAGGTGGTGCCGCCCGGCGAGGAGATCGACACGATCAGCCCTTTGACATTGTCGCTCTTGGCGATCTTGTCGAGCCGCTCCAGGAGTTCCGTATTGTCCTGGATCAGACCGGAAATCTCAACGCGGGCGATATGGGGCCTGGCACTTTGCTGCGGCTCGGTCCAGAAAAACCGGTAAAGGCCGAAAATACCGACGACAAACAGCAAAACAGCGGCAATCCGCCAGAAAGTCAGCTTGCGGCGCAATTGCCTGCGATCTGCTATCGCCATATTATCCATCGAGAACCTCTGCCATCCGGCCTTTGACGCCACGCGTGCTTCACGGCCATATGGTTCTTCTAGCGCGAAGCCGCAAGGAAACAATAAGGAAACCAGAATTACGATAAAATTCGCATTTCCCTTGCACCTTTCCAGACAAAAACCATATTGGCAGGACAAAGCACTCGTGCCAAACACATTAAGATAAACATACAAGCTTCAATTGTGCGCCAAAAATGGCACCCAGGAAGTTTCCGGACCCACTCTTATGCTTGAACGACTCCGCGAACCCGCGCCAGCATTTCCGCTGCCGAATGACCAGAACGGCGCTTACGAGCGCGCTCTGCGGCATTCCGCGCGCGTGAAGCGGTTGAAAATCATCCTGCCGCTCAGTGCCGCGGTGATTTCGCTTGCCTTCATCGCCGTTTCGCTCATCCGCACATGGGCTCCCGACGAAGTTTCGCTGGAAAGCGCAAGGATCGAAGACGGCAAGATCGTGATGGAAAAACCTGCCGTTGCCGGCCGCAACGAGAAGGGGATCGATTATTCCATGAACGCCGACCGTGCGTTGCAGGATATCGCCAATCCCAACCTGATGACGCTGGAAAAAGTTCTGGCCGCAGTGCCTGTCAATGACAGCGTCGCACAGGTGATCGCCAAGGAAGGCATTTTCGACCGGGCCACCAATACGCTGAAGATGACGGCACCTTTTGACATCAATCTCAGCAATGGCATACAAGCGAAGTTCCAGTCTGCGGATGTTGATTTGAAGGCCGGAAAAATGAGCAGCAAAGAGCCCGTTTCGATCAAAACAAACGACGGTGCCATTGTTGCGCAATCGATTGATATCGCCGATAATGGCAAGACAATTACATTTTCGGGGCAGGTACGGGCACGTATCGCTGCATCCAATATCAAAAATGAAGCCAAGTGAGAGCCCGGTCCAGATGATGCAAGTTTCCCGTCCCGTTTCCCTTGGCAGATCCGCAGGCGTTGCAGCCGCAGGTCTTGTTTTCTCCTGTCTCGCAACCGTGGCCTTCGCCCAGAGCACCACCAGCAACATGCAGGGTGTGAAGCTCTCCAGCGACCAGCCGATCGCGATTGAAAGCGACCAGCTCGAAATCCGGGATCAGGAGCGCAAGGCCTACTTCACCGGAAACGTGAAAGTTGTGCAGGGCACGACCACCCTTCAGGCCGGCAAGATGACAGTCAACTACAAGGGCGAGGGCTCCTCGCTCACCAGTGGTGACGCCAATATCGAAAAAATCTTCGTCGATAACAATGTCTATCTGACGTCCGAGACCCAGAAGGCCACGGCTGATCATGGCGAATTCGACATGGCGGCGCAGACCTTCATCCTGACGGGCAAGCAGGTCGTTCTGTCCGAGGGCACGAATGTCTTTACCGGCTGCAAGCTCACTGTCCTCATGAACTCGGGACAGGCGAAGCTCGAAAGCTGCGGCGGGCCCGTTCGGATCATGCTCGATCCGAAATCGCAGAAAAAACAGTAGTCTCACCTCGTGAAGATACCTTCGATCTCAAAAATGTTTGGCGGTGGGCGCAACCCATCCGTGGAAGCGACCTCACAGGCCGACAAAGCCCGTTATGAAGGCACGCTGATCGCGCATGGGCTGACGAAGACCTATAATACGCGGCGGGTGGTCAACGGCGTGTCGCTCGTCGTGCGCCGCGGTGAGGCCGTGGGGCTTTTAGGTCCGAACGGCGCCGGCAAGACGACCTGTTTTTACATGATCACCGGCCTCGTACCCGTCGATAGCGGCAAGATCGCCATCAACGGCAACGATGTGACCGGCATGCCGATGTACAGGCGTGCGCGCCTCGGCGTCGGGTATCTGCCGCAGGAAGCCTCGATTTTTCGCGGGCTGACGGTCGAGGAAAACATCCGCGCCGTGCTTGAAGTCCACGAACCGGACAGTGCCAAGCGAAGCCGCAAGCTGGACGAGCTGCTGGAAGAATTCCACATTGCCCAGCTGCGCAAGTCGCCGGCAGTCGCACTATCGGGCGGTGAACGCCGTCGCCTTGAGATCGCCCGCGCTCTGGCGACCGATCCGACTTTCATGCTGCTGGATGAGCCTTTTGCCGGTGTTGATCCGATTTCGGTCAGCGACATTCAGAATCTCGTCAGACACCTCACCGCACGCGGGATTGGTGTTCTCATCACCGACCACAATGTCCGCGAAACGCTCGGCCTCATCGACCGCGCCTATATCATCCATGCCGGCGAGGTTCTGACCCACGGCCGCGCGGACGATATCGTCAACAATCCGGACGTGCGCCGGCTCTATCTCGGCAATAATTTCAGCCTTTAAGCTTGCGGGCGCGAAAGATTCTTCATCGCGCCCCGCGCCGACGCTTGACCAAACAAGATAAAAAAGCAATTTTTGGGCCAAGTTTCTTTGCCTTCTCAAAATTTATGAAAACTGTGGCAATGGAGAAGCTGTAAGGGGAGTTTCGCGTCCGCCATGGCATTGTCTGCCAGCCTTTTGCTGCGTCAAAACCAGTCTCTCGTCATGACACCGCAGCTGATGCAGTCCATCCAGCTGCTTCAGATGACGCATTTCGAGCTGACGCAGTTTATCGCGCAGGAAGTGGAGCGTAATCCGCTGCTCGAAATTGCAGCAAACGACGGCGATTTGGGCGGCGACATACCTGATAATGCGGATAATTTCAGCGACACCGACGGCGAAGCCTCGGATAAAAACCCCACGGTAACAGCCGACAGCGACGACTGGTACGGCGACCGCGCCGCAAATCTCGGTGAACAGCTCGATACTAGTTTCGAAAATGTCTTCCCGGACGATGCCGAGCCCAGAAAGGCCGATGCGCCCGAACTGGCAAGCCAGTGGAAATCCATGCCCGGGCAGGAATCCGGCGAAAGCTATGATCTCGACGATTTCGTCGCCGCGAAACAAAGCCTTGCTGACCATCTCAATCAGCAAATGCCGCTGGCCATATCCTCCGCCGAGGATCGCATGATCGCCGATGCGCTGATCGGCCAGCTCGACGAAACCGGATATATCGCAGCGGATGCCGTCGATGATGTCGCTGAACGGCTGGGAACGGCGCCATCGGCGGTGGAGCATGTTTTAAAGACGCTTCAGGGTTTCGATCCTCCGGGCGTGTTTTCCCGTTCGTTGAGCGAATGTCTGGCAATCCAGCTCGCCCAGAGGGATCGGCTCGATCCGGCGATGCGGGCCCTGATCGATAATCTCGAGCTTTTGGCCAAACGCGACTTTGCTACCTTGAAAAAACTCTGCGGCGTCGATGAAGAGGACCTTCTCGACATGCTGGCGGAGATCCGGACGCTCAATCCGCGTCCCGGCGCGGGTTATGATTCGACCGTTTCGGAGACAATCGTTCCCGATATCATCGTTCGGCCCTCTTCATCCGGCGGCTGGCTTGTGGAGATAAATCCCGAAACCCTGCCGCGTGTGCTCATCAACCAGAGCTATTTCGCCGAGGTTTCGAAACATAAGGCGCGCGCAGGTGAGGACCAGGATTTCCTTTCCGAGTGCATGCAAACGGCTCACTGGCTGACCCGCAGCCTCGACCAGCGTGCCCGGACGATCATGAAGGTAGCGACCGAGATCGTGCGCCAGCAGGACGCCTTTCTCGTCAACGGCGTTGATCACCTGCGCCCGCTGAACCTCAAGACGGTGGCCGACGCCATCAAGATGCACGAATCCACCGTCAGCCGGGTGACATCGAAGAAATACATGCTGACGCCACGCGGGCTGTTCGAGCTCAAATATTTCTTCAGCGTCTCGATCAGCGCGGTTGAAGGCGGCGACAGCCATTCGGCGGAAGCGGTGCGTCATCGCATCAAGGCCATGATCGCCCAGGAGGCTGCCGAGGCGGTGCTTTCCGATGATGACATCGTCGACAATCTGAAAAAAAGCGGTGTTGATCTCGCCCGCCGCACTGTCGCCAAATATCGTGAGGCGATGAACATCCCCTCCTCCGTTCAGAGACGCCGCGAAAAGAAGGCGCTCGCGAAGTTTTCAGTCTTCTGAGCGGCGCGCCTGATCACGTTTGGAGCGCTTTTTTGCCGCACCATTGACTCTTATCACGCCAGGGGCTAGAAGCCCGCCGCACACGTAAGCAAGGTCATTTGTAACGGATTCATCTCCACCGTCCATGGGCGTAAAATTCGAATGGAGGCTTTTTAAGGTCTTCGAAACGCTTGGATGCGCGCTCGGCTTGACGTAAGCTGGTACTCGCAAATCACTACAAAAAGGAAAATTTCCATGAGTGTGCGTGTATCTGGTAAACATATGGAGATCGGCGAATCTTTCCGTCAGCGGATTGAGGACAATATAGGTCTGGCAGTTACCAAATACTTCGATGGGGGGTATTCAGGCCAGGTAACCGTGGAGAAGTCCGGATCGCGTTTTGCAGCCGACTGCAAGCTGCATCTCGATACGGGCGTTGTATTGCATGCGGCGGGTCAGGCAAATGATCCGCAGGCAAGTTTCGATGCCGCCGCAGAGCGGATCGAGAAGCGCCTGCGTCGCTACAAGCGCAAGCTGAAGGACCATCACAATGGTTCGAATGGCGTGTCGCAGGAAATCGCCTATACGGTGATGGATGCTGTTCCCGATGAGGACCATGAGGTTCCCGAGGACTACGCACCCACCATCGTCGCGGAGAGTTCGAAACAGATAAAGACAATGTCCGTTGCCAGCGCCGTGATGGCGCTCGACATGACGGACGAACCGGTTCTGCTGTTCCGCAGCCCGGGCAAGGAATATCTCAACATCGTCTACCGACGTCATGACGGCAATATTGGCTGGATCGACGCGGAAACGATCAAGAGCTGAACAGTCTGACAAGACGTGGGAGGCAGAACGTGAAAGCGTCTCTGCCTCCTGCATCGTCTCGATGGCATGAAGGAAAAAGAGAATGGCGTTGGCAGATTTGCTGCAACAAGATGCGATTATTCCCGCCCTCAAGGTGAATTCCAAAAAGCAATTGCTTCAGGAGCTGGCCGCAAAGGCAGCCAGAATTACCGGAGTCTCGGAACGGGAAGTTTTCGACGTCATCCTCCAGCGTGAAAAGCTCGGCTCCACCGGCGTCGGCCATGGCATCGCCATTCCGCACGGCAAGCTCGCCAGCATTCATCAGATCACGGGTGTCTTCGCACGCCTTGAAACGCCGGTCGATTTCGAAGCGCTGGACGACCAGCCGGTCGATCTGGTTTTCCTTTTGCTTGCGCCTGAAGGCGCTGGTGCGGATCACCTGAAGGCACTGTCTCGAATTGCGCGCGCCCTGCGCGACCCTGAACTGGTGGCCAAACTGCGTGCCACCGATTCCGACACGGCAATCTATGCTTTCCTCAATCAGGAACAGGCGACGGCGGCCTGATCCGTCGCCACTGATCTCAGGTTTTCATGACAATAAAAAACGCGCCTCAAGGGCGCGTTTTTTATTACGGGAAGGAATGCCTCAGGCATCCTTTTCATTGAGAGAGGCCGTGCCGGGCTCTGCCGATGCGGCGGTTTCCGCCTTCGGGCCACCCTTGGCAACACCCACCATGGCCGGGCGCAGGACGCGGTCGCCGATGGTGAAACCGGCCTGGATAACCTGGAGCACGGTGTTGTTCGGAACTGCCGGATTGGGAATTTCGAACATGGCCTGGTGGAAGTTCGGATCGAACTTCTGGCCCTCTGCATCAATCTTCTTGACCCCATGGCGCTCGAGCGTCGACAGCATCGAGCGTTCGGTCATCTCGACGCCTTCGATCAGGCCATTGAGACCGGCTTCGCCATTGGTCTTGAGCTCATCCGGGATAGCCTCGAGCGCGCGGCGAAGGTTGTCGGAAACGGCGAGCATGTCGCGTGCAAAACCGGCCAGCGAATAGGCCTTGGCGTCCTTGACGTCGCGCTCGGTGCGGCGACGAAGATTGTCCATTTCGGCGGCAAGACGCAGGAACTTGTCGCGCAGATCGGCATTCTCTGCCTTCAGCAGCTCGACCGGATCGGGTTCGGCAGCATCAGTCGGCTCTTCCCCGGCAAGTGCGGGATCGAGAAACTCTTCGGCGATGTCCGCGTCAGGTCCGGGCTTTTTCGTATCGTCGGTCATGACGTTCTCCAAATTTGAATATTGTTGGTTGCGCCCGATATCGAGCTTTGGCGGGCAAAAATCAAGGCTTGCGGCGAAAAGCTTGCCGCATTCTCTGGCCTTGCGGGCTTGCCCTATCTTTGCTTTCGGGAAAGGCGGGCCATGATCTGGGCGGTATAATCGACCATGGGAACGATACGGGCGTAATTCAGCCGCGTTGGCCCGATGACACCGACAGCACCCACGACCCGGTTGTCCTCATCGCGGTAGGGCGCAACAATGAGCGATGAACCGGACAGCGAAAAGAGCTTGTTTTCCGAGCCGATGAAAATCCTCACACCCGAGCCGCTTTCCGCAAGATTGAGGATCTCGATCAGATTTTCCTTGCGCTCCAGATCGTCGAACAGCAGGCGCACACGATCGATGTCTTCTTCGCCGGCCAGTCCTTCCAGCAGGTTGGAACGTCCGCGAACGATGAGGCGGCCGAGCTTGCCTTCCTCATTGTCACCCGCCCAGACGGCAAGGCCACGTTCAATGAGATCCTGCGCCAGCGTGCCGAGTTCCGATTGCAGCTCCGCCCGCTGCGTCTGGAACTGGCCGCGCAGTTCCTGCAGCGTCTGGCCGGAGAGATGGGCGTTGATGAAATTGGCCGCCTCGGTCAATTGCGACGAGGAAATGCCAGCCGGCAATTCGATGATGCGGTTCTCGACCTGATTATGGTCGCCCACCAGCACCGCAAGCGCCTTGGTGGGTTCCAGCCGAATGAATTCGACATGTTTGAGGATGACATCGTTCTTGGCCGTCAGAACGAGGCCGGCGCCGCGCGACATGCCCGACAGCATGCGGCTCGCTTCCGTCAGCAGCCCTTCCAGCGATTGTTCGTGGCCGGCGACCGGGCCAATCTGTCGGTCGATATTCGCCCGTTCGTCGGCAGGCAGATCGCCCACCTGCATGAAGGCGTCAACAAAGAAACGCAGCCCCGTCTGGGTGGGCAGGCGTCCGGCGCTGATATGTGGCGAATAGATGAGGCCAAGTTCTTCGAGATCGCTCATGACGTTGCGCACGGAGGCTGGCGAAAGCGACATTGGCAGCAGCCGCGACAGGCTGCGCGAGCCCAGGGGTTCACCAGTATCGAGATAGCCTTCGACGATGCGGCGGAAAATTTCCCGCGACCGTTCATCCAGCAGAGATGCCTGATCTTTTGAAAGCGGTGCTGAAAAACCCATCTCGTCCGTTCTTTGTCGCCCAAATCTACTCTGCGCCAATATAATGCGTCGCGCCGCTGCGGCAAAATGGAAATTGGCTTTGCAAAAGCCCGGAGCGCGCCTTAGAAGGCAGGAACCAACATGGAGAGTGGATCATATGCGGCCTTCAGGCAGAAAAACCGATCAGATGCGCAAGGTTTCCTTCGAGCGCAATTTCTCGAAACATGCCGAAGGCTCCTGTCTGGTCAAATTCGGCGACACGCATGTGCTCGTCACCGCTAGCCTTGAAGAAAAGACGCCGCCATGGCTGCGCAACAGCGGCAAGGGTTGGGTGACCGCCGAATACGGCATGCTGCCGCGCTCTACCAATGAGCGCATGAAGCGCGAAGCCGCCGCCGGCAAGCAGGGTGGGCGCACGCAGGAAATCCAGCGCCTCATCGGGCGCTCGCTGCGCGCTGTCGTTGATCTTCAGGCGCTCGGCGAACGCCAGATCAGCATCGACTGTGACGTCATCCAGGCGGATGGCGGCACACGCACCGCCTCCATCACCGGCGCATGGATTGCCCTGCATGATTGCCTGAAGTGGATGGAAACCCGCAACATGATCAAGGTCGAGAAGGTCCTGAAAGACCATATCGCCGCTATCTCCTGCGGCATCTTCGCCAAGCAGCCGGTGATCGATCTCGATTATCTGGAAGACTCGTCCGCCGAGACCGACGCGAATTTCGTCATCACCGGCTCCGGCGGCATCGTTGAAGTTCAGGGAACGGCGGAAGGCGCACCCTTCTCCGAAGAAGAATTCCTGACGCTGCTTGGCCTTGCCAAGGCAGGCTGCAGCGAACTGGTCGCCCTTCAGAAACAGGCGATTGCCTGAGCCGACAGGAAAGCATGATGCGCAAGCTCGATACCAGAACGATCGTCGTCGCCAGCCACAACAAGGGCAAGATCGCCGAAATCGCTGATCTGATCGGACCTTTCGGCTTCTCTGCCAAGTCGGCTGCCGAGCTGAATTTCGCAGAGCCGGATGAGACAGGTACCACCTTCGAGGAAAATGCCGCCATCAAGGCGCTTGCCTCCGCCAAGGCATCCGGCCTGCCAGCTTTGTCCGACGATTCCGGTCTGGTTATCGACGCGCTTGACGGTGCGCCGGGCGTTTATACCGCCAACTGGGCGGAGACGGCCGACGGCACACGCGATTTCGCCATGGCGATGCAAAAGGTTGAAGATGCGCTTGCGGAACGCGGCGCATCGAAGCCGGAAGATCGCAAGGGCCGCTTCGTCAGCGTGCTGTGCCTTGCCTGGCCGGACGGACATCTCGAATATTTCCGTGGCGAGGTGGAAGGCACCGTCGTCTGGCCGCCGCGCGGAACGAGCGGTTTCGGTTACGATCCGATCTTCAAACCCGAGGGTTACGACACCACATTTGGCGAGATGACGGCTGACGCGAAGCATGGCTGGAAACATGGTGACGCGTTTGCGCTGTCGCACCGCGCCCGCGCCTTTAAAAAATTCGTAGAAACCTGCCTGGAGGCATGAACCCGATGGTCGGGGAGCATCATTTTTCTGCCCCCGGCGCATCGCTTCTGCCGGATACGGGCGATCCCGGTTTCGGGATCTATCTGCATTGGCCCTTTTGTGCGGCCAAATGTCCCTATTGTGATTTCAATAGCCACGTCCGCCACCGGCCGGTGGATCAGGAGCGGTTTACCGCGGCCTTCCTGCGTGAAATGGAACATATGCGGGCACTCAGTGGCCCGCGGGTCGTTACCAGCATTTTCATGGGCGGCGGCACGCCATCGCTGATGGACCCGCAGACGGTTGCGGCCATTCTGGATGGCGTTGCACGGTTCTGGCATGTGCCCGATGGTATCGAGATCACCATGGAAGCCAACCCTTCCAGCGTTGAGGCGGAACGGTTTCGCGGTTATCGCGCAGCGGGCGTCAATCGCGTCTCGCTTGGCGTGCAGGCACTGAACGACCGGGACCTGAAGTTCCTTGGCCGTCTGCATGATGTCGCCGATGCCCTGAAAGCTATCCGGCTGGCGCGGGAAATCTTTCCGCGCATGTCCTTCGATCTGATCTATGCACGCCCGAAGCAGACGGTGGCCGAATGGGATGCCGAACTGAAGGAGGCGGTTTCCTATGCCGTCGACCATCTGTCGCTCTACCAGCTGACCATCGAAGAGGGCACGCCTTTTTACGGTCTGCACAAGGCCGGCAAACTCATCGTGCCGGATGGCGAGCATTCGGCTGTGCTTTATGAGGCGACGCAGGAAATCACCGAGCGCTACGGCATGCCGGCCTACGAGGTTTCCAATCACGCCCGCCCCGGCGCGGAAAGCCGCCATAACCTGACCTACTGGCGTTATGGCGATTATGCCGGTATCGGCCCCGGCGCGCATGGACGCCTGACGAGGGGCGCCTCCAAGCTCGCCACCGCCACCGAGCGACACCCGGAAACCTGGCTCGAGACCGTCGAGCGGGAAGGCCATGGCATGGTCGATCAGGAAATGCTGGGTGTCGACGAGCAGGCCGACGAATTGCTGCTGATGGGGCTTCGCCTGCGCGAAGGCATCGATCTGGCCCGCTGGAGCGATCTTTCCGGCCGCGATCTCGACCCGGAGAAGGAGGAATTCCTTCTGCAGCACGGTTTCGTGGAAAGGCTCGGCAATTCCCGCCTGCGCTGCACGCCTTCTGGCATGCTTATTCTGGATGCCGTGGTCGCCGATCTCGCCTGCTGACCGGCAGTACTGCCTGCCCTTAGCCAATCAAGAATTGAGAAGAAAATAAAAAAGCGGCCCGGAGGCCGCTTTTTTCATGCGTTGTTTTCGTTGATCAGGCGTTTCAGCAGCTCAACCTCATGGCCGAGCTTGGTGTCGCCGGAAATCAGTTCCTCGATCTTGCGCACCGCGTGAAGAACCGTGGTGTGGTCGCGACCGCCAAAACGACGACCGATCTCGGGGAAGGAGCGCGGCGTCAGCATCTTGGCCAGATACATGGCGATCTGGCGCGGCTTGACGATGACGCGGGTGCGGCGGTTGGACACCAGCTCCTGTCGCGACACATTATAGTGTCTGGCGACGATGCGCTGAATATCCTCGATGCGCACGCGCTTGGCCTCACCGCTTCCGACGAGGTGCGACAGCAGCTCATCGACACGGTCAACCGAGAGGTTCGGCTCAAAAGAGCGCCGGAACATCAGCTGGTTGAAGGCACCCTCAAGCTCGCGTCCGCTCGCCGTCACGCTTTTGGCCACGTGGGTCAGGATTTCGTCCGAAATCTCGAAAGACGGATCGTCCTGGCGTGCCGAACCCATACGACGGTTGAGCATTTCATACCGCATGTCGTAATCGGGACCTTCGATCTCGATCGCCATGCCGCCCTGAAGACGGGACCGCACACGCGGATCGAGCGATTCCAGCTCCCACGGTGCACGGTCAGCCGCCACCACGACCTGCTTGGCGCTGTCGAGCAGCATGTTCAGCAGGTGGCAGAATTCGTGCTGGATCATCTTGCCCTGCAGGAACTGCATGTCGTCGATGACGAGCAGGTCGATATTGCGCAACGTATCCTTCAGCGTCAGCGCATCATTGTCGCGGATCGCCGTTGCAAAACGCCACATGAAATATTCAGCCGTCAGATAGACCACGCGCGGATTGCGCGGGCTGTCGATGGCGGCATTGGCAATGGCCTGCAGAAGATGCGTCTTGCCGAGACCAACACCCGCATGGATGAACAGCGGGTTGAAGCGCACGGCGCCGGCACCGGCTTCGGCGATCGTCTTTGCCGCCGCAAGCGCGACACGGTTGGACGAGCCTTCGACAAACGTATTGAAGGTGAAGCGCGTATCAAGCGGCGAACCGAACAACGGCCCGGAGCCGCCCTGACGCAGGGTCGCCTGCGCTGCCGCAGGCTGTGCGGCGGGCGCCGTCGCGGGCTGCGACGGAATGAAGGACTTGTTGCGCGGAGCAGCACCGACCTCAGGTGCGGGCTGCACCCGTTCGTCAGCCTGCGCCGGGCGAACCGGACGGCTGGCCGAGCGAACAAGAATCTCCACCTTCAACACATCCGGATCCTCGCTCTGAACGAGGTTGGTGATCAGATCCATGTAACGGTTGTTGATCCACGACTTCAGAAAGGTCGTCGGAACGGTAAAGCGGACGACGCTTTTCGAAACGGTATGGAGTTTGAGCCGTGCAAACCAGCTTGCATAGACTTCCGGACCAACCTGTGCCTTGAGCCGCGCGCTAAAACGCTCAAACAGCGCATCGTGCTTCATTGCCGATTTGTCCCCTGCCGCATCAGAGCAAGCTGCATCACATGCCTTCGGTGCGCGGTCCCCATCAGCCACCGCACCCATCGCCAAATTCAATTGCATATTGCCGCCTTTCAAATTGCCAATCATAGCCTGACGATCAAAAATCGATCGCCAGAGATCCCCCTCGTATTATTCCGGCCTTCAGTGCTCCCCTCGAAAGAGCATCAAAGGCTACTACTTGTTTGCGAGCCGGTTATCCCATTTCCCTCCCCCTCATGGAGAGGCCTGCGACACGCTAAAGACGCTCCTTTCGCCACAACCCTAAGGCGTATGCTTGAGGACAAAAAACCCCTGCCCGTTCCGAGACCGAAACGGCGCAAAAAGCTCCATGACCTGAGAAAACGGGCCCCGAAAGACCCGCCAGCAAGAAGGTGAATATCGTCGATACGATCATCGAGATAATCTGTGGACTGAGATCCGCACCCCTTGTTGGAATGCATTTAGGCAGGATCGTGGGGAGAGATCAATGGCGTTTTTTCTGCAAAAACTCAGATCGGCCATTGACTCACAAAGGCCGTTTTGCATCACGGGCAAGGCCCGAAGCAGAATCGCTTATGAATCAATGAGATTCAATTTTGGCAATTTTAGAGAGCCTGTTTTGGCAAAAAAATAAAAATCTTCTTGACTCAAAACTCGTCACGACTTCCGTAGAGAAAGCTTCCCATTTTCCGAGAGACCTCCGGCAAGCCATTGTTTTTATTCAATATTTCCTGTCGTCCATCTGACACGCGTTTGTCACGTTACGGCAGGAATGATTAACAGGCAGTTAGAATCACAAAAAGCCCGGTCAAAAGACCAGGCTTTTTGAATAGTTATTTGTGATTAGCCGGATTAGGCCGAAAGAGCCTTAACGCGCTGTGCGAGACGCGACACCTTGCGGGATGCGGTGTTGCCATGCAGGACGCCGCGGGTAGCTGCGCGCTGGATCTCAGGCTGAGCAGCCTTCAGAGCTTCGGTGGCAACAGCCAGATCGCCGGAAGCGATTGCTTCCTCGACCTTGCGAATGAAGCCGCGAACGCGCGAACGGCGAGCCTTGTTGACTGCGGTACGGCGAGCGATCTTGCGGGTCGCCTTTTTCGCCGAAGTTGTATTGGCCATGTATGCCTCTCTTCGAATTCAAACCAAATTCCGCAACCAGAGGATCGGGTCGTTCGACGACCTCACTTAACCCAAGAATGCGGGAGTAATTTCGGACAAGCCGGATGGCTTTCCTTAACCGTGGGCGGGCATATACCGCTAAAGCGCACGCCCGTCAACGCGCAAATGGCGGAAAACGCCGATATTCCGACTCCTTAGCGATTCCGGAAAACGGGTTTGCGTTTTTCGATGAAGGCCGCCATGCCCTCCTTCTGGTCCGCCGTTGCAAAGAGCGACTGAAAGGACCGCCTTTCATATCGCAGGCCTTCCGCCAGCGACACCTCAAAGGAGCGATTGACGCTTTCCTTGGCCATAAGAACCGAGGCACGCGACAGCGAAGCGATGCGGGTAGCAGCCTCCACCGCCTCCTCCATCAGATTTGCGGATGGCACGATACGCGAGACGAGGCCTGAACGCTCGGCCTCCGCCGCATCCATCATGCGGCCGGTCAGAACCAGATCCATGGCCTTTGCCTTGCCCACCGCCCGTGTCAGCCGCTGTGAACCGCCCATGCCCGGAATGACGCCGAGGGTGATCTCCGGCTGGCCGAACTTCGCCGTTTCCGACGCGATGATGAAATCGCACATCATCGCGAGCTCGCAGCCGCCACCGAGCGCAAAACCCGAAACGGCGGCGATGACCGGCTTCCTCGTCGACGCAACCTCGTCCCAGCCGCCGAGAAAATCACCGACATAGGCGTCGACAAAATCCAGCCCCTGCATCTCCTTGATGTCGGCGCCTGCGGCAAATGCCTTTTCCGAGCCGGTGATGATGATTGCACCAATGGAATCATCGGTGGAGAATGAAGAGAGAATGTGCCGCAGCTCTTTCAGAAGCACCGAGTTGAGAGCGTTGAGCGCCTTGGGGCGGTTGAGCGTTATGACGCCCACCTCATCACGCTTTTCGACCAGTATCGTTTCATAGTCCACGGCAATCTCCCCTTTTCCGTTATTCCGGCCCATTACTCTTGGCTCAGTCACTTCTGGCAGGCGGCGCAATAAAAGGTCGAACGACCGGCCTGTACCACTCTCTCAACCGTACCCCCGCAGCCGGGTGTCCGGCAAGGCTGGCCTTCCTGATCGTAGACCGAAAAGGAATGCTGGAAATAACCGAGTGTCCCGTCTGTCTGTATATGGTCGCGGAGTGAGGAGCCGCCGGCGGCGATAGCGTCCGCGATCACGTCACGGATTTTTTCCGTCAGATCGGTGAGCTGCGCTTTGGGCTTGCCTGATGTCGTCACCAGCGTTCCCGCTGCCCGCAAGGGAGAAAGATGCGCGCGCCACAGCGCCTCGCAGACATAGATATTGCCAAGGCCGGCAATGACCTTCTGATCCAGCAGCGTGCCTTTCAAGGGCTGGCTCTTGCCCTCAAACCGGCTCGCCAGATAATCGGCGCTCAATGCATTGCCTGTTGGTTCCGGCCCAAGCTCGGCAAAAGCCGGATAGAGATCGAGCTTGTTGCGCTCCACCAGATGCATGAAGCCGAAGCGGCGCGGATCATTATAGATGACGCAGACGCGCTCTTCGCCCTTATCCAGATGAAAGACGACATGGTCGTGTTTGCCATCCTTTGAGCGGGCATAATGAAACGTGCCGGGCGTATTGCCGGCTTCATCCGCGTCCGCCTCGATACGAAACGAGCCGGACATGCCGAGATGGGCAATGATCGTCAGCCCATCCTCCAGTTCGATCAAAAGATATTTCGCCCGGCGTCCAAGCGATATGATCGTTTTGCCTTCGATCAGCGTCGCGAAATCCTCCGGGAACGGAAAACGCAGATCGGCGCGGCCAAGGTGGAGTTTGCGAACCCTTGCCCCTTCCATGGCGGGGGCAAGACCGCGTCTGACAGTTTCGACTTCTGGCAATTCTGGCATCTGGCTTATCCGGCAGTTTATCGTTAGGACCATGTGGTCTATACAATGCACGCGAAATGTCGCGCCCAGGCGATGCGGCAACAGATAGCGTCGCCATGGCGTTTCCGCTATGGTCCGCCACGCAATAAAATGGAGACAGACGATGACCGACGCCCGTACGACCGCAGAAGGCGGCATGGAAACGTCCTATGGCTTCCACAAGGTGGACGAAGGCAAAAAGCAGGGGCTGGTCAACGAGGTCTTCCACAAGGTGGCCAAGCGCTACGACATCATGAACGACGTGATGTCGGCGGGCCTGCACCGGCTGTGGAAGGACGCCATGGTCTCTTCGCTTTCGCCGCGCAAGGATGCTTCCTACAGGGTTCTGGACGTGGCGGGTGGCACCGGCGATATCGCGTTTCGCATCGTTGAGGCCTCCAACCGTCTGGCGCACGCCACCGTTCTCGACATCAATGGCTCGATGCTGGCGGTCGGCGAGGAACGTGCGGCAAAAAAGAAGCTTTCCGACAATCTGACCTTCGTTGAGGCCAATGCCGAAGAACTGCCCTTCGAGGCGAATTCATTCGACGCCTATACGGTCGCTTTCGGCATTCGCAACGTGCCGCGCATCGATGTCGCGCTGAAGGAGGCCCATCGCGTGCTGAAACGTGGCGGGCGGCTGCTGGTACTGGAATTTTCAGAGGTCGAAATGCCGCTGCTCGATCGCGTCTATGACGCCTGGTCGTTCAACGCCATTCCGCAATTTGGCAAGATGATCACCGGCGACGCCGAACCCTATCAATATCTGGTCGAGTCGATCCGCAAATTCCCCAATCAGGAGGATTTCGCGGCGATGATCCGCACCGCAGGCTTCTCCCGCGTGTCCTACACCAACTACACAGGCGGCATCGCCGCCCTGCATTCCGGCTGGAAGCTTTAAGAGCATGGCCAGCAGAAGCAGGAGACAGGCATAAGCATGAGCACTTTGGGCGCATATTTCCGCCTCGCAAGGGTTGGCTGGGTTCTCGTGCGCGAAGGCGTCGTGCTGGCCCTGCCCTCCGACGACCTTCCTGCTCCCGCGCAAATGCTGAAAGCGTTGCTGAAGCCCTTCGCCCGCAGCAAGGCCAAACGGGCGCAGCGTAGCGACCGGCTGGCAACGGCCGTCGAGCGGCTTGGACCGTCTTACGTGAAGATGGGCCAGTTTCTGGCCACCCGCCCGGACGTGGTGGGGGCCGATTTCGCCGACGATCTCGCAAGCCTTCAGGATCGCATGGCATTTTTCCCGGCTGCCGCGGCCAAGGCTAATATCGAAGGTTCGCTCGGACGCACGGTTTCCGACCTCTACAGGGAATTCGGTGACCCGATCGCGGCCGCCTCCATCGCCCAGGTTCATCCGGCAATGGTGGATACGCCGAAGGGACCACGCAAGGTGGCCGTCAAGGTCATTCGTCCCGGCGTGCGCCAGCGTTTCCAGAACGATCTGGAGGCGATGTATCTGATCGCCGACCTGCAGCAGCGCTTTGTCCGTTCAGCCCGCCGTCTGCGGCCGGTCGAGGTGACACGCACGCTGGAACAGACAACCAAGATCGAGATGGATCTGCGGCTCGAGGCCGCCGCCCTTTCCGAGCTTGCCGAAAACACAAAGGATGATCCCGGTTTCCGTGTTCCGGAAGTCGACTGGGAACGCACCGGCCGCGATGTCGTTACCATGGAGTGGATCGACGGCGTCAAGATGTCGGATATCGAGGGGCTGAAGGCCGCCGGTCACGACCTGAACCAACTGGCCGACACGCTGATCCAGTCTTTCCTGCGGCACACGCTGCGCGACGGCTTTTTCCATGCCGACATGCATCCCGGCAATCTCTTCGTCGATGACAAGGGCATGATCGTCGCCGTGGATATGGGCATTGCCGGCCGGCTCGGCAAAAAGGAACGCCGCTTCCTCGCCGAAATCCTCTATGGCTTTATCACGCGCGATTACATGCGGGTGGCAGAGGTGCATTTCGAGGCCGGTTATGTGCCGGGCCATCACGATAAAGCCAGCTTCGCACAGGCGATCCGCGCCATTGGCGAGCCGATCCACGGCCAGCCGGCCGAGACGATCTCCATGGGCAAGCTGTTGACCCTGCTGTTCGAAGTGACCGAGCTTTTCGACATGGAGACGCGGCCGGAACTGGTGATGCTGCAAAAGACCATGGTGGTTGTGGAAGGCGTATCACGCATGCTCAACCCGCGCTTCAACATGTGGAAGGCGGCCGATCCGGTCGTCGGCGGCTGGATCAGGGACAATCTCGGTCCCAAGCGCATCGTCACCGATCTGAAAGACGGCATGAAGGCCGCTCTAAAGCTTGCAGAAGCGGCACCCGAGATCGCCGCCAAGACGGAAAAGCTGCATTCCGAGCTAATGTATATGAGCGAGAATGGCCTGCGTTTTGATGCCCAGACAGCCGAAGCCATCGGCAAGGCGGAAGCGCGCCATACCAAATGGGGGCGGATTGCGCTCTGGGTGATTGCGCTGACGCTTCTCTATATTGCCATCCGAATCAGCTAAGACATATCTGAGCCTTGGAGGTGCGCGATGTCACGGTTGGGCACCTCAGTTACCAAAAACCACCTTTCAAACCGACGTGACGACCGCATGCCATGCTCATGCAATCTAACGAAGAATAGTGACCTGACCTTCTCAACGAAACAGGTGGCCTATGCGACTGTTAATCCTTCTGGTTGGTTCGCTATTCTTCAGTCTTCAACCGGTCGCAGTGCCGGAAGCAATGGCGCAACACAGGGTCTACGATCCCTGTACGGACGGCAGCATAAGCGATGGCAAGCCGCGCAGTTGCGACGAGCTGAAACGGGAATTGCGACGCAGTGACAGGTATGGTCGCAGGGAGTGGGATTATTATCGGCCGATGCGGCCCCTGCGCACCGATCCATGCAGGGACGGGCGCGTCAGCGACGGGCAACCGCGATCCTGCGGAGAGTTGCGTCGCTGGTTGAATGGTAGATGATTGCCGGACGGGAATTGAAATTCATGGCAAAAACTCAGGCAGTGAAACAGGCCCTTGTCTATTGTTCGTGGCCGATGGTGTTTTTCTTCGGCCTTGTCGGCTCCTATTTCGCCTTCAACAGCAGCCATCCCATCATGGCGTTTCTCTGCGTCTATGCGGGCGCGGTGTTGAGCCTGTTTCTCCTGGAACGTTATATCCCCTATGAGGTTCAGTGGCTTCAGGGCGATGGCGAAACCGCGACCAGCATTGGCCACACCCTGTTGACCAAGGGCCTTGTCCAGCTTGCCGCCGTTGCGGGAGCAATCTTTCCGATGCTGACCGCCAATGTGCTGCAGCCGCTTGCGGCGATGCGGTTCAATCTGTGGCCCTCCGACCTGCCGATGATCATTCAGGTCGCACTTGCGGTCACCATCGCTGAATTTGGCCTCTACTGGGCGCACCGTATCGCGCATGAGACCGTGTTCTTCTGGCGTTTCCATGCCCTGCACCACAGCGTTGTCCGGCTCTGGGTGGTCAATACCGGTCGCTTTCATGTGGCGGATTCGCTCTTCAAGATCGCGCTCAGTCAGCTTCCGCTCTATTTGATGGGCGCACCCTTGCACGTTTTCTGGTGGCTTGGCGCCGTTACCGCCTTCATCGGCATTCTGACCCATTGCAATGTCGATATGAAAACTGGCCCGCTGGACTATGTGTTCAGCACACCGCGGCTGCACCGCTGGCATCATTCCAAGGAGCTTCCCGAGGGAAACACCAATTACGGCGAGAATCTCGTCATATTCGACCAGCTGTTCGGCAGCTATTTCAATCCCGATCGCCCCTCCTCCACCAATATCGGTATCAAGGGGCAAATTGCGAAGGGCTTTCTGCCCCAGCTTTTTCAGCCCTTCACCAAGGAAGGCGTTCGCCAGATCATCGGTCGAAACACAAAAGACAATTCAGGCGAAACGCCCGGCATGTGAGGTTGGAGCATTCTTGTTTTTCTCCGAAACGCGAAAACGCTCTAGTCGAAGAATATGCCCAGCTCAGAGCGCAGTTTCTTCGTCAGGCCGGCCGCAACCAGTTCATAGGAGCGGCGCACATAATGCTCCAGCTCCTCTCGCTCGAGCGGTGAATGGTCACCGATCGATATCCATTTGCGTTTGGCAAAATAGGGCGCCTGACCGATGCCTTCCAGCGAGGTGAGGATTTCGAAACTTTCCTCCGAACATTTTACCACCAGACGCCAATCCACCCGCTCACCCAGCACGGCAAAGACCTTGTCGCCGACCTTCGCGACATGGGAATCCCATTGATCGACAAAGCGTACACCCGGCCATTCGCCCAGCACTCTGTCGAATGTCTTGCGATCGAACAGGCTCATGCGAGTTTCTCCGCAATAAGGGCTGCCAGACGTTTTGCGACGTCGGCCTTGTCGAGATCCGGCCAGGCCTCAATACCGTCCGCCGATATGATCTTCACGCTGTTGCGATCTCCGCCCATGATGCCGGTTTCAGCCGAGACATCATTGGCGACAATATAATCCGCGCCCTTGCGCTCCAGCTTGGCGCGGCCGTTCTTCTCAACATCCTGCGTTTCGGCGGCGAAACCCACCACCAGCTTCGGCCGCTTTTCGTGGTGGCCGACGGTTTTCAGGATATCGGGGTTTTCCGTCAATTGCAGCGCGGGCGGTGCATCGCCCGGCTGCTTCTTGATTTTCTGTTCCGATGAACCTGTCACCCGCCAGTCAGCGACGGCGGCGACCATGACCGCAATATCCACCGGGAGCTTTGAGATCACCGCATCACGCATCTCTTCGGCACGCTCGACATGGATCGTTGTGACTCCAGCCGGATCGGCGAGGTTGACCGGGCCTGAGACCAGCGTCACCTCCGCCCCCAGTTCCGCGAGAGCCGCCGCAATGGCGTGGCCCTGCTTGCCCGACGAGCGGTTGGCTATATAGCGTACCGGATCGATCGGCTCATGCGTGGGACCGGAAGTGACGATGGCCTTCCTGCCCTTGAGTGGTTGGGAACCATTGTCCAAAAGCGCCTCAACGGCCTCGACGATCTGCAACGGCTCCGCCATCCGGCCAAGACCCGCCTCGCCCCTCTCCGCCATCTCGCCTGCCATGGGGCCGATAAAAAACACGCCGTCTTTTTTAAGCACCTCGACATTGCGGGCCGTTGGCTTCGCCGTCCACATTTTCGGATTCATGGCGGGCGCGATCAGCACCCTGCGGTCAGTCGCGAGAAGGATGGTGGAAGCAAGATCGTCGGCCAGGCCATGCGCCATCTTGGCCATGAGATCGGCAGTGGCGGGCGCGACCAGCACGAGGTCGCAGTCGCGCGCCAGCCTGATATGGCCGACATCCTGCTCGTCCTGTCTGGAAAAAAGCTCGGTGAAAACGTGGGTGGCAGACAGCACGCCGACAGCCAGCGGGGTGACGAATTCCTGGGCGCCCTTCGTCATGACCGGCGTCACCTTCGCGCCGCGCTCTTTCAGGCGGCGGATGAGATCGAGGCTCTTATAGGCCGCGATGCCGCCGGAGATGATGAGGAGAATATGTTTGCCTGAAAGCGTCATGATGCCGGACCAGTTTCCCGTTTCACCGGAAAACTAAGCCCTTGGCATTCAAAGTGCAATCCGGCTGATATCACGCCGCCTTGGCGACGTGATATTCCTTGATCGCAACCATCTTGATCGCCGGAAAACGCTCGGACTCATAGCGCAACGAGAAGGCGTCCTGCGCCAGAAACACCGGATCGCCATCCAGATCGCGGGCGATATCACCGCGCTTGACGTTGAGGAACTTATCCATCTCCGCCGGCTGATCGGATGAAATCCAGCGGCAGACGGAAAAGCGCGACATTTCGAAGGAGACCGGCAGGCCGTATTCGCCCATCAGCCGTTCTTTCAATACGTCCAGCTGCAGCGCGCCGACGACGCCGACGATGGCTGGCGAGCCGTCTTCCGGCGAGAAGAGCTGCACGACGCCCTCTTCCGCCATCTGCTGCAGGGCTTCCTTCAGCTTCTTCGCCTTCATCGCATCTTCGAGCCGCACGCGGCGCAGGATTTCCGGCGAGAAGTTCGGAACGCCCTGGAAAACAAGGTTTTCACCCTCGGTCAGCGTATCACCGATGCGCAGCGTGCCGTGGTTGGGGATGCCGACCACATCACCCGCAAAGGCCGTATCGGCGAGCTGGCGCTGCGAGGCGAAGAAGAATTGCGGCGCGGTGAGCCCCATTTGCTTGCCGGTGCGCGACAAACGCGCCTTCATGCCGCGCTCCAGCTTGCCGGAGCAGATGCGGGCAAAGGCGATGCGGTCGCGGTGGTTGGGGTCCATATTCGCCTGAATCTTGAAGACGAAGGCCGTCATCCTGTCTTCGGCCGCATGCACGGTGCGGGTATCCGCCACCTGATCGCGCGGCGGCGGTGCGAAATCGCCGAGTGCATTGATGAGGTCGCGCACACCGAAATTGCGCAGCGCCGAACCGAAGAACACTGGCGTCATGTGGCCTTCAAGAAACGCCTGGCGATCGAAGGGACGGCAGGCTTCCAGCGCCAGTTCTGTTTCTTCGATAAAGACCTTGCGTTCATTTTCCGGCAGCCGATCGGCAACCGCCTGCGGGCCGTTGACCGAAAGGCCTTCCACCTGCGTATCATTGCCACGAAAGGTGTTTTCGGCGAGATTATAAGCGCCGCAGAAGCTTTTCGCCCGTCCCACCGGCCAGGTGATCGGCGCAGTATCAAGCGCCAGCTTTTCCTCGACCTCATCCAGAATCTCGAAGGGATCGCGGCTTTCGCGGTCCATCTTGTTGATGAAGGTGATGATCGGAATATCGCGCATGCGGCAGACTTCGAAGAGCTTCAGCGTGCGTGGCTCGATACCCTTGGCGGCGTCGATGACCATGATCGCCGCATCCACCGCCGTCAGCGTGCGGTAGGTATCATCGGCGAAGTCTTCGTGGCCGGGCGTATCGAGAATGTTGAAGACGCGGTCGTTATATTCGAAGGTCATGACCGAGGTGACGACCGAAATGCCGCGCTCGCGCTCGATCTTCATCCAGTCCGAACGGGTCTGGATGCGATCCTTCTTCGCCTTCACTTCACCGGCAAGCTGGATCGCTCCGCCGAACAGCAACAGCTTTTCGGTAAGCGTCGTCTTACCCGCGTCCGGGTGCGCGATAATAGCAAAGGTGCGGCGGCGGGAGACCGCCTCGGCAAGTGTTTCGGCCATCTGACAAATCCTGTGAATTGCGGGCTATCTAGCGTTTCAGGCCCGCATTTGCAATTGACCTTGCCGCGATCTGCGCAAACTAATGCCGCATGACCGTTCAAAATGACAATCGCCCCCCTCTTCGCCTCGTCCGCCTCGCCAATGGTGCAGGCCTCGAATTGCCGTCCTATGAAACCGGTGGTGCTGCCGGCATGGACCTGCGCGCCGCGGTGCCTGCAGATCAACCGCTAACGCTGAAACCCGGTGAACGGGCACTGGTGCCGACCGGCTTCATCTTCGAAATTCCCCAAGGTTACGAGGCGCAAATCCGCCCCCGCTCCGGCCTTGCCATCAAGAACGGCATCACCTGCCTCAATTCTCCCGGCACGGTGGACAGCGATTATCGCGGCGAAGTGAAGGTCATTCTCGCCAATCTGGGGCAGGATGATTTCACCATCGAGCGCGGCATGCGCATTGCGCAGATGGTAATTGCGCCGGTAACACAGGTCACCGTGAGCGAAGTGACGGAAACCTCCGAGACGGCGCGTGGCGCCGGTGGTTTTGGCTCGACCGGGGTCTGACCGGCAACCAGCATGATCGATTGTTTTTACCCGGCAATTTCGCTATTGATTTAGCGGATTTTCCGGGAAACATGATCATGACACTGACGACCCTTCTGGCCTATGCCACTGCCCTCTTCATCGCCGCCGCCATTCCCGGCCCCGGCATGACGGCAATCGTGGCGCGGGCGCTGGGTTCGGGCTTTCGGGAAACCTTCTTCATGGGCCTCGGGCTGGTGCTGGGCGACATGATCTACCTGACCGGCGTAATACTGGGGTTGGCCTTCGTGGCGCAGACATTTCAGGAAGCCTTCATGGTGCTGAAATTCGCCGGTGCGGCCTATCTCCTCTATATCGCCTGGAAGCTTTGGACCGCCGGCCTTTTGCCGCAGGACCTGAAGGCGAAAAAAAGCACCAGCATGCCGATGTCCTTCCTGTCCGGCCTGCTGATCACCCTTGGCAACCCGAAAACCATGCTGTTTTATGTGGCGCTGGTGCCGACGCTGATCGACATCCGCATGATCGGCCCGTCGGAATATGCGACACTCCTCGCCCTCACCTTCGTCGTGCTGATGGCCGTTCTGTTGCCCTACATCCTGCTTGCGGCCAAGGCACGCAACCTCCTGAAACGGCCGAGCGCGCTGACGATCCTCAACCGCACGGCGGCGGGCATTCTGGCCGGAACGGCGACCATGATCGCCATCCGCAGCACCTAAAATAATTTCGTGCATTTACCCAGTTTATCGTGAAATTTTTCCGGTAAACCGGCCATATAAGGATGAACGTTCGCTAGCCTGACAGGGCGATTGCTCCTATTCTGCCGCTCAAATCTTGCGGCCACTATTCTGTGGCCTTCATACAGGAGAGCATCATGCCCGAAGCCAGAAAGCCCGGACGCGGACGCGTCTATTCCTCGATTACGGAAACAATCGGCGATACGCCGATCGTGCGGCTGGACAAGCTGGCGAAAGAAAAGGGCGTGAAGGCCAACCTGCTTGCCAAGCTGGAGTTTTTCAACCCCATCGCCTCCGTGAAGGACCGCATCGGTGTTGCCATGATCGAAGCGCTGGAAGCGCAGGGCAAAATCACTCCCGGCAAAACGACACTGGTGGAGCCGACTTCGGGCAATACCGGCATCGCGCTTGCCTTTGCTGCCGCGGCCAAGGGCTACAAGCTGATCCTGACCATGCCGGAAACCATGTCGGTCGAGCGTCGGAAAATGCTGGCCCTGCTCGGTGCCGAACTGGTGCTGACCGAAGGTCCGAAGGGCATGAAGGGCGCAATCGCCAAGGCGCAGGAACTGGCCGAGACGCTTCCCGACGCCATCATACCGCAGCAATTCGAAAACCCCGCCAATCCGGATATTCACCGCAAGACGACGGCGGAGGAAATCTGGAACGACACCGACGGCACGGTCGACATTCTCGTTTCCGGCATCGGCACGGGTGGAACGATCACCGGCACGGGTCAGGTTCTGAAATCCCGCAAGCCGGAAGTGAAGGTCATTGCGGTGGAACCCGCCGACAGCCCGGTGCTCTCCGGTGGCAACCCCGGCCCTCACAAGATCCAGGGCATCGGCGCTGGTTTTGCACCCGCCATCCTCGATACCGGTATCTATGACGAGATCGTCACCGTCACCAATGACGAGGCTTTCGAAATCGCGCGTCTCGCGGCAAGGCTCGAAGGCGTGCCTGTCGGCATCTCCTCGGGTGCAGCATTGGCGGCGGCAATCAAGGTCGGCGCGCGCGAGGAAAATGCCGGCAAGAACATCGTCGTCATCGTTCCTTCCTTTGCGGAGCGTTACCTTTCGACGGCGCTGTTCGAAGGTCTTGGGCTCTAACGACCCCATCCGGTACGCGCGATCGCGGACCAAGGAATCGAGATTTATCATGCCGCCGGTACCGCTGGCGGCATAAGCCTTTCAGAACGCCCGCATTCGGCTGAATTCACGCGATGCGCTTCATATCGTGCTTTCGCATCGGCCTATCGAGAAGGGGCGGAGCTTTTTCAGAGGCTGCCTCCAAACTCTTCCAAAAAAGCGCGCAAACATCACGGCTCTAAGCCGCTGTCGGCAACCTCTCACCCGCGATACGATAGGACACGGCTTCCGCCACATGAATGCGGCCGACCGTTTGTTTGCCGTCCAGGTCGGCCAATGTTCGCGCGACCTTCAGAATACGGTGATAACCGCGTGCGGAAAACTTCAGCCGTTCTGCGGCATCGCGCAACAATTGCAGCCCGGACGCATCCGGCTCGGCATATTTTTCGATCAGGGTCGTCGTGCAGCGGGCATTGGTACGGATGGCAGGAAACCCCGCCGCCGCATAACGCTCCTGCTGGGCGAGGCGGGCATTGGCGACACGGGCGGCAACCACCGCGCTCGGCTCGGACGCGACGGGGCGGATGAGATCAGTGGCGGAAACGGCAGGAACATCAATACGGATATCGATACGGTCCATCAGCGGACCGGAAATGCGCCCCTGATAATCGGTCACGCAACGCGGACCTCTGGCGCAGGTGAAGCCCGGCTCTCCTGCCATGCCGCACCGACACGGGTTCATCGCTGCGACGAGCTGGATTTGCGCCGGATAGCTGACGCGGTGATTGGCCCGCGCGATGATACATTCACCCGTCTCCAGCGGCTGGCGCAAAGCATCCAGCACCTGCGGCGAAAATTCCGGGAATTCATCCAGAAAAAGAACGCCGTGATGGGCAAGTGAAGCCTCGCCCGGTCTGGCGCGCAACCCGCCACCAATCAAAGCCGCCATGGTGGCGGAATGATGCGGCGTGCGGAACGGCCTGCGGTCTGAAAGCTTGCCGCCCGACAATTGGCCGGCGATGGAATGAACCATGGACACTTCCAGCAGCTCTGCCGCCTCGAGCGGCGGCAGGATGGACGGCAGACGCGCGGCAAGCATGGATTTGCCGGAGCCGGGTGGACCGACCATCAGCAGATTATGGCCACCAGCCGCTGCCACTTCCAGCGCACGTCTGGCGCTTTCCTGTCCCTTGATATCCGCCAGATCGGGCAGATTGACCGGACTGGTCCGGATGGCGGGCACGGGGCGCGAAAGCAGCTGCGTGCCGCGAAAATGATTGGCAAGCGCTATGAGGCTGCGCGGGGCAAGGATATCGATGCCGGCACCGGCCCAGGCCGCTTCCGGACCGCTTTCAGCCGGGCAGATCAGGCCCTTGCCGAGAGCGTTGGCGCCGATGGCCGCCGGCAGCGCGCCAGAGACCATGCCGATGGTGCCATCGAGATTAAGTTCGCCGAGAACCACATATTGGCCGAGCGCCTCTGCCGGTATGGCGCCCAAAGCGGCCATGAGCCCCAGAGCAATTGGAAGATCGAAATGCGAGCCTTCCTTTGGCAGATCGGCAGGCGCGAGATTGACGGTCACCTTTTTTGCCGGAAGCGCCAGACCCGAAGCATGTAGTGCCGCCTGCACCCGCTCCCGGCTTTCGGCCACCGCCTTGTCCGGCAGGCCGACGATCTGGATGCCGACCTTTCCGGGTGCGACCATGACCTGCACCTCGACGGGCACACCCTCTATGCCCTGAAATGCAACCGTATTGACCTTCGCCACCATGGCCTGCCCCCGCAAACCGGCCACGACATCAGAGCTTCATGCCCTGTGGCGGCCACCCGCAAGCAACGTGCCATAAGGCAAAGAATAAAACAAGAACATCCGGTGAACAATTTCACGCGGGCGATGTATTTTAGTTGTATCTAGTTGCACCCACGGAACAAACGGAGTTCGATCGGAAATCGCCTCAGAAATCCTGAGCTTCGCGCTTTTTCTCGATGGCGTCCCACAACAGGCTTGCCACATCGGCACCGCCGAATTTCTGCACCTCACGAATGCCCGTCGGTGAGGTGACGTTGATCTCCGTGAGATAATCGCCGATCACATCGATACCAACAAAAAGGAAACCACGCTCGCGCAGGGCGGGACCAATGCGGCGGCAGATTTCCTTCTCGCGCGCCGTCAGTTCCGTCGGCTCTGGCCGGCCACCGGCATGCATGTTGGAGCGGGCATCGTTTTCCGCCGGCACGCGGTTGATTGCGCCCACCGGCTCGCCATCCACCAAAAGGATGCGCTTGTCGCCCTTACGGACGTCAGGCAGATATTCCTGGGCGATGTAAGGCTCACGGAACATCTGGCCGAACATTTCCAGCAGCGAGGAGAAATTGCGGTCGTCACGCGCCGAATGGAAGACACCCGCACCGCCATTGCCATAAAGCGGCTTGAGGATGATATCGCCCATTTCATTGCGGAACCGGGCGATCTCGGCCACGTCCTTGGTGATCAAGGTCTTCGGCATCAGATCAGCGAATTCAGTGACGAAAATCTTTTCCGGCGAGTTGCGCACCCAGGCGGGGTCATTGACAACAAGCGTCCTAGGATGAATACGCTCCAGCAGATGGGTGGAGGTGATATAGGCCATGTCGAATGGCGGATCCTGACGCAGATGGATGACATCCATGGTCGAAAGATCAACGCGCTCCGGTTCCGACAGCGAGAAATGGTCGCCCTTTATGTCGCGCAACTCCATCTGCTCGACGGTGGCGTAAATCTTGCCGTCACGCATGGAAAGACGGTCGGGCGTATAGTGGAACAGCCGGTATCCACGCGCCTGCGCCTCAAGGCTCATGGCGAAAGTGGAATCACCGGCAATGTTGATGCCGGAGACATGATCCATCTGGATCGCGACGTTCTTGATCTTCGCCATGCGCATGTTCCTCTTGCAGCATAGGGATGCCCTGCGGCCCACAATGCCCATTGTCCCGTCTTTTCAAGCTTCCCGGCAAGCCCGGGAGAGACCCGGAAATGCTTCAGAAAACCCTGAAGATGTAGGGCAGCGACCATTCAAACGCAACTGCTGCAAGCGGTGCTTTGTGTGAGTTTTATTGAACCTTCACAATTCCCCCGACGGAGCCGGAAGGCCCCGTCGTTTGAATTGTTTTACCGTTTCAGGCCGCCAGCTTGTAGGAACTGCCGGAAAACAGCTTGTTCTTGACGCGATAGGCCAGCGCCAGCGCCCGGGGGAATGGACGACGCATGAAGGCAACCTTGCGGACATAGTCATCCACCCGCCAGGTGGCCCATGTTCCCGCCCGGAAATAGGCGACGTCGCCAACCCGCAGGATGCTGACCGAACCGTCTTCGGCCGTCACATGCACCTCGCCTTCCAGAATATAGACGGTTTCATCCCAGCCGAAGAACCAGCGGAATTCACCGGCCGTGCAATCCCACATGGCGGTGCTGGAAGCGCGGTCACCGCTTCGGGAATGATCGGCCGCGCGCGCCTGGGGATCGCCGGAGATGATCCAGTCAGGATTGATGGGGGCTGGCTGAAGTCGCAGATCGGTGCAGGATGCGCTGACAACGGCCTCGTCTTTTACTCCGCGCAGATAGGCCGGCAATATTGGCATCGTGCGGATCGCCATGGTTGCAGCCGCCGCGAACATCATTTTGAACGACATATGAGAAAACCCCCGTGAAATATTGGAGGTCTTCTATCATCGGGATCGTAACAAAGCGGTTTTGACAATCGGCGCAATTTTAGTCATCGCGCCGATTTCTTCCGACGTGATCAGGCCGTTGCCAGCTGAGCGGACTGTACCTGGACCTGCTCCGCCTTACCGGCGATGCGCTTGCCGGTTTCGTTGGAGAAGAAGTGCAGTTTTTCCGGCGCTATCGTTACCGACAATGCAGCCGGAACCTCGACATCCGGCGGGAAAGCCACTGTCAGGTTCTGATCGCCGATCATGCCATGCACGAGGCGCTGCGAACCCAGCTCCTCGATATAATCGACGCGCAGCGCAAGGCCCTGCTCGCCCGCCGCGGCAATGCGGAAATCCTCCGCCCGCATGCCCACCGTCACCGACCCCGAAGCGGGGGCAAAACCGTTCAGTGCAAACAGTGACGGACCGATGGCGAGGCTATCGCCATGCAGTTCGGCATTCAGCAGGTTCATGGCGGGAGAGCCGATGAAGCTGGCGACGAAGGTGGATGCGGGGGTGTGATAGACATCAAGCGGCGCGCCGATCTGTTCGATGCGGCCGCCATTCAGCACTACCAGACGATCAGCCAGCGTCATGGCCTCTAGCTGATCATGGGTGACATAGATGGAGGTGGTGCCGAGGCGTTTTTGCAGGCGCTTGATTTCACCGCGCATCGAGACGCGCAGCTTGGCATCGAGGTTAGACAGAGGCTCATCGAACAGGAAGGCAGCCGGTTTGCGAACGATGGCACGGCCCATGGCGACACGCTGCCGCTGGCCGCCGGAAAGGGCGCGCGGTTTGCGATCCAGATAGGGTTCGAGCTGCAGCATACGGGCGGCTTCGGCCACACGTTCATCGATCTCCGTCTTCGGCGTCTTGCGGTTCTTAAGCCCATATTCCAGGTTCTGACGCACCGACATATGCGGATAAAGCGCGTAATTCTGGAACACCATGGCAATATCGCGGTCGGCGGGATCAGCCTGGTTGACCACCCGGTCGCCGATCTTCACCGTGCCTTCGGAGATGTCCTCGAGCCCGGCAACCATGCGCAGGAGCGTTGACTTGCCGCAGCCGGAGGGGCCGACGAGAACGATGAACTCACCATCCCTGATGTCGATATCGACGTGATGCACGGCGCGCACGCCGCCATGATAATCCTTGCAGACCTGACTGATTTCTATAGCGGCCATTTCGGTCTCCTTATTTATCGCTCTCGGTGAGGCCCTTGATGAACCAGCGCTGGAATACGATGACGATCAGCACCGGCGGCAGCATGGCCAGAACGGCGAGCGCGAAAGCTTCGTTGTAATCGGGAATTTGCGAACCAACCCAGACCTGCAGGATCGACTTGATGCCGCGCATCAGGGTGAAGAAACTCTCATCCGTCGTCATCAGCATCGGCCAGAGATACTGGTTCCAGCCATAAACGAACATGATGATGAAGATCGCCGCCATCATGGTGCGCGAAAGGGGGATGATGACATCGATGAAGAATTTGAACGGCCCTGCCCCGTCGATACGGGCGGCCTCCAGCAATTCTTCCGGAATGGATTTGAAGAACTGCCGAAAATAGAAGGTGCCAGTTGCAGACGCCAGAAGCGGCACGATCAAGCCGGTATAGGAGTTCAACAGGCCAAGTTTGCTCATCACCTCGTAGGACGGCATGATGCGCACCTCAAGCGGCAGGAGCAGCGTCGTAAAAATGATCCAGAAGGCGAGTGTGGCAAAGCGGAAGCGGAAATAGACGATCGCATAGGCCGCCGTCATCGACAGCACGATCTTGCCAACGGCAAAACCAATGCCGAGGATCAGCGAATTGAGCACCATGTTGAGGCCGGTAATCTGCCCGGTGAAGCCGCCCTTCTGGGTCAGGACCTTTTCATAGGTTTCGACGAAATTGTCGCCCGGAATGATCGCCAGGCCGCTGCGATGGATTTCCGCCGCCGTATGCGTGGATGTCATGAAAGCCACGACAACAGGCAATATCAGGAACAGCGCGCCTGCTATCAGCACCAGATGGTCGAGGGGTTTTGTCTTGTACATCGTCTTTTCCCTCAATTGTAATGGATGCGCTTCTCGATGAAGCGGAACTGGATGATGGTGAGGACGAAGACGACCAGCATCAGAATGACGGACTGGGCAGAAGAACCGCCGATGTCATTGCCGCGGAAACCGTCGAGAAACACCTTGTAGACCAGCGTGATCGGGTTATTGGCCGCCTTGTCCTTCACCATTACGTCGATGACGCCGAACGTATCGAACAGGGAATAGGTGATGTTGATGATCAGCAGGAAGAAGGCGGTGGGCGCCAGAAGCGGCATGATGACCGTCCAGAACCGGCGAAAGCCAGAGCGGCAATCAATGGCGGCGGCCTCACGTACAGCGACGGACACGCCTTGCAGGCCAGACAGGAAGAAGATGAAATTATAGGGGATCTGCTTCCACACGGCGACGACGACCATGGCAAAGGCCGTGTCGAAGTAATTGAGGCCAACCTTCATGTCCCAGCCGAAAAACGCCGCCATCTTGACGAAGGGGCCGATATGCTGGTCGAAAAACATCATGCCGATGAGGCCCGCGACTGGCGGCGCGATGGCATAAACGGAGATCAGCAATGTCTTGTAGGTCGAACTGCCGCGAATGACCGCATCCGCCTTGACGGCCAGTAAAAGGCCGAGCGCCAGTGAAAAGAAGGTCACCAGAACAGTGAAAACGACCGTGAACTTGGCAATGTTGAGATATTCCGGATTGAATATCGCGTCCGAATAATTGGCGAAGCCCACGAATGAAGCCCCGAACCCGAAAGGGTCTTCGAGATAAAACGAGGACTGAATGGCCTGAGCGGACGGCCAGTAGAAAAAGATGAAAATCACCGCGAGCTGCGGCGCCAGAAACAGATAGGGTACGAAGGACGAGGAGAACTGTACGCGCTTCATGCCGGCTTCAGCGGGCTTGGCGGGTTTTCCAGCCTTTGCGGACCAGCCGGATAAAAACCGGCGCGGTTGAGACGATGTATAGGCCACGCTTGCGCCTCCTTATCCAGAAGCGAGCCTCCCTTCCGTCGGAAAGGAGGCTCGACAACGATCATTGGTTTCGAAAAGATCGATCAGCCGGCCGTCTTGGCGAAACGGGCCAGAAGGTCGTTGCCTTCCTTCTCGATGATGTCGAAGGCGTCCTTCGGCGTGACTTCGCCGGAGAAGATGCGGTTATATTCGCGTTCCATGACGGCGCGGATCTGCGGGTAGAAGCCGAGGCGATAACCCTTGGACCATTCGCCGCCCGGCAGCGACAGCTGCTGGATGCCGACTTCGGCGACCGGCTTTTCCTTGTAGAAGCCTTCAGCCTTGGCCTTCTCGTAAGCCGCCTTGGTGATGGCGACGTAACCGGTTGCCTTGTGGTAGAAGACCTGGATTTCCGGCGAGGTCAGGAACTGGAAGAAGTCAGCCACGCACTTGTTTTCGGCTTCGGACTTGCCGGACATTGCGAAGAGGGCAGCGCCGCCGATGAAGGAGTTGGTGCCAGCGCCCTTGATGGAGCCCCAGTAGGGGAGGAAGGTTGCCGAGAACGGCATGGTTGCCGTCTTCTGCAGGCCACCGAACGAACCGGAAGAACCGATCCAGAAAGCAACCTTGCCTTCTTCAAACGGCTTCTGGTTGTCGTTCCAGCCGGCGCCGTAATAGGCGAACAGGCCCTTGTCCTTCCAGTCCTTCAGCTTGTCGAACATCATGACGAGGTTCGGGTCGGTAAGCTTCAGCTTGGTGTCGGTGACGCTGTCGTAGCCGTTATTGTTGGTGGCGAACTGGATGTTGTTGCGGGAGAAGAAGTTCTCCGTGAACTGCCAGGTCAGCTGCGACTGGACGAGCGGGATGTAACCGGCTTCTTTCAGCTTCGGCGCAACCTGCTCGAACTCTTCCCAGGTCTTCGGTGCTTCGACGCCGGCCTTTTTCAGGGCTTCGTCGTTGACATACATGATCGGAGCGGAGGAGTTGAACGGCATGCCGACGAACTTGCCGTCAGCTGCAGCGTAGAAATAACGCACGCCGTTGATAAAGGCTTCGCGGTCGAACTTGTAACCGGCCTTGTTGATGAGGTCTTCCGCAGGAATGACCGCGCCCTTGGCGTTGATGATGGTGGCAGCGCCGGCATCGAAAACCTGGAGGATGTTCGGCTGTTCGCCGGAACGGAAGGCAGCGATGCCGCTGGCCAGGGCTTCTTCGTAAGAACCCTTGGAAACCGGCGTCAGAGCGCATTCCTTCTGGGCTTCGTTGAACTTCTGGGAAACTTCGTTGATGACTTCGCCGTTACGGCCGCCCATACCGTGCCACCAGGTGATGTTGGTCGCAGCCATGGAAGACGTTGCCGAAATGCTGACCGCCACTGCGGCCATGGAAATCTTCTTCAACATTACTAAATCCTCTCCACCATTTATTGGGATGAGGATGCGAATAGAGGGGTTCCATGACGCCTCTTTAACAGTTTCATGTCAGATTTGTTACGGCGCCTGTTAATGAACTCCGTTCTTTCAAAAATGGATGTCTCAGGCGTCCTTGCGCTTTATCGGACGGGCCGGATTTCCCACCACCGTCGCGCCTGGCGGCACATCCCGCGTCACCACCGAACCAGCACCGACAATCGCCCCATCACCAATGGTTACGCCGGCCAACAGGATTGCGCCGCCGCCGATCCAGACATCACGGCCGATTGTCACCGGCTTTGCGATTTCAACGCCTTGCGCGCGCGGAACCGGGTCCAGATGGTGTTCAGCACAATAGATCTGCACGGCGGGGCCGAGCATTGCCCCATCGCCGATCACCACCCTGGCGGAATCGAGAATGACGCAGCTGGTGTTAAGATAGACATTCCTGCCCAGCGTGATGTTGAAGCCATAAGCGCAATGAAACGGGGCTTCGATAAATGCGCCTTCCGCGACAGAGGCGAAGAGGGCGTGCAGCAGAGGCGCCATGGCTCCCCGCTCATCCGGCAGCACGGTGTTGTGCTGGTGAACGGCCCGGCGGGCGCGCCAGCGCAGCCCATCCAGCTCGGCATCCATGCAGCTGTACCATTCGCCCGCGGCCATTTTTTCCCGCTCGGTGGACATTGCCTTCCCTCCCCTCAGAACGCGTCGATGAAATGCTGCGGCAGGCGTCGCGGCAGGATGGCGACGATATCGAAGCGCAGCGAAAACCGCCCAGCATCCCCGCGACGGGAGAGCCAGAGATCGGCGGCGGCCCGGATGCGCTGCTGCGAATTGAAGCCGACCGCATCGACAGCCCCCAGCCCGGAAGATCGCGCCTTGACCTCGATGATGGCAACGACATCCCGCTTGCGGGCGATGAGGTCGATTTCCCCCAGCCGGGTACGATAACGAATGGCGAGGATGCGATATCCCTTCACCAGCAGATAGAGTGCGGCCCAATATTCCGCCGTGTGGCCGCGCCGCTCGGCCTTGCGTCTTCTGTTCCTTTGCGCGTCAGCCGCCATCCCTGTCCTTCATATCCAGCAGCCGTTGATAAAGCTCCTTGCGTGGCAGGCCGGTCAGTTTCGATGCCTCGCCCGCGGCCTTGGCGGCAGGCATGGTCGCGACCAGATCCTTAAGGAGCTTTTCGACATCCTCGATATCGGGAATTTCGTCATAGGAGGGCGGCTCGATCAGAAGTACGATCTCGCCCTTCACCACACGATCCTCGTCATAATAATCGGCAAGCTCACTCAGCGTGCCGCGCCGGAATTCCTCGAAAGTCTTGGTCAGTTCGCGACACACCACGGCGCGCCGGTCGCGGCCAAGCACTTCCGACGCCACCTTGACGGTGGTGCCGATGCGGCGCGGCGATTCAAAAAAGATCAAGGTAGCGGGGATTTTCGCAAGTTCGGCAAACCGATCGCGCTTGCCGCGATCCTTCACCGGCAGGAAACCCGCAAACAGAAAGGCATCGCTCGGCATGCCCGATCCGACAAGGGCGGCGAGCGGCGCAGATGCGCCCGGCACCGGCACGACGCGATGGCCCGCTTCCAGTGCCAGCTGACCAAGACGATAACCGGGATCGGAAACGAGCGGCGTTCCGGCATCCGATACCAGTGCCACGGATTTTCCGGCTTCCAGGGCGGCGATGAGCTTCGGCCCCGCTTCGTTCGCATTGTGCTCGTGGTAGGCGAGCGGACGTGTGCGAATGCCGTAGCGTTCAAGCAGGATACGGGTGACGCGGGTATCCTCGCAGGCGAGAACATCGGCAGAGGCCAGCGTCTCCAGCGCGCGGATGGTAATATCGCCGAGATTGCCGATGGGGGTGGCCACGAGATAAAGCGCCGGCTCCAGCGGTCGTGCCGGAATGGTGGCCGTCCCGATCCTGAATTCCCTTGTTGCCTGTCTGGCATCGCTGTTCGATAGTTCTTCCGTCACACGGCTTCCAATCATTCTGGCCGATTATTGCCGGCCGGTCGCTCCGGTTTTCCCTCCTTTATGGGCAATAGAAAACCGGCGAACAAGGTCCATGGACGGCTCCATCCTGTGGATCATGCTGTATAGCAGCAAAATGAGCCGAGGCAGACGCACTCGGCTCTTGCATTTTCTGCAATAACTCTGCCATTTTGCCCGTCCACATTATCCGGCTTTTTTGCCGGTCAAGACTCTTCTTGCCGATCCGGCGGTGGCCGGTTCGCAACGGTTGAAAGCGGTAGCGTCCATGCGTATTACTCTTGAGCGGTCGAACCTTCTTAAATCGCTGAACCATGTGCACAGGGTTGTCGAGCGTCGTAACACGATCCCGATCCTGTCCAACGTCCTGCTTCGCGCATCCGGCGCCAATCTGGACATGAAGGCGACCGACCTCGACCTCGAAATCACCGAAGCAACACCGGCCATGGTGGAACAGGCGGGCGCCACCACCGTGCCGGCGCACCTGCTTTATGAAATCGTGCGCAAGCTGCCTGACGGTTCCGAGGTGCTTCTGGCCACCAACCCTGATGGCTCCACCATGACGGTTGCCTCCGGCCGTTCGAAATTTTCGCTGCAATGCCTGCCGGAAACCGATTTCCCTGACCTGACAGCCGGTACCTTCAGCCACACTTTCAAGCTCAAGGCGACCGATCTGAAGATGCTGATCGACCGCACGCAATTTGCGATTTCGACCGAAGAGACGCGTTATTACCTGAACGGCATCTTCTTCCACACCATCGAAAGCGGCGGCGACCTGAAGCTGCGCGCTGTCGCGACGGACGGTCACCGTCTGGCGCGCGCCGATGTGGATGCTCCTTCCGGTTCCGAAGGCATGCCGGGCATCATCATTCCGCGCAAGACCGTCGGCGAGTTGCAGAAGCTGATGGACAATCCGGAACTGGAAGTCACCGCCGAAGTCTCGGACGCCAAAATCCGCCTGACCATCGGCTCGGTGGTTTTGACCTCGAAGCTTATCGACGGCACCTTCCCGGATTATCAGCGCGTCATCCCGACCGGCAACGACAAGGAAATGCGCGTCGATTGCCAGACCTTCGCGCGGGCTGTGGACCGTGTCTCGACGATTTCGTCCGAGCGCGGCCGCGCCGTGAAGCTGGCGCTAACTGACGGCCAGTTGACGCTGACCGTCAACAATCCCGACTCGGGAAGTGCTACCGAAGAAGTAGCCGTTGGTTACGACAATGATTCGATGGAAATCGGCTTCAATGCCAAATATCTCCTCGACATCACGTCGCAGCTTTCGGGCGAGGATGCGATTTTTCTGCTGGCAGATGCCGGATCACCGACGCTCGTTCGCGACACCGCCGGCGATGATGCACTCTATGTTCTGATGCCGATGCGCGTTTAAACGGCTGTTTTTTTGCCAATTCAATCAAAAACGCCGGTGGATCGCTTCACCGGCGTTTTTGATTGGCTGCTGCTCGTTTCAAGCGATAAGCGAATTTTTCCAGTTACGACATTTTGCCTTGTTTTTGCGCCAAATGAGATCAACAGTGCGTAACCGTTTTTTTGACAATGACCAAAAATGTATCCGAGGGGAATTATGGCACTTAACCTGAAGCAACGCCTTGAGCAGAAATTTGAGGAAGAAATCCGCTTTTTCAAGGGCATGGTCAGCCAGCCGAAAAAAGTCGGCGCCATTGTCCCGACATCGTCGATCACGGCGAAAAAAATGGCGAGTGTCATCAATCCCCATTCCGGCCTGCCGGTTCTCGAACTCGGCCCGGGCACGGGTGTCATCACCAAGGCCATTCTGGCGCGCGGCATCAAGCCGGAAAGCCTGACGGCCATCGAATATTCGACCGATTTCTACAATCAGCTGCTCCGGAGCTACCCCGGCGTCAATTTCGTCAATGGCGATGCTTTCGATCTCGATGCGACGCTCGGTGAACACAAGGACCAGATGTTCGACAGCGTCATTTCTGCCGTGCCGATGCTGAATTTCCCAATGGCCGCCCGTATCAAGCTTCTTGACGAATTGCTGAAGCGCGTGCCGCATGGCCGCCCCGTGGTGCAGATATCCTACGGTCCGATTTCCCCGATCGTCGCGCAGCCGCATCTTTACCACATCCGCCATTTCGATTTCATCGTGCGCAATATTCCGCCGGCACAATTGTGGACCTATACGCGGGCCTGACCATTCGGCAGAATGGCTAAGACCGTCATTTCCCGGTCGTGACGGATGGTTAGGGTGTTGGTTTGCCCCTTCCATTGCCTTTGAGGATCGGTTTCATGCACGCGCTTTACATCACCCATCCCCAGGTCAAGATCGACCCGATGGTTCCCGTTCCCGATTGGGGGCTTTCGGACAGGGGTGCCGAGCGGGCGCGGGAGGCAAGCCACCTCCCCTGGGCACGGTCATTGCGTCGCATCGTTTCCAGCGCCGAAACCAAGGCGATCGAAACCGCCCGTATCCTCGCCGAAACCTCCGGTGCGACGATAGAGATTATCGAAGCAATGCATGAAAACGACCGGTCCGCCACCGGCTTCCTGCCGCCGCCGGAATTCGAAAAGGCGGCGGACTGGTTCTTCGCCCATCCTGACGAGAGCTTTCACGGTTGGGAAAGGGCGATCGACGCGCAGGCACGGATCGTCAGCGCCGTCAAAGCTGTTCTCGACAGGCACGAACCACAGCAGCCCATCGCCTTTGTCGGCCATGGCGGCGTGGGCACGCTGTTAAAATGCCATATTGAAGGCCGCGGCATCAGCCGCGCTAAGGACCAGCCACCGGGCGGCGGCAATCTTTTCCGCTTTTCCATCGCCGAGTTTTCACTTGCAGCCGCGTCCCCCACATGCGACTGGACGGCAATGGAAACATGGCAGGGATAAGACAATGACCGCGCGCGAAAAACTCATCGTCGGGCTGGATGTTCCGACTGTGCAGCAGGCCGAAGACATCGTGTCGAAGATCGGCGACGAGGTTCTGTTCTACAAAATCGGTTATCAGCTGATATTCGCAGGCGGTCTCGAATTTGCGCGTGACCTTGTTCAGAGCGGCAAGAAGGTCTTTCTCGACATGAAGCTGCTCGATATCGACAATACCGTTGCCTCCGGTGTCGAAAACATCGCCCGCATGGGCATGTCGATGCTGACCCTGCACGCCTATCCGAAAGCCATGCGCGCCGCGGTCAAGGCGGCCGAAGGCTCTGGCCTCTGCCTGCTCGGCGTCACCGTGCTGACCTCGATGGACGACAGCGATCTGGCGGAAGCCGGTTACGCCTCGGATGCCCGTTCGCTGGTGCTGCGCCGGGCGCAACAGGCACGCGAGGCTGGTATGGGCGGCATCGTCTGTTCGGCCGAGGAATCGACCGCAGTGCGCGAAATTCTCGGCCCTGATCTTGCCGTCGTCACCCCCGGCATTCGCCCGGCCGGTGCGGATCTCGGCGATCAGAAGCGGGTGATGACGCCTTACGACGCCATCAAGGCCGGCTCCAGCCATCTGGTCGTCGCCCGTCCAATCGTCAGGGCGGAAGACCCGAAGGCGGCAGCCCGCGCCATTCTTGATGACATGCTGCGCGCCAGCTTTCCGGCCAATCAGTAACGACAGGAGGAGATGAAATGGCAAAGGGATATTGGATCGCCCGCGTCGATGTGCGCGACAATCAGCGTTACAAGGACTATGTCACGACAGCGAAGCCCGCCTTCGAGCGGTTCGGCGCCAATTTTCTGGCCCGTGGCGGCGCATTGACCGAACTGGAAGGCAAAGCACGCGGACGTAACGTCGTCATCGAGTTCCCCTCCGTACAACATGCCATCGACTGTTATAATTCGCCGGAATATCAGGCCGCGGCCAAAATCCGTCAGGAAGTCGCTGATGCGGAGATGCTGATCGTCGAAGGAATTTGACGCTCGTCAACCGCATTTCCAAAGCCTGCCCCTGCTGCGTGATAACATCTCTTCACCTACGCGCGGCTTTGGGCTAAGAGACTGAAAAACGCTTTATCGACAGCTTCTGAGGAGCCTCCCATGACCTTGGCCAACCTTCCACCCCTCGTCACCGTTTTCGGCGGTTCGGGTTTTGTCGGGCGGCATGTCGTGAGAATGCTCGCCCGGCGCGGTTATCGCATCCGCGTTGCCGTGCGTCGCCCGGATCTTGCCGGTTTCCTGCAGCCGCTCGGCAATGTCGGCCAGATCTCCTTTGCCCAGGCAAACCTGCGTTATCGCGACTCCATCATCAAAGCCGTCGAAGATGCAGACCATGTGGTCAACTGCGTCGGCATCCTGACCGAAAGCGGCCGCAACACCTTTGACGCCGTGCAGGAATTCGGCGCCAAAGCGATTGCCGAAGCCGCCCGCGACGCCGGCGCGACGCTGACGCATATCTCCGCCATCGGAGCGGAAGCAAATTCGCAGACCGGCTATGGCCGCACCAAGGGCCGCGCCGAAGCCGCCATTCATTCCGTTCTGCCCGGCGCGGTGATCCTGCGTCCGTCGATCATTTTCGGACCGGAAGACGATTTCTTCAACAAATTCGCCAAGATGGCCCGCAGCATGCCTTTCCTGCCGCTGATCGGCGGTGGAAAAACCAAATTCCAGCCTGTTTATGTCGAGGATGTCGCCGAAGCCGTCGCCCGCAGCGTCGATGGCAAGCTGAAGCCCGGCGCAATCTATGAACTCGGCGGTCAGGACGTGATGACGTTCCGCGACTGTCTTGAGGCAGTTCTTGCAGCAACTTATCGTCAGCGTCCTTTCATCAATCTGCCTTTTGGCGTCGCCTCGATGATCGGCAAGATCGCTTCACTGGTCCCGCTCATCACGCCGCCGTTGACCGCCGATCAGGTGACCATGCTGAAAAAGGACAATGTCGTTTCCAGCGAGGCGGAAAAGAACGGTCTGACACTGGAAGGCATCGGCATCAATCCCGTTCGTGTCGCTTCGGTTCTGCCCTCCTACATGGTGCAGTACCGCACACATGGTCAGTTCTCCAACGCCGGAAAAGCCGCCTGAAACACACTTCAGGCATCGCCATTCTGAACGGAAGCGGGAGCCATTCCCGCTTTTTGTTTTTGCGCGATTGAATTGCAACCAAACCGCTACTGGCGCATTTCTCCCTCAACTGAAGGGGAGGTGCAACATCAACAGGGACGGCGTTGCAAAGCCGGGTAAAAGTTAACGGCCGTCTGGCCGCGACACGTAAGCGTGGCACAAGCGCAACTGTGGAAAAGACTTCGCATTAACCCGGTATTCAGCAAGCTCCTTTATTGATATTGGCCACATTCCAAACATATCCCGGACCCTCAATTCACACACGGCGGCATGATCCGCACGAACGAACGTCTGAAAGGCAATCATAAAATGGGCAGATCTATCGCACTCTTTTTTGCGTGTGCGGCTTTGGTGGTTCTGGCGGGTTCTTTCATGGCGCCGGGAACGGTTGCGGCGGGCAAGAGCGGTTGCGCTCCCGCTTACGGCGTCGATCCCTGCGCGACGGCTTCGATCAGCGCCAACTGATCAGCCTGTAAAAAGCTTCAAAGAAAGAGCGCCTCCGGTTTTCCGGGGCGCTTTTTCGTTTTCAGGCCGGCCATTCAAGACGGCCGGCATTCACTGGCTTAACCAAAAACCAGAAGTGCGATCAGCCCCAGCGAACCGATGACGATGCGCCACCAGGCGAAAGGCGCAAAACCACGCCGCGAGACGAAGTCCAGCAGCGAGCGCACGACAAACAGGCCGGAAACGAACGCCGCGATGAAACCCACGGCAATCAGCGCGCCGTCATCAAAGCTCAGCGCATCGCGGTTCTTGTAGAGATCGAGGGTGAAAGCGCCGAGCATGGTCGGCATCGCCAGGAAGAACGAAAATTCGGCGGCAGAGCGCTTGTCCGTACCCATCAGCAGCGAGCCGACAATGGTAGCACCCGAGCGCGAGGTGCCGGGGATCATCGCAAGGCACTGGAACAGGCCGATCTTGAAGGCGAGCGACGGCGGATAATCCATGATGTCGGTATATTTCGGTTTTAACGGCATGCGGTCGACGGCAAGCAATATGACGCCGCCGATAATAAGGACGACACAAATCAGCATCGGTGTTTCGAACAGCACCGTCTTGATGAAGTCATGCGCCAGCGCACCGATCACCGCCGCCGGCAGGAAGGCAAGCGCGACGGCCAGCACGAAGCGGCGCGCCTTGGCGCTGGTCGGCAAAGCGAGTGCGATCGACACAAGTTTTTGAAAATAAACAAGAAGGATAGCGAGAATAGCGCCGAGCTGGATAAGGACGGCAAAGGTGTTGCCGGGTGATTTGAAGCCGAGGAAATGCCCGGCCAGCAGCACATGCGCCGTTGAGGAAACGGGAATAAACTCCGTCAGACCCTCGATAATGCCCAGCAGAAGCGCGCTGATGATCGATTGGTCACCCATGAGGTATCCTTTTTTTCAGGGGAAAGCGGCAATGGAAAGCAATTGCGTTAAACTTGTTTTAAAGTAGCCAAGCTCTTATAGCGTCTTGATGAAGCGAAACTGAAAAAGTTTTCCGGCAAATGCCGATCATGACAACCAATCGTAAAAATTGAGTACCGATGCCAACTCTCTATCATTCTCCGATGTCGACCGCATCCCGGTTCGTTCGTCTGATCCTCGCAGAATACGGGTTCCAGACCGATCTCGTGGAAGAGCAGCCGTGGGAAAGACGACGGGAGTTTCTGGCGCTCAATCCGGCCGGCACCCTGCCGGTCTATCTGGATGATAATATGCGCTCGCTAAGCGGGCCTTATGTGCTTGCCGAGTTTCTTGACGAAACGCATGGGGTTTTGAAGCGCGACAGGCGACTTCTGGCAGAAGACCCGTTTCAGCGGGCGGAAATCCGCCGCCTGACCGAGTGGTTTCTGCAGAAGATGGAAAATGACGTAACCCGGCCGCTGGTGCGGGAGCGGGTTTATAAATTGCAGATGACAACCGCGCAGGGTGGCGGGCCGCCGGATTCCAAGCTGTTGCGCACTGCCCGCAACAATATCCGCCAGCACATCAAATATCTGGAGTGGCTGGCCGGTTCGCGCACATGGCTTGCCGGCGACCGGTTGAGCTATGCAGACCTTGCCGCCGCAGCCGGTGTTTCGGTGCTGGACTATCTTGGTGAAATCAACTGGCTCGAGGCGCCGATTGCCAAGGAATGGTATCAGCGGCTGAAATCAAGGCCTTCCTTCCGACCGTTTCTGAGCGAACGCATTCCGCGCCTTGCGCCCTCCTCCCACTACGCCGATCTGGATTTCTAAAGTACGGTCTTCTGGTTATTTGCTGCGGCATGCGGCTGTATTTAAAGCATGTCATTGTCCCGAAACCGCTGCACACTTTCGGGCGACTTGCACTATATATGCCGCAGAATAACCCTCGGGAGACATGGCCATCGACGTCGCCAGCGACAAAAAGCAGATACGTGCCCGAAAGCTGACGGATTTCGTTCGTCAGGAAGCGCTTTCGCTCGGCTTTGATCTGTGTCGCATTACCGCACCGGACAGCATTCCGCTGGCACCGGAACGGCTGAGGCTGTTTCTCGACAAGGGTTACCACGGCACCATGGCGTGGATGGAGGAAACGGAGGCTCGCCGGGCTCAACCGAAAACGCTGTGGGGCGACGTGCGCTCCATCGTCATGTTCGGCCTCAATTATGGCCCGGAGGAAGACCCGCGCGGTATTCTTTCCAAACCGGACAAGGCAGCCATTTCGGTCTATGCGCGCAATCGCGATTATCACGACATTATCAAGGGGCGGTTGAAAGAGATTGCCACCCGCTTTGCCGCACGTGCAGGCGAGGACGTGAAGGTCTTTGTCGATACCGCGCCGGTCATGGAAAAGCCGCTTGCCGCCGCCGCCGGGCTTGGCTGGCAGGGCAAACACACCAATCTGGTCAGCCGCACCCACGGTTCCTGGCTGTTTCTCGGCAGCATGTTCACCACCGCCGAGCTCTGTCTTGATGAGGCGGAGAAGGACCATTGCGGTTCCTGCCGCGCCTGTCTCGATGCCTGTCCGACGGCCGCTTTTCCGGCCCCCTATCAGCTCGATGCACGCCGCTGCATCTCCTATCTCACCATTGAACACAAGGGGCCGATCCCGCACGAATTCCGGCCGTTGATTGGCAACCGCATCTATGGCTGCGACGATTGCCTTGCCGCCTGTCCGTGGAACAAGTTTGCGGCGAGCGCCTCCGAGATGAAATTGCAGGCGCGCGAGGATCTGAAGGAACCGTCCATTTCTTTCCTGCTGACGCTCGACGATGCCGCCTTCCGCAGCTTTTTCAGCGGCTCTCCGGTCAAACGCATCGGCCGCAACCGGTTTATCCGCAACGTGCTGATCGCAGCAGGAAACTCCGCCGACCGGCAATTCGTGGAACGATGCAAGGCACTTGCCGAAAGCGACCCCTCGCCGGAGGTGCGCGGTATGGCCGCATGGGCTTTGTCGCAGCTTATGGACAGGGAAGAATTCCGTACATACTCTGCCAGCCGCGCCCCGGAGACTGATCCGGAGGCGGAAATGGAATGGCAATTGGCAGAGGCGTGACGCATGCATGTGATGATTTTCGGCGCGGGATATTCGGGAAAAACCATCGCAAACGCGCTGAAATCCGCGGTTGGTACTATTTCCGGTACGACGCGCAGTGAGAATAAGTTCCCGAACCTCGAAGCCGCAGGCATGACACCGTTCCTTTTTGACGGTGTTCGTTTCAATGACGATCTCATCGCGGCGATGGGCAATATCACACATCTCGTCCAGTCCATCGCGCCCGGCGGGCAAGGCGATCCGCTACTGGGGTTGCTGGGCAGCGATCTGAAACGGTTCCTGCCGAAGCTGGAGTGGGTGGCTTATCTTTCCACCGTCGGCGTTTATGGCGATCATGATGGCGCCTGGGTGGATGAGGAAAGCCCCTGCCGCCCGGTTTCCGCCCGTTCTGTGGAGCGCGTCGCCGCGGAAGCAGCCTGGACGGCAGCTGCCGAAAAAGCAAATGTGCCGCTTGTCACCCTTCGTCTGTCCGGAATTTATGGCCCCGGACGCAATGCCTTCATGAATTTCGAAAAGGGAACGGCGCGAAGGCTGGTCAAGAAAGATCAGGTGTTCAATCGCATCCGGGTCGAGGATATCGGTGCGGCACTTGCCTTTCTGGCGAGCAGGAACGAGCGCGGTATCTTCAATGTCACCGATGACGATCCCTGCCCGCCGCAGGATGTCGTGAGCTTCGCCGCGACGTTGATGGGGGTGGAGCCGCCGCCCGAACAGGCGTTTGAAACCGCCGATCTGACCCCTATGGCGCGCTCGTTCTACGGCGAGAACAAGCGTGTTTCCAACGCCAAAATACGCAGCCTCGGCTTTAATTTCGACTTTCCGGAGTACAAGATCTCGCTGACGCAGTTGTGGGAAAATGGTCTCTGGCGAGGCTGAAGACGAGGCCGTTAAAAGCGATGAAAAATCCTTCCAAACCCACTTTTGAGGATGGTTTTCGTCGCATTTTGGTCAATTAGGACTTTATTAACCAAACAAAATTCACTAAAATCATAGCAATTAGAAAAATATTTCACTCACATTTCGTGAAGTGGATTCACGAAGCCGTGACTTGCAACAGCATTTCGATTGCGCATTGATTCTGCGTTATTTTTTCCATTTTTATATCCGTCTATCACACGGACACCTTTCCGGCTAACGATCACGAATGTTACAGACTGTAACACTTCGTGATTTGAGCTTAGCTTTTTTTCGCCATTTTTCCCTCGCCCTACAATCTCGCATCAAAAGGCGTTCAGGCCAGTTCATGGTCGTTTAGCAAGGGCACAATCAATCGGCGCGGGGCCGATTTTCAGGGAAGCACAGTTTGTTGAATATCCGTCGTATAACTTTCACCGCTGCAACTATAGCCGCCTGTTCCATCATCGCGCCTCTTCAGGCGAATGCGGCAAATGGTTGTGGAGGCGCATCGTGGTATGCGTTGACCTCCAAGACTGCTTCGGGTGAGCGTATGAACGCCGCCAACCTGACCGCCGCTCACCGCTCGCTGCGGTTTGGCACCAAGGTCAAGGTTACCAACGCGCGCAACGGCAAAGCCGTGGTGGTGCGCATCAATGACCGCGGTCCGTTCATCAAGGGTCGCGTTCTCGATCTTTCCAAGGCTGCCGCCAAAAACATCGGCATGATCAGTTCCGGCACTGCCAAGGTCTGCTACGAGATCGTCAAGGCCGATTGAGCCTTGCCCTCGCCGCCATTCGCGTCTACCAACCGGGCTTATCAGCAAAAGAGGTAGACAATGCGTTTGGGCGGGCGTTTGGCCGGAGCAATCGAAGTATTGGCGGATATTGAAGGGCGCAAACGTCCTGTCGCCGATGCATTGAAGGACTGGGGGCTTGCCCATCGTTTTGCAGGCTCCGGCGACCGGGCCGCGATCGGCAACATCGTCTATGACGCGTTGCGCATGAAACGGTCGCACGCCTGGCTGATGGATGATGACAGCGCCGCCTCGCTTGGCTATGCCGTGCTGCTGCGCCAATGGGGCAAAAGCTTCTCGGAACTGGCGGCGGAATTCGATGGCGACAAGTTCGCCCCCGCCGCACCAGACGAACAAAGGCAGCAGGCCTTTCTCTCCCGCTCTCTCGGTGACGCGCCGACCCATATTCAGGGCGATGTTCCCGAATGGGTGCAATCTTCCTTCGAAACGGCATTTGGCGAAAGCTGGCTCACTGAAGCGCAGGCGCTGAATGAGCGGCCGACCCTTGACCTGCGCGCCAACACGCTGAAGGCAACCCGCGAAAAAGTTTTGAAGGCACTTGAGGAAAGCGGCGCGGAAGCCACGCGTATCGCCCGTCAGGGTGTTCGCATCCCTGCCGGTGAAGGCCCCTCCCGTCTGCCGAATGTGACCGCCGAACTCTCCTTTCAGAAGGGCTGGTTCGAGGTGCAGGACGAAGGCTCACAAATCGTTGCCGATCTCGCCGGCGCGCATGAGGGCGAACAAATCCTCGATTATTGCGCCGGTGGCGGCGGCAAGACGCTCGCCATGGCCGCCAGCATGAACAACAAAGGCCAGGTTCACGCCTTCGATGCCGACCGCAAGCGGCTTGCGCCGATCATCGAGCGGCTGAAGCGGGCCGGCACCCGCAACGTGCAGGTCCATGATCGTACCGCCGGGCTTGTGCCCTTCCAGGGAAAATTCGATCGCGTTCTGGTGGATGCGCCCTGCACCGGCACCGGCACATGGCGCCGCCGTCCCGACACCAAATGGCGGCTGACGGCACGCAATCTGGAAGAACGCGTGCAGCAGCAGGGTGAAGCGCTGTCGCAGGCCAAGGGTTTTGTGCGCCCGGGTGGCGAGTTGCTTTATGTCACCTGCTCCGTTCTGCCTGAAGAAAACGAACAGCAGGTCCGGCGTTTCTGCGAGGAAAATCCCGAATTTGTCATCGGTTCTGCTCTGGAGCGCTGGCAGACGACTTTCGGTGCAAATGCGAACAAACCGCATTCCTCCGACGGAAAGACAGTGACGTTGACGCCTGCAACCACAGATACGGACGGTTTCTTCTTCTGCTTGATGAAACGCAAAGCATAAAAGCCGATTTGCACGCGCTGATTTTACTTGGGAAATGCCACGCGATCTTGTTTTAAAGCATTCTAAACTAGAATGTTTGACACAAGTTTGTGATTGGGTCAGAACTCGCTGGCCGCAGCGTGAAGTCTTTTCACGCCTGCCCAAGGAGAGGGATCATGATCCGCAAAACCATTCTCAGCGCCTCTTTCGCGCTTCTTGCCGCATCGGCGGCTTTCACCGCGCTTCCTGCACAGGCCGCCACTGACGCGGCTGCCGTCGTCAAGCACTACGCCGATGTCGCGCATGCGAAATACGAGGATTCGCTGACCACGGCGAAGGCGCTGGACAAGGCGATCGATGCGTTGATTGCAACGCCGAGCGAAGAGACGCTGAAGGCCGCCCGCGAAGCCTGGATCAAGGCGCATGTTCCCTACCAGCAGTCGGAAGTCTACCGTTTCGGCAACCCGATCGTTGACGATTGGGAAGGCAAGGTGAATGCCTGGCCGCTGGATGAAGGCCTGATCGATTATGTTGACGGTTCCTACGGCACGGAAAGCGACGAGAACGAACTTTACGTCGCCAACCTCATCGCCAATCCGAAGATCAAGATCAGTGGTGAAGAGGTCGATGCCTCCAAGATCACCCCTGAACTGATCGAGAGCCTGCACGAGGCGGGTGATGTCGAAGCCAATGTGACCACCGGTTACCACGCCATCGAATTCCTGCTCTGGGGCCAGGATCTGAACGGCACCGGACCGGGCGCGGGCAACCGTCCCTATACCGACTACGACAAGGCAAAATGCACCAACGGCAATTGCGACCGTCGCGCCGATTACCTGAAATCCGCCTCCACCCTGCTGATCAAGGATCTCCAGGAGATGGTGGACACCTGGGCGCCGGAAGGCGAAGCCACGAAGACGGTGGAAGCCGATCCGAAAGCCGGCCTCACCGCCATTCTCACCGGCATGGGTTCGCTTTCTTATGGCGAGCTGGCCGGCGAGCGCATGAAACTCGGCCTTCTGCTGCATGATCCGGAAGAGGAGCATGATTGCTTCTCCGACAACACCTATAATTCGCATCTGAACGACGCCATCGGCATCGCTTCGGCCTATACCGGTGAATATACCCGCGTGGACGGCACGAAGATGACCGGCGCCTCGCTGGCGGAACTGGTCGGTGCCAAGGACAAGGCGCTGAACGACGAAATGACGGCGAAGCTGAACAAGACGCTCGACGCCATGCATGCGATGGAAAAGCGCGCCCAGACCGTTGAAGCCTATGACCAGATGATCGGCGAAGGCAACAAGGAAGGCAATGCCGTGGTTCAGGCGGCCATCGACGGTCTCATCGACCAGACGAAGACCGTTGAACGCGTCATCGCCGCACTCGATCTCGGCAAGATCGATCTCGAGGGCTCTGACAGCCTCGATAACCCGAACGCCGTCTTCAAATAAGCGGCAAGACGGGCCGCAATGCACTGCGGCCCGTTTCTCCCATGCGCTCCTGATTTCCATGGAATTGTCACTGCTGCCGATCCGCAAGCCGTTTTTCTTCGCCGGGGCAGCCTGTCTTCTGGCATCGGCAACGCTTGCCGCGCCGTTGCGTGATGATCTGACGGAGAAAGACCGCAGCCGTGTTGAGGCCGTGACCGCGCCGACGACGGATTTTACGAAACCGGAGCCCTTCGAGGCCATGTCCGGTGGCGCGACAACCAGCGCCAACAAACCCGACAGCGGCGCATTTTCGCATCCTTCCGCCACCATGCCCTTCGAGCGGAAGCAGGATTTCAAGCTCGGCAATGCGCTGTTCCAGAAGCTCTGGGTCTCCTCTCCCTCCTCCACCCAGGCATCGGACGGGCTGGGGCCGCTTTATAATGCCCGATCCTGCCAGACCTGCCATGTGAAGGACGGCAGGGGCCGCCCACCTCTCGCCGGGGAAGACGCCGTATCGCTGTTTCTGCGGCTGGCGCGACCGGCCCGAAACGAAGCGGAACGGGCCGCGATTGCGCGCCACGAGGTGCTGAGTTTTCCCGACGAGACCTATGGTCACCAGCTTCAAAACCTCGCCATTCCCGGCCTTGCCGCCGAGGGCAGGCCGGTCATCAACTACATTGAAACGCCGGTTCGGCTTGCGGATGGCGAAATGGTGATGCTGCGCAAGCCCACCTATGCCGTAGCGGACCTCAACTACGGCCCGCTCGGCACCGACACGACACTTTCGGCGCGTATCGCCATGCCCACACTCGGGCTTGGCCTGATCGAGGCGATCAGCGAGGCCGATATTCTGGCCAAAGCCGACCCTGATGACAAAAATGGCGATGGTATTGCCGGGCGCCCGGCATGGGTCAGGGATCATCGCACCGGCAAAGTGAAACTCGGACGGTTCGGCTGGAAAGCCCAGAATGCAAGCGTGCGCGATCAGAGCGCCAGCGCCTTCTCCCAAGATATCGGCATCTCCACACCAGATGCGCCGAACGCCTATGGCGATTGCACCGATGCCCAGAAGGACTGTCTGGCCATGCCGACCGGCGTGCAGCCGCGGCTGGGGCCGGTGGAAGCTCCTGACCCTGTTCTCGATCTCGTGACCTTCTACACCGAAAACCTCGCCGTGCCGCAGCGGCGCAATGCCGGTGACCCGACCGTTCTGCAGGGCAAGCAGCTGTTTTACACCTCCGGCTGCACGGCCTGCCACACGCCGAAATTCGTGACCCGCCGCGATGCCAGCGACCCGATGCATTCTTTCCAGTTGATCTGGCCCTATTCGGATTTCCTCTTGCATGACATGGGAGAGGAGCTTGCCGATGGCCAGCAGGTGGGTGAGGCGAATGGGCGGCAGTGGCGCACCCAGCCGCTCTGGGGCATCGGCCTGACGCAGAGCATCAATGGCAACGGTTTTTACCTGCATGACGGGCGCGCGCGCAGCCTGACGGAAGCGATATTGTGGCACGGTGGTGAAGGGCAAAAAGCGCGCGATGCCTTTGCCGTCTTGCAAAAATCCGACCGGCAGGCTTTGCTGGCTTTTCTGGAGTCCCTTTGATGAAAAATGCCATGCGAAAAATATCCGGCCTTGTTTCCGTGCTGCTGCTTTTGACCAATCAACCGGTGATGGCACAGGATGTGGAACTGATGCCGCCGCCGCCGCTCGACCCCGCACAGGTGCGCAGCGTTATGGAAAAGGCGGTAAACGGCTTCATTCGCCCCGGCTACGATCACTTCCGGCAATCCGCAGACAGGCTGGAAGGCAGCATGAAGGCCTTCTGCGCCGCGCCCTCCAAGACAACGGATGAGGCGGCCAAAGCAGCCTTTGCCGATACCGTGGCGAACTGGTCGACCATCGAGATCGTGCGGGTCGGTCCTGTCATCGAGCAGAACCGTTTCGAAAGGGTGCTTTATTACCCCGACAAAAAGGGCCTCGGACTGAAACAGGTGCAGCGTTACCTCTCCGAAAAGGATGAAAGCGTCACCAGCGCCGAGGGCCTGAAGGGCAAGAGCGTCGCGGCACAGGGGCTTGGCGCGCTGGAATTCGTGCTTTACGGCACTGGCGCGGAAGAACTGCTCGACAAAAAGGGCGATTTCCGCTGCCGCTTCGGCGCAGCCATCGCCGGCAATATCGCCAATGTGGCGGCCGAGCTTTCCGACAGCTGGAACGCCCCTGACGGCGCGCAGAAAAACTGGACCAAGCCGGGGCCGGACAATCCCGTCTTTCGAGACGAGCGCGAGGCCCTGGTTGCCCTGCTCGGCATTCTCGTGCATGGCTCAGAGGCGATCCGCGACCAACGGATCGAAACCTTCTACAAGGGGCCGGACAAGGCGCGTTTTCCCCGCACCGCCATTTACTGGCGCTCCGGCCTGACGTGGAAAAGCATTTCGGCAAACATCAAGGCCGTTCAGACCCTGCTGCACACCGCCGATATGGTCGAACTCGTGCCACCCGACCAGCGCTCCATCGTCAATTCCATCGACTTCATCGCCAAATCGATGATCCGCATTTCCGGAACGATCGATACGAATGTCGAAAAGGCACTGGACAAGGATGATCAGCGCGCCAAGGTGGATTATCTGCTCCTCAACGGCAAAGACCTGATCTATCGCCTCAATGACCAATATGGCGGCGCCATCGGCCTCAGCTCCGGCTTTTCCTTCGCCGACGGGGACTGAACCGATGATATCAGGCGCCAAGCGGATGCTGATAGATCGGCGCAGCTTCATCAAAGCGGCGGGTATTCCCTTCCTTGCTGCGTTGGCTCCCCGTTCACTTCATGCGCTGGAACGGGCAGACGCGGTCTTTGCCTCCGCCTTCCGCGCCCGTGACGGCTCCTACGGCATTGCGACGGTGAGCGAACGCGGCGAGATCATCGACCGCGTTGCGCTTCCCGCCCGCGCCCATGGAATGGCGACGAGCCACGCGACCGGCATGACGGTGGCCTTTGCGCGCCGACCCGGCACCTTCTTCATGGCTTTCGATCCCGCGCGGCACCGCGAGCCGATCGTGATGCACACGCCGGAGAACCGCCATTTTTATGGCCACGGGCAATTTTCACCCGACGGGGCGATCTGCTATGCCAGCGAAAACGACTTTGACGGCAATCGCGGTGTTATCGGATTGTACGACGCCAAAAACGGATTTACCCGCATCGGTGAATATGACGCGCATGGCGTCGGTACGCATGACATGACGGTGAGCGATGACGGGCGGCTGATCGTGATCGCCAATGGCGGCATCGAAACCCATCCGGATTTCGGCCGCACCAAACTCAATATCGACAGCATGCAGCCGTCTCTCGTGCTTCTGGACGCCGCAACCGGGCAGTTGATCCAGAAACATACGATGCCGGACCGGCTGCGGCAGCTTTCCACCCGCCATGTCGATCTTGGCGATGACGGCCGCATCTGGTTCGCCTGCCAATATGAGGGGCCGCGCAACGATCTGCCGCCGCTGGTCGGCCATTTTGCCAGGGGCGAGGACTTGGCCTTCGTCGATCTGCCGGAGGAAACGACGGTGCGCCTTGCCAATTATGTTGGAGCCATCGCCGTCAATCGGCGCGAGGGACTGGTGGGCCTGACCTCGCCCAATGGCAATGCCGCCGTGACACTGGATACGAAAACCGGGCGGGTGGTTTCAGAGGTAAGCGTGCGCGAAGCAGCAGGCGTTGCCCCCGCCGCCAAGGGCATTGCGGTTTCTTCCTATGACGGATTTTTCGAAGCGCTGCGCAGCGACGTGGCATGGGACCAGCATATCGTGCGTATCTCCAGCTAAAATACTGAAAAGGCACGGGAACAAAAGCCCGGCAGGCGCATTTGATGCGTCATGAAAAACCTGACCGTGTATATTGTTTTTGTGGTTGTCGTTGTTGCCATCGGGGCTCTGATCGGCGTGAACAATGTGCCGGGTGAATGGTATCAGTCGCTGCAGAAACCATTCTTCAATCCGCCCAACTGGATCTTCGGCCCGGTCTGGACCACGCTTTACGTGCTGATCGGTATCGCCGGTGCACGCACATGGATCAGGAAGCGGATGGGAACGCGCATGCGCCTCTGGTTCACCCAGATGGTGCTGAATTTCCTGTGGTCGCCGATCTTTTTCGGCATGCAAAGTCCGGCGGGCGCCCTGATCATCATCATTCCGATGCTGGTGTGCATTTTGGCGTTCATAGCCCTTACCTATCGCCGTGACCGCATATCCATGTGGCTTTTCGTGCCCTATGCGTTGTGGGTTGCCTTTGCCACAGTGCTGAATGCGAGTATCGGCATCCTGAACTAATTTCTCCCTGCCCGGCCCTTGCCTTGCCTGCCGCCACGCGCCATGTCAGTTTGCGATGGGACTTAAAGCAGGCAGGTAGGCCATGGAGATCACGGATCCCGGCGATTTTCGTCAGCGGATAGAAAGAAGCTTTGCGCGACAGGGCGTGGTGCAGGCAATCGATGCTGAGATCAGCCGTATCGAACACCGGCTGGTGGAAATCGAACTACCCTTCCATGAAAAGCTGACGCAGCAGCATGGCATATTGCATGCCGGCGTCATCGCCGCCGGTCTGGATACGGCCTGCACCTATGCCGCCTATACGATCATCGAACCGGAAGCTTCGCTTTTGACCATCGAGTTCAAGGTCAACCTCATGTCGCCGGGCCGCGGTGAGCGGTTCCTGTTTCGCGGCGAGATCATCAAGCCCGGCAACAACCTGATCGTTGCCGATGGCCGGGCTTATGCCCTTGCCGACGGTCCCGCGAAGCTGATCGCCTCCATGACTGGCACGATGATGGTGGTGAAGGGACGCGAGGATATTACCGGATGAGCTACCGGCTTTTGCATGTCGCGGATAAATCCGTTCTTTTCGTCATGGCGGCCTCGGCCGAATATGGTCCTCATCTGCAGGCAAGAATTTCTCCCCTCATGACCGGCGTCGGCCCGGTCGAGGCGGCGATTTCGGTGACGGCGGTTCTTGCCGGTCTCGATGCGGCGGATCATCTGCCTGATCTCGTCGTTTCACTCGGCTCAGCCGGCTCGCGGACGCTGGAACAGACCGGCATCTATCAGGCGATTTCGGTGTCCTATCGCGACATGGACGCCTCGCCCTTCGGTTTTGAAAAGGGACGCACGCCGTTTCTAGACCTGCCGGCCGAGGTGGCGCTCCCCTTCCGCATACCCGATATTGCCGAGGCGCGGCTTTCCACCGGCGGCAACGTGGTTTCCGGCGCTGCCTATGGCGCGATCGATGCCGATATGGTGGAAATGGAGACCTTTGCCGTTTTGAGGGCCTGCCAGCGTTTCGGTGTGCCGCTCATCAGCCTGCGCGGTATTTCAGATGGCAAGGCGGATGTGAACCACGTGGACGACTGGACGGAGTATCTGCATATCATCGACGAAAAGCTGGCAGATGCCATCCACCGGCTTTGCCGCGCCATTGAGGAGGGCGTGATCGCCCTTTGAAACCTTGCGATTTTCGCAAATTTCCGCTGGTTGATGCCCGCTTGCGGGTTGCCTAAAGCCGCCATTTTCTTTAAAGGCTCGCCATGACCCAGATAGCCCATCCCGACAGCATTCTCATCATCGATTTCGGCAGCCAGGTGACGCAGCTCATTGCGCGCCGCATCCGCGAAGCCGGGGTCTATTGCGAAATCCATCCGTTCCAGAATGCCGCAGAGGCGTTTGAGAAGCTGCAGCCCAAGGGCGTGATCTTCTCCGGCGGCCCCGCATCCGTGACAACGGAAGGCAGCCCGCGCGCGCCGCAGGCGGTGTTCGACAGCAAGGTTCCGATCCTCGGCATCTGCTACGGCCAGCAGACGCTCTGCACGCAGCTCGGCGGTTTGGTCGAGGGCGGCCATGCGGCGGAATTCGGCCGCGCCGATATCGACATCAAGAAGGCAAGCCCGCTGTTCGACGGCTTCTGGGAACAGGGCAAGAGCTATCCGGTCTGGATGAGCCATGGCGACCGCGTGACGAAGCTGCCGGAAGGTTTCGAGGTCATCGCGACCTCGGAGAACGCACCTTTCGCCATCGCAGCCGACGAGGCGCGCCACTATTACACCACCATGTTCCACCCGGAAGTGGTGCACACGCCTGACGGCGGCAAGCTGCTGTCCAACTTCGTGCACAAGATCGTTGGCTTGAAATCCGACTGGACGATGGCGGCTTATCGCGCCGAGATGATCCGCAAGATCCGCGATCAGGTCGGCACCGGCCGCGTGCTCTGCGCACTCTCCGGCGGCGTCGATTCCTCGGTTGCGGCCATCCTCATCCATGAAGCGATCGGCGACCAGCTGACCTGCGTCTACGTCGACCATGGCCTGATGCGGCTTGGCGAAAGCGAGCAGGTCGTCGGCATGTTCCGCGACCATTACAATATTCCGCTTGTTCATGTTGACGCAGCCGATCTGTTCCTCGGCGAACTCTCGGGCGTTTCCGATCCGGAAGCAAAGCGCAAGACCATCGGTCGTCTGTTCATCGAAGTCTTCGAGGCCGAAGCGGCCAAGATCGCCGCCGATGGCAAAGGCGCACCGAAGTTCCTGGCGCAGGGCACGCTTTATCCTGACGTCATCGAAAGTGTTTCCTTCTCCGGCGGCCCGTCCGTCACCATCAAGAGCCACCACAATGTCGGCGGCCTTCCCGAGCGCATGAACATGCAGCTCGTTGAGCCGCTGCGTGAGCTTTTCAAGGATGAGGTCCGCGCGCTTGGCCGTGAACTCGGCCTGCCGGAAAGCTTCATCGGCCGCCATCCCTTCCCCGGCCCGGGTTTGGCGATCCGCTGCCCCGGCGCGATCACCCGCGAGAAGCTCGATATTCTGCGCAAGGCGGATGCGATCTATCTCGACGAAATCCGCAAGGCCGGTCTCTATGACACCATCTGGCAGGCCTTTGCCGTGCTGCTGCCGGTGCAGACCGTCGGCGTCATGGGCGACTACCGCACCTATGACTTCGTCTGCGCGCTGCGCGCCGTGACCTCGGTGGATGGCATGACGGCGGATTTCTATCCCTACGACATGAATTTCCTCGGCCGCGCGGCAACCCGCATCATCAACGAAGTGCGCGGCATCAACCGTGTTGTCTACGACGTGACGAGCAAGCCGCCCGGCACGATCGAGTGGGAATAACAACTACAATAGGCATAGCTTCGACGATGACGCCGCGACTAGCTCGCGGCGTTTCTGTTTTGTCTTGCGAGGTAGATGATCTGGGCGGTCAGGCCAACCACGAGGATCGCCAGCAACCCGCCCTGAACGCCGAGAAGCAGCGGCGATTTCAAATCGGTAACAAAGGGATGACCATCCGGAACACGGCGCAGGGTCTCGGTCGCCGTCGGTACCATCAGGAGAAATGCGCTCACACTCAGACAGATGGTTTCTATATATCTGGCGATGCGCGTTGAGCCGAGTATGCGCTCAATTCCGTAACCTGCGAGCAGGAACAGGATGGTCAGCGCGCCAATGGCGTAGCTGACCGGCTGATGCGCCACGAGGAACGCCGTCACTGCGCCAATCAGCATGGACACAAAATAGATGGCGCCCGGCCCGGATCGGGGAACGATCCGACCGTGACGGGCAAACATGTAAATGGCCACGGGAATGGCGGGCAGGCTGCCGAGTGTGTGGACCCAGCCAAGCGGAGAAATTCCGAACATGAGAGATTGCCTTTCTCTTCCACAGGGGCGATGGCGGCCGGGGGAAGCAGACTGTTGAAGACTGATCTGGAAGCGTAATGCTGTCTATTTACCGGGTCGGGATGTCGCTCAGGTCATGCATTCACCTCCCTCGCGACGTTTCATTTTCAAGCGGTGATGCGCTCCAGCATGGGGCGGGTTATCGCGCCAAAGGCTGCGGCATCACCGTGGGCGCGGGCCGAGAGCATCGCGCCATGCACGGTGGCCATGAACATTTCGGCATTGGTGCGCGCTGTTCCTGTCAGCACAAGGCGCCCTTGGGTAGCCCCGCGCTCCAGCACGGCGGTGAGCCAGTCCGAGAGGCTTTGAAAATGCGCACGCACCTCAAGAACCACAGATTCGGGAAGGACCGGTATTTCAGTGGCAAGCAGGGCGCAGATGCAGAAGGGATGGGTCGCATCAGCGATACAGCCTTCCCAATAGCCGATATAGGCGCGAAGCTGTTCGAGCGGGTCGGAGATGTTTCGCTCCAGCTCGGCGAGCCCGGCTGCAGCTTCCTGCCTGTACTGCTCGACCAGTTTGCGGACCAGGTCTGACTTGCTCGGGAAATGGTGGTGAATGCTGGCATTGCGAATGCCGACCACGCTGGAAATATCGGCGTAGCTGAAACTGTTGTAGCCGCCGCTTACAATCAGAGTACGCGCGCAACGAAGAATTTCATCGGCCTTGGTTTGTGGGTTTTTCATATTCATTACCTACCAACTAGTAGGTAGATTGTCAACTCAATGCACCATGTGGTTATTTCTGAAGTTCCCCTGCCTGTCGGGAATGCAATTGTTCTCTTTTTGTTCTTTTAATTTCTTCCGGCAATGATAATATCGCGGCCTTGGCAAAAGCCGTGGAGCATCGTCATGGGTTTCGAGTTGGCGGATAAGGGAGGTGTAAGGCAGCTTTTCTTTGAAGGGCTGGAGCCGCCAAAAATACAGCGCTTTAATCCGCGATTTCGCAGCAAGCTTCTCTTATTGTTGAAGCCGCCGGCAGCCGTGGCCGATAGAATCTTTGCCAATGCTTCACAATATGCGGAAGGACGGACAAGGCGTGCAGCCTATCCGGCAGAGCTTCTGCATATCACGCTGCTCTGTATCGGATGTTTCGAGACTGTGCCTCACGGGCTGATAAACAGGCTGAAGGCGGCGCTGGGGGAAATCAATGCGCGGCCCGTTCCTATCACTTTCGAAGAAACGTCGCTTTTTGGTAATCGCAATAGTCTGGTGCTGCGAAGCAGCCGCGACATGCCGGAAATCAAGGCTCTCGTGAAGATATTGCAACGCGCCCTTTGGCGGGCAAATCTTCCCTTTGTTACGGCATCATCTTTTACGCCTCATCTCACCATGATCTATGCCCGCCGGTAAACCCTATAGCTGGCTGGCGGGCAATTTCGAACTTGTCTTCAGCCATAATGGCGAAACAAGGCACGAGCCGCTTGCACGCTTTGCGCTTTCAGCGAAGGCGGATCGTTATGAGCGGCCTGAGAGCCAGTTATATTTATCGGAAAAAGTGATCGGTCCGTCGAAGCGGCCAAAACAGAGTGCAGCATCTCGATGACGTGCACTCAAAGCGGCGCAATAATCCCGCGCTGACAATTTATCCCGCACCTGTCCTTCGAGGACTATGCGGGAACCTTCCAGTGTGAATACGGAACGCTTCTTGAGCCATCCGCGACGCATCCACCTCGCCCGTCGAAAACCGGCATGGATTTCGACCCCGAGCGCAAGCGAGGCGGTGCCGCCTCGCTACAAATAATAGCCAGCTTAGAGCTGTACCTTGTCGAAAGCCTTACCGTCGATGCCGAGGGCTTCGAGATCGGCACGGGCGGGCTTGCGATGTGCGCGAACAGCGGCCGAAACCGAGAGCGCTGCACCGAGAACGGCGAAAGTTTCACCGAAGAAGTTACGCGATGTCTTTGCAACCTGACGCATTTTTCTCTCCATCTTTGATGCCCAGATAATGGGTATTTTCGGCCTCTTCTACAACTCATGATGTAGCAGGGAAGCCATGCAGCTTTGCTCGCGCTCGTTTGGATATCAGCCATGGCGATTTCGCATGGCTCAGACGTCACACCCCGACAGGCCTGCAAGGAACCTCGGACAATGGGTTGAATAAGCCGGATATTTTGTTATGCCGGAAAGCTGAATACAAAGAGGCTGGCAGCATGACGATCACCATTTTCGGCATCAAGAACTGCGACACGATGAAGAAGGCCAGAAGCTGGCTGGAAACCAACGGCATCGACTATTCTTTTCATGACTACAAGGCGGCCGGCATCGACCGCGCCCATCTGGAGACATGGTGCGATGCCGCGGGCTGGGAAACCGTTATGAACCGCGCCGGCACGACCTTCAAAAAGCTGGATGATGGCCAAAAGGCCGATCTTAGCCGCGAGAAGGCCATCGGCTTGATGCTGGAGCAACCCTCCATGATCAAGCGTCCGGTACTCGAGGCCAAGGGCAAGATAACCGTCGGTTTTAAACCGGAAACCTACCAGACGCTTTTTGCCTGAGCGCAGCCGCCATGTCCAAAACGACCCGCGCCACCCAGATGCTGACCAAGGCTGGTATTACCTTCACCACCGTCACCTATGATTACGACCCGAATGCCGACCGCATCGGCCTGCAGGCGGCCGAGGCGATTGGGGAACCGCCGCATCTGGTGTTGAAGACACTGATGGCGGAACTGGATGGCAAACCGGTCTGCGTCGTTGTCCCCTCCGACCGTGAGGTGAGCATGAAGAAGCTTGCCGCCGCCTTCGGAGGCAAATCCGCCAGCATGATGAAGCCTGCCGATGCGGAGCGGGCCACCGGTTACCATGTTGGCGGCATCAGTCCTTTCGGTCAGAAGAAACAGGTGCCAACGGCCATTGAGGCTGATGCCATGGCGCATGCGCATGTTTACATGAATGGCGGGCAAAGAGGGTTACAGGTGAGACTTTCGCCCCGCGATGCGCAGGTAGCGTTGAAGGCCATCATCGCTCCGCTGGTGGCGGACTGACGCTTTTCCCACCGCTTTTGAAAGCATTTGGCTTTCGAAAGGAATGGGCTATGGTCGGCACCTCCGATTGAAATATACGAAGGCAGATCATGACCGTTTCTCCCATCGATCCCGTCAAACTCGAAAAACTGGCCGAAGTCGCCGTAAAAGTCGGCCTGCAATTGCAGAAGGATCAGGATCTGGTGATCACTGCGCCCCTGGCGGCACTGCCGCTGGTGCGGCTCTTGACCAAACACGCCTATCTGGCCGGCAGCGGGCTGGTCACCACCTTCTATTCCGATGAAGAAACCACGCTATCACGCTACTGCCACGCCAGTGACACGAATTTCGACCGGGCTTCCGACTGGCTCTACGAAGGCATGGCGAAGGCCTATGCCAACGGCGCGGCGCGGTTGGCGATTGCCGGCGATAACCCCATGTTGCTGGCAGAGCAGGACCCGGCCAAGGTGGCGCGGGCCAACAAGGCCAATTCCACCGCCTACAAGCCGGCGCTGGAGAAGATTTCCAATTTCGACATCAACTGGAACATCATTTCTTATCCGAACCCCTCCTGGGCTAAGCAGGTCTTCCCCGGGGTCTCCGAGGACGAAGCTGTTCGCAAGCTCGCGGACGCCATCTTCGCCGCCTCGCGGGTGGACCTGGCCGACCCTGTGGCGGCCTGGGCAGAGCATAACGCCAATCTCGCCAAGCGCTCGGCATGGCTGAATGGCGAGCGCTTCTCATCGCTGCACTTCACCGGCCCCGGCACGGATGTAAGGATCGGGCTGGCAGACGGCCATGAATGGCATGGCGGCGCTTCCACCGCCAAGAACGGCGTAACCTGCAACCCGAATATTCCGACCGAAGAAGTATTCACCACGCCGCATGCGCTGCGCGTGGATGGTTACGTTTCCAGCACCAAGCCCCTTTCGCATCAGGGAACGCTGATCGATGATATCCGGGTGAAATTCGAGGGTGGCCGCATCGTCGAAGCCAAGGCTTCGAAGGGCGAAGCGGTGCTGAACAAGGTGCTCGACACCGATGAGGGCGCTCGACGTCTCGGCGAAGTGGCGCTGGTGCCGCATTCCTCGCCGATCTCGGCAAGCGGTATCCTGTTCTACAATACGTTGTTTGACGAAAACGCCTCGTGCCACATCGCGCTTGGCCAATGCTATTCGAAGTGCTTTGTCGACGGTGCTTCGCTGTCGCAGGATCAGATCAAGGCGCAGGGCGGCAATTCCAGTTTGATCCATATCGACTGGATGATCGGCTCCGACAAGGTGGATATTGATGGCGTGAAGCCGGATGGCTCCACGGTTCCGGTGATGCGCAAGGGCGAATGGGCCTGAGGACACTTACCTCGGTAACTGGCTGCGCTGACTGAGCCAGATGCTGAAAAGCACCGCAACAAACCCGGCGATCTGCGCTGGCGTGAGGCTTTGGCCGAGCGCCAGCCAGCCTAGAAGAGTTGCAACGACAGGGCTTAGAAAACCGAGCGATGCCGCAGCCGAGGGCTCTATGCGGGCAAGCCCGCGAAACCACAGAAGATAGGTCAGCGCCGCACCGATGAGGCCGAGATATGCCATGCCGAGGATATTGGCGACGGTTGGTGTTGGCAGGGCCGGTTCCAGAACAAAGGCAACCGGCAGGAGCAGAATGCCGCCCGCGGTCAATTGCCAGGCGGTGAAGGTGAGATTGGAGACCGGCGGTCGCCATTTGCGCGTCAGCACCGTTCCGAAAGCCATGGAGACGGCACCGGCAAGGCCTGCGGCAACACCGATACCATCCAGCGCCGCTCCGGGCGTCAGCACCAGAAGTGCGACGCCCGCAATGCCCAGCAGACCGGCGGCGATGGCAAGCGGCCTGACGGGCGCGGCCAGAAACAGCCGGGACAGGCCAATGACGATGAGGGGTTGCACCGCACCCACCGTGGCCGCCACACCACCCGGCAGCCGATAAGCCGAGACGAAAAGCATCGCCCAGAAGAACGAAAAATTCAGCGCGCCAAGAATGAAACTGCGCGGCCACCAGATGCCTTGCGGCAGCTCCCGGACGAGCAACAGCAGCAGGATGCCCGCCGGCAAAGCACGCAACATGGCGACATGCAGAGGGTAGCCCTGCGGCAAAAATTCCGTGGTGACGAAATAGGTGGTTCCCCAGATGGCAGGGGCAAGCGCGGTCAACAGCACATCGGCGGCGTAGGTCGGATTTTTCTTCATTTCAAGAATCTCTATATCAAGATAAATCCACTTTAGTCGATTTTATCTTGACGTCAAGATATCAATTGTTATGCCTTGGTGATGAGCAAAGAACCGCTGGACCACGTCGATCATATTCTGGCGCAATGGCGCAAGGAGCGGCCGGATCTCGATGTCGGCCCCATGGGCCTGCTTGGGCGCCTGCACCGGCTCAGTACACATCTTGGCCGCGAGGTTGAGGCGGTACTGCTGAAACACGGGCTCTCCTCCTCCGCTTTCGATGTGCTGGCGACATTGCGACGGGCCGGTCCGCCCTATCGCCTCTCCCCCGGCGATCTGTTGGCCATGACCATGGTGAGTTCCGGCACCATGACCAACCGGATCGACCAGCTGGAAAAGGCCGGGCTGGTGGAGCGCATTCACAACCCGCAGGACCGGCGCAGCGTATTGATATCGCTGACGGAGCGTGGACTTGCGATTGTCGAGGATGCCGTCGGCGCGCATGTCGAAAACCAGCATCGTCTGGTTGCTCATCTCAGCGAAGAGGAGCGTGCGGCGCTGAACGAGTTGCTGAAGCGCTTTTTGCAGGGTTTCGAGCAGTAGATTCAAGGATCAGACAAACATCCAATCAAACCAGCGATCGGCGCTTGTTTTGGCGAAAAAAGTCCTGTAAGCAATTCTCCATAAACCTGTACTACAGGTTGGAGGAAAAATGTATAACGCCATTTCCCATGAAACCGGTCTCGTCAGCAGCACGATCGGCGCGATCACGCGCCATATCCGCGAAAACGAGCTTGCCCCCGGGGCAAAGCTGCCAAGCGAGCTTTCGCTTTCCCAGCAACTCGGCGTTTCTCGCACCGTCGTTCGCGAAGCTTTCCGGTCTCTGTCAGCCATGCGGCTGATCGATGTCAGCGCCGGTAAACGCGCCACCGTGGCGACGCTCGATCATGGTGCGATGTCGCTGATGTTCGAGCATGGCATTCACACCGAGCAGATCAACATCCAGCAGATTTACGACGTGCGCCGCACCATCGAAGTCAGAACCGTGACGCTGGCGGCGCTGAGGCGCACGGATGCGGAAGCGCTCACCATTCTCAACCATGCCAACGATATGGAACGGGACTTCGGCGACAATGACAAAGTCATGGAGCACGATCTCGCTTTCCATCTCGCCATTGCCAAATCGTCGAAGAACCCGGTTTTCGAACTCATCCTTGGCGCTTTTCAAAATGTGACACGCCAGACATGGCCGATCGGCTGGAAAAGCCGCACATCCGACGCGCAGCGCCACACCACGGTCTCGCTTCACATTGAGATCGGACAGGCCATTGCCGCAGGCGATCCACAAATGGCGTCAACGCTGATGGCGCGGCATTTCGATGAAAGCGTGCACGCGCTTCTCGCTGCAGGTATCGCCTGATTTTTCAACACAGTCCCAGATGGCAAACTGCCTTCCTCTGGAGGAGAGAGACTCATGAAAATTACGAAAATCGAGACCGTCCGCGTGGCGGAACGGGCAAACCTGCTCTGGGTTCTGGTCCACACGGATGAGGGCATTACCGGGCTCGGCGAAACCTTCTTCGGCGCCGAGACGGTGGAAACCTACGTGCACGAATATATCGCCCCGCGCGTGATCGGTCGCGATCCGCTGCAGATCGATCTTCTAGCTCAGGATCTTGTCGGTTATCTCGGCTTCCGCTCATCCGGTGCGGAAGTGCGGGGCAATTCCGCCTTCGATATCGCGCTATGGGATATTTTCGGCAAGGCCACCAACCAGCCCATCGCCCAGCTTCTCGGCGGTTTTAGCCGCAAGGAAATCCGGACCTACAATACCTGCGCAGGTACGGAATATATCAAGAAGGCGACCGGCCAGCAGACGGCGAATTACGGCATGGCCGACGGCAGGGATTATGACGATCTGAACGGCTTCCTGCACCGGGCGGACGAGCTTGCCCATTCGCTGCTGGAAGACGGCATTACGGCCATGAAGATCTGGCCTTTCGATGCGGCAGCGGAAAAGACGCGCGGGCAATATATCTCGATGCCGGACCTGAAAAGCGCGCTCGAGCCGTTTGAAAAAATCCGCAAGGCGGTGGGCGACAAGATGGATATCATGGTGGAGTTCCACTCCATGTGGCAGCTTCTACCTGCCATGCAGATCGCCAAGGCGCTTACCCCCTATCAGACCTTCTGGCACGAAGACCCGATCAAGATGGACAGCCTTTCCAGCCTGACGCGGTATGCCGCCGTGTCGCCCGCGCCGATTTCCGCATCGGAAACGCTGGGTTCCCGCTGGGCTTTCCGCGATCTCTTGGAAACCGGTGCTGCCGGCGTGGTGATGCTTGACATCAGCTGGTGCGGCGGGCTTTCGGAAGCACGCAAGATCGCCTCCATGGCGGAAGCCTGGCATCTGCCGGTCGCGCCGCATGATTGCACCGGGCCGGTGGTGCTTTGCGCCTCCACGCATCTGTCGCTCAATGCGCCGAACGCGCTGGTGCAGGAAAGCGTGCGCGCCTTCTACAAGACCTGGTATCGCGATCTCGTGACCGCTTTACCCGAAGTGAAAAACGGCATGATCACCGTGCCGCCGGGTGCCGGCCTTGGCATGGAGTTGCATCCGGATATCGAAAAGACCTTCACCGTCAGCCGCCGTTTTTCGGATGCGGCGTCGATCTGATCAAAACAGACTACCTTGATTGCCAGGGTCTGAAGAAGCCGGTTTCGCCGGCTTCTTTTTTTGTGCGGCGGCGGCATCCGGGGACGGCGTTCCCTCTCCCGTTGTGATGGCGGAGACGCGACCGTCGGCAAATTCCATAGACACGACAGCGCCGGAGGCAATGGCCGCGGCACGGGTCAGCGGCCGGTTCTCTTCATCACGGATCACGGCATAACCGCGGTTCAGCACGTTCTTATAAGAGAGCGATTGCAGGATGCGATTGTGGGCGGCAAGACCCGAGCGGTTCTGCGCCATGCGATGCAGGACGGCGGTATCGGCCCGGCGCGCGGCGGTGACGACGCGTTCCTTCTGCCGCTCCAGCTGGCCAAGCAGGCGGGCTGGTAGCGAACGCAGCGCGGAATCGAAGGCATCGACGCGGCCTTTGCCCTGCAAGAGCCGGCGTTCCACCAGGGTCTCGGCCCGGTGCATACGCTCGGTGATCCTCTGCCTGTGGTGTTTGAGACCGTTCAGAAGAGTTTCCGGCCGAAGCCCCGAAGCGGAGCGCTCAAAGGCGCGGCGCTTGTTCAGCGTGGTCATTTCAAGCCCACGACCGAGACCGCTTGCGGCCTCGTCAAAACGGCGGCGCGGCAGGGCCAGAAGCTGGTCGAGCGACGGCAGCGCCCGCACCAGCGCCCGCAAACCCTGGCGGCGATTGTCCATCTGCCGCGACACCGAGCCGGAAAGGCGGGCAGCAATGCCGGAAAGCTGCGCTTCCAGTTCCGCGCGCACCGGCACGGCCATCTCCGCCGCTCCCGTGGGCGTCGGTGCGCGCACATCGGCGGCATAATCGATCAATGTTGTATCCGTCTCGTGTCCGACGGCGGAAATCAGCGGAATTTCACTTTCAGCCGCAGCGCGCACGACGATTTCGTCGTTGAAGCTCCAGAGGTCCTCCAGACTGCCGCCACCACGGGCAACAATCAGCACATCCGGGCGGGCGATCTCACCACCAGGCCGAAGCGCGTTGAAACCGCGAATGGCGTTCGCCACTTCCTCGCCCGAGCCTTCGCCCTGCACCTTGACCGGCCAGACGACGACATGGACGGGAAAACGATCCGAAATGCGGTGAAGAATATCGCGAATGACAGCGCCGGTGGGTGAAGTAACGACGCCGATGACATGCGGCATGAACGGCAGGCGGCGCTTTCCGGCCGCATCGAACAGCCCTTCCGCCGCCAGACGCCGGCGGCGGTCTTCCAAAAGCGCCATCAGTGCGCCGGCACCGGCCGGCTCGAGGCTTTCAATGACGATCTGGTATTTCGAGGAGCCGGGAAAGGTGGTGACCTTGCCCGTCGCGATGACTTCCATGCCCTCTTCCGGGCGGAACTTCAGCCGTGAAAACGTGCCCTTCCAGATCACCGCATCGATGCGGGCGCGATCATCCTTCAGCGAGAAATAAGCGTGACCGGAAGAATGCGGGCCGCGATAGCCGGAAATCTCGCCGCGCACCCGCACCTGCTCGAAAGCCGTCTCCACCGTGCGCTTGATGGAACCCGACAGTTCGGACACCGAGAACTCGGCGAGATTGCTCAATGCGGCGTGGGAGAAGATATCGCTCATGACCGTTTGTAACCAAAACCCGTCGATTCGGAAATGCCGGTGCTCGCCAGCCCGATTTTAACGGCGATGAAACCATATCCTCAACTAACGAGTTAGGAAAACAGGGAACGGAGGAGAAAACAAGGGTTCGTTAGGGAAGAAGACGCTAGGTCTTGTCCTAGGCCCGGCAACCAAAGAGGAGGCGGCATCCATGATTTTTCTTACCGCCACAGTGCTTGGCGTAACCGCAGTTGCGTTGCGTTCTGTCTTCAGCATCATTTTCATCTGCATGATGATTATCGGCGCTTATGGTGTAGCAATGGCGCTTTCTTCCACGGCCGTGCCGTTGATGTCGCTGCTTTTGGCGCTAGCCGGTTATAATTTTGGCGTCGTCGGTGTCGTCATCGGCCTTCTCGTGCTGCAACGCCCGCGCTCCACGCAACCGACACTTTAAAAGCTCACGGCCTTGAGACTTCCGCACTTCGCGTTGACCGAGATTTGCGGATTGGCCGCTGACCTTACAGTCACCTGCCTGCTCATTTTCTATCTCGGTGTCGATCCGCTGGCCGCCCGATTGCCCGGTGCGGCGGCAGGCGTTGCGACGAGCTGGCGGCTGAACCGCTCCAACAGCCGTGCACCCGCCACATTGAGCGTTTTTCTCGTGAATGCCGTGACGCTCACCTCCCGCATCGTCGGTGTCGGGCTGTTTGTGTTGCTGCAGTGGCGCAACCCGCTGGTCCAGCCGCTTATCCCGCTCGCCTTTTCAGCATTCGCGGCATTGCTGCTGGCGCTTTACGGCTACCGACGGCTGCAAAAACGACAATTGGACCGGGATTAAACCGTTTCCCAACCGTCCTTTTCAGCTGCCCGATAGATGGCGTCGATAAAAAGCTGGTTCTTCCGCGAGCTTTCCAGCGTGACGACTTCGCCCTCGCCCTTTGCCGCCCGGGCAAAAGCCTCCGCCTCCAGCTTGTATTGACGGCTATCCTGAAACCGGAAGATTTGCGACTGGCTATGGGCCTGATTGGTCAGCTCGATCTCTTCCGCACCCCAGCGATTGGCGTTGAAAGGGGATTTGACCTCGATGTAACCATCCGTGCCGTGGAAGACCATGAGCTGACGGGCCGCAAGCTGGGTCGACAGATAAAAGCTCAGTTCGAAATCGCCGAAATCAGCCCTGACGCTGGAATAGATATCTGTACCGAATTCCCTGTCGCGCTCAACTGTGGCCTGCACCCGCTTCGGCTCCGCGCCGGTGGCAAAACGGGTCACGATGGTCGGGTAGACGCCGATATCCGGCAGGGCGCCGCCGCCCAGTTCGGGAATATTGCGCATGTTGCCGGGATCGCGATTGAAATAGCTGAAAGCGCCCTGCACATGTTTCAGCGTGCCGATGGCGCCCGATGCCAGCAACTCCTTCACCTTGGCCCAGACCGGCGCATAGGTGACCATGAAGGCCTCGGACACAATAACGCCGTTGCGGTCGCGTGCGGCGATAAGCGTATCGATCTCTTCCGCTTTCAGCGCAATCGGCTTTTCGCACAGAACATGCTTGCCGGCATCGGCCGCCTTGATGGTCCATTCCACATGCTGGGAGGTGGGAAGCGGGATATAGACCGCATCGATCACATCCGATGCCAGCATCTCCTCATAAGAACCGAAGGCGTTGGGCACGGAAAAACGCTCGGCCACTGCACGCGCTTTGGCGTGATCGCGGCTGGCGATGGCGCTGACCACACAGTTTTGCGCATCCTGTATTGCCGGAATGACGTGATCCTGAGCGATCTTCGCCGTTGAGATTATTCCGAAGCGCAGCATTCCCGTTCTCCCACTCTGCCATTTCTTCGGAAACTTACCATCCCGGCACCGTGTGGCAAGCCGGCAAAATCCGGTCAGTATAAAGTATGGCTGGATATGTCCTGCCTTTGTCGGCCTGGTTGCTTTTATCGATACTTATAAAGGTGAATTATGCTATCAGTACCCCCAATGGAGAAACATAAAATGTCCTCTTCTCACACCGCACTGCTCGTCATCGACGTTCAGGAATCGTTTCGGCACACCCCTTATTTCGAGGAAAGCGGGCTCACCGCCTATCTGGAGAAACAGCAGGCATTGATCGACGGCGCCAAGGCCGCGGGAATTCCCGTTGTTCAAATCTTCCATGTCGATGGCGACAAGGCCTTCTCGAAAGACAGCGGCTATGTCCGCGCGCTGGAGGGTGTAAGGATCGTCCCGGACGTGACCTTCCACAAGAACCGTCATTCGGCTTTTGCCGGCACCGGCCTTGAAATCTGGCTGACGCAGAAAGGTATCAACCGGCTGATCGTCTCAGGCATCCGCACCGAACAATGCTGCGAAACGACCACCCGGCACGCTTCCGATCTCGGCTACAGCGTCGATTACGTCACCGAGGCGACGCTGACCTTTCCGATGACACATGCCTCCGGCACGGTGTTCAGCGCCGACGATATCCGCAAACGGACCGAACTGGTGCTGGCGGGGCGCTTCGCGCGCATCGCCACTGTGAACGACGCGCTTGCAACCTTGAAAGAAGCAGCTTGATGGATAAAGGCGGCACACGCATCATTCCGTTTTATACGCTTGTGCCGCCGCACGCGCTGTTGCTCGATATTGCCGGCCCCCTGCAGGTCATCCGTTATGCCAATGACGAGCAAAGCGACATTTTTTTCGACTGCCGCTACATTGCGTCAAGGGACAGGCAACAATCCTCGATCGGCCTTGACCTTTGCGGGCTGGCGGCCCTGCCCGCGGCGCTTCCGGAAAATGCGTTTCTCTTGATCTCCGGCAGCACTTCACGTTCCGAGTGCGAGCCGGAAACGCGGCGGGAGCGTCAGGCATTGACGGCATGGCTGGGCCGCGTCGCACGTATCGACACCACCGTCATTTCCATCTGCTCCGGCGCATTGCTGGCGGGAGAGGCCGGACTTTTCGATGGACGAAGCTGCACCACCCATGCCGATTGCATCGAGGCGCTGCGACGCATCGCGCCATTGTCCCAGGTGGCCGAAAACCGACTGTTCGTCGAGGACGGAAACCGCTTTTCAAGCGCGGGCATCTCCACCGGCATCGATCTCATGCTGCATGTGGTTTCCCGGCTGACATCCCCGGCCGTTGCGGCGCGTATTGCAAAAACCATGGTTGTCTATCTGAGGCGCAACGGCAGCGATCCGCAAATTTCGCCCTGGCTGACAGGCCGTAACCACATGCACCCCGCCATTCACCGCGTGCAGGACCGGGTGATGGCAGAGCCAGCGCAGGACTGGTCACTGGAAAGCCTGGCCGATATTGCAGCCCTCAGCGAAAGGCATCTGTCACGCCTGTTTCGCGAACATACCGGCATCAGCGTCATCGATTATGTCAATCTGATGCGGGTCAATTTGGCCCGTGACATTCTCGCCAATAGCCGCCTCGATATGGAGTCCATTGCCGAACGGGCGGGGTTTGCCTCTGCCCGGCATTTGCGGCGCGTGTGGCAACAGCACAATCACCTTCCTCCCAGCCACTATCGCCGCTATCGGAGCTGATCTCGCCGGCTTCCGTCCATTGCCTGATGAGTGCCATCAAAGGAATTGAATGGTTATGCGGATGAGCAGTTGCTAACCTTGCCACAAAGTCAGCAACAGGAGAATTCCCCGTGGAAAAACGAAACCTCGGCCGCACCGGCCTCTCCATCGCCCCGATCGTCTTTGGCGGCAACGTGTTCGGCTGGACAGCGGATGAGAAGACTTCCTTTGCCCTGCTCGACGCTTTTTTTGACGCCGGGTTCAACGCCATCGACACGGCGGATGTCTATTCCGCCTGGGTAGACGGGCATGAGGGCGGCGAATCCGAAGTCATCATCGGCAAATGGCTGAAGCAATCGAGCATCAAGCGCGAGGATGCGGTGATCGTCACCAAGGTCGGTTTTGACAATCGCGGCCAGAAGACCGGCCTCAGCGCCAAGTGGATCGCAGAGGCTGTCGAAGCCTCGCTGAAGCGGCTGCAGACCGACTATATCGACCTCTACCTCGCCCACAAGCCGGATGCCGAGGTGCCGCTGGAAGAGACGCTTGCCGCCTTTGCAAAGCTGAAGGAACAGGGAAAAATCCGCGCCATTGGCTGCTCCAACTATTCCGCCAGCCAGCTTCAGGAGGCGCTGGATACGGCTGCGAAAAACAGTCTTCCGCGTTACGACGTGCTGCAGCCGGAATATAATCTCTACAACCGTGCGGATTTCGAAGGTCCGCTTGCTGATCTCTGTGTGAAGGAAGAGATTGGCGTCATCAACTACTACAGCCTCGCCGCCGGTTTCCTGACCGGGAAATACCGTGCCAAGGCCGATACGGAAGGCGTTGCCCGCAGCTATCGCGTCGGCGAATATGTCAACACGCGTGGCCTTGCCGTTCTAGGCGCGATGGATGCGGTGGCGGTACAGACCGGGGCCAAGCTCGCCGATATCGCGCTGGCGTGGCTGTTGCGGAAAAAGGCGATAACCGCGCCGATTGCCAGTGCCACCAGCCTGTCGCAGCTTGAAAGCTTCAAACGCGCCATCGAGTTGAAACTGACCGATGAAATGATGACCCTTCTCGACAAGGCAGGCGCATAAGATGGAACTTGCAATTCGTAACGCTGAGCCGGCTGACCGGGCGGAATGGCTGCGCCTCTGGAACGATTACCTTGCCTTTTATGAGGTCGAGCTTGCCGATGACGTCACCGACCATACCTGGGCGCGCATCCTTGATCCCACATCCCGTGTTTCGATGCGTGTGGCCGTGCTGGGTGACGGGATGGCGGGTTTCGCCATCCACCACTTCCATGATTCCACCTGGGTGAAGACGCCGGATTGCTATCTGGAGGATTTATTTGTCGATGGGGAAATCCGTGGCAAGGGAACGGGCCGGGCGCTGATGGACGATCTTATCACCATCTGCAAGGAAAAGGGCTGGTCACGGCTATACTGGCACACGGGCGAGGACAACCACCGCGCCCAGAAACTTTACGACAGCTACGTGAAAAGCGACGGCCATATTCGCTATCGCATCAAGTTCTGATCAGCCCCGGAAGCGGAAAAAATCCACAAAAGCCCTCAGCGCCGGACGCATCTGCCGGCGGGAGGGATAATAGGTATAAAAGCCGTCAAAGGGTGCGCACCAGTCCTCCAGCACGCGGATGAGCCTGCCCTCCCTGATATCGTCCTCGACGCGCTGCTCGAAAACGAAGGCGAGCCCTGCCCCGTCGATCGCTGCCCGGCGAATGAGGCTCTGGTCCGACAGGATCAAAGGTCCCTGCACATCGACCACCAGCGGCTTGCCGTTCTTCTCCAGTTCCCAGCGATAGATAAGACCACTGGCGAAACGGCGGCGAATACAGCGATGGCGGATGAGATCCCTGGGATCGCGTGGTGGTGGATTTTCTGCAAAATAGGACGGAGAACCAACAATTGCGCCGCGCCATGCGCCGCTGGCTTTCACCGCAATCATATCCGCGTCGAGGTGCTCCCCGAGCCGTAGCCCGGCATCGAAACCCTTCGCGACAATATCTTCAAAACGGTCATCGGTTGAGATTTCGAGTGAAATATCGGGATAGAGCCGCAGGAACTCACCCAGTCGCGGCACGATGAGATCCTCGGCGGCCAGCCTCGGCAGGGTGATGCGCAGGGGGCCGGCCGGTCTCCCGCCATGCTCGGCAAGCGTCTCGATGACCGCATCGATATCTGCAAGCGCCGGACCCAGTGTTTCGAGAAGCCGCCTTCCCTCCTCTGTCGGCGAAACGCTGCGGGTGGTACGATGAAGCAGACGCAGGCCAAGGCTTGCCTCCAGTGACGAGACGGCATGGCTGACGGCGGAGGGCGCAATGGCGAGTTCAGCCGCAGCCTTGCGGAAGCTGCGGCCTTCGGCAACGGCAGCGAGAACGGCCAGCTGGGAGAGTTGCACACGGTTCATTGTTCTAAATGATAGAACAACCCAAGTAGATTTGCAGCGATTATTTTTATCGCCATGAGACACTATTTTCTGATCACGCCCTGATGACGGGCGGTTCCTTATGGAAGGACGAACAGATGAAACAAAGAACCCTTGGAAACAACCTATCCGTTTCGGCGCTTGGCCTCGGCTGCATGGGAATGACCCATGCCTATAGCCCGACCGGCGATGAAAGCAGCGCAATAGCGACGCTGCACCGCGCCGTCGAACTCGGCGTCACCTTTTTCGATACGGCAGAGGTTTATGGGCCTTACAATAACGAGATTCTCGTCGGCAAGGGTTTGAAGCCCTATCGCGACAAGGTGGTCATCGCCACCAAGTTCGGTTTCAGGATCGACCCCAGCAAACCCGCAGGCCAGATGATGGTGGGCACCGACAGCCGGCCGGAAAATGTGCGCGCCGTCGCCGAAGCCTCGCTCAAACGTCTTGGCGTCGATGCCATCGACTTGTTTTACCAGCATCGCGTCGATCCCGATGTGCCGATCGAAGAGACGGTCGGGGCCATGGCGGAGTTGGTGAAGCAAGGCAAGGTGAAACATCTCGGCCTTTCCGAAGCCAGTGCCGAAACGCTTCGCAAAGCGCACGCCACCCATCCGATTGCCGCCATTCAGAGCGAATATTCGCTGTGGACCCGCGATGTGGAGGAAAATGGCGTGCTGGAAACCTGCCGTGAACTCGGCATTGGTTTTGTCCCCTTCAGCCCGCTCGGGCGCGGGGCTCTGACGGGCGCGCTGAAGTCACTCGACGGCCTCGCCGCCGATGATTTCCGTCGCGGCCTGCCGCGCTTCCAAAGCGAAAACTTCGACGCCAATCTGGCGCTCATCCAGCTTCTGGAAGACATGGCGACTGAAAAGGGCGTTACCGCCGGGCAACTGGCGCTCGCCTGGGTGCTGGCACAGGGCGACTTCATCGCTCCTATCCCCGGCACCACAAAAATCGCCAATCTGGAGAAAAACGTCGCTGCAGCGGATGTTTCGCTGACGGCGGAAGAAGTTGCGAGCCTCGGCGCCCTCCTCTCGCCGGCAAAGGTTGCGGGGGAACGCTATCCCGCGCGCATGTCCCAGATGGCCAACCGCTAAAAACAAAAAAAGCCGCGGCAACCGCCGCGGCTTTTTTCATTCAGCCATCGGCTTTCAAGCACGCAGAACGCCACCTGTCGACTTCTCGACATTGCCAACGATCTTGGCCGTCAGCGCCTCGAAATCCTCATCCGTCAGCGTCTTGTCGACCGGCTGGATCTGGACTTCGATGGCCACCGACTTGCGGTTTTCGCCGAGCGACGCCCCCTCGAAGATATCGAAGACATTGACGCCGGTGATCAGCTTACGGTCGGCGCTCGTCGCGGCCTTGATGATGGCACCCGCCTCGACCGACTTGTCCACCACGAAGGCGAAGTCGCGCTTGACGGCCTGGAAGGGCGAAAGCTCAAGTGCGGGCTTGGTACGGGTCGCCTTCTTCTTCGGCTCCTGCATGGCATCGAGATAAATCTCGAAACCGCAATAGGCACCGGAAACATCCAGTTCGGACAGGGTCTTCGGATGGAATTCACCGAAATAACCGAGCACGACCTTCGGGCCCATCTTGATGGTGCCGGAACGGCCGGGGTGATACCAGGAAGGCGCACCGGCTTCGATCTGCACATTGGCCATGGGCAGGCCGCAGGCTTCCAGCACCGAGAGCGCATCAGCCTTGGCGTCATAGACATCCACCGGCTTGCCGCCGCCCTTGGCAGCATTGGACCACATGCGGCCGCTGCCTGCGAGCGAGGCCGTGCCACGGCGGACACCGCCGGCAACACGGCGCTGCTTCTCAGGCGTATCGCCCTCATAGGTGCCGGAAACCTCGAAGATCGCGACGTCACTATGCCCCTTGTCGGCATTACGCTGGGCGGCGGTCAACAGGCCAGGCAGCAACGAGGGCCGCATGTCCGACATATCGGCCGCAATCGGGTTGGCGAGCTTCAGGGCCGGCGAACCGCCACCGAAGAGCTTCGCCTGCGCTTCCGGAATGAAGGACCACGTGACGGCTTCCAGCATGCCACGGCTTGCCAGGGCACGGCGCGCAGTACGCGTGCGAATCTGCAGCGTGGTCAGGATACGACCATTGACGGCACCGAAGTTTTCCAGCGGTTCCGGCTTGATATTGTCGACGCCGTGGATGCGCATGACTTCTTCCACCAGATCAGCCTTGCCGTCGACATCAGGACGCCAGGACGGGACGGTGACGGAAACGCGCTCGCCCGTTCCCTCGACACCGAAACCGAGGCCTTTGAGAATGGTGAGGCTCTCTTCTGCCGAGACTTCCAGACCCGTCAGGCGTTTCACTTCCGCGAGCGGGAAATCCACGACCTTGGGCTGATGGCCCTTATAACCCACGACCCGGGCTTCGCCAGCGACGCCGCCACAGAGTTCCAGAACCAGTTCGGTGGTGCGCTCCAGACCTGGAACCATGTATTCCGGATCAACGCCGCGCTCGAAACGATAACGCGCATCGGTGATGATGCCGAGCGAACGGCCGGTCTTGGCGATGTTGATCGGATCCCAGAGTGCGGACTCGATCAGCACGTCGACAGTGTTTTCGTCGCAGCCGGAATGTTCGCCGCCCATCACGCCGCCGATGGACTCTAGGCCCTTTTCGTCGGCGATGACGACATTGTTCGGGCCGAGCTTATATTCCCGCTGGTCGAGTGCGAGGATCGTCTCACCCTCTTTCGCACGACGAACCGTCAGATCGCCCTTGACCTTGGCAGCGTCGAAGACGTGCATCGGCCGACCCTGATCGAAGGTCATGTAGTTGGTGATGTCGACAAGAGCGTTGATGGGGCGCAGGCCGATTGCCATCAGGCGCTGCTGCATCCATTTCGGGCTCGGGCCGTTCTTCACGCCACGCACGATGCGCAGCGAAAAGCCGGGGCAGAGCGCCGCATCGTCCAGTTCCAGCTTCACATCGACGGGCGTTGCGCCTTCCACCTTGAAGGACGGCGCAGGCCTTGTCTTCAGCTTGCCGAGACCGGAAGCCGCAAGATCACGGGCAATGCCGTAGATCGACGTGCAATCCGGACGGTTCGGCGTCAGGTTGATTTCGATCATCGGATCGTCGAGGCCGGCATAGGTGGCGAAGGACGTGCCGACAGGGGCATCCTGCGGCAGATCGATGATGCCGTCATGATCGTCAGAAATGTTGAGCTCCTTTTCGGAGCACATCATGCCGTGGCTTTCGACGCCGCGAATTTTGCCGACAGCAAGGGTGACATCGATACCCGGGACATACACGCCCGGACGCGCCAGCGCACCGACAAGGCCGGCGCGTGCATTGGGCGCACCGCAGACGATCTGCACCGGCTTGCCATCACCGGCATCGACCATCAGCACCTTGAGGCGGTCGGCCTCAGGATGTTTTTCAGCGGAAACCACCTTGGCAATGACGAAAGGCTTATAAGCCGCCTTGTCGTCAACTTCTTCGACCTCGAGGCCGATTGCCGTCAGCCGCTCGCAAATCTTGTTCAGCGTCGCATCGGTATCCAGATGCTCTTTCAGCCAGGAAAGAGTGAATTTCATGTCTTTGCTCCTTGGCTAACCGGATTAAACGCTCAAACCGCCGAACAGCGTCGGCATGTCGAGCGGGCGGAAGCCGTAATGGTTCATCCAGCGGACATCGGCGTTGAAGAAATCGCGCAGATCAGGCATGCCGTATTTCAGCATGGCGATGCGGTCGAGGCCCATGCCCCAGGCAAAGCCCTGATATTCGTCCGGGTCCAGCCCACCAGCACGCAGCACGTTCGGGTGCACCATGCCGCAGCCGAGAATTTCCATCCAGTCGTTACCTTCGCCGAACTTGACGATCGGGCCGGAACGGTCGCACTGAATATCCACCTCGAAGCTCGGCTCCGTGAAGGGGAAGAAGGACGGGCGGAAACGCATGACAACGCTGTCGACCTCGAAGAAGGTCTTGCAGAACTCTTCCAGCACCCAGCGCAGATTGCCGACATGCGCTTTCTTGTCGATGACAAGGCCTTCGACCTGATGGAACATCGGCGAATGGGTGGCGTCGGAATCCTGACGGTAGGTCTTGCCGGGAATGACGATGCGGATCGGCGGCTTCTGGCTTTCCATGGTGCGGATCTGCACCGGCGAGGTGTGCGTGCGCAGCACCTTACGCTCACCGTTTTCATCCGGCTGGAAGAAGAAGGTGTCGTGCATTTCGCGGGCCGGGTGGCCTTCGGGGAAATTCAGCGCCGTGAAGTTGTAATAATCGGTCTCGATATCGGGACCTTCGGCGATCGAGAAACCCATATCCGCGAAGATGGCGGTGATTTCATCGACGATCTGGCTGATGGGATGAATGCGGCCACGCTCGGCCGGGGACTGGCGAACCGGCAAGCTGACATCCACCGTTTCCGCCTTCAACCGGGCGGCAATGGCAGCATCCTTCAGCGCATTCTTGCGTTCGCCGATAAGATCGGTGATCTCAGTCTTGAGCTGGTTGATGGCAGCACCGCGGGTCTGGCGCTCTTCCGGCGTCATGCTGCCCAGCGTCTTCAGAAGCTCCGAAACCGAGCCCTTCTTGCCCAGCGCGGAAACGCGCACGGCTTCGATGGCCGGTTCATCGGCAGCAGCGGCGATCTCCGACATCAATTGCGATTTCAAGGTATCAAGTTCAGTCATCTTTTCCTGCCTTGCCGGTCTTTTTGACAGCGGCTTCGGGGTTCACAGCATTCATCAGATAGTCGGTCGCCATGATAAAGCGTCGCAGATCACTACCCATCCGCACGCGCCCGATCAACCGGGCAAGCGGTAAAAATCGCCCGAGAATGCCGGTCAGGCGGCACAATTCTTCCAGCGCCCGGGGCGGGGCGTTTTCGCGCCAGCGGGCGAAGGCCGCATCGCAGGTCCCCGGCGCATCGCAGGCGCGGGTGGCAACCTGTAAAAACAGCAGCCATATATCGCGGGCCTGCGCCGTTTCCAGCGGCATGACCTCCTGAGGACGCTCCTCGAAATCCATGAAACCGACACGGCCGTCCTGGAGAAAGAAGTCACGCACATGCGGACGACCATGGCAGAGACCCGCCGCATGCAACTCGCCAAGCGCCTCTGCGGATTTTACAAGCAGCGTATCGTGCTCCACCGGTGTCGTGGCCTTTATCGCATCCATGCGCTCCATGATGGTGGGGCCGACATCGCCAAGCACAACGGCCGTCAGCGAGGAATAGATGACGGGGGGCACGGGGAAACCACGGGCCTTGAAGGCCTCCAGCGTTTCGAGTTCGCGGCGCATGAGACCGGCGCCATCAAGCGGCGGCGAAGGACGCATAAAGGTATAGGGAAGCAGCTTTGCAAGAAAAGTCTGCAGCTTTATCCACCAGGACGGCGTTTCCGTGCCCTGGCGTTTTATCCAGACGGTCGTTGTGGAAAGCTCGAGTTTCTGCACGCGGCGCTCGCTTTTAAGCAGAACCCGCATCAAGGCTGCGATATCGCCATCTTCGAGATGGACGTGGAAACCCTTCGCCTTTTCCGCCTCACTTGCGGCAACCAGCATTCTTGCCCCCCAATGGAACATGCCAACCGAAAGCTGGATGCCCCACCCTTCTGGCAACCCCGGTGCAAAACGCTCTACGCCTTTGCCGGAACTGCCGTGAATTCCAAAAAATCGAAAACCCGCGCCGGAGGACCGGCGCGGGTTTCAAATGAACAACAGATTGTCCGCGCCGTAATTACTTTACAGCGGTTTCAAACTCGTTGGTCGTACCAGCATCCTTGAGGTACTCAAGAGCCTTCTTCGCTGCTTCAACGAGCGCGCCGAATGCTGCCGGCTCATGGATAGCCATGTCGGACAGAACCTTGCGGTCGACTTCGATGCCAGCCTTGTTCAGGCCGTCGATGAAGCGGCCGTAGGTCAGGCCGAATTCGCGAACAGCAGCGTTGATACGCTGGATCCACAGAGCGCGGAAGTTGCGCTTGTTGACCTTGCGGTCGCGGTAAGCGTACTGCTTGGAACGATCCACAGCAGCCTTTGCTGCGCGGATGGTGTTCTTGCGGCGGCCGTAGAAGCCCTTGGCTGCCTTGAGTGTCTTGGTGTGCTTGGCGCGGGAAGTTACGCCACGTTTTACGCGTGCCATGTCATGATCTCCTTAAAGTGTCCAAAAGTGCGGAAAAGTCTCAGAGACCGTTCGGCAGGTAGTTCTTGACGACTTTCTTGCCGTCAGCTTCGGCGAGAACCATGGTTCCACGCGCGTCGCGAATGAACTTGTTGGTACGCTTGATCATGCCGTGGCGCTTACCGGCGGCGGCTGCAACAACCTTACCGGTAGCGGTGATCTTGAACCGCTTTTTTGCAGCGGACTTCGTCTTCATCTTGGGCATTTTGCTACTCCGTGTTTTTGTATCGAAACAGGCAGACGAGGCCTATTTCAAGCTATTCAGGAACGGCCTCGGCATGCCCTGCCGGACCGTTCGGACGCGCGCTTATAACCGCAGTCGGCTAAAAGCGCAACGGGGAATGAAAATTTCCCCTTGCGGCGGTTATTTACGCAGCTTTCAGGACTGGCGCAAAATTATTTCGGGGCGAGAACCATCATCATCTGACGGCCTTCCAGCTTCGGCTCGGCTTCCACCTTGGCAATCGCCTGGGTATCTTCCTTCACCTGGAGGAGAAGTTTCATGCCAAGTTCCTGGTGGGCCATTTCACGGCCACGGAACTTCAGCGTCACCTTCACCTTGTCACCCTCGTCAAAGAAGCGGTTCATCGCCTTCATCTTCACGTCATAGTCATGCGTGTCGATGTTGGGGCGCATCTTGATTTCTTTGACCTCGACGATCTTCTGTTTCTTGCGCGCCTCAGCGGCTTTCTTTTGGGTCGAGTATTTAAGCTTGCCGAGATCGAGGATCTTGCATACCGGCGGCTCTGCGTTCGGCGAAATCTCGACGAGATCGAGACCGGCCTCTTCCGCCATTTTCAAAGCCTGATCCGTCGGCATGCTACCGAGGTTCTGGCCCTCTTCATCAATAAGCTGAACTCTGGGAACCCGAATTTCCCGGTTGGAGCGCGGGCCCTCCTTGACGGGGGCATCGGCTTTGAAAGGTCTGCGAATGGTCGTATTCTCCTGATCTGTTTCTGGATCACGTCAGCAAAAAACAGCTTGTTTGGTACAAGCGGCGGAAATGTCGTTATTGCCGTGGCGAAGTCAATAGCATATCTGCCCGAAAAGATCACCTCTTGCCACGGTTTTTGCAAATACGCCGCCGATATTGCACGAAAATCAGGAGAATTGCATATACATGACCGAACAAGCCGCTGAATTCCTGCATATGGGAGCGGGTGACGACGCCCGCAACATCGCTTTTCTCCATCGCCGCGCAGCATCACAGCCGGACGCACCCCTGCTCGTCTGGCTCGGTGGCTATCGTTCCGACATGAGGGGAACCAAGGCTGTGGAGCTCGATCGCTTCGCAGCGGAAAATGGCCTCGCCTGCCTGCGGCTCGATTATTCCGGCCACGGAGCTTCCGGTGGCGATTTCAAAAGAGGCACGATTTCGCGGTGGCTGGAAGAAGCACTCGCCGTGCTACGCGCCAAGGCACCGGCGCGTGTCATCCTCGTTGGCTCGTCCATGGGTGGGTGGATTGCGTTGCGCATGGTCGAGGAGCTGCGCAAGGCAGGCGGTGCGCCCTCCGTCGCCGGTCTGGTTCTTATTGCCCCGGCTCCCGATTTCACTGCGGAGTTGATAGAGCCCAGCCTGACGGAAGCGGAAAAGACGTCGCTGGTGGAAAGAGGCTATTTCGAGGAACATTCGGAATATAGCCCTGAACCCAACATCTTTACCCGGGCGCTGATGGAGGACGGCAGGCAGAACCGCGTGCTTACGGGCATCATCACCACCGGCTGCCCCGTTCACATCCTGCAGGGCATGCGTGATCCCGACGTTCCCTATCAGCACGCACTCAAGCTCGTTGAACATCTTCCCGCCGACGATGTGGTGCTGACGCTGATCCGCGACGGCGACCACCGGCTTTCCCGGCCGCAGGATATCGACAGGATGCTCGCAGCCGTCAAAGCCCTTGCAATATAGGCATTTGCGCAACGCTCTTAACCATATTCAACGAGTCTTGCGAGCCACCGATTGCTAATGATTGACTCCTACCCCCCATCCCTCTTAACTTTTCATTAAGAATTAAGGGACGGGTTTCATGATGAACGCACCGCTGGCGCGTGCGCTGCTGTTTGCAGTTGCCGCCGGGCTAATGACTGCTGCTTCCGCCATGGCGGAAATCAAGGGAAGCCCTTCCATGGTGACGGGCGGGATTACCTCCCAGCCGATCGGCCATTACGAGTTCTGTCAGAAATATGCGGATGAATGCAACATTCGCAACAAGATGACGCCGCCGCCGCGCGTTACCGAATATGGCTGGGGCGTCATTCGTGAGATCAACACCTCCGTCAACACCACAATCGTGGCGATGACCGATCAGGAAATCTACGGCAAGGACGAAGTCTGGGAATATCCGACGACGGCCGGCGACTGCGAAGATTTTGTGCTGCTGAAGCGCAAGAAGCTGATCGAGCGCGGTTTTTCCGTGGCCGACCTGCTGATCACCGTCGTGCGCAAACCGGATGGTGAAGGCCATGCCGTGCTGACGCTTCGTACCACCGATGGCGATTATATTCTCGACAACCTCACCGACGACGTGAAGCTCTGGACCGACACGAATTACACCTATCTGAAACGGCAGGCGTCCTTCAATACCGGCCGCTGGGTCTCCATCGAAGATGGTCGTGACGTCCTGGTTGGCGCGTTGCGCTGACACTCAAACTACCATTCTGGACAGACGAGAGCCCGCAGCCGCGGGCTCTTTCTTTTTTCAGCCATTGCCGATGATAATGCCGGCTGCCAGCACCAGCGAACCGCCAAGCACAACCTGAAACACCGCCCGCAGGAACGGCGTTTCCATGAAGCGGTTCTGAATGAAGGCGATGGCCCAGAGTTCCACGAAAACGACGATGGCGGCGATCGCCGTGGCCGTCCAGAAATGCGGAATGAGATAAGGCAGCGCGTGGCCGAGGCCACCGACGGCCGTCATGATGCCAGAGGCGAAGCCCCGTTTTACCGGCGAGCCACGGCCCGAAAGCTTGCCATCATCATGGGCGGCCTCGGTAAAGCCCATCGAAATGCCCGCGCCCACGGAGGCTGAAAGGCCGATCAAGAAGGTCTGCCAGGTATCCTGCGTGGCGAAAGCTGCGGCGAAGATCGGCGCAAGCGTCGAGACGGAACCGTCCATCAACCCCGCAAGGCCCGGCTGCACATAGGTCAGAAGAAACTGCCGCTTGGCCGTTTCCGCCTCTTCGGACTTGCCGTCCTCATCGAGATGTTTTTCTTCCAGCCGTTGGGCAATCTCTTCGTGCCCCCTCTCCGCCTCGGCCAGGTCACCCAGCAGCTTGCGTGTCGAGGCATCGGTGGTTCGCTTGAGCGCTTCATCGTAAAAGCGGATCGCCTGCGCTTCCATCAATTCCGCCTGGGCGCGAATTTTTTCCAGCGACAGGTTCTTCACCAGCCAGTCCGGCGTGCGTTCGTAAAATCCGCGCACATGTTCGCGGCGGATCAGCGGGATGGTTTCTCCGAAACGGCGGCGATGCATGTCGATCAGCACATTTCGATGCCGCTGCTCGACCTCCGCCATGTCATCGAAAACCTTTGCGGATTGCGGATATTGCCCGCGCAGATGATCGGCGTAGGAGCGGTAAATACGGGAATCATCCTCTTCCGACGAGATGGCGAGCGCCAGGATTTCCTGCTCGCCGAGCGAGGAGAAGGGGCGTTTGGACAGGGAAAAAAGACTGCGGAACATGGCGGAAACCTTTTTAGAATAATTCTAAATACAGCGGCAGACCGTCGCAATCAAGCTTTTTAGAATGATTCTAATATGTCAAAGCGTCGCATTGCGGCGGACCACCAGAGGGCGTAAATTTATGGAAAAGGAAGCACGATGCAGGATTCAATCACGGCAAAGGCCGCCCATAACGCCGACATCCAGCACAAGGCGGAAAGAGCCATGGCTGAGATCGGCGTCGATGCCGGTTTCATCGATCTGCTTGTCGAGACATTTTATGGCCGCGTTCTAAAACATCCGACGCTCGGGCCGGTTTTCGATGCTCGGCTTTCCGGGCGCTGGCCGGAACACATGGACAAGATGAAACAGTTCTGGTCGGCAATCGCCTTCAAGAATGGCGGTTACGGTGGCAAGCCGGTACAGGCGCATCTGGGCGTGAGTGGAATGACGGCCGAACTTTTCCCGCAATGGCTCACGCTGTTTTCGGCAACGCTCGATGACATCGCGCCGAGCAGGCAGGCCCATGACTGGTTCATGGAAACGGCGGAACGCATCGCCAGAAGCCTGACACTTTCGCTGTTTTATAATCCTGCAATGGACGATCCGGCATTAAAACGCACGCAACCCTGACCACGGCAGGGCAGGAGCCACAAGAAGAACGCGATCACGTGCCAAAACAGCAATCGACAGGATTGCAGAAGAGCGCACAAGTTTGGAACATTCCCTCTTGATGGCTGCAAGGATAAATGTTTAGTAGCCTTTGGGAGGCGTACCGTGCGGTTCGCCTGTAATATGCAGACGTATCAGGGCTTATCGACATGGATCGCAGATCATTTATCCGAAAGGCGGGCGCTCTTGGCGCCGGTGTTACCGCAACCGCGCTGGCCGCTCCGGCCATTGCGCAGGAAAACCCCAAAATCACCTGGCGCATGACGTCGTCCTTCACCAAGGGCCTCGACATTCTTTTCGGTGCTGGCCAGATGGTCGCCGATCACGTCAAGGAAGCTTCCGGCGGCAACTTCGTCATCCAGCATTTCGCCGGCGGCGAAATCGTGCCGGCGCTGCAGGCGGCCGATGCGGTGACGGCCGGAACCGTCGAAATGGCGCATACCTGCGCCTATTATTACGTCGGCAAGGACCCGACCTTCGCGCTTGGAACCTCGGTTCCCTTCGGCCTCAACGCGCGCCAGACGAATGCCTGGTTCAACCAGGCCGGCGGCAATGAACTGCTCAACGAGTTCCTTGCCCAGCACAATATCTACTCGATCCTGCTCGGCAACACAGGCGCCCAGATGGGCGGCTGGTTCCGCAAGGAAATCAACACCATCGACGACCTGAAGGGCCTGAAGATGCGCATTGCCGGCCTCACCGGCCAGGTGATGCAGAAGGTTGGCGTTACCCCGCAGCAGATCGCCGGCGGCGATGTCTATGCCGCGCTGGAAAAGGGCACGATCGACGCGACCGAATTTGTCGGCCCCTATGACGACCAGAAGCTCGGCTTCTACAAGGTCGCAAAATACTATTACTATCCGGCATGGTGGGAAGGCGGCCCGGCCGTGCATGCCTTCGTGAACCTGCAGAAGTTCAACGAACTGCCGGAAAACTACAAGCGCATCCTGAAAGACGCCTGCGCCGCCGGCAGCGCCAGCATGCTGGAGCGCTACGACGCGCGCAACCCGAAGGCCCTGAAGGAACTGGTGGCGCAGGGCGCCATCCTGCGGCCGTTCAGCCAGGAAATCCTTGATGTCTGCCACAAGGCGGCGCAGGACACCTATGCGGAGATTTCGGCCAAGAACGAAAGCTTCAAGAAGATCTACGAGAGCCAGCAGGCCTTCAAGAAGGATGCCTATCTCTGGGCGCAGATCGCCGAATATACCTATGACACCTACATGATGATCCAGCAGCGCAACGGCACGCTCTGATCCTCCTCATTTCCCGACCATCTTCAGACGGTCATCCGGCATCTGCCGGGTGGCCGTTTTGTTTGGCGAGACCAGCTTCCACACCTGCCGTTCACGCCAGTCGACCGGGCTCATGCCGGTGACGCGGCGAAACTCCCGGTTGAAGTTGGACTTCGTCTGGAAACCCGAGGAGAACATGATCGCGGTTACCGATTGCTCCGTCTCCTCCAGCAGCCGGCAGGCTTCGCGGATACGGAGCTGGTTGACGTATTGCGAGACATTGATGCCGAGGGAACGATTGATCGCACCGGATATTAACCGGCTGGGCAGGCCGAGGCGTCTGGCCAGCCGGGTCAGGTTGAGGTTCTCGTCGCGGTAAAGCGCCTGTGTTGTCATCAGCTGGTCGAGGCTAGCGACTATGTCGCGGTCCTGTTCCGATGGTTCTGAGGGAGGCGGCAATTCCTCGGCCGGCTCTGCAGCCGTTTGCGGCGCTTTGCTTTTTCCAGCCAGGGCGGCCATCAGACCGATCAGCAACAGCCCGAAAAGATTGGCATTGCTGACAAGCGCGGCGACATTTTCCCCATGCGCCCACTCAAAATCGAGGAACACGAGAAGATCGAACAGCGCCGAAACACAAAGCGCCATGGCGGCGATAATCAATGCCCTGTGCGCAGAAGTGACGCTGGCGAATTGCGCCTCGTCCAGCCCATCCGGCCCTTTTCCTCCCAGAAGAAGCAGTGCGGCGGCATGGCCGACGAAGATGAGGATCAAGGCAAGGTCGATCACTACCGGCAAGGCGAATTCCAGAACGACGACCAACAAAGGCGAGAACACAAGACTTGCCAGCATCGCTCTCCTGCTGTCTGCCCCGACCCTCATCAAGCCGCGAAAGGCGATATAGACTAGCGGCGGCAGGCAGGCGGCAAGGACCGGCAGGACATAACGTACGGCATTGACGCCATACCCCCAGCGCAGGCCGACAAGAACCGATTGCACGGCGCAAAGCGCGATCAGGGCCAGAAAGGCGCGGTTCGTCCGCACATCGTCTCCGCTTCGGAAAAAGACGATGAACATGACGACCAGCAGAAGCGCCACGACGAATGGCAGGGGAATGAAAAGCACGAATAAATATCCCGGATCGACGACCTGTTGTCTTTTCATGGACCAGATCGCGTTTCGGTACGACCTCAAACACGATCAAGGACGCGAAAAACAGGTGACGGTGCAGATTGGGTCTCGTTCTTTCCGACCGCAAGAGGTTTTTCATGCGTCCCATCGTCACCATCACCACCATGCTGTTTTCCACTCTCATTACCCAGCCGGCTTTTGCAAATGAAGCCGTTGGCGTCAGCGAAATCGCCATCCACTCTCCCGAACGTGGCGAGGACCTTGCCGTCACCGTCTGGTATCCTTCGGAGGGCAACGGCACGCAGACGCATTCTGGCGAGGACCGGATTTTTCAAGGCACGGCCGTCTTCAAGGACAGCACAGTGCAGCCGGGTCGCCTGCCGCTGGTGCTTCTGTCACACGGTTCGGGCTCGAGAGTGAGCGGCATGGCCTGGATCGCGGCAAAGCTTGCGAGCGAAGGTTTCATCGTCGCCGGCCCCAACCATCCCGGCACCACCAGCGGCGATTCAACACCTGCCGATACGCCGAAAATCTGGGAGCGGACGGGTGATCTTTCCACGATCCTCACCGCGTTGACGACGCAGGGAAAATGGTCGGGCGCGATCGATGCGCAGAGGATCGGCGTCCTCGGCTTTTCGCTCGGTGGCAGCGCGGCAATGGAGATTTCGGGCGCACGCGCCGATCTCAATGCGTATAAGCGCTATTGCGAAGACCATGCTGCAATGATGGATTGCCAATGGTTTGCCGGCGGCCGGGGTTATCTCAACAACGAGCCGGTCAGTGTACCGAAGCTCGACCTCGGAACCCTCGACAAGGCCCGTTTCGAGCAGCAGAACCGCGATCCACGCATTCGTTCCGCCGTGCTGGTCGATCCTGGCCTCGCACTCGCCTTCCAGCCGGATAGCCTGAAAACAATCGATATTCCGCTGGCCTTCATCAATCTCGGCAGCAAGGGGAAAATTCCACCGGCCGTGCTGGCGGACAAACTGGCAGCCGAGGTGCCCGGCGCAACCTATCAGCAGGTCGACGAGGCCAATCACTTCAGCTTCCTGCCGCTCTGCAAACCGGATGCCGATGCGTTTCTCAAATCCGTTGGCGAGCGTGATCCGATCTGCGAACCAGCCGGGCCGCGCGACCGTGCGGATATTCATGCCGAACTGGAAAAGATAATTGTTGACGCCTTCAACCGCACGCTGAAGCCGGGACAATAAGCGGCGGAAATGTGCTAGCCGATCCGCTTGTAAAACAGCGTCGTGCCGCAATAACGCCCATCGGGAAACAGGGCGTAATCGGGAATGACCCCGACCCGTTCCCAGCCAAGGCGGGGATAGATAGCCTCTGCATCACTGCCCGTGGCCGTATCCAGCACCAAAAGGGTACGGCCACGGGCTGCCGTTTCTTCTTCAACCTTCTGCATGAGCTTGCGGGCAAGCCCGAGACCCCGCGCCGAGGGATGCACGAGAAGCTTCATCAGATCACCGCGATGTGGCTGGTTGGGTTTGGAAGCGAGGCCCACCTGCACGGTTCCCACCACCTTGCCATCCACTTCCGCCACGACATGGATCGTGCCGCCCTCATCCGCCGCTTCCGCCACGGCTCGCCAGAAGGGCTCTGCGTCCTGCGGGGAAAAGGGCAACATGAAACCAACGGATGCGCCGCCATTGACGCAGGCGGAAAGGACTTCGCAGAGTTCCGGCAGGACGTCGAGCGTCTCTTGCCCGTTCAGCACGCGGATGGTGGCCATGAAAACTCCTGTCAGGAAAAATCAGCGCTGTCTTTGGTCCAGCACGACGGCGTAACGGGCGGGTTTTTCGGAAGGATTGTGAAAGACATGTCCTTCACCGACCGGCATGAAAAGACAGTCTCCGGGCTCCATCAGATGCACCGTACCGCCGCTCGTCATCTCCAGAACGCCTTCGAAAAGCCAGACATATTGCGTCATGCCCCGGCTTGCCGCATGCGGCGGAAAGCCGACACAAGCACCGGCCGGAAACTCGACCTCGACAATATCGACATCGGAACCGACGCGAGGCGGGGAGATGGCGCGGCGGACATAACCGGTCTCCGGATCTTTCCAGAGTTGCTGGTCGCGTTTTCTCACCAGTGGGGAAACAGCCTCTTCGTTTTCGGCGAAGAAGCCGGAGAGCGACAGGCCTAATGCTGCGCAGATACGGGCGAGCAGCGACGCCGTCGGGCTCGCCTCACCCCGTTCGATGCGCGAAATCATGGCGCGGCTGACACCGGATTCAGAGGCAAGCCGATCCAGTGTCAGGCCGTTTTCGGCCCGCAACGACCTGATCCGCTCACCAATTGAACGTTCGAGAATATGATCTTCGTTTTCCATCATATGAGATTAGAATTCCCATATGATGGAGTCAATATCCATGATAGTGGAAACCCGATTACCGTCGGATGGCCATTATCGCGGGAACAATGAAGGCTTCAGGCACCGACCTGGGCAATCCAGTCGTTCAGATTATAGTAGTTTGTTACTCGACTAACTTTTCCATCCTTCAGGTCGAAGAAGGCACCGGCGGGCAGGACGTATTTCTGGCCATCGGCTTCCGGCAATCCCTCATCAGTCTTGAGATATTCGCCATTGACGGTGAATTCCGCCGAGGCACGTTTACCGTCTGCGCTCGCCATGATCACCATGTCGGTGAGGTTTTCCTTATAGCAGCGGTTCATGTGGTCCATGAAGGAGGCAAAAGCCGCCTTGCCGGCCTGGCGCTCGCCCTGATTGATGTCATGCACCACCTCGTCATGAAGAAGCGCCAGAAAGGCATCCATGTCCTGTCGGTTGAAGGCATCGTAATAGGCGCGGATGGTCTCGGCAGCGGTCATCGTCTTCTCCGTTCAATGCTTGCGCGGGTTTTCCATGACGGTATAACCAGCGGAACCGAAAGTGAAAATGCCCATGACCGTCGAAATCAAGTCTCTTTCCGGCATTGATGCCGCACCCTATTTCGATGATCTCGCACGGCTGCGGATCACGGTGTTCCGCGCCTTCCCCTATCTCTATGATGGTTCGGTGGAATATGAGCGCAAATATCTGGCCACCTATGCCGATACGAAGGGCGCTGTTTTCGTGCTGGCGCTCGACGGCGGGCAGGTTGTCGGCATGTCCACGGGCATGCCCATGGCGGCGGAAACCGACGAGGTGAAATCGCCTTTCCTGGCGGCCGGTTACGACCCGTCGCAGCTGTTTTATTTCGGCGAAAGCGTGCTGTTGCCGGATTATCGTGGTCACGGCATCGGCGTGCGGTTTTTCGAGGAACGGGAGGCCCATGCCAGACGTCTCGACTTCGACTGGTGCACCTTCTGCGCTGTCGAACGGCCCGCCAATCACCCGCGCCGCCCGGCAGATTACGTGCCGCTAAATGCCTTCTGGGAAAAGCGCGGCTACCGCCACCACCCCGAGCTGCGCACCAGCTTTACCTGGCAGGATATCGATGAGAGCGTCGAGAGCCCGAAACCGCTGTCCTTCTGGATGAAGAACATCGCCGCAGGAGATAGAAACCGATGACCCGCCTCGCCGCCAGCCAATATGCCATCGAACTGATCGAGACATGGGAAGCCTATGCGGCGCATCTTGCCGCCATCGTGCGCGAGGCGAAAGAAACGGGTGCGGAACTGCTGCTTCTGCCGGAATATTCTGCCATGGCGCTGACCGGGCAATTACCGCCCGAGGCACGGTCGGATCTGCATCGTTCCATCGAAGAGATACAGCCGCTTATTCCTTCCTGGGTGGAACTTTGCGAGGAGCTGGCACGACAACATCAAATCCTCTTCCAACCGGGCAGCGCGCCGGTGAAGGACCCGGACGGCAAGTTCCGCAACCGGGCATGGCTGTTTGGACCGGACGGGTTGATCGGTTATCAGGACAAGCAGATCATGACCCGTTTCGAGCGGGAGCAATGGAACATCCATGCCGGTGCAGAGGGTCTGAAAGCCTTCGACACGCCAGTCGGCAAGCTCGGCATCCTCATCTGTTACGATAATGAGTTTCCCATGCTCGGCCGCAGGCTGGCGGAACTCGGCGTGGAACTCGTTCTCGCGCCAAGCTGCACCGACACGCTGGCAGGCGCTTACCGGGTGCGCATCGGCGCGCAGGCGCGGGCGCTGGAAAACCAATATGCCGTGCTCTCCTCTCCCACCGCAGGCGAGGCCCCATGGTCGCCTGCGGTTGATGAAAATCGCGGCCGTGCGGCGCTTTACGTGCCGTCCGACTATGGCATGCCGGCATCCGGCATCCTTGCGGAAAGCGACAGCGATGCGGTGACGCAGAGCACGCTATTGATTGCCGATATCGATCTTGCCGCTGTCGCAAGACTCAGAACCGAGGGACAGGTGGCCACCCGTCGCGACTGGCCGGAGCAATTTGCGATCTAAAAAGCCCATTTTAAAGGGCTTTTAACCAAATTCCCGCTTTGCGGCATGAGAAGCCCCTGCTATAGCGCGGAGCATGAGCACAAATTCGACCCGCACGCCCCTGGACCATATCCGCAACTTCTCGATCGTTGCCCACATCGATCATGGCAAATCGACGCTGGCCGACCGGTTGATCCAGTCGACGGGCGGCCTTGCCGAACGCGACATGTCGGAACAGGTTCTCGATTCGATGGATATCGAGCGCGAGCGCGGTATCACCATCAAGGCCCAGACCGTGCGCCTGCACTACAAGGCGAATAACGGCGAAACCTATGTGCTGAACCTCATCGACACCCCCGGCCACGTCGACTTCGCCTACGAAGTGTCCCGCTCGCTTTCGGCCTGCGAGGGTTCGTTGCTGGTGGTGGACGCATCGCAGGGTGTGGAAGCCCAGACGCTTGCCAACGTCTATCAGGCGATCGACAACGATCACGAACTGGTGACGGTGCTCAACAAGATCGATCTGCCGGCGGCCGAACCCGACCGCATCAAGGAGCAGATCGAGGAAGTGATCGGCATCGACGCTTCCGACGCCGTGATGATTTCGGCCAAGACCGGCCTTGGCATTCCCGATGTTCTGGAAGCCATCGTCAATCGCCTGCCGCCGCCGACGAGCGAAGTTGGCGAAAACGGACCGCTGAAGGCACTGCTGGTCGACAGCTGGTACGACACCTATCTCGGCGTCATGGTTCTGGTACGCGTCATCGACGGCGTGCTGAGCAAGGGCCAGCAGATTCGCATGATGGGTTCAGGCGCGAAATACGGCATCGAGCGCGTTGGTGTGCTGACCCCGAAGATGGTCAATGTCGACAGCCTCGGCCCCGGCGAGATCGGCTTCATCACCGCCTCGATCAAGGAAGTTGCCGATACCCGCGTCGGCGATACGATCACCGACGACAAGCGCCCGACGGCGCAGGCCCTGCCCGGCTTCAAGCCGGCACAGCCCGTTGTATTCTGCGGCCTCTTCCCCGTCGACGCCGCCGACTTCGAAGACCTGCGTGCAGCTGTCGGCAAGCTTCGCCTCAACGACGCCTCCTTCTCTTTCGAAATGGAATCGTCCGCTGCTCTCGGCTTCGGTTTCCGCTGCGGCTTCCTTGGCCTGCTGCATCTTGAAATCATTCAGGAACGCCTTGAGCGCGAGTTCAATCTCGATCTCGTCGCCACCGCACCTTCGGTTGTCTATGAAATGACGCTGACTGACGGTACCGAGAAAGAACTTCACAATCCGGCCGATATGCCGGATGTGGTGAAGATCAAGGAAATCCGCGAACCGTGGATCAAGGCGACGATCCTGACGCCGGACGAATATCTCGGCGGCATCCTGAAGCTGTGTCAGGACCGGCGCGGCCTGCAGACGGAGCTGACCTATGTCGGCAACCGCGCGATGATCACCTATGAACTGCCGCTCAACGAAGTGGTATTCGATTTCTACGACCGGCTGAAATCCATCTCCAAGGGTTACGCCTCGTTCGATTACAACATCATCGATTATCGCGAAGGCGATCTCGTCAAGATGTCGATCCTCGTCAATGGCGACCCGGTGGATGCGCTTTCCATGCTGGTGCACCGCTCGGCGGCCGACCGACGCGGGCGCGGCATGTGCGAGAAACTCAAGGAACTCATTCCGCCGCACATGTTCCAGATCCCGATCCAGGCGGCCATCGGCGGCAAGGTCATCGCCCGCGAAACCGTGCGCGCGCTGCGCAAGGACGTGACGGCGAAGTGTTATGGCGGCGACGCGACGCGTAAGCGCAAACTTCTGGACAAACAGAAGGAAGGCAAAAAGCGCATGCGCCAGTTCGGCAAGGTGGAAATTCCGCAGGAAGCATTCATCGCCGCTCTAAAGATGAACGACGAATAAGCAGCACTGATACTGCATCGCTATTGGAGGGAGGCTTACAGCCTCCCTTTTGCGTTTGAAGCAACATGGTTAGGTATGCAGCTTTGCGCCCTTGGTGATTTTGTCGACGATCTTCTTGTCCGCCCGCAGCGCCATGCCGACCACCCTGGCATTCTCAGGAGAAAACTCCGAAAATACCTGACGGTTGGCGACATCGTGCCCGGTCGCGAACATTTCCTCAATGTAGAGCGATGTCGTGACATCACGCTCGAGGGATCGTTGATGGATCTTTCGGAGCGCTTCCTGATCGGTGGCCATGACAACGATCGGCTGGATGGACAGGGGATTGTAGACGTTGCCGGCACCATCGCGGTATGGTTCCCCGATGATCTCTCCGGTCTGGGCGACAATCCCGGACATGAGAAATGCAGTAACGTTCAGTTTTTGCCACACGGCAAGGTCATCACGAAGGATGACGGCGATCTTGGTATCAAACATGCGAACTCAATCTGGCTGTGGTTACGAAAGAGAAGCAACCCTAGACCCTTCGCGCACCATCGATCTTGAACGTTCGTGCAAATTCGAGGGGATCGTGCAGGCGCCCGCAAGCGAGGGCATAGAACGCATCGAAGCACGCTTTCATGGCAACGCTTATGCGCCGCATCGCCATGACACCTACGCGCTCGGCGTCACACTTTCCGGCGTCCAGACTTTTTCCTATCGCGGCACCTCGCATTTCAGCATGCCGGGAAATGTCATCGTGCTGCATCCCGACGAAGTGCACGATGGCGGCGCAGGCACGGATGAAGGCCTGCGCTACCGTATGCTCTATCTCCCGCCTGAAAAAATCGCGCAGGCGGGATATCAGGCGCTGCCCTTTGCAAAAAATCCCGTTATCGAGGACGCCGCGTTCCGGCAATGTCTGATCGAGGCGCTCGGCAATCTCGAGAGCGAGCCGGACAATCTGCTCCTGACCGACTGGCAATCAAGACTGGCGGATCTGCTTTCCAAACATTCAAATGGCCGCGCTACAACCATCAAACGGATTGACCACGCCGCCGTTTTGCGGTGTCGGGACTATCTGCTGGAGAACAGTGCCGACACTGTCGGTGCAGAGGAGTTGGAGCGAATAAGCGGGCTCGACCGCTTTACGCTCTTCCGGCATTTCCGTGGCCTGCTGGGAACCAGCCCGCATCGTTATCTCATCATGCGGCGACTACAAAAATGCAAGGAGATGATGCGGGCCGGCGCCAGCCTTGCTGAAACGGCATTTGCCTGCGGGTTTGCCGATCAGGCGCATTTCACCCGGCATTTCAAGAACGCCTTCGGCATGCCGCCCGGACGCTGGCTTAGCCTCACCTCCAGCTGATCATTCCGGAAACAGGATCGACCGGTGCGCCGCAGCACCTGCCATGGCACCATCGCCCACCGCAAGGGCGACCGAGCCTGCCGGCCTTGCGACATCACCGCAGGCAAAGACGCCGCGGACCGTGGTCTGTTTCATGGCATCAGTCACGATGCTCGATCCCATAGGCCCCTCCTCCACGGAGCAACCGAGTTTCCCGATCCATTCCGAGGTGATCTGCAATTTCGGCTGAGTGAAAAGACCGGCCAGCGCAATGCTGCGGCCGTCGGCCAGAACGACATCCGCATGTCCGGCAATTTCCGCGATAGGGTCTTTTTCCACCCGGACACCACGGGCAGACAGAAGTGCGGCCTGATCCTCATCCGGCACGAACATGCCATTGGTAAAGAAAGTCGTCTCACCCCAGTCCGGCAGCATCAGGGCGTGATGAATAGCCATGGGTGAAGCGGCAATGACGCCGATTTTTCCCTGATCGAGTTCGTAGCCATGGCAATAAGGGCAATGAAAGACCGAAGAGCCCCAGCGCTCTTTCAGCCCGGCTATGTCAGGCAGCTGATCGGTAACGCCCATGGCAAGTATCAGCCGGGCCGCATTTTCGCGGCGATGACCGTCAATCTCAATGGCGAAATCGCCAAAAGACCCCTCGGCGCCGGTCACGCTACCCTCTGCCCACGCTATCGTCTGGTAACGCTCGATCTGACGTCGCGCTTCGGCGACGATCTCGCCCGGTGCCTTGCCATCCTGTCCAAGAAACCCATGGGAATGGCTGGCAAAACGGTTCCTTCTTTTACCCGCATCCACAACAAGAACGTTCTTTCTGGCGCGGCCCAGCTGCAGGGCGGCGGATAGACCGGCATAGCTGCCGCCGATGACGATGACGTCGAATTTCATGATGCACCTATCGTTCAAGACCGGGCAGGAAGCGCCCGCTTATTTTCACGATACTTATATTGTTACGTGATTTTTCGAGTCAAGGGTCACGCAACTTATATTGTTACGTCACTTCGGAACTGATAGCGTGGCGAAAAACAAATGGGCTTACGCAATGAGACACGACACGCGCCTTTCAAGGGTGCTGCATATTCTGATCCATATGGAAAAACACGAGAGAGCGGCGACCTCTGAAAGCATCGCGGCCATGCTGCAGACCAATCCTGTGGTGGTGCGCAGAACCATGGCGGGCCTGCGGGAGCATGGTTATGTCTCATCGGAAAAAGGCCATGGCGGCGGCTGGGTCCTGGCGCGACCGCTCAGCGAGATCACCCTGCTGGATATTTACCGGGCGCTCGGCGCACCGGAGCTGTTTTCCATCGGTCTGGCGGGCGACAATCCGAACTGCGTTATAGAACAGGCGGTCAATGAGGCCCTTTTTGACGCGATGAAAGAGGCGGAAACCATCCTCCTGTCCCGCTTTGGGAGCATAACGCTTGCAGCGCTGGCGAAAGAATCGATCGCCCGCTGGTCCAAGGTGTCCAATAGCCCATCGGCGATGGAGCAGCTCTAAACGCGAAAGCTGATTGCACCCACGAAAAAACCGCCTGCCCGAAGGCAGACGGTCTTATCATGTCAGTCAGCCCATTACGGCTGGGTCTGAGTGCCACCCGTATTCGGGCTTGCCGGGGCCGTGTTATTTGCCGGCGGCGTTGCCGGGGCAGTCGGCGCCATGGGTGCCGGTGCCTGATCCGTGGCCGCAGGCGGCGTGGTGGACGATGTCGTGGCCGGATCGGTGGTCGGGCCGCTCATCTGCGACCAGGCAAAAACGCCCACCAGTACAACGACGATGATCGCCAGCCACGGTACCCAGGACGACGAGGTCCGGGCAGTCGGCTCATTGCTGATATTCAGTTCCGGACGAAGATCGCGGTCCGGGCGCGGGTTGTTGGGATCGAATGTCATGGTATTTCTCCTCTTCACTCTGCGGAGAAAACGGTGTTCACGCGATTTTGTTCCGATTCATCCCCATGCCTTCAGGGCAGGCGGTGATCGGCCGCCTCCCGGAGCGCATCCTCCAGCACCGTCATGGTCTGCGGACTGCCCATTTGCGATACATTGAAACGCATGAAACTGGATGCATTCTGCGAGGAACTGAAGACGTTGCCGGGTGCCAGAACCACCTGCTGCGCAAGCGCGCGGCGCGCCACATCGCCCGCATCCACTCCGTCCGGCAGACGGCACCATAAAAACATGCCCGCCTGCGGCTCGATCCAGGGCACACATCCAATCGACTTCAGACGTGCCGCCGCCTGCGGCATCACGGCCGCAAGGCGCAGTCGAAGCGCCTCGACATGCTTGCGGTAACTGCCATCCGTCAAAAGCGACAGTACCAGCGCCGCAGAAAAATGCGCTCCACCGAAAGCGGTGGCGATCTTGAGATCGGTCAGCGCTTCCACCCATGCCAGAGGTGCCGCGATGAAACCGCACCGCACGGAAGCCGACAGGGTTTTTGAAAAGCTGCCGATCTGGACAACACGGTTAAGACCATCAAAAGCAGCCAGCCGCGGTGCCGCCTGTGTTTCGAAATCGGCAAAAATATCATCCTCGATGATGGTCAGCCCCGCCTGTTCGGCGAGCATCAACAGCCGATGGGCGGTAACGGCGGAAAGTCTGGCGCTGGTCGGATTATGGATCGCGGAATTGGTAATATAAAGACGTGGCTGGTGTTCTTTCGACGCCTGCTCGAACAACGGCAGGTCCGGCCCGGTTGGCGTGTAGGGCACGCCGATGACCCTGACGCGGTGCGCGCGCAGCAGCGCATGGAAATTGAAATAACAGGGATCGTCGACAATCACCGCATCCCCCGGCTGCAGCAGGAAACGGCAGAGAAGATCGATCGCCTGCGTACCGGAGTCGGTGAGCATGATCTGGCCGGCGCCCGCCTGTACGCCGTGTTCGGCAAGCCTGCGCGACAGAAGCTGGCGAAGTTGCAGCAGCCCCATTGGGCTCGCATAATCCGTCAGCAGGGCAGTATCCGCACGAGCAAGCCCCCGCATCGCCCGCCGCAGCGCCTCCTCCGGCATCCATGACGCGGGAAGCCAGCCGCAGCCGGGCTTGGCAAGGACGGAGGCCTCATCCAGCGCCTGCCGCGACACCCACAGGGGATCCACCGCCCTATCCAGCCGCGGCTCGATATCGGCCAGAGATAACGGCGCAAGCGGACCCGCCACAAAAAACCCGGAGCCGGGACGCGAACCTATCGTGCCATCAGCCACCAGGCGGTCATAGGCTTCGACGACGGTGGAGGTGGAAACCTGCATCGCCTTTGCCAGCGCCCGCACCGAAGGCAAACGTGCGCCCGGCACCAGGTTGCGCGCGGCGATGCGCTGGCGGATGCTCGCCATTACTTTTTCTATGCGTGTTCCGGGCTGCATGCCTGTTCCGGGCTCAATGCGCGTGACGGGAACAACCTGCTCGTTCAAACCGCTCTCCATCCGTACTGGGGCATCAACCATAACAGTTTCTTGAAATTGTACACGACTGTTGCTGTTCCTGCCAGCCGTTCCGGATCAAGAAAGCTAAATGCAGGAGATGACAATGGACAAGACGACAAGCGGCTGGCTGAACGGCCTTATCGGCGTGGTGATATTCAGCGGTTCACTGCCGGCCACACGTATTGCGGTGACCGATTTCGATCCGGTGTTCCTGACTGTTGCCCGCGCCAGCATTGCCGGCATTCTGGCACTCGCCCTGCTGTTGCTGTTCCAGCAAAAACGCCCGGCGCGGAACGATATGACATCGCTTTTCATCGTCTCGTTCGGTGTGGTGGTGGGTTTTCCGCTTTTGACGGCGCTGGCGCTGCGTCACGTGACATCAGCGCATTCCATCGTCTTCGTCGGGCTATTGCCGCTCGCAACTGCCGTCTTCGCGGTGTTGCGCGGTGGTGAACGTCCCCGTCCGGCCTTCTGGCTGTTTTCCTGTCTGGGCAGTGCTCTCGTGGCAGGTTTTTCACTGTCGAACTCGCTTTCAGCAGGAGTTGGGGCTTCGCTTGCCGGCGATCTCCTGATGCTGGGCGCGATCATCGTCTGCGGGTTGGGTTACGCCGAGGGCGCGGCGCTGTCGCGGAAGCTGGGCGGCTGGCAGGTCATCTCCTGGGCACTCGTTCTCTCGCTGCCGGTGATGCTGCCGCTTGCCTTTTTCACAGGACCGGAAACACTTGCCGGCATCGATCCGCAGGCTTGGGGCGGCCTTGCCTATGTGTCGCTGTTCAGCATGTTGATCGGCTTCATCTTCTGGTATCGCGGACTGGCGCTCGGCGGTATTGCCGCTGTGGGCCAGCTGCAATTGCTGCAGCCGTTCTTCGGGCTGGTGCTTTCAGCAACGCTGCTGCATGAAGAGGTGAGCCCTGCCATGATGGGGGTTACGCTTGTCGTAGTGCTTTGCGTTGCGGGTGCCAGAAAATTCGCGCGCTGACACCCGCCCGGATCAGCTTGAACGGCGGTCGATCCAGCGATGCCATGCGTCTTCGCTGCCGTTGAAGACATTGAGATCGATTCGGCCATCGACACCGTGCGACAGGCCAGAGCCGGAATATTGCCAGAACAGCCACTTACGTCCGGGATAGACCACGGACGGATGCTGGGCGACGGCGCGCAGCCAGAAGGGATAGTCCTGGAATTCGCCGGTGAGATTGTCTTTATAGAAATCAGGTGCCGTATAAATGATCGGCCGCTGTCCGTAATGGCGCTCAAGCTTGGTCATGAAGACGCGCATCTTTTCCAGCACGCGCTCACGGGAATGGCGCATCTTGCAGCTCGACTCGCCGTTATATTCCACGTCAATGACAGGCGGCAGCGCATCGGGATCGCGCGGCACGTTGCGAATGAACCAGTCCGCCTGCTCGCTGGCCGAGCGGCACCAATAAAAGAAGTGATAGGCGCCGCGGCGGATGCCTGCCTCCTTCGCGCGCTGCCAGTTGGTGCGGAACATCGGGTCAAGATGATCACCACCATCCGTCGCCTTGATGAAAGCGAAATTGGCGCCACGTGTGCGCAGCTGCGGCCAGTTTATATTTGCCTGCCAGCGGGAGACATCCACACCGTGGACCTGAAAATGGCGCGGCTGAACGCGGCCGAAATTGATTGGCTTGGCATCGCTGAAACTGGAGCGGAAAATACGCGAGCGGATTTGTGCGCCGGCACCCGCTGCCGGGGCGGCGGCCATGGCCAATTGCACCGGGCGCTCCATTTCGCGAACCATCGGGCGTTCCGTCGGCCGCACCATTCCCGCCTGCGATGGCGTTGGCAAGCCGATTTCAGGCGCATTCTGAAGCAGGGAGGCTTTTGGAGTGACGGCGGAAAAGGCCTTGGGCTCTTCAGGCACCGGCCCGCCCCATGCCAGCACTTCCTGCCGTGGCTGGGCGGTGATGGCCTGCGTGCCAACACTTGCCTGCGGCACGGGTGCCGAAGGCGTGACCGAACTCGTCGTCTCCTTCGAAGGCAGGCCAGCCACCAGGCTTTCCGGCCCGGAACTGGTGCAGCCACCTAACAAAAGGCAACCGAAGAAAAGTGCTGGCACAGCCGATGATCGCATGAGAACCCGTACGCAAAACAAATCGGGGGCACTCAAACGCCGCCCGGAGACCTCGAAATACAATTGCTAACGGAAGATTATCAAAAAAGACTGAATCTTATCTTTACGCCGGCACCTGCCAATGCGCCTGTCATTTCTGGCAGGCAACATGCTTCGAGTTCTCACAGGGCGGCAAGGATCAGGCCGTCATGGTGGTCAGATCGACGGTATCGGCACCGGGAGAATTTTTCTTGATCGACTCGATCGCATGGACGGCCGAGGCCTTGGCCTTGTACCCTTCCGAAGAAAACATCGTTTCGCCGTTGGATGCCTTGAAGCGAAAACGATATTCGCCAGCCTTGTCCTGATAAATCTCAAATTTATACATGCTCTTCACACCTCCTTGCTGATGATGGTGAAACGACCACGACCCTGATCGCTCCTGGTCACGTTAACAACGAAAATAATCCGCTTAAATGAGCCGCACCCAGGCACGCGCAATTTCCAGACCTGCTGCATCGGCCATATCTGCGCGCCTGCCGCGATGGTCGCTGTATTTTTCCAGCCAGCCGGGCGCCATTTTTTCGACCGATGCCGGGAAGGCCTCACACCATCTGTCCACCACAGCGGTGGATGCTTCGAAATGGAACTGGGTGCCATAAACCGCCCGGCCTAGACGGAAGGCCTGATTTCGCGTCGCTTCATTGGTTGCCAGCCGTATTGCGCCCGGCGGAAGCGTGAACGTATCGCGGTGCCACTGAAAGATGGGGAATATTTCATCCAGCCCCGCCAATAGCGGATCGGATACACCGTCTTCCGTCAGCGATACATCTTCCCAACCGAATTCAGGCGGGCCGGAGAGAATATTTTCTCCCCCATAAGCGCGCGCCAGCAACTGGCTGCCAAGGCACACACCCATCACGGCCTTATCGGCATCGCCAAAGGCTTTCATCAAAAGCGCAAGGTCTGGAAGGTAGGGATAAAGCGCGTCATCGAGGGCGTTCTGCTCACCGCCGAGAACGATGAGCGCATCATGTTCACCGGCACCCGTGGGAAGAGGCTCGCCCGCATAGGCGCGGATGACACGCAAGTCCGAACCCGCCTCTTCCAACGCAACCCCGAGCTGTCCGTGCGGCGTGCCCGCCATGTTTTCGATGATTGCAACGCGCATACGGCCTCTCGATGGTGCTGAAAATTCAAACGACGCATTCGCCTGTCAAATTCAAGCTTCACCATGAGAAAAACGGATTTTCAAGAGGCATGAAGGGTGGCGGGGCAATATTGAAAACCCCGCCGACGGAACCTTAGAATTCCCGGGACATTTTTGCGTCGACGGAATGCCGGTTACCACCACGAACGGCGAAGAACAGGAAGATAGCCGCCCATAGGATCGACTTTTCTGCACCAGCCAGACCTTCCGCCTTTACGATGCCGTGAAAATAGACCGTTACCAACAGGACGATCATGGCCGCAAAAGAGGCAGGCCGCGTGAAGAGGCCGATCGCCACCAGAATGCCGCCGAAAAACTCTGTGGCAGCAAGAAGCGGCGACCAGAACACGCCGGGATAAAAGCCAAGGCTTTCCACCATGCCGACCGCACCGAAAGGGTTGGCGATCTTGCCGAAACCATGGGTGACGAGAAGAACACCCGCCGCAACGCGCAGAATGGTCTCCACCAGATCATGCGTCGAGTTGTAAAGCGGTGCGACAGCGGGAACGAAAAGACGCTGACGGTTATTGTCGAACTGGGCCATAGGATCTCCACGTTTCAGCCTTCGATGGCTTATCTGTTCGCAAAGCTCCGTGATAAGAACAAGAACGCGCCGGGTAAAAACATGAGTGTTATAGTTGACATTATCGTGACCGGACTTTGAAGGAGACGTGACCATGACCGACACCAAGCCGCGCATAACCATCCGCTATTGCACGCAGTGCAACTGGTTGCTGCGCGCAGGCTGGATGGCGCAGGAGATCTTGCAAACCTTCGCTTCTGATATCGGCGAAGTCAGCCTCATCCCCTCGACCGGCGGTCTGTTCGAGATCACCGTGGACGACGCCACCATATGGGAACGCAAACGCGATGGCGGTTTTCCCGGCCCAAAAGAGCTCAAGCAGAGAATCCGCGATATCATTGATCCGGACCGCGACCTCGGCCATGTGGACAGAACGAAGCATGACGGGCTCGACACCTGACCCGGCGACATGTTTCAACAGCCACCAACCAAGTTTTTTCCCTTTAAAATCAATGATCGTCATAAAAGTTCAAAAAGTCTGTTGACACCGGGCGGCTGCCCTCGTACATCGCTCTCCGTCGCCCAGATGGCGGAATTGGTAGACGCGCCAGCTTCAGGTGCTGGTACTCGAAAGGGTGTGGAGGTTCGAGTCCTCTTCTGGGCACCATTCCTTTTTTGATCTTAGCCAGATCAATGACTTAGACGAAAAAACAGCAACATGTAGGCCTCCCGCGAAACGCAGGGGCGCATGTTGTGTTTTTTCGATCTGATCAAACTCCTGGTCCCGTTTCCCCCAAAAAACGATTGCCACCTGCGCGAACGCAACATTTGTCACGCCGACAAAATGCCCGCCGCTTCTTCATGCGAAATCATTATATGTGAAAGCCTCGTCTGGCCTCGCCGAGCTTACGGCTGAGAGTCTTTGTCGCCACTGTTTTGCGAATGTTGTTCGCAATTCGGCGTGCAGGATAGCACGGTTCGTTCCGTCTGGCGGAAAACGCGAACTGTATTGCCTTCATCGATGGAGACGAGAATGCGCTCATCGACGATCGGATTGCCATCGGCATCAAGAAGCACGAGATTTGTCGTACCGAAGCTGCGGCCGGTCAGCACAATGGTCGTGGCATCGGCGACCGTGGCATCGGCAACTTTCGAATTACCAACAATAACCTTGCTGACAGGACGATCGAGACGGAGAACACGGGCGTGGTTCATCGAAACGCGCAATATGTCTTCTTGGGCGAAAACAGATTGCGACGAGCCTCCCATAATGACGGACAAGCCGACCACAATTTTCGCCAGTTTTCCGGATGACACGCGTTTGGCCCTTGTTCATTACCCGCACTTTACTGCGTCGCAGAATGCGCGGTTTTAGTGAATGAAGCGTTAAATGGCGAAAATGCACGATGCAGGCAGTAACCATGCGCAGCTGAAGTCTTTTTCCGCCTCCACCGGCTCGCATCAAAATTGAACATATATGTCCCATCGAGGGAGTCGCTTTCCAAAAATGGGAAATCCCTTGCGCCGGAATATATTTGTTTATCAGCAAATATAAAAATACGCGCAATACTTTTTATCTTTGTTTACCAAGAGAAACTCATCATGCCATTTACTTTGGATTAAGGATTTTTTTTAAGTGGTTGGAAATCGCTCGGCTGTAGTTTGAACGCAACCGAACAACGGAAAACAGTTGTCGGCGTGCTGAACCAAACAAGAGTTAGGAGATACTCATGACCAAGATTTTCGCTCGTTTCCTCAAGGACGAATCCGGCGCCACGGCAATTGAATACGGCCTGATCGCCGCGCTTATTTCTGTTGCAATCGTTGGCGGTGCCACGACTGTCGGCAGCAAGATCGGTACGCTGTTCACAAACATTGGCACGAAGATGACGGCGGCTTCCACTGCATCTGGAAAATAATTTCCGCATCATTTCATGGATGGTCGCCCCTAAAAAGGGCGGCCATCTCGCTATTTTTAGGCAACCTCCATGCGTTGTTGTCACTCGTTTGCCAAATCCTCTGTAGGATTGATCCAATGGTCGTAGCAGCAATTTTTCTGACTTTGCCTTTGTGCCTTGCTTTCGCTGCGCTGAACGATCTATTCAGCATGACCATACCCAACAGAATACCGCTTATCTTGCTAGTTTGCTTTTTTGTCGTTGCACCGTTTACCGGCATGGAATGGCAGACTTTCGCGATGAGCATTGCCGCAGCGGCCGCCGTTTTTTTCGCCTGTTTTGCGCTCTTTGCCGCAAATGTGATGGGTGGTGGGGACGCCAAGCTGTTGACCGCGGCTACGGTCTGGTATGGATTCAATTCTTCGCTCATAGAATTCTTGCTTGGAGTCACTTTCATTGGTGGCGTATTAACGCTTGGCATCCTGCTTTTGCGGTCACGATCGCAAGAAATCATGGCAATCGGCATTCCCATCCCGGATTCCCTGATGGTGGCGAAAAAAATCCCCTATGGCATCGGCATCGCCATTGCCGGCCTTTTGACTTACGGTGACGCGCCGCTTGTAAAAGCCGCCATCGCCAGTCTTTCCTGAACAAGTTACAGCGCTGGCGGATTAAAGTCCCGTTAACCACAAATCCAAGCATAATATTAACCATAATTATACCAATCACGCGCCATCCTGAGGGGAGAACAACCTGATTCCCTCAAGGATCGAGCATGAAACCGTCGCGTATCGTTATTCTATCCGTTGCCCTGGTCGCCGCCGGTCTTGCCGGTCTCGTCGCCATGCAGATTTCCGGCGCAAAGCAGGTCATCGAAAAAGCGGAAACGATCATCCAGAAGGAACCGACGGTCAATGTTCTCGTTTCCTCAGTCAACTTGCCTGTCGGTAGCCGCCTGAACGATAGTTCGATGCGCTGGACACCCTGGCCGCAGGGCAATGTCGTCGATAACTTCATAACCGAAACAAAAAATCCGAACGCGATCACCGAACTCACCGGTGCCGTCGTGCGGTTGCCCCTGTTTGAGGGCGAACCGGTGCGGCCGGAAAAGGTCGTCGATTCCAGCACCCGCATCATGTCTTCACTTCTGCCGGCGGGCAAACGCGCCGTGGCTACGGAAATTTCCGTCTCAACCGGTGCTGGCGGTTTCGTACTGCCGAATGACCGCGTCGATGTCATCATGGTTCGCAAGGGCGATAACGGCAACTTCCTGACCGAGAACGTTTTGAACAATGTCCGGGTTCTGGCAATCGACCAGCAGATCAAGGAAGGCGAAGACGGCATCTCCGCCGTCGTCGGTGCAACTGCAACTCTGGAGCTGACCCCAGAACAGGCAAAAATCATAACGGTGGCGCAGCAGATGGCGGATCGCCTTACTCTCGCGTTGCGCTCAATCGCCGACGCGCAGGAAAACGATACGCTTTCAGCGGGCTATCTTCTCAACGGCGGCTCCGGCCAGCCGGAAATTCAGGTGATCAAGTCCGGGTCGATCGTCAAGGGCAGTCAAGGAGCATCACAATGACCGGGGAGTTCATAGCAAAGCGTGTTAAAAGACACCTGCGTTCATCGATGCTGGGCGGACTTGCTTTCTGCGTGGCTTTTTCAGGCATTCCAGGCCCGCATTCGCCTGAATTTCTGCGCCTTGGCGAAGCCGCGGCACAAAGCGCAAGTATCGTTCGGATTACCGAGAGCGGATCCGGCATCCGCAAACGTCTTAAGCTCGGCCTCAACAAGGCATTGGTGATTGATCTGCCTGAGGATGCGCACGACATTCTCGTTGCGGATCCAAGCCTTGCCGATGCCGTAACACGCACTTCTCGCCGTATTTATCTCTTCGGAAAAACGGTGGGACAGACAAATATCTTCATTTTCGGCGAGGGCGGTCGCGAAATCGTCAGCCTCGATCTCGAAGTAGAGCGCGACATCTCCGGCCTCGAGGCCAATATCCGCCGCTTTATTCCCGAGTCGGATATCAAGGTGGAAATCGTTTCGGACAACATCGTTCTCACCGGCTCTGTGCGCACACCGCAGGATTCTGCGCGTGCCGTGCAGCTCGCCGACGCGTTTCTAAAGGGCGGGGAAGCCACCACGCGCAATATATCACTCACCGGCGGTGACAATGGCGGCGATGCAGCGATTTTTGCGGAAAGACGCCAAGTATCGCAAATCGTCAACATGTTGACGATCGAGGGCGAGGATCAGGTAACACTGAAGGTGACTGTCGCCGAAGTCAGCCGGCAGGTGCTGAAACAGCTCGGCTTCAACGGCTCCATTGGCAGCTCCACAAGCAATAACGGCTTTTCGTTCTCAAATCCGTCCAATCTTGGAAATGCAATCAGCACTGCCTCGCGAATAGCCAGTGGCTCGATCGGTTCCGGCTCGATGAACTTTGCCAGCTACCTCAATGCCATGGAGCAGGCTGGCGTCGTGCGCACTCTGGCCGAACCTAGCCTCACCGCCATCTCAGGTGAACAGGCCAAGTTCTATGTGGGTGGAGATTTCCGTCTGGCCGCAGAGCAAGAAGTATCCGTTGACAAGGAAACCGGCCAGCAGACCATAACACGTACAACAGATACGGTTGACTACGGCATCACGTTGAACTTCAAGCCCGTTGTACTTTCGCCAGGGCGTATCAGCCTTAAGATCGAGACCAATGTTTCCGAGCCGACATATGAAGGCAACGTGGTGACGGGAAATTCGGGCGGCAACATTCCCGGCTCGACCTATATGTCAGTCCGCAAGCGCGAAACCTCCACAACCGTCGAGCTTCCGTCCGGCGGATCGATCGTGATCGCAGGGCTTGTTCAGGACAATGTCCGTCAGGCCATGTCCGGACTTCCGGGCATGTCGAAAATCCCGATTTTCGGCACGCTTTTCCGCAGCAAGGACTTTATCCGCAACGAGACGGAGCTGGTCATCATCGCCACGCCCTATCTGGTGCGGCCCGTTGCGCGCAACCAGATCGCCCGCCCGGATGACAACTTCAACCCGGAAAACGATGCCGCCATGTATTTCATGAACCGCGTCAACAAGGTCTATGGCCGGAAAGACCAGGTTCAGGCAGCGCCCTATCAGGGATCAGTGGGGTTCATCTACAAATGACGACACGCGCACGAAATCTCCTCTTCAGAGCAAGCCCGATAAGGGCAGGGAACGTCATGCCGGAAATAACCTCTTCTTCTTCCCTCAGACGGGCCGGTCTCGTCTCCATGGTTGCGCTCGTCGCTGGCCTGCTGCAAGGCTGCGCACGCGATCCGCTAACAACCAATGCCATTCCCGATGATTATCGCACACGTCATCCGATCACCCTTTCGGAAGCGGAGCACTCGCTGGATATTCCGGTTTCAGCGGGCGACAGCCGCTTGACCACCGCAGTGGCGGATAACGTTCGTGGTTTCGCCCAGAATTACGCATCCATGTCGACCGGCATCATCAATATTCAGACGCCGTCGGGATCAGCCAATTCGGCAGCGGCCTCCAGAATGGCAAAGCAGATCCGTTCAACGCTTTCCGGCGCTGGCGTCCCTTCGGGCAAAATCATGGAAACACGTTATGCGGCATCCCCCAACGGCGATGCCGCCCCCATCCGCCTGAGTTATGTCGCTGTTACCGCCATGACCGGGCAATGCGGCCAGTGGCCCGAAGACCTTTCGGACAACACCTTCGCCAACAAGAACTGGTACAATTTCGGATGCGCTTCGCAGAGCAATCTCGCCGCGCAGGTTGCCAATCCAATGGATCTGGTCGGCCCGCGGGGCATGAGTCCGATCGATGCCGAGCGTCGCGCCGTGGTCATTGACTCCTATCGCGGCAAGAGCACGACGGCTGCGACGGACTGATGCGGTTCCACCATTTGTTACGGCAGGATAGACGATGAGCGCTGTAGAATACGATATCAAATCAAGCGGTGGCACAGACGCCGAAGCGCCCGTTCGCGCCGGGGATATGGATCGCCTGCGGCCCCTGCCCCGCATTTCCGTCCATGCCTTCTGTGTCAGCGACAATATGCAGGGCGTCATGGACGCATTGTCCGGCGACAGACGCATGAGCAAGGTGACCCTTCGGGTGACCAAGGGCGACATCAACGCGGCAGCCACGATGTTCTCCGCTTCGCCCACGCCCAATCTCATCATTCTGGAGACGGCAAGCGCACCCGCTTCCCTGCTGGATGATCTCGCTCCGCTGGCGGAGGTTTGCGACCCCACCACCCGTGTCATCATCATCGGCCGACACAATGACATAACGCTTTATCGCGATCTCATCCGTAACGGCATTTCCGAATATCTTGTCGCCCCGGTCAGCATGGCCGATCTGCTAGCCTCGATCGCGACGATCTTCGTCGATCCGGAGGCGGAACCGCTCGGCCGCAACATTGCCTTCATCGGCGCCAAAGGCGGAGTGGGCTCCTCGACGATCGCGCATAATTGCGCCTTCGGCATATCCACGCTGTTTTCCACCGAAACCATCCTGGCCGACATGGACCTTGCCTATGGCACGGCCAATATCGATTTTGATCAGGACCCTGCCCAAGGCATGGCGGAAGCCGTGTTTTCACCGGAACGGCTGGACGAGGTGTTTCTCGACCGTCTTTTGACGAAATGCTCCGACCATCTGTCGCTCCTGGCGGCGCCGTCGCTTCTCGACAGAACATATGATCTCGATCGTCAGGCTTTTCTCCCAATTCTCGAGGTTCTGCAGCGTAGCGCCCCTGTTGCGGTCCTCGATCTTCCCCACCAATGGTGCGACTGGACGCGGGCAGTCCTTGCGGAAGCCGATGAGGTGGTGATTACGGCGGTTCCCGATCTCGCAAATCTGCGTAATACGAAGAACCTGTTCGATGCGCTGATAAAACTGCGACCGAACGACAAGTTACCGCACCTCATTCTTAATCAGGTGGGCATGCCGAAACGTCCGGAAATCGCGCCGGCGGACTTCCTCGAGCCATTGGAAATCGAGCCGATTGCGATCATTCCGTTCGATACCCTGCTGTTTGGAAATGCCGCCAACAGTGGTCGCATGATCAGCGAGATGGATGAAAAATCCCAGATCGCGGAAACTTTCTCACAGATCGCCCATACGATTACCGGCCGTACCGTGCTGCGCAAAAGCAAACGCGGCGGCCTGGACAAACTCAAGAATATTCTCAAGCGCAAATAGGCTTCGCCTGTGCGTCCTTAGACGGAAACGCCGATGTTCGGAAAACGCGGGTCTGACGGCCCATCCAGAAACACAAAGCCGGATTTGGCCGCAGCTGTCCCCATGCAGGCGGCGGTGGCAGCCGAGCCTCGGCCTCTTACGATCGACACGCTTGAACCCGGCCAGTCGCCCGCGACGCGCCAGGCGCAGGCAACATCGCAGTCGCCGCAGAAAAAACGCGCGCGCACGGAAGATTATTACAACACCAAGAGCCAGGTTTTCTCTGCGCTCATCGATACGATCGACCTTTCGCAGCTTGCCAAGCTCGACGCGGAGAGCGCGCGCGAGGAAATTCGCGATATCGTCAACGATATCATCACGATCAAGAACTTCGCCATGTCGATTGCCGAGCAGGAAGAACTGCTCGAAGACATCTGCAATGACGTTCTCGGTTACGGCCCGCTGGAGCCGCTTCTCGCCCGCGACGATATTGCCGATATCATGGTCAACGGATCCGGCCAGACCTTCATCGAAGTTGGCGGCAAGACCATTGAATCCGACATCCGCTTTCGTGACAACGGCCAGTTGCTGTCCATCTGCCAGCGTATCGTCAGCCAGGTCGGCCGGCGTGTGGATGAATCGAGCCCGATATGCGACGCCCGCCTGCCGGACGGATCACGCGTCAACGTCATCGCGCCGCCGCTTGCCATTGACGGACCGGCGCTGACGATCCGAAAATTCAAGAAGGACAAGCTGACACTCGATCAGCTGGTACGTTTCGGCGCAATCACGCCCGAAGGCGCGACCTTGCTCAAGATCATCGGGCGCGTACGCTGCAATATTGTCATTTCGGGCGGTACTGGCTCCGGCAAGACCACGCTGCTCAACTGCCTGACCAGTTTCATTGACAGGGACGAACGTGTCATCACCTGTGAGGACACGGCCGAACTGCAACTGCAGCAGCCGCATGTGGTGAGGCTGGAAACACGCCCGCCAAACATCGAAGGTGAAGGCGAGATCACCATGCGCGATCTGGTCAAGAACTGCCTTCGTATGCGTCCAGAACGTATCATCGTCGGCGAAGTGCGTGGACCGGAAGTTTTCGACCTGCTTCAGGCCATGAACACCGGTCACGACGGCTCGATGGGGACGCTGCACGCCAACACGCCGCGTGAATGCCTTAGCCGTATCGAATCCATGATTGCCATGGGTGGCTTTACCCTGCCGGCCAAGACCGTGCGCGAAATTATCTCCGGATCAATCGATATCGTCGTTCAGGCGGCGCGCCTGCGCGACGGCTCCCGCCGGATAACGCAGGTTACCGAAGTCATCGGCATGGAAGGCGACGTCATCGTTACCCAGGATTTGATGCGGTACGAGATTGAAGGCGAAGATGCGAATGGCAAGCTGATCGGCAGACATGTGTCGACCGGCATCAGCAAACCGCATTTCTGGGATCGCGCACGTTATTATGGCGAAGAGAAACGTCTGGCGGCCGCGCTCGACGAAATGGAAAAGACATCCTAAGGGAAGGCGACTGCCATGGACCCGACAATCCTGTTACTGGCCGTACTTGTCGCCATTTCGGCAGGAGCGCTGGCTTACGCCTTCCTTTTTCAGCAGATAGAGGTCGAAAAAAAGACCACCAGCCGTTTCAAGCGGGTGAAGGCTGCGGAAACGGACCACGCCAATATCAAAGCTGCGCGCGACCGGGTCCAGGAGCTCGGCAAACGCCGCAAATCCATGCAGGACAGCCTGCGGGAAATGGAAAAGAAACAAAATGAAAAGGCAAAAAGGACAAAGAATGTCAGTTTGCGCGACAAACTGGTTCAGGCTGGCCTGCGACTTTCGATCCGGCAGTTCCACCTGCTGAGCGCAGGCGGGGCTGTTGCCGCCGGTATCATAGCAATTCTTTATGGCCTGTCGCCGCTCATCGCTCTGCTTATAGGAGTGGTCGTTGGGTTGGGACTGCCACGGTGGGTATTGGCCTTTCTTCTCAAGCGGCGGCAGAAAAAATTCCTGGAGGAGTTTCCCAATTCGCTGGACGTCATGTGCCGGTCGATCAAGTCCGGGTTGCCGCTGAACGACGCCGTGCGATTGATCGCATCCGATGGCCAGGAGCCGGTGAAAACGGAATTTCAGCGGGTTGTCGATGCACAACAGGTCGGGATCAGCATTCCGCAGGCAATCGAGCGTATGATGCTGACCATGCCCCTGTTCGAGGTCAGTTTCTTCGGCACCGTCATTACCATTCAGGCGCAGGCGGGCGGCAATCTTTCAGAAGCGCTGTCCAATCTTTCAAAAGTTCTGCGTGACCGCAAGAAGATGCGCGCCAAGGTGAATGCCCTCTCAATGGAGGCGAAAGCCTCGGCGGTCATCATTGGGGCACTGCCTTTCATCGTCATGACGCTGGTGCACTTCACGTCGCCCGATTACCTGTCTGTGCTTTTCACCGATTTGCGCGGGCACATCATTCTCGGAGCATCCGGCATCTGGATGCTGATTGGCATTTTCATCATGCGCCAAATGATCAATTTCGATATCTGAGGGCGGGGCCATGACAGGAAATCTCGTTTCCCGCCTGACGGATCCGCAGACGATCATTGCCATTCTGGTCACGCTTGCGGTTTTTGCCACCCTTTACACCCTCATCATGCCGTTCTTCGAGCGCAAGGACTTCGCCAAGCGCATGAAAGCGGTGTCGACGGAACGCGATGTTATCCGCAGCCGCGAACGCGAGCGGCTCGCAACGACCTCCAGAGACGGAAAGACCTCGTTGCGCGGCAGCAACAACAAGTCCGCGCGCCGCATCGTCGAAAGGTTCAATCTTCAGGAAGCACTTGCCGACGCGAATACGATGAACAAGCTGCGTGCAGCGGGTTTTCGTTCACAGAATGCGCTCAACACATTTCTCGCCGCGCGATTCGTCCTGCCATTCGCCTTTCTTGCCATCGCTTTTACCTGGGTTTTCGTCCTGGGAAACCTCGCTGACAAGGCCTTTGTCGTCAGGCTGATGGCTGTCCTGCTTTTCGGCTATATCGGTTTTTACGCGCCGAATATCTACGTTTCCAACGCCATGACAAAGCGACAGGGGTCGATCAAGCGTGCGTGGCCGGATGCGCTGGATCTGATGCTGATCTGCATAGAATCCGGTGTCTCGATGGAAGCCGCGATGCGCCGTGTGGCGGAAGAAATGGGCGAGCAGTCACCCGAACTGGCGGAAGAAATGATGCTGACGACAGCCGAGCTCTCCTTCCTTCAGGACAGGCGCATTGCCCTGGAGAACTTCGGTATGCGAACACAGCTGGATGGGGTCAAAAGCGTGGTGCAGGCGCTTATCCAGGCGGAGCGCTATGGCACGCCGCTGGCTCAGGCGCTACGCGTTCTTGCGCAGGAAGGCCGTGACGAGCGCATGAACGAGGCCGAAAAGAAAGCCGCGGCGCTGCCACCGAAACTGACCGTGCCAATGATCATATTCTTCCTACCGGTGCTCATCGCCGTCATCCTCGGGCCGGCCATCATCCGGGTTATGGACACGTTCAAATAAAAAACCGCCGGCATTTTGCGCGGCGGTATATTCCGATCCCGGCTGGCAAGATCGCCGGCCACTTATGCCGGCGGCTGCACCTAAAAGCCTTATCAGCCTGCAGGCTTTGCGTCTTTTTTCGCCAGCTGCTGCCAGGAATTCTGCTGTGAGAGCATCGCGCGCAGATAGGTGAGATTTGCCTGCGCCTGCTGCGCCGAAAGCTCCTGAACCGCGATGCGCTCGGCTTCGGCGAAACGTCCCTGAAGACCCACAACAAGCGCAAGGTTCTGGCGAACGCGGCTATCCGCGCCGGGCTGCGAAATGGCGGATTGCAAATATGTTTCGGCGGTGCGCGGATCGCTCGACAGGACATAGGACATGCCAAGGTTCGAAAGCACGCTTGGATCGTTCGGCTTGAGATCGAGCGCCTGCCGGTACCGCGAGCGCGCCTCGTTCGAGCGGCCCAGCTGGTCGAGCACCGCACCTTCGGCGGAATAAAGCCGCCAGTCGGGACGGTCGGGGGTCTGCGCCCGCTGTATGGTCGAAAGCGCCTGCTCCAGCTGGCCGGCCGCCGCCTGCGCCTTGCCATAGGCCGCAAGCACATCGCGATCCGCCGGATTGGCGATGGCAATCTGCTGCATGACGGCGAGCGCCTGGGTATTCTTGCCCGTCATCATCAGCACGCTGGCATAGTTCATGCCCACCGACTTGTCCTTGGGACTGCGCTCATAGGCCTTGCCGGCGGTCGCTTCCGCCTGCCGCAGCTGATCCATGTTCATCGTATCATAGGAACGCGTGGCGGCGGGAATGGAACCGGTGGACATGCGATCCGGCTTGTTGGTGCTCGCGCATCCGGAAACGGCTAGAACCAGCGCTAACAGGCACGTTCCGCGCAGCAATCCGGTCCGGCCTGTTTTGGCCAAAGAAAAAGCAGTCATGGCAGCGCCCCCGCCCAAAAATGATCGATCTTGCGCCCGACATACGACAGACTCACATGACGCAACTTTCACTAAAGCAATAATCTGTTAACCCTAACAGAGCGTTAATCGCACCGATTCACGACACTGGAGCGCCGCGTCCGAGAGGATGCAAAAGGCCGCTCCGGCACTTTGAAACTACGCATCGTTCCTATCGAAAATCATTCCGATTTTCGGGCCGATGCACCAACGGAAGCATACAATGGCGCCCTATCAGTTCATCGAACGCCCCACCCCTTTCAGCTCGAAGGCCGGCAGCACCTTACCGGTTTTTGCCGTCACGCCAGCCCATATCGAACAGGGCGCCATCGATCCTGTCGCTCTGGACTGGGCGAAAAAGGCCGGGTTCAAGGCAGAAGCAGGCGCCATCCTGCTCGTGCCTTCGGCCGACGGTTCGCTGGGTGGCGCGCTTCTCGGGCTTGGCGGCAATCCCTCCGAAATTCCCTTCATAACCGGCAAACTCGCCCGTGAACTGCCGGAAGGCGAGTGGCACATCGAAACGGCGCCCCTGACCGCCAACCGCCTGGCGCTCGGCTTCGGCCTCGGCAGCTATCGCTTCGACAAATACAGAACCACCAAGACCAACGGGGCAAAGCTTCTCATTCCGCAGGATGCGGAAGACGGCGAGATCAAGCGCATTCTGGCCGGCGTTTTCCTTGCCCGCGATCTCATCAATATACCGGCCAATGACATGGGGCCGGACGAGCTTGAAATCGCCTTCCGTGCCCTTGCCGCTCATTATAAGGCAAAGGTCAGCGTCACCACCGGCGACGATCTGTTGAAGGAAAACTTCCCGCTGATCCACGCCGTTGGCCGCGCCAGCGAAAGCGCCCCGCGCCTCCTTGAGATGAACTGGGGCAAGAAGGGCAATCCGCGTCTCACCCTCGTCGGCAAGGGCGTCTGCTTTGATACAGGCGGTCTCGATATCAAACCAGCTGCCTCCATGGCTTTGATGAAGAAGGATATGGGCGGAGCGGCCAATGTTCTTGGCCTTGCACTGATGATCATGGACGCGAAGCTGCCGATCGACCTTCGCGTGCTTGTACCGGCCGTCGAAAATTCCATCTCTTCCAATGCCTTCCGCCCCGGCGACATCTACAAAAGCCGCAAGGGCCTGACGGTGCAGATCGACAATACTGACGCCGAGGGACGTCTCGTTCTGGCGGATGCACTGGCCTATGCCGATGAGGATGCGCCGGACCTGATGATCGACATGGCGACGCTGACGGGCGCCGCCCGCGTTGCCCTTGGCCCGGATCTGCCGCCTTTTTATACCGATGACGAAGATCTGGCCCACGACATCGCGGAAGCCAGCATCGATATCGACGACCCGCTGTGGCGGATGCCGCTCTATATGGGATATGACAAGGATATCCGCTCGCGGGCAGCCGATATCACCAACGCCCCGTCAGGCGGCATGGCCGGCTCGATCACCGCAGCCCTGTTTCTCAAGCGTTTCGTGACAAACACCAAGCGCTGGGCGCATTTCGACATTTACGGCTGGTCGCTGAGCGAGAGGCATCACTCGTCGATTGGCGGCGAGGCGCAGGGTATCCGTGCGCTCTTCCATTACATCGCACATCAATTCGCGAAGTAATCACTTCCACGGGCGCTTCGTTGACCGGAGCGCCCGGTCTTTCTCAAACCAGAACCTTCTGTTCCTTGTGGTCTTCCTCGCCGAAGAACTTCAGGTAGCGCTCCACTTCGGCCGGCTCGCCCGTCGCCTTTTGCGGATTGTCCGAGAGCTTGACCGCAGGCCGGCCATTGGCATCGCTGACCTTGCAGACGATCGAGATCGGCTTGAGGCTGGCGATGGTCTTCGGCGCACAGCCGGCAAAGTCGTTGGTCAGATTGGTGCCCCAGCCGAAGCTCATGCGAACCCGGCCTTCGAAATGCCGGTAGGTGTCGATGATCGCGTTGACATCGAGGCCATCGGAAAAGATCAGCATTTTCTTGCGCGGGTCGCGCCCCATCTTCTGCCACCACTCGATGATCTTTTCGCCGCCTTCGATCGGCGGCGCGCTGTCTGGACGAAAGCCAGTCCAGTCCGCCACCCATTCCGGCGCGTTGCGCAGAAACGCTGCCGTGCCGAAGGCATCAGGCAGCACGATCAGCAGGTTACCGCCATAAAGCCGGTTCCAGTCCTTCAGAACCTGATAGGGGGCGGCCGCCAGTTCCTCGTTCGTCTGCGCGAGTGCTGCAACGACCATCGGCAATTCATGCGCGTTGGTACCCACGGCTTCGAGATCGGAATCCATGGCGAGCAGAACATTGCTGGTGCCCGTGAAAGCCGGTCCAATGCCTTCCTTCAGCGCCTCGACGCACCAGCGTTGCCACAGGAAGCTGTGGCGACGGCGCGTGCCGAAATCGGAAATGCGCAGGCCCGGCAGTTCCCGCAGCCGTTCGACCTTTTCCCACATCTTGGCCTTCGCCCGGGCATAAAGGACATCCAGTGTGAAATAACCGAGCGAACGCATGGCGCTGCGCGAGCGCAACTCGTTGATGATTGCCAGCGCCGGAATTTCCCAGAGCGTCGTATCCATCCAACGGCCATGGAAGTTCAGTTCATACTGCCCGTCACGCTTGAAAAGCTCATATTCCGGCAATTGATAACTCGAAAGCCAGGAGAGGAACTCCGGCTCGAAAATCTGCGAGCGACCGTAAAAGGAGTTACCCGCGAGCCAGATGTTCTCCTTCTTGGAGAGACGCAGGGTGCGCGCGTGATCAAGCTGCTCGCGCAGTTCCATCTCGTCAATTTCCTCGGCCAGCCGCACCGTCTTGGTACGGTTGATCAGGGAAAATGTCGCGTCGACTTCCGGATAGAGCTTCCAGATCATCTGCAACATCAAGAGCTTGTAAAAATCCGTATCGATCAGGCTGCGAACGATCGGATCGAGCTTCCAGGTGTGATTGTGGACACGGGTCGCTATATCGGTCTTCGTCATGCTCGCATTCCCCAACATCGGCCGAGACCCGACGTCACCCCGCACCTCGGCAGGTCTCGACCTGTCATGGCAAAGACTTATCTGAAAAAGCGACAACAAGTCCAGAGCACCGACAGCAGAGGGCCTTAGTTTTGCGCACGCATCGGATTTTTCGAAAAGCGTACCGCACCTTTCGGGCAGAGGCACTCAGTGCCTTTGCCTCAGAAGGTCGGGTCGACGGGATTGATGCCGGGATACCAGTCCTTCGAGACCGGATTTCTGCCACCGAAGCTGGAAATGCCGTTTTCATCCGTGCAGCGATAACCCTGAACGGGAAGTCCCCGGCTGCCAAAAACGTTGCGGTAGGCACCTCTGGAATATCCGGTTCTTCCCAGTTCGCTGTGGCAGGTATAACGCACCTTGGGCTGCAGCGTGCGCGGATCCTTGACACCAGGCAGGTTCGCATAGGCATCGGGTGCCGGGGCAAAGCCATTCTGGAAAACGGTCTGCGCCTGAGCCGAGGCGCTCAATAGAACCGCCGTCAGGAATGCTGCCAATTTTGTCGCGGTTTTTGTCTTCATCGATGCCGGTCCCGTACCATCCTTCCTCAGATGTAGGCCGTTGACGACCGTCCTACAAAGGGTGGCGCGGGCACGATTTCGTGAAAACGGCTTTCTCAGCCCTCCAGACGACGAAAAGCCGTCGGCTTTTCATAAAGCCAGCCGATACGCTCGATGGCCGCATCGAGATTTTCGCGAGCGACATTCATCGTATGCCCATTGGCGTGAAGCAGCGTTTCCTCGTTTTCCATGAGGCCGACATGGCCCTTCCAGAAAACAAGGTCACCGCGGCGCAATTCGTCGCGCTCTATCTCCACGCCGAGCGACTTTACCTGCATATCGGTATCACGCAGAACCCGCCGACCCGCCATTGCCATGGAAAGCTGCACGAGGCCGGAACAATCGATGCCATGGCCGGAGCGTCCGCCCCACAGATAGGGTGTCTCGATAAAGCGCAGTGCTATCGCCACATAATCCTCTTCGAGAGTATCACCGACTGCACGGCAATGGGCGGCGATGATGCCCTCGCCTTTTTCAGTCATGAGATAGCGGGTACCACGCGTCTCGGCCTCGCCGACGATGCGAACAAGGCTGCCCATGGAAAGGGCCGCGACCGGCGGCTTGCGCAATTCAGCGGCAGGATAGAGAAAGGTGCGCGGCGCGACGACACGATGGGTGGCGGCAACGACATCGCCGATAGCGGTTTCCGGCACGTAACCGGCGTAACCATCGGCATCCGCCTGCACCCATGCCCAGCCGTTCGCTCTGTCGAAAACACGAACAGTTTCGCCAAACAAAAGCTCCGTATCGATACCGGAGGCTAAGTCTGGTGTCGGTCGCAGGCCAATGACGGGAACGGCGACTTGCGCGGGCGAACCACTGACGAAGCGGTCGGCCTGCACCACGCCTTGCAGTTTTTCATCGGCGAGGTCAGAGCGGAAGACATTCAGGCGGCGGTCGAGCATCATAGGTTTCACGTCCAGAGTTAGATCTTACGCGCCTGATCAATAATCAGATCGCCGAATTTTTCCAGATAGAGCGCACCTGTGACGGTGCGTTTTATCACAACATTGCGCCTGTCCCGTTCATCCCGCACCCTGTCGACCAGCCCCAGCGCCCCCAGACTGTCGAGTGCGCGGGTGATGACCGGCTTGGTCACGCCGAGCATTGCGGCGAGACCACGAACGGTGTGCGGTGGCGGCACGAGATAAATCTGCAGCAGGATGGCCGTCTGGCGCAAGGTCAAATCCGGCGCGTCGGCAATAACCTGCTCGATCGCGACGCGATGCCAGAGCCCCAAGGCTTCCGTGGGCGAAAGTTCTGCAGGCACGCCGATAAACCTTCCAGTCGTTATCGTGCCTTTTTCAGGCAACGAAAGGCAAAACTCAAGAACCATGGCGCACAAACAAAACCGCCGCGCTGTTGCAGACCGGATAGGTCAAACAGCGCGGCGGCGTTTCTGGACCCGTTTTCCGGGCTTCCAACGTCCCCTCTGGACTTAAAGCAAGAGAAGCAGGAAGCGTGCCAACTTTATTGCAGCGCACAAATATGAGAAAAAACAACCATTTGTCGTGCGATCCTGGCGCCACGGCCAGATTTTCTGCAAACTCAGATGAGCAATAAAAATAAGCAGACAGAAATTCAGTGCTTAAAAACTGCCTTCCGCCGCAGAGGCGGAAGGCAAGGATCGTTGTGGATCAGATTTCCGCGTTGCTCAGATTTCTGCACCGCGGGCCGTATCAGCGGCATTGGCGCCTTGCTGCCGGTTATGCCGGATCGACGACCAGAGCGAAATACCGATCAGGGTCGCACCGCCAAGACCGGTGATGACCTCCGGTATATGGAACATGGTCTGCACATACATGATGACCGACAGGATAAGGATCGCGTAAAATGCGCCGTGTTCCAGATAGCGGTATTCGGCAAGCGTTCCCTTCTCAACCAGCATGATCGTCATCGAGCGCACATACATGGCGCCGATGCCGAGGCCGATGGCGATGATGAAGAGGTTCTGGGTCAGTGCGAAAGCACCGATCACGCCGTCGAAGGAGAAGCTGGCATCCAGCACTTCGAGGTAAAGAAACGCACCGAAGCCACCTTTGGCCGCGCCTTCCAGCATTTCCTGGCTGCGATCGAGAATACCGCCGACGACTTCCACCAGCAGGAAGGTCAAAAGACCCCAGATCGCCGAATGGAAGAAGGTGTTGGCAGCGACCGGGCCGAGTTCCGGGTTGTCACTGGCACCGATGATACGGGAAAACACCAGCATGACGACAAGCACGAAGGCGATCTCGATGCCCTTGACGGAGGAATAGGTCGCAGCTTTTTCCTCGATCCAGCGCACCCAGTGCACGTCCTTTTCATGGTCGAAGAAGAAATTGAGACCGACCATCATCAGGAAGGTGCCGCCAAAAGCCGCAATCGGCAGATGGGCGTCACGCATGATTTCCGAATAACGTTCTGGCTGCGTTGCCGCCATGACGATTGCCGTCCAGGGGCCGACATTTGCGGCAACGACGACGATGAGCAGCGGGAAGACGATACGCATGCCGAAAACGGCAATCAGGATACCCCAGGTCAGGAAGCGGTGCTGCCAGACCGGCGTCATATCCTTGAGCTTGTTGGCGTTGACGATGGCGTTGTCGAAGGAAAGCGAGATTTCCAGCACCGCTAGAACGACGCAGATGAAGAAGATCGTCACCGTGCCGCCCACCGTTCCGGTCATTTCCCAGCCGAGATAACCGCCGAGGATCAGACCGACGATGGTGACGATAAATGCCCACTTGAAGTAGGAAAGCGTGGTTTTCTGGGCGGGGCTCATGTCCGGTCGCCTCCGATAACGAGGACGTTCACGGACCGACGCGGAGCGTCAGGCCGCACGCAGAAAGCACGCGCGCGAAGCACATTCAGGTTTTTCATAGTTTTTAATCCGCCGGCCAATTTTTGCAGGCGGTACCGACATCGCGAGAGCGCCGTAAAACTCTCGCCAGAGGGGCCCGGCACCTTTGTTTCCTCTGCCCATGCGAGACATATGATCGCAGGGCCTTCTCTTACTCCCTGAAGATCACGCCTTCGTCAAGTCCCGTGATTGTATCGACAGTGGTCAGGAAAGATCAAACCTGTTCTTCGACCAGTCCTTCCGCCGTTTCGCGGCGCCGCTTGAGCGTATTTTCGCGGAAGAAAATATAGAGGCCGGATAGAACAATCAGGCCCGCACCAATGACGATGCTGATATGCGGCACATCCCCGAAGAATGCCCAGCCGAAGATCACCGCCCACAGCAGCAGCGTATATTGCAGCGGCGCGACGGTCGCAGCATCGGCAAGCTTCAGAGCCCGATTGACCAGCACATGCGCCGCCATGGCGACCACGCCAAGCAGGCTGAGGAACGCCAGATCGAAGCTGGACTGGACCGGCAGCCAGCCGGATGGGGTCAGAAACACCGCAACGATGCCCGCAACACCGGCACCGATGATCTGCCAGAAGGCAAGCACCGTATCCGGCGTATTGCGCAGCTGGCGTCCGGACAACATCATGAAGGCGAAGGCAGCACTGCCGAGAATGGAAAACAGCGCAGCGGAAGTGAGGCTTGCCGAACTTGGTTTCAAGGCGATGAGAACGCCGACGAAACCGATGGCGATGGCTGTCCACCGACGCCAGCCGACCTTTTCTCCGAGCAGAAACGGCGCCAGAGCCGCCACATAAATGGGCGCTGCCAGCCAGTAGGTCATGACATCTGCCAGTGGCAGGCTCGCAACCGCGAAGTAGAAACAGAAAAGCTCGGCAGTGGAGAAGAAGACACGCGCCGCCTGCAATCCGGGCCGCTCGACCTTCACTAGACCGGAAAGGCCGGCTCGCCAGACGATGGGGACAAGGATGACGAGGGCCGCAGCACTTCGGATCAGGATAACCTGCCCCTGGCTATAGGTCGATACGAGCCATTTTCCCATGGCATCGTTCAACGCGAAAAGCAGCATTCCAAGCAGCATGACGGCCACGCCGAGGCCAGTCGGCGAAAGCTTTCGTATCATAGTCGACATGTCAGTTCCGATCTCTCCCAATGGCTGCATTGGTCGTTCAGCCAGCCACCCCTTGTCAAGCCCGGAGCGGGCTAACTTGTGCAATTAATATTACTAATGGATCGACCTATCGACCTCAGGCGAAGATTCGCCGCTCTTCGGCAACAAGTTCCTGAAGAAAATCAACTACGGTGCGGACACGGACCAATTGGCGGGCGGACTCGTGATAAGCCGTCCAGTAAGACCTGATGATGCTGATATGCGGCATGATCCGCAGAAGTTCAGGATATTGCCCGGCGATGTAATTGTGCAGAATGCCGATGCCCGCCCCCGACCGCACCGCCTCCGTCTGGCCGGTGGCACTGGAGATTTCAAAGGCGGCGTCCCAGTCGCGCATGATCTCGCCCGTAAAGTTCAGGGAGGGCGAGAAGATCAGGTCCTCCACATAACCGATGCGACGATGGCGCTTGAGCGCTTCGACATCCGCCGGCGTTCCATATTCGGCCAGATAGTCCGCTGAGGCATAAAGCCCGAGCGAATAATCAGTGAGCTTTGAGAACATCAGCCTGCCCTGCTCCGGCCGTTCGATGGTGATGGCGATATCGGCCTCGCGTTGCGACAAAGAGAAGGAACGCGGCACCGGCACGAGCTGGATTTTGAGATCAGGATAACGGGCCGTCAGCCGGCCGAGCCGTGGTGCGAGAAAGGAAACGCCAAGACCGTCCGGCGCGCCGATGCGCACCGTTCCCGCCACCGCCGTATCGACGCGGCCGAGATTGGCCTGGGCATTCAGCATTTCGGTTTCCATGCGCTCGGCGGCACCCAAAAACCGCTGACCTTCCTCGGTCATTTCGCAGCCATTCGTCCGGCGGATGAAAAGCTGGGTCTTCAGTGCCTGCTCCAGCAGCGTCAATCGCCGCGAAAGCGTTGCATGGTTCAGACCGAGCCGTTTCGAAGCGGCGAGAATCTGCCCGGAGCGGGCAACGGCAAGGAATATGCGGACGTCATCCCAATTCATGGCTTGCCACGCATCATTACGGGTTCAACTTCGATCAAAGTAAGCGATGTCACCATTCCCGCCACACGCTGTTTATATTTCAGGAAATGCGGCGTTTGCAGATGCGCCTCATATGCCGCCTGGTTCGCATAAACTTCGAGGATGCGAATCTTTTCCGGGCTGCCTTTGATCGCCACCGCATTTAATGCAAGCACGCCATTTTCAAGACGGACAGAAGCCTCGATCTCCTCTGCAAGCAATCTGCGATAGGCTTCCAGATGGGTCGGATCGATTTCTATTTCAGCCATCCTCACGACAGTTTCATCGCTTGCCATCTTTTGACTTTCTTTTTGAATGGCGAACTCGCCGTGCCGGATCAGGAAACGCCTAAGAATGCTCATCGTGCTTTAATTTACGCACAACGGTTTCTTATCCGAGTTCATTGCTTTGTACAAATTCAAGTGCAATGCTGCACCCATCAAAAAATCGCGGAGGATTACCCATGAAGGAAATCGGTCATTTCATTAACGGCAAGCATGTGCAGGGCACCAGCGGCCGCACATCGAATGTCTATAACCCGGCGACCGGCGAAGTGCAGGCAGCCGTTGCGCTTGCGAGCGACGCCGAACTGCGCGCCGCCGTTGAAAGCGCCAAGGCGGCACAGCCGAAATGGGCTGCCACCAACCCGCAGCGCCGCGCCCGCGTCTTTTTCAAATTCGTCGAACTTCTGAACCGCGACCTCAACGAGCTGGCAGTGCTGCTTTCCAGCGAGCACGGCAAGACTGTTGAGGATTCCAAGGGTGATATCATCCGTGGCCTCGAAGTCTGCGAATTCGTCTGCGGCATTCCGCATCTGCAGAAGGGTGAGTTCACCGAGGGCGCTGGCCCGGCCATCGACATGTATTCGATCCGTCAGCCGGTCGGCATCGGTGCCGGCATCACGCCGTTCAACTTCCCCGGCATGATCCCGATGTGGATGTTTGCGCCGGCGATCGCCTGCGGCAACGCCTTCATCCTCAAGCCTTCCGAGCGCGATCCGTCGCTGCCGATCCGTCTTGCCGAACTGATGATCGAAGCCGGTCTTCCGGCCGGTATCCTCAATGTCGTCAATGGTGACAAGGGCGCTGTCGACGCCATCCTGACCGATCCCGATATCGGCGCGGTCTCCTTCGTTGGCTCGACGCCGATCGCCCGCTACGTCTACGGCACTGCCGCCATGAACGGCAAGCGCGCGCAGTGCTTCGGCGGCGCGAAGAACCACATGATCATCATGCCGGATGCCGATCTCGATCAGGCGGTGAATGCACTGATGGGTGCGGGTTACGGTTCGGCCGGCGAGCGCTGCATGGCTGTTTCCGTTGCGGTTCCGGTTGGCGAAGAAACGGCCAATCGTCTCGTGGAAAAGCTCATCCCGCAGATCGAAAGCCTGAGAATCGGCCCCTATACCGATGACAAGGCCGATATGGGCCCGCTCGTCACCAAGGAAGCCCAGACACGCGTCAAGGGTCTGATCGACAGCGGTGTTGAACAGGGCGCAAAACTGCTGGTCGATGGCCGCGATTTCAAGCTGCAGGGTTACGAGGACGGTTATTTTGTCGGCGGCTGCCTGTTCGACCACGTCACACCTGACATGGACATCTACAAGACGGAAATCTTCGGACCGGTTCTGTCGGTCGTTCGCGCCAAGAACTACGAAGATGCGCTGGAACTGCCGATGAAGCATGAGTACGGCAACGGCGTTGCGATCTACACCCGTGACGGCGATGCCGCACGCGACTTCGCAAGCCGCATCAACATCGGCATGATCGGCGTCAACGTTCCGATCCCGGTTCCGCTTGCCTACCACTCCTTCGGCGGCTGGAAGGCCTCGAGCTTCGGTGACCTTAACCAGCACGGCACGGATTCGATCAAGTTCTGGACCAAGACCAAGACGATCACCTCGCGCTGGCCGTCCGGCATCAAGTCGGGTGCCGAATTCGTCATGCCGACGATGAAATAAGCCGAAAAACCGGCAACCAAAACAAAAAGCCCCGCTGCGAAAACAGCGGGGCTTTTTTGACTAAAAAGACTACTATAAAAATCAAGTTTTTTCGTCAAAATAATTCCACTTAAAGCTGTTATCGCGTAAGAGAGCCGTTGCGGCGTGGGGACGCTGCCAATCGACGATTACGGGGAAGCCTGCAAACTCAATCTGCCCGGAGAGGGGCATGTCATGAGGGACTATCATGAGTGAAATCTCAGTCAGCGCGGATCAGCGCGCGCTCGAACGTGGCTCGTTCAGTGGAAATGCCAAGGAATATTTTGGCATCTGGATCGTCAATATTCTGCTGACGATCGTCACGATCGGCATCTATTCCGCCTGGGCAAAGGTGCGCCGCAAGCGTTACTTCAATGGCAACACCGTGCTGGCCGGCCGCGCTTTCGGTTATCACGCCACCGGCGGGCAAATCTTCAAGGGTCGGCTGATTGCATTTGCATTCATCGTCGTCTCGCAGCTTGTTGGCCTCATCCATCCGTTTCTGGTCTTCGTGCCGGCGATCCTGCTGATGATCTTCTTTCCCTGGCTCATCACGCGCAGCATTCGTTTCAATGCGCGGGTGACGAGCTATCGCAATGTCCGTTTCGATTTCGTCGGCACTGCGGGAGGCGCCTTCGTCTCCATTCTGCTTGGCAGCCTCGTCGCGCTTTTCTCCTTCGGCATTCTGGCGCCACTGTCCAGCCGCTGGGCAAACCGCTACATTTTCAGCAACCTGCGTTACGGTGACCGGCCTTTCAGTGCCGACCCGAAGATCAGCGCGCTTTACCGGGTCTGGATCATTCCTGCGATCATGGTGGTGATCGGCAGCACCGTGGTCGGTTTCTTCGGCATTGCCGCCTTTGCGGCCAATAGCGCTATCCTCGAAGACGAGACGGCCGCCATGGTTACCGCGCTTGCCTCCCTCTATGTCGGCCTTTTCGGCGCATTTCTGGTTTATGGCCTCGCGGGCGTCGTTTATCGCACGGGCGTTCGCAACGTCGTTATTTCGTCCATGCTGCTGGATGGAAAGCACGACCTGCACAGCGACCTGCATCGCGGGCGCTACCTTTGGATCGTCATCTCCAACCTTGTTGTCACCGTTTTCACACTCGGCCTGATGCGGCCATGGGCAGCGGTGCGCGAGGCGCGTTATACCGTGGAACGCACGGCGATCCGCTTCAACGGCGATGTGGGCGAGGTCCTTTCTTCGATGGAAGCAACGGGTGCTGCCGTCAGCGCCGAATATATGGATATGGAAGGCTTCGAATTTGGTTTCTGATATTGGAGAAACCGTTTCGGGCGAGTGGCATGCCGCTCGCTCCAGCCTTTCCAGCGCCGCCAGGCTGAAGCTTGGCGGCACGGTCCTTCTCGTGCTCGACGCGAAGGACAACCATGTCAGAACCCAGGCCGAGATAAAAACGGTCGAGATCAGCCACCGGGTGGGCGCCATTCCCCGGGAGTTGCATTTTCCCGATGGTTCGCTGTTCGAAACACGTGACAATGACGGCGTGGACAGATTGCTGCACGCTCATATCGCCAGACGCACCGGCGTCGTGCACTGGCTGGAACAGTTCCGTCCACGATTGATCGGCATCACCGCGGCAGCCGTTCTTCTGGCCTATGGCACCTACAAGCTGGCGCTTCCCGCGCTCGTCGAACTGGCCGTCGCTGTCACGCCGCCGATCGTTCCGCAGATCATGTCGGCCAGTACCATGCAGGCCTTCGACCAGACAGTCTTCTCCGCAAGCGAACTACCACAGGAGGAGCAGGATGCCATCCGCGCGGAATTTGCCCGGATCGCCGCACATGCGGAAGGTTCGCCTGAGGACTACAAGCTGAATTTCCGCAAGGGCGGTTACATCGGCCCCAATGCCTTCGCGCTGCCGGATGGAACGCTGGTACTGACGGATGAGCTGGTGGAGCTGGCAGGTGACGACAGGCAGATGATCACCGGCGTTCTCGCGCATGAAATCGGCCATGTGGAATATGAGCACAGCCTGCGACAGCTTTATCGCGCCGCCGGTGTCGCCGGTCTCGTCATGCTGATTGCCGGTGATGTCGGTTCGGCCATGGAAGATATTCTCACCCAGGGCGGCGGTCTTCTGGCGCTATCACATTCGCGCGATGCCGAGCGGCAGGCGGACGAGCGCTCCGTGGTACTGATGCGCAAGGCTGGGCTCGACCCCACCGCCATCGAGCGCTTCTTCGCGTTGCTTGAGGAAAAGCTCGGCGACAAGGGCGGCACCAGCATCGTCTCCACCCATCCGGGAACACCAGAAAGGCGTAAAGCAATCCTCGATTACAACGCTTCACTCGATAACAAACCGGCGGGCAACTGACCCGCCGATAATCCCGGCACTCGAGTTGCAAGCCTTGAGAACGGCGTCAGTTGGTCGGACCGTCGTTGAAACCCACTTCGTCCACCAGTTCGGACGCCTGCTTGCGATGAGCGGCAATATCCGTCAACGGTAGCTTATCCGGATTGATGGGCCCGAAACCCTTGACGACATCGGACGGCTCGGCACCCGGCAGTACCGGATATTCAAAGACCTGCTTGGCGTAGATTTCCTGCGCCTCGCGGGACGCAAGGAATTCCATCAGCTTCAGCGCATTGTCCTTGTTGGGCGCATATTTCGTCAGTGCCATGCCGGAAATATTCACATGCGTGCCGCGGTCGCCGGCATTGGGGAAGATCACCCGCACCGATCCCGCCCACACTTTTTCTTCCGGTTCCTGGTCATTGGTCAGCATCAGGCCGACATAATAGGTATTGCCGAGCGCGATGTCACATTCGCCGGAAAAGATCGATTTCGCCTGGCTGCGGTCGGTCCCATCCGGCTTGCGGGCAAGATTGTTCTTCAGACCGGTCAGCCATGTGCGGGTGTAATCGACGCCATGATGAGCGATCATCGAGGCGATCAGGGCAATATTGTAGGAATGCTGGCCATCACGAATGCAGATCTTGCCCTTCCATTTCGGGTCGGCAAGCTCCTCATAGGTAATGTCCTTCTGGGTTACCCGCTCCTTCGAGGCATAGACCACCCGGCCGCGCGTCGTCAGGCCGAACCACTCGCCCTGCGGATCGCGCAGATTGGCGGGGATGTCCTTCTCGATCACTGGATCGTTCAGAACCGGCTGCGTGACGCCGCCTTCCTTCGCCTCAACGAGACGGGCGATATCAACTGTCAGCAGCAGATCGGCGGGCGAGTTGACGCCCTCGGCCTGAATGCGCTCCACCAGCCCCTTGTCGAGGAAAAGAACGTTGGCTTCTATGCCCGTTTCTTTCGTGAAGGCATCGAGCAGCGGCTGGATCAGCTCGGGCTGGCGATAGGAATAGACATTCACCTCGCCTTCCGCAAAAGCCGCGGGCGCGCCGGAAAGGATCGTCAGCCCTGAAAAAACGGCAGCGGAAAAATACGATTTCAAGCTTGCCATTACGAATGCCTCCATTACATTCAGATTCTTGACTTGTTTGTTCATGAATCATTGAAGCGGTCAACAAGGCTGTTCGAGAAATATCGAATGGCCGCCAGTTTTTTCGGTTTCTGGAATTGTTCTAAACTGAAAAAGAGACTATATAACTCCACATTGAGAGTTAGGAGACCAGCATGCGTTTGACCAAACAGACCAACTATGCCGTTCGCATGTTGATGTATTGCGCTGCGAATGAAGGCAAGCTGAGCCGCATTCCGGAGATCGCCAGGGCTTACGGCGTATCTGAGCTATTCCTTTTCAAAATCCTGCAGCCGCTCAACAAGGCGGGCCTCGTAGAAACCGTGCGCGGCCGCAATGGTGGCGTGCGGCTTGGCAAGCCTGCCGAAAAGATCAGCCTGTTCGACGTGGTGCGCGTGACCGAAGACAGCTTTGCCATGGCAGAATGCTTCGAGGACGGTGCCGTGGAGTGTCCGCTTGTGGACAGCTGCGGCTTGAACTCGGCGCTGCGCAAGGCGCTCAATGCCTTCTTTGATGTTCTTGCGGAATATTCGATCGACGATCTGGTCAAGGCGCGCCCGCAGATCAACTTCCTGCTCGGGATCGATACGGAAATGCCGAAGGCCATGACCCTTCCCGCCGCCTGATCTCGCGGATACCAGAACAGCGAAAGCCAAAGCCCGCGCCCACAGGTTGCGGGTTTTTCTTTTATAAAATACTCATGAAATACAATATTTTTGGCGATGCAGGTTGACGCCGCCTGACGAAGCGGCGCATTTGGTCACGAGCTTTTTCAAGCAACCAATCAGCGTCGCAATGATCATCAAGCCTGAATTCCATACATTTGCGCTTACCGCCCTTGTCGGCAGCATGGGCGCACTGCTCGCCAGCCTGCTGCATGTCCCCGCCCCCTTCCTTTCCGGGCCGGCGGTTGCCGTAACGATCACCGGACTGGCGGGCGTCAAGCTTGGAATTCCCGCCTTCATCCGCAATGCCTGTTTCGTCGTCGTCGGCATATCGATGGGAACGAGCGTAACGCCCTCGGTCATCGATGCGGCAAAGACATGGCCGCTGAGCTTCGTCGTGGTGCTCGTCGCCGTCGTCATCATGCTCTATGTCGCCTATTGGATCCTGCACTACGGTTTCGGATACGACCGGACGACGGCGATGCTGGGCGCTTCCCCCGGCCACCTCAGCTATATCATCAGCCTTGGGGCAGAGACGAAAAGCGACCTCGCGACCGTTAGCATCGTGCAGAGCGTCAGGGTACTGGCGCTGACGCTGTCCGTGCCGCTGATCGTTGAATATTTCGATCTGGTCAGCACCGAACCGCTGATAACCAACCCGCCAATGGGCCTGCTAACCCTGGCGCTAACCATCGCCGCCTCGCTTCTGACCGGCTGGCTTTTCCTGCGCTGGAGATTTCCGGCAGCCCTGCTGCTTGGCGGCGTGGCAATTTCCATCGGCACCCATATTACCGGCCTCACAGAGGGCGGCGTTCCCACCTGGCTCAGCCTGCCGGTCTATGTATTGATCGGCTGTCTCATTGGCACGCGTTTTTCCAACGTATCGCTGATGGAAGTGCGCAAGGGTTTTCTGGCCGGCTTCGTCGTCACCATCGCCGTGATGGTGATTGCCGGCAGCATTGCCTGGATGATTTCCAGCGTCACCGGCGTTCCGCTCAATGCCGTGATGATCGCCTATGCGCCGGGCGGTCTTGAAACCATGGCGGCCATGGCGGTGATGATGCATGCCGATACTGCCTATGTCGGCTCCCATCATGTCATAAGGCTTCTGTTCCTCTCCGTCCTCATGCCGCTCGTCATGGGCAAGGACGCCCGCAAGCCGAACGGCGAGACCTGACGGAAACGCCAGCGCTAAAAATCTGACTGGCGTGCAACCATTTTTCCTCCCACCCGTTGATATTCAGCCGCAACTGCGGCGGCGATCTCTCGCCTGTTCAGCAGGCTGACCCACCGGAGGACCATTCATGAACCGCTTGATGACGTTAACGGGCGCCGGGCTTGCGCTTGCCTTTTCTGTTTCCATCGCTCAGGCGCAGGTGGTTGTGTCGTCGAAGATCGACACTGAGGGCGGCGTTCTCGGCAACATCATCCTTGCCGTGCTGAACAAGAATAATATCGAGACGACGGACCGCATCCAGCTTGGCGCCACCCCGGTGGTGCGGAAAGCGATCACGGCGGGCGAAATCGACATCTACCCGGAATATACCGGCAATGCCGCCTTCTTTTTCTCCAAGGCCGATGATCCGCTCTGGAAGGATGCCGCCAAGGGCTACGAAGAGGCAAAAACGCTCGATTACGACGCCAACAAGATCGTCTGGCTGACGCCATCCCCGGCAAACAACACCTGGGCTATCGCGTTACGCAAGGATGTTGCCGACAAGAACAATCTGAAGTCGCTTTCGGACTTCGGTAAATATGTCGCCGATGGCGGTGAGGTGGTTCTTGCCGCATCCTCCGAATTCGTCAATTCCGCCGCCGCCTTGCCGGCGTTTCAGACGACCTATGGCTTTACCTTGAAACCGGAGCAGCTGATCACGCTGTCCGGCGGTGACACGGCGGCCACGATCGCAGCTGCCGCCAATCAGACCAACAATGCCAATGCCGCCATGGTTTACGGCACAGATGGCGGCATCGCGCCTTCGGGGCTTGTCGTGCTGGAAGACGACAAACATGTTCAGCCGGTCTATCAGCCTGCGCCGGTCATTCGCGAAGAGGTTCTGAAAAAGAACCCCAATATCGAGGAACTGTTGAAACCCGTGTTCGAAAAACTTGATCTGGCGACGCTGCAGGATCTGAATGCTCGCGTACAGGTGGGTGGCGAACAGGCCAAGACCGTGGCACTCGACTTCCTGACAAAGAACGGTTTCGTCAAATAATCACCTATGAGACAATGATGCGGGATGGCGAAAAGCAGGTGCGGTTTTCAACATCCCGCCCCAGCTTGGCGTCCAGGGGGAGCGCAATTTGACGAAATGGCCTGACAAGGTGGGTGTGCTGATTTCGTGCCTGCTGCTCTATGCACTCTCCGCCTCGCCCTTCATGATATTCCGCGCCAATCGGATTGTTCAGGGTGAAGCACGAACGATTTTCGAAGCCCTTCCCGAAATGGCCGCAGCCTTGCTTGTCGCCATTATCCTGATTGCCGCCTTCATCGCCTTCTTTCGCTTCCCGGCGCGGCTAAAACTGGTGGTGGCGCTGGGGGGGCTGGCGGCACTGGCAATCTTCGTCGGACAGGCGGCCACCGCCCTGATACCGGAGGGTAACAGTTTTGCCCGCGTTTCGCCTGCCAACGGGTTCTGGCTGATGTTTGCCGGACTGTCATTGCTTGCGACGGACTGCATTGCGCGTCTCCAGCCGAAGCCCGCCATGCGTATTTTTCTGCTGCTGCTAGCCATCGCTACCCTCGCAGCGGTCTTGACCAGCGGCCTGTGGAATGACCTCTCCATCATCAAGGAATATGACGGCCGGGCGGATATATTCTGGACCGAGGCCCTGCGGCATGTGGAGCTGGCCATCGGTTCGCTGATCGCGGCGACCGTCGTGGGTATTCCGCTGGGGATACTCTGTTACAAGGTCGAGCGGTTGCGTGCCGGCCTGCTGAACAGCCTCAACATCATTCAGACCATCCCGTCCATCGCCCTTTTTGGCCTTCTGATCGCGCCGCTCGGATGGATCGCCGCCACTGTGCCGGGCGCGGCAAAGATCGGCATTGCCGGCATCGGCATGGCGCCCGCATTCGTGGCGCTGTTTCTCTATTCGCTGCTGCCGGTCGTTTCCAACACGGTTGTCGGCCTTTCCGGCGTCTCGCAGGCGGTTCGGGAAGCGGCGCGCGGGCTCGGCATGACACCGGTGCAAAGGCTGCTGCGGGTGGAATTTCCACTGGCCATGCCGGTCATCCTCACTGGTATCCGTATCGTGCTGGTGCAGAATATCGGGCTGGCGACCATCGCCGCGCTGATCGGCGGCGGCGGTTTCGGCGTTTTCGTGTTTCAGGGCATCGGGCAGACGGCGATGGACCTCGTACTGCTCGGCACCGTGCCGACCGTTCTCCTCGGTTTTGCCGCTGCGATCACACTCGATGCCCTCATCGACAGCAATCTCTTCAGCGCAGGCGGAAGGCAACAGGCATGATCGAGATCGACACCATCACAAAACGATATGGCGATGCGGCCGTGGTGAATCAAGTGTCGCTGACCGTCGCACCGCGCACCGTGACCGTCATCGTCGGCACGTCAGGATCGGGGAAAACCACGTTGCTGCGGATGATAAACCGGCTGGTGGAACCGACCTCCGGCACAATCCGGATCGACGGCGAGGATGTCAGCACGATGCCGGGTTACAAACTGCGCCGACAGATCGGTTATGCCATTCAGGGCCATGGCCTGTTTCCACACAGGACGGTGGCGGAGAATATCGCCACCGTTCCGCAGTTGGTCGGCTGGGACCGCAAGCGTATCGAGGCGAAAATCGATGCGTTGATGCACCTCTTCCAGCTTGATCCCGCGCTTTATGCGGATCGTTTTCCGCATGAGCTTTCCGGCGGCCAGCAGCAGCGTGTCGGCGTGGCGCGGGCACTTGCCGCAGAGCCTAATATCTTGCTGATGGATGAACCCTTCGGCGCGCTGGACCCGGTGATCCGCGCCAAGGCGCAGAACGATCTTCTCGATATTCAAAAAAAGCTCGGCGTGACCATCGTCCTCGTGACGCACGATATGGACGAGGCCTTTCATCTGGCGGATCGCATTGCGGTGATGGACAAGGGCCGCATCGTGCAGGATTGCCCGCCGGCCGAACTGGTGCTGAAACCGGCAACCGATTTCGTACGCACCATGATCGGCGAAAACGAGCGCGCGCTGAAACTGCTGTCTGTTCTCTCGATTGCTGACATAGTGGAGCCGGGAAGCGCCGAGGGTGAACCGCTCACCGAACATACAAGCCAGCGCGATGCCCTGTCAGCGATGTTATGGGCGGGCTGCGATGTCCTGCCGGTCGTCAAAGATGACGGCCAGCTCGCCGGCCGGGTGCGGCGGGACGTTCTCCTCCAGCGTGCTGCCGGAGCCTCATGAAAAACGCGGCCTCTTTCCTTGCAATCGGCTTTCTGGTGCTGGTGCTGATCGTCTTTCTTGCAGCGCCGCAAATCTTCGCGCCGATATTCCGCCCTCTCGTGCAGGCCAATGCACCGGCGATCTACACGCAGGCCAATCTGCTCTCCCTCACCCTCTCGCATCTGACCACCGTGGCGATCGCCACGGGGCTGGCCACGCTGGTAGCGGGCGCGCTCGCAGTTCTCGTCACCCGGCCTTTCGGGGCGGATTTCCTGCCGCTGTCGCGCAGCATCGTCAATATCGGCCAGACCTTCCCGCCCGTGGCGGTGCTGGCGCTTGCGGTGCCGATGATCGGTTTCGGGGAGAAACCGACGCTTATTGCGCTGTTCTTATACGCGTTGCTGCCGGTATTCGAAAATACGCTGACGGGGCTTACCACCCTGCCCGCCACGGTGATGGATGCCGCCAGAGGCAGCGGCATGACCGGCTGGCAGCGGCTTGTCAAAGTGGAACTGCCGCTTGCCCTGCCCGCCATTCTTGCAGGTATCCGGTTATCGGCGGTCATCAGCCTTTCAACAGCCACAATCGGCTCCACGGTAGCGGCGCGCACGCTTGGCGAAGTGATCATCGCCGGGCTGCAATCCAACAATCTCGCCTTCATCCTGCAGGGCGGCTTGATCGTCGCCGCACTGGCAATTCTGATCCACTCTGCCTTTTCCGCGCTGGAAAGAACCGCAGCCCGCAAAACCGGGCACTGACACGGGCTGGCGCCGCATTTTTATATTCCCGATACCTGCCGCACATGTTAGGGGCTGACCGTCGAAACAGAAACATCAGAGGTTCGGGTGACACAGGCAATCGTCGTGATGGGAGTGAGCGGCTCTGGCAAGTCCACGGTCGCAGAGGAGCTTGCGGAAAAACTGGGCATCGCCTTTATTGAAGGCGACAAGCTTCACCCGAAAGCCAATGTCGATAAAATGTCCGAGGGCATTCCGCTGACGGACGAAGATCGCTGGCCCTGGCTTGACCTGATCGGCGCGGAACTGCGCAAGGGCAGCGAAGGCAACGGTGTCGTCGTCTCCTGCTCGGCACTCAAGAAAATCTACCGTGACCGGCTTCGCACGGCTACCGGCAGCCCGCTTGCTTTCGTTTATCTGGATGGCAGCCTGGAGCTTCTCAGCCGGCGCATGGGTGAACGCAAGGGCCATTTCATGCCGCTCTCGCTGCTTCAGACCCAGCTTGCGACGCTGGAAGTGCCGACCGGCGAACCGGGCGTCGTCACCGTCAGCATCGACACCACACCGGAAGAAATCGCGAAAAATGCGCTTTCCGGCCTTAAAACAGTGACGTTCTAACTCCCTGTTTCATTGCATTTCTGGACGCGAAACCGCTTCGCGCTTTTGCTGGAAATGCTCTAAAAGCCGAGCCTGTCCCGCATGCCGTACCACCAGGCGCCAAGCACGGTCAGCGGCACGCGGAAGGTCTTGCCGCCGGGGAACGGATAGTTCGGCAGCGAGCTCCAGACATCGAAACGTTCGGCGTGGCCGGCAACGGCCTCGCCCAGTATCTTGCCGAGCAGATGTGTGGTCGTGACGCCATGGCCGCTGTCGCCATGCGAAAAATAGATATTGTCCGAAAGCCTGCCCATATGCGGGATGCGCGTTAGCGTCAGCGCAAAATTGCCGCTCCAGGCGAAGTCGATCCTGGTCTTTTCCAGTTGCGGAAAAGTCTTCAGCATGTTCGGGCGGATAACGCCCGTCAGGTCGGCCGGGTCGCTGCCACCATAACCGATGCCGCCGCCGTAAAGCAGGCGGTTATCCGAGGTGCGGCGGTAATAATCGAGAATGTAATTGGCATCCTCGACGCAATAATCCGCGGGCAAAAGCGCCTCTATCAGATCGGCATCGAGCGGTTCCGTCGCCATGACCTGACTTGAGACCGGCATCATCCGCTCGCCGATTTCTGGCAGCAATGTGCCCAGATAGGCATTACCGCAGACGAGCACATATTTGGCCTTCACACTGCCCGTTGCCGTGCGCACCACGGGGCTTGCACCCTGTTCTACCGAGATCACCCGCGAATTTTCGAATATGCGGGCGCCGAGACTTTCGGCCGCCGCCGCCTCGCCCTGCACCAGATTGAGTGGATGGATGTGGCCGCCGAGGCGGTCGATCATGCCGCCGGCATAACGGTCGGACTTTACATAAGTATCGACATCCGCCCTGGAGACCATTTCCAGCCCGCCATGGCCGTGCTTTTCCCAATGGGCCTTGTGAGCTTCCATCTCGCGGATCTGTTTCGGCGTGAAGGCGGCGAAGAAGCCACCATCGACGAGATCACAGTCGATGTCATATTTGGCGATGCGCTCACGGATAATTGCGCCGCCTTCCAGCGACATTTCCCCGAGTTTAACTGCCTTGTCGTTACCATAACGGCCGGCGATGGTTTCGAGATCACGGCTGTAACCATTGACGATCTGGCCGCCATTGCGGCCCGAGGCGCCGAAGCCGACACGCACGCCTTCCAGCACGATGACGGCATAACCGCGTTCACTGAGTTCAAGCGCTGCGGAAATGCCGGTGAAACCGCCACCGATGATGCAGACATCGGCTTCCAGCGCGCCTTCGAGCGTTGGTCGCACGGATTTGACATTGGCGGAGGCCGCATACCACGAGGATGTGTGGCCAGGATTGGGGATCGTCGTTACCTCAGCCATTTCTCACACCGTCCTGATATAGGCGTCATATTCGACGTCGGTTACGCGCAGGGAAAATTCGGAAAGCTCCTGCTGTTTGCAGGCGGAAAATAAGGTGCGGTACTTCTGGCCGAGCGTCGCATAGGCAAAGCTCGATCGCGTGAAGCGCTGCAGGGCGTAATCCCAGTTGGTGGGCAGCGGTTCGTGATTGATCGCATGGCTGTCACCGGCGATCGCGCCGCCCGGCTGGCGCTTTTCCTTCATGCCGGCAAGTGCGGCACTCAGGATCATCGCCACAACCAGATAGGGGTTGGTATCGGCACCGGCCACGCGATGTTCGATGCGCGTCGCGGCCTTGCTGGCAACGATGACGCGCACCGCCGCCGAGCGGTTGTCGATGCCCCAGGAGGCGTAGGTCGGCGCATGTTCGCTCGGCGTCAGGCGACGATAAGAATTGGCGTGGGGGGCGAAGATCGCCATGCTTTCCCCCATGTTTTCCAACAGGCCGCCAACCGAATGCATCAGCGCATCCGACGGGCCGTTTTCTCCGGCGTAAATATTCCTGCCGTCCTTATCGAGAACGGAAAAATGCACATGCATGCCGTTGCCCGCCTGCAAGCCGTAAGGCTTGGCCATGAAGGTGGCGTCGAGTTCATGCCGCCGCGCCACGCCCTTGACGATACGTTTCAGGAAGACGGCGAAATCGGCGGCCTGCAAGGCGTCCGGCACATGGTTGAGGTTGATCTCATATTGCCCCGGCCCGTTTTCGCGCAGGGTCGTATCGGCAAGCACGCCCTGTGCCCGGCAGGCTGTGGCTATATCGTGGAAGACATCCTCGAAATCCTGCAATTCGGAAATCGACAGAACCTGGGTCTGGCCCGTGTGCCAGCGCCCCTCGCGGCTGTGCGGCGGGCGCACGGGATCCAGTGCGGAGCGGACTGGATCGATCAGGTAAAATTCAAGTTCGGTCGCCACGACCGGCGTGAGGCCAGCCTTTTTATAGGCGCTGAGAACCTGCGAGAGAACATGGCGCGGATCGCCATAAAAGCCGGTTCCATCCGGGTTTCTCATCGCCAGCAGAACCTGCGCTGTTGGACGGCCAAGCCATGTCACACGCGACAGTGTACCGGGAACGGGGAAACAAAAACCGTCGGGATCGCCCGTGCCTTCGGCAAGGCCTGCGGCGTGCACATCCCGACCCCAGATATCCAGCGCATAAACGGAGCGGGGAATGGCCATTCCCTTTTCGAGAACGTCGATCGCCCTCTCACGTGGAATCCATTTGCCGCGCGGAACGCCGTTCGCGTCTATGACGAAGGCTTCGAGAATTTCGATATCGGGGTTATCGGCGAAAAATTTCTTTGCTTTTTCAATATCATCCATCATGCACCAGCAGGCCGTTTCTCTTCTGTTTCGCGCGCGGAAGCGCTTCGCTAACGAAAATCATCCTGCTGCTGATAGATGAGAAACCTCGCCACCATGATGACGTTTGCCCCTTTTCCCCTTTGATAAGCCTATGTTACGTGGCCCGCCGCAGGAAGGCCAGCGGATTCGGCCATCAGGGATTGAACCTTTCCGGGCGATAGGCGTCGATGGCGATAACAGGCGTTTCGCCGGCCATGGTTTCCGCCAGCACTCGACCGGTGATCGGCCCAAGTGTGAGGCCGTGATGAGCGTGGCCGAAGGCAAACCACAAGGTTCTGTGGCGCGGTGCCCTGCCGATAATCGGCATCATGTCAGGCGTGCAGGGGCGTGCGCCCATCCACGGCTCCGCATCCAGCCGGCCGCCAAGGGGAAAGACGGTACGGGCCACCCGCTCCGCCCGCTCGATCTGCACGGGGGATTTCGGCGCGTCGCGTTCGGCAAATTCAGCACCCGTCGTCAGACGGATGCCCTTGCGCATCGGCGCCAGGAAATAACCGCGCTCGGCATCGATCAGCCAGTTGTTGAGCTTTGTTCCCTCCTGCGGCGCATAATGCATGTGGTAGCCGCGTTTCACCCCGAGCGGGAAGCGATAGCCAAGCCTTTCCGTCACGGTATCGGCCCATGGGCCAAGCGCCACGACGGCATGCTCGGCCTCAACTGCGCCGGTTTCGGTACGCACCGTCCAGCCACTTACCGTCTGGCTAAGCGTCGACGCATCGCCCCGGACAAAGGTTCCGCCGTAGCTCTCAAACAGTTTGAGATAGGCGAGCGTCAGCGCGTGCGGATCGAGCACCGACCAGGGGTCGTTCCATTTCAGGCCGCCGACGAAATCCCGGCTGAGATGCGGTTCGGCGGAGGCAAGCTCTTGCGCATCGAGTTTCGTGTGGGAAATGCCGTGGTCACGCACCAGACGTTCGGCGAAGGCATAGTCGGCATCCCGCCTTGCGGCTGTCCTGTAAGCCTCCATCCAGCCATTCTTCACGATCAGATCGCCAGCCTTCGCCTCATCGATCAAAATGCTGTGTTCAGAGACGGAATGTTCGATCAGCGGCGCATAGGCACGGGCAATCGCCGCGTGGCGCGTGGCTGCGGAATTATACCAGTAGCGGCCAAGAAAAGGTGCGATCTTCGGCAGAGCCGAGAGATGATAACGGGCATCGATGCTGTTATTCAGGGAATAACGTAGCAGCAGCGCCAGATCCTGCGGAAAGGCGTAAGGTACGACACCTTCTCTCTGGATCAGCCCGGCATTACCGAAGGAGGTCTCCTCGCCCGGTCCGCGCCGATCGACCAGCACTACCGATTTTCCCCTTCGGGCCAGTTGCAGGGCGACCGACACCCCGATGATCCCCGCTCCCAGAACAATCACATCCGCTGCCATGGTAATCAATCCGTTTCCGCATCACGTCTCTCGCAACATGGGTCGGCATTTTTCGCAAAGCAACAGAAAAATCATTGCCTTAATAGAAACAGTGATGCGTCTACTGGCTCACTGCTTTGGTTTCGACAGCCTCGATATTAAAGGCGGCCGCCAGCAGTGCCCTGGTATAATCCTCCTGCGGATTGGCGAAAATCTCCGCCGCCGGGCCGCTCTCCACCACCTTGCCGTGGCGCATGACGATCAGGTCATTGGCCAGCGCTTTCACCACCTTAAGATCGTGGCTGATGAAGAGGTAGGCAAGTTCGTGCTTGGCCTGGAGATCACGCAGCAGATCGACGACCTGCGCCTGCACGCTCATGTCGAGCGCCGATGTCGGCTCGTCCAGCATGACGAAACGGGGTTTAAGCACCATGGCGCGGGCGATGGCGATGCGCTGGCGCTGACCGCCGGAAAATTCATGCGGATACCGCCAGCGGGTGGCCTGATCGAGGCCGACCTCTTCCAGCGCGGTGGCGACACGCGTATCGCGCTCATCGGCGGACAGGGACCGCTCGTGCACCTTCAGGCCCTCGGCGACGATTTCACCCACAGACATGCGCGGGCTGAGGGACCCATAGGGATCCTGAAACACCACCTGCAACCGGTTTCTGAGCGGCTTCATCATCTCATAGGAATAATGATCGATCGACTGGCCGATGAAGCTGATGCGGCCTTTCGAGGCAATCAGCCGCGAGAGCGCTAAACCAAGCGTCGTCTTGCCGGAGCCGGATTCGCCCACCACACCCACCGTCTGGCCGGCGCGCAGGGTGATATCGATGCCATCAACCGCCTTCACATGGTCGACAACCCGGCGCATCAGCCCGGCCTTGATCGGGAACCAGACCTTGATGTCGTCACCCTGCATGACCACCGGTTTGCTGGCATCGGAATGCGGTGGCTCGCCTTTGGGTTCGGCTGCAAGGAGATGGCGCGTATAGGCATGCTGCGGATCGGTAAACACCTGCTCCACGGTGCCGGTCTCGACGATCTTGCCCTTGGTCATGACACAGACGCGATCGGCAAATTTGCGAACGATGCCGAGGTCGTGGGTGATGAACAGCATGGACATGCCGTGCTTGGTCTTCAGATCACTCAGAAGCTCGAGGATCTGCGCCTGTACTGTCACGTCGAGCGCCGTGGTCGGCTCATCGGCGATCAGCAGTTTCGGCCGGTTGGCAAGCGCCATGGCGATCATCACGCGTTGCCGCTGGCCGCCGGACAATTCATGCGGATAGGCTTTCAGGCGTTTTTCCGGCTCGCGGATGCCGACCTGCAGCAACAGTTCCAGCGTGCGTGCCCGCGCCTCAGCCCCGGTGATTGCCTGGTGCAGCTCGAGAATCTCGCCGATCTGCCGCTCGATGGTGTGGAGCGGATTGAGCGATGTCATCGGCTCCTGGAAAATCATGGTGATGTCGTTGCCCCGCACCGCGCGCAACGCCCGCTCCGGCAGGGTCAGCATGTCCTTGCCGTCAAACAGGATTTTGCCCGACGGGTGGCTTGCCGCCGGATAGGGCAGCAATTTGAGAATGGAGTTCGCGGTCACGGATTTTCCGGAGCCGGATTCGCCAACGAGGGCAACGACTTCGCCCGGCATCAGGTCGAAGGACACGTGATCGACGGCAACGCTGGTCGCGCCACCCTGATGGAAAGCGACCGAAAGGTCACGGACGGATAGAAGTGGTTGGATGGTTTTTTCCGTCATGGCGATCACCGGAACGTCTTGCGTGGATCGAAGGCGTCGCGCACCGCTTCACCGACGAAAATCAACAGTGAAAGCATGATGGACATGGTGAAAAACGCAGTGAGGCCAAGCCACGGGGCCTGAAGGTTGTTCTTGCCCTGCGCGATCATCTCGCCCAGCGACGGCGATCCCGGCGGCATGCCGAAACCGAGGAAATCGAGCGAGGTGAGCGTCGTGATCGAACCGGAAAGGATGAACGGCAGGAAGGTTAGCGTTGCCACCATGGCGTTGGGCAAAAGATGCCGGAACATGATCGTCCAGTTGCCGACGCCGAGTGCACGGGCCGCGCGGACATATTCGAAGTTTCTGGCGCGCAGGAATTCCGCACGCACAATGCCGACAAAGCCGACCCATGAGAACAGCAGCATGATGCCGAGCAACACGAAGAAGCCGGGTGGAAGAATGGCCGCGATGATGAGCAGGATATAGAGCACCGGCATGGACGACCAGATTTCGATGAAACGCTGCAAAAGCAAATCCGTCCAGCCACCAAAATAACCCTGAATGGCACCGGCGGTGACGCCGACCAGTGCCGACGCGATGGTCAGCGTCAGGCCGAACAGCACGGAGATGCGGAAACCATAGATCATCCGCGCCGTGACATCGCGTGCCTGATTGTCGGTTCCGAGCCAGTTGAGATTGCCAAGCGTGCAGCCGGGGTCGGCATTGCCCTGCGGGTAGGCCGAGCAACGGTCTTTTTCATCCATCAGCCAGAAGGGCGCGGTGGGCGCGGAATGCGGAATATTGGAATTGACCGTCTGGTAGGAATAGCGGATCGGCGGCCAGATCATCCAGCCATTGGCGTTGATCTCATCCTGGATGAAGGAGGATTTGTAATCGGTCTGGGCCAGGAAGCCGCCGAATTTCTCCTCGGGATAATCGACCATGACCGGCACCAGAATCTCACCCTTGTAGGAAGCGAGAATGGGTTTGTCATTGGCGATGAATTCCGCGATCAGGCTCAGGAAAAACAGGACCAGAAACAGCCAGAAGGACCAGTAACCGCGCCGGTTTGCCTTGAAATTCTGCCAGCGGCGCTTGGTGGTCGGCGAAAACCACGGGCGCTTCGGCTTTACCAGTGTTTCGGCAGCGGCGGTGTGGGCAAGCGTCATCACACGTCCCTCCGCTCGAAATCGATGCGCGGATCGATCCATGTATAGATGAGGTCTGATATGAGGCCGACAACGAGGCCCATCAGCGAGAAGATGAAGAGCGTGCCGAACACGATCGGGTAATCACGATTGACGACCGAGAGATAACCGAGACGGCCGAGACCATCCAGCGAGAAGATGTTCTCGATCAGCAGCGAACCAGTGAAGAAAGCCGAGATGAAGGCGCCCGGAAAACCGGCAATCACGATCAGCATCGCGTTGCGGAAGACGTGGCCATAGAGAACCTTGCGTTCGGTGAGACCCTTGGCGCGGGCGGTGACGACATATTGCTTCTTGATCTCGTCGATGAAGGAGTTTTTCGTCAGGAGCGTCGTCGTTGCGAAGGCCGAGAGCGACAGCGCGATCAAAGGCAGCGTCAGGTGCCAGAAGTAGTCGATGATCTTCTGCCACCAGTTCAGCTGGTCAAAATTATCCGATACCAGGCCACGCAGCGGGAACCAGTCGAAGAACGATCCGCCGGCGAAAAGCACGATGAGCAGGATACCGAACAGGAAGCTCGGCACCGCATACCCGATGATGATGATGCCGGAGGTCCAGACATCGAAAGTCGAGCCATCGGAGACGGCTTTCTTGATGCCGAGGGGAATGGAGATGATGTAGGATATGATCAGGATCCAGAAACCAAGCGACATCGACACCGGCAGCTTGTCGATGATGAGATCGATGACCGAGGAATTGCGGAAGAAGCTGTCGCCGAAGTCGAAGCGGATGTAATTCCACATCATTTCGAGAAAACGGGTGAGCGGCGGCTTGTCGAAACCGAACTGTTTTTCGAGCTTGGCGATCAGCTCCGGATCGAGACCCTGCGCACCGCGATATTTCGAGCCGCTTTCATCAAACCCGCCGGACTGGCCCATAAGATCGCCGCCGCCAGAAAGCCGGTCGGAGGCGCTGTCGCCCTGCCCCGTCAGCTGCGCGACGACCTGCTCCACCGGCCCGCCCGGCGCAAACTGGATGACGAGAAACGAAATGCCCATGATGCCGATGATGGTCGGGATCATCAGCGCCAGACGTCTGAGGATATAGGCGCCCATCAGTCTCTGCTCCCGGCCGATACATCAGCGGTTTTCGTTTCAGTCAAACCCGGTCCTTTCATGAAAGCGCGGCCCGCGCGCTCCAAGCGATTCGTTTCGCCCTATGTGAATCAAGCCTTCGCCGCGAAAGCAAGGCCGGCGTCAGTTTGCGGCCTGGCTGGACCACCATGCGTCTGGAAAACCAATGCCATATTCGGGCAGGTTTTCCGGGCGAATAAGTGTGTTCCAGTAGGCGATGAACATCTCGCCGCGGTAAAATTGCGGAATGACGTAGCTGTTTGCCAGGAGCACCCGGTCGAGCGCCCGCGCCGCGGCCACCTGTTCATCCCGGTTGGGCGCAAATATGACCTTTCTGACCAGCGCATCGACGGCGGGGTTCTTGATGCCGGCAAAGTTGTTGGACCCCTGCCGATCGGCGGCAGCCGAGCCCCAGAAATCCGCCTGTTCATTGCCGGGATTGGCCGATGTCGCCCAGAGCTTGACTGCGATGTCGAAATCGAAGCTGCGGGTGCGGTTGGTATATTGCGAGGCATCAACCGTACGGATCGTGGCATTGATGCCGATCTTCTTGAGGTTCTGGACATAGGGCAGGATGGTTCTTTCCATACCCGAGGAATCGATCAGGAATTCAATGTCCAGCTGCTGCCCCGTTGCCGCATTGACCATGCGGTTGCCACGCAGCTCGTAACCGGCCTCCTTCATCAGCTTCACCGCCTCGCGCAGATTGTCGCGCTGCTTGGCGGGATCGCCTGCCACCGGGTTGCGGTATTCGGTGGTGAAGACTTCCGGCGGAACCTGATCCTTCAACTCCTGCAAGAGTTCCAGCTCTCGTCCGGTCGGCAGGCCGGAAGAGGCGAGCTCGCTGCCCATGAAGAAGCTGTTGATGCGCTGGAACTGGCCGTAAGCCAATGTGCGGTTCAGCTCCTCGAAATCGAAGGCGTAATTGAGTGCCTTGCGCAGGCTGGGGTTCTGGAACTTTTCGCGGCGCATGTTCGGCACGAAGGCCTGCATGATGCCGACGGAGCGATAGATATTCGGCAGTTCCTCTTTCTTGACGCGGCCTTCCTTGACGGCCGGAAAATCATAACCCGTGACCCAGCGGCTGGATGAGGCTTCCTGGCGAAAATCGACGGTACCGGATTTGAAGGCCTGGAATTCCACATCCTGATCGGAAAAGAAGCTGTAGGTGATGGTTTTGAAATTGTTCATCCCGACATTCACATTGACGTCCTTGCCCCAATAGTCGTCACGACGCTCATAGGTCATCGTGGAACCTGGAGACAGCGAGGCGATCTTATAGGGGCCGGAGCCCATCACCGGCTCCAGCGTGCCACGGGAGATATCACGCGGCTTGCCGTCCGGGCCGGCGGCTTCCCACCAGTGCTTGGGAACGATCAGCAATTGCCCGACGATCTGCGGCAGTTCGCGATTGTTCTTTTCATCGAAAGTGAAGGTGATCTCCCTCTCGCCGCTCACTTCCGCCTTGGTGACGTGGGTATAATAAGTGGCAAGCTGCGGACTCAGGTCCTTGGCTTTTTCGAAGCTGAAAACCACATCCTCCGGCGTCACCGGCTTGCCATCCGCCCATTTGGCCTCCGCCCGCAGCCGGAAGGTGGCTTTCGAAATATCGTCGGGATAGCTGACCCCCTCTGCCAGAAGCCCGTAGGAGGCCGACAGCTCCTCTTCCGTCGATTTCATCAGCGTATCGAAAACCAGCGAAAGGCCAGTCGCCGCCTCGCCCTTGGCGAGCAGCGGATTGAGCGTATCGAAGGTTCCCGTCGTCGACATGCGCAACGCACCGCCTTTCGGCGCCTTTGTGTTCACATAGTCAAAATGATCGAAACCATCCGGATGTTTTAGTTCCCCGACCGTCGAAATCCCCTTTCGCCAGACATCGCCCGACTGGGCAAAGGCCGCCGCCGGTATCAGCATGGCGGATGCCGCAAGGGCGATCACAAGGCGGGATTTCAGTGGAGCCAATATCATGCGGGGCGGTTCCTGTTTTCGTGTTTGTTGAAGAGAGCATAAAACAAACATGGGCAAAAAACAGATGCTTCGGCTCACAAGCTCTTTATCGGCACCGTTAATTTCCTGCTTTGCACAAACGGGGCGAAACATGGTTTCAACAAAATCCCGTTCCAGTTTATTCTGCGGGGAAGAGAATCATCTGATCGGACGGACACGGCTATATGACGGCGGGATCATCGAGAGTTTTCAAGGCGGCCATGCTGGCAATTTCGGTCGTTTCCGCGCTGCAGTTGCAGATGGAAACCGCATCGGCCGAGGACCGGCCTGCGAAAGAAGTTTTCGGCCATATGGCCCTGCCCTCCGCAGCAACCTCCCAGCCGATCGGCTCCTATGCCAAGGGCTGCCAGTCCGGCGCCATCGCCATGCCGACCGATGGTCCCGGCTGGCAGGCCATGCGGCTTTCGCGCAACCGGCGCTGGGGCCAGCCGCAGCTGATTTCCTTCCTCGAGCGCTTTTCGCAGGATGCCCAGAAAATCGGCTGGCCGGGATTGCTGCTCGGCGATATTTCCCAGCCGCGCGGCGGGCCGATGCTGACCGGCCATGCCTCGCACCAGATCGGCCTCGATGTGGATGTCTGGTGGCGGCCGATGCCTAACCCTCGGCTGAGCGTGGAGCAGCGCGAAACGGTGCCGTTCATTTCCATGCTGGACAAGAGCAAGTTTCTGACGGTCGATGATCGCAAATGGTCGCCGCTGAATGCCCGGCTGGTGATGATGGCGGCGAGCTATCCGCAGGTGGAACGCGTTTTCGTCAACCCGGCCATCAAGCAGAAGCTTTGCCAGACATGGACCGGCGACCGCACCTTCATGGGCAAGATCAGGCCGATCTATGGGCATGACGAGCATTTCCACATCCGTCTCGAATGCCCGCCCGGCGCGCCCAATTGCAAACCGCAGGCGGCCGTGGGCAAAGGCGACGGCTGCGACAAGTCGCTTGCCTGGTGGTTCAGCAAGGAACCATGGGCGCCGCCGAAAAAGGACCCCAATGCCAAGCCGGTGAAACCGCGCCCGGTTATGGTTTCCGATCTGCCCTCGGCCTGCGCCGCCGTGGCTGCCGCCCCTTCCACTAACCCCGAGGGACTTGCAGCTCAGGCCTATTCGCCTGCTCCAGCAACGCGCCAGCAAAGCGTGGAACAGGTCATTCAGGCAGCCCCCGCCCTGCAGCCGCCTTCGGATATTCCGCTTCCCACCCAGCGCCCGACATTGAACTGAAACAGAAATGAGGCATTCAACAGCTTCCCTTTTCAAATGGCGGCAAGCTGTTATAGAAGGCTTCAAATCGATTTAATTCTTGATGGAACGGGCTGGGACCATGGAAGGACAACGCTGTATCGCGCTCATCGCTCACGACGAGAAAAAGGACGATATGGCGGATTTCGCCCGTCATCACCAGAAAGCGCTTGCCGGTTTCAGGATCGTCGCCACCGGCACGACGGGTGGGCGCGTGCAGGAAGCCTGTCCGGGTCTTGAAGTCATTCGTCTGAAAAGCGGGCCGCTTGGCGGCGACCAGCAGATCGGAGCGATGATCGCCACCGGCGAGGTGGATATGCTGATCTTCTTCACCGACCCGCTGACGGCCATGCCGCATGATGTGGATGTGAAAGCGTTGACCCGGCTTGCCACGGTTTACGACATTCCCATGGCGCTCAACCGCGCCACCGCAGAAAACCTGATCGACTTCAACTCCGCCGACTGACCCGCACCCACCAATATGGAACAGGCAATGCCGAAGACGTCCGATACCGAATATCTGTCCTTTCCGATCCTTCTTGGCGACATCGGCGGCACCAATGCCCGCTTTTCCATTCTGATCGATTCCTTTGCAGACCCCGTGCACCTGACCACGGTAAAGACTGCAGAATATCCGACGATCGACGACGCCATCCAGCAGGCGGTTCTGGACAAGACATCACTTCAGCCAGTCTCGACCATTCTTGCGATTGCCGGCCCTATCGAAGGCGACGAGATACCGCTCACCAACTGCCACTGGGTCGTCAAGCCGAAGGGCATGCTGGCTAATCTCGGCCTGAAGGACGTCATCGTCATCAATGATTTCGAAGCGCAGGCTCTGGCGATTGCAGCGCTTGACGACGACAACCGCGAGCCTATCGGCTCCGGCAAGAAAGACATGCTGGCGTCGCGCGTCGTTCTCGGACCGGGCACGGGCCTCGGGGTTGCCGGTCTGGTTTACGCCCGCCATATGTGGTTCCCGGTACCCGGTGAGGGCGGCCATATCGACGTCGGCCCAAGAAGCGCGCGTGATTATGCGGTTTTCCCGCATATCGAAACCATTGAGGGCCGTGTTGCCGGCGAGCAGATCCTGTGCGGACGCGGACTGGTCAATCTCTACCGCGCCGTCTGCAAGACCGATGGCATCGAACCGGTCTTTTCCGACCCGGCCGATATCACCTCGCAGGGGCTTTCGGGCCAGAATGCGCAGGCAAAAGAAACGCTTTCGCTTTTCAGCACCTATCTCGGCCGTGTGGCTGGCGATCTCGCGCTGATTTTCATGGCCAAGGGCGGCGTTTATCTCGCCGGCGGCATTTCTCAGAAGATCATCCCGGCGCTGAAGAGCCCGGAATTCCGGGCCGCGTTCGAAGACAAGGCGCCACACAGCGCGCTGATGCGGACCATTCCGACCTTCGTGGTCACCCATCCGCAGGCGGCGCTTTCCGGCCTCGCCACCTATGCCAGAACGCCTTCCGATTTCGGCCTGGCGCTGGACGGGCGGCGCTGGAGAGCCTGATCGCTCTCCTCTCAAAGGGAACTACCCTTCCCATGTGGCGCTTGCGAAGCGAGCGGCTGGTCTTTAACGTCACCGCTGCAAATATCAAACGTCCGATGCCGGCGGGTTTCGATCCGCCCGAGATGAAAAGTGAGTGAAACATGAGCAGCAGCGGCATGAAACTGGTGGTGGTCGGCGCAGCGGGCCGCATGGGACAGGCACTGATCCGCCTCATTCACCAGACACCAGGCGTCCAGCTGCATGCCGCCGTCGCGCGCGAAGGCTCGGCCTTTGTCGGCCGCGATGCCGGCGAGATTGCCGGTCTCGGCCCGATCGGCGTCGAAATCACCAGCGATCCGTTACAAGCCTTCCTCCATGCCGAAGGGGTGATCGACTTCACCTCACCGGCAACCAGTGTCACCTTCGCGGGCCTCGCCGCGCAGGCACGCATCGTGCATGTCATCGGCACCACGGGCTGCTCCCCCGAAGACGAGGAAAAATTCAAGGCGGCGTCGCGCCATGCCCGCATCGTCAAGTCGGGCAATATGAGCCTCGGCGTCAACCTGCTCAGCGTTTTGACGCAGCAGGCGGCGCAGGCACTGGATGCGCAGAACTGGGACATCGAAGTTCTGGAAATGCACCACAAGCACAAGGTGGATGCGCCGTCCGGTACGGCACTTCTGCTTGGCGAAGCGGCGGCGGCCGGCCGCAGGGTCGATCTCACCACCTCCTCGGTGCGCGTACGAGACGGACATACGGGTGCTCGGGAGACCGGCACCATCGGTTTCGCCACGCTGCGCGGCGGTTCGGTGATCGGTGAACATTCGGTGATCTTTGCCGGTGAAGGTGAGCGCGTCGAGCTTTCCCACTATGCCGGCGACCGCTCCATTTTCGCGCGTGGCGCGATTACGGCGGCTGTCTGGGCCTTCGACAAGAAGCCGGGCTTCTATTCCATGCTGGATGTGCTCGGTCTTTCGCAGGTGGAGTAAGCCCGTACCCTAATTTTCGACCGTGAATTCGACGGTATCGGCCGAAAATCGGCTGACGGCATATTGCACCGGCACGCCATCCATATCGGCATTCAGCGCCTGCGTGACGAGCAGGATGGCACCCGGCGACAATTCGAGATCGGCCAGATCCCGCGTATCGGCGTGGCTGGCTGAAATAACGGTCGAGATGCGCACGTAGTCCGCCACACCGAGCGCCTTGAAAGCGGCCGTGATCGAGCCGCTTTTCTGATAGGCCTCGCCTATTCCGGCAAAACGATCCGCCGGAAACCATGTGGTCGAACGGGACACCGGCCGGGTGTCGGCCTTGCGCAGGGTCTCCAGACGCACGAGCGGAGCGCCGGTCTGAAGTTGCAGCCGCGCTGCCAGATCGGCAGTTGCAGGCTCGGTCGTGTGGGAAAGAAGCAGCGCCTCCATTTCCTTCACCTGATCGCCGATGCCTGCCGTGAACCGTGTGCGCAGTGAAATCGGAAAACTCAGCCGTTCCTTGCGGGCAATCATCGTGCCGCGCCCCTGCATCGGCTCAAGAATACCTTCGCTCGCCAATGCGGCAATGGCGCTTCTGACGGTATGGCGGTTGACGCCGAATTTTTCCGCCAGTGTCATCTCAGGCGGCAACATGCCGGTTTCATCGTGATCACCAGCCGCAATCTCACCTCGGATTCGGTCGGCGATCTGCCGCCAGAGTGCGACGCCGTTCTTTCTTTTCATTGCTGCTGCAGGGCTCATGTCACACGCTTGTCATTCATCGACGTTAATTGTAGCTTATATTGTATAGTTGTCTATATCAATAGACATTAGAGGTCAAGCGATGAATAACGAAGCTGCGAATGTACTTAGCGAAAGGAAGCGGGTGGCGGCACTTCTTGCCCGCGCTACCGTTCAGGAACTTGAGGCGGTCTGGAACCGGCAGGACGCCAGCCCGCAGACGGAAAACGTGCGCGGGCCGGAAACCGGCCTCGTCATGGTCAAGGGCCGTATCGGCGGCGGCGGCGCGCCTTTCAACCTGGGTGAAACCACCGTTACCCGCGCGACGATCAAGCTTGCTTCCGGCACTGTCGGCCATGCGCATGTTCTCGGCACCGGCCGCAAGAAAGCCTGGTACGCAGCCGTTTTCGACGCGCTCTGGCAGGAAAATCCGACGCGTAACTTCATTGAAACCGAGCTTCTCTCACCGGTCGAAAAAAGACTGACCGAAGAAAAGCAGCGGAAAACGAAAGAGACCGCCGCCACGCGGGTCGATTTCTTCACCATGGTTCGAGGAGAAGACTAATGGGTGTCAAAGCCGAAGCATTGACGGGCGGCTTTTCCGACGCCGTCTTCGATTCCCAACGGGTTTTTAAAAAGCTGATGGACGGCATGGCCCGTCCGGGCACACCGCAGACGATCGAAACCGCAGTCGCCCCGCCGGCACCGCTTGCCACGGCGACGGGTGCGGTTCTGCTGGCGCTTTGCGACCACGACACGCCCCTCTGGCTAAGCAGCACGTTGCGGAAAACCGCCGTGCCGGGTTGGGTTGGGTTTCACACCGGCGCGATTGCGACGGAAGAAAAGGGTGCTGCGCAGTTCGCCGTCATTGAGGCGGGCAGCACCATTGCCTCCTTCGGCCTCTTCGCTCAGGGAAGCCAGGAATATCCCGACCGTTCGACGACGGTCATCATCGAATTGCCCGACCTTGATGGCGGACAGGAGTTGTCCCTGTCCGGCCCAGGCATCCGCCACATCAATATCATCAGCCCTTCCGGCCTGCCGGAGATATTCCCGCGGCTCTGGGCGGAGAACAACGCCATTTTCCCGCGCGGCGTCGATGTCATTTTGACCTGCGCCGACAAATTCGTCTGCCTGCCGCGCACGACGCGCATTAAATCCGTGGAGGCATAAGATGTATGTTGCTGTCAAAGGCGGGGAAACCGCCATCGCCAACGCTCACCGGCTTCTGGCAGACAAGCGGCGCGGCGACCGCAACCTGCCGGCGATGACGGTCGCGCAGATCGTTTCGCAGCTTTCACTCGCCGTCGACCGTGTCATGGCGGAAGCCTCACTTTATGATCAGTCGCTTGCAGCCCTTGCCGTCAAGCAGGCGCGCGGCGACATGATCGAGGCCATCTTCCTGCTGCGCGCCTACCGCACCACGTTGCCGCGCTTCGGCTATTCTCTGCCGGTCAATACCGCTGACATGACGGTGCAGCGACGCGTTTCGGCAACCTACAAGGACTTGCCGGGCGGGCAATTGCTGGGACCGACCTTCGATTATACCCATCGCCTGCTCGACCCCTCGCTGCTCGAAGACGAGGCTGTCGAAACCGCTGCGATTCGTGAAGGCGAACCGGATTATGTCATGCGGGTTTCCGATATTCTCGCCGAAGAAGGGCTGATCGAAAGCGATGGCGATATGCCTGACGATCATATTGCCGGCGATCTGACGCGCGAGCCGATGGAGTTTCCGATGTCACGCGACCTGCGCCTGCAATCGCTGGCGCGCGGCGACGAGGGCTTCCTTCTTGCACTCGCCTATTCGACGCAGCGCGGTTACGGCCGCACGCATCCTTTCGTCGGGGAAATCCGCATCGGAGATGTGGAAGTGGAACTGGAGGTTCCCGAACTCGGCTTTGCCGTCTCGCTTGGCGACATCCAGGTTACCGAATGCCAGATGGTCAACCAGTTCAAGGGTTCGGCCAAGGCGCCGCCACAGTTCACCCGCGGTTACGGGCTCGTGTTCGGCCAGAGCGAACGCAAGGCAATGGCCATGTCGCTGGTCGACAGGGCACTGCGGGCCGGTGAATTCGGCGAAGATGTCGTTGCCCCGGCGCAGGATGAGGAATTCGTCATCTCACACGCCGACAATGTGCAGGCGACAGGTTTTGTCGAACATCTGAAGCTGCCGCATTACGTGGATTTCCAGGCCGAACTCGGTCTGGTCAGGAAAATGCGCGCCGATTTCGAGGCGATCAATGCTGATGGCGCGGAATGGATGGGCGATGCGGCCGAATAGCTCAGCGGCTGTGCTGCTCACCAAACCAGTAAGCGCAAAAGACGGTCGATGCTGCAAACACAGCAAAGAACACGGCTGCAAGAATTCCAATCTCCATGAGCTTGTACTCCTTTTTTCGCAAGGTTAACGCGCAATGCTTGAAGAAGTTTCATTTGACGACGGGCTGGCTGCCTACAACTTCGCCTATCTGGACGAACAGACCAAGCGGATGATCCGCCGCGCGATCCTGAAGGCCATCGCCATTCCCGGTTATCAGGTCCCCTTCGCCTCCCGTGAAATGCCCATGCCCTATGGCTGGGGCACCGGCGGCGTGCAGCTCACCGCTTCCATCGTCGGCCCCGACGATGTGCTGAAGGTGATCGACCAGGGTGCCGACGACACCACCAACGCGGTATCCATTCGTGCCTTTTTCCAGAAAGTGGCGAATGTCGCCGTCACCACCCGCACCAGGGATGCAACCATCATCCAGACGCGGCACCGCATTCCGGAAGAAGAACTGCATTCCGGACAGGTTCTGGTCTATCAGGTTCCCATTCCCGAACCCTTGCGCTTCCTCGAGCCACGCGAGACCGAAACCCGCGTCATGCACGCGCTGGAGGAATACGGCCTGATGCACGTCAAGCTCTACGAGGACATCGCCCGCAACGGCCGCATTTCCACCACCTATGCCTATCCGGTGAAGGTTGCCGGACGTTATGTGATGGACCCCTCGCCGACGCCGAAATTCGACAATCCGAAAATGAATATGTCAGACGCCCTGCAACTGTTCGGCGCCGGGCGCGAAAAGCGCATTTACGCCGTACCGCCCTATACCGACGTCGTCAGCCTCGATTTCGAAGACCATCCGTTTGAAATCCAGCGCTTCGACAAGCCCTGCGCACTGTGTGGTGCGGAGAATGTCTATCTGGACGAGGTGGTGCTTGATGATAAGGGCGGGCGGATGTTCGTCTGCTCCGATACCGACCATTGCGAAGACCGCCGCGCCCATGGCCACAAGGGCCATATGCTGGCGGATGTGAAGGAGGCCGCAGAATGAGCGACGCACCGCTTTTGAAAGTCCGGGACGTTTCCAAATATTACGGCGACCGCGCCGGTTGCCGCAATGTCTCCTTCGAGCTTTATCCGGGCGAGGTGCTGGCGATCGTGGGTGAATCCGGTTCCGGCAAGACCACGCTTCTCAACTGCATTTCCACCCGGCTGATGCCAACGGCGGGCAGCGTGGAATATCGCATGCGCGACGGTTCGGTTCGTGACCTCTACCACATGGGTGAGGCTGAACGACGTTTCCTGATGCGCACCGACTGGGGTTTCGTGCACCAGAACCCGGCGGACGGGCTGCGGATGGCGGTTTCGGCCGGCGCCAATGTCGGTGAGCGGCTGATGGCCGTGGGCAACCGGCATTACGGCAATATAAGGCAATTGGCCAGCGAATGGCTGGAGCGGGTGGAAATCGGCACCGACCGCATCGACGACCAGCCGCGCGCCTTCTCCGGCGGCATGCGCCAGCGCCTGCAGATTGCCCGCAATCTCGTCACCTCGCCGCGCCTCGTCTTCATGGACGAACCGACGGGCGGCCTCGATGTCTCCGTGCAGGCGCGCCTGCTCGATCTGGTTCGCGGTCTCGTCAATGATCTCGGCCTTGCCGTCGTCGTCGTCACCCATGATCTGGCCGTGGCACGACTGCTGTCTCATCGCATGATGGTGATGAAGGGCGGCGACGTCATCGAGCATGGTCTCACCGACCGGGTGCTGGATGATCCGCGCGAGCCCTACACGCAATTGCTTGTTTCCTCCATTTTGCAGGTTTGACGCCATGGCGACGCCCCTTATCGTTTCGGAAGTCTTCAAAAGCTTCACCATGCATCTTCGCGACGGCATCGAGCTGCCCGTTGTCCGCGATGTCAATTTCTCCGTTTCGGGCCGCGAATGCGTCGTTCTCGGCGGCCCCTCGGGTATCGGCAAAAGCTCGATCCTGAAAATGCTCTATGGCAACTACGCCATCGACAGCGGGCAGATCCTCATCCGTCATGAGGATCAGGTCGTTGATATCGGCAATGCCTCGCCGCGTACGATCCTCGAAATTCGCCATCGCACCATCGGTTATGTCAGTCAGTTCCTGCGCACCGTGCCGCGTGTTCCGGCAATCGACGTCGTTGCCGAACCGCTCTTCGCGCGCAAAGTGGCCGCCGAGGAGGCGCGTGAGCAGGCTGCTATGCTGTTGTCGAAACTCAACCTGCCGCGCGAACTGTGGTCCCTGCCGCCGGCGACCTTTTCGGGCGGCGAGCAGCAGCGCGTCAACATAGCGCGCGGCTTCATCACCGATCATGCGATCCTGCTTCTCGATGAGCCGACCGCATCGCTGGATGCCGCCAACCGGCGGGTGGTCGTCGACATGATCATCGAGAAAAAAGCCAAAGGCACGGCGCTGCTGGGCATTTTCCACGACGAGGAAGTGCGCGAAGCCGTTGCCGACCGCATTCTCGACGTCTCGCAATTCTCTCCCCGGAAGGCAGCGGCATGAGTGTCAAGGTCGGTCTCGAACCCGTCATTCACGACACCGCCCGCGTCACCAATTCCTCGATCGGCCGCTATACCGAAATTTCGGAGCGCTGCCGCCTCGAGGAGGTTGAGATGGGCGACTACTCCTACGTCATGCAGGATGGCGCGATCTGGTGCGCCACCATCGGCAAATTCGTCAATATCGCCGCTTCCGTCCGCATCAATGCCACCAATCACCCGATGCAGCGGGCGACATTGCACCATTTCACCTACCGCGCCCGCAGCTACTGGGACGACGCCGAGGATGAAACGGATTTCTTTGCCGCACGCCGCGCCAAGCGGGTGGTGATCGGCCACGATGTCTGGATCGGCCATGGTGCGACCCTCCTGCCCGGCGTGACGGTGGGGAACGGTGCGGTGATCGGCGCTGGCGCAGTGGTATCGAAAGATGTCGCACCCTATACCATCGTCGGCGGCGTGCCCGCCCGGCTGATCCGCGAGCGTTTTTCAGCGGAGCTCGGCCGGCGAATGGATAATCTGAATTGGTGGGATTGGGACCATGCAAGGCTACGCGGTGCGCTCGATGATTTCCGCGCGCTCGCCGCCGAGGATTTCGTGGCGAAATATGGCGGATGAATTCCGCTCAGGGCGAAGCAATTGCAGTCCCGGGACCATGTCCCGGGATTTCTGTTTGTCGCCTCCAGACATGCCCGTCGGGATTTCCTGCTCATGACTTGCCTGACGAAAGGTTTGTCGGCGAACCCCTCGGCGTCGTATCTGCGAATTCTGTAATATTTTCTTCATTAAACTGACACGCGCAATTCATGGACCGCTGTTAGGTCGAACCCCGTCATAAGAAGATTGGACGGGGAAATGAGCTTTCACCTGAAGCAAGTCACGCGCCGTTTCGGCAACCACACCGCGGTCGATGCCGTAAATGTCGAGATACCGCAGGGTCAGATGGTCGGCGTGATCGGACGCTCCGGCGCCGGCAAATCGACGCTGCTGCGCATGATCAATCGCCTCGTCGATCCCTCCTCGGGTTCCATTCACTTCAACGACATGGAAGTTTCGTCGCTGAAGGGTGCGGCGCTGCGCAACTGGCAGCGCGACTGCGCCATGATTTTCCAGCAGTTCAATCTGGTGCCGCGTCTCGATGTGCTCACCAATGTCATGCTTGGCCGTCTCAACCACCGTTCGACGGCGCTCAGCCTGTTCAACATTTTCACCAATGATGAGCGCCTGATGGCAATCGCCGCCCTTGAGCGGCTCGGCATCGAACATGTGGCCATGCAGGCTGCCGGCACGCTTTCCGGCGGCCAGCAGCAGCGCGTCGCCATCGCCCGCGCCCTGATGCAGTCTCCGAAGATGGTTCTGGCCGATGAGCCGATCGCATCGCTCGACCCGCTCAATGCCAAGATCGTGATGGACGCGCTGCGCGACATCAACGAGCGCGAAGGCATCACCGTCATCACCAACCTGCACACGCTGGATACGGCGCGCAATTATTGCGAACGCATCATCGGCATGTCGCAGGGCCGTGTTGTCTTCGACGGAACGCCGGCGGAGCTGACCGCCGCGGCCGTCACGGAGATTTACGGGACCGATTCACAAGGGTCCGGCATCGACGAGACCATGACGTCGACCAGCATCAACATTCCCGGCGCGCAGCTTCCCGCACGGCCGATACAGCAATCTGCCGGTCCCGAACCGCTCGCTCTCGCCGGGCTCTGAGGAACCGCTCAGCATCGTTTGTGCCCGCGTCAAGGGCCGATATTTCACAACAAACTCCGGCTCGCCGGGAAACAGGAGAAAGTCCATGTTGAAGAAAATCCTTCTTTCGGCAGTCGCCCTTGGCGTTCTGGCCGGTTCCGCCATGGCTCAGGACGTCAAGGTCCTGCGTATCGGTCTCGACGGTTCTGAAAACGAAGCCGACCAGATCCGCAACACGAAGTGCGTTGCCGACGGCCTCAAGGCTGCGACCGGCGTTTCCGAAGTTCAGGTTTTCCCGTCGCCGGACTATAACGGCGTCATCCAGGGCCTGCTCGGCGGCACCATCGACATCGCTTCCATGGGCGCTTCCTCCTACGCCAAGATCGCTCTTGCCGATCCGAAGGCCGTCGATCCGATCCTGACCACCGCTGGCGCCGATGGTTCGACCGGCTATTACACGATCATGGTTGCCCGCAAGGACAGCGGTATCAAGACGCTGGCTGACGCCAAGGGCAAGAAGATCGGTTTTGCCGACCCTGACTCCACCTCCGGCTTCCTCGTCCCGAACGTGGCTATCCCGAAGGAAACCGGCGTTCCGGTGAAGGAATACTTCTCCGAGACCGGCTTCGGTGGCGGCCATGAGAACCTCGTTCTCGCCGTTCTCGACAAGAAGTTCGACGTTGGCACGACCTTCGGTTCGGGCGTTGGCAAGTGGGAAGAAGGCTACACGGCCGGCAACCTCTACCAGATGGTCAAGAAGGGCAACCTCGACATGGACGATATCGTCGAAGTCTGGAAGTCGCCGCTGATCCCGAACGGCCCGCTGATGGTTACCAACAAGCTCGGCGACGCCATGAAGCAGAAGGTCGAAGACTTCTTCATGGAACTGCCGAAGAAGGACCTCGCCTGCTTCCAGGGTTTCACCCAGGGCAAGAACACCGCCTACATCAAGGTCGACCCGTCCTTCTACCAGACGATCATCGACGCCCGTAAGTCCGTTATCGGCGGCTGATCCTGCGATCATACCCGGAAGCGGCGGTGCCTTGCGGCGCCGCCGCTTTTGCCAATAAAGGAAAAGCGGCATGACGACCACACTGCATCATGGCACCCTCTCCCCCAAGGGATTGAGCGCATCGTCCCAGACGGTGATGCGTCATTATCAACAGCAGCTTGCGACAAGACGGATTTATACCGTTATTTCGCTTGTGATCTTCCTCGTCATCCTCGCCGCTTCACTGAATTTTGCCAACGCGGCCAATTCAGGCAAATTCTTCGAGCGCCTGCCCTATTTCTTCGACTTCATGAAAACCTTCGTGCCGGACAGCCCGCTTGAAATTTTCCGGGCGATGTTCGACCTGCCGTCACCCTATGCGGACGGTTCGCTGAAATATAATTACGTCGCGGATCGTGTTTACATCACCGACAGCTTCTACATCCCGCATTTCATCTATCAGCTGATCATCACGCTCAACATCGCGCTGGTTTCGACAATCATCGGCACCAGCTTTGCCTTCGTGCTCTGCTTCTTTGCCTCCACCAATCTCGTCGGTGCCGGGATTGTGCGCTGGGTCGTGCGCCGGGTAATGGAAGTTTTGCGCGCCTTTCCGGAAATCGTCGTTGCCGGCTTGCTGACCGCCATTCTCTCGATCGGCCCGATTGCCGCGATCATCGCGATTTCAGTCCACACGATCGGCGCTCTGGGCAAGCTGTTCTTCGAAGTGGTGGAAAATGCCGACATGAAGCCGGATGAAGGCCTTCGCGCGTCCGGCGCAAACTGGCTGGAACGCGTTCGCTTCGCCATCGTGCCGCAGGTTCTGCCCAACTTCGTGTCCTACGCGCTGCTACGCGCCGAAATCAACGTGCGCGCCTCCACCATCATCGGTGCTGTCGGTGGCGGCGGCATCGGCGAGGTGTTCCGGCTGTCGATCGGCAACGATCATGCTTCCAAGACCTATGCCATCATCATCCTGCTGCTGATCACCATCATCGCCGTCGACCAGTTTTCCAGCTGGCTGCGCCGCAGACTGATCGGCCATCAATCCTTCGAATTCGGACGGGGAGCAGCCTGATGTCCTCCAGCTTCATTCTCAACACTGCCGAGCGCGAAAGGCTGACCGCCGCGCATCCCGCGATTTTCAAACGCGGCTTCATGAAGCGTTACGGTCTGCTGATCGGTATTCTCGCCACCGTCATCTATCTCATCAGCTGCTTTTTCTTCTTTAATGTCGGGCCGGCTTTCATGCAGGGCCGCTGGGATCGTGCCTCGAGCTATATTCAGGACTGGTATTCCTGGCGTGCCCAGCCGCGCCTGCGCTTCGAAGATGGCAAGGTGGCGCCGCAATGGTCGAGCCGCGGGCAATATCCCGTCGACTCAAAGATCGACTGGTTGCAGCCCTTGCCCGATGGCGGCTACAGCGTGATCTATGCTGGCATGGAAAACCGCCTCGACGTGACGCCGACCCGGGTGGACGTTTATGTCGACGGCAAGAACTACCCCGTCATCATCAACGGTGAGCAGGCGCGGGCGCCTGAGGGACTGCCGGAAGAAATCCAGCAGGACGGCAACAAGGTTCTCGTGCATTACGGTTTTGCCGGCCAGGCGGAAATCCGCACCAGCCAAGTCTATGTACAGCGCCGCTTCCTTGGATGGGCAAACTTCCTGTTTGACACCAGGTCGGAATTCTGGGGCAAAGGCTATGGCGAACTCGCGGCTCTGGCGCTGTGGGGAGAAAGGCTCGATCCCGAGCGCTCCAATCTCAGCCATATGGTGGATGATTTCCTCGACAACAGCGTCTGGCAGCATGCCGATATTCTTTCCAAGCTGATGCAGACGCTGGTCATGGCCTTTGTCGGCACGTTGTTCGGCACGCTCGTTGCCCTGCCGCTCGCCTTCATCGCCGCCCGCAACATCACCGCCAACAGGGCTGCCAACTGGGGCATGAAGCGTCTGTTTGACTTCCTGCGTTCGATCGACATGCTGATCTGGGCGCTGTTCTTCACCCGCAGTTTCGGTCCCGGACCGATCCCCGGCATTGCCGCGATCTTCTTCACCGATACCGGAGCGCTCGGCAAGGTCTATGCCGAGGCGCTGGAGAATGTCGATGACAAGCAGCGCGAGGGCGTCAAATCGGTCGGTGCTTCCGCGATTGCCGTCAATCGTTTCGGCGTGCTTCCGCAGGTGCTGCCGGTCTTCATTTCCCAGTCGCTCTATTTCTGGGAAAGCAATACTCGCTCCGCCACGATCATCGGTGCTGTGGGTGCGGGCGGTATCGGCCTGAAGCTGCTGGAAGCGATGGGCACCAACGCCGACTGGGACAAGGTTGCCTATATGGTCCTGCTTATCCTCTTCGTTGTTTTCCTGTTCGACCATATCTCCAATTCGCTGCGTTCGCGTCTGATTGGAAAAACGCAGCACTAGGCCATGAAAGATAAGGGCGGGATGTATGCGAAGGCCGTAGCAGCTTCCCTATCCCGCCCTGCTAAAACCACGGGTCCAAAGACGGATTTTTATCCCTGACGCATTCGTCCTGATGTCCGGGCGCCCCCCAAGGGGCATTCCGGGGCTTAACCGCATTTCGAATGTGCTTTTTTCCATCTGCATCATCATTCTGTCACGGAAAGCGATTACCTCGCACTCCTGACCTTGCGGGAAGCGGGCGAGTCACGCCAAATAGCTTCTCATCCCTGGTTTTCCATGACACTGAAGAGTGCTTGCCGTGCGCTACGCCATCTATTTTTCTCCGGCTAAAGATCATCCGCTGACTGAAGCAGCGTCGCGCTGGCTTGGGCGCAATGCATTTTCCGGTACGCTGCATGATGACCATGACGCCTATGCGGACATGACGGAAGAACCCCGCCGTTACGGTTTCCACGCGACCCTGAAGGCTCCCTTCGAGCTTGCCGAAAAATACAGCGAGGCCGAGCTTCTTGCCGCTGTCGAAGGTTTTGCCGCAAGCCAGCCGGCCTTCGATATTCCGCGTGTCGTCGTTGGCGCGCTCGGGCCGTTTTTCGCGCTGGTTCCGGACCGGACCTACCAGCCGCTGCAGGATTTTGCCGCCGAGATCGTCGACCATTTTGACCGGTTTCGCGCGCCTCTGTCGGAGACCGATATTGCCCGCCGGCGGCCACAGATGCTGACGGAAAGCCAGCGGCAAAATCTGTCGCTCTGGGGTTATCCGCATGTCATGGACGACTTCCGTTTTCACATGACGCTGACCGGTCGTATCGACGAAGACGACCAGCCCGCCATGCAGGAGGTGCTTTCGGCGCGGTTTGCCGAATTCGTCGACCAGCCTCTCACCATTTCCGGCCTCGCTTTGTTCATCGAAGAAACGCGCGGCGCGCCCTTTACCGTTCATCGCTGGCACCCGCTTGGCCAGCAGCCAAAGAAAGATGCGAACCCATGACCGAGCACGCCCTCTCCAATGCCCGTATCGTTTTGGAAGACGATATCATTCTGGGATCCGTTCTGATCCGCGACGGCAAGATTGCGGATATCACCGAAGGCGCCTCCAAAACCGGAGAAGACCTCGAAGGCGACTTCCTGATCCCGGGTCTGGTGGAACTGCATACCGACCATCTGGAACAGCACTATTCACCGCGCCCCGGCGTGATCTGGGACAAGATCGCCGCCATTCAGGCCCATGATGCACAGGTTGCGTCATCAGGCATCACCACCGTGTTCGATTGCCTGCGGCTCGGCTCGGATGAGGATGGCGGCTTCAAAAAGGGCGAAATGCGGGAAATGGCTGATGCCATCGAAGCGGCAGCGGATCAGAACCGCCTGCGCGCAGATCACCTGCTGCATCTGCGCTGTGAGGTCGCCTCCGCCGATGTGCTGGAACATTTCGAAGATTTCGAAACCGATCCGCGTGTGCGGCTGATTTCGCTGATGGACCACTCCCCGGGCCAGCGCCAGTTCCAGTCGATGGACCAGTACATCTTCTATTACCAGAAGAAGCGCGGGCTGAGCGACGAGGCTTTTGGCGAGTTCGTCCGCCGGCGGCAGGCCGCATCGGCCGAATATTCCGCCAAGCACCGGGATTATCTGGCCGCCACCTGCGCCAAGCGCGGCATCACCGTCGCAAGCCATGACGACGCCACCGAAGCGCATGTGGGCGAAGCCATCGGCCACGGCGTTAAACTGGCGGAATTTCCCACCAGCGTCGAGGCTGCAAAAGCCTCGCATAGCGCTGGCATGAGTGTCTTGATGGGCGCTCCGAATATCGTTCGCGGCAAGTCCCATTCCGGCAACATCGCCGCCCGCGATCTCGCCGAGATCGGTGTGCTGGATGTTCTTTCTTCCGACTATGTGCCGTTCAGCCTGCTTTTCGCACCGTTCCTGCTCGCCGATCAGGTGGAAGCCATCACCCTGCCTGAAGCGCTCCGTATGGTCACCGCCACACCGGCTCGCACCGTTGGTCTTCTTGACCGCGGCCGTATCGCCACGGGATTGCGGGCCGATCTGGTTCGGGTTCACCGCGAAGATGGCGTACCGGTCACCCGCTCGGTCTGGCGTCAGGGCAAGCGCGTGGCATGACCGGCAACGGAGAAGTCAGCCGGCGCGAGAAAACGCCCGGCACGATGATTGTGGTTGTCGGCCCGAGCGGGGCCGGCAAGGATACGCTAATGGACTATGCGGCAACGCAATTGTCCGGACGGCCCGGCTTCCACTTCACCCGCCGGGTGATTACCCGCAGTGGTGATGCGGGTGGCGAAAATCACGATGCCGTTTCGATGCAGGAGTTCAACCGGCTGCAGGATGAGGGCGCATTCGCCGTCTCCTGGCAGGCGCATGGGCTGAAATATGGTATTCCGGCTGCGGTCTACCGCCAGCTTGAGGCGGGGGACGTGGTGATCGCCAACGGTTCCCGCTCGGCCTTGCCTGAATTCAGCTCCGCCTTTTCCCGCCTGAGGGTGGTGAACATCGTCGCCCGGCCGGAAGTGCTGGCGCGGCGGCTGGAACAGCGCGGGCGGGAAAGCCGCGAGGATATTCTACGGCGGCTGGAACGCAGCTCGCTTGCGGTCGTCGGAGATTTTGACGTGACGACGGTGGATAATAGCGGCGCGATCGAAGATGCGGGCAAGACCATCATGCAGGTATTGGAACAAAGCGCCGGCCGCGACTGATCTTGATATCTGAGGCCCTGACCGCTCGACAAAAGGTCACGCAAAGCTTACCATCAGGCGACAAATTCCAAACATGGTACGCCAAGGCGAGGGATGCCCGAAAAGAGGGTCAGTGACGAGATAACTGTGGTGGCTGGTCTGGCCGCCGGCGTTAGCAATTATGCGCGGTCGCGGGGGATTGATATCGTCCCCATTTGCAAGGCTCTCAATATTGATCCCGCCACTTTCGACAGTCTGACGGAGCGCATAAGTCTCGACAGATTATGCCGATTGCTCGAAACCTGCGCCTTGATTTCCGGTGACGACGCCTTCGGTCTGCAATGCGCCTCCGCATTTCCGGCCGGCGCATCCGGTGCATTTGGTTACGGTTTGATCAGCGCGCCGACGGTGCGGGCTTTCCTGCGGTTTCTTCAGGATCACGTTTATTACGCGACCAACAACAGCAATTTCACCATGGTTGCGGATACCACGCATGTAACGCTTTCCTGGTCCTTCGCGCCTGTTATTGCCAAGCGTGATCAATATGTGGATCTTTCCCTGACAGTGCTGATCCAGCGCCTTCGCGATATTCTGGGCGAGCGGATCAATCAGGTCGAAATAGGTCTGGAGCGACAGAAACCGAATAATATTCAGCTATTTAAAGAAAGAATGACCAAACGGATCAGCTTCTCCCAGGCGATCCACACGATGCGTATTCCTGTCTCGCTCCTCGACGTGGCCAATCCGAACGCAGATGAGCGGCTGTTCGAACTGATGAACCTGCAATGCCGGATGCTGCGACCGGAAACATCGGCGGATGCAACACATTTCATCGATCAGGTAAAACGGTATATGCAGATGCGGCTGTCGGATGCGGAGCTTTCGCTTGGCGAAATCGCCCCCTACTTCAATCTTTCCGAACGGAGTTTTCAGCGGCGGCTTGCCGAACTTGGCACCAATCTCAACGAGATAAAAGACGCCATACGCAAAAATGCCGGCTTCAAGCTTCTGGTGGAAAGCGACCTTTCGGTGTCCGACATAAGCTATCGACTGGGCTATTCAACGCCCGGTGCGTTTTCGCGCTCCGTTTCCCGCTGGTTTGGGGCAACGCCGACGGATATTCGCAAGAAACATGCGCATCATTCCGCCGGATAAGACAGATTTGCAGCATCAATATTTCGAAAATACACATTAAAATTCAGAATTATGTCGGATTTTTCCGGCTCCTGTGCCGAAACATAACAATAAAAACGTAAAACTTGGCGCGAGATGTTATTCTATCGGTGCAGTATATCGCTTATTAGAGCGCCGCGTGGCCCTTAGGGTTTGACGGAAAACATTCCAAAGCTTTGAATCTGCACATTGTTCTGATCCAGAACCGATTCTGGTTTTGCGAATGTCGGTGTGGCAGCACTCCCTGTGCCTAGGAACAACGTCAATGCGGGGCCGGCTAGCTGCGAAAGCGGCCACTGTTGGATATTCCTGGTGCCAGATGAAACCTATTGGCGAAATTGACGTTTCCGTTCGCGTGCAGACAGAACGTTCGCGGGCGGGCCTCGGGGAATGAAATTATTACCTGATCGCACCGCCGGGCAGGTCAATCTCTTTTGAGGCAGAAAGAACATGTCTTTAAAAACGCCGCATGAACATCGCCAGACGCGCGAGATCGCCCTGTCGGACCGGGAACGGCACTATCTGGGACTGGTGGCGCGGGGTAAACACCCCTCCCACATCGCCCTTGTGACGGGTGCGACCGAGGCAGAGGTGAAGGACACGCTGGAAGTGGTGCGTAACCAGCTGGGTGCCACCAATCTGCTGAATGCCGTCAGCATTGCCCTGCTGCGTGGCCTGATCGAGCAGGATATCTGAGGCTTTTTCGCTCCAGCGGCTTATGTGGACGCGTCCCCTTCCCGTAAGCCCAAACCGGATGAGCGGCTTTCTGCGTCAAAATCCCCTCATTTTGATGGCGGGATGGCGGACCAAAAGCGGGCCGGAAATGATTTCCGGTCCATATCGACGCAAATGCAAAGCGGCCATAAACGGTTTGCCCGGCGGATCATCAGGTCCGCCGGGTTTTCATTTTACAACTGTTTAAAGCGACTGGATTTCAGCAAGGATATCGCTTTCGACGACGATGCCGCTTTCCAGCGCCTGCCGGCGAACGCCCTGGCTACGGCGGCCGGGCAAACGCACATTCTCCTGCTTTTCTATCTCACCGGCGATGAGCGCCAGTCGTTCAGTAAAGACTGCACCACCCGAGGACACGGGATCGATGACGATAATCGTGTGGCCGAGTGACGGTGGCGCGCCCTTGTCATCCAGAAGGGAAGAGGCTTCGAACGCGAAATTTCCTCCGGTCAGCGCGGCGGCCATGATTTCCACCATCAGCGCCAGTGCGGCACCTTTCGCCTCGCCGGCGGGCACCATGGTTCCCTCGATGGCTTCTTCAGGATCGGTGGTTGGCCGGCCGTTTCTGTCGAGCGCCCAGTCCCCCGGAATAGTTTCGCCCTTCTGACGGGCCGCCATGATCTTTCCGCGTGCTACCTTGGAAAGCGCCAGATCGATCACCAGAGGATCAACGTCGCCAACCGGGGTCGCGAATGCGATTGGATTGGTGCCATAAAGGGGTTTGTTGCCACCCCACGGGGCCATGGATGCCGGCGCATTGGCGAACATCAGCGCGACAAGACCCATCTCGGCAAAACGTTCGACAGTTAATGCCATGACGCCGGCGTGATGGGAGCGATGGATGGCGGCAAGCGCAATGCCCTGCTGCCGGGCCATTTCAGGCAACTGCTCCAGCGCGCAATCAATCGCCGGATAGGCATAACCGTGGTTGGCGTCGATCGACAGCACACCCGGCTTCACGCGCGTCGCCACCGGCCGCGCCTTGCCATCGACTTTTCCCACCCGCGCCTGGCGGACATAAACGGGGATACGGCGAAAACCGTGACCGCTCTGGCCTGCCGCTTCGGATGCGACGAGCGCCTTCGCCACTGAGCGGGCGTTCTGCGGCAGAACGCCGTTGCGCTCAAAGATAGAGGAGACGAGATCCTCCGCCTCTGCGATTGAGAATTTCATTCCGGAATGCCTCTGCTTGGTAAAGTCGACAAAGACCTACACCATCGAAAACATTCGCGAAATCTTATTCACGCGCAAACGGATGTGCGCGTGAGGAATAGTGGACATGCCCGTTAATTTAAACGGGTTCTAGCGGATGCTGATCGGCAGCGTGATCGTCTTGCTTGCTTCCGGAGGCGGAGCAGGCACGGGTGACGCGCTCTGGATCCAGGCCGCAATCTGCTGGTCGATTGAGGAATCGCCGGTGGACTGGACCACGCTGACCCCACTGATCGCGCCTGCGTCATTGACCCTGAACCGCACCGTTGCCGTCATTGCATCACTGCGAAGCGAACGTGGCTTGCGCCGCTGGATATGGGAACGAACCTTCGATCCCCACTTTGCCGGTGAGGCAGACGACGATGAGAAGAAACCGGCATTGTTGCGCGATGCCGCTGTCCTGTCGGACTGCTGTGCCTCGGCCTTGGCCGTTTCGCGCAATTCCGATGCCTGCTGCGGTTTGGGGCGCTGGCGCTCGACCTTCTTCTTTTCTTCCGGTTCTTTCTTCTCGACCTTCTTTTCAACGGGCGGCGGTGGCGGCCGAATGACAGGCAAGGGAACCTCGATATTTTCGAGTTCCGCCATCATCTGTTCCTGCACGGGGTCGATCTGCTCTACCGGCTCAGGAATTTCCTGTGGCTCGACAATCTCCTCAACCGGCGGTTCCGGCGGCTGCACAGGCTCCGGCGGCGGCGTTTCCGCAACCGGTTCCGGTGGCGGCGGCTCTTCCGGTGGAGGTTCCTCCATCGGCTGGCTGTTGTCGCTCTTTACCTCTTCGGCGTCCTCGACATCCTGCGCCGGTGTCGTTTCTTCAGTGTTGACGGCTTCCGGTATCGCCGCCATCTCAATCATGATCGCGGCTGGCGGTGGCCCGCCAGCATCGAGTTCTTCCGGTTCCTGCATCAGATAATAGGCAAAACCGGCATGAACGCTCAGCATGAGCAGCGCCGCGGCGGACCACAGCGTCACTTCCCCCAGACGGGAATGTCGGGACTGCGGGTAGCCGTTTTCAGTCATGGCGCCGTTCCCGGCGCCGTCGGCGCGGCGGGTTGGGCGGCATTGGCGGGCGGCGATGCCGCACCGACATTTTCCAGACCCACCAGGGCGATCTTCAGGTAACCGGCATCCCTGAGCAGGTTCATGATTTCCATGAAGTGACCGTAGTCGACGGCCTTGTCGGCGCGCAGGAAAATGCGCGTATCCTTCTTGCCGCCCGTCTGCCTGTCAATCGACGCCGCCAGTGCTTCCCGGGCAACGACATCATTGCCGAGGTTAAGCGAGAGATCGTCCTTGACCGTCAGATAAAGCGGTTCTTCCGGACGCTCCGCCGGCTTGGCGGTGGATGCGGGGAGATCGACATTCACATCCACCGTGGCCAACGGCGCAGCCACCATGAAGATGATGAGCAGAACCAGCATCACGTCGATGAAGGGCGTGACGTTGATCTCGTGGTTTTCGGAGAGATCGTCTCCGCTATTTTCGCGAATACCGCCAGCCATGACCGATCACCGTCCAACCAGCGACACTGCGGGCTTGCTGGTGCTGCCCGGCGGAATGCGGCGGAAATCGAGATCGCGGCTCACGAGACGCTCCACGCCGGCGGCGGCATCCGCCAGCAGATGACGGTAACCGGTGATGGAGCGGGCAAAGACGTTGTAGATCACCACCGCCGGAATAGCGGCAACGAGGCCGATCGCGGTGGCGAGCAGCGCCTCGGCAATACCCGGCGCCACGACGGCAAGGTTGGTGGTCTGCGATTCCGAAATGCTGATGAAGGAATTCATGATGCCCCAGACCGTGCCGAACAGGCCGACGAAGGGAGCGGTGGAACCGATAGTCGCGAGAGCACCGGTTCCGCGCGACATGCGGCGACCCGCATGGGTCTCAATACGCGACAGCGCCGAGGAGACACGCTCCTTGATGCCACCGCCGTCCGTGTGTTCGACCACCGCATCGGAAAGCTGCATTTCATGGGTTGCCATGCGCAGCATGAGTGCCGCCGGTCCGCCCTTGTTTTCGACGGCATCAGTCGCTTCAGTCAGGGTTTTCGCCCGGCGAATGACCTTGAGTGTTGCACCGGCACGCACCCGCGCACCCGCGAGCTCGATAGACTTCGCCACCCAGACCGTCCAGGTGACGAGCGACGCGAAAGCAAGGCCGATCATCACGCCCTTCACGACCCAGTCCGCAGCCATGAACATGCCCCATGGCGACAGGTTATGCGGGATATCAGCACGATGTTCGGCACTTGTGGGTTCGGCGCTAGTAGGCTGGGCGCTGGTGGGCTCGGGATTGGCGGGCTCTACCGGAGTAGAGACTTCGTTCGGCGCAAGTGTTCCGTTCGCCTGAGGCGGCTGCTCGGTCTGCGTCGGCTGCGGCGCAGCACCTTCAGATGTGGACTGAGCGGGTGCAGGCTGGTTCGATGGCGGCTGGGCGGGTGTGGCAGCCGGCTGTTCCGGTGTGGTTGCGGAAGGCGGGGTGACAGGCTGGAGCGCCGGAGCGCTTGGCGTTGCGGGCGTTTCCACCGGCGGCTGGGCAGGCTGAACCGTTTCCGCCTGAGGTGCAGGTTGGGCCTGGGGCTCGGATGCTGTCTGAGCCAAAACCGCGCCGGCACTCAGCCCGGCCAGCAGGGTAACTGCCGCAGCAAGGGAAACGTGCCGTGTTTTGTTTGCCCTGTTGAAGGATGCGGAAGAAGTGGAGGTCTCAGCTGACATAATTTTTATCCCGGATTCCGTCGATGAACTCATCCGCAGATTGGCCGGTTTCTGAAAGCCGGGGTCATGAACGGATGCCGTCGTGAAAGCTTGACGTTCCGATAATAAACCTGAGTTCTTTTGACAACTATTATATTATTAAAAGACGACGCGTAAACTCTTCTTTACAAAAAAGTGACTGTCCGAGTGGCTTCAGGTGTTTTGCGAAGGCGAAAATTGCGCCACGAGGGCGTGCCGGTCGCCGGGATAGGTCACACGAACGCTCGTGACATAGTCCGTCCCGTGCCAGGTGCGGCGATCTATGACCAGACAGGCCGCACCGGATGCGATGCCCAGCGCCGCCGCATTCTTGCGATCGGCGGAGACGGCGCTGATGCGATGTTCGGCTGCACTCCAGGGCACCATCTTCAACAGCCAGGTGCCCGGACCGGTCTGCGAAAAATCCGCAACTTCCGCTTCCGGGACGGCAGTGACATTTATAATGCGTTCTTCAAGGCAAAAGGGAACGCCGCCGGCAAAATGCGTGCAGGTGAGCTCCAGCACCCGCGCGTCGGCGGCAAGCGCCATTGCCGCACTGTCTTTTTCACCCGCGGGGCGCAGACGCCGCTTGTCGAGACGGTATCCGTAAACGAGGCCGAGCGCCTGAACCTCCCGCTCGATATCATGGATTTCCAGCACGGCCGATTGCGCATGGGGCTGGCGAACGAAGGTGCCGAGCCGCCGGCGTCTTTCAATCAGGCCGCGCTGTACCAATTCGCCCAACGCCTTGTTCACCGTCATGCGCGAGCAGGCATATTGCCGGGTCATCTCGTGTTCGAAAGGAATACGGTATCCCGGCGGCCATTCGCCCGACATGATATGGCGCTCGACATCGTTGCGGATGCGCTCGTGCAGTGATTTCTCCTGAAGATCGGCACCTGTACTCCTCATCCCGATGCTTCTCTCCTCCCGGTTCGCTGGATCAACTAGCCATGGGCAGCGGCGGCAATCGCCTCACTGCGAATTTCCTCCGTCAGCTTCGCGCGCAGCTGTGAAAACTCCGGGCTGGCCTTGACGGTGTAGTGACGCGGATGCGGCAGGTCGACCGGCGTGATCGACTTGATGCGCCCCGGCCTTGCCGACATGGTCACCACACGCGACGCCATGAAGACTGCCTCCTCGATGTCATGGGTGACAAAAATGACGGTCTTCTGCTCCCGCTCCCAGATGCCGAGCAGCAATTCCTGCATCAGCCCGCGCGTCTGGTTGTCGAGCGCGCCGAAAGGCTCATCAAGCAGCAGGATTTTCGGACCGTTCGCCAAAGCGCGGGCAATGGCGGTTCTCTGCTGCATGCCGCCGGACAGCTGTTTCGGCCAATGGTTTTCAAAACCGCGAAGGCCGACCTTGTCGATATAGCTATCAACGATCTCCCATTTTTCCTTCTCGGCGACGCCGCGTTCGCGAAGGCCGAAGGCGACGTTTTCCCGGATCGTCAGCCAGGGAAACAGCGTGTAGGACTGGAATACCATACCGCGATCCGCACCCGGTCCCGTCACCGCCCGGCCGGACAGCAGGACCTCGCCGGTCGTCGGACGGTCAAGCCCGGCGATGATGCGCAGCAGGGTCGATTTTCCGCAGCCCGACGGGCCGAGGATGGTAACAAAATCATTGCGTGGTATTTCCAGATTGGTCGGCTGGAGGGCCAGCGTCGGCTGCCCGCCCTGCACGCCCGGAAAGGTGCGGCTGACGCCCTTGATAATAAGTTCACTCATCAGGCAAGCCTCCAGGCGAAAAGCTTCCGGTTCAGCGATTTAAATGCGAAATCGGAAATGAGGCCGATAACACCGATGACGATGATGCCGAAAATGATCTGTCCGGTTGCCATCAGCGCCTGGCTGTTGATGATCATATAACCGATGCCCGAGGAAGCGCCGATCAGTTCGGCGACGATGACATAGGTCCAGGCCCAGCCCAGAACGAGGCGGAGGATTTCGGCAATATCGGGCGCATTGGCGGGAATGAGAACACGGCGCACCACGCCTCTGTCTTTTGCGCCGAGGGTATAGGCGGCCTCCACAAGGTCCCGTCGCGTGCCGGCAACCGCTACGGCCACCATCAGGATGATCTGGAAAACCGCGCCGATGAAGATAACCAGCAGTTTCTGCATCTCACCAATGCCGGCCCAGAGAATGAGCAGCGGCACGAAGGCGGATGCCGGAAGGTAGCGGGCGAAGGAGACGAAGGGCTCCAGCAACGCTTCGATGGGCTTATATGCCCCCATGGCGATACCGAGCGGCACTGCGACCACGGATGCCAGCACGAAACCGCCCACCACGCGCCAGATGGTCATGCCGATATCGCCGGCAAAGCCCTGATCGGTCAGCAGATAGATGCCGTCCTTCAGCATGGTGATGGGGTCCGCCAGAAAGGTCGGCGATACGAAGCCGCCAAGCGTGGCGAGGCCCCAGGCGGAGAAAAACAGCACGAAGAACAGAATGCCGAGGGCAATTCTCGTGCTGTTCCTGATAGGTTGAAGTGGTTGCATTCTGTCGCCTGTCTGGGAGAACCGGCGCGGCAGCTACACCGCGCCCTCAGAGCGCTTCCACACCATTCCCGGCGCGGAAGACGCTTTCCTGCATGTCATTGTCGGCAACATTCCGGCAAGGGATGCAGCCGCCTGTGCGCGTTACTTGATGAAGGACGTATCTGCGAGCGTCGAAAGATCGGGCTTCGACTTGATCACGCCGATTTCGAGAAGCAGATCGGCCGACTTTTCGGAGAAGGTCTTGAATTCGCCCTCGAAGAACTTCTGGTTGGCGGCCTTGTCCTGCCATTCCAGGAACTTTGCAGAAGCTGCAAAGGCCTCTCCCGCCTGCTTCACATCCGCGCCCATCGTCGCATAGGACTTCTCAGGGTCCTTCTTGATGAGGTCGAGTGCTTGGAAATAGCTGTCCGCCAGAGCCTTCGCCGCCTGCGGATTGTCCTTGAGGAAATCTGGCGTGCAGCCGAACGTGTCCATGACGGCGGGATAATCCAGCGTCGTTGCGAGGATTTTACCCTTGTCGGGGGCGGCGCGCACGGTGGAGAGATAAGGCTCATAGGTCATGGCCGCATCATTCTGGCCGGCGACGAATGCCTGCGCGGCCGGTCCCGGCTCAAGGTTGACGACCTTGACATCCTTCAGGGTCATGCCGTTTTCCTTGAGGATCCAGGCAAGGAAGAAATAGGGGGAGGTGCCCGGCGCGGAAGCGGCAATCGTTTTCCCCTTGAGATCAGCGACGCTTGAGACATCGCCGCGCACCGCGATACCATCAGCACCATGGGATTTGTCCATCTGGAAAATCTGCGTGGACTTCACGCCATTGGCGTTCCAGGCGATCCATGTTTCCACCGTGGTGGCAGCACACTGGATATCACCCGACGCAAGGGCCAGATGCCGGCTGGCCTGCGGTATCTTCTTGATATCGACCTTCAGGCCGTTCTTTTCAAAAATACCCGCCTGCTTGGCAAGTGTCAGCGGCGCAAAACCGGTCCAGCCGGACATGCCGATGGTGACCGATGTTTCAGCATAGGCAGAAGCGGATGAGAAAAGCGCTGCAATTGTGGCGAGAACCCACGTTTTTTTCATGATCTGAACCCCTTTTGATTTATTTTTGTGCGACATTTTTTATCGCTTTATTTGAGGCATCGTAGGCAGGGTTTTTAGATTTGTCTAGACAAAGTAGAGGCATTTGAGCGCTGCCGGAAAGATTGCAAATCGGTCGCCTACCGTCCTACACATAGAGTGACAGGGACCTGCACAGGTCTGCCGTTTTTCCATCGGGCTGCCATGACCAGACAGAGACGTCGCAACATCATAAAGGCAAGGCGCACCGCAACCGGCATTGCGCTGGTTGCCGCCATTTCCTTCATCGCCGGCATGACGGATGCGGTGGGTCTTTACGTTTCCGGAGATTTCGTCTCCTTCATGACCGGCAACACGACGCGCGCCGCAGTCTCCATGGAGTCAGGCATATACTCCCACGCTGCCAAACTGCTTTTCGCGATCGTCGCCTTCGTGGCGGGCAATGCCGGCGGCATCGTGGTGGCGCATAAATTCGACCGGCGCATCTTCGCAGTTCTTATGGCGGTGGGCGGGCTGGTGGCGATTGCAGCGCTGCTGCGCGACGAGGCCTCCGGTCTCCTGCAATTTTATCTCGTCGTTTTTGCGATGGGCATGGTCAATGCCGCCGTGGAGCATATTGAGGGGCTGCCGATCGGCCTCACCTATGTGACCGGCGCTCTTTCCCGTTTCGGCCGCGGCATCGGTCGCTTTCTTCTCGGCGAACGCAGCCTCGACTGGGGCATCCAGATCGTGCCATGGCTTGGCATGCTCACCGGCGCAATCTGCGGTGCGGTGTTGGGCGCGACGCTGCATTCGGATGCGCTGTGGGTGGTTGCGGCTTCGGTTTTCGCCATAGCCTTCGCAACCCTCGTCATTCCGCGCTCGCTCCGCCAGCGATACAATCAGCGGGTCAAAATCCGGCGAATTGCGCCGTAACGGCTGCCGCCGTCACTTTCGCGAAATGGTGACGAATTTCGTGCCGCGCACCCGCACCGTCATCAGGCAGGGCTCCTTGTCGGTGCGTTCGCAATAACGCGGATGCATTTTCAGCACGAAGACCATGTTGCCGAAACGCTTGATGAAATCGTAGCCGTAAATCCGGGCTGTGGCGATCATCAGATAACCACCCTCTTTTACCTGGACGTAGAAATTATAGGGGCATCCCTCATCATCACAGGCGCGGCCTTTTTCGCCGTCGCAATCCAGAACACCGTGATTAACGACGGCATCCATCAGGCCGTCATTATTGATATCCAGCCGTGTAACGAAATCGTCACCAAACGCCGCCACCTTGCACTCGTTGCGAAAATGGTCCTTTTCATAAATCTCGGGATCGTTCACCAGTTGCTGCTGTGCCGCCAGCGCCACCGGAAACATCAGAAGAACCAGTGTCTGAAGAGCGACAACGATAGCGATTCGCACGGCATTTTCCTTTGCATCCGTTTCGGTTATGGATGTTGCGATCATCCGGGCGGCCAGCCTAGAGTTTAGTGCTTGCGCGACACTGACGTGTTCGCGGCCCATGTTTCGGGGGGAACCTTTTCATGACACTGCTGGGTTTTCTCGACTATGCCGGTGTCGCCATCTTTGCTGCAACCGGTGCTCTGGCTGCCTCACGCAAGCAACTGGACCTGATCGGCTTCCTGTTTTTCGCAGCCGCGACAGGGATCGGCGGCGGCACGGTGCGTGACCTCGTGCTGGGCAGGGCGCCAGTCTTCTGGGTGGTAAACCCGACCTATATTCTTGTCTGCGTATCGGTCGCGGTTTTGCTCTTCTTTACAGCACATCTTTTCGAATCCCGTTACCGGCTGCTGTTATGGCTTGATGCCCTTGGCCTCTCCGCTTATTGCGTGATGGGGGCAGCCAAGGGCCTTGCCGCGAGCGGCTCTGCGACCGTTGCCATCGTCACCGGTGTTCTGACGGCCACATTCGGCGGCGTGCTGCGCGATATTCTCGCCGGCGAACCTTCCGTCCTCCTGCGACCGGAAATCTACATTACCTGCGCGCTTTTGGGCTCTTCCACCTTCATTATCGTCTATTTCCTCGGCGCGCCGCTTTATGCGGCATCAGCCGTCGGCGTGTTGACGGCTTTCGGCGTCCGCTCTGGAGCGCTGATCTTCGGATGGACTTTTCCGCCCTACAAGGCCAAGCCCGGCAGGCGCCCCGAAGATATAATGAAGTGAGCGATAAAGCCGCCTGAAACAGAAATGGCGCCCGAGGGCGCCATTTTCATTTCCAGTCTCTGCCGAAACCTCAGCCGCGCTTGCGACGAAGGCGGATGACCACATCCACATGGGCGATTTCCATGCCTTCCGGCGCTTCCGGCAGGTTGCCGATGTGGAGATTATTGACGGGAATATCGAGAACCTCGTTCTCGCCCTCGACGAAGAAATGGTGGTGATCCGACACGTTGGTATCGAAATAGGTGCGGGCACCCTCGACAGCCAGAACGCGGATCAGGCCAGCTTCGGTAAACTGATGCAGCGTGTTATAAACCGTGGCGAGAGAAACAGGCACGCCGGCGGTAACCGCCTCATCGTGCAGTTCCTCGACCGTCAGGTGGCGATCACCCTTTGCGAAAAGAAGATCGCCCAAAGCCACACGCTGACGCGTGGGGCGCAGCCCCGAGCGCCGCAGCCTCGTTCCGATATCCAAAGTGGCGTCAAATGCCATGCAATCCCATTCCAAGCACAGGGGTGAAATTCACCAATTGCATTAGCATATATCTTTTGCAGCGAATGCTTTCAATAGTTTCAGCGTCGCCGAGTGTCGCAAATGGCTGCAAACCGGCCATTCTTGCAAATTTCCTCTGGTTCCTTCCCGATGGTTCCTGTATGCGGACGGCACATTGAGGTAATGACTTCTGCAAAGAAGGTTCTGAAGACAAAGAATGGGGGCGAAACGGCCTTTGCCCTTGCAGCGCTTCATTTTGAACCTAACTTGCTCTAGTGAAGTCAATCAACACCAGTAACTGGGGAAGTGAAAGCGGTATGGCAACGAGGCAATCAAGTTACAATTACGAGGAGATCCTGTCCTGCGGTCGCGGCGAATTGTTCGGCCCGGGAAATGCCCAGCTCCCATTGCCCCCCATGCTGATGGTTCACCGCATCACCGAAATTTCCGAAACCGGCGGCGCGTTCGACAAGGGTTTCATCCGCGCCGAATACGATGTCAGCCCCGATGACTGGTATTTTCCCTGCCATTTCCAGGGCAACCCGATCATGCCGGGGTGCCTCGGCCTTGACGGCATGTGGCAGCTGACCGGTTTCTTCCTCGGCTGGCTGGGTGAAGAAGGCCGCGGCATGGCGCTTTCCACCGGCGAAGTCAAATTCAAGGGCATGGTTCGCCCGAACACCAAGCTCCTGCAATACGGTATCGATTTCAAGCGTGTGATGCGCGGCCGTCTGGTGCTTGGAACCGCCGACGGCTGGCTGAAGGCCGACGGAGAAACCATTTATCAGGCGACGGACCTTCGTGTAGGGCTGTCGAAAGAAAAGACCGCCTGAAGCAGACGGAATAAGTCTTGGCAAGGCCGGGCGGCGTCGGTCGTCCAGCCGAAATCTTAAGAAAAGGTCCCTTTCATGAGACGAGTTGTTGTCACCGGCCTCGGTATTGTTTCTTCCATCGGCGGTGATGCCGCTGAAGTCACCGCATCGTTGCGCGATGCCAAATCCGGCATTTCATTTTCGCCGGATTTTGCCGAACACGGTTTCAAGTGCCAGGTCTGGGGCAAGCCGTCTCTTGACCCGACCGATCTGGTCGACCGCCGCGCCATGCGCTTCCTGTCGCAGGGCGGCGCGTGGAACCATGTCGCCATGAAACAGGCGATCGCCGATTCCGGTCTCGAAGAGAGCGACATCAGCGGCAATGAACGCACCGGCATCATCATGGGTTCGGGCGGTCCGTCCACCCGCACCATCGTTGAAGCAGCCGATATTACGCTGAAGAACAACAGCCCGAAGCGTATCGGCCCCTTCGCCGTGCCAAAGGCCATGTCATCCACCGCGTCGGCAACGCTCGCCACCTGGTTCAAGATCCACGGCGTCAACTATTCGATCTCGTCTGCCTGCTCCACCTCGGCGCATTGCATCGGCAACGCCGCCGAGATGATCCAGTGGGGCAAGCAGGATGTGATGTTTGCAGGCGGCCACGAAGACCTCGACTGGTCGATGTCCAACCTCTTCGATGCCATGGGCGCGATGTCGTCCAAATATAACGAAACTCCGTCTCTCGCTTCACGGGCCTATGACGTCAATCGCGACGGCTTCGTCATCGCTGGCGGCGCTGGCGTGCTGGTTCTCGAAGAACTGGAACATGCAAGGGCGCGCGGCGCCAAGATTTACGCCGAGATCGTCGGATACGGCGCAACCTCCGACGGTTACGACATGGTGGCCCCGTCAGGCGAAGGCGCAATCCGCTGCATGCGGCAGGCGCTCGCCACCGTCAAGGGCGACATCGACTACATCAATACCCACGGCACCTCGACGCCGGTTGGCGACAGCAAGGAAATCGGTGCGATCCGCGAAGTCTTCGGCGACAGGATTCCGCATATCCAGTCGACAAAGTCCCTCACCGGCCATTCGCTGGGTGCAGCCGGCGTGCAGGAATCGATCTACGGTCTGCTGATGATGCAGGAACGCTTCATCGGCGAAAGCGCGCATATTTCCGAACTCGACCCGGAATTTGCGGGCGTTCCGATCGTTCGCAGCCGCATCGACAACGCCAAGATCGACACCATCCTTTCCAATTCCTTCGGCTTCGGCGGCACCAACGCCACGCTGGTCTTCCAGCGTCATAACGGATAATTGCCAATGAACGGCATCATGCAGGGTAAACGCGGCCTCATCATGGGCGTCGCGAACAATCACTCCATCGCCTGGGGTATTTCAAAGGCACTTGCGGCGCAGGGTGCGGAACTGGCCTTCACCTATCAGGGTGAAGCGCTTGGTAAACGCGTAAAACCGCTTGCCGCAGAACTCGGTTCTGACTTCATCGTGCCGTGCGATGTCGAGGATATCGCCTCTGTCGACGCACTTTTTGCGGCGATCCGCGAAAAATGGGGCTCGCTGGATTTTGTCGTGCACGCCATCGGGTTTTCCGACAAGAATGAGCTGAAGGGTCTTTACGCGAACACGACCCGCGACAATTTCAGCCGCACCATGGTCATTTCCTGCTTCTCATTCACGGAAATTGCCAAGCGCGCCGCCGAACTGATGACGAATGGTGGTTCGATGCTGACGCTGACCTATAATGGTTCGCAACGCGTCATCCCGAACTACAACGTCATGGGCGTCGCCAAGGCGGCACTTGAAGCATCCGTGCGTTATCTCGCTGCAGATTACGGGCCGCGCGATATTCGCGTCAACGCCATCTCGGCTGGTCCGGTCCGCACGCTGGCGGGTGCCGGCATTTCCGACGCACGTGCTATTTACGCATGGAACCAGAAGAACGCGCCGCTGAGGCGCACGGCGGATATCGAGGATATTGGCGGATCGGCGCTGTACCTGCTGTCCAACCTGTCGCGCGGTGTAACCGGCGAGTGCCACTATGTGGATTGCGGTTACAATATCACCTCGACCCCTACACTCGAGGTTCTGTCAAAAGCGGACGCGGAATAATAACCCGTTTCTTCCCTTCGAAAAAGCCCGGCAATATGCCGGGCTTTTTGCATTTGGAGCCTGTGTCATTTTCGTGAATCGCTAAAGTAGAAGCCGTTGGGGTAACTGAATTTAAACACCAGCTGGTTATGGTCTGCAACAAATTCATCGGTTGCGCTTGCCGCATATTCTAGAGATCGACACATATGCGACTGGCCAGACTGACGCCATTGCTACGAAAATTCGGGGTTTCGCGTGACGGCACAGCGGCCATTGAATTCGCGATACTCGCCATTCCCTATTTCCTCGTTGTTTTTGCGATCATTGAGACCTTCATCGCCATGATGGCGGAACAGGTTGTCGTAAATGCCACGGAAACCATGGCGCGGCGTCTGCGCACCGGACAAATCAGCAGTTCGATTTCGAAAGAGGATTTTCGCAAGAACTTCTGCAACGAAGTCTCGGTGATGATCACCTGCTCTGCGGATGAGATAAAAACCGAACAGAAACTCTATATCGACCTTCGTTCCTTTCCGGCCTTCAAGGATATTCCGACCACGGTACCCCTGAAGGCTTACGGCGAATATTACGATCTCGATACGGCGCAATTCGGCTTCAAGCCGGGCGGACCGGAAACAATCAATATGCTGCGCGTCTATTATCGCTGGCGTGTCATCGCCGATATCATCCGTCCATATCTTACCAAAATACGTCCAGCTGACGGGTCTATGCCCTCGCATTTCCTTATTGTCGCGACCGACGCTTTCATGAACGAGAAATATACAACAAGCGGGGGCTCATGATGGCAGGCCTGATAGCCGCCGTCGCGAACGGCAGACTTCGTTTTACAACACTCGTCACACGCTTCGTAAAGGATCGCCGTGGCGTGGGCGCTGTGGAATTCGCAATTCTCTTCCCGATATTGCTCGCCCTTTATGTGACATCCTTCGAGCTCACCATCGGTTACAATACCTATAAGCGGGCAAGCAGCGCTTCAGCGACGATCAACGACCTGATCTCCAAAACGGGCTCCGTCGACAAGGCCTATCTCAAAAACATGCAGAATGTTGCGGCGGCTGTCTTTGCGCCTTACAGCACGAAGGGTTTGAAGCTGAAGATCAGTGGCATAGCGATCGACAAGCAGAAACAGGCGAAAATAACCTGGTCCTGGGATGAGAAGGATCAGAGACCATATGCGGTGGGATCGGCAGTCACGGTTCCAACCCGCCTGCTCATCGAAAACAGCTTTCTCATTCACGTCGAACTTTCCATTCCACATGAATTGCTGATGTTCATGCCCGACATCGCTTCATCGGGAGTAAGATCGATCACCATCGGCCGTGATTACTTCTTCAAGCAGCGCGATGCGGAGGTCACCTGCACCAATTGCTGAGCCAGAAGGCGCAGCAAGGGTGACCCCGTACGATCCGTTTCTAATAGACGTCGCGCAGATAGCGCTTTTCGCGCTTCAGCCGGTTCACATACTCGCTTGCCGCTTCAGCAGAAATGCTGGCTTCGTCGGCGACGATCTGATGCAGGGCGTCATCGACATCCTTGGCCATGCGGGTTGCATCACCGCAGACGTAGAAATATCCGCCCTCTTCAAGCCATTGATAAAGCGCCTTGCCGTTCTGGCGCATGCGGGTCTGGACATAGATCTTCTCCGCCTGATCCCGCGAGAAGGCAAGGTCGAGTCGGGTCAGCACGCCATCACGGCTCATGTCGCCAAGCTCGTTTTCGTAGATGAAGTCCGACTGGCGGTGCTGGTCACCAAAGAATAACCAGTTCTTACCGGCAGCACCCCTCGCCTGCCGCTCCTGCAGAAAGGCCCGGAAAGGCGCGATGCCGGTGCCCGGTCCGACCATGATGACAGGCGCGCCGTTATCCCGCGGCACGCGGAATGCCTTGTTGGGCGACACGAAAATCCCGGCATTCTGGTCGGCCTCAACCCGGTCCGCCAGATAGGTGGAGCATACGCCGCCACGCTCGCGGCCATCGGCACGATAACGCACGCTGGCGATCGTCAGATGCACGCTGTTTTCCGCAACCAGCGGGCTGGAGGAGATGGAATAAGCGCGATGCTGCAGCGGCTTCAGGAAGGTCACGAATTCGGCAAGATCGAATACGGGCTTTCCGCCGAGATTGAGCAGATCGAGAATATCCTTGCTCCAGAGAAAGGCGGCCAGCTGCTCCCTGTCCCCATTGGCAAGGATATGGCTCAACTCCTCATGTCCTGCGCGCTTGCCAATTTCAGCCACCAGCTCACGCGAAGGCGTCGATATCTCGAACATGTTCAGAAGCGCATCACCGATCGGTCGGTCGAGGCCGGTGACCTCGCCATCCGCACTCGCTCCAAAGCATTCGAGCAGAGCGGCGACCAGTTTCGGGTCGTTGAGGGGGACGACACCAAGGGCGTCCCCGGCCTCATATTCAAGGCCGCTTGCCCCAAGATCAAATTCGTAATGACGAATCTCCTTGGACGAGGCCGGGCCGGAAAGAAGGCGATTGACGCTCACCCGTGACGAATAAGGGTTCTTGCGACCCCAGCCCTGTTTTGCCCGCGCGGGCGGCTCGGCGACCACAGGTGTGATCGCGGCGGCATTGTCACCACCGATGGCGAGGGCAAGCGTCAGCGTCTCGCCGATCCAGGCGGCAGCCGCATCCTCGAAATCGATATCGCAGTCGATACGCGTCTTCATGCGCCTGCCGCCGAGCTGTTCGAAACGCGTATCGATAAGCTTGCCCGCCTGGCAGAAGCCGTCATAACCGGTATCGCCGAGTGCAAGAACGGCGAAACTCATCTCATCCAGTCGTGGCGCGCCATCGGCGGCAAGCGCCTCCCAGAACAGCTGGGCATTGTCAGGCATCTCGCCTTCACCGTAGGTCGAGGTGACAACGATGACACGCTTCATGGAGCCGAGACTGTCCATGGAAACGTCGTCCAGCGCCGTCACAACCGGCTGCATGCCCTGCGTGCGGGCAGCGGCGGCGATATCCATCGCCAATGCCTCGGCGTTGCCGGTCTGGGTGCCGACAAGGATGTTCAGCAGGCTGGCCGTCGCCTTGGGGGCAGCAGAGGCCACCGATGTCTCGAGGCCGATGGCGGTGCGTGAGTGGAGCCCGGCCAGAAAACCGGCGAGCCAGGCGCGCTGGTCGCCATTAAACGGCGCATCCTGTGGAATGTAAGGTATCTTCATCATGCTGCCCTGTTCTGGCTGGATGCGGTGGCAAGGTCCGGGATGGCGCGAGCGGCGAAAAGCTCCTCGAAGCCCGGCAGGCGGCCGATCTTCTCGATGTTTTTCCGGTTCTGCTGAATGATCCAGCCATAGGTACCGGGGCTGTCCACCGACCAGATGTTCCGGCGCGCCAGCGCCTGCTTGTAATCGTCTAGCCGCTTGGCCGCGATCATCACCGCGAGCTGTTCGTCGCTATGGTCGGAAAGTGCTTCACGGGCATATTTCAGCAGGCGCTGCATCAGCGCGTAATCTTCCGTGAGGATGAGATTACGCACAGCCTTTTCGATGGCGGGATCAGAAGGGCCGGATGCCATCGGCAACCGTTGCAGGGCGATGGCCTGCGCCATGCTCAACACGGTGTAGTTATTGAGAAGCGCATACATGTCTTCCGTATCCGTCTCGCCATAACCCGGCACCGTTCCGTTCAAGACAGCCTTACGGTCCCGATAAGCGAGCTTGAACTTGCGCAGCTGATGGGCGGCAAGTGCCGACGCCAGCTCCTCCAGCAGCTCCTTGCGGGGCTTGGCTTTGAGGATCTCATCGCTGTCCTGATAAAGCAGCAGGGCGCGCGGCATGCCATAGACGAAATTATGCTGCTCACTCTCCCAGTTTTCCAGAAGCCATGCCGCCTTGGCCGAGCCGGTTTCTGCGACATGAAGACTCAGAAGCTGGTGGACTGCCTGATTGTGGATCGCTGCCTGTTCATCCTCACCGGTGATCGAGCCGAGCAGGATGGAGTCGTGGCTGACCTTCTTCGGCAGATCGCCATAGGGATCATACTGATAGACGAAGCCGCCGCTCATGCCGTTGCCAAAACCCTTGCCGAAACTGCCAAGGTTGAGAACCGCGCCGTTGGTCATATACTCGCAGGCGAAATCGCCAACGCCTTCGACCACCGCGGTGGCGCCAGAATTACGCACCGCGAAACGGTCGCCCGCCTGTCCTTCCACGAAGGTGCGGCCGCCGGTGGCGCCGAACAGCGCGAAATTGCCGACCAGCACATTGCCGCCCGCCTCTTGCGAACCGCCGCCGGGGGAGCGCACGACGATGGTACCGCCGCAGGCGCTTTTGCCGACACCGTCATTGCAGGTGCCGGTATGCACCATGACCATGCCGTCATTGCAGAAAGCGCCGAAGGACTGACCGGCCGAACCTGACGTATCGATGCGCACCGAACCCGCTTCCAGAAAACGGCGGCCACGGCCATCCCGCTTGACGGCCGGAAGCGCGTCCAGCTGCTCATCGGAAAGTTCGTGGTTCAACATGCGTTCGATATCGACGGCGAGCTGGCCGCCGACGCTCTTGTTGCAATTGTTGAGGAAGCGATTGCCGCCAAGCTCGATGTTCTCGCGCTTGCTGTCGACCAGCGCTGAACGCACGAGATCGATGAAGGCATCGTCGAGTGCGAAGTCTTTTTCCATATAGACCGGGCTGTCGATCTTCACCTCTTCGACCACGGCAAGCATTGCCCGGAGGTCAAGCTGGCCGACGCTTGCCGGATGATCGAGGAGGTGAAGAAGGTCGGAACGACCACGGGCTTCCCGCAGCGAGGCAACCCCAAGCCCGGCCAAAATCTCGCGCGTTTCATGGGCGATGTTCATGAGATATTGCGCCAGCGCCCTCGGATCGCCGTTGAAGGCTTCCTGATTGGTGGTGAGACCGGCCGGGCACTTGATGTTGCAGTTCTTCGCCATGACGCATTTCAGCATCATCAGCGCCGTGGTGCCGAATTCGAAGCTGTCGCCGCCAAGAAGGGCTGATTTCACCACGTCGCTCGCCGTCTGGTGCGCGCCGGAACAACGCAGCAGCACCTTGGTACGCAGGCCGGTGGCGCAGAGCGCCTGATGCACCTCGGCTATGCCGATTTCCGCCGCACGGCCGGTATATTTCAGGCTGGTGACGGCCGCCGCACCAGTGCCGCCGGTATTGCCGGCAACGTTGATGACATCCGCACCCGCCTTGGCGACGCCGACCGCAATCGTGCCGATGCCTTCCGACGATACGAGCTTGACGATGACACGCACGCGCGCCGCCTTGGCGTCGTGTATGAGCTGCGCCAGGTCCTCGATCGAATAGGTATCATGATGCGGTGGCGGCGAGACCAGCTCGACGCCCGGCGTGCCACCGCGCGCCGCCGCGATCTCAACCGTCACCTTGGGAGATGGCAGCTGCCCGCCCTCGCCCGGCTTTGCGCCCTGGCCGATCTTGATCTCGATCTCTTCCAGCATTGGATCGGCAAGATAACCGGCCCAGACACCGAAGCGGCCGGAGGCGAACTGCTTGATGCGCGAGGCACGGATGGTGCCGTAACGGGAGATATGCTCGCCGCCCTCGCCCGAATTGGACATGCCGCCAACCATGTTGGTGCCGTGGGCCACCGCCTCATGCGCAGCAGCAACCAGCGCGCCGTGGCTCATGGCACCCGATGCGAGGGTCTTGGTGATCTCGCTTGCCTTTTGCACGGTCTCAAGCGGAATACTCTCCGGTGCGGTGCGGATAAGCGACAGATAGGCGGAGGCCTCACCCTTTGCCTGAACCATGAGTGCGCCACCTTCCAGCCAATGGCCGGCGATGTCGTCACCAAAACGGTCGAGCAGCGACTGGCCGAGTGCGGCGAGGCGGGCAAGTTCATGACCCTGTGAGCCGATCAGCTGTAGCCGGAACGCGCCGTCTCCTGCCTCTTCGCAGCGCATTCCGCGCACCATGAAACTGTTATTGCCCTGCCGGGAAAACCGCCCCATTTCCCGGCGGAATTCTTCGGCCGAACCGGCAAAGGTCACATCGGCCGGCAGTTCCAGAACATCGCGCAGGGCGGCCGGGCGGCGCGCTCTTTCTTCAGCCATCATGCGGGCAAAGGAGCGGTAACCGGGCGTCACCTCGAATGCGTCGATGGCCTCCGGGGTCAGCCGGTCGAAGCTGTTGTGATAATAGGCAGCGTCGCTGAGACCGAAGGCATCCTCCAGCCGGTTAAGCGGCAGGAGGCGCAGCGCCTCCTCGTTTTCGGTTCCCTTGTCGAAACCGATCTTCTCCTCCGTCATATCAACGAAGCCGCGAACCGCCGTGGTGCCATAAGAATGGCCGGCACCTTCAGCGCGCTCCTTGAAGAGACCGAGGAGCGGAATGTCGTTTTCACCCTTCACCGACAATGCTTTTCGATGCCAGTCGGCCACCGCCTGCGCGATAACGGCGAAGGTGACGCCGCCGACGGGGGTCTTCACATTGGGGAAATAACGCTTCAGGACGGGATCGTTGGTATCGAGGAAATTCGGCTCGAAGAACTCACCGCCGATGTAGCTTTCCGCCGTGCAAAGGCCGACTTTGCCCATGGTCTTCATCAGCGACTTTTCCGCCGCCTTGGCGAAGCGCTTGAACGCCTTGTCGGCCTCGGCGCCGAATTTCTCTTCCGCACGGAACTGCACGCCGAGCGGATAGACAGCCGAAGCACCGAAACCGAGGCCGGCTGCGATATGATGGGAGGACGAAAACTGCCCGCTTTCGACGATCAGGGAAACGCGCAGCCGCAGACCTTCCTCGATCAGCCGCTGATTGATGGCGGAAACGACCATGATCATCGGCAAGGCCGCGCGGCCCGCCGAGACATGCCGGTCGGTGATGACGGCAATCCCGCCCTGCTCGGCTGCGAAAGCCGCAACCTCATCGCAAAGGCCGTCGATCGCCTGCCGGAGGGCCGCTTCATTGGCGTCAGCAGCATCGAAGACCGGCGTATAGAGCATTTCGAAACGACGGACGGGTGTCTCGGGCTGCTCGCGAATGCGCAGCATATCGAGGTGGGTGAGGATTGGTGAGCGAACGACGATCTGGCGGGCCTTGGCCGCACCGCTGTTCGGCTTTGCGCCCAACGCCACACGCAGCGTCATACCATCGGCCTCACGAATGCTGTCGAGCGGCGGATTGGTGACCTGCGCGAAACGCTGTGAGAAATATTTGGCCACCCCGCCTTCCTGATCGGAAAGCGCATTGATGGCATTGCCATAACCCATGGCCGAGATTTTTTCCGCACCGGAGGCCAGCATCGGGTCCATCAGGAACTTGAAGCTTTCCTGATTGTGCGAATAGGCGACATAACGCTGATGCCGTTCCAGATCACCATTGTAGCGAAGCGGCGAACCCTGCTTGTCGGCCGGCACCTCTGGCAGATCACCAAGCATTACGCGCGCTTCAGATAGCAGCGACGAATAGTCCCGCTGTGAGGCCAGAAGCTCCAGCGCCTCGACGGTTGAAAAGGCGCGACGCTCGGCGTGGTCGTAATAAAGCATGCCACCCGCTTCGATGCGGCCACGGCGGATGACACTTTCCGCCGGGAACGCAATCTGCCCCGCCTCAGACATGACACAGAGATAGTCCTCCGTCTCGACGGTGCGCAGCGGGCGCAGGCCAAGGCGGTCGAGGCGTGCACCGATGATCGTGCCGTCGCCGAAGATCAGCGCGGCCGGGCCGTCGTTCTTTTCCTCATAGAGCGAGAAATATTCCAGCATCGCCTTCACACCGGGCGAGAGCGTGTCGTCGTTTTCCCAGGCAGGCGGCATCATCGAGACCACGGCGGTGACGAGGTCGAGACCATCCTCCATCACCCGCGCCTGCAATGTCTGGTCCAGACGGCAGCTATCCGACTGGCCCTTGGGTCTGACGATGCTGGCATTCTTCGCCAGCGCCACGGCCGCTTCCGATAGCCGGTTTTTCTTGTCGGTGTTGAGTTCGCCATTATGCGCCATCAGGCGGAAGGGCTGCGCCATGGAGGGATGCGGATCGGTATTGGTGGAGAAGCGCGTGTGGAAATACATCGTATGCACTTCATGGCGCGGATCTGTCAGATCGCAGAAATAGGGCATGACCTCCTGGGAGTTCAGGCGCCCCTTGAGCACCTGCGTGCGCGCGCTGAGCGACAGCGGGTAAAAACCGGCAAGCTCCGGCACGGTGTAAGCAAGTGCCTCGATGGCCAGCAGCGCCTTGTGGATGCGCCAGTCGAACTCAGCAAGCGTCGCGCATTCCGCTGGTGCCGAAAAGACCCATTGGCGGATCGGTAACTGGTAGGGGATTGCGGCGGGACGGATGGCCGCATCATTCACCGGCACATCGCGCACCAGCAGAACCGAAAAGCCCTGCTCTTTCAGAGCGCTGCCGATGATACCGACGGCCTCACCGTGGAAAGCCTCATTCTGCGGCAGGAAAAAATTGCCGACACCGAACCGGCCGGCCTTGAGGGAACCTTGTCCCGTCAACTCACGAAAAAAGGAGAGCGACAGGTCCAGTGACACGCCCGCGCCATCACCAACACCTTCCGCCGACATGCCGCCGCGATGCGGCACAGCACAGAGCGCCTCATGGCCGCGCTTCAGCACATCATGCGTCTGCACGCCATCCTTGCGGGTGATGAAACCGACGCCACAGCTGCTTTTTTCAAAAGCCGCATCATAAAGGCCGAATTTTTGCTCCGTCACACTCAAGGCACTCTCCTCTCGTTGCGCATTTCGCGCGGCATCACCCTCTTTTCCCGAAACCCGGCGCGTCAGCCGGCACTCTGCGGGCGGAGCCGCAGGCGACCTGGCTGCTCCTCTTTTTCTGCTATCGGCGTTTAATGGCGCGAACGGTCGTTTTGCGGCCGGCAAACGGCGTGGCGGCAATGGCCGCTTTTTCGCAAATAATGATCGTCGTCGTTCGCATCGCGTTCCCTGGTGGCCGGCATTTCCGGCAATGAGACACACTGAATTACGTCAGTATTGCTTACATAATATTTCATGATGGACCGAGTCAAGATTAAAATCGGCCTCGCGCAATAAAAAAACAAAAATGCCGCGAAATCCGACAGGATTCCGCGGCGCGATGGCTGCAGGGATTGTTAAATTGCCCAGATCAGTCCGAAGGCATTTCCAGCGTTCGACTGAACCAGAGGGCAACCAGCGTACAGACGGCACCCGACATCAGGTAAATTCCGACGGCAAACAGTCCAAATTTGGACGAAAATCCGAGTGCGACGAGCGGTGCGAAACCGGCGCCGATCAACCAGGAAATATCCGAGGTCAGCGACGCGCCGGTATAGCGATATTCACGGCTGAAACGGGATGCGAGCGCGCCGCCCGCCTGGCCGAAAGACAGACCAAGCAGCGAGAAGCCGATCAGAACGAAGAGATAGCGGCCAATATCGCCTGAAGCGAGAAGGACCGGTGCAACAAGGCTGAATAGACCAATGAGTACAGCCGCAATGGCCAGAAGCTTCCGCCTGCCGATCCTGTCGGCCAGAATGCCGGACACCACGATCATGCCGCCGGCGATGATGGCGCTGACGAATTGCACGAACAGGAAGTCCGAGACGCGCTGGGTGGTGTTGAGGGAAACCCAGCTCAGCGGGAATACCGTGACGAGGTGGAAGAGTGCAAAGCTTGCCAGCGGCACGAAGGCACCCGTGACGACGACCGGGAACTGCGAGCGCAGCATCTTGAACATCGGGCGCGGTTCCAGCTCATGCTGCTCCAGCATGGCCTGGAATTCCGGCGTGACGATCATGCGCAGGCGGGCAAAAAGCGCGAGAACATTGAGCGCCAGCGCCACGAAGAAGGGGAAACGCCAGCCCCAGGCGAGGAATTCCGCATTGGAAAGCTGCGTGACGAAAACGATGAAAAAGGCGCTGGCGAGACCGAAGCCCATGGCCGCACCGATCTGCGGCATCATGGCGTACCAGCCGCGCTGTTTCTGCGGTGCATTCATGGCAAGCAGCGAGACGAGACCATCCCAGGCGCCGCCGAGACCGAGACCCTGGCCGATGCGGAACACTGCCAGAAGACAGGGAGCAAGCATGCCGGCTTCCGCATAGGACGGAAGGAAACTGATCGCCATCGTGGAGCCACAGAGCGTGAACAGTGCCGCCATCAGCTTGACGGCACGACCGAACTTGCGGTCGATCTGGAGGAAGATCAGCGAGCCGATCGGCCTTGCGATAAAGGCCAAAGAGAACACCGCGAAGGAATAAAGCGTAGCCGTCAGCGGATCGACGAAAGAAAAGAAGACGTGCGGAAAAACGAGAGCGGAGGCGATGGCGTAGATGAAAAAGTCGAAAAACTCCGTCATTCTGGCAAGAATGACCGCAATCGTGATGCGATCCGGATCGACCTTGACCGGATCTGTTCCATGACCATTGGCTTCCGGCGCCTGCCCAAATGATGGAGCAGCATTGCTATAACTCATAATATCCCTCCTGCGTCATGGACGAACCATTCCCTGTAACGCTCGGGCTCCTCTTCCGTTGCGTTACGATGCGACGGATTGTCACACGCACCCTCCGTAACGTCAATTGAAGTTTGATAAGAAAGGCTTGCCCCGCAAGCTCGCTATGCGATAATGCAGCCGCTCCGCCTTCAAACGCAGCTCTGCCCGCACATGGTGCATCGCGAAGGTTTCGCTGCACCGCGACAATATACCTCATTCTAAAAATGATGTTCGGCAATTATTCGCGGCATAATCCAAACTGTACGAGTTCAGAGAACGTGCGCATGATCAAAAAAATCCCATCCGCCCTTCTGGCTATTCCGGTACTGCTGCTGCTCAGCGGCTGTAACCTCGTGGTCATGAATCCCTCGGGCGACGTCGCCATCCAGCAGCGCGATCTCATCATCACGTCCACGGTTCTGATGCTGCTGATCATCGTCCCGGTCATCGTGCTGACGCTGTTCTTCGCGTGGAAATATCGCGAGTCGGCAAAAGCCGAGGATTACGATCCCGAATGGCACCACTCGACGCGCCTTGAAATGGTGATCTGGTCGGCCCCTGTTGCGATCATCCTGATGCTCGGCACGGTAACCTGGATTTCCACCCACCGTCTCGACCCCTACCGTCCGCTGGAGCGCATCGACGAAAACCGTCAGGTCACCGCCGATATCAAGCCGATCACGGTGGAAGTGGTTGCCATGGACTGGAAGTGGCTGTTCTTCTATCCCGAACTCGGTATTGGCAGCGTCAACGAATTCGCCGCTCCGGTCGATGTTCCGATCAACTTCAAGATCACCGGCACGACCGCGATGAACTCCTTCTTCGTTCCCGCACTCGCCGGCCAGATCTATGCCATGGGCGGCATGCAGACCAAGCTGCACGCCGTCATCAACAAGGAAGGCGTTTATGACGGCTTCTCGGCCAACTTCTCCGGCCCCGGCTTCTCCCACATGCGCTTCAAGTTCCATGGCCTCAGCCAGCAGGGCTTCGACGAGTGGGTTGCCAAGGCGAAAGAAGGCGGCAAGGGCTTCGGCCGACAGGAATATCTGGAATTCGCCAAGCCTTCGGAGCGCGAGCCGGTGCAATATTTCGCCTCGGTCGATCCGGAACTTTACAGCGCCATCCTCAACCGCTGTGTCGAACCCAACAAGCTCTGCATGCGCGACATGATGCATATCGACGCCAAGGGCGGCGGCGGCAAGGAAGGCATCGACATCACCAAGGCGCTGAACTCCGTCGTCTGCACGCCGCTTGCGCCTTACGGCGTCGCCAGCGGTCCCCAATCCACTCCGGCTGCGATCAAGGGTCAGACTTTCGAGCCTGCAGCGCTGCCGGAAACCAAACAAGTCGCTGGCTGACGATACGTCCCGGCATTCTTCGGCGCGGCCTGGCTGCGCCGACCTTACGTCTTAGAATCGCAAGAGGCTGAAAATGATCGTCAATTCCGATCAAACGTCGTTCCTGTTCGGGAAGCTGACATGGGAGTCCATCCCGCTTCACGAGCCCATTCTTGTCGCCACCTTCGCGGCCGTGGCGCTGGGCGGCATCGCCGTCGTTGGCGCCCTCACCTATTTCCGGCTGTGGGGTTATCTCTGGAACGAATGGTTCACGAGCATCGATCACAAGAAGATCGGTATCATGTACATCATTCTGGCGCTGGTCATGTTGTTGCGCGGCTTTGCCGACGCCATCATGATGCGTGTCCAGCAGGCGATCGCCTCCGGCGGCTCGGAAGGTTATCTTCCGCCACACCATTACGACCAGATTTTCACGGCCCATGGCGTCATCATGATCTTCTTCATGGCCATGCCGATGATCACCGGTCTGATGAACTTCGTCGTGCCGCTGCAGATCGGCGCCCGCGACGTTTCGTTCCCCTTCCTCAACAACTTCTCCTTCTGGATGACCACGGCCGGCGCCGTCATCACCATGATCTCGCTGTTCGTGGGTGAATATGCGCAGACCGGCTGGCTCGCCTATCCGCCGCTTTCCGGCATCGATGGCAGTCCGGGCGTCGGGGTGGATTATTACATCTGGGGTCTGCAGATCGCCGGTGTGGGAACGACACTCTCAGGCATCAACCTGATCGTGACGATCATCAAGATGCGCGCACCTGGCATGACCATGATGCGCCTGCCGATCTTCGTCTGGACATCGCTGTGTTCGAACATCCTGATCGTGGCTTCGTTCCCGATCCTGACCGGCACGCTCGCGCTTCTCACCCTCGACCGTTACGTTGGTACCAATTTCTTCACCAACGATCTCGGCGGCAACCCGATGATGTACGTCAACCTCATCTGGATCTGGGGCCATCCCGAAGTTTACATTCTGGTCCTACCGGCATTCGGCGTCTTCTCGGAAATCGTTGCGACGTTCTCCCGCAAGCGTCTCTTCGGTTATGCCTCGATGGTTTATGCAACGGGTGTCATCACCATCCTTGCCTACATCGTGTGGCTGCACCACTTCTTCACCATGGGTTCCGGCGCGAGCGTCAACGCTTTCTTCGGCATCACCACGATGATTATCTCGATCCCGACGGGCGCGAAAATCTTCAACTGGCTCTTCACCATGTATAAGGGCCGCATCAATTTCGACGTTCCGATGCTCTGGACGATCGGGTTCATGATCACCTTCGTCATCGGCGGCATGACCGGCGTTCTTCTTGCCGTTCCGCCAGCGGATTTCGTGCTGCACAACTCGCTGTTCCTGATCGCCCACTTCCACAACACCATCATCGGTGGTGTGGTGTTCGGTGTGCTTGCAGGTATCGTCTACTGGTTCCCGAAAGCCTTCGGTTACCGTCTCGATCCGTTTTGGGGCAAGCTGTCCTTCTGGTTCTGGTTCATCGGCTTCTACTTCGCCTTCATGCCGCTCTATATTCTCGGCCTGATGGGGATTACTCGCCGTATCAGCCAGTTCGAGGACAATTCGCTACAGATCTGGTTCCTGATCGCCGCCTTCGGCGCCTTCCTGATCGCACTCGGCATCGCCTCCTTCGTCATCCAGCTCATCGTCAGCTACCTGAAGCGCGATCAGCTGCGCGACGTGACGGGCGACCCCTATAATGGCCGCACGCTGGAATGGTCGACGTCGTCGCCACCGCCCGCCTACAACTTCGCCTTCACGCCGGTCATTCATGACGTGGATGCCTGGGCGGACATGAAGAAGCGTGGCTACGACCGTCCGCAGGAAGGGTTCATCCCGATCCATATGCCGAAGAATACCGGCGCGGGCGTCATCATCAGCGCCATCAGCGTCGTCCTCGGCTTCGCCCTGGTGTGGCATATCTGGTGGCTTGCGGCTCTTTCGATGCTCGCCATCATCGCAGTCTCGATTGCCCACACCTTCAACTACAACCGCGAATACTACATTCCGGCTTCCGACGTTTCGACCGTCGAGGCTGAGCGTACAAAGCTGCTTGCGGAACAGGCGTAACGAATATGGCTCATGCACCTGCACAAAGCGCCGCCGGCGCTGAACCACCGGTCTTCTACCTGAAGGAAGACCACCACCCGGAGAACGGCACTTCGCTGGGCTTCTGGCTTTATCTGATGAGCGACTGCCTCATCTTCGCGACGCTGTTTGCCACCTATGCCGTTGTCGGCCGTAACTATGCGGCCGGCCCTTCGGGTGCGGACCTGTTTGACCTGAAGCTGGTCGCCATCAATACCGGCTTCCTGCTCTTCTCCTCCATCACCTATGGCTTTGCCATGCTGGAAATGGAAAAGAAGAAGGTGAAAACGACGTTGATATGGCTCGGTGTCACCGGCCTCTTCGGTCTCGCCTTCCTTGCGGTCGAAATCTACGAGTTCCATCATCTGATCGCGGAAGGCGCCGGCCCACAGCGTTCGGCCTTCCTTTCGGCCTTCTTCGCGCTGGTCGGCACGCACGGTCTGCACGTCACCTTCGGCGTCATCTGGCTCGTCACGCTGATGGTCCAGGTCGGCAAACACGGCCTCATCCCGGCGAACAAGCGTCGCCTGATGTGCCTGTCGATGTTCTGGCACTTCCTTGACGTCATCTGGATCGGCGTCTTCTCCTTCGTTTATCTCATGGGAGTTCTTTGATGAGTTCCGAAGCACACGCACATCACGACGCGCATGGCGACGACCATCACCATGATGGCGCAAGCCACGGCACGTTCAAAAGCTATATGATCGGCTTTGTCCTGTCGGTCATTTTGACGGCGATCCCCTTCTGGCTGGTCATGGGCGACGTTCTGGAAAACAAGACGCTGCTGGTCATCGCGATCATGGGTCTCGGCGTCATCCAGATCTTCGTGCACATGATCTACTTCCTGCACATGGACACCAAGTCCGAGGGCGGCTGGACCTTCATGGCGCTGATCTTCACCGTTGTGGTGTTGCTGATCACGCTCTCGGGTTCGCTCTGGGTCATGTACAACATGAACAAGAACATGATGCCGCTGCACATCGAAGATGTGAAAAACCTGCCCTGAGCAGCCATAAATCAACGGCCTGCCGGACCTCCGGCCGGCCGCTCCGCGCCAACACATAACCCCATGAATCCTGGCGCGATTTATGGGGTTATTTGCTGGAGGAAGCGCATGCGGGTGCCAAGGGCCCGCCGGAGCAGACGATCCTGCTGCCAGAGGCGCTTCGCAAGGACCATGAGATGAGCGAAATCGCACCCCAAAACCGGCGTATCCGCCCTGCGGCAATCGTCGTCCTGTTTTTGACCATTATCCTGACGGGCTGCCTGCTGGCGCTTGGAACATGGCAGGTCCAGCGCCTGTTCTGGAAGCTGGATTTGATTGAGCGTGTCGAGGCCCGCGCCCATGCCGCGCCTGTCGATGCGCCTGCCCCCGGTGAATGGCCGGCCCTCACCGATTCCGCCGATTATGAATATCGCCGTGTGAAACTGTCCGGTACCCTGCTCAACGACAAGGAGGTTCAGGTCTACACGGTCACGGATCTCGGCCCCGGTTACTGGGTCATGACACCGCTGCGGCGGGACGATGGCTCAAGCGTGATCGTCAATCGCGGCTTCGTGCCCTCCGACAAACGCGATCCGTCTACCCGCCGTGAAGGGGAAGCGGCCGGAAACGTCGAAATCGTCGGGCTGATGCGCGCGCCGGAAACCGGCGGACTTTTCCTTCGAACCAACGATCCGGCAAATGGCCGCTGGTATTCCCGCAACATTCCCCAGATCACGCAGGCATCCGGCCTCTCCGACGTGGCGCCGTTTTACGTCGATGCGGATGCGACGGCCAATCCGGGCGGCCTGCCGGTTGGCGGCAAAACCATGCTCACCTTCCCCAACAGCCACCTCTCCTACGCCGTCACCTGGTATATTCTCGCGGCCATGGTGGTTGCGGCCGGCTGGTACGTGCTGCGCAACCTCAACACACCGAAATCGAAACGGGATGCTGATTGAACAGCTGGTTTTACCGGATGGTTCATAAAAGCACTTCCTTCTTCACGTTTTGCTGATCTATAACGACAGTTCGGCCTGACATTGCCCGTCGGCGCATTTTGTTTCGGTGAGTTATGGCAAGAGCATTTCTTCTCGTTCTGGATTCCTTCGGTGTCGGCGGTGCACCTGACGCAGAGCACTATGGTGATCTAGGCGCGAATACCCTCGGCCACATCGCCGAGTTCTGTGCCGCGGGTGCAGCCGACAGGCCGGGGCTTCGATCCGGCCCGCTGAAGCTGCCGAACATGTGCTCGCTTGGCCTTCTGGAGATCGCGCGCCAGGCAAGTGGCGATATTCCCGCCGGCATGGAGCCGCCGGAACGTATTTTCGGCCTGCATGGCTCAGCCAGCGAAGTTTCAAAAGGCAAGGATACGCCATCCGGCCACTGGGAAATCGCCGGAACGCCTGTCACCTTCGACTGGGGTTATTTCCCGACGGAAGGCGACGCCTTTTCCCCGGAGCTGGTGGAGGCCATCTGCAAAGAGGCGGATATTCCCGGCATTCTCGGCAATTGCCATGCGTCCGGCACTGACATCATCGCGCAATTCGGCGAAGAACATATCAGGAGCGGCAAGCCGATCTGCTACACCTCTTCCGATTCCGTGTTCCAGATCGCCGCGCATGAAAGCCATTTCGGGCTGGCCAGGCTGATCGCGCTCTGCGAGACGGTGCGCAAACTGCTTGATCCCTTGAATATCGGCCGCGTTATCGCCCGTCCTTTCGTCGGCGAGACGGTCGCCACCTTCGAACGTACCGGCAACCGCCGCGACTTTTCCGTGCCGCCGCCCGAACCGACGCTTCTCGACCGGCTGGTGGAGGCGGAGCGCAAAGTGCACGCCATCGGCAAGATCGGCGATATCTATGCCCATCAGGGTATCTCACGCGTCATCAAGGCAAATGGCAACGCCGCCCTGATGGATGTGACACTGCAGGCCATAGACGAGGCCGAAAATGGCGACCTCGTCTTTACCAATTTCGTCGATTTCGACATGCTTTATGGCCACCGTCGTGACGTTGCCGGTTATGCGGCTGCGCTTGAGGCTTTCGATGCGCGCATCCCGGAAATTCATCGCAAGATGAAGCCGGGAGACATCGCCATTCTTACCGCCGACCATGGTTGCGACCCCACCTGGCGCGGCACCGACCATACACGCGAACGGGTGCCAATCATGGCATTCGGGCCGGGCATCCGCTCCCGTGATGTCGGAATTCGTTCAAGCTACGCCGATATCGGCGAAAGCATCGCCCATCATCTTGGTATCGACGCCGGTTCACACGGCAGGAGCTTCATTTGACATCGCATTTGCTGAAAGCAGAAATCCACTGCCACATCGAAGGTGCGGCACCGCCTGCCCTCGTCGCAAAACAGGCAGAGAAATACGGCATAGACACCAGCGGTTTCCTGCGTGACGGCCAATATGTCTGGTCGGATTTTGCCGAGTTCATCCAGTGCTACGATGCGGTGGCGCAGGTGTTCAAGACGGATGAGGACTATGCCGTCCTGACCGAGACCTATCTGACCGAACTGGCGCAAGCCAACACGATCTATAGCGAGCTGATCATTTCACCCGACCATGGCGACCGTATCGGACTTGGCGCTGACGCCTATCTCGCCGGTATCGCCGAAGGCATCCGGATCGCGAAGGAAAAGACCGGCATCGAAACCCGTATCCTCGTTACCGGCGAACGGCATTTCGGTCCTGAACGGGTGATTGCAGCGGCCGAATATGCGGCACGTGCCCGGCATCCGCTGGTGACCGGTTTCAACATGGCCGGCGAGGAACGCATGGGCCGGGTTGCCGATTATGCGCACGCCTTCGATATTGCCCGCGATGCGGGTCTCGGACTGACCATCCACGCCGGCGAGGTCTGCGGACCGGAAAGCGTTGCCGATGCACTCGATCTCATCAAACCAGCACGCATCGGCCATGGCGTGCGCGCCATCGAAGATGCCGGTCTCGTCTCCCGGCTTGTCGAGACGGGAACGGTTTTGGAAGTCTGCCCCGGGTCGAATATCGCACTCAAAGTTTATCCGGATTTCGCCAGCCATCCGCTGAAGGCGTTGCGCGATGCCGGAGTGCGTGTATGCATCAATTCCGACGATCCGCCATTCTTCTTCACCTCGCTTGCCCGGGAATATGAGCTGGCCGCCGGCGTGTTCGGCTTCAGCGACACCGAGATCAACGGCATGACCCGTACCGCACTGGAATGCGCCTTCGTGGACGAGGCGACGCGCGGGCAGCTGCTTGCGAGACTGGATCGCGCCCGAGACGACGGTTGACGGGGTAAAACCGCGAAGAAGGCTTGCGAAAAGCCCGCTTTCGGTGAATGACAGGGGCATAAGATCAAAAAGGAAGGCCAGTTTCATGGACGGCGTCACAGTCATTGAACATCCGCTGGTGCGGCACAAACTCACCATCATGCGCAAGAAGGAAACTTCCACGGCCGGCTTCCGTCGCCTGCTGAGGGAAATTTCGACGCTGCTTTGCTATGAAGTGACGCGCGACCTTGAAATGACGATGGAAACCATCGACACGCCGCTCGAAACCATTCAGGCTCCGGTTCTGGAAGGCAAGAAACTGGTTTTCGCCTCCATCCTGCGCGCCGGCAACGGCCTTCTGGAAGGCATGCTCGAACTGGTGCCGTCGGCGCGCGTTGCCCATGTCGGCGTGTATCGTGACCATGATACGCTGGAGGCCGTCGAATATTATTTCAAGGCTCCCGAAAGCCTCGATGCCCGTCTGGTCATCGTTGTCGACCCGATGCTGGCAACCGGCAACTCCTCCATCGCCGCTGTCGAAAAGCTGAAAGAACGGGGTGCAAAGAACATCCGCTTCCTGTGTCTGCTGGCAGCACCGGAAGGCATCAAGAATTTCCGCGAGGCGCATCCCGATGTGCCGATCTATACCGCCGCAATCGACAGACATCTGAACGAGAAGGGTTATATCGTCCCCGGCCTCGGTGACGCTGGCGACCGCATGTACGGCACCAAATAACGCCGTTTATCTTCGCTTAACCGTTTGAGCCATTCGCCGTCCGATACGCGGCGAATGGCTTTTTCTTTTAAGATTTCAGCATGTTTTGCGCTTATCCTGTCCAGGAATAACCTTGGGCTTTGAGGAGCAACGACTTGCTGGCGCGCACGATTTTTCTGCTTATCGGCCTTTCGGTCAGCGCCACGCAAATTCCGGCGCTGGTGGAGAAATTCCAGCAACGCCCTGAAACAGACGTCGAAAAGCCGGTGGCCGCACCCGAGGTCGCCAAGCCGCAAACGGCTTCGTTAGGCGGCATCAATCTGAAAGCAGATGCCCGCGGCCATTTCAACGCCACCTTCCGCATCAATGGCAAGTCCTTCGACGGGCTTGTTGATACCGGCGCTTCGATGGTCGCGATCAACGAGACGATTGCGCGCCGACTTGGTTACGGCGTCAACAGTCTGGACTACAAATATGCGATCTCGACAGCCAATGGCCAAACCATGGCGGCCTATGTGAAGCTTGACCGGGTGGAGATTGGTCCGATCCGCGTTCAGAATGTCGATGCCATGGTGCTGAAGGACAATGCGCTGAGCAACATGCTGATCGGCATGAGCTTTTTGAAACAACTGTCATCCTTCAAAGTCTCGGGCGGTGAAATGCGGCTGGTCAGGTGATCCGCTCGAGGATGGGATCAACGATCTCCAGTGCATTGTCGGCGATCGCGTAACAGGCCGTTATCCTTTTGACGGCACGTTCCGCCTCATCCGTCGAAGCCGCATGGACAATGGCGATCGGCTCGCCCTTTTCCACCTTTACGCCAAGCGGCAGGATATCTGAAATACCGACCGCCGGATCGATGATGTCCGACGGCGTTCTCCTGCCCCCACCAAGTTCGACGACGACCATGCCAAGATCACGCGTTTCGCAGGATGTTAGCCAGCCACTTCGCTCAGCCTGCACCGGAAGAACAACCGGCGCGGACGGTAGATAACGGGTCGGGTCCTCAACGAAATCCGAGGGTCCGCCCAGTGCTGAAACCATCCGCGCAAAGATTTCCATGGCCCGACCGGAGGACAGAGCGGCCGCGGCCAGCGCCTCGCCTTCCTCCAGCGTGGCAGCCTTTTGAGCCTGCACCAGCATTTCCGCGGCGAAGGACAAGACCACCTTCTCCAGACGGGTTCCAGCCTTGCGACCAGCCAGAAAATCCAGGCAATTGACGATTTCGACGGCATTGCCGGCTGCATCACCAAGTGGCTGGTTCATGTCGGTTATAAGCGCCGTCGTCGGAAGACCCGCACCATTCGCCACATCGACCAGCGCACGGGCCAGATTGCGGGCATCCTCCACGCTCTGCATGAAAGCACCGTTGCCGACCTTCACGTCGAGAACCAGCGTCTCAAGCCCGGCTGCAAGCTTCTTCGACAGGATGGAGGCGGTGATCAGCGGTACGGAATCAACCGTCGCGGTCACATCCCTGATAGCGTAAAGGCGTTTGTCGGCTGGGGCGAGATCGCCTGTCTGGCCGATGATGGCGCAGCCGACCGCCTTCACCGTTTGGCGGAACAAAGCCTCGTCCGGCATGACATTGTAACCCGGGATGGCTTCCAGCTTGTCAAGCGTGCCGCCGGTGTGGCCAAGGCCCCTGCCGGAAATCATCGGCACGGCGAGACCGCAGGCGGCAACGATGGGAGCGAGCATCAGGGAAACGTTGTCACCGACGCCACCGGTCGAGTGCTTATCTGCCACCGGCCTGCCAATATCGCTCCATGAGAGGACATCGCCACTATCGCGCATGGCGAGCGTCAGCGCCACCATCTCGTCGCGGTTCATGCCACGAAAAAACACCGCCATGGCAAAGGCGGCCGCCTGCCCTTCCGATATGCCATCTTTCGACAGCGCGCCGATGAAAGCGGCAATCTCCTGCGGCTCAAGAGACAGGCCATCGCGTTTGCGGCGGATGATTTCCTGCGGGATCAAGCTCAATACCCGCTGGCGGCCTTGGCCGGTTCGCCGCCGGCCAGCACGTTCAGCACATCGTCGAGAACGCCCGAAGCACCGAAGCGGAAAGTGGACGGCATGGCCCAGTTGGGTGCCATGATGGTTTCCGCCAGCCGCAGGTAAAGCGTCGCATCCTCCACCGTGCCGATGCCACCGGCAGGTTTGAAACCAACTTTCTGCCGGCTGTCGCGGATCGCCTGCAACATGATGTCTGCCGCCTCCAGCGTGGCATTGATGGCGACCTTGCCTGTGGAGGTCTTGATGAAGTCAGCGCCTTCGGCGATGGCGAGTTCGGAGGCGCGGCGGATCAGAGCCTTGTCCTTCAACTCGCCGGTTTCGAGAATGACCTTGAGCAGCACGGGTGCGACACAAGCCTTGCGCACGGCCGCTACCATTTCGCTAACCGCCGCTTCATCGCCTGCTATGAATTTACGATAGGGGATGACGAGGTCGATTTCATCGGCACCATCACGGATCGCTGCTTCCGTTTCCGCCACGACAGTCGCGATATCAAGATCGCCCGAGGGGAAATTGACGACGGTGGCGATGCGGATCACATGCTCTTTGCCGAAAGCCGCACGCGCCTGCGCCACGAAACGCGGCCAGATGCAGATGGCGGCAGTGTTGCCATAATCCGTATGCGCGCGCTGGCACAAAGCGGCGATCTGCTGCGGCGTGCAGTCTTCCTTGAGATTGGTCAGGTCCAGCAAGGACAGAGTGAGGGCAGCCGCTTCGCGCGGACGCTGGAGTTCCATGGTCACGCTCCTCCTGAGATCATTTCCTTCAGAATGGCGGCAAGTCGCTTGCCGCCCACGGGAGCCATGTCCTTGGTTTCCTCATGGCTCAGTTCCGCACCAGTCATGCCGGCACCGTAATTGGTAATAACCGATGCGGCGGCAACGCGCATCCCGAAAAAGCGCGCGAGGATGACTTCCGGCACGGTGGACATGCCAACGGCATCCGCGCCGAGAAGCCGCGCCATGCGAATTTCCGCCGGCGTTTCGAAGCTTGGCCCGGAAAACCACATATAGACGCCGCCGAACAAAGGCACCGTCGCGCGGATCGCGGCGTTACGCATTGCCAGCATCAGGTCCGGATCATAAGCCGTGGTCATGCCGACGAAGCGGCGGTCGCTTTCCTCGCCGATCAGCGGATTCATGCCGGAATAATTGATGTGATCGGTGATCTGCATGACGGAGCCGGGCGGCATATCCTGCCTTACCGAACCAGCCGAATTGGTGAGGATGAGCGATTGCACGCCGAGACCGGCCAACGCCTCGATGACCGGGCGCATCGCCGCCGGATCGCCCTTTTCGTAGAAATGCACCCGACCGGACAGCATCATGACGGGCTCGCCGCCGAGATAACCGGCCACCAGCTCGCCCGCATGGCCGGAAACGCCACCGGCGGGAAACCCGGGAAGATCGGCATAGGGCACACGGATCGGGTCGCTGACTTCTTCCACCAGCGACCCCAGGCCAGAGCCGAGAACAATGGCGACGCGCGGCATCAGGCCGTTCAGGCGCTCCACCAGAATATCGATCAAGCCATCCGTCATCAGGGCAACTCGGTCTTGAAGACGGAGGGCAGAAGCTCTTCCATGGTCATGACCTTCTGGACGCCGGTTTCGTCGCAAAGATAGATCTTCGTCTGCGGTGTGGCGAATTCGGCAATCTTCTGGCGACAACCACCGCAAGGCGTGCAGAGCGGCAGCTTTTCGGCAAAGACGGCGACTTCGCTGATCTTTTTTGCCCCGCCCATGATCATGGCGCTGATAGCGGACGGTTCCGCGCACCAACCCTGCGGGAAGGAAATGTTCTCGATATTGGCACCCTTGTAGATTTTGCCGTCATCAGCGCGGATCGCCGCGCCGACGGGAAATTTCGAATAAGGCGCATAAGCGAAGGCCATGGCCTCCACCGCCGCCTCGAACAGGGCATGGGATGTCGGGTCAGACATGGGTTTAACGCTCCTTCGCATAGGCAACGCCACCGGCCTTGGGGGGCTTGGCAACGCCAATGAAACCGGCAAGCAGGATGCAGGTCAAAATATAGGGCATTGCCTGGAAAATCTGCACCGGCACCTCGCCGATGCCAGGCACGGATTTGCCCTGCATGAAATTGGCGAAGGCATCGAGAAAACCGAACAGCAGGCAGGCGAACATGACCGGCACCGGCTTCCATTTCGCGAAGATCAAGGCGGCAAGCGCGATATAGCCCTTGCCGGCCGACATGTTGGCGATGAAGGCCGCCGATTGTGCTACGGCGAGATAGGCGCCTGAGAAACCGCAGAGGAAACCGGCGACGATAACCGCGCGGTAACGCATCCACGTCACCGAAATGCCCGCCGTATCGACAGCGCCCGGATTTTCACCGACGGCGCGCAGGCGCAGGCCGAAACGGGTGCGGTAAAGCACCCACCAGGAGAGCGGTACAGCCAGGAAGGCGAGATAGGTGAGGATATTGTTGCCGGAAATGACATTGGCATAGAGCGGGCCGATGAAGGGGACTTCGCGCATCGCATCCGCGCCGGGCAGGATGATTGGCGCAAAACGCCCCTCCCCGGGCAATTGCGGCGTGCGGCCACCTTGCCCAAACCATGCCTGGCCCAGAACCACCGTCAGACCGGCAGCGATGAAGTTGAGCGCCACACCTGAAACGATCTGGTTGCCGCGATTGGTAATCACGGCAAAGCCATGGATCAGCGAGAACGCGATGGAGACGCCAATGCCGGCCAGAAGACCGGCCCACGGGTTTGCGGTAAGATAGGCGACACAGGCGGAAGCAAAGGCCGCCGCCAGCATCTTGCCTTCAAGGCCGATATCGAACACGCCGGCGCGTTCGGAAAACAGCCCGGCCAGTGCGGTGAACAGAAGCGGGATGGTGAGACGGACGGTCGAGCCGAGAATGCTGACCAGCATATCGAAAAAATCCATGTCAGCTCACCCCTTTGCCAAACGCTGGTAGATGTGGACGATCGTCGGCCGGTACATATATTCCAGCGCGCCGGCGAACAGGATCACCAGACCCTGGATAACCACGATCATCTCGCGGGTAATGTTGGGCATCTCGAAGGAAAGATCCGCGCCGCCCTGATAGAGAATGCCGAACAGCAATGCCGAGAAAATGATGCCGAGCGGATGGCTTCGCCCCATCAGCGATACGGCGATGCCGACGAAACCCGCACCGCCGACGAATTCCACCTGCAGGCGCGCTGAAGCGCCCATGACCGGGTTCAGCGCCATCATGCCCGCCAGACCGCCAGAAATGAGCATGGCGATGATGACGGTGCGTGCATAGGGAATGCCGGCATAGATGGCAGCGGAAGGGCTGACACCGAGCGTGCGCATCTCATAACCAAGCTTGGTGCGCCAGATCAGCACCCAGACGAGGAAACACATTACCAGAGCGATAAGGAAGGAGACGTTGAACGGCGCCGGCCCGAGCTTGAGGCCGAACCACGCCATCAGCCAGTCCAGCTTCGGCAATTGTCCACCGGGCAGGAAGGTGCGCGTTTCCGGCGCCATCTTGCCCGGCACGATCAGCACATTCACCAGCAGGTAAACCATCAAGGCCGCAGCGATGAAGTTGAACATGATGGTGGTGATGACGACGTGGCTGCCGCGTTTGGCCTGAAGCCAGGCCGGAATAAAGGCCCAGGCGGCACCAAAAACCGCAGCGCCGATGACGGCGAAGGGCATCGTCACATACCATGGCACGTAACGGTCAAGTGCCAGCGCCACCAGCGCCGCACCCAGCCCGCCAACGTAGGCCTGACCTTCGGAGCCGATGTTGAACAGGCCGGCATGAAAAGCCACGGCGACGGAGAGGCCGGTGAAGATGAAGCTCGTCGTATAAAACAGCGTGAAGCCGATGGCGTCGCCACGGCCGAGCGCACCTTCAATCAGCAGGCGAAGTGCTGCCAGCGGATTTTCGCCGATGGACCAGACGACGAGCCCGGAAATCAGAAAGGCGGTGATGACGTTCAGCAATGGCAACAGGCCATAGCTGATCCAGTTTGGTAGGGGTGCGGAAGCGGTGCTCATTCATGCCTCATGCGGCGATGCCGGCCATCATCAGGCCCAGCGTCTGTTCTTCGGCTTCCGCCGTTTTTTCTCCAACGACACGGCCGGCGAACATGACCATGATCCGGTCCGAAAGGGAGCGGATTTCATCGAGTTCGACCGAAACCAGTAAAATCGCCTTGCCGGCATCACGCATTTCGATGATGCGGCGGTGGATGAATTCGATGGCGCCGATATCCACGCCGCGTGTCGGCTGGCCGATGATCAGCATCTTCGGGTCGCGTTCGATTTCGCGGGCAACGACGATCTTCTGCTGATTGCCGCCGGAAAAATTGGCGGTCTTCAAATGCGGGTTCGGCGGCCGGATATCGTATTTCTCGATCTTTTCGACGGCATCCTTGCGGATGGCCTCGGGATTCAGGAAAGGCCCCTTTCCGTAACGCTCGTCATGGTGATAACCAAGGATGGAGTTTTCATATTCCTCGAATTTCAGCACCAGCCCCATATGATGGCGGTCTTCCGGGATATGCGCCAGACCAAGTTTGCGCAGGATCGCAGGATCGGGACGATCCACCTTCTGACCATCCACCCATATCTCGCCCGAAGAGGGCTTGCGTATGCCGGCGATGGCTTCCAGCAGTTCCGATTGACCATTGCCGGCGACCCCGGCGATGCCGACGATTTCACCGGCGCGGACATCCAGCGAGACATCGTCGACCATGGTGACGCCACGGCTGTCCTTGACGGTGAGATTACGGATGGAGAGAAGAACCTCGCCCGGCGTCGTCTCGCCCTTTTCCACCCGCAGCAGCACACGGCGGCCGACCATCAGTTCGGCCAGTTCCTCGACGCTGGTTTCGGAGGTCTTGCGGGTCGCCACCATTTCGCCGCGGCGCATGACGGAGACGGAGTCCGTGATCGCCATGATTTCGCGCAGCTTGTGGGTGATGAGGATGATGGTCTTGCCCTGCTCACGCAGGACACCGAGAATCTTGAAAAGGTGATCGGCCTCAGCCGGCGTCAGAACGCCGGTCGGCTCGTCGAGAATCAGGATTTCGGCACCACGATACATGGCTTTGAGGATTTCGACGCGCTGTTGCAGACCAACAGGCAATTCCTCGATTACCGCATCCGGATCGACTTCCAGTCCGTAATCATCCTCGAGACGCTTCAGCTCCTTGCGCGCTCCGGCCCGGCCTTTGGCCAGCAATGCGCCGCCCTCCGCACCCAGCATGACGTTTTCCAGAACGGTGAAATTTTCCACCAGCATGAAATGCTGATGCACCATGCCGATACCGGCATTGATCGCGGCCTGACTGTCACGGATCGCAACGGGTGCGCCGTTTACCCTGACTTCACCGGCATCTGCCTGGTAAAAACCATAGAGTATCGACATCAAAGTCGATTTTCCGGCGCCATTTTCCCCGATGATGCCGTGGATCGTGCCCTTGGCGACGGTCAGATTGATATTCTTGTTGGCGTGAACGGCACCGAATTTCTTGTCGATGCCCACGAGCTCGATTGCAGGATCCATACGCAAACCTAACCTCTCCGAAGGCTGGATATGAAAAGGGCGCAAGATGAAAATTCATCATGCGCCCCAGTTACATATCATATCATTTCGGGCAGGAGTTGTCCGCCATATAGTCATGGACCTTGACGGTACCGGCAATGATGTCGGCCTTCGCCTTGTCCACGGCGGCAATCATCTCAGGCGTGATCAGGGCCTTGTTGTTGTCATCAAGCGCATAGGCCACGCCGTCTTCCTTGACGCCGAGCGCCACGATGCCGGGGGTGAACTTGTCGTCCTTGGCATCCTTATAGGCGTTGTAAACGGCCAGATCGACGCGCTTGACCATGGAGGTCAGGACCGAACCCGGATGCAGGTGGTTCTGGTTGGAATCGACGCCGATCGAGAACTTCTTGTTGTCGGCGGCGGTCTGCAGCACACCGATACCGGTCGCACCGGCTGCCGCATAGATCACGTCCGCACCCTGGTCGATCTGGTTCTTGGTGAGTTCGCCACCGCGCACCGGATCGTTCCAGGCAGCACCCGTGGTGCCGGTCATGTTCTGGAAGACTTCGATCTTGTCGTTGGCCGCCTTGGCGCCCTGGGCATAACCACAGGCAAACTTACGGATCAGCGGAATATCCATGCCGCCGATGAAGCCGACCTTGCCGGTCTTGGAAGCCATGCCCGCCAGAAGACCGACGAGGTAGGAACCTTCATGCTCCTTGTAGACGACGGAGCGGACATTCGGCAGTTCGACAACGGAATCGACAATCACGAATTTGGTGTCGGGAAATTCGGCTGCAACCTTTTCCATGGCCGAGGTCCAGGCGAAGGACACGGCAATGACGGGGTTGAAGCCCTTGCTGGCGAAGTTGCGGATGGCCTGTTCGCCCTGCGTGTCGCTGGTCGGCTCAAAGTCACGGTACTCGATACCCGTTTCCGCCTTGAACTTTTCAGCGCCGGCCGCAGCGGCTTCGTTGAACGACTTGTCGAACTTACCGCCCGTGCCATAGACCAGCGCCGGCTTGACATCCGCAGCGAGCGCGGAAGCCGACATTGCGGCAAGCGCAAAAAGCGTCAGAAGGGATTTTTTCATTGTGCAGCCCTGTTGTTGCAATTGATATTATAAGGGTCCTCCCGCAATCCCGTTTGCCGGGAATGTCTGCGGAACCGCCAACCGTTATACCGGCTGTGCTTGCCTCATATCCTTGCATGGCTCAATGAAAAATTCATCCGGTTTTTTTGACCCGGTGGAAAAACTTTTATCTGGCGCTTTTTTGGTCTTTCCACCGGGGCGACCTGCAAAAAATCTAGTCGATATTGCAGCTTACGCCGGTTCCCCGCAAGCCGCAGTAGCCACCCGGGTTCTTGGCAAGATATTGCTGATGATAGTCCTCAGCGTAATAAAAGGTTTCAAGCGGGCCGATTTCGGTGGTGATTGCCCGTCCATGGCCTGCCGCCTCCAGAGCCTGCTGAAAAGTATCGCGCGCCTTTTGCGCCTGCTGCAGCTGGCCTTCGGTCGTGGCATATATGGTCGAACGATAGGTCGTACCCACATCGTTGCCCTGCCGCATACCCTGGGTCGGATCATGCTCCTCGAAGAATATCCTGAGCAGGCCCGACAACGGGATCACAGCCGGATCATAGACGACCTTCACCACTTCTGCATGGCCCGTCTGACCGGTCGTCGTTTCCTGATAGGTCGGATTCTCAGTAAAGCCGCCGGCATAACCAACCGCCGTCACCCAAACGCCCGGCGTCTGCCAGAACAACCGTTCCGCGCCCCAGAAACAACCCATGCCGAGGTAGATGATTTCCAAACCGTCTGGATAAGGCCCCTTCAACGGCCGACCATTGACGAAATGGTTCTCCGGCACCACAAGCGCCTCTTCACGGCCCGGCAAAGCCGTCTCTTCGGTCGGCATCGTCGTCTTTTTTGAAAGCGTATCGAACAGGAACATCGGGACCTCCGTGCGGCCAATATTGCCGCTTCTCATGGTTCACAACTGCGGGCGCAAGGTCATTCAGGCTGAAAAATCAGACTGGCAGGCGCCTCATCGCCTTGTGCTTCCTGTAACCAGCCATCCAGCAAAGCAGGGACAGGGCGAGGAAAAAAGCAAATGCGGGCAGCGCCGACAGCGCGTTTTCAATAAAGCGCCACGCTTCAGGGTGAATATAGTGACCCACGGCGGCTTCCACCATGGTGCGTGAGGCAGGAAGAAGATAATTCCAGACGGAAAGGATGCCGGTAATATTGACCGAGGACGTGGAAACCGAGCGGATCGAATCAAGCACACCCAGAAAAACCGCTGCCAGAAGGAGAAGAAAGCTCAAAAAACGCAAAAAAGCTTTCATCAGGACACCTCGGTTATGGTCCATCTCTTCAACGGACATGCTTTGATACATATAGCGCATCGATAAAGGCGGTAAAACCCGTTTGCAACCGCATCGAAATGCAGGAAATTGCCGACATTTCAAAAAACTGTCAGATTCGTGTTGATCCCTGCGAATTCATCGGTATATATCGCGCCGTTCCAGTGATTTGCATTCTTCAAAACATGCAGATTTGAAAAAAGGACAGGTGGCCGAGTGGTTTAAGGCGCACGCCTGGAACGCGTGTGTGCGTGAAAGCGTACCGTGGGTTCGAATCCCACCCTGTCCGCCATTTTTCCCAAACAGTCAGATAAGCTCACGACTTAGCGTCGATTGTGGCTTTCTCCTTCGACACGCCTTTTCTTTCCCGCATGCCGTATGGATTTGCAGACTACAGGGTTGCCGCACACAGCAGCGCTCGCGTGACGGACCAATCCTGGCATCACATTTCCTTTTTACCCGGGTGTAATTGACGAAATTGTTTTACCCGGATATTAATTGCGACATTCATTGTGGCGAGTGTGACATGTCGAATCCCCCCAGCAGGCCATGCACAGCCTTTTCCGGCGACCGATTACTGCTCAGCGGTCTTCTGGCCGAAGTGGCCATCGCGATCCGCCGATTGGGCGAGACGGACAAAACGATCCTCGTATTCGACGATGCCACAGGTCGTGTCGTCGATCTCGATCTGCGTGGCACCGATACGGAAATCGTTGAACGGCTCTCCCACCTGCCAAAGGCAATTGTGCGAAGCGATCGACCGGAGGCCGATACAACGTCCGGCCCGACGGTTTCGGAGGAAGGACAGAATCCGAAGAGCCGCGGACGACCGAAACTGGGGGTCGTCGCCCGCGAAGTGACCCTGCTGCCGCGACAGTGGGAGTGGCTTGCCGCCCAGCCCGGCGGCGCTTCAGCGGCATTAAGGCGTCTGGTGGACGAGGCCAGAAAGGCTGGGCATCCGCATCAGGAAAAGCGGGCGGCACAGGAGGCCGCGTATCAGTTCATGCAAGCGATCGCGGGAAACCTCCCCGGCTATGAGGAAGCGATACGAGCTCTTTTTGCAGACGACCGCCCCGCGCTGGAAGAACGGACCACATCATGGCCCGCAGATATCAGGGCCTATGCCCTGCGCCTCGCATTCAGGTCGCACGACCGGCGGCATTCTTGACGCGCCGGGAAACAGAACACCACGAGCAGAGCAGAGCCCATGCCCTGTTTCCAATGATTTCCGCTGGAGAGCAGCCATGAATATTGCAAGATCCAATGGCATCGAACTCGCCTGGGACAGTTTCGGTGATGTAACCGATGAGGCGATCCTGCTGATTTCCGGTCTGGGGACGCAGATGATCCGCTGGACGATACCTTTTTGCGAGCATCTGGCCGCAGCGGGTTATCGCGTAATCCGCTTCGACAATCGCGATACCGGCTGCTCCACCCACTTCAGCAGTTCGCCCCCACCGGATTTCGGCGCACTTGCATCCGCATTGATGGCAGGACGTCGGCCCCAGGTGCCCTATACACTTGGCGATATGGCGGCCGACGCCGTCAGCCTCCTCGACACACTCGGTATCGCAAAGGCGCATGTCGTTGGACGCTCGATGGGAGGAATGATCGCACAGGTCCTTGCGAGTGATCATCCAGACCGCGTCCTTTCCTTAACTTCGATCATGTCCAGCACCGGTAATCCCGCCCTGCCGCAGGCGGCACCCGATGTCATGGCAATGATGATGGCGCCCGCGCCTGACCCCGCCATCGATCAGCAGGGGTTTCTGGCTGCGCGCCTCGCTTTCGCCCGCCGGATTGCCAGTATCGGTTATCCGTTCAACGAAGATGCCCATCGTACCCTCCTGCTGGAAGAGGTGCGTCGAAACCATGATCCCGATGGCGTGGCACGGCAGATCGCAGGCATGGCGGTGGCAGGAGACCGACGCTCGCGTCTGGCGACGATTACAGCACTGACGCTCGTCATTCACGGAACCGACGATCCATTGATCCCGTCAGCCTGCGGTCAGGATACGGCGCTTTCGATTCCAAATGCGATTTATCTGCCGATCGAAGGGATGGGGCACGACCTTCCAGGCGAACTCGAGCAGACGGTTATCAAGGCCATTTGCAGCATGACCAAAAGGAAAAACTTCGCGGGAGCACCACACCCCACGTAACCCGCCATGGCCCCTGCCGTGCGCAATAGCCGCCAAAATTGAACTTCGCACGTCTCCGTCCGCCAGCACATCTGATGGTGGGACAGCATAGCGTCAAAGTCGCGTTTTCCCGTTTCCGCAAGCGTTGATGGCTATGCTTCCGCACAGACTGAGGTTTCCTGCGCTTTTTGCTGCGCTTACCCCTCTCTTGCGCCTTGCAGCAGGAAAAATCGCTCCTTATATACGCCGCAGAACTGCAGCGAATGTTGCAAATCCAAGTCAAGGAGTTGCCACAAGAATGCCTCACGGGGTTCCGGCAGCTCGCTTCAAGGAGAGAAGAGCATGGCAAAAGTAATCGGTATCGACCTTGGCACGACCAATTCCTGCGTCGCAGTGATGGACGGCAAGGACACGAAAGTAATTGAAAACGCGGAAGGTGCACGCACCACGCCGTCCATGGTGGCATTTTCCGACGATGGCGAACGCCTTGTCGGCCAGCCGGCCAAGCGCCAGGCCGTCACCAACCCGACCAACACCCTGTTTGCGGTCAAGCGCCTCATCGGCCGTCGTTATGAAGACCCGACCGTTGAAAAGGACAAGCACCTCGTCCCCTTCGAGATCGTCAATGGCGACAATGGTGACGCCTGGGTGAAGGCGCAGGACAAGAACTATTCCCCTTCGCAGATTTCCGCGATGATCCTTCAGAAGATGAAGGAAACGGCTGAATCCTATCTCGGCGAAAAGGTCGAGAAGGCCGTCATCACCGTTCCGGCCTACTTCAACGACGCGCAGCGCCAGGCAACCAAGGATGCCGGCCGCATCGCCGGTCTTGATGTTCTGCGTATCATCAACGAGCCGACTGCAGCTGCACTCGCTTACGGCCTCGACAAGAAGGACGGCAAGACGATCGCCGTTTATGACCTTGGCGGCGGTACCTTCGATATTTCCGTTCTGGAAATCGGCGACGGCGTCTTCGAAGTGAAGTCGACCAACGGCGATACCTTCCTCGGTGGTGAAGACTTCGACATGCGTCTGGTCGAATATCTGGCCGGCGAGTTCAAGAAGGATCAGGGCATCGACCTGAAGAACGACAAGCTCGCTCTGCAGCGCCTCAAGGAAGCTGCCGAAAAGGCAAAGATCGAACTTTCGTCTTCGCAGCAGACCGAAATCAACCTGCCCTTCATCACGGCTGACGCTTCCGGTCCGAAGCATCTGACGCTGAAGCTCACCCGCGCCAAGTTCGAAAGCCTGGTTGACGATCTGGTGCAGCGCACCGTCGCACCTTGCAAGGCGGCGCTGAAGGATGCCGGCGTTACCGCAGCCGAGATCGACGAAGTCGTTCTCGTTGGTGGTATGAGCCGCATGCCGAAGGTGCAGGAAGTCGTCAAGCAGCTGTTCGGCAAGGAGCCGCACAAGGGCGTGAACCCGGATGAAGTGGTTGCCATGGGCGCCGCCATTCAGGCCGGCGTTCTGCAGGGTGACGTCAAGGATGTTCTGCTGCTCGACGTGACCCCGCTGTCTCTCGGCATCGAAACGCTGGGTGGCGTCTTCACCCGTCTGATCGATCGCAACACGACGATCCCGACGAAGAAGAGCCAGACCTTCTCGACCGCCGAAGACAACCAGTCGGCCGTGACCATCCGCGTTTCGCAGGGCGAGCGTGAAATGGCGCAGGACAACAAGCTGCTCGGCCAGTTCGACCTCGTTGGTCTGCCGCCGTCGCCGCGTGGCGTTCCGCAGATCGAAGTTACCTTCGATATCGACGCCAACGGCATCGTGCAGGTATCCGCCAAGGACAAGGGCACCGGCAAGGAACAGCAGATCCGCATCCAGGCCTCCGGTGGTCTGTCCGACGCCGACATCGAAAAGATGGTCAAGGACGCTGAGGCCAATGCCGAAACCGACAAGAAGCGTCGTGCGGGTGTCGAAGCCAAGAACCAGGCAGAAAGCCTTATTCACTCCACCGAAAAGTCGGTGAAGGAATATGGCGACAAGGTTTCCGAGACCGACCGCAAGGCGATCGAAGACGCCATTGCCAGCCTGAAGACGGCGGTTGAAGCTTCCGAGCCTGACGCCGACGACATTCAGGCGAAGACCCAGACCCTCATGGAAGTTTCCATGAAACTCGGTCAGGCCATCTATGAAGCACAGCAGGCCGAGGCCGGCGATGCTTCTGAAGGCGGCAAGGATGACGTCGTCGATGCCGACTATGAAGAAATCAAGGACGACAAGAAGTCCGCATAATCGCGTGGCTTCCCTACTCCTCACACCATATGCAAGACATCCGGCTGCCGACGTGCAGCCGGAAATCCATTTGCGGGGCTTGTTAACTTAATGGCGAAAGCAGACTTTTACGAAACACTCGGCGTCAGCAAGACCGCGGACGAAAAAGAGCTGAAAAGCGCCTTCCGCAAACTCGCGATGAAATACCATCCGGACAAGAACCCGGATAACGCCGAATCCGAGCAGAAATTCAAGGAAATCAACGAAGCATACGAAACGCTGAAGGACCCGCAGAAGCGCGCGGCCTATGACCGTTTCGGCCACGCCGCGTTTGAAAATGGCGGCATGGGTGGTGGCGGCATGGGCGGTGGCGGTTTCGCCAATGGCGGCTTCTCCGACATCTTCGAAGACATTTTCGGTGAGATGATGGGTGGTGGTCGTGCGCGCCGCTCTTCCGGCGGGCGCGAGCGCGGGGCCGATCTTCGCTACAATATGGAAATCACGCTGGAGGAAGCCTTCGCCGGCAAAACGGCGCAGATCAGGGTTCCGACCTCGATTACCTGTGACGTCTGTTCCGGCTCTGGCGCCAAACCCGGCACCCAGCCCAAGACCTGCGCCACCTGTCAGGGTTCCGGCCGCGTGCGCGCCGCACAGGGCTTCTTCTCGGTGGAGCGCACCTGCCCGACCTGCCATGGTCGCGGCCAGACGATTTCCGATCCGTGCGGCAAGTGCCACGGTCAGGGTCGTGTGACGGAAGAGCGTTCGCTCTCGGTCAACATTCCCTCGGGCATCGAGGATGGCACGCGCATTCGTCTACAGGGCGAAGGCGAAGCCGGCATGCGTGGCGGCCCAGCGGGTGATCTTTATATCTTCCTGTCCGTGCGACCGCATGAATTCTTCCAGCGCGATGGTGCCGACCTTTATTGCACGGTGCCAATTTCAATGACGACGGCAGCGCTTGGCGGCACCTTCGATGTCACGACACTCGATGGTACCAAGTCGCGCGTCACGGTTCCGGAAGGCACCCAACCGGGCAAGCAGTTCCGTCTGAAGGGCAAGGGCATGCCGGTGCTGCGTTCGGCGCAGACTGGTGATCTCTACATCCAGATTCAGATCGAGACGCCGCAGAAGCTCAGCAAGCGTCAGCGCGAGCTGTTGCAGGAATTCGAACAGCTCTCCTCCAAGGAGAACAATCCGGAATCGACCGGCTTCTTTGCCCGGATGAAAGAATTCTTCGACGGCTGATTGTCGACGGCTACGTTCATTAATAATAACGCCGCCATCCTTCGGGACTGGCGGCGTTTTCATTTCTGGCTCAGCCGGAAAAGCCACCTTCATCAAGATATTGCCGTTCCTCCGGCGTCGTTTCCCGCAGCAATATGTCGTTGCGATGCGGAAAGCGACCGAAACGCTCGACAATATCGCGATGTTCTTCGGCATGGTGCAGATAAAGCCCGCCAAGCGGCTGGTTCAAGTCACAGGCGCGCTGCTGGGCCGCAATATCCTCGGCATGGGAAAAGGGCAGATAGAAGAAAACGCGCAGATCCTCGCTCACTGCCTGATCGTGACCACGGCGTATGGCCTCATCGGCAAACAGACGTGCCAGCGGATCGGTGGCGTACATATGGGCGGTGCCACGAAAGCAGTTGCGCGGGAACTGGTCGAGAAGAAGCATCAGGGCAAGACTGCTTTCTGCACCGGCGAGCCAGCCATCCAGTTCACGCCGTGCAGCAGCGAAATGGGCATCGCGGAAGCGGTCGTGAAAGTGATTGTCGAAGGCGGTATCCTTGTCGAACCATTTGTCCGGCCCGGCCTTTTTCCAGAAATTGGTGATTTCGGCGGCAAGTGCGGCTGTGTCGTTTTTCATCGGGTGCTCCCTGTCAGTAATGCGGTGGCCGGGTGATGGCTGGCGCGTCCAGCGATTGCTCCTCAAGGCTCAGGAACCGTTCCGTCAAGCGGTCGAGCTTGGCGCGGGTCTGCTCCACCACCTTCCACTGTTCCGTCAGCTGATCGGACAGTTCCTCGATGGTCTTTGCCTGATGCGCGATCGTTTCCTCAAGCGCAATGATCCGTTTTTCGGTTTCCGACGTCATATCGACCTCTCTTTCCCGCCCTTCCTTGGGCTTAAAAGCGCGGGAGTCAACCATATGTCGCTTTCGTGAAGCGAATTCGTCACAACCGATCCAGACACAAAAAAGCCGGCGATGCTTCCATCGCCGGCGTCTCAGGGTTTGATATTGCTCAGTCTTCTTCCACAAAAACCTCTTCACGTTTCTTCTTCACGCTGGGCAGGAAGACGATGATCAGGACGGCCAGAGCGATGAAAAGCAGGGTGGCGCTGATCGGGCGAGTGACGAAGGTCGTCGGATCGCCACGCGACAGGATCATGGCGCGACGCAGATTTTCCTCCAGCAGCGGTCCGAGCACGAAGCCCAAAAGCAGTGGGGCAGGCTCGCAGCGCAGTTTCACCAATACATAGCCGATGAAACCGAAGAAGGCGACGGCATAGAGATCGAAGACGTTGGAATTGACGCTGTAGACCCCGATGGCGCAGAAGGCCATGATGATGGGGAACAGCACGTAATAAGGCACCGTCAAGAGCTTCACCCACAGCCCGATCAGCGGCAGGTTGAGGATGACGAGCATCAGGTTGCCGATCCACATGGAGGCGATGATGCCCCAGAACAGCGCCGGCTGTTCGGTTGCAACGTTCGGACCCGGCACGATGCCCTGAATGATCATCGCACCAATCATCAACGCCATGACCGGGTTGGCTGGAATGCCAAGCGTCAGCAGCGGGATGAAGGAAGTCTGCGCGCCGGCATTATTGGCCGATTCCGGACCGGCAACACCGGCAACCGCGCCATGCCCGAATTCTTCCGGGTTCTTGGAGACGCGTTTTTCCACCGTGTAAGAGGCAAAGGCCGCAAGAATTGCCCCACCGCCCGGCAGGATGCCGAGAGCCGAGCCGATAACTGTGCCGCGCAGCACCGGGCCGATCATGGCCTTGAAATCTTCCTTCGACGGCATCAGGCTACTGACCTTGGCGATCAGCACTGACCGGGTGCGTTCGTTCTCGAGATTGCGCAGGATTTCCGCAATACCGAAGACGCCCACGGCGACCGCAACGAAGTTCAGGCCATCGGCATATTCGCGGATGCCGAGGGTGAAGCGCGGCGTACCACTATAGATATCCGTACCAACCAGACCAAGCAACAGACCGAGCACGACCATGGCCAGCGCCTTGACGATGGAGCCATGGGCAAGTGCGATGGACGAGACAAGGCCGACGACCATCAGCGAGAAATATTCAGCGGCACCGAATTCCAGCGCGATCGCCGTCAGAGGCGGCGCGAAGATTGCCACGAGGAAGGTGGAAACCGTACCCGCGAAAAACGAGCCGATGGCGGCGATTGCAAGTGCAGCACCCGCCTTGCCTTTGCGTGCCATCTGGTAACCATCAATGGCGGTCACGGCGGAGGAAGACTCCCCCGGCATATTGATGAGAATGGCCGTGGTGGAACCGCCATATTGCGCGCCGTAATAAATGCCGGCGAGCATGATCAGCGAGGAGACGGGCTCAAGCTGAAAGGTGATCGGCAGCAGCATGGCGATGGTCGCCGTTGCGCCGATGCCCGGCAACACGCCGATGAGGGTGCCGAGCAATACGCCGATCAGGCAGAAAAACAGGTTTGCCAGCGACGAAGCGGTGACGAAACCGAGAGCGAGATTATTGAGCAAATCCATCGGGGCGCCTCAAAATTTAAGCCAGGGGCCGAAGCGCTGGAATGGCAGGCCGAGACCATAATTGAACACAGCAACGGAGAAGACCGTGATGGCGGCGGAAATAACGACGGCCATCAGCGGGCTCATCTTGTGCGAGGCGAAGGCTGCGATAAGCGCGCTGAAAAACAGTGCTGGCACGAAACCCAATCCGCGGACCGTGAAGCCGAAAAAGATCGGCGCGGGCAGGATGAAAAAAATCCCCCGCCAGGCGATGGCGCCGATGACATCACCCTGCACGCGGGTGGCGCGGAAGAATATGACGCTGCCGAGCAGGATCAGCACGATTGCCAGAACAAGCGGGAAATAACCCGGCCCCATGCGAAAGGCGGTTCCGATTTCCAGCCCGAAGGATTGCAGGGCAAAAAAAGCGCCAAAACCGATGAATATGGCCCCGCAGGCTGCTTCGGCAGGGTCAATGAAAAACGACTTCATGAAAGATGCCCCTCCACTGCGGCCGGCAATACACCGTTCCGCGCGTTAAAAATGACGGCAGAAAACCGGCGGCGAAACGCCGCCGGTCACTTCCTGATCATCAATCGGCATATTGGCCGGCGGACTCGATAACCGGCTTCCAACGAGCGATTTCGCTTTCAAGCTTGGCCTTGAGTGCCGCAGGCGTCGCATCGCTTTCAGGGGAAGGCGTGGTGCCGAGTTCGGCAAAACGAGCCGCGACGTTCTTGTCCTTCAGCGCGACCTGCAGCGACTTGGAGAGCTTTTCGTTGATTTCGGCAGGCGTGCCCTTGGGCGTATAGATGCCGTGCCAGATACCGACTTCGAGTTTCGGCAGACCTTCTTCGGCGACCGTCGGCACATCCGGAAGCACGTCGAGCCGCTTGGCCGTGGTTACGGCATAGGCCTTCACGGTTCCGCCCTGGATCTGCTTGGTGGTGTTGGTGGTCTGGTCGCACATGATATCGACCTGGCCGCCGAGCAGGTCGGTCATGGCCGGGCCTGTGCCCTTGTAGGGAACGGTGACCAGCGGCGTCTCAATGGCGCTCATGAACAACATGCCGCACAGATGCGATGCGGCGCCGATGCCGGCATTGGCGACGGTGACCTTGTCCTTGTTCGCCTTGGCGTAGTCGATCAGACCCTTGAGGTCCTTCGTCTCGAGGTTCTTGCGCGACAGAATGGTCATCGGCACTTCGGTGACCAGACCGACATATTCGAAAGCGTTTGTCGTGTCATAGGCGAGCTTGCGATAGAGCGTGGCGCTGGTTGCCATGCCGATATGGTGCAAGAGAACCGTGTAACCGTCCGGATCTGCCGAAGCCACACGGCCAGCGCCGAGCGTGCCGCCCGCGCCGCCGACATTTTCGACGATGATCTGCTGGCCAAGATCCTTCGACATGGATTCGGCAACAAGGCGCGCTACCGTATCCGTCGGGCCACCGGCAGCAAAAGGCACGACCATGGTGATGTTACGCTCGGGATAATTCTGAGCGGATGCGGACAGCGCAAAAAGGGAAACGGCAGCGGCGGCAGCAAGGCCGGTGACTGTCTTCAGTATTTTCATCGATTCCTCCCGGATGAAAATTTTCGCCACTTCAGCCGCGCATACTCCTCTATGGCGGCCGGGGTGAGCTATTTGCGATCCGGGATTGTCGTTCAGCAACGGCGGTCTTGCCAAGAGATGCGCTTTTATCGTCGTCACAAACAGCAATGGGTGGATTTCTACCCATAGGGGTTCATCCGTGGGTGGAAATCCACCCATCACACCTCTGTCATATGACGGTGTAGCTCGTATTTCTGCATTTTTTCGTAAAGCGTTTTGCGGGAAATGCCGAGGCTCTCATAGACGGATTTCAGATTGCCGCCATGGACGGCAATCGCGCGTGCAATCAGGCTTTTTTCATAAGCTGCAACCCTTGTGGCAAGCCCTTCCCTACCATCGTCCTGAAACGACGGCGAGGCTTCGGAAGCATCACTTTCCAGACCAAGGACGAAGCGGTCCGCCGCATTGCGCAATTCACGGACGTTGCCAGGCCACTCGCGAAGGGAAACGACTGAAAGCAGTTGTTGCGGCACGTCCACATCCTCCCGCCCGTAACGGGCGGCAGCCTCCCGCACCAGATGCAGGAAGAGCAGCGGTATGTCGGCACTGCGTTGCGACAAAGAGGGCACGAGGATTGTCGCGACATTCAGGCGATAAAGAAGATCGGCGCGGAACCGGCCCGCGGCGACTTCCTGTTCCAGATCGACCTTGCTGGTGGCAATGAAACGGACGTCGAGTTCGACGATTTCATTGGAGCCGAGGCGGGTAATCACCCGCTCCTGCAAGACACGCAGGAACCGGCCCTGCAATTCGAACGGCATGGAGCCGATTTCATCCAGCAGGATGGTGCCGCCACGGGCGTGCTCGAACTTGCCGTAACGCGGGCGCAGCGCACCCGGAAAAGCGCCGGCCTCATGGCCGAAGAGTTCGCTTTCGATCAGCGTCTGCGGGAGGGCAGCGCAATTGATCGCGACGAAGGGCCGGTTGGCTCTGGCGCTGATATCATGCAGCGCCCGCGCCACCACCTCCTTGCCCGCACCGGTATCGCCGACGATCAGCGTATCGGCGTCCGTCGCGCCGATGGCACGGATGCGATACCGCAGATCGACCATGACCTGGGTTCGGCCCGGCAAACGTGTTTCGAGATCGTCATGTTTGCCGGCCACCGCCTTCAGGCGGCGGTTTTCCAGCACCAGCGCCCGCCGGTCATTGGCTCTCTTGATGATGCCGGCGAGATATTGCGGCGTGAACGGCTTTTCGATGAAGTCATAGGCGCCATTGCGCATGGCATTGACCGCCAGCTGCACATCGCCGTGTCCGGTCATGAGGATGACAGGTATTTCCGGGTCAAGCTCCCGCACCTTCTGTAAAAGCGTCATGCCATCCATGCCCGGCATGCGGATATCGCTGACCACGACGCCGTCGAAGCTGTAACCGATGAGTTCGAGCGCATGTTCGGCGCTCGCCAGCATGGTCACGGCGAAACCGGAAAGCTCCAGCGCCTGTGCGGTGGAGAAACGCAGCTCCTCCTCGTCATCGATCAACAGAACCCTCGACATGGTCATTCGGCGGCCACCTCCATACGATAGACGGCGGCCGGTAATTCGATCTCGAACTCTGCGCCGCCATCGGCATGGTTTCGCACACGCAACTGGCCGCCGAAATCCTTGATGATGTTGTAGGAGATGGAGAGGCCAAGGCCGAGACCGCGCCCTACACCCTTGGTGGTGAAGAAGGGATCGAAGATGCGTTCAGAAATCGCCGGCGGCACGCCGGGGCCGCGATCGCGAATGAAAATCGACACTGTCTGGTCATGCTGCACAGCCTGCAGGGAAATGCGGCGATCCTCGCGCCCTTCCACGGCATCGGCAGCATTGGAAATGATGTTGACGAGCACCTGCTGCAGCCGCACTGAGCCGGCCTTCACCGCAAGCGGCACCGGGCCAAGATCGACATCCAGCACCGCATTGGCAGCCTTCAATCGCGCACCGACGATTTCCAGCGTATCGCGAAGCACGGCCTCCAGACCGACCGCCGCCATTTTTTCGTTGGGCTTGCGGGCGAAATTCCTCAAGTGTTTGCTGATGGACGCCATACGATCGATGAGGCCCGAAATGCGTCTGAGATTTTCCGTCACATCGTCCAGACGCCCGCGCTCCACCAGAAGGGAGGCGTTTTCTGCATAGTTCTTGGCGGCGGCAAGCGGCTGGTTAAACTCGTGCGACAGAGCCGCCGACATCTGACCGAGTGCGGCAAGTTTACCCGCCTGTACCAGATCATTCTGCATCTTGCGCAATTGCTTCTCGGTCTGACGGCGTTCGGCGATCTCGTGCTTGATCTCCTGGTTGACCCGGGCGAGATCGGCGGTGCGTTCCTCTACCCGGCGCTCCAGCTCCGCCTGCGCCTCGGCCTGATGCGTCAGGCGCTCACGCAGACGCCGTCGCCTCTGCAGGATCGCGGCGATGAGAGCGGCGGCAAGGCAAAGGCACAGGATGATGGCGATCATCGCCGTCTTGACCTGTGTTCTGACTGAACCCGTATCCATCAGCACGCTGACGGTCCAGCCGGCATCCGGCATCGGCTGGGAAAGGACCATATATTCCCTCTCCCCGTCATTCTGGGTGATCGTCATCAGTTGATGGGAGCCGAAATTGCCGTTTTTCAGCGGCAGCTCCTTCAGTGCAGCATTTGCGTATCGACGGGAGGCCTCCGTGCGCGCCAACCTTTCGGGTGTCAGCGGCATCAAGCCGGAATAGAGCCATTGCGGCGTTCCGGTCATGAAAATGATGCCTTCCGGATCGGAAACGAGAATACGGTTCTCGCCATCACCGAAGGAGGCCTCTATGCCTTCGATATCGACCTTGAAGACGATGACGCCCTTGATCTCCTCATTAAAGAGAATGGGGGCGGAAAAATAATAACCGCGCTTGAAGGAGGTCGTGCCAAGCGCGAAGAATCGCGACTGGAAGCCCTTGGCAGCATCCTGAAAATAGGGGCGATAGCTGAAATTCTCGCCAACGAAGCTGGTCGGTCCATCATAATTGCTGGCCGCGACGGTCTCGCCGTCCAGCGTGATGATGTAGATATCGGAGGATTCCAGCAGGGTGTTGATGGATTTGAGATAGACATTGGCACGCTGGCGCAGCGCCTCATCCTTCGGATGCGCGACCAGTTCCTCAATGTCGTCGTGGTCGGCAATCAGGGCTGGCAGCGGCTCGTAACGGCTCAAGAGCCCGCCGAGGGCCGACACCGCCAGCCGCAGAGTGGTACGCCCCTGATCGGAGACTTCGCCGAAATAGCTTTCCGCGATAATGCCGCCACCCCTTGTCACGGCACCATAACCGAGGCCGAGGCTGAGAAATATCAGCAAAATCCAGCGATATTTCACCGAAGCTCCTCTCCCACATCAGGCTCCCGCTAACTCCCACAGGGAGTGTAGGAGGTGTTATCTTATTTTCCAAGTGACCCGCCTTTGACTGACATCACCTTCAGAAAACAAAAAACCGGCCACGAGGGCCGGTTTTTTGCAAATAAGATTTCAGAAAAGCTTATGCGCTTTCCTTCGGCGTCAGAACCTGACGGCCACGATACATACCGGTCTTCAGATCGATATGGTGCGGGCGGCGCAGTTCGCCGGAGTTCTTGTCTTCAACGTAGGTTGCAGACTTGAGACCGTCAGCCGAGCGGCGCATGCCGCGCTTGGACGGGCTTGTTTTTCTTTTTGGTACAGCCATTTTTGTTACTCCACTTTAGCGGCGAAACAACGGAACCGGCCAGAACCAAAGGCCGAATGTCGGGTGTCTCGATATCGGAAATTTGGCGCGCTTATACATGCCCAAACGGGCTTTGACCAGCCCTGACGCGCATTTTTTCCGATTCAGCGGAATTGGTGCAACGGGCCGCCGTCAGGCGTAGCAAATCATGCCTCACCTCTTATCAAAAACGACAAGCTCCTTGAAGTGGTTCATATCCTTGAATTCACAGAAAGCCGGTGGGCGCATCTCGATGACCGGCGCTGCCGCACGCAGTTCTTCCAGTTCCTCATCGAGCATCGCCTGCCAGCGCGGCAGGCATTCCGGATCGAACCAGCGCGTGATGTAAGACAGCGTAATATGGAACTCATAACTTTCATGGTTGGGATGCCGGTAACCGAAGGCTTCGGCAAACGCATCGCGCCACAACGCAACGATCCGGTTGTCTTGCGCGGTCACACCCTGCATCACCAGTCCTGTGGGCTTGAGGCCAGTCACCTGCATCCTGAAAACCGGAAGGGTGGGAAAGGCCGAAAGACGGTCGCGATAATAGTCCGTCATTGTGTCAATCGGCGTATCGAGCGGCATGTTCTCCGGCCAATAGGGCAGAGCGCGCCGAAATTCGATGATGCCCTGAAACACCGTCATATGCAGGCTGGAAACCGGTGTGAAGGCGAGCTGCGATGCTTCCGGCATATCCAGAAAGCGCTGGCGCGTCCTGATGATCGCGCTTTCGCCCTGCGATCCCTCGACGAGATGGCAAACCACCGTGTTGCCCGGCTCGGGCAGAAATTCGCCGTCCAAATTATAACGGCTGCCAAGATGACGCGGTGGCATATCGTGGCTGTTGACGGAGAAATATTCCAGATCTTTCGAGACGAGCGGGGCGTGCATCGGGGAACTCCTTGTGAGAGGCTTCCCCTAATCTGCGCACGCAACAAACCAATGACATTGACCGATCAGATGGCCGGTCAATGCGCCTCGTCCCAATTCTCCGCAGCACGCGCATCCACCTGCAACGGCACCTTCATGGAAATGGCCGGCATGGCCGCGTTTTCCATGACCGAGACGACGACGGGCAGCGTCTTTTCGATTTCCGCTTCTTCGACTTCGAAGATGAGTTCGTCATGCACCTGCAAAAGCATGCGGGCAGAGAGCTTCTCCGCTTCCAGTGCCGGCTCTATACGGACCATCGCGCGGCGAATGATATCGGCGGCAGAACCCTGGATCGGGGCATTGATGGCCGCCCGTTCGTTGAAGGCTTTCACCGAAGGGTTGGAAGAGCGGATTTCCGGATAATGCGCCCGGCGGCCGAAAATCGTTTCGACATAGCCGTTTTCGCGGGCGAAAGCCTTGGTCGCTTCCATGTAATCGCGAATGCCGGGAAACCGCTCGAAATATTTCTTGATATATTCGCCCGCCTCCGAGCGAGCGATGCTCAGCTGGTTGGCGAGACCGAAAGCCGAAATACCGTAGATGATGCCGAAATTGATGGCCTTGGCGCGGCGGCGCACTTCCGACGGCATGCCTTCCACCGGCACGCCAAACATTTCCGATGCGGTCATTGCATGGATGTCGATGCCGTTTTCAAAGGCGTTGCGCAGTTGCGGAATATCGGCGACGTGAGCCAGCACGCGCAGCTCGATCTGGCTATAGTCAGCGGACAGAAGCCTGTGACCGGGCGTGGAGATGAAGGCCGTGCGAATCTTGCGACCCTCCGCCGTGCGCACCGGGATATTCTGAAGGTTCGGCTCCGAGGACGACAGACGCCCCGTGGTGGTGGAAGCGAGCGCGTAGGAGGTATGCACCCGTTTCGTCTCGGGATGGATGTATCCCGGCAGCGCATCCGTATAGGTCGATTTCAGCTTCGTCAGCTGCCGCCAGTCAACGATCTTGCGTGGCAGCTCTGCACCTTCCGCTGCCAGATCTTCCAGAACCTGCGCCGATGTCGACCATTGGCCGGTCTTGGTCTTGGAGCCGCCGGGCAAGCCCATCTTGCCGAACAGAATATCGCCGAGCTGCTTTGGTGATCCGACGTTGAAACGCTCGCCCGCCAGCTCGTAGATTTCCTCTTCGAAGGCGGCAGCCTTCTGCGCCAGTTCACCGGAAAGGCGCGACAGGATCTGCCGGTCAACGGTGATGCCGCGTTCCTCCATATGCGCCAGAACCGGCACCAGAGGGCGCTCCAGCCGCTCGTAAACACTGGTCAGCCGCTCGGCGGCGAGCCGGGGTTTCAGGGCCATCCAGAGGCGCAGGGTGACATCCGCGTCTTCCCCGGCGTAAGCCGTCGCCTTGTCGATGTCGACGAAATCGAAGGTGACGCTCGACTTGCCCGATCCCGCTACATCCTTGTAGGCAATCGGCGTGTGGCCGAGCCAGCGTTCGGACAGCGAATCCATGCCATGCGTGGCCTTGCCAGCCTCGAGAACATAAGAAATCAGCATGGTATCGTCAAAGCTCTGCATCACGACGCCATGGCGTTTCATCAGCAGATAGTCATATTTGAGGTTCTGGGCGATTTTCAGAACCGCCGGGTCCTCAAGCAGGCTTTTCAAACGCGCCAGCGCCTCGGCAAATGGCACCTGCCCTTCGGCAAGCTTGATACCATCGCTGAAAAGATCGCCGCCGGAGCCGGTCTTGTGCGTCAAAGGAACATAGGCAGCGCGGATGTCGGTGCCCGAGGCGTCCTTGCCATTGTCGGCGATGGCCAGCGAAAAACCGACAAGTTCCGCCTGCATCGGATCAAGCGAAGTCGTTTCCGTGTCGAAGGCGACGACGCCGGTCTCACGGGCTGCAGCAATCCAGCGGTCCAGTTCTGCAAGGTCTCTGATCGTCGTGTAAGCGGTCGTATCGATCTTGGCGGCTGAAAAAAGCACTTGGCGCGCGGCGGCGAGATCGGCAGGCGCGCTGCCTTCTCCGGTCAGCTTTCTCGCCGAAACAGAGGGCGAAGCCGAGGCGGCAGTTGCGCCGGCGGCCACGTCACCAATGGCGACTGCCGAAGCAGGCGCATCGAGATCGGGACCATGGGCATCCGCCCCCCACTGAACCGGCACATTGGCGGGGTCGATGGCAGAGGCGTCGCTGTCGGTCGCTTCGGCAACGCGGCGGGTCAGCGTCGTGAATTCCATCGCCTTCAGGAAGGCGATGAGCTTCGGGCCGTTCTGCGGTTCAAGCACCAGCGCCTCGAGAGACTGCTCCAGCGGCACATCGGTTCTAAGTGCCACGAGCTGCCTGGAAAGACGGGCAAGATCGGCGTTGGCAATGATGTTTTCCCGGCGCTTCTGCTGCTTGATTTCGCCCGCCCGCGCCAGCAGCGTATCGAGATCGCCATATTCCTCCAGCAATTGCGCCGCCGTCTTCGGCCCGATGCCGGGAATGCCGGGCACATTGTCGGTGGAATCGCCGGTCATCGCCTGCAGGTCGATCATCTTTTCCGGGCCAACGCCCCATTTTTCGAAGACGTCAGGGATGCCGATCTGCTTGTCCTTCATGGCATCGTACATATGCACATTGGCCGTGACGAGCTGCATCAGATCCTTGTCGGAAGAGATGATCGTGACATCGGCGCCGATCGCCTCCGCCTGGCGGGCATAGGTGGCGATGATGTCATCCGCCTCGAAGCCTTCGGTCTCGATGCAGGGAAGGTTGAAGGCGCGTGTCGCCTCGCGGATCAGGCCGAATTGCGGAACCAGATCTTCAGGCGGCGCGGAACGGTTGGCTTTGTAGAGATCATAAAGTTCATTGCGGAAGGTTTTCGACGAATAGTCGAAAATAACGGCGAAGTGTGTTGGCGTCACGCCGACATCGGTGTTGCGCGCATCCTTCAAGAGCTTCCACAACATGTTGCAGAAGCCGGAGACGGCGTTGACCGGCAGCCCGTCCGACTTGCGGTTCAGCGGCGGAATGGCATGGAACGCCCGGAAAATGAAACCGGAACCGTCAACGAGGAAGAGATGATCGCCTTTTTTCATGGCGATATGGATAGCGCGGGGCCGTTTTGGCGTCCACCGAAACTTCGCACAACACACCGCAAAGCACTGGAAACGAGACCGCCCGAAAAGCGCTGAGAATTCACCCGAACGTTACCGATTTGTAATCAGCTCCTCCCTTGAAAAGCCGTATTTGGAGACACATTTCATAAGGGACGGCGCCTGATCACGCCGTAGTCTGATAGCTGGCTCGTCCCCCGCCGCGTCAGACCGGACAAAGGCCTTTCCCCCTCTCCGGGCCTTTGTCCTCCAATATGACCGCCATGGCCGATCCCTCCCGGCCATGGCGGTTTTATTTTGTGCCGGATTCCGGGCTGGCGCAAACATATCATACGATATATATCGCGCTATCTAATTGCCGGAATGTGCCGGCGGAAATGCTCTATGGACGGAAGAATGGGATTTTCCCGGGACGAATCGGCAATTTATCTCGCCACGAAAATGGCGCGGGAATTCACCATGGCGCTGCAAAAAAGAGCCGCTGCCCTTGGTTTTTCCCCCGGGCAATTCCCCATCCTGATCGAGCTATGGCATGAGGAAGGCCTGACGCAGCGGCAATTGCTCGATAGAATCGACGTCGAGCAGGCAACGCTTGCCAATACGCTCTCACGTATGGAGCGCGACGGGCTGATCATCCGCAAATCCCATCCCAGCGACCGCCGCGCCCAGATCATCGAGCTGACCCAGCGCGGCAGGGATCTGGAGGCGAATGCCATTGCGGCCTCCGAGGCCACCGAAGAGACGCTGCTTAAGGATTTCCGCCGCTTCGAAAGACAGCTTCTGCTGGAATATATGCGCCGGGCGATCGAAAGCGCAAAAAAAGCGAAATAGCATTCGCAACTTGAAACCGCTGCTCATCTGCTCTGAGACCTGTCATCGCTGAGGGTCCGGGGTTTTGTTTATGCGTAATTTCGGATGTAAAACCGCTTCGCAGTTTTCCTGAACTGCTCTATCGTTCCGGCGGCTGCACGTTTGGCGATTCACGACACGTCAGCCCCTTGTTCCCACGCGATGCGCGATGCCCGGATGCCTCGTCCATCGCCGGGTCACGACAGACATGACAGGATCAGCGATGACAGACGTTTCCCCCATTCTTTCCACCGCCGACGACAATCTTACATCCAGCCTCGAGCGGCTGTTCGAACTGGTGCGCATTCCGTCGATTTCCACGGACCCCGCCTATAAGGCGGAATGCCGCAAAGCGGCGGAATGGCTGGTCAGAACGCTTTCCTCACTGGGCTTTGAGGCTTCCGTTCGCGATACGGCCGGTCATCCGATGGTGGTGGCGCATCACGATGCAGCCACCAAAGACGCACCACATGTGCTTTTTTACGGGCATTACGATGTACAGCCGGTCGATCCGCTCAATCTCTGGGAAAATGACCCATTCGAGCCGGCGATCAAGGATATCGGCGCTGGCCGTCAGGTGATTACCGGCCGCGGAACGGCTGACGACAAGGGCCAGCTGATGACCTTCGTGGAAGCTTGCCGGGCCTATAAGGCCGTCAATGGTGGCCTGCCGGTCCGCGTCACCATCCTCTTTGAGGGCGAAGAGGAATCCGGCTCGCCCTCGCTGAAGCCGTTCCTCGAAGCCAATGCAGATGAGCTGAAGGCCGATTATGCGCTGGTCTGCGATACCAGCATGTGGGACCGCGATACGCCCGCCATTGCCGCCGCCCTTCGCGGCCTCGTCGGTGAAGAAATCGTCATCACCGCGGCTGACCGTGATCTGCATTCCGGCCTGTTCGGCGGTGCGGCGGCAAATCCGATCCACATTCTCACCGATATTTTGGCCGGTCTGCATGACGAAACCGGCCGTGTCACACTTTCCGGCTTCTATGACGGCGTGGAGGAAACGCCTGCCAACATCAAGGCCTCCTGGGAAACGCTGGGGCGCACGGCGGAAGCCTTCCTCGGTGAAGTCGGCCTTTCGGTTCCCTCGGGCGAAAAAGGCCGCACCGTGCTGGAGCAGACCTGGGCGCGGCCGACGGCGGAAGTCAACGGCATTATCGGCGGCTATACCGGCGACGGCTTCAAAACCGTGATCGCCGCAAAAGCTTCCGCCAAGGTGTCTTTCCGTCTGGTTGGTGAACAGAACCCCGCAGCCATTCGCGAGAGCTTCCGGGCTTATGTACGCTCGAAAATCCCGGCGGATTGCTCGGTGGAGTTTCATGAGCATGGCGCATCACCAGCCATCCAGCTTTCCTACGATTCACCCGTGCTGACCAAGGCCAAAAACGCCCTTTCGGACGAGTGGCCAAATCCCGCCGTCGTCATCGGCATGGGCGGCTCGATCCCGATCGTCGGTGATTTCCAGAAGATGCTGGGCATGGATTCGCTGCTTGTCGGCTTCGGCCTCACCGACGACCGCATTCATTCGCCCAATGAAAAATACGACCTGCAGTCCTTCCACAAGGGCATCCGCTCCTGGGTCCGGATTCTCGACGCGCTGGCGGCAAAATAACCAAGAAAAGAGGAGGCGTCGGCTACCCGGCTCCTCCTTTTCCTGCTTTTGGCGCTCAAAACAAAAAGGCCGGGCAAGCCCGACCTTTCCATCCGTTTTTCGTCAATGCCAGTACATCCGTGGTCAAAGCGTTCAACGGTCTGATGCTTCAGAGCGCGTCGATCATGTCGACGCTGCTTTCACGGTCAGGATCAGCTGTTTCGGTTAATCTTTGGTTAACGCGATCACAGCGGCATTATCAAAATGCCCGCCCGACAGTTTTCATCCGAAACACTGTTGAACCCTATATTGGTATGCGATCCGTTCTTTTCAAGGCCAGCCCGTTCAGGACCGTCTTCCAAAAGAAAAAGGCCGGAAAAATCCGGCCTTTCCATTCATGTCAATGACCCGTGAGGGCCAGAGCGCTTATCAGGAAACGACGAGTTCGCCTGCGGACATCTTGCCCGAGCGGCGATCCTGCATCAGCTCGTAGGAGAGCTTCTGACCGTCGTTGAGGGCGGTCAAACCAGCGCGCTCAACAGCGGAGATGTGCACGAATACGTCCTGCGAACCGTCGTCAGGCTGAATGAAGCCGTAGCCCTTGGTTGCGTTGAACCACTTTACTGTACCAGTCGCCATAACGATTTCCTTCCGTTGGCAAATTGTATTTGCACTGCGCGCAGTGCGGTCTTGGGTCGAATTTGAAGGAAAGATCGTCGTGTGCACCCAAAAAGGCGCCGAAGCTCTGGTCGTCAAACAAATATCGATGGGCGAACACCTAGGTTGGCAGGGGCCAAAAGTCAAGTTTCTTTGAAAAACGGTGTGATCTTTGTGAAGCGCTGCCAAACCGAAGCCGCTGAAAACAGGGCTTTAAACAGCAAAAACCCGGCGCGGGAGGAGGTGCGCCGGGTTCTTGAAACTGACTGACAATTGGGAGGAGGAGTATTGTCAGTCCAATCGGGCGACGCTGGGAGGAGGAGTGCGTCGCTTCGATGGTTTGAACATACAGGATATCAGCTCAAAAAACAGACACTTCATCGCAGCGCAGCATTGCACAAAATGCATAGCTATCTCCTGGCGTCTTGAAGCTCCCTCGCTTACCGCCTAATAAATACGCATGACTATCGAATCCGTGAGAGCCTTCTTCACCGAGAAATTGCCGGAAGTGACCGTTATCGAAACGGAAGCCAGTTCGGCGACCGTCGCGCTGGCTGCCGAAGCGCATGGCGTCGAGCCGGACCAGATTGCCAAAACAATCTGCCTGAAGGCCGGCGACACCATTCTTCTCGTCGTCACCGCCGGTACGAAGCGGCTCGACAACCGGAAATTCCGTGATCATTTCGGCGCCAAGCCGCGCATGCTGGGGCCGGAAGACGTGGTTGCAGTGACCAGCCATCCCATCGGTGGCGTGTGCCCTTTCGGGCTGCCCTCACCTCTGCCGGTGTTCTGCGACATATCGCTGAAAAACTATGACGAGGTGGTGCCGGCGGCCGGCGCCACCAATGCGGCGGTGCGGATTTCGCCCGATGCCATGGCTGAATTGACGGGAGCGGAATGGGTCGACGTCTGCCAATGACGGCGATTTGATCCCGTCTGGGCTTAACCCCGCCTTAAATTGCCGCATTTAAACTCTTCATCCTGGATTAAGGATCGCGCTGGCATAGAAGCCTGAAGGTCATATGGATGCGCGGTCTCGTGAATTAAGGAGCAATTTCGGCTGGATGGCAGGCAAGGGCAAATCACGCGATCGGGTAGAACCTTCCTTCGGGGATTTCCACGAGTCCGGCGATGACCTGCGCCTCGACGCCAGCGAACGCATCAGCGGAACCGCAAAGCAGCCCGCCAGAAAGCCGAAGGCCACCACCGGTCGCGCCAAATCGCAGAAAAAAGAAAAACGCTCCCGCAATTCCTCCGGCCGCGGCGCGACGGGCATTGTCCGCTCCCTCTTTTACTGGTGCATCGTGCTCGGTATCTGGGGCGGTATCGGCGTTGCCGGCCTTGTCCTTTATTATGGCGCACGCATGCCAAGCGCCAGCAGCTGGTCCATTCCCGAACGCCCGCCGAATGTGAAGATCGTTTCGGTCAATGGCAGCGTGCTTGCCAATCGCGGCACGACAGGCGGCGAGGCGCTCGCGCTGGAAGACATGTCGCCTTATATTCCCCAGGCCGTCATGGCGATCGAGGACCGGCGGTTTTATTCGCATTTCGGTATCGATCCGCTGGGTCTCGGCCGTGCAATCGTGACGAATGTGCTGACGGGGCGAACAGTGCAAGGCGGCTCGACGCTGACGCAGCAGCTGGCGAAAAACCTGTTCCTCTCTCCCGACCGGACGCTGGAGCGCAAGGTTCAGGAAGTGCTTTTGTCGTTCTGGCTGGAGCATGAATTTACCAAGGACCAGATTCTCGCGATGTATCTCAATCGCGTCTATTTCGGGTCCAATGCCTATGGCGTCGAGGCGGCTTCCCGGCGCTACTTCAACAAATCCGCGCGCGACGTCAATCTGGGCGAAGCGGCAATGCTTGCCGGGCTTCTGAAGGCCCCGTCGCGCCTTTCACCCGCACGTGATCCGCAGGCAGCGGAAGAGCGGGCGCAGGTCGTGCTGCAATCCATGCGCGATGTCGGCTTCATCACGGACGATGAAATCAAGACTGCCATGTCGCAGCCGCCAACCAAGGCGAAACGTTTCTGGTCCGGCGCCGAACATTACGCCGCCGATATGGTTCTGGAGGAAGTGCGCAGCCTGGTTGGCGAGGTCAAGCAGGACATCGTCGTCGATACGACCATCGACCCCAATCTTGAACGCGACGCCGAAAAGGCGCTGACCCAAATATTGCAGGGTGATGGCAAGAAGCAGGGCGCTTCGCAGGCGGCGCTGGTCTCCATCGATGGCACGGGCGCGATCCGGGCCGTCGTCGGCGGGGCTGATTATGCCGAAAGCCAGTTCAACCGTGCCGCCAAGGCGAAACGCCAACCCGGTTCGGCCTTCAAACCCTTTGTTTATGTGGCCGCGCTCGAATCGGGGCTTACCCCTTACACCATTCGCAACGACGCACCGGTCCGCATCGGCAACTGGACCCCGGAAAATTACGAGAAGAAATTCCGTGGCGAAGTGACACTCGCCACAGCACTCGCCAATTCGCTGAACACGATAGCCGCACAGCTGGTGATGGAAGTTGGCCCTGACCGGGTGACGCAGGTGGCGCATCGCATGGGCATCGAATCGGAGCTGCAGAACAATGCCTCCATCGCACTCGGCACTTCGGAAGTGTCACTGATGGAGCTGACCGCTTCCTACGCACCTTTCATGAATGGCGGCTACAAGGCGACTCCGCATATCGTCAAGCGTATCACCGATGCCGATGGCAAGGTGCTTTACGAAAACAAATACGACAACCCGCCGCGTGTACTGAGCGAGGAAATCGCCGCAACCATGAACAGTATGCTGTCGCGCGTCATTACCGAAGGCACAGGCAAGGCTGCACGCCTGCAAGGCTGGCAGGCAGCGGGAAAATCCGGCACCACTCAATCCTTTCGCGACGCACTTTTTGTCGGCTACACAAGCAATCTGACCACGGGCGTCTGGTTTGGCAATGACGACGGCACCTCGATGAAAAAGGTTACCGGTGGCGGTCTTCCGGCAAGAGCCTGGAAGGATTTCATGACCGCCGCCCATTCCGGGCTTTCGCCTTCGCCACTCTTCGGCCTTGGCGCAGGTGCCGTGCCGCCGCTTGGGGAAATGCAGCAACCGGCGCCCGAAAACGCGCCCTCTTCCATCGGCGACATCATTTCCAATGCGCTGGGCGGCGGAACAACGGACCCCCGCGCCTATCCCGATGCACCCGCTTCGCCGAACCCGAATCAGCCGGGCATGGCCATGCCGCCGGCGAACATCCCCTCCCGCGACATCGAACCCGGCTATCAGGCCGGCAATGGACCTGTGCCGCCAGCGGATATAGGCGGTCAATCCCCTGCGACATCCGGGCCGAAACAGACGACCCTGCTCGACATTCTGATGGGAAATTGACCCCGCATCGGGTATGAGCCGGCCGGTTTAATGACCGATAGTAGGTTCGGCAGCCATAGGCTCACTTTCCGCAAAGTCCCCGTTTTTCCAGAGGCTTGGTGCTTCAAATCCGCATCCATGAGCGGAGACGCCCTAAAGCCGCAACATATGCGTGCACCAGCATTAACCCTAGATTGCCTTTTGCGCCGAGGCGGCTACATTTCGGGTGACTTTTTACGGTAAATGAATTATTAATTGTTCATATAAATTAATTTTCTTGTTTCAAAATAACTTTTCAGGGTTCCATATTATGCTGGGTACTAAAGGCTCATCGCATGCCGTTTTTTACGGTGCTCCCTATCCTGCGGCCGCCAGTTTCGAAACGGCGGAAATGCAGACTTCCTTTTTAGAAAAAAACCCATCTGCGTTGCAGCGCGGCCAGTTCGCGCTCAAAAGAACAATCGACATTGCAGGGGCGTCCATCGCCCTTGTCGCGCTGGCGCCCGTACTGCTGACGGTTGCGGCGCTGGTGAAATTGGACAGCAAGGGGCCAGTTCTGTTCTCGCAAATCCGCTGGGGCATGAACGGGCGAAAAATCCGGGTCTATAAATTTCGCTCCATGCGGACCGAACTGGGCGACGCCACCGGTGTGGCACAAACGGTGAAGAACGACCCGCGCATAACCCGCATCGGCGCCGTTCTCCGCCGCACCAACATCGATGAATTGCCACAGCTTATCAATGTATTGAAAGGCGATATGTCGCTTGTCGGCCCGCGCTGCCATGCCATCGGCATGCTGGCGGCCGGCCGGCCTTATGAAGAGCTGGTTCCTCATTATCATATGCGGCACCAGATGCGGCCGGGCATTACCGGCCTTGCACAGATGCGCGGGCTGCGCGGCCCGACGGATCGTAGTGACAAGGCGCGGGCACGGATTGTTTCCGATCTCTATTACGTCGACAATTTTTCGGTCTGGCTGGACATCAGGATCATGGTCGGAACCGTGATTTCCGAATTGCGTGGCGGCAAGGGCTTCTGATCGTTTAAGAACTGCCATGCCACAGAATGAAAAAGCCCGGCATCGCTGCCGGGCTTTTTTGTATGAATCAGATTTGCGTCAGTTCGTCGGCGCGGGAGCAGCTGCCGGATCCGGCAGCGGTGCCGGGTTTGCCGACAGCGTACGCAGATAAGCGATCAGATCGGCTCTCTCCGTTTCTTTCTTCACACCCGCAAAACCCATGGCCGTTCCGGGAACGTGTTTCTTCGGAGCTTCGAGAAAGAAGCTGAGATGATCGTAATCCCAATGCACGGAACCGCCCTTGGAGAAATCCTTCATGCCTGCGGAATAGCTGAAACCTTCGTGGCTGGCGATCGGCCGGTTGACGATATCGAAGAGATTGGGGCCGACCTTGTTTGCACCACCACTCTCTCCGGTATGACAGCTCGTACACTTCTTGAAGACCGTTTCGCCCTTGGCAGCGTCGGCGTTCGCAAGCAATTGCGCGATTGGCGTCGCTGCGGCAGCCGTTTCTCCGCCGGCTGCTTCACCGCCGCTTTCTGCAGCAGCAATGGCGTAACCTTCCTTCTCGGGCGTAGGCGCATGAAAAATGCCCTCAGAAGCAATTGACACCGACATCAGGACAAAAACCGTACCCAGCAACGCCCCAACGCCCATATTTACATAAGAATTCATCTATATGCGCTCCCTCGCATCCGCTCCATATAACCGGGCATCTTGAAATTACTCGAAAGCTATGGCTTTTGCACAGCCTGCGCAACTTGAATAATGGTCCCCACTCCGTGACGTTTTGACACTTTTCGGACGGGATTTGAAGGGTGTCGGATGAAGAATCGGGATTTCGAGAAAGCTGTCGTCCTCATACCGGCGCGGATGGCATCCACACGCCTGCCAGGCAAGCCGCTTGCGGATATTGGCGGCAAGCCGATGATCGTTCAGGTGGCGTTGCGTGCGCGAGAAGCAGGTGCGGAACGAATCGTCGTTGCTGTCGATGACGAACAGGTTTTTTCGGCCGTTCAAAATGCCGGTTTCGACGTGATGATGACGCGGGACGACCACCAGTCCGGTTCGGACCGCATCTTCGAAGCGCTGCAAAAGGCCGATCCTCACGGCAACGCCGAATACGTCATCAATGTCCAGGGCGATCTGCCGACCATCGAGGCGGAAACGATCCGCGCCTCTCTGCGCCCGCTGGAGAACCCCGCCGTCGATATCGCCACGCTGACGGTGGAAATCACCGACGAGGATGAAAAAACCAATCCGAACGTCGTGAAAGTCGTGGGCAGCCCGCTCTCCGAAACTCGGCTGCGCGCCCTTTATTTTACGCGTGCGACCGCGCCTTCTGGCGACGGCCCGCTTTATCACCATATCGGGCTTTACACCTATCGCCGCGCCGCACTTGAGACATTCGTGAGCCTTCCGCCCTCGCCGCTGGAAAAGCGCGAGCGGCTGGAACAGCTACGGGCGCTGGAAGCCGGCATGCGCATCGATGCGGAAATCGTCCGCTCCGTGCCGCTCGGCGTCGACACGCCGCACGACCTCGAAAAAGCCCGCAGCATTCTTGCAAGCAGAACTCTCTAACGGATAATGTCATGACCTTGAGCACAAATCGCATTGCCTTTCAGGGCGAATTCGGCGCGAATTCCGACATGGCCTGCCGTGACATGTTCCCGGATATGGAGCCTCTGCCGTGCCCGACGTTCGAGGATGCCTTCAACGCCATTGAAAATGGCGAAGCCGATCTCGGCATGATCCCGATCGAAAATACGCTGGCCGGCCGTGTCGCCGATATTCACCATCTGCTGCCGGAATCGCGTCTGCATATCATCGGTGAATATTTCATGCCGATCCGCTTCCAGCTGATGGTCATGCCGGGTGTAAAAAAAGACGAGATTCGCACCGTCCACAGCCACATTCATGCGCTTGGCCAGTGCCGCAAGATCATCCGCTCCAACGGCTGGAAACCGGTTATCGCCGGCGATACCGCGGGTGCGGCCAAGCAGGTTTCGGAAAAGGGTGACCGCAGCATGGCAGCGCTCGCACCACGCCTTGCGGCTGATCTCTATGGTCTCGATATTCTGGCCGAAAATGTCGAGGATTCGGAAAACAACGTCACCCGTTTCGTCGTGCTGTCGCGTGATGAAAACTGGGCCAAACGCCAGTCTGACGGCAAATCTACCGACGAAATCATCGTCACCACCTTTGTTTTCAACGTCCGCAACATTCCGGCCGCGCTCTACAAGGCCATGGGCGGCTTTGCGACGAACGGCATCAACATGACGAAGCTGGAGAGCTATCAGCTCGGTGGAAAATTCGTCGCGACGCAGTTCTATGCCGACATTGAAGGCCATCCGGATGACGAGCCGGTACGGCATGCGCTGGACGAGTTGCGCTTCTTCTCAGAAAAAGTCCGTATTCTCGGCGTCTACAAGGGCCACGCAATGCGCGGCAAGCTCAACCAGAGCTGAGCCTGCCGCAACGCGGTTCATTTCGTCCATTCCACCCAGTCGCGCATCAGCCGGTGCGCGATGGCGCCGCCCGGAGGGGCGGAAAAGCCTTCGCCCGTCGCCGTCTCCAGCATCGCGGCCACCTCGGTGCGTGTAAACCACCGGCAATCCTCCAGTTCGATCTCGTCACGGGCGATATCGAAAGAGAGCGCTTCGGCATAACAGCCGATCATCAGCGTATGCGGCATCGGCCACGGCTGGGAGGCGTGATAGCGCACGCGGCCGATGTCGACACCGGATTCCTCATGCGTTTCGCGGCGGACGGCCTGCTCGATGGTTTCACCCGGTTCAACGAAGCCGGCGAGGCAGGAATACATGCCCGGCGCAAAATGGGCGCCACGACCAAGCAGGCAAAGATCACGCTCGATATCGATCGTCATCATGATGACGACAGGATCGGTTCGCGGAAAAATAGTGTGGTTGCAGGCGGCGCAGATCCGCTTGTAGCCACCGATTCGCAGCTCCATGCTGCCGCCGCACTTGCCACAAAAGCGATTGTCACCATTCCAGTGCGTGAGACTGACAGCCTGAGCAACTTCACTGAGCAATTCCTCATCGAGCAGATGATCGCGGTAAAGCGTACGGGCGTCGGCGAGCTTGTAATGGCTCGCCAGACGGTCTTCGGCGACGGCAACCGGCACGGCTATTCTCGGCTCGCCGGTCTCACGGTATCCAAGCAGCACGGCATTGTCGAAATCCGGCTGCAACTCGGCCAGTTCATAGGCGGAGAACAGGGGATCGATGACCTGATCATCGTGCTTCAGGACAAGCCGGTTACCGGAGAAGGCGAAAATATGGGTGCCATCGATTTTCAGCGCATCGGCAACGCACTCTTCCGTCCGCTTCTCGGCGAAACGGTCGAGGGCATTTTTTGAAAAGGCTGTCAGCAGGCTTGCTTCGGGATGGGGGGCGTTGGTTTCGAAAATCGTCATTGACATCATCAGAGCGCGCCGGAGATTTTTTTCATCAAAGTTTCCTTTTCACCCGCCGCATAAGGCACCGGCGTTCCGTGCCCCCAGATGGGGCCGGGCCAGCAGGTGTCGCCTTCGTTGCGGGCGATAATATGAACATGAAGCTGCCGGACGATGTTGCCCAGCGCACCGACATTGATCTTGATGGCCCCTGTGACTTCTTTCAGCGCAGCGGCGACGAGATTGGTCTCAAATGTCAACATGGCCTGATCGAGCGGGGTGAGATCGAACAATTCGCTGACACCGTCTCGCTGCGGCACCAGCACCAGCCAGGGCCAGCGGCTGTCATTCTGCAAACGCAATTCGCATAGCCCCAAACGCGTCACAAGCACGCTATCGCGTGCCAGCCTGTCGTCCAGCCGGAATGTCTCCAAGGTGTCCTCCATGTTTGTTTTCATTGTGATAGCAGTTTTTTGAAGGCTTGGCTTGCATTTGCTGTCGATATTGCCGATATGTGGCCCCGGGAGGTTGGTGGTGGACGAGCCACTCGCCAACCGGGTCAGGTCCGGAAGGAAGCAGCCCTAACGAGCCCGGCACGGGTCGCCGTGCCAGCCTCCCACCTTTTTTAAAAGACGTGCTCAGCTTTCGCCGGGCCAGTTCAGCGCCCCAAGACAAACTGGCAAAACAAACTGGCGAGGCAATGAGCGACACCGTACCCACCACCACAAGCGAATCCCAGGTCGGGACCGGCTATCGGGTACTGGCGCGCAAATATCGCCCGAAGGATTTTTCCGATCTGATGGTCGGCCAGGAGCCGATGGTCCGCACGCTGACCAATGCGTTCGAGACCGGCCGCATCGCGCAGGCCTATATGCTGACCGGCGTCCGCGGCGTGGGCAAGACGACCACGGCTCGCATTCTCGCCCGCGCGCTGAATTACAAGACCGACACCATCGACAAGCCGACCATCGACCTGCGTATCCCCGGCGAACATTGCCAGGCGATCATGGAAGGCCGGCATGTCGACGTGATCGAGATGGACGCGGCCTCCCATACCGGCATCGACGATATCCGCGAGATCATCGAGCAGGTGCGATATCGCCCGGTCTCGGCGCGCTACAAGGTCTATATCATCGACGAAGTGCACATGCTGTCGACGCAGGCTTTCAACGGTCTTCTAAAGACTCTTGAAGAGCCGCCGGAGCACGTGAAATTCATCTTCGCGACCACCGAAATTCGCAAGGTTCCGATCACCGTTCTGTCACGCTGCCAACGCTTCGACCTGCGCCGCATCAGCGCTGCCGATCTCGTCGGTCTGTTCACCGCCATTGCCGGCAAGGAAGGTTTTGAGGCTGAGCCGCAGGCACTGTCGATGATCGCCCGTGCAGCCGAGGGTTCGGCGCGTGACGGCCTTTCCCTGCTCGATCAGGCAATTGCCCATGGCGGCGGCCGCGTGGAGGCCGAAGCCGTGCGCGGCATGCTGGGCCTTGCCGACCGGGCGCGCATCGTCGATCTTTTCCAGCATGTCGTCAAAGGCGATATCGCTGCAGCCCTTTCGGAATTCAACGGCCAATATGAGGCGGGCGCGAACCCTGTCGTGGTGTTGAACGACCTTGCCGATTTCACCCACCTTGTCACCCGCATGAAATATGTGCCTGACGCGGCAGACGATCCTTCTCTGTCCGAGATCGAACGTGTGCGTGGCGCGGAATTTGCCGAAACCATCGCGGTGACGGCCCTGTCGCGCATCTGGCAGATGCTGCTGAAGGGCATTCCGGAAACGGAAAATGCTTCGCGGCCTGCGGGTGCTGCCGAAATGGTGCTGATCCGGCTTTCGCATGCCGCCAATCTGCCTGCGCCCGAAGATGCGGCGCGGCGGCTGCTTGAGCTTTCCAACGGTGATGGCGGCTATGCCAACGGCGCGCCTTCGGGCGGCGGCAATGGTGGCGGGGCGCGGGCTTATTCGTCAGCGCAAACCGTGGCTGCGGCAAGACCCGTCGATCTTCCCGCACAGCGCCCGGCAACACCGCAGACATCTGCGATGTTGCGCGCCGTTCCCGACAGCCGCCCGCACGACATGCAGATCGCCACACCGAAGAGCGAAGAACGGCCGGAGCCGAAGGTTCCGGTCAATTCGATGCAGGATATTGCCGATCTCTGCCAGAAAAATCGCGATCCCGTCATGCGGGCGAAGGTGCGCAACTTTGTGCGGCTGGTCCGGCTGGAACCAGGCCGGCTCGATATGCGCCTTGGCGATGGTGCCCCCGGCTCCCTGCCCGGCGAGCTTGGCGTGAGGCTGAAGGAGTGGACCGGTATCCACTGGATCGTCAGCCTCAGCAAGGAAGAGGGCCAGCCGACCCTGGTGGAGGCCGAGGGCAACGCCCGCGACGCCCGCCTTGTCGATGCGAGGCAGGATCCTGACGTCGTGGCCATTCTCCAGCAATTCCCCGGCGCAAAGATCACCGACGTGCGCATCAGGGCTGTCGAACAGGACGAGGCGGACGAGATCGCTCCGCCATCGGTTGCCGAATCGAGCGAAGGCGACATTCTTCCCGGCGACGATATCGAGTTTTAATATACAACAAAAACAGGAGTTTGGCACATGCGTGACATCATGGGCATGATGGGCAAGGTCAAGGAAATGCAGTCCAAGATGGAAAAGGTGCAGGAAGAAATCGCCGCCCTTGAAGTCGAAGGCAGGGCCGGCGGCGGTCTGGTGACCGTCGTTCTCAACGGCAAGGGCGAAATGCGCAGCCTGAAAATCGATCCTTCGCTGTTGAAGGAAGAAGAGGTGGAAATTCTCGAGGACCTGATCGTGGCGGCCCATAAGGACGCCAAGGGAAAGGGCGAAGCACAGGCGCAGGAAAAGATGGCGGGCCTGACCGCCGGTCTGCCGCTGCCGCCGGGCATGAAGTTGCCGTTCTGATATCATATCGACTGACAGGATGGCGAAACGCTGCTGAGCATTCGCCGTCCTCGTCTCAAGGCAGAATTTAGGCCTCCAGCATCGCGCGAAACCGGCTGGCAAGTGGCGTTTCCAGATAGGCCATGCGCTCGGCTGCATTAAGCTGCATGGGGCGAAAGCGCTGGAGAATAGTTGGTATCGGCAGTTTCGTTCCCTGATAGGGTTCGAAGGCGATATCCTCGCCGGCGGCAAGCATTCCGCCTTTCAGCACCCGGCAATAAAAGCCCGGCTGGCCCGCCTGCCTGAAGCGCGGGGCGAAATCGGGATCGCCGATCCGGGCCGAGAGTGTAGCGCAAGGAATGCGGGCAGCGGTTACCTCCAGCATGACTTCGCTGGCTGAAAACCTGTCACCCACATGCAGCTTTGCGCTGTCGACACCCTCCAGGACGAGGTTTTCGCCGAAAAATCCGGGCTCGACCACAAAGCCCAATATCCGCGACCAGAAGTCGAGATCAATGGAGCCCATGACGTAAATCGCCTGATCCGGCCCGCCGTGATGTTTGCGATTGCACACGGCGTCGCTGACAATGCCCTCGGCATCCACCATGACCGGGCCTTGCACGGGATGTTTGAAGATGCCCGTCTTCATCGTCTTTCCCGGCAGTTTTTTGGCCTCGCCCCGGCACACCGCCTGTATTTTCATGAACTGCCCTTCGTGCTTCATGATTCCCGTTTCCCGATTTATGCAGTAGAAAGCGCTCATGGCAAAACGAGTCACCGGTCCGGAAATCGAAAAACTGATCCAGCTTCTGGCAAAAGTGCCGGGGCTTGGCCCCCGCTCGGCGCGGCGGGCGGCGCTGCATCTCATCAAAAAGAAGGAGCAGCTTCTCGGGCCGCTGGGCCACGCCATGGGCGAGGCCTATGACAAGGTGAAAATCTGCTCCTGCTGCGGCAATGTCGATACCATCGACCCCTGCACCGTTTGCGCCGACGACCGGCGCGACCAGTCGGTCATCATCGTTGTCGAGGATGTTTCGGATCTGTGGGCGCTGGAACGGGCGGGCGCCATGAACACCGCCTATCATGTGCTGGGCGGCACGCTGTCGCCGCTCGACGGTGTGGGGCCGGAAGATCTGAACATCAAGGGGCTGATCGACCGTGTCAGCGTCGGTGGCATTCGCGAGCTTATCATCGCCGTCAATGCGACAGTTGAGGGGCAGGCAACCGCCCATTATATCACCGACCGCCTCTCCGATCTCGGTATCAAGATCACCCGGCTTGCACATGGCGTGCCGGTGGGCGGCGAGCTGGATTATCTCGACGAAGGCACATTGACGGCGGCGCTTCGGGCCCGCACGACGATCTGACACCTTCCTTCACTCCCCGCGACCCAAAGAGGAGACCGAATGCGAAACCGATTTGATTGTTTGTCCTGGCGCATTTCCGGACGGAAAACCGAGCTCCACTTTTCCTGGAAAAGCTTCAAGGCACTGGCTGCCATTCTTTCCGTTTTTTCAGCGACGGCGGCCATGGCGCAATCTGTGCCAACCCGTGCAGCCGCCGCCCGATACGACGCCGAATTCAATACATGGCTGAAAAAGGAAGTCTGGCCGGAAGCACGCAAGGCGGGTATTTCGCAAAAGACGCTCGATGCTGCGCTCACCGGTCTTTCCATCAACTGGAAGCTGCCTGATCTCGTCATCCCCGGCCAGAAACCGCCGAAGGAACAAAGCCAGAGCCAGGCCGAATTCTCTTCACCGGGCGCCTATTTCTCCGAGAAGCGATTGCAGGGGCTTGCCGGCACCGGTCGGTCGCTTGCCGCAACCCATGCAGCCACCCTTCGTCGCATCGAAGCGAAATATGGCGTGCCCGGCGATATCATCGTCGCGATCTGGGGCCGCGAATCCGGTTTCGGCCGCGCGAAACTGCCGCATTCGGTGGTCGATGTGCTGGCTACGAAGGCCTATATGTCCACCCGCAAGGAGATGTTCCGCACCGAGCTGATCGACGCACTGAAGATCGTCGAAAGCGGCGATGTTGCAGCTTCACGCATGATGGGCTCCTGGGCCGGGGCGCTCGGTCAGCCGCAATTCATGCCGTCGAGCTACCTCAAATATGCGGTGGATTTCGATGGCGACGGCCGGCGGGATATCTGGAACTCCGTACCGGACGCATTGGCATCCATAGCGAACTATCTTTCTCAGCGCGGCTGGCAGCGCAATCGCGACTGGGGCTTCGAAGCCTCGATCCCGGCCAATGTCTCCTGCGCGCAGGAAGGCCCGGACCTTGCACGGCCGGTGGCCGACTGGGCGAAGATGGGCATCACCCGCATTTCCGGAAAAGCCTTTCCGGCCAATGACCTTACCGCCGATGGCATGATGCTGGTACCAGCCGGGCGGCATGGGCCGGAATTCGTGGTGACGCCGAATTTCTACGTCATCAAGGAATACAACAATTCCGATCTCTACGCCCTGTTCATCGGCAATCTCGCCGACCGCATCGCCCATGGGGCGGGGCCATTCAAGGCGGAATGGGGCAATGTCGGCTCTATGCTGCGCTCGGATGTTCTGGCCATGCAGAAGGCACTGGTTGCCAAGGGTTACGACGTCGGCAAGGCGGACGGGTTGGCCGGCTTCAAGACGCGCCGTTCACTTGGCGACTGGCAGGCGAAAAACGGTCTTTCACCGACGTGTTTTCCCGATGCGACGCTGAAGGCGACGCTGAGATAATCCGCTTTTAGCCCTCGCCTCTCAATGCTGATCGGTATGCGGCTTGTGGAAGATATCGTCGGTCGGCGGAATGGTCTGCCGCTCGATCATCCGGTGCACGCGCGGCCGTGTCTTGCCGCGATGAAGCTCCAGCAACCGGTCCCAGGCCTCGGCATCCGCCTGGGTGCGGCGGTGGTTATGGCGGACATATTCCACCCATGTCGGCACATGGTAGCTCTCGGTCCAGATGTCAGGATTTTCGAGATCGCGCATCAAATTCCAGTTGCGTGCGCCATCCCGGATGCGGATGCGGCGACGCTCGGCCATCAGCGGCAGGAATTCGCCGAGATCCTCGTCATGGATTTCATAATCGATGAGAATGGCGATCGGGCCGCTGCGCGGCTTGATATCAAGCCTCAACGGCGGCTCGACAAAGCGGTTGAGCGGATCGAGATTGAGCGAGGCGAAGGCTGGCATGGCGAGCTTGAGGCCAACGACGACGCCGAGCAGCATCAGCACGCAGGAACAGAGAAGCGAATAGGAAATACCGTAATCTTCGGCCAGTTCACCCCACAGCCAGCTGCCGACCGCGATGCCGCCGAAGGTCAGTGTCTGATAAAGCGACAGCGCCCGGCCCACCACCCAGCGCGGGGTGGAAAGCTGGACGATGGTATTGAACAGGGAAAGCGCCAGCACCCAGCAGGCGCCGGCGACGGTGAGAACCAGCGAGGTGATGATCGCGCTCGTGCTGATTGCCGTTATGCCGGAACTGAAGGCGAAACCTAAAAAGGCGACACGCACGATCCATTCGCTGGACATGACTTCCCGCAGCCGGGCACTGATGAGCGCGCCACCAATGGCGCCAACGCCGAACGCGCCCAGCATGACGCCATAGGTCAACGGACCGCCCTCGACCAGATCGCGGGCAACGATCGGCATCAAGGCTAGGATGGCACTGGCGGAGAGACCGAAGAGAAAGCCGCGCACCAGCACCTTGCCGATATTGGGCGACATCGCCACATAGCGCATTCCGGCCGATATGGCGGCAAGAAGCTGCTCGCGCGGCAAGGTCGAGGCGTGTTTGGGCGGCTGCCAGCGAAACAGGGCGTAAAGCAGGGTGAAGTAGCTGAGCGCATTGACGAAAAACGCGGCAGCGGCACCGGCGGCAGCGACGATGATACCGCCGATGGCGGGGCCGACGCTGCGGGTGATGTTGAAACCAACGCTGTTCAGCGTTACGGCGGCGGGCAAATCTTCGCGCGGCACCATTTCACCGACGGAGGCCTGCCAGGACGGATTGTTGAGCGCCGTGCCGCAGCCGATCATGAAGGTGAAGAACAGCAGCAGCCAGGGCGTGAGCCAGCCGGACCAGGCAAAAACCGTCAGCAGCACGGAGGCCGTCAGCATCAGGAGCTGCGCCGAGATCATAATGCGGCGACGATCAAAACTGTCGGCCAGCGCGCCGGAAATCAGCGAAAACATCATGATCGGCAGCGAGGTGGAAGCCTGCACCAGCGCGATCATGTTTTCAGAACTCGAAAGCGAGGTCATCATCCATGCGGCGCCCACCGCCTGGATCAGTCCGCCGAAATTCGAGGCAAGGCTGGCGACCCAGATTCGTCTGTAAGTCAAATGCCTTAAAGGCGCGAGTGGCGATTTACGGTCAGGCACGCTCTGTCCACTTGATGCAACTGCGATTTGTTAAACGGCAACTATAGACAGTGCCCAGAATGATGCCACCCCTTCCGACACGGTGAAGGTGAAAATGTGGCTGCGGACGCCATTGAAGCAGGAGCGCCCGCGAAAACCTTGCAATCCCGCCCCGATGGGTCTATATGACCCCTGAAATTCTTGATCGCTTGATGAAGAGTGGGGCCGCAAGGCTCCGCTCTTTTTCGTTAGGCGAACCGGAAACCACGGGCCAGGAGCCCGGTGAAAATCAGAGACCGGAAGGCCAGATGGCAGACACCGCACAAGAATCGCGACTGATAACTGAAACGGGCATCGACCAGCGCATTGCCGAGATCATCGAGCCTGTTTTGGCGGGTATGGGATATCTTCTGGTGCGCGTGCGGCTCTCCAACCAGAACGGCATGACGCTGCAGGTGATGGCCGAGCGCGAAGACGGCACCATGACCGTCGAGGACTGCGAAGCGATCTCCATGGCCATTTCACCGGTTCTTGATGTGGAAGATCCGGTCGATAAAGCGTATCATCTCGAAGTTTCCTCGCCCGGCATTGACCGGCCGATGGTTCGCAAATCGGATTTCACCCGCTGGCAGGGTCATCTGGTGAAGGTCGAAACCTCCATTCTGGTCGAAAACCGCAAGCGGTTTCGCGGCAAGATCGTCGAGGTCGATGCGGACGGCTTCAAGCTGGAACGCGACCAGATCGCCTATGGCGAGGAGCCGACAGTCATCGTTCCGTTCAGCGCGCTTTCCGATGCGAAGCTTATTCTGACGGACGACCTTATTCGTGATGCGTTGCGGGCAGACAAGGCGGCAAAGGCCGCCGCCGCAAACCAGAACGATGAAAACGAAACAGACGAAGACTAATTCCAACGTAAAGCCCGAAAACGGGCGATCCCCGCAATTATGCGACTTACGGAGATAGAAAAATGGCAGTGAGTGCTAACCGGCTTGAGCTTCTGCAGATCGCCGATGCTGTGGCGCGCGAAAAGGTCATCGACCGCGAAATCGTGCTTGCCGCAATGGCCGACGCTATCCAGAAAGCCGCCCGCTCGCGCTATGGTTCGGAAACCAACATTCGCGCCGACATCAACTCCAAGACCGGCGAAATCCGCCTGCAGCGTCTTCTGGAAGTTGTCGAGGCCGCTGAGGACTATTCGACCCAGATCCCGCTTGAGCTGGCCCGCGACCGCAACCCGGACGCCAAGCTCGGCGATTTCATCGCCGATCCGCTGCCGCCGATGGATTTCGGCCGTATCGCCGCCCAGTCGGCCAAGCAGGTCATCGTTCAGAAGGTTCGTGAAGCCGAGCGTGACCGTCAGTATGATGAATTCAAGGACCGTATCGGCGAAATCGTCAACGGCACCGTCAAGCGCGTCGAATATGGCAATGTCATCGTCGACCTCGGCCGTGGCGAAGGCATCATCCGTCGCGACGAGATGATCCCGCGGGAAAACATGCGTTACGGCGACCGCGTGCGCGCCTACGTCTACGACGTTCGCCGCGAACAGCGCGGCCCGCAGATTTTCCTGTCGCGTACCCATCCGCAGTTCATGGTGAAGCTCTTCACCATGGAAGTTCCGGAAATTTACGACGGCATCATCCAGATCAAGTCGGTCGCCCGTGACCCCGGTTCGCGCGCCAAGATCGCCGTTATCTCGAACGATAGCTCGATCGATCCGGTTGGCGCCTGCGTCGGTATGCGCGGCTCTCGCGTTCAGGCCGTCGTCGGCGAATTGCAGGGCGAGAAGATCGACATCATTCCGTGGAGCCAGGAGCCGGCGTCCTTCATCGTCAACGCCCTGCAGCCGGCGGAAGTTGCCAAGGTCGTTCTGGACGAAGAGTCCGAGCGCATCGAAGTGGTCGTTCCCGACGAGCAGCTGTCGCTCGCCATCGGCCGTCGTGGCCAGAACGTGCGTCTGGCATCGCAGCTCACCGGCTGGGACATCGACATCATGACCGAGCAGGAAGAGTCCGAGCGTCGCCAGAAGGAATTCAACGAGCGCACGGCACTGTTCATGGACGCCCTCGACGTCGACGAGATGGTCGGCCAGGTTCTGGCTTCCGAAGGCTTCGCACAGGTCGAAGAACTCGCTTATGTCGATCTCGGTGAAATTTCCTCGATCGAGGGTTTCGATGAAGACACCGCCGATGAAATCCAGACCCGCGCCCGCGAATATCTGGAACGTCTGGAAGCCGAGATGGACGCCAAGCGCAAGGAACTCGGCGTTGCCGACGAGCTGCGCCAGATCGACGGCCTGACCTCACAGATGATGGTTGCGCTGGGTGAAGACGGTATCAAGACCATCGAAGACTTTGCCGGCTGCGCCGCGGACGATCTGGTCGGCTGGAGCGAACGCAAGGACGGCGAGACCAAGAAGTTCGAAGGCATCTTCTCCAAGCTCGACGTTTCGCGCGTCGAGGCCGAGAACATGGTGGTGCAGGCCCGTCTTCTGGCTGGCTGGATCACGGCCGAAGATCTCGCTTCCGAAGAGGAAGCCAATGCTGAAGCTGCCGAGGAGGCGGATACCGCCGAGCAGGAATGACATCGCAGGCGCATGAGCCGGACGAACTGCCCGAGACCGATGAGGACGGGCGGCTTGCAGGCAACGTCAATGGACGTATGTGCATTGTGACACGGCAAAGCGGATCACCCGATGAGCTGATCCGCTTCGTCGCAGGCCCGGACGGCAGCGTCGTGCCGGATCTGAAACGCCAATTGCCGGGGCGCGGCTGCTGGGTAACACCCGAGCGCGCCCTGATCGAGAAAGCCATTGCGAAGAAGATCTTCGCACGGGCACTCAAACGCGACGTCAAGGCCGGACCGGAGCTTCTTGCTCTTCTGGACCGGCTGATGGCGCAGCAGCTTGCCGGAATGATGAACATGGCGCGCAAGGCGGGCCAGTTCATCAGCGGCGCGACGAAGGTCGATGCCGCCGTCCGGTCCGGGAACGCGATTGCCGTGTTCCACGCGACCGATGCTGCGGCTGACGGCGTGAGAAAACTGGACCAGGCCCGCAGGGCCTGGGCGTTCGGCAGCGATGCCGACAATGAAATTCCGTCCTTCCGGCTCTTCAGTAGCGCCGAAATGGACGAGTTGATGGGCCAGAATGCTTTTATCCATGCTTGCGCGCTTGCGGGGCAGGCGGGTGAGGGTGTAGTGAAGCGCGCAACGATGCTTGAACAGTACCGCCTTGGCGGTCGATCTCAGGCGGAACGCGACGCTGCCCGGACAGAACAATGACGCGGTTAACCGACATGAACGGTCGCCGCGTTCCGATGCAGCAATTGAACGACGAGACCTGATGGACGTCATCCGGTTCTCGTCCGAAGGAACGGGAACGAATGACCGACAACAACGACGACAAGACACTTAACGCGCCGGCCAAGAAGACTCTCACCCTCAAGCCGGGCGGGATGAATCAGGGCACCGTGCGGCAGGATATGGGTCGAGGTCGCACAAATGCGGTTGTCGTGGAAACACGCAAGCGCCGCCCCCTACGTCCCGAAGACGAGAAGCCGGTTCAGCCGATCGCGGCAGCAGCACCTGCGCCGAAGCCCGCAGCACCGGCACCTGCCCCCGTGGCAGCGCGTCCGCAGGCTCCCCAGCCGCGCATTCATCAGCCAGGCGGCCAGCAGCAGCGTCCGGGTTCTTCCCAGTCGCAGCAGCGTCCCGGCTCGTCCGCACCCCAGCAGCGCCAGCCTGATCGCCCGCGCGGCAACGTTCTGCACGATCTTTCCGCCGGCGAGATGGAAGCCCGTCGCCGTGCGCTGATGGAAGCGCAGGCTCGCGACGTGGTGGAAGCTAAGCAGCGTGCCGAAGACGAAGCCCGCCGCAAGGTCGAGGAAGAACAGCGCATCGCAGCCGAAAAGGTCGAGGCTGCCAACCGCGCTGCCGAAGAGGCCGCGGCTGCCAAGGCAGCGGCAAGCCAGCCTGCCGCTGAAGTGAGATCCGAACCGGCCAGCGAAAAGCCGGCTGCAGCCTTTGCACCGGCCCCCCGCACTGACGCACGTCCTCAGTCCGCCGCCGCTGCCCCCCGTTCCGCTCCTGCAACGCCCGACGCGGCCGCTCCGCGCGGACGTCGTACCGGTGGCGACGAGGAGGATGATCGTGGTGCCGCGCGTCGTGGCAGCAGCCTTCCGGCTCGCGGCAAGGTCACGGCTCCGGTTCCGGCCAAGCCCGCTGCCCGCCTGAAGACGGAAGAAGAACGCCGTCGCGGCAAGCTTACCGTTACCTCGTCCAATCTGGATGAAGACGGCACGCCGCGTGGTCGCTCCATGGCATCCATGCGCCGCCGGCAGGAGAAATTCCGCCGCAGCCAGATGCAGGAAACCCGCGAAAAGGTTATGCGCGAAGTGATCCTGCCGGAAACCATCACCATTCAGGAACTGTCGCAGCGCATGTCCGAGCGCGCCGTTGACGTCATCAAGTTCCTGATGAAGGAAGGCCAGATGATGAAGCCGGGCGACGTCATCGACGCCGATCTGGCGGAACTGATCGCCGTCGAATTCGGCCACACCGTCAAGCGCGTTTCTGAATCCGACGTGGAAGAAGGCATCTTCAACCAGGCTGACGACGAAGGCGAAATGGTTTCCCGTCCGCCGGTCGTGACCATCATGGGTCACGTCGACCACGGCAAGACCTCGCTGCTCGACGCCATCCGTCAGGCAAACGTGGTTGCTGGCGAAGCCGGTGGCATCACCCAGCATATCGGCGCCTACCAGGTTGAGAAGAACGGTCAGAAGATCACCTTCATCGACACCCCCGGCCATGCCGCCTTCACGGCCATGCGTGCCCGTGGTGCGCAGGCGACCGACATTGCCGTTCTGGTTGTTGCCGCAGACGACAGCGTCATGCCGCAGACGATCGAATCCATCAATCACGCCAAGGCGGCCGGTGTTCCGATCGTCGTCGCGATCAACAAGATCGACAAGCACGAGGCAAATCCTGACAAGGTTCGCCAGCAACTGCTGCAGCACGAAGTTTTCGTGGAATCGATGGGTGGTGAAGTTCTTGACGTCGAAGTGTCGGCCAAGAACAAGCTCAACCTCGACAAGTTGCTCGAAGCAATCCTGCTTCAGGCGGAAATCCTCGATCTCAAGGCAGATCCAAGCCGCACCGCAGAAGGCACGGTCATCGAAGCCGAGCTGGACCGTGGACGCGGCGCCGTCGCCACCGTTCTCGTGCAGAAGGGTACGCTGAGACCTGGCCAGATCATCGTTGCCGGTGACCAGTGGGGCCGTGTGCGTGCGCTCGTCAACGACAAGGGCGAACACGTCAAGGAAGCCGGTCCGGCCATGCCGGTCGAAATCCTCGGCCTTTCCGGCACACCGTCGGCCGGTGACCGTTTTGCGGTTGTCGAAAACGAAAGCCGCGCCCGCGAGATTTCCGAATACCGCCAGCGTCTGGCACGCGACAAGGCTGTCGCCCGCCAGACCGGTCAGCGCGGCTCGCTGGAACAGATGATGAGCCAGTTGCAGACTTCGGGACTGAAGGAATTCCCGCTGGTCATCAAGGCGGACGTGCAGGGTTCGGTCGAAGCCATTATCGCTTCGCTCGACAAGCTCGGCACAGACGAAGTCCGCGCTCGTGTCGTTCACTCTGGTGCTGGTGCCATCACGGAATCGGATATCTCGCTTGCCGAGGCATCGAACGCCGCGATCATCGGCTTCAACGTTCGCGCCAACGCACAGGCACGTACGGCGTCCGAACGCGCCGGTATCGAAATCCGCTACTACAACATCATCTACGATCTGGTGGATGACGTTAAGGCGGCGATGTCGGGTCTGCTTTCTCCGGAACGTCGCGAGACCTTCCTCGGCAATGCCGAAATTCTCGAGGTGTTCAACATCACCAAGGTCGGCAAGGTCGCGGGTTGCCGCGTCGTCGAGGGCAAGGTGGAACGTGGTGCGGGTGTCCGTCTGGTGCGCGACAACGTCGTCATCCACGAAGGCAAGCTCAAGACCCTCAAGCGCTTCAAGGACGAAGTCAACGAAGTGCCGGTTGGTCAGGAGTGCGGTATGGCATTCGAAAACTACGAAGACATCCGCGCTGGCGACACCATCGAGTGCTTCCGCGTCGAACACATCACGAGAACGCTCTAAGCGTTCTCGCCGCAAAACAGGATTTTTCTGTCGGGCGCCGGCTTACCGGCGCTCGCTCCGTTTGAGGCATTACCCATGGCAAAAGCAACATCATCGGCCCCTTCGCAACGCATGCTGCGTGTTGGCGAACAGGTGCGCGCCGCCCTTACCCAAATTCTCCAGCGCGGCGAAGTCCGCGACGACCTGATCGAAGGCACCGTCATTTCCATCTCGGAAGTGCGCATGTCGCCTGACCTCAAGATCGCGACAGCTTACGTGACGCCGCTTGGCGTTGCGGATCACACCGACATCATCAGCGCGCTGAACCGCCACGCGAAATTCATGCGCGGCCGTCTCGGTCCGCAGCTGCGGCAGATGAAATACATGCCGGAACTGCGTTTCCGCGACGATACGAGTTTCGACAATTACCAGAAGATCGACGCACTCCTGCGGTCACCGGAGGTGCAGCGCGATCTTGGACCTTCAAACGAAAAAGACGACGAACAGAACTGAAGCATGTCCAAACCACGCAAACAGCAGCACCGCAAACCCAAGGGCCGCCCGATCTCGGGCTGGCTGATCCTCGACAAGCCGCTCGATTTCGGCTCCACCGAAGCCGTTTCCAAGATCAAGTGGCTGTTCAACGCCCAGAAGGCAGGCCACGCCGGAACGCTCGATCCGCTGGCTTCCGGCATGTTGCCGATCGCCCTCGGCGATGCCACCAAGACCGTGCCTTACGTCATGGACGGCCGGAAAATCTACGAATTTACCGTCACCTGGGGTGAGCAGCGCGCAACCGACGATCTGGAAGGCGAGGTCGTCAATTCCTCCGATCAGCGCCCGGACGAACAGGCGATCCGCGATCTTCTGCCCAATTATACCGGTGTGATCCTGCAGACACCGCCGCAATTTTCCGCGATCAAGATTGCCGGCGAGCGCGCCTATGATCTGGCGCGCGACGGCGAGACGGTGGAAATCCCGGCACGCGAGGTGGAAATTCACCGCCTGACGCTGCTTGCCTGCCCCGACGCCAATACCGCGCATTTCGAAGTGGAATGCGGCAAGGGCACCTATGTGCGGGCGCTGGCACGTGACATGGGCCGCGATCTCGGCTGTTTCGGCCATATTTCGGAACTGCGCCGCACGATGGTCGCCCCGTTTGGCGAAGACATGATGGTGCCGCTTGAAACGTTGACGGCGCTGGAAGCCATCGAAGACCGCGACGAGCGGGTCGAGGCGCTGGACGCCTTTCTGATCGACACGGCGCAGGCGCTTTCCTCGCTTCCGCATCTCATCATCAACGACGACCAGGCGCATCGGCTGAAGATGGGCAACCCCATCCTGCTGCGCGGGCGTGACGCGCCGGCCAATCATCCGGAAGCCTATGCCACCGCGCAGGGCAAGCTGGTCGCGATCGGCGAAATCGGTGAGGGAGAGTTTCGGCCAAAGCGGGTTTTTGGCTGAAATAGACTGTCTTCATGTATTTCCGGACGGAAAACCGCATCCGTTTTTCTCGGAAATGCTCCGCGAGGCCCAGTCAATCACCTCTTTCAATTGTACCCGGAATAGTTTATAGGCAGCGCCAGCTTGGGCTTTGCCTATGCTGCTGAATGGCCAGAGCTGGACGACATCCCGGCTCTAGGCGTCCCCGTTTTTCCTTAAAACAAGAAAGGATCGTACGATGTCGATTACTGCAGAGCGCAAAGCCGCCCTCATCACGGAATATGCCACCAAGGCAGGTGACACCGGTTCTCCGGAAGTTCAGGTCGCAATCCTGACCGAGCGGATCAACAACCTCACCGGTCACTTCAAGGACCACAAGAAGGACAACCACTCCCGTCGTGGCCTTCTGACGCTGGTTTCGAGCCGTCGTTCGCTTCTCGACTATCTGAAGAAGAAGGACGAAGCCCGTTACACCAAGCTGATCGGTGCTCTCGGCATTCGCCGCTAAAACTTGTGCCCGGCGGGTTTCACCACGATACCCGCCGGTTTTTATATTGGGTCTTCTGAAGGCCGCATGAATTTCCGGGCGTTTGCCGCAGCTGTGGCCCCCGGACGACAAGGGTGACCCGGATGGGCCGGTGCCGCCTTTTCAACCGCAGACCTGTCATGGGGCAGGATTGCCGGATGCTTGCACCTTAAAAGCCTCCCGCTGTCTTGCCCGTGATTGCGTCGTTCTTCGCCCCCCATAAGGCGGCAAGTACAAACAAGGACAAGATATGTTCAATAAGCACTCCGTGGAAATCGAATGGGCAGGCCGCCCGCTGAAGCTCGAGACCGGCAAGGTTGCCCGTCAGGCTGACGGCGCCGTCATCGCAACCTACGGCGAGACGATGGTTCTCGCGACCGTGGTTTCCGCAAAGTCTCCGAAGCCCGGCCAGGACTTCTTCCCGCTGACCGTCAACTACCAGGAAAAGACCTATGCAGCCGGCAAGATTCCCGGCGGTTATTTCAAGCGCGAAGGCCGTCCGAGCGAAAACGAAACCCTCGTTTCGCGTCTGATCGACCGCCCGATCCGCCCGCTTTTCCCTGAAGGTTACAAGAACGACACGCAGGTTGTCGTGACCGTCATCCAGCACGATCTGGAAAACAACCCCGACATTCTGTCGATGGTCGCCACTTCGGCTGCGCTGACCCTTTCCGGCATCCCGTTCATGGGTCCGATCGGCGGCGCGCGCGTTGGCTACATCAACGGCGAATATGTTCTGAACCCGCATCTGGACGAGATGGAAGAATCCACGCTTGATCTGGTTGTTGCCGGCACCTCCGACGCCGTTCTGATGGTTGAATCGGAAGCCAAGGAACTCAACGAAGAGATCATGCTCGGCGCCGTCATGTTCGGCCACAAGGGCTTCCAGCCGGTTATCGACGCGATCATCAAGCTTGCCGAAGTTGCCGCCAAGGAACCCCGCGAATTCGAACCGGAAGATTTCTCCGCGCTCGAAAACGAAATGCTGGCTCTGGCCGAAACCGAACTGCGCACCGCCTACAAGATCACCGAAAAGGCTGCCCGCTACGCTGCCGTCGATGCCGTGAAGGCGAAGGTCAAGGCCCACTTCCTGCCGGAAGAAGGCGAAGCCAAGTACAGCCCGGAAGAAATCGGCGCCGTCTTCAAGCACCTGCAGGCGAAGATCGTTCGCTGGAACGTTCTCGACACCAAGAGCCGCATCGACGGCCGCGACCTGTCGACCGTTCGTCCGATCATTTCGGAAGTCGGCCTGCTGCCGCGCACGCACGGTTCGGCGCTGTTCACCCGCGGTGAAACCCAGGCGATCGTTGTTGCGACGCTCGGCACCGGCGAAGACGAACAGTATGTCGACTCGCTCACCGGCATGTACAAAGAACGCTTCCTGCTGCATTACAACTTCCCGCCCTACTCGGTCGGTGAAACAGGCCGCATGGGCTCCCCGGGCCGTCGCGAAATCGGTCACGGCAAGCTCGCATGGCGCGCGATCCGTCCGATGCTGCCGACTGCGGAACAGTTCCCCTACACGCTGCGCGTCGTTTCCGAAATCACCGAGTCCAACGGCTCTTCGTCGATGGCAACGGTTTGCGGCACCTCGCTTGCACTGATGGATGCCGGCGTTCCGCTGGCAAAGCCGGTTGCCGGTATCGCCATGGGCCTTATCCTTGAAGGCGAGCGCTTTGCGGTTCTCTCCGACATCCTCGGCGACGAAGACCACCTCGGCGACATGGACTTCAAGGTTGCGGGTACGGCCGACGGCATCACCTCGCTGCAGATGGACATCAAGATCGCCGGTATCACCGAAGAGATCATGAAAATCGCTCTGGAGCAGGCACAGGGTGGCCGCAAGCACATTCTCGGCGAAATGGCCAACGCCATCACCGAGAGCCGCAGCCAGCTCGGCGAATTCGCACCGCGCATCGAAGTCATGAACATTCCGGTCGACAAGATCCGTGAAGTCATCGGCTCCGGCGGCAAGGTCATTCGCGAAATCGTTGAAAAGACCGGCGCCAAGATCAACATCGAAGACGACGGCACCGTCAAGATCGCTTCTTCTTCCGGCAAGGAAATCGAAGCGGCCCGCAAGTGGATCCACTCGATCGTTGCTGAACCGGAAGTCGGCGCCATCTACGAAGGCACGGTCGTAAAGACCGCTGACTTCGGCGCTTTCGTCAACTTCTTCGGCGCCCGCGACGGCCTCGTCCACATCTCGCAGCTCGCTTCCGAGCGTGTGGCCAAGACCTCCGACGTCGTCAAGGAAGGCGACAAGGTCTGGGTCAAGCTGATGGGCTTCGACGAGCGTGGCAAGGTTCGCCTGTCCATGAAGGTTGTCGACCAGGCAACCGGCCAGGAAGTTGCTGCCGACAAGAAGAAGGAAGACGGCGAAGCCGCTGCCGAATAAGGTCGCGCCGCCAGACCCTATCGAGGCGCGGGTTCTGCCCGCGCCTTTTTTCTATCCCGCTTAGATCCTTTGGCTTTCCTTCTCACCGCCAGAGAGATCTAACTCTTTGATTTAACGCATTGTCCAGATGTAAAAGCAGTCCCGCTTTTCCTGGAAATGCCCTAAGGACGCTCCCATGAGCCGCGACGCTGTTAAAACCCTTTTCCACCCCTTTGCCGCAGAAATGCTCGATATGCCGAAAGAGGGCGAACGCGTTCTGTTTCTGGGAGCGGAGGCTGGCCCGCGGCTGGATGGTTTTGACGCGGAGATCATTGCCGTTCAGCATCTTCGGCCACTTTACCGGGCTCTGCAGGCGCAGGGCGCGCAGGTCACCCCGGACATTTCGGGCGAGGATTACGATGCGGCACTGTTGCTGTGCGGTAAACATCGTGGCGAGAACGAAAACCGCGTCGCGGAAGCACTGTCCCGCGTGAAAGCCGGCGGCCTGATCGTCGCGGCGGGATCAAAGGAAGACGGCATCGTGACGCTGCGCAAGACGCTGGCAAAGCTTGGCATCGAGGCCGACTCGACGCCCAAATACCATGGTGTCGCGCTTTGGTTCAAACGTCCGGACGATGTTTCCTCGGCTCTCTCGAAGCTTGCCCAGAAGCCCGTGACGGTTGAAGGCCGCTTCACCGCCCTGCCCGGCATGTTCTCACATGACCGCGTCGATGACGGCTCGGAGCTTCTCGCATCGCGCCTGCCGACCGATTTTGACGGCAACGCCGCTGATTTTGGCGCGGGCTGGGGTTACCTCTCGGTAATGCTGGCGGAAAAATCGCCGCGCACGGCCCGCATCGACCTGTTTGAGGCGGACTGGAATGCGCTTGAATTTGCGAAGACCAATCTTCTTGAAAACAATCCGCGACTGACGGCACGTTTCTTCTGGCAGGATCTGGCGAACGAACCGCCGAAGGAAAAATACGATCTCATCATCATGAACCCGCCTTTCCACGCGGCGGGACAGGCGGCAGAGCCCGCTCTCGGTCAGGCTTTCATCAAGACGGCAGCCGGCGCGCTTCGCAGCGGCGGCAAGCTGCTGATGGTTGCCAATCGCGGCATGCCCTATGAGCCGGTACTGGCAGCGGAGTTCCGCACCAGCGCCGAGGTATGCCGTAACGCCCGCTTCAAGATCCTCAGCGCTCAGAAATAATCAATTCAGCAGGGCGGTCAGCTCAGCAGCCAAGCCCACAGCGACACGGAAAGAACGCCGGTCGCCGTGGAAATGCTGATGGTGGAGGCCGCGACGCTGTGGCCGATGCCAAAGCGATTGGCGATCAGCCAGGCGTTCACCCCCGTCGGCACCGACGAGGTGAGCACAAGGGCCGCAGTCCATTCCCGGCTAAGGCCGAGAGCGTGGCCCATAGCCCACACGCAGGCGGGCAAGAGCAGCAGTTTAAACACCGTCATGGTAACGGCAATGCCAAGATTGCCGCGAATGGTGTATTTCGTCAGCGCCATGCCGAGCGAGATGAGCGCCGCTGGCCCTGCCATTGAAGCAATCTGATCGACCACGGTTTTGAGGATGGGTGTCAGCGTCACACCGGAAACATTGGTTGAAAGGCCAATCACAAGGCCAATCACCAGCGGATTGGTAACGAGGTTGCGACCGACCTGTTTGAAGACCGCAGCCATGCTTCGCTTTTCACCCCCGACGGCCTTGTGCGTGGCGTTCTCCATCAGGATCGTGCCGGCAATCATCATGACCGGCAGGTGGATGGCCAGCAGAATGGAAAGCGCCACCAGCCCCTCATCGCCAACGGACCGGCCAACGAGCGGTAGGCCGATGAAGATATTGTTGGCGAAGGCCGAGGAAATCCCGGCAATGACGGCGATACGCACATCCTGCTTGAAGACGTAACGGGTGACGATATGTCCGATTGTCCAGGTCACGGCCACGCCGGCGAAATAGGTAATCCAGAGCCGGAAGGGCGACGCACCGTGGAAGTTCGCTTCCGCAAGCGTGCGAAAGATCAGTGTCGGCACGGCGATCTTGAACACGAAATCGCTGAGAATCTCGCCGGCATCGGCACGGAACAGACCGGCCTTGACTGTAAGCCAGCCAATCAGGATGAGAATGAAAATCGGAGCGACGTTAGCGGCAACGGCAGACATGGAGGGAAAGCTTTCGCGGCTTTGCGGGAGATACTCCGCTTTAGAGCGTTTTCCACTGGAATGGAATCGCGAAAACGCTGAGCGTCTTTGTTTTCGCCCGATTGCGGATCGCATGCCGCGGGAGCCAGCCCGATCAAGCGCCGTCACCGGGAATGGTCTTCGCTGCCCATAACCCCGCATTCCGCGGCGTCAGCGCAAAGAAAAAGCGGGGTTTCCCCCGCCTTTTATGTCCGTTATACGCCGCCAGTACATCCGTGGCGGAGATAACGGTTGAGCCAGAAGACCATCATGTCTTCCATTCCGGTACGCATTCACACACCTTTTGCTCTGGAAGGAGCAATAGCTTAACCACATTACAGGCAGATGACGCGTTTCTTCCCCCCCAGGAGAGAACCGCATATTTTCCCTTTGGGCTTTTCTTGCCGCCAGAAATGTTTAAGACCGTTTGAAAATACGCACACGCCTCGTGCGAACCGGATAGGGCCCCATGACGAAATTCGACGTACTGACTGTCGGCAATGCCATCGTCGACATCATTTCCCGCTGCGACGACCGCTTCCTCAACGACAATGCCATTACCAAAGGCGCGATGAACCTCATCGATGCGGAACGCGCCGAGCTGCTTTATTCGCTGATGGGTCCAGCTCTCGAAGCCTCCGGCGGCAGCGCGGGTAACACGGCGGCCGGTGTGGCGAATTTCGGCGGCAAGGCCGCCTATTTCGGCAAGGTCGCCGAAGACCAGCTCGGGGAAATCTTCCAGCACGATATCCGTGCGCAGGGCGTCTATTTCGAAACGAAGCCGGAAGGCACGTTTCCGCCCACCGCCCGTTCGATGATCTTCGTGACCGAAGATGGCGAGCGTTCCATGAACACCTATCTCGGCGCTTGTGTCGATCTCGGGCCGGAGGACGTGGAAGAAGACGTCGTGGCGCAGACCAAGGTCACCTATTTCGAAGGTTACCTTTGGGATCCGCCGCGCGCCAAGGACGCCATTCGCGAATGCGCCCGCATTGCGCATGAAAACGGCCGCGAAGTTTCCATGACGCTGTCCGACAGTTTCTGCGTCGGCCGTTACCGCGAGGAATTTCTCGACCTGATGCGCTCCGGCACGGTGGACATTGTTTTCGCCAATAAGCAGGAAGCGCTTTCGCTTTACGAGACCGATGATTTCGAGCTGGCGCTGACGAAAATTGCCGCCGACTGCAAGATCGCGGCGGTGACGATGAGCGAAGAAGGTGCCGTTATCCTGCGTGGTACGGAACGGGTGAAGGTAGAAGCCTATCCCGTGCATGACGTGGTCGACACGACGGGTGCAGGCGATCTTTTCGCCGCCGGCTTCCTGTTCGGTTATACGCAGGACCGATCGCTCGAAGATTGCGGCAAGCTCGGCTGCCTTGCGGCCGCGGCCGTCATTCAGCAGGTAGGGCCGCGCCCGATGTCATCGCTCAAGGCGCTTGGCGCAAAGCACGGCCTTATTTAAAGGCCTCTCCGGGATAAGCACCCCAGATTTCGCCCTGCGATACCCAGCCCGAGGCCTGACCGGCCTCGGCGCGGCACCAGTCGCCGTTGCATTCACCGATCCTGAAGACGACGCCCGGCTCCAGCCTGGCGATGACCGAAGCACCCGACTGCGCTTCGCGGCGCATGTTTACGTAAACTTCCTTGCCCTTGCCACGCATCCATGGGGCTGCGACGGCCGTGCGCTCGCCGGACAGCAGCGCCTGGTTGACCCAGCCTTCCGTGCCATCGGCATCGCGGATGCGCCGCCAGTTTTCATATTCCTGGATGATTTCGACAGGCATTCCCGATTTCAGATACATCCACGACACGGCATAATCCGTGCTGGGGCCGATGCGCATATTAACACGCTTGGACTTCAGGCTGACGAAACGCGGCAGGGGCAGACCACTTGCGCCCTTGGCGGCACCCTGCGCCATGGCTTCGGTGGCCGCGCCGAGGAGGCCCAGAGACAATGCAATGCAAACGATAGAAACCACACTGCGCATGCCCATTTCCGTTTCCCGCCTTCTACAAACCGGATGATATTTTAAGGAGGCTCGGTTCCACATGCCTCGAGCCTCGGCGAGTTTTGTTTGTCTTCGCCGGCGGGTCTGGTAGAAACGCCCTGATTGAAAGAAATTATCGCTCTTTCTGGTTAATGACTTCTGAACAAGGCAGCGGCAAACGATGACCCACAAGAAGAGACCGACAGTCTATATCACCCGCAAATTGCCTGACGTCGTCGAGACCAGAATGCGCGAACTCTTCGATGCTGAACTGAACATCGATGATACGCCGCGCAGCGAGGCAGAGCTTGTCGCCGCCATGCAGCGGGTGGATGTGCTGGTGCCGACGGTTACCGACCGCATCACTGCGGCCATGATCGAGAAGGCCGGACCGCAGCTGAAGCTGATCGCCAGCTTTTCCAACGGCATAGACCACGTCGACGTTGATGCCGCGGCCAGGCAAGGCATTACCGTTACCAATACGCCGAATGTGCTGACCGAAGACAGCGCCGATATCACCATGGCGCTGGTGCTGGCCGTGCCGCGCCGCATGATCGAAGGCACGCGCGTGCTTGCCAATGGTTCGGACGAATGGCTGGGCTGGTCGCCGACCTGGATGCTGGGGCGGCGCATTTCCGGAAAACGCATCGGCATTGTCGGCATGGGCCGCATCGGAACCGCGGTTGCGCGGCGCGCCAAGGCCTTCGGCCTTTCCATTCATTATCACAACCGCAAACGCGTTAACCCGGCGACTGAGACGGAGCTTGAGGCGACCTATTGGGACAGCCTCGACCAGATGCTGGCGCGCGTGGATATTGTCTCCGTCAATTGCCCTTCGACACCCGCTACCTACCACCTGATCTCGGCGCGGCGGCTGGCGCTGATGCAGCCAACCAGCTACATCGTCAACACGGCGCGCGGCGATATCATCGATGAAGCGGCGATGATCCAGTGCCTGCGCGAAGGAAAAATCGCCGGCGCCGGTCTCGATGTCTATGAGAATGAGCCTGCGGTGAACCCCAAGCTCATCAAGCTCGCCAAGGAAGGCAAGGTTGTCCTGCTTCCCCATATGGGCTCGGCGACGATCGAAGGGCGCATCGAAATGGGTGACAAGGTCATCATCAACATCCGTACGCTGTTCGATGGACACCGTCCGCCGAACCGGGTGCTTCCGGGGCGTAGCTAAATCAGCTAAAGAAATCCTCGTCTGATTATCGCGTGGAGGGAAGGTCAATGGGAATCCCGGCAAAGTTTTTGCTGCTCATCTCCGCCTTGCTTGTTCTGGGCAGCAGCCCCGCTCAAGCCGCTTCACTCTCCCCCGAAGAGACAGCAGAACTTTATTATCGTGCCTGGCTGAATTTTGACCGCAGCAGCATGGCTCGACTGGATAAAGAATGGGGTTCTGCAAATGGCGGTCCGCGTTACGTCGATATGGAACTGGTTGCCGATCCGGTCGCCTGGCAGCTTAAATATAAGAGTTCCAACGCGCCAAATGGGACCACAAGCGAACAGCAGACTGAGTTTGCAAAATTGTGGGTGGCAAGCACGAAGCGCGCGCGCTGCCAGGCTGAACCAGCACGCATCGGAGCGCAGTTGCCCACGGGTGTCTTCCTGGCGCGGATCAAGATGAACTGCGTCGTTCCGGATGCCGAACCGGCCTTCAAAAAGCTGAAGGCGGGCGCAAAGCCGGATGACCTCGGTGACGGTGGCCGCATGCCGTCAGCGGACCTTATGAAACAGATGGCGGAAGCCGCGATGACAGCACCGGTGACGCATAAGGTCACGACGGAAATTCAGCTCGTCAGCGGAGCGGACAAGCGCATCTGGCGGGTCGGATCAGGCGACGTTCAGCCCGAAACGGGCATTGACCAAGTTTCCGCTGTCTTTATCGCGCAAATGCTGCAATCCGGCCTGCTGCGATAGGCCTTTTCGCAATACCGGTTTTGCTGCAACGATTGAAAGGCCTCAACCGAGGAATTTCGTCATTTCAATCGAGGTTGTGCGATCATAACCGGCATGGGCATTTTCAGCGGTCCTGACGAAACCCCAGGCGGCGAATTTGGCGTGATTGGCACCAAGCTCGATGCGCGTTTCCAAGCGTAGCGCCGGAAGCGCCAATTCGCCAGCCAGTGTTTCAGCTCTTTCAAGCAACATCCTGCCGATGCCCTTTCCCTGCGCTTTCGGGGAAACACAAAGCTTGCCGACATAAAGGCAGGCCGGCGGCTCCGGCCGGCAAAACAGGCAGCCCAGCAGCTCATCGCCGTCAAGCGCCACGAAAGCGATCTCTGCCCTCGCCTTCTCGGCAAGATTTTCCAGTGTCAGGAGATGGGCCGACGACGGCGGATCGATGACGCCATCCATATAGGCGAAGGACGCCATGATGAGCGCCAGCAATTCCTGCCAGCGATCGAATTTTTCGCCGACCCTTGCGATTTCGATCATGGTTTCTTTCCCGCTGGCCGGCGCTTGTAACGAACGGTTTCGAAACGGGCCGACAGGGCATCATAGAGAAGCAGGCGGCAGATCAGGGGCTCACCGGCACCTGTTATCAGCTTGATCGCCTCCATGGCCATGATGGTGCCGATCACCCCCGTCAGCGCCCCGACGATGCCGGTTTCGGCGCAATTGGGAATGAGGCCCTGCGGCGGTGGCTCCGGAAACAGATCACGATAGCCCGGCAGAAGAGCGCCGTCGGCGTTGGTTTCATAGGGTTTCAACACGGTAACCGAGCCATCGAAACGGCCGACGGCGCCGGTGACCAACGGCCTCTTCGCCGCTTCCGCTGCATCGGCAGCGGCATAACGCGTATCGAAATTATCCGAACCATCGATCAGCAGATCGAAGGACGGCAGATGGTCATGCGCCCAGACCTGCGAAAAGCGCTCCTCATAAACCAGCGCTCGGACATGTGGATTGAGACGGGCGATGGCCTTGCGGGCGCTTTGCGTTTTCAGCTCGCCGATCGTGCCGCTATCGTGAATCACCTGTCGCTGGAGGTTGGACAGGGAAACGACATCGTCGTCAATCATGCCGAGCGTGCCGACACCGGCGGCGGCAAGGTAATGAAGGACGGGCGCGCCGAGACCGCCCGCGCCAATGACCAGCACGCGCGCCGCTTTCAGCCGTTGCTGACCGGCACCGCCGATTTCCGGCAGCAGGATGTGGCGCTTGTAGCGTTCGATCTCTTCCGGGCTCAGCGGGTCCATCTTGCCCTCCATCTCTCTATCGTCATCCCGTGACGCTCCCGTGGGAAACATTGAAGAACTGCGCCCGCTCGCCAAGGGCGGAGAACATGGCCGCATCCGTTCCGGTCATGAAACTCTGGCCGCCGAGCGCATGGATGAGATCGAACAGGGCGGCACGTCTGCCCTCGTCCAGATGAGCGGCGATTTCGTCCAGGAGCAGAATGGGCGCATGTCCGGTCATATTGGCTGTCAGCTGCGCATGTGCAAGCACCAGCCCGACCAATAACGCTTTCTGCTCTCCGGTCGAGCAGCGTTCCGCTTCCATGTTCTTTTCCGCATGGCGCACAAAGAGATCAACGCGGTGCGGGCCATCCAGCGTGCGGCCTGCCGCCGCGTCCCGATACCGGCCCTCCCGCAGCATCAGACCATATTCGTCTTCCAGATCGACAGCCGGCCGATGAAGCCCGCCGTCCATGAAGCCGGAGAGCGCAAGCGCCGCCGACGGGAAAGCAGCGTTGCCGGCCCGGCCCTCAATCAGGGTCTTCAACAGGCCGAGCATTTCATAACGGGCAACCGCCATGGAAATGCCGAGTTCGGCCATCTGTTTTTCGATGCCGTCCAGCCAGACCGGATCAAAACGGCCTTCCGACAGCAGGCGATTGCGGCCGCGCATGGCCTTTTCGAAATCGCTTGCCCGCCTGCCATGGGCGGGATCGAGCGACAGCACCAGCCTGTCGAGAAAACGCCGACGGTCCGATGACGAGCCGGTGAAAAGGCCGTCCATGGCGGGCGTCAGCCACAGCACGCGCAGATGATCAGTCAGTTCGTCAACGGATTTTACCGATGTGCCGTTCAGCCGCAGGCGACGTGACACCACTTCGCCATCGCCTTCAATCCCGGTGCCGATGGCAACTTCGCCATCCATGCCTTCGACATCGGCGAAGATCGAGAACCCGGCGTCCGCGCCGACGCGGGTAACATCGGACAGGGTGGCCCGGCGAAGGCCCCTGCCGGGTGAAAGAAACGAGACGGCCTCCAGCAGATTGGTCTTGCCTGAGCCATTATCGCCGGTCAGCACAACATGGCGATCATCAAGTGTGAGCGCCGCCGCCGCATAGTTGCGGAAGTCCGTGAGTTTCAGCCGTAAAAGCGACACCTTGTTCGTCATCTGTACGGCCTAAAACGAACATGGCCGGATGGCAAGAAGGGGAATGCCCATCCGCATGAAAGACCGTCACAGCAAGGCAATTCATTCTCCAGTAGCAACTTTTCGGACGGCCGGTTATTTATGAGCCGTTCCTTATCATCGGTAGCCCATTCATGCGCCTGATCTTTTCGCTGTTTCTCACTCTCGGTATTCTTTCATCCTGTGCAGGCAGGCCGGGGGCGGACGTGCTGCAGGCCATAAACACCAAGGCCCACGGCACGAAAATCGTGACGGCCTATGTGGTGAGCACACGGGAGAAAAACACCGACGCGAAAAAGGGGTTTGGCACGGAGCGGGCAATGGAGCCGAATTATGCAAGCTTCGACATTTCTATTCCTCCTACTCATAAAAGTGGAAAAATCGAGTGGGCCAGCGGCAAGCCGGATCCGAACAAGGATTTCGTCGTTACCCGCGCCGATACGCTGACGAAGCCGAGCTTCAATGCCGATCTTGGCGACGTCGCCCGGTCCGGCAAGCAGATCGCGCTTTTTGTGCATGGTTATAATTACAGCTATCAGGAAGCCCTGTTCCGCGCGGCGCAAATGGCTGCCGATGCCAAGATGGATGGCGTACCGCTGGTGTTCTCCTGGCCATCGCAGGCCAACGTCACCGGTTACGTGGCCGACAAGGAATCGGCGACCTTCTCGCGTGATGCGCTGGCGGGTGTGCTGATCGACCTTACCCGGCAGACCCCGCGAAAAAGCGTTGTCGTGTTTGGCCACAGCATGGGTGGCTGGCTGGTCATGGAGGCGCTGCGCCAATTGCGCTTGCAGGGCAGGAACGACGTGCTCGCCAAGCTGCAGGTGGTGCTGGCAGCACCTGACATCGATGCCGATGTGTTTCGCAAACAGATCGAGGTGGTGGGCCGGCTCAACCCGCCGCTCACCGTTCTCGTTTCCAAGGACGACCGCGCCCTTAAGGCATCCTCCATTTTGGGCGCGGATGTCACCCGCATCGGCGCACTTGACGTGACCGACCCACAGGTACAGGAAGCCGCCCTGAAGGAGGGCGTGCAGTTCATCGACATTTCCAAACTCGAGGCTTCCGATCCGCTCAACCATGACCGCTATGCGGCGCTGGCCTCGATGGTACCGCAGCTGGAATCCAGCAGACGCGAGGGCGACATCAACAGTGCGGGTGCCTTCGTTTTCGATGCGATCGGCGCGACCGTCTCCAGCCCCTTCCGCCTTGCGAGCCAGGTGGTGAACCCGCAGTAGTTTCTGCGGGTTCTTACCGTTCTCCGGTCTCAGAAATCCCAGTCTTCATCTTCGGTGGCAACGGCTTTGCCGATGACATAGGACGAGCCGGAACCGGAGAAGAAGTCGTGGTTTTCATCGGCATTGGGTGAGAGTGCCGAGAGGATCGCCGGGTTGACGCGGCAGGCCTCGGCCGGAAACAGCGCTTCGTAACCCAGATTCATCAGGGCCTTGTTGGCATTGTAATGCAGGAACTGCTTGACGTCCTCGGTCAGGCCAACGCCGTCATAGAGGTCTTCGGTATATTTCGCCTCGTTGTCATAAAGCTCGAGCAAGAGATCGAAGGCGAAGTCCTTGATTTCCTGTCTCTTTGCCTCGCCCAGACGATCCACCGCCCGCTGGAATTTGTAGCCGATGTAATAACCATGCACAGCCTCGTCGCGGATGATCAGACGGATCAAATCCGCCGTGTTGGTGAGCTTGGCGCGGCTTGACCAGAACATCGGCAGGTAGAAGCCGGAATAGAACAGGAAGCTTTCCAGAAACACGCTGGCGATCTTCTTCTTCAGCGGGTCACCGCTGTCATATTCCCGCATGATCAGCGCTGATTTGCGCTGCAGGAACTCGTTTTCCTCAGACCAGCGATAGGCGTCGTCAACGTCAGGCGTGAGGCATAGTGTCGAAAAGATCGACGAATAGGAACGGGCGTGCACGGCCTCCATGAAGGAGATGTTGGAAAGCACCGCCTCCTCATGCGGCGTTGCCGAATCCGCCATCAGCCGCACGGCGCCGACACCGTTCTGGATGGTGTCGAGCAAAGTCAGCCCAGTGAAGACGCGGATCGTCAGCTTCTGTTCTTCGGGCTTCAGCGTTCCCCAGGAAGGAATGTCGTTGGAAAGCGGCACTTTTTCCGGCAGCCAGAAATTCGAGGTCAGGCGGTTCCAGACTTCGAGGTCCTTGTCGTCCTCGATGCGGTTCCAGTTGACCGCGCGGATGCGGGACGCGGTTTTTACGGCGATGTTCATTCTCTTGTCCCTCAAATCAGAGCGTGCAGGAAACGCAGCCCTGAACCTGCGTGCCTTCCAGCGCCATCTGGCGCAAACGGATGTAGTAGATGGTCTTGATCCCCTCCTTCCAGGCGTAGATCTGCGCCCGGTTGATATCGCGTGTCGTCGCCGTATCGCGGAAGAACAGCGTCAGCGACAGGCCCTGATCGACATGCTGGGTAGCCGCCGCATAGGTGTCGATGATCTTTTCAGGGCCGATCTCATAGGCGTCCTGATAATATTCGAGATTGTCGTTAGAAAGATAGGAAGCCGGGTAATAAACGCGGCCGATCTTGCCCTCTTTACGGATTTCGATCTTCGAGACGATCGGATGAATGGAAGAGGTGGAGTGGTTGATATAGGAGATCGAACCGGTTGGCGGTACGGCCTGAAGGTTCTGGTTATAGAGACCCGATGCCATCACGTCCTGCTTCAACGCCGTCCAGTCTTCCTGCGTTGGAATGGCAATGCCGGCTTTTTCGAACAGCTCACGGACCTTTTCCGTCGCGGGCAACCATTCCCGATCGGTATATTTGTCGAAATAGTCGCCCGAGGCATATTTGGAGTTCTCAAAGCCCTTGAAGCTCTGGCCCCGTTCCACGGCCAGCCGGTTGCTGGCGCGGATGGCGTGATAGGTCACGGTGTAGAAATAGATATTGGTGAAATCGACGCCTTCTTCGGAACCATAAAAGATGCGTTCGCGCGCCAGATAACCGTGCAGGTTCATCTGGCCAAGCCCGATGGCGTGGCTCGCATCATTGCCCTTTTCCACCGAAGGAACGGAGGAAATGTGGCTCATGTCCGATACCGCCGTCAGCGCCCGGATGGAGGTCTCGATCGTCTTGCCGAAATCCATCGAATCCATCGCCGAGGCGATGTTCAGCGAGCCGAGATTGCAGGAGATATCCTTGCCCATATGGCTATAGGAAAGATCGGCATTAAATTCGCTTGCCTCGCTGACCTGCAGGATTTCCGAGCAAAGATTGCTCATGCTGATACGGCCGGCGACCGGATTGGCGCGGTTCACCGTATCCTCGAACATGATGTAGGGATAACCGCTCTCGAACTGGATTTCGGCGATCACCTGGAAGAATTCGCGCGCCTTGATCTTCTTCTTGCGGATGCGGCTATCCGCGACCATCTCCTGATATTTTTCGCTGACAGAAATCTCGGTCAACGGTACGCCATAGACCCGCTCCACGTCATAGGGCGAGAACAGGTACATATCCTCGTTGTTGCGGGCGAGTTCGAAGGTGATGTCAGGGATTACCACGCCGAGCGACAAGGTCTTGATGCGGATTTTTTCGTCAGCATTTTCGCGCTTGGTATCGAGGAAACGCATGATGTCAGGGTGGTGGGCATGCAGATAGACTGCGCCCGCGCCCTGACGCGCGCCAAGCTGGTTGGCGTAGGAAAAGCTGTCTTCCAGCAGCTTCATGACAGGAATGACGCCGGAAGACTGGTTTTCGATGTGCTTGATCGGTGCGCCGAATTCGCGAATATTGGTCAGGGACAGCGCCACGCCGCCGCCGCGCTTTGAAAGCTGCAGCGCCGAATTGATGGAGCGGCCGATGCTTTCCATATTGTCTTCCACGCGTAGCAGAAAACATGAGACCAGCTCACCGCGGCTCTTCTTGCCAGCGTTCAGGAACGTCGGGGTCGCCGGCTGGAAGCGGCCGGAAATGATCTCATCCATCAGGTCGCGGGCAAGCTGTTCGTCACCGCGCGCGAGAGCCAGCGCCACCATGCAGACGCGATCCTCATAACGCTCCAGATAACGTTTTCCGTCGAATGTCTTCAGCGTGTAGGAGGTGTAATATTTGAACGCCCCGAGGAAAGTCGGAAAGCGGAACTTCCGGGCATAGGCTTCGTCATAGAGATCGCGGACGAAATTGAAGGAATACTGATCCAGTACCTCCTGTTCGTAATATCCCTCCGTTACCAGATAATCGAGTTTTTCCCTGAGGTTATGGAAAAACACCGTGTTCTGGTTGACGTGCTGGAGGAAATATTGCCGGGCGGCAAGGCGATCCTTGTCGAGCTGGATCTTTCCGTTCTCGTCATAGAGGTTCAGCATCGCGTTCAGCGCGTGGTAGTCCAGTCCCGTATCAACCGGTTTCTGGCTTGCAGCTACCGGCTGTTTGGCGTCCTTGCGCAGCGCGCCTGAGGTCAGCGTGTCCAAAATCGTTCCAATCCATGTTTGACGTTGGCGACATCTTCCTCCGTGCCGAGAAGCTCGAAGCGATAGAGAAACGGCACGGCACATTTGCGCGAGACGATATCTCCGGCGGATGCGAAAGCTGCGCCAAAATTCGTGTTTCCCGCCGCGATGACGCCGCGAATGAGATTTCGGTTGGAGGGCTCGTTCAAGAACCGGATGACCGGCTTTGGCACGGCCCCTTTCGTGCCGCCGCCCCCATAGGTGGGGGTGACGAGCACATAGGGCTCAGACACATGAGGCACATCCTCCTCGGCGCCGAGTGGCAGGCGCAATAATCGCCGCCCCAGTTTCAGAAGGAAACGATGCGTGTTTTCAGAGCGGCTGGAATAATAAACGATCAGCCCCATCACGCTGCCGCCTTAGCTGATCGCGCCGATCATATCCGGCCGGAAACCCGCCCAATGGCGTTCGCCGGCGACGACCACGGGAACCTGCATGTAACCAAGGCCGCGAACGTGATCGAGCGCATCCGCATCTTCGGAAATATCGACGATCTCATAGCTAACGCCGATGCGGTCGAGTGCGCGATAGGTGGCAGTGCATTGGACGCAGGCGGGCTTGCTGTAAACGGTGACGGTCATAATTTCCTCTTTCGAAGCCGTTCTTGGACACGGCTCAACATTGCCGATTGCAATCGCAATCGGGTGGCGATGGATTTGTCATTCAGGTGGGGCGCACGGCTTAGAGGGTTTGTCACATTTCCGGACGGAAACCGTTTGTCCCGGTTATCCTGAAAACGCTTCTGGCCGCGTAAAATCACTCTCTACGCCGACGAGCGCAGGAACTTAAAAAAATGCACTGGCATGACTTCACCCCGAAGCTTGTTCTGGAAGGGGTCAGAAAAGGGCGAACGCAATTCATTTGCGCCATACCTTCCTTCCGGACACCCCGCCCGTGGACGTTTTCGCTCAAGGCAGGTCTCCTGACTTACGGGTCACAACATCTATCCCGGCCTTCCCGGAGCTTTTGGCTCCAGTGACCCAAATCGGAACGATGCTCGCCGCTTACAGTTGCGGGGGCAGTTTCGGCATTGTTCCGCCATGATGGCGTTGCTCACCGAATTCCCGTCTTAGCTCCCGACGCTTGCGAATCGGGAGAACCTTGAACACCACATATAGCATATGAGGAAATTTTCTCGTCAATAAATAGACACACAAAAGCCCCACCCTGTGGATGAAAAAGATTCAACACATGGTCAACAAAGGCTTAACGGCAAATGCGCCTTGCCGCTCAGTGACGAGAAAGCGTTAACCTATTCCCAGATATCGATGTGAATATCGGCAGGGCGGGCGTTCTCGATCACCCTTTTACCGTTGGGAAGATCGTTTTCAAAAAGTTTGGCGTGGATCGCAGCTGCATCGAGGCCGTAGCCCTGCCATCTGCTCCGCAACCTCTCTTCAAGCACGTTGACCGACGGCCCAACGAAAATAGTAAGGTCGAAGCTCTCGGAAAGCGCCGTCCATGGGGCCTCATTCAGCAGCAGATAATTGCCTTCAGCCAGAATGAAGCGTGTCTCCGGCGCGATGGCGCGGGCGGACGCAATGGCGATTTCGCGGGAGCGGTCGAAAACCGGGACAAGCACCTCCTGCCCGCCCCTGCGGACGGCAGAGACGATATCGAGGAAGCCACGCACATCAAAGGTTTCGGGCGCGCCCTTGCGCGGCAGCAGCCCACGCTCTTCAAGGATGCCATTGTCCATATGGAAGCCATCCATGGGCAGCACGGCGGCCGTTTCGCCCCGCGCCAGCAAAGCATCACAAAGCGCGTCCGCCAGCGTGGATTTGCCGGCCCCAGGGGGACCGGCAATGGCAATGATAAAACGGGATTTGCCCTCTGCCCGCCGAAGAACGTCTTCAGCGATCGTCTCAAGCTTCAGCGTCATGCGGCAAGCGTTTCCTTCGGCGCTTCCTTGGCGCCGGTCATGAAGGCGACGGCGTCGGACATGGAATAGTCCTTTGGATTGATGACGCACAGGCGCTTGCCCAGCCGGTGAATGTGGATGCGGTCCGCCACCTCGAACACATGCGGCATGTTATGCGAGATCAGAACGATCGGCAGACCGCGCGAACGCACGTCAAGAATGAGTTCAAGAACACGCCGGCTTTCCTTCACGCCAAGTGCTGCCGTCGGTTCGTCGAGGATGACGACCTTGGAGCCGAAAGCCGCCGCGCGTGCTACCGCCACACCCTGCCTCTGGCCGCCAGAAAGGGTTTCCACCGCCTGATTGATGTTCTGGATCGTCATCAGACCCAGTTCCGAGAGTTTCTCGCGGGCGAATTTTTCCATGGCCGGACGATCCAGCGCCCGGAACACGCTGCCCTGAATGCCGGGTTTGCGGATTTCCCGGCCGAGGAACATATTGTCGGCTATGGAAAGTGCCGGCGAGAGCGCGAGGTTCTGATAGACGGTTTCGATACCCGCCTTGCGCGCCTCGATCGGCGAGCGGAACTGCACAGGCTGGCCTTCAAGCCTGATCTCTCCCTCATCCGGTGTCACCGCACCGGAAATCGCCTTGATGAGCGAGGATTTGCCGGCGCCATTGTCGCCGATCACCGCCAGGATTTCTCCGGGATAGAGATCGAAATCGGCATGATCGAGGGCGGTCACGCGGCCATAACGTTTGACGAGATTGCGTGCTGTGAGAATAGGTTCTTTTGCCATCAGCCTGCTACCTTTCTGATCCACTGGTCGATTGCGACAGCCATGATGATGAGGACGCCGATCAACAGATAGGTCCATTGCGGGTCGGTTCCGATGAGCCTGAGGCCGAGCGAAAAGACACCGACGATCAGGGCGCCGAAAATCATGCCCATGATCGAGCCGCGCCCGCCGAACAGCGACAGGCCGCCGATAACCACAGCCGTGATGGATTCGATATTGGCAAATTGGCCGGCGGTCGGTGAAACCGAGCCGATGCGGCCGATGAGAGCCCAACCGGCGAAGGCACAGATGAGGCCGGACAGGGTGTAAACGGTCGTCAGCATGCGCTTGACGTTGACGCCGGCCAGTTCGGCAGCATCCGGATCGTCACCCACGGCATAAAGATGGCGGCCCCAGGCGGTGCGGTTGAGCACATACCAGAGCAGAGCAACGAGCAGAACCATGGCGATGACGCCGTAGGTAAAGACCGCACTTCCCAGACGGATGTTATTTCCGAAGAACTGCAGAATGGGCGCCTGCTGAGCGATGTCCTGTGCGCGGATCGTTTCATTTGCGGAATAGAGGAAATTCGTCGCCAGTACGATCTGCCACATGCCGAGCGTGACGATGAAGGGCGGCAGGCGCATGCGCGAGACCAGAATGCCGTTGATGAAGCCGCAGAATGCGCCGACAGCAAGACCACAGAGAATGGAGAGTTCCGCCGGCAGGCCGTAACGGAAGGTAAACTGCCCCATGATGACGGAGGAGAGTACCATGATGGCGCCCACCGACAGATCGATACCCGCCGTCAGAATGACCAGCGACTGCGCTGCGCCGACGATGCCGACGATGGCCACCTGCTGCAGGATAAGGGTCAGCGTGAATGCCGAGAAAAACTTGCCGCCAAGGGTCATGCCGAAGACAGTCAACGACAGCACCAGTACGATCAGCGGCACGGCCGCCGGGCTGGAATGCAGAAAGTACTGGAATTTTTCCAGAACACTCTTGTCGTGCGTGTCGAAAGCGGCGACCTGCGTCGAACTTCCCGAAAGCACATTTTCAAATTCATTATGCGGCTGAGCCCGCACCGGCTGATCGCTCATGGATTTTCCTCCCGATCGCTCTATCGCATCCGCCCTTGAAGCAAGGGTCTATTTTTCAATAAAATGACGCGTAGATTCAAAGTGTTGTGAAGCGGGCCAATCTCGTGTCTGCGGGACGCGCGGCGCGCTCGTTTGTTCCTTTGTCCGATCCCCCGGATCGTGGCTGAAATTATTCTGGTCCAAGGGCGGGGGGCAAGAATGCCCCCGCGGGTTTCAATGGCGAGGCATCAGCCCCAGCACTTGTTGAGACCTTCCTTCGTGTCGATCGAGTCGAGGCCCTTGACTGGCTTGTCGGTCACCAGCGTCACGCCAGTGTCGACGAAGCTCTTGCCTTCGGTCGGCTTCGGCTTTTCACCCGTATCGGCGAACTTCTTTACGGCTTCCACGCCAAGAGCCGCCATCAGCAGCGGATATTGCTGCGAGGTCGCGCCGATTACGCCTTCCGCGACGTTCTTGACGCCAGGGCAACCGCCATCGACGGAAACAATCAGAACGTCCTTCTCACGACCAACCGCTTTCAGCGCCTCGTAAGCGCCGGCAGCCGCAGGTTCATTGATGGTGTGAACGACGTTGATGGTCGGATCCTTCTGCAGCAGGTTTTCCATGGCCGAGCGGCCACCTTCTTCGTTACCATTGGTAACGTCATGGCCAACGATGCGCGGATCGGTTTCATCACCGATCTTGTTGATGTCTTTCACGTCGATGCCAAAGCCCTTCATGAAGCCCTGGTTACGAAGCACATCCACTGTTGGCTGGGAGGGGGTGAGGTTAAGGAAGGCGATTTTTGCGTCCTTGGCCTTGTCGCCAAGGGTGCCGGCGGCCCATTTGCCGATCAGCTCACCTGCCAGAAGATTGTCGGTGGCAAAGGTGGAATCGGCGGCATCAACGGGCTCCAGAGGCGTGTCGAGAGCGATCACCAGAAGGCCGGCATCACGTGCCTTCTGCACGGCCGGAACAATGCCCTTGGTGTCCGATGCGGTGATCAGGATACCCTTGGCGCCATCGGCGATGCAGGTCTCGATGGCTGCAACCTGGCTTTCGGAATCGCCGTCGATCTTGCCGGCATAGGATTTCAGCGTCACGCCAAGTTCTTTGGCCTTGGCGGTCGCGCCTTCCTTCATCTTGACGAAGAAGGGATTGGTGTCGGTTTTGGTAATGAGGCACACCGATGTGTCTGCCGCGGACGCGACGGAAGCGAAAGAAACGCCAAGCGCAAGCGCGCCCAGAAGAGCGGAAACAGTGGTCTTCATGAGATCCTCCCAATGGATATTTGAGCACCGTGACGGTTACCCGACGATCTCGTCTCCTCCGAGAACAACGACCGTTGGCCCAGATGGAACCACCAAAGGAAACGCCTGTCAATAAATAAATCCGATTGAATTATTAATTCGGTATGGCATTCTAATATGCGGCAGGGAGGAATATCGCCACCGTTGTTTACGTTGCGATAGCAAGATTGCCATAAAGCCTGCAGGTATCGGTCGTGACGGATATAGCGGGCGGGAGGATGACATTATGAGACGATCTGTCGAGACGGCGCCGCCTGCGCCGCCCACCATTATGGATATCAGCGGCGGTGCCAACCAGATCGGGGTGCGCGCTTATAATGAGCGGCTGGTGCTGTCGCTCGTTCGCCGCCATGGCGGATTGTCGAAAGCCGAAATATCCAGGCTTTGCGGCCTTTCGGCGCAAACCGTATCGGTCATCATGCGCTCGCTGGAGAAAGACGGCCTTCTCATTCGTGGTGAAAGACTGCGCGGAAAGGTCGGGCAACCATCGACACCCATGCGTCTCAATCCCGACGCCGTCTTTTCGTTTGGCGTGAAGATCGGCCGGCGCAGTGTCGATCTCGTGCTGATGGATTTTGTCGGCCGGATCAAACTCAAGCTGCGCAAGACTTACCCTTACCCCCTGCCGGAATGGATATTGCCGTTCGTGATCGAAGGGATCACGGAGATCGAATCGAAATTGTCCCCGGCGGAACGGCAAAAAATCACCGGAGTTGGTATCGCCGCCCCATTCGAACTGTGGAACTGGGCCCAGGAAGTGGGCGCGCCGCAGGCCGAAATGGAACGGTGGCGGGATGTTGATATCCGCTCCGAAATTGCCGAAGGCGTCAGCTACCCGGTCTTTCTGCAGAATGACGCGACCAGTGCCTGCGGTGCAGAGCTGGTTTTTGGCGCTGGCCAGAACTACCCGGATTTTCTCTATATCTTCATCGGCTCCTTCATCGGAGGAGGCGTCGTTTTGAATTCGGCGCTGTTCTCCGGAAAAACGGGCACCGCCGGTGCAATCGGCCCTCTACCGGTGCAGGGGCAGGATGGCAATACGGTTCAGCTTCTGAAAATCGCGTCGATCTTCGTTCTGGAGAACATGCTGCGCGAAAAGGGTATCGATCCACGTCCCCTTTGGTTCTCACCCGACGAATGGATCGATTTCGGCGAACCGCTGGAAAGCTGGATCAACAAGACGGCCGCCGCGCTGGCGCAGGCCGTCATCGCCGCCGCCTCCATCATCGACTTTTCCAGTGTCATCATCGATGGCGGTTTTCCCGATTGGGTCAGAGCGAGGATCGTCTCTGCCACCCGGCTTGCTCTCAAACACCACGACCTTCAGGGCGTTACGCTGCCGGAGATCATCGAGGGCGCGGTCGGCAGCCAGGCCCGGGCGATCGGGGGGGCAAGCCTGCCCCTGTTCTCCCGTTATCTCATCGATCAGAACGTTCTATTTAAGGACACGACAGGCTAAGTCTTTACCCTTTACCTGACTATCCCCAACGCTGGTCTTGGCCGAATTAATCTGCCAGTCACTCGCCAGCGGCGTGCTGCATGATCGCCTCCAGAAAGGCGGGGCCGTAGCGCTCCAGCTTGGTGTCTCCGACGCCGGGGATTTGCGCCATCTCCCTCGCCGAGGCCGGTTTCGCAGCAGCGAGTTCGATCAGGGTCTTGTCGTGAAAAATCACATAAGGCGGGACGTTCTGCGTGCGGGCAATTTCCATGCGCTTCGCGCGCAACACCTCGAAGAGACCACGATCCGCCTCCGGCAAAGCTGTCGATGCGGCATTACGCGGCGTCTGCTGTCGGGTCGAGCGGGGCGCAGACGGTATTCTCAGCATCAGGGATGGCTTTTCGCGCAGGAACCGCCTCCCGTCTTCGGAAATCGACAATCCGCCATGTCCGGACAGATCCACCTCGATCAGGCGAAGCGCAACCAGTTGCCGTAAAATCGCGCGCCAGGTGCGATTATCATGCTCTTTGCCGATCCCGTAAGTGGTGATCTGATCGTGCCCGAAGCGGGAAATCCGCTCGTCCTCGACGCCTAGCAAGACGCGGATGACATAGGCCTGGCCGAAACGTTCCCCAGTGCGGTAAATGCAGGAGAGCAGCTTTTGCGCGGCTATCGACCCGTCAAACAGATCCGGCGGCTCGGCGCAGGTATCACAATTACCACAGGGCTCGCATCGATCGCCAAAATAGGAGAGCAGGATCTGCCGGCGGCAGCCCGCCGTTTCCGCCAGACCGAGCAGGGAATCAAGCTTCTGGCGCTCCATATGTTTGCGCTGGTCCGCGGCGTCCGATTCTTCAATGAAGCGGTTGCGCAAAGCGATGTCTTCATAACCGTAGAGCATAAGCACGTCTGACGGCAGACCATCACGACCGGCGCGGCCGGTCTCCTGATAATAGGCCTCGATGCTGCCGGGCAAATCGATATGGACAACGAAACGCACATCCGGCTTATCGATGCCCATGCCGAAAGCGACGGTCGCGACAATAATCACCGCCTCACCATGTTGAAAACGGGTCTGGTTCTCTTCGCGGGCGGCCTTGTCCATGCCGGCGTGATAGGGCAGCGCATCTCGCCCCTCTTCCCGCAACCACGCCGCCGTCTCATCCACCTTGCGTTTTGACAGGCAATAAACGATTCCGCTTTCATTTTCCCGGCCGTTGAGAAAACGTTTCAGCTGGGCGCGAGGATTGTCCTTCTCCATGATCGCATAGCGGATGTTAGGACGGTCGAACCCGGCGATGAATGCATCTTTGTCATCGATGCCCAGATGGCCGAGAATCTCGGCGCGGGTGGGTTCATCCGCCGTCGCCGTCAGGGCCATGCGCGGCGTGTCGGGAAAACGCTCAATCAATGTGTCGAGCTGACGATAAGGCGGGCGGAAATCATGTCCCCATTGCGACAGGCAATGCGCCTCATCGACCGCGATCAACGACAGGTCAATGGATTGAAGCGCGTCGAGAACATCGGGTTTGAGCAGGGTTTCCGGCGCGGCATAAAGAATATCGACCTCGCCGGCCCGCATATCCTGCCAGAGCGCACGGCGCTCTTCCAGAGAAAGATCGGAATTGAGCGCCTCGGCCCGCACACCAGCCTGACGCAGGGCAGCCACCTGATCGACCATCAACGCTATGAGCGGCGATACGATAAGCCCCATTCCCGCCCGGGCAAGCGCCGGGATCTGGTAACAAAGCGACTTTCCTCCACCCGTGGGCATGAGTACGAATGCATTATGTCCTGCCATGACATGCTGGATGATCTCGCCCTGGCGTCGGCGGAATGTATCATAGCCGTAGATGGTCTTGAGTATCTGCAAAGGTTCGGCGGTCACGGCGTCTTTCTTCTGCGTTGGATGATTTGCGCATCATGGCCAAATCCGGATTTATGGCAATCTCGAACGGCTGGATCGGCACAGAAAGAGAGGCAGATTACCAGCCAGAAGATGCATAGGTTTGAGTGCTTGGAACGCAAAAGCCCTCCGCGGCGGGAGGGCATTTTATTGTATGATAGTCTTTGTAGGGGATTTGGTTGCGGGGGCAGGATTTGAACCTGCGGCCTTCAGGTTATGAGCCTGACGAGCTACCGGGCTGCTCCACCCCGCGTTACCAGCGCAAGTTCGCAGAACTTGTCGCGAGAGCGTAACCGCATGGC